>NZ_CP015579.1:0-2400000 GCF_002163585.1 Tatumella citrea
GTGTCACTAACGCTTTGGCAACAGTGCCTTACCCGTTTGCAGGATGAATTGCCTGCCACTGAATTCAGTATGTGGATCCGCCCGTTACAGGCTGAATTAAACGATAATACCCTGGCTCTGTACGCACCAAATCGCTTTGTACTCGACTGGGTGCGGGATAAATACATCAATAGTATTAATGGCTTGCTGAATGAGTTTTGCGGTGTGGATATCCCGCAACTCAGGTTTGAAGTTGGCGCGCGGCCTGCGGCGGCCCCGGCAGCCACACCAGCAGCAAGTGCGGTGGCCATGCCGCATATCTCACAACCTGTTCCTCCGGCCCGTCCGGCGGCCAGTAGTAACGAAGGGCGTCCAAGCTGGGACAGTGCTCCTGCGCCGGTAGATGTGGCTTACCGCTCGAATGTTAACAGCCGGCATAATTTTGATAATTTTGTCGAAGGTAAATCGAACCAGCTGGCCCGTGCAGCAGCCCGCCAGGTTGCTGACAATCCCGGTGGAGCTTATAACCCACTGTTTTTGTATGGCGGGACCGGGTTAGGCAAAACCCATCTGTTACATGCTGTCGGTAACGGTATTATTGCCAGAAAACCGAATGCACGGATTGTCTATATGCACTCCGAACGTTTTGTCCAGGATATGGTAAAAGCGCTGCAAAATAACGCGATTGAAGAGTTTAAGCGCTATTATCGTTCGGTGGATGCCTTGCTGATTGATGATATTCAGTTCTTTGCGAATAAAGAACGTTCTCAGGAAGAGTTTTTTCATACCTTTAATGCCTTGCTGGAAGGTAATCAGCAAATCATCCTGACTTCTGATCGTTACCCGAAAGAGATTAACGGGGTTGAGGATCGGTTGAAATCACGTTTTGGCTGGGGTCTGACCGTTGCTATCGAGCCCCCTGAACTGGAAACCCGTGTTGCCATTCTGATGAAAAAAGCGGATGAGAATAAAATTCGTCTGCCAGGTGAAGTAGCTTTCTTTATTGCCAAACGTCTGCGGTCTAACGTCCGTGAGCTGGAAGGGGCGCTGAATCGTGTGATTGCCAATGCCAATTTTACCGGGCGTGCGATTACTATCGATTTTGTCCGTGAAGCATTGCGCGATTTGCTGGCGCTGCAGGAAAAGCTGGTCACTATCGATAATATTCAGAAAACGGTCGCAGAATACTATAAAATTAAAGTCGCCGATTTACTGTCAAAACGTCGTTCGCGTTCAGTCGCACGACCAAGGCAGATGGCTATGGCAATGGCCAAAGAGTTGACCAACCATAGCCTGCCAGAGATCGGCGATGCTTTCGGTGGGCGTGACCACACTACGGTGTTACATGCCTGCCGCAAGATTGAGCAGTTGCGTGAAGAAAGTCACGATATAAAAGAAGATTTCTCCAATTTAATCAGAACATTATCTTCCTGACGCTATGAAATTTATTGTAGAAAGAGAGCAGTTGCTCAAACCATTGCAACAAGTGAGCGGCCCCCTGGGGGGACGTCCGACATTACCTATTCTTGGTAACCTGCTGCTGCAGGTCACCGATGGCGCGCTGTCCCTGACAGGGACCGATCTTGAAATGGAAATGGTTGCCCGTGTGGCTCTCAGCCAGCCGCATGAAGCAGGCGAAACCACAGTGCCGGCGCGTAAGTTCCTGGATATTTGCCGGGGGCTTCCTGAAGGCGCTGAGATTCATGTCATTCTTGAAAATGACAGAATGCTGGTGCGTTCCGGCCGTAGCCGTTTTTCACTATCGACGCTACCGGCAGGCGATTTTCCAAATCTTGATGACTGGCAGAGTGAAGTTGAATTTACCCTGCCACAGGCGACCCTGAAACGGCTGATTGAAGCGACTCAGTTTTCGATGGCCCATCAGGATGTCCGTTATTACCTTAACGGCATGTTATTTGAAACCGCTGGTGAAGAGCTGCGCACTGTTTCTACCGATGGCCACCGTCTGGCCGTCTGTTCAATGCCGATTGGCCAGTCATTACCTGACCATTCCGTGATTGTACCGCGTAAAGGCGTGGTAGAGCTGGTCCGGTTGCTGGATGGTGGCGATAATCCGTTACAGGTTCAGATTGGCAGCAGTAATATCCGTGCGCATGTGGGTGATTTTATTTTCACCTCTAAGCTGGTGGACGGACGCTTCCCGGACTATCGCCGGGTACTGCCAAAAAACCCGGACAAGACTCTGGAAGCAGGTTGTGATCTGCTACGTCAGGCGTTTGCCCGCGCGGCTATTCTGTCTAACGAAAAATTCAGAGGCGTCCGGTTATTTATTACCGAAAACCAGCTGCGTATCACGGCGAACAACCCTGAGCAGGAAGAAGCTGAAGAGATCCTGGATGTTAGTTACCAGGGCAGTGATCTGGAGATCGGTTTTAATGTCAGCTATGTGCTGGACGTACTTAACGCCCTGAAATGTGAAAATGTCAGGCTGTTGCTGACAGATTCTGTATCCAGTGTGCAAATTGAAGATGTTGCCAGTCAGCACGCAGCTTATGTTGTGATGCCAATGCGACTGTAGCCTGCAATTCTGATGTTCAGTCTGTCTGCAGCCAACACAGTTACAGGCAGACTGCTCCCCTGAATGAGTTTGCCTCTCCTCCGGACTGACCTATGGCCCTGACCCGCCTGATTATTAAAGATTTTCGTAATATTGCTCAGGCTGATTTAGCCCTGTCAGAGGGAGTGAATTTTCTGATTGGTCCTAATGGCAGTGGTAAAACCAGTGTACTGGAGGCCGTGTATACGCTGGGGCATGGCCGGGCATTTCGCAGTATTCAGACAGGGCGCGTGATCCGCCACGATCAGCCTGCATTTGTGCTGCATGGCAGGATCGAAGATGCTCACCAGCAGCACAGTATTGGTTTAAGTAAAGACCGTGCCGGTGACAGTAAAGTCCGTATCGATGGCAGTGACGGCCATAAAGTGGCTGAACTGGCCCAGTTGTTGCCTATGCAGCTTATTACCCCGGAAGGTTTCACACTGCTTACCGGTGGGCCGAAATTCCGTCGGGCTTATATCGACTGGGGCTGTTTTCATAATTACCCCGGATTTTTTAGCGCCTGGAGTGATTTACGCCGGTTGATGAAGCAGCGAAATGCTGCCTTACGTCAGGTCACGAGCTACCGACAATTGCGACCCTGGGACCAGGAACTGGCCCCACTGGCTCAGCAAATCAGCGAGTGGCGGCAGGCCTACAGTGATGAAATCACCCGCGAGATTAAAGCAACCTGCCAGCAATTTCTGCCGGAATATGATCTGAGCTTCTCATTTCTGAGAGGGTGGGATAAAGAGAGTGATTATGCTGAGTTGCTGGAGCGTGGTTTTGAGCGTGACAGAGCGTTAACCTATACCGCCAGCGGCCCTCATAAATCTGATTTTCGTATCCGGGCTGCCGGTACCCCTGTAGAAGATTTGCTGTCCCGTGGGCAGCTAAAATTATTAATGTGTGCCCTGCGCCTGGCGCAGGGAGAGTACCTGACACGTCAAAGCGGACGACGTTGTATTTACCTGATCGATGATTTTGCCTCTGAGCTGGATGACGAACGTCGCCATATCCTGGCCAACCGCCTGAAAGCGACCCGGGCACAGGTTTTTGTCAGCGCCATAAGTGTTGATCACGTAATCGACATGAATGATGAAAAGGGCAAGATGTTCAGCGTAGAAAAAGGTAAAATAGCAGTTCAACCTGAAGATTAAAATGAGCGAGAAACGTTGATGTCGAATTCTTATGACTCCTCAAGTATCAAAGTTCTGAAAGGACTTGATGCGGTACGCAAACGCCCTGGTATGTACATCGGTGATACGGATGACGGCACAGGGTTGCATCACATGGTATTCGAGGTTGTGGACAACGCCATCGACGAAGCACTCGCGGGCTACTGTAAAGAAATTATTGTTACCATTCATGCAGATAACTCTGTTTCTGTTCAGGATGATGGCCGTGGTATTCCTACCGGCATTCACCCTGAGGAAGGTGTTTCTGCTGCCGAAGTTATCATGACGGTACTGCATGCCGGCGGTAAGTTTGATGATAACTCGTATAAAGTGTCAGGCGGCCTGCATGGTGTCGGTGTTTCGGTGGTGAATGCCTTATCCGAAAAACTGGAACTGACGATTCGTCGTGATGGTAAAGTCCATCAGCAAACCTATCTGCACGGCGTACCAAGTGCACCACTGAATGTGGTAGGCGAAACTGATTCTACCGGGACTTCAGTTCGTTTCTGGGCCAGCCATCAGACGTTTACCAATGTCACTGACTTTGAGTATGACATCCTGGCGAAGCGCCTGCGTGAACTGTCGTTCCTGAATTCAGGGGTCTCTATCCGGCTGATCGACAAGCGTTCAGACAAGAGTGATCATTATCACTATGAAGGCGGCATTAAAGCGTTCGTTGAATATCTGAATAAAAATAAAACTCCAATTCATCCGAACGTATTCTATTTCAGTACCGAAAAAGACGGTATTGGTGTGGAAGTCGCTTTGCAGTGGAACGACGGTTTCCAGGAAAATATTTACTGCTTTACCAACAATATCCCTCAGCGTGATGGCGGAACACACCTGGCCGGTTTCCGTGCCTCAATGACCCGTACTCTGAACGCCTACATGGATAAAGAAGGGTACAGCAAAAAAGCCAAAGTCAGTGCAACCGGTGATGATGCCCGTGAAGGACTGATTGCCGTGGTATCGGTCAAGGTTCCGGATCCCAAATTCTCGTCTCAGACCAAAGATAAACTGGTCTCTTCGGAAGTGAAATCTGCGGTTGAATCGCAGATGAACGAATTACTGGCAGAGTACCTGCTGGAGAATCCGTCTGATGCGAAAATTGTGGTCGGTAAAATTATTGATGCGGCTCGTGCCCGTGAAGCGGCCCGTCGCGCCCGTGAAATGACCCGCCGTAAAGGTGCACTGGATCTGGCTGGCTTGCCGGGCAAACTGGCCGATTGCCAGGAACGTGATCCTGCATTCTCCGAAGTTTACCTGGTGGAAGGGGACTCTGCTGGCGGATCAGCCAAGCAGGGGCGTAACCGTAAAAACCAGGCAATTTTGCCGCTTAAAGGTAAGATTCTGAACGTCGAAAAAGCGCGTTTCGACAAAATGCTTTCTTCCCAGGAAGTGGCAACACTGATCACGGCGCTGGGTTGTGGTATTGGTCGCGATGAATACAATCCGGATAAATTGCGTTACCACAGCATTATTATCATGACGGATGCGGACGTCGATGGTTCACACATCCGTACGCTGCTGCTGACCTTCTTCTATCGTCAGATGCCGGAAATTATTGAGCGTGGTCATGTGTTTATTGCTCAGCCGCCACTGTATAAAGTGAAGAAAGGCAAACAGGAACAGTACATTAAAGATGATGATGCGATGGATCAATACCAGATAGCGATTGCGCTGGATGGTGCGACCCTGCATACCAATGCCAGTGCTCCGGCACTGAGTGGTGCTTCGCTTGAAGAGCTGGTGGCTATGTTTAATAACACCGAAAAAATGATCAAGCGGTTGTCCCGTCGTTATCCTGCAATGCTGCTGAAAAGGCTGGTCTACCGTCCGACCCTGAGCGATCTTAGCAGTCAGGCTACAGTCCAACAGTGGCTGGACGAGCTGGTGAGTGATTTGACCGAACGTGAAGTGCATGGCAGTAGCTACTCCGGCTTCGTGCGGGAAAATCGGGAACACCAGCGTTTTGAGCCAGTACTGCGGATCAAAACTCATGGGGTTGATACTGATTACCCTCTGGATTCTGAATTTATTGAGGGGCCTGAATACCAGAAAATCAACGCATTGGGTGAGAAATTACGCGGCCTGATTGAAGATGATGCATTTATCGAACGTGGTGAGCGTCGTCAGCCGGTGGCCAGTTTTGAACAGGCGGTTGAATGGCTGGTGAAAGAATCCCGCCGTGGTCTGTCGGTTCAGCGCTACAAAGGATTAGGCGAGATGAACCCTGAACAGTTGTGGGAAACCACAATGGATCCGGATAGCCGCCGTATGTTGCGGGTTACCATTAAAGATGCGATTGCAGCCGATCAGTTGTTCACCACCCTGATGGGAGATGCGGTTGAACCACGCCGGGCCTTTATTGAAGAAAATGCCCTGAAAGCAGCCAATATCGATATTTAATCAGTCCTGCTTCGGAATCCGACCCTCTTTGGTGACAAAGAGGGTTTTTTTTGCTCTGAATCCCGTACTTTACTGTCATTTCGTCAGCCGCCATTAATAAATCCTATTTCATATCTTTGTGGTCAGGGGCAATACTCATTTCATCAAACCACGGAGGTATGGATGAAAGTTGCAGTTATTGGTGGTGGGGTTATTGGAGTTTCCTGTGCTCACCAGCTGGTAAAAGCCGGTGCTGAAGTCACCTTATTTACTGAAGAAATGTGGGCCTCAGAGGCTTCTGGTCGTTCCCTTTCCTGGCTCAATGCCTCGGGACCCTGGCCGGAAAGCTACTACCTGTTGCGTATGGCGGGGATTGCACGTTATCAGGAACTGTTTCATCGTCTTTCGCCGATCGACTGGCTTAAATTTTCCGGTGGGATATTCTGGTCCCGGCCGGAAGAGGTAGCTGAATGGCACCAGGCAGAAACTGATCATGGTTATCAGTCTGTATTGCTAAACGATCCTCAACAACTGGCTGCGATCGAAGCGCTGGCAAACCCGGAAGCGATTAATGGCACAGCATTGTTTAATCCCGGAGAGGGTTGGGTAAGTCTGCCTGAGCTTATTAACACACTGCTGGCAGAATTTATCGCGTTGGGCGGGAAAACAGTGCAACAGGCAGGAAAAGTACTGCCATCCGCTGATATTGAAGGGCGGATTTGCGGCGTCATTACCCCGGAAGACGGGCTGTTGCCTTTTGACCGTGTGTTAGTGGCTTGTGGTGCTGAAACTCCTGCTGTGGTTGGCTCGTTGGGATACTCACTGCCGGATGGCTCGGTATTATCTATGCTGGCTATTACCGAACCCGCTGATGCGCTGCCTGAAAAGGTATTCAATACTCCACGTGTTGCCTTACGGCCAAATCCGGGTCAGACACTGGCACTGGACCATAGCTGGTATGTTGACGATATCTGCCAGCAGCAAGACGGTAGTTTTACCCTCAGTCCGCAAATTCCCGATCGCCTGTTGGAAGAGGCTGACCGGATACTTTCCCTTGAGGCTCCTTTGAAAGTGGCCAGCTATAAAGCTGGGCGTAAACCCGTCCCCGCCGATGGTTTTCCTGTGCTTGGGGAGCTACCTGGCTTTCCGGGCTGCTTTATCGCGTTCACCCATTCAGGAGCCACTCTGGCGCTGATTATAGGTGAACTACTGGCAGGCGAGATGATGACTGATAAGCGGCATCCAATGCTGGCCGATTTTCGGCCAGAACGTTTCATCCGGCAATAATTTCAGGTCAGAGGGGGATTGATGAAAAAGTGGATATTGTTGATGCTTGCCGGCGGAATGTCCGGTTGCTATGCCGCAGAGGCTTTGCCTTCCTTAACCGTGGGTATCGATCCTACCTTTCCGCCATTTGAGTATATGGATGACTCAGGTCATCTGGCTGGTTTCGATGTGCAACTTGGCAAAGAAATTTGTCAAAGAATTCAACGCCATTGTACATTTATCTCACTACCGTTTGATTCACTGATCCCCGCTCTGCAAGCCCGAAAGTTTGACATTATTCTTTCATCACTATCGATTAATGATGAGCGCAGAAAATCCATCGATTTTTCCCTGCCATTGTTCAGTACTCCGGTATATCTGATTGCTGCGAAGAGTAGCCCGCTGGTGGCTGATGCTGCCAGCCTCAAAGGTCGTCGCGTAGGAGTACAGCAGGGGTCTGTTTTTGAAACCTATGCAGATAAGTACTGGCGCCCCCAGGGGGTGGATATCGTGACCTATCAGTCGCCTGATCAGATTTATACAGACCTGACGGCGGGCCGGCTGGATGCCAGTCTGGATGATGCAGTGTCAGCGACTTTTTCATTTCTGAAAAAACCTCAGGGCGCCAACTATGCTCTGAAAGGCAAAGAGGTGACTGATCTTGCGTTATTTGGCCAGGGGACCGGGATTGGTTTTCGGAAAGGCGATGATCTTAAGCTTCAACAACAGGTCAATCAGGCGATAACAGATATCTATTCCGATGGAAGTTTCTCAAAGCTGAGCCACCAGTGGTTCACGTTTAATGTTGCCGTCAGTCAGAATAAAGCCGGGTGATATCCACAGGAAAACAATAATCCAGTATGATCAGTCATATACTGTGATCTGCACAGAGTGTTGCCAGAGTAACACTGTCGGACTCAGTGTAAAAAGGATAGCATCGGATGATATTCGGTAAATCATGAGGATGTTATGGCAATTAAACTGATAGCACTTGATATGGATGGCACGTTACTGGATCCGGAACATAAAATTACACCGGCAGTAAAATCAGCAATTGCCCGGGCTCAGGCACAGGGGATTATTGTGGTACTGGCCTCCGGAAGACCCCATATTGGGATGAAACGTTACATTAGCGAGCTTGGGCTGGATACTCCTGGCCAGTATTGTATCAGTTACAATGGTGCACTGGTCCAGCGCGCTGATGATGGCAGTTGTGTGGCGGAAGTGACTCTTGGCCATGCGGATTACCTGAAATTCTGGCAACTATCCTGTGAGTATGGTGTTCACTTTCAGGCACTGGATAAAACTCACCTCTACACTCCCAATAAAGACATCAGCAAATATACGGTGCATGAAGTTTCTCTGACTGGGATTCCGTTGCGTTATCGCTCCCCTGAGGAGATGGATACCAGCCTGCGCTTTCCAAAACTGATGATGATCGATGAGCCTGAATTACTGGATGCAGCAATCGCCCGTCTGTCACCTGAAATTATGCAGGATTATACAATTCTGAAAAGTGCCCCCTTCTATCTGGAGATTCTGAATAATCAGGTAAATAAAGGGGAGGGTGTCAGAAAACTGGCTGAACTTCTTGGTTTTACTGCGGATGAAGTGATGGCAATTGGTGATCATGAAAATGATCTGGCAATGATTGCCTATGCTGGCAGTGGTGTTGCTATGGGCAATGCTATTGACTCAGTAAAACAACAGGCCCGTTATCTGACAACGACTAATGCCGAGGATGGTGTTGCACGAGCCATCGAAAAATGGGCTCTTACTGCCTGAAACTGAAAACAGGCATCGCCGGATGCCTGTTTTATCTTTGTTCCCTTTCTCACATCCTCTCTGTCTGAATTTTATAAGTTCCCTCACTCCGTTTTCGTTCTGAGCTGGTGTTGTGTTGCTATGTTGTAGCAATAGCAATCCGTCGAATTGCCATAAAATACATTAATATTAATTAGTTAACAAAATCTGACTAATATTTACACGGTATTGTTACTCATGGTGACTGAGATCGCACTTTCTGTTAACACCCTAATAGTAACTATAGGTATCATTATTTCATCAAAACAAATGATACTTTTTAAACTTTATTGAGGAATTAACCATGAAAACCATGACTACTTTAATTGCTGCTGCTGCATTATCTGCCCTGTCTTTCGGTGCATTTGCTGAGTCTGTTTCCGCGACCGGTAGTACTCTGGACGGTGCTCAGGCACAGATTGCTGCCAAAGCTAAAGCAGCCGGTGCATCTTCATACACTATTACCAGTGCAACTGATAATAACCGTGTATATATGACCGCCGAACTGAATAAATAATTAATCTCTCCCCGGCGTATTATTTTCTGACCGGTAAATACTCTCAGAAAATAAAAATTAAGTTACCGTGATGAATAACGCTGGTGTGAAATCAGGGCAATATATGTCCTGTGTAATAAACCATAAAGAAGGAATTTGACCATGAAAACTATGACTACTTTAATTGCTGCTGCTGCATTATCTGCCCTGTCTTTCGGTGCATTTGCTGAGTCTGTTTCTGCGACCGATAGTACTCTGGACGGTGCTCAGGCACAGATTGCTGCCAAAGCTAAAGCAGCCGGTGCATCTTCATACACTATTACCAGTGCAACTGATAATAACCGTGTATATATGACCGCCGAACTGAATAAATAATTAATCTCTCCCCGGCGTATTATTTTCTGACCGGTAAATACTCTCAGAAAATAAAAATTAAGTTACCGTGATGAATAACGCTGGTGTGAAATCAGGACAATGTGTACCTGTGTAATAAACCATAAAGAAGGAATTTGACCATGAAAACTATGACTACTTTAATTGCTGCTGCATTATCTGCCCTGTCTTTCGGTGCATTTGCTGAGTCTGTTTCTGCGACCAGCAGTACTCTGGACGGTGCTCAGGCACAGATTGCTGCCAAAGCCAAAGCGGCCGGTGCATCTTCATATACTATTACCAGTACGATTAATAACAATCGTGTGTATATGTCCGCTGAGCTGAATAAATAATAAAACAGTGTGAGTAAGTCGCCGGAAAAGCTGCCTCAGGGCAGCTTTTCTTGTTTCTGACGATATCACACTGGCAGAACGCTACAGAATATTGCATATTCCTCAGCACCGGAACCGTAGTGGACGCGTGAAATGCAGGAAAAACAATTAACTTTCGACCCTCGCCATCATCAGCTGACAAACTTCCAGATCTGGACCCCGGACAGCCAGTGGCTGGTTTTTGATACCCGCCCTCCGGAGGCAACTTTTAACAGCCAGACGGTTGAACGTGTAAATGTTGATAACGGTCAGAATGAAGTTCTTTATCAGGCTTCACTGGATGCTTGTGTCGGAGTGATCAGTTGCAGCCCCGTACATCCTGAACGTTATGTCTGTATTCATGGGCCGGAGAATCCTGATGAGTCCTGGCATTATGATTTCCATCACCGCCGTGGCGTAATCATCGAAGAAGGCAATGCCGTCACTCTGGATGCCTGTGATATTACCCCGCCTTATACTCCGGGTGCATTGCGTGGTGGGACACATGTTCATATGTTTGATAGTAAAGGGGAGTTTCTCAGTTTTACTTACAATGATCATGTTATGCATGAGCGCTCATCTGCAGAGGATATGCGTAATGTTGGCGTTGCGGTACCACTGTATCCGGTTATTGTTAGCAGACAGCATCCACGGGAATATAATGGCAGCCATTTTTGCGTGCTGGTCAGCCAGACGACGGTGAATCCCCAACCCGGAAGTGATCAGATTAACCGGGCCTATGAGGAAGGATGGGTCGGTATGGCCGGTTACCAGAAAGCCAGTGGTGAATGGCAGCGCCGGGCGCTGGTGTTTATCGGAGATACACTCTCTGCCGATGGGCATAAGATCCCTGAAATTTTTATTGCCGATTTGCCTGAACACCCTGAGGACTATGCCTCTGCCGGTGATTTCCCGTTACAGGGGCTTGGGGATCGTTTGCCTTATCCACCTCAGGGGGTGGTTCAGAGAAGGCTTACTTACACGCAAGGGATTGCGTTACAACCTCGTCACTGGTTACGTACTTCACCTGACGGCAGCACCATTTCTTTTCTGATGGCTGATGAGCAGGGCATTATCCAGTTGTGGACGATTTCACCTTTAGGTGGAATGCCTAAACAGATAACCCGGCTGGCTGACAGTATTGCCTCGGTAGTCAACTGGCATCCGCAGGGCAGGATGGTGGCTTTTGTATGTGATAACAGTGTAATGACCTGTGATGTTCGTTCAGGTCAATGTCAGCGATTGACTTCCCGCACTGCACAGGCTCCCTGTGGCGATGCGGTAGTCTGGTCTCCCGACGGGCTGAAGATCGCTTATATGAGGGATATCAGCGGTTGGAGGCAGCTGTTTATGGTGACGGATTTTTAGCAGTAATAACCGGCGAGGACGGCATCATAGTATCTGTCTTTGCCAGGGTTTCGCTTTCTGTGACTCTGGCATGCAGTGAACTTCCTCCGGAATTGCTGTCTTTACGGAAATAATCCCAGGGTACCAGCAGAGTATCCATTACGGCAGAAAATGGGTAATCGACCGCCGCCAGCGTTTTAATCGGCCAGCGTGTATTCTGGTCTTCCAGTATTTCAGTATTTGCCCGGGTACCTGAATAGTACCCTTGTTCCGGGCCAGTATGTGACATCACACTGGAACAGCCAGTAGCAGAAAACGCACACCAGACAATCATACCTGCTGTCGGGATCCGGTTGGTTACTTTAATCATAGTCGTCCCTTTTTATCCTCTAAAACCGATTTTCAGACAGCTTTACTTGTTGCTGATATAAGTCAGATGACTGCGACGGTTCTTAGAGTGTAAGACAATTCTCATTAGTTACCCTAAAAAAACCTCGATTTGCTTGAAAAAAATGCGATCGCCCCCATTTTAAAAGTAACGTTGCAGTATATCGCCGTCAGGGATATCTGCACTTAGTGGCCTGTCCTGCAGGGAAGGCTATACATACTTGCTGAAATTCAGGAGTTTGATTATGCGTAACTTTGATCTTTCACCACTGTACCGTTCTGCTATCGGTTTTGACCGTTTATTTAACCTGCTGGAATCTAATCCTAATCAGGCGAACGGTGGCTACCCTCCTTATAATGTTGAACTGGTTGATGACACCCACTATCGGATTACAATCGCGGTGGCTGGCTTTTCACAGCAGGAACTGGATATTACTTTCCATGACAACATGCTGATGGTCAGGGGTTCTCATCCTGTTGAACAACCAGAGAAAAAATATCTCTACCAGGGAATTGCTGAACGTAATTTCGAACGTAAATTCCAACTGGCAGACCATATCGTTGTCCGCGATGCACGGCTGGAAAATGGGTTGTTGAGCATTGATCTTGAGCGTATTACTCCCGAAGAAGTAAAACCTCGTCGTATTGAAATCAGTGACTCTGCCCGCTAATGATTATGGCCAGATAATGATTTAAAGAACGCCGCAAAATTTGCGGCGTTTTTTTTATCTGCTGCCTGCGGTTGTGCTGCGTTGTCGCTGGCGGATTCTGCCGGCGAAGGTATTTACCAGCAGACCAGCGATAATCACCACAATTCCTGTCATCTGGGCTGGGCTCATTGTTTCATGCAATAAAATGGATGCACTGAGTATTCCTGCCACGGGCACCAGCAATGCCATAGGTGCGACCCGTGATGCTTCATAGCGACCCAACAATCCTCCCCACAAACCGTAACCGACAATAGTCGATAAAAATGAGAGGTAAATAACCGAAAATATTCCTGTGGTGGAGAAATTGATCAGGCTGGTCTTTATGGCCACGGCACCGTCAAACAACCAGCTAGAGAGCATAAAAGGCAACAAAGGAATAAAGGCGCTCCAGACAACCAGCGACATAGCAGGTACCGGATGGTGGCGCATAATGACTTTATTAGTAATATTTCCAAGACCCCAACAAAATGCGGCTGCCAGTGTCAGTAGTAAAGCGATGAGTGGCATGCCATGTCGGGTATCTCCTGCCAGGCTGTGTTCTGCAAGGAAAATCATTCCCAGCACCGAAATCAGCAGGCCAACAAAATTATACCAGCGCAGCGATTCTTTCAGAAAAACGGCGCCAAACAGCAAGGTGAAAAACACCTGAGCTTGCAGAATCAGTGATGCCAGGCCCGCAGGCATGCCGAGTTTTATCGACAGGAATAGAAAAGCAAACTGACCAAAACTGATTGTCAGTCCATAGGCCAGCAGCCATTTAAACGGAACTGCAGGCCTCGGAATAAACAGGCAGGCGGGAAATGCCACCAGGGCAAAGCGCAGTGTTGCAAGTAAGAAAGGGGGGATACCTTCCAGGCCGACTTTGATAATAACGAAATTTATACCCCAGATAATCACTACACATAATGCCAGTAACACATCTTTAAATCGCATAATTAAGCCTGTGGCCCGTAAAGGTTAATATTAATTTTCTGCAGAAAAAACCTGATCCAGTTCCTCTGCAAGGAGAATTATTGCCCGTTCTATCTCTTGATTATCAGGGACATAATTCATACGCATACACTGACGGGTATGTTGCCATTCACCGTCTAATCCCGGGAAGAAGAAATGGCCTGGTACCATCAATACGCCTCTTGCCTTTAGCCGTTGATAGAGTTCTTCTGTAGACACCGGCAGATTATGGAACCACAGCCAGAGAAAAATGGCTCCTTCCGGTTTATGGATCAGACAGCGCTCTTCGGGGATATAACGACGAATCAGGGCGATAGTTTCGGCCACTTTATTTTGATAATAGGGTCTGATGACCTGCTCTGATAGCCGGAGTAAATCTCCACGGCAAAGCATCTCATGAGCAATGGCCGGACCTACACTCCCCGGAGCCAGGCTGATGATACCGTTCATATTACCGAGTGCCCGGATGGTCTCTTCATTTGCGATGATAATTCCACAGCGAGCCCCGGGCAGTCCCAGCTTAGAGAGACTCATACACAGAATGATATTTGGGTTCCACAGTGCCCTGGCTTCGGTAAAAATGATGCCGGGAAACGGCAGCCCATAAGCATTATCAATCAGCAGTGGAATATTATGTTGCCGGGCGAGTTGATCCAGGCCAGTCAGTTCTTCATCGGTAATCACGTTGCCGGTTGGATTCGTCGGGCGCGAAACGCACATCAGACCAATATCATCCCCGACCACAAGATTTTCCATATCGACATGGTACTTGAACTGCCCTTCCGGCAGACGACTGATTGTCGGTCTGGCCGCGACGAACAGATCTTCTTCCAGCCCGGCATCGGCATAACCGAGGTATTCGGGGGTCAGGGGGAATAAGACTTTGCGTGTGGACCCGTCAGCCTGTTTACCGGCAAACAGATTAAACAGATAGAAAAAAGCACTCTGACTACCGTTGGTCAGGGCAATATTTTTAGCCGAAATATCCCAGCCCTGGCTTTCTTTCAGGGTTGTCGCAAGGCTCTCCAGCAGGACATCTTTACCACGCGGACCGTCATAGTTACAGAGTGCCTCTGTCAACACGCCACTCTGCTGCATTTCTGCAAGCAACTGCCAAAAATAGTCATCCATTTCAGGGATCTTCGCCGGGTTACCCCCGCCGAGCATGACTGTACCCGGGGTGCGTAAACCACGCCCCATATCTTCCATTAAACGGGAAATTCCTGTCTGACGGGTAAATTTGTTGCCGAACTGAGAAAAATGCATAGCAGGAGAAATTGGTTAATCGCAGGTGCTGTCACGATAGCGCCCGTCTAATACGGGCGCAATATTAATGATGTTTAATATGAAAATTAAAATATTATTGTTGCTTCACCGACTGCGGATTGACGCAATTTTTGTCCAGTTTCCCGGCCAGTGCGGCGATCAGGTTTTCTACCCCTTCTTGCTTCATTGCATAACGTGTCTGATGGGTTGCTGAACCGACATGCGGCAAAGTGACGACGTTGGGTAATGTCAGGAGTTCTGCGTCGGCAGGTATGGGTTCGTGTTCAAATACATCCAGGCCTGCGGCATAAATTTGCTTGTTTTTCAGTGCATCAGTCAGTGCTTGTTGGTCAACGACAGCACCGCGACCGGCATTAACCAACACCGCTCCGGGTTTCATTAATGCCAGTTGCCGCGCTCCAATCAACTGCCGTGTTTCATCAGAGAGAGGTAAAATAATGCAGACAAAGTCGCTTTTCTCCAGCAATTCGTCGAGACAGCAATACTGAGCCGAAAAACGCTGTTCTGCATCCGGATGATTTTTACGCGCGTTATACAGAATATCCATGCTGAAACCAAGATGTGCACGCTGTGCGACTGCCATGCCAATCCGTCCCATACCGATAATACCGAGCGTTTTATGATGCACATCGATACTGAATAATTCCGGTGTGATGCTTTTCTGCCATTGGCCAGCTTTGACCCAACTATCCAGCCAGGTAATGTGACGGGCACTGGCGAGGATCAGTGCAAAAATGGTATCGGCAACCGTTTCACTTAATATGGTGGTATGCATCAGAGCAATGTGCCGTGCATTCAGGGCATCAAGATCGAACAGATCGTACCCGGCCGTGAGAGTAGAGCAGACACGCAGTGCCGGCATTCTGTCCAGCAGTTGCTGATCCACTTTGGCACCAGAGCCCAGAAGCCCGACGGCCTGAGAAAAGGCAGTGGCGTGTTGTGTGACTGTGTTCTCGCTCAGGTCGCTAACTTCGGTTATCTGACAATGTTCCGACAGAAGGCTCAGCAATTCAGCAGGTAAAGATTTATACACGATAACCGGGGGTTTCATTCCGCCTCTCCTGGTTTTTCAGGTTGTGATTAATGAAAGCCCGAAAAACGGGCAGCAGCAGATATTCTGTGTTGCATAACAACAGATACCCTGAGGCCAGAGATTGAGCCACTTTTCTGCGGGAACAAATCGATAATCCCACAGCTGCCAGCAGGCAGCTGCGACAATATCCGAAAGGTTAATTTAACCTTTGTTTCGCTTTCATGGTATTACTCTTGCCTGCCGGATCGTCACATTTTATGACAGAGAAAATCGGGTCACTGGCCAGGCAGAGTGACCTGTAATGGCTGACTTGAACCGCGGATCACCAGTTCACCAGTAAAGAAGTGCTCAGTACGCTCTGAGTCTGTCTGTTTAATACGATTGATGACACTTTGCAGAGAGCGATAGCCTATCTGATGAGTTGGTTGCTTCAGTGTAGTAATTCCGGTGCCAACCAGTGATGACCAGTTCATCTCATCAAAACCTACCAACCCGACATCAGTACCGCAGACAATACCTTTTGCCTGTAGCTGTTTAACTACCTGCAATGTCAAAGAACCATTGGCAGTAATAATTGCACAGCGCTGGTGGCAATTCCTGCTCAAAAAGTCGTCCAGGCAACGGTTGAGTTCAGTTTCCTGATGCAGAGCAATTTCGGTATTCTCTCCCTGTACTTCAGGATAAGTGGCAACGGTCTGGCGGAAAGTCTGGAGACGTTCCCGACGGGTATTGACGCTACCCACAGGCTCACTGATAAACAGTAAGGCAGTAAAACCATTGTCCGCCAGATGGCGGGTTACTTTTTCGGAGGCTTCATGGTTATCGAGGCCAATAACATCGCAGTCAAAATCTTCAATTTTTCGGTCTATCAATGTCATTGGCAGACGGGATTGTTGAAGGCGGCTTAGTTCTGCTTCGTGCATACCGACAGCATTGACGATGATCCCTTCGACCTGATAGCTGCTGAGTAGCTGGATATAATACTGTTCCAGGGAAACTTCATTGTTGGTATTGCACATCAGCAGTGTAAAGCCATAATCCCTGCAGGCGGCCTCGATGCCGCACATTATTTCTACCGAATAAGCATTAGTAATATCAGCAATAATCAGTCCAATGAGCCGGGTCCGGCCTCGTTTCAGGCTGCGTGCCATTTGGCTTGGGCGATAATTAAGTGTAGCGATGGCCTGCTCTATTCGTGCTTTAAGCGCAGGTGACAGCACATGCAACTCACCATTCAGATAACGGGAAACACTGGTTTTTCC
Organism: Tatumella citrea; assembly: GCF_002163585.1. NCBI lineage: Bacteria > Pseudomonadati > Pseudomonadota > Gammaproteobacteria > Enterobacterales > Erwiniaceae > Tatumella > Tatumella citrea. The sequence continues at coordinate 17,388 of NZ_CP015579.1, forward strand.
GGTACCTGCGGCTTTTGCGACATCACTGATAGTGGCTCTTGCTGGCCTGCTTGTCATTCCATTCCTTCTCCGGTTAAACCTGCAGAACGGCAGGTTTTTGCAGGGTAATTATGCCTGTCCGTCAGATGATATTCGACCCTGCAGAGGATAGTTGTATTTTTCTGCTGTTGTTTATGAGGTGACAGAAGTATTGTCCGGGTGGCAAAAACAGTTGGTCTGATGATCGTTAACCATCCCTGTTGCCTGCATAAATGCATAGCAAATAGTGGGGCCGATAAATTTAAATCCCCGCTTTTTGAGAGCTCCGGACATTTTTATCGCTGCAGGGCTGGTCACCGGTGCATCCCGATAACTGGCGTAGTGACTGACGACCGGCTGATTTTCAACAAATCCCCACAGGAAATCACTAAACGATTCACCGGCAGACTCCATTGCCAGCATTGCCTGCGCATTACTGATAATGGCATTAATTTTTCCACGATGCCGGATAATAGAAGAGTCCTGCAGCCGTTGCTCAATGTCCTCCTGAGTCATCTGTGCAATGAGTGACGGAGAGAACTGATGAAATAACCGGCGATAAGCTTCCCGTTTTCTGAGCACTGTAATCCACGATAATCCCGCCTGCTGGCCTTCAAGACATAACATCTCGAATAAGGCTTGCGGATCTTTTTGTGGAACGCCCCATTCATGGTCATGGTAGGCAAGGTACAGCGGATCGTCACTGACCCAGAGACAGCGTTGAATTGTCATTATCGCTCCCGAAAATGTTGCCAAAGTTCCCCTATTCTAGCCGGGCATGGCAAAAGGGGCAGGAATATTCACCGCATGTTTTTGCGATCCACGCCGACAAACTTGATACACTATAGTGAAGTGGTTTCGCGATATGAGGTTTACGCGGGACGGGAAATTTTATCAGTCAGGTTCTGTTATGCCGGTTAAACTTTTAGCTTCATCTGTCATCGGGCTGGACGAATTCAGCCAAAATCCACTCTCGGCACTGCAAAGTGCAGGGCAGGGTACTCTTGCGGTATTTCATCAGAATGCCCCGGTGATGTATGCGTTGACGGCAGAACGGCTGGCAGAATTGCTGGCTGCGGAATCAGCTTTGCAGCGGCCAACGGATGTGGCGCTGGATGATCAGTTTTTTGATCAGCAGGAAGTTTCACCAGCCTCTTTGCGTATTCCTGCCGGAAAATTTCCTATGTTTGCCGGATGGCAGCCAGACCAGGATTTTTTGCGCCAGGCTGCAATATGGGGGATAGCGTTGGGCGAACCCGTCAGTGATGAAGAGTTAGCGTCTTTTGTGTCCTACTGGCAGGCAGAAGGCCGGACATTTCATCATATTCAGTGGCAACAGAAACTGGCCCGCTCTCTGCAGGCAGGCAGAGTGAATAAATATCCTCAGACTCGCCGCGATCATACTCAGGTGGCGGAACCTGACCGTCAGATCCCTAATGGTTTCAGGGGGGAATAATGAAAACTCCAGAAAGTCTGTTCAGCCGTTTACAAAGATTAATGCCCGCCGGAGTCAGACCTAAATTTACCAATGGTGAAGAGTTACTGGCCTGGAATCAGCAGCAGGGCCTGCTGCGCTCGGAGTCCATTGTCCGGGAAAACCGTGCTATGAAAATGCAACGCATCATGGGACGTTCCGGAATTCGTGAGCTGCACATTAACTGTTCATTTGACAATTACAGGGTAGAAAGCGAAGCGCAAGGTAAGGCTTTAACCCTGGCGCGGCAATACGCGGCAGAATTTGACAACAGCATTGCCAGTTTCGTCTTTTCCGGGCGGCCCGGTACCGGTAAAAATCATCTGGCGGCAGCTATCGGTAATGATTTAATTTTGCGTGGCAAAAGCGTGCTGATTGTTACGGTCGCTGACCTTATGTCGAATATGAAAGGCACCTTCAGTGGCGACAGTCAGCTGACTGAGGAAGGCCTGATTAACGATCTGAGTAGTGTGGATTTGTTGGTAATTGATGAGATCGGCATGCAGACTGAATCACGTTATGAGAAAGTGATTATTAATCAGATAGTCGATCGTCGTTCCTCATCTAAGCGCCCGACAGGCATGCTGTCGAATCTGAATCATGACGGGATGAACGCATTACTCGGCGAACGTGTAATGGACCGGATGCGGCTTGGCAATAGCATGTGGGTTCGTTTTGACTGGGAGAGTTATCGTGATCGGGTGCGTGGAGATGAATATTAATCTCAGTTGAATGCCATCACCCCGGAACAGATTGCTGTAGAAATTCCAGTGCAGTGTCGATAAACACCGGGAAAGTAGGGCAGTTTTTCAGCTGCAATGCTGCCCTGCTCTGCATCAGTTCCACAAAAATATCATAAATTCCCATCGTTGCCTGATATTCAGCCTTGCTGATAGCCAGTAAAAAAATCACATAAGCACGCTCTTCCCCCCAGGGAATGCCATCCGGGGCCAGTACGGTGTATACAACTGACTGTCGGGCCTGTAATCCCAGGGAATGAGGGAGAGCAATGCCTTCACCCAATAAAGTGCTGACAATCTGCTCACGTTGGTTCACCGATAAACAGAAATCTTCATCCACTATTTCCTCCTGCTGCAACTGAGCACATATCCGACGAAAAACCTCTTCGCGTGTTGCAGGGCACTGTGTAGCGGATGTTTTTCCTGTACAGAGCGGAAAAAACTTCGGTGAAGAGCAGCTTTTAAGGGAAAAAGTGTTGCTTAATAAAGAGTTAATCTACATATCCGCCAGCAGGAGAATGGTCTGTTTTATGATGTGGCAGGCTTCCCGGCAGATGATTCTGGTGTCATTATCTGAACAGACCTGCAATCAGGTGTTTTTTCATTTATTCAGACAGGAGCCGGCAATGCCGCATATCGAAATTAAAGCTTTCCCGAGAGAACTCACTGACGAGCAAGAGACGGCTCTGGCCAAAGCACTGACTGAAGTTCTTGAACAGCATATGCAGAGTAAAGAGTCTGCTGTCAGTATTGCGCTTAAATACATTCCTCAGACCGAGTGGAAATCCAGTGTATGGGATATCCAGATTGCCCCGGAGATGGATGAGCTGATCAAAAAACCTGGCTACAGCATGTAAAACCGTCTTTTGACTGCCGGGCCACGGTATATATCTGAATCCGGCAATAGCTTTGCCGGATATATTATTTTTCCTGTCTGTGTCGCTCTGTCATCATTCCCGCATAGTTTTTCTGAAAACAGCATACTGATAAGGGGACTGTCATGCGGGTAGTGACATTAGCCGGAAGTCCGCGCTTTCCTTCGCGCTCCACGGCATTACTGACTCTCAGCCAGAAAATTCTTGAGTCGCAGGGGGTGGAAGTGCTTCCCTGGAATATTCAGCATTTTGATCCGGATGATCTGATTCAGGCCCGGTTTGATGCGCCGGCCATCTCTCTGTTTAAAGAGGATCTTGCCAGCGCTCAGGGTCTGATCATTGCCACACCAGTGTATAAAGCGGCCTATTCGGGCGCATTGAAAACAGTTCTGGACCTATTGCCGGAGCGTGCCCTGGAAAATAAAGTGGTGCTGCCGGTCGTAACCGCAGGCAGTAACGCCCATATGCTGGCGATCGATTACGCACTGAAACCGGTGCTGAGCGCCCTGAAATCCCGTGATATTTTACATGGCGTGTTTGCTGATGATTCGCAGGTGATTCAAAGCGACAGAGAAGCAAAGATTGACCCGGTGATTCTCGACCGGCTGGATAATGAGCTTGATGCCTTCCTGAGTGCTCTCAACCGCTTGCATACTCCGATACTCTCCGGGCTGGTCGCCTGACCTGTAGCGGGCATCTGTTTACATCACTGAAGATTAACCGGATGCCCGTTAAACCCATTATCATCAGCTGTTTCCATTCTCTTTCCGCGAAATATAGCTTTTTTTGTGATTCCTCACTGGCGTATTGAAAAGAATCCGATAACAATATGCTGTACACTTTGCATCCGGGCTTTCGCCCCGCTGACACTATTTCGCTGTTGTTACGTTTTGGAAATCTGAGTATGTCTGACGCTATCGAAAGAAAACCACTGCCGCTGCCAGGTGGTCATAATAAAGTATTGTTGCATTCCTGCTGCGCACCCTGTTCCGGGGAAGTGATGGAAGCCATGCTGGCCTCGGGTATTGAATACACTATCTTTTTCTATAATCCGAATATCCATCCGCTGAAAGAATATGAGCTGCGGAAAGAGGAAAATATTCGTTTCGCCGAAAAGTTTGGTGTGCCTTTCGTTGATGCTGACTATGACCGGGATAACTGGTTTGAGCGGGCTAAAGGTATGGAGTGGTCACCGGAACGTGGTGAGCGTTGTACCATGTGTTTTGATATGCGCTTTGAACGTACTGCATTATATGCTCACGAACATGGTTTCCCTGTTATTACTTCTTCGCTGGGGATCTCCCGCTGGAAGGATATGAAACAGATCAATGGGTGTGGTGTACGTGCTGCGGCAAAGTATCCGGATATGCTCTACTGGGAATTCAACTGGCGTAAAGGCGGCGGTTCTGCGCGGATGATCGACATCAGCAAACGTGAACGCTTTTATCAGCAGGAGTACTGCGGTTGTATTTACTCACTGCGTGATACTAACCGTCACCGGGTAGCAACCGGACGGGAGCGTATCACCATCGGAGTCCAGTACTACGAGCCGGATCCAAATAAGTAAGCTTCCCTGAATGTATAAAGGCGTCTGTTAAGACGCCTTTTTTGTCTTGAACTGCTCCCGGATTAACGGGTCAGAATTTTCTTCTCTGCCAGGTCAAGTGCAAAGTAGCTCATGATGATGTCGGCTCCGGCGCGTTTGATAGCTCCCAGGCTTTCCAGCACTACGTTCTGTTCATCAATGGCCCCGGCCTGAGCAGCGAATTTAATCATCGCATATTCACCACTGACCTGGTAAGCCGCCAACGGCAGGTCGGTTCGTTCACGGATATCCCGTAATACATCCAGATAAGCCCCGGCAGGTTTTACCATTAACGCATCGGCACCCTCAGCTTCATCGATAAGAGACTCACGGATGGCTTCACGACGGTTCATTGGATTCATCTGATAGGTTTTACGGTCACCTTTCAGAGCTGTTCCGGCAGCTTCACGGAACGGGCCATAGAATGCCGACGCAAATTTGGTGGAATAGGACATGATGGCGGTATCGGTAAATCCGGCAGCATCCAGTGCCTGGCGAATGGCTTTAACCTGGCCATCCATCGCAGCCGAAGGGGCAATAAAATCAGCACCGGCATGAGCGGCCGCAACGGCCTGTTTGCCCAGATTAATCAGGGTCTGATCGTTATGCACGATGCCGTCACACATTACGCCACAGTGGCCGTGTGAGGTGTATTCGCAGAAACAGGTATCAGACATCACGATCATCTCAGGGACGGTCTCTTTACAGATGCGAGACATCCGTGAAACCAGACCATTTTCTGCCCAGCTGTCACTGCCGGTTTCGTCCAGATGATGAGAAATTCCGAAGGTCATGACAGAACGGATCCCTGCATTGGCAATACGTTCAATTTCATAGGCCAGCCGCTTTTCCGGAATCCGAACCACACCAGGCATTGCCGTGATAGGCTGGTAATCATCCAGACCCTCTTCGACAAAAATAGGCAGAACCAGATCATTCAGGCTCAGTGAGGTTTCTTTAAACAATTCACGGACAGATGCATTTTTACGCAGCCTTCTGGGACGCTGCACAAGAGAAAAATCGGACATGGTTTACCCGGTACTGATTAAAAAATGTAGAGACAGTTTACTCTTTTTAACCAGTGCAGACGATACAAGCTGTGCCAATTGTTACATATTCCCCCTCAGCGCCGGGAACGCTGAGGGGGTGAAAATTACTCGTTAATATCCGGATGTTGTTGAACCAGATTTTTACGTTTGGCTTCGAGGCGTGCGATTTCTTCGTCGATATTTTCGATTTTTTGTTCAATATTATCGTGATGTTCCTGCAACAATTCACGGGCTTCTTCCAGATCTGAAGCCGCAGGAGTCGCACCAATCAGAGGTTTATTCGCGGTCTCCTTCATAAAGATCCCGGTCAGTAAACCTATTACCGCAATCACCATCAGATAGTAAGCCGGCATAAACAGATTATTGGTAGCTTCTACCAGCCAGGCTGCCAGAGTGGGCGTCAGGCCGGCAATCAGAATCGAGATATTAAATGCACTGGCCAGCGCACTGTAACGGATATGTGTAGGGAACATTGCCGGCAGTGTTGAAGCCATCACCCCGGTAAATGCGTTAAGTATCACAGCCAGAATCAGCAGCCCGGCAAAGATTAAACCAATCTTATTACTGGTGATCAGCATAAAAGCCGGGATGGCGAAAATCAGCAGCAGGATACTGCCAATAATCACAAACGGGCGGCGACCAAATCGGTCACTGAGCATTCCCATAACCGGCTGAACAAACAGCATCCCAATCATAATGGCGATAATTATCAGTACACCATGATCCTCAGAGTAATGCAGATTATGCGTCAGATAACTGGGCATATAAGTCAGTAACATGTAATAGGTGACGTTGGTAGCAATGACCAACCCTACGCAGGAGAGCAGGCTTTTCCAGTGTTTTGTGGCAATTTCTTTAAATGAAACTTTTGGCCCGTCCTGCAAACCTTCCCGGTCACCCTGTTCCAGCTTCTCTACATGTTGCTGAAATGCCGGTGTCTCTTCCAGAGCGTTACGCAGGTAGAGCCCGACAATCCCCAGTGGTAATGCCAGGAAAAACGGCAGGCGCCAGCCCCAGGAAAGGAATTTTTCATCGCCAATAATGGCGGAAATTAGCACCACAATCCCGGCCCCAATCACAAAGCCAATGATCGAACCAAAATCGAGCCAACTGCCCATAAATCCGCGTTTACGGTCCGGTGAGTATTCTGCGACAAATATCGATGCTCCGGTATATTCACCACCGACCGAGAAGCCCTGCGCCATTTTTGCTATCAGCAGCAATATGGGTGCCCAGATACCAATGGATGCATAGGAGGGGATTAATCCGATACAAAAGGTACTGATCGACATAATCACAATCGTGACCGACAGTATTTTCTGTCGCCCGTATTTATCCCCGAGCATTCCAAAAAACAGCCCACCCATCGGGCGGATTAAGAAGGGGACTGAAAAAGTGGCGAGGGCTGCAATCATCTGGATACCAGGTGATGCCGACGGGAAAAAAACTTTACCCAGCGCAAAGGCGACAAACCCATACACCCCGAAATCAAACCATTCCATCGCGTTGCCAAGCGCTGCTGCTGTTATCGCTTTCCGCAACCGGGTATCATCAATAATAGTCACATCATCGAGCCCAATGGGTTTTATACGCTTCCTACGTAATTTCATATGCATACCTGTATTTAGTTCATAAGTAATCAGTATGATCTTCCGGTAAAAGGTATGTACAAATATTACCGGCGACACTAAGCATAGATGCTTTTTGTCAGATAAGACCAGTCTGAACGTGCATTAAATTAATCGGGCTATCGTCGTTATGAATGGCCAAGTATAACTATTTTCTATTACCAAAGTCATATCCGGCGAGATTAGGGGTGTCAGAGCAGTAGAATTTCGACAGATTATATGGCAGGTGGTACAGCTTGTTTACAACGGGTCAGGGAGTATGTGGGACACTGGAGCAGAGAAGGAAGCTAATCATACCCGCAACAGCCGCGGGTATGATTTTTCACATCAGGGAGTTACTTAACCGAGATGGTTTTGACAATATTTTCGGCAGTGGTCTGCGACTGTGCCTGATTATCGGCAGGTAAGGAAATCTGCAATGTGATGAGTTTGCCGTCAATTTTGGTCATGACCACGGTTGACCAGCTGGTCTGGCTTTTGGCTGAAATGACACTGTCCAGCTGTTGTGCCGGTTGTCCGTTCAGAGTGATAGCTTTATCAGACACAACCTGCAATTGCGGGTCACGGTTGCGTTGTTGTTGTTCCAGTCGCTGCGTCAGAACATCCAGCGCTTCGTTAGTGCTGTCTCCGGTAATCACAATGATCGCCTGCTGGCCGTTATTATTGGCATAAACATGCATATTATTGCCGGTAGTGCCTAATTTTCCGGTCTGATCGGTCATTCCGGTTGGCAGAGCGAAGCTGAGTTTTCCGTCAACCAGTGTGACGGTTTGTAAATCCTGCTGGCTTGCTGCGGCGTGCTGCCCTGCAGTATCTTCTTTTTTCTGATCACATGCTGCCAGTCCAATCACCAACAACCCGACGCTGAGGTATTTAACTAAATTTCTCATCTGAATTCCTTTTTATTGTCCACATTGGGGATCACATCGAAAACGGAACAGAAAATCAATCCGTTGATTGTCACCAAATCTTAGCCGTTGTCACAGGCAGGATCATTCAGCATTAACCTAAAGTAAGAGAATGGTCCCGTGTTTTTCCGGGAAGCCGTTTCAGGATAGCATTCAATAGCACGCCATAAGCTGGCAGGAAAAAGACCAGACAGATAAATACTTTGTAGCTGTAATCCACCAGTGCGATTTCGACCCAATGTTGCGCCATAAACAGGTCGCTGCTGTGATAAAACGCGATAAAAAAGAAAGCCAGGGTATCGCTGATATTTCCGAGCAACATCGAAGCCGCAGGAGCCAGCCACCAGTGTGCGGAGCGCCGTAGCCGGTCAAACACTGAAATATCCAGAATCTGCCCCAGGACATAAGCCATAAAGCTTGCCAGCGCAATCCGGCCAACCACGGTGTTTATATGTTGCAGAGCATCCCAGCCTTGCCAGGCACCCTGATAAAACACACAGGACACAATATAAGAGATAACCAGGGCCGGCAGCATAGCCAGCAGAATGATACGCCTTGCCATAGATGCACCAAAAATTCGTACCGTCAGGTCAGTGGCAAGAAAGATAAACGGGAAGCTGAAAGCACCCCATGTGGTATGAAAGCCGAAGATATCTACCGGCAACTGCACCAGGTAATTACTGGAAGTAATTATCAGCAAATGAAATACCGATAATATGATGCGGGCAAACAGCCGCTGACGGGTATTAAACGTGTTCATTTCAGGCCTTTTTAGGTTGGGGTGAGGGAACCCATTAACACTGCCGTCGACATAAACTGCACAACGGCACAGAAAATTGTACAAGAAAACGGCCGCATGTTACCTGCTTCAATGGACAATGCAAGAGGGGAGGTACCCGGCCACCGCACCTCCGGTGTTTGTCTGTACTCAGGGCTGACGTTAGAATAGCAGCTTCCCCTGTTTTACAGAGAACCTTATGAACGACCTTTTTAGTACCGCCGAACATACCCTTGATGCCCGGGGCTTGCGTTGCCCGGAGCCAGTGATGATGGTGCGTAAAACTATACGTCATATGCAGGACGGAGAAACCCTGTTAATCATTGCCGATGATCCGGCGACAACCCGTGACATTCCGGGCTTTTGTCGTTTTATGGAACATACCTTAGTGGCTCAGGACACAGAACAACTGCCTTTTCATTATCTGGTTAAGAAGGGCATGTAAACGGCTGGTCTGACAACCAGCCGTACTGACAGATCAGGAGAGCCACAGCGAACGAATAATCATAAAATGACCGATGATAAATAACGCTTCATAAATCACCCGGTCAGCCGAAAATCGCAGGCGGAAGAAACTGATAAGCCAGCAGATATTCGCCAGTAACAGCAAATCGGTACCGGCCATCATTGAAAGTGTTTCATCAGTTTGCAGACTCAGATATTGCAGCGTTGCAATCCAGCACATAACCAGGACCATCGCCAGCATCGTACATACCGGCCAACGCAGTTCTTCCAGACGGCTCCAGATAATCGCAGCCACCACCAGACCAATCACCAGGAAGGTGACCGGTATCGGCCAGTAAATATTCAGGGTAATGCCGCGGGTCAGATTGATGGTGTAGAGCAGATAGGAGAGAAAGCTGGCACCAAAGGCATACATCATCTGCTGGCGGGATAATAAACTCAATAACCCGCCCGCCATCGCCGCGATCAGACCACCTATCAATAAATAATCACTGACGGAATGTGTCGGTGCCTGCCATGCCCATGCCAGCATGAGAAGGAATGTCACCGGTTTAAATAACCAGCGTTGCCAGCGGGGGCCCCGGTAAGAGGCATCAATGTACAGCCAGCCGGAAAATAGCACTGCAAGAAATGACCAAAGCATAATTTCTTCCTTCATCTTCTTTACACCAGACCGGGAACAAAATGCACAAAGCATTGAGGGTTCCGTTTGACTTTCGGCCGCTGCCAACGATTATTACTGTGAATGACAAAAATTGCAGGTGAAATGATGCAGATTTTATTTCTGCCTGTGGATAACACGGAGGATCGATGAACAGACCACCCCTGATTATTATCATTGTTATTGTTGCCATTGCTTTTCTTGCGGGTCGACAGTTTTTTAAACAGCGAAACGAAAATCAGGTGAATAATGATTCACCCGTGGTGACACAGCAGGCGATGGTAGTCAGTAAACGTGATTTTCCATATCCCGACCGCCATACCCGTCAGCAGCAGGTTATTGCCGGCGAGACGTTGCGTTATGAAGTCACTTTCCGCAGGACTCCGGTTGGCGAAAACTTTACGGTACAGATGTCAGAAGCTCAGTATAACGAGTGCGAGGCAGGTACTACGGGAGCCCTGAAGATGCAGGGGACCCGTTTTGTCAGCTTTACACCAGGTGGCCGTTAAAGGCCATTGCACGTACCCTGTGGCTGGTTTTACTTTGAGGGATAGTTTTTTTTCTGCCAGGCAAGCAGTTCAAATACCCCGAAAAAGAAAATCTTAACCTGGGTCATGCCACTGAGGGCAGGGCCGTCTTTGCTCTGAGTAGCACGCAGCAGTACCAGTTGCAGCCCGTGCATTACCACCATAAAAAACAGGGCAACATCAATAAAATACTTAAGAGGTTTAGGTGCCGGATGAATCAGATTCATCAGTAAAAAGGCCCAGACGAAAATCATCAGGATACGCCCGCCAATCAACAACATAGTTATTCTCCCTGAGAGTCTGTCACGGAACGATGGTACAGACGGTAGGCAACCTGGCCTGCCGTTTTTTCGCGGTGTAGCCGCCAGCTGTCAGGGACCTGCAAAGCACCCTGTTCAGTCTCACATTCGATGTAAATCAGGGCTTCACTTGCCAGCCAGCCACGGGTTTCCAGCAACGTCATCGTTTCTGTCAGCAAACCTTTTCGGAAAGGTGGGTCAATAAACACGATGTTGTAAGGCTGGCCTGGCTGATTTAACCATTGCAGGGCATTTCCCTGAACGACCTGGCCCGTTGTCGCTTTCAGGGTCTGTAAATTACTGGTCAGCTGGCGCGCGACAGAAGGCTCAAGCTCAAGTAAGGTCACATGTTCTGCATAGCGCGAAAGTGCCTCGATTCCCAGAGCTCCGCTACCGGCAAAACAGTCCAGGCAACGTGACTGCGGTAAATCGGCTGCCAGCCAGTTAAACAACGTTTCACGCACTCTGTCGGTGGTTGGCCGTAGCCCGGCGCTCTCAGGAACCGGAAGTTTTCTGCCGCGCCACTGTCCGCCAATAATTCGTATTTGTCCGGCACCTGAGGGTGCCCGGGATTGTTTATTCATCTCAATCACAACTCTTCATAATTTGTTGCTTAGTTTAACGGGCGCGGACGTGATAAGAAACGGTAAAAAAGGGTGCTGTAATGCAATACCAGGAAAATGATAGACTATCCGACTATGCTTTCGCGATCCCTGCGGTAGCCTGAACATGTCAGGGATTTGATAAATTATAAATATGTCCCGGATTATTCTCTGAGGAACCTGTTACGGTTCACTGATCCGGGTCTAAAGGAGTGTCGTTAGATAATGGCAAAAGAAAAAAAACGGGGCTTTTTCTCCTGGCTGGGTTTCGGTCGCGATGAAGACAATGCAGAACCGCAAAATCAACCCGCAGAACAAAAAGAAACACCGGACGCTGCCGCAGAGCATCATACTACGGACCATGCCGAAGGTACCTCGTCCGGTCACCCTGAAGAGCCTTCCCGGGCGACGGTAGCCGCCCCGGAGTTGCCTGGCGAAACGGCAGAACAGCCGACCGAAACTGTGGTGATTCCCCCTCAGCCGGCAGCTGAACCTGCCCCTGTGGCTGAACCGCAGGCTGTTATCGTTCCGCAAACGGTTGAACTTCCGGTGCAGGAGCTGCATCTGCCGGAAGCCGAAGAAGAGAAACCGGAAGCGCGCGGGGAAGAGAAACAGCCAGAGGCATCGTCACTGCCTGCCGTGTCTGCGGATCAGGTCACTGCCAGTGATATTGTTGCACAGGCTGACGCACCGAAGCCTGAACTCACTCAGCCTGTTAGTGTGGTTGAAGCTGTGGAAACTCCGGTGGAGAGTGCCGAATTATCCGCATTGGCAGAACCAGCGGCAGAAAATGATTCTCGCCTGACTCAGATTAGTCCGGAAGACGTTCCCTCTGAGCTCACTGAAACCATTGTGCCGACAGAGCAGGAAAGACCTACCCGCGAAGGTTTTTTTGCCCGGTTAAAACGCAGTCTGGTGAAAACCAGGCAGAACCTGGGATCAGGTTTTATCGGGCTGTTTCGCGGTAAAAAAATTGATGATGAACTGTTTGAAGAGCTTGAAGAACAATTACTTATTGCTGATGTCGGGGTTGAGACAACCCGTAAAATTATCAGCAATCTGACCACTCATGCCAGCCGCAAACAGCTACGTGATGCTGAAGCATTATACGGTCTGTTAAAGGATGAAATGTCAGCCATTCTGGACCGTGTAGAACAACCACTGGATATTGAAGGAAAAACTCCGTTTGTTATTCTGATGGTCGGCGTGAATGGGGTGGGTAAAACAACCACGATTGGTAAGCTGGCACGTCAGTACCAGTCGCAAGGGAAATCGGTAATGCTGGCTGCCGGAGACACATTCAGGGCTGCTGCAGTAGAGCAGCTGGAAGTCTGGGGGCAGCGGAACAACATCCCGGTAGTCTCTCAGCATACCGGGGCTGATTCGGCTTCTGTTATTTTTGATGCTATTCAGGCAGCAAAATCCCGCGGAATTGATGTACTGATTGCCGATACTGCGGGTCGTTTACAGAATAAATCCCATTTAATGGAAGAGCTGAAAAAAATTACCCGGGTAATGAGCAAACTGGATGACAGTGCGCCTCATGAAGTTATGCTAACCATTGACGCCAGCACCGGACAGAATGCTATCAGTCAGGCCCGGTTGTTCAATGAGGCTGTTGGCCTGACCGGTATTACACTGACCAAACTTGACGGGACAGCCAAAGGCGGAGTGATTTTCTCTGTGGCTGACCAGTTCAGTATTCCAATCCGATACATTGGTGTCGGAGAAGGCATCGATGATTTACGGCCATTTAAGGCCGGAGATTTTATAGAGGCATTGTTTGCCCGAGAGGACTAATTTGGATGATTCGCTTTGAAGAGGTCAGTAAAGCTTATCTGGGGGGACGCCAGGCGCTTCAGGGTGTAGATTTTCATCTGCGCCAGGGAGAAATGGCTTTTCTGACCGGTCATTCCGGGGCAGGTAAGAGTACATTGCTCAAGTTGATCTGCGGAATAGAGCGTCCCAGTGCCGGGCAAATTTGGTTTAGCGGCCATAATATAACGCGTTTGCGCAATAGCGAGATCCCGTTTCTGCGTCGGCAAATAGGGATGATCTTTCAGGATCATCATCTGCTGATGGACAGAACGGTTTACGACAATATCGCAATACCGTTAATTATTTCCGGGGCCAGTGGTGAGGATATTCGCCGCAGGGTATCGGCGGCGCTGGATAAAGTCGGTCTGCTCGATAAAGCGAAGAGTTTTCCAATCCAGCTGTCTGGTGGGGAACAGCAACGAGTGGGTATTGCCAGAGCGGTAGTCAATAAGCCGGCATTACTGCTGGCGGATGAACCTACCGGTAACCTGGATCACGCATTATCGGAAGATATCCTGCGTTTATTTGAAGAATTTAACCGCGTTGGTGTCACTGTACTGATGGCAACTCATGATATGTCTCTTATTTCCCGCAGAAATTATCGTGTGATGACCCTCAGCCAGGGACGTTTGCATGGGGGAGTGGCATGAAACCAGGCAAGGGGAATCAGGTCAACCGGCGGAAGACCCCGGCGGCAGCTAAAGCCCGACCGAAGCAAAAACGGGTTTCTAAAGAGAAAGCTCTGCGTGGCGGCTGGCAGGAGCAATGGCATTATGCGTGGCGTGGAATGCTGGCAGATATGCTGCGTCAGCCACTGGCGACGCTGCTGACGGTTACGGTTATTGCTATCTCTCTGACGTTACCGAGCGTTTGTTATATCGTGTGGAAAAACGTCGATCAGGCAGCAACCGAGTGGTATCCCGCTCCACAACTGACGGTATATCTGTCGAAAACACTCGATGATAATGCGGCTCAGAATGTGATCAATACTCTGAAGCAGACTGATGGTGTCCAGCATGTGGATTATCTGAGTCGTGAAGAAGCATTGAATGAGTTCCGTAACTGGTCAGGGTTTGGCGGAGCGATGGATATGCTGGAGCAGAACCCGCTGCCGGCTGTGGCTATCATTACCCCAAAACTGAATTTCCAGAATTCAGACACCATGAATACGCTGCGTGACAGAGTGGCTAAAGTAAGTGGGGTGGATGAAGTACGGATGGATGACAGCTGGTTTGCCAGGCTCTCTGCCCTGACCGGGCTGGTGGGACAAGTGGCGTTTATGATTGGCCTGCTAATGGTAGTGGCCGTGTTCCTGGTGATAGGTAACAGCGTGCGTCTGAGTATCTTCGCCCGGCGCGATACCATTAATGTGCAGAAGCTCATCGGTGCCACCGATGGCTTTATCCTGCGACCATTTGTTTACGGCGGGGCAATGCTGGGACTTTCCGGGGCCTTTCTTTCGCTGATTTTGTCTGAAATTCTGGTATTCCGGCTGGAATCGGTGGTGTCGCATGTTGCCAGCGTGTTCAGTGCTTCGTTTGACCTGAAAGGTTTCTCGTTCGATGAAGCACTATTATTGCTGTTAGTCTCAGCCATTGTAGGTTGGGTTGCGGCCTGGCTGGCAACTGCACAACATTTACGCCGATTTACACCACAGTAATCCCGGGAAATATTTTTTTGCTATACTATTCCTCTGTTGCCGTAGGTTGGGGAGCAGAGGAATTTTCCCCGCAGTACCCCCTGCGCCTTGTCATAAATTATTCACAATCAAAAGTGAACCTGTGGATAACTTTTGTGTCTTAATGATTAATAGCACACATTGCTTTCGATCTTTTGGCACGGCTGACATAATGTAGGCGCAGGCTGTAAGGATCTGGCAACATTATTGACGAATTCTGAGAGGGTTTGAATGACCAAAGAAATGCAAGCTTTAGCTATTGCTCCTCTGGGTAATCTGGACGCATATATCCGGGCAGCAAATGGTTGCCCGATGCTGACAGCCGACGAGGAAAAAGCGCTGGCTGAACGGCTGCATTACCAGGGCGATCTGGATGCAGCTAAGAAGCTGATCCTGTCTCATCTGCGCTTTGTGGTTCATATCGCTCGTAATTATGCAGGTTACGGACTGCCACAGGCGGACCTGATTCAGGAAGGTAATATCGGCCTGATGAAAGCCGTACGCCGTTTTAACCCTGAAGTGGGTGTGCGCCTGGTCTCGTTTGCCGTGCACTGGATCAAAGCGGAAATTCACGAATATGTCCTGAAAAACTGGCGTATTGTGAAAGTCGCCACCACCAAAGCGCAGCGGAAACTGTTCTTCAATCTGCGCAAATCCAAACAACGCCTCGGCTGGTTTAACCAGGACGAAGTAGAGATGGTGGCCCGTGAACTCGGGGTGAGCAGTAAAGATGTGCGTGAAATGGAATCACGTATGGCTGCTCAGGATATGACGTTTGACCCAACCCCGGATGATGAAGGTGCTGAAGGCAAACCAGTAGCTCCGGTGCTGTATCTGCAGGATAAAGCTTCTGACTTTGCCGATGGTATCGAAGAAGATAACTGGGAGTCTCATGCGGCTGATAAGCTGAGTGATGCGATTCAGGGCCTGGATGAGCGTAGCCAGCATATCATTCGCGCACGCTGGCTGGATGATGACAACAAAACCACATTGCAGGAACTGGCCGATAAGTACGGTGTTTCCGCTGAGCGTGTTCGCCAGCTGGAGAAAAATGCAATGAAAAAACTGCGTGTTGCGATCGAAGCCTGATTAGACTGCCGCAGTGAACTGAGGGCGCCCTGAGGGACGCCCTTTTTTATGCCTGCGATTTAATGGCTGAAAATCCAGATGCCTTGCTCTGACCGAAAGCCACAGGCATACAGAAACATGCTGGCGGTCCCGGATAATGGCTGCTGGTCGGGGCTGATTCGCCAGCGCTGGACATCCGGATTCATACGTAAAGTCTCTTCCAGTAGATATCGACCTATGCCCCGCCGACGGGTGGCTTCCCGAACCATAATCTGTGAAATGACTGCCTCTGATGGCAGTAACTGTATCTCCAGTCCTGCCAGTAATCTCTGATTAAAACGCGCTACATAGTAACGGCTGTCTTCCTCATGTTGCAGAAAATCGGCTGCTGCTTTGTCCGGCCAGATTTTACTGAGATCGGCCAGTTCGGGTGGCGAAGGTTGTTGCAGCAATTCAATCGTCAGTCGCATCGTTTTATCCGGTTTTACAAGGGGTTCCATTAACAGGGTCTGGCCGGGTGAATGGGTTCACATGGCGGGTCTCTGTCATTCACCAGTCATCTTACTGACATCTTATATTAATTTTTCTGTCATTTTTCCGTGTCATTTTACCTCGCGAACTCCCCATAGCGCACGATCATGCCACAGGACAAAACTATGTCAGTTCTTAAATTTCGTCGTCATGCCGCAGGATTAATGCTGGCATTAGGTCTGAGCGGAAATGCTTTCGCGGTTACCGAAATTCCCTTCTGGCACTCAATGGAAGGAGGGTTAGGCACAGAGGTTGACTCGCTGGCTCAGCGTTTTAACCAGACCCACCCGGATTATAAAATTGTTCCGGTCTACAAAGGTAACTACGAGCAGAGCCTTGCCGCAGGGATTGCTGCAGTACGCAGTGGAAATGCTCCTGCCATACTTCAGGTCTATGAAGTTGGTACTGCCACCATGATGGCTTCTCATGCGATTAAGCCGGTCTACGAAGTGTTTAAAGATGCCGGTGTTCAGTTCGATGAGAAACAGTTTGTTCCGACCATTGTTGGTTACTACACCGACGCTAAAACCGGTCATATGCTGTCCGAACCTTTTAACAGCTCAACACCTATTCTGTATTACAACAAAGATGCTTTCCGCAAAGCCGGACTGAATCCGGATCAGCCGCCAAAAACCTGGCAGGAACTGGCCTCTGATGCTGCTGCATTACGTAAAGCAGGAATGAGTTGCGGATACGCCAGCGGCTGGCAGGGTTGGATTCAGCTTGAAGAGTTCAGCGCATGGCATGGTCTGCCTTTTGCGACAGAGAATAATGGTTTCGACGGTACCGATGCGAAGCTGGTATTCAATGGTCCGGAGCAAATCCGCCATATTCAGATGCTGGAAGATATGAACAAAGCCGGCAGCTTTACCTATTACGGACGTAAAGATGAATCGACCGCTAAGTTCTACAGCGGCGATTGCGGAATGACGACAGCATCATCGGCTTCGCTGGCAGATATCCGTCAGTATGCCAAATTCAACTTTGGTGTCGGGATGATGCCGTATGATGCCACAGTGAAAAATGCGCCACAGAATGCCATCATCGGTGGTGCCAGCCTGTGGGTTATGCGCGGTCAGAGCGATGCAACCTACAAAGGGGTTGCGGAGTTCCTGAAATTCCTTGCTCAGCCGGAAATTGCGGCCGAGTGGCATCAGAAAACCGGTTATCTCCCGGCAACTACTGCGGCCTACGAGTTAACCCGCAAGCAGGGCTTTTACGACAAAAACCCTGGTGCGGACATCGCGATGAAGCAAATGCTGAATAAACCACCTCTGGCCTTCACCAAAGGCCTGCGTCTCGGCAACATGCCGCAGATACGTACTGTGGTGGATGAAGAGCTTGAAAGTGTCTGGACCGGGAAAGAGACTCCTAAAACAGCACTGGATAATGCAGTTCAGCGTGGTAACCAACTGCTTCGCCGTTTCCAGCAGCAGGTTCAGTAATCCGCCGTTAGTAAAAACATCCCCTTGCAGGGTCACTCCGGTGAATTCTGCAAGGGGATAGCCCGGGAAATCTCCGCCTGAGGTCAGGTTTTATGTCATCTTCTCGTCCCGTTTTTCGCCACCGTGCATTACCTTATCTGCTGCTGCTGCCCCAGATTGCAATCACGGTTATCTTTTTTATCTGGCCGGCTGCAGAAGCTCTGTGGTATTCGGTACAGAATCTTGATCCGTTTGGGTTTTCGGCTCATTTTGTCGGGTTGGCAAACTTCACTGCCTTATTCCAGGATCCGTATTATCTGGATTCGTTCAAAACTACGATTATCTTTAGTGCGCTGGTAGCTGCATTAGGGCTGGTAATTTCCTTATTTCTGGCCGCATTAGTCGATCATGTTCTGCGTCTTAAGAAGTTCTACCAGACATTATTACTGCTGCCCTATGCTGTCGCTCCGGCCATTGCTGCCGTGCTATGGATGTTCCTGTTTAATCCGGGACTGGGCGTTATCAGCCACTTTTTACAGTCGATAGGTTATAACTGGAATTATGCTCAGAACAGTGGACAGGCCATGTTCCTGGTGGTTCTGGCATCAGTCTGGCAACAAATTAGTTATAACTTCCTGTTCTTTTTTGCTGCGTTACAGTCGATCCCCCGCTCGCTGGTGGAGGCAGCTGCACTGGATGGTGCCGGTCCGGTCCGTCGTTTTATGCATCTCTCATTGCCCCTGATTACCCCGGTCAGCTTCTTCCTGCTGGTGGTTAATCTGGTATATGCCTTTTTTGATACCTTCCCTGTTATTGATGCAGCTACCCAGGGGGGACCGGTTCAGTCCACCACCACGCTGATTTATAAAATCTACCGGGAAGGTTTTACGGGGCTGGATCTGAGTGCCTCAGCAGCACAATCGGTAGTTCTGATGGTGATTGTCATCCTGCTGACAGTCGTACAGTTCCGTTTTATTGAACGTAAGGTTCGTTATCAATGATAGAGAATCGCCGTGGATTAGATATCTTCAGCCATATCATGTTGTGGCTCGGTATTCTGACAATCCTGTTTCCGCTCTATATCGCTTTTGTTGCCGCGACTCTGGATAATCATCAGGTTTTCCAGTCGCCAATGTCATTAGTTCCGGGCAGCCATCTTTGGCAAAATATTGAGATTATCTGGACTCAGGGTGTCAGTGCTAACAGCCCGCCAATTGGCCGGATGCTGCTGAACAGTACTTTAATGGCTCTGGGAATTACCATAGGCAAAATCGCCATCTCCATCATCTCTGCGTTTGCGCTGGTCTGGTTTCGCTTTCCGCTGCGTCAGTTCTGTTTCTGGATGATTTTCATCACCCTGATGCTGCCTGTTGAAGTTCGTATCTTCCCGACAGTGGAAGTGGTCTCTCAACTGCACATGCTCAACAGTTACAATGGCCTGATCCTGCCGATGATGGCTTCTGCGACCGCTACCTTTTTGTTCCGCCAGTTCTTTATGTCATTGCCAAATGAGCTGATTGAAGCTGCGCGAATTGACGGGGCCAGTCCGATGCGATTTTTCTTCGATATTGTCCTGCCATTATCGAAAACCAATCTGGCTGCCCTGTTTGTCATTACCTTCATTTATGGCTGGAACCAGTATCTCTGGCCATTGTTAATTACCAGCGATTCACGAATGAGCACTGCCGTTGCCGGGATTCGCAGCATGATTTCATTCGGGGAAGGTGTTACCCAGTGGAATCTGGTGATGGCAGCAATGTTATTGACGCTGATACCACCGTTGATCGTCGTGATAGTTATGCAGCGTGCCTTCGTGAAAGGCCTGGTCGAGAGTGAGAAATAGTCATGGCAAGTGTACATTTTCAGGCAGTTACCAAATCCTATGATGGTAAAAACCGCATCATCCAGCCGTTAGATATCACCATCAATGAAGGTGAATTTATGGTGATGGTCGGCCCTTCCGGATGCGGAAAGTCCACCCTGTTGCGGATGGTAGCAGGACTGGAAACTATCAGTTCCGGGGACATCTATATTAATGATCAGTGTGTCACGAATCTGGAACCGAAAGAGCGTGGAATCGCCATGGTGTTCCAGAATTATGCGTTGTACCCGCATATGACCGTTGAACAAAATATGTCTTACGGGCTGAAAATCCGCGGTATGGCTAAAGAGCAAATTCGGCAGAGGGTATTAAGTGCCGCCCGCAGTCTGGAACTGGATGCTCTGCTGACCCGCCATCCACGTGAATTATCCGGTGGTCAACGCCAGCGTGTCGCAATGGGCCGTGCAATAGTTCGGGAACCTGCGGTGTTTTTGTTTGATGAGCCGTTGTCTAATCTGGATGCGCGCTTAAGAGTACAAATGCGACTCGAATTGCAGCAACTGCACCAGCGGCTGAAAACAACCAGCATTTATGTCACTCATGACCAGGTTGAAGCAATGACTCTGGCACAGAGAGTCATGGTGATGAATAAAGGGGTGGTTGAACAGGTCGGTACTCCGGCAGAAGTTTATGAGAAGCCTGCCAGTACCTTCGTTGCCGGATTTATTGGTTCCCCGGCCATGAATTTACTGCCAGGGAAAATCAGTGCCGATGGCCGGGAATTCCTGATCGATCCAAAAAATAAAATCATGTTGTCCACCCAGAGAGCGGAACTGGCAAACCAGCAGCTGACTCTCGGTGTTCGCCCTGAGCATATCCTGACCGTTTCACGTTCAGAAAACAGTTTGCCTGTGCAGGTTGAAACGCTCGAAATCCTCGGTGCAGATAATTTAGTGCATGGTAACATTGGTGGTCACCGGCTGGTGATTCGCTTACCTCATGAACAACGGCCGCAGGCAGGGACAGTGCTCTGGCTGGAGTTTCCGCACAAAGCCCAGCATTTGTTTAATACCACCACAGGATTACGTCTGGAATGACAGAACAACACTGGCCATACCCGCATATCGTTGCCCATCGTGGCGGCGGTAAATTAGCGCCGGAAAATACCCTGGCGGCCATTGATACCGGCCACCGCTATGGGCATACCATGATTGAATTTGATGCAAAATTGTCCGGAGACGGGCAAATATTCCTGTTGCATGACGATTCACTGGAACGCACAACCAATGGCCAGGGAATTGCCGGACAACAGGACTGGCAGGCATTATCCCGGCTGGATGCCGGAAGCTGGTTTAGTCCGGAATTTCTGGCAGAGCCACTGGCGACTCTCGATCAAGTGGCTGAACGCTGCAGAGAGTACCAGATGATGGCAAATATTGAGATTAAGCCAACGACCGGAGAAGAGGTCACTACCGGGAAAGAGGTCGCGCTGGCAGCTCAAAGATTGTGGCAGGGGCAGGTTGCACCGTTACTTTCGTCTTTTTCTGTAGAGGCACTGTCGGCTGCACAGGACGCTGCGCCAGAATTGCCACGCGGTTTATTGCTGGATAGCTGGCGTGACGACTGGCAGGCACTGACAACCCGGTTGGGATGTGTGGCGATTCATCTTAATCATCTGCTACTGGATGCTGAACGTATCCACCAGTTGAAGTCTGCCGGATTGCATATTCTGGTTTATACCGTCAACCAGCCTGAGCGTGCACGGGTACTGCTTGACCTGGGTGTCGATATGATTTGCACCGACCGCATCGATCAAATTGGGCCTGACTTCCGCTGAGAAGTTTTCACGGGCGGTTAATCGCCCGTGTTCATTCAGGGCTGAGAATTATTAATCCGCTGCTGTGATCTCTGCTGTTGCTGACGAATCTTCTGCTGCAGAGCCTGCGATTCCATCTGCTGATCATTACGCAGTTTCATCTGCTCCTGCTGTTGTTGCATCTGCATCTGGTTTTGCATCCGTTGCTGGGAAATATTTGGAGTAACACCGGCAGGGCGGGTCGTTGCCAGCGGATTATTGTTAATCGCAGCCACTGCCATCAACGGCAGTGCCGTTATTAACGCGGTTAGCAGAGTTTTTTTCATTGTGACCTCCGGTCTAATCAGCTTTCTTAATTATAGTTTTGGCACTGCCAGCGGGCAACTTTGTGCCTGCCTGCTATGTTGTCTCAGTTTGCTGTCAGCAGCGACCCGAACAGTGCTGATGCTCACACTACGGGACACTTTTCGCAGTAAATATCAAAAAAAGTAAAATTTGCCTTTACAAGTGATAATGATAATGATTATTATTCAATTGTCTTCACGAGACATCTCACTCAGATAGCTGGTGAAGACACGACATTGCTCACATTGCTTCCAGTATTTTTTGCCAGCCTTCAGGCTGGCTTTTTTTTGCCTGTCATTCAGCCAGCCAGAGCTGCCAGACCTCGGCCATCCTCTTCACTTTTTTTGAACAGAGGCATGAAGTTTTTCCGCTATTTTTTAGTGCTGTTCAGGTTCAGACTAATAAAAAAATCGGAGGGCAATGAGATGATCTATTTACGTAAAGCAGAAGACCGCGGTCACGCAGAACACGGCTGGCTGAACAGCTGGCACACCTTTTCTTTTGCCGGTTATCACGATCCAAATTTCATGGGATTTTCGGCACTGAGAGTGATTAATGAAGATATTATCGCTCCGGGCCAGGGATTTGGGGCCCATCCGCATAAAGATATGGAAATTCTGACCTATGTCTTGTCCGGCGCTGTTGAACATAAAGACAGTATGGGGAACAAGGAACAGATTCAGGCGGGTGAATTTCAGATAATGAGTGCCGGTACCGGCGTTCGTCACTCTGAATATAACCCCAGCAGTACCGATCCGTTACATCTGTATCAGATCTGGATTATCCCGGAACGCGCCGGTATTGAACCTCGTTATGCGCAGCGGAAATTTGCGGCGAAGCAAGGACGGCAATGGGTACTCACTCCGGATGGCCGGGAAGAGTCACTGATAGTCTGGCAGGATATGACACTATCACGCTGGGCACTGCTGGCAGGCGAACAGGACAAGTTGCCACTGGAAGCTGGCCGAAATACCTGGATTCAGGTGGTCAAAGGCAGCCTGACTATTAACGGGCAGCAGGTAAACACCAGCGATGCTTTGGCGATCAGGGATGAAGATGCGCTGGAGATTGCTGCTGATAGTGATGCAGAGATTCTGATTTTCGATCTGCCTCCGGTCTGATAGTCCGTGACCAGATAGCCCCGTTGCGCGTGATTGCCGGCGGGGCATTTTTGTGTGGCAAATTAATGCTAAACTCGACCTAATCTTTCTGGTGTGAGTTTCGCGAGCGATGAAGAAGAAAAGACCGGTCCTTCAGGATGTTGCCGATAAACTGGGAGTCACTAAAATGACTGTCAGTCGTTATTTACGTAATCCTTCCCAGGTCTCGACCGCATTAGGAGCAAGGATAGCTGTTGTGCTGGATGAGCTTGGCTATATCCCCAACCGTGTTCCGGACATGCTGTCTAATGCTACCAGCCGTGCAATTGGTGTTCTGCTTCCCTCACTGACCAACCATGTGTTTGCCGATGTACTACGTGGTATTGAGACTGTTACTGATGCCGCAGGGTATCAGACCCTGGTTGCGCACTTTGGTTATGATGCACAGAAAGAAGAGCGACAATTGCGGTCTTTGCTGGGCTGGAATGTTGATGGTGTGATACTCACTGAAAGAACCCACACCCCGGCGACTCTGCGCATGCTGGAAATAGCCGGAATACCGGTGGTCGAAATAATGGATTCTGCGTCACCGTGTCTCGATATGGCCGTCGGTTTTGATAATGTGGAAGCAGGACGACAGATGACAGAAATGCTGATTCGTCACGGCCATCGTTCACCTGTTTATCTTGGCGCCAGACTGGATGAACGTACTCTGCAAAAACAGCAGGGATACGAACTGGCAATGCGTGAGGCAGGGCTGGAACCGATGAGCATTATGGTTGAGATGTCATCTTCTTTTACCACCGGGGCTGTGCTGTTACAGCAGGCGTTGCAACGCTTTCCACAGATGGACAGCCTCTGCTGTACCAATGATGACCTGGCTGTTGGTGCCATGTTTGAATGCCAACGGCAGGGGATAGCGGTGCCGCAACAAATAGCCATCATGGGATTTCATGGTCACGACATCACGCGAGTGGTGACCCCGGCGCTGGCCACGGTAGTTACTCCCCGTGAGCAGATAGGCGAAGAAGCCGCCAGGATGTTACTGCAACGACTAAAAGGCGGTACGGTGTCAGAGAGAGTGCGTAATCTGGGATTCAGTATCGATTGTGGTGGCAGTATTTAAGCAATTTTTATGATTCAGTTCACAGTTTGATGTTTTATTTGCCAAAGCTGTTGCCAGTAAATGTCCCGGTCATGACAATGTTTGATTAATTGTTATCGGTAACATTGCTGCATCAACAGTCGGAGCAAAAAATGAGTACAGCTTCTTCAAATCATCATGTGTTTATCCTGATGGGCGTTTCCGGCAGCGGAAAGTCGGTGGTCGCCAATCGTGTCTCTTACCAGTTGCAAACCGCATTTCTTGATGGTGACTTTCTGCATCCCAGAGCGAACATCATGAAAATGGCTGACGGGCATCCGCTCAATGATCAGGATCGTCAACCCTGGCTGCAGGCCATTAATGATGCGGCTTTTGCTATGCAGCGGACCCAGGCTGTATCGTTAATTGTGTGTTCGTCACTGAAAAAAAGTTATCGCGATATTCTTCGTGAAGGTAACAGCAATCTTAAGTTTGTTTATCTGAAAGGTGACTTCGATACCATCGAATCGCGTCTTAAAGCCCGCAAGGGACACTTCTTCAAACCCGCCATGCTGGTAACACAATTCGCAACTCTCGAAGAGCCGACCCCGGATGAAACTGATGTCCTCACGGTGGATATCCGGCAGTCGCTGGATGAGGTTGTTGCTGCCACGGTAGAAGCGATCAAACACGCAATTCAGTAAGGATTAATAATGATAAGTACCGCAACACTGGTGCTAACCGCAGCCGGATCAGTTCTGCTGCTGTTACTGCTGGTTATGAAAGCCAGGATGCATGCTTTTGTCGCTTTAATGTTAGTCTCCGTGGGTGCCGGGATGATGTCCGGAATGCCACTGATAAAAATTACTGAAACCATGCAAAAAGGCATGGGTGGCACTCTTGGCTTTCTGGCCATTGTGGTCGCACTGGGAGCCATGTTCGGAAAAATTCTGCATGAAACCGGGGCTGTCGATCAGATTGCTATCCGCATGCTGAAAACCTTTGGTGAAAAACGGGCGCACTATGCGATGGGTATTGCCGGATTTATCTGTGCATTGCCGTTATTTTTTGAAGTGGCCATTGTATTGCTGATAAGCATTGCGTTTGCTGTTGCCAGACGTACTGGTGGCAATCTGGTGAAACTGGTGATTCCGTTGTTTGCCGGGGTTGCGGCGGCAGCGGCTTTTGTACTGCCGGGGCCAGCTCCAATGCTACTGGCCTCGCAGATGCATGCTGATTTTGGCTGGATGATCCTGATAGGGTTATGTGCAGCCATCCCTGGCATGTTGATTGCCGGTCCGTTGTTTGGCAGCTTTATTTCCCGACATGTTCACTTTTCTCTGCCTGCCGAAGATACTCAGCCGCAAGTTGAAGCCCATAAGCTCCCCTCTTTTGGTTTTAGCCTGTCACTGATCCTGTTTCCGCTGGTGCTGGTAGGGCTAAAAACTATCGGCGCACATTTTGTGGCTGCCGGAACTCCGGTATACAACTTCCTGGAGTTTATTGGTCATCCGTTTATTGCGATTCTGCTGGCCTGTCTGATCACCATCTATGGTCTGGCGTATCGTCAGGGGATGGATAAATCACGGATTATGCAGATCTGCGGGGAAGCGCTACAACCTGCCGGTATTATTCTGCTGGTGATTGGTGCGGGTGGGGTATTTAAACAGGTACTGGTGGATTCCGGAGTAGGTCCGGCACTGGGTGATGCCGTTGCAGGTGCCGGATTACCGGTGGCTGTGGCCTGTTTTATCCTGGCGGGTGCTGTCAGGATCATTCAGGGTTCTGCGACTGTTGCCTGTCTGACGGCAGTCGGACTGATTATGCCGGTGATCGAACCGTTGCATTACAGTGGTGCTCAGCTGGCTGCACTTTCTGTCTGTATTGGCGGTGGATCGATTATTTTCAGCCATGTGAATGACGCTGGTTTCTGGTTATTTGGTCGTTTTACCGGAGCCTCAGAAGCCGAAACACTGAAGACCTGGACGTTGATGGAAACTATTCTCGGAACCAGTGGTGGCATCATTGGCATGCTGGCCTTCTGGCTGCTGAGCTAACTCTCCCCGGCTGCTTGTGCCGGAATAACGCCGCAACAGTAAACCTGCTGCGGCGTTTTTTTATAACTTCATATAGGCGCGTATTCCATCAAGGAACATCTGTGTCGCCAGCATAATCAAAATTAATCCCATCAGCCGTTCCAGTGCATTCACACCTTTACTTCCCAGTAACCGCAGAAAGATCCCGGACAGTAGCAGAATGGTCGAAGTTATTGCCCAGGCGAGTAACAGGGCCAGTACCAGCATTCCCGGCTGTCCCGGGTACTGGTGAGACATCAGCATCAGGGTCGCCAGTAACGAAGGGCCGGCAACCAGCGGAATGGCTAACGGTACCAAAAAGGGTTCTTCGCCAGCCGGAAGCCCTGAGCTGTCATTACCAGGACCCGGGAAAATCATTTTTATCGCGATCAGAAACAAAATAATACCGCCGGAGATAGATACCGTCTCAGCCCGTAAATTGAGGAAAGACAGAATCTTTTCACCGGTAAACAGGAATAGCAGCATAATAGCCAGAGCAATAAGCAGCTCTCGCAGAATAACGATTCGCCGCCGCCGGGGGTCAAGATGTTTGAGTACTGACATGAAAATAGGCAGGTTACCCAGCGGGTCCATGATAAGCAGCAGTAGTATGGTGGCGGAAATCATTTCGGTCATGAGTGGCGGAGTATCCTTTAGCTAAACGACAGATATAAGTTCAATTGTTTAAAAAGCCCGGCTCATCGAATTAATTCACTTGCCAGACTGTGTGCATTTTGTAGAGTTGGGGGGCACAGGTAAATCTGATTATGATGCCGGATGCTCAGAACAGGCATTTTAGTTAATTTTTTTTCAGTAAGAAGCATCTGGTCAGTATAAATCCGCCCGGTGATCGTATAATCCTGCGATACGTTGTCAATGTTCCTGACAGTGTGGTGTGGCAAAATCTGGCTCAGAATACAGGATAAGCAGGCATAACATGAAAAATGTAGGTTTTATTGGCTGGCGCGGTATGGTGGGTTCCGTACTGATGTCCAGAATGGCAGAAGAACGTGACTTTGATGGGATCAATCCGGTCTTTTTCTCTACCTCGCAGCACGGCCAGCCGGCACCGTCATTCGGTGGTCGTCAGAATGGTGTTCTGCAGGATGCCGGTGATATTGAAGCATTACGCGCGCTGGATATCATTATCACCTGTCAGGGTGGAGACTACACCAGTGACATCTATCCAAAATTACGCGCTTCCGGATGGCAGGGCTACTGGATTGATGCAGCTTCTACTTTGCGTATGCAGGATGATGCGATCATTATTCTGGACCCGGTTAACCAGAACGTCATTCACCAGGGGCTGGAAAAGGGCATTAAAACTTTTGTTGGTGGTAACTGTACCGTCAGCCTGATGCTGATGTCTCTGGGCGGTCTGTTCAGCCAGGGGCTGGTTGAATGGGCTTCTGTTGCTACTTATCAGGCTGCTTCCGGTGGTGGTGCCCGTCATATGCGTGAGTTGTTAACTCAGATGGGTATGCTGCATAACCATGTCGCGAAAGAGCTTCAGGATCCGGCATCTGCGATTCTGGACATTGAACGTAAAGTGACAGACCTGACCCGTTCAGGAACCTTACCAACCGATAACTTTGGTGTTCCTTTAGCAGGCAGCCTGATTCCGTGGATTGATAAACAGCTGGATAATGGTCAGAGTCGTGAAGAATGGAAAGGCCAGGCAGAGACAAATAAGATCCTGGCATCCGACAAAATCATTCCGGTTGACGGACTGTGTGTTCGTGTAGGAGCACTGCGCTGCCATAGCCAGGCCTTTACCCTGAAACTGAAGAAAGATATCCCGCTGGCAGAGATTGAGCAGTTACTGGCAGGACATAACGAATGGGTCAAAGTTATTCCTAATGACCGTGAGCTGACTATGCGGGAACTGACGCCTGCTGCGGTGACCGGAACGCTGAGCACACCAGTAGGGCGGTTACGTAAGCTGAACATGGGGCCTGAATATCTGTCGGCCTTTACTGTTGGCGACCAGTTACTGTGGGGAGCCGCAGAACCACTGAGAAGAATGCTGCGCCAGCTGGCTGGTTAAGTTTCATCGGTGAGTGATAAAAAAAGGCGGCTAATTAAGCCGCCTTTTTTATATCAGATTAGCCACTCAGATTTCGGTCACTGCATGCAGTTTCGTCGGTGCCGGTACCACAGGGTGCTGGGCCTGCAACCATTCGGTGATTCGAGCCTGCTGTTCCTGAGTCAGCCACATACCCTGTTTGGTCCTGCGCCAGATAGCATCATCCAGCTCACGGACCCATTCGTGATCTACCAGATAGCGGAGTTCGGCTTCATAAAATTCATGGCCGAAATTCTCTCCTAAATCTTCCAGCTGCTGTGCATTACCCAGTAACTTCTCAGTATTGCTGCCATAAGTACGGGCGTAGTGGGTAGCCATACCATCGGTAATAAATGGATAGCGTCTGCGTAAGCCTGCTGCGAAATCTTCGCGGCTGCCAGAAAAATGGCCACCAGGCAGTACAGAGTTTTTAGTCCATGCCGGGCCCGCTCCGGGATAGTATTTTGCCAGTTTCTCCATGGCATGTTCTGCTAACTTACGATAAGTTGTCAGCTTGCCACCGAATACCGATAACAATGGTGCTTTGCCCTGGTCATCATGCACATCCAGTGTGTAGTCACGGGTGACGGCCTGAGGTGAGTCAGATTCATCGTCACACAGTGGACGGACACCGGAATAAGTCCAGACGATATCCTGGCGAGTCAGACTGTGGCGGAAATGCACATTAAATACCTTCAGCAGGTAATCAATTTCGTTATCGTCAATGGCAACCTCTTTTGGATCGCCATGATATTCGACATCCGTCGTCCCGATAATCGAAAACTCATCCATCCACGGAATAACAAACACAATCCGGTGATCTTCGTTTTGCAGAATATAAGCCTGCTTTTCGGTATGAACCCGGGGAACCACAATATGGCTGCCTTTGATCAGACGAATGCCATAAGGTGATTTCAACTCCAGCCCGTGATCGAAGAATTCTTTCACCCACGGCCCGGCAGCATTCACCAGACCTTTAGCCTGCCAACGAAACTTCTCACCACTGTCTGTATTTTCGGCTTCAACCACCCAAAGGCCGTTTTCGCGCCAGGCCCGGGTGACCCGGGTACGGGTTTTCACTTCACCACCGCGTTCGGTCACGGCTTGTGCATTCAGGATAACCATTCTGGCATCATCTACCCAGCAGTCTGAATATTCAAAACCGCGGGTAATTTCTGGTTTCAGAACCGAATCACTGCCAAATTTGAGCCCTTTACTGGCTGGCAGGCTGGTACGTTTACCCAGATGATCATACAGAAACAGACCCATTCGGATCATCCAGGCCGGGCGTAAATGCGGGCGATGAGGCAGCCGGAAGCGCATAGGAAACGCCAGATGAGGTGCCATTTTCAGTAGCACTTCGCGCTCGGCAAGGGCCTCACTGACCAGCCGGAATTCATAATGCTCCAGATAGCGTAAGCCGCCATGGATCAGTTTCGAACTGGCAGAGGAAGTAGCAGATGCAAAATCCCTGGCCTCCAGCATCAATACCGACAGGCCACGTCCGGCTGCATCTGCCGCAATACCGGCGCCGTTGATACCGCCGCCGATGACGATAAGATCTTTGGTTTCCACGTAATATCCCCCGATGTTCGGAAAATCATTTTATGTTCGTTTTCGAACGTAATAGTAGTCGAAAACAAACATTGATGCCAATAGTTAACCAGACTAAAACAATTTTGCGTGATACAGATAACATAACGACACAACAAAAAAGCCTGTGGAGATTTTTTAACAGATTATTGAAGGCCAATATCGGGTTACAATGTGCAACAGTGATCTGATGAGGTGAATGAGAGACATTATGGAAACTTACGAGTGTATCAGCGTGCAGCAGGCCGGTGAAAAGTTCCGACAAGGCGCTCTGCTGGTGGATATCCGCGATCCACAAAGCTTTGAAGCCGCACATGTGGCTGAGGCTTTCCATCTGACCAATGGCACACTGAATAACTTTATTGCTGGTGCTGATATGGATCAGCCGGTATTAGTCCTCTGTTATCATGGCAACAGCAGCAAGGGTGCTGCACAATATCTGATTAATCAGGGATTTGATCAGGTTTATAGTGTTGATGGTGGTTTTGATGCATGGCGGATCGCCTTCCCGTCGCAAATCCGCAGTGATGCGAGCCAGAACTGAAAAGGTGATGCAGGGGTTATTTCATGAAATGTATTTCGCAGTTTTCGAACCCGCGCATGGCTCAGGCATTTATCGATTATATGGCGACCCGCGGTATCCGGCTGCATCTCGAACAACAGCAGCAACACTACCTTCTATGGCTGGATGATGAAGAACAACTGGCAGTGACTGAAGAAGAGCTTAGCCAGTTTCTGCGTGATCCCAATCATCCCCGCTATCAGGCTGCGAGCTGGAAAAGTGGTGATACCCGGTTTCAGATGAGTTATCCACGTGGCCATCTGTGGCGGACTATCCGTGAGCGCGGTGGCCCCATGACCATGACGATGTCGTCTATCTGTATTGTGGTGTTTATCCTGATGCAGGTACTGGGGGATGAAACCGTACTGAGCTGGTTATCCTGGCCGGACGGGCCAGATCAGTATTTTCAGGTTTGGCGCTGGTTTAGCCATGCTTTCCTGCATTTTTCATTGCTGCATATTCTGTTTAACCTGCTGTGGTGGTGGTATCTCGGCGGCGCGGTGGAGAAACGCCTGGGAACAGGCAAACTGTTTGTGATTACCCTGATTTCTGCATTACTGAGTGGCTGGATGCAGGCAAAATTCAGTGGTATCTGGTTCGGTGGGTTATCCGGGGTGGTGTATGCCCTGATGGGTTACTGCTGGTTGCGGGGCGAACTGGATCCAGACAGCGGTGTTTACCTGGAACGCGGATTGATTGTTTTCTCTATCCTGTGGCTGGTGGTGGGATATTACGGCTTGTTCGGTATGTCTATCGCAAATATGGCTCACTTCACTGGTTTGCTGATCGGGCTGGCGATGGCCTATATGGACAGTCGGGCAGCCAGCAAGAAGCGCTGACAATGAAAATAATAAACCTCATAACCTACCTTCAGAGGAATGTAATGTGAAGCAGACCCAGCGTCATGACGTAATTATTGAAATGGTAAAACGTCAGGGATATGTGAGTACTGAAGAGCTGGTCGAGCATTTTTCTGTCAGTCCGCAGACAATTCGTCGCGATCTGAATGATCTTGCTGAGCAGAACCATATTCAGCGCCACCATGGCGGTGCTGCATTGCCCTCCAGTGCAGAAAACACTGCCTGGCATGACCGTAAGATGATGTTTTCGGAAGAAAAAGCCAGGATCGCTCAGAAGGTTGCTGCGCAAATTCCGGATGGCTCAACGTTGTTTATTGATATCGGTACTACGCCAGAGGCAGTGGCGCATGCATTACTGAATCATAACCATCTGCAGGTAGTGACCAATAATCTGAATGTTGCTTTGTTATTAATGACCAGACCGGATTTTCGGGTGATTATTGCTGGTGGCGACGTACGTTCACGGGACGGAGGGATTATAGGTGAAGCAACCATGGACTTCATCTCACAATTCCGTCTCGATTACGGAATCCTGGGGATCAGCGGAATCGATATGGACGGTGCATTGCTGGAGTTTGATTATCACGAAGTGCGTACCAAACGGGCAATCATTGAGAATTCCAGAAATGTGATTCTGGTGACTGACCACTCAAAATTTGGCCGTAGCGCCATGGTTAATCTTGGCAATGTCAGTATGCTGGATAGTCTGTATACCGATAAGAAACCGCCGGAAGAGTTACTGAAAGCGATTATTCAGAGTGATGTTCAGCTGGTACTTTGCTAAACAAAACTGCCCGCATTTCGTTGGAAGAAGTTGCGGGCAGTTTGCTGTTAATAGTAAGAGTGCTCACCAGGTTGGTGTTCGGTCAGATCGCGTACCCCTTTAAGTTCAGGGAACGCAGCCAGCAGCTCTTTTTCAATCCCTTCTTTCAGGGTGACATCAACCATTGAACAACCGTTGCATCCACCACCAAACTGCAGAATGGCATACCCGTCATCGGTAATTTCCATCAGCGAGACTTTCCCGCCATGACTGGCAAGCTGTGGGTTGATCTGGGCCTGTAACTGATATTCGACCCGTTCAATCAGCGGTGCGTCATCAGAAACCTTACGCATTTTCGCATTCGGTGCTTTCAGGGTCAGCTGAGATCCCAGATTATCGGTCACAAAATCTATTTCGGCCTCTTCAAGGTAAGGCGCGCTCAGTTCATCAACGTAAGCTATCAGATTATCGAAACGGAGTTCAGTATCTGTGCTTTCCACAGCGTCCGGGGGACAATAGGAGACACCACATTCTGCACTAGGGGTCCCCGGATTGATCACAAAGACACGGATCTGTGTGCCTTCTTCTTGTTTAGCGAGAAGCTTAGCGAAATGCTCCTGGGCAGTGTCAGTAATACGGATCATAGCATTGCTCAATAGTTGACTGAAACAGTGGGTTATAATACGCCCATCACCGTGTCTCTACAAGGTTCGGCACAGGCACCAGACCTGGATATCAGCCACGGCAGATTGGGTCAGCAATCGTGATATTTCACCGGCGGTACTGCCGCTGGTTACAACATCATCTACTAATGCAACATGGCGTCCTGCCAGCGACTTTTCAAGACAGAACGCGTTATGCAGATTCTGTTTTCTCTGCGAGATATTTAGCTGATGCTGAACAGCGGTCTTACGGATACGCTGTAAAGCCTCTGGTGAAAACTCACAGCCCAGCCAGCGGGCCAGTGGTTGAGCCAGCAAGGCTGACTGGTTAAATCCTCGCTGCCGAAGCCGTTGTTTGTGTAATGGTGAGCATAGCAGGATATCCGGCTTGTGCAGTCCATTCTCTCTGTGTTGCTTAAGCCAGCTTAGCAAAATAAGCCGGGCAAGCATCACCGAGAGTGCGGTATGACCGGAAAATTTAAATTTATGTAACAACCGGCTCAGCGGTGGCTGATAATCTCCTGCACAAACCAGGTGTTGCCAGGGCGGGGGTTTTTGCAGGCAACGGCCACATTCTGCAGTACCTGGTGCAGCAGGTAAGCCACAGCGCAAACACAGTGCTGGTAAACACGGCAAACGGCGCTGGCAGCAGCTGCATATACCAGTGGCGGGAAGGGCCAGTGGCAGGTGGCATAACCAACAATAACTCTTCATGGTAAGCATGGTATCCTGTTATCCATTTACGCGGGGTCATTCATCATGTCGCTTTACTGGCATACTTGTGGAGAAGGAAAGACGGATCTTGTGCTGTTGCACGGATGGGGACTGAATGCTGAAGTATGGCAGCCGGTCACTGAGCAACTGAGTGCGCATTTCCGGCTGCATCTGGTCGATCTGCCCGGTTACGGACGTAGCCAGGGATTTCCGGCTCAGACCCTCGATCAAATGGTAACGACTCTGCTTCCTCATATACCCGAAGATTCGCTGATTGCCGGCTGGTCTTTAGGAGGACTGGTGGCGACCCGGTTGGCTGGTCTGCCAGGAACGCCGGTTCGCGGGCTGGTAACCGTTGCCTCCTCCCCTTGTTTTACTGAGCAGGAAAACTGGCCTGGCATCAAACCTTCGGTATTAGAGGGGTTTCGTCAGCAGCTCAGTAACCACTTTGAAAAAACCATTGATCGGTTTATGGCATTGCAAACTCTCGGTACTGAAACTGCCCGACAGGATACCCGGTTACTGCGTGAGGCCATTTTATCGCAACCGTTACCTGATCCGGCTGTGCTGAACACCGGACTCGGGATATTACAAACCACTGATTTGCGAGGGGAATTACCTTTGCTAAAGGTCCCTTGTTTGCGGATTTATGGTGCACTGGATGGGCTGGTTCCGCGAGCGATTGCGGATAAAGTTGATCAACTGGCAGGGCAAGGTAAGTCGGTAGTGATTGCGAAGGCCGGCCATGCCCCCTTTATTTCTCACCCCGACGAATTTTGCCATGAGGTTATTAATTTTTTGCTATTTTGTTAAAATAATTCCGCGTAATATTGCCTGTTTGCCAATCCCGCACTAATAATTTAGGTGAGATTCGCAATGATCCCGGTGGTACTGTGGCATGCAGGCTTTCTGACCTTGTAGTCATCCTTGTATATGCCGCAGCGGGATTCTCAGATAACCAAAATCATGAGGCTATATTATGAAATTTATTAATTATGCAATACCTGCGCTGGTGGCTGGTGTTCTTTCCTTTTCCGCATTCGCTGCAGAAGAAGTGACTCAGGATCAGGTTGATCAGATGAAACTGACGTCGCTGGGGACAGTATCTGTATCAACTACTGATAATGCAACCGCACCTATGGATGCGCATAAAATACTTTCTAAAGAGGCAGATGAAAAAGGCGGGAAATACTTCCGGGTCATCGCCGGACGTGAGCATGGTAGTATCAGCGCTGTTGCTGAAGTGTATAAGTAAATTTTCCTTTGCAGGCAACGCCCGTTGCCTGCATCTCCCTTTACCCTTCGATGCTGCATTGTTCAGCACTGGTTGTCATTGACTACTACCACGTTGCATACTTGAATACCATCAAAACGATACCGTCACTATTCCCGGTATTCTGTGTTATCAATTTCAACTTAAAGGGCAGCTATGAGTCAGGTTATTACTGTTACTGCATTAATTACCGCAAAATCGGGTGAACAACAGGTTGTTGCTGAAGCATTGAAAATCGCCGAAAGAGAAGTGCAGGAGGAGCCAGGGTGTGAAGCTTATGTCCTTCATCAGAACCTCGCGAATGCATCACAATTTCTGATGCTAGAGAGATGGACTTCCGCACAGCATCTGACAGAGCATGAGCAGTCACCGGCCTTTAAAAAACTCGGTGCAGCTATTGGTGGTCGTGTTGATATCGAAGTGATTAAATCAGTGCCATTCGCCGGGGCTGGTCACTAAGTCCTCTGGCGTACTTCTCAAAACCGAGAAGCTGGCGGAACACGCGATGGTGATTCCGCCAGTATTTAGTGTCGGATCGGACCTAATGTTTTTTACCAAAGGCGGCTGCCAGTGCATCTTCCATTGCACTATTGCCCGCAGGTTTCTGACGAGATTTGCCATTATCCTGACGAGCCTGAGGCCGTGATTGCCCCTGGGCTGCTGGTTTGCGGCGTTCTGCCAGTTGTTCATCCAGACGCATTGTCAAAGCAATACGTTTGCGCTGTAAATCAATTTCCAGCACTTTCACCTTCACGATATCACCCGCTTTGACCACTTTATGCGGGTCCTCGACAAATTTATCGGAAAGTGAAGAGATATGTACCAGCCCGTCCTGGTGAACACCAATATCCACAAATGCGCCGAAATTCGTGACATTAGTGACCGAACCTTCCAGAACCATCCCGGGCAGCAGGTCAGACATGGTATCCACACCTTCGGCAAACGTCGCAGTGCGGAATTCCGGGCGCGGATCGCGGCCAGGCTTCTCGAGCTCTTTTAAGATATCGTTCACAGTAGGCAGACCAAAACGGGAGTCAGTAAACTGCGAAGCACTTAACGACCGCACAGCAGCACTGTTACCCATCAACTCATCCAGAGCCTGCTGAGTAGCTGCCAGAATTCGTTCCACCACCGGATAAGCTTCAGGATGGACGGTGGATGCATCGAGTGGGTTATCTCCCTGGTTTATCCGTAGGAACCCGGCACACTGTTCAAACGCTTTTGGCCCCAGCCGGCTGACTTTCAGAAGTTGCTGACGGTTATGGAAGCGGCCATTTTCATCACGCCAACTAACAATATTCTGAGCCATCATCCGTGTAAGTCCTGCAACACGGGTTAGTAAGGCCACAGAAGCCGTATTCAAATCTACACCTACTGCGTTAACACAGTCTTCGACCACAGCATCCAGTTTTTTAGCCAACAGACTCTGACTGACATCATGCTGGTACTGACCAACACCGATCGATTTAGGGTCGATTTTGACCAGCTCAGCGAGTGGATCCTGTAACCGCCGGGCAATAGAGACAGCACCACGCAACGAAACATCCAGATCTGGAAACTCCAGAGCAGCGAGTTCAGACGCAGAATAGACCGATGCACCGGCTTCGCTAACTATCACCTTCTGCGCGGTAACCTGTGGAAATTGTTTCTGGAGATCGAGGAAAAAGCGTTCGGTCTCTCTGGAGGCAGTACCATTGCCGATAGCAACCAGTTCTACCTGATGGCGGGTACAGAGTGCAGCAACTGCTGCCGCTGCTTTTGCGGCCTGACCGGTGTGCGCATAAACCGTATCGGTCGCTACCAGTTTACCGGTAGCATCTACTACAGCAACTTTTACACCGGTACGTAAACCCGGGTCGAGCCCCATTGTGGCACGCATTCCGGCAGGAGCGGCCATCAGCAGGTCATGCATATTGCGGGCGAAAACATTAATGGCTTCTTCTTCCGCTTTTTCCCGCAGAGTACCCATCAGTTCTGTTTCCAGATGGAGCAACACTTTTATCCGCCAGGTCCAACTGATCACTGCTTTGCGCCAGCTGTCAGCCGGGGCATTGTTAAAAATGACCTGTAAATGACTGGCAATCAGGGTTTCACCATAGCTCTCGCGGGGAGGTTCATCCGCTTGCGGGTCCGGATTAATCGACAGCTGAAGTATCCCTTCATTCCGGCCACGGAACATGGCTAAAGCACGGTGAGAAGGGACTGAAGACAGTGGCTCATGGTGGTCGAAATAATCGCGGAATTTAATGCCTTCTTCGGCTTTCCCTTCTGCGACACGTGAGACCAGGTGCGCGTTTTTAGCCAGATAATCACGGACTTTAGCGAGCAGGATGGCGTCTTCGGCAAATTTTTCCATCAGGATATAACGTGCACCGTCCAGAGCGGCGCGGGTGTCTGCGATGCCTTTATCAGCATCTACATACGACAGAGCGGTAGCTTCAGGGTCTGACTGAGGATTTTCCCACAGCTGAGTGGCCAGTGGCTCAAGCCCGGCTTCGATAGCAATCTGCCCACGGGTCCGGCGTTTAGGCTTGAATGGCAGGTAAAGGTCTTCAAGCTCCGTTTTACTCAGTGTGCTGGTGAGTGCAGTGGCGAGAGCGGGGGTCATTTTTCCCTGCTCTTCGATAGATCTGAGAATAGTCTGACGGCGGTCTTCGAGTTCACGTAAATAACTCAGGCGAGACTCCAGCTGCCTTAGCTGGGTATCATCCAGCCCGCCAGTAACTTCTTTACGATAACGTGCAATAAAAGGCACGGTATTCCCTTCGTCCAACAGATGCACGGCAGAATCGACCTGCTCTGCCCGCACCTGAAGTTCACTTGCAATAATCTGGCTTAGCGAATTTTTCATCTTTTGCATCAGGTTTCTACGGGGTTAATTTATAGCGGACAGTTATACGGACTGAGCAGATAAAATGCCAGTAGCCGCGCCCGCTTTGGGAGATATTCCTACCCGGCATCAGGGTAGGTCACGGAATTTACGTACCACACAGCGATGCCAGCAGGTGTTTCGACCTTTACGGTATCACCGGGTTCCTTTTTTAGCAGGGCTCTGGCCATTGGCGAATCTATGGAGATATAGTCTTTACGGCCGAAAATTTCGTCGTAACCAACGATACGAAATTTACGGGTATCACCCTCATCGTTCTCAATTTCTACCTGAGCACCAAAAAATACTTTACCCTGTTGTTGTGGCGAATAATCAACGATACGTAATGCTTCAAGGCTTTTTGTCAGATAACGGACCCGTCGGTCAATTTCCCTTAGCCGCTTTTTGTTATACTGATAGTCAGCATTTTCGCTGCGATCGCCCAGACTGGCAGCCCAGGTGACTTTCTTTGTCACTTCAGGGCGTTCTTCACGCCACAAATAGTCAAGTTCCTGCTTTAATTGATTGTAGCCTTCGCGTGTTATCAGTGGCGTTCTCATTCTGGATCCCCGGGACAGTAATGAAGTGTCAGTAAATAGTCAGCTTTTGTAGGGAGGCGCGTCCGTGGAAGTCAGATTATCTTCATCTGAGCCCGAAATGCGGGCGAGGGGCAGAAATAATGACCCGGGAACGGCTTCTCAAGCCAGGAGAAAAGTTTGTGTAAATTCAATACATTTCCCTGACTGCTATAGACCAAAACAGACATAACTTGCTGTTTAATATGCTTTGTAACAATTTTGGCCAGAATATAAACCATTATAAACTGTCACTGTAATATATCTTTTTTAACAATACAGCATCAGGCAATTGTGCCTTTGGGAGTGAAGAAATGCAGGAAAATTACAAAGTTTTGGTGGTCGATGATGATATGCGACTGCGGGCACTGCTGGAGAGATATCTGACGGAGCAAGGATTTCAGGTACGTAGCGTGGCGAATGCCGAACAGATGGACCGCCTGCTGACCCGTGAATCTTTTCACCTGATGGTTCTGGACCTGATGCTGCCAGGGGAAGATGGTCTTTCTATCTGCCGCCGCTTACGCAGCCAGAGCAATCCGATGCCGATTATTATGGTTACCGCTAAAGGCGAAGAAGTTGACCGTATTGTCGGGCTGGAAATCGGTGCGGATGACTATATTCCAAAACCGTTTAATCCGCGCGAATTGCTGGCTCGTATCCGTGCAGTTTTACGTCGCCAGGCAAATGAGTTGCCAGGTGCACCTTCTCAGGAAGAAGCGGTGATTGCGTTTGGTAAATTCAAACTGAACCTCGGTACCCGGGAAATGTTCCGTGAAGATGAGCCTATGCCATTAACCAGCGGCGAATTTGCGGTGCTTAAAGCGCTGGTTAGTCATCCTCGCGAACCTTTGTCCCGTGACAAGCTGATGAATCTGGCCCGTGGCCGTGAGTACAGTGCCATGGAACGCTCTATCGATGTTCAGATTTCTCGTCTGCGTCGTATGGTTGAAGAAGACCCGGCGCACCCACGCTATATCCAGACTGTCTGGGGCCTGGGTTATGTATTTGTTCCGGACGGCAGTAAAGCATGAAGCGATTCCGCTTCTCGCCACGCAGTTCGTTTGCACGCACCTTGTTGTTAATCGTTACCTTGCTGTTTGTCAGCCTGGTAACGACTTATCTGGTGGTGCTTAACTTCGCTATTCTGCCAAGTTTGCAGCAATTCAATAAGGTTCTGGCGTATGAAGTCAGAATGCTAATGACGGATAAGCTGCAACTGGAAGATGGGACGCAACTCGAGGTTCCTCCGGCCTTCCGCCGGGAGATTTATCGGGAATTAGGTATCTCACTGTATACCAATGCGGCCGCGGAGGAAGGGGGATTACGTTGGGCACAGCATTACGAATTTCTCAGCGATCAGATGGCTCAGCAACTGGGTGGTCCGACAGATGTACGGGTGGAAGTTAATAAAAATTCCCCGGTAGTCTGGCTGAAAACCTGGTTGTCACCCGATATCTGGGTGCGGGTGCCATTGACAGAAATTCATCAGGGAGATTTCTCCCCGCTGTTCCGTTATACCCTGGCGATTATGCTGCTGGCGATTTGCGGTGCATGGTTATTTATTCGCATGCAAAACCGACCACTGGTTGAACTGGAACACGCTGCGCTGCAGGTTGGACAGGGGATTATTCCCCCGCCACTTCGTGAGTATGGTGCCTCCGAGGTTCGTTCAGTGACCCGGGCGTTTAATCAGATGGCTGCCGGGATCAAACAACTGGCTGATGATCGCACTTTGTTGATGGCAGGTGTCAGTCATGATTTGCGGACCCCACTGACCCGTATTCGCCTGGCAACCGAGATGATGGGAGAAGAAGAGCGCTATCTGTCTGAATCCATCAATAAGGATATTGAAGAGTGCAACGCGATTATCGAGCAGTTTATCGATTATCTGCGAACCGGCCAGGAGATGCAGACCGAACGGGTTGATCTGAATACTGTGCTGGGTGAGGTGGTTGCCGCGGAAAGTGGTTATGAGCGCGAAATTGATAATGCGGTTATGACCAGTGAACTGTTGCTGGATATCAATCCGCTATCCATCAAGCGTGCGGTGGCTAATATGGTGGTCAATGCTGCCCGCTACGGCAATGGCTGGATTAGGGTCAGTAGCGGTCGCGAGCTGAACAGGGCATGGTTCCAGGTTGAAGATAATGGTCCGGGAATAGAGCCGGAACAGATTCAGCATCTGTTACAACCTTTTGTCCGGGGCGACAGCGCACGCAGTACCAGTGGTACTGGCTTAGGATTGGCGATTGTACAGCGTATTATTGATGCGCACCGTGGAGAGCTGGA
Source organism: Tatumella citrea (assembly GCF_002163585.1). Classification (NCBI taxonomy): domain Bacteria; kingdom Pseudomonadati; phylum Pseudomonadota; class Gammaproteobacteria; order Enterobacterales; family Erwiniaceae; genus Tatumella; species Tatumella citrea. Next base: position 57,986 of record NZ_CP015579.1, read on the forward strand.
AATTGGCAGAAGCGAGCAGGGTGGGTTACGTATAAGAGCCTGGTTGCCGGTTCCGGCTTCTGAAGTCTCTCAGACAACCACTTCCGGCCACTGACATCTGAAAAGCTGACGGGAATGTTTCATCCCGTCAGTTGACGGTCAGCTATGCAATACCGGTCCTGCTTTCACCAGCTCTTTACCGGTCGCGGTATCTGTATACTGCTCAAAGTTATCAATAAACTTACGCGCCAGAACCTCTGCATTTTCCTGCCATTTCTCTGCACTTTCCCAGCTGTTGCGCGGATCTAAAATACTGTCATCCACATTTTTCAACGAAACAGGGACTTGCAGGTTAAATACCGGAAGGGTATGCAACGGTGCCTGCTGTAGTTCATCACTCAGAATAGCATTGATAATCGCCCTGGTATCTTTCAGTGAAAGGCGAGAACCTTTGCCGTTCCAGCCGGTATTAACCAGATAAGCTTCTGCCCCGGCAGCCTGCATGCGCTTCAGTAACACTTCAGCGTAACGTGTCGGATGCAGCGTTAAAAAGGCAGCACCAAAGCAGGCAGAGAAGGTTGGCGAAGGTTTTACGATTCCCCGTTCTGTCCCGGCCAGTTTTGCAGTAAAGCCCGATAAAAAGTGGTACTGAGTTTGTTCAGGCGTCAGAAGTGATACCGGAGGGAAAATACCAAAGGCATCGGCTGTCAGGAAGATAACCTTACGTGCATGGCCGGCTTTCGAGACCGGGCTGACAATATTATCAATATGGTTAATCGGGTAAGAAACACGGGTGTTTTCGGTTTTTCTGCCGTCATTGAAGTCAATGCTGCCATCGGCCAGTACGACCACGTTTTCCAGCAAAGCATCACGACGGATAGCCTGATAAATTTCCGGTTCAGCCTCTGCGGACAAATGGATAGTTTTGGCGTAGCAACCTCCTTCAAAGTTGAATACCCCATCATCATCCCAGCCGTGTTCATCATCGCCTATCAGCTCTCTGGCCGGATCGGTGGACAAAGTTGTTTTGCCGGTGCCTGACAGTCCAAAGAATACGGCCACATCGCCTTGTTTTCCAACGTTTGCAGAGCAGTGCATTGAAGCGATATCTTTCAGAGGCAGCAGGTAATTCATTACCGCAAATAGCCCTTTTTTCATTTCGCCGCCGTACCAGGTACCACCAATAAGCTGGATACGTTCTGTCAGGTTAAATGCGACAAAGTTTTCCGAATGCAGACCCTGGGCCTGCCAGTCAGGATTAGTACATTTTGCACCATTCAGGACCACAAAATCGGGCTCAAACTCTGCCAGTTCCGCCTCAGTTGGCCGGATAAACATGTTTTTGACGAAATGCGCCTGCCAGGCCACTTCAGTAACAAACCGGACACTCAGGCGGCTGTCGGGGTTTGCTCCGCAAAAAGCATCTACCACAAACAGACGTTTTCCGGATAGCTGAGAACTGACCAGCTGCTTCAGTGACTGCCAGGTTTCTTCAGACAATGGCTGGTTATCGTTTTTTCCCTTACTACTGTCACTCCACCAGACATTATTGCGGGTAGTGTCATCACGAACGATATACTTATCTTTCGGTGAACGGCCGGTAAAAATCCCGGTATCAACCGAAATCGCCCCATTGTTTGTTAGTGTCCCGCGCTCATATCCCTGCAGCCCGGGATTCATTTCCTCATTAAACAGTGTGTCGTAGTCAGGGTTATAAATAATCTCTGACGGGGCGGTGATACCTAATGGCGAAAGATCGGGTAACTTCCCGTGTCTGGAAGACATACTGCTGCTCCTTTGAATCCTGAAATTGCAAATGAAAGTGCCTGGTTTAATGACTGGCAGATTTATCACGCAGGGGGATAATCTGTCTGATGAATCCAGGCAGTTTACACCGGATGGATATTGCAGAAAGCGGGGGCAGAGAAAAGTGTGATGGTGGTTGTAATTCGACTTAATTGTTGGCATTAATTTAAACAATTTATGTCAACAACCCTGTAAAACGGGGCTTTGGAAGAGCGTGCAGCAAGGCACGCTCTTCCGGTAAATCAATGAATTGAGTCGTTACCGGCCACGGCGTTGTTACGAATATTGGCAACATCGACAGCATCATAAATATAATGCGCGCCGCAATAATCACAATGCATATCTATCTGGCCATCTTCAGCCAAAATTTGGTCAATTTCATCGCTGGCAACAGTCTTAAGAACTTCACCACAACGCTGACGGGAACAGGTGCACTTAAACACCACGTTTACCGGATCGAAGACCGTGACTTCTTCCTGATGATACAGGCGCCATAACACATCAGTCGCGGCCAGAGAGACCAGTTCTTCGGCTTTAACGGTATCTGTCAGAGTTGCCAGATGCTCAAAATCATTGGCATCCGTATCCTGCGCAGGTAATACCTGCAGCAGAATTCCGCCGGCACCTTGTTCATTCTGACGAATGATAATCCGGGTCGGTAACTGCTCGGAACGCATAAAGTAGTCTTCCAGGCAGGCTGAAACTGTATCGCCTTCCAGTCCGACAACACCCTGATAGCGTTCGCCTTTCTCAGGAGTAATTGTGATAATCAGATAGCCATTGCCGACCATCTGTTTCAGTGTACTGCTGGGAGCGATATCGCCACGCACACGGGCGACACCACGCAGTTGCTGATGATTATTGCCATTAATCACAGCCATAGATAACGGACCATCTCCCTGCAACTGCACAGTAATATCCCCTTCAAATTTCAGGGTTGCAGTCATCAGGCTGGTCGCTACCAACAGTTCTGCCAGTAATTCCTGAACCGGCTGAGGATAGTCGTGATCTTTAACAATGTCCTGCAGAGTCTGTGAAACATTCACCAGTTCACCACGGACGGCAACATTGTTGAATAAGAAACGATGGAGTTGGTCTTGTACTGACATAAGGTCTCTCTCAGGGTGAATCGTTTATTCATCACCCGTTAATTTAAATTTAATCAAATGACGACGCTCTTTTTTATCCGGACGTCGATCCGGGTTGGGCATCGTCAGGGCAAACTGTTTGCGGGCTAAGGCTTGCGCATCTCGTTTTTCGATACTCTCAGGGGTTTCCCTGTAAAGCAGTTGCGCATCTGTAGCACTGCCACGACGGTCGCTGATCCCGGTAATGATTACCGTACGTTGGTCATTTCCCTGGCGCAAAATCAGCTGTGCATCCAGTTCAACGTGTTTACCAGGTTTAGTTCGCTGGCCGTTATAGTGTACTTTTCCGCCTTCGATCATCTCTCTGGCGATAGCCCGGGTTTTGTAGAAACGAGCCGCCCAAAGCCATTTGTCCAGCCGGACATCCTGGCCAGGTTCCTGTGGTTTCATGCTGACTCCCGTCATATCATCACACTGCTGTGAGTTACCGGTTGAGCTAAGTCCGCGAGGGTGGCAACTATGAGCAGCCAGCCCTGATAACTGAGTTACTGCTCCCCACGCTACCTGTAAGTATGGGTGGATATCAGTAAATCAAGGAACTGAGCACATCCTGTTCATCGTACCTGCATCTTTGCGATATTACATAGCATGATGCCTGACATTTCCGGGATGATTTCATCACACAACAGCAGCGTTATTTCTCAGTATAACTGAGTGGCTATCACTGACCTGTCAGAGCATTGTCTGCAGGACGGCAGATTACCATATTTGCAGGGGATCAGAACAATGAACGTGGCTCCCGGGGGTTACCCAGGGTTGGATTGAAGCATTTATCGTAATATTGCTGGATGGCGATACTACGCAGATGATCTTTGCGGATACCGCGTAACAACAACACGCAGTTTACCACCAGACATACCACCAGGGCGATTAAGAACAAAGAGGTCACCAGATAACGCCATAACACTCCCTGGCCTGGCACCTCATGCAGAGAGACATGAGTTGTACCATTTGCGTCAACAGCCAGAGCGGTAATGATCCCGCTGGCGTTGAACGGAGTATGTAGCAACATTGCAGAAATGCGCTGCAGTTCATCCCACTGTTCCGGAGCATCCAGATTAAACAATGGCACATCCGGTTGCGGCTGTCTGACAAACTGATGGCCCTGATCACTGATCAGCAGATAGCCTCCGGGAGGCGGGCTGTTCAGCGTTTCGATAGCTTTACGGGTTTCGCTGGTAAAAAAGGTAGCCGCTGCACTGTTAACCAGATTTTCCAGAGTGGTGGCGCTGACCGGGCGAAGCAGCACATTAATCCCGTTGAGTTGTCCTGATTTAGCTTTAGCCACCAGAACATTCCAGTCCCTGGCATTCTCCAGGTTAACCAGGGCATTTTTCAGTCGTGTACAATCCATCGGCTGAGCACATAGCTGATTGGTCTGAATCACAATATCGGAAAAATCATCCAACAATATCATCCCGGATTTTTCGATAGCCAGTGCCAGTTGTGGATTGATTTTGAGAGTATCGGTAGAGCCCGGGTGTAATTGCCGGCGAATTGTTTCCAGCAATGCCAGAGTTTCATCAATCGTTTCGGACTGGGGTAACGGCAAAGGTGTGGCGTTGTTCCAGTAAATCGCCGAGCAGTCAAACGGCATATAGCCGTTCATTCGGTTCCCCTGATAAGTACCGGGTACTGAACACATCCCCTGACCTTTGACATTCAACAGATCACCCACCTGAAGTTTCATGGTTGAGAGTTGTTTGAGTGAGGTGACTTCGATGCGCTGGGTGCCTTGCAACCATGCCAGGCTGAGTTTAAAAGGGGTTCCGGTCGGGACCCAGCTCAACATCATGATCAGTGTGAGAATCGAACCCAACGCCAGAATGGCATTTTTCCGCCAACGCACCAGTGGAAATTCGCGAATTTCATCATGTAAGGAGAGGAAACGTCCCTGACGTACCACCTGTTTGCTGGAGTTGATGTCAATCTCTGTGATTTTTCCCAGATCATGATGAATATAAGGCTTCCAGTATTCAGGGTACCGTAGGTCGATCACACCCAGGGAGATATTGCTCTGTTCCTGATTAGATTCACCAAATAATCCCCAACGTTTTGGAATACCCTGCATGCAGTGTATCTCACGAAAATCACCTGGTCTGGCTGGCCGATAGATAAACCAAACAGATCCGGCGATCATCAACAGAGCGGGAAGGGCCAGCCATAGCATTACCCCGGGCGGAACCAGTTGGCTCAAAAACAGAATCAGCATTGCAAGGCAGATAATCAGAGCTTCTGCAGTACCGTCAGGCCTTGATAGTTGATGTTCTTCCGGGGTTTCTTTACGGATATGCAGTAATTCGATATTACTGCTTCGCTCTTTGCGGATCGACGCCGGGGAGTTGGCCGTCGCAGATCGCTGAGCCGGAAGCTCGGAAATTTCCCGGTCATAACTGGTGAGCTGATGGCCGTTCAGTGCAGTGACCAGCAGGATGTTACCGGCAGGAATGAGCTCTATGCTATTTTCTGCCGTGATAAATTGTTCCCAAAGAGGGGGAAGATGAATCTCTAAAGTATCCAGATAGTAACGGCGTTGTTGGGGTGATTCGGTAGATAGACCGTAGCGGGTGATCGGATGGGTGACCGAATAAACTCTGTTGCTTTTTAGCGTTAATACGGGATTTTTACTGGCACCAGGTCGGTTTATTAACGGAAGGAACGATCTGGTGTGGCCAGGCATACGAGCCAGGTATCTGATAACAGCCTGCTTTTCGTCAGAGGAAATCTTACGGAGCGAGGCGGGCGTCCGTAATAATATTTTCTCCGGGGAAGCCCGGTACCTCGTGACATAAACTATGATGGCGACTGTCAATATAATTGCCAATGCCAATAGTGTGATGATCATGATCATGCAGTGTTCAACCTGGCCCTGAAAAATTCACAAAGGTGATCAATCCCGGAAAAAATGCATTATTGTCATTTTTATCGAAAAAATTGCCATTGACAGTCATCCATGCAACGGAAATGATTTCATTATCAGAGGGTCGTAAATTCCGGAATGTTTGATAAATACGCTATGCTCGAACCATTCTATGATGGACAGTATCTGCAGGGTATCGGTTTATTCTGATTGTACAGCAGACCTTTTCAGGTATAGCGGCGCAGAAAATAATGCCTGACCTGATGGCAGATGTGAAGAGTCACACTGAGATATTTGAGCTGGAAGGGGAAGCGTGGTTCAATAGCTTTCAACTACTAATGCGTTCATAACAACGCTCTTTTCGAGGTTATCAATGGGTCTCCTGAAAAAGCCGGAAATACTAAAAGTCAGTGAGGTTGCCCGTTCCCGACTGTTTACTATCCAGGAAGTATCCCTGGTATTCAGTAACGGAGAGCGGCGGATTTATGAACGAATGAAGCCCTCTTCGCGTGAGGCTGTGATGATCCTGGCGCTGGACGGTGATTCGGTATTGCTGATCGAAGAGTATGCCGTAGGTCTGGAAAGTTATGAGCTGGGTTTCCCGAAAGGACTGATTGATCCAGGAGAAACACCTCTGCAAGCCGCACAACGCGAGCTGAAAGAAGAGGCGGGTTATGGCGCCGGAAAAACAGAGTTACTGGCCAGCCTTACAATGGCCCCTTCTTATTTTTCCAGCCGGATGAACATTATCGTGGCCGAAGACCTCTATCCGGAAAAGCTGGAAGGGGATGAACCTGAACCTCTGGTTCTGCATCGGTGGCCGCTGAATGACCTGTTGTCTTTGCTGGAAAAAGAGCAGTTCAGCGAAGCACGCAATGTCAGCGCCTTATTTTTACTACGTGAATGGCTGATCAGGCAGGGAAGAACGGTCTGACAGTTTATCCGACAGATAAAAAAGCCGGCAATGCCGGCTTTTTTTGGTTCATTGTCAGACTCAGAACAGATCGTGACTCTGACCGTTATCCATGATCGTCGGACTGGAGTCATTCACCGAATATTCAGTAGGCTGAGTTCCGGTAATAAAGTATTCCTGGCGGCTGTTGCTGCCTCCTTTAGACAATTTCCCGGTACTGCGATCAATGGTAACAGTGGTGATCCCTTCCGGTGGAACCAGCGGGCGTAGCGGCACACCGTCCAGTGCTACTTTCATATAATCATCCCAGGCCGGTTGGGCGCTCTTCGCACCACCTTCATAGCCTGAAGCCTGATCTTTAATCGCACCAGACAATGTACTGCGTCCAAGATCGCGGCGGGCATCATCGAAGCCAATCCAGACCGAAGTTGCGATATCCGGGCCAAATCCGGAGAACCATGCATCTTTAGAATTATTGGTTGTCCCGGTTTTACCACCGATATCATTTCGCTTCAGGTCTCTGCCGGCCCGCCAGCCTGTACCCTGCCAGCCTGGTTCACCAAACACATTCGAATTCAGCGCACTTTTAATCAGGAAAGAAAGCTGTGTGCTGATCACATGAGGTGCATATTGCTGATCTGCAGCAGCCTGGTCCGGGGCCTGTTCAAGATCGGTTTGCGGCGGTGTGGTTGGTGCAGCTGATGACTGCCCTGGCTCGGCCACATTTTCAATACTTTCTTCATTGAGTGCCGCGGATTTTGGCGTATCCCCATAAATTACCGGGATATTACATTCCGGGCAGGCAATTTTGGGTTTTTCTTCGAAGGCTGTAGTTCCGTCAGCATTCTCTATCCGTTGGATAAACCACGGGTCGATCAGGAATCCGCCGTTGGTTAGGGTGGCATAGCCACGAACCATTTGCAGAGGGGTGAACGAGGCTGCACCTAACGCCAGAGATTCAGTGTGAACGATATTCTGGGCAGGGAAACCAAGACGCTGTAAGTACTGCACGGCGTAATCAACACCCATTGCCCTCATGGCTCTGACCATGACTACGTTTTTCGACAAACCAAGCCCTTCACGCAGACGGATGGGGCCATCATAAGTGTTTGGCGAGTTATGTGGCCGCCAGTCAGCCCCGGCACCGGCATCCCAACGTGAAATCGGGGCATCATTAAGCATCGTGGCCAGTGTCAGACCTTTATCCATAGCAGCGGTATACAGGAAAGGCTTGATGTTAGAACCGACCTGACGCAGTGCCTGGGTGGCACGGTTAAACATGCTCTGGCCGTAATCGAACCCACCGACCAGGGCAATAATCGCACCGGTTTTTGAGTTTAGTGATACCAGTGCTGAATTGACATCCGGTACCTGAGCCAGCATCCACTGACTGTCAGCCTGACGTACCCAGATAAGCTGACCCGGTTGAACTACCTGATCAACACTACGCGGGGTAGCACCTTGCAGGGTATCGGATTTAAAAGGTCTGGCCCAGCGAACTGCGTCCAGAGACAGCGACAGGGTCGTGCCTCCTTTCATAACTACGCTGGCTGAACCCGGAGTGGCAGACATCACGACTGCCGGATACAAAGGCCCATATACCGGCAAAGAATTCAGTTCATCATTGACCCTGGCGTTGTCCCAGGGTTGATCGGCTGGTTTCCATAACACTTTTTGCGGCCCGCGGTAGCCATGACGCATATCATAGTCGATGACATTTTTACGTACGGCATCCTGCGCTGCAGTCTGCAGTTTGCGGGTAATGGTGGTGTAGACTTTAAAACCATCAGTATAAGCATTATCACCGTAGCGTTTCACCATCTCCTGGCGAACCATCTCGGTAATATAAGGTGCAGTAAACGCAACTTCCGGGCCGTGGTAGCTGGCATCAATTTTTTCCTGACGCGCTTCATCATATTGCTGCTGTGTAATGTAGTTCTGATCCAGCATACGTGACAGGACGACATTACGGCGGGCTAATGCCCTGGCCGGGGAATAGAGCGGGTTGAAGGTCGATGGCGCTTTGGGTAAACCGGCGATCATTGCCATTTCGCTCAGTGTCAGCTGGTCAACATTTTTACCGAAGTACACCTGAGCTGCAGCACCAACACCATAAGCACGATAACCCAGATAGATCTTATTCAGATAAAGTTCGAGAATTTCATCTTTGCTGAGTAGTTGTTCAATACGGATGGCCAGGAAGGCTTCCCTGATTTTCCTCATCAGCGTTTTTTCTGGTGTCAGGAAAAAGTTACGTGCCAACTGCTGAGTAATCGTACTCGCGCCTTGCGTTGCATGGCCTGTCATCAGTGCGATACTGGCGGCACGGAAAATACCTACCGGGTCAACGCCATGGTGTTCATAAAAACGGCTGTCTTCGGTAGCAATGAAGGCCTTTACCATTTCCGGTGGGATCTGGTTGAGCTTAAGTGGCACACGGCGTTTTTCACCAAATTGTGCAATGAGTTCGCCGTCGGCGCTGTACACCTGCATAGGTGTTTGCAGGCGAACGTCTTTCAGCGTGTTTACGTCGGGTAATTGCGGTTCAATATACTTGTATAAGCCATAAACCGAGCCGAGTCCCAGCAATACGCAACACACTGCAAAAATGAATAAATACTTTAAGAACTTCACCTGAAATTTCCCGCTATAGGTCAACCGGACAGTTTATAAACAATCGGCGCGTAGTATAAATGCAAGAGGGATGCTTTGATACGTCATTTTACGGAACGGACACAACGGAGGTGTCGCCGATGTTCTTTTCTCACTGGAATATTGGGCTGGATATACAGCCCGATCAGGTTACTGCCCTGGCGATTCAACGGCAGCGGCGGGGCTGGAAAATCTGTCACCGGTGGCAGCATGCACTAAGCGTTGATCACAGTGTTGAAGCTAATCATCAGCCACAGGAAGAACTGATTCAGTTACTGAGCCAGTGGCAGAAACGATTGCCCGCGAATGTTTCATTGCGGGTAGGTTTACCACCCCATCTGGTATTACGGCGGAATCTGGCGGTTCCGTCAGCAGTGCTTCATGAGCCCCGGCTTGGCCATTATGTTCGTACGGCATCCGGTCAGTTGTTCCCGGAAGGCCATGGAACGCTGGCGATGGATTATCAATACAGCACTGATGATTCTCCACAGGTATCCGTCACAATGGTCAGCCAGTCGGTGCTCCAGCAATGGATAAGGCTTTTCCAGCGTGCCGGACTTCGTCCGGATGTTTTTGAACTCATGCCTGGCTGTCTGGCCGAAATTATGAAGTTACTGCCGCAGAACGAGGACAGAATTTTATTGCATGGCAGCGAGGCATTCTGGATGTGGTCCTGTTGCCGGGATGGTGTTATTAGCTATGGCTGGCAGTTTCGTCAGCAATCACCGGATGCTGGCGGATTGTGCCTGCAACAATGTCCCGAAGCCAGAGAGCGCTTTTTTTGCAGTACTCAACAACAGCCACTACCACCAGGTTTTCACTCTTTTCAGCCTTTTACTTTGTTATCTCACCGCAGTTCTTTGTCTGCGGATCATGAAAGCAGTTTCACTGTTGCTGCCGGGCTCGCTTTGCGTCAGGAGGACAGGCTATGACCCGGGTGAATTTATTGCCGTGGCGCGAAAAAATACTGCATCGCAGAAAGAGAGTCTGGCTGTCCGGAATCTTATTGCTATTACTGACTGTGATTGTCATTTCGACAGGCATCCGTCAATACCTTAAAGGATGTCGGATACGTTCAGATTTATGGGGCAGTCAGCAGCAGGCAGCGATTCAGGGAACTGTTCAACTGCTTGCTTTGCAGCAACAACTGAATCAACAGCTAATTGAATTGCAGAGGAAAAATAGCGCTTATCGGCGTCAGGAGAATGCTTTTTTACACTGGAGGATGTTTTTGTCACAGTTGCCGTCACTGATGCCCGATCCGGTATGGCTGCATTCTCTGAGTCAGCAACAAGGTAACCTGATACTTAAAGGGCAGGCAGATACGCTGGCGAGCTTATTTAGCTTCAGCAGCAGTCTCCGGGCTCAGCCATTTTTTACCCGCATTGATATTCAGGAACTTGGTGAGATTCCAACCGGGGAATATGGTTTTTCGTTGAAAGCAGCACTGGCGGAATTGATGCAGTTTTCAGAGGAGTATCATAATGAATGATCTCTGTTTATCTCTGTTATTCCGACCACCCCGCCAGCAGTGGATGGTTTTCAGTTTCCTGTCCGCCGTTACGATTCTGATTGCATATTTTATGGCGATTTTGCCTGAGTGGCAGCGCTATCAGCACAGTGAACAACAATACCTGCAGCAACGTATTGCCCTGACCAGGCAGCGGGAGCAGTTTGTTCAGTTGGCTGCTCCTGAAGAGCAACGCGCTTTATGTCAGTCTGCCAGTGAGGTCCAACGGGTTACGCCAGGAGATACTCTGGAACAATTACTTGCGGCCAGCCAGAGGAAAGTAAAACGTTGGCGTAATGGTATTCGGCCGGTTGAATTGCAACTGGAACTTCAGTGGCCTGATGTTTCTGAGTTTTTCCGGCAGATGGCACAGCTCAATCCGCCTTTGTTACCTGGCCGTTTCTCCCTTGAATACCAGTCAGAGTCAGAGGGAGGGTTACAGATGGCGATGTGGCTTAACCGCCATGAATAATTTCTGGTTAATCCTGTGCCTTTTCAGTAGCAGCGTATTGTGTAGCGAGCGTGACCCTTTTCGTCCTCTGGTTTCTGGTCAGTCATGCCGGGCCTCCGGGAATAATAATGAAGCACAGTGGAAACTTCAGGGGACCTTACTACAGCAGGACAAACAGGCAGCAAGGATGTTGCATCCACAACACGGACACTATTTATTGTTACCGGGTCAGTTTTTGCCGGGGACTTTGTGGCAGGTTGAGCAGATTGACCGGCGAAGGATCGTCCTTCGACATAGTAAAGAATGCCGGCCTGCCAAATGGACAATGACTCTGACGAAAGGATATCGTTATGAAGATTGATTTCCTGCTTTTTTACTTTCTGGCTAGTGTTGCTTCTGCTTCTGCTTCTGCTTCTGCTTCTGCTTCTGCTTCTGCTCCTAAAGTCCCGGTCAGTGGAAATACGATAACGCTTGATTTTGAAGCCACCCCGGTAGATCAGATTTTTTATCATCTGGCTGAGTTCCGGCAGGTCAACCTGGTGATTGCCCCTGATGTGAACAGAGAGATATCTGTAAGATTGCATCAGGTTGACTGGTTACAGGCCGTTTCTCTGGTGGCCGAAATAGCCGGTGTTCATGCCGAACTCAGGCAAAACATACTGCGCGTTTCTCCTTCGGTGCCGGAAAAACCAGCACCGGGAACGGCTGGTCAGCCAGAGAAAAGCCATGTTCCTTTGAAAACTCAGCGTTTTATTCTTCGTTACACCGACGTCAATGAGATCCGCTCTTTGTTGCAAAGCGACCGTGCCGGTTTGCTGACCCCTGACGGTCGGATTTCCCTGAACAGCAGAGCAAATATGTTAATTATCCGGGATACCGAATCAGCACTGGCAGATATCGCACAATGGATAAAAGTATTTGATGTGGCAATCCCTCAGGTTGAAATTACCGCCCATATTGTCACCATTAGCGAAGAGCAATTGAATGAACTGGGGGTTCACTGGGGGCTGACGGGCAGCACGCTGATTGATGATATTTTGTCTTCCCCGACATTGGGGATTCCTTTGCAGGTTGAATCCCCTTTTATTACCGCCGGAATGACGCTGACGCGGCTTAACGGGAAAATGCTGAACCTGGAATTAACAGCCCTTGAGCAGGAAAATCAGGTCGATATCATCGCCAGCCCACGGCTAATTACATCTCACGGTAATGCGGCCTCTATCAAACAAGGGACAGAAATTCCTTATGTGGTTTCGCAGGGCAAAGATGATGCGGCAACAGTCGAATTTAAAGAAGCAGTGCTGGGTATGAAAATTACTCCGGAAGTGCTGGGTGAAGGTAATTTGCGGCTCACTATTCGCATCAGCCAGAATGTGCCAGGTAAAGCATTGCAAAAAGGGAACAATGTTCCTTTGAGCATCGATAAACAGGAAATAGAGACCAAAGTGACGATTCAGGACGGGCAAACACTGGCGCTGGGGGGAATTTTCCAGCAACATCAAAGCTATCAGCAAAATAAAGTTCCCGGACTGGCGCAATTGCCGTTAGCCGGCCACTTATTCCGCCGTGATATGAGTCAACAAACCAGGCGGGAACTTGTGATATTTATCACTCCAAGGCTGATATTTCCCTGATTAAGGTAGCTATTCGCGCTCCGGACAGGGATCATCGTTGACGCAGCCCGTTATTTAGCATAAAAGATTAGCGATTTTGTAAACCCGGAGCAGCTGCCCGGGACCAGATAAAATATCAGGTTATGTCTGTAGCCTGCCGTATGTTTGTTGCAAAAATGAACAAAACACACGGTTAAATATCGCTCCGTGGGGAGAAAGCTTCACCGGAGATCATTTATTTGGTTGCCAAATGGCCCTGAGTGTTGAGATAATTTTTCGTCTGACTCTTATTAACGCTTATGAGGTCTCAGTGTCTGTCCCGCCTGTCAGCAAGGCTGAACGCGGGGTATCATCAACGAATTCTTAGTAATACCGATAAAATGGCAGAGAAACGAAATATCTTTCTGGTTGGGCCTATGGGTGCCGGCAAAAGCACTATTGGTCGTCAGTTAGCTCAGCAACTCAATATGGAATTTTATGATTCCGATCAGGAAATTGAGCGACGTACCGGAGCTGATGTTGGCTGGGTATTTGATGTAGAAGGCGAAGATGGTTTTCGTGATCGCGAAGAAAAAATCATCAATGAGCTGACGGAAAAACAGGGAATTGTCCTTGCGACGGGCGGTGGCTCAGTAAAATCACGGGAAACCCGCAATCGCCTTTCGGCGCGCGGCGTAGTGGTGTATCTGGAAACAACAATAGAAAAGCAGCTGGCACGCACCCAACGTGATAAACGTCGTCCGTTACTTCAGGTGGATTCTCCTCCGAGAGAAGTCCTGGAAGAACTGGCCGATGAGCGGAATCCTTTATATGAAGAAATCGCAGATGTGACCATCAGAACCGATGAGCAAAGTGCTAAAGTGGTTGCGAATCAGATTATTCATATGCTGGAAAGTAATTAATTTGTCTTAAGCAGACTCAGTCGCAGGGTATCGATCATTATGGAGCAGATCACGGTCTCACTGGAAGAACGTAGTTATCCGATCAGCATAGCTGCAGGTTTGTTTGATGATCCTGCCTCATACTGGCCACTTAGTGCCGGAGATCATGCGATGGTGGTGACCAATAATACATTGGCACCGCTTTACCTGAGTTCTGTCATCCAAAAGCTCTCGGCTGCAGGCGTTATTGTTGATCAGGTGACATTACCTGATGGTGAACAATATAAAACACTGGCCGTCCTTGAGCAGATTTTCACTGCATTACTCGAAAAACCGCACGGTCGTGATACCACCCTGATAGCCCTTGGTGGCGGAGTTATCGGTGATATGACCGGGTTTGCGGCTGCCTGCTATCAGCGTGGCGTTCGTTTTATTCAGATGCCGACGACTTTACTTTCACAGGTTGACTCCTCTGTTGGCGGGAAAACCGCGGTTAATCATCCTTTGGGCAAAAATATGATTGGGGCATTTTACCAGCCTGTATCAGTCATTATTGATACTGATTGCCTGAAAACTCTGCCTCCACGCGAGCTCGCGTCCGGACTGGCAGAAGTGATTAAATACGGTATCATTCTGGATAAGCAATTTTTTGTGTGGCTGGAACAGCACATGGAAGAATTAGTCGCCCTGGATGAAAAAGCACTCTCCTGGTGTATCCGTCGCTGCTGTGAAATTAAAGCAGATGTCGTAGCGGCGGATGAGCGTGAATCCGGGGTCAGAGCATTGCTGAACCTGGGACATACGTTTGGCCATGCTATTGAAGCTCATATGGGGTATGGCAACTGGCTGCACGGCGAAGCCGTTGCTGCGGGTATGGTGATGGCTGCCCGAACTGCAGAGCAGGTTAATGGTTTTAGCTCCGCAGATACCCAACGGATTATAGATTTGCTGGAGCGTGCCGGACTCCCGGTACAAGGGCCACGTGAAATGGCTGCTGAAGAGTACCTGCCGCACATGATGCGCGATAAAAAAGTGTTGGGTGGTGAGCTTCGTTTGGTTCTGCCACGCAGTATTGGTGAGTCAGAAGTGAGAAGTGGCGTTTCACATGATATTGTTTTAGCTGCAATCAACGATTGCCAGCCAAACTGAGAATATGGCATTCAGTGTTCTTGCACAGCAATGGACAGCGAGAGACAAACGGTTAAGTATGAGGTGGTTTAATGGATGAGTTTCAACCGGAAGATGAGTTAAAACCTGACGCCAGTGATCGTCCTACTGCGCGAAACCGTAAATCATCATCTCCAGGCCCCAAATTACCAATTTCTAAGCAACATATCATGGTTGCGGTAGGTATTCTGGTGCTGCTGCTGTTAATTCTGGGCATAGGATCTGCACTGAAAAGCCCTTCCGGAAGTGCTCCATCTTCGGCAGCAAATGCTCCCGCGGGTACCAGCAAAGACATTGATCTTTCAGGTTCAGCAGGGATGAGCGGCCAGCCAGCGACAGCTAACTCCCCGGCTTCTGCTCCTTCTACTCCGGAGACGACAACGCCTGCTCAGGACAATGCCGCTAACCCTGCAAATACTTCTGCCGGGCAGGATATTTCTATGCCAGCGATTTCCTCCACTCCTTCTCAGGGAAATCCGGCGGCACCGACAGCAGATCAGCAACGTGTTACTGTTTCAGGTGATATGAGCAGTGCACTGAATAATGCTCAAATCTCTGCGGCAGGTGATGCGTCGCAGACATCATTACCTACCGCTCCTGCAACCTTAGATCGCAGTGGTAAGCTTAAGCTGAACGCTCCATCTTCAGCCGGAACCACTGCTCCTGTTGCTCATACTCCTCCGGTTGTTCATCGTGCGCCACAACATAATGTCAGCCACACGAACGAACGTCAGGCAGTGGCAGCAGAACGTGAACGTGAAAGCCGCCGGATTGCAGAGCAACGCCGCGTTGAAGAGCAACGTCGGGTAGCTCAGCAGCGTAAAGCGGAACAACAAAAAGCAACTGAACACCGTGTGGCAGAAGTGCCTAAACCTGTTAGCCAGACAGCAAAACCTGTAAAACGTGAAGCTGCGGTGCCTTCTGTGAGTCATACTGAGAAGCCAGTGGCACATACTGCCAGTCAGTTGCCTGCCGGCGATTACACACTGCAACTGAGCGGTGCGACTCGTCAGGATGCTCTGAATACCTGGGCTAAACAGCAGAAGCTGAGCAGTTATCATGTGTATCAGACCGAGCGCAATGGTAAACCATGGTTCGTGCTGGTCAGCGGCTCTTACGCGACATCTGCTGAAGCTAAACGGGCTATCAGTACTCTGCCAGAAGCAGTACGTGCTCAGAACCCCTGGGTTAAACCTCTGAGTCAGGTCAGGAAAGAGGCTGCAAAGTGACATTCACCGGGGCTGCTAATGGCAGCCCCATTTATAAGCGCAGATCTGCTGTCGGTTTATCCACAGCCATTAATGAAAACATTTCTATTACGACAGCATGAAAAAACACCGCGCTTTTCTGAAGTGGGCAGGGGGTAAATATCACCTGCTTGATGACATTCGTCGATGCCTGCCCGAAGGGGATTGCTTAGTCGAACCTTTTGTCGGTGCAGGTTCAGTATTTCTGAACACCGATTATTCCCGTTACCTGTTGGCTGATATTAATAGCGATTTAATCAATCTGTACAATATTATCAAAACCAACAGTAGCTCGTTTATTGCAGATGCCCGTCGGCTGTTTACCGCAGAATCCAATGACTCTGACATCTATTACGCTTATCGTATAGAGTTTAATCAGAGCCATGATCCTTACCGGCGCGCACTGCTGTTCCTGTATTTAAACCGTCATGGTTATAACGGGCTTTGCCGTTACAATCTGCGCGGTGAATTTAATGTTCCTTTCGGGCGTTATCAGAAACCTTATTTTCCGGAAGCAGAACTGTTGTGGTTCGCTGAGCGATCACAGCAGGCGACATTTATTTGCCAGTCATACGCTGCTACGTTTAGCCAGGCGATGCCCGGGTCGGTGGTGTATTGTGATCCACCGTATGCGCCCTTATCGGCTACTGCTAACTTTACTGCCTACCATACCAACAGTTTTAGCCTGCATGAGCAGATACAGCTGGCCGGGCTTGCCGAAAAACTGGCAAGGGAATGTGCTGTCCCTGTGCTAATCTCTAACCATGATACGGAACTGACGCAGCAATGGTATAAAGAGGCCGTTCTGCATGTGGTGAAAGCCCGGCGATCTATCAGTCGTAATGTGAATGGCCGAACCAAAGTCAACGAAATACTGGCGCTTTATCGTTAAACTGACCCTAACCAGCGTCATTCTTCAGGTAATAAGCCTGAACAATGTTATCGGGAGAATCGGATGAAAGACTATTTGATAGCACCATCAATATTGTCGGCAGATTTTGCCAGACTTGGCGAAGATACCGCGAAAGCGCTTGCGGCAGGGGGAGATGTTGTTCATTTCGACGTAATGGATAACCATTATGTGCCTAATCTGACAATGGGGCCGATGGTTCTTAAAGCATTACGTGACTATGGCATCTCAGCTCCGATTGATGTTCATCTGATGGTTTCTCCGGTAGACAGCCTGATTCCCCAGTTTGCTAAGGCAGGCGCCAGCTATATCACATTCCACCCGGAAGCTACGTTGCATGTCGATCGTAGCCTGCAACTGATTAAAGAACATGGCTGTAAAGCTGGCCTGGTATTTAATCCGGCAACTCCTCTCAGTTACCTTGACTATGTGATGGACAAGGTTGATGTGGTGTTACTGATGTCAGTTAACCCTGGATTTGGTGGGCAGAGTTTTCTGCCATCCACGCTGAACAAATTACGTGAAGTCCGGAAGCGTATTGACCACAGTGGTTTCGATATTCGCCTCGAAGTTGATGGTGGAGTTAAGGTCGATAACATTGCGCAGATTGCTGCTGCAGGTGCTGATATGTTTGTGGCTGGCTCGGCTATCTTCGGCCATCCCGATTACAAAAAAGTCATCGATGATATGCGCCAGCAACTGGAGAGTGCTAATGGTTCATTTCACTGATATTCGTGCACTGGCATTTGACCTGGACGGTACACTGACTGACAGTGCTCCGGGGCTGGCAAAAGCGGTGGACATGGCGTTACAGCAGATGGGTTTGCCGGTTGCCGGTGTTGAACGAGTTTCAACCTGGATTGGCAACGGCGCTGATATCATGATGAAGCGCGCACTGGCTTATACATTACAACATGAACCATCGGCTGAAGATATCGCCCGGGCACGGGGCTTATTTGATGATTTTTACGCACAAACTGCCGAAGAGGGCAGTGCGTTGTTCCCCGGAGTCAGTCAGGCTCTGCACCAGTTGCATCAACAAAACGTTCCTATGGCGATAGTCACCAATAAACCAACACCATTTGTCGCGCCGTTACTGAAATCATTGGGTATCGACTCTCTGTTTTCGCTGGTGATTGGCGGCGATGATGTGGTGGTTAAAAAGCCCCATCCGGCGGCTATCTACCTGGTCCTGGGCAGGTTCGGACTGACTACCGATGAGTTGTTGTTTATTGGCGATTCGCGTAACGATATTCAGGCAGCAAAATCAGCAGGTGTACGTAGTGTCGGAATGACCTATGGATATAACTACGGTGAGCCTATTGCAGACAGCCAGCCGGATGCAGTGCTGGATACATTTGACCAACTTTTGCCCCTGCTTGGGCGGTAATGAATCAGGATAAAATTTATGAGTAAACCCATTGTTTTTAGTGGCGCGCAGCCCTCAGGTGAATTAACCATTGGTAATTACATGGGGGCACTTCGTCAATGGGTGCAGATGCAGGATGATTACCACTGCATTTACTGCATTGTTGACCAGCATGCCATTACTGTCCGTCAGGACCCGGTAGCTCTGCATAAAGCGACGCTCGATACACTTGCCCTCTATCTGGCCTGTGGGATTGACCCGGAAAAATCGACAATCTTCGTACAATCGCATGTTCCGGAACATGCTCAGCTTTCCTGGCTGCTTAACTGCTACACCTATTTTGGTGAACTGAGCCGCATGACCCAGTTCAAAGATAAATCTTCCCGCTACGCTGAGAATATCAATGCCGGCTTGTTTGATTATCCGGTATTGATGGCGGCAGATATTCTGTTATACCAGACTAATCAGGTCCCTGTCGGTGAAGACCAGAAGCAACATCTGGAACTTAGCCGTGATATTGCTCAGCGTTTTAATGCGCTGTATGGCGATATTTTCCGTATTCCGGAGCCATTTATTCCTAAATCGGGTGCCCGTGTGATGTCACTGCTGGAGCCGACAAAGAAAATGTCTAAATCAGATGACAATCGCAATAATGTCATCGGACTGCTTGAAGATCCTAAATCGGTAGTGAAAAAGATTAAACGTGCAGTGACTGATTCTGATGAGCCGCCTGTGATTCGTTATGACATTAAAGAGAAAGCTGGCGTATCTAACCTGCTGGATATCCTGTCCGGAGTCACCGGACAACCAGTAGCAGAACTGGAAAAAGAATTCAGCGATAAAATGTATGGTCACCTGAAAGGTGCAGTTGCTGACGCAGTTTCCGGCATGCTTATCGAACTGCAGCAGCGTTTTGAACAGTATCGTAATGACGAACAATTACTGAATCGTATTATGAAAGAAGGTGCAGAGAAGGCCAGCCTTCGTGCCCGTGAGACGCTGGATAAAGTTTATAAGGCGGTAGGGTTTGTCGCCCGTCCTCTGTAACATTCCCTGTCTACATTTGGTAATTTGTGAATCGAAAGACCTCCGGTATGGGGGTCTTTTTTATTGCCATCCCCATAAAAAACGCCGGCATGCCGGCGTTTTAGTGACTTCCCGTGAAGTCTGTCAGGCAGTGACTTTGTTATTCAGCTTATGCTTGCTGACAAAGCCCAACAGCACACTCAGAATGAACACCACTGCGTACAGGCCGTTAGCGGTAAACAGCGCTGCATGAGGGCCACTGTGGCTGACTATCGGGCTGGTGACCACAAATGTCAGCATGGTACCAATAGTCCCGCAGGTCAGAATGAAGTTTACCAGTTTTGGCGAAGCCACTCTGGTCTGCTGAGAACCAAGTGTAATGATGGTGGTGTAGATCGCGCTTGAGCTGAAGCCCAGAATCATAATGATAATATGCAGCATTGATACTGCCTGATTATGGGTAAACCAGAACATCAGCACCGTTGCCAGACCTGTAATCACTGCAAGGATTTTCTGCATATCAACAAAGCGCAGAATCACACTGAATACCCACATACCCACCATATAAGCCGTCCAGAAGTTACCCACCAGTTGCCCGGCTTCGGTAATCGGTACGCCAAGATTTTTGGTAGCATATTCTGGTACCCAGGAGATAAAACCTAACTGGCCGAGGATATAGCAGAGTGCGGCGAGAGCCAGCAAGTACACACCTGTTCCCCATTTTTCCTTTTCAGCGGATTTCATCTGACTGGATTTAGCCAGTACAGGGAATTCCACCATCAGTGTCAGGATAAAAATAGCCACATAGATTAGGCCGATACAGCAATAAACCCAGTACCAGGGCAGGCTTTTTGCCAGAATGACACCCGCGATGATCGGAAACAGTGTTCCTGCCATGCTGAAGAACGAGTCAGTGAACAGCAACCGTGAACCCCGTTGACGCCCTTCATACAGATGAGTAATCAGGAAAGTCCCAATCGACATAGTAATGCCGCTGACTATCCCCAGTACGAACATGCAAACGGAGAAGATGGCGAGACTCTGCCCGGTGACTAAACCGATAATCGCCAGAACCATCAGGATAAAGCCGAAGATGAGTTGGCGTTTTAACGGGATAATTTCCATCAGCCATGCATTCAGGAAGATTGCCGCCAGAATTCCGGTATTTAGAAAGGTAAATGTATTGCTCATGCTGGCAACGGGCACATGAAACGACTGAGCAATATTATCCATGACCATTCCGGTCACAATCACCAATGCACCGGTAAGCGCATAGGAGAAAAAACTGATCCAGGTCAGGCCAGTCAGGTTGGTCTTTGTCATTGTTTTACACCCTTATAGGAATAAAAGGCGGGAAGTACACCCAGGGATTGTAGAGTGAATCGTGATCTTTATAAATAACCAATGAAATATCATGGTTTTATTTCATATGAAACATGATTCTATTCACATAATTACGATGTGTCATTGATCTTTTCCTGCGATATCGGAGTTTTCCCGCCGGTAAATCTCTGGTTCTTAACCCGTGAACTCTCTACAATTGAGCGCATTTTCCGTAGTGTGAATTCAATCAGGGAGTATTTATGTTGAAACGTACTTTAGCGGCAGCTGTGGCATTGCTTGCGCTTTCCTCTGCTGCGGCAGTAGCTGATACCCATGTGCTGTTAACCACTTCAGCTGGCAACATTGAGCTGGAACTGAATGATCAAAAAGCACCGATCACCGTCAAAAACTTCGTCAACTATGTTAACAGCGGCTTTTATAACAACACGGTGTTTCACCGGGTGATTCCGGGCTTTATGATCCAGGGCGGTGGCTTCACTGCGGATATGAAAGAGAAATCAGCGGGTGCTCCGATAAAAAATGAAGCAGATAACGGATTACGTAACCTGAGAGGAACTATCTCTATGGCACGTACCGCAGATCCTGACAGTGCGACCAGCCAGTTCTTTATCAATGTTTCCGACAATGCCTTCCTGGACCACGGTCAGCGTGATTTTGGATATGCGGTGTTTGGCAAAGTGATCAAAGGTATGGATGTTGCAGACAGCATTTCACAGGTTGCCACCTCAAACGTTGGTCCTTACCAGAACGTTCCGTCAAAACCAGTGACGATTATTTCTGCGAAAATCTTACCCTGAATTGCCATCAGCCAGTGAGATTAGCGGTTAATCTCACTGGTTCTCTGCATTAAGAAATAATGACCTGCCCCTGAATCAAAAAATGCCGGAAAAAGATCACAAGCCCGGTGAGACTCTGGGTGATTCACGGTCAGGAAAGGCCAGCCATGTTACTTCTTATCGACAACTATGATTCATTCACCTGGAACCTCTGTCAGTATTTTAGTATGGCGGGGGTAACCGTACGGGTGGAGCGTAACGACGCAATAACACTTGCTGATATTGAGGCGCTACCAGTGACTCATCTGGTGATATCTCCCGGGCCCTGTACGCCTGAGCAGGCGGGTATCTCGGTGGCTGCAATACGTCACTTTGCCGGAAAAATTCCTATTCTAGGCGTCTGCCTGGGGCATCAGGCCATTGCGATGGCGTTTGGTGGCCATGTTGTTCGTGCCCGACAGCCTATGCATGGTAAAACCTCAGTGATTCGTCATGATGGTCGTGGAGTGTTCAGACAACTAAATAATCCACTGACTGTCACCCGCTATCACTCATTGGTTGCGGAGGCAGAAACATTGCCGGATTGCCTGGAGATCACTGCCTGGAGCGAAAACAATCATCAGTTTGATGAAATCATGGGAATCAGGCACAAAACTTTGCCAGTTGAAGGAGTTCAGTTCCATCCTGAAAGCATCATGAGTGAACAGGGTGTAGAATTATTGAAAAACTTCGTTAATCAGGCTGGTTAATGTTTGCCTTTGTTTGATTTTTTATGCATATTTTTTGACTGGTTATTTAATTTAACAGACACGACAATCAGGCGGGATATTCAATGGCAAAAGAGACAATGGCAGTAAACCGGGAAACGTTCGATCAGGTGATTTTGCCTGTTTATGCGCCAGCCCGGTTTGTTCCTGTCAAAGGTAAAGGCAGTCGGGTGTGGGATCAGCAGGGGAAAGAGTATGTTGATTTCTCCGGTGGGATTGCGGTTACAGCATTAGGCCACTGTCACCCGGCATTGGTTGAAACACTGAAAACTCAGGGTGAGACTCTGTGGCATACCAGTAATGTCTTTACCAATGAACCAGCGTTGCGACTGGCAAGTAAGCTGATTGCTGCAACGTTTGCTGAGCGGGTCTTTTTTGCCAATTCTGGTGCTGAAGCGAATGAAGCGGCGTTTAAACTGGCACGTTACTATTCGTCAGTACGCCACAGCCCTTATAAAACTAAAATTATCGCGTTCCATAACGCTTTTCACGGTCGTACTTTGTTTACGGTTTCGGTAGGCGGGCAGCCTAAGTATTCTGATGGTTTTGGACCTAAACCAGCAGATATCGTGCATGTCCCGTTCAATGACCTGGATGCCGTGAAAGCGGTAATTGATGATCATACCTGTGCGGTCGTGCTCGAACCTATTCAGGGCGAGGGGGGGATTACCCCGGCCACACCTGAGTTTATGCAGGGATTACGCGAGCTCTGTGACCAATACAAGGCATTGCTGGTACTGGACGAAGTGCAAAGTGGAATGGGCCGTAGTGGAAAACTCTTCGCTTATGAACACTATGGTGTGACTCCTGATATTCTGACCACAGCCAAAGCACTGGGTGGCGGATTCCCTGTCAGTGCTATGCTGACCACTGAAGAGATTGCTTCGGCAATGTCTCCGGGTACCCACGGTACGACCTACGGGGGCAACCCTCTGGCCTGTGCGATTGCTGAAACGGCACTGGATATCATTAACACGCCCGAAGTGCTGGAAGGTATTGAGCAGCGTCGTCAGTGGTTTGTTGAAGAAATTGAGAAAATTAATCAACGTTTCTCTATTTTTAGCGAAATACGTGGCAAAGGCTTGCTGATTGGCGCGGCACTGAAAGATGAGTATCAGGCGAAAGCCCGTGATTTGTTACATGCTGCCGCTGACGAAGGTGTAATGATTCTGACTGCTGGCACCGGAGTTATTCGTTTCGCACCGTCCCTTGTCATCCCTGAACAGGATATTCGTGAAGGTATGGCTCGTCTGGCAAAAGCAGCAGAGAAGCTGTTTGCCTAAGCTAATCTTTGGTGGCGGCCTTTGGGCTGCCATCACTGTTATGTTTATGGTCCGTTTTTTTAATCGTTAGCCACTGACCGTGACGGGGACGTTGGCGCCAGACAATTGACGAAATAGTCCTCATTACCTTCAGATGACTTAAAATCTGATCCAATTGCCTTTCCATAATAGTCACCGGACCTAAGGGTATTTTGTCCGGAGCATCCATGACAAAATTACTGTGATCTTCATCATTCTGGTAGCGTAACCGTTGCTGGCATTGTTGCAGAGCTATTTCACAGGATTCCAGATAGCGTTGTGCCAGGTCAGGAGTCAACATAGTGTGTTCACGGGCGAGTGTAGTCAGTACATTGATATGCTCAACGATAAACTGGCTATGGGTCACCCACAGACGCATTTCACTCAGATATTCGTTATCGAAACCTGGTTCCTGCATCGCCTGAT
Source organism: Tatumella citrea (assembly GCF_002163585.1). NCBI lineage: Bacteria > Pseudomonadati > Pseudomonadota > Gammaproteobacteria > Enterobacterales > Erwiniaceae > Tatumella > Tatumella citrea. The sequence continues at coordinate 82,132 of NZ_CP015579.1, forward strand.
TCAGAGAGTTAAACAGCGCATTATGTCGTTGGTTAGCTTTGATCCTGATATTTTCCAGCACATCGGCAGTCTGTTCTGGTCCAAGCAGAATCTGTAAGGCCTTCTGATAAGTCTCAAGGACATCCTGAGCATTTTTACGTAATAAAGCACTTTGCCATTGGGGCCAAAGCCATAGCATGCCGGCAAAAGCTATCAGACAGCCCAGCAGTGTATCCAGCAAACGCGGAACCAGGAAATTGACCCCATTCAACGATAATAGCTGCAGGCTGTATACTGCTGTTACGGTAAAGCCAATGGTTGCCCATCCGTAATACTGGCGGGAGAACAGATAGCTGAAAAGTGTAATGACCAGCATCGTTATCAGGATAACGGGTTCCGGAGTGGATAGCTTCAGTGATAAAGCCGCAATAATAAGCCCGGCAAATGTGCCAAGAGCACGGTGCTGAATCCGTACCCGGGTTGCGGTATAGCCATTCTGACTAACCAGTATTATGGTCATGAGCACCCAGTAGGGTTTTGGCATATTCAGCGACAGGGCCAACATGCTGGCTGCCATCAGCATGACCGAGAAACGCCCCGCAGTGCGCAAAGCCGTGGATTTTAACGACAAATAGCTGCGTAAAGCTGACAGGAAAGGCAAGCGGCGTTGAGTATCTGCCATAATATCGCGACGATACAGCGGCATACCCGACTGCAGCACTTTGGCGATTTTACTGAAGTGATAATGGTAAAATTGTCCGACAGGATTGTCAGGGAACTGCCGGGCGATATTTTGTAGCTCATCCAGGGAGTCTTTCATCGAAAACTTGCCAGGTATCTGGTGATACAGAATGTTGTCGGCAGTTTTTCTTAACTGCTCAGCCACCAGATCGGCATTGCGCTTAATCACTTCCGCTGACTGGCTTTTTTCTACCAGCTCTCTGACATCTTCGCTCTGGCTGAGAGTGACGGAAATATGCTCCTGCAGGTCTTCGGCCATCATAAATGTCCGGATCAGATAGCGTTCGCGACTGTTTTTTTCTGCCGACAGCATATGAATTTGCTGATAACCAGTATTTATCAGATCGACGACTTTTTGCTGATAATTCAGCAGTGCGGGTAGCGATTTGTCGTAATCATTGCTGCTTAGCAGTGCATATTTCGCTTCACAATAGTTGGCCAGGGCCCGGTACAACAGGCTAAGCGTTTCGCGCAGAGGCTGATCTTTTGACAGTCTGAACCAATACCAGTTAAACAGGCCGTACCATAATGTTCCGCCGCCATACAGCAATGGCGGGCCCCATACCGGCATTCTTCCGGCCAGGCTAAGCGTAAAAGTCATGGCGATCAATGCACCCGGCAACAGACGGCCATGTAACGGGCTGATTTCGCCACAGACTCCAATCAGCAGGGGTAAAATCCCGACAATAAATGGCAGCGGCACATTATGTTGCAGTAACCATTGCAACAGGTAGCTGCTGAAGGCAAACAGAGAGCCGCCGATAATGATGCGCTTAAAAAAATGACGGTGTGGGGTATCCAGCCCGGAAAGATTACAGCATGCGGGAACCAGCGAGAAAAGCAGCCCTTTTTGCAGATCGCCAGCCAACCAGCCAATTGCAACAGGGAGGCAGAGGACCAGCGTTTGGCGCAGTGCGTAATTAACTTCCGGATGATAAATAATTCTGCGCCACATCAGATACAACCGCAGGTAGACAATAAAACGGAACACGGCAGGGACCTGCCGTGCATATCACAAATTAACGGGTACCGTAGACGACGATTGTTTTCCCATGTGCTGAGATAAGATTCTGGTCTTCCAGCATCTTAAGAATTCGTCCTACTGTCTCGCGGGAACAGCCAACAATCTGGCCAATTTCCTGACGGGTAATTTTAATCTGCATTCCATCCGGGTGAGTCATTGCATCCGGCTGGCGTGCCAGGTTAAGCAGTGTCTGAGCGATACGTCCAGTCACATCAAGGAAGGCAAGGTTGCCCACTTTCTCAGAAGTGACCTGCAGGCGCCGGGCCATCTGAGATGACAAGCGCATCAGAATCTCGGGATTCACCTGGATAAGCTGGCGAAATTTCTTATATGAAATTTCAGCAACCTCACATGCCACTTTGGCACGAACCCAGGCGCTACGTTCCTGACCTTCCTCAAATAATCCCAACTCTCCAATAAAATCACCCTGATTCAGATAAGAGAGGATCATCTCCTTTCCTTCTTCATCTTTAATCAGAACTGCGACGGAACCCTTAACAATATAGTAGAGGGTTTCCGCTTTCTCACCCTGATGGATAAGTGTGCTTTTGGAGGGGTATTTGTGAATATGACAATGGGACAGGAACCATTCTAATGTAGGGTCTGTTTGTGGTTTACCAAGAACCATTCTCTTCTATCCTCTGTTGTAATCGTGCCGGAAACACAGGGGGTAAGCTCCTGTGGGGCGCTGAAATCATAGGGCATTTTCGGCTGGCATTTACGATAATCAGTCAGGCTCCGTTCTGATGATCCTGCTCGTTTAGCCATAGTTGTCATCGGGTAAAAAAACTCTACCCCTTTGTTTGTAGCATACCCTGACGAAACTGTCTCCTGTTGTCTTGTCTGACTTTTGTCATTTGGGGCCGATTGCTGTTTATACTCTGAAGGAGTAATCTGGCGGAAATTTTAGCAATTGAGAGTGAGCATAATGCAGGCACGTGTGAAATGGGTCGAAGGGCTAAACTTTATCGGGGAGTCTGCGTCCGGGCACCAGGTTCTGATGGACGGTAACTCAGGCGATAAAGCCCCAAGTCCGATGGAAATGGTTCTGATGGCGACCGGAAGTTGCAGCGCTATTGACGTAGTCTCTATCCTGCAAAAAGGCCGCCATGAGGTGACTGATTGTGAGGTGAAACTGACTTCGGAACGTCGCGAAGAAGCACCCCGCTTATTTACTCATATTAATCTGCATTTTGTTGTCAGCGGTCATAATCTTTCAGATAACGTCGTTGAACGGGCAGTCACGCTGTCTGCAGAAAAGTATTGTTCCGTTTCATTAATGCTGGGTAAAGGCGTGAATATTACCCATAGCTTTGAAGTGATTAATCGCTGACAAGGCGGTCACGGATGCCTCTTGGGGATCCGTGGCCTTAGTTGAAACTGCGTTCTTCCATCAGTCGTTTTACCAGGGGCGTCATAATCAGCTCCATCGCCAGCCCCATTTTCCCGCCAGGCACCACTAATGTATTGATATGTGAAATAAACGACCCCTGAATCATGGCCAGTAAATAGGGATAGTTAATTTCTTCCAGACCACGGAAATGAATCACGACAAAACTTTCATCGAGTGACGGGATAGTTTTGGCGGCAAAAGGATTCGAAGTATCGACCGTCGGAACGCGTTGGAAATTAATGTGAGTGCGTGAGAACTGCGGAGTGATGTAATTAATATAATCATCCATTGAACGCACCACAGAATCCATGACTGCTTCTCTGGAATGACTGCGTTCACGCATATCCCTGACCAGCTTCTGAATCCACTCCAGGTTGACGATAGGTACCACACCCACCATCAGATCCACTTTATCGGCAACGTTATGCTGATCAGTAACAATCCCGCCGTGCAAACCTTCATAGAACAACACATCCGTGTTATCCGCCAGTGGCTGCCAGGGCGTAAATGTTCCGGGAACCTGCTTCCAGGGCACAGCTTCATCATAGGTATGCAGATATTTTCGTGAACGGCCGGTACCCTGCAGCCCGTATTCGGTAAAGGTTTGCTCCAGCAACGAGAAGTCGTTTGCTTCAGGCCCGAAATAACTGATATGTCGTCCCAAATCGCGGGCTTTACGGATAGCAACATCCATTTCCGGCCGGCTGTAGCGGTGAAAACTATCACCTTCCAGTTCAGCGGCATGGATGTTTAGTTGCTGGAATATTTTACGAAAGGCAAGGCTGGTCGTTGTCGTTCCGGCCCCACTGGATCCGGTCACAGCGATAATTGGGTGTCTGGCTGACATGAAAATTTGCTCCCTGAACCAATAAGGCTGACAGCATTGTTAGCATGTATAGCGGCGTGTGTCATCTGTCAGGGGTATGGAAGTTGTTACTCAGCTCTGAAATCACGGGCAGGCATCAGAGTGACAGATTCATGTAATTCTGACCAGACGACGACAATTTGTCCTGCACTGAGTTGCTGGCGGATATCCGCCGTCTTTTCATCAAGAGTTCGCTCATACTCGCCATAATCTGTGCCCTCTCTGAGTACAAAAGACTCTATCAGGTTATCCAGCGTTTCAGGGGCGATTTGTTGCCAGGGAATGATCACGGTTATTTATCCAGCCAGGTAGAAAGCCATTGCGGAATGCGCTGTTCCAGCCACATCACCGGACGAGTCAGAGAGCCTCCGACAAATCCAACATGCCCGCCATAACGAGATAACTGATAGGTGATGCTCGGTGATAAATGTTCAGGATTCGGTATCACGTCAGGCACCATGAAAGGATCATCCTCTGCATGAATGATGAGCATCGGTTTTTCAACACCAGATAATAATGGCATGCCACTTGCGCGGCGATAGTAGTCGGTTGCATCAATAAAACCATGGTTTTTTGACGTAATTTCATCATCAAATTCGCGTAACCGGTGAATTTTATTCAGTCTTTCGGCAGTGATATCCAGCAACCCGGGATAGGCTTTAAGTTTCCGGCGAACGTTCTTCTTCATTTGTGTCAGCAGGTAAAACTGATAAAAGCGTGAAAATCCCTGTTCAAGCTTTGAACTGCAAGGTTCCAGCATCAACGGAGCGGAGACAATGACACCAGCGTCCAGCAGGCAGTCACGCCCCTGGGAACCCATCATGCAGGCCAACATATTACCGCCCAGAGAAAAGCCGGTTGCTGCGGTCGGAACATTTCCCATGGTCTGTTTCATCCAGCGCAAGAAATAGCTGGCATCAGCAAAATCTCCGGAATGGTAGTTCTGTTTTCGACGATTGGATTCACCGCTGCAGCCACGGAAATGCATTACCACCCCGAGCCAGCCGCGCTTCTGAAATGCTGACAGTAAACCGTGGGCATATGGGCTGTTAACGCTGCCCTCAAGTCCGTGAAAAATAACAGCCCGCGATTTATGCAGAGCATGTTGCGGATTTTCGCTCCAGGCAAGATCGACAAAATCACCATCAGGTAATTCCAGCCGCTGCCAGTAAGGTTTTATCCGCACAATACGCCGCAGGATCCTTGGCAGGAGAGTCTGAACATGAGGGTTTTTCAACTGAGGAATAGGTGTGAATTCCTCCGCTGCGTTACGACAAATTTTCATACTGTCGGGTCTTGTCTGATCCATAACTCACTGTATAGTTTCAAAGGTTAATTTAATCCTGAGACAGGAATGGTGTCACGCATGGAAATGGGATTATTTCTCTCGTTACTTGGCTTTCTTTGGGTCGCAGCAATAACACCAGGCCCTAATAATATGTTACTTACTGCATCCGGCGCCAATTTTGGTTTTGTCCGGTCATTTCCGCTGATGCTTGGCATTATGCTGGGCATGCAGGTAATGCTGCTCATGGTGGCCTTTGGTATTGGTGGCCTTATTCTGGTCTATCCTGCTCTCCATTTATTGCTGAAAATTGCGGGAAGCCTGTATTTACTCTGGCTGTCCTGGAAAATCGGCAGCGCTCCTTATGAAGCGCTGGATGTCGATAATACCGCTGTCCCCGCAAAGGCAATGCCATTCTGGCAGGGTGGATTATTGCAGTTAATTAATCCGAAAGCGTGGCTGATGTCATTGGGCGCGGTGGCAAGTTTTAGCCTTGCGGGCATCAACTACCGGTCATCGGTGTTGGCCATCAGCTTTGCGATGTTTCTGGTCAATATCGTCGCCGGTGTGATCTGGCTCGGTTTTGGTACCTTTATCAGTCGCTGGCTGAAAAGCCGTCAGTCCTGGACAATTTTTAATATCTGTATGGGATTACTGACAGCATCCTGCGTCATCCTGATATGGTTATAACTCTCTTCTGCGATATTTGTTACCGGCTCCGTAATGCCCTGTCCTGCCGGACGTCAGGGCATTACGGGAAGCTATAACCTGCAGTGAACTACCTGATAACCAGTGCCCATGACTCAAATCAGTGCCTGATTCACCGGGCTGCTGAACTCATCTCTTCAAGTTGTTCCTGCAGATCAAGCCACTCCATTTCACATTCTTCTAAAGCCGACTGGCTTTCTGCCTGGATTTTCAGAGCCGCGGTCAAATCAGCTTTCCTTGATTGCTCATAGATGTCTGGCTGACTCAGTAACTGCTCATTTTCGCTCAGAGTATTTTGCAGCGCTGACATACGCTTTTCCAGCTGTTCAATTTTTTTACGCAATGGCTGGGTTTGTGCCCGTAATTCAGCTTCCCGCCTTTTTTGATCCTTACGGGCCTGAGCGCTGTTATCCTGCTCTGGTTTAGCGGTTTCCTGTGGAACGCTATTTTTCTGCTGAGTGGTGAGCCACTGCTGATAATCATCCAGGTCACCATCAAACACCGCAACATTCCCTGCATCCACCAGATACAGTTCATCAGTGGTGGCACGAATCAGATGCCGGTCGTGTGAAACCACCACTAATGCGCCTTCATAATCAATTAACGCTTCAGTGAGTGCCTGGCGCATATCCAGATCAAGGTGGTTGGTTGGTTCATCTAAAAGCAGCAGATTAGGCCGTTCCCAGACAACCAGAGCCAGAACCAGCCGTGCTTTTTCTCCCCCGGAAAAACGTCCGGTGATTTCTTTGACTTTATCCCCCTGAAAACCGAACCCGCCGAGATAATCTCTGAGCTGCTGTTCTGTTTCCCGTGGGGCCTGGCGCTGCAAATGCTGCAGCGGTGACTCATCTGCCCGCAGATACTCCAGCTGATGCTGGGCGAAATAGCCCAACTTTATCCCTTTAGCCAGTGTGACTTCGCCTTGCTGAGGAGCTAAGTCTCCTGCCAGCAATTTAATTAACGTTGATTTTCCTGCGCCGTTACGACCCAGCAAACCAATCCTCGACCCGGGGACCAGATTCAGTTTTATCGAATCCAGAATCACTTTGTCGCCATATCCTGCAGTCACTTTTTCCATTTTTAGTAACGGATTAGGTAAACTTTCCGGTGGCAGGAAATTAAAGCTAAACGGGTTATCTACATGCGCAGGGGCGATCAGTTCCATTCGCTCCAGCATTTTTATACGGCTCTGTGCCTGGCGAGCCTTAGTGGCTTTTGCCCGAAAACGGTCAATATAGTGCTGAAGATGTTCAACTTTGGCCTGCTGACTTTGATACATCGCCTGTTGCTGAGCTAGTCGGGTGGCTCTCTGACGTTCAAAATCGCTGTAATTACCGGTATATTCAAACAGATTTTCCTGCTCAATATGCAGGATTTTATTCACTGTCGGGTCCAGGAAATCCCTGTCATGAGAAATCAGGATTAATGTTCCGGTATAACTTTTCAGCCAGCGTTCAAGCCAGATTACGGCATCTAAATCGAGGTGGTTGGTTGGTTCATCGAGTAATAACAGATCAGAACGACAAATCAGTGCCTGAGCAAGGTTAAGTCGCATCCGCCAGCCCCCGGAGAAATCTTTGACCGGTGACTGTAATTGCTGCTGACTAAATCCTAATCCATTCAGCAGGCTGGCAGCACGAGACTGAATGGTCCAGGCCTGTACCGCATCCAGCTTGCCATGTAATAACGCGATTTTATTACCATCATTTTCTGCATTGGCCAGAGCAAGTTCACTTTCCAACTGGCGATATTCTCTGTCACCGTCTATGACATATTCGATGGCTGGCTGATCCAGTGCCGGGGTTTCCTGGTTTACCCAGGCTAACGCCCAGTTGCCGGGGAAACTGACATTTCCCGCATCACTGGTCATCTCTCCCTTCAGCAGGGACAGCAGGGTGGATTTTCCGCAGCCGTTTTTCCCCACCAGGCCAACTTTCTGGCCCGGATTAATAGTGGCGGAAGCGTTTTCCAGCAGCACCCGGGTACCGCGTCGAATTTGTAGTGAAGAGAAGACAATCATAAGCGCCGTATCGTCAGAATATGTTAAATTATCAGCTAAAGGGAACCAGCAATTAAACCGGACAGGTTGTTGTGTGCAGCATGGTAGCTGAAATAGTTATCCGTGACGATGATTTGGAGGAGAACAATGTCAACACAGCCCAAAATCCTGCTGCTATATGCGCATCCTGAATCTCAGGAGTCGGTGGCAAACAGGATTTTATTAGATACTGCAAGGCAGCAGGACAATGTGACTGTGCATGATTTGTATGCCTTCTATCCTGACTTTTTTATCGATATTCATTACGAACAACAATTGCTGCGCGAGCATGACATCATCGTGTTCCAGCATCCCTTATATACTTACAGTTGCCCTGCACTGCTAAAAGAGTGGTTTGACCGGGTATTATCCCGGGGTTTTGCTACCGGAAACGGAGAGCATGCATTGGCCGGGAAATACTGGCGTAGTGTTATCACTACTGGTGAACCGGAAACGGCTTATTCTCAGCATGGCCTGAACCGTTATCCTATGACAGAAATTATGCGTCCTTTTGAACTCACGGCACAAACCTGCCGGATGCACTGGTTAACACCTATGATTATCTATTGCGCCAGACGCCAGAGTGCAAAAGCGATGAAAACATTCGCCAGTGCTTATTATGACTGGCTGTCCCAGCCGTTACCTCAGGGGGTTATTTGATGGAAGGACCAGGCCTGTTAACAGCGGGGGTGATTTATCTGGGGGCAGCGGTGGTCGCCGTTCCCATAGCTGCGAGAATCGGGATTGGAGCGGTGCTGGGTTACCTGTTGGCGGGTATTGCCATCGGACCATGGGGAGTGGGATTAATCAGTGATGTTGATGAAATTCTGCACTTCTCTGAACTTGGCGTTGTGTTCCTGATGTTTATCATTGGGCTGGAGCTGAATCCCAGCAAACTTTGGGAACTGCGGCGTTCTATCTTTGGTGTAGGTGCTGCTCAGGTCATTTTTTCTGCAGCGATCCTTGGCGGATTGCTTTGGCTGACTCACTTTTCCTGGCAGGCGGCGCTAATTGGCGGCATTGGTCTGGCGATGTCTTCGACCGCGATGGCTCTGCAACTGATGCGTGACAAAGGAATGAACCGCAGTGAGGCGGGGCAGTTAGGGTTTTCTGTGCTGCTGTTTCAGGATCTTGCTGTCATTCCCGCACTGGCTCTGATTCCTCTGCTGGCTGGCGGTGATGGTCAGCATCATACCGACTGGATTAAGGTTGGTATGAAAGTCCTGGCGTTTGCCGGCATGTTAGTGGGTGGCCGTTATCTGCTGCGTCCTATATTTCGTTTTATCGCCGCCTCAGGTGTGCGGGAAGTGTTTACTGCCTCAGCTTTGTTGCTGGTTATTGGTTCCGCGGTGTTTATGGATGCGCTGGGACTGTCTATGGCGCTGGGAACATTTATCGCCGGTATTTTGCTGGCGGAAAGCGAGTACCGGCATGAACTGGAAGTCGCTATAGAGCCGTTTAAAGGGTTGCTGCTGGGTTTATTTTTCATTTCCGTCGGAATGGCACTGAATCTGGGCGTTCTGTATACCCACATTGGTGAAATTATCGTGGCGGTGATCGCGCTGGTTGCGGTGAAAACCCTGGTATTGTACATACTGGCTCGTATCTATGGTCTGCGCAGTTCTGAACGTTTACAGTTTGCCGGAGTGCTCAGCCAGGGCGGTGAGTTTGCTTTTGTTTTATTTTCGGCGGCAGCAACTGCTCATCTTTTTTCGGGCGAACAACTGCCATTGTTACTGGTGACTGTCACATTATCGATGATGACCACACCATTGCTGATGCAGGGCATAGATAAAATTCTGGTTCGCCGGTTCAACAAGTCTGGCGATGAAACCAGTGAAAAGCATTATGTTGAAGATGATCAGCCACAGGTCATTGTCGTGGGCTTCGGCCGTTTTGGTCAGGTAATTGGCCGTTTGCTGATGGCAAATAACACGCGGATCACGGTACTTGAACGCGATATCAGCGCAGTCAGTTTAATGCGTAAGTATGGCTACAAAGTTTACTACGGTGACGCCACTGAGCTCGAATTGTTGCGTGCCGCCGGAGCGGAAGGAGCGGAGTCGATAGTGGTGACCTGTAATGATCCGGAAGATGCGATGACCATTGTACAACTCTGTCAGCATCATTTTCCGCATCTGAAAATTCTCGCCCGTGCCCGTGGACGTGTGGAAGCTCACGAATTACTACAGGCAGGTGTGACACAATTCAGCCGCGAAACTTTCTCCAGTGCACTTGAGTTAGGTCGTAAGACACTGATCAGCCTGGGAATGCATCCGCACCAGGCAATGCGGGCTCAGCTCCATTTTCGTCGTCTGGATATGCGTATGTTACGTGAGCTGATGCCTAACCACGATGATAACGGGCAGATATCGCGAGTCCGCGAAGCGCGACGTGAGCTGGAAGATATTTTCAACCGGGAAATGCAGCAGGAAAAACGACAGTTTGACGGTTGGGATGAGTTTGAATAACAAAGCAAAACCTGACCGGATGGCATTATTGCCTATGGTGTTCACAACAGGCAGGTGAGAGATGCGTAAACGTTTTATTGCCGGAGCCGTTTGCCCTGAGTGTCAGCAAAAAGACACTCTGGCAATGTGGCAGGAAAACAATATTGATGTTGTTGAATGTGTGAAATGCGGCCATCAGATGCGTGAGGCTGATAAAAAAGTTACTGAAAATATTCGGCATCACGAACAGATTATTGGTGTGTTTACCCCCGAATAGTGCGGGTTTTATGTTTTTTTTCTCACTGAAACTTACACCGGGATTGAATTTCGCTACAATCAGCGCCATTAAGACCGGAGAGGAAAATTAAGGCGTTTTTTTCCGGTCAGGACCTCTCTGGTTGGTGTTATTGCAGGCAAGAATAAACCAATGAGACAGGATTTAAGCTCTCAACGGTTAGGAGATATCATGAAAGTAGCAAAAGACCTGGTAGTCAGTCTCGCCTATCAGGTACGTACAGAAGATGGCGTATTGGTTGATGAATCCCCGGCAAACGCGCCGCTGGAATATCTGCACGGTCATGGTTCCCTGATTTCTGGTCTGGAAAAAGCACTGGAAAATCATGAGCCAGGTGACAAGTTTGATGTAAATATTGCCGCTGACGATGCCTACGGTCAGTTCGACGACAACCTGGTTCAGCGTGTGCCGAAAGATGTATTTGTCGGTGTTGATGAACTGCAGGTAGGTATGCGTTTCCTGGCTGAAACAGATCAGGGCCCTGTGCCGGTAGAAATTACCGAAGTGGGTGATGATTTTGTGGTGGTTGATGGTAACCATATGCTGGCTGGTCAGAATCTGAGCTTCAACGTTGAAGTGATGGCTATCCGTGAAGCAACGGCTGAAGAGCTGGCCCACGGCCATGTTCATGGTGAGCATGGACATGATCATGGTAACGACCACGATCATGACCACGGTCAGGAAGGTTGTGGTACCGGTGGTTGTGGCTGCCACCACTAATCATTCCTGAGGCAGCCACTTTGCGGTGGCTGCCTGTATCGCCCTTAGTAATGGGGCGGTGGTGTTTCTTCTGACTGAGGGGCAACTAATGACGGTGCGGCTGTTTTGACTTTCTCTGCCAGCATTCGGAATTGATCCCGCATTTTCGCCATCTCAAGTTCGTGCCTGACGACTATCTGATTCAGCTCTTCGATGGTCAGTTCCTGAAAAGCAATCTTGCTTTCAAGCGCTTCCAGACGTTGTTCCCATTCGGACGCTTGCATTCTTTTTCCTCACAATTTCGTTTGCGTGCCATGATGCGCGATCTGTTGGGATTATTCGACCCCCCGGGACAGTAATTCACCGTTTTTTTGCTGCCATGGCGCTGTCTGCCTTGAAATTTCTGGTAATAGCCCAATAATCTTTGAAACTTCCTGATGCAAAAAAGGTCGGAGGTTAACAGAGAATGATCGTGCTGACGGTGTGTTACACCGATATATACCGTTATAGTGTGGGTAATGAAAACACAATAATCACCGGGGTCTGATGCTTCGGTTGGGAGATATGGATGAAATCATTGTTTAAAGTCTCATTGTTAGCGACCACATTAGCCGTTGCGCTAAATGCTCCTGTGGTTATGGCTGCGGACGCCGCTGCCAACACAACTGAGCAGGCACCTAAGACTAATGCTGCATTTAAAGACCAGAACCAACAGTCTGCTTATGCACTGGGTGCATCATTAGGTCGCTACATGGACAACTCTCTGAAGGAACAAGAGAAGCTTGGTATCAAACTGGATAAAAAACTCCTGATCGAAGGTGTTCAGGACGCTTTCGCTGGTAAGAGCAAATTATCCGATGCTGACATTGAACAGACTCTGAAAGCTTTCGAAGGCAACGTGAAAGCCGCAGCCCAGGCGAAGATGGAAAAAGACGCCAAAGAAAACACCCAGAAAGGTGATGCTTTCGCAGCTAAATTCGCTAAAGAAGCCGGCGTGAAGAAAACCGCCAGCGGACTGCTGTACAAAGTAGAAAAAGAAGGTACCGGTCCGGCACCTGTTGACAGCGATACCGTTGTTGTTAACTACAAAGGCACACTGATCGACGGTACCGAGTTTGATAACTCTTACAAACGTGGCGAGCCATTATCTTTCCGTCTGGATGGTGTCATCCCGGGTTGGACCGAAGGTCTGAAACACCTGAAGAAAGGCGGTAAAATTGAGCTGGTTATCCCACCAGATCTGGCTTACGGACAGAACGGCGTCCCTGGTATTCCACCAAACTCAACTTTAGTGTTTGAAGTCGAATTACTGGATATTAAGCCAGCACCTAAAGCTGATGATGCTGCTAAAGCGCCAGCTGCTGATACTTCATCAGACGCCAAGAAAGCTCAGTAATATTGCCCACCGCCGTATCTCTGCGGCGGTTTCTTTTCCCTGCCATGATAAAAGCGCTGGCTTAAGTGATCGACATTTGCCAGACTGATATTTCTGATGTTTCTATTTTTTGAGTCTGCCCGGCAGTGCTTATGACAGGCTCCTGCTACATAGGGTAATATCTGTAATGTCTAATCCATTTAATCCCGGCGATATTTCCGATTATGAGCTTCCGGAGCAACATCCGTTTGAACCGGCAGACTACGACATTCTTAAATCGTATGAATCGGTTGTTGACGGGCTGGCAATGCTGATTGGTTCTCATTGTGAAATTGTGCTGCACTCGTTAGATAATCTGAATTGTTCCGCCATCCGGATTGCTAATGGCGAACATACTGGCAGGCAGGTAGGATCACCTATCACTGATCTGGCCTTGCGGATGCTGCATGATCTGCACGGCGAAAAGAGTAATGTGTCCCGTGCGTATTTTACCCGCGCAAAAAGTGGTGTGCTGATGAAGTCAGTGACGATTGCAATCCGCAATCATAGCCAGCGGGTTATCGGTCTGCTATGCATCAACATGAATCTGGATGTTCCTTTTTCACAGATCATGTCAACGTTTATGCCTCCGGAAATGCACCAGGTAGACTCCAGTGTCAACTTTGCCAGTTCAGTGGATGACCTTGTCGCCCAGACGATGGAATTTACCATTGAGGAAGTGACCAATGATCGTAATGTCTCCAATAATTCGAAGAACCGACAGATTGTTCTGAATCTTTATGAGAAGGGTATTTTTGACATTAAGGATGCGATTAACCAGGTCGCAGATCGCCTGAACATTTCGAAACATACCGTCTACCTGTATATTCGCCAGTTTAAAAATGGTGATTTCCAGGGGAGTGAACGCTAATGCGTTATTCACTGCTGGTGACCGGGGCACCCTACGGGACGCAGCAATCGACCAGTGCATTATTATTCGCCAGAGCGCTTTTAACCGCGGGTCATCAGTTAGACAGCGTATTTTTTTACCGTGAAGGTGTGCTGAATGCTAATCAGCTGACCGTACCAGCCAGTGATGAAACAGATATTGTCCGTGAATGGCAGAGCCTGCATCAACAGTTCGGAACCGGGCTGCATATTTGTGTGGCAGCGGCGCTAAGGCGCGGAGTGGCGGATGCTTCTGAAGCGGCGCGTCTTCAGTTACCGGCAGACAATTTGCAGCCTGGTTTTATGCTGAGCGGGTTAGGCGCGTTCGCTGAAGCTGCTTCGGTTTGTGAGCGAATGGTGCAATTCTGATGAACAGCGTCGCTTTTGTTTTTACTTCTGCTCCACATGGAACCAGCGCCGGCAGAGAAGGTCTGGATGCACTACTGGCAACGGCAGCTATCAATGAGCAGTGCGGGCTGTTTTTTATCAGTGATGGTGTATTACAGATTCTGCCTGACCAGCAACCTGCCAAAATTTTATCCCGCGATTATATTGCGACCTTTGGCGTATTGCCTCTGTATGACATTGAACAATGTTATCTGTCTGCAGAGTCATTGTTTGCCAGGGGTATTCCGGCTGAGAGTGAGTGGGTATTACCGGCGCAGGTGGTAGCAATGACTGAAATTCGCCGCCTGTTGGCTGGCTACGACAAAATCATTACCTTCTGAGAATTGCACCGCAAATGTTACATACACTTATGCGTTCACCCTGGCAGACGGATATCCGGGGGATGATAATGCTGCTTAGCGCAGACGATGATCTTTTGCTGCTGCAGGATGGAGTTCTGGCAGCCGTTGAAGGGAATGAGTTGCTCCGGGCTTTATTACAATCCCCTGCGACTGTTTATGTATTGCAGGAAGATGCCGCTGCCCGGGGTATTATTGGTCAAATTTCAGACGGTGTGCGAAAAATAGACTATAATGGGTTCGTTGAACTGACAGCCAGACATCAGCAACAGCTCGCCTGGTAGCACAGAAGTATTGGTTATTTCTTGACACCTTTTAGCCCGGGCCCTAAAATTCTGCGTCCTCGTAGAAATACGAGGCGATTTATTACGTGTTTACGAAGCAAAAGCTAAATCCAGGAGCTATTTAATGGCAACAGTTAACCAGCTGGTTCGCAAACCACGCGTACGCAAAGTTGCAAAAAGCAACGTGCCTGCGCTGGAAGCCTGCCCGCAAAAACGTGGTGTTTGTACTCGTGTATATACTACCACTCCTAAAAAACCGAACTCAGCATTACGTAAAGTATGCCGTGTTCGCCTGACCAACGGTTTCGAAGTAACTTCGTACATCGGTGGTGAAGGCCATAACCTGCAGGAACACTCAGTGATCCTGATCCGTGGCGGTCGTGTAAAAGACCTGCCAGGTGTGCGTTACCACACCGTTCGCGGCGCACTTGACTGTTCAGGTGTTAAAGACCGTAAACAGGCTCGTTCTAAGTACGGTGTGAAGAAGCCAAAGGCTTAATGGACTCCGTTAAGTAAGGCCAAACGTTTTAATATAAATGTCAGAATAAACTCGTAGAGTTTTGGACAATCCTGAATTTTCAACGGAGAATTTCCATGCCACGTCGTCGTGTGATTGGTCAACGTAAAATCCTGCCAGATCCTAAGTTCGGATCTGAGTTGCTGGCCAAATTTGTAAATATTCTGATGGTAGACGGTAAAAAATCTACTGCAGAAGCTATCGTATATACTGCGCTTGAGACCCTGGCTCAGCGCTCTGGTAAAACTGAACTGGACGCTTTCGACATTGCTCTCGAAAACGTACGTCCTACAGTAGAAGTTAAATCCCGCCGTGTAGGTGGTTCTACTTATCAGGTACCAGTTGAAGTCCGTCCGGTCCGTCGTAATGCTCTGGCTATGCGTTGGATCGTTGAAGCTGCTCGTAAACGCGGTGATAAATCTATGGCTTTGCGCCTGGCGAACGAACTTTCTGATGCTGCAGAGAATAAAGGTACTGCAGTTAAGAAACGTGAAGACGTTCACCGTATGGCTGAAGCTAACAAGGCGTTCGCTCACTACCGTTGGTAATCACCACGGTGTAGTTGTTAACCCGGCGGACGCTCATGTAGCTAAGCCGCCGTGGTTTACTTACATAGAACGTCCGGAATTCAGAGGAATCAAATGGCTCGTACAACACCCATTGCTCGCTACCGTAACATTGGTATCAGTGCACACATCGACGCCGGTAAAACCACAACTACCGAGCGTATTCTGTTCTACACCGGTGTAAACCATAAAATCGGTGAAGTTCATGATGGCGCTGCAACCATGGACTGGATGGCTCAGGAACAGGAACGTGGTATTACCATCACGTCTGCTGCGACGACTGCTTTCTGGTCTGGTATGGCGAAACAGTTTGAACCACACCGTATCAACATTATTGATACCCCGGGACACGTTGACTTTACTATCGAAGTAGAGCGTTCAATGCGTGTTCTGGATGGTGCAGTAATGGTTTACTGTGCGGTTGGCGGCGTTCAGCCTCAGTCTGAGACTGTATGGCGTCAGGCTAACAAATATAAAGTTCCACGCATCGCGTTCGTTAACAAAATGGACCGTATGGGTGCTAACTTCCTGAAAGTTGTTGGCCAGATTAAAAGCCGTCTGGGCGCTAACCCTGTTCCATTGCAGTTAGCAATTGGCGCAGAAGAAGGTTTCACCGGTGTTGTTGACCTGGTGAAAATGAAAGCGATCAACTGGAACGAAGAAGACGCAGGCGTAACTTTTGTTTACGAAGATATCCCTGCTGATCTGGCTGACCTGGCTGAAGAATGGCGCCAGAACCTGGTTGAAGCTGCAGCAGAAGCTTCCGAAGAGCTGATGGAGAAATACCTCGGCGGTGAAGAACTGACTGAAGAAGAGATCAAACAGGCTCTGCGTCAGCGCGTTCTGAACAATGAAATCATCCTGGTTACCTGTGGTTCTGCATTTAAGAACAAAGGTGTTCAGGCGATGCTGGATGCAGTAGTTGAATATCTGCCGTCACCAACAGATGTACCTGCAATTAAAGGTATGCTGGACGACGGTAAAGATACTCCTGCTGAGCGTCATGCAGATGACAGCGAACCGTTCTCTGCTTTAGCATTTAAAATTGCTACCGACCCGTTCGTGGGTAACCTGACATTCTTCCGTGTGTACTCTGGTGTAGTAAACTCCGGTGACACCGTGCTGAACTCAGTGAAATCTGCCCGTGAGCGTTTTGGCCGTATTGTTCAGATGCATGCTAACAAGCGTGAAGAGATCAGCGAAGTTCGCGCAGGCGATATCGCTGCGGCTATCGGTCTGAAAGACGTTATTACTGGTGATACTCTGTGTGATCCAAGCGCTCCAATCATCCTGGAACGTATGGAATTCCCTGAGCCGGTAATCTCTATCGCCGTTGAACCAAAAACCAAAGCTGACCAGGAAAAAATGGGTCTGGCTCTGGGCCGTCTGGCTAAAGAAGACCCGTCATTCCGTGTGTGGACTGACGAAGAATCTAACCAGACTATCATCGCTGGTATGGGTGAATTACACCTCGATATCATCGTTGACCGTATGAAGCGTGAATTCAACGTTGAAGCGAACGTGGGTAAACCACAGGTTGCTTACCGTGAAGCTATCCGCTCTAAAGTTACCGATATCGAAGGTAAACACGCCAAACAGTCTGGTGGTCGTGGTCAGTATGGTCATGTTGTTATCGACATGTACCCACTGGAACCAGGTTCTAACCCAACGGGCTACGAGTTTGTCAACGATATCAAAGGTGGTGTAATTCCAACAGAATACATCCCTGCGGTAGACAAAGGTATCCAGGAGCAGCTGAAATCAGGTCCACTGGCGGGTTATCCGGTAGTTGATCTGGGTGTTCGTCTGCACTTTGGTTCATACCATGACGTTGACTCCTCTGAGCTGGCGTTTAAACTGGCTGCTTCTATCGCCTTTAAAGATGGCTTTAAGAAAGCAACTCCGGTTCTGCTTGAGCCTATCATGAAGGTTGAAGTTGAAACGCCTGAAGAGAATACTGGTGACGTCATCGGTGACCTGAGCAGACGTCGTGGTATGCTGAAAGGGCAGGAATCCAACGCAACTGGCGTTGAAATTCATGCAGAAGTACCACTGTCTGAAATGTTCGGTTACGCAACTCAGTTGCGTTCTCTGACCAAAGGTCGTGCTTCTTACTCCATGGAGTTCCTGAAGTATGATGATGCGCCGAACAACGTAGCGCAGGCCGTTATTGAAGCTCGTAGTAAATAAGACTACGGTTTAATTTTGAACAGATGCCTTCATCGGATGATGAAGGCATAACGTAAGGAATATCGCCATGGCGAAAGAGCAATTTCAACGTAACAAACCACACGTTAACGTCGGTACTATCGGCCACGTTGACCACGGTAAAACCACTCTGACTGCTGCAATCACTACCGTACTGGCTAAAACCTACGGCGGTGCTGCTCGTGCATTCGACCAGATCGATAACGCACCAGAAGAAAAAGCTCGTGGTATTACCATCAATACTTCACACGTAGAATACGAAACCCCAAGCCGTCACTATGCACACGTTGACTGCCCGGGCCACGCCGACTACGTTAAAAACATGATCACCGGTGCTGCTCAGATGGACGGCGCTATCCTGGTTGTTGCTGCTACTGACGGCCCTATGCCTCAGACCCGTGAGCACATCCTGCTGGGCCGCCAGGTTGGCGTTCCTTACATCATCGTGTTCCTGAACAAGTGTGACATGGTTGATGATGAAGAGCTGCTGGAGCTGGTAGAAATGGAAGTCCGTGACCTGCTGTCACAGTACGATTTCCCAGGCGACGACACTCCAATCGTTCGTGGTTCAGCGCTGAAAGCACTGGAAGGCGACGCAGAGTGGGAAGCTAAAGTTGTTGAACTGGCTGGATTCCTGGATTCTTACATCCCGGAACCACAGCGTGCGATTGACCTGCCATTCCTGCTGCCAATCGAAGACGTATTCTCAATCTCTGGCCGTGGTACTGTTGTTACAGGTCGTGTAGAGCGCGGAATCATCAAAGTTGGTGAAGAAGTTGAAATCGTAGGTATCAAAGATACTGCGAAATCAACCTGTACCGGTGTTGAAATGTTCCGTAAACTGCTTGACCAGGGTCAGGCGGGTGAGAACGTTGGTGTTCTGCTGCGTGGTATCAAACGCGAAGAAATCGAACGTGGTCAGGTCCTGGCAAAACCAGGTTCAATCAAGCCACACACCAAGTTCGAGTCAGAAGTTTATATTCTGTCTAAAGACGAAGGCGGCCGTCATACTCCGTTCTTCAAAGGCTACCGTCCACAGTTCTACTTCCGTACAACTGACGTGACCGGAACCATCGAACTGCCAGAAGGCGTTGAGATGGTAATGCCTGGTGACAACATCAAAATGGTTGTTACCCTGATCCACCCAATCGCGATGGATGACGGTCTGCGTTTCGCAATCCGTGAAGGTGGTCGTACTGTAGGTGCTGGTGTTGTTGCTAAAGTTATCGCTTAATTGTCGATAGTTTAGAACCATCAGGAAAAGGGCGCTTCGGCGCCCTTTTTTATTTTTAGAAACAGCAGCAAAGCGATCAAATACAAATAATTATTGTAACGCTAACAATTCTCATTTAGTATTGTGTATGAAATCTGTACGATGATGAATTCAGGACCGCGATATGTATGTTTGTCTTTGCAATGCTGTGAGTGATAAGGCTATCCGTGCCGCAGTTCGCCAACACCAGCCTGCATCATTTAAAGAGTTGCAACGTATCGTTCCTGTGGGCACTCAGTGTGGTAAATGTGTGCGTTCAGCCAGAGAAATATTAGAGCATGAACGGGAATCAATGGTTATCTTCCTTCAGTCTGCCTGATCCAGCTATAAGTAAATTGCCTGCCTGAAAATTGCTGCTTTTTTGACTTCCCTCCACCGCCAACTACTCTGTTAGTAACTGGAAACGGAGGATGTACTATGAAAGGCGATAAAAAAGTAATAATTCATTTAAATAAACTGCTTGGAAATGAACTGGTTGCAATTAACCAGTATTTTTTGCATGCCCGAATGTTTAAGAACTGGGGCCTGATGCGACTCAATGATATTGAGTATCATGAGTCAATCGATGAAATGAAACATGCTGATAAATATATCGAGCGTATTTTGTTTCTTGAGGGGCTGCCAAATCTTCAGGATCTCGGGAAACTGCGTATTGGTGAAGATGTGGAAGAGATGCTGCGATCAGATCTCACTCTTGAACTGGAAGGTGCAGTTGACCTGCGTGAAGCAATATCTCATGCGGATAAGGTTCACGATTATGTTACCCGTGATCTTCTTATAGAAATTCTTGCTGATGAGGAACACCACATTGACTGGCTGGAAACCGAACTCGAACTGATAGGCAGGGTAGGGATCCAGAATTACATTCAGACGCAAATTAAAGAGCAGGCGGATAGTTAACTAAATTGTTTAAAACAAAACATATCCATCCCGCAACCGCCAGATAGCATCCAAACGGAAGCGGGATATTTTCCTGTAGACCCGCAATGATTCTCCTTTGACAGCATAAAACAAATAAGGTCAGTACTGCAGCTATGACAACTACGGAGGGCAATATTTGCCATCCACACCATGCTCCGATAGCAGCTAACAATTTCATATCACCTCCACCTATTCCCTCGGTTTTTCTCCAGGCGCAATACAGGGCGTTGAGAAAAAATAGTGCGAGATAGCCAGAGCAAGCCCCTAAGATACGAGTCTGTGTATCAGCCAGCGAAAAATAATCACCTAGTAGTAGTCCGGACCACAACAAAGCAAACACCAGTTCATCCGGAAGCAGTAGCAGTCTCATATCGATGGTTGCGAGCAGAAATAATAATGAAGAGAAAAAAATTACTGCGGTAAGTTGTATAGGGTCAGGGTGTAACCAGTAGAGCAGCAGGCAGACTGATCCGCAACCAGCTTCCATAATCAGTAGTTTAAGCGTAATCCGTTGCCGGCAATAACGACAACGTCCCTTTAGCCAGATAAAACTTAGCAGAGGGAGTAGATCATACCAACGCAGAAGATGGTGGCATGTAAGACAGTGAGAAGGCGGGCGACAAAATTGCTGGCATCTGGCAAAAAAAGAGTTGCGGGGACAGTAGCGGTCTCCGGCCAGACAAAGGAAACTGCCAAGCAGAGTGCCGAAGACAAATACAATGAGTGGCATAAAAACTTATCCGTTGAGTAGTGTCCACTCAGCTTCTCAAATAATTCGTTCTATTAATAATCCCTTGTGATTCTTTCCCGGAACTTAACGCATCTTATTACTCCGGGCACCACGCATTGCATTAAACTCCCGGAAATCATCACATTTATGCTGTTCAAAAACGCATCAGCCCTTGCTATACGGTCAAATATACGTATAATGCGCGGGCTTGCTGAAATTAGCGGCGCGATTCGAGCAGAATCGCAGGTACGCGATTTGCGTTACCTGACAATACTCCCGATTGGGGAGTTATATGCTGAACGATTACACTCCCCCATCAATCGTAATGGGTGTGAGGAGTAATTATTTTTGTTTATAAAATGTTTGGAGCTCTGGTCTCATGCAGAACCAAAGAATCCGTATCCGTCTTAAAGCGTTTGATCATCGTCTGATCGATCAATCAACCGCGGAAATCGTTGAGACTGCCAAGCGCACTGGTGCGCAGGTTCGTGGTCCAATCCCGCTGCCGACTCGTAAAGAGCGCTTTACCGTTCTGATTTCTCCGCACGTTAACAAAGATGCGCGCGATCAGTACGAAATTCGCACTCACAAACGTCTG
Organism: Tatumella citrea; assembly: GCF_002163585.1. Taxonomy (NCBI): domain Bacteria; kingdom Pseudomonadati; phylum Pseudomonadota; class Gammaproteobacteria; order Enterobacterales; family Erwiniaceae; genus Tatumella; species Tatumella citrea. The sequence continues at coordinate 103,754 of NZ_CP015579.1, forward strand.
GTTGACATCGTTGAGCCAACTGAAAAGACCGTTGATGCTCTGATGCGTCTGGATCTGGCTGCCGGTGTTGATGTGCAGATCAGCCTGGGCTAATCAGGTTTCGAGCGATTAAGAGGTTGATACAATGATTGGATTAGTCGGTAAGAAAGTCGGAATGACTCGTATCTTCACAGAAGATGGCGTTTCAATTCCTGTAACCGTAATCGAAGTTGAAGCAAACCGCGTTACTCAGGTCAAAGGCCTGGAGAGCGATGGTTACCAGGCTATTCAGGTCACCACCGGTGCTAAAAAAGCAAGCCGTGTTGGTAAGCCTGAAGCAGGTCATTTTGCTAAAGCTGGCGTAGAAGCTGGCCGTGGTCTGTGGGAATTCCGCACCGAAGGTGAAGAATTTACCGTTGGCCAGAGCATCAGTGTTGATATCTTCGCTGAAGTTAAAAAAGTAGACGTAACTGGCACCTCTAAAGGTAAAGGTTTCGCAGGTACCGTTAAGCGCTGGAACTTCCGTACCCAGGACGCGACACACGGTAACTCCTTGTCACACCGCGTACCGGGTTCTATCGGTCAGAACCAGACTCCGGGCAAAGTGTTCAAAGGCAAGAAAATGGCAGGTCAGCTGGGTAACGAACGTGTCACCGTTCAGAGCCTGGAAGTCGTTCGCGTTGATGCCGAGCGCAACCTGCTGCTGGTTAAAGGTGCAGTTCCCGGTGCAACCGGAAGCGACCTGATTGTTAAACCAGCTGTGAAGGCGTAAGGGGATAGCAATGGAATTAGTATTGAAAGACGCGCAGAGCGCGCTGACTGTTTCCGAAACTACCTTCGGTCGTGATTTCAACGAAGCGCTGGTTCACCAGGTTGTTGTTGCTTATGCAGCAGGCGCCCGTCAGGGTAGCCGCGCGCAGAAGACTCGCGCAGAAGTAACTGGCTCTGGTAAAAAACCATGGCGCCAGAAAGGCACCGGCCGCGCTCGTTCAGGTTCTGTTAAGAGCCCAATCTGGCGTTCAGGTGGTGTGACTTTTGCTGCACGGCCTCAGGACCACAGTCAAAAAGTTAACAAAAAGATGTACCGCGGAGCGCTGAAAAGCATTCTGTCTGAACTGGTACGTCAGGAACGTTTGATCGTTGTTGAACAGTTCTCTGTAGAAGCGCCTAAAACTAAGCTGCTGGCTCAGAAACTGAAAGACATGGCTCTGGAAGATGTGCTGATCATCACCGGTGAACTGGATGAGAATCTGTTCCTGGCTGCACGTAACCTGTTCAAGGTTGACGTACGTGATGCAGCGGGCATTGACCCAGTTAGCCTGATCGCCTTCGACAAAGTCGTTATGACTGCTGACGCAGTTAAGCAAGTTGAGGAGATGCTGGCATGATCCGTGAAGAACGTCTGCTGAAAGTCGTGCGCGCGCCGCACGTATCTGAAAAAGCATCTGCTGCGATGGAAAAAACAAATACCATCGTTCTCAAAGTTGCGAAAGATGCGACCAAAGCAGAGATCGTTGCTGCCGTAGAAAAGCTGTTCGAAGTTGAAGTTAAAGACGTAAACACCCTGGTTGTTAAAGGGAAAGTTAAGCGTCACGGACAGCGTGTTGGTCGTCGTAGCGACTGGAAAAAAGCTTACGTCACCCTGAAAGAAGGCCAGAATCTGGACTTCGTCGGCGGCGCAGAGTAAGTCGGAGGAGAGAAACAATGGCAATTGTTAAATGTAAACCGACATCTCCGGGTCGTCGCCACGTAGTTAAAGTGGTGAACCCTGAGCTGCACAAGGGCAAACCTTTTGCTCCGCTGCTGGAAAAAAACAGCAAAAGCGGTGGCCGTAATAATAACGGTCGTATCACTACCCGTCATATCGGTGGTGGTCACAAGCAGGCTTACCGTATTGTTGACTTCAAACGCAACAAAGATGGTATCCCGGCTGTCGTTGAACGTCTTGAGTACGATCCGAACCGCTCTGCAAATATTGCACTGGTTCTGTACAAAGATGGTGAACGCCGTTATATCCTGGCACCAAAAGGTTTAAAAGCTGGCGACCAGATTCAGTCTGGCGTTGATGCTGCGATTAAAGCAGGTAACACCCTGCCGATGCGTAACATCCCAGTAGGTTCAACTGTACATAACGTAGAAATGAAACCAGGCAAAGGCGGTCAAATTGCTCGCTCTGCTGGTACTTACGTGCAGATCGTTGCGCGTGATGGTTCCTACGTAACCCTGCGTCTGCGTTCAGGTGAGATGCGTAAAGTCGAAGCTGACTGCCGCGCAACACTGGGCGAAGTCGGTAACGCTGAGCATATGCTGCGCGTTCTGGGTAAAGCAGGTGCAACTCGCTGGCGTGGTGTTCGTCCTACCGTTCGTGGTACTGCGATGAACCCAGTCGATCACCCGCACGGTGGTGGTGAAGGTCGTAACTTTGGTAAGCACCCGGTAACTCCGTGGGGCGTACAGACCAAAGGTAAGAAGACCCGCAGCAACAAGCGTACTGATAAATTTATCGTACGTCGCCGTAGCAAATAATTTTAGAGGATAAACCATGCCACGTTCTCTCAAGAAAGGTCCTTTTATTGACCTGCACTTGCTGAAGAAGGTAGAGAAAGCGGTGGAAAGCGGTGACAAGAAGCCCCTGCGCACCTGGTCCCGTCGTTCAACGATCTTTCCTAACATGATCGGTTTGACCATCGCTGTCCATAATGGTCGTCAGCATGTACCTGTTTTTGTTTCCGACGAAATGGTTGGTCACAAACTGGGTGAATTTGCGCCGACTCGTACTTATCGCGGTCACGCGGCTGATAAAAAAGCCAAGAAGAAATAAGGTAGGAGGAAGAGATGGAAACTATCGCTAAACATCGCCATGCTCGTTCTTCTGCTCAGAAGGTTCGCCTGGTTGCGGATCTTGTACGCGGTAAGAAAGTGTCGCAGGCTCTGGATATCCTGACTTACACCAATAAGAAAGCAGCCTTACTGGTTAAAAAAGTTCTGGAATCTGCCATTGCTAACGCCGAACACAACGATGGCGCTGACATCGACGATCTGAAAGTCGCGAAAATTTTCGTCGACGAAGGCCCTAGCATGAAGCGCATTATGCCGCGTGCTAAAGGTCGTGCAGATCGCATCCTGAAGCGCACCAGCCACATTACTGTGGTTGTGTCCGATCGCTGAGACTCTGGAGACTAGCAATGGGTCAGAAAGTACATCCTAATGGTATTCGTCTGGGTATTGTAAAACCCTGGAACTCTACCTGGTTCGCAAATACCAACGAATTCGCTGACAACCTGGACAGCGATTTTAAAGTACGTCAGTTCCTGAACAAAGAACTGGCAAAAGCGTCTGTATCTCGCATCGTTATCGAGCGTCCGGCTAAAAGCATTCGTGTGACTATTCACACTGCTCGCCCTGGTATCGTTATCGGTAAGAAAGGTGAAGACGTAGAAAAACTGCGTAATGTCGTCGCGAAAATCGCTGGCGTACCTGCGCAAATCAATATCGCCGAAGTCCGTAAACCGGAACTGGACGCTAAATTGGTTGCTGACAGCATCACTTCACAGCTGGAACGTCGTGTTATGTTCCGTCGTGCTATGAAGCGTGCAGTACAGAACGCAATGCGTCTGGGCGCTAAAGGTATCAAAGTTGAAGTAAGCGGCCGTCTTGGCGGTGCTGAAATCGCGCGTACCGAATGGTACCGTGAAGGTCGTGTTCCGTTGCATACACTGCGTGCGGATATCGATTACAACACCTCAGAAGCGCACACCACTTATGGTGTAATCGGCGTTAAGGTATGGATCTTCAAAGGTGAGATTCTGGGTGGTATGGCTGCTGTTGAACAACCGGAAAAACCGGCTGCTCAACCTAAAAAGCAGCAGCGTAAAGGCCGTAAGTAAGGAGAGTCGCTGATGTTACAACCAAAGCGTACGAAATTCCGTAAAGTGCACAAAGGCCGTAACCGCGGTCTGGCTGCTGGTACGGATATTAGCTTCGGTACTTTCGGTCTGAAAGCTGTTGGCCGTGGTCGTCTGACTGCCCGTCAGATCGAAGCAGCACGTCGTGCTATGACCCGTGCAGTTAAGCGTCAAGGTAAAATTTGGATCCGTGTATTCCCGGACAAACCAATTACTGAGAAGCCGCTTGAAGTCCGTATGGGTAAAGGTAAGGGTAACGTAGAGTATTGGGTTGCCCTGATCCAGCCTGGTAAAGTCCTGTATGAAATGGACGGAGTATCAGAAGAGCTGGCCCGTGAGGCATTCAAGCTGGCAGCAGCAAAACTGCCTATCAAAACCACCTTTGTAACTAAGACGGTGATGTAATGAAAGCAACTGAGCTGCGTGAAAAAAGTGTTGAAGATTTAAACACTGAGCTGCTTAACCTGTTGCGTGAGCAGTTTAACCTGCGCATGCAAGCGGCATCCGGCCAGCTGCAGCAGACCCATCTGCTGAAGCAAGTCCGTCGTGATGTTGCACGCGTTAAGACTTTACTGACTGAGAAGGCGGGTGCGTAATGACCGATAAAATCCGTACTCTGCAAGGTCGTGTTGTTAGTGACAAAATGCAGAAATCTGCGGTTGTTGCTATCGAACGTTTCGTGAAACACCCGATTTACGGTAAATTCATTAAGCGTACGACTAAGCTGCACATCCATGATGAGAACAATGAATGTGGAACTGGTGACGTGGTAATTATTCGCGAATGCCGTCCACTGTCTAAGACTAAGTCCTGGACTCTTGTACGCGTTGTGGAAAAAGCGGTTCTGTAATAGAATCTCTTTTCTGTGAAAAAAATAGATGAACGGCTCGTCTGAGCCGTTCATTTTTTCTACCCATCTACGAGAACCGGTGTTATAATGCCGCGCCCTCGATAATGGGGCTTTTAAACGACCTGAAAGTTAGGTCCCGAAGTAGTAGTTGACATTAGCGGAGCACTAAAATGATCCAAGAACAGACTATGCTGAACGTCGCCGACAACTCCGGTGCGCGTCGCGTAATGTGTATCAAGGTTCTGGGTGGCTCGCACCGTCGCTACGCAGGCGTTGGCGACATTATTAAAGTTACCATCAAGGAAGCAATTCCTCGCGGTAAAGTTAAGAAAGGTGACGTCCTGAAGGCGGTAGTGGTGCGCACCAGGAAGGGTGTTCGTCGCCCTGACGGTTCTGTCATTCGCTTCGATGGTAATGCATGCGTTATTTTAAACAATAACAGCGAGCAACCTATCGGAACGCGTATTTTTGGGCCGGTAACTCGTGAACTTCGTACTGAAAAGTTCATGAAAATTATCTCTCTGGCACCTGAAGTACTCTAAGGAGCGAATCATGGCAGCGAAAATCCGTCTTAACGACGAAGTTATCGTGATTACCGGGAAAGACAAAGGTAAGCGCGGTAAAGTAAAAAATGTTTTGTCTTCCGGCAAAGTCATCGTTGAAGGTATCAATCTGGTTAAGAAACATCAGAAGCCGGTTCCGGCCCTGAATCAACCAGGTGGCATCGTTGAAAAAGAAGCTGCTATTCAGGTTTCTAACGTTGCAATTTTCAATGCGGCATCCGGCAAGGCTGACCGTGTAGGCTTTAGATTCGAAGACGGTAAAAAAGTCCGTTTCTTCAAATCTAACAGCGAAACTATCAAGTAATTTGGAGTAGTACGATGGCGAAACTGCATGATTACTACAAAGACGAAGTAGTTAAGAAACTCATGACTGAGTTTAACTACAATTCAGTCATGCAAGTCCCTCGGGTCGAGAAGATCACCCTGAATATGGGTGTTGGTGAAGCGATCGCTGACAAGAAACTGCTGGACAATGCAGCAGCAGACCTGGCAGCAATCTCCGGTCAAAAACCGCTGGTCACCAAAGCACGCAAATCAGTTGCAGGCTTCAAAATCCGTCAGGGCTATCCGATCGGCTGTAAAGTAACCCTACGTGGCGAACGTATGTGGGAGTTCCTTGAGCGCCTGATCATCATTGCTGTACCTCGTATCCGTGACTTCCGTGGTTTATCTGCGAAGTCTTTCGACGGCCGTGGTAACTACAGCATGGGTGTCCGTGAGCAGATCATCTTCCCAGAAATCGATTACGATAAAGTCGATCGCGTCCGTGGTTTGGATATTACCATTACCACTACTGCGAAATCTGATGATGAAGGCCGTGCTCTGCTGGCAGCCTTTGACTTCCCATTCCGCAAGTAAGGTAGGGTAAATTCATGGCTAAGCAATCTATGAAAGCACGCGAAGTTAAGCGTGTAAAACTAGCAGACAAGTTCTTCGCGAAACGCACTGAACTGAAAGCGATCATCTCTGATGTGAACGCTTCTGACGAAGATCGTTGGAATGCTGTTCTTAAGCTTCAGGCTCTGCCGCGTGATTCCAGCCCGTCCCGTCAGCGTAACCGCTGCCGCCAAACTGGCCGTCCTCACGGCTATGTAGGTAAGTTCGGGTTGAGCCGCATCAAGTTACGTGAAGCCGCCATGCGCGGTGAAGTACCTGGCTTGAAAAAGGCTAGCTGGTAATTGTCACCAATTGAATCACGGGAGTAAAGACTGATGAGCATGCAAGATCCGATCGCGGATATGCTGACCCGTATCCGTAACGGTCAGGCCGCGAATAAAGTTGCGGTCACCATGCCTTCCTCCAAGCTGAAAGTGGCAATCGCCAACGTGCTGAAGGAAGAAGGCTATATTGAAGAATTTAAAATCGAAGGCGACACTAAGCCTGAACTGGAATTAACTCTTAAGTATTTCCAGGGCAAGGCAGTAGTAGAAAGCATTCAGCGTGTAAGCCGTCCTGGTCTGCGTATTTATAAGCGCAAAGACGAACTGCCAAAAATCATGGCAGGGATGGGTATCGCAGTTGTTTCTACTTCTCAGGGTGTCATGACTGATCGTGCAGCGCGCCAGGCTGGTCTTGGTGGCGAAATTATCTGCTACGTAGCGTAATCGGAGGGTAAAATGTCTCGTGTTGCTAAAGCACCAGTCGTTATTCCTGCCGGCGTAGAGGTAAAACTCAACGGTCAGGAAGTTTCGATCAAAGGTAAAAACGGCGAGCTGGCTCGTACTATCAATAAAGCTGTTGAAGTTAAGCAGGCTGACAACGCACTGACTTTCGCTCCACGCGAAGGTTTCGTTGACGGCTGGGCACAGGCAGGTACTGCTCGTGCACTGCTGAACTCAATGGTTATCGGTGTTACCGAGGGCTTCACCAAGAAGCTGCAGCTGGTTGGTGTTGGTTATCGTGCGGCTGTCAAAGGCAACGCAGTTAGCCTGTCACTGGGTTTTTCTCACCCGGTTGAACATCAGCTGCCTGCAGGGATCACTGCTGAGTGTCCGACTCAAACTGAAATCGTGCTGAAAGGCGCTGATAAGCAGGTGATCGGCCAGGTAGCAGCTGACTTGCGCGCCTACCGTCGTCCTGAGCCTTACAAAGGCAAGGGTGTCCGTTACGCCGACGAAGTCGTGCGTACCAAAGAGGCTAAGAAGAAGTAAGGTAACACTATGGATAAGAAATCTGCTCGTATCCGTCGTGCGACCCGTGCACGTCGCAAGCTCAAAGAGCTGGGTGCTACTCGCCTGGTGGTACATCGTACCCCGCGTCATATTTACGCACAGGTAATCGCTCCGAACGGTTCCGAAGTTCTGGTTGCTGCTTCTACTGTAGAAAAAGCTATCACTGAACAACTGAAGTACACTGGAAACAAAGATGCTGCCATTGCTGTTGGTAAAGCTATCGCAGAGCGTGCAGTCGAGAAAGGTATCACTACCGTTTCTTTCGACCGTTCTGGTTTCCAATATCATGGTCGTGTCCAGGCACTGGCAGATGCTGCCCGTGAAGCTGGCCTTCAGTTCTAAGGTAGAGGTCTAGGATGTCACACATCGAGAAACAAGCTGGCGAACTGCAGGAAAAACTGATCGCGGTAAACCGTGTATCTAAAACCGTTAAAGGTGGTCGTATTTTCTCCTTCACAGCTCTGACTGTTGTTGGTGATGGTAACGGTCGCGTTGGTTTTGGTTACGGTAAAGCGCGTGAAGTTCCAGCAGCTATCCAGAAAGCGATGGAAAAAGCCCGTCGCAACATGGTAAATGTCGCGCTGAATAACGGTACCCTGCAACACCCTGTTAAAGGTGTTCACACTGGTTCCCGCGTATTCATGCAGCCTGCTTCAGAAGGTACGGGTATCATTGCCGGTGGTGCAATGCGTGCTGTTCTGGAAGTCGCAGGAATTCATAACGTTCTGGCTAAAACATATGGTTCTACTAACCCGATCAACGTGGTTCGTGCAACTATTGATGGCCTGAGCAACATGAATTCTCCTGAGATGGTCGCTGCTAAGCGTGGTAAAACCGTCGAAGAAATTCTGGGGTAATTATCATGGCAAAGACTATTAAGATTACTCAAACCCGTAGTGCAATCGGTCGTCTGCCTAAACATAAGGCAACACTGCTTGGCCTGGGTCTGCGTCGCATTGGTCATACTGTAGAACGTGAGGATACTCCTGCGGTTCGCGGTATGGTTAACGCGGTTTACTACATGGTTAAAGTGGAGGAGTAAGAGATGCGTTTAAATACTCTGTCTCCGGCCGAAGGGTCTAAGCACGCTTCCAAACGTTTGGGTCGTGGTATTGGTTCCGGTCTCGGTAAAACCGGTGGTCGTGGTCACAAAGGTCAGAACTCACGTTCTGGCGGTGGCGTACGTCGCGGTTTCGAGGGTGGCCAGATGCCTTTATACCGTCGTCTGCCTAAATTTGGTTTTACTTCTCGCAAAGCAATGATCACAGCCGAAGTTCGTCTGTCTGATCTGGCGAAAGTAGAAGGCGGCGTGGTTGACCTGAATACGCTGAAAGCAGCTAACATTATCGGAATTCAGATTGAATTTGCGAAAGTTATTCTGTCTGGCGAAGTTTCTGCTCCGGTAACGGTTCGCGGCCTGCGTGTCACCAAAGGTGCTCGTGCTGCAATCGAAGCTGCTGGCGGTAAAATTGAGGAATAAGTGAGCTGATGGCTAAACAACCGGGATTAGATTTTCAAAGTGCCAAGGGTGGAGTAGGTGAACTAAAACGCAGACTGTTGTTTGTAATAGGTGCACTGATCGTCTTCCGTATTGGCTCTTTTATTCCGATCCCCGGTATTGATGCCACAGTCCTTGCCAAACTGCTTGAACAACAGCGTGGCACCATCATTGAAATGTTTAACATGTTCTCTGGTGGTGCTTTAAGCCGTGCTTCAATCTTTGCTCTGGGTATTATGCCGTATATTTCGGCATCTATTATTATCCAGCTGCTGACGGTGGTTCATCCGGCGTTAGCAGAGATTAAGAAAGAAGGGGAGGCTGGACGTCGTAAGATTAGCCAGTATACCCGTTACGGTACGTTAGTATTGGCCATATTCCAGGCTGTGGGCATTGCCACCGGTCTGCCGAATATGCCAGGTATGCAAGGTCTGGTAACCACTCCGGGCTTTGCATTCTACTTTACTGCTGTTGTGAGCCTGGTGACCGGGACGATGTTCCTGATGTGGCTGGGTGAGCAGATTACTGAACGAGGTATTGGTAACGGTATCTCGATCATTATCTTTGCCGGTATTGTCGCGGGTTTACCGCAGGCCATTGGCCACACTATCGAGCAAGCGCGGCAAGGTGACCTGAACTTCCTCCTGTTGCTGTTGGTTGCAGTTCTCGTATTTGCAGTGACATTCTTTGTTATCTACGTTGAACGTGGTCAACGCCGCATTGTGGTGAACTACGCTAAACGTCAACAAGGTCGTCGTGTATACGCTGCACAGAGCACACATTTACCGTTGAAAGTAAATATGGCTGGTGTAATCCCTGCTATCTTTGCTTCCAGCATTATCCTGTTTCCGGCGACGATTGCGTCCTGGTTCGGGGGCGGTACCGGTTGGAACTGGCTGACAACTATTTCGATGTATTTACAGCCAGGTCAGCCGCTTTATGTGCTACTCTATGCGACTGCAATCATCTTCTTCTGTTTCTTCTATACGGCGTTGGTTTTCAACCCACGTGAAACAGCAGATAACCTGAAGAAGTCTGGTGCATTCGTACCGGGAATTCGTCCGGGAGAGCAAACGGCCAGGTATATCGATAAGGTAATGACGCGTTTAACTTTGGTTGGCGCCTTATATATTACTTTTATCTGTCTGATCCCGGAGTTCATGCGTGAGGCGATGAATGTCCCCTTCTACTTCGGCGGTACTTCACTGCTGATTGTAGTTGTCGTCATCATGGACTTTATGGCTCAAGTGCAAACTCTGATGATGTCAAGTCAGTATGAGTCTGCATTGAAGAAAGCAAACCTGAAAGGCTACGGCCGTTAATTCAGGAGCTTGAGAAGTTACGGAGAGTAAAAATGAAAGTTCGTGCTTCCGTCAAGAAATTATGTCGTAACTGCAAAATCATCCGTCGCGACGGTGTTGTACGTGTGATTTGCAGTGCCGAGCCTAAGCATAAACAGCGCCAAGGCTGATTTTTTCGCATATTTTTCTTGCAAAGTCGGGTTGAGCTGGCTAGATTAGCCAGCCAATCTTTTGTATGTTAATGCGCTCCCATTTGAGTATCCTGAAAACGGGCTTTTCAGAATGGTGCGCAGTTAATTAGTAATAGGAGTGCATAGTGGCCCGTATAGCAGGCATTAACATTCCTGATCATAAACACACTGTCATCGCATTAACTGCGATTTTCGGTATCGGTAAAACTCGTTCCAAGGCGATTTGTGCCTCTACGGGTATTGCCGAAGATGTTAAGATCAGTGAGCTGTCTGAAGAACAGATTGAGCAACTGCGTGAAGCAGTTGGCAAGTTCGTTGTTGAAGGTGATCTGCGTCGTGAAGTTACCCTGAGCATCAAGCGTCTTATGGACCTTGGTTGCTACCGTGGTTTGCGTCATCGTCGTGGTCTTCCGGTTCGCGGTCAGCGTACCAAGACCAATGCACGTACCCGTAAGGGTCCGCGCAAACCGATCAAGAAATAATCGGGGTGGGTAAATAATGGCAAAGGCACCAGTTCGTGCACGTAAGCGTGTAAGAAAACAAGTCTCAGATGGCGTGGCTCATGTCCATGCGTCTTTTAACAACACCATCGTTACTATTACTGATCGTCAGGGTAACGCACTGGGTTGGGCAACTGCCGGTGGTTCCGGTTTCCGCGGTTCTCGTAAATCTACACCGTTCGCTGCTCAGGTTGCTGCAGAGCGCTGTGCAGAAGCAGTGAAAGATTACGGTATTAAGAATCTGGAAGTTATGGTTAAGGGTCCGGGTCCAGGTCGCGAATCAACTATTCGTGCTCTGAACGCCGCTGGTTTCCGCATCACTAATATTACTGATGTGACTCCGATTCCTCACAACGGTTGTCGTCCGCCGAAAAAACGCCGCGTATAACGCCCCGTTTTTTAGGTTAGTTGGAGAAAGAAAATGGCAAGATATTTGGGTCCTAAGCTCAAGCTGAGCCGTCGTGAGGGCACCGACTTATTCCTTAAGTCTGGCGTTCGCGCGATCGATACCAAGTGTAAGATTGAACAAGCCCCTGGTCAGCATGGTGCGCGTAAACCGCGTCTGTCTGATTACGGCGGTCAGTTACGTGAGAAACAAAAAGTTCGTCGTATTTACGGTGTTCTTGAGCGTCAATTCCGTAACTACTATAAAGAAGCAGCTCGTCTGAAAGGCAACACTGGTGAAAACCTGTTAGTTCTGCTGGAAGGCCGTCTGGATAACGTAGTTTATCGTATGGGCTTTGGTGCCACTCGTGCTGAAGCACGTCAGCTGGTTAGCCATAAAGCTATTATGGTAAATGGCCGCGTTGTTAACATCGCTTCTTATCAGGTTTCTCCGAATGATGTTGTTAGCATCCGTGAGAAAGCCAAAAAGCAATCTCGCGTGAAAGCCGCTCTGGAGCTGGCTGAACAGCGTGAAAAGCCAACCTGGCTGGAAGTTGATGCAGCGAAGATGGAAGGTGTGTTCAAGCGTCAGCCTGAGCGTACAGATCTGTCTGCGGACATTAACGAGCACCTGATCATCGAGCTTTACTCTAAATAAAGCTTGAGTACCAAAGAGAGGACACAATGCAGGGTTCTGTGACAGAGTTTCTAAAACCGCGCCTGGTAGATATCGAGCAAGTGAGTTCGACGCACGCCAAGGTGACCCTTGAGCCTTTAGAGCGTGGCTTTGGCCATACTCTGGGTAATGCACTGCGCCGTATTCTGCTTTCTTCCATGCCGGGTTGCGCGGTGACCGAGGTTGAAATTGATGGTGTACTGCACGAGTACAGCACCAAAGAGGGAGTACAGGAAGATATCCTGGAAATCCTGCTCAACCTGAAAGGGCTGGCGGTGAGAGTTCAGGGTAAAGATGAAGTCATCCTGACCCTGAATAAATCTGGCATTGGCCCTGTGACTGCAGCCGACATTACCCATGATGGTGATGTCGAAATCGTCAAGCCACAGCACGTGATCTGCCATCTGACTGATGAAAACGCTTCTGTAAGTATGCGTATCAAAATTCAGCGTGGTCGTGGTTATGTGCCGGCTTCTGCCCGAATTCATTCGGAAGAAGATGAGCGCCCGATTGGTCGTTTATTAGTCGATGCTTGCTACAGCCCTGTAGATCGTATTGCCTACAATGTTGAAGCAGCTCGTGTTGAGCAACGTACCGACCTGGACAAGCTGGTCATCGAAATGGAAACCAACGGCACAATCGATCCTGAAGAGGCGATTCGTCGTGCGGCAACCATCCTGGCAGAACAACTGGACGCTTTTGTTGACTTACGTGATGTACGTCAGCCAGAAGTTAAAGAAGAGAAACCAGAATTCGATCCGATCCTGCTGCGCCCTGTTGACGATCTGGAATTGACTGTCCGCTCTGCTAACTGCCTTAAGGCAGAAGCTATCCACTACATCGGTGATCTGGTACAACGTACTGAGGTTGAGCTTCTTAAGACGCCTAACCTTGGGAAAAAATCTCTTACCGAGATCAAAGACGTGCTGGCTTCGCGTGGACTGTCACTGGGCATGCGCCTGGAAAACTGGCCACCAGCAAGCATTGCTGATGAGTAACCGGATCACAGGTTAAGGTTTCACTGAGAAGGATAAGGTCATGCGCCATCGTAAGAGTGGTCGTCAACTGAACCGTAACAGCAGCCATCGCCAGGCTATGTTCCGTAACATGGCTGGTTCATTGGTTCGTCATGAGATCATCAAGACGACTCTGCCGAAAGCCAAAGAGCTGCGTCGTGTAGTTGAGCCGCTGATTACTCTTGCCAAGACCGACAACGTAGCTAATCGTCGTCTGGCATTCGCACGCACTCGTGATAACGAGATCGTTGCAAAACTGTTTAATGAACTGGGCCCGCGTTTCGCGAGCCGTGCAGGTGGTTACACTCGTATTCTGAAGTGTGGCTTCCGCGCTGGTGACAACGCTCCGATGGCATACATCGAGCTGATTGATCGTCCAGAAGTTCAGGCAGAAACAACTGCAGAGTAATTTGCAGAAATTAAAAAACCCGCTTCGGCGGGTTTTTTATTGCCTGAAGAAAAGTGAGTTGCAACACTAAGAATGACGACTTCGGAGGGAATATCTTATGTGGTTAATTGACCAACTGGCAGAACAGCATATACTTTCTTCGATTGAAAGGGGTGAGCTCTCCGGCTTACGGGGCGAAGGTAAACCTCTGGTACTTGATGATGATAGTCAGGTTCCTGCTGAACTTCGAACTGCCTATCGTTTGTTAAAAAATTCAGGTTTTTTACCGCCTGAACTGGAATCTCGCCGGGAAGCCCTGGCTCTGGTTGATCTTTTACAACAACTCGATCCTGATGATCATCGGGCCGCTGAGTATCAAAAGCAGTTGAGAGTACTGGAACTTAAATTGCGCCAGTCTGGTTTAAGTACTGATTTTCTCTACGATAATCGCTACGGAGAACAGGCTAAGCGCCGTCTAAATAGTAAGTTATAACCAATGAGGAATTAATATGAACCGTTACCGGCACAGCAAAGGCGTTATTAATGATAATGCGTTGCAGGCAATTTTGTATGACTCATTATTCAGGCAAAGAGTCGAGCAAAACAAGAAAGGTAAAGGTAGTTATCGTCGTAAATCACGTGACAACCGGCAGGGAGGAGAGGGCAATGAAAATAACATTTTCATTGCCCTTTTTTCGGTCATAAAAAAAACCGCCATATCTTTGATATGACGGTCATTAATGTAATAACTTATTGTTTTTCTTTCAGTAAATCACGGATTTCTGCTAACAGGGTTTCTTCTGCTGAAGGTCCTTTAGGTGCAGGCTCTGCTTTCTTATACAGTTTATTCATCAGTTTAATCGCCATAAAGATAGCAAAAGCAACGATTACGAAATCAAAAACAGACTGCAGGAAGACACCGTATTCCATCACTACTGCAGGGGTGGTGCCGTCAGCTGCTTTCAAAACCCATTTAAACTGTTTGAAGTCGATTCCACCTATTAGTAATCCTAATGGTGGCATAATGATATTCGCGACTAATGAGGAAACAATTTTGCCGAAAGCTGCACCGATGATGACACCGACAGCCAGATCAACAACATTCCCACGCATCGCAAAGTCGCGAAACTCTTTAAACAAACTCATATTATCCCCTGATTACACACTAAGTTAACTATGTTTTAGTTAACTATGATAGTAGTTAATTAGTGCTATTTTTTCCACTTCCTGCATGCAACTCTTTTACGTATTTTTACAGAGAGTTGAGATGCATAACCTGTTTTATAGTGTACCTGTGTATATGAGAGAGCCGGGGACTTTAGTTTGACCAGGACAGCGAGCTCATCGGAATAAACTGGCTGTCCTTTTGTTTCTACAGGAAGAACGGGCTTGGCTGGAATAATTTTTCTACGTCGGTGACAAATTTCTTATCGGTGAGGAACATGATCACATGGTCACCCTGCTCAATCCGGATGTTGTCGTTAGCAATCATTACTTCTTCGCCACGAACCACAGCACCAATGATTGTTCCTGGTGGTAATTTAATTTCGCTGATTGAACGGCCTACTACACGGGATGTTGTTTCATCGCCATGAGCAATAGCTTCAATGGCTTCTGCAATGCCCCGTCTCAGGGATGAGACTCCGACAATATCAGCCTTACGTACATGGCCAAGTAATGCTGAAATCGTTGCCTGCTGAGGTGATATTGCAATATCAATCACGCTGCCCTGCACTAAATCGACGTATGCGCGGCGTTGTATAAGTACCATCGCCTTTTTAGCACCCATTTTTTTAGCCAGCATTGCTGACATAATGTTTGCTTCATCGTCGTTAGTGACGGCAATAAACAGATCAATCTGGTCAATATGCTCTTCGGCCAGCAATTCCTGATCTGATGCATCACCATAGAATACGATAGTATCGTTGAGCAGCTCAGCTAGTTCTGCTGCACGTTGGGCGTTTCGTTCGATCAGTTTAACGCTGTACTGTTTTTCCAGCTGTTGTGCCAGACCAAAACCGATATTCCCTCCACCAACCAGCATGATGCGCTTGTACGGTTTTTCCAGACGCTGCATTTCACTCATTACGGCGCGGATATGCTGATTCGCCGTGATAAAAAATACCTCATCTCCCGCTTCAATAATCGTTGAGCCTTGGGGGCGAATTGGGCGATCCTGGCGAAAAATCGCAGCTACGCGGCTTTCAATATGTGGCATATGCTCGCGCATTACGGACAGAGGGTTTCCGATAAGCGGCCCGCCGTAATACGCTTTTACCACGCCCAGGCTCACTTTACCTTCTGCAAAGTTAACTACCTGCAACGCGCCCGGATACTGGATCAGACGATAAATATTGTCGATCACCAGCTGTTCCGGTGAAATCAAATGATCAATGGGGATCGCTTCCGGGATAAACAGTTTTTCAGTATCCCGTAGATACTCAGCTGCACGGATACGTGCAATTCTGTTTGGGGTATTAAACAGTGAATAGGCTATCTGACAGGCAATCATATTGGTTTCGTCAGAGCTGGTCACTGCCACCAACATATCAGCGTCCTCAGCACCGGCTTCCCGTAAAATCCGCGGATGAGATGCCTGACCATTGACGACTCTTAAATCGAATTTATCCTGCAGCTGGCGCAGCCTTCCCGGATCTGTATCCACAACAGTGATATCGTTATTTTCCCCTACCAGGTTCTCTGCCAGCGTTCCGCCGACTTGTCCGGCACCAAGGATAATAATCTTCATTATTGTTTCACTCTTTTCGGTTAAGCGCTTTTGATTAGTTTAGCGTAGAAAAAACCATCGCCGCCGTTCTGTTCCGGGAATACCTGCAATCCATTTTTTTCGCCCCCGGGCAACGTAACTGCCTGAGCCTCCGGGTGGCGTTGCAGAAATGCGGAAATCTGCAGGTGATTTTCCTGTGGCAGTACTGAGCAGGTTGCATAAATCATTGTGCCGCCAGCTTTAAGATGTGGCCATACAGCTTCCAGAATTTCTGCCTGCAGGGTTGCAAGTTCAGCAATGTCATTATCGCGCCGGAGCCATTTTATATCCGGATGACGACGAATAACACCCGTTGCAGAACAAGGGGCATCAAGTAAAATCCTGTCAAACTGGCGATCTCCGCACCATTCTGACGGTGTTCTGCCATCACCCTGCTTTACTTCTGCTTTCATGCGAAGTCTGGCCAGATTTTCGGTGACCCGACTCAGGCGCTGTGCATCAACATCCACGGCCATCACTCGTGAGTCTGGCGCAATTTCAAGAATATGAGTCGTTTTACCACCAGGTGCAGCACACAAGTCCAGAATATCTTCACCATCCTGTGGCTCAAGATACTGTGCACAGCGTTGTGCCGAAAGGTCCTGCACTGTTACCCAGCCATCAGCAAAACCGGGTAGCTGGCTCACACCCGCAGGTTTTTCAAGCCGGATAGCATCAGTCGACAATGGATCAGTATGGCCTGTCATTGCTTCTTCATTCAGAAGTGCCAGCCACTCATCCCGACTATGATGCTGGCGGTTTACCCTCAGCCACATTGGTGGGCGTTGATTATTTGCATCAATAATTTGTTGCCATTGCTCTGGCCAGCCTGACTGCAACCGTTTGATTAACCATGAGGGATGCAGCAGAGTCACGCTTTGTCCTTCCAGACTGTCCAGCAACTCTGTCTGGCGCCGCTGAAATTCGCGTAAAACTCCGTTTATCAGTCCTTTCAGGCTTTGCCTTTTCAGAACAACCGCGCCTTCTACGGTTTCAGCAAGAATGGCATGGGCCGGAATTCGCGTGTATAGCATCTGATAGATACCGACCATCAACAGATAATGCAGAGTTCTTTGCTTACCGGTTAACGGTCGTTCCATCAGTTTGCCAATAAGTGCATCTAATTGTGGCAATGTCCGGGCGATACCGAAACAAATTTCCTGCAGCAATGCGCTGTCTTTATCGCTCAGCCCTTTCTGGGCCGCAGGCAATATTGCGCTGAGTGACTGGCCTTTATCGACCACCTGCTCAATCAGTCTGGCAGCCAGACTGCGCAGATTTGTTGTTTTTTTCATGAGATATCTTCAATTAGCCAGCATCACTGGCAAATTTTTAACTGCCTGAACCCGGAGCAGTACCAGGGGTAAACCACTCCTGGCGTGAATTCAGCAGATCTTTTGCGGGCATGGGTTTTTTGCCGGCCGGCTGGAGTATTTCAAGCTGCAATACACCATCTGTCGTGGCGATCTGGATTCCGTGCTTATCTGTCTGTACCACTGTTCCCGGTCTGGCATCCTGATGTGGCAGAACAGTAGCTTTCCAGACTTTTACTGGCTGATCTTCAATCATTAAGTAGCTGACCGGCCAGGGGTTAAAGGCGCGAATACATCTTTCCAGCTGCACAGCAGGTAATGACCAGTCCAGCTTTGCTTCTTCTTTACTCAGCTTACTGGCATAAGTTGCCAGAGCTTCATCCTGTTTTTCGGCGTGAGCGGTTCCGGTAGCCAACTGCTGTAGTGTCTGTAACATCCCCTGCGGTCCAAGTTGTGCCAGAGCATCATAGAGTGACGCGCTGGTATCATCAGGGCCTATCGGGCAGGTGAGTTTGTACAGCATATCTCCGGTATCCAGGCCGACATCCATCTGCATGATGGTAACGCCTGTCTGTTGATCTCCGGCCCAGAGTGCGCGCTGAATAGGAGCCGCTCCCCGCCAACGTGGTAACAGTGAGCCGTGGACATTAATACACCCGAGTCGTGGCATATTCAGGACTACTTCTGGCAACAATAAGCCATAGGCAACCACCACCATGATATCGGCATCCAAATCAGCAATCAGTTGCTGGTTCTCAGGCTGACGTAATGAGGCCGGCTGAAATACAGGAATTTGATGTGCTTCGGCAAGCGTTTTTACCGGGCTTGCTACCAGCTTCTTTCCACGGCCTGCCGGACGGTCCGGCTGAGTAAAGACACCCACGACCTGATGCTCAGAAGCAAACAGCGCGTCAAGATGACGCGCTGCAAAGTCAGGGGTGCCGGCGAAAATGATTTTTAAGGAGTCGGACACAATCATCCCTTATTTTTGTTTCAGGAAGCTCTGGTCGTTTGCCGGGCAAGTTTTTCCAGTTTCTGACGGATACGCTGACGTTTTAATGGAGACAAATAATCGACAAATAATTTGCCCATCAGATGATCCATCTCATGCTGAATACAGATAGCCAGTAAGCCGTCTGTTTCCAGTTCATAAGTTTCACCTTCGCGGTTCAGCGCCCGAATTTTTACCCGCTCAGAACGTGGGATTAATGCTCGTTGTTCCGGAATAGAAAGGCATCCCTCTTCAATTCCGGTTTCACCGCTTTGTTCAAGCAACTCAGGGTTTATCAGTACCAGCTGCTGTTCGCGGTTTTCAGAAACATCGATAACGATAATTCGCTGATGGATATCAACCTGTGTAGCGGCCAGCCCGATACCTTCTTCCGCATACATTGTTTCGAACATGTCATCAACAATGCGCTGAATATCTTTGTTTACTTCTTTAACTGGCGCAGCAACTGTACGGAGTCGCTCGTCTGGGAAATGTAATACCTGTAAAACTGACATAGATTTCCGGATCTTTATTCATGATATTTAAATTGACTGCCTTATATTGTAGACGTTTCGTTAAGCGATTGACAGTATTGCAGGCGGGATAAAAGCGACAGGCAGAAGGAGCTGCATGTGGATACCATGGAAAAATGGCTGCGCCTTGGTGCGGTTCACGGACTGAAATATTCCCTGAGAGTCGAAGTGGCTAACCGTCTGGAACAGCAGACGACAGTGACGCACTCTTTCTTACGATCAATGTCGTTTTCTGACCAGCAGTGCCGGCAGTTTCTGAACAGTGATACGTCTCAGATTACCCTTACCCGTAAATGGCTTGAAGCAGATGAGCATCATTTTTTAACCCTCAATGATCCCTGCTATCCACGTTTGTTGGCCGAAGCCAGCGGTTGCCCGCTGTATCTGTTTGTTGCAGGTGACCCGGCAGTACTTTCATCCCCGCAGATAGCTATTGTTGGAAGCAGGCAATGTAGCCGCTATGGTCAGCACTGGACTGACTTTTTTGCCGGAGCATTCTCTGTTAGCGGCTTTACCCTCACCAGTGGGCTGGCATTAGGGATTGACAGTGTGGCACATCGTGCCGCTTTAGTTTCAGGTGGTAAAACCATTGCTGTGTTAGGTAGCGGGTTGCTAAATATCTACCCCCGACAACATCGGGAACTCAGCCGTGAGATTATCAGGCAAGGCGGGGCTCTCGTTTCTGAATTCCCTTTGAATGCGACGGCACATCCCGGTCATTTCCCTCGTCGTAACCGTATTATCAGTGGCCTGAGTCTGGGGGTTCTGGTGACTGAAGCCCGGATGAAAAGTGGCTCACTGATTACTGCTCGCTACGCTCTCGAGCAAAACCGAAATGTTTATGCTTTGCCGGGACCGGTTGCGAAACCTGAATGTGAAGGTCCGCACTGGCTTATTCAGCAAGGTGCTTTACTGGTCTCTCACCCGAATGACATCCTGGAAGATTTGCAGATTGGTTATCATTCGTTGCGGTTTTCGGTCTCTGAACAAATAAATTCGTCAGAGTATGGCACTGTTCCATTGCCATTTGCTGGTGTGTTGGCTAACGTAGAAGATGAGGTTACACCTGTTGACGTCGTCGCTGAACGTGCCGGCCAACCTGTGCCAGTGATTGCAGCCATATTGTTAGAACTGGAGTTAGCAGGATGGATCGCAGCTGTACCCGGCGGCTATGTCCGTTTAAGGAGGGCATGCCATGTTCGACGTACTTATGTACTTGTTTGAGACCTATATCCATACCGAGGCAGATTCGCAGGTTGACCAGGACAGGCTGACAGATGATTTAACCGAAGCCGGTTTTGATCAGGAAGATATTGCGAATGCGTTAAAGTGGCTTGAGAAACTGGCGGATTATCAGGAAGGACTGGTAGAACCGATCCAGATGGTGTGTGATCCGCTATCAATGCGTATCTACACTGAAGAAGAGTGCCGGAAACTGGATGCTGACTGCCGTGGATTCTTGTTATTCCTTGAGCAGGTTCAGGTGTTGAACCTGGAAACTCGTGAAATGGTGATAGAACGTGTCACTGCTCTCGATACCCAGGAATTTGAGCTTGATGATCTTAAATGGGTTGTGCTGATGGTACTGTTTAACATTCCGGGATGTGAGGATGCTTATCAGCAAATGGAAGAGTTACTTTTCGATGCCAATGACAGTATCCTGCACTGATATTGTCTTCTGTGTAGCCAAATTATGAATAAAACAGCACTGTTTGCTGTGCGTCATCAGGAAAACTGCCCCGTCTGCGGGGCAGAGTTAGTTATACGTTCAGGTAAACATGGTCCGTTTGCAGGTTGTTCTGCACACCCTGCCTGCGAGTATATTCGTCCGTTGGGACCACGGAACGATGCTCATATTATTAAAATTCTGGAAGGTATTGCCTGTCCGGAATGTGGAGCTGATAAAGCGCTGCGGCAGGGGCGATATGGAATGTTTATCGGCTGCAGTAATTATCCGGAGTGTCCTCATACTGAGACTATTGATCAGCCAGATGAAACCGGTATTGCCTGTCCGCAGTGCTATCAGGGGACCTTAGTCCAGCGCCGTTCCCGTTACGGGAAGTCTTTTCATTCCTGCAGTCGATACCCTGATTGTCAATTTGCCTTAAATACACTCCCGGTTGCAGGGGAATGTCTGACCTGTCATTTTCCGTTGTTAACAGAAAAGAAGACAGCCAGGGGAACGCGTTTAATCTGCGCCAATAAATTATGCGGGAAACCTGTTCCCGAAGATAACCAGGAAGAATAGCATCTACTATGTCCAGCGATTCAGTATCAGAGTCTTTACAGCGTTGCGTTGAGCAATTACGCAAAAATTCAGTTATTGCTTATCCTACTGAAGCAGTGTTTGGCTTGGGGTGTGATCCGGACAGTGAGCAGGCGGTAATGGCACTGCTGGCAATTAAGAAGCGTCCGGTAGAAAAAGGCCTGATACTCATTGCAGCCAGTTACCAGCAACTGATGCCGTATATCCGTGATGAAGATCTGACTGCAGAACAGCGGGATCGCATGTTTTCCCACTGGCCGGGGCCCGTGACGTTTGTTGTGCCATCCGCAGCTCCTCGCTGGCTGACCGGTAAATTTGATTCTCTGGCAATCAGAGTCAGTGATCATCCTGATGTTCAAAAACTCTGTGCTTCTTTTGGTAAACCTCTGGTTTCAACCAGCGCAAATCTGTCCGGTCAGGAGCCCTGCCGGAATGTAGAGGAAGTTATCAGCCAGTTTGGTGCTGATTTTCCTGTATTGCGTGGAGTCACCGGCGGGAGAAATAATCCTTCTGAGATCCGTAACGTCATTACCGGTGAGCTTGTCCGGCAGGGGTAGAAAATGGAACCGTTTGTTGTCTTTGGCAATCCGATAAATCACAGTAAATCACCATTTATTCATCAGCTGTTTGCCATGCAAACGGGCATTGAGCATCGGTACGGGCGGGTTCTTGTTCCTCTCGGAGAATTTGAACCGATCGTGGAAGAGTTTTTCCGCCAGGGGGGGAAGGGGGCCAATGTGACCTTACCCTTTAAGCAGGATGCTTGTGCAATGGCTGATGAACTGACTGAACGAGCGTCATTATCCAAAGCGGTAAATACGCTCAAATTGCTGCCTGACGGGAAATTGCTCGGTGATAATACTGACGGAATCGGTTTGCTGAATGATTTGCAACGCCTGCAGATGATTACTCCGCAATTTCATGTTCTCCTGGTCGGCGCTGGTGGTGCAGCAAGAGGCGTTATTTTGCCATTACTGGCATTCGGCTGCAGGATCACGATAACCAACCGCACTTTATCCAGAGCTGAAACGCTGGTGGAAACTTACCAGCATGCAGGGACTATTTTGGCCAGTGAGCATGGTAAGTTAGATCAACACTATGATCTGATTATTAATGCAACTTCCAGCGGAGTCACAGGTGAAGTGCCTGCGTTACCAGGGAGTATCTTTACCGCAAATACTCACTGCTACGATATGTTCTATCAACAAGGAAAAACACCGTTTCTTTCTCTGGCAGCCCAGCATGGTGTTACCAGTCTGGCTGATGGTGTCGGAATGCTGGTGGGACAGGCGGCACATGCATTCTTTCTCTGGCATGGTGTGATGCCGGAAATTGGACCGGTAACTGAAGCTGTCAGTCAGTCTCTGAAGTCATGAACCAGTCAATTCAGTTCCCTGATCGTGAAGAATGGGATGACGTCCGGAAAGCGGTATGTTTTCCGGCGCTGTCTAATGGCATGCAGCTCCAGTGTGCTGTCAGCGCAACAGAACTGTATCGGCGATTTGGCGATGGCCCTGCATTAGATCTGTTCCGTGAATATCGCTGGGATATAGAAGAAGAGATGGAGTCGGTCATCGCTGCTGATCATGATGATCAGGATGGATGGTTCTGGTTATCCTCTGAAAGATAGTCATCTTTCCACTTTACGTAATTTTTTGCAGAAACCAGCAGCCCTTGTTTTTCTTCTTCAGTCAGCGGGCGGATCTGTTTTACCGGGCTGCCCAGATATAGATAACCACTGGTCAGCCGCTTACCCGGAGGCACCAGGCTACCGGCCCCAATCATTACATCTTCTTCTATATAAGCTCCATCCAGCAGAATCGATCCCATACCAACTAACACCCGGTCCTTAATAGTGCAGCCATGAAGCATGGCTTTATGTCCGACAGTAACATCATTGCCTATTAGTAAAGGGTGTCCTTGCGGATTTTTCTCTGAGCAATGGCTGACATGTAAAACTGAACCATCCTGGATATTTGTGCGCGAGCCAATCTCTATTCGGTTTACATCACCCCGGGCAACGACTAATGGCCAGATACTAGTGTTATCACCAATCACAACATTACCAATGACTACGCTGGAGGGATCTACCATCACATTCGTTCCGGTTTGTGGAAAGATACCGGCAAAAGGGCGTAACGGATTTACGGCCATAACTGAAATTCCCTCATCGTTATTTATTAACATCGACATGCTCATCCTGAAAAATACCCTTTTTCCTGATATTGATGACGTCTGGCCCTAAAAACCAGCAGCTGGCTGGTGGGGTAAAATGCCAGCCATTATCCTTCAATGCCGCTTTTTCGCTGCCAGTGCATCTCACAGTTTTGGGAGTTTTAGCGCAAAAAGATTACTAACCATACATTTATCGTTGAATTGTACGGCGATCGGCATAAAAAAACGCCATTCAGTAATTATTTTAAAATAAACCCTTGTCAGAAAAAATTATCTCCCTATAATGCGCTCCCACTGACACGGTAAAGCGCGATGCGCCAAGGCGTGACAGGGACTGAAGCGATTCGGTCCGGAGAAAAAATCACGAAATAGTGATTGACTCCTGAGGTGAAAAGCGTAATATACGCCACCTCGCAGCGACAACCTAAACGGTTGAGTTGCAACGCTCTTTAACAATTTATCAGACAATCTGTGTGGGCACTCGCAGGATTGATATCAGCGTCTCCGGACGTAAAAAATATCAAGTCTTAAGAGTGAACACATAATGAAATTCATTATGAGTGTTTTACACTTGAGCATCGCTTAACTCGTTTAAGCAAATCAAACTTTAAATTGAAGAGTTTGATCATGGCTCAGATTGAACGCTGGCGGCAGGCCTAACACATGCAAGTCGAACGGTAGCACAGAGGAGCTTGCTCCTTGGGTGACGAGTGGCGGACGGGTGAGTAATGTCTGGGAAACTGCCTGATGGAGGGGGATAACTACTGGAAACGGTAGCTAATACCGCATAACGTCGCAAGACCAAAGTGGGGGACCTTCGGGCCTCACACCATCGGATGTGCCCAGATGGGATTAGCTAGTAGGTGGGGTAACGGCTCACCTAGGCGACGATCCCTAGCTGGTCTGAGAGGATGACCAGCCACACTGGAACTGAGACACGGTCCAGACTCCTACGGGAGGCAGCAGTGGGGAATATTGCACAATGGGCGCAAGCCTGATGCAGCCATGCCGCGTGTATGAAGAAGGCCTTCGGGTTGTAAAGTACTTTCAGTCAGGAGGAAGGGTGTAGTCTTAATACGGCTATGCATTGACGTTACTGACAGAAGAAGCACCGGCTAACTCCGTGCCAGCAGCCGCGGTAATACGGAGGGTGCAAGCGTTAATCGGAATTACTGGGCGTAAAGCGCACGCAGGCGGTCTGTCAAGTCGGATGTGAAATCCCCGGGCTCAACCCGGGAACTGCATTCGAAACTGGCAGGCTAGAGTCTTGTAGAGGGGGGTAGAATTCCAGGTGTAGCGGTGAAATGCGTAGAGATCTGGAGGAATACCGGTGGCGAAGGCGGCCCCCTGGACAAAGACTGACGCTCAGGTGCGAAAGCGTGGGGAGCAAACAGGATTAGATACCCTGGTAGTCCACGCCGTAAACGATGTCGACTTGGAGGTTGTGCCCTTGAGGCGTGGCTTCCGGAGCTAACGCGTTAAGTCGACCGCCTGGGGAGTACGGCCGCAAGGTTAAAACTCAAATGAATTGACGGGGGCCCGCACAAGCGGTGGAGCATGTGGTTTAATTCGATGCAACGCGAAGAACCTTACCTACTCTTGACATCCAGAGAACTTAGCAGAGATGCTTTGGTGCCTTCGGGAACTCTGAGACAGGTGCTGCATGGCTGTCGTCAGCTCGTGTTGTGAAATGTTGGGTTAAGTCCCGCAACGAGCGCAACCCCTATCCTTTGTTGCCAGCGATTCGGTCGGGAACTCAAAGGAGACTGCCGGTGATAAACCGGAGGAAGGTGGGGATGACGTCAAGTCATCATGGCCCTTACGAGTAGGGCTACACACGTGCTACAATGGCGCATACAAAGAGAAGCGACCTCGCGAGAGCAAGCGGACCTCATAAAGTGCGTCGTAGTCCGGATTGGAGTCTGCAACTCGACTCCATGAAGTCGGAATCGCTAGTAATCGTAGATCAGAATGCTACGGTGAATACGTTCCCGGGCCTTGTACACACCGCCCGTCACACCATGGGAGTGGGTTGCAAAAGAAGTAGATAGCTTAACCTTCGGGAGGGCGTTTACCACTTTGTGATTCATGACTGGGGTGAAGTCGTAACAAGGTAACCGTAGGGGAACCTGCGGTTGGATCACCTCCTTACCTGAAGATACGTTCCCGTGAAGTGTCCACAACAGATTGTCTGATAGAAAGTATGAGCAAGGCGTCTTGCCGAAGCAGACTTCAGTGTCCCCTTCGTCTAGAGGCCCAGGACACCGCCCTTTCACGGCGGTAACAGGGGTTCGAATCCCCTAGGGGACGCCACTTGCTGGTATGTGAGTGAAAGTCACCGACCGAATTATCTTAAAGATGACTTACGAGTCATGTTTAAGATATTGCTCTTTAACAATCCGGAACAAGCTGAAAATTTGAAAACAATGAATGACGAAAGTTATTCAGAGTCTCTCAAAAACTTTTACGATTCATAGTCGTTGCAAGACGTCTGTGGGTTGTGAGGTTAAGCGAATAAGCGTACACGGTGGATGCCCTGGCAGTCAGAGGCGATGAAGGACGTGCTAATCTGCGAAAAGCGCCGGTAAGGTGATATGAACCGATACAGCCGGCGATGTCCGAATGGGGAAACCCGGTGCACTCAGTGCATCATCGTTAACTGAATTCATAGGTTAACGAGGCGAACCTGGGGAACTGAAACATCTAAGTACCCAGAGGAAAAGAAATCAACCGAGATTCCCCCAGTAGCGGCGAGCGAACGGGGAGCAGCCCTGAACCATCATCAGTGTGTGTGTTAGTGGAAGCGTCTGGAATGTCGCGCGATACAGGGTGAAAGTCCCGTACATGAAAATGCACACATCGTGAGTTCGAAGAGTAGGGCGGGACACGTGGTATCCTGTCTGAATATGGGGGGACCATCCTCCAAGGCTAAATACTCCTGACTGACCGATAGTGAACCAGTACCGTGAGGGAAAGGCGAAAAGAACCCCGGCGAGGGGAGTGAAAAGAACCTGAAACCGTGTACGTACAAGCAGTGGGAGCACCTTTATGGTGTGACTGCGTACCTTTTGTATAATGGGTCAGCGACTTATATTCTGTAGCAAGGTTAACCGTATAGGGGAGCCGCAGGGAAACCGAGTCTTAACTGGGCGTTAAGTTGCAGGGTATAGACCCGAAACCCGGTGATCTAGCCATGGGCAGGTTGAAGGTTGGGTAACACTAACTGGAGGACCGAACCGACTAATGTTGAAAAATTAGCGGATGACCTGTGGCTGGGGGTGAAAGGCCAATCAAACCGGGAGATAGCTGGTTCTCCCCGAAAGCTATTTAGGTAGCGCCTCGTGAATTCATCTCCGGGGGTAGAGCACTGTTTCGGCTAGGGGGCCATCCCGGCTTACCAACCCGATGCAAACTGCGAATACCGGAGAATGTTATCACGGGAGACACACGGCGGGTGCTAACGTCCGTCGTGAAGAGGGAAACAACCCAGACCGCCAGCTAAGGTCCCAAAGTCATGGTTAAGTGGGAAACGATGTGGGAAGGCTCAGACAGCCAGGATGTTGGCTTAGAAGCAGCCATCATTTAAAGAAAGCGTAATAGCTCACTGGTCGAGTCGGCCTGCGCGGAAGATGTAACGGGGCTAAACCATGCACCGAAGCTGCGGCAGCGACACTATGTGTTGTTGGGTAGGGGAGCGTTCTGTAAGCCGTTGAAGGTGGGCTGTGAGGTCTGCTGGAGGTATCAGAAGTGCGAATGCTGACATAAGTAACGATAAAGCGGGTGAAAAGCCCGCTCGCCGGAAGACCAAGGGTTCCTGTCCAACGTTAATCGGGGCAGGGTGAGTCGACCCCTAAGGCGAGGCTGAAAAGCGTAGTCGATGGGAAACAGGTTAATATTCCTGTACTTGGTGTTACTGCGAAGGGGGGACGGAGAAGGCTATGTCATCCGGGCGACGGTTGTCCCGGTTTAAGCGTGTAGGCTGAGGTTCCAGGCAAATCCGGAACTTCTTAAGGCTGAGGCGTGATGACGAGGTACTACGGTACTGAAGTGACAAATGCCCTGCTTCCGGGAAAAGCCTCTAAGCTCCAGGTAACACGAAATCGTACCCCAAACCGACACAGGTGGTCAGGTAGAGAATACCAAGGCGCTTGAGAGAACTCGGGTGAAGGAACTAGGCAAAATGGTGCCGTAACTTCGGGAGAAGGCACGCTGGCGCGTAGGTGAAGGGACTTGCTCCCGGAGCTGAAGCCAGTCGAAGATACCAGCTGGCTGCAACTGTTTATTAAAAACACAGCACTGTGCAAACACGAAAGTGGACGTATACGGTGTGACGCCTGCCCGGTGCCGGAAGGTTAATTGATGGGGTTATCCGCAAGGAGAAGCTCTTGATCGAAGCCCCGGTAAACGGCGGCCGTAACTATAACGGTCCTAAGGTAGCGAAATTCCTTGTCGGGTAAGTTCCGACCTGCACGAATGGCGTAATGATGGCCAGGCTGTCTCCACCCGAGACTCAGTGAAATTGAAATCGCTGTGAAGATGCAGTGTACCCGCGGCAAGACGGAAAGACCCCGTGAACCTTTACTATAGCTTGACACTGAATATTGAGCCTTGATGTGCAGGATAGGTGGGAGGCACTGAAGTACGGACGCCAGTTCGTACGGAGCCATCCTTGAAATACCACCCTTTAATGTTTGATATTCTAACGTAGACCCGTCATCCGGGTTGCGGACAGTGTCTGGTGGGTAGTTTGACTGGGGCGGTCTCCTCCCAAAGAGTAACGGAGGAGCACGAAGGTTAGCTAATCACGGTCGGACATCGTGAGGTTAGTGCAAAGGCATAAGCTAGCTTGACTGCGAGAGTGACGGTTCGAGCAGGTGCGAAAGCAGGTCTTAGTGATCCGGTGGTTCTGAATGGAAGGGCCATCGCTCAACGGATAAAAGGTACTCCGGGGATAACAGGCTGATACCGCCCAAGAGTTCATATCGACGGCGGTGTTTGGCACCTCGATGTCGGCTCATCACATCCTGGGGCTGAAGTAGGTCCCAAGGGTACGGCTGTTCGCCGTTTAAAGTGGTACGCGAGCTGGGTTTAGAACGTCGTGAGACAGTTCGGTCCCTATCTGCCGTGGGCGCTGGAGAATTGAGGGGGGTTGCTCCTAGTACGAGAGGACCGGAGTGAACGCACCACTGGTGTTCGGGTTGTCATGCCAATGGCATTGCCCGGTAGCTAAGTGCGGAAAAGATAAGTGCTGAAAGCATCTAAGCACGAAACTTGCCCCGAGATGAGTTCTCCCTGACTCCTTGAGAGTCCTGAAGGGACGTTGAAGACGACGACGTTGATAGGCCGGATGTGTAAGTGCAGCGATGCATTGAGCTAACCGGTACTAATGACCCGTGAGGCTTAACCTTACAACGCCAGAGGCGTTTTGCAGAGACGCAAAAGAATTTTCAGCGAGTTCCTGATAGTTAAATTAAAAAATTAGCAGTGTTCTGCGGACGAACGTCCGAAGGATTTTGCGCTGAGACAAGGCGGCAACTGCGTGATGAGAAGGAGCATACATGAGTATGTGACTGAACAGCACAAAGGCAGTCAACGCAGTATCAGTGAAAAAGACACAGGACACGGCACAAGAATTTGCCTGGCGGCTAGAGCGCGGTGGTCCCACCTGACCCCATGCCGAACTCAGAAGTGAAACGCCGTAGCGCCGATGGTAGTGTGGGGTCTCCCCATGCGAGAGTAGGGAACTGCCAGGCATCCAATAAGACAGAAAGGCCATCCTGACGGATGGCCTTTTTGCATTTGTACTTCCAAAAACTGTTCATCAGACAACAAACAGGCACAGTGAAACGCCGCAGCGCCGGTGGCAGAGTGGGGTCTCCCCGGGCGGGAGCAGGACAGAAGCAGAGCTTCTGAACGCTGCCTGCGGCAGCGGCCCGGAGGGCGGTTCACGGAGTGAGCCGTCAACTGCCAGGCATCCAACAAGACAGAAAGGCCATCCTGACGGATGGCCTTTTTGCATTTGTACTTCCGAAAACTGTTCATCAGACAACAGACCGGCACAGTGAAAAGCTACTGCGCCGCTGGTTTTGCGAGGGCTACCCTGGCAGAAGCAGCGATACAATGCAGTAGCTCTGTGCAGTAGCTCTGAATCGACAAGCAACAGCTTGCAGAGATTATCGGCAAACGAATAATTCCTGATTAATCATAGCTAATACTGACTCAGCAGCCTCAGAAAGAGAGCTCTGGGCAGGAAATTAATGCATATTATTAGCCGGGACATCCTGCCACTGACAGCTGATAGTTTGCTTACTCGCAGAACAATCCCCGTTATGAATCACTACGGTTTCCTGTGGTTTCTGCTTTTTAGCTGCACAGGCAGCCAGTATGATCGTAAAAAATAGTATGCCGAGAATGCGCATTTTAGAGTCTCCCTGAACTTATCTGTTGCCATAATAAACGACCCGTCCGTGATTGTCCTGCCACTCTGACTATCTGTATGCGTTCATAATCGCTAAAGTCTGTTGCTCATCGTCCTGACAGACTGGCATAGTGATTGCTTAATTATCTCTATTTTCACTGACCGGATAAGACATTGCACTATGACACAGAAAGCTGACCTTATACTGACGTTAAATGAGCATCGCCGTTATGATTCTACAGGTGGAGAGTCACAGTCATTTAGCTGGCCGGAAGGAAAAGGCCTTGCGGTCTATGTTGCGATGAACCTTGAGCATTTCTCCTTTGGATGTACAGAGGGGGCCAAAATATCGCAAGCTGCAAACTCACTGGATATTCTGAATTACAGCTGGCGTGATTACGGAAATCGCGTTGGAGGCTGGCATCTGGCTGACCTGTTTGAACGGCTGGGAATACCGCCGGCAGTCATCGCCAATACCTCACTGCTGGAACATTACCCGGAATTGCTACAACGCTGGACTGCATTGCCGGGCAGCGAATTGATTGGTCACGGCCATACAAATTCGCAGAGACAAGGTGATCTGAGCTTAGAAGATGAATCCAGATTGATCAGTTACTGTCAGCAACAACTGAGCAGCTACCAGGGGAAAAAAGTTTCCGGCTGGCTGTCACCCTGGATATCTGAAAGTCATGATACGCCGGATTTGCTGAAGCAACATGATTTCGAATATACCCTTAACTGGGCCCATGATGATAAACCTGTCACAATGAATACCGGTCATGGAGAGCTACTTTCGGTTCCTTATCCTCAGGAAATCAACGATATACCTACAATCATCCCGAACGGAACCTCGATCGACACCTTCTGCCAGATGATTGAGGATCAGTTTGCAGAATTGCTGGAAAGGAGTAAATTTTCTCCTCAGGTGATGGGAATTGCTCTGCACCCTTATATTGTTGGACAACCCTTCCGTTTTTACCGGTTAAAGAAAACGCTGACTGATCTGATGTTGCGACAGAATGAATTCTGGCTGACAACTCCCGGAGAAATTGCCCGCCATTATCATCGTCTGAAAGCTGAATAACGGAAATCGGGATAAATCAGCCGGAAAGAGTCAGACTCCTTCCGGCGGACAAGATAGCCTGCAATCAGCTTTTGCAGACTGATGCATCAGTGTGACATTTCGAGGCAGTGCCTGAAAGCCGCAACAATCTGTGGGACCTGTTGCAGGTTGATATGCCGGTGAGTCACCAGACGGAGAACGCCAGGCCTTGCTGCACGACACAGCACATTATTCCGCTCCAGTTTGCGGATAAATTGTTCGGTTTCATCCTGACTTTCGGTGCACAGAGTTACCTGCAGTATATTGGTCTGCGGCGGAAACTCGCTGACCAGCGATGGATTATAGTGTCGTAATTCCTGCCAGATCATTTGTGCTGTTTTATGATCCTCTTCCAGTCGCGGGATACCTTGTTCAAGTGCAACAATACCGGCAGCGGCCATAATTCCAGCCTGTCGTAATCCTCCACCGACCATTCTTCGGAATGTCCTGGCTCGTTGAATAAATGCTTCATCACCTGCAAGTACAGAACCCATCGGTGCACTGAGCCCTTTAGATAAACAAAAGGTGATACTGTCTGCACAGGAGGCTATTTCTTCCAGGGATCGGCCACTGGCGACAGCAGCATTACAGACTCTTGCTCCATCAATATGAACCGGCACCCCCGATTCTCTGCTGAGGCGTGATACTTCATGCAGATAGTCATTAGACAATACGCTGCCTCCCGAGTGGTTGTGGCTGGTTTCCATACAGACTAATGCTGTCGGGCCTCCGTACCGGGAATAACTCCCACGCAGTTTAATTTTGAGCTGTTGCAGGTCCATCTCTCCAC
Source organism: Tatumella citrea (assembly GCF_002163585.1). Taxonomy (NCBI): domain Bacteria; kingdom Pseudomonadati; phylum Pseudomonadota; class Gammaproteobacteria; order Enterobacterales; family Erwiniaceae; genus Tatumella; species Tatumella citrea. The sequence continues at coordinate 135,531 of NZ_CP015579.1, forward strand.
GGTGAGAGGTGATAGCGTTACAAAACAGACCTGCCAGGCAAGATAAGCCCCCCGCTTCAGAAAGCAGCATATGGGCCTGGCTATCAACAATCGCCTCAAGACCGCCTCTCTGATTATGAGTTAACGCTGAAATAACGTTACCCATAGTGCCGCTGGTGACAAATAATGCGGCGGGCTTGCCGGTAAGTTTAGCCGCTAAAGTTTCCAGTCGGGCAACGGTTGGGTCTCCTTCCAGAGTATCATCACCCAGAGTGGCCTCTCTCATCGCCTGCCACATTGCCTCTGTGGGTGAAGTAACGGTATCACTACGTAAATCAATCATTGGTGTTCCTGTGATGTGTTAAGAGGCTGAAACTCAGAAACTTCTTCACTACTTTCCGGTTTAGCCCATTTCATAACCAGTTTAACGGCGACAGTATTACTAATGACATTTAAAGCCGTTCTTCCCATATCCAGAAATGCATCTACCCCGGCAATTACCGCCAGAGCTTCGATGGGAACGCCTATAGTACTGAGGACCATTGCCACGGCAACCAGCCCACCAGAAGGCACGTTTGCACTGCCTTTACTGGCCAGAGTGGTAACAATGATGATTGACAGCAGATTTGGCCAGCTTAATGCCACATGGTAAGCATCGGCCAGGAAGCCTACAGCCAGACCGAAATAGAGGATTGAGCCATCTCTGTTAAAGGCATAGCCAAGTGGAAGGACCAGAGACGCGATGCTTTTGGGGACCCCGTGAGCTATCAGTTTTTCAATATGCAAGGGCAAGGTTGCTTCTGAAGAGCGTGTGGCAAAAGCCAGTAAGAAAGGCTCACTTACCTCACGAAATGCTTTGACCGGTCGCTCACCTATCATTAACAGTAGCAGTGCAAATACCAGTAATAAAATTCCCAGTCCCAGATACATCACACCAACCAGTTTTGCCAGAGCTATCAGGGTTCCGACACCTTTAGTGGCCAGCAACCATGAGATGATAGCGAAAATGGCGACCGGAGACAGGGCAATGATCCAGTCTGTAATTTTAAACACAGCGCCCATCAATGCATCTAATACATCGATCAAAGGTTTAGCTCTGTCACCGGTAACGGCTAAAGCCACACCCAATAAGGCTGCAAAGACCAGCACGGGTAACAGATTCCCTCCGGACATAGCAACAACGATGTTGGACGGAATCATATCGAGGAAGAATTTCGTCCAGTCCACTGAAACCGCAATATGTGCGGGCAGGGAAGCGTGTTGGGACAAATCAGCCCCTGCGCCGGGGTGAAAAATCTGGTTGAGGGCCAGTCCGATAATGACCGAAACCACTGTTGCAGCAAAAAAATAAATCATACTGATCAGCGAGACCTTACCGAGCTGACCAACTTTTTTACCCATCTGACAAATGCCAAGAGTGATTGCAGTAAAGACCAACGGAACCACAATCATTTTTACAGCCTGAATAAAAGCCGTGCCCACGGGTTGAAGGGTCGAGGAAAAACTGGGAAAAAGCAGACCAGTGAGTGCACCAAGTATCAGACCACAGAGCATTTGCAGGGGGAGGGGGAAACGCTTCCTCAGCGACTTCCTGGCGGGAAGTTGAGCGTGTTGCATTGAGTATTCTCCGGTAAATTTAAGGGGTGATAAGCATCATCAGTCGGGTGCTCATAGCATCCTGCAGGTGATCCTGAATTTTCAGCCGGGCGATTTCAGCTTCACCATTGCAAATACATTCAATGATTTCGATATGCTCTTTAATCGCCCGGCGGGTACGTTCCGGGTCATAATTCTTAATTCCCTGCAAGACCAGACCGCTCTGTAAACGCAGATTGGCGTACATCGTGATCAGCCTGAGATTGCCGGTCATCCGAAACATCTCATCATGAAACTGCCAACCCAGTTCCTGTGCTTGTGCAGTATCGGGATAAGGTTGACTGAGTAACTGGCGCATTTTTTTGGCAATTGCCATCAGGTTGTCAGGGTTTCCTTTTTGAGCGGCAAGACTGGCCGCCATACCTTCCAGTGCCAGCCTGACTTCATGAATTTCCTGTAAATCAGTCAGTGAAAGCTGACGAACGAAAGTGCCTCGCATCGGAGAAACTTCAAGCAACCCTTCCTGAGCCAGCATACGAATAGCTTCACGCACCAGCATTCGGCCTACACCGAACTGCAATGAGATTCCTCGCTCCGAAAGCACTTCTCCTGGCTGCAATTCCTTATCGATAATCATCTGACGCAAGCGTGAATAAGCATCATTTCCCATAAAATTTCCCTCAGGGTTACCACTGGTATACCAGGTGTGCAAATTTCATACCATTCACAAACGGCAGGATTAAAAAATATTTATTTTCATATGCTTATTTTTATTTGTGAGACGGTTCTATTATCATTTATGGGCCGTACCTGAAAATATTGAACCGGTATGGTGCGTTGTGAGGACTTTGCTGTGCGATGAGTATCACAGAGGAAACGGCTGCTTTTACGACCATGTTCATGATCAGCTTTACTATTCAACAGGGGTTTATCAGATAACAGGGGGGTGATTATTCATCAAAAACCGCCCATGATAGACAACGAAGTATTCTGAATAATTACCGTGCAAGTCTGGCGGTTAACTCAACAGAGAGGTTTACATGTCAGGTATTTATGTCGTCTACTTTTCAGGCTATGGTCATACACAGCGAGTAGCTGAGAGTGTTGCTGATGGGGCTCAGGCCGGATTAATCGCTATCGATAACAACGGTGAAATTACTGAGCAGGACTGGGAAAAGCTGAACAGTGCTGATGCTATTATTTTTGGTGCACCAACTTATATGGGAAGTGCTCCGTGGCAGTTCAAAAAGTTTGCCGATGCCAGTTCGAAGGCCTGGTTTACCCGCCAATGGCAGGATAAAGTTTTTGGTGGTTTCACTAACAGTGCCAGCCTGAACGGGGATAAGCAAAACACCCTGATTTTCTTCCAGACGCTGGCCGCACAACATGGCGGGATTTGGGTGAGTCTGGGTCTGCTGCCTGCTAATACTTCTGCTGCAACCCGTGAAGATCTCAATAATCTGGGAGGGTCTGCCGGGCCATTAATCCAGTCACCTTCTGATGCCGGAGCTGATGTTATTCCTTCCGGTGATCTGGCTACTGCACGCCAGTATGGCACCAGGGTCGCCAGTATTTCTGCCCGTTTAAAATAAGCTTTTATGATGCATCCAGGAGGCGACATTGCCTCCTGTTTTATCTTTGTAGCCTGAATAATGAGTGGTTCAGACCTCTTAACTAACCAGTGTGCGCTATTATCCGAAGCAGATTAACTGCCCCATATTACCTGTCAGACTGCCGACAGCTTTAACAATCTTGCGATATTTTCGCAGGTACGCTGGATATTTTCAGGCCCACTGGAGAGCAAATTATCGATATTATCGGCCTGCGGAATAATTCCAAAAATGGCATCAATTCCCTTGTCATAGAGTACGTCTGTGCCACTACCAATGCTTCCTGCAACCGCGATAACCGGAACACCGACCGCTTTTGCCGCTTGCGCTACCCCAAATGGCGTTTTTCCAAAACGAGTCTGATGATCAATGCGGCCTTCACCTGTGAAGCAGTAATCGGCGCCAGAAAGGTGCTGCCGTAACCCACTATATTCCAGAACAATATCAATGCCCTTACGGAGTTCACAGTTGGTAAATGCCAGTAAGCCGGCCCCCAGGCCTCCTGCTGCACCCGCACCAGGCTGGCTGGCAATATCCTTACCCAGTTGCTGATGAATTAATTGCGCGTAATGGGCCAGATTATGATCGAGCAGCCTGACCATTTCCGGAGTGGCTCCCTTCTGAGGACCGAAAATAGCGGAAGCTCCTTGCTCGCCACATAAAGGATTCGTGACATCACAGGCCACCAGGATATTTACTGTCGACAGGCGAGGGTCAAGTGTTGAAACATCAATCCTTTGGAGTGCGCCAAGGGCAGCACCTCCGGCGGGTAGTTGCTGATTATCCTTACCATAAAACCTTGCTCCCAGTGCTTCTGCCATCCCGGCTCCGCCATCATTGGTCGCACTTCCTCCAATCCCTAAGATAATCTGTCGGATACCTTTGTCCAGACAGGCGCGGATTAGCTGACCAGTACCATAAGTTGTGGTCTGCAAAGGATTACGCTCACCCGCCCGGGTATGTTGAATACCACTGGCTGAAGCCATCTCTATAATAGCGATATAACCATCACCGCTGATACCATAAGAGGCTTCGACTGGTGTGCCGGAAGGGCCGGTTACTGTCATTGTAAAAAGTGTGCCGCCGGTCGCATCAACCAGAGATTGTGTTGTGCCTTCTCCTCCGTCTGCCATAGGAACATGAATATAATGGGCATCCGGGTAAACAGCTCTCAGACCACGTTCCATAGCCACACAAACTTCCTTTGCTGTCATGCTTTCCTTGAAGGAGTCCGGGGCTAAAACAAAAGTTCTGGTATTCATATCGTCATCCTTTCTCAGACCTGATAGCCACACAATAAAGCGGCCACGATAACCATGGTACCGTTGTCTGCACCTTTTCAGGCAACTGGTTAAACGCTGTTTAATCGTTAAATTTCAGATTACTTAATTTTCTATGCCTGCCGCGATTAAGATTTCCGGGTTCAATGCAGGACAGGTGGCTTATCGTCGCGGTATCAGCGCAGCGGGTAATAATGAACAAGGCAAAAACCGGCAGTGCAGAATAAAAATTACAGCGAAAAATTGCTAAGGATATGCACCGCACCACATGACAAAACAGAAGCAGAAATGCTGAAATCGTGGGATTTATTCTGGCATTGTTAGCCTGAAGGAGCTATGTGCAGGATAACTAAAATGGATGTGATTTCAGGCCGATTTTTGTGTATTTACCCCATAACATGAGAATAGGCTCACATTACGGATATTTAGCGGAGCTACTGAACCGAACCGGCATAGGATATGCACAAAAGGTAACAGAAGAATAAGTTGCCATCGTCAGAATCCATCGGGTTACGGCGTGGCTGCCAGGGCACGGATTCTCCGCGCCCGGCAATTATCAGTGATGGTCCAGAGCCCTGTGTTGTGCCGCGTTATAACCAAAATAAGCCATCAGCAATGACAGTAATATCAGAATTATCAGTGGCGAGTGCCAGTTACCGGACAAATCGTGCAATTTCCCCATCAGAGGTGGTCCTGACGCCGCCAACAGATAACCAACGCACTGGGCCATGCCGGAGAGTGCTGCCGCCTGTAATGCCGAACCGGAGCGTAACCCGATAAATGTCAGGCCAAGAATAATGACTGCTCCACAGCTAAAGCCAAATAGCGATACCCAGAGCCCTGATAGCCCGGGAAATATGAGCAGCCCAAGTAGGCTCAGGGTACACAGCAATACCAGAATCACGGTGATACCTTGCTGGCCTTTCAGCTTGCGCAGTGCAATACCAGCCAGTAGACCGGGAATAGCTGAAGTTAACTGCATTAAACCATGCAGCGATCCTGCCTGTTCGTTGCTATATCCCTGAGCCGTCAGAATCGCCGGAAGCCAGCTGACAATAACATAGTAAATCAGTGAGTTAGAACCCATGAATAACGTAACATGCCAGGCGATTTTTGATCGCCACACCAGATGGTGGGCATTGCCTGTTCCGGCGACCACAGCTGCAGGTGCGGAAGCCTTCAACTGAGGTAGCCAGACTATCAGAGCGACCAGAGGGAAAATACCCAACGTCAGCAATGCACCCGTCCAGCCAATGCCAAGATGAGTTAAAGGAACCATTGCCGCAGAACCTGCCGCGGCAAACAGCCCCATAACCAACGAATATTTACCAATGACCTCAGCGACTCGTTGCGGGTAGTGACGCTTTACCAGAGAGGGTAATAGCACATTCCCTAAAGCAATACCGCAACCAATAATGGCGGTGCCTGGATAAAGTGTGAATACGCTACCCAGAGAACGGCAAACAATCCCCAGAAGAATGATGAGCAGGGCTGCAAAAAGTACCCGTTCAGCACCAAAGCGATGTGCCAACCCTGCCGACAAAGGGGAGATAATGGCAAATGCCAGAAGGGGCAGAGTAGTAAGAATACCAATACTCACATCGCTCAGCGAGAACGACTGCGCTATCGGATGGAGTAATGGAGATACGCCGGTAAAAGTTACCCGCAGACACCCCGCAATCAGAAAAATACCTGCCAGTAGCAAGGTAGAAGTCGTTTTATTCAAAAGAAGCCTCTGTCAGTCACACTATCAGTTACAGCCATAATAGCCGTTGCCCGGCTGTGTTAAATCAGGCTAAATTGACAATCAATCGCTGAATTCGGACAGATTATGCAATTTGAATTAATGCTTGATGGATACAATGCTAATGAAGATCATTCACCTGCGACTGCTTTTCGTATTGCTGGTTCAGATAATCAGAGTGAGTCCCCGCGTCACAGCCATCGCAAAGGCCAGCTGATTCTGGCATTGCATGGTGGGGTCACCTGCCGTGTTATGGATGCATTGTGGAGTGTCCCGAAAAATTATGCGCTGTGGATTCCGGGAGGAATAGAACACTCCAATCATGTCACCCGGAACGCACGATTATGCTTTGTCTTCATTGAACCAAATGCGACAGTAATGCCGGATTATTGCTGTACCCTGGCACTACCAGCTCTGGTGAGAGAAGTTATTCTCCATCTGTGCACCACTGTCTCTCAGCCGGATGATGCCGCCAGACAGCGACTGGTTCAGGTTTTGTTCGATCAACTGCCACAAACACCAAATAACCAGTACTACCTTCCTTATCCTGAGGATAAACGTCTGCGGCGGATGGTGGAATTTATGAGAAAGACTCCGGAAAATATGCAGTCTCAGCATTACTGGGCTGCCACTCTGGGGATGAGCGAGCGTAATTTATCACGGTTAGTGATTCGCGAAACTGGAATGAATTTTCGCCGCTGGAAACAGCAATTACAGCTGATTCTGGCAATAGAATATTTGCTGGAAGGTGAGAGTGTTCAGCAAACGGCTTCCCGCTTAGGTTATGATTCTGCGACGGCATTCATCAACATGTTTAAAAATTGTATGAAACAGACACCCGGACACTGGCTGGCCATGTTAACCAGTCAACAGGGGTAAATAAAAATAATGTCTCACTGTGACTGGTCGTGTATTTATAGTAATGGAAATTTATTAACGACTGGAATTAAAAATCAGAATTAACAATGTGAGCCTCATTTCTGATTCTTCCCGCTTGTTTTTCTTTTTCTGTGAATTATATTAAACAGTAGTGTTACGCAAGCAGTTATTAACTCTGGCGTTTTTATGATCGAATACATGTTTGTTAATGCGTGTTTCTGTATGCAATTAATATCATTATGAGCATTTTCACATATTAAAACCAACCATTTATCAGAGAAATGAATTCTGGTTTACTTTATTCGTGGACGGAGAAAGTCAATCATTGCCCTTCCGGAAAGTTAATCTGATAAAAGGAATTAATATGAGTAAATCATTTCTATGTATCATCATGATGTTAGGGGCTTCAGCGTGCTCTGCTTCTGAGAATAACAGTGATGAAATAACACTTTATTTTGCCCGCCACGGTGAAACATTGCTGAATAATCTGGAGCACGTGCAAGGCTGGGCTGACGCTCCCCTTACAGATGAGGGTCGGAAAGTCGCCCGTTATCTTGGCGAGGGGCTAAAAAAGATACCGTTCGACCAGTTTTATTCTGGTGATGTTGGCCGGCAGCGTGACACACTTAAAATTATTCTTAGTCAGACAGGCCATCTGCCGGAAACAAAATTTAAAGAGTTTTCAGGATTAAGGGAATCATTTTTTGGGAGTTTTGAAGGGTTACGTGCTGAAGAGATGTTTGAGGCCAGTGCGCAGGTATTAGGTTTACCAGATACCAAAGCTTTGCTGGCAGATATGGTGGCTGGCAAAGTGTCGATTAAAAAAATGCAGGATGCCATTGCCGCCGCTGACCCAAAAAGGATGGCAGAAAACTATCAACAGGTTAAGACGCGTACTCATACCACCGTCAGCGAAATTATCAACTCAGCCAGGGAAAATAAAGACAGAAATATTCTTATTGTAACATCCGGGATGACCATAATGAATTTGGTTTATGAACTGACAGATAAACCACTACAGATAAAACCATTATCTAATGCGGCAGTAGTGAAAATAACTTATAGCAATGGGAAATATAAAGTTATTGAGCCAGGAACGCTTCGTTATGTTAATAACGGGAAGTTGTTACTGGCCGACTGACCTAAGGAAAGTTAGTCATCAGGAAAATACACTACCGTAACCGGGGGTTCTCCTGGCCGGGAGGTAAATATGGATATAAGATTCAGAGGCTGGATAGCTACACTTATTTTTATTCCTGGTATCCAGTCTGCAGTTGCAGGGGCTGACAGGGTATATACGCAACCGTGGTACGATTTTCTTGACCAGTCGGAAATGACTTTATCGTTAAAAAATTACTGGGCAAGGCTTTCTGAAGACGAGACTGAATCCAGAAAAGTACATAATGCCTGGGGGCAGGGGGCCGAAGTCTCTTTTCATTCCGGGGATATTGCCGGTATTTTAGGCGCTGACGTGACCTGGACAAAGGCTGTAAAACTGGCCGCCAGTGATTATTTCGATACTCGTGGCGTATTATACGACTCCCGGCACCAGAGTAATAAACGTAGTGCGGCAGGTTATCAAAAATTTACTCAGCGTAATCTCAGACTCCAATACAAGTTTGCTGATACTGATCTCAAAGCCAGAGTCGGATGGATGCCTTTGAAAAACTTTGGGGTCATCACCGCCTCCCGTCGGTTGTCACTGACCTCTTATTCCGGATGGTATGGAGACATTAGTTATAACAACTACTGGCTACAGGGGGGAATCATGAAGAAATCCATGAGCAGAAGTTCCCCTGAAAATGTGCAGTTTATGGGAAATGACCGGCAGACTATTCGCTCATTAAGTACGATTGATCTGCGCCGGTTTGATAAACAGCTTGAACTGAGTTATGCCTGGGGAGAAAGCAGGAATTACCTCTCACGGCATATTTTACAGGGAACGTTGAAACCGACAGACTCACTTGCTCTGAACGCGCAGGTCTATCTGACAAGGGCGTTAGCGCAATACCGGGCGATGCCTGCTGTCTACCGTGACTTTGACGGGCAGGCGCAGCATTACACGCTTGAAGCATTGACTAATAGTAACGACTGGCAAACGCGCTGGTCGGTCAGTTATACCTCGGCGCCTAAACGGGACAAGGTAGGGACTTACCCGTATCATATGAGCAAAAATTCCCGCGGAACCTTCAACGGAATGTCGAAGGCCGGGAATGATTATAACCGTGATCGGGAAACTGTTCTTTCAGGCATGGTGGGATACCAGTTAACACCGGAGATCAATTCAGGATTTATAGGTACGGTGGCCAGATTTAGTTACCAGTCAGTACCTGTAACTACCGGCGAGCTTAACTTTTTTACACGCTGGAATCCTGCAAGGAAGTTGCTGAGCAATCTGTCAGTTTCAACAATGTTCGGTCCGGGATGGTCTTATAAAACGGGCAGTGGTAAAACACCTGTGCTGAAAGAAGGCCGTTTTCAACGAGCCAACAGCTTTGCTGGTGAGCTGGTGGCAGAGTATAAATTTGGCCTTTATTAGTCGCTGTGAGATGGCGTGTATTTTTTTCAGAGTACAAGCGGCTATCTGTATGTTACTTACTCTGAGATCTTCTGACAGATAACTGAAACGGTCTTCAGTGATGAAGACCGTTGTTCATTGTTTCGATAATTCCTGACAGTCGCTGGATGACATGCTGGGCTGCTCTTGAGAGTTGGCGGGAAGGTGCCGTGCATAATCCCAGAGTGATAGGTCTCATCTCACTATTTTTAAGTGGAATAAAGCACAACCGCTTCAGGCTAATATCTTCCATAACATCCAGCCGGCTGAGGACGGAAATACCTGCTCCACGAGCGACCAGGCTACGGATTAGACGAATATCATTACATGAAATTACTGACTCCGGTGCCTGCCCTGAACGGTTGTAAAGTGACTGGACCCGTTCATGCACGACCAGTCCACTGCCAGGAATGATATGCCGCTCGTCACGCAGTTCAGAAAGAGAAATTACAGGGCCTGAGCTGAGTGGATGTTGTGGAGGCAGGATCACACCCATTTCAAGCTCAGCGAATGCGATCACTTCGATCCCACTCACTGCTCCCGGATCGAGAATCAGACCGAAATCAACTTCTGAATCTCTGACCATTCTTGTGACCACTGCACTACTTTCAACCAGCAACTGCAGATTAAGCCACTCCTGTTCGTGGGCGATAGCTGAAATTTCTCCACATAATGCACCTTCGGTCAGAGCCTGAACTAATCCGACGGTCACCTTGCCACGCTTCAGGCCCTGGATTTCATCAAAACGTTGCTGCGTCAGGCTGAAATCACGTTGCCAGCGGAGCAGGTCGCTGTACAACAACTCCCCTGCTGTAGTCATACGCATCCCTTCGGGCAGCCTTTCGAACAGGGCAATCCCAAAACTGTCCTCTGCCTGCAGAATCTGGCGGTTGATCGCCGATGCTGAAACATGCAGCTTCTCGGCGGCTTTGCGCAGGCTGCCGCTACGGGCAACTTCGGCGAAATAAACGGCGAAACGTGAGAAAGGAGTCATGAGTTACCTGTACTGTTTTTTGCAACACATACCTGCATTAATGCTGATGGACTGATACACCTTAGTTCACACAGAATGTCCTGACAATATCTAAGCCATTACACCTGACTGAATCGGACGCTGCTATGAATAAAATTTTACCTCCTGCACATTGTACGTTTGAACCGGATGACTGGATGCGTCTGGCACGTCACTGGCATCCGGTTGCCCGTTCGGTTGATGTCACTACTTCGCCTTACAAAACTGTGTTGCTGGATGAACAGCTGGTGGTGTACAGAACCGGTGAGGAGGTGGTGGTGGCTAAAGACATTTGCCCGCATCGGGGTGTTCCTCTTAGCCTGGGTTTTGCCGACGAAGGTGGCATTGTTTGCCCCTACCACGGCCTGAGATTTGGTGCTGGCGGGAAATGTAATCGTATTCCTTCTAGCCCGGATCAGGCTATTCCTGCAAAGCTTAATCTCACTACATTTGGCGTAGAAGAACGCTATGGACTGGTCTGGGTTTGCATGCTACCTGACCCGGAAAATCCGGTCAGCCTGCCTGTTATGCCATTGTGGGATGAACCCGGTTTTCAACAGATCAACTGCCCGGGTTTTGATGTCAACGGATTTGCAGGGCGTCAGGTGGAAGGATTTCTTGATGTGGCGCATTTTGCATGGATTCACACTGATACTTTTGCTGATCCTGCAAATCAGCTGGTACCGGCGTATAACCCGGTCGATACCGGATATGGCTTCAGTGTTGATTACTGGAGTAGCGTCAGCAACTATGCCGCTGATTCTGAGAATCAGGCTCCGGAAGGTTTTTCATGGTTACGGCATTTTGAAATGCACCTGCCTTTCACCGCTACGCTGACTATCCATTTTCCGGGAGAATCCCGACTGGTCATTATGAATGCAGCTTCTCCGGTCTCAGCCAGGAAGACCCGCATGTTTGCTCCAATTGCCAGAAATTTTGATCTGCATATCCCGGTTCAGGATGTGTATGACTTTAATCAGCGGGTGTTTGAAGAGGACCGGCTGATGGTAGAAACACAAATGCCTGAGAATCTGCCGCTGGATCTGACCATGGAAGCGCACATCCCTGCAGACAGAAGCTCAATTGCCTATCGCCGTAGCCTGAAAAAAATGGGCTTCGGCGAGTTTTTCCTGGTCTAGGGAGTCATGTGATGACGATATCCGTTGAAGTAATTGTCGATGCACTGTACCGCCAGGGAGACAATAATCTCGGGGTAACTCTGGTGTCCCGGGATGGGCAGCCGCTTCCCGGGTGGACTCCGGGAGCGCATATCAACCTTCATCTGCACAACAACCTGATCCGCCCGTATTCTCTGACTGGCAGGGGAGATAACCCCTTGCAGTACGAAATCTGTATCGCACGGGAAAAAACATCCCGGGGAGGATCTGCCTATGTACACGATGTGTTACGTCCAGGTCAGGTGGTAACAATTTCTGAGCCAAAAAATCTGTTCCCGCTGGTCCCGGCGAAAAAGGTAATTTTACTGGCTGCCGGTATTGGAATTACACCGCTGTATGCGATGGCAGAAACACTTGAGGCAACGGGTGTACCCTTTGCACTCCATTACTATCTGAAAACCCGAAGTAGCGCAGCATTTTCCCGTGAACTTTCCCGGCCGCTGCAGCATGGGCAATGCGGATTCTGGTACAGCAGTGACGGGCATTCACCAAGAACGCATATCCCTGAAGAGCTACTGACCCCTTCTGCGGATACTCATATATATTTGTGTGGCCCGGAAGGGTTTATGCAAAAGATGACTGAAAATGCTCTCCGACAGGGCTGGCAGGCAGACAATATCCATACCGAGGCTTTCCGCCCACCGGAAATCCCGCAATCTGCCGATGATAGTGGTGCGTTTACCGTCACGCTGGCCTCAACCGGTGAACAGTTTATGGTACCGGCGGATAAAACCATTGCTGTCGTGCTGTTGGAAAATGGTGTCGATGTGCCTCTTTCCTGTGAAATGGGCATGTGTGGAGCCTGTCTGACACCAGTGGTGTCCGGCAATGTGGATCACCGGGATACAGTTCAGTCAGAAACGGAAAAATCTGCCGAACAACAGCACATTGCCCTGTGTTGTTCCCGTAGCCATTCCGGAGAGTTGGTGGTCGCCTTGTGATTTGAATTGCCATATCAGATGAAGTGAAGTCGCAGTGTATGGCTGCTATAAGGCAAGGTGCGAAAAAAATTATGAACATAAACGCCAGATGCCGCGCTTTGGTGAAGGTCCAGAGAAAAGCCTGCTCGACGCCCATAAATAAAAAGGCACTGTCCTCGTCAGGATAGTGCCTTTCTTTTCAAACTGTCAGGTATGAACGATTAGTTCATGCCGTACTTTTTCAGTTTTTTACGCAGAGTACCACGGTTAATACCCATCATCAGCGCTGCACGGGTCTGGTTGCCACGGGTGTACTGCATCACCATGTCCAACAAAGGCTGTTCAACTTCAGCCAATACCAGCTCATACAGGTCATTAACATCCTGACCATTTAACTGAGCAAAATAGTTCTTCAGTGCTTGTTTAACCGAGTCACGAAGTGGTTTTTGAGTTACCTGATCCTGTGAATTCACGGTAGAAACGGTCAGTACGTCAGAATTTACGCGTTGTTCGAACATAGTTCTTTCAGCTCTTTTTTTCGTTTACGCAAGATTTTCGAAGTATGCCTCCAACGCCTCCAGTTGTTCACTGGCATCCTCTATGGCGTTGAATGTGCGCCGAAACTGGTCATCAGGAGCATGTTCCTGCAGGTACCAGGAAACGTGTTTTCGGGCAATACGGTATCCTTTGCCATGACCGTAAAAGTCGTGCAGCTGCCGTATATGTCCAATCAGCATTTGCTTCACCTCAGCGAGTGGCTTTGGCGCAAGCAGCTCCCCTGTGTCCAGATAATGCTGGATTTCCCGGAAGATCCACGGTCTTCCCTGAGCTGCACGGCCTATCATCAGAGCATCAGCTCCGGTGTAGTCGAGCACAGCCCTGGCTTTATGCGGGTCAGTAATGTCTCCATTCGCGATGACGGGAATGGACACGTTCTGCTTAACTGTCCGAATGCTGTCGTATTCTGCGTTACCGTTAAACAGACAAGCCCGGGTTCGTCCGTGAATAGTTAACGCCTGAATGCCACAACGTTCAGCCAATTGGGCAATTTCTATGCAATTGCGATTTTCGGTATCCCAGCCAGTACGAATCTTCAGAGTCACCGGCACATCAACTTCATTCACTACCGCCCGCAGAATAGACTCTACCAGCGACGGATGCTGAAGCAATGCAGAACCAGCCATCTTTCGGTTCACTTTTTTGGCGGGGCATCCCATGTTGATATCAATGATCTGAGCACCGGATTCTGCATTAATCCGTGCAGCCGCAGCCATCTCATCAGGGTCACCACCGGCAATTTGTACTGAGCGAATACCCGGCTCATCACTATGCACCATACGCAATCTGGATTTGTCACTGGCCCAAACTTCCGGGTTCGATGACATCATCTCTGATACCGTCATACCTGCACCGTTTTCGAAACAAAGCGTACGAAATGGCCTGTCGGTAATACCGGCCATTGGCGCAGCTATCAGTCGGTTTCGGAGCTGGTATGATCCAATGCGCATGGAAAAGAGATGACCTTATATGTTCGCAAGGCGGCGTATATTACGCATTTTTTTGCGAAGATGAAAGGCCAAACTTTGAACAATATACCGTCATTGATCACGTAATTTCATCTTTCCCGAACGACTAATTTAACATAAGTAAAAATATCAATAACTTATATTAAATCTTTGGTCTGGTGGCTTGAAAAAATTCTTTCTTTCGCCCTGATATACCAGATAAAAAATAGCCCGAAGGACAATTTACAGCATATCTACAGTATAAAATTTGTCATAAAAGGGCAGATGCCCGCTAAAAAATTGCCAGCCGGTGATCGCAGACCAGCACTTTTAGTGATGAGAACCCGGCCGAAAATCAGGCGGCCGGTTCTCTGGCATTCAGCAGGCTTATTTCCGCTGACCAGTAATCCGGCACCATTCTTCTTTCTCAGCAACCGGATCCAGAACAAACTTGTCAGTATAGGCTGCACAAACATCGTCGGCCTGGCTTGCCAGAACACCAGAAAGTGCCAGTTTACCGCCACTGACCGGTAGCACACCGATTAACGGAGCCAACTCGCGAAGCGGGCCCGCCAGAATATTAGCCACTACGACATCGGCACTTAATTCGGCTGGCTGCTGATGCGGCAGGTAGAGATCCAGTTTATCGGAGACTCCGTTACGTTCCGCATTATCACGGCTTGCCTGAATAGCCTGAGGATCGATATCGATACCGATAGCATGACGGGCGCCCAGTTTAAGTGCGGCGATCGCCAGGATCCCCGAACCACAACCGAAGTCGATCACTGTTTTTCCGGTCAGATCCTGACTATCCAGCCAGCTCAGACACAACGAAGTCGTCGGATGGGTGCCGGTACCAAAGGCCAGTCCGGGATCCAGCATGACATTGACTGCATCCGGGTCCGGAACATCCCGCCAGCTTGGGCAAATCCACAGTCGCTTGCCGAAACACATTGGATGGAAATTATCCATCCATTCACGTTCCCAGTCTTTATCTTCAATCTGTTCAATTTTATAACGGAAACCCGGGCCCGGTTGTGGTTGCTGCTCCAACATGCCGATCACCTGCTGCATATCGGTTTCAGCATCAAACAAGCCTATGGCATCCGTATCTCCCCACAACCGTGTCTCTCCTGGCAGTGGTTCATACACCGGATTGTCGTGTGTATCCTGAAAAGTGACAGACACTGCACCACTTTCAATCAGTGCATCACCCGTCTCTTCAGCATGAGCACCAGAGGTGTTAATTTTGATTTGGATCCAAGGCATAACGTATCTCTTTATCTCTTCACACCCGGCAACAGGGCGCGGGGTGTCGGTTTACCCAGCCGGTTCCCAATCAGAAACGCGGCCAGACTTAGTAACAGTGACGGAACTATTGGATGGAAATTCCACCAATGAATATTAAAACTGGCCAGCAGGGCATAGCTCACCGCCCCGCACACCATACTGCAGATAGCACCTGCTGCATTTGCCGGCTTCCAGTATAAACCCAGTAGCAATGGCCAGAGAAATACCGTTTCCAGCGCTCCGAATGCCATCAGGTTCATCCAGATAATCATATCTGGTGGACGCCATGCCGTCAGTATCAGAAGCAGCCCTAACGCCAGTGTCAACAAAGTAGACAGGCGGCGTAAATGGCGCTCATCAGTAGATCGTTGCGGCGATATTCTCAGGTACAGATCTTTAATAATCGTCGCAGACGCCTGAAGTAAGTGAGCATTCACATTCGACATAATTGCAGCCATTGGAGCTGCAAGAAATACTCCGGCAGCAAACGGCGGAAGCACTTTTATCATCAGAGTTGGAATGACAAGGTCAGGTACCGTCAGATTTGGAATGACTGCGCGGCCTAATGCGCCGGCCAGGTGCATTCCCAGCATCAGTAGTGTCATCATCAGGGTGCCAATGAAAATCCCACGATGCATTGCTTTACTGTCGCGATATGCAATGCTGCGAATCGCGGTATTTGGCAGTCCAAGCACTCCAAAGCAAACCAGCACAGTAAATGAGGCCAGCAGATGACCATTGATAATGTTACCGGCGCCTTGCGGTTCGGTCAGCAACGGATTGATGGATTTCAGGGTTGCCACTGCCTGCGACGGACCTCCGGCGGCATGAAGCACCGCAATCAGTAACAGGGCAGTCCCTGCCAGCATGACAATGCCCTGCATGGCATCGTTCAGTACACTGGCCCGAAAACCTCCCAGTGCTGTATAGAGAGCGATTACGCCACCAAAAATCAACAATCCACGGGTGTAAGGAACACCTGCCACCGTTTCCAGTAATCTGGCCCCGCCAATAAACTGTACCGTCATTACGGCAATAAAGGCCAGCAACAGCGTAATACTGGCCAGCCAGACGACCAGTGAGCTGCGGAAATGAGCATACAGAATATCGTTAAGGGTGACGGCGTTATAATGCCTGGCCAGAATGGCAAACTTTTTACCGAGTACACCTAATGACAGCCAGACCGTGGGCACCTGTACCATTGCCAGAAACACCCAACCCAGTCCGTATTTATAAGCAGCCCCTGGACCTCCGACAAATGAACTGGCACTGACATAGGCAGTGGTGAGTGTCATTGCCAGTAAAAAACCGCCCAGTGTTCTGCCACCAAGAAAATATTCGCTCAGAAAAGAACCTTTGGCTCGTTTTTGCTGCCACATGGCAAACAGTGACAGGGCAGCAACGACCAGCAGATAGGCCAGAAGAGGGATCATTATTTTAGTGTTCACCGTCATCCTCCAGCGGGATGTCGCGAAATATAAAACGCAGCATCAGAGCACATAAAAACAGAAATAACAGCGGTGCAAACAGGCAGGATAATTCAAACCATCGGGGAAAACCGGTGATACCAGCAGTATTTCCTCCCAGATATGCGCTTACAGACCAGGTAACCAGCCAGCAAATAGTCAGAAATAATGACCAGCGAGCCTCTTTATGGGCCTGAATAAAGCGAGAATCCATCGCAAACCTCAACGATCAGACAAATAAAAAGGCCGGATAATCCGGCCTTGGGGTAAATCCAGAAAAAATTATCTTTCCTGCAGACCCAGCTTTTTCTCCAGATAGTGGATATTGGTTCCACCCGCCTGGAAATGCTCGTCAGCCATAATTTTTAACTGTAAATCGATGTTGGTTTTAATACCGTCAATAATCAGCTCACCCAGCGCATTGATCATGCGGGAGATGGCGACCTCACGGGTTTCACCGTAAGTGATCAGTTTACCAATCATTGAATCGTAATACGGCGGTACGGAATAGCCGGAATAAATATGTGATTCCCAGCGAACGCCGAAGCCACCCGGTGCATGAAAACGAGTAATTTTCCCCGGGCTTGGCAGGAAGGTATTCGGGTCTTCGGCATTAATACGACATTCAATCGCATGGCCGCGTACCACAACATCTTCCTGTTTAATACTCAGCGGCTGACCAGCAGCAACACGTAATTGTTCTTTGATCAGATCCACGCCAGTGATCATTTCAGTCACCGGATGCTCAACCTGAATACGGGTGTTCATTTCGATGAAATAGAACTCGCCATTTTCAAATAAGAACTCAAACGTACCTGCTCCACGGTAACCAATATCGATACATGCCTGAGTACAGCGGGTACCGATAAATTTACGCAGTTCCGGAGTAATTCCCGGTGCAGGCGCTTCTTCAACCACTTTCTGATGGCGGCGTTGCATTGAACAGTCACGTTCTGCCAGATAAACAGCATTACCCTGACCATCAGCCATTACCTGGATTTCCACATGGCGAGGATTTTCCAGGTATTTTTCCATATAAACCATATCGTTGTTGAAAGCCGCTTTAGCTTCCGCACGAGTCATAGTAATGGATTGCTCAAGATCTTTTTCGCCACGGACTACACGCATACCGCGTCCGCCGCCGCCGCCTGAGGCTTTAACGATGATCGGATAACCGATGCGTTTCGCGATTTCACGGTTTTTGTCCATGTCATCGCCCAGGAATCCGTCAGATCCTGGTACGCAAGGAACACCTGCTTTTTTCATCGCGTGGATAGCAGAAACTTTATCACCCATCAGACGGATGGTATCGGCTTTCGGGCCAATGAAAACAAAGCCTGAGCGTTCAACCTGCTCGGCAAAATCGGCGTTTTCAGATAAAAATCCGTATCCCGGGTGAATAGCATCAGCACCGGTAATTTCTGCGGCTGAAATCAGAGCAGGAATGTTCAGATAGCTTTTAACCGACTGGGCAGGACCGATACAGACGGTTTCATCTGCCAACAGTACGTGCTTTAAGTCACGATCCGCGGTGGAATGCACAGCTACAGTTTTGATGCCCAGTTCTTTACAGGCACGCAAAATACGCAGGGCAATTTCACCACGGTTAGCAATAACTATTTTTTCCAACATGGTTGCCTCGTTATTCGATGACGACCAGTGGCTCGTCAAATTCAACAGGTTGGCCGCTTTCTACCAGGATCGCTTTGACAACACCAGATTTATCGGCTTCGATCTGGTTCATCATTTTCATTGCTTCAACGATGCACAGTGTTTCACCGGCAGTCACTTTTTGTCCGACTTCCACAAATGCTTTAGCATCCGGGCTCGGGGTACGGTAGAAAGTACCAACCATTGGTGAACGAACGATGTGACCACTCAGCTCTTTGCTGGCAGCTGCAGGTTCTGCTGCAGGAGCTGCGGCGGCCGGAGCAGCAACCGGAGCTTGTACCATTGGTGCAGCATAAGCCTGCTGCATAACCGGGTAACCCATGTTAGCAGGGGTACGGCTGATACGAACTGACTCCTCACCTTCTGAAATTTCGAGTTCAGCGATGCCGGATTCTTCAACCAGTTCGATCAGTTTTTTAATTTTACGAATATCCATGAGTGTGGTTCCGTACTCTGTTTAATTTGAATTTGACAGGCGTTTAACTGCCGTATGTAAAGCCCATGTGTATCCGTCGGGGCCTAGTCCGCAAATAATGCCGGCGGCAACATCCGAAAGATAAGAATGGTGGCGGAAAGGTTCACGAGCATGCACATTCGTCAGGTGCACTTCGATGAAAGGAATGCTAACCGCCAGCAATGCATCACGCAGGGCTACGCTGGTGTGCGTAAATGCGGCAGGATTAATAATAATATAATCCACATTGCCTCGTGCCTCGTGAATACGGTCAATCAGCTGATATTCCGCATTCGATTGCAGGTGACTAATCCTCACATTTAGTTCCTGTGCGAGCTGATTCAATCCACTGGTAATATCCTGCAATGTGGTGTGACCATAGGTCTCCGGTTCACGGGTACCCAGTAAATTAAGGTTCGGACCATTCAGAACTAAAATATGAAAGTTATCAGCCATCGTGTGGCTATCTCCTGCAATAATAAAGACATCGCGTAAAATACTCTCCCTGCCATCATTTGTCACCCATTCTGATGAAAAAGACAGTTTGAGAGGGGGAGTGTTTTTTAATTATACCTGTTTCGTCGCATTTCGCCGCAGGTTAGTCAATTTATCTGCGAAGTTTATCACTTATACGCCTGTGGAGTTTTTTAACAGAATTTAACGGCAGAAGCCAATCAGATAAATTTAGAAGCCGTTTTTTCGCAGCAATTTTTTGTAACGGAGCCCAAATAACAGTAATGCCAGAGCAAACCAGAGAAAAGGTTGTGGGGAATATGCCTTTACAGACCACAGATAATGTACCGGAACGAGAATGGCCAGCAAATAAATACCATTATGCAGTTTTTGCCAGCGCGGTCCCATTCGGATCTGTATGCGACGAAATGAGGTGATTGCCAGAGAAAACAGCACTACCCAACTGATCATACCGAGAGTCAGATAGGGGCGACGGACAATTTCCTGGCCCAGCAACGAAATATTATGTACCCCCAATTCCAGGAAATAGTAGCTCAGCAAATGCAGTGTTGCCCATGCAAAACACCATAAACCAATCAGTCTGCGACAACGCATGAGCAATGGCTGATGCAGCCAGCGTGAGAGCGGGCTGACCAGCAGTGTCAGCAGTAATAGTTTTAACCCAATCAGGCCGGTGAAGTGCTGAATATCTTTGGCAGGATCGGCACTAAATTCACCAGCACGTACTGCGAGCACCAGATAAACAAACGGACTGAAAGCAAGAATGTGCAGCAGACATTTGAATACCACCAGTAACCGTGGTGTCCGGTTGTTCTGTGCTGCCATTAAAAGTTTCTCCGTAAGTCCATGCCTTTATATAAAGAAGCCACCTGGTCGGCATAGCCGTTAAACATCAGTGTCGGCTGGCGACTGACATCAAATAACCCACCGGCGCCAATAAATCGTTCTGTAGCCTGTGACCAGCGTGGGTGATCAACATGTGGATTAACGTTGGCATAGAAACCATATTCGTTTGAGGCCAGCAGATTCCAGGTGGAAGGGGGTTGTTCGCTGGTCAGACTGATTTTTACTATCGATTTGATACCCTTGAAGCCATATTTCCACGGCACAATCAGCCTTAGTGGAGCACCATTTTGTGGTGGCAAACTCTTACCATAAACACCCGTGGTCATCAGAGTCAGTGGATTCATAGCCTCATCCAGCCGTAATCCTTCAACGTATGGATAATGCAGGCCGGCGCTGTTCAGACTCTCCTGTTGTCCTGGCATCTGCTGTGGATCATACAGAGTCTGAAAAGCAACATAGCGTGCATTGCTGGTGGGCTCGGCCATTTTCAGTAATGATGCCAGACTGAAACCGATCCACGGCACTACCATTGACCATGCTTCGACACAACGCATCCGGTAAATACGTTGTTCCATAGGAAACTTTTTAAAAATATCTTCCATGCTAAGTGTCAGCGGTCGGGCGACTTCACCATCAATACTGATTTGCCAGGGTTCGGTTTTGAAATGTGTGGCATTAGCAGCAGGGTCCGCCTTATCCATTCCGAACTCGTAGAAGTTATTGTAGCCTTCAACTTTGTTCTCCGGAGTCATTGTCAGTTTAGCCTGCCACTCAGCAGGAGAGCTGAACTGAAGCGGGTGCGTTCCGCTGGCCGGCGCAGGGCCGCCTGAAGAGCCAGTCAGCCAGTCAGTAAACCCGGCATTAGCTGTATCTGGTAGTGTCAGTGCAGCGGCAGCACCGCTGATCCCCAGTAACTTCAGAAGATCGCGTCGGGAACGATTAAAGATCTGCTCAGGGGTAACATCGGATTCTTTTAACGGCTTACTCATTAGCAGGCTCCATTCCGTGTGTGTGCTGAATATCTGACGTTGTCTCGTATTTATCAGAAACGTCTTAGTGACATGCTTTCATCATATCCGGCGAAGATTTGTTCTGATATCGGAATAACGTAAAAAAACGTATTTGCCACGAGTTGGCACTGTCTGGTTTGTTGGCTTATGTTAATTTGACCGGATTGTCACAAGGGGAGTGGCATTGCTTAGAGAATATTTCAGGGAGAACAAGGATGCGTTCAACTGCCCGCCTCACGGCTATCATTACTTTTACCAGCATGCTGGCAATGCTACTGATGTTATCCGGATGTATTGCCAGTTTTCTCTGGCTGAATAAACAACGAATTGAGCATCAGTTTAATACCCTGACCACTTCACTGGATCAGGCTCTGTTCACCCACCGCCCGCAGGATATGGAACACTGGCTGCGCGGAATTATGCCGGTAGTGAACATCGAAAGGCTTGAACTCTATGATGGCCGCCAGGTGGTGCTCTCTCTGACCCGCCATGAAGTGCCGTTAATAGAAGATACCCCGAATCAGTTCTACCATTTTTCCGCCACGTTATTGCATCACCCCTCTCTGACCGTGCGCATTGCCATTCTGAACCCTGCTTTAACCTGGCTGCGATCATTTATTGGAATCTCAACGTTTATTTTTATGGCGCTCGTTGTACTGGCGATGTCAGTGCTTTTGGTATTGCTGCATTTCTGGATGCACCGTCAGTCAATAGGCATTGCACTGCTGGAGGCACGCACTGAGCGGATCTTGCGTGGAGAAAGATCATCCGGGGTCAGATCACAGCAACAGGAGTGGCCATTGCAGGTTGGGCAGGCTCTGGACAGTTTGTTGCAGGAGGTTGAGCTGGCAGGTGTCAGGCGGGCGAGGATTGAAACCTTAATCCGCGAGTTTGCTTCAGTGGACACAGAAAGTGGCCTGAATAATCGTATGTTCTTTGAATCCCGATTTTCGACATTGCTTGATGAGCAGGAAGATGCCAGTGAGCATGGTTGCATCATGATGATTCGTTTCACTGAGTCTGCCTCCGGAGGGAGAGGTTCCAAAGAGCACGCTGATAACTCACAGTTATTTGAGCTGGTTCATAGTCTGTCGGCGATGCTTTCCTGTTACCCGGGGGCATTGCTGGCGCGCTATTTTCAGCAGGATTTTTCAGTACTGCTTCCCCATCGCTCACTAAAAGAAGCTGAAGGAATTGCGGCGAAATTAATTACTGCTGCGGATGGGCTGTCCCCCCTGCATAACTACGATAAAGAGGATTTTATCCATATTGCTATCAGTGACTGGCAACGTGGTCAGTCGGTATCCACGGTGATGGAACGTCTGGATCTGGCGATGCGCAGGGCGACCTTATCAGGGGGTAATAACTGGGCAGTAGAAGAGGGAAATATCAGTATTACAGGACGCGGCAGCGTACGCTGGCGGACTTTGCTGGAAAAAACCTGTCAACTGGGTGGAGCAGAGCTTTATCAGAAAGCGGTAATCGATAGTCAGAGCTATGTTCACCATCGCGCGTTACAGGGCCGAATTAAAGATGACAATAAATACATTTTAGCGGCAGAATACATGCCATTAGTTTGTTCACTGGGATTGGCAGCTCCCTGGGATCGTCAGTGGCTGACGGAGATCACTGCTCAGGTCGCCGGATCAGTGTCAGGATCATGGTCTTTTCCGCTGACAACCGAGGCTTTGTTACAGGGGCCATTTGTCCGTTGGCTTTATAAGAAGCTGTTGGATATTCCCCGTTCACAAAGAAAACACTTTTTATTTGAACTTGCTGAAGCAGATGTAGGTCAACATACCAATCGGTTGTTGCCTGTACTGCATGCACTGAACGCATTTGGTTGTCGGATTATTATCAGTCATGCGGGGCAAACCCTCGTGAGCAGTGATTATCTGCAGCAAGCGAAAATAGAGATGATCAAACTGGATACCGGGCTGGTTCGTAATATTGATCGCCGGCCTGAAAACCAGTTATTAGTGAGCAGCCTGGTAGAGAGTTGCCTTTCGGCTTCGACATTAGTGTTCGCTACCGGGGTTAAAACCCGGGAAGAGTGGCAGATGTTGGTAAATTTAGGTGTCAACGGTGGACAAGGTGACTATATTGCGCCAACCTTACCGGTTAAATTTGCACAGAGTGGTCACCGACAGAATTTGCCGGCGAAATAGAGAAATAAGCGGCTGAGTCATGGTGTATTTCCGTAACCGGAGAACGCACTATCGGACCAGAATGGTCGCAGCCAGAAAATTATAAAACTAAATGTTAGATTTTGTTTCTGACATTAGTTTGCGCTTATGACTCCTGGCCGAAAAATGTCGGGTTTACAGTGCTGTGATGAGTGTCGCCGCAGCATGCAATAACACAAATGTACAATTGATTATTTTTTCACCGAAGCAGAATGTTTTTGCGCCTTGTGGCGGCTTCGCGTGGTTGGTAAAGTAAGCGGATTTTATTTTCCGCCCCCAGCTTGCAGGATTACCCCTTAGTATGTTTAAAAAATTTCGTGGCATGTTTTCCAATGACTTGTCCATTGACCTGGGTACCGCCAATACCCTGATTTATGTAAAAGGGCAAGGCATCGTGCTGAACGAGCCTTCTGTGGTTGCTATCCGTCAGGATCGTGCCGGTTCGCCAAAAAGTGTTGCAGCGGTTGGCCAGGAAGCTAAACAGATGCTGGGCCGCACACCCGGTAATATTGCAGCCATCCGCCCGATGAAAGATGGTGTTATTGCTGACTTTTTCGTCACCGAAAAAATGCTCCAGCACTTTATCAAACAAGTTCACAGTAACAGCTTTATGCGCCCAAGCCCGCGCGTACTGGTGTGTGTGCCGGTAGGTGCCACTCAGGTAGAGCGTCGTGCTATCCGCGAATCTGCACTGGGTGCTGGTGCCCGGGAAGTGTTCCTGATTGAAGAACCAATGGCTGCTGCTATCGGTGCCGGTTTGCCGGTTTCTGAAGCTACCGGCTCAATGGTTGTGGATATCGGTGGGGGTACTACTGAGGTTGCAGTGATCTCTCTGAACGGTGTGGTCTATTCTTCTTCTGTACGTATTGGTGGTGATCGCTTTGATGAGGCTATCATTAACTATGTCCGCCGTAATTACGGATCGCTGATTGGTGAAGCTACTGCTGAACGAATCAAGCATGGAATTGGTTCAGCCTATCCGGGCGATGAAGTGCTGGAAATTGAAGTGCGTGGCCGTAATCTGGCTGAAGGTGTCCCGCGTGGATTTACCCTGAACTCTAATGAAATTCTTGAAGCATTGCAGGAACCATTAACCGGTATTGTCAGCGCTGTAATGGTCGCGCTGGAGCAGTGCCCGCCGGAACTGGCGTCTGATATTTCAGAACGCGGAATGGTGTTGACGGGCGGTGGTGCGTTGTTACGTAACCTTGAGCGCCTGCTGATGGAAGAAACCGGAATCCCGGTTGTGGTAGCTGAAGATCCGCTGACCTGTGTTGCCCGTGGTGGCGGTAAAGCGTTGGAAATGATCGATATGCATGGCGGGGATCTGTTCAGCGAAGAATAATCGCTGTCAGGACTGTAATGTTATGGCTGGTGGGCTCCGCCGGCCACGTTGCTTGTGAACACCCAATGATGACGTGTCCAGCCTAAGGGAGTGCAGGCTAATCGCACTCCCTTAATATTTGTCGAGGAACACGCAGGATTTATGAAGCCGATTTTTAGCAGAGGCCCGTCTCTGCAGTTACGCTTAGTTTTAGCCGTGATTGCTGCGATAGCGATCATCGTTGCTGATAGCCGCGTGGGTTCTTTCCGCGAAATTCGCAGCTATCTTGATACCTCTGTGAGTCCATTCTACTTTCTGGCTGATGGCCCGAGACGTTTCCTGGATGGCGCTGCAGAGACATTCGCGTCGCGCCAAATGCTGGAACAGCAGAATAATGCGTTGCGTCGTGAACTGATGCTGAAAAACAGTGAGCTGCTGTTACTGGGGCAATATAAGCAGGAAAATATTCGACTGCGGGAGCTGCTGGGTTCTCCGCTGCGTCCTGGTGAGCGAAAAATGATCACCCAGGTAATTTCTGCGGGAGCGGATCCGTACAGTGATCAGGTCATTATTGACCGTGGTAGTGACAACGGTGTTTATGAAGGTCAGCCAGTGATTAGCGATAAAGGGGTCGTTGGTCAGGTGGTGTCCGTAGGTAAATTTAGCAGCCGGGTTATGCTGGTATGCGATGCATCTAATGCTTTACCAGTTCAGGTATTGCGTAATGATGTGCGTGCTATTGCCTCAGGGGCCGGATGCTCAGAAGATCTGCAACTGGAAAACATGACGGGTAGTCAGGATGTCCGGGTGGGAGATGTTCTGGTCAGCTCAGGGCTGGGAGGACGTTTCCCTGAAGGTTATCCTGTGGCCGTGGTTTCTTCTGTGACTGTTGATACCCGACGAGCAACGACGGTGATTCAGGCTAAACCAACCGCCGGACTTCAGCGGTTACGTTACCTGTTATTACTGTGGGACACCGGAAATAATGGCGGAGCTGCCGTTACCCCGGAAGCCGTACATCAGGCTGCCGATGACCGGCTGTTACAAATGATGCCGCAGGTATTGCCGCCGGCGGGTGAAGCAGGTAAAGCACCCGCCAGTGATTACCCTGCCGCTGCAGCTGGCCCGACAGCTCCACCGGCGACCGGAGCTGTGCATGGAGACCGTCCTTGAGTAGTCGTTATCGCAGTCAGGGACGCTGGGTCATCTGGTTATCTTTTCTTGTTGCTCTGATTCTTGAAGTTATGCCCTGGCCGGAACAGATTTATATGTTCCGGCCATCGTGGCTATTGCTGATTCTGCTGTACTGGGTACTGGCATTACCTCACCGGGTCAATGTAGGTACCGGTTTCTTTCTGGGTGCGGTGATGGATCTTATCGTCGGTTCAACCCTGGGAGTCAGGGCACTGGCGTTAAGTCTGGTGGCATATCTGGTGGCATATAAATTTCAGTTATTCCGCAATCTGGCACTCTGGCAGCAAGCCTGCATGGTGACGGTCTTATCGTTATTCGTGGATGTTGTGGTGTTCTGGGCGGAGTTTTTGGTCAGTGATGTGGCTTTCCGGCCAGAGATTTTCTGGGGCGGAGTTGTCAATGGTGTGCTCTGGCCCTGGTTGTTCCTGCTAATGCGAAAAATTCGTTATCAGTTTGCTGTTCAGTGAGT
Organism: Tatumella citrea; assembly: GCF_002163585.1. NCBI lineage: Bacteria > Pseudomonadati > Pseudomonadota > Gammaproteobacteria > Enterobacterales > Erwiniaceae > Tatumella > Tatumella citrea. The sequence continues at coordinate 162,175 of NZ_CP015579.1, forward strand.
GAATCCATGCACAGTTTATATCTTGCCTCTGCATCCCCGCGTCGTCAGGAATTACTTGCCTTGTTAGGCTTCGCTTTTGAACGTCTGATTACCGATGTTGAAGAGCTTCGTCGTGAAGGTGAGTCTCCGCAGGAATATGTATCTCGTCTGTCAGCAGAGAAAGCCCTGGCAGGGGTCAGGGTGGCACCCCGGAACTTGCCGGTTATTGGTGCGGATACTATCGTTGTCTCTGAAGGCAAAGTGCTGGAAAAGCCCCGTAGTGAAGAGGATGCACGTCTGATGCTGAACGAACTGTCGGGGAAAACACACCAGGTGATTACTGCTGTTACAGTTGCTAATCGCCAGCACAGCCTTACTACCAGTGTGACCACCCGGGTCACTTTTCGTCATCTGAATGCCCGTGACATTACACAATATATTGCCAGCGGGGAACCTATGGATAAGGCGGGGGCCTACGGTATTCAGGGAAAAGGTGGGCGCTTCGTCAGATCTATCGACGGCAGCTATCATGCAGTTGTTGGGCTGCCGCTGGTGGAAACAGAAGAGCTGCTCGATCAGTTACAACTTTTAGCGGCGGAAAAGGATCAACATGACGGCTGAATTACTTGTAAATGTCACTCCTTCAGAAACCCGTGTGGCTTATATCGACGGTGGTATCCTGCAGGAAATCCATATTGACAGAGAATCCCGCCGGGGTATTGCCGGAAATATCTACAAAGGCAGAGTCAGCCGCGTCTTACCTGGTATGCAGGCCGCATTTGTCGATATCGGGCTGGACAAAGCCGCCTTCCTCCACGCTTCAGACATCATGCCGCACACTGAATGTGTCGCCGGTGATGAACAGAAAAAATTCAATGTCCGTGATATCGCTGAGCTGGTGCGCCAGGGACAGGACCTGATGGTTCAGGTGGTGAAAGATCCTTTAGGGACTAAAGGAGCAAGACTGACCACCGATATCACGCTACCTTCCCGCTACCTGGTCTTTATGCCCGGAGCTTCCCACGTCGGTGTTTCCCAGCGTATCGAGAGTGAACAGGAACGAGAGCGGCTGAAAAAAGTCGTGGCGGACTATTGTGACGAAAACGGTGGCTTTATTATCCGAACTGCCGCCGAAGGCGTGGGCGAAACTGAGCTGGCCCGCGATGCCGCATTTCTGAAACGATTATGGGGTAAAGTCTCTGAGCGTAAAAAACGCAACCAGACACGTTCGTTACTCTATGGTGAGCTGGCCCTGGCCCAGCGGGTACTCAGAGATTTTGCTGAAGCAGAGCTGGATCGTATTCGTATTGATTCACGGCAGACTTACGAGTTGCTGCTGGACTTTACCGCTGAATATATGCCGGAAATCACCCGTAAACTGGAACTCTATTCCGGCAAGCAGCCGATTTTTGATTTGTTCGATGTTGAGAATGAAATTCAGCGGGCACTGGAACGTAAAGTTGAGCTGAAATCTGGCGGTTATCTGATTATTGATCAGACCGAAGCTATGACCACCATTGATATTAATACCGGGGCGTTTGTCGGGCATCGTAATCTTGAAGAGACTATCTTTAATACCAATGTCGAAGCCACCCAGGCGATTGCACGGCAGCTGCGGTTACGTAATCTTGGCGGGATCATAATTATCGATTTCATTGATATGTCTGATGAAGAGCATCGTCGTCGGGTACTGCATTCGCTTGAAACGGCACTAAACCGCGACAGGGTGAAAACCGGAATCCATGGGTTTTCTGCGTTGGGGCTGGTAGAAATGACCCGCAAGCGAACCCGTGAAAGTCTTGAGCATGTGTTATGTGGCCAGTGCCCTACCTGCCAGGGACGCGGTTCAGTCAGAACCGTCGAAACAGTGTGCTATGAAATTATGCGAGAAATTGTGCGGGTCCACCATGCATACGATACCGATCGTTTCCTGGTTTATACTTCACCGCGGGTTGCCGAAACTCTGAAAAGTGAAGAGTCGCACGCGCTTGCAGAGCTGGAAATTTTTATTGGCAAAACGGTAAAAATACACGCGGAACCATTGTATACCCAGGAACAGTTTGATGTCGTTATGATGTGACTTCCTGAATCTTACGAGGAAAGTCTTGCGCGTTAACAGGGATGTTAAGTTGTCGATCGGCTATAATGCAATATCAGCGGCCCGGCCGCAGGTAGTTTTGTGTTCTGTATATCCGGATCTGAGTAATAAGTGTAAATCAAGGAGATGTGTGTGAGGCGTTTGCCGGGGATATTATCACTGATAGTTGCTACGCTGATCGTGATCGTTGCGTTGCTGATCAGTGGCCTCCGTATCCTGATGCCTTATATGAATCAGTATCGTACTGAGATACTGTCGGCCGTTTCGTCGGCCACTGACAGCCACATTCAGGCGAGTGAGCTCTCAGGTCGTTGGGAAACCTTTGGCCCTTCTGTCGAAATTAAAGATCTGCACAGTACACTTGATGACGGTACCACCCTGACAGTTTCACATGTCCGGCTGGCGCTGGATGTCTGGCAGTCTTTGCTTCACGCGCGATTGCAGTTTCGCGATTTGACTTTCTGGCAGCTGCATCTGGACCTTCCTTCGTTACCACAATCTTCTGCCAGCAGTAACGGGCATGTGGCCCCCAAACAGCTACAGAGTCTGTTTCTCCGCCAGTTTGACCACTTTGTGTTGCGCGACAGTAATATTACCTTTCCTTCTCCTTCAGGTCAGCAGGTGCAGTTAGCTATCCCACAGCTGACCTGGTTTAATGAGCGGAAACGCCACAGGGCTGAAGGTGAAGTAGGGCTGACCAGTTTCACCGGGCAGCATGGGGCTGTTCAGGTGCGGCTTGATCTGCAGGATGAAAAGCAGCTGATCGACAGTGGTCGTATCTGGTTGCAGGCAGATGCGGTGGATGTGAAACCCTGGCTTGGTCGCTGGATACATGACAATACGACTTTGCAGAGTGCTGATTTTAGCCTGACGGCATGGATTAATCTGAAAGACGGTGCTGTCGATTCAGGTGACCTGCTATTAAGTAAGGGCAGTGCCAGCTGGCAGGCCGGTCAACAGCAACATCAGTTAACAGTCGATAATTTAACTGCTCATCTTTCAAAAGCAGGTAAAGGATGGGCGTTATCCATTCCCCAGACCGGTATCGAAACAGATCAGCAGCGCTGGCCTCAGGGGCAATTGTCACTGTACTGGCAGCCTGAACAGAATAATTTACTGAGTGCCGCTGATGCTTCCGAAATCAGAGTCAGGGCGACTCATCTTGATTTGCAGCGCATGGCTTCACTGGTGCCGCTTATGGCACCACTGGCACCTGAACTGGCCGATCACTGGCAGTCATTGCAGCCACAAGGTACCGTGGACAGCCTGGCAATTGATTTTACGCCGTCGGATCCGCAAACCAGCCGCTTCCAGGCTAACTGGCATAATCTTAGCTGGCAAAACTGGGAATCAGTGCCGGCGATTACGGGCTTGTCTGGTTCGGGGAGTGGTAGCTTTGATCATGGGCAGCTGACTATCTCCGGTGAACCCCAAAATATTACTGTTGGGGATGAGTTTCGGGCCCCGCTGGATATGCAACAATTTTCCGGTGATCTCGAATGGGATACCCGTGGCGGTAATTTACTCCTTGAAGGTAAAAATCTGAAAGCCAGTGCCCGTTCCGTGGATACTCGTGGTGATTTTCGCTATCAGCAGCTAAAAGGCGGGAAACCCCGGTTGGATATTCTGGCTGGTATTAACGTATCGGATGCCGGTGATGCGTGGCGCTATTTCCCGCAACACCTGATGGGCAAAAACCTGACAGATTATCTGAGCGGGGCAATTAAAGGGGGGATGACCCGTAACGCGACTTTGATTTTCGCCGGTAATCCTCATGATTTCCCATTCCGCCATAACGAAGGCATGTTTCAGGTGAGTGTTCCGTTACGGGATGCCACTTATGCTTTTCAGCCAGAGTGGCCTGCACTTAACCATCTGAATATCGACCTGGATTTTGCGAATGACGGATTGTGGATGAAAGCGCCGGTAGCACAGCTGGGCAATGCGACTGCCGCCAATGTTACTGCAGACATTCCGGACTACCAGCAGGAAAAACTGATTATCAATGGCGATGTTACGGGGAGTGGTACTGATATTCATGATTATTTCAAACAAACCCCATTGGCTAAGTCTCTGGCTGCGGCACTGGCAGAGTTACAAATTAAAGGCAAGGTCAGCGGGCATCTCAATCTGGATATCCCGCTGAATGGCCAGTTGGTGACTGCCACGGGGAATGTTGCCTTTAATAACAACGACCTGTTTATCCAGCCATTAAAGACTACGCTAAAAAATCTTCACGGTAATTTCCGCTACATTAATGGTGCGCTGACCAGTGATCCTATTCAGGCGCAGTGGTATGGGCAGCCGGTGACGTTTAACTTCTCGACGCTCGAACAAAAAGATGATTTTGCGGTGAATGTCGGTCTGCAATCTGTATGGCATCCTGAATCTATTTCTGTGTTGCCTGCGGCGCTGCGTTCACGTCTGAAGGGTAATCTTCCCTGGAACGGTAATGTGGCTATCAGCCTGCCATATCATGGCGAAGCAAGTTATAAGGTCAATATTAGCGGGGATGCTGGTGGAGTGAGTAGTCACTTACCATCTCCGTTAGATAAGCCTGCCGGAGGGCATCTGCCGGTTGTGGTCAATGTAAATGGTAACCTGCAAAGCTTTATGTTGAGTGGCAGTGTTAAAGGCGACCAGCATTTTGTCAGCCGCTGGTTGCTGACGCCACAACTGAGACTTGAACGGGGGACCTGGAAAGACCACACAACCCGGACTCCGCCTCTTCCGGACAAGGCCGCGATGGTCGTGAATTTACCGGTAATTAACGGGGAAGAGTGGCTGGGACTGTTAAGTAATAATAACAGTGACAGCAATGAGTTACGTAGTGCAGGGAACCATGTGCAATTGCCGGGTGATTTCGAATTGCATACACCTTCGCTAAGCCTGGGTGGTCAGCAGTGGAATGATTTAACTGTGTCTCTGGCAGAGTCGATGGCTGGTAATACTACTGTTACTGCATCCGGCAAAGAAATTCGTGGTGAGCTGGATATAAATCATCATCAGCCGTGGCGGCTGAATCTTGATTATCTCTATTACAACCCACAATCCTCTTCGGGGAGTGCACTGAGTGGTCAAATTTCTGATCCTGCTAAGCTCAGTTTTAACCAGTGGCCGGCATTACAGCTGAACTGTCAGCAATGCTGGTTCGCAGGACAGAATTTTGGGAAGATCTCCGCCCATCTGTCGCCGTCAGGGAGTAAGTTAGTACTCACTAATGGAGAGGTTAAGACCGGACATGCCACACTTAAGGTAAACGGCGAATGGGATAATATTCCAGGAGCGACACGTTCAGCCTTAAAAGGCCAACTGATCAGTGATGATATAGGTCAGATGACGCAGTGGTTTGGTACGTCTACTCCGGTCAGAGAAGCGCCACTAAAGCTTGACTATGATTTGCATTGGCGAAATGTGCCGTGGAAGCCCGAAATCTCTACACTGAGTGGTATATTGAAACTGCATACTGGTAAAGGTGTGATTGAAAATGTCAGTACCGGTCGGGCCGGGCAACTGCTGCGGCTGGTCAGTGTTGATGCGCTGTTACGTAAGTTAAGCTTTGATTTTAAAGATACTTTTAGTAACAAAGGTTTCTATTTTGACTCTGTAAACGGTACCGCCTGGATAGAGAATGGCGTCCTGCATACAGATAATTTACTGATTGACGGGCTGGAAGCTGATATTGCTATGCAGGGACAGGCCGACTTCGTCCGGCGCCGGTTGGATTTTGAAGCAGTAGTGGCTCCTGAGCTTTCTGCATCAGTAGGGGTCGCGACAGCTTTTGTTATTAATCCGGTAGTCGGGGCGGCGGTATTCGCTGCCAGTAAGGTTTTAGCGCCACTGTGGAATAAAATTTCCCTCCTGCGCTATCACATCGACGGTACCATGGACGATCCGCAGATTCATGAGGTTTTACGCAAGCCGCGGACCGCCGAATGACACAAATTTGACGGCAGAGCAGAATTGCAGCAGGCTATATCTAAACGTGATTATACGAGTGAAAAATGATGACACTGAATCTGGTAAGTGAGCACCTGCTAACTGCTAATAATATTAAACAGCAGGATTTATTTTCCCTGTTAGGCCAGCTTTCAGAACGCCGCCTGGATTATGCCGACCTTTATTTCCAGTCAAGTTACCACGAATCCTGGGGCCTGGAAGATGGCATCATTAAAGACGGTTCGTGGAATATTGATCAGGGTGTGGGTATCCGGGCGATCAGCGGTGAGAAAACCGGCTTTGCTTATGCTGATCAGCTGACTTTGAAAGCTCTGCATCAGAGTGCCGAAGCCGCGCGCAGTATTGTTCGCGAATCCGGTAACGGGAAAGTGAAAACACTGGCAGAAGTCTCCCATACACCTTTGTATCCGGCGTTAAATCCGTTAGACAGCCTGACCCGTGAAGACAAAATTGCGCTGCTGCACCGTGTGGATAAAACTGCGCGTGCTGCAGATTCCCGGGTACAGGAAGTCAGTGTCAGCCTGAGCGGGGTTTACGAGCAAATTCTGGTTGCGGCCACTGATGGCACGCTGGCAGCAGATATTCGTCCGCTCGTCAGACTCTCTGTCAGTGTTCAGGTGGAAGATCAGGGTAAACGTGAACGCGGCGCCAGTGGTGGCGGTGCCCGTACCGGATATGAATTTTTCCTTGCTGATGAATCAGGCGAAGTTCGTGCCGATGCCTGGGCTAAAGAAGCGGTGCGTATGGCACTGGTGAATTTATCTGCGGTTGCTGCGCCTGCCGGAGCATTGCCGGTAGTTCTGGGTGCTGGCTGGCCAGGAGTCCTGTTACATGAAGCGGTGGGTCACGGACTTGAAGGTGATTTTAACCGGCGTGGAACGTCAGTATTTAGCGGCAAAGTCGGGCAACTGGTAGCCTCAGAACTATGTACTGTGGTTGATGACGGAACGATGTCTGGCCGCCGGGGTTCGCTGGCAATCGATGATGAAGGTGTGCCAGGTCAGTATAATGTATTGATAGAGAACGGCATTCTTAAAGGTTATATGCAGGATAAGCTCAATGCCCGCCTGATGGGCGTTGCGCCAACCGGTAACGGGCGTCGTGAATCATATGCTCATTTGCCGATGCCGCGTATGACCAACACTTATATGCTGGCAGGGCAATCCACGCCACAGGATATTATTGAAAGTGTGGAGTTTGGCCTGTATGCCCCTAACTTTGGTGGCGGCCAGGTGGATATTACTTCAGGGAAATTTGTATTCTCAACCTCTGAAGCCTATCTGATTGAAAAAGGCAAAATCACCACGCCGGTCAAAGGAGCTACGCTTATTGGTTCCGGAATCGAAGCAATGCAGCAGATCTCTATGGTTGGTAACGATCTTGCGTTGGATAAAGGCGTGGGTGTCTGCGGTAAGGATGGGCAGAGCGTGCCAGTGGGTGTCGGGCAACCAACCTTAAAACTGGATAAACTGACGGTGGGTGGTACTGCCTGATTTACGGCGCTGCCCGATTAACGCACAGCCTGAAAAGGCTGTGCGTTTTAGCTTCTGCTGCTGTATTCCTGATATTTCAATGCCATCTCCCGGAAGTATTCGGTGAGATAGTCGATACAAACCTGCACTTTTAATGGCAGTTTATCTTTTTCGGTATAAAGCGCATATACCGGCCGGGGCTTCGACTGATACTGGGGATAGAGGATCTCTATTTCACCTTGTTTCACGTCATCGAGTACCCACATCAGCGGCATATAGGCAATACCAGAGCCTGCCTTTAACCAGCCAATCAGGCTGAGCGGATCATTGGTTGCAAAACGTCCTTTTGGTGACAGATTAAAAGTCTGGCCATCCGGGCCTGTCAGCTCAAATTCGTTGTAGGGATAAACGCTGTATTCCAGCCAGACAAAGCTTTCTAACTCTTCAGGCCGTGCTGGCAGGTTTCGCAGTTCGGGAAAACGGGTGGAGGCGCAAAGTACCATAGGCATACTGCCCAGCCGCCGTGAAAATAGTGCAGAACTCTCAAGATTCCCTGCTCTGATAACTAAATCCAGCCCGTGGGCGATCAGGTCCGGAGAAGGATTGCCGGTAATCAGGTTAACGCTTAGTCCCGGATAGTCGTTCAGCAATTTTGCTGTCATTGGCGATAATACAATTCTTGCCATTGTGGTGGTGCTGCCAATTCGCAGGGTACCTATTGGCGTGTTATTGAAGGCATACAGCTGTTCATGCACCTGTGCTGCCTCACTCAGCATTTTCTTGCATCCCTGGTAATAAATCCTGCCAGCTTCAGTTAATCCGATACTACGGGTGCTGCGATTGAGCAGTTTGACCTGCAGTTCATCTTCAAGTTTCGCGATAGTCTGGCTGACGGATGAGACACTCAGGTGCAACTGGCGTGCGGCAGCGGTGAAAGAGCCTAGATCAACCACTTTCGCAAAAACTGACATACCTTTTAAACGTTCCATTGTTAACTCTGAATTAAAAGTGATTTATGTCACAGAATGTAGAAAACTAACTATCAGACACGTTACTATAATGAGATCCGGTCAATAATTTACGTACTTACCGTACCGTCTTAAGTTATACAAATTCATGTGTTTTGACATATGCTTGTGGTTAGCCGGCCATCAGAGAGTGTTTGCCCTGGTGCTGATAACCACCATTCCTGGTTGCCCGGGTGTAATGTCTTAATTCCAAAGGGTTTAAAATGAGTGTGCATCCGGTTTTAGTCGTCTTTGGGCTATCTTTTCCGCCCATTTTCGTAGAACTGATCCTTTCACTGCTGCTGTTCTGGCTGGTGAAGAGGATCCTGACCCCCAGCGGGATCTATGATCTTGTCTGGCATCCTTCTCTTTTTAACACAGCGCTGTATTGCTGTGTCTTTTATTTTGTCTCCAGCTTAATGGTCTGAGGTTTCAGTGAAAACGCTTATAAGAAAAATCGCACGCTATGCGATAACCCTGATTCTGGTGGTCATTGCCATCATCATCGTATTCAGGGCCTGGGTCTACTACACCGAGTCACCCTGGACCAGGGATGCCAAATTTGCTGCAGATGTGGTTGCAATCTCTCCTGATGTCACGGGACTGGTTAGTGAAGTCAAAGTTCACGATAACCAGTTCGTTAAGAAAGGCGAGACACTGTTTATTGTCGACCGTCCGCGTTTCCAGGAGGCGCTGGATGAAGCTCAGGCAAATGTTGAATACTATCAGGCAGTCGTGGCGGAAAAACGTCGTGAAGCCGCACGTCGTAATAAGATAGGTACTCTGGCATTGTCGAAAGAAACCGTCGATCAGGCTAATAATGATTTACAAACCAGCGAGCATCAGCTGGCGCAGGCTGTCGCGGCACGTGATTTAGCTCAGATTGATCTGACCCGTACCGATGTCCAGGCGCCTTCAGATGGTTGGGTGACAAACCTGACTGTCTTCGGGGGAGAGTTTATTACCCGTGGTTCAGTGGCGGTGGCTCTGGTTAAAGCTCAGTCTTTCTATGTTATTGCCTATATGGAAGAGACCAAACTGGATGGTGTTAAACCGGGTTACCGGGCTGAAATCACTCCACTGGGCAGCAATGTCACCCTGCGTGGCACTGTGGATAGTATCGCCGCCGGGGTAACCAACAGTAGCAGTACGGTTGACTCTAAAGGAATGGCAACGGTTGACTCCGATCTTGAATGGGTCAGGCTGGCGCAACGTGTGCCGGTGCGCATTCATCTAGATCAACAACCGGGTAACCGCTTCCCTTCAGGCACCACTGCCACTGTGGTTGTGACTGGTGAAAAAGATCGCCCTCATGAAAAACCTACGTTTATCTCAGGTCTGCTAAATAGATTAAGAGAATTTGGTTAATCGGGGGGAGCGATGGTTCAGTATTTTCGTTTTCCGGTTAAATTAACCTTTGCTATCCTGCTGGCGCTTATCGTGGGTTTCTATTGTAATTTAGAAACCCCGCGCTGGGCGGTAATGACTGCCGGCATTGTTGCCGGTGGTCAGGCATTTGCTGCCGGTGGTGACCCTTATTCCGGTGCTCTGCGACATCGTGGAATACTGCGTATCATCGGGACCTTTATTGGTTGCCTGGCTGCACTGACTATCATGATCTTCACAGCACGGGCCCCGGTTGTCATGCTGTTGCTGTGCTGCTTATGGTCAGGATTCTGTGTCTGGTGGTCATCGATGATCCGGGTGGAAAACTCTTATGCCCTGGGCCTGGCAGGTTATACGGCACTGATTATCATCGTAACGGTAGATGCCAGCGGTACTCTGCAACTGGTACCTCGCTTTGCGGTAGAACGCTGCTGTGAAATTATCATCGGTATTGTCTGCGCTATCGTTGCCGATATGATTTTCTCTCCCCGCTCGATCAAAAAAGTGGTCGATCAGGAAGTCGAATCTTTATTGTTAGCCCATTATCAACTGCTACAGTTGTGTGTCAGGCACAAAAGCAAAGAAGAACTGGATAAAGCGTGGAATGCGCTGGTACGCCGGACCAGTGCTTTTAGCGGTATGCGCAGTCAGTTGCGGATGGAATCCAGCCACTGGCGTAATGCCAGCCGGCGCATGAAAATGTTACACACATTATCACTCACCATGATTACCCAGGCGGCAGAAACGTTCCTTATCCAAAATACGCGGGAACACTATGTACCGGAGGCTTTTCATCAGCTCATCGATCAGGATGTCAGCAATATTGTAGAATTCCGCAAACAACTTAAAGATTTGCGACGTTTACTGACACTGAATGAAACCTCCGATATTCCGGTAACCCTTAGTAGTTGGGTGGGTGCTGCTTCTGAGTATTTGCTGTTGATGAAAGGTATTCAAAGCAACGCACGAATTAATAAAACCGAAGAAACTATTCTGCAAAGTGAAGGCGAAGTTCATGTCCGTTCCGCAGAAACCCATCCAGCAATGATTAACGGAATCCGTACTTTTGCTGCGACGGCGTTGGGATCGTTGTTTTGGTTATATACTGGCTGGAGCGCCGGCAGTGCCTGTATGGTGATGTTGGCTGTTGTGACTTCACTGGCGATGCGTCTGCCTAACCCTCTGATGATGGCAAAAGATTTCCTGTATGGTATGTCTGTGGCAGTGCCTTTGGGAGCGATTTACTACGTATTCCTAATGCCGGGCAGCCAGCAAAGCCTGTTTTTGCTGTGTCTGATTATGGGCACTTTGGCTTTTGTCTGCGGAATTTTTATCCAGCGGCGCCAACTGGGTACTCTGGGAGCATTTATTGGTACGCTCAATATTTTAGTGCTCAGTAACCCGATGAGTTTTTCCATTAATACGTTTATTGACAGTGCACTGGGTCAGGTTATTGGATGTTTTGTATCTATGATGGTGATATTGCTGATCCGTGATAAATCCAAAGCCCGTACCGGACGCAAAATTCTTAACCGGTTTATGTATGCTGCAGTCTCTGCATTAACGACAAACCCGGAAAGGCGTAGGGAAAATCATCTCCCTTCTCTATATCAGCAACTATTTCTGTTATTAAATCTGTTTCCCGGCGATATTGATAAATACCGCCTGGCGTTGACTTTAATTATCAGTCACCAACGTTTACGTAAGGCTGATATTCCACAGATTGCTGATTTGTCTGAATTCCATCGCCGCTTGCGCTATACCGGAGACAGAATCATTTCATCTCATAGTGAGGAGAAGAAACGCTACTATTATCACCGGTTGCTGCAGGAGTTTGAGATTTATCAGCAAAAGCTTGAACAATACTCAGCCCCGGTGTCGGTAACGGAACCTGTGCATCGGCTGGCCGATATTTTGTCGCGCTATCAGAACACTATGATTAATATCTGATGCTGTGCCCGCCTTAGTTGCAAGGCTGCTGTTCCGGAAAAATATCACGATGGCTTAGTGAGTTACGCAGTCAGGGCATCTTTGGTTCGTACTATTCCCCGGATGATCAGAAATAAAAAAGCCCCCGATAAGGGGGCGAAGCTGACGTTACTTTAGTATTATTGTGTAAATTTCGGTTAGTGGCCGGCAACTTACATTTATTATAATTCTTTAAACTTCTGTGTATTACAACCGAATATATTACTCCGGCATGTTAACCATAGATTTTATTATTTTTTAATGACTAACTCTTATCTTTTCTTATGACAAATATTGCAGGCAATGTTTCTTTTGAACAGAAAATATCAAGCCGAATTATTTTTATAAGAACTATTATTTAGCACTTTATTATTTATAAATTATGGCAGTTTCATGATAGTTGCCATTAATATACGCTTCGGTGACATGATAGGCTTTTGCGCCCAATAGCTCTGCTTTATTATTTAATTGTTCATTAATATCCGAAGGGGAGGCATCGATTCCGCTGACGGTAATAACGCCAAGAGACTGCATGCCCTGAGCCTGTTCGCTGCTGACAGACTGCGCAGCAAAAGTACTAAATGAAAGAGCAGATAAAACGCTCACCATCGCCAGGCCGGCTTTTATATTCACAATGCATTCCTCGTTAATTTTTAATTTTGTGACTCAGATCACGAAGCGCATTATAGATCTGATAACGTAAGAAATTAATGATTTGCTAATAATGTTTTTGCAAATGAAAGCGATTACCTGGTATTTTTTATAACAATTTAAACTAAAAATTGACGGTCTTTTAACCTTACCTATCTTTTTATCAGTAATAACATAAGCTTATGATAACTTAACATAAAGTGCCTTTTTGCGGGCGGGTAATACCTTTGTCATATTGGTTCGGCTGCCTGCAGGAACACAGGAACACAGGAACACAGGAACACAGGAACACAGGAACACAGGAAAGTACTGCCAAAGAAGATGTGTGGGAAAAGGGTAAGCGGTGTTGATTACCGGCATCGTAGAGATGCCGGAATGCCTGACTTAGAGCTCCTGTTCAAACAGGGTCAGAATGGCATCGTAAAGTTTTTTCACGGTAAAGTTGCGTGAGGGGGTAACAAAGATAGTGTCATCACCGGCAATTGTTCCAAGAATACCCTCTGCTTTTCCCAGTGAGTCGAGCAGCCTGGCAATTAACTGAGCGGCGCCCGGGCTGGTATGAATAACGACCAGAGCATCGTTATAATCAATATCTAATACCAGGTTTTTCAGTGGACTACTGGTCGTTGGAACGCCCAGTTCTGCCGGCAAACAGTAAACCATTTCCATTTTTGCATTTCGTGTACGTACCGCACCGAACTTTGTCAGCATCCGTGAGACTTTAGACTGGTTTATGTTGTTAAAGCCGTCGTCCTGAAGAGCAACTACAATTTCGCCCTGAGAACTAAACTTTTCTTCTTTTAGCAGTGCTTTAAAAGCTCTGATTAAATCTTCTTGTTTAGAGGAGGTTCGCATAGGCTACCATGAGTAATAAAAAGAGATCCCACAGGGATATTTACATGATTATGCACCTGAATGAATTTTTATGCAATCAGTGAGTCGATGTAAAATGACAGGAAAGCGCCAGCCGCGGATTCTAGCAAATAAATTTCAAATAGTCCAAATAGCCAGATAACTACTATTTAATGGTTTTTTATATTGCAACGTATCAAATTATAGTTTGTTTAGCTCTGATATTGGTTGTCTTAAGGGCTGAGTGTTCGGTAGAAAACCGGTAATAGCGCAGAGTAATCCTGCAGGAAAAATGGATAAAAAATCAGGCGCAGGCAGGCGGGACAGATATGACCCGCCGCTTACCAGCGGCAGGCCATTATTATTCATTAAGGTGAGGTAGAGGAGTTAGCTGCACCGTTGTCCTGAGGAAATTCGCGGATGGTGACAGGAATAGTCATCTTTTTATCATTACGCAGCAATTCAACCTGAATTACTGTACCCGGGCGAATTTCAGCCACCTGGTCCATTGTTTCCTGTGCAGAGACTGCAGGTTTACCATTTACGCTTAATAACAGGTCATTAGCTTGTATGCCTGCCTGTTCTGCCGGGCCCCCGGGGGCAACTTTACTGACTACAATTCCCTGTATTTTATCAAGGCTGTTACCGTGGCCATTGAGGGCCGGAATTTCCCGTGTGGTTATCCCGATAAATCCACGGATCACCCGGCCGTAGCGGATAAGCTTATCCATGATCTGAGTCGCCAAAGCCGTCGGGATCGCAAAACCAATACCTTCCGGAGTCTCTCCGTCGCTGCTTTTATCAAACGTCAGAGTGTTTATCCCCATCAGCTCACCTTGTGAGTTGATCAGCGCTCCGCCGGAATTTCCCTGATTGATTGAAGCATCGGTTTGCAGAAAGTTCTGTCGTCCGGATGAACTCAATCCTACGCGTCCGGTAGCACTGATAATGCCCTGAGTTACGGTTTGTCCCAGGTTATACGGGTTGCCAATAGCCATCACCACATCACCAATATGAGGGATTCGTTTCGGGTTGATAGGAATGACCGGTAAATTGGTGGCTGAAATTTTCAAAACCGCGAGGTCGGTCATGGTATCTGAACCTACCAGTGTTGCTTCGAAGAAACGTCCGTCCTGTAAGGCAACAATTATTTGATCCGCATTATTGATGACATGCTTGTTGGTCAGAATGTAGCCTTTGTTATTCATGATCACCCCGGAACCCAGAGTGGTAATCCCGCGGCTGTTATTGGTTTGAGTATTGCGGTTGTAGACGTTAACGACCGCAGGTGCGGCCCGTCGTACACCCTGACTAAAACTGACAACCGGTTCTTCGGCACTATCATCTGAATGGTTAGCCAGTGCCAGCAGACGGCTTCCATAGTGGAATCCAGGCATCACCAGCAGTATCACTACTGCCACGATAAGGCCGATAATCACCGAACGTAATAATTTGAGTAGCATGCCGGTTGCTTTGCCATGGGAAAGGGTGGCTTAGAATAACATGATAACGGCCGACACGGGTATTCGCTTGTGGCAGCCGTTATCAGTGCTTTTTAACGCATTAACAGGTAGATACTGTCTTTACCACGAATGACGTTCAGGGCAATAACATCCGGTTTGGTATCGAGCACTTTTTTCAGTTCATCAAGGCTTTGTACCCGCTGACGGTTAATACTGACAATGATATCACCGGTATGCAGGCCAACCTGTTCGGCAGCACTTTGTTTGGCGACCGACGTTACTTTCACGCCTTTCTGCTTATCAGCAGTTTCTCCGTCACCAAATTCAGCGCCCTGGAATGCAGGTTGCGGTAACGTGGCCGATGCACCAGACGTGGAATCACTTTGATCCAGAGTGACCACGACATTGACGGTTTTGCCATCACGCAATAATCCCAGCCGAACTTTTTCACCCGGGGCTGTGGTTCCTACTTTGACCCGCAATTCGGCAAATCCGGAAATCGCCTTATCATTCAGGGTGGTAATAATATCGCCAGCTTTAATGCCTGCTTTATCTGCCGCGGAACCTGGTAATACCTGAGCAACAAACGCACCATGGCTGACATTCACGTTGAAGGCCTTGGCCATATCCGAGGTGAGATCAGTCCCTTTGATTCCCAACTGGCCGTGTTTCACCTTACCGTATTTGATCAACTGATCGGCAATATTGATGGCCATATTACCGGGGATAGCAAACCCGATACCGATATTTCCACCGCCGGATGCCAGAATTGCGGTGTTAATACCAATTAACTCACCGCGCAGGTTAACCAGGGCTCCACCTGAATTACCACGGTTAATGGCAGCATCAGTCTGGATAAAGTTCTCCAGACCTTCGATATTCAGACCGCTACGGCCAAGGGCCGAGATAATACCGGAAGTCGCGGTTTGCCCCAGTCCAAACGGGTTACCAATAGCAACCGCAAAGTCACCTACTTGTAGTTGGTCCGAGTTACCGATTTTAATCTGGGTCAGATTTTTGGGATTACTGATCTGCAGTAATGCAATATCTGACTGGCTGTCACTGCCGATCAGTTTGGCGGTGTAATCACTGCCATCACTTAGTTCTACCGTGATTTTAGTGGCGCCATTGATAACATGGTAGTTGGTCAGGATATAACCTTTCTGGGCATCAATGACCACACCTGAACCCAGTCCTTCAAATGGCTGGCCCTGAGGATTTTGCTGTGGCTGCTGTCCAAAGAATTTTTTCAATGGCTCAGGGATATTCTGATCATTAGATGCTGGCTGAATACCACTCACTTTAACGCTGACTACTGCCGGCAAAACCTGTGCCAGCATTGGAGCCAGTGAAGGGAGCTGTTGACCCTCAACCTTAAATGGGAGGCTGGCGTGCGCAGGCAGTGAAAAAGAGAAATTCAGCCCGGCACTCAACGCCATAGCAAGCAGTAACGGTGATAGTTTTTTCATTTTGCAGATGTTCTCACGGTTAAGGGTAAGACATTGCCGGAGTACGCAATGGCGAAAGCGGAAACAACCCGGGCGCATAAATGCGCCCGGACGATTATTTGTGGTTCACCGGGCCGCTTCTCAGCAACCCTGAAGCGCCTTCAGAGTAATCCCGTGGGATTTGTACAGGAGCCTGATCATTATCCGCTTCAGCTTCAGTATCCTGCCAGGCAAATGGATTCTGATCACCGGGTAAATTAGGTAACAGATCGTTTGAGCCTTTCGCCATGTGCTGATAAAGCTGGCGGTAATCGTGTGCCATGTTATCCAGCAATTCGGCACTGCGTGCAAAATGGCCGGTCAGTTCTTTACGGTACTCTTCCAGTTCAGCTTTGGATTTTTCCAACTCATACTGAACGTTACGTTGCTCACGTAATTTTTTATTTCCAAAGCGCATAGCAACAGCGCCAATGACAAGCCCAATTACTAATCCGATTAGCCCATATTCCCAGGTCATAATGACTCCCCTAATTTCCGTTGTTCTTCAGGGCACAACGATTTTCTACTGCATGATAATCAGTTAACAACAAGAAGATAACCTACTTCAATACTAGTCACTATACCCGTTAATCTCCCGGAAGTGGAATCCTGCGTCAGGCTGTCGTACTGTATAACGGTTTTTTTTTCGTCAAACGACAACAAACGGACTTTTCCGGATAGCTGAGAAAAATGCAAATGACATCACCCCTGGTCCTGTATCAGCAAGAGCTTAACCGTGGCGCTTTTCAGCCTGATGACGTACAGAAGGCGGCAATTACCCGACTGGATTCGATTTATCAGTCTTTTACCTCACAAAGTGATGCACAGACACCCCCAAAAAAAGGGATGTTTGGCCGCCTTTCCGGATTACTGGGCAAGAGTAAACAGGATGAGATAACCCCGGTTCGGGGGCTGTATATGTGGGGAGGGGTGGGCCGTGGGAAAACCTGGATCATGGATCTGTTTTTTCAGTCTATTCCTGGTGAGAGAAAACTTCGCTTACATTTCCATCGTTTTATGCTGCGGGTACATGAACAACTCACCGAGTTGCAGGGGCACAGCGACCCGTTACTGATAATTGCAGACCGCTTCAAATCAGAAACCGATTTATTGTGTTTTGATGAGTTCTTTGTCTCTGATATTACCGATGCCATGTTACTTGGAACCCTGATGGAAGCCTTGTTTGAACGTGGAATTACACTGGTAGCAACATCAAATATTCCCCCCGATGATCTGTATCGTAATGGTTTGCAAAGGGCTCGTTTTTTACCGGCAATCGAACAGATTAATCGTCACTGTGATGTGATGAATGTGGATGCAGGGATTGATTATCGTCTGAGGACATTAACTTCAGCGCATCTATGGAAAACACCGGTCACGCCACAGGCGGTTGAAGAGATGGCGTCGATGTTTGGCGCGCTTGCCGGCTGTGATTACTCACAGGCAGCATCACCTGTTCTGGAAGTGAATCACCGTCAGATGGCAACTCTCAAGGAGCATGGTGGTGTAGTGGCGCTGGATTTTGTCACTCTTTGTGGCGAAGGGCGTAGCCAGCTAGACTATATAGAGTTGTCGAGACGCTATCATAGTGTGTTTTTGTTTAATGTGCCGGTACTCACAACGACGACGGAAGACCAGGCAAGACGATTTCTGGCATTAGTCGATGAGTTTTACGAACGACATGTTAAACTGATCGTCTGCGCAGAAGCAGCACTGGAAGATATTTATGTCGGCAATCAGCTGAAATTTGAATACCAGCGCTGCCTTTCACGTCTGCAGGAGATGCAGAGTGAAGAGTTTCTGCGCCGCCCTCATTTGCCCTGAATGCGAATGTCCGGGCGCGGGGCTGCAATTTTATCGCAAAAAGAGTCGATTTTTAATCGCGACTTCTCTATAATCTTGCGACCCCACGTTACGGCAAATGGTTTTTTTTCCCAAAAACCTTTGTGATCCGGTAATTCTATCCGAAGGGGTAGGCTTGCTGGCAAAATGGTCGTGTGAGCCTCAATCGTTTACTTAAGCGTTTGGGATTTCACCAACGTGTAACTTATATTTGGGTAAGCTTTTCAATGAAAACTTTTACAGCTAAACCAGAAACCGTCCAGCGTGACTGGTATGTTGTTGATGCGACAGGCAAAACTTTAGGTCGTTTAGCGACTGAACTGGCTCGTCGTCTGCGTGGTAAGCATAAAGCGGAATACACTCCGCACGTTGATACCGGTGATTACATTATCGTTCTGAACGCTGATAAAGTTGCTGTTACCGGCAACAAGCGTAGCGATAAAATTTATTACCATCACACCGGCCACATCGGTGGTATCAAGCAAGCGACCTTCGAAGAGATGATCGCTCGCCGTCCTGAGCGTGTGATTGAAATCGCGGTTAAAGGCATGCTGCCAAAAGGCCCGCTGGGTCGTGCTATGTACCGTAAACTGAAAGTTTACGCAGGTAACGAGCACAACCATGCGGCACAGCAACCGCAAGTTCTTGACATTTAATCGGGATTACAGGCAATGGCTGAAACTCAAAACTACGGCACAGGTCGCCGCAAAAGCTCCTCCGCTCGCGTCTTTATCAAGCCGGGAAGCGGTAACATCGTTATCAATCAGCGCTCTTTAGAGCAGTATTTCGGTCGTGAGACTGCACGTATGGTCGTGCGTCAGCCACTGGAACTGATCGATATGGTTGGAAAATTTGATCTGTACATCACTGTTAAAGGTGGTGGTATCTCTGGTCAGGCTGGTGCGATCCGTCACGGTATCACACGCGCTCTGATGGAATATGACGAATCTCTGCGTTCAGAACTGCGCAAAGCGGGCTTTGTTACCCGTGATGCACGTAAAGTTGAACGTAAGAAAGTCGGTCTGCGTAAAGCACGTCGTCGTCCACAGTTCTCCAAACGTTAATTGTTTGCTGCTTTCGCAGCATATCAGTTGGCATCAAAAACCCGCTTCGGCGGGTTTTTTGTTGATTTATTCTCTGCACTTGCGCCATTTCAGGCATTTTATTGGCAAATCTTTAATCACCCCCCACAAACAGACGAAGATCTGATAAACTACCGGCTTAATTTATGCTTGGCAGCAGTTAAGCGATGCGCAGAATTCAGGGAATGGTTGAAAAGAACGCATCTGCATAGGTTGCAAGCGCTATGTTTACTGGTTAGCAGGCTATCGCCGGCTATTCTCAGTATCTTTTTGAGCAAAGTGGAGGTTTTCATGGCTGTCGCTGCCAACAAACGTTCGGTAATGACACTGTTTTCCGGACTCACTGATATTTTCAGCCATCAGGTGCGCATTGTACTGGCTGAAAAGGGCGTTAGTGTGGAGATTGAACAGGTCGATATGGATAACCTTCCGCAGGATCTGATAGATCTTAATCCGTATTGTACGGTCCCTACTCTGGTTGACCGTGAGCTGACGTTGTATGAATCACGCATTATCATGGAATATCTGGATGAACGTTTTCCTCATCCTCCATTAATGCCGGTTTATCCTGTCGCCCGCGGTGAAAGTCGTTTGATGATGCACCGTATCGAACAAGACTGGTACAGCCTGATGTTCCTGATCGAAAAAGGAACCGCTCAGGAAGCTGACGATGCCCGTAAACAACTGCGCGAACAGCTGCTGGCAATTGCTCCTTTATTTTCCCGTACTCCGTTCTTCATGAGTGAAGAATTTAGCCTCGTAGATTGCTATCTGGCACCGCTGTTATGGCGTTTGCCGTCAATGGGCGTAGATCTGAGTGGTGCGGGTTCAAAAGAACTTAAAGGTTATATGACCCGTGTGTTCGAACGTGATTCTTTCCTGGCTTCGCTGACCGAAACTGAACGTGAAATGCGCCTGCAATTTCGGGGTTAATTATGGAAATGTCTGAAATGACAGCACGTCGTCCATACCTGCTACGTGCTTTCTATGACTGGTTGCTGGATAACGATCTGACACCACATCTGGTTGTCGATATCAATCTGCCCGGGGTGATGGTTCCGTTGGAATATGCCCGGGACGGTCAGATTGTATTGAACATTGCTCCGCGGGCAGTGGGTAACCTTGAACTGACCAATGAAGAAGTGCATTTTAATGCCCGCTTCGGTGGTGTTCCACGTCAGGTTGTGGTGCCTATGGTTGCCGTCATGGCTATTTATGCCCGGGAAAATGGTGCAGGGACTATGTTTGAACCTGAACCGGCATATGAACAACTGGCGGGTGATAATGAGACACAGCAAGCTCCGTCAGAGACAATGATGTCTGTTATCGATGGTGATTTGCCGGACGATGCAGAGACTTCAGGAAGTGATGACGACAACGATCCTCCTCCCAGAGGTGGTGGCCGTCCTGCTTTACGCATTGTTAAATAATCACAGACCTCTTCCTGGACCGGCCACGATAAGTGGCCGGTTTTCTTTTATAGCACTCTTCACAGCAGTTGCAGTGACTTATACCCGTCGTTGACCAGCAGCGAGGCATCATTAACAAAACTGGCAACTGATCCCGCCCCAAACAGTAACGCATTAGCGAGCTTTCCCGGATAGCTCTGTCAGACCTGCGGATGAAGCCTGTTCCGCCCCGTTACTACAACGCGTCGGTGATTGTTTCTCTGCCTGTGGTGTTCTCTGCAATCATGACCGATGTTCCTGTCGGACTACAGATTTGACCGTTCCCGGCCAATACCACTGGCCCTGGCGATAGCAATCAGCGTTTCCTGACAACTCCATTAATGCTTCTTATCTGAAGCAAAGCGGCTCACCCTTTGATACTTTAAATTGAGGTATTCCGGACTCCCCGACAACTAAATCCTTGCGGAAGGATGCCGGAATCAACGGCATAGTTTTGGACAAAAAAAAGGCACATAAATGTGCCTTTTGATGGGAGTTATCGGTTAAGGATTATACTTCCAGGAAATCCATAATACCTTCAGCTGCTTTACGACCTTCCGCAATAGCAGTAACTACCAGATCAGAACCACGAACAGCGTCACCACCGGCAAAGATTTTAGGATTGCTGGTCTGGAAGGCACTGTCGCTTTTCTCAGGGGCAATAATGCGGCCCTGTGAATCCAGTTCTACACCAAACTCTGACAGCCATTCCATCTTATGCGGGCGGAACCCAAATGCCATAACGACAGCATCTGCCGGGATCACATGCTCAGAACCGGCAACGATTTCTGCACGACGACGGCCTGCTGCATCTGGTGGTCCCATTTCGGTACGGGCCATTTTCACACCACTGACCCGGCCGCTGCTGTTGATTTCAACACCCAGAGGCTGCAGGTTGAACTGGAATTCAACTCCTTCTTCACGGGCGTTTTTCACTTCGCGTTTCGAGCCTGGCATGTTTTCTTCGTCGCGGCGGTAAGCACAGATAACATGGCTGGCGCCCTGACGAATAGAAGTACGAACGCAGTCCATCGCGGTGTCACCACCGCCCAGCACTACCACACGTTTTCCATGCATAGTGATGTAAGGCTGATCATCCAGTGGCTCGAAGCCCATAGTATGACGGGTGTTCGCAATCAGGAAAGGCAGGGCATCATAAACGCCTGGTGCCGATTCATTTTCCAGCCCGCCACGCATTGACTGGTAAGTACCGACGCCGAGAAACACGGAGTCATACTCATCCATCAGGTCATTGAGCTGAACATCTTTGCCGATTTCAGTGTTGAGTTTGAACTCGATACCCATTTCGGTGAATAACTCGCGACGTTTAATCATCACTTCTTTTTCTAATTTAAAAGAAGGAATACCAAAAGTCAGCAAGCCACCGATTTCCGGATGCCTGTCATAAACTACGGCTTTTACCCCGTTACGGGTCAGGACATCTGCACAAGCCAGTCCTGCCGGGCCCGCGCCGATGATAGCGACACGTTTACCGGTAGGAGTAACGTGAGACATATCCGGCTTCCAGCCCATCTCCATCGCTTTATCATTGATATAACGTTCAATGTTACCGATGGTGACCGCACCGAATTCACTATTCAGTGTACAGGACCCTTCACAAAGACGGTCCTGTGGGCAAACGCGGCCACAGACTTCCGGCAGACTGTTGGTCTGGTGAGAAAGATCTGCAGCTTCCATAATCCGGCCTTCATTGGCTAGTTTTAGCCAGTTCGGAATGTAGTTATGAACCGGGCACTTCCACTCACAGTACGGGTTCCCGCAGGCCAGGCAGCGATCAGCCTGCGCTTTTACCTGGCCTTCCGAGAAAGGCTCATAGATTTCTACAAATTCAATTTTCCGGATTTTCAGCGGTTTTTTGGGCGGATCAACGCGCTGCAAGTCGATAAATTGATAAACGTTCTGACTCATCGTGACCTCTTACTGCGCCTGAACCCGCAGCTCAGCTGCGGAACGGCTACGGTGACCCAACAATGCTTTTACATCACTGGATTTTGGTTTTACCAGGGTGAATTTAGAAGCCCATTCCGGCCAGTTAGCCAGAATTTCTTCGCCACGGCCTGACTGGGTATACTGAACATGCTCAGTAATCAGCCCGCGCAAATGCTCTTCATGAATTGGCAGCTGTTCAACATCCAGCACTTCAACCAATTCCGGATTCACACGTTTACGGAATTCACCATCTTCATCCAGAACATAAGCAAATCCACCGGTCATCCCTGCGCCGAAGTTAACCCCGGTACGGCCTAACACACAGACGATACCGCCGGTCATATATTCACATCCGTTGTCACCGATCCCCTCAACAACCGTAATGGCTCCTGAGTTACGGACAGCAAAGCGTTCACCGGCACGGCCTGCAGCAAACAGTTTCCCACCGGTGGCACCGTACAGACAGGTATTACCGGCAATAGTCGCATCATAACTGCGGAACGCAGAACCCATAGGTGGCCGGATTGCCAGCAGACCGCCAGCCATACCTTTACCAACATAGTCGTTCGCGTCGCCAGTCAGGATCATTTCCAGGCCGCCGGCATTCCACACGCCGAAGCTCTGTCCTGCGGTACCGGAAAAATGTACGCGGATAGGATCGGCCGCCAGACCCTGATCACCATGAACGCTGGCAATTGCCCCGGATAAGGTTGCTCCGACAGAGCGGTCAGTATTACGAATGTCAAAGTAGAACGTCTTACTTTGTCTTAATTCGACAAACGGTAATGCCTGATCCAGCAATGCTTTATTCAACAGACCTTTATCAAAAGGTGGGTTGCTTTCTGTGCAGTGAAGGGCTTTGCCAGGCATTGGCTGTGCCGTTTTCAGCAGCGATGAAAGATCCAGCTTCTGTTGTTTAGCGGTAAAACCATCCAGCTCTTTCAGAAGATCAGTACGACCAATCAGATCCGTCAGCCGGGTCACACCCAGAGATGCCATAATCTCGCGGGTTTCACGGGCGATAAATTCAAAGTAATTGGTCACTTTGAACGGCAGACCGTGGTAATGATTTTTACGCAGCTTGTCATCCTGGGTAGCTACACCGGTCGCACAGTTGTTCAGGTGGCAAATACGCAGGTATTTACAGCCTAAAGCAACCATCGGGCCGGTACCGAAACCAAAGCTTTCAGCGCCAAGGATAGCGGCTTTAATAATATCCAGTCCGGTTTTCAGACCACCATCTATCTGCAGACGGATTTTATGACGTAAGCCATTCGCCACCAGGGCTTGCTGGGTTTCAACTAATCCCAGTTCCCATGGGCATCCGGCATATTTAACTGAGGTCAGTGGACTGGCCCCTGTACCACCATCGTAACCGGCGACGGTAATCAAATCGGCATAGGCTTTTGCTACCCCTGTAGCAATGGTGCCGACACCCGGCTCTGATACCAGTTTGACCGAAATCATTGCTTTCGGGTTAACTTGTTTCAGATCGAAAATCAGCTGTGCTAAATCTTCAATCGAATAGATATCATGGTGTGGTGGTGGCGATATCAGGGTGACACCAGGAACTGAATAACGCAGGCGTGCGATATAAGGTGTCACTTTATCACCAGGCAGCTGACCGCCTTCGCCAGGTTTTGCTCCCTGGGCGACTTTAATCTGGATAACATCAGCATTTACCAGATAAGCCGGAGTCACACCGAAACGACCTGAAGCTACCTGTTTGATGCGTGACACTTTATTGGTGCCATAACGTGCAGGATCTTCGCCGCCTTCACCGGAGTTAGAGAATCCGCCGATGCTGTTCATGGCTTCAGCCAGTGATTCATGGGCTTCCGGGCTCAGAGCACCGATCGACATCGCTGCAGTATCGAAACGTTTGTACAGTTCGCTGGCAGGCTCAACATCATCCACATTAATGCTGACAGTGTCTTCGCCTGGCTGGAGTTGCAGCAGATCACGGAAGGTAGCTGCCGGACGATGATTGACCAGTTCAGCATATTTCTGATAGTCGCTGTATTCGCCGCTCTGGACTGCCTGTTGCAGGGTACCGACGACATCCGGGTTATACGCATGGTATTCACCACCGTGGACATACTTCAGTAAGCCACCCTGTTCCAGAGTTTTACGTTGCAGCCAGGCACGCTTAGCCAGGTTAACCAAATCCTGCTGGAAATCAACAAAGCTGGCACCGGCGATACGGCTGGTTACATTCTGGAAGCACAGGCGAGTGACATCCTGGTGCAGGCCAACAGCTTCAAACAGTTTGGAACAACGGTAAGAAGCAATGGTCGATATGCCCATTTTGGACATGATCTTATACAGACCTTTGTTGATGCCATTACGGTAGTTCAGCATCACATTACGGTAATCTTTTTCGATCACCCGGCTGTCGCACATCTGAGCCAGAGACTCGTAAGCCAGCCATGGATAAACAGCTGTAGCACCAAAGCCAAACAAGACCGCAAAGTGGTGCGGATCGCGGGCCGAGGCAGTTTCCACAATGATGTTGGCATCACAGCGCAGGTTTTTCTCAACCAGGCGTGCCTGTACTGCACCGACAATCATCGGAGCTGGTACTGGTAAACGCCCCGGGCTAATCTGACGATCAGAAAGCACCAGCAGTACAGTCCCCTGGCGTACCAGCTCTTCGGCCTCATCATTCAGGCGATGAATAGCGTGTTCCAGAGTCTCGTTGTCTGGCTCGAAAGTACAATCCAGAGTATCGGCACGATAGTATTTGCCTTCCAGCGTGGTCAGCTGGGTGAAGTCTGAATAGAGGAGGATAGGTGATTTAAAGCTCACCCGATGCGCCTGCCCCTCAGCTTCGCAGAAAACATTCATTTCCTGGCCGATACTTGTCGCCAGTGACATAACATGGTTTTCACGCAGCGGATCGATTGGCGGGTTAGTCACCTGAGCGAATTGCTGGCGGAAATAGTCATAAATGATACGCGGGCGGCTGGAAAGCACGGCAAACGGGGTATCGTCACCCATAGAACCGACGGCTTCCTGACCGTTTTCACCCAGTACCCGCAGTACGGTATCCAGCTCTTCGCTGCTGTAACCAAACTGCTTATGATAAGTAGCCAGCATCACATCAGATAGCTGACGGCTGCCGACCTGCTCATCCGGTAATTCTTCAAACGGTACCAGGCGCTTAACGTTCTTCTCCATCCACTCTTTATAAGGGTGGCGGCTTTTCAGATCGTTATCGGTTTCTGCTGAATGGAGGATGCGCCCTTCACGGGTGTCAATCACCATCAGTTCGCCCGGGCCTACGCGACCTTTCTCTACAACTTCATCAGGCTGATAATCCCAGATACCGACTTCTGAAGCACAGGTAATCAGTTTATCTTTGGTGATGACATAACGAGCCGGACGTAAGCCATTACGGTCCAGGTTACAGGCAGCATAGCGGCCATCCGACATAACAATCCCTGCCGGGCCATCCCACGGTTCCATATGCATCGAGTTAAAGTCGAAGAAGGAACGTAATTCCGGATCCATATCCGGGTTATTCTGCCAGGCCGGTGGTACCAGCAAGCGCATAGCACGGATCAGATCCATACCGCCACTTAAGAACAGTTCCAGCATATTATCCATTGAACTGGAATCTGAGCCTGTTTCATTAACAAATGGCGCGGCATTTTGCAGATCAGGGATCAGTGGCGTATTGAATTTGTATGCACGAGCACGTGCCCACTGACGGTTACCGGCAATGGTATTAATCTCGCCATTATGTGCCATATAACGGAATGGCTGAGCCAACGGCCAGCGTGGCACAGTATTGGTAGAAAAACGCTGGTGGAACAGGCAAATAGATGATTCCAGGCGTAAATCAGCCAGATCCAGATAAAAGCGCGGCAGGTCGGCAGGCATGCACAACCCTTTGTAGATATTTACCTGGTTAGAGAAACTACACACATAGAAATCACTGTCATTCAGTGCTTCTACGCGTTTTTCTATCCGGCGGCGTGCCATATACAGACGGCGTTCCATATCACGCGGGCGCCAGCCAGCCGGGGCATTAATAAAGATCTGCTGGATATCAGGCAGAGAGGAGAGTGCAATTTCGCCCAGAACGTCCTGATTGGTCGGGACTTCACGCCAGCCGACCACTGACAGTGTCTCGCGAACAATTTCTTCTTCGACAATCTGACGTGCAGCGCTGGCTTTTGCTTCATCTGTGCTCATAAAAATCATACCGACGGCATAATTTTTGGCCAGTCTCCAGCCTTTTTCTTCAGCGACAACGCGGAAGAAACGGTCAGGTTTCTGTAACAGCAGCCCGCAACCATCTCCGGTTTTGCCATCAGCAAGAATTGCACCGCGATGTTGCATTCTGGCCAGGCCATGGATGGCAGTACGTACTACTTTATGGCTCGGCTCACCTTCTATATGGGCGATCAGACCAAAACCACAGTTATCCTTTTCAAGGGATTTATCATACAACATTTAGTGAACCTCCCCGGGCTCTATAGACCCTTAATATTCCGGCAGTCAGACATGCTCAGTGAAGGCGACGGAATGAAAGCACAAGCTTGCGCGGTCATTCCTTTATCGCCCTACAGCCAGGACTGGTTTAGTCGATGTGACAAGTGCCGGGAACTTGTTACAGGGAACCTCTGCTACTGCATAAATATGGCGGAAAGTGAATCCGCACAGAAAGCTTCCAGTGGATTTCCAACTTATCGGGAAAGTGAAGTCAGGTCAAATAGTGGTGTCTTTTAAGATTTTATCGATGATTTTTATCTATCGTTATGATTATTATGAATTTATGATGCCGGCGGGGAGTTTGTTTCAGTGATCAAGGCATAGATAATTGTGAGCTGTCTCACTATAGTGCAGCTCTGCAATACCTGCACCATGCTGGTGCTGGTGGTAATTCCAGCAGAAAATGCTGCAATACCTGGTGTTGGCGCCTGATATATCTGTTTTTCTTATAATGTCATTTTTGCATCATATACCAGCTCATATTAGTAAAATTAATTAAACCTTTCAGTGATTAATGATGCACTAAAATGGTATTTATATTCATTCTCATTTGGTTTCGGTGTGCCGGCAAGGGCTCTTATCGTCATGCTGAAAGGCTGAGTACCGAAAGCTCAATTTGCTGCCTGATCTTTGCAGTGGCCTCAGGCGGTAATTTCCCGCCTCTATCCTCTCTGTGACACCATTTTAGGATATGATGGGGGCTACTGTCAGGGAGCGCGTTATGAAACAAATAAGACTGTTAGCACAATATTACGTGGATCTTATGGTCAAACTTGGCCTGGTCCGTTTCTCTTTACTTCTGGCTTCAGCACTGGTGGTGCTGGCTATGATCGTCCAGATGGCGGTGACTCTGGTCCTGCAGGGACGGGTAGAGAGCATTGATGTCGTTCGATCGGTATTTTTTGGCTTACTGATCACTCCCTGGGCAGTTTATTTTCTTTCGGTGGTGGTTGATCAGCTCGAAGATTCCCGGCAAAGGCTGGCCCGGCTGGTGGATAAGCTGGAGGAGATGCGCAAGCGAGATTTGCAGCTCAATCAGCAACTGAAAGAAAATATTCAGCAGCTGAACCAGGAAATAAACGTACGTAAGGAAGCGGAGCAGGCCCGTGAACATGCCATGGACAAGCTAAGGGAAGAGATGGCGAGCCGTGAGAAAACGCAGATAGAGCTGGAACAGCAATCAACGTTTTTGCGTTCTTTCCTCGATGCATCACCGGATCTGGTGTTTTACCGCAATATAGACCGTAAGTTTTCTGGCTGTAACCGGGCTGTAGAACTGCTGACCGGCCGGATTGAAAAACAGCTGGTGGGACTGTCGCCTAAAGATATTTATGATGCTGATACGGCGGAGAAAATTCTGGAGACTGATGAAAAAGTCTTCCGGCATAATGTTGCTCTCACCTATGAGCAGTGGTTGCAGTATCCGGATGGTAAAAAAGCCTGTTTTGAAATTCGTAAAGTTCCTTACTACGACAGGGTAGGGAAACGTAGCGGACTGATGGGCTTTGGCCGTGACATCACCGAACGTAAGCGTTACCAGGATGCGCTGGAGAATGCCAGCCGGGAAAAAACGACCTTTATTTCTACCATCAGCCACGAACTTCGCACCCCGTTAAATGGCATTGTTGGTCTGAGCCGGATTCTGCTGGATACCGGGCTTAGCCAGGAACAGCTGAATTACCTGAAAACCATCCATGTTTCGGCGATTACCCTCGGGAATATCTTCAACGATGTTATTGAGATGGACAAAATTGAGCGGAGAAAAGTTCAGCTCGATAATCAGCCAATAGATTTCACTGAATTTCTGTCTGATCTGGAAAACCTCTCAGGTTTACTGGTTCAGCCTAAAGGGTTGAAATTTGTCATGGCAACTCAGCTACCGTTGCCACAAACGATTATTGCAGACGGCACGCGGTTACGGCAGATTTTATGGAACCTGATTGGCAATGCGGTGAAATTTACCCGTGAAGGCGAAATTGTTGTCACGGTTGCCTACGACGAACAGCAACAGCAGTTACGTTTTGACGTTAAGGACTCAGGCATCGGTATCCCGCAGGGAGAACAGGATAAGATCTTTGCGATGTACTATCAGGTGAAGGATCAGCATGGTGGTAAACCTGCGACAGGAACCGGAATTGGCCTGGCAATTTCTCACCGGCTTGCCCAGGTGATGGGCGGTAATATTACGGTGCAAAGTGCGCCAGGTGAAGGAGCATGCTTTAGCCTGCAAATTCATGCACCTCAGCTGGAAAATAGCTCTGAAGAGATTAACGAAGAAGACATTTTACCGCTGCCGGCATTACATATTTTACTGGTTGAAGATATTGAACTGAATGTGGTGGTCGCCCGTTCGGTGCTGGAAAAACTCGGCTGCAGTACGGAAGTAGCAATGACCGGGGCTGAGGCCCTGGAGATGTTTGATCCGCTGGAGTTCGATATGGTGCTGCTGGATATTCAACTACCGGATATGACCGGGCTGGATGTGGCTCGTGAGTTACATCAGCGTTTTGCCGGCCAACAACTACCCCCACTGGTTGCTCTTACCGCGAACGTACTGAAGGACAAAAAAGAGTATCTTGAAGCAGGTATGGATGACGTCCTGAGTAAGCCGCTGTCTGTTCCTGCGCTAACCGCGGTCATTGCCAGGTTCTGGAATCAGCATCAGGCTATAGAAGAGCAAGAGGAAAGCGTTGCATTAGCCGCAGACGAAGGGCACCTGGATATTGCGATGCTGGAACAGTATATGGAACTGGTAGGTGCTCAACTGATTTACCAAAGCCTTGAGATGTTTGAAAAAATGATGCCGGGATATCTGGATGTTTTAGATTCCAACATGATGGCCAGAGACCAGAAAGGCATTGCTGAAGAAGGGCATAAAATCAAGGGTGCGGCAGGTTCGGTGGGTTTAAAACATCTGCAACAGGTAGCGAAACAGATTCAGACGCCAGAACTTCCGGCATGGTGGGATAATGTGCAGGAATGGATTGATGAACTGCGTCATGAGTGGCGTCACGAAGTTGCGATTCTAAGACAATGGGTGAAATCCAGGGAAGGGAAGCACTAATTTTATACTGCAGTAAAAAATGACCCCGGATAAACCGGGGTGCGCGAATATTGCGCCAACACCAGGGAAACTGTGATTCTGCCAGCGAAAAAAATTATCGTTAACCGGGCGGACCCGGGCGGCGGAAGGTATTGGTTAGCTATGGCTACTACCTTAACAAAAATTGCGATCACTTTGCCACAATTCATTAAGATTTGTGAAGTTGAAATGTTTCCGGCTGGGAAAATCTTAACAAGGATCTCTCCTGCGTTGATGTTCAGAAAACCACCATCAGTTTATGCCATCCTCTCATCCCCGGGCAGGTAAGCTCGTCCGGGGATAAAAAACATGATTAAAACCTTACAGTTATCAGTGTTTTTACCATTTCGTCTTCCCGGGGTTGTTCTGAACTGTGATTTATATAAAAAAACAACAGCTAAGAAAACTGCTCTCTGAAAGCTCACAAATAATTGACTGATGTTAACAAGTTTCTGACGCCGCCCGGGCGGCCTTCTGTAGCTTAAAAAAGTCATCGCTTAGGGATAGAGAATTTCGGGATTCTCTGACAGAGAAAGTGTTTATATTAACAGTTGTTTATTTAAACGATATCATTTGTTTAACTTAATGTTAAATTTTTTGGAGGGTTATAATTGGACAGAGAAAACAATACTTAATATATATTAATGTATTTTGAATTTGGTCATTTTACTGGAACCGATTCCTTACATGCCCTGAAGTAGTTGATGTTACTGAGGCTAGCCAGTGACAAGGGGGTGCTTTTCGGGATGATACAGTTGAGGACTTGACCGGGAAGCCGTCGCTGACTAATAAATATTTATGAAAAAATCTGTGCCAACGCTACTCTCCGGTAATGATATGTTAAGTGAAAAAATTTCGCAGGGATGGATGAATGAAAAAAAATCATAACAGGGCAGTATCATGGTTAAAGCGTCGCGTACTCCGTCTGTTTTTGTTACTGGCAGGAATTGCTGTCGGGCTGATACTGTTGTTTTCAGTCGTCCCGGTCCCCTTTTCTGCAGTAATGGCTGAACGTCAGATAGGTGCACTTCTGTCTGGAGATACTCAATATCGCGCGCATTCTGAGTGGGTGAGTATGTCTGATATTTCACCCTGGATGCCACTGGCGGTTATTGCCGGAGAAGACCAGAAATTCCCTCAGCACTGGGGTTTTGATTTTGATGCAATGCAGTCTGTTCTGGACAGCCGTCAGCATGGTGAGATGCGAGGGGCTTCAACGTTGTCCCAGCAGACTGCAAAAAATCTGTTTCTCTGGGACGGACGTAGCTGGATCCGCAAGGGAATGGAAGCAGTACTGACCGTTGGTCTGGAAACGGTCTGGAGTAAAAAAAGAATTCTGACGGTGTATCTGAACATTGCCGAATTTGGTCCGGGAATATTCGGAGTACAGGCTGCTTCGAAAGCTTATTTTCATAAGCCAGCCAGCCAGTTGAGCCGGGAGCAAGCCGCGCTACTTGCTGCGGTGCTTCCTAACCCGATAATCTATCATGCCGCTTCGCCTTCGGCTTATACCCGCGAACGGCAGCAATGGATTTCACAACAGATGGGGCAACTGGGAGGACAGGAGTTCCTGAAAAGGTATCACCTGTATTAACAGCCGGGAAGCCGCGGGGATTTAGTCCTCATCAAAACCTGCGTTGAATAATTCTATGACCGCCTGGAGTGCTTCGTTTTCCTGCGGGCCGGTAGCTTCAACTTCAATCTGTCCGCCCTGGGCTGAGTCCAGCATCAGCAGTGCAATAACACTACTGGCGTCAGCTTCGGTACCGGCTTCATTGCGCAGAGTGACTTCTGCATCGTAGCTTTGTACCAGTTCGAACAATTTCATTGCCGGGCGGGCATGCATTCCCAGCTTATTCCTGATTTTGACTAATTGTTTGATCGTCATGATTTTTTCTTTTCCAGTGTGCGATGTCGTGACTGAACGTTTTTTCCCCGTGAGCGGAAGTAGTCCGCCAGCTGTTCAGCTATATATACTGAGCGATGTTTACCGCCGGTACAGCCAATCGCAACGGTCAGATAGCTGCGATTGTTTGTTTCCAGCATAGGTAACCATAGCTCAAGATAGCTGCGGGTCTGATAAATAAAATTATGAACTTCAGTATGGCGATCAAGAAACGCAGCTACCGGCCGGTCAAGGCCGGTCAGCGGACGTAGTTTTGGGTCCCAGTGAGGATTGGGCAGGAAACGGACATCAAACACATAATCTGCATCGATAGGGATTCCGTATTTAAATCCAAAGGATTCAAATACCATGGTGAGTTCCCGTTCCCGCTTGCCAAGCAGACGGGTCCTTAGCATTTCAGCCAGCTCATGAACCGACATCTCAGACGTATCGATGATTAAATCAGCTCTGGACCGCAGAGGTTCAAGCAGGTCGCTTTCTTCATCAATAGCGCTCTCCAGTGACAGATTTTTACTCGAGAGAGGGTGCAGGCGGCGTGTATCACTGTAACGACGGATCAGTGTATTTCTGTCGGCATCAAGAAATAATAACTGAGGGGAGAACTGAGCTGATAGCCGGTTAAAGGCATCCTCAAAAATCTCCGGTGATTCAGGCATATTACGTACATCGATACTGACTGCAGCAGAAATATTACGTTTTTCCAGTGAGTTAGCCAGTTCCGGTAACAGATCGACCGGTAAGTTATCGACACAATAAAAGCCCATATCCTCCAGTGCTCGTAGTGCGACAGATTTTCCCGACCCTGACCGACCGCTCACGATCATCAGTACCATGATCCTTCTCCCGTAATAATTCCTGCTCTATAGGCTGATTTATTGTTGTTTTTCGTCGCTGCTTTGCTGCTCTTCCATGATAATACTGTAGAGTTCCTGATCACTTTGTGCAGCCCGTAAACGACGGCACACGGTTTTATCAGCCAGGCGTTTTGCTACCTGAGATAAGGTATGTAAGTGCGTTTTGCACTGATCTGCCGGGACCAACAGCGCAAACAAAAGATCTACCGGCTGGTTATCGACCGCATCGAACGGGATCGGGTGCTCAAGATGGATCAGCACTCCGATGGTTCTGAGCGTATCTTCTTCCAGTTTACCGTGAGGGATTGCAATCCCGTTGCCTATTCCTGTGCTTCCCATCCGCTCACGGTTCAGGATAGTCTCAAAAATAGTTTGGTGTGGCAGATTCAGCTGAGTCGCTGCCAGTTCACTTATTATCTCCAGCGCCCGCTTTTTACTCTGACAATGTACGTTGTTACGGGTACATTCCAGAGTAAGCACATGGCTAAGTTCAAGTGTCAGATCACTATTCATATTCTTTCGCTTGCAGATTCATCTGCCTGTTTTCCGAAGATGGCGGTCACTTACCCTGCAGTATTACTCTTTGAATTGCTCAACAGCAATATCTGCGGGTAAAAGCAGCCACGGATAGGCAATGCCTGCTGTTTGTTTAATGGGATAAACCAGTTTGAAACTAATGCTGTTTCAGTTTTTCTTTGTGACGGGTTAACTGTCGCGCCAGTTTGTCAGTCAGTCCGTCAATAGCGGAATACATATCATCGGTTGTTGCTGTTGCATGGAGCTCACCTCCGTTCACATGTAAGGTTGCATCTGCAATTTGCTGAACTTTTTCAACTTTCAGGACAATATATACCTGATTGATATGCTCAAAGTAATGCTCCAGTCTGGCAAACTTCGTGTGAATAAACTGGCGCAGTCCTTCGGTAATTTCAATTTGTT
The DNA here is from genome assembly GCF_002163585.1 of Tatumella citrea. Classification (NCBI taxonomy): domain Bacteria; kingdom Pseudomonadati; phylum Pseudomonadota; class Gammaproteobacteria; order Enterobacterales; family Erwiniaceae; genus Tatumella; species Tatumella citrea. The sequence goes on from NZ_CP015579.1 coordinate 196,101, forward strand.
GTCCGGTAATGTTCAGTTGCATAGGCTTTCCTTCTCATGATGTCAAAGCAGCTGTTTACGCTGGTTTGATGGCGGGATAGATAAAGACTCGCGATATTTGGCAACAGTACGTCTTGCAACCATAATCCCCTGTTCAGATAACATAGAGGTGAGTTTACTGTCACTCAAGGGTTTGCCCGGATTTTCCGATGAGATTAATTTTTTGACCAGTGCCCGGATAGCCGTTGACGAGGCTTCCCCACCGCCTTCGGTGCTGACATGGCTTGAGAAGAAATATTTTAGTTCAAAGATGCCGCGCGGGCTGTGCAGATATTTCTGGGTTGTCACCCGCGAAATAGTGGATTCATGCATATCGACTGACTGAGCGATGTCGGCCAGTACCATGGGCCGCATGTATTCTTCGCCTTGTTCAAAAAAGGCCTGCTGTTGTTCGACAATACAGCGGGTAACCCGCAACAGAGTATCATTTCGGCTTTCCAGGCTTTTAATCAGCCAGCGGGCTTCCTGTAGATTACTGCGGATAAACTGATTGTCGCTGTCGTTGCGCGCTCCGCCACTCATTGCGGCATAGTGCTGATTAATACGGAGTCGTGGCAGACTGTCGGTATTCAGTTCGACGGTCCACTGGTTGCCGGTTTTACGCACCAACACATCCGGGATTACATATTCAGATTCACCGGTATGGATGGATTGTCCGGGACGAGGGTCCAGTGACTGAATCAGAGCCATTGCATCTTTGAGCACATCATCTTTCAGGCGGGTGACACGCATCAGGCTACGGAAATCGTGATTAGCCAGCAGATCCAGGTGTTGCCGGACAATTAACCGTGCTTCTTCCAGCATCGGTGTGTCCGGGCTGAACTGAGAAAGCTGTACCAGCAGACAGTCTTTCAAATCGCGGGCACCCACACCAATAGGGTCAAAATGCTGTACCCGTTTCAGAACAGCTTCAACTTCTTCAATACCCAGTTCATCATCACCGATACTTTCCAGAATATCTTCCAGGGGAACAGTGAGATAGCCGGTATTATCAATAGCATCAACTATCGAAGTGGCAATCGCACGGTCAGTATCACTGAACGGGGTCAGTTCAACCTGCCACATCAGGTAATCCTGCAGTGACTGGGTGGTTTCTCCCTGATAAACAGGTAGTTCATCGTCCTGATAATCAGTACCTGTACCGGATGGAGTGCCGGCGGTATATATTTCATCCCAGGTGGCATCCAGAGGAAGTTCCTCCGGCATATCTTTCTGCTCTAATGCTTCACGGGTGTCCAGAGATGCAGTTTCACCCGACTCCTCAGAATCCACTTCGTTAAGAACTTCGGTCTGTTCCAGTAACGGATTACTTTCCAGTGCCAGCTGCAGTTCCTGCTGTAATTCATGCGTAGAAAGTTGCAACAGTCGTATCGCCTGCTGCAACTGGGGGGTCATTGCCAGTTGTTGGCTGAGCCTGAATTGCAAACTTTGCTTCATAGTGAGGAATGAGTTTCCTGAGAAAATTTCATTAAGGACACATTAACAGAGTCAGAGCCGGAACTCTTCACCGAGATAAACGCGTTTCACTTGTTCATCGGCAAGGATATGCTCCGGGGTGCCATGGGCAATCAGTTTCCCCTGGCTGACAATGTACGCCCGCTCGCAAACTGCCAGCGTCTCACGGACGTTATGGTCGGTAATCAGAACGCCCAGACCACTATCACGCAGATGCTCAATGATCTTTTTAATGTCGATCACGGATATCGGGTCAACACCGGCAAAAGGCTCATCCAGCAAAATAAATTTCGGATTGGCTGCCAGTGCTCTGGCAATTTCTACCCTGCGGCGCTCACCGCCCGACAGTGCCTGGCCCATGCTGTCGCGCAAATGTTCAATATGGAACTCTTCCATCAGCTCATTGGCGCGGTCAGCACGCTGTTCTGCGTTAAGGTCTTTACGAACCTGTAATACAGCCATCAGATTATCGTAAACACTGAGACGACGGAAGATCGATGCTTCCTGCGGTAAATAACCAATACCTAATCGTGCACGGGCATGCAGTGGCAGCAGGCTGATATCATCATTATCGATAATAATTTTCCCTGCATCCCTTGGCACAATGCCCACCACCATATAAAACGTGGTGGTTTTACCGGCCCCGTTAGGCCCCAGTAATCCGACAATTTCGCCTGATTTTACTTCCAGACTAACATCTTCAACGACCCGGCGGCCTTTGTAAGCTTTTGCCAGATTTTCTGCTATTAACGTCGCCATAACTGTTATTGACTCTTGGTAGGGTGTGCCGGTTTATTATTGTTCTGAAGCTCAGAAGGCATCAGGGTTGTGGTCACACGTTTTTGTTCGCCACCCTGACTATAAGCCTGCATTTTCTGCTCTTTCACCAGATAGGTAATGCGGTCACCTTTGATATTGCTGTTCAACTGCTCAATGTATGCGTTGCCGGTCAGCTCAACCAGGTCTTTTGCCAGATCGTAATGCAGTTTTGCTGCATGGCCTTTGACCGGCTTACCGTTATCCTGCATCTGGTAGAAAGTGGCAGGATTGCCATAGCCGTCCACCAGAGTTTTCTGGCTGTCGCCTCCGGGTCTTGTCACTACGACTTTATCTGCAGTGATTCTGATGGTCCCCTGGGTAATGACGACATTTCCGGTGAAGGTAGCTACATTGCCCTGCATATCCATCGACTGATTTTGCGACGTGATGTTTACGGGCTTATCAGAATCACCGGTCACCGCCAGCACAGGCAGGCTGCAACCAAGCAGCGTGGAGACCAACAACAACCTGACGCTATTTATTTTGGCTTTGGATTTCATAATCGGTTTTGACCTTTTCAATTAATTCAGCTGTTTTGGCCCGTAAATTGCCACGTAACTTCATTCCGGTTGAACGGAATCCCTGCCCGTAGAGTGTTACCTGATCATCCGAGGTCACATCCTGGGTCACCAGATTCACCTGTGCATTGTCTGTGGTGATACGTTCAAGTTTAGCATCCGGATTCAGCGCATTGACTTCCACATGCCCATAAAGATATAGCATCCGGTTTTTAGTTAATTTGGCTTTATCTGCCTTTACTGACCATGCTGGTGCCTTTTGCTGGTCATAGGTAGTCATGACCGGGTTATCGAACCAGCTGATTTGTGAGGCATCAAAATAGGATACCTTATCGGATACCAGCCGATAGGCTAACGCGCCTTCAGGATTGTAAACCACTGTGTGAGAGCTGGCTGTCGTATAGGTAGGGCTCTGATCATCCTGTGCTACAGAAGCGGGTGGAGTATCCTGATTTGTCAGGTTCCAGCCAATCAGTACTACCGCAATCACTGCCAGCAGAAGGGTAATCCAGCGTCTGCTTGTACTCATATCGATAACCCTTTGGCATCCTCAAATTTATTTTGCGCCATCAAAATAACATCACAAATCTCACGTACCGCGCCGCGGCCACCGTCAATCCGGGTGACATAATCGGCCCGCTGTACTATCAGGGGATGCGCATCAGCCACTGACACGCTGAGGCCCACTTTTTCCATCACTGGCCAGTCAATCAAATCATCCCCGATGTAAGCGACTTCGTCGGCCTGAAGTGACAGTTTATCCAGAAGATCTGCAAAGGCCAAAAGCTTATCTGATTGTCCCTGGTATAGATGGCTTATGCCAAGAGTATGACAACGATCTTCCAGCAGTTTGGCTTTCCGACCGGTGATAATAGCAACTTCAACATTGTTGGTTAACAGGCAACGGATTCCGTAGCCATCACGAACGTTGAAAGCTTTCAGCTCCTCACCATTATTTCCCATATAAATCAGGCCGTCAGACATTACCCCATCGACATCGCAAATTAGTAATTTTATTTTTTCGGCACTGGCCATGACCGTGGGGCAGACAGGCCCGTAACACGTATCAATAGGGAGTTTATTGTTCATTTTTATTTCCTGATCAGACAACACCGGCACGCAACATATCATGCATATGTATCACACCCACAAGGCGATTGTTATCGGCAACCAATAGTGAGGTTATATTTTTACTCTGCATTACATTCAGCGCATCGACAGCCAGAATGTTCGGAGAAACACGTATTCCGCCAGGAGTCATCACCTCATCGATAGTGGTTGACTGAAAGTTGATATCCATATCGATGACCCGACGTAAATCACCATCGGTAAAAATACCTGCGATGGTCATATCGTCTTCAGTAACGACTGTCATTCCCAGTTTTTTGCGGGTAATTTCCAGCAGAGCATCACGCAATGAAGCATGGCGCGAGACGCAGGGCATCTCATCACCGGAATGCATTACATCACTTACATGCAACAGCAATTTCCGTCCCAATGCTCCTCCGGGATGAGATAACGCAAAATCTTCCGCAGTAAAACCACGGGCTTCCAGCAATGCGACGGCCAGCGCATCGCCCATCACCAGCGTTGCAGTCGTGCTGGTCGTAGGGGCAAGCCCCAGTGGACAGGCTTCCTGAGGAACTTTAACCGTCAGATGCAGATCAGCGGCTTTCCCCATGGCACTGTCTGGTCGGCTGCTCAGGCAAATCAGGGTAATCTTCAGGCGCTTAATGACAGGTATAAGTGCCAGTATTTCGTGAGATTCACCGCTGTTTGAAATCGCGATCACGACATCGTCATGTCCGACCATTCCCAGGTCGCCGTGGCTGGCTTCTCCCGGGTGAACAAAGAACGACGGTGTCCCGGTGCTGGCGAAGGTGGCAGCCATTTTCCGTGCAATATGGCCGGATTTTCCCATGCCCATGACGACAACTTTCCCCGTACAGCGGAACAGAATTTCGCAGGCCCGGGTAAAATTTTCATTAATATATTGCTCAAGCTGAGCAAGCCCTTCGCGTTCAATGCGCAGTACTTTCCTGCCTGCTTCCTTAAAATCAAAACCCGTGATGGACGATTGATCAGACATTTTGGTGAATCCTTTTAAAGATCATTAATCATCGGATAGCCCCAGAGTATGGCGACCCAGACAAAAAATCCGCATAACAATAATGCGCCGGTCAGCCTGCCGATAGTGCGGTTTTTCTTCAGGCAGATCACCGCAAAAATGGTGCTAACCCCCAGCATTATCCAGTAGTCACGGGAAAATGCATTGCTGTCAATACGACCCGGGCAGACGATTGCCGGTAACCCCAGAACAATGGCGGTATTATAAATGTTAGCACCCAACAGATTCCCGACGGCAATATCACCTTCACCTTTCAGAGTTCCGGCAATGACTGTTGCCAGTTCTGGCAGGCTGGTTCCGATAGAAATGAAAATTAATGCCATCACTAATTCACTGATGCCCAGATAGTCACCGACAACGACTGCATTATCCAGAATCATCCGTGTGGCGACAGGTAATAATACCAGTGCTACTCCCAACCAGAGAAAAGCCACAGTATTACCGGCATCTTCGCCCGGCAGTTCTGCTACCTGTTCCCGGGAGAGTTGATCACCGGTAGTGGCATGGCTCTTTCCGGCAATTCGGATAATTCCCCACAGGTACAGGATGGCCATCGCGAGCAGGCAAATACCTTCGGTACGGGTCAGCAGATTATCAGCCAGCAACAGCCCACAGAGTAATGTGACCAGCAACATCAGCGGTAATTCCCTGCGCAACAACGCTGAACTGATTTTCAGAGGATTGAGTAATGCAGCACCGCCAAGAATCAATAATATATTGGTGATATTTGACCCCAGCGCAATCCCCACGGCAAAATCCCGTTGTCCGTGATTTGCGGCGGACAATGACAGAATGATTTCTGGTAAAGAGGTTCCGATTCCTACTACGGTCATACCGATAATCAGGGGCGGAATTCCCAGTGAACGGCAAAGAATAGATGCACTAAAAACGAGACGGTCTGCGCCATAGGCCAGCAACAGTAAACCAAGGACCAGCAGAACAATCGCGACGAGCATGGGAATTCCTTTGCCAAAATCTGTAATGTGCAATCACTGCACTACAGCGAAAAGAGAGATCAAGAGTAAACAAGCGCTGATTTTGACTGTCGAAAGGCCAAAAGTAAATTTTATGACGGAATTACACAAAAACAGCCTGTAATTTTCTGTAAAAATGGCAAGGTGCTTTCTCCCGGGCTGGCATCATAGATTAACTAAAATGCCCGGACACCTGTAAGGGGTAAACATGGTTCAGCAACAGAAAGGTTTAGTGGAGATTCGCGGGGTGAGCTTCACCCGCGGATCCCGCAAAATCTTTGATGACATTTCTTTAACGGTGCCGGAAGGCAAAATCACTGCCATCATGGGCCCTTCCGGCATCGGTAAAACCACCTTACTGCGTTTGATTGGTGGTCAGTTGCAGCCGGATAAAGGCGATATTTTCTTTCACGATGATAATATTCCTGGTTTATCCCGTAGTAAGCTGTACGACGTTCGTAAAAAAATGAGCATGTTATTCCAGTCAGGTGCCCTGTTTACCGACCTCAGTGTCTATGACAATGTGGCCTGGCCATTGCGGGAACATACTTCCCTGCCGCCGGAGTTGTTACACAGTACAGTCATGATGAAACTGGAGGCTGTCGGGTTGCGGGGTGCTGAGCAACTGACACCCGCTGAACTGTCTGGTGGTATGGCAAGACGAGTGGCTCTGGCCAGAGCCATTGCACTTGAGCCGGAACTTATTATGTTTGATGAACCTTTTGTGGGACAGGATCCGATTACAATGGGGGTGCTGGTTAAGTTGATTGATGAACTGAACCATGCATTAGGCCTGACCTGTATTGTGGTTTCTCACGATGTTCCGGAAGTCCTCAGTATTGCTGATTATGCTTATATTGTGGCGGGGCAGAAGATTATTGCGCAGGGAGATGCCGCACAATTACGCCAGAATGATGATCCGCGTGTGCGGCAGTTTATTGATGGCCATGCAGATGGTCCGGTACCCTTCAGGTATCCGGCCGGTGATTACCTCACCGATTTGCTAAGCCCGGGGAGGCACTAAATCCATGTTGTTACAGGCAGTAGCGTCATTAGGACGTTGGGGAATTAATAGCTGCAGGTCATTTGGCCGTGCGGGGTTAATGCTGTTCCATGCGCTGGTGGGTAAACCCGAGTTTGCAAAACACGGCCGACTGGTAGTGAAACAAATCTATAGTGTAGGGGTGTTATCCCTGCTGATTATTCTGGTCTCAGGGCTGTTTATCGGGATGGTATTGGGGCTACAGGGCTATCTGGTTCTGAAAACCTACGGTGCGGAAACCAGTCTGGGAATGCTGGTGGCGTTATCGTTATTACGTGAGCTGGGACCGGTAGTGACTGCTTTGCTGTTTGCCGGCCGTGCCGGGTCAGCATTGACCGCTGAAGTCGGATTGATGAAAGCGACCGAGCAACTCTCCAGTATGGAAATGATGGCTGTCGATCCGTTACGCCGGGTTGTTGCACCTCGTTTCTGGGCCGGAGTGATCAGCATGCCGTTACTGGCCATGATGTTTACCGCCATTGGAATTGCGGGCGGGGCATTGGTTGGGGTGAGCTGGAAGGGGATTGACTCCGGATTCTTCTGGTCTGCTATGCAGGGTGCGGTCGATTTCCGGATGGACATTGTTAACTGTGTGGTGAAAAGCATCGTGTTTGCGATTGCAGTTTCATGGATAGCGCTGTTTAACGGTTATGACGCTATTCCGACGTCTGAAGGTATCAGTCGCGCGACGACACGAACGGTAGTTCATTCGTCTCTTGCTATCCTTGGGTTAGATTTTGTGCTGACAGCACTGATGTTTGGGAATTAACGCAATGCAAAGTAAAAAAAGTGAAATCTGGGTAGGTATTTTCCTGTTACTGGCGCTGATTGCCGCGCTCTTTCTTTGTCTGCGTGTTGCCGATTTGAAATCCTTTGGCACAGAACCAACATGGAAATTGTATGCGACCTTTGACAATATTGGCGGCCTGAAGGTGAGTTCACCGGTTGAGATTGGTGGTGTAGTGATTGGGCGTGTGACTAACATCTCTCTTGATGACAGCACACTCTCACCAAAAGTCACTATGGCAATCGATGATACTTATGCCGGAAAAATTCCGGATACCAGTTCTCTGGCGATTCGTACTCAGGGCCTGTTAGGCGAGCAGTTTTTGGCGCTGAATCTTGGATTTAATGACCCGGATTTAGGTTCAACGATCCTGAAAAATGGCGATACGCTGCGCGACACTAAATCTGCCATAGTACTGGAAGACCTGATTGGTCAGTTCCTTTATAAAAATAACGATAGCGACAAAGACAAGCAATCACCGGCAGGTGCTGACAGTTCGTCTGCGGCAGCGCCGACCCACTAAGAGGATATTCTATGTTATTTAAACGTTTCGTGATGGCAGCCATGCTGGTCATCCTGCCGCTGGCGGCAGCCAATGCCGCAGATCAGGTTGATCAGACGAATCCTTATACGCTAATGAATCAGGCGGCGGCTAAGACCTTTACCCGTCTGAAAAATGAGCAGTCGAAAATTAAACAGGACCCAAATTACCTGCGTACCATCGTCCGTGAAGAACTGATGCCTTATGTACAGGTAAAATATGCCGGAGCATTAGTGCTGGGACGTTTCTACAACCAGGCCACTCCTGCTCAGCGTGATGCTTATTATCAGGCGTTTGGTGATTACCTGACACAAGCTTATGGCCAGGCGCTGGCGATGTACCATGGCCAGACTTATCAAATCCAGTCTCCACAGCCACTGGGCGATGCCAATATCGTTGCCATCCGTGTGACCATTATTGACCCGAATGGTCGTCCTCCGGTTCGCCTTGACTTCCAGTGGCGGAAAAACACCCGCACCGGGGGCTGGCAGGCCTACGATATGGTGGCAGAGGGCATCAGTATGATCACTACCAAACAGAATGAGTGGGGCGATCTGCTGCGTACCAAAGGTATTGATGGCTTAACCGCACAGTTAAAAGTTTATGCTGCTCAACCAATTACTCTGGGTCAGCAAAACTGATGAGCAGAAAACTGCAATGGCAGCAACAGGCAACAGCATTACGGCTGTCCGGAATGCTTGATCATGAATCTCTGCTGCCGCTTTGGGAACAACGGAATACCGTGATGCAGGGAATTTCTGAAATTGACCTCTCCGGGCTGGAGCGTGTGGATTCTGCCGGGCTGGCTTTGCTGGTGCATCTACAGGATATTGTCCGCCGCCAGGGGGGGCAGCTGGCATTTAGTGGCATCTCGGATAAATTACAGTCATTAATTACGCTGTATAATCTGCAACATATTATTGTTTCTTAAAAGGATTGCCGCTAAATCCTGCCTTGCGCATTCAAAGCCCCTGATTTATTCAGGGGCTTTTGTGTATTTAAGATAATGTCGCTTTCTACTAAGATAGGCGCTGATTATGATTACCGGAAGCTGAAAGCAATGGAAAATAACGAGATTCAGGCAGTCCTGATGCAGGCACTGTCGCTGGACGAAGTTCACGTGAGTGGCGATGGCAGCCATTTCCAGGTGATTGCGGTGAGTGATATTTTTGAAACTATGAGCCGTGTAAAGAAGCAGCAGGCAGTGTACGCCCCGCTCATGGAATATATTGCAGATAACCGTATTCATGCGGTATCGATTAAGACCTATACCCCTGCCGAATGGGCACGGGATCGTAAACTGAGTGGCTTTTAAACCTGTTCTTCAGGAAATTCGAGCCGGCAGGTCAGTACTTTTTATGAATGCTAATTGAGAGCTGTGTTAATGGACAAATTTCGAGTGCAGGGTCCCACCCGTTTAAGTGGTGAAGTTACCATTTCCGGAGCAAAAAATGCAGCGTTACCGATTCTGTTCGCAGCTTTGCTGGCCGAAGAACCGGTAGAAATCAAAAATGTCCCGAAATTACGCGACATTGATACTACGATGAAACTGCTTGGCCAACTGGGTGTTAAAGCTGAACGTAATGGTGCAGTTCACCTGGATGCCAGTGATGTCACTATTTTCTGTGCTCCGTATGACCTGGTCAAAACCATGCGTGCCTCAATCTGGGCACTGGGACCACTGGTTGCCCGTTTCGGTCAGGGGGAAGTCTCCTTACCTGGCGGCTGTGCGATTGGTGCTCGTCCGGTCGATTTGCATATCAGCGGTCTGGAGCAACTGGGCGCAGAAATTCGCCTGGAAGAAGGGTATGTAAAAGCGTCTGTTGATGGTCGCCTGAAAGGTGCTCATATTGTTATGGATAAAGTCAGTGTTGGCGCGACCGTAACTATTATGAGTGCGGCAACTCTGGCGACCGGAACTACCGTTATTGAGAATGCTGCCCGTGAACCTGAAATTGCTGATACTGCCGGTTTCCTGAACGCGATTGGTGCAAAAATTACCGGTGCAGGTACAGACAGAATCACCATTGAAGGGGTAGAACGCCTGGGTGGTGGTAGCTATGAAGTGGTGCCAGACCGTATCGAAACCGGGACTTTCCTGGTTGCAGCAGCTATCTCCGGCGGTAAAGTTGTTTGCCGTAAAACCCGCCCGGATACGATGGATGCCGTGCTGGCGAAATTGCGTGATGCCGGCGCAGATATTGAGACCGGTGAAGACTGGATCAGTCTGGATATGCATGGACGTCGCCCAAAAGCGGTAAATATTCGTACTGCGCCTCATCCGGGCTTCCCGACAGATATGCAGGCTCAGTTTACACTGTTGAATCTGGTGGCTGAAGGTACGGGCGTTATCACTGAGACCATTTTCGAAAATCGCTTTATGCATGTACCTGAATTGATTCGTATGGGGGCGCATGCTGAGATTGAAAGCAATACGGCAATCTGTCATGGCACAGACAAACTGTCCGGAGCTCAGGTAATGGCGACAGATCTGCGTGCTTCAGCAAGTCTGGTACTGGCAGGATGTATCGCTGAAGGTGAGACTATTGTTGATCGTATCTATCACATCGATCGTGGCTACGAGCGTATTGAAGATAAACTGCGTGGCCTGGGAGCTCATATTGAACGAGTGAAGGGCGAAGACGAACACGCGATGGACTAATTGTTAATTACATATCCCGTTGCACAACAGGCCCATGGCAGATGCCAGGGCCTGTTTTTTTCAGGCCGAAAACAGCTACTGCGGTGAGGACTGAGCGTGTTCATGGCGTGGCAGCCGGCGCATGAGTTTTTCACGGTCTAGCAATTCATGGGTAATGGGATCGTAGTAGCGGCTGGGCCAGATTTCGGCCGGATGGATGTCGATAGCTTTGGCTATCAGCCACTCGCCCTTTGGCCAGGGGCGGGATAATGCATTCGCCAGAGTTGAGGAGCTTAACCCCGCATTCCTTGATACTGCTGCCAGAGAAGTTCCTTTTTTCCTGAGAGCCGCAATGATATCTGCAGTGTGCCAGTCCTTTTTCAGCATACTCATCCTATTCTCCTTTTCAGATGTCAGCGATGTCTTCCGGGCATCGTTTCCTTTAACACGATAAAATTACATTGTTTCTGGAAACAGGTATATCAAAAAGCGACCAATAATTTCATAAAATTGATCTGCAAACCTTGAATTTATTACCGCTGTCGCAAATTCGGAGAAAACCAGCCTGAAATCATCTGAAAATCTGCTGGAGGGATCAGATAAAAACAGTGGGAGAGGTGGAGGCGGGGCGATCTGTATCGATCGGCCCATAGCACTAAAGCAAAGCCGCGGATCCTTTGTCTGCTGACAACAGATCCGCCGGGAGATTAATGATCGCGCTGAACAGACATATGTGCCAGAGACTCTAATGCCTGGCGCCATGGGGTATCAGGTAGCCCCTGTAATGCCAGAATGGCTTTATCTGCTTCATCTTCAGCCCGCTGGCGAGTCCATTCCAGAGAACCGCATTGCTGCATGGTTTCCTGAACCTGTTCCAGCAAATGACGACCATTACCTTGTTCGATCGCCTGGCGGATCATCGCGGATTGTTCAGGATTGCCATGTTTCATTGCATGTAGTAATGGTAGCGTCGGCTTACCTTCACTCAGATCATCACCGACGTTCTTACCCAGAGCAATATTATCGGCACTGTAATCCAGCAGATCATCGATCAACTGGAAAGCGGTACCAATATAACGTCCATAATCCCGCAACGCCTGTTCCTGCTCATCGCTGGCATCGGCCAGAATGGCGGATGTCTGAGAAGCCGCTTCAAATAGCCGCGCAGTTTTACTGTAGATAACCCGCATATAACTTTCTTCAGTAATATCCGGATCGTTACAGTTCATCAGTTGCAGCACTTCGCCTTCAGAGATCACGTTTACTGCCTCTGACATGAGCGCAAGGATCTTTAACGATCCCAGGCTGGTCATCATCTGAAAGGCTCTGGTGTAAATAAAATCACCGACCAGGACGCTGGCGGCATTACCAAAGGCAGCATTAGCGGTGGCTTTACCCCGACGCATATCTGATTCATCAACCACATCATCGTGCAGCAATGTGGCGGTATGAATAAATTCGATCAGTGCGGCGTTGAGGATATGCTGGTCGCCCTGGTAACCGAGTGCTCTTGCTGCCAGAACTGCAATCATCGGGCGAATGCGTTTGCCTCCGCCGCTGACAATGTAATGACCCAGTTGGCTGATAAGCGCAACATCGGAGTTCAGCTGGTCAAGAATGGTCTGATTGACGGCCGACATATCGGCGGAAGTGATTTCTGTAATTTGTTCTAAGTTCATACGTCTTTTCAGTTTTGACTCGGTTTTGGCCATATTAGGGCCGTTTAAACAACAGTGTTCAGATAGTTTGTTTCGTCCTGTATCTGAATAAATTTCCCTGTTTGCCGTTACGGCAGCTCCCGGCGGTATCAACAGACGCCAGCGGCCTATGAATGAGACCTATTGTACTTGAAATTTGATTACAGGAAACACCCGGCTGTGCCCTGTGTTTTTTTTCTGCAATACCCTGCAAAGGAGGCTTGTCTTCTGCGTGATATTTGCGTAGAATTCGCGCCCTATTGTGAATATTTATAGCGCCGCCTGATTTACTCAGAAAGGGCTAGCGCAGAAGCGGAGTTTTATATGTACGCGGTTTTCCAAAGTGGTGGTAAACAACACCGAGTTAGCGAAGGTCAGACCGTTCGCCTGGAAAAGCTTGATATCGCAACCGGTGAAACCATTGAGTTTGACCAGGTTCTGATGATTGCCAACGGCGAAGAAGTTACCATTGGTGCTCCACTGGTTTCAGGTGGTGTTATCAAAGCTGAAGTCGTGGCTCATGGTCGTGGTGAGAAAATTAAGATCGTTAAGTTTCGTCGCCGTAAACACTATCGTAAGCAGCAGGGTCACCGTCAGTGGTTTACTGATGTGAAGATCACTGGCATCAGCGCTTAACAGGAGATTTGACAAATGGCTCATAAAAAGGCTGGCGGCTCCACACGTAACGGTCGCGATTCCAACGCAAAACGTCTGGGCGTAAAACGCTTTGGCGGAGAAACTGTACTGGCAGGTAGCATCATCGTTCGTCAGCGCGGAACCAAATTCCACGCGGGTACCAACGTAGGTTGTGGTCGTGACCACACCCTGTTTGCTACTGCAACTGGTCAGATCAAATTCGAAGTTAAAGGTCCAAACAACCGTAAATACGTCAGCATCGTTGCTGAGTAATGGTTGAGTGACCCGGGTAGCATAACCGTTGCCCGACTTAACGAATTAAAGCCCCGCAGCTTGTGCGGGGCTTTTTACATTCTGCTGCCATATCCTCAGTAAACCCCCGCGTACCTCAGCAGAATGCTGTACACTGGACAGACAAAATACTGAATACTGATACTGGCAAGCATGCCGGTATTATCCGCCGCCGGTCAGCAGAGTCGACCCTGGCGGGCCCGTCTGTAAAGCCGGAGTCTTTGCGGGCGCAAGAGTGACGGAGAAGAGAAATGAAGTTTGTTGATGAAGCGACAATCCTGGTTGTCGCAGGTGATGGCGGCAATGGCTGTGTGAGCTTCCGCCGTGAGAAGTATATTCCGCGTGGTGGTCCTGACGGTGGAGATGGCGGTGATGGTGGCGATGTCTGGTTGCTAGCGGATGAAAACCTCAACACCCTGATTGATTACCGTTTTGAAAAGGCTTTCCGTGCCGAGCGTGGTCAAAATGGCCAGAGCCGTGACTGTACCGGCAAACGCGGCAAAGACGTAGTGATTAAGGTTCCTGTGGGCACCCGGATTATCGATCAGGATACCGGAGAGACCATGGGGGATATGACTCGCCATGAGCAGCGCCTGATGGTCGCCAAGGGCGGCTGGCACGGCCTGGGTAACACCCGGTTTAAATCTTCTGTAAACCGTACTCCGCGCCAGAAAACGATGGGCACAGAGGGTGAGAAGCGTGACCTGCAACTGGAGCTGTTGCTGCTGGCTGATGTCGGTATGCTGGGGCTGCCTAATGCCGGTAAATCGACCTTTATCCGCGCTGTCTCTGCGGCGAAACCGAAAGTAGCTGACTATCCGTTTACTACTCTGGTGCCAAGTCTCGGGGTAGTACGTATGGATCACGAACAGAGCTTCGTGGTTGCAGATATTCCCGGACTTATCGAAGGTGCAGCTGACGGTGCAGGCCTGGGGATTCGTTTCCTGAAACACCTCGAACGTTGCCGTGTATTGTTGCATCTGATCGATCTGGCTCCGATAGACGAGTCAGATCCGGTAGAGAATGCAAAGATCATCCTGGCTGAACTGGAAAAGTACAGCGACAAGCTTTACCAGAAACCCCGCTGGCTGGTATTTAATAAAACTGACCTGCTGGACAAAGAAGAAGCGGAAACCCGCGCTAAAGCAGTGGCAGATGCACTGGGATGGGATGATAAATATTATCTGATCTCTGCTGCCAGCCGCGACGGTGTTAACGCACTGTGCTGGGATGTGATGAGCTTTATTAACGCGAATCCAAAACAGTCGGAAGAAGAAGAGAAGAAACCGGAGAAAGTTGAGTTTATGTGGGATGACTATCACCGCGAAACTCTGGAAAACAATGCTGCGGTTGAAGAAGAAGATGATGAAGACTGGGATGACTGGGACGAAGATGATGATGAAGGTGTAGAGATCATCTATCAGCGTTGATCCCCCACGATCCATTATTTGCGAAATGATCGTTAAAAAGCCGGAGCTTGTCTCCGGCTTTTTATATGGCTAACCCAGAACGGACACTGTTAGTCTGGCGGTACAACAGAGTTTGCCCTTACTGTTACGAATCTCCGTCTGCCAGACCTGTAACTGCCCGCCAATATGCAGTGGCTGACAGGTTGCGTAAACCAGTCCCTGAGAAACAGACCGGTGGTGGCTGGCATTCACTTCAATCCCGACCACACTTTTACCCTCTTCACAGGCCAGGTAACCGGCAACAGATCCCATTGATTCAGCCAGCACCACAGAAGCTCCGCCGTGCAGTAATCCGAATGGTTGCCGTGTCCGATCGTCCACTGGCATTGTCGCTTCCAGATGCTGCCCGCCAATTGCGGTGAACTCAATACCCAGATGCCCGACCAGGCACTCTTTACCCAGAGCATTTAACGCTTCGAGGGTAATTGGCCGTTTCCAGACAGTTTCCATGCGATCAGGCTCCCAGAGTGGCTCCGCCATCAACAACAATGTCCTGCAATACCACATGACTGGCCTGATCAGAGGCCAGGAACAAAATGGTATTAGCAATTTCCTGTGGCTGAGCAATTTTTTTCAGTGGAATGCCTAACTTAAATTGTTCCGGAAAACCGTCAATAGTCTGCTGTTCAGACTGAGGTGTCTTCCACAGACTGCGTTGCATTTCGGTATCGGTGGATCCCGGCGAGACAATATTACAACGCACGCCGTGCGGGGCCATTTCCAGCCCGACAGTCAGGCATAAACTGCGTAATGCGGCTTTCGAGGCTCCATAAGCAGACATGCCAAGACGTGGGGCATGGGCGGCATTCGATGCGACAGTAACGATAGCTCCCCGCTGCTGGCGACGGAACACTGGTAATGTCTGTTGGAACAGATTGAAAGCGCCACCGGCATTAACGTTGAGGCACTGTTGCCAGTCGTCAAACGAAAGCTCATCCGTAGCGCCGATCCGCAGGATCCCGGCGGCATTAATCAGAACGTCCAGACGGGGTTGTCTGGCCAGTAACCCCTGACAGACCTCAGTAACCTGCTTTGGATCTGCCACGTTGAGAATCTGACAGCGGAAAGGGTAGTCCGGTTGATCGAATTTTAAATCAAAACCGGTCACTTCGGCCCCGGCCTTCTGAAATGCCAGCGCAGTCTGATAGCCAATTCCCTGACCGGCGCCGGTTACCCAGACCTGTTTGCCGTGAAACTCTGACCACTGGCTCATGCTTTTACCTCCGCCGACAACAGTTTCCACCAGCCATCGATTGAGGCATTTTTTGCCAGGGCAACAAAATCAATATCAGGATGAGCCATACGCCAGCGGGCGGCCAGGGCCATCATCCGTACGGAATCCAGACCGTAATCAATCAGATTCTCGTCATCTTCCGGTTCATCATCATCCTCGAGCAATGGCAGCACCATAGCTCGCAGGGCACTTTTGCTTTCAGGTAGCAGCATTAAATCTTCGGTGGTAACCACTTTACCACTGCGACCTGCGGTATAAGTCAGAGCCATCAAATGTTCTTCCCGGCTGAAATCTGCCAGTGCATCAGCCACCATAAAAGGTTTGATATTGCGCATAAAGGCATCGGTAGCTGTAGTCAGGCAACCGATATGGGCATATACCCCGGTAATCAGTAACTGGTTACGGCCCATTTTCTGAAGCTGTTGTTCGAGATCAGAACGGTGAAAAGCACTGTAGCGCCATTTAGTCAGGACAATATCCTGCTCATCAGGGGCCAGTGCATCGGTAATTTGTTGTTGGTCCGGATGGCGGTTTAACCCCGGTCCCCACATATCATTGAGCAGAGCACGGTCTTCATCACTCTGCTGATTTGGCTGAGCGGTATAAAATACCGGTATCCCCAACGCCTTACACTGGGCACGTAACCGGGCTATGTTCTCTACAACCTGGTGAATTAGCGGGCTATCACTCCCCCAGAAATTCAGAAAGTAGTTCTGCATATCGTGGATCAGCAGCGCTGCCCGGGCCGGTTCAAACACCCACTGAACTTTATTCTCCGGCAATTCATCCGCTGCCGGCAGGGTGTAAGACTCAAGCTTAGGGATACTCATGGTCACTCCATCAATCGGTGATAATTCGGATTATTTTTGTTGTTCGGTCAGCCACTGGCGCAGGGCTTTTTTGTCGACTTTGCCCACCGGAGTCAGTGGCAGTTTGTCCTGCTGAATTATGCGATCCGGAAGTTTAAATTCAGCGATCCCCTGTTCACGCAGATGGCGACGTAAATGTGCTGGTTTAATCGGTTGTGTCGCCACGATGAATGCACAGCTCTTTTCACCCATTAGTTCATCGTTCATCGACACCAGTGCTGCATCAATAATGTCAGGGTGGCGTTGCAGTAGATTTTCAATTTCCTCGGCGGCAATTTTCTCCCCGCCACGATTGATCTGATCTTTTTCCCGCCCCTGAACTTTAATATTACCTTCTGCGGTGATCTCGATTAGATCACCGGAACTGTAAAATCCTTCATTATCAAAGCAGGTAGCGTTATGTGCCGGGTTATTAAAATAACCACGGAAGGTATAAGGGCCACGCGTCATCAGGCGGCCAGTCTGGCCTGCTGGCAACAGCGTACCGTCTTCATCCACAACTCTGATTTCATCATCTTCACAGATGGGCCGGCCCTGAGTAGTGACAATAATTTCCAGCGGATCATCCAGTCGGGTGTAGTTCACCAGACCTTCGGCCATTCCGAACACCTGTTGCAACTGGCAGCCAATTTCTGAAATTATCCTTCGTGCCAGAGTTTCGCTCAGACGTGCACCGCCAACCTGCAGAACTTTCAGGGAATTCAGTTCACCGTGATTACCCTGTTCACTGATGAACTGTAGCCAGAGGCTGACTGCCGGGGGCACCAGACCTGTCAGGGTAATCTGATGTCTGGCGATCAGTGGGAAACATTGTGTCGCACTGGGGTCCGCGGCCATGACGACCAGACCGCCGGCATAGAAAATACCCAGGCAACCCGGAGAGCTCATTGGGTAGTTATGGGCAACCGGCAGGGCACACAGGTAACGGGTATCTGCGTCAACACCGCAAATATTATTACTGGCACGAATACTGTAATAGTAATCGTTATGCGTCCGTGGGATTAGTTTCGGGGTGCCAGTACTACCACCGGAAAGTTGAAAGAAGGCCACTTCATCTGCAGCGCTGGGGTCGGCCACAAAGTCTTCTGCCGGTGTAGCCAGCCATTCAGCCAGGCTGTGGTCACCATCAACAGCATGATGCATCAGTACTGTCGTCAGAGAAGGGATCTGCTGTCTGAATTGTTCAAGAAACTGGTTATCGGCAAACAGGCTATGCTGGCGATCAGCAATCAGTAGTGCCGGTTTAATCTGCTCCGCATAAGAAAATAGCTCGGTACGCTGATGGCTGAACAGTGCATTTACCGGGGCGACACCCAGTTTAAGAAGAGCGAAAAAAACCAGGTAAAACTCGTTGTTATTACCAAGCTGAACCAGCGCGGTATCGCCTTTTTTCAGTCCGGCTTGCTGAAGTTTGGCGGCCAGACGGGAACTGGCTAAAGCCATCTGCCGGTAGCTGACTTGTGACTCGTCATCGATAATGGCAACAGCGTCGTTGTCTTTCTGACGGTCGGCAATATCACTTAAGGGCAGGTCCAGCCAGTACCCTTTGGTACGGTAGCGGCTCGCCAGATCATCCGGCCAGCGGGTATAAGGGATAGTCATGGGAAATTACCTTGATTGATCAAGCCCGAAAGCTTTCAGCATTGTTGTAAGTTTCACGCCGGTTTCCAGCCATTCGGATTCCGGATCTGATGCCGGGACAATACCGGCTCCGGCGAACAGGGTGATATCCTGCTTATCAACGGTGGCACAACGTATTGTGACGGCCCATTCGCCATTCCCCTGGTCATCGCACCATCCCACCATGCCGCCAAACAGGTGGCGATCAAAAGGTTCCAACTGGCGTATTAAGGAGAGTGCCTGCGGGTGTGGGAAACCACTCAGAGCTGGTGTCGGGTGCAACAAGGCGGCCAGTGACAAAGCACTTGTATGACCGTGCTTAACGGTGCCCTGTATAGATGTTGCCAGATGCCATAGCGTTCCGGTCGTGACCAGTTCAGGCACTTCAGGGACCGATAAAGTCTCACTGACCGGTTGCAGAGTATCGCGCATGGCGTCAGTCACCAGCCGGTGCTCATGGCGGTCTTTGGTGGAATTCATCAGCGCCTGGCCGGATTGTTGATCCAGTTGCGGATCACTGTCACGCCTGGCCGAACCGGCCAGTGGGCAGGAATAAAAATGATCTGCCTGTTTTCTCAGTAATAATTCCGGGCTTGCACCCAGCAGTGTCGCTCCGGAAGATAACGGAACGTGGAAATGATAGTTATCCGGATTTTGCTGCACAATCTGTGACATTAGTGTCTGCAGGTCCATAGACTCAGGACTGTGAATGTTCAGCAGGCGTGATAATACTACTTTATCCAGTTCACCACGTTTCATCGCATCTACTGCACGGGCAACCATTGAGGTAAATACGGCTTTTTCCGGTACCTGGCGGACATGCAATGTCTGTTCTGCCGGAGAAGCCAGCGGCGCGGTTGCGACAGCAGTCAGATGCCGGCGGTCGAAAAACTCGCAGCTTTCCGGAATAAATAATTCTGACGGTTGACGGGTATCAAACGGAATTGCACCGACAACAACCGGCCGTGAAATACCGGAGGCACGAGCATGGCGGAATGCAGTTTCAAGACTTTCCGCGCTGGCAGAAAGCTGAGGGCTTACACCGGACAATGGCAGAGTAAGACGTTGAAAACAGCCATCAGTAATCAGGCTTCGCCAGCCTGACGTAAACAGAAAACGGCCTTTTAAGGAGGGAAATTCCCTAAAGCAGGGATTTTCAGCCTGTTCCTTTTCTAGCATAGTTGCATCCTGAAATGATAAAATGTCTAATAATGATTATCATTTGTATTGTTTCGTGTAACCTAACCGGATCCGTGTAATGTGTCAACGAAATCGTCCTTTGCAGGTAAAAATCCGCAGTTTATGCGAAAAGTCTCAACTGGAAATTCCGGGAAAAAAACATGAAAACAGTACACTCAGGTTATAAATGGTTGTTGATGGTGTTTTTGCTGCCTTTAAGTATGCAAATCAGTGCCATGGAAGGGTGGCCGCGGCAGATTCAAGGTGAAAACGGCACCATCACTTTACAACATGAGCCTAAGCGCATTGTCTCGACCAGTGTGACGTTGACCGGATCATTACTGGCGATTGATGCTCCTGTGATTGGCAGCGGTGCGACCGCGCCGAACAGTCGTTTTACTGATTCCCAGGGCTTCTTCCGCCAGTGGGGAGATATTGCGAAACAACGGCAGGTGAAGCGTCTGTATATTGGCGAGCCTAATGCTGAAAGTATTGCCAGTGAAGCTCCGGATTTGATTCTGGTCAGCGCCACCGGAAATGACAGTGCAATTAAACTGGTCAGTCAGTTATCGGCAATCGCTCCGGTGCTGGTGGTGAACTACGATGATAAGAGCTGGCAGCAATTAGTCACTGAACTGGGCAAGGCGACAGGCCATGAGGCACAGGCTGCTCAGAAAGTTGCAGAGTTTGATCAGCGTGAAAAAGCGCTGAAATCAGAACTGCATCTTCCTCCGCAACCAGTTTCAGCAATGGTCTGGAATGGCGGTGGTCGTGAAGTGAATCTGTGGACCAGTGAGTCTGCTCAGGGCAAATTACTGGAGCAACTGGGCTTTACTCTCGCAACCCCACCTGCGTCTGTCACCGGTAATTTCAGCATGGGGCACCGTAAGGATATCATTCAGTTGTCCGGTGAAAATCTGGCTGCCGGGCTGGCAGGTAAAAGCTGGCTGCTATTTGCCAGTACTGACACTACTGTGCCTCAGGTCCTGAATGATCAGTTCCTTTCACAAACGGATGCTGTCCGTAACAAGCAAGTCTACGCAATGGGCAGTGACAATTTCCGTCTGGATTATTATAGTGCCAGCCATCTGCTGACTACCCTGCAGCATCAGTTCGCGCATTGAGTGTGAGAGAAAGCGGTACAACAGTACCGTTTTCTCTGGCCAGTGGCCGCTTAATTTCTTTGCAAGGGTGGCATTTCCAGTTCGTTGAAGGTTCCGAAGGTTATGCGTCAACCGTATTTGCTGATCTTGCTGTTGCTGTTATTTATTCTGTTAACCGTACTGAGCCTGATTGCAGGATCAAAAATGATTCCGGTCACGGAGACCTGGCAGTCACTGTTTTCCCCTGAGCACTGTTTGTCTCAGGACTGTACCATTATCCGCTTTGCCCGGCTGCCCAGAACACTGGCTGGGATTGCAGCAGGTATCTCTCTCGGGCTGGCCGGTGCGTTAATGCAGACGCTCACCCGTAATCCGCTGGCTGACCCTGGCATTCTCGGGGTCAATTCCGGTGCATCCTTCGCTATTGTTCTGGGCATTGCCCTGACTGGCGCTGATACCCCTCTGGCCTGGCTCGGATTTGCTTTCAGCGGGGCGATCCTTGCCTTATTGATCGTAGCGCTGACCGGTGCTGCTGCCGGAGGGCGGGTAAACCCGGTGCGACTTACTTTGGCCGGAGTTGCCCTGGCCGCAGTGCTGGAGGGCATGACTAACGGCCTGTCACTAATGAACCCTGAAATTTATGACCATTTGCGGTTCTGGCTCAGCGGATCGCTGGATATTCGTCAGTTTACTTCGCTGGCGGTGATCTCTCCGGCAATTATCCTTGCAGCATTGCTGTCGCTGCTGCTGAGTAAATCACTGAATAATCTGAGTATGGGGGGGGATCTTGCAGTAACGCTCGGTACCCGTGTCTTACGCACCCAGATTATGGGGCTGCTGGCGGTAGCACTGCTGGCTGGTTCCGCAACAGCTCTGACCGGGCCAATAGCATTTGTCGGCCTGATGGCGCCACATCTGGGACGTTTCCTGACCGGTGCTGATCACCGGCGGTTATTGCCGGTCACCTTGCTGCTCACTCCCTGTTTGCTTCTGGCCGCTGATATTACCGGCCGCTTTCTGGCGGTGGGAGAACTGCGGGTTTCCATCGTCACCGCGTTAATTGGTGCGCCGGTGCTGATTTTACTGATACGTCGTCAGTCTCAGGGAGGTGTCTGATGAAGTCCCGTAACCTGACAGTATTGGCCGCTTTGCTGTTGGTACTGCTGATACTCAGTTTTATGTCGCTGACCCGGGGCACTTTACCGGTCAGCAGCGACCAACTGTGGCAGGTACTGAAAGGGGACGCGCCCCGGGGCATTACTATGGTGGTTGTCGACTGGCGGCTTCCGAGAGTTGTGGCCGCACTGATTACCGGCGCTGCACTGGCACTTAGTGGTGCCATTTTCCAGTCATTACTGCGAAACCCATTGGGTAGTCCAGATGTCCTGGGATTTAATACAGGGGCATTTTCGGCGGTATTGTTGGCGATGGTATTTCTGCCAGGTCAGCCTGCGATATTAGCACTGGCCGCACTGGCAGGAGGTTTGGTGACTGCAGCACTGGTGTATCTTTTTTCCTGGCGTCATGGGGTAGCAACCTTCAGGTTGATCATCGTCGGGATTGGTATTCGCGCGTTGCTGATGTCTCTTAACAGCTGGCTTATCACAACGGCTTCACTGGATACCGCATTGTCCGCCGGATTATGGAGTGCCGGTTCACTAAACGGTATCAGCTGGAACAGCCTGCCACCGGTAGCTCTGATTTTACTGCTGGCAACGGTTGCCACTGCGTTGCTGGCAAAGTGTATGCGTTTGCTGGAAATGGGCGATGATATGGCCGCTGCCTTAGGTATTCCGGTAGAGCGTAGCCGTATGTTATTGATGCTGGTAGGTGTGGTACTGACGGCTGTCTCAACTGCGTTGATAGGCCCGGTGTCGTTTGTCGCGCTGGTCGCACCACAAATTGCCAGCCGCCTGTGTCGTCATGGACGCTATCAACTAATCGTTAGTGCATTCAGTGGTGCTGCCCTGCTACTGGCGGCAGACTACATTGCCACCCATGTTTTTGTTCCGTATCAGCTGCCGGTCGGTGTCGTCACGGTCAGTCTGGGCGGGTTGTACTTAATGAGCTTACTGGTCAGAGAGGCCCGCCGCAAATGACCGACAAACAATCACCCTTGCTGGGGAACCATCTGACTCTCGGTTATGATAAGAAAATCATTGCCCGGGATTTGTCTGTGGAAATTCCGCAGGGAGAATTGACAGTAATTATTGGCCCGAATGCCTGCGGGAAATCTACTCTGCTGCGCACGCTAAGTCGTTTACTCACCCCGCTGGAAGGGCAGGTGGTGTTGGATGGTGAGGCGATTAGCAGCTATCCGACCAAAGAAATTGCGCGGCGTCTGGGACTATTACCCCAATCTCCCAATTCGCCTGCCGGTATCACGGTACGTGAATTAGTCTCACGCGGCAGGTATCCGCATCAGCAGTTGTTTGGTCGTTGGCGTAGTGAGGATGCACAGGCCGTAGAACAGGCAATGCAGGCCACCAGTGTTGATCATCTGGCAGAACAGACGGTGGACACCTTGTCTGGTGGTCAGCGCCAGCGGGTGTGGATCGCAATGGTACTGGCACAGCAAACCCCGCTGTTGTTACTCGATGAACCCACCACCTGGCTGGATATCACTCATCAGATAGAGCTAATGGAGCTGATGCGCTCCCTTAACCGCCAGCATGGCAGAACCCTGGTGGTGGTACTGCATGAGCTGAATCATGCCTGCCGGTATGCTACCCATCTGATAGCCATGCGTGACGGAAAGATTATTGCCCGGGGAAAACCTTCAGATATTGTCACGCCGGAGCTGATTGAGCAGGTGTACGGGCTGAAGTGTGTGATCATCAGCGATCCGGTGGCAGGAACGCCGATGATTGTGCCATTGGGAAGAGAGCAGCAAACGCTGTAACCTTGCCCTCAGCCGGAAGCATTGCTGCTTCCGGCAATGCAGGGTTATTTCAGCAGACTTTCCAGCCGAACGTTGATTTCCGGACCTATCATCGCGAAAACCGCCTCGGAAAATATTTCTGAATGGGCGCAGTTAACAGGGACGACTTCCAGCTGGTGGATATAAGGTGCCCAGCATTGCTGTGCATCAATTCCCTGTTGGCGGGTTTTTTCGGCCAGGAACATGGTCGCCTTCCCCCCGAACCTGGCACTGACTGCAGTGGTAAGTAATCTGACCGCGCTGGCATAGTTGGCACTAATCACCTCAAACATCCCGGCCATATCTTCACCGGCCATTTTCCGCTGGCTCTGCATAAATTGCTCACGCTCGCGGTCAACTTCAGCCAGTACTTCAGGATCCAGTACATTTTTGCCCTGACGCTCATCCCAGTTCTGAGTTTCCGGTGGCCAGGTATCCAGCAACCCAAGGAAAGCGACCTGTTCCTCGGCAGCTTCCAGCCGGGCTGCCACGCCCTGAGCGAGTGTCCCGCCCAAAGAATAGCCGATCAGGTAATACGGTCCATGAGGTTGCTGCTGGCGAATCAGTTGCAAATGCGCATCACAGACATCATCGATATGCTGGCTGTGTTGCAGAATACCGTCTGCGGTTGGCGACTGGATGCCGGTGACCGACCAGTGGGCCGCCAGATAGCGGCGCAGAACACTGAACTGCCAGGCAAATCCGGATGCCGGATGGAAGCAGAATAGCCGCGGACCATTGCTTTCCCGTAATGGCAGAAGCGGAGAATGTCCGGCTTCATCAGCCTTATCCTGTTGTGGTGCTGTCAGTAACTGAGCCAGCTTTTCGACGCTCGGCGCGACCATAATCTGCCCAACGGTGATGTGCTGATGTAATTTTTTACGTAACCGTGCCGCCAGGCGCATTGCCAGTAGTGAGTGCCCGCCAAGAGCGAAAAAGTCATCTGTAGCAAACAGCGTCTCGCAACCAAGAATAGCGGCAAATTCCCCGGCCAGATCACTTTCCAGCCCGATAGCTGGCTCCCGTTGTGGTTTATCGGTACGCAGGGCCGGCAATGGTAACGCTTTGCGATCCAGTTTTCCGTTATTGCTCAGGGGGAAAGCATCAACCTGCATAATCGCGACAGGCACCATATGCGCTGGCAAGTGTGCTGCCAACTGAGATCGCAGTTGCTCTGTGTCTACCGGCTGATCGCTTATTACATAAGAAATTAGCTGGCGGGCATCTTCCCAACGCTGGTCATTACTCTGGTTTTCCTGCAGAACCCTCGCCAGTGTCACCGCCTGCTGTATGCCAGGAAGTTCAAGCAGAACATGATCAATTTCAGTTAACTCAATACGCTGCCCACGAATTTTCAGCTGATCATCATTCCGGCCCAGATACTCAATCGCGCCGTTGGCCAGTCGTCTTACCACGTCGCCGGTACGGTACATCCGTTCACCTTCGGCTCCGGGCAGAGCAACAAACCGTGAGGCGGTCAGGCCAGGACGACCCAGATAGCCTTGTGCCAGCTGAATACCACTCAGCCATAACTCCCCGGCAATACCTTGCGGTACGGGTTGTAATTGTTGATCGAGAATATGCAATCCGGTGTTCCATACCGGGAAGCCGATTGGCACGCTGCTGCCGGTGACTGCTGCCAGCTCAGGGCCAAAAGCCGGATACCAGCTGACATCGACGGCAGCCTCGGTCGGGCCATATAAATTGTGCAGTTCAGTTCCGCATAACTGCTGCCACTGGCGGGCGAGAGCAGCAGGCAGAGCTTCGCCGCTACAGAATACCCGACGCAACTCGCGGGCAGCCAGCGATGCACTTTCCAGGTGTAACGATGAGATAAAAGCAGACAACATCGAAGGCACAAAGTGGAGCGTGGTGACATGATAATCGAGGATCAGCCTGAGTAATGCCTCCGGATCGCGGTGTGCTTCCGGGGGGGCCATCATTAGCCGGGCCCCGGTGATCAGCGGCCAGAAAAACTCCCATACCGAGACATCAAAACTGGCCGGGGTCTTTTGCAATACCACATCAGAATCATTGAGCGGATAGTGATTCTGCATCCATAACAGTCGGTTGACGATAGCCTGATGACCAACCAGTACCCCTTTAGGCCGGCCGGTGGAACCTGATGTATAAATCAGATAAGCGCCGTCACCCGGAAGCGGTCCCGGACCGGACAATGGCCCGCAAAGCGCTGGTAACAAAGTATCATAATGGTACTGAGCAACTTTGCTGACAGCACCGAAACGGGAGGCCAGTTCAGGTCCGGTAATCAGCAGTTTCGGAGCGGCATCTTCCAGCATCATCTGCAGGCGGTCGTCGGGATAACCGGTATCCAGAGGCAGCCAGATGGCCCCAAGCCGCACAATGGCCTGTAATGCCAGCGACAAAAATACTGAGCGCGGCAAAGCGACAGCCACAATATCTCCGCGACTAACCCCGGCCTGCTGCAGTTGCTGCGCCAGTGCCAGTGTCTGCTGGTGCATTTCATGATAAGTCATTTGCTGGTGCACATCGGCCAGAGCAATCGTCTGAGGCGTGGACAGAGCCTGTTGTTCCAGCAGAGCGGATAAAGTGGTTGCCGGAACAGGGTGCTCAGCCTGACCTATATCAGCAAGCTGTTGTTGTTCTTTAGCATTCAGAATGGTCGCTTCGGAACATTTCAGGCTGGCCGACTGACCAAACTGTTCTGCAAGTAGTGGCAGACGGTTCAGATGTTCCTGAAGCAGGCTGGCATCATAACGCCCGGCATTGGCCAGTATTTCAATGGTTAAATCACCAGACTCACCAGGGTAAATAGCAATTTCCATATCACGGACCGGGCCGGAAGCGAGATGGCGGGTTTCTGCTGGCAGTCCGTTAAAACTGAGCTGGTAATCAAACATTTTAACGTTGATAACCGGACCATAAAGCGGATCACTGTCGCCGTGTCGCCCAGCATCCCGCATTACCTGTTCAGAGTCAAAACGCTGGTGGCGGCGGTTTTTCTTCACTTCTTTACCCAGCCGGGCGGCCAGTTGAGTCAGTGTCAGATCGGGCTGATAGTCAATCGCCATTGGTAATACATTGATGACCGGACCAGTAGCGCACAGGGCTGCTGAGCCAAGTCTGCGCATAAAGATAAAACCACTGCTGAAGGCTTGCTGACCGGTCAACCGTGCCAGCCAGACCGCAACCAGTGCAATAGCGCCATCGGTCAGAGTCAGTTGTTCGGCCGACAGTTGGTGACTAAGTGGTTGCAGATCGGTAGCTGCCAGATTCAGATGCAGGCGGATAAGCTTAGTCGAAGGGGTCTGCCCACCCAGTGGCTGTTCAGAAAGGCTCACCGGCGCAGGTAATGTTTTAACCTTCTCCTGCCAGTAACCTGCATCCCGTTGCCAGCCGGCAGACTGCTGATAATCCAGGTATTCAGTGACTACCTCACTGAACGGAGTGAAAGGAGAAGGCCCGACATCACTCTGCTGGCACAGGGCTGTGTAGATATCAGCAATACGTTTAGTCAGGGCTGTGAAGCTAAAACCGTCGATAGCGATATGATGATAACGCTGGTACCAAAGCCAGTGATTATCTGCGATCTGTAGAATCAGATTGCGATACATTGGCTTACCCGGTGCCAGTCGCAGATCACTGTGCAAGTCTTGTTGCATCAGCTGTTCTGCACTATCACGTGGATGTGCGTCTGCACGAAGATCGCGATACTCCGCGGCAATGACCGGCACCTGGCCTGGACACTGCATCGCTTCACCCTCAATTTCTTCAAATACCATATGCAGAGTATCGGCCTCAGCCAGACCACGGCTGATCGCAGCCGTAAGATGGTTCAGCGAGATCGCGCCCCGCAATTCTGTCACATGGGCAACCGCGTAGGCATTGGTATAAGGCGATAGCTGATCTGCAAGCCAGATCCCGGGTTGTGCTGCGACCAGTGGCAGCCAGCGTGTTTGTTCAGACATAACGACTTCCGGTACTCAGGTGTTCTGTAGGACGGATATCCGTCCAGTGGGTTTCCAGCCATAACAGGCATTGTTCCTGTGAGCAGGGTCCATAGACTGGCTGCCAGCCAGCAGGGACAGCCACAGACTCCGGCCACAGGCTGAATTGCCCCGCATGATTCTTCAGCACACTGGCAGAGGCTTCCGGCTGATCAAAAAGATGAAGAGTGTTCATATCAGATTCCTTCCCCGGCTGGCTCAGAATGATTATTAAGAATGGCCTGTAATCCATTGAGCAGCCCGCCACGCCAGCACAGCGCATCATGACCTCCCTCAATAAATTTCAGCGTGACAGGGATTTCCT
This sequence comes from Tatumella citrea, assembly GCF_002163585.1. Taxonomy (NCBI): domain Bacteria; kingdom Pseudomonadati; phylum Pseudomonadota; class Gammaproteobacteria; order Enterobacterales; family Erwiniaceae; genus Tatumella; species Tatumella citrea. The sequence continues at coordinate 224,356 of NZ_CP015579.1, forward strand.
GCTGGCGCAGTACGTCGTGCATAGTACTGTTAGCCTGGCAAATGACCTGCTCACGTTTACCCGCTTCCAGATAAATCCGGCGTGGTGCGACGGGGAACGCATGTTGTTCCAGTTGCTCAGTCAGCCATCCGGTAGGCTGTCCGCGGCCCGGCCACCAGAAGGATCCTGAAAGACTGACGGCCATACCAAAGGTTTCCGGCCTGTGTAATGTGGCGTATACCGCAGACAATCCCCCAAAACTTTGGCCGGCAACCAGGGTTCTGTCAGCTGCAGGATGCCAGCCGGTCCATCTGGTGATCTCCGGTAGGAGTTCCTGTTCTACGGCTTGCCAGAAATCCGGGTTACAGGTCAGTTCACGGGTACGGTGCTGACGATCGATGATATCGACCATCACGTAAATGGCGGGTGGCAATAATTGCCGATCGGTCAGTGACTGCAGGGGGGAGGCGATCGGCATTGCCCCGGCCCAGAATTGTCCGTCCAGTAGCAATACTAACGGCCGCAAAGGATTACCCGGTTCACCCGTCTGATAGATCCGAATGTTGCGTTGATTTCTGAGCAGAGCGCTGTCCCACAGATACTGTTCCAGTGAAAGTTGCACTCCCTGATGATGATCCAGCGGCTGCCATTCGGGCTGAGGCGGAGCATCTGGCATATGTAACGGAGAGACTGACATTCCCCGGCCACCTGACCAGTGGCGAAGCGGATTCAGCGGGTCATATCCGGCAAGTGTGAATTTCTCCCGCCACCATTCCCGCCGCTGAAAGATATCGGCAGTGTCGCCAGGCTGTTCAGAGGTGGTATCCGGAATCAGACAGTAGCTGCCACGCCAGCAGGAAGGCAGAGTCGTTTGCCAGTACCAGACATCCGTGCCAGCAACGCGTTGCAGCGAGCGCGGGGGGGTTTTCTGGTGGTGGTCAGTGATGCCGGTGATATTAATCCAGACATGGCGATAATCAGAGGTCTCTTCATCACCCTGTGGGTCTCGCCACAGAAAAGTGACTTCACATTCGCCCTCTGCAGGGGGCGAAATACGTGGAAGCCCTTGCTGTTGCTGTTGTTGCCACCAGGATTCACTCCCGGGGTGCTCGGTAAACCAGTCAGGGATAGCCATTCGCGGGATATATTCAGATCGCTAAAAAAATAGAGTAATTAATAATAATATTGATAATTATTTCTGTTTGCAATAAGGTGTTGCGGCGTCTGTCTTTGCTGTTACAAAAGCTGCCCACATCTCTGCCGTCCGCCGGTATTTCTTAAATGCAAAAGCAGCTGTCCGCAAAGTCGTGGCTGAATATTTCATGAAAAACGTGGCTAAATAATCGGATCTTCTCCAGCCAGCCTGGTCTGCGCATGGTGAAAGACCAGGATCATTCGAATGAAAAAATTATCTCTGCTTTCAACTGCGATTTGCCTTGAACTCGGGGCATCAGCATTACTCTTTTCATACCCTGTGCTGGCGGCGGATACCGCGACTAATGACGGCACACCGGCCAGCCAACAGCAGGCGACAAAAAAAACGGCAGTCAGCAAAACTGATACTGACAGTGGCACGATTGTGGTCACGGCAAGGCAGCAAAACTTACAGGCTCCGGGAGTTTCGACGATTACTGCAGACGAAATTCGCAAACACCCGCCAGCCCGCGATGTCTCTGAAATTATCCGTACCATGCCAGGTGTGAACCTGACCGGAAACTCCACCAGTGGTCAGCGCGGCAATAACCGGCAGATAGATATTCGTGGCATGGGGCCGGAAAACACCCTGATTCTGATCGATGGCAAACCGGTTTCCAGCCGTAACTCGGTCCGTTTTGGCTGGCGTGGAGAACGTGATACCCGCGGTGATACCAACTGGGTTCCGCCGGAAATGATCGAACGTATTGAAGTTATCCGTGGCCCTGCGGCCGCTCGTTACGGCAATGGTGCGATGGGTGGGGTGGTTAATATCATCACCAAACAGGCGACTAACCAGTGGCACGGATCGTGGAATACCTATCTGAATGCACCTCAGCATAAATCTGAAGGGTCTACCAAACGTACTAACTTCAGCCTGATGGGGCCGGTTTCTGACAGCCTGACACTCAGTATCTGGGGCAATCTGTCTAAAACCCAGGCCGATGCTTATGACATTAACAAAGATCATTCAGCCGAACGCACAGGTTCATATGCTGGCAGTTACCCGGCTGGGCGTGAAGGGGTTATTGATAAAGACTTACATGGAAAACTGAACTGGGAATTTGCTCATAACCAACATCTGGAATTTGAAGCAGGCACCAGTCGTCAGGGCAACCTGTATTCCGGTGATACCCAGAACACCAATACCTCAGCCTATGTAAAATCGATGTACGGTAAAGAGACTAACCGTATTTATCGCCAGAACTATGCACTGACCTGGACCGGGGTCTGGGATAACGGGATCAGCACCAATACCTATGCTCAGTATGAAAGAACCCGTAACTCAAGGATCACCGAAGGACTGGCTGGTGGGACAGAGGGTATTTTTAATACTGATGCCGGATTCTCTGATATCGATCTGAGTGATGTACTGCTGCACAGTGAAGTCAGTATTCCGTTCAATCTGCTGGTGAACCAGAACCTGACGTTGGGCACCGAATGGAATCAGCAGAAGATGAAAGACGGAGTATCGACCAGCCAGTCACTGACCGGTACTAATACCGGTGGTGCGATTGACGGAACCAGCACCGGAACACGTGATCCATATTCCAGCGCCCAAATCTTCTCGCTGTTTGCTGAAGATAATATGGATATTACCGACAGTACCGTACTGACCCCGGCACTCCGTTTCGATCACCATTCAATCACCGGAACTAACTGGAGTCCGTCACTGAATCTGTCGCAGAGTCTGACTGATAAAATTACCCTGAAAATGGGGATTGCCCGGGCGTATAAAGCACCGAACCTCTATCAGACAGACCCTAACTATATTCTGTACAGTAAAGGTCAGGGATGCTATGGCTCGTCAGCGACCGGTTGTTATCTGATGGGTAACGATAATCTGAAAGCAGAAACCAGTATTAACAAAGAAATTGGTCTGGAATATAAGGATGATTCAGGCCTGCAGGCCGGGGTGACCTGGTTCCGTAACGACTACCGTAACAAGATTGAAGCCGGTTACAGCCCGTTAAGTACCAACAGCTCCGGTACTCGTATTTATCAGTGGGAAAATGTTCCTAAAGCTGTAGTGGAAGGTCTGGAAGGTACGCTAAATATTCCGGTCACCGATACCATCAGCTGGAATAACAATATGACCTGGATGTTGCAGAGTAAGAACAAAACGACCGGTGATCGCTTATCGATTATTCCGCAGTTTACTCTGAATTCCGGGGTTAGCTGGCAGGCCCGTGAAGATCTGTCATTAGAAACTACCTTTACCTGGTATGGCCGTCAAAAACCAAAACGTCTCGACTATCAGGGGAATGTGGTCAGTTACCCGGATACTCGTGAAGTTAGCCCGTACAGCATTATTGGTGCCAGTGCGACCTGGGATGCGACTAAAAATGTCAGCATCACTGCCGGGATAGATAACCTGTTTGATAAGCGTCATTTCCGTGAAGGCAATTCGCAGTCAACAGGTACGATTAACTCGACAACAGGTGTAAGCAGTTACCTGTACGGTGCCGGTGCCAATACTTATAACGAATCAGGACGGACTTTCTATATGAGTCTGAATACCCATTTCTGATAAGTTAACCGAAGCATAAAAAAGCCGCCCTCAGAAATGAGGGCGGCTTTTTACTTGTCGAATCAGTACTGCTGGTAAAGATCGCGATACAGACGACTTTCAAAGCGCACCAGCGGAGCACGGCGGGTACGCTGATCCTGAGGAGGCACAGCATATCCGGAGAGGTACTGAACAAAAGCAATTTTACTGCCGTTGGCGGTAGTCAGGAAACCTGCCAGGTTATAGACCCCTTGCAAAGAACCAGTTTTCGCCGACAACTTGCCATCCACTCCGGCTTCATGTAAACCGCCGCGATACTGCAGGGTTCCGTCATGTCCGGACAGTGGCAACATACTGATAAAGTCCAGAGTGCTGTCATTTTTACCAATGTACTGCAATGCCTGCATCATAGTAGTCGGTGCGACCAGATCGTGGCGGGACAGCCCCGAACCATCCATCTGTACCGTGTTCCCCAAATCAATCCCTGCTTTCTCTTTCAGTATTCGCCTCACCGCATCAGAACCTGCACGGTAGGTACCCGGGACATTAAAGAAGTGATGACCAATGGTACGGAAAATGGTATCGGCGTACATGTTATCTGATACTTTCAGCATGTGGTGCAACAGGTCATGTAATGGCGCTGAATCATGACTGGCAAGCACTGTACCCGGCGGGGTAGGCTGGGTTTGCCGCAACAGATGACCACTGTAGTCGATATCGGCCTGTCGCAGTTCATCACGCAGAATTTCACCGGCCCAGGCGGCACCATCCTGTACTGCAAAAGCTAAAGGAAGAGGATCGGCACGTTTACGCAGACAGCCGGTGAGGGTATAGCGGTTTAATTCGCCAGGTACCACATCCAGCTCACAGTACTGGCCTTCACCGGAATCAGGGGCGATGGTTTTCACTTCACTGAACATATGGGCCGGATAGTAGGAAGCGATACGAATATAGGCATCCTGTCCCGGAGTATCTGCGCTGTAAAGGGCAACAGAAAAACAGTTCTTATCGATAATTGCGGCACCCGGTGGGGCGCTAAAACACTGAGTCAGATCGTTCCAGGGCCAACCTGGCGCAGCGTCATGGCTGGCAAATACTGAAGTATCAATGACCAGGTTGCCCTGAATATGAGTGATACCCTGTTTTTTCAGACTGCTGACCATAGCCCGCAAATCCTGGCGGGTGAATGACGGGTCACCGTCAAAGCGTGCCACCAGATCACCCTGTAATGTACCGTTACTGATTTTACCTTTTGTTTCAAACGTGGTCTGAAACCTGAAATCTTTACCCAGTTCCAGAAGCGCGGCCAGTGACGTGAAAATTTTCATGGTACTGGCAGGCAACGACATACGCTGGCCGTTATAGTCCACTAAAGGTTCCTGCGAGCCGACTTTTTGTGCCAGGAACCCCAGACTGGTCCCGCTTGGCAAATATTGTGTATATTGCTCTACAGGGATAGCGGCCTGAGCCTGCAGAGTAAAAGCGAGAGTCAATCCTGATATAAGTCGTAAAAATCGCATAATCTCGGGCTAAGTGACGGAGGAAGCCGCAATACTACGTCCCCTTATGGGGCAAAGTAAACGATGACCCATAGGGAACTCCGGGGTAAAATACGTATCAAAATGAAAAACTGATGCTTGCCTGTGGTTAAACATACCCCGGGCAGGCTTGTTTTATTCTGAAATTAATGCGTTACAGGGCGCTATTCTCTGTAGTCATCAGTCAGGATGACACTTCTACACATAAGATAATGAGGAGTTTAAGATGAGTCAGGTTCCTATGACGCTGCGTGGTGCTGAAAAACTGCGTACAGAACTTGAAGAGCTGAAAACTGTGAAGCGTCCCCGCATCATCGCCTCTATCGCGGAAGCGCGTGAGCACGGCGATCTGAAAGAAAACGCGGAGTATCATGCTGCCCGTGAAGAGCAGGGATTTTGTGAAGGGCGTATTCAGGAAATTGAAGCAAAATTATCCAACGCTCAGATCATCGATATCACTAAAATGCCGGCCACAGGGCGGGTTATTTTTGGATCAACCGTCACAGTTTATAACACCGGAACCGATGAAGAATCGACTTACCGGATTGTGGGTGACGATGAGGCTGATTTTAAGCAAAATCTGATTTCTGTAAATTCTCCGATGGCTCGTGGATTAATTTCCAAGCAGCAGGATGATGTTGCGCTGATTAAGACCCCGGGCGGTGATGTGGAATATGAGATTCTGCGAGTGGAATACCTGTAATCTCTTGCTAAGCTTAAGTAACAGATTGTCACTTTCGCGGTTAAGTGACTCAGCGGATAGGTAAAAATGTGCGGTAACTCTGCATTGATTTACTTAGCGTGGTAACATAAGTTGCCTGAATGAAATGTAAAGAATGGAAAAGGCCGCAGGTGCGGCCTTTTAACCCACAGCGCAGCTGTGGCAATTTCTTCGGGCGCCGTTACCGGTACGGCAGAGAAATTCAGCGAGGCAGAGAAATTTTATTCTCTTTTGAGCGGCGATACAGCACCAGGATTTTGCCAATAACCTGAACTTCTGCGGCCTTGGTTTCACGAACAATAGCATTTACAATCAAAGCCTTAGTTTCGCGGTCTTCGCCGGCAATCTTCACTTTGATCAGTTCGTGATGTTCCAGCGCGCTCTCGATTTCAGCCAGTACACCCTCTGTCAGGCCATTGTTGCCTAACATGACAACTGGCTTCAGAGGATGGGCCAGGCCTTTCAGGTGCTGTTTTTGTTTGGTACTCAGATTCATCGTATTATTTACTTACTCAGGGATTGAAAACGGTTCATTCTACCGCCATCTCTGGTATATCGCCAAATCAACACGACTTATACGTGATGATTTCTCGCGACAAGCACGAATTAGTTGGAATAATTATGACCGGTAAAAAGCGTTCGGCCAGTTCCAGCCGCTGGCTTCAGGAACACTTTAGCGATAAGTATGTGCTGCAGGCACAAAAAAAAGGATTGCGCTCACGCGCCTGGTTCAAACTGGATGAAATTCAGCAAGGTGACAAATTATTCAAACCAGGCATGACGGTTGTTGACCTTGGTGCGGCTCCGGGTGGCTGGTCGCAATATGTGGTTCAACAAATCGGTTCCAAAGGGCGTATTATTGCTTGCGACCTGCTGCCGATGGACCCTATTGTAGGGGTAGACTTCCTGCAGGGTGATTTTCGCGACCAGGCGGTTTTAGCAGCATTGCTGGAACGTGTAGGTGATGAGAAAGTTCAGGTCGTCATGTCTGATATGGCACCGAATATGAGTGGTACTCCGGCAGTGGATATTCCACGTTCGATGTATCTGATAGAACTGGCGTTGGATATGTGTCGGGATATTCTGGCGCCGGGTGGTAGTTTTGTAGTGAAAGTGTTTCAGGGAGATGGCTTCGATGAATACCTGCGGGAAATTCGCTCCCTGTTTACGAAAGTGAAAATTCGGAAGCCTGACGCTTCACGTTCACGTTCACGTGAAGTGTACATTGTAGCGACTGGGCGCAAACTATAGTACCCTACGCTGTCTGTTAACATCGTTGTAATATGAGGTTAATCCCTTGAGTGACATGGCGAAAAACCTGATTCTCTGGCTAGTCATCGCGGTAGTACTGATGTCGGTGTTCCAGAGCTTTGGGCCCAGCGAGTCGAATGGCCGGAGGGTTGATTACTCAACTTTCCTGTCGGAAGTGAACCAGGATCAGGTCCGCGAGGCACGTATTAACGGGCGTGAAATTAACGTTATCAAAAAAGACAGTGGAAAATATACGACCTATATTCCTGTCAACGATCCCAAGTTGCTCGATAATCTGCTGACTAAAAATGTAAAAGTCGTTGGTGAGCCGCCTGAAGAGCCAAGTCTGCTGACTTCTATCTTCATCTCCTGGTTCCCGATGCTGTTACTGATAGGCGTGTGGATCTTCTTTATGCGCCAGATGCAAGGCGGCGGCGGCAAAGGCGCGATGTCTTTCGGTAAGAGCAAAGCGCGTATGCTCACCGAAGACCAGATTAAGACCACTTTTGCTGATGTTGCCGGGTGTGATGAAGCGAAAGAGGAAGTCGGTGAGCTGGTAGAATACCTGCGTGAACCGAGCCGCTTCCAGAAACTGGGTGGTAAAATTCCTAAGGGCGTGCTGATGGTAGGCCCTCCGGGTACCGGTAAAACATTACTGGCGAAAGCGATTGCCGGTGAAGCCAAGGTCCCGTTCTTTACCATTTCCGGTTCTGACTTTGTTGAAATGTTTGTCGGTGTCGGTGCATCCCGTGTTCGTGACATGTTCGAACAGGCGAAGAAAGCTGCTCCATGTATTATCTTCATCGATGAAATCGATGCCGTGGGTCGCCAACGTGGTGCAGGCCTGGGTGGCGGACATGATGAACGTGAACAAACACTGAACCAGATGCTGGTTGAGATGGATGGGTTCGAAGGCAACGAAGGTATTATCGTCATTGCTGCAACTAACCGTCCGGATGTTCTTGACCCTGCATTGCTGCGTCCTGGTCGTTTTGACCGTCAGGTAGTGGTTGGTTTGCCGGATGTTCGCGGCCGTGAACAGATTCTTAAAGTGCATATGCGTCGCGTACCGTTAGCGACAGATATTGATGCAGCGATTATCGCCCGCGGTACTCCTGGTTTCTCAGGGGCTGATCTGGCTAACCTGGTCAATGAAGCAGCATTGTTTGCAGCCCGTGGTAACAAACGTGTTGTGTCGATGGTTGAGTTCGAGAAAGCCAAAGACAAAATCATGATGGGTGCTGAACGTCGCTCAATGGTGATGACGGAAGCTCAGAAAGAGTCGACGGCATACCATGAAGCAGGACATGCCATTATTGGTCGTCTGGTTCCTGAACATGACCCGGTGCATAAAGTGACCATTATTCCTCGTGGTCGTGCATTAGGCGTAACCTTCTTCCTGCCGGAAGGAGATGCTATCAGTGCCAGTCGCCAGAAACTCGAAAGTCAGATCTCTACGCTGTATGGTGGTCGTCTGGCAGAAGAGATTATCTATGGTGTCGAAAAGGTTTCTACCGGGGCATCTAACGATATTAAAGTGGCCACCAATCTGGCACGTAACATGGTTACGCAATGGGGCTTCTCAGAAAAACTGGGACCATTACTGTATGCTGAGGAAGATGGTGAAGTGTTCCTCGGTCGTTCAGTTGCCAAAGCGAAACATATGTCTGATGAGACTGCTCGTATTATCGACCAGGAAGTTAAACACCTGATTGACAGTAACTATCAACGTGCTCGTGTCATTCTTAATGAAAACATGGATATTCTGCATTCCATGAAAGACGCATTAATGAAGTACGAGACTATCGATGCACCGCAGATTGATGATCTGATGGCCCGCCGTGAAGTACGTCCGCCGGCTGGCTGGGAAGAACCTAAGAACAATGGTTCTTCTTCAGACAACAACAGTGGTACTCCGGCTCCTCAGGCTCCGCGTCCGGTTGATGAACCGCGCACTGAGAACCCTGGTAACACCATGTCTGAATCATTCGATAAATAAGATGTTTTTGCGTTAAAATACAACCCCGGCTGGTCCGGGGTTTTTTTTTGCTAATTTTTGTTGCCAGGAGACCATCTGATGAAGTTGTACGCCAGGGATTCTGAACTTGACCTGTCATTTCCCCATGTGATGGGAATTCTGAATATTACCCCTGATTCATTTTCGGATGGTGGCAGCCATGCGACATTAACCGATGCTATTACTCATACCAATGAAATGGTTAATGCCGGTGCAACTATTATTGATGTCGGAGGCGAATCGACCCGTCCCGGAGCCGCCGATGTCAGTGTGGAAGAAGAGCTGGAGCGGGTGATCCCGGTGGTGACCGAAATTGCCCGGCGGTTTGAGGTCTGGATTTCGGTAGATACATCCCGGCCAGAAGTGATCCGCGAGTCTGCGCGTGCAGGTGCCCATCTGATTAACGATATCCGGGCTTTGCAGGTACCAGGGGCCTTGTCGGCAGCTGCTGACACCGGATTACCCGTTTGTATTATGCATATGCAGGGGCAGCCAAAAACAATGCAACAGGCGCCTGACTATGATGATGTCGTGGCTGAAGTGGACAGCTTTTTCACCGAGCAGATTGAACGCTGCCTTGCCGGAGGCATAAAAAAACAGAACCTGATACTCGACCCGGGCTATGGTTTTGGTAAAACAGTGACACATAATTACCAGTTGCTGGCAAACCTGAGTCATTTTCATCATTTCGGATTGCCTCTGTTGGCCGGAATGTCCAGAAAATCGATGATTGGCCAGCTGTTAAATGTCGGGCCGTCACAACGACTGAGTGGTAGCCTGGCTTGTGCTGTGATTGCTGCGATGCAGGGAGCGCAAATTCTCCGTGTGCATGATGTTAAAGAAACCGTTGAAGCAATGCGGGTTGCAGAAGCCACATTAAGAGCGAAAGGATAACAGTATGAGTGAGCGTAAATATTTCGGCACCGATGGAATTCGTGGCAAAGTTGGGGAAGCGCCTATTACGCCAGATTTTGTCCTGAAACTGGGCTGGGCCGCCGGGAAAGTGTTGGCGCGGCATGGCTCGAAAAAAATTATTATCGGCAAAGATACGCGTATTTCCGGCTATATGCTGGAGTCTGCGCTGGAAGCCGGCCTGGCTGCTGCGGGTTTATCAGCGGCATTTACCGGTCCAATGCCAACACCGGCTATTGCCTATCTTACCCGGACTTTCCGGGCTGAAGCCGGGATTGTCATTTCTGCTTCGCATAATCCTTTTGATGATAACGGCATCAAATTTTTCTCTACCGAAGGTAAGAAGTTGCCGGATGAGGTGGAAGCTGCGATTGAGCTGGAAATGGAAAAGACCATTACCTGCGTTCCTTCAGCAGAACTCGGACGTGCCAGCAGGATTGTTGATGCCGCCGGCCGTTATATTGAATTCTGTAAAGGGACCTTTCCAAGCGAACTCAATCTTAATGGCATGAAAATCGTCGTTGATTGTGCCAATGGCGCGACTTACCACATTGCCCCCAACGTGCTGCGTGAACTCGGCGCTGAAGTGATTACTATCGCGGCTCAGCCTGACGGGATGAACATTAATAAAGAGTGTGGTGCTACCGACCTGCGGCTGTTACAAAAGCGCGTGCTGGACGAACAGGCCCATCTTGGCATTGCCTATGATGGTGATGGCGACCGCATTATGATGGTTGACCACCAAGGTAATCAGGTCGACGGAGACCTGATTCTGTATATCGTGGCTCGTGAAAAGCTTCGCCAGGGAAAATTACGTGGCGGCGTTGTCGGCACATTAATGAGTAATATGGGCCTGGAACTGGCACTAAAACAGCTGGGTATTCCGTTTGCCAGAGCAAAAGTGGGTGACCGCTATGTTCTGGAAAAACTGCAGGAAAAAGGCTGGCAGCTGGGCGCTGAGAATTCAGGTCATGTCATCCTGCTGGATAAAACCACCACCGGTGATGGAATTGTGGCCGGTCTGCAGGTGCTGACAGCGATGGTACGCAACCATATGAGCCTGCACGATCTGTGCAGTGGTATGAAATTGCTGCCTCAGATACTGGTGAATGTAAGTTTCAGCGGTGAGGCAGATCCGTTGCTGGCTGAATCAGTGATCCAGGCTTCTGAAGCTGTAGAGAAAGAGCTGGCGGGCCGTGGCAGAGTATTGTTGCGTAAATCAGGTACCGAGCCATTGATCCGTGTGATGGTTGAAGGTGAGGATCGTCAGCAGGTGACTTTGCTGGCTAACCGGATTGCCGATGCGGTAAAAGCCGTATAATTAAAGCCATACGCAGCCGGGGCGCAGAAAACTCTCACCGTGTTCCGGCTCAAAGAATGGTGCTTTTGGTAAAGTGAAGGTGATAATTGCGGTAGACTGCTGTTTTTATCACCAAACGAAAGCGGCGCATTAAATTGCTCTTGCAGAGCGTGTCGCCATTGGTTAGTATTCAGACCCGCTTCTGGTGGGTGTAAATATACCCATTGGCGCCAGGTGAAGTTTTAACTGTACGGTAGCGTGCAAGGAAACAGGTTAATTATGTACGAAGCTCTTTTAGTTATTTTCCTTCTGGTAGCAGTCAGCCTGGTAGCTATGGTGATGCTGCAGCAAGGTAAAGGCGCTGATATGGGTGCATCCTTTGGTGCTGGTGCGTCAGGAACATTGTTTGGTTCTACCGGGTCAGGTAACTTTATGACTCGCATGACCGGCATTCTGGCTGCGCTGTTCTTTATCATTAGTCTGCTGCTTGGCAACCTGAACACAAATAAAACTGCCAAAGGAAGTGAGTGGGATAATCTGAGTGCCCCTGTGAAGTCTGAACAGACTCAACAGCCAGCCAAACCGGCAGCACCAGGTAGTGATATCCCGCAGTAAGCAGTAATCCTACTTTCGACGAATGATTTGCCCGTCGTCTTAAGCAGTACCGAGGTGGTGGAATTGGTAGACACGCTACCTTGAGGTGGTAGTGCCCATTAGGGCTTACGGGTTCAAGTCCCGTCCTCGGTACCAATTCAGTTAGACTTGCATTTTTTGCATGTTCGGCGTAAAATTCGCCACGATTTCGGACGCGGGGTGGAGCAGCCTGGTAGCTCGTCGGGCTCATAACCCGAAGGTCGTCGGTTCAAATCCGGCCCCCGCAACCACTTTCCCTTAGAGTTGTTTTTCAAAATACCAACAGGTCTCCGCATTCACCTGGTTTTGAAAAAAATTCTTTTGGTATGTGCTTTGTCGCAGAACGACAGACACAGGGTCCAGTGATAAAAAGCCCCGAATTTTCGGGGTTTTTTATTATCAGGTAATAGTTATTTTGGGCTTTAGGCCCTTTTTTTATGTCTTGGGGGTGGGCTTGTCCACATTAGAGCAAAAATTAACAGAATTAGTCACCGCTCCGGTAGAAGCGCTTGGCTACGAACTGGTCGGCATTGAGTTTGTTCGCGGCCGGGTCTCGACGCTGCGCATCTATATCGACAGTGAGGATGGTATCAACGTTGATGATTGCGCTGATGTCAGCCGCCAGGTCAGCGCTGTAATGGACGTCGAAGATCCAATTACGGTAGCGTATAACCTTGAAGTTTCATCACCTGGTCTGGAAAGACCGTTGTTTAACGCAGCACACTATCAGCGTTTTACCGGCGATGAGGTAAGTCTGGTGTTGCGGATTGCGGTACAAAACCGCCGTAAGTGGCAAGGCATCATTAAAGCCGTAGAAGGCGAAATGGTGACCGTGACCGTCGAGGGTAATGATGAAGTGTTCGCGCTGAGTAATATTCAGAAAGCGAATCTGGTCCCCCATTTTTAAACGTCCGGATTGAGGCTAACCAGGATGAACAAAGAAATCTTAGCTGTTGTAGAAGCCGTTTCTAACGAGAAATCCCTGCCGCGCGAAAAAATTTTTGAGGCGCTGGAAAGTGCGCTTGCAACGGCAACCAAGAAAAAATACGAACAGGAAATTGATGTTCGTGTTTGTATTGATCGTAAAAGTGGTGACTTTGATACCTTCCGTCGTTGGCTGGTTGTTGAAGAAGTGACGCTGCCGACCCGCGAAATTACGCTGGAAGCTGCTCAGTTCGAAGACGAAAGCCTCACTCCTGGCGATTATGTTGAAGACCAGATTGAATCTGTAGTTTTTGACCGTATTACGACCCAGACGGCGAAACAGGTTATCGTACAAAAGGTACGTGAAGCCGAACGTGCTCAGGTTGTTGACCAGTTCCGCGAGCAGGAAGGTGAGATCATCACCGGTGTGGTTAAAAAAGTTAACCGTGACAACATCTCTCTGGAAGTACGCCCGACAGATGGTTCTGCTACCAGTGCTGAAGCCGTCATCATTCGTGAAGATATGCTGCCACGCGAAAACTTCCGTCCGGGTGACCGTATCCGTGGGATTCTGTACGCAGTTCGTCCGGAAGCCCGTGGTGCTCAACTGTTCGTCAGCCGCTCTAAGCCGGAAATGCTCAAAGAGCTGTTTCGTATTGAAGTGCCGGAAATTGGCGAAGAAGTCATTGAGATTAAAGGCGCTGCCCGTGACCCGGGTTCACGTGCCAAGATCGCAGTAAAAACAAATGACAAACGTATCGACCCGGTAGGCGCATGTGTAGGTATGCGTGGGGCTCGTGTGCAGGCTGTTTCCAGTGAACTGGGCGGTGAGCGTATCGATATCGTGCTGTGGGATGATAATCCGGCACAGTTTGTTATTAATGCCATGGCTCCTGCTGATGTCGCCTCCATTGTGGTGGATGAAGACAATCACACCATGGATATCGCTGTTGAAGCCGGTAATCTGGCTCAGGCGATCGGCCGTAACGGCCAGAACGTGCGTTTAGCCTCTCAGCTGAGTGGCTGGGAACTGAACGTGATGACGGTTGATGACCTGCAGGCGAAGCACCAGGCAGAAGCTCATGCAGCCATCGATATGTTCACGAAATACCTCGATATTGACGAGGACTTCGCCACTGCACTGGTTGAAGAAGGATTCTCTACCCTTGAAGAACTGGCTTATGTGCCGGTAAATGAGCTGCTGGAAATAGACGGGCTCGACGAAGATATGGTAGAGGCCCTGCGTGAGCGAGCTAAAAATGCGTTGACCACCCTGGCGTTGGCTAAAGAAGAGAGTCTGGGTAACCAGAAACCTGCGGAAGATTTACTCGCGCTGCAGGGAATGGATAAAGATCTGGCCTATCGTCTTGCGGCAAAAGGCGTCTGTACTCTGGAAGATTTAGCTGAACAGGGTATTGACGACCTGACAGATATTGAAGAGCTTTCTGCTGAGAAAGCCGGCGAGCTGATTATGGCCGCACGTAATATCTGCTGGTTCGGCGGTGACGCGTAACAAACAGGAAGGAACAGCATGACTGATGTAACTGTAAAATCGCTGGCTGCAGAAATTGAAACTCCTGTGGATCGTCTGGTACAGCAACTGGCTGACGCAGGGATCTCCAAGTCTGAAAATGACTCTGTGACTGAACAGGAAAAACAAAGTTTACTGTCATACCTGAATCGTGAGCATGGAAATGCCGATTCAGGTAAACTCACTTTGCAACGCAAGACACGCAGCACCTTGAATATTCCTGGCACCGGGGGTAAAAGTAAATCGGTGCAAATTGAAGTCCGCAAAAAGCGTACCTATGTGAAAGATGATGCCGAAGCTGAACGCCAGGCAGAAGCAGAAGCGCAGGCACAGCGTGAAGCGGAAGAGACGGCACGCCGTGAGGCAGAAGAAAAAGCCAAACGTGCTGCTGAAGAAAAAGCGAAACGTGAAGCCGAAGATAAAGCTAAGCGTGAGGCAGAAGAAAAAGCCAAACGTGTAGCTGCGGAAACAAATACAGTGACCAACCAACAAAAGAACGATATGACCCAGGCAGCGCCATCAGAAAAAGCTCGTCGCGAAGCGGAAGCCGCTGAACTCAAGCGTAAAACCGAAGAAGAAGCGCGCCGTAAGCTGGAAGCTGATGCAAAACGCATTGCTGAAGAGGCCCGTAAGCTGGCAGAAGAGAAAGGTGACGAGTGGCAGAAGCCAGTCGAAGCTGAAGATGCTTCTGACTATCACGTGACTACCTCTACCCATGCCCGTCAGGCTGAAGATGAGAACGATCGCCAGGTAGAAGGCGGCCGTGGCCGTGGCCGTACCGCCACCAAAAGCCCGCGTGCTAAGAAAAGTAATAAACATTCCGAAGCGAAAACTGACCGTGAAGAAGCACGTGCAGCTGTTCGTGGCGGAAAAGGTGGCAAACACCGCAAAGGCAGTGCTCTGCAGCAGGGCTTCAACAAGCCGGCTCAGGTGGTTAACCGTGATGTAGTTATCGGTGAAACTGTGACAGTTGCAGAACTGGCAAACAAAATGGCCGTTAAAGGTTCTCAGGTCATCAAAGCCATGATGAAACTGGGCGCTATGGCAACAATCAACCAGGTTATCGATCAGGAAACTGCTCAACTGGTTGCCGAAGAAATGGGTCATAAAGTCATCCTGCGTCGTGAGAACGAGCTGGAAGAAGCCGTAATGAGTGACCGTGATACCGGCGGAAATACTGAAGCTGAATCCCGTGCACCAGTCGTGACTATTATGGGCCACGTTGACCATGGTAAAACTTCTCTGCTGGATTACATTCGTTCAGCGAAAATCGCTTCCGGCGAAGCTGGCGGGATTACTCAGCATATCGGTGCTTACCACGTTGAAACTGAAAACGGGATGATCACCTTCCTGGATACCCCGGGCCACGCCGCGTTTACCGCTATGCGTGCTCGTGGTGCTCAGGCGACAGATATCGTAATCCTGGTGGTTGCAGCAGATGATGGCGTGATGCCACAAACCGTTGAAGCAATTCAGCATGCGAAAGCAGCGAATGTTCCGGTTGTTGTTGCCGTCAACAAAATTGATAAGCCTGATGCAGATCCGGACCGCGTGAAAAACGAACTGACTCAGTACGGAATCATTCCGGAAGAGTGGGGCGGCGAAAACATGTTCGTTAACGTTTCTGCGAAAGCAGGTACCGGCGTTGATGATCTGCTGCAGGCTATTCTGCTGCAGGCTGAAGTTCTGGAACTGACCGCAGTTCGCAGCGGTATGGCCAGCGGTGTTGTTATCGAATCCTTCCTGGATAAAGGTCGTGGTCCGGTTGCGACCGTACTGGTTCGTTCCGGTACTCTGAACAAAGGCGATATCGTTCTGTGTGGCTTTGAGTACGGACGTGTTCGTGCGATGCGTAACGAACTGGGTCAGGACGTTCTGGAAGCGGGTCCTTCTATTCCGGTCGAAATCCTCGGTCTGTCAGGTGTTCCTGCCGCGGGTGACGAAGCGACTGTGGTACGTGATGAGAAGAAAGCCCGTGAAGTTGCTCTGTATCGTCAGGGTAAATTCCGTGAAGTTAAACTGGCTCGTCAGCAGAAATCTAAACTGGAAAACATGTTTGCGAACATGACCGACGGTGATGTTTCTGAACTGAATATCGTACTGAAAGCTGACGTACAGGGCTCGGTTGAAGCGATTGCCGACTCCTTACTGAAACTGTCTACCGATGAAGTGAAAGTGAAAATTATCGGTTCAGGCGTCGGTGGAATTACTGAAACTGATGCTACGCTGGCCGCTGCTTCTAACGCCATCGTGCTGGGCTTTAACGTTCGTGCTGATGCTTCAGCTCGTCGGATTATTGAATCTGAGAGTCTGGATCTGCGTTACTACTCCGTCATCTATAACCTGATTGACGAAGTTAAAGCAGCAATGAGCGGTATGCTGGCACCGGAATACAAACAGCAGATTATCGGTCTGGCTGAAGTTCGTGATGTGTTTAAATCACCTAAGTTTGGTGCCATCGCCGGTTGTATGGTTACCGAAGGTGTGGTTAAACGTCATAACCCAATCCGTGTTCTGCGTGATAACGTGGTTATCTATGAAGGTGAGCTGGAATCCCTGCGTCGCTTCAAAGATGACGTTAACGAAGTCCGTAACGGCATGGAATGTGGTATCGGTGTGAAGAACTACAATGATGTTCGCGCCGGCGATTCCATCGAAGTGTTTGAAGTTATTGAGATCAAACGTACTATCGATTAATCGTTACCGGGTTAAGACGATTTGGGAGGCCGCTGGCCTCCCGAATTATTTGAAAGGAGCCAAAATATGGCCAAAGAATTCGGCCGTTCCCAGCGTGTCGCTCAGGAACTGCAAAAAGAAATTGCTCTGATTATTCAGCGTGAAATCAAAGACCCGCGTGTCGGGTTAATGGTGACGGTATCCAGCGTGGAAGTCTCACGTGATCTCGCCTATGCAAAAGTATTCGTCACATTTCTGAATGATAAAGATGAAGATGCGGTGAAAGGTGGAGTGAAAGCCTTACAGGACGCCTCCGGTTTTATCCGTACTCTACTGGGGAAAGCGATGCGTCTGCGTATTGTGCCAGAACTGACATTCTTCTATGACAACTCACTGGTTGAAGGGATGCGTATGTCAAACCTGGTGACCAGTGTTGTTAAACAGGATAATGAACGTCGCGGTGATACCCCTGAAGAGCACGGGGAGGAGTAATGGGACGTCCCCGTCGCCGTGGCCGTGATATCCACGGCGTATTGTTGCTGGATAAACCTACCGGGATATCCTCCAACGATCTGCTGCAAAAAGTAAAACGTATTTATAACGCTAACAGAGCCGGACATACCGGAGCGCTGGATCCGCTGGCGACCGGCATGTTGCCTGTCTGCCTCGGTGAAGCGACCAAATTTTCCCGCTATCTGCTCGACTCTGATAAGCGTTACCGCGTGATTGCCCGCCTGGGCCAACGTACTGACACCTCCGATGCCGATGGCAATGTGGTGCAGGAAAGACCGGTTGTTTTTACTCCTGATATGTTGCAACAGGCACTGGAAAGCTTTCGTGGAGAGACCTTACAGGTGCCTTCGATGTTTTCCGCACTGAAACACCAGGGCCGTCCGTTGTATGAATATGCGCGTCAGGGGATCACCATTGAGCGCGAGCCACGGCCAATAACGGTTTATGAATTACTGTTTATCCGGCATGAAGGCGATGAGCTGGAACTGGAGATTCACTGTTCTAAAGGGACCTATATCCGGACCATTATTGATGATCTGGGTGAAAAGCTGGGCTGTGGGGCACATGTCACCATGCTGCGCCGTGTACAGGTCGCGGGCTATCCGACAGACCGAATGGTTACACTGGAGCAGTTACAGGCACTTGCGGAGCCGGATGAGCAGGGCGGATATCCGGCGGAGCGTCTGGATGCTTTACTGATGCCGATGGACAGCCCGGCCGAAGCTTATCCGCTGGTAAATTTACCAGAGTCGGTGAGCCACTGGTTTAAACTCGGACAGCCAGTACAGATTGCCGGCGCACCGGCCAATGGCCTGGTACGGGTCAGCGAAGGTGAAAATGGCAAATTTATTGGCATGGCCGAGATTGATGATCAGGGGCGTGTTGCACCTCGCCGGCTGGTCGTTGAATATTTCGACTGAGCTAATTGCACTCATGCCTGCCGCAGAGTAGAATGGCGCGGCTTTAAAGTGGGAAGCTGAATTAGAGATCGGCAACCTGAAATCAAACATATACTGGAGTTTATTATGTCTCTAAGCGTAGAAGCTAAAGCAGAGATCGTTGCTAAATACGGTCGTGGTACCAATGACAGTGGTTCAACTGAAGTTCAGGTTGCTCTGCTGACTGCACAGATTAACCACCTGCAGGGTCACTTTTCTGAGCACAAAAAAGACCACCACAGCCGTCGCGGTTTGCTGCGCATGGTTTCCCAGCGTCGTAAACTGCTGGATTACCTGAAGCGTAAAGATGTAGCACGTTACACCAGCCTGATCGAAAATCTGGGTCTGCGTCGCTAAGTCTGACGAATTTTTTCGAGGGTTTACACTGTGCTTTGTTGCCGGTGAACATCCGAAGAAAGAATTTGAGCGAGTTTCGCGAAAAGGGGGCCTTTATGGCCCCTTTTTTCGGGCGACTGGCAGTATTTCTGTTAAAACTCATGTATTGTTACCGTGAGTGATCTTTATACGCACGATTCGCGCGGCTAATGAGAAATCTTACCCGGCTACCATAGGGCAAGTTTTGTCATTAGTCGCGAGGATGCTAAGAGATCGAAACCCATATTACAGAGAGCCTGAGAAAAGGCATCTGCATTAAAATTAAAGGATCTAAACTTTGCTGAATCCGATTGTACGTAAATTTCAGTATGGTCAGCATACCGTAACACTTGAAACCGGTATGATGGCCCGTCAGGCGACTGCCGCAGTCATGGCAAGCATTGATGACACCTGCGTGTTTGTTACCGTAGTGGGTCAGAAAAAAGCGAAACCAGGTCAGGACTTCTTTCCGTTAACGGTTAACTATCAGGAGCGTACTTACGCTGCCGGCCGTATTCCGGGAAGCTTCTTCCGTCGTGAAGGTCGTCCAAGTGAAGGCGAAACGCTGATTGCCCGTCTGATTGACCGTCCGGTTCGCCCGCTGTTCCCTGAAGGCTTCGTCAACGAAGTTCAGGTTATCGCTACCGTGGTTTCTGTGAACCCACAGGTTAACCCTGATATCGTCGCGATGATTGGTGCTTCTGCAGCACTGTCTCTGTCTGGTATTCCGTTCAACGGACCAATTGGTGCAGCCCGTGTGGGTTACATTAATGATCAGTATGTTCTGAACCCGACCACCGAAGAGATGGCTAAAACCCGTCTGGACCTGGTTGTTGCCGGTACCGAAAATGCGGTACTGATGGTTGAATCTGAAGCCGATATCCTGAGCGAAGAGCAAATGCTGGGTGCTGTGGTCTTTGGTCACGACCAGCAGCAGGTGGTTATCGAAAACATTAAGGCGCTGGTCGCCGAAGCGGGTAAACCTCGCTGGGACTGGCAGCCTGAAGCCGCTAACGAAGCACTGAATTCACGTATTTCTGCTTTAGCAGAAGCACGCCTGAGCGATGCTTACCGCATCACTGAGAAGCAGGAACGTTATGAGCAGGTTAACCTGATCAAGAGCGAAACCACTGCAGCTCTGTTAGCCGAAGACGAAACTCTAGATGAAGGCGAAATCAGCGATCTGCTGCATGCTATCGAGAAAAACGTTGTTCGCGTGCGTATCCTGAATGGTGAGCCGCGTATCGATGGTCGTGAAAAAGACATGGTTCGTGGTCTGGATGTTCGTACCGGTGTTCTGCCTCGTACCCACGGTTCTGCACTGTTTACCCGTGGTGAAACTCAGGCGCTGGTTACTGCTACTCTGGGTACTACCCGTGATGCGCAGAACCTGGATGAGCTGATGGGTGAAAGAACTGATAGCTTCCTGTTCCACTACAACTTCCCTCCATACTCTGTGGGTGAAACAGGGATGGTTGGCTCACCAAAACGTCGTGAAATCGGCCATGGCCGTTTAGCGAAACGTGGTGTGCTGGCAGTGATGCCGAAAGCTGATGCTTTCCCATATACCGTACGTGTAGTTTCTGAAATTACCGAATCTAACGGTTCATCATCTATGGCTTCTGTGTGTGGTGCCTCTCTGGCGCTGATGGATGCCGGTGTGCCGATTAAAGCCGCTGTTGCTGGTATTGCAATGGGTCTGGTGAAAGACGGTGAGCGCTTTGTTGTTCTGTCCGATATTCTGGGTGACGAAGATCACCTGGGTGATATGGACTTTAAAGTTGCTGGTAGCCGTGAAGGTGTTACTGCACTGCAGATGGACATCAAAATCGAAGGTATCACTCGCGAGATCATGCAGGTTGCTCTGAACCAGGCGAAAGGTGCGCGTTTGCATATCCTGGGAACTATGGAACAGGCGATCAGCACTCCGCGTGTTGAAATCTCTGAATTTGCTCCGCGTATTCATACTATTCGTATCAACCCGGACAAAATCAAAGATGTCATCGGTAAAGGTGGTTCTGTCATCCGTGCGCTGACCGAAGAAACCGGTACTACCATTGAAATCGAAGATGATGGTACTGTAAAAATTGCTGCAACTGATGGTAATAAAGCGAAAGAAGCTATCCGTCGGATTGAAGAAATTACTGCGGAAATCGAAGTTGGCCGTGTCTACAACGGTAAAATTACCCGTATTGTTGATTTCGGTGCTTTCGTAGCGATTGGCGGGGGCAAAGAAGGTCTGGTACATATTTCTCAGATCGCTGACAAGCGTGTAGAAAAAGTTACAGATTATCTGCAAATGGGTCAGGAAGTTCCGGTCAAAGTACTGGAAGTCGATCGTCAGGGTCGTGTACGCCTGAGCATTAAAGAAGCGGTCGAAAAACCGCAGGCAGAAGAAACGACTGCGGCTAATCCGGCTGACGCGGGTTAATCGTTCGATGATTATCCGGGTCTCCGCCATGTGCGGAGATCCGGATTTATGTTATCGCGAGGGCAGGATTCCTTTGCACGGCAGGCGGATGACAGGATGTTCATCCTAATGTTTGTATTCGGGAGTGGGATAATGAAGCCTTTTTTACGCTGGGGTTTTGTTGCGACAGCTTTGGTGCTGGCAGGATGCAGCAGCTCTAATTGGCGTAAGAATGAAGTTCTTGCCGTTCCTCTGCAACCAACATTGCAGCAGGAAGTTATTCTGGCGCGTATGGAACAAATTCTTGCCAGTCGTGCCCTCACCGATGATGAACGCGCACAGCTGTTATATGAGCGCGGAGTGTTGTATGATAGTTTAGGTTTGAGGGCACTCGCACGGAACGATTTTTCCCAGGCGTTGTCTATCAGACCAGATATGCCAGAAGTATTTAACTATCTTGGTATATACTTAACGCAGGCAGGTAATTTTGATTCTGCCTATGAAGCGTTTGATTCTGTACTTGAGCTTGATCCAACTTACAATTATGCGCATTTAAACCGTGGTATCGCCCTCTATTACGGCGGTCGATACAAGTTAGCGCAAGATGATCTGCTGGCGTTCTATAAGGACGATCCTAATGATCCTTTTCGTGCACTTTGGCTTTATCTCGATGAACGCGAGATGAATGCAGACAAAGCGAAAGTAGCGCTCAAACAGCGCTATGACTCGGCGAATAAAGATCAATGGGGATGGAATATTGTCGAATTCTACCTGGGCGATATCAGTGAAAAAACACTGATGGAGAGACTCCAGGCGGATGCTACCGATAACACCTCGCTCGCTGAACATCTCAGTGAAACCAACTTCTATTTAGGTAAGTACTACCTAAGTCTGGGGGAGAAGGACAACGCAGAAGCGTTGTTCAAACTGGCGGTTGCCAACAACGTGAATAACTTTGTTGAACACCGATACGCATTGTTGGAACTGGCTGAACTTGGCCAGGCACAAGACGATTTATCAGAATCCGACCAGCAATAGCTGACGTTTTTTAACGCCCTTTGTTTATGTTTCCTGTCATCCTTCGGGGTGAGGGGCGTTTTATTCGTCAAAAACTTCTAATTTGAGCCGGTTCACACTTTTCAATGAAACTAACTGCAAGTTTTCATGACGAGTTATGTAGACTGGCCGCCGTTATCTAAGAGGCACGTGTACTACATGACTGATATTCAAACCACTTTTGCTGATCTGGGCCTTAACGAATCCATTTTGTCTGCTCTTAACGACATGGGATACGTTAAACCATCGCCTATCCAGGCGGCCTGTATTCCTCACCTGCTGGAAGGCCGTGATGTTCTGGGTATGGCTCAGACCGGTAGTGGTAAAACAGCGGCATTCTCTTTGCCATTGCTGAACAACATTGATCCTGCCCTGCGCGCACCACAAATCCTGGTGCTGGCCCCGACCCGTGAGTTGGCGGTGCAGGTAGCAGAAGCTGCAACTGAATTTTCTAAACATATGCGCGGCGTTAACGTACTGGCCCTGTATGGCGGTCAGCGTTATGACGTACAGCTGCGCGCACTGCGTCAGGGACCACAGATTGTTGTCGGTACCCCGGGTCGTCTGCTGGACCACCTGAAACGCGGTACCCTGGATCTGTCTAACCTGCGTGGTCTGGTTCTGGACGAAGCTGATGAAATGCTGCGTATGGGCTTTATCGAAGACGTTGAAACCATTATGGCGCAGATCCCTGACGGGCATCAGACGGCACTGTTCTCTGCAACTATGCCGGAAGCGATTCGTCGTATCACTCGTCGCTTTATGAAAGATCCACAGGAAGTACGTATCCAGTCAAGCATCACCACTCGTCCGGACATCAGCCAGTCTTACTGGACTGCCTACGGTCGTAAAAGTGATGCTCTGGTACGTTTCCTGGAAGCTGAAGATTTTGATGCGGCAATTATTTTTGTCCGTACCAAAAATGCAACTCTGGAAGTTGCCGAAACTCTGGAACGTAGCGGTTACAACAGTGCTGCACTGAACGGTGACATGAACCAGTCACTGCGTGAACAGACTCTGGAACGCCTGAAAGATGGTCGTCTGGATATCCTGATTGCTACCGACGTAGCAGCACGTGGTCTGGATGTGGAACGTATCAGCCTGGTGGTTAACTATGATATTCCACTGGATGCAGAATCTTACGTTCACCGTATTGGCCGTACTGGTCGTGCGGGTCGTGCCGGTCGTGCGCTGCTGTTTGTAGAAAACCGTGAGCGTCGTCTGCTGCGTAACATCGAACGCACTATGAAGCTGACTATTCCTGAAGTTGAGCTGCCTAATGCAGAACTGCTGAGCAGCCGTCGCCAGACTAAATTTGCTGAACGTGTTCAGCAACAGCTGGAAAGCAGCGATCTGGATCAGTACCGTGCTCTGCTGCAGAACCTGTCTCCGCAGGAAGATCTGGATATGGAAACTCTGGCCGCAGCACTGCTGAAAATGGCACAGGGCGAGCGTCCGTTAATCGTTCCTGCTGATGCACCACGTCCTCCGCGTCGTGAGTTCCGTGAGCGTGATGAGCGTGGCAGCCGTGATCGTGATGATCGTCGTGGCAGCCGTGATGGTGACCGTCCACGTCGTGAGCGTCGTGATGTTGGCGATATGCAGATGTACCGCATTGAAGTGGGCCGTGACGACGGTGTTGAAGTTCGCCATATCGTTGGCGCTATCGCTAACGAAGGTGATATCAGCAGCCGTTACATTGGTAACATCAAACTGTTTGGTACTCACTCAACTATCGAACTGCCAAAAGGTATGCCGGGCGAAGTCCTGCAGCACTTTACCAAGACTCGTATTCTGAACAAACCGATGAATATGCAGCTGATTGGTGATGCGCCTCAGTCTTCCCGTGAACCTCGTCGTGGTGGCCGTGATGGCGGACGCGATGGTGCACGTGAAGCTGGTCGCGAAGGCGGACGTCGTTTCTCAGATCGCCGTGAAGGTGGTCGTGAAGGCGGACGTAGTTTCGGTGGCAACCGTGAAGGTCATCGTGGTCAGCGTCGTGAAGAAGGTGCAGCACCAGCTGCCCGTCGTCGCGAATACTAATCACGAACTGACTAACAACAGGGGCCGTTCTTCGGTCCCTGAGTAAGTCAGACAAAAAAGCGATGGTGAAAACCATCGCTTTTTTTATGTCTGGTGATTATCTGTCAGGAATTTTTTACAGTGATTGTGCGGCAGCCATCGCCAGCGAGAACGAATAGATACGTGCGTCAATATCAAAGATTTGTCCGTTAACCATCATCTCATCTGCCTGATATTGCTGCTGGAGTGATGCCAGTCCCTGAGCTACCGAAGCCTGATCGCCCACCAGTGACATTCCCAGAGCACGGTCAACACCGTATTTTTCTGCCGGTGACCAGATATGGTCCATATTTTCGACCGGGACCGGTAACGGGCCAGGCATCCCACGGCGCAGATTAATAAACTGCTGCTGCTGTGAGGTGAACAGATAACGCGCCCTTGCTTTACTCTCGGCAGCAATCACATTCACTCCGATCATAACGTAAGGCTCTGCCAGTCGTGCTGACGGGCGGAATTTTTCCCGGTACAGAGTTACTGCCTGAGACAGCATATCCGGAGCAAAATGAGAGGCGAAAGCAAACGGCAGCCCAAGATGTGCAGCCAGTTGTGCACTGTAAAGGCTGGATCCCAGCAACCATAACGGAATCTGTAGTCCGGTGCCAGGTACCGGCTGAACATCAAAATGGCTGCCTGCCGGCGCATCAAACCAGCGGATCAGCTGTTCAATATCCTGTGGAAAGCTGTCTTCTGCGCTGCCACTCATATGGCGGCGCAAAGCCATCATGGTTCGTTGATCAGAACCCGGGGCACGACCGATGCCTAAATCAATCCTGCCCGGATATAAAGTCGCCAGTGTTCCGAACTGCTCTGCTATCACCAGCGGCGCATGGTTAGGTAGCATGACACCGCCTGAACCGAGGTGCAGGTGTTGAGTATTTGCGGCGAGATAGCCAATCAGTACCGAGGTCGCCGCGCTGGCAATCCCGGTCATATTATGGTGCTCTGCCAGCCAGTAACGATGATATCCGGCAGACTCGGCAAATCTGGCTAATGCCAGTGAATTGGTAAACGCGGCACGCGGATCAGACTGTTCCGGAATCGGAGATAGATCCAGTACCGAAAGTTTGAAGGGCTTGAGGTCAGACATATTCATACCTTTATCACACCGGGATCTCTGGCGTATTACCGGCAGAGTGATGCAAAACGCATCACTCCCAATGTATCGGTTTTTCTGTCGGATCAGCTAAGCGGATTGTGCCCCGTCTCTGTCTGCAACGCCATTCCTTCAATATTTCGCCAGTAGCCATTACTGTGTTCTGAACCTGCGAGATCAAAGGGCATTGTCCCGTTCAGGTTTTCTCTGAACTGTTGTATCAGATCCGGAGTTTGCATATCTTCCGGCGACAAACGGAACACATCGACCAGTGACTGCATCCCTTTTTGCTCATTACCCAGGTGATAGCAATAGCCACTCATGGTCTGAATACCGTTCAGTACAAATACCTGCTGTCCCTCCTGAGAAAGAACAGTCCTGCCTTGCGGATAGCTAAGACAACAGGTTTCACAATGGTCTTTGTCACGGTTTTCAGATCGGGCAGTAAAGCAGCGTGCCGATAAAGCCAGTGGCAGATGACCATAGCCAAACACTTCTACTTCAAACTTATCTCTGAAACCTGCATCTTCACACTCACTCAGCAGGCTTGCCAGCCAGTCGCGGGATAATTCTACCGGCATGCACCAGCGCACCATCCCTTGTTTCAGCAATATTTTCAGACTGCCAGCGTTATAAATATTAAGTGCATGCCCCGCAACAAACGGCAGCTTGTTCTCAGCAGCTAGATTTACGGTCCCCATATCACTGGCTTCAATCATAAACTCCCCGTTACTGACATAGCGTTTCAGCTCTTTCAGCTCTGAGGGTGATTGCAGTAAGGATAAGGTACTCAGAACCACCTGTTTACCGGCAGCCGCCAGCTGACGGGCTATCTCCATCCATTGGCTAAAAGAGGTGGCACGTCGCTTACTGCATACTGCTTCACCGAGATAGATAATCCCTGCATCGCTGGCAGCCGCAGCACGATAAAATTGGTTCAGTGTATCGGTTGGCCAGTACCAGAGCACCGGCCCGAGGGCATATTTCATGGTGGATCCTATTGCCATTGGCGGTGCAGGGCACCGAGGGTCGTTTGTGTTCCTTCGGCCAGCTCGCCCAGTTGTTGCATCCAGCGGGGATCAATGGCAAAGCTATCGGGAGCGCGCAGGCAGCTGTCAATTGCCTGACGCCATACCGAAGATACCTGACGCACATAGGCCGGACTGCGCTGGCGACCTTCGATTTTTACCGACACAATACCCATTCGTTGTAGTTCCGGCAGCAATGCCAGAGTATTCAGGCTGGTAGGCTCTTCCAGGACATGGTATCGCTGTCCATCCACCTGATAGCGACCTTTACACAGTGTTGGGTAACCGGCATTTTCCTGTGGACTGAACCGGTCAATCAGTACGTTATTAAGCCGTGATTCCATACCCTGAGCCGTATCTTCCCAGCGGACAAATCTGGCCGGAGAGCAGGCACCTACCGTGTTCGGGGATTCGCCGGTCATCCAGGAGGAAAGGTAACAGCGGCCTTCGGCCATAATGCACAGGCTGCCAAAGGCAAAGACTTCCAGCGGGACTGTGGTTTCGCGTGCCAGTTGCCGGACCTGGTGCAATGACAATACCCGCGGTAAAACTACACGATGCACAGAAAATTCACGCTGATAAAAGCGGATGGCTTCACTATTAGTCGCAGAAGCCTGAACGGACAGGTGACGTTCAGTGTGCGGATAGCGGGTACAGGCGTAGTCGAGTAGTGCCGGATCAGCCATGATTAATGCATCAGCACCGCTATTGACTGCGATATCTACTGCCTGCTGCCAGCGTTTGAAACCGCCGGGGTGAGCAAAGGTATTAATGGCAACATGCAGTTTCTTACGTTGCTGATGCAGATATTTTGCAGCCTGCTCCAGCCGTTCAGGGGTGAAATTCAGCCCGGTAAAATGCCGTGCATTGGTATCGTCTTTCAAGCCGACATACACTGCGTCGGCACCGTTTTCCGCCGCTGCTTTCAGCGCGGGCAGGTTTCCTGCCGGACACAACAATTCCATACGTATCTCCAGATAAAAGCCGGTGGAAAAGTGTAGGGAAATTTATCAGCCTGAAAGTTGATTCAGGGCAGTGTATTACCGGATATTCAAAAAAATCGCCGTCCGGGCAGATAAGATAGCGTTTCTTTTTTGAGACCAAAGGAAGGGAAAGTTATGCTGCAACGGTTACATCATCAGCTGGTTACCGGGCTCCCGAAATTACTGGCAGGCCCGCTGGCTATTCTGCCGTTTTCATGCAAGAAAATGTTCCTGAGACAACTGATTAACTGGCAATATCAGCAGTTGATTGCGGCCGGTGAGATAGACTTTCTGCAAGACCGACGGCTGGGGATTGATATCCGTGATTTGCATCTGCAATGGGTGATGACTCTGCAACAAGGTCGAATCGCTATCACCGATGATACAGTCGCGGATGTCTGGTTCAGAGCAGGAATTAATGACCTGATACTACTCGCGGCAGGCCGGAAAGACCCGGATATGTTATTCTTTCAACGCCGGTTGATAGTTGAGGGAGATACAGAATTGGGATTAGCGGTAAAAAACCTGATGGATGCTATTGAACCTGAGTCTATGCCGGTGCTATTACGTAACGGGTTGCAGCATCTGGCTGCATTTACAGAAGCAGGAATGACACAGGACGCCAGCGTTATTACGGTGCGCGAAGAGAACTCATGCTAATTCGTACTGAAATTGGTATTGATGCACCAGGCATCGACCGTTTATTAAAAGACCGTTTCCCGTCAGAGCAGGAAGCTGCACGTGTCAGGGAGCTGCGTGAGCAGGGGTTGCTTACCCTGGGAGTTGTTGCGACAGATGATGAAGGGCAGGTACTGGGATATGCTGCATTTAGCCCTGTCACTTCAGATGGTGAAGACAGTGGCTGGGTCGCGTTGTATCCGCTCGCAGTGAGCCGTGAGTTACAGCATCAGGCACTTGACGAACAACTGGTCTGCGAAGCCCTGGATACTCTGAATGAATTTGGTTACAGCGCAGTCATTGCTGAAAACAACATGGACTGCCTGACTTCGGTCGGATTTACTGCCTCACAGGGGCTGAGTTATCAGTGCCCGACGGGTCATTTGCAGCAAACTTTGCTGGTTTACCCGCTGGCAAACGGTCCTACTGATACGATCAGTGGAGAACTGCAGTTTTCCGCGCCTTTTTACGGCTGATCTGTCAGCCAGAGTGACAGATTGTCGGGTTGTTGCTCCACCAGTAGCAGTTTATCTGCCCGTGGCCGTTGTTTAAGCCGGTATTCAAGTACCGATGCCCGGGACCGGTCACCGGCAGGGCACTGGAAAACCAGAGTCAGCGGCCCTTTACCCCGCAAGGCTTTTGCGCCGGTACCCCGCTGATGCTGCAAAAAACGCCGGGCAACATCAGTCGTGATCCCGGTATACAACGCACCTGATGCGGTACGCACGATGTAAAGGAACCAGCAATCTTCTGTCTGCATCTTTTTTCCGTCCTGATCAGAGCAGGCAGTGTAGCGTGCTGTTTGTAACGATGCCATGAGTGAGTGGCTAAGGTTCTGAATTTGTCTGATTTAACACATTGCATAGACTATCTGAAAAAACACCATGTTCTGACTTTGTGCGCCGGGAATGGTGAAACGTTGTGGGCTGCGAATTGTTTTTATGTTTTCGATGAACAGAGTGTCTGTTTCTGGCTAATGACCGAAGACACTACCCGCCACGGGCAGTTGATGTTGGAAAATCCACGCGTAGTCGGTACAGTCACGACACCTCCTAAATCAGTCATGCTGATAAAAGGAGTTCAGTACGCAGGTGAAATTTTCCGCCCGGAAGGGCAACGAGAGCAGCAGGCATTAGCCAGTTATCAGAAGAAATTCCCGATAGCCAAAGCCATGAAAGCCCCGTTGTGGGAAATTCGCCTCGATGAGCTGAAAATGACTAACAACACTCTTGGATTTGGTAAAAAAATCCACTGGCAGCGACCTTCCTGACGGATTCTGCTCTGTTCCTTCCTGACGACATAACGATCTTTAGCAAGGTCGTTATGCCACAATCCCGGGGCTTTTCCGCTACACATTTCTCCGTTCTGCCACGTACTTTCCTCTCGTGCGAAGTTGCATTTATTTAACAAAAAATAAATTTATAGCATTCATAAAGATAAATAATATTAACTAATTTCATTTGCAATCACCGCCAGTGTTATATATTAGTTAATTACCGGAAGCCAGTGGTTAGCCGTGATTCCTGATGTATCCTAAATAATTTACTATAAAACTTTTCCTGCCTGAGCAATCAGGCACTGTGAGCAATTCGCCTGCGCAATGTAAAACAGTAATTTATCTCATTATTTAATGTTTTTTAAACAATGATTTATTCACATACATCTGTTTTGAGGAAGGGGGATATATGCAAAACAGTACATCTTCAGAGCAATCAGCCTGGTCACCGACTGCGCATCATATCGTTCAGCGTAATGAGAAGGGAATGCTACCGAACCTCACGGCACTGAACGGGATCCGTTTTATTGCAGCGTTCAGTGTTTTCCTGTTCCATTCGTCGATTGGCATTGTATTGGGCCCATTTTCGGACCCGACGATCAGTCAATGGTTTTATACTATTTTCAGTAAGGCTGGCTGGGTCAGTGTTTCTATGTTCTTCATTCTCAGCGGCTTTGTCATGGGCTGGTCATCGCGACCGGTTGATCATCCGATTCGTTTTTATAAGCGGCGTTTTGCAAAAATATATCCGGTGAATGTGGTCGTCATGCTGATCATGGTGCTGGCCGGGCTCATCAGTTTTCACCGGCCGGATATCTGGTTGCCTAATTTGCTGCTGGTACAAACCTGGATTCCAAGGGCAGAAAACTACATCGGCGGGAATACGCCCAGCTGGTTCCTCTGCGCAATTATTCTGTTCTATATTATTTTCCCGGTAGTCTATCGGTGGGTAAAAGCGATCCCGGCAGATAAATTGTGGACCACAATTTTCCTCTGTTATGCAGGAATGATCATCAGCCAACTGGTCATTTACTATTTCACCCATAATGAAACACCGCTGCCAGGCTGGCCGTTCAAAGTAGGTGAAATACAGTGGTGGATTTCTTACACCTTCCCGCTAACCCGCGTGTTTGAGTTTGTTATCGGGTTAGTACTGTCGAGGATTATTCTTGAGGGATATTTTATTCGGATCAGCACTGTCACCAGTACCTTACTGCTGGCGGCGAGTTATGTGATTGACGAATATCTGCCATTTCAGTTCAGCTACAACCTGATTACCCTTTATCCGCTGATTTTCCTGCTGGGATCGCTGACGGTGGGTGATATACAGGGAAAACGTTCGTTTGTGAATTTGCCAGTCATGCAGTGGCTGGGCAATATCTCGTACGGCTTTTACATGATCCACTTTTCTGTGCTGATGCTGCTGAAGCGTTGGGTCGGTGATACGCCGCATAATTTTCTGCAAGGTATCCTGCTGTTAGCACTGGCCGCTGCGATAAGTATTCTGCTGGGCTGGGCGCTGTATAAATTTGTGGAAATCCCTTGTGGGAATTACCTTAACTCACGGGTAAAAGCCAAAAAGGTTCAGCAACCGATGAGTGAAGCCGGTTAACGTTCAGCACACTAACTTACCCTGCCCCTGAAAAGGGGCAGGGGTCAACGCAGATACCAGATACGCTGGTTTTTACTGCCACGCCATTTGAGTGTCAGGTCTTTCTGGCTTTCTATAAATTTCCCGTCGATCAGCACATTAATTTGCCGGGTGATGTTGCGCTGCGCATCGCTCAGCCAGTGAAAACGGTAGCCGGTCCATAACCAGATATCTTTGTCCGGACATTCTTCTGTCACCCGGGTGACCAGTTTCAGCACCGCACTCAGATTGGCCGGATGTAACGGATCACCACCAGACAGTGATAACCCCTGACGGCGAATCCGGGTATCGTTCAGATCGGCAATAATCTGATCTTCCAGCTGGTGGGTAAACGGGTGGCCGGAATCCACCCGCCAGGTCGACTGGTTGTAACACCCCCGGCAATGATGTTCGCAGCCAGCCACAAATAACGTACAGCGGGTGCCGGGACCGTTAATCACATCCAGTGGATAGTAACGGTGGTAGTTCATCACACTACCCCAGGATACTGTTCTGCAAATGTTTCACCCGGCGTTTTACTTCTTCCTGTTTACCGGCATTAAACGGTCTGGCATCCGGGCTGCCGAGATATCCACAAACCCTGCGGGTGACAGATACCCTGGCAGGATTGTGATTGCCGCATTGCGGGCAGGTAAATCCTTTGCTGGTACAGTTAAATTCACCTTTAAAGCCGCAATCGTAGCACTCATCAATCGGGGTATTGGTGCCATAGTAAGGAACCCGGGAATAGCTATAGTCCCACACATCCTCCAGGGCTTTCAGGTTATGGCGCAAGTTGGGATATTCGCCATAACAGATAAAACCACCGTTAGCGATTTCCGGATACGGGGCTTCAAAATCAATTTTGTCGTATGGATTTGCCGTTTTTTCCACATCCAGATGGAAACTGTTGGTGTAATAACCTTTGTCGGTCACGCCAGGAATTACACCAAATTCGGCGGCATCCAGCCGACAAAAACGGTCACACAAATTTTCGCTGGGAGTACTGTAGAGGCTGAATCCGTAACCGGTATCGGCTTTCCATTGATCGGTCGCCTGACGTAACCGGCTGACGATAGCCTGTGCTTTTTGTTGCAGCTCAGGGGAATCAAACAGATGTTGCTGGTTGCCGGTCAGGGCATTAATAGTTTCATGCAACCCGATATAACCCAGAGAAATGGATGCACGGCCATTACGGAAAATTTTACCGACTTTCTCATCCGCCTGTAACCGGACGCCGCAGGCTCCCTCCATATACAGAATAGGGGCCACCCGCGCACAGGTATTTTCCAGCCGACTGATGCGTGTCATCAGCGCCTGCCGGGCAATCTCCAGCCGGTTGTCCAGCAGAGACCAGAAGCGGGTTTCATCTCCCTCAGCCTGCAATGCGATTCGCGGCAGATTCAGGCTGACTACCCCAATATTGTTTCGCCCTTCGTGGATCTGCTGGCCATTTTCTTCATAAACACCAAGAAAACTCCGGCAGCCCATCGGGGTTTTAAATGAACCGGTCACTTTCACGACCTGGTCGTAATTCAGAATATCCGGATACATCCGCTGACTGGCGCACTCCAGAGCCAGTTGCTTGATGTCATAATTAATATCTTCCGGGCGATAATTTACCCCTTCCCGAATCGCGAACACCAGTTTAGGAAAAACTGCGGTTTTATGATTTTTCCCCAGCCCGTTAATCCGGTTCTGCAGGATGGATATCTGTATCAGTCGCGAAGCCCGGGAGGTGCCCAGCCCGAAACCAAAGGTGACAAAGGGCGTCTGACCATTGGCAGTGTGCAGGGTATTTACTTCATATTCCAGCGACTGGAAAGCGTCAAAACACTCTTTACGGGTTCTTGCATCGGCATAGCCTTCAACATCCTGAATTTGCCATTCACGGGCAATTTCGCGGTGGCGTTGCAGACTGGCTTCGACAAAAGGAGCCAGTACTTCGTCAATCCGGTTGATGGTGGTACCGCCATAAATATGGCTGGCCACCTGGGCGATGATCTGAGCGGTGACTGCAGTAGCGGTGGCTATCGATTTCGGCGGGGTTATCTCGGCATTACCCATTTTAAATCCGCGGGTAAGCATGCCCTGCAGATCGATCAGCATGCAGTTAAACATCGGGAAGAACGGGGAGTAATCAAGGTCGTGATAATGGATATCGCCGCGATCATGAGCCTGCATCACGGCAGCAGGTAAAATATGCTGCCTGGCGTAATGCTTCGCAACAATCCCAGCCAGCAAATCTCTCTGGGTCGGAATGACTTTGCTGTCCTTATTCGCATTTTCGTTCAGCAGGGCGGCGTTAGTCTGTTCCACCAACCCCTGGATTTCCTGATGCAGGCGACCGCGCTGTTCCCGGGCTTTATCGCGATCATGACGATATTCAATATAGCTTCTGGCGATGGCGGGGTAGCTGCCAGCCATTAAGCTGTTTTCGACGCTATCTTGTATCCGGCTGATATCCAGCACCGGATACTGCCGGAGCTCTTCACATATCTGTGCCGTTATTGTTTCGCAATAGCGATCATCTGCCACGCCCGCTGCCTGAGCCGCAGCACAAATCGCGTTGAAGATCCTCTGGCGGCAAAAAGGTACCTTGCAGCCATCCCTTTTAATGACGAAGTTATCCATCTGATTCACCCATATATGGTGTTTTTTGTCATTCTAAACACAACATCTAGTGTTTTCTGTGGAATAGTTGGCTGAAGTTTGATTCAGAACAAAGAAGCGCGGAACAGTGATGAAGGGGAAGAGGAAATTATTGGGACAGAGGTTGATGACAGTCCCGGCAACAGGGCCGGGAACAGCGTACCGAAATTAGCGACGAACAGCGATCGCTTCGATCTCGATTTTCACATCTTTCGGTAAACGAGCCACTTCCACACAAGAGCGTGCCGGGAAACCCGCCTGGTGCTCAGTAAAGAAGGCTTCATAGGTCGCATTAACGGTAGCAAAGTCATTTAAATCTTTGACGAATACGGTGGTTTTCACAATATCACCGACAGTCAGACCAGCCTGCTCAATAATCGCCTTCACATTAGCCAGAGACTGGCGGGTTTGTGCAGCGACATCTTCTGCAACGTCACCGGTGGCAGGATCAACAGGGATCTGTCCGGAGGTAATGATCATATTGCCGAGATCGACAGCCTGTACATACGGGCCGATAGCGGCAGGCGCTTTATCTGTGCTGATGACGCGAGACATAAATTCCCCTTAATGATAGTTCAGAGGGCAAAAAGCCCTCCGCCGATGTTTTTCCCATTATAGAAGGGTCAGTGATGATTACCAGTGCCCGATAACAACATGATGTGCAAATTCTTTTTCACAGTATTTGCACTTCAGAGAGATATCCTGCGCCCGCTGGCGGACCGTAAATACGGAATGAACCGGCTCATTATGGCTAATGCAGTTACTGTTCGGGCAGGCCAGCACCCGTTCAATACGCTCCGGCAGTGCCGGGATTATTTTGGCGACCACATCATAGTTATCGATCCGGTTAACCGTGGCGTGTGGTGCGTAGATAGCCAGCTGGTTAATCTGGTCATCAGTCAGAAAAGTATTTTCGATTTTGATCAAATCTTTGCGCTGCATTTCGCCGGAGGGCAGATTCAGGCCAATGGTAATGCGTTGATCGGTTTCGGTCAGGCGAAACAGTGACAACAGGCGGAAGCCAACACGGGCAGGGATATGGTCAATCACCGTGCCGCATTTAATCGCTTCTACCTG
This sequence comes from Tatumella citrea, assembly GCF_002163585.1. Lineage (NCBI taxonomy): Bacteria > Pseudomonadati > Pseudomonadota > Gammaproteobacteria > Enterobacterales > Erwiniaceae > Tatumella > Tatumella citrea. The sequence continues at coordinate 259,332 of NZ_CP015579.1, forward strand.
TAATTTATTATCCTGAGTCATGGCTGTCTCTCCCCGTTATGCTGTCAGTTGTTCGTTGAGTACTAATGCCAGCAACGCCTGGCGGGCATGAATACCGTTACCTGCCTGCTGGAAGTACCAGGCATGTGGAGTGCTGTCTACATCGGTATCAATTTCATCTACTCGTGGTAGTGGATGCAGCACTTTCATGGTTTTGCGGGCACCGGTCAGATCGGCCGCCCGTAACACAAACTGCGCCTTAACGTTGGCATACTCTGACGGGTCCAGGCGTTCTTTCTGTACCCGGGTCATATATAAAATATCAGTCTCTGGTATCACTTCTTCGATAGAGGCATGGCGGGACCAGGTAATACCTTTTTCATCCAGTAAATCGGTAATATAGGATGGCATCGCCAGAGCATCCGGGGCGATAAAGAAAAAGCGATTGTTGCTGAATTTGGCTAATGCCTGAGTCAGTGAATGAACGGTACGTCCGTATTTCAAATCACCGACCATGGCAATATTCAGATTATCCAGCCGTTGTTGTGTTTCGCTGATGGTAAACAGATCCAGTAGCGTCTGGGTGGGGTGCTGGTTCGCACCATCACCGGCATTCAGCACCGGAATATCACCGGAGAATTCGGTTGCCAGCCTCGCAGCGCCTTCCTGCGGATGGCGCATAACAATGGCATCCACATAGGTGCTGATCACCGAAATAGTGTCCGCCAGAGTTTCGCCTTTTTTCCCTAAAGAGGTGTTTCCGCCGTCAGCAAAACCGACTACCGAGGCACCTAACCGATGGATAGCTGTTTCAAAGGATAACCGGGTGCGGGTGGAAGCCTCGAAGAAGCAACTGGCAATGACTTTATGTTTCAGCAGCTCCGGTTGGGGAGAGGCTTTCAGCCGTGCTGCGGTGTCCAGTACCAGTTCCAGCTCTTCGCGGCTCAGGTCGTTGATAGAGATAATATGCTTTCGATAGAGAGGGTTAGCCATGAGTTATATCCTCGGCACGAGCGGATGACGGGCAAAAAAAAGCCCCTGAAACAGGGGCTTTAACAGAATAGGGGTCTGCACAGGAAAAAAAAGGGCTACCACCCGCAACAAGGCGGATACGGGAATCATATTGTGTCATGATTTGTGGCATGCTTTTCCCCGGCAAATTTCCGCGCATTATACCGGCCTGACAATTTCTGACAAGAGCCGCAGACGGCTAATCCCGTTTTCGCGTTCGCTTCCCGGTTACCCGGCACTGAGAAGATGGCGAATTTGCTGAAAAAGAGGACCTATCTGCTGACGATGTGCCGGGGCAATCCAGACATTATCACTGCCGGCCACCACTCCCATCATCTGTGGCAGATGCTGGCAATCGAGAACTCTTGCCACCGCACGTCCATAACCGGCCGCAGTATGTACCAGAATAAACTCCTGATTATGTACGATATCCACCACCATTTCGGCAATGGTTCGGCTTGCCCCTGGCAAAGGTTGAATCAGGGGATTAAGGGTATAAATTCGCTGCCCACGGCTGTTACGAATTTTAATCACCCCCAGGGTTTTCAGTAATCTGGAGATGGTGGACTGGCTGACCATCGGAAAACCCGAACGCCGGACATCCTGGCGTAATGCTTCCTGGGAAATATAGCTGTTTTGCAGAATCAGCCGCTGACAGAGTGCCAGTTGCTGCAGTTCTCTGCTGGTGGCGGGCGAGGTAATAGGCATAAAAGACATCTCCATTGTCGGGCCTGATGATATCTGCCGGCCGAAGATAATCTGTGCCGGCAGAGACTGCCTGAATACTCTGATTCCTGGTATCAGGCAGTACGCTGGCCGCTATAGTAACGCGGAGATGCTGAGCAGAACTATGTTCATAATCACAAGAATAGCCAGTAGCGGAGCCACCCATTTCAGATAACGGATATAAGGGACTTTAGCGATAGCCAGCCCACCCATAACCACACCGGAAGTAGGAGTCATCAGATTAACCAGCCCTGAGGCTGACTGATAAACAGTCACCACCAGATCACGGCCGGTACCGGCAAAGTCAGCCAGCGGCGCCAGAATTGGCATGCTGAGTACCGCCAGTCCTGAAGATGAAGGGATAAGGAACGAAAGTACCACTTCAATCAGCCAGGTGACATTAATAAACACCACCGACGGTAGTCCGCTGACCAGTTGCTCGGCGGCATTCAGCAGTGAATGGGTAATCATGCCGTTATCCATGATAACCACAATGCCACGGGCAATACCGATGATTAGGGCAACCCCCAGCAGGTCCCGGGCACCATCAATAAAAGTAGAGGTAAAGTTCTCCTCACTCATCCGTGCCACCAGCCCGACCAGAATCGAAGCCGCAAGGAACATGGCTGAAATTTCGGCCATCCACCAGCCTTTTACCGAAACGCCATAAATCATAACCACAAAGGCCACGGCAAACAGGCCAAGAATTATTTTGCGTGTCAGGGTAAAAGGTAACGGCTCATCACTCTGCTGAGATAAAAAGTAACGCCGGTTTTCTTCGGCATTATCGGCCAGCAGTGACAGCTGAGGATTTTCGCGCACGCTAATGGCATAGCGGCGTACCCACCAGACGCATACCAGCCAGCCACTGATAAGCATGATAATGCGCAGCGTAATACCGTCAGTAAAGGGTATTCCGGCGGCATTCGCGGCAATCACCGTGGCGAACGGATTAATCGTGGAACCCAAAGTACCGATACCTGCGCCCAGCAGTACCGTTGAGGCGGCGACCAGCGGGTCAAAACGGGCGGCCATCATCACCGGAACCAGCAGTGAGTAGAACGGTAACGACTCTTCAGCCATTCCGTAAATCGTGCCACCTAAAGCAAACAGCCCCATGAGTATCGGGATCATCCACTCTTCTTTGCCCTGCAGTTTCAGGGTAACCCGTTGTATCCCTGCATCAATCGCGCCTGTTTTATTTGTGACACCGAGAAATCCGCCGATGATCAGGATAAACAGCGCGACATCAATGGCGCCAGCCTGGCCGGTCCGGTGGTCCCACAGACCGTCGATTGGAGCTAACAGAATATCGCTGAGGCCTTGCGGACTGGGGGCTACAGTATGGTAAGTCCCGGCGACCGGTACTTCTTTGCCCAGACTTTCATTCATCGCCATCTGATACTGCCCGGCAGGGATTAGCCAGCTAAGGGCTGCCACCAGAACAATCAACGCAAACAGGATGGTATAAGCGGAGGGGAATTTAAAGGTCTTCATTACACTCTCTCCCGGACAGGTACGCCATGATGGCGTACCTGTGGTCAGTTAGTCTGCCAGGGTTGCGACCATCACCGCTTTAATGGTGTGCATCCGGTTTTCTGCTTCATCAAACACAATAGAGTGTGCTGACTCGAAAACTTCTTCCGTGACTTCCAGTCCTTTCAGGCCATAAGCCGCTTCGATCTCACGGCCGACGGTGGTGTGTTCATTATGGAAGGCAGGCAGACAGTGCATAAATTTCACCGACGGATTTCCGGTAGCTTCAATCACTTGCTGATTAATCTGATACGGTGTCATCAGGCTGACACGCTGTTCCCAGGCCTCTTTGGCTTCGCCCATCGAAACCCAGACATCGGTATACAGGAAGTCCACGCCTTTCACTCCCTCGCTCACCGATTCAGTCAGGCTGATTTTGGCTCCACTGGTGGCGGCAATAGCCAGGCATTGCTTCACCAGTGCCTCATCGGGCCAGAAAGAGCGTGGAGCAACCAGCCGGATATCCATCCCCATGATAGCGGCACCGACCATCAGTGAATTTCCCATATTGTTACGGGCATCACCTAAATAGGCAAAGCTCAGAGAAGACAGCTCTCTGCCCGGAGCATGTTCCTGCATGGTCATCAAATCGGCCAGAATCTGAGTAGGATGGAACTCATCGGTCAGTCCGTTCCAGACCGGAACTCCCGCGAATTCAGCCAGTTCTTCGACAATATGCTGACCAAAACCCCGGTATTCGATACCGTCATACATCCGGCCCAGAACTCTGGCGGTATCTTTCATCGATTCTTTATGGCCTATCTGAGATCCGGAAGGGCCCAGGTAAGTGACACAGGCGCCCTGATCGAATGCTGCGACCTCAAAAGCACAGCGGGTTCGGGTCGAGCTTTTTTCAAAAATCAGCGCAATATTTCTGCCGCTAAGTTTCGGTTGTTCGATGCCCTGTTGTTTATCCTGTTTAAGCTGACGGGCCAGACCCAACAGGTAATGGATCTCTTCGGCGGTGTAATCCAGCAGTTTCAGAAAATGGCGTTGTTTCAGATTCACTGACATATCAAAGTCCTTATTTTAATTATCCGTAGGCCGGTTGCTGCCAGTAGTGGCGAACCGGCAATGGTTCGGGATGACGGCTGACGGGAGTCAGCCAGGCATAATCAACGTGCCTTTTTTGCCGCTGAGGATAGTGCATCCATCCTGTAATGAGCCGATGCCAGCAATACCGTGACAGTCCCGGACATAGCGGCAGCACGCCGACACTTTTGGTCCCATCGAACCGGTATCAAACTGCAGTTCCTCCAGCGAGCTGACGCTGGTCTGGCCGATGGCTTTTTGTGCCGGTGTATTCCAGTTCAGATAAACGGCATCGGCATCAGTAAGAATCAACAGTGCATCGGCTTTAAGCTGGCGGGCCAACATGGCGGCAGATAAATCTTTATCAATGACTGCCTCAATCCCCTGTAATCCCTGCCCGTGATCAGTGACCGGAATACCGCCACCGCCATTGCAGATCACCAGATGATCTTCTGCCAGCAGAGTGGTGATGGCGGCACTTTCGACAATACTCACCGGCTGTGGTGAAGCGACCACCCGACGGTATCCACTACCGTCCGGTTTGACGGTCCACTGTTTTTCTGCAGATAATTCAAGTGCCTGTTCTGCGGAGTACATCGGGCCGATATATTTGCAGGGATCGAGGAATGCCGGATCCTGTGGATCGACTCTGACCTGCGTCAGCAGAGTGCTGATCTGTTGTTGTGGCAGGAAGTTTTTCAATGCCTGTTGCAGCATATAACCGATCATCCCCTGAGTTTCTGCACCCAGTACGTCCAGCGGATAGGGTTTCACCGCCGGATAAGCTGCGTTCTGCAAAGCCAGCAGCCCGACCTGTGGTCCGTTGCCGTGCACCAGCACAACACGCCAGTCAGCCGTCAGTCCGGCAATGACTTCAGCGGCGATCAGGATATTTTTTTGCTGAATTTCTGCTTCCAGTGGGTCACCCCGTTTCAGCAATGCGTTTCCGCCCAGTGCGACAACCAGCGTAGGCTTATTTTTCACTATGACTCTCCCTGTAATTAAATTCCGTCCCGTTCCAGCGGACAGCTCATACATCTGGCTCCACCGCGTCCTCTGCCAAGCTCATCACCGGCAATCGGCAACACCGTAATCCCTGCCTTATCATATTTCTCGTTAGTCCAGACGTTACGCTCATAACCAATCACTACGCCCGGACGAACGGTCAGAACGTTGTTAGCGTCGTTCCATTGCTCACGCTCAGCTTCAAAACGATCGCCTCCGGTAGTGATTAACCGGATCTGATCAATACCCAGTGCCTGCTCCAGTGCTTTAAGGAAGCTGCTTTCTGCGATGCGGCATAAACCTCCATGTCCGTCCGGGGTCAGGGTCCAGCAGGTCATATTCTGATTAATCACCTGTGGATAGACAGAGAAGGTATCAATATCCAGATGGGTCATCACGGTATCCAGATGCATGCAGGAGCGCTGCTGTGGCAGTTCCAGAACAATAACCCGGCTGGCCTGTTGGTGTTTAAACAGTGAACTGGCGAGAAATTCTATGCCCTGTGCCGTGGTTCTTTCTGACAAACCGATCAGAACGGTTCCCCGTCCAATCACCAGCACATCACCGCCTTCCAGAGTGGCATGATCATAATTAAGGTTGTCATCGCCGTAATAGCGAATGAAATCACTGTTGGCGAAATCCGGATGCCAGCGATAGATGGCCCGCAGGTTATGGGTTTCACGTTGTCTGGCGACTTTAGCCATCGGATTAATACTGACTCCCTGATAAATCCAGCAGGAAGTATCGCGGGTGAACAGATGATTAGGCAGCGGGCGGGTAATAAAATCATCCTGATCGGTCTGACGGCCGGCGATATTTCTGATCTCAGAAGGTAATTCATCGCAGGTTAACCCACCGGTCAGATGGCGGGACAGTTCCCGGTGTGGCATCTGGCCCAGCCAGTCACGGATGTCGGCCGCGAAACATGGGCCCAGACGATAGTCAGAAATCTGAGTTTTCAGCAGCCAGCTTTTAGCGGCCGGGACATCCAGAGTTCTGGTCAGTAAATCAGACAGCAGCAGGACATCCACACCCTGCTGACGTAACGTATCGGCAAACTTGTCGTGCTCCTCTCCGGCCCGTTCTACCGACAAAACATCGTCAAATAACAGATCCTGGCAGTTACTGGGGGTCAGCCTTTTCAGACTGAGATTCGGACGATGCAGCAATACAGTACGTAATGTACCTATTTCGGAACCGACATAATGCTTTTCCATAGATGCTCCTTATCGGTGGAATAAACAGTTTCTGAGAAGATAACTCTGAGACTGTTCCTGAAAACAGCCAAAAAATAATCAAAACATGGCAGGTGAAAATGTGATGCTATTCAAAGAGTGAAATAAACAGCTTGTGGATGAACTATTTAATGAGAGAGATCATTAAGTGGTGGTTTGCTGATATTGAGAAACTGAGAATAAAAATAAATTATCGGAATAATTATTTTATAAACTCATTATTCGGAAGACGATTCCCACCTTTTTGTTTTTTAAGTTATTGATAATTTTTTATTTATTTTTTTGTTTGCATAGTTATACATTTGGCTTGTTGATTAATTTTTTTAGAAAGGGATTATGCCTGGATATTTATTCATTTGCTGGCGAAGATTTGAGGATTTATATTTATGATCTATGCCTGATTTTTAATCTTTAATTTATAAAAACAGGTAGTTGAAAAGCAAACCGAAACGATGAGTTATCAGAATATGCGTTGATAGTGAATATACTTTTCAGCGACGTTCAGAAATTTACGGCCGGGGACAGATAATTATATCAGGGGCGGAAAAAGCAAGGCTCCGGCAACCCGTCAGGTTACCGGAGAGCATCGGGAATAAGTTACTGCTGACCCAGGGTTGCGACCATCACGGCTTTGATAGTGTGCATACGGTTTTCTGCCTGATCAAACACAATACTGTGTTCTGATTCAAAAACCTCGTTAGTCACTTCAATGCCGTCGGTAAACCCGTACTGTTCCGCCATTTGCTTACCCACGGACGTTTGATCATCGTGGAAGGCTGGCAGACAGTGCAGGAATTTAACCTGAGGATTGCCGCTGAGAGCCAGCATCTGCTGATTGACCTGATAAGGACGCAGCAGAGCTATACGCTCAGCCCAGGCTTCTTTGGCTTCGCCCATCGAGACCCAGACATCGGTATAGATAAAATCAGCACCTTTCACTCCGTCAGCCACTGATTCAGTCAGGGTAATTTTACCGCCGGTTTGCGCTGCTGCTGCCTGACACTCTTCCACCAACGCGGCTTCAGGCCAGCAGGCTTTAGGTGCCACCAGGCGCAAATCCAGTCCGGTCAGTGCCGCTGCTTCCAGCATCGAATTTCCCATGTTATTCCGTGCATCCCCGACATAAACCAGGCTCATTTCGGAGAATGTTTTGCCGGGCAAATGTTCCTGCATTGTCAGCAGATCAGCCAGCAGCTGGGTAGGGTGAAATTCGGTGGTCAGGCCATTCCATACCGGAACACCGGCAAATTCGGCCAGAGTTTCAACAATGTCCTGCCCGTAGCCACGGTACTGAATACCGTCATACATTCTTCCCAGTACGCGGGCAGTATCTTTAATCGATTCTTTATGTCCAATCTGGCTGCCGCTGGCACCCAGCCATGTCACGCGGGCTCCCTGGTCATAGGCGGCAACTTCGAAAGAGCAACGGGTACGGGTCGAATCTTTTTCGAAGATGAGCGCGATATTTTTTCCCTGCAGGGCGGGTTTTTCAGTGCCTTGTTTTTTTTCTTTTTTCAGGCGGGCTGCCAGGCTCAGTAACTGTTCGAGTTCGGCAGGGGTAAAATCTAACAGTCTCAGAAAATGACGCTGATACAGCTTACTCATACATCGCTCCGGATAGTAAAAATAATATGAATTAATATTCAATCTATATGTATGAATATTCATTTTCAACCTTATTTTCAGTTATCTGGTGCTTTAGTGTAGTGCCGCGCCGGTGGCTGTGGGAAAATAGTCATTTGGCGGGGGGCTCACCCCTGTGTGCACCTGAGGAACATCCGATGACTTTTGAATCCTTTATGGAAGAACAGCGCGAAGAAACACGCGAAATTATTGAAGAATTACTGGAAGATGGCAGCGATCCTGATGCGCTCTATACCATCGAACACCATTTGTCCTGTGACAGCTTTGATGCGCTGGAAAAAGCCGCTGTTGATGCTTTTAAGCTGGGCTATGAAGTGACTGACCCTGAAGAGCTGGAACTGGAAGACGGCACAACCGTAATGTGCGTGGATATCATCAGTGAAGTCGCGCTGAAAGATGATCTGATTAATGCGCAGATCGAGCAACTGGTGAAAATGGCCGGTAAGCATAACGTCGATTATGATGGCTGGGGGACTTACTTCGAAGACCCGGATGCTGAAGACGAAGATGACGATGAAGATGAAGCTGGCCCGGAAGAAGGTGATACCGGCGTTCGTCACTGAGTTGTTACTGATATCAACTCAAAGCTACACCCCTGTCTGAGCATCTCGCCGGGCCGGGGTGCTTTTTTGTTTGCTGGTTGTTTTCACTGAAAGTCACTGAGTTATGAACTACGCTGCCCTTGTCGAACCGCTGTTACAGTTTTTGCATTGCCAGACCCCTCAGGCCTGGATTGATGAAGCCAGTAAACCGGAAAATCTGCCGTTACTACTGACTGACCACCTGATCTGTGAACTCAAAGCGGCCCAGACCGCGGCATGGCTGATTCGTAAATATGCAACGGATAAACCTGGTGGGGAGGCACTCAATCAGTGGCTGATTCCCTATGAGAATTTTATTTACCGTGAACATCCGGACAGCGATTTTATTCAGGCTCATCGCAGTCTGGGCAAAAACATTCATCGCAGAGAAACCTTTCCCTGGTCGGATGAACTGACAGATAAGATGGTGCTATTGATCAAAGAAGAGCTGCATCATTTTTATCAGGTCTGGGAGATTATGCAGGCCCGTGGTGTGGTTTACCGGAAGATCACTGCCAGCCGATATGCCAAAGGCTTGTTGCGGGAAGTGACTACCCATGAACCTGATACGCTGGTAGATAAACTGATTTGCGGGGCTTATATCGAGGCTCGCTCCTGTGAACGTTTTGCTGCACTGGCTCCCCACCTGGATGATGAACTGGCAAAGTTTTATCGTTCGTTACTGCGTTCAGAAGCACGTCATTACCAGGATTATCTTTCACTGGCACGTCAGATATCCCCTTGCGATATTGCCTCCCGGGTCCGGAAAATTGGAGAAACTGAAGCGGAACTGATTACCTCTGCTGACCAGGAACTGCGTTTTCACAGCGGACCGCCGGAGAAGTACTAAAACCTGCTGACTCTGTTCACTTTTTCCCGCAGATAGCACTATCTGACCAGTGGTTAGTTTTTAGTTTGTCTTTATTAAAAGATATAAACCCTGCCTTGTTGTTGCTTTAATTGATTTTCATCTGCTTTTTTATCCGTTTGTGCCAGATGATTGTCATCATTCATTTATTTTGAACAAGATAAGCAATTTGTTCAGCTTTTGTCTTTAGAAGGACGGGGCTATTATTCGCTCCATCAAGGCAATCTGGCCTTCGGACAAATAAATGAATTAAGGTGATATCATGAAATCTATCAAAACTTTCGTCGCAGTTGCTGCACTTTCTCTGATTTCTTTTGGTAGCTTTGCACAAAGCGTCACTGCATGTGCAGATACTCTGGACGCCGCAGAAGCGCAGATCGCTGCTCAGGCACATAAAGCCGGTGCTTCTTACAAAATCACTGAAGCTACTTATAAAAACGGCGTACATATGACTGCAGAACTTAACAAATAAGCTTCGCTCGCAGTATCAGCCCATCACGGCTTCGGCCGGTTGGGCTGTTGTTGTTTCCCTCTGTTCCCTTGCCTGACCAAACCTTTCTGTGGCTGTTCCCGTTTTGTTCCACCGCTAGTTTACTCACAGTGCAGTGATTCCTTTCCGTCGAAGAATCTCAGCCGTTATTGCCATGATTTTTGGTGAGCCGAATGATGGTTGTTTATACCGTTTCCGGCTGTGGCGATAAAAGCTGCGTCGGGTAAACGGAATATCAGAGGGTTGTTGACCCCGCTATTCGGACGGTGATCAGTCAGTATTCGCAGGTAAAGTGAGGTTAACCTTACCAGCAAGCACCTTGTACAGAATGCTCTTCGGCAGGTTTCAGTGAGTATCTGATGATCCGGACAGACCGCGAGCGGGGGAAGGGTGCTTAACGGTGAGCTCATCCTCTAACTAAGACCGGAGAATACAATGGGTACCAAAAAAGCATTTGCAGTGGTGACGGCACTTTCATTGCTGTCGTTTTATTCTGTGGCCGAAACGGTGACTGCTACTGCAGATAATCTGGATGATGCTGAAGCGGTGATTGCCGCTCAGGCCAAAAAAGCCGGAGAGTCCTACACCATTACCGAAGCTACTATGAATAACGAAGTGCATATGACGGCGGAACTACATAAATAAACCGGTCGCCGGAAATAAAACAGGTCTCTTAGGTAAAGAGACCTGCGGCAAGGAACGTGCATCAATGAGTGGATGTTCAGTCGTAAAGCTTACTGCCCGCTCTGACCACTCAACACTACCTGTGGGCGATCCAGTCCGTAAACCGACCAGTGCACAGTATTATCACCGATAAGGAAGAAAGCCGTTGCCAGGGTATTTTCCTGGTCAGGGTCATCTTCTGCCAGTCGGTAGACCGGCAGTTCACCCTCGTCATCAGACAGGATTGATAAAACCTGTACCGAAGAGAGGCTGGCGACCTCTGCTAATTGCCGGTCTATGCTCTGTTGTCTTGATCCTGAACTGCCGGTTATCACCTGCCGGGTGCTCTGCTGTTGTGAATGGATCAGGTGGTTGGCATGGCCGCTGCAACCCGTAATTTCGGTAACGCTGCTGCCTGTACCGGTGGCTTCCACGCTGAATATTCGCCCATCACCCGCCTGACCTAACGTATGGTGAAATGCACCGGCGCGAGGTGACTGGCTAAGTATGGCAACGGCATCATCCAGTCGTGTGGCGTTGAGAGATTCTCTGGCCAGCACCTGGCGGGGAAGTCCTGCCGGGCGCTCAATGGCCCGGATATTATTGACTGCGTTCACGATACCGTACTGATTAACAGCAAAAGTATGGCCGCAGATCGAACCCGGATAGGCGAAACTGGTAAAAGCAGTCCCTTCCAGCGGAATAATATCGGCAATAAAACAGTCGTCACGAAGTTGGGGGAAACCATCTTCGTTATGAGCAATAAAGCCCTGACCGGCGCTATCGCGGCCGGCCAGGGTAGTGCAACCATCCGAGGTAGAACGCACCAGGTCACCCCGGCAGTTCCAGGCAAACACTTCCTCTGGTGCGGCTTCCATCCCGTAGGCCAGTCCCTGCAACTCCTGCCAGATTAACGGGTAATCACGTTGTACCGCCAGAGCCATCGACTGTGCTTCCGGCGAGTGTTTCAGGCTGATTACCGTCTGCCATAATGCGGTCTGAGTCAGTTTCTGATGCCACGCCGCTCGTCCGGCGATACCCAGTTGTTCACCGATGGTAAAGGCATTACCCCGGATGGTTATCTTTTTCATAAAATGTACGTCAGTTTCCTGTCAGGATACGTGCTGCAGGAATTCCTGCAAACGGGCACAGCCATTACCGCCTTCAATCAGCTCAACCGGTGAACCATCTTCTGCAATCGTTCCGCCATCGATAAAGATCAGTCGGGAAGCCACATCACGGGCAAAGCCAATTTCGTGAGTCACAATCACCATGGTCATGCCTTCTTCCGCCAGTGAACGCATAACCTGCAGCACTTCATGGCGCAGTTCCGGGTCCAGGGCTGACGTAGGCTCATCAAACAACATCATCTGAGGCTTTACTGCCAGTGCACGGGCAATAGCCACACGTTGCTGCTGTCCACCTGACAGTTCAGAAGGGTAATGGTCTGCACGTGCAGCCAGTCCTACCCGGGTCAGCAGATCCATGGCCTGCTTGCGGGCGTCAGCTTTATTGGTGTGACGAACCTTGATAGGTCCGAACATCACGTTTTCCAGAGCTGTCAGATGTGGGAACAGGTGAAACTGCTGAAACACCATGCCTGCTTCGCGGCGAATGTCACGCTCATTGACATGTGGATCAGTCAGATGCATACCGGCAACCATCAGGGTTCCGGAAGAAATTTCTTCCAGTTTATTGATGCAACGCAGCAGCGTCGATTTTCCTGACCCGGATGGGCCGATGATGACTACGACTTCACCGGCATCAATTTTCAGATTGATATCGTGCAGCACCTGCGTTGAGCCAAAATTTTTCGAGACATTTTGAAATTCAACCATACTCATAAGATATGCATCCTTTTTTCCAGAGTTTTAAGCAGGAAGCTCAGGCACAGAGTAACAATCAGGTAAAGTGCTGCAACTGCGGTCCATACTTCAAGTGCGCGGAAGTTGCCGGCGATAATTTCCTGGCCCTGACGGGTCAGCTCGGCAACACCAATCACGATAAATAATGAGGTGTCTTTAATACTGATGATCCACTGGTTACCCAGGGCCGGGATCATGCGGCGTAATGCCAGAGGCATAATGATGTACCACAGTGTCTCGCGGGAGGAGAGCCCCATCGCCAGACCAGCTTCACGGAAGCCTTTATTAATAGACAGTAATGCTCCGCGGGTAATTTCGGCGATATAAGCCCCGGAGTTAATCATAATGGTGACGACGGCGGCAGTAATCGGTTCGATATGCACCGGCAAGGCTAACGGCAGGGCGAAGTAAATAAACATCACCTGCACCATAATCGGGGTGCCACGGATAAGTTCGACAAAAATCAATGAGATGGTTTTTGATATCTTACCGCCTAACGCACGACTGACACCGGCGACCAGGCCAATGACAAATCCTCCAATTAAGCCGATGACTGAGATAAACAGGGTCAGTTTCAGCCCCTGCAATAAAATTGGCACGGCTTGCCAGACATAACTGATATCAAAATTCATAATGGTTATCCGCACGGTCAAATAGAAAAGGGGCCAGCAGGGCTGGCCCAAAATAACAACTTATTTAGGTTCTTTGTCGAACCATTTCAGGTAAATTTTGTTATAGGTTCCGTCAGCACGTAAGGCTTTCAGAGCTTCGTCAACACGTTTGGTGTATGGACTGTTTTTCTGCAGAGCAAAACCGTACTGCTGTGGCAGAACGCTGTCATTCTCGCCGGTTGCTTTGATTTTTCCGTCACCGGCAGTTTTCACGTAGTACAGAACGTTTGGTGAGTCGTGGACCACGGCATCAATGTTACCGGCCTGCAGATCCAGGTAGGCGTTATCGATGTTCGGGAATTCAACGTAAGTCGCTTTCACGTTAGCTTTCATGTAGGTCGCTGCCGCAGTACCCTGCTTCAGACCCACTTTCTTACCTGCCAGATCACTGAATTTGTTGATGCCAGTAGCGGTGCTTTTCACTGCCATCAGCAGGTCAGCATTGTAGTACGGGTCACTGAAATCAACGGCCTGAGCACGTACCGGAGTAATAGTGATACCTGCCATTGCCACATCAATGTTACGTGACTGCAGGCCCGGGATCAGACCACTGAAATCCATAGGTTGCAGTGTGTATTCCACGCCCATTTTCTTAGCGATGGCATTCCACAGATCAATATCAAATCCGACGTATTTATCCCCTTGTTTAAATTCAAAAGGTACAAACGCGGTATCGACACCGACGGTTAGTTTGTCTTGTGCCATAGCACTGAAACTGAATGCACTTGCCAGTAAAGCCAGGGAGATCCCAACAGTATTAATTGTTTTCAGCATAACGAATCCTTTTTATAAGATCGGATGTGTGTGAGTCATATTCTAAAAAGCAATAACTATGCCAGGATTTGTAATAAATTATTTTCGACAAAAAATAACTTAACCATATGATTTATATAATTTTTATATGTTACCTGGCTGTTAATCATTAACATAGTTACAAACTGACGGGTAATCAGATTTACTTATAGAAAAGCGGGTGTTTTTTGCACTGCGGTGGTGCTTCATCCTGGATCATGAAGCACCTTTTTGGTGCGGTTCGGCGGCGATTAGAAATCTTCCGCCGGGGATTGTGTCGGGGTACGGGCTACATTCATCATCATCGCCAGCAGAGAGTAATAACCATTAATGCCGGTTAAATCGATCACAGCAGTTTCACCAAACTGGCTGATAACCTGCTGCCATATCTCGTCACTGACCTGTTTTTGCTGGTGTAGCTGCTGGCAGAAATGATAAACCAGCCATTCGTCCTGCTTCAGCGAATTTTCCTGCGGTTCCTGCCGGTGCCGGATAGCGGTAATGGCTTGTTCTGAAATGCCCTGTTGGAGCGCAATCGGAGCGTGGATTTCCCATTCTACCGGTTGGTTCCAGTAACGTGCTGTCAGAATAATTGCCAGCTCTGACAGGCGAAGACCTATTGCACTACGGTAGCGCAGATACTCGCCCATACGCTGAGCATGTGACATGAGCTCCGGGCTGCGTAACAGAACCTGAAAAGGGGGTAACAATGCTCCGCGCGGACCATTAATCACCTCTTCTGCCAGTACCCGCTGCTCCTCACTCCACTGCTCCTGCGAGAGTGGTGGTAACCGGTTTTTGTCGGTCATTTATCAGACTCCCGCAGCTTTATGGGTTTCCTGCTGAATGACCTGCTTCAGGGTATCCACCACAAAATCCAGCTGCTGTTCTGTCACAATAAATGGCGGAGCGATCAGGATATGATCTCCCTGCTGACCATCGATAGTGCCACCCATCGGATAAACCATCAGCCCTTTATCCAGACAGGCACGTTTAATCGCCGCATTCAGTTTCAGAGCCGGGTCAAACGCAGCTTTAGTTTGCTTATCTCTGACCAGTTCAACACCGGCAAACAGTCCGCGCCCACGGGTATTACCGACAAATTCCAGTCCGGCTAACTCTTTTTCTAATTTTTGGAGTAAATAATTTCCCTGCTGTTGCACCTGACTTAACAAATTCTCCCGCTCGATTACCTGCTGCACTGCCAGAGCGGCTGCGGCGGCGGTTGGGTGGCAGATATAAGTATGGCCATGCTGGAATAAGCCGCTGCCACGACGAAGCGGTTCGATGACTTTATCACTGACCAATACTGCACCAATCGGCTGATAGCCGCCGCCCAGGCCTTTAGCGATAGTCACGATATCCGGAACAACATCATCCTGTTCGAAGGAGTGCAGAGTTCCGGTGCGGCCCATGCCACACATAACTTCATCAGCAATGTACAGGATGCCGTATTGGTCACACAGCTTCCTTACCCCGGCGAAGTAGCCTTTGGTGGGTGGAACTGCACCCGTCGTGGCTCCGCTAACAGTTTCGGCGATAAAACCGATAATTTTATCCGCACCGGTTTCGAGAATGGTCTGCTCAAGTTCGCTCAGCAAACGTTCAGTATATTGCTGTTCTGTTTCATCCGGACGTTGATCACGGTAAGCATTACAGGCCGAAACCCGTGCCACATCCATCAGTAACGGAGCAAATTGTTTACGGCGCCATTCGTTGCCACCCACGGCCAGTGCACCCAGGGTATTCCCGTGATAGCTCTGGCGACGACCAATAAAGGTGGTTTTCTGTGGCTGACCGGTTTCCACGCAGTACTGACGTGCCAGCTTCAGGGCTGTTTCTACTGCTTCTGAACCGCCGGAGACAAAATAGACCGAATTCAGGGAGCCTGGTGAGGTGCGCACCAGTTGATCAGCCAGACTCTCTGCGGCTTCGCTGGTAAAGAACCCGGTATGTGCATAAGCCAGGGTATCAATCTGACGGTGCATTGCCGCCAGAACATCCGGGTGAGCATGGCCGAGGCAGGAGACTGCTGCACCGCCGCTGGCATCCAGATAACGTTTGCCGGAAATATCGGTGATATAAGCACCTTGCGCCGAAACGGCAACCGGTGGTGTGAAACTCAGACTGCGGTGAATAATATGGCTCATGATAATCCCGTCACTGATGTAAGCAGGGGAAAACCCCGGATAAAGTTTATACTCTCAGATTCAAATGAATCATTCAATCTAATAATGATTCATTTGTATTATTTTGGTTCGACCTCTGACACTGGTGCAGACACCGGTTTTCTAAACGGTATTTATTGAATACGGTAGCGTACCGCCGGAACATCCGGCGGTACATCTGCCTGGTACAAACCGTTATGCTGGCTTTGCAGCGACAAACGGATAAGTGGTATCTCTGGCTACATGCCGGAAGTCCAGTAATGTAAGGTCTGCAGGCCCCCAGTCAGGGGTATCAATAATCAATATGGCAGAGGCCAGCTGGTCGTATGCGGCGCGAAAATGGGTCTTTGAACGCAATACAATGTAGGAGTAATCATTAATATCCAGTCCTAATTGTTTGAAGCAGTCATCATCCACTGCAGTGGACTGATTGGTGGTGATACTGACCACCACATCTCCGGTATCAATCACGACAGTCAGACCCAGATCAACCAGTCTGCCGGTGAAATAAGGGCCAGTCGCCAGATAGTGCTTTTCTTCGGCAAACAGCACTTTTCCGGTCAGGGTAACAGGACCACCGGCCCTGTCTGAACTATGGCTGCCGACAGTGACGGTAGCGATATTTCCGACACCAAATGCAGCCGCCTGTTTTGCGGCCAGGGCATCGGCAATATAAGGAACTGCAGTACCGCTGAGTTTTTTCTCAAGTGCCGCGCGTAACAGATAGGTGGAGTCTCCCATCCGATCAGCGTGCTCCAGCAACACCACCGGTTTTTGCGCAGAGGATTTGATGCGTTTTGCTTCTTCGATACCTGATTCAACAGAAAACAGTAGTTCCGGGTGATTCAGCTCGCGCCGCAGGGCATAAATTTCCTGTGAAAATTGCTCAGCCAGTTCAGTCGCAGCCTGTTGATCATTATCGGTAACGACTACCACCGAAAAACCGCAATTCGGTACATCGGCATAGGAAAAGCCTGCAAATACCGAAACGTCGGTATAGTTTCCAGGCTGCTCACCCAGAGCAACAGAACGGTCAACAATGGATTTCAGTGGCTCAAGGCCGGTAGCACTGAAAATACTGGGAACCATAACCCCCGGTTTGCGGATAACGGTCACTGGTGAAATTTCACCCCGTAAGGTTTTCAGCAGACAGCGTGCAGTACGCTTACCGGTTTCTGCCATATCAGTGTGCGGCGAATAGTGATAACCAAACAGCGCATCAGTCAGATCCACTGTTCGCTGATCAATGTTGGCGTGATAATCCAGCGCCAGCATTACCGGCAGATCCGGGCCAACCACTTCACGGACTTTCTCCAGCGTTTCTGCGTCAGCATCCAGCCGTGTAGGTGTGGCCATGGCACCGTGAAGATCCAATAATACGCCGTCCAGAGGCCCGGCGTTTCGCAGACCTTCAACCAAACGGCCGACATAGTGCTCATAGGCTTCGTCGGTTGTTGGTCCGGCAGCAGCGGCTCCGGCATAAAACAGCGGTACCAGCTCACAGCCTGCGGCTTCACAGATATCAATAAAACCTGCTGTCGGTGTATTGGCCCCCCGGTGGCGAGACAGAACTTCAGCGCCGGCCGACTCAGTGACCTGAAAAGTTTCGAGTGTTGACGCCATACTGATAAATGTGACGGACTCCTGAACAAAACCGGCGATGGCAATACGTAAGGGCCGGGAAGAAATACTCATAGCGTTACCTTTAACTAGTCATAGACGGTGAAGGCCAGGGGGATTCTGTTTCCAGTACCCGGGCCAGATGAATCAACCGGGAGTCCTGATGCCAGGGAGCAGCCAGTTGGACCGATAACGGTAGACCCGCCGCGGAAAGCCCTGCCGGCAAACTGATCGCCGGATGTCCTGTCAGACTGAAAACCGCGCGGGCCTGACGTGCAGTTGTCCGGCGTACTTCAGCTTCGTCATCGATTCGTGCAGGGGTATCGTGCATATTGACGGCCAGTAATACATCGTGCTGACGGAAGGTAGCATTTACCTGTTCTGCCAGTAGTCGCTGCAACCGCCGGGCCCGCAGATACTGCTCATTAGTGATAAACGCTCCGGCCATAAAGCTGCGGCGACAGGCTTTACCATATTGCTCCGGGCGTTCTCTCATCCACTTCGCATGTATTGCCCAAGCTTCCGAGTACATGATGACGCGGTTGACCGCCAGAAACTCCTGTAACGGAGGAAGGCTGACAGCCTCAACAGTGGCACCCAGCCGGGTCAACCGACCGGCAAACTGATTAAGTCCCTCTGAGATTTCAGCGCTGGCGAATAAATCCTGCTGGTGAAAATGTTCGATATAACCCACACGCAGCCCGCGAAGTGGCTGGCTGGTGGTGGCTTCAGGGAGCATTAACGGGGTCGGACGGTAATTTTTTGCCCCCATCACCTGCATGGCTAAATCTAAGTCACGGGCAGTGCGCGCCAGCGGCCCGACATGATCCAGTGACCAGGCCAGCGGAAAAACGCCATCACAAGGGACGCTACCAAAGGTGGGTTTCATTCCCGGAATGCCACATGCACCGGCAGGAAACCGGATGGATCCGGCCGTATCAGTACCCACAGCAAAAGGAACCAAGCCCGCAGCAACCGCAGCGGCTGATCCGGAAGATGATCCGCCAGGCAGATGATCGGTATTCCAGGGATTACGTGCCGGAGGGAAGGGTAAGTCAAAGGACGGGCCTCCCAGAGCAAACTCATGGGTAGCAAGTTTGCCAATGATAATAGCGCCAGCGGCCCGCAGCCTTCTGACCACTTCTGCGTCACGGGTGGCGATATTCCCGGCCATCACCGCCGAGTGGCAGGTGGTGGGGAGCCCCTGCACATCAATAATATCTTTAATCGCTACCGGAACACCGGCCAACGGATATGCGGGCGAAGGTGGAATGGCTGACCATGCCACAGCCTGTCGACGGGCCTGATCGGCATCAATGGTAATAAATGCATTGATTGCAGGATCAAGAGCCTCAGTTCGTTGCAATACATCTTCAATTACTTCGGTGGGAGAAAAATCCCCGTTACGATAACCGTCAGCCATGTCGCAGGCCTACAGTGTCGCCAGCGATGTTGTGGTCAGTTTCACAGCTCTTCCTTAGTAACAGGAAAGCTCCAGGGAGCAACTTCAGCTCCCGGATCTTCTGCCAGTAATTGTGTGTAAGTTGCCGCCAGAACCGCTGCATCACGCACTTCATCCGGCCAGTTCCGCCAGCATTTCATTAAACCGGCGTGTCCGGCTAACGCCACAAGCGTGGCATCATCTGAAAGGGTTCCGGCAACGGGAGGTTGTTCTTTCATGCTGACTGACTCCTTTTTACTGTTAAAGTCACCGGTTATTCATGTCCTGAGGAAAGGAACTGTTTCAGTTCAGGGGTTTGCGGATTGCTGAACAACTCAGCAGGCGGGCCTGCTTCATGGACTTTGCCCTGATGCATAAAAATGACCCGGCTGGCGACTTTACGTGCAAAGGCCATTTCATGGGTGACCATCAGCAAGGTCATTCCCTCGGCCGCCAGCGATTCCACCACTCTTAGCACTTCCCCTACCAGTTCCGGGTCCAGCGCCGAAGTGATTTCATCACACAGTAAAACCGCAGGCTCCATGGCCAGAGCCCTGGCGATAGCTACCCGTTGCTGCTGCCCCCCGGACAGTTGTTCCGGACGCGCATCGAACTTGTCACCCAGACCCACCCGGTTCAGTAATATTTTGGCCTGCTCTGCGGCCTCAGCAGTTTTCTTTTTTCTGACCAGCGTTGGTGCCAGCATGACATTACGGCCAACACTTAAATGCGGAAACAGGTTGAAGCTC
Organism: Tatumella citrea; assembly: GCF_002163585.1. Lineage (NCBI taxonomy): Bacteria > Pseudomonadati > Pseudomonadota > Gammaproteobacteria > Enterobacterales > Erwiniaceae > Tatumella > Tatumella citrea. Next base: position 279,408 of record NZ_CP015579.1, read on the forward strand.
TGGAAAATCATCCCAACGCGCTGGCGCAACGCCCGCATAGCTTGAACACTGTCATGGACCAGTGGCTGACCATCGACGCTCAGTGCGCCGTCCTGGAAAACTTCCAGGCCATTGATACAACGCAACAGGGTACTTTTCCCGGAACCACTTTTTCCGATAATGGCAATCACTTCACCGCGGTTCACGTTCAGATCAATACCTTTCAGGACTTCGTTACTGCCATAAGATTTTCGTAACCCGTGAATGGTAACCACCGGCGCACCGGCAGGTGCAGGAGGCCGCTCGGCAGCAGCAATATTAAAATTAGTGGTGGTTTGCATAATTCAGTTTCCTTTCAAGATAACGGGCACACAGGCTGATGGGAAAACAGAGCACGAAGTAAAACAGCCCGAGGCAGCTGTAAACAATCAGTGGCTGAAAGGTAGCGTTAGAAATCATATTTCCGGCTTTAGTCAGCTCAACAAAACCGATGATCGATGCCAGTGCAGTCCCTTTAACAACCTGCACCAGAAACCCGAGGCTGGGCCCCACCGCCATGCGAATGGCCTGTGGCAAAATGACGTGGCGTAATTTTTCACGAAAGCTGAGTGCCAGGCTGTCTGCAGCTTCCCACTGGCCTTTAGGCACAGATTCAACACAACCTCGCCAGATATCAGTCAGATAGGCACTGGTATACAGGATTAATGCGCCTGAGGCAGAAACCCACGGTGAAGTGTCAATCCCGAATAACGCAATCCCGAAATAGGCCAGAAACATCTGCATCAGCAGCGGTGTTCCCTGGAACAACTGGACATAACCGGCGACCAGATAATTCAGCGGGCGGCGGTTTAACAGACGCAGTACCAGCAACAGCAGGCCGACAATACTGCCGCCGGCAAAGGCGATTAATGACAAATAAACCGTCCATTGAGCGGCCATCAGCAGATCGCGAATGATGTCCCACAGAGTAAATTGGGTCATAAGTGGCTCCTAGCGACGGAAGAGCAGGCGCGGGCCAGCCCAGTTAAGAATTTTGCGTAATACGATCGCCAGTACCAGATAGATCAGCGTGGCAATAATGGCGGATTCAAAAGAACGGAAGTTGCGGCTCTGAATCAGATTGGTGGCATAGCTCAGCTCTGGAACTGAGATCTGGCCGCAGACGGCGGAGCCCAGCATGACCAGGATTATCTGACCGGTCATGGCTGGCCAGACTTTATTTAACGCCGGGGGCAGGATGACATGTAAAAACGTCTGCATACGCCCCATCGCCAGACTTTGTGCCGCTTCGATTTGCCCTTTCGGGGTGGCCGCCAGCCCGGAACGGATGATTTCGGTGGAATATGCGCTCAGGCTGACAACCATGGCAATCACACCGGCTGCGCCGGGAGACAGTCGGAGCCCTGCGGCTGGCAGACCAAAAAAGATAAAAAATAGCTGTACGATGAACGGAGTATTACGAATCAGTTCTACATAGGTACCAACGACCCACTTCAGCCAGGTAGGGCCGCTCTGGCGAGACCAGGCGAAGGCGATCCCCAGTATAAAACCGAGAATAGCTGACGCTGCGGTCAGGCCAATCGTCCAGCATACGCCGGTAAGGATCAGCGGCCAGTATTGCAGGACAGCGAGAAAGTCGAGTTGGATGTGCATGCACGGTCCTTCCGTCGGGGTTGTGGTATCAGTTCGGCGGTTTGCAGACTGGCTGCAAACCGCCATACATCAGTGTTTCAGAAATCCGGGGCGTTCTGTTTATTGGCCCGGAGACAACCTGTTGTTATTAGTTAGCAGGCAGTTTATCGATGCCTTCACCCAGCCATTTATGTGACAGGTTATTCAGTGTTCCGTCTTTACGGGCTTCGGCCAGAATGGCATTCAGTTTGTTTAACAACGCAGTATCGCCTTTACGCACGGCAACATAGTTCGGAGAATTTTTCAGCAGCAGCTTATATTCCAGTTGCGCCTGGGGGTGCTGTTTAACAACAGGGCCGAGTACTGAAGAACCCATAGCAATGAACTGGCTCTGACCGGAAACTACCGCCTGGATAGCATCGGTAGAGCTTTCGAAGCGCAGAATCTGAGTGGTTTTTGGTGCCACGGCCTGCAGGTTTTCATCCTGGGTGGTGCCACGTGCGACAGCGACAGTTTTCCCGGCCAGATCAGCGAAACTTTTCACACTGATAGACTTAGGCCCGTAAATTGCCTGATAGTAAGGTGAGTACGGCGCGGTGAAGTCGACGACTTTTTCGCGATCCGGGCTTTTGGCCATTGAGGCGACCAGAATATCGACTTTATTTGCCTGTAGAGCGGCAATACGGTTAGCACTCTGTACTACCACTAAATCCGGTTTAACGCCCAGTTTGCTGGCAAGGTAACGAGCCAGTTCAATATCCAGACCCTGTGGTTTTAAATCAGGTCCAACAAAACCGTAGGGTGGGAAGTCAGTCAGAACCCCGATTCTTACCGAACCACGTTTTTCCACCTGCGACAGCGTGTCATCCGCATGCGCGGAGGCCATAGCCAGGGTGCTTAGTAAACAGATAAACGACATCCAGCGCTTCATCAATTTCATTATTTCACTCTCTTGCGTGATTGAGACAAATGTATCCTGATTAGTAATATTGCAATGTTTGTGCCAATAACGGACAACCTGATTTCAGGGGACATTCGGCCTGAATGCCCGGAAATCACGGGGGCCTGTGCAAAGGAATGATCATCGGTGGTGCAATTTTGCACAGTCAGGGAGCATCGTGAGACCCGGAGTTTACCGGGAATCTCAGGGGGCAGGAAAAAGGCGGTGCTTCACTTAGCCACAACCAGCCATCTGTGTATTTGCGTCTGCAAAAACATCATTGACTGGTTCGGATATTTGTACGACTTTTGGACCGGGATAATCGCAGCCCGGGGTGGTGTGACTATTTTGAAGAATTGACGATATAGGCACCGGAACGGGTAAAGTAAGCTTCAGCCCGCTCTATATGGCTAATAGCGTCATCCCCGTGTCTGGCAACTAACAAAGCTAACAGGCATTCGACCAGTGCCATTCCTGAAACCACCGACGGGAAAAAAGACGGACTCTGGGTGGAAAAATAGAGTGCAGTATCGGCGTTTAAAGCCAGTGATGACACCTGCTTATCAGTAATCGCTATAATCTTACAGCCGGCATCTTTTGCGGCCTGATAGAGAGTCATAATTTCCCGAGAATATGGGGCAAAACTGATTAATACCACCACATCATCTGGTTCAAATTCACGGGTATGCATTTCAAAATTACCGGCATGGCCATCAATCATGAATACATTCTTTTTGAACAGACGATAGACATAAAACAGTGAATAAGCGATGGGGAAACTGGCTCTGAAGCCACAGATATAGACAGATTTTCCCTGCTCAAGTAACTCAACGGCGGCATCGACTGCCTGAATATTGGCTTTGTCGGTGCGCTCGATATTATCTTTTGTTGAATGAAACAGTGATTTATAAAAATGCTTGTCCTTGCCTATCAGCGTTCTGGCTTTTTCTGCATAAAGCCCGTCACTGAGACCGATTTCCGAAATATAAGCTGATTTCAGCTCAACCCAGCCTTTGAATCCCAGCTTTTTGGCTAACCGTAACAGCGTTGAAGGCTGAACGCTGGCCATATCAGCAAAGGTACGCATAGAGACAATGGCTACATCATTATTGTGCTCAACCAGAAAATTCGCTGCTTTCTGAAGTTCAGGTGGCAGGGTGTGAAATTTATCAATGATGATGTCTTTAATTGTCATAATGCATACGTATCCGGATGATCTGACAGGATTGATTTCCTGACGATATGGTCACTTTACTCCAGCACAGGTCAGCAGAAAGTGTCAATCCTGATTATTTCTGCGAATCCAGGAGGAGCGACTGAACGGGCTGTTTTGTTGACTGTGATATCCCGGCAGGGCGCTGTTATTGTAATGTTTGTGGCATATTTGTTGCATGAAATCACATTATGATTCAAATGTATTATTGCATGGCTTCCCACCGCTTCGTCTGAAAACAGGCGACAGAAAGATCGTTACCGCAGCGATCCGTGAGTAACGCAATAATTATGCAGATATCAGACCAGTGATTAATGACAGGAAATCTCATGAACGATACCCCGCAACATACTCCGTCCGGCCGCCTTCAGGTGAGCCTGGTACAAATGGATGTCGAAGTCCTGCAGCCGGAACAAAATCTGAGGCGGGTGATCGCCGCCGTGCGTCAGGAAATTGAAAAAGGGGCACAGCTGATGGTTTTCCCTGAGCTGGTGAACACCGGCTACATTGAGCCGCTGACCATTGGTGCACCTTTCAGTACTCCTGTAGGGGAGAAAGGTTACGCTTATGAGTTGTACCAGGCAGCAGAACCTGCCAATGGCGCATTTATCACTGAGCTCTCAGAGCTGGCACGCAACCACCGTGTGCATATTGTGATTGGGCTGGCAATGCGTCATCCGCAGCTGGATGGAGCGCTGTACAACAGTTCGGTGCTGATTGGACCACAGGGGGTTATTGGCATATACAATAAAATCCACCGCTGGCATCTGGAGAAAATGTATTTTATCGCCGGAGATGCATTGCCGGTATTTAACACGTCTCTTGGTACGCTGGGAATGCAGGTTTGTTACGACATCCGCTTTCCTGAAGTGACAAGGGCGATGGTGCTGCAGGGCGCAGGGATTATCACCAATATCTGGGCATCGTTGGCTGAGACTGATGGTCCACCTGTCAGTGAGGATATTTTCCTGCATCGCGCCTATACCCGGGCAATCGAAAATGGGGTGTTTGTACTGAGTTGTAACCGTGTTGGCCAACAGGGCCATTGCCACTTTCTCGGTCAAAGCCTGATTGTGGAACCGGGAGGAAAGGTGCTGGCTCGTGCCGGTAGTACCCGTGAAGAAGTGATTCGTGCTGAACTCGATTTGAGCCAGATTGCCCTCTACCGGACATACACGGGTATCTATTCGGATCGCCGGCCGGATATCTACAGCCGGTATGGGGTGTAAGCCGGGGCCATTTGTCTGCGCTACCCGGACGCCCGATGGCAAAAACATCGTAAGACAGAGATAAAAAAGCCGGGACAGGCCCGGCTTTTTTAGCAGACTAATTATCGCGTATTACAGCGCAGCAATGACTTCCTGCTGATCATTAATCTTCACTTTGGCCTGTTGCAGTTCAGCCAGACGCTCACGTTCTTTTTCTACCACCGCGGCAGGGGCACGAGCCACAAAGCCTTCGTTGGACAGTTTAGCGTCGAGTTTTTCAATCTCGGCATCCACTTTAGTGAGCTCTTTTGCCAGACGTTCCAGTTCTGCTTCTTTATCTACCAGACCAGCCATCGGAATCAGCAACTCAGCACCGTCCACCAGTTTGGTGACAGATACCGGGCCTTTATCGTCGGCCGCCAGCAGAGTCAGGCTTTCCAGACGCGCCAGACGTTGCAGGAAGCTACGGTTAGCCTCAACACGACGTACGACTTCCGGAGTTGCGCCACGCAGCAACAGTTCCAGTGGTTTACTGAGTGCAATGCCCATTTCGGCACGGATATTACGCACAGCCACGATAGCCTGCTTAATCCATTCGATATCCGCCAGCGCTGCAGCATCTTCTTTCGCAGCATCGTAGGCAGGGAATGGTTGCAGCATAATGGTGTCGTCACTGTTTCCGGTCAGCACTTTCACCCGCTGCCAGATAGTTTCGGTAATAAAAGGAATGATTGGGTGCGCAAGACGCAGCAGTCCTTCCAGTACCGTCACCAGAGTATGACGGGTTCCGCGCAGTTCAGCTTCACTACCGTTGTTCATTACCGGTTTAGTCAGCTCCAGGTACCAGTCACAGAATTGGTTCCAGGTGAAGTCATACAACAGACCGGCAGCGATATCGAAACGATAAGTATCCAGCGCTTCACGGTAAGCTTTCACGGTGCTGTTGAATTCAGTCAGGATCCAGCGATCGGCCAGTGACAGTACTTGCTCACCGCCGTTAAAGCCGCAATCCTGATCTTCGGTATTCATCAGCACAAACCGGCTGGCGTTCCACAGTTTATTACAGAAGTTGCGGTAACCTTCCAGACGCTTCATATCCCAGTTGATATCACGGCCGGTAGAGGCCAGTGCCGCCAGGGTAAAGCGCAGTGCATCGGTGCCTGATGGCTCAATGCCGTTCGGGAACTGTTTCTCGGTACGCTTACGAATTTTTTCCGCCAGCTGCGGCTGCATCATATTACCGGTACGTTTTTCCAGCAGCTCTTCCAGCGAAATACCGTCCACCATGTCCAGCGGATCGATAACGTTACCTTTCGACTTGGACATTTTCTGCCCTTCGTCGTCACGGATCAGTCCGGTCATATAGACGGTTTTGAAAGGTACCTGCGGTTTTCCGTTCTCATCTTTCATAAAGTGCATGGTCAGCATGATCATGCGGGCAATCCAGAAGAAGATAATATCGAAACCACTCACTACCACGCTGGTCGGGTGGAAGGTGCGTAAGGCTTCGGTATTTTCCGGCCAGCCGAGGGTGGAGAAGGTCCACAGACCGGAGGAGAACCAGGTATCCAGTACGTCTTCATCCTGGCGCAGGGCAACATCATCACCCAGATTGTTTTCAGCGCGCACTTCGGCTTCGCTGCGACCGACAAACACGTTGCCGTGATCGTCGTACCAGGCAGGAATACGGTGTCCCCACCACAGCTGACGGGAAATACACCAGTCCTGAATATCACGCATCCACGAGAAGTACATATTTTCGTACTGTTTCGGGACGAACTGGATATCACCATTTTCTACGGCTTCTACCGCAACTTTTGCCAGCGGAGCAGTACGGACGTACCACTGGTCAGTCAGCATCGGTTCGATAACCACACCGCCACGGTCGCCGTAAGGAACGGTCAGATCATGGGGTTTAATATCTTCCAGTAATCCGGCAGCATCTACCGCAGCCACAATGGCTTTACGCGCCGCAAAGCGCTCCAGTCCGGCAAACTCGGCCGGAATGGTGGCATCGTAGACGTTGCTTTCTTCACCGTTGGTATCATAAACCTGGGCCAGCTGGCGAATATCGCCATCAAAGGTCAGGATATTGATCATCGGCAACTGATGACGACGTCCGACTTCGTAGTCGTTGAAATCGTGGGCCGGAGTGATTTTCACACAACCGGTGCCTTTTTCCATATCGGCATGTTCATCGCCAACAATCGGAATACGGCGGTTGATCAGCGGTAACACCAGGTATTTACCGATCAGATCTTTATAGCGTGGATCTTCCGGGTTGACCGCCACACCGGTATCGCCCAACAGGGTTTCCGGACGGGTAGTAGCGACCACCAGGTAATCTTTACCTTCAGCAGTTTTCGCGCCATCCGCCAGCGGGTAGCGGATATGCCACATTGAACCTTTCGATTCGCGGTTTTCCACTTCCAGATCAGAAATTGCTGTCCGCAGTTTCGGATCCCAGTTAACCAGGCGTTTACCGCGATAAATCAGGTTTTCTTTGTGCAGCCGGACGAACACTTCTTTTACCGCATTGGAAAGCCCGTCATCCATGGTGAAACGTTCACGTTCCCAGTCAACGGAGTTGCCAAGACGGCGCATCTGACGAGTGATTGTGCCGCCGGATTCGCCTTTCCACTGCCAGATCTTGTCGATAAATGCATCGCGGCCATAGTCCTGACGGGTTTTGCCTTCTTCCGCAGCAATTTTACGCTCAACCACCATCTGAGTAGCGATACCGGCATGGTCAGTACCTGCCTGCCACAGAGTATTTTTACCCTGCATACGCTGGTAACGAATCATGGTATCCATAATGGTCTGCTGGAACGCGTGTCCCATGTGCAGGCTGCCGGTGACGTTCGGCGGCGGGATCATGATGCAATAGCTTTCCTGGCTGGTATCGCCATTCGGTTTGAAATAGCCTTGCTTTTCCCAGTGCTCGTAAAGCGGCTGTTCTATCTCTTGCGGATTATATGTTTTTTCCATTTCTGCTATGTCGTTGATGGCGTAGGGTGCGTTGCCGTATTCAATTGGAAACCGACGCTGCGATACGCTTTGTAGCGTTCACGCGCCAGCTGCTTCAAAGATTCTTCATCTGGAACAAAGTCTATCACTTCATGGAAAGCGGTAGCAAAATCTGCGAACCACGGTAGCAGGCTTATCAGTAAATCGCGGGATGCGCTGCCACGTTTTTCCGGCCAGGCCAGCTCCACCGGAGCCCCGTAGCGCGGCCCTTCGCCAGCCAGGTTATGGGGTACAAATGCATCAGCCGGACGTTGCCACAACGCTTCATCCAGCCGGATCGCCTGCTGCTCATTTTCGCAGGCTACCAGAATTCGCTTACCTTCGCGCCAGCGTGCGGCGGCCAGTTCGCAGGCCAGTGCTTCTGTCGCAGACAGCGTGCCCTGTTGCGGATCGGGTCCCGGAAGGTAAAACGTGGCATTTTTCATGCGATTGCCTGTGTTTCATGAAGTAAAAAGAGTGACCGGAGCCACTCAGTGAATCAGTACTGCCGGTGCACCCGGCAGTTAATAATACACACCGCAGAGCGGGGTGTTGGCGCTGGCCGGTTACTCGTCAGTACCCAGTCCGGCACGGTTCAGCAGGAACTGTGACAGCAACGGTACCGGACGTCCGGTTGCGCCTTTGGCTTTACCTGAACGCCAGGCTGTGCCGGCAATATCCAGATGTGCCCAGTTAAATTTGCGCGCAAACCGGGCCAGATAGCAGCCGGCAGTAATAGCACCACCAGGACGGCCACCAATATTCGCCATATCGGCAAAATTGGATTCCAGCTGTTCCTGATACTCATCTGCCATTGGCAGGCGCCATGCGCGGTCACCGGACTGCTCGGAGGCACTAATCAGCTCATGAGCCAGCGGGTTGTGGTTAGAGAGCAAACCACTGATATGGTGGCCAAGTGCAATCACACAAGCACCGGTCAGGGTCGCCACATCAATCACAACTTCCGGATCGAAACGCTCCACGTAAGTCAGAGCATCGCACAGTACCAGACGTCCTTCAGCATCAGTATTCAGTACTTCAACCGTCTGGCCAGACATGGTGGTCAGGATATCGCCAGGGCGCATAGCCCGTCCGTCAGGCATATTTTCACAACCTGCCAGGATCCCTACCACATTCAGTGGCAGCTGCAGTTCAGCGACCATGCGCATCACACCGTAAACTGTCGCGGCGCCGCACATATCATACTTCATTTCGTCCATGGCTTCAGCCGGCTTCAGCGAAATGCCGCCGGCGTCAAAGGTCAGACCTTTACCCACCAGAACAATTGGCCGGGTATCGGCATCCGGATGACCTTTGTACTCAATCACAGACATCAGCGATTCATTCTGCGAACCGGCACCCACGGCCAGGTAGGCATTCATCCCCAGCTCTTTCATCTGCTGCTCACCAATCACGCGGGTCGTGATGTTCTGGCTGTAAGCATCGGCCAGCTGACGGGCCTGAGAGGCCAGATAGGCTGGATTACAGATATTTGGTGGCATATTGCTGAGATCTTTGGCCGCTTTTACACCTGCAGAAACCGCCAGACCGTGCTGAATAGCACGTTCACCGCTGGTCAGTTCACGACGGGTCGGAACGTTAAATACCATTTTACGCAGCGGACGGCGTGGTTCAGCTTTATTGCTTTTCAGCTGATCAAAGCTGTACAGCGACTCTTTGGCAGTCTCGACAGCCTGGCGCACTTTCCAGTAATTATTACGGCTTTTAACATGTAATTCAGTCAGGAAACATACGGCTTCCATTGAACCGGTGTCGTTCAGGGTATTGATGGTTTTCTGGATAATTTGCTTGTACTGACGTTCGTCCAGTTCACGCTCTTTACCACAACCAATCAGCAGAATACGCTCAGAGAGAATGTTCGGCACATGGTGCAGTAACAGGGTCTGGCCCACTTTTCCTTCCAGTTCACCACGGCGAAGCAGAGCACTGATGTAACCGTCGCTGATCTTGTCGAGTTGTTCGGCAATAGGCGACAAACGACGAGGTTCAAACACGCCGACAACAATGCAGGCACTGCGTTGTTTTTCCGGGCTACCGCTTTTTACACTGAACTCCATGTATTCTCCTGAATCTTAAAGACAACAGCGTTGGCTATCGCTAGAATGTACAACTCTTATTCTTATTATGAAACAGTTGTACCATGACAAACACCGCATCGGCGTCATAATAAGTTAAGATTCTGAGGTCTGATACCTCAGTATCCTGAGAAGGTGGTCATACAATTTTAGCCACGATGGCAGCCATTGATGAATAAAAATGGCTCATAAGCGTTGAAACTATCGACTTTCCTGCAAAAAGACAAGTTTTCACAGGCGTATTTAGCGTGATTATCATTAGATATCTGGTTCGGGAAACGCTCAAAAGTCAATTTGCCATTCTGTTTGTCCTGCTGCTGATCTTCTTTTGTCAGAAGCTGGTAAGGATCCTCGGAGCGGCGGTAGACGGCGACATCCCGACAAATTTAGTTCTGACCCTGCTGGGGTTAGGTGTACCAGAAATGGCAGAGCTTATTCTGCCATTAAGCCTGTTTCTGGCGATCCTGATGACGCTGGGCAGGCTGTATACAGAAAGTGAAATCACTGTGATGCATGCCTGTGGTCTGGGCAAAAGCGTACTAGTGAAAGCGGCATTGCTGTTAATGCTGCTAACGGCCGTACTGGCGGCGATTAATGTCACCTGGCTGGGGCCGTGGTCGGCCCGCTATCAGAACCAGATCACCCAGAATGCCAGGGCTAACCCTGGCGCGGCAGCGTTGGCTGCCGGACAGTTCCGTACTTCCAGTGACGGCAACTCGGTGCTGTTTATCGAAAATGTTAAAGGCAACCAGTTTGGTAATGTGTTCCTCGCGCAGCTGCGGCCTAAGGGTAATGCCCGGCCTTCGGTAGTGCTGGCAGATCATGGTCATATGGAACAACACGCTGACGGCTCACAAACCGTGGTACTGGATAAAGGTACCCGCTTTGAAGGTACGGCAATGTTGCGTGATTTCCGTATCACCGATTTCACTCAATACCAGGCGGTGATGGGCTATAAAGAAGCAACTCTCGACCCGAACGATACTGATCAGGCAACTTTCCAGACCTTGTGGCATAACCATACAGCACCTTTCCGTGCTGAACTGAACTGGCGTCTGACTCTGGTGTTCTCGGTGCTGGTGATGGCTCTGATGGTTGTTCCTCTCAGTGTGGTTAACCCGCGGCAGGGGCGAGTGCTGTCAATGTTGCCGGCAATGTTGTTGTACCTGATCTTTTTCCTGGTACAGAGTTCATTCCGTTCAAATGCCGGTAAAGGCCGTCTGGACCCAACGGTTTGGATGTGGTCGGTTAACGTGGGTTATCTGTTACTGGCCATTGCTCTGAACCTGTGGGATACCTTACCGATGCGTCGCTTCCGGGCACGTTTCAGCCGCAGTGAGGTGGTCTGATGTTTGGAGTTCTGGACCGTTATATCGGTAAAACCATTTTTAATACCATCATGGCGACACTGTTCATGCTGGTGTCGTTATCCGGGATTATCAAATTTGTAGAGCAGCTAAGAAAAACCGGGCAGGGGGCTTATACCGCGCTTGATGCCGGTTATTTTACCCTGCTCAGTGTACCTTCCGATCTGGAGCTGTTTTTCCCGATGGCTGCCTTGCTGGGGGCTTTGCTGGGGCTGGGTAATCTGGCCCAGCGCAGTGAGCTGGTGGTTATGCAGGCGGCTGGTTTTACACGGTTGCAGATTGCATTGTCAGTAATGAAAACTGCGATTCCACTGGTACTGATCTCGATGGCGATTGGTGAATTTGTGGCACCGCAGGGTGATCAGATGGCACATAACTACCGGGCACAACAGATGCTTGGCGGATCTCTGCTCTCCACTCAGGGCGGGTTATGGGCCAAAGACGGTAATAACTTCATCTTCATTGAGCATATCCAGAGTGAGAGTCAGCTGAAGGGCGTCAGTATCTACCGGTTTAATGATCAACGCCGGTTAGAAGATGTACGTTTTGCTGCCACAGCAGACTGGGACAGTAAACAGCATGAGTGGAATCTGGTGCAGGTGGATGAATCTGACCTGAGTAACCCTCAGCAAATCACCGGTTCACAAAGTGTCGGTGGTGTCTGGAAAACCAGTCTGACTCCGGAAAAACTGAATGTGGTGGCTCTGGACCCTGATTCTTTATCGATTCGCGGTCTGGATGATTACATTAAATACCTGAAACAGAGTGGCCAGAAAGCTGGCCGGTATCAGTTGAATCTGTGGAGCAAAGTGATTCAGCCGTTATCGGTTGCAGTGATGATGTTGATGGCTCTGTCGTTTATCTTTGGCCCGCTGCGTAGTGTTTCTATGGGGATGCGGGTAGTCACAGGGATTAGTTTTGGTTTCTTATTCTATGTGCTGGACCAAATCTTCGGGCCGCTTAGCCTGGTGTATGGATTACCCCCGTTTCTTGGTGCGGTGTTGCCGAGTGCGGCGTTCTTCTTTATCAGTTTCTATCTGCTGATTAAACGTCGCTGACAGGTCAGCCACAATAAAAAGGGTTCACCCGTCGGTGAACCCTTTTTTATGCTTTAAGGTCAGAAGCTGACTTCCAGCCCTCCAATGACATTCCAGCTATCAATACCTTCTTTCTCCAGTCGTTTCTGATACTGCAACCGGCTGGTGAATCGTGCATTAGGAGTCAGGGCCAGAGAGGCATCCGTTTTCAGTTGAACACTATCGCCACCGCGACCCGCATTGAACCTGGCAGGTGTTTGTCCGTCACTAATGATTACCTGAGGAGCCTTGCCTGGCCGGTGGGTGACCCGGATATCCGCGCCAACAGCCAGAGCACCCAGATTCAGCTGGTAACTGGCACCGGTGCTGATATCAGGAGTGTGTTGCATCCGGTAGCTGACCTGTGCCTGATCCTCATCAGTAAATGCATCAATATTCTGGTGTTGCCAGCGTATGCCCAGCAGTGGTGAGATGCTGTGGGCGCCAGACTGCCAGCGTTTTCCTGCATCGATGCCGGCAAGCCAGCTGCTCGCTTTAGGGCTGGCTACCTTACCACGTAGTTCTGTATTTACATCGCCGTGAAAACGGGTGTAACTTACCGGGCTTTCCAGCCACCATCCTTCAGGATGCAGCCAGCTCAGCATGGTATGGAAACCGAGTGTATTGAAGCTGCTGCGGCTGATACCATCGACAGAAGAAGGTTTTACAGAAAGTGAGCCTTTACTAACGGCCAGGCCAAGGCTGAATCTCTGTTGATCCGCTACAGGGAATTGCCAGCGACTCCCGATCATCCAGCCATTAGACTTACTGGTAAAGTTGTAGCCGTAGTCTGAAAAACCACCTGCAGAGTGATAGTTATCCTGGCTGTGATAACCATAGATAAACAGTCCACGTCCCGGAGCCCGGACACTGTCACTAAACATATCCTGCAGACTGTCGCTGAAATTGCGAAATGCCGCGGGCAGAGAAATATAGGAAGCCACCTGCGGAGTCGTCGCCGGGCGTACCGGTTGCGGTGATGGCACTGGTGTCGGGTCTGGTGTTGGTGTCGGGTCCGGGGTAGGTGCAGGCGACGGATCAACCGGCCCAATATTACCGTCACTGTTCAGTAAGATATTCTGTAAACGGTAATCCCAGTACTGGTCACCGTCGCCGGTAAGTAAGCGCTCACCTGATGCTGATTTTCCGGGAGCGAAAGCATACAGGCCATAGGCCCAGGCTCCCCCTGCAACATAATCGTTTGCCAGCTTCACCCGGTTTGCATCGGATGTTCCGCCGACCTGGATAATCGAAATACCCTCGTTGTTATCTGCATGATTATTATTGTTAGTATCACTGTTTTGCCAGCTACCAAGTGAGTGAATACTCACCAGTAGCGGATCGTTGTCCGTAGTGACTAAATCACCTTCTATCAGCAGCCGATCTGTGGCATTAGTAGTAAAATCTGAGTACAGGATTAACTGGTTATTTTCTCCTGTGACCAGTTTGCCCATCTTCATCACCGACCATTCATTTTCTGACTGGCGATGCATGCCGGGGAAAAAGACCGAGTTCTCTCCACCGGTTACCTGACTGAAAGTTCCGGCGCCGGACAAGGTGGTATAATATCCCATGTTCAGCGGCCCGCTGACGGTTGAGCGGACTTCCAGTTCACCACCAGTGAGCTCAACACCCCGGGTATTGCTCGCATCACCTGTCAGAGTCAGACGTCCGTTGCCGGTGACGTAGAGCAAGCCCTGGCCGGTGACGGGGGCATTTATTTGTGAAGATAATTCTCCCTGCGTACTGACTCGTTGGCTGATGTCCGCCATCAGATAGGAATCCTCTCCGGCTAACTGAACGCTGCCATTTAGCGTGGCCCGAGATTCCAGCCACAGAGTACCGGATTCAGAGACAACGGTGTCGGAATTCAGTGTGCTATGTTCCCCTGTCCACAGCTGGGCACCATGTTGTACTGTTGTGGTTTCAACGGTATAAGTTTTTTCCTGCCAGTCATCACTGTACACAACATCACCAGCGTGCAATACCTGCTCGCCACCCAGTCGTAAATAGCCGGTATCAACAGTCAGTTGTTTGAGGAAAGCACCACCAGTCAGGTTCCAGTTCCCCTCACTGTTCACACTCAGTTTTCCGGTGGCCTGTGCATCTCCCAGGCCACCGGCAAATGACTGGTCATTTCCGCTCAGTGTCAGTTCGGATACCTGACTGGCATTATTATTTAGTATCCGTGCGCCATTATCATTGTGTTTAATCTCACTGAAAGTGAGTGACTGGCCATTCAGATCCAGTGTGCCGCCACGGTAGCCAAACTGGATATTTTCAGGGCTGACCTGATCGGCGCTGTTCAGAATCACTGTCGGGCGACCACTGACCAGCGTGACGGAAGAAAACGCCTGTTTCTTCCCGTCGGCATCTGCCTGTTGATCCAGGATAACGGTGCCATCTCCGGTATTCAGAGCGCCCTGATTTTCACCGCTGGCATGCACCCATAATGTTCCTGCCCCGATTTTATGCAGAGTATCCCCGGCCAGCCCGTTGAGCTGCCAGTCCACCGTCGCATTTTCATCCACTTCAACACCACCGCCGACCCAGTGTGCACTTTCTGCGTCTTTGCCGATCACTTTATAATCAGCAGAAAACTGCAGCTTTGCGGCACCGTGATTCACCGACTGCTGTAACACAATAGTGCCGCCTTCACCGTTAAACTGCAGATCTTTACTGGCATCCAGTTGCTCGTTGCTGGCCTCTGAAGGTAGCAGGGTATCGACGCCGTGCCATTGCCATTGCTGGTTACCCTGAACTATGTGGTCTGCTGTCCAGACAATATCGCCCTGCGACTGCTGATCGGTCACTGCGGGATCGGTATTTTTCGCCATAACCCCGGCAATATCCTGATCCTGCAGAAATAACAGATATCCGCGCAGATTATAGGCAGGGTTACCGGCAACAGTGGTCACAACCCCAGCCAGTTTCCAGATTTTTTGCTGGTTATCGTAGACGAACATCGGACTGCCACTGTCTCCTGCCCGGGGTACTGAGTCCAGCGGCTGTACCCGCGGATCATCCGGGGCATAGTTATACCAGCGTAATCGCCAGTTCTCGAAGGTCGGTTGAGTCATGGTTCCACCGCTCTTCCATGAATAGGCCCCGCTAAGATAAATCAGCTTCTGAGTGGCTGCATCTACCTGATATTGGGTGCCGCTACCGACCCGGGTATACCATTGATAGCGATCTTTTTCTTTCGCCAGATCGGTGCCTTTAACCATAGAGATGGGGGCGGCTTCGGTCACCACTTTATTTAATCTCGGTACATGAAAATCCCGTGCAGTTGAATCATTACGATTAATAATGAGATATTTGGTTTTAAACAGGGCGTTATTTCCAAAATCAACTGACTTATATCCGGTGTTATGGCTCACGCTGACAATGTAGGAGGGAGAAATAAGCGTGGCATATCCCGGAGTATTCACTGGAGCAAAGTCTGGCATCGGGTACTGTAATATACCGGCAAGGGTGCCATCTTTTTTTAGCACACTGATGTTTTCACTGCCAGGCCGGTATTTCCCCCGGTTTTCGGAAAAGTCCCGATATTCCTGGACCGGCACATCTTCGCGCATCACACCGGCATTACCGGTAACGGGGAATAAAGATGCTGAGCACAGTAATGCCAAAGGGTGTATTTTCACGGCTGATATCCTTATCTCTGGATGGAAGGTCTTCCTGACCTCCCCGATTTATAACGGATATTATAATCAGAGTCCAGCGACAGTGATCAGGGATAAGTTATCGTTTTATTTATCCGTAGGGTGAATATGTAAGGTTTATTAATAATTCACTCTGCAATAACGGGGCTGGGAAATTATTGCCCTGAAAATAAGCGGAAATAACTATCTGCCTGACCAGTGGCTGATAAAATCAATAAGTAACGGCAATTGCGAAACCCCAAACAGTAATAATCCTAGTGTGCCGCCGACCAGGGTACCGTTAATCCGGATAAATTGTAAATCACGACCAATATTTTGTTCAATCTGCGCCGACAGCTGGCGGTTATCCCAGCTCTTGATGGTATCGCTGATGTGTCGGGTCAGAAAACGGGCAAATTCAGGACCGGCCTGTAAGGCCGCCTGTTCCAGGTGTTGATTGAGTGAGGCCCGCAGTTGTGGATCATTTTGCAGTGCCTCACCGGCCCACTGTGTCGCCTGGCGGATCTGTCTGGCAGTCGCCGAATCCTCACGCTGCATATCTTCTGTCAGCCAGCGGCGTAAATCATCCCACAGCCCGACAGTATACTGATTGAAGGTTTCGTCCTCTTTTAGCCAGGTTTTTAGCTGTTCTGCGCGGCGCTGCATCTGCGGATCGTTCTTCAGCGCTTCAATAAACCGGTTCACACTGCGGTTTACTCCGTCCCGTAACTGGTGATGCTGATCCTGTGCCACATCCAGCAGCAAAGCATCTACCATCGAGGTCACTTTATCGGCGCCTTTTTCCCCCAGCCATTCCACCGAGACCAGCCGGGCCATGGTCGGATACTCCTGGCGAAACCAGCGGCTGATTTGCCCGGCAATAAACTGCCGCGATTCCGGATTATCCAGCACCCGGACTACCTGCTCAATCAGGGCATCCAGTAACCCCTGGTGGCGGTTTTCCCGCGTCATACTCTCCAACAGCAGCACCGCGGTGTGCCGGAAGTCGACACTGTCGATAGCCCGCAATATCCCCTGACGCAGAAAGCGCCGGATATGTTGATCGTTACCGGCATTCAGGAAACCGGTAATCAGCTGGCATATCAGGCGGCTTAATCGTCCGGCATTTTCCGGAATCACCAGCCAGCCCGCCAGTTTTTCTGCCGGAGCCTGGCGACGCAGCAGGGCTATCATACTGTCGGTACTGAGAAATTTCTCCTCGACAAAACGTCCGAGATTATCGGCAATCCGCTGTTTGTTGCGCGGAATAATCGCGGTATGCTGGCCGATCAGTGGTAACGGAATGCGGTGGAACAGGGCGCTGACGGCAAACCAGTCAGCCAGCGCCCCCACCATCGAGGCTTCAGCCACCGATTTTATCGCCTGTACCGTCAGGGTCTGCGGCAGAAACAGGGTCAGGATGAACACAGCACTGGCAATGATTAACAGGCACAGGGCCAGCCGTTTGGTTTTCTTTAAGCCGGAAGTTTTATCCATAGACAGGTCCGGAAGGTCATAAAGTGAAGCCATTCACTGGCTGTTATTGCTTTTCAGCATAGCAATCAATGAGCTGGTTTACCGAAAAAATAGCCGGTTCAGCGACCGGTTGCGTGATTGTCTGCGGAAAATTGTTCATGCTGATGCTGCAACTGATCACTGATAAAGCCGAGAAACAGTTTCAGGGCGGCAGACTGCTGGCGGCCGGGCAACAGATGGATTTGCAGTGTGCGCTGGGTCAGCGCATTTATCGCCAGGCTACGCACCACCAGTGGATGTTCCGTCGGGTTATACAGCAGGGAATAGCGGCTGCACAGGGTGACGGTGAGCGGATTCAGGGTCAGGAAGTGGTACAGCGAACCAAAATTATTGCAGGTAATGGTGGGTTCGATAAATACCCCGTTCATCTGGCAGGACAAATCAAATAACTGGCGCACGGTAGTGCTCTGGTCCGGCAGTGCCACCGGATAACTGCTCAGATCCTGCAACTGAAACTCCTTGCCTGCCAGCGGATGGCTGGCAGACATCACCACCAGTACCGGGGCGGGCCAGCTGCCAGCAACCTGCACCCCACGTTCGGCATGCAGACAAAACTGTAAGGCCAGATCGCACTCACCACGATGCAGGCTTTCTGCCACCTGACGGGTGTTGCCCACCTGCAAATGAAAGCTTACCGAAGGGTACTGCTGACGAAACTGGGAACAGAGGGCAGGTAACAGATGCCATGCCAGCCCGTCGGTGCAGGCAATACGAATCGCGGTGCGACGGATAGCCGTCAGGCCTTTAATTTCCGACAGGGTACTGTCCATTTCCCGCTGACTCTGGCGAATACGATGCTCAAACATCCGTCCGGCATCGGTCAGGACCATCCCCCGGGCATGGCGTTCAAATAATGCCACCCCGACATCCTGTTCCAGTCGCTGAATTTGTCGGCTGATGGCGGAAGTTGCGACAAACAACTGCTGGCTGGCTGCACTCAGCGAACCGCTGTCAGCAACCGCCAGAAAATAACGGATTTCGGTACTTAGCATGCGTTTGCCTCATCACGGTGCGTGCTGCCTTTTTGTGCAGTATAGCGTT
The DNA here is from genome assembly GCF_002163585.1 of Tatumella citrea. Lineage (NCBI taxonomy): Bacteria > Pseudomonadati > Pseudomonadota > Gammaproteobacteria > Enterobacterales > Erwiniaceae > Tatumella > Tatumella citrea. The sequence goes on from NZ_CP015579.1 coordinate 298,146, forward strand.
GCTTTAAGAGCAAAGCTTGTTTGATATTTTGATAATTGTGGCAAAGCAGAAGAGTAGCTTAGATTGACGCTATAACAAAATAAACAAACCTATACCGGACAGACAAATGACAGCAGAAAAAGTGATGGCCGCCGCGGCAGCCTGGTTTGACAGCGGGGAATTTAAAACCACTCTGGCGCGACGTGTCGCTATCCACTCGGAAAGTCAGCGGGATGACCGTGATGAAGAAATCCGCCGCTATCTGAGAGAGGAAATTACCCCGGCCATGGCCGCCATGGGCTTTACGCTGACAGAGCTGGCAAACCCTGCGGCGCCGCTACGCCCGATGCTGCTGGCGACCCGCATTGAAGATCCGGCCCTGCCGACGGTGCTGTGTTACGGGCATGGCGATGTGGTGTTTGGCGATGACGACAACTGGCGCCAGGGGCTGGACCCGTGGCAGTTGACCGAAGAGGGCGACCGTTGGTACGGACGCGGCAGTGCCGATAACAAAGGCCAGCATTCGGTAAATATCGCCGCGCTGGAGCAAATTTTTGCCGCCCGCAACGGAAGCCTGGGATTTAACTGCAAATTTCTGTTTGAGATGGGGGAAGAGATCAGCTCCCCGGGGCTGGCAGAGATTTGCCGACAACACCAGGCATTGCTGGCGGCAGATGTGTTTATCGCCTCTGACGGGCCACGTTTGTCGGCCGAACGTCCGACGCTGTTTTTAGGTTCACGTGGTGCGGTCAACGTGCGTCTCACCATTCACGCCCGTGAGCGCGATTACCATTCCGGTAACTGGGGTGGGCTGCTGACGAATCCGGCCATCCGGCTGGCAAATGCGCTGTCCACGCTGGTGAATCAGCACGGACAGTTGCAGGTCAGCGCCCTGAAACCGCCGGCCATTTCTGCGCAGGTCCGGGAAATCCTCAGTGATATTCAGCTGCAACCGGTCGCTGGTGATCCGCAGATTGATGAGCAGTGGGGAGAGGCTGGTCTGACGCCGGCAGAACGTCTGTATGGCTGGAATACCCTGGAAATACTGGCGATGGTCAGTGGTAATCCACAGCGACCGATGAATGCCATTCCAGGCAGTGCCACCGCGGTATGTCAGCTGCGGTTTGTGGTCGGGACTGACTGGGAAAAAATCGATACTCATCTGAGTGAATACCTGGCAGCACACGGATTCGCCGATGTGCAGGTGGAGGTGGTGCGCGGTTCCCCGGCCACCCGGCTGGACCCCCGTTCACCGCTGGTCAGCTGGGCACTGGCTTCGCTGCAACAGAGCAGCGGTAAGAAACCTGCGTTGCTGCCAAACCTTGGTGGCTCGCTACCGAATGATGTATTTGCCAACATTCTGCAACTGCCCACCCTGTGGGTTCCGCACTCTTATCCGGCCTGCGGCCAGCATGCGGCGGACGAACATATGCTGAAATCGATAGCCCGCGAAGGTTTGCTGATGATGACGCATCTGTTATGGGATTTTGGTGAACAGGGGACCCAACTGATCGCCAGCCAGCAGGCTTACCGTCAGACTCAGGGGCAGCCATCATGAGTGGCGCGATGACGCGGCCAGCGCCAAATTTGTATAAAACCCTGTTCTCGACCTGTGTCGGCAATGCACTGGAGTGGTTTGATATTGCGGTCTATGCCTTTTTTGCCCGCTATATTGCCCATGAATTTTTCCCGACCGAAGATCCCTCGGTTTCGCTGCTGCTGACCTTTGGCAGTTTCGGGGTTTCTTTTCTTATTCGCCCGTTAGGCGCAATTGTGCTGGTTTGCTGGCTGGCATTACTGAAGTCCTGCTATTTTGCCACAGTACCGTCGATGATGGCGGATCTGTTTCCTGTCAGCACCCGTGCCAGCGGTATGTCCATCAGCTATAATATTGCGGTGACGGTGTTTGGCGGATTTGCACCACTGATTTGTAGCCTGCTGATTACGGCGACCGGGACCAGCCTGGCGCCCGGGTATTATCTGATGGCGCTGGCAGTGCTTAGCTGTGCCGCGCTGGCAGGCAGTAAACGATATCAGGCAACCTGACCACCGTAAAACCTGCGGAGCAACGGGCTCCGCAGGGAAACAGAAGTGATTACTTACGTCCGCCAAACAGACTACCCAGTACTCCGCGCAGAATCTGATTAGTCACCTGGCGGGTGGCGGTTTTAGCCATCGTCTGCACCACACCGTCGTGTTTACCCCCCCGCGGGCCGGTATAACCAAACAGGATATTTTTCAGGCCATCCAGCACTGTGTTTTCTACTCCGCTGTTATTTCCCTTAGCCTCCGGCGCGCCGGACTGCTGAGGTGCATTCTGTACCCCTTTCTGCAGCAGCTCATAGGCGGACTCTCTGTCCACCACATCATCATACTTGCCGTACAGCGGTGAGTGATTAATCAGGCTGTTACGTTCATCGCTGTTCAGCGGCCCCATGCGGGAACCCGGGGCAATTACCATCGCCCGTTCTACCACCGACGGGCTGCCTTTTTCATCGAGGAACGAGATCAGTGCTTCGCCGGTACCCAGCGACTGGATGGCTTCTTCGGTATTAAAGGACGGGTTGGCACGCATGGTGGTCGCGGCGGCCTTCACTGCTTTCTGATCTTTAGGAGTAAATGCCCGCAGTGCATGCTGAACGCGGTTACCTAACTGACCCAGCACGGTATCCGGCACATCGGAAGGATTCTGAGTCACAAACCAGACACCGACGCCTTTGGAGCGGATTAAACGAATCACCTGCTGTATTTTTTCCAGCAATACGTCAGGCACGTCATCAAACAGCAGATGGGCTTCATCAAAGAAAAACACCAGCTTCGGTTTTTCGACATCACCGACTTCCGGCAACTGCTCATACAGTTCTGACAGCATCCACAGCAGGCTGGTGGCATACAGTTTTGGCATCTGATAGAGCTTTTCGGCACTGAGAATATTGATGACGCCACGCCCCTGATCATCGGTGCGCATCCAGTCTTTAATATCCAGCATTGGCTCGCCAAAGAAGTATTCGGCGCCCTGTTGTTCCAGTGCCAGCAGGCCACGCTGAATTGCCCCGACAGAAGCGGTGCTGATATTGCCATATTCGGTAGTAAACGCCTTTGCGTTATCGCCGATATACTGCACCATCGCGCGAAGATCTTTGAAATCCAGCAGCAACATGCCCTGATCGTCGGCGATCCGGAAGATAATCTGTAAAACTCCGGACTGGATCTCGTTAAGGTTTAACAGCCGTGCCAACAGTAGCGGGCCGAGATCAGACACGGTCGCCCGCACCGGGTGACCTTTTTCGCCAAAGATATCCCACAGCACCACCGGATTATCCTGCGGTTGCCAGTCAGTCACGCCAATTTTTTCCAGCCGCGCCTGCAGTTTCTCTGAGCTTTCGCCGGCTTTTGCAATACCGCTTAAATCACCTTTCACATCGGCCATAAACACCGGGACGCCAATTGACGAGAATGACTCTGCCATTTTTTGCAGTGTGACGGTTTTTCCGGTGCCGGTGGCTCCGGTAATCAAACCGTGGCGGTTAGACATGGCCGGCAACAGATTCAGGGTCAGTTGCGGGGTTCGGGCAATCAGTAACGGTGCAGTCATACGATATCAGTCTCTGGAAGTTAGCAGTGTTCAGCATCCCCCCCACAGGGGAATACGTCACCCGGAATTATCCGCCATTGTGGTCGGGGAAAAAAATTTTGCAGCCCTGCACAGGGCGTCATACCAAGACTATAGACAGGGATAGCTGAAAAATATACCCATGTTTATCTGATGGATATTGAGTATCACGGTCTGCCGGGCTACGCTTAAAAAAACGCCATTCCCCTACTAACAGTGGCGTCATTTCGTGCTAAATCCCCTAAGTAAAGTTATGTATGTATTAAATTTGTAATCGGTTTGATGTAATGTAAGCGCTATCTTTGCTATGAAAGCGTTACCACCGCTTGTTTCTTAACAAGTTCATAATAAATACATCGTGAGCAAATGAGAGTCGTCACTTATGCTTTTGCAAAAAAACACCACGCGCCGCAAATTCCTGCTCGGTTCGCTGATGGCTTTGCCACTCACCGAACTGGTGCTTAAGGGTCTGACTGCGGCACAGGCAGCCGATATGGCTGCACCTGAACTTACCAGCTATAAACCGGCCTTTTTCACCGCTGACGAATGGCAGTTTATTCTGGCTGCGACCGACCGCATTATTCCTGCGGGCGGACCGGGTAAAGCCCCGGGCGCGCTGGAAACTAATGTGCCGATATTTATCGACCAGCAACTCCATGATGAGCATTTCGGTAAGGAAATCTACATGGAAGGGCCGTTTAACCCGCATGCCCCGGCCACTATGGGGTATCAGGTGCCTCTCTATCCACAACAGATTTATCAGACCGGTATCCGGCTGACTAATCAGTGGAGCCAGCAAAACCTGCAGAAACCTTTCCATCAGTTATCGGAAGCAGATAAAGACAAGGTGCTGACGGGATTACAGAAAAACACTCTCGACTTCGCAGCCCTGGGTGAAAACACCCTGAAGGGCTCGTTGTTCTTCAGTCAGTTGCTCGGAGAAACCAAACACGGTTATCTCGCCGACCCGATGTATGGCGGCAATAAAGGGATGAAAGCGTGGATTGCGATTGGTTTTCCCGGGGCCCGCGCCAGTTATCTGGAATGGGTAAAACAACATAATGTGAAGTATCCCCTCGGGCCGGTCAGCCTGCTGGGCGAGACTGCGTAATTGCCGTTTTTCTGAATAACAAGGTTTCTTATGGCTCAGATAACTAAGAAAGAAGTCGACGTCGTGGTTTGCGGATTCGGCTGGGCCGGTTCACTGATGAGTATTGAACTGGCCATGGCAGGACTGACAGTGCGTGCACTGGAAAAAGGTCCTGAACGTGATTATGAAGCGTTTGCCTATCCTAAACCGGCAGACGAATATGCCTATGCGGTTCGTAACAAGGTGATGACCACCCCCGCAGATTCTGCGGTGACCGTGCGTTACACCATGCAGGACACCGCACTGCCAACCCGTAAGTGGGGCGCCTTTGTGCCTGGCGGCGGTGTGGGTGGTGCCGGTATGCACTGGACCGGTGTGTTACTGCGTCCGACCCCGACCGATATTAAACTCAAAACCTATGCCGATGAGGCCTACAAACCGGGTGTATTACAGGAAGATATGCGGGTGCGTGATTTCCCGTTTACCTGGAATGAGATTGAGCCATGGTTTGAAAAATTTGAGCATATCTGCGGATTATCCGGTAACACCGGTAACCTGCGCGGCCAGATAATGGAAGGCGGAGATCCGTTTGAAGGGCCCCGTGCCAATCCGATGCCATTGCCGGCACTGGAAAATACGCTCAATAACGTGATGTTTGGCGATACCGTGAAAAAAATGGGTTATCACCCGTTCACCATTCCGTCGGCTGCCGCTTCCCGTGTCTGGACCAACCCTTACGGAAACACTATTGCTCCGTGTAACTATTGCGGTTACTGCTCTAAATATCCGTGCCTCAACTACTCCAAAGCCTCACCCCAGACCGCAGTGCTGGATTCACTGAAGCAGATGGATAACTTCTCTTATGAAGTAAACGCGGAAGTGTTGAGAGTGGTGCTGCATGATGATAAGAAAACCGCCAAAGGGGTTATCTATATCGATGAGCAGGGTAACGAATGCTTTCAGCCGGCAAAAATTGTCATCCTCAGCAGCTTCCAGTTCTATAACGTGCGTCTGATGCTGCTGTCCGGTATTGGCCAGCCTTACAACCCGGTCACCGAAGAAGGGGTAGTCGGACGTAACTATGCGTTCCTGAGTAATGGTTCTGCGACTCTGTTTTTCAAAGATAAAAACTTTAACCCGTTTGTCAGCTCCGGACCGACCGGTATGCAGTTCAACGATATCTCTCCGGGCAACTTCGACGGTCCGGGACTTGGCATTATCGGCGGAGCAAAAATTCAGAGTGCCCAGTCGACCGGAACCCCAATCAGCACCGCGCTGCCGCCGGGTACTCCCTCCTGGGGAGCGGGCTGGAAAGAGGGGCTGGAAAACTGGTACGGCCATTCAATGAAGGTGGGGATCACCACTTCCTGTATGTCGTACCGTGACGTTTACCTGGATCTGGACCCGACCTATAAAGATCGCCACGGTCAGCCATTATTGCGCATGACCTTTAACTGGAAGCACAACGAACTGCAGTTACAGCAGTACCTGAAAGGCATTGTCGGCAATATCGTCAAAGAGATGAACCCTGACAGTTTCAGCATGAGTTTCCTGCCGATGGGCGCTGACTTTGATCTGACCAAGTATGTCTCTACCCATAACGTGGGCGGGGCTATTATGGGCGATGATCCGAAAACATCGGCCCTGAACCGTTACCTGCAAAGCTGGGATGTTCATAACGTATTTGTGCCGGGAGGTAATGCGTTCCCGCAGAACTTCCAGTCCAACCCGACCAACACTATCGGTGCAATTACGCTGATGGCAGCTAATGCCATTAAAGAACAGTATCTGAAAAATCCGGGCCCAATGGTACAGGTGTAACATCATGAAAAAGATGACATTTAAGCGCCTGTTACTGGCGAATACTGTAGTTCTGGCCTGCGGGCTGGCTGGCGCGGTACAGGCGGCCGATGCACCGAATCAGGATCAACTGGTAAAACAGGGTGAATATCTGGCACGGCTGGGAGATTGTATGGCTTGCCATACGACCTCCGGGCGGCCTGATTATTCGGGCGGTCTGGCGATAAAATCGGATCTCGGGACTATTTACTCCACCAATATCACCCCGGACAAACAGTACGGGATAGGTAATTACACCGAGCAACAGTTTGCCGATGCAGTGCGCAAAGGGGTGCGTCCGGATGGCAGTTTCCTCTATCCGGCCATGCCTTATCCGGATTATGCCAAAACCAGTGATGCGGATATTCATGCCCTGTACAGCTACTTTATGCACGGTGTGACCGCCAGCAACAGTCAGCCGCCGCAGACCGACCTCAGCTTCCCGTTCAGTCAGCGTTGGGGCATGCGTTTCTGGAACATGGTGTTTACCTCCGATAAGCCATTCCAGCCGATTGGCGGAGCTTCAGAGCAGGTTAACCGTGGGGCTTATATTGTTGAGTCTCTGGGCCACTGTAGCAGCTGCCATACGCCGCGTGGTGTGGCAATGGAAGAGAAAGCGCTGGACAGCAGTGACAGCAACTTCCTTTCTGGCGGCAACCTCAATGGCTGGGATGTCCCTTCATTACGGGGTATTGCCCGCTGGAGCCCGGATGAGATTGTCGATTACCTGCAAAGCGGACGTAACGACAAGGCCGGTGTCGCCGGTGAGATGACCTCGGTCGTGAAAAATTCGACCTCGCACATGACCGATGCCGACCTGCAGGCGATTGCCGCCTATCTGAAATTCCTTGGTGGCAACCCGCCATTGCAGGCTTATGATCAGCAGAAAAATCAGGCCACTACCGCTAAACTGACCGCGGCGGTGGATCTGACTGAAGGCCAGACGCTCTACCTGAACAACTGTGGTGCCTGCCATTTTGTTAACGGGCTGGGTGCTGCACGGGCATTCCCACAGTTGGATCAGGCATCGGTTGTTAATGCCAAAGATCCGCAGGGGCTGATCCATATCATCCTGCAGGGTGCGCAGTTACCGGCAACTGAGAAGTCGCCATCAATGCTGAAAATGCCTGGCTTCGGACACCGTTTATCTGACGACCAGGTGGCTAAACTGGCAACCTTCGTACGACAGGGCTGGAGTAACGATGCATCGGCAGTGACTGCTGATCAGGTGAAAAAAGTTCGTGAGGGGCTGGAGCAGCACTAATTCAGACAAGAGTTAAACTAAAAGCCGGGGCACTCCCCGGCTTTTTTATGTTTATTTCAGATGGGTTGCCACATCCAGAACACCGTTAATTACGAACTGAACTCCCATACACACCAGCAGGAAGCCCATCAGACGGGAAATCGCTTCGATACCGCCTTTGCCGACCAGCCGCATAATGGCGCCGGAACTGCGCAGACACAGCCAGAGAATCACTGCCACTACCAGAAAAGTCAGCACCGGGGCGACATGCAGAACCCACGCCGGGAAATCGCCGGTTTTCACGGTGGAGGCGGTACTGATAATCATCGCGATGGTGCCGGGACCGGCGGTACTTGGCATGGCAATTGGCACAAAGGCAATATTGACCTGAGTATCCTGGTGCTCTGCGGCATCGATCTCTTCCTGCTTATGCTGCACTTCCAGGGTATCGTGCAGCTTCTGCACCGGAAACAGCATCCGGAAACCGATAAAGGCGACGATTAAGCCACCGGCAATCCGCAGCCCGGGAATGGAGATACCGAAGGTATCCAGCACCGCATTCCCCGCGTACCACGCCACCATCATAATCAGAAAAACGTACACCGAGGCCTGAAATGCCTGACGATTACGCTCGGTAAAATTCATCTCGCCGGATAAGCCGAGGAACAGTGCGACACTGGTCAACGGGTTCGCCAGCGGCAATAGCACCACCAACCCTAACCCGACAGCCTTGATGAGTTCCTGCATAAAATCCTCAAATTATTCTTAATCCTGTCCGCTGACAATGCCACGGACCGGTACGATTAACGACATCAGCAGGCAATTGCCTGTGCGGCGCACAGTATAGTGGTTAGTGAATAACCGACAGGGGCGAAAGTTGCTCCGGCAGCTAAAGTGTAGCAGTAACAGGAAAAGGGAACATTCCTGCAAGGAATCAGCAGAGAAAGGGAAAGCTTGAAGAAGGAATCAACAGAAGAAGCAAAAGTCCGGAGCCGGTCACAGACCGGCTCCGGCGGGGGGAATTACATACCGAGGTATTTTTTACCCTGATCCAGCACCACGTTACAGGCTTTGGTTTTCAGCTTTTCGCCCATCGGGGTATTGCTCAGGCTTTTCAGACTGATCTGCTGCCCGTTACCGGTATTCAGCAGCCCTGCCAGACCCTGCGCATAACCTGTTTCCTGTTTCTGTTCTGAGGTATCAGACAGGCCCAGCTTACTTTTCAACTGGTCAGTCACGGAGGTGACGTTGTTTTTCACCAGGTTATTCTCAGCACAATACTGCAGAATCCCGGTGGCATTGCTCATGCTGTTTGAACTGACAGCCTTATTACCGCCATTCAGCAACCCGGTAATGGAGGACAGCGACAACCCGCCGGTGGAAGCTGAAGACTGACCAGAAGTCGCAGAAGAAGAATTCATCAGATCCGACGCGCTGCTACTCAGCTTATCCTGCCAACTGGCCGCGCTGGCCGCTCCACTGATCAGTGCTGCAACTAAACCCATCGCCAGCAACGGTGTGTGTGTCATTTTTTTCATTAAAACAGCCTCATCCAGGTTATTTTTTTGCACAGCTCAATATTTTAGTCCCTAACCCCCGCCGTTAGTTCCTTTTTTCCCGCCCCCATCCCACGAATCGGAACACTCCGACCCCCTCTGCCACACAGAATGTGTAGTTGCGCTGCAACAGCCAACAGCCAACAGCCAACAGCCAACAGCCAACAGCCAACAGCCAACAAAAGGCTAAGGGCAAAAGGCTCAAACCCGAGACCCGAAAACCGAAAACCGAAAACCGAAAACCCAAGGGCAAGGGCAAGGGCAAGGGCAAGGGCAAGGGCAAGGGCAAGGGCAAGGGCAAGGGCAAGGGCAAGGGCAAGGAAGCCCTGATGAGGCAGTTTAAACTCAGCGAAGGGCGGAACGCGGTGAATGCTTGTTTTTTCGGCAGTTAACCGACAACTTCACGGATTCACCTTGCACCCGTCACGACTCAGGGTATAATCCCGTTGTTTTCCGCATACCCTTCAGTGCCGAAGTGGCGAAATCGGTAGACGCAGTTGATTCAAAATCAACCGTAGAAATACGTGCCGGTTCGAGTCCGGCCTTCGGCACCATACAAAGCTTTTTTTAAGTCTACTAACGTCTACTTTAGTCCATAAAAACATTAAGTTAAGCAGGTATCTGGCTTTTCTTAGTCTGTTCACGTCTACTCAGTTTCTTGAACATATACCAACCGATGATGGTATAACTGATGGTATTCTCGGTTCGATTGATTTTGGTACCAACACTGGAGGTATCAACTGATGGCTCTCACCGATATCAAAGTTAGGACTACCAAGCCCTCCGACAAACCTTTCAAACTCACAGATGGGCAGGGTATACACCTGCTGATCAACCCCAATGGTTCAAAATACTGGCGACTCCAATACCGTTTCGATGGCAAACAGAAAGTTTTAGCATTGGGTGTTTATCCAATGGTCTCTCTTGGTGAAGCTCGCAGGAAACGAGATGAGGCTAAAAAGTTGGTATCTGATGGTATCGACCCTTCCGAGAAGAAAAAGGCAGACAAGATCGAGCAGAGCGAAGCTCTTACTTTTGAATCTGTTGCTAGGGACTGGCATAAGGCTTGTAAAAGGAAATGGTCAGATTCCCATAGCGAGAGAGTTCTAAAAAGCATGGAAGATGGTCTCTTTACTGCTATTGGTAAAAGAAAAATATCCGAGCTTAATACCAGAGATCTTATTGCCCCTATCAAGGCTGTTGAAGCTTCTGGGCGACTGGAAGTTGCTTCCCGCCTACAGCAAAGAACAACGGCAGTGATGCGATATGCTGTCCAGAACGGGCTGATAGATTACAACCCTGCTCAAGAGATGGCAGTGTAAGCATACCTGTTTTAGTTCCAGACACTTTTTGAGGTTTCCGGTTTTTCAGCCATCAACCGGTATTCTTCCGGTGTCAGGTTATTCAGGGATTCATGAGGTCGTTCGCTGTTATATTCCTCCAGCCACCGTTCTGTGATCTCCCGTACTTCATTCAGTGTTCTGAACAGATAAAAATCCAGTATTTCAGTCCTGTATGTCCGGTTAAATCGTTCAATAAAAGCATTCTGAGTGGGTTTTCCCGGCTGAATGAACTCCAGCTGTACATCATGATCTTCAGCCCACTGGGACAGTGTCAGTGAGATAAATTCCGGCCCGTGATACCTATTGAGTGCATCCAGCTAGCGTTTAAGTCAGCTATTTTCTACAACTTGTAATGTCCGTGTCTGTCACAAGTGGAGAAAATCAATGAACACTTTAGTTAGTAACATCGGTGTGTCGGGGACTCTGATTGCCCTGGATATCGCTAAAAAACATCACGATGCAAAAATTCGGCACCCGGATGGACGAACATCCTACCTGCGTATTGAAAATACCCTGGAAGGGTTCAACCGACTGCTTGCGCTCACCGCTTCACCCCATGAAGATATTATCGCTGCATTTGAACCTACAGCTGATTATCACCGTAACATCGCATGGTGGTTACATAAGCAGGGAGTTCAGTGCCATCTTGTTTCCTCTGTCAGATGTGCGCGAGCTCGTGAGATGCTGTTCAGGACCTGGGATAAAAATGATCGCAAAGATGCCAGTGTCATTATGTATTTGCTCGAACAAGGATTATCTTCACCATTTTATGATCTTCTGGCGAATGGCATTATCGATATACAGGAGATATCAAACACATACCATCAGGTTACTCTGGCACGAACACGATGTCTGAACAGCCTGGTTAACCACTATCTGACCCTTTATTTTCCCGAAGCTGAGCAGTTTCTGCATATGTCCCGGGCAGAGTGGTTCTGCCAGTTTTTACTTCAATTCCCTACACCGTCTTGTATCACGTCACTTAACCGGGATGTGTTTGTAAAACAGTCATGGGATATTGTTGGGCGGAAACAGTCCCTCAGTGTCTGAAATTCAGTTTCAGCAGGCAGTAAATCCGGTGAACCCGCTTATGGTTCCAGACATGGCCCTGCCGGCGAATGACCTGAAAAAGCTTCTTAAAACCGTATCGCGGATAGCGCTCAGCGAGTTCTTTGAGGGCTTCAATGACAACGCGTCATTACGCCGTGTATCCGGTTTGTAGAAAAATACCGTCCTGCTCAGTGATAATGTCCTGTAAGCCTTACGTGTGCTCATTGTAAACTGCGAAATCAGATAACGGGCGAGCTCACGCTTTATCACTGGTTTTAAAGCTTTTTTTCGATGACGTCTTTCAGTGCACGGTTCTCAAGACTCAGATCAGCGAACATCTGCTTAAGACGCCGGTTCTCGTCTTCCAGGTCTTTGATTTTGCGGATATCAGAAGCTTCCATTCCGCCATATTTCGCTTTCCAGTTGTAATAGCTGGCTTCTGAAATAGCGGCCTCGCGGCAGACATCCTTCACTGTTCGGCCGGCTTCAACAGACTTCAGAACGGCGATAATCTGGTGTTCAGTAAACCGGGCTTTACGCATAGCGATCTCCTTCAGGAAACATATTCAGTATGTCGGAAGATCTCTAAAAGTGAATGGTTCTTTTTGCAGGGATACTTACATTACCATCGATATGGATCGCAATTCGATTTAGTTTTTGTGATATGTCAGTTAAAGCTATCCAGGCTTTGGTATTAATAGCTGGTATAACTGGAGGCAATTTTTGAAGGGAAGCCATACGAAGCCACTCTCCTTTCGAATAATGCTCCCTCAATGTATTACGCTTGGCCAATTCAGCATTGTTAAGACGAACACTAACACAATGAATTCGTAATTCCTGTGGTAGTAATTTACACTTTGAGGTTGAATGTTTTGCATCCTTAGTGTTCAAAAAATGCGATTTTTTATTTGCCATATAAACTCCTTTTATATGTCATGCTTTAAAAGTAATTAACTAACTTTATCTCCTGTTATAGTAAATAATTATTAGTTGTCAATGTTAAGCGCGATTTAATATGTTTACTTCCCTATTGGATAAGAATAGGCAGCTAATTAAAAAGGAGATTAACTAGTAAATAAGGTAAATCTAAATAATAAAAATTGATATGAATATATCAATAAGCTGTAAATATTAATTTATTCATTAAAAATAAGGGCCAAAAGGCCCATGTAAAATTAGTTCCATTCAAAGTGGAATACATATCCATTTAATGTTAAAAAGGTTAGTGCCAAGATTAAAGTTATGATCCCACCATTACCAAGAGCTTGAATACGGAATAAATTAGTTATTTTAAGACTTATAAACCAAAATCCAGACATGTTTTTGTTAGCTAAGGAGTATGATAATTCTCTGAATGCAGCGAAGATTATCAATATTATTGATGCACCAATCAAGATACTCGAAGATATCAACGACAAAGAAAGGTTTTTGCCATATTCGTTTAATCCGTTCCAAAAACCTGAAACCGATGCGGCTCGTTTTGATAAGTCTATGATTTCTAATGGAACATTTATATTCAAATATTCATTTAATAAAAAAACAGAACCTCCAGCTAAGACTAAGAAAAAAAATCTGACAAAATCTGTCGTTTCAACCTCTTTTCTAAGAATCAAAGCTATAATCCCAATTATCGAGAATACAGGAGAGAATAAAGCACCTGTTTTTAAAATGGGATAAATTTCTTGATAATGTGTGAAAAACGACCAGATGACAAATCCTATTCCTATCGTTAAAATGACCGCTCCCGCCATAAAAGCACCTGCATCACCATCACTATTAGAATTTTGCTTTGTATAATGATTGTTGATGGTTCGATTATTTATGACCTGAGTATTTTGAACATTATAACCACCACTGTTGCTTTGGCTGACATTAGTATTTTCGGTATTGTTTTTGATATTAAAATCCGCAAATTTTCCCATTTTTTATTCCATGTCAAACGAAGGAGTAACAATTTTACATCGATTGAATAGTAGATCAAAGAAATTTCGTATCGGCATCCAAAAGTTCTCTTTTTATGTGGAAATTAATTACATCCTAATTAAATTAGGAGTACGAAAGTTAAGGTTCCAGGTTTAAATCATTCTTTTTCAATCAAAGAGCAGAAAAAGCAAGGCAACTCAGAGAAGCGGAGCATCTCTGAGTTAGCTCTTGCTTATCAATAAGTGGTAATATTGACATGCTTATAAATTCACGTTAAAAGAATACAATTCATTAGTGAAGAGGAATCAAGTATGAGCTTAATACAAAGATTATGTGAAAAATCAACGTTTCATCATGGAATTATAAGACATATTGAAAAAGTAATTACTAAGACAGAAACAGGAGAGATAATCAGTATGTATCAATTACAAATTGAATATATAAATGGGGAGTTATACGAACATGAATATTTCCCTGACGACGAAATTCAATTATACCTTGATGAAATGGTATCTTTTGATTGTATCATTGAGAATAATGTCAGGAATATAATATTTATAAATAAAAATATAAACAAACATACCTGACATGAGAAGGTTAACTGTCATATTTGGAGGTGTTATCATTCTTAGTTAAAGGTAAGGAAAAATTCAATATTTTCTTATTAACATAACTTATTAATATTGATGATAATTTGATGTTATTCACTATTTGAATATTATCGAAGAATTCCTCAATTAACATGGTCGCAGGGTCGTCAGAGAGACAAGCCTCTTGTGATTTAGTAGAAGAGTAGTGGTAATTGAAATAAAGCATATAGTGCTGGGTAGTCGGTTTTTTTTCACCAGTTTCAATTTTTTCTGATTTATCTAATAATTCAATTATTTTCTTCTGAGCTGAATCAAGGGAGTCATGCATAGACTCACAAGTACCATTACTAAGATTAAATACTATAAATGAATGGTTGTTATAAGCTAATTGTTTGGGTAAAAAACCAACGGGAAATTCTATCTTTATTATGATGTAAAGTGGTTGCGATTTATTCATAAGTTCTCCGTTTTATCAATAATGATTTTCTTGATTAAATTCGCTGTTTTTCTGCTAACTTACGATAGGAAACGCCTAAAGCTGTTAAGCGACAACCTTTAGAATTCATTGCTGCAAAATACATATGGTCGCTATCAACCGGCTCTATAATTCCGTGTCGATTACAGTTTTGAAGCTGTTTGAAAATTGCAGTTTTTTCATCCGATGGAGTCGGTGAATCAGGTTCGAAATCAGGATCTAATGCAAAAATATCCGATTCTGATTTGAACCATACTGGTAACATTCTGAGCGTGTCTAAGGAAATCCGTGGACCTGTTTCTCTCAAGATAACAAACCTAGAAACATTAGTTTTAAATACAAGTCGTTGCTCCCACTCACCCAAAGCTTGGTCAACAAAGCTGTATAAACTCCCCGGAGTAACATATCCTAATATATTAGCTCCGGCACCGTACAAGGCTTCTAACATTAATGTAGTAAATATACCATGACCATTTTCCTCCATGGCAAACTCATCTCTTTGACATGCGGTTAAAATAGTGCTTCCATCTGAAATTAGAGATTCACCGCCTCTTAAATTCCTGATTTGTCCGGCTGCACCTGATTGACAACAGTCAAGTATTATAATTTTATTTCGTATTTTATCTGCATTATTTGCCCAATTTAATATATCACTTATCCTCACGCCATTATTTTTACTTTGATTATAATCAAAAGGTAGAATGACTCCTTCATCTATATTTTGATCAAAGTATCCATGTCCTGCAAAAAATAATAGAGCAATATCGGCATCGCCGTTAAATAGCATCTGAATTTCTTTTTCAAGTACTTCGCGTGTTACCGGCTTCGCTGGTGAGTTTATTAACTTTTTTGCACCAAAATTTGGTCTTCCATCAGAGTGTCGGCTTAACACTTCTGACATAGATATGGCATCACCTTCGCATCCTTTGAGATCTTGAATGCTTTCATATTCGTTAATACCAATGAATAGAGCTTTTCTCATAGGTACCTCATGATAATTCTCTTATAGCAGCGACAATGCTATCAGCATTCCACTTAACGATTCTATCTGCAGCATTTTTTACTACAGTAGAAGTTCTTTCAGAACCCCATGGTTCTATTGCTATAATAGGTTTTCCATATTCTTTAGCTATTCTTATTTCTGCATCTATCCATTTACTATATGTAGCATAAACGCCAGCTAAAATGAGAACGACACTGCTCGGTGACATTTGACTCTTAATTGCTGAGTAAAGAGCAATGTCACCTTGTGCCCCTATTATAGGATCTATTCTTGGCACAGAGTAATTTTTAAAATAAAAACACCCTCTATTATGAAGAATGTTCAATAGTCGGTCATAACTATCAGTATACTTCCAAGAATGGCTAATAAAAATATTATAAGTTTTCATATTATAATTACCTATTTTTAGACGGCTCTAATAAATATCCAGAAACGGCTTTGTCTCCTGACCCAAAGGATTTTAATCTGAAACGGAGTGTTCCATTTTTAGATGTCGGCCATTGGGCATGTAGATTAGTATCCACACAAATTTCGTTTCTTTCTGAAGATAGTTTCGTTGCTCTAAATACACATTCACCAAATGCTTTAACTTGTCTTTCTTTTGGAAGTCCAACTAAAGAAACTATTGCTTTACTGATCCCCATTCCCACCCTAGATCAATTTCTGGAAATCTATATCTTTCAAATATAATACGGTTAAGTAAAGGTCTTAATTCGCCGATAATATCATTTGCAGCCCTGCGAGCCCTATACATAGCATCAGTTTTGTCTTCCTCATCGACTAAAAAAAATGCCAAGATACCATCTCCTAAATATTCTGTAGTTTTTCCATCATGGAATGAAACAACTTTTGCTAAAGATGGTAATAAAGCTGACGTTTCGTAAAATACTCGTTGTAAGTCTGAAATATCCGCTTTCTTTGGTGAAATTGCTTGTAACAAATGATTGGTCGAGTCTCGCATATCTGCGACTAATGCTATGAACTCACCAATAATGGTTTGACCCTCATAAATAGGTGGAAGACCAGGCATCAGAGATTCGTTAATAGCAAAATCTCGGCTATCTTGAGCATGGCTTTTCCTCATTTCAAGGGCTATTTTATAACCACCATTTCTCCAATGGGCTTCCGCTTGATCAAGCGAGCTATTAATTATTTGTTCTATTGCTGCTTTTTGTTCGTTATTCATATTTAGATCTTAATAAAATTATTTATTAAATAAATGGCTGTACTTAGTAGTAGCCAAAAAGACATAAGTTTAGTGGATCTAGAGTAATATCCTAACTTAATTTCTCTAATATATGTTATTTTCATTTTCTCATATGTTAATTCTTTAAGGATTCCATTCTGGTCAGGTAAATTGCTAACTACCTCATCTACTGTAAGATTAGATGTTACTTTTATTTTAAAACCAAAATTTTCCGTTTCAATCTTGAAAATACCTTTGCCATAAAATAATCCGCTTGGTTTAGCTCCATGCATGTGTTTGTTAGGATCTGAGATACTTGTTAGAGCCAGAAAAAGATATACTACAGATAATAGCCAACTTACACATATTGAAATCAAGCATAATTTATAAATTGCATTTGCAGACCATATTGCCATCACGGTGTTATTCAATGTTTGTAATACAGTGATAGGCATGAATGCAATTACAAAGAGGAACCCATTTTTACATCAATAGCTTTAATGGTTGCTTGTGTGTCGTTCAAGGACTGATATAGAAAATTAATTTTATCTTCCACAATAGTTTCCAGAGGTCATTTTTTCTTCAATGATATGATAAAAGCCTCATGTTGAACAAGGGGTTAGATAGTGTTCGAAAGTTAAAATGCATATAACAATAGGGAATAAATATGAAAAGTATATTCCTTAAGGGTATATTAATATTGATTCAACCCATTTGACTTTGCCAAAAAATGGTAAATTACCCTATGTTAAAGAATAACATTTCGTATGCACCCATAGAGTTTCATCTTTCAGTGTTTTTTTATCTTTTATGATCAATAGATTGTGTTAGATCTCACAAACATAGTTATTGCAGACTACTAGAATTGGTGCATACAGTTAGGCTATCGACTTTTCTATGCAGGACACTGCTGGTTTGGTAACCTAAGGTGAAGATTTTTTCATAGCTTTCCTACACTGATGAACGACTTTTATGTGGGTTTTGCTAAGGATTTTGACAGTAACCAAACAAGATCCTGAACGATGGACTATGTGATTCACCATGATGAGAAGTAACGAACTTAGCTCTTTTCAACTGACTGCTTTAAGTAGACTTTTTTCCGCTTCCGTCTTCAGCGAGATAGCGAAAAGAGGGCAGTCTCCTATGTTTGCTCGTTCTCTCCGAGAGACCGAGCTTTTTGACCATGCAGAGACACTTGGGATTACCGTTGGTGAAGCCTTCAATGAGGCATTTGCCTTACTTAGACAAACAGGCTTGCGGAATGAGTATGTTTATCGTTCTGCACTCACACACAATCTTTTGCTTGGGAAGCATTCATTAAGAACTGCCTGTATGCTTAATGAATTCAGAATCGGCTCTTGCAAAGCTGATCTCATCATACTGAACGGAACTGGAACGGTTTACGAAATAAAATCCGAAAGGGATTCATTAAGCCGTCTACAAAACCAAATAACGAACTACCGTAAAGCATTTGGGAAAATCTATGTCATAGCAGGTTCAGAACATTTAGATGATGTGCTGAAAACGACTGAATCTTCCATTGGGGTATTGAGTTTAACCCGTTGGAATCGAATATCTACTATAAGAGAAGCTGAAGAAGTTTTAGACTTTATATGCCCTGTAACAATCTTTGAATCATTAAGAATTAATGAGGCGAAAATTATTGCTTCCGAGTTAGGTATAAAAATCCCCGACTTACCGAATACCCAAATGCATGGTTTCTTAAAAGAAGAGTTTAGTGGCCTACCACCTGTTTCTGTATATAATTTAATGCTAAAAACTTTAAAGGAAAGCAGAAGTTTACTTTCTTTAAGAGAGTTGATTCTCAACTTACCAAAGTCTTTACAACCAGCGGCACTTTCTATTCAGCTTCGCTCTAAGGATCATGAGCGATTAATTAATACTATGCAGCTTCCTCTTAATGAGGCATTGTTATGGGAGTGACAAACTATGTATTATCCTTATTTTCGTGGGAAACAATTTGAACTGTTGGCTATTAGAGACACTGCTAATGTAATGGCTGAGGCAGGTTTTACTCCAATTATAGAGCCTGTGAGAGAGGCTCTCAATGGTCTTGAGCGAACACTGAAAACAATAAAAGAAAATGATGGTAGGGCTATTGTCATCATTAATCCGGCATGTGGTGATCACTCTACCGATGGACAAAGTATAGCTCAATTATTAAAAAATGAATTTAGTAAGTATGAAAAAATTTCTGTAGGAATACTTCTTGATAAGAGTATGACTATTGCTAAGGTTGATAATCTCCTTCATTCAGATCTCGTTCATGAAGTCACCTTTATTCATGCCGGGTTTGATGAGCCAAAAGCTTTACATGAAAGATTTGGGGATGGATACAAACATGTATTTATTTCTAACTATTGTTCTAAAGCTTATCGAAAACATTTTTCGGGTTCAGAAAGAATTTTAATTAAAGATGGCTTTGAAAAAAGACGAAATGCTGACCATCCCGATTCTGAGTTCTTTTCAGATCTTCATCTTAATTATGAAGAAGAGGGTATGAATGGTTTTGGTGATTTCTTAATTGTTGGTGATGAATTTAGTGAGTCCGGTGGCCCTGCGTATGCGGTTGCTATTCATCTTACTTACATTAATACGAAGCATGAAGATGAAATGTACATCTATCATTTTGTTTCGACAACACGTGATACACCGACAGACCCAGCAGGTAAGTTCGCACAGTCCCTTGATAAATTAATGACTGCTTTAAATTCAGGCAAATCCATGTTGCTTGAAACGTCGGCTATCAAAGAGTTTAGGCGATTACATAATCCGAGTCACTTCCCTGGTTTAGGGACAGTTAAAAAATTGTCTATGATTCACCATATAGAAACCCTAGCCGATTTCATGGATGGTAAATAATATGATCAAGTGCTGCTGTGCGAGCTGTTTTGGGGATAATGGTTTAAAGAAAAATATCATACCTTCACTTTCCCCAGATTTTGGTGATTGTTCGTATTGTGGTACCAAAGGTATTGAGATTATTGAGCCTCATGCTTTATTTGATCATTTTAGTTCATTGATAAACATCTACGAAAATCATCCGAATGGTAAGAGTCTAGTTGCACATTTGAAAGAGGATTGGAAGCTATTTTCACATCCTCTTTTAGATGAGGCTCATGCCAAAGAGTTATTAGGTGATATACTTGATGATGGGAATGTTGTTAGAAAAACCTTCGTACTTTCTGATAGTTATAAGAGTGAATCTCTCGCATTATGGGATCATCTTTGTCAGGAACTCATGTATGAAAATAGATATTTTTTGAATAAATCACTTGATACAGATAGGCTTGGCGAGTTATTAAGTTTCCTTGCTTTAGATGATTTTTCTAAAATTTGGTATCGAGCCCGTATTTATGTAGACGATGCTGCTTTTACGATAGACAAAATGGGAGCGCCCCCAAAGAGATTAGTTAGTCATGGGAGAGCAAATCCTACAGGTATACCGTATTTATATCTTGGATCTAAACCAGATACAGCTTTGTCTGAAATTCGACCTCATACAGGTGACAGAGCTTGTGTCGCAGAGTTTACTCTAAGAGATAATTTGACTCTAATAGACCTAAGAAACCCTCGTGAAACCGTTTCACCGTTTTTATTAACCGATCCAGGTGAAATGGGTAAAATGCTTGCAGATATACCTTTTCTTGAACGACTTGGTTATGAACTAACAAGACCTGTATTATCTAAAAGTGCAGCCCTTGATTATATTCCAAGTCAATATATATGCGAATTTATTAAGAAAACTGGCTTTCATGGAGTACTTTATAGTAGTTCTGTAAGTGAAGGAATCAATCTTGCTCTTTTTGATCCGTTAAATGCGACTGGCGGCAATGTAAGTATTTATGATATAGATAAAGTTGAAGTTAGTGTAAGCAAACAAGATTAATATACTCTTTGTTCGATTATCACCAGTCGGGACTGATGGTATCAATGATGGTATCATGCCCAGCATGATAAGTTTTACTCTCTTAAGATCATAAGGATAGTCGCGATGTTCGAGTACGGCCTTCGCACCATATAAAACAGTTTCCTTTTCTACTAACATCTGGTTATGTTCCTTCTCTTTCTTATAATAACCAATGCTATGCCTGTGATAATGCTCTATGTTTTTTCCATCATTCCCCTAATTTCCCTGGCGAAAAACAGCAAGCTCTCACGCTGGCTATGTCCTTAAAATGGTGACGCAGTAATATATATCGGAACATAATATATCGAGCCGCGGATAATATAAGGCGCAGGGCTTCTAAAAGTATAAATCTTGCCCTTTACAGATAAATAAATCGCACCATTTTCAACCTTATCTAAAGCATCCTTATCTTCGGTTATCATAAAAGGTGATAAATTGTCTTTCAGACTCACTTTAAACTCTTTATCATCTTTCGATGAATCATACAGGTAGAAACGGTATGAGAAATCCGTGGTGACTCCTGCGCTGGCTTCTGTTATATACAGATTTACCAGGTTATTAACCTTCACTTTTCTGACGATTTCTTGTCCTGGAGGTGAGAAGTGCCATGCCTTATAAACCACAAAAGAAATTGCCGCCAGTAGAATAAAAGTAAATAGCTTTTCTTTAAATCCGGTGCGTTTTGCATAGTCTGTGCCCATCCTAATCCATAATTGATCGTCCGGAACATCTGCGTAGGGAGCGGACCAAACCATCGGTAGGTAGGCTCAGATTATGGGAAAATCCTGTGACCTCAATGTTCCCCTCACGGTCCTCAACATCAACAGAACCTTTAATATCACCATCATCTTTAAGTCATAAGTAAGCCGGAGTAGCCATGTTGTTTTTTCCTTTATGTTGTTATTAATATCCATAATGAAATTGTACTTAACCGGGAATAATGAGTAAATGAGGATGGCAGGGAGGTTATTTGTGTTAAATTAAACTGTAGTGCGAATTTCTCAAATATATTGCATCTTCTGAAGGATATGGGGGTAATTAACAGATTCTATTACACGAAAGTATTATTATGAAAATCTAATATGATTCTCAATTTATATCCCTGGTGCGGGAATATTTATGCCGACCATTGAGAGGCTTTAAGATTTAAAATCACGAAAGTGTACATCAAGTATGTTTTAATCAATGCTAATATAATAATATTTACTGTAACTCAATTTTTATATTTATTGGATATATTTTCAATGATATATGATCTGAAAATAAGGAAGTTCAGTGATGTTAAACGGAAAACTTATTCTCAATGGATCTAACATCCCCCCTTTAATCTTTCCTGGTATGGGAATCTTCATGGCGTTCTCTGGCAGCGGCGCCTACATAAATCATCCCGGATGCTCAATATACCCTTTCCCGGTCTTCTCTAATTGCCTATCGAAACACTAAGCGGCCAGCTGATAGTCACAGGCCACCTTGTGTAACTCCACCTGCCACTGATGGTTTTTCTTTTCCATGAGGTTAAATGATTTCCTGTACTGCTTGTTAATCAGCCTGATACCCCTGTAAACAACACAGCGAATCCGAAGGACTGTCACATCTATACAGCTTTTATGCTGTTTTTTCACAAAACAGCTTTAAGGCTGTATTTTTCTTTTACAGCTTACAGGGTGTAATGTATTAAAACAGTGTCTGGTCTGTATTATCATCGATCATCAGGATAAATAGCTTATGAATACTGCTTATCCGCTAAAAACTCTCAGTCAGCTACGCCTGTTACTGATTGGTTTTCGTAAAGCGAAAGGTCTGACGCAAAAAGATCTGTCTGAAAAGTTAGGGGTAACGCAGCAAACTTATGCCCGGCTGGAAGCAAACCCTGCCAGCGCCAGTATTGAGCGGTTGTTCCGGGTATTTAGTTTATTGGGAGTTGAAATGACACTTTCCTCCGGGCCGTTGAATTCCAGGTCTGAGCCATCTTCAGCATCCGAAGAATCAATTCAGTCAGCAGATTCACCTGCCAGACGGGAACAATGGTGATGATATGCCACGGGCACAGCAACGTTTAGCGGTATAGATGAATGGGATCCGGACCGCAACCCGGGAAAAGATCCGCGGTGAAGATGTATTGCATTACCTTCCGGAATGGATAACGGACGAGCAGGGAAGGGCTTTATCACTTTCGTTGCCTTTCACTCCCGGAAATCAGCCCTGGCGAGGTGATGTTGTCCGCGATTATTTTGATAATTTATTGCCTGACAGTCACAGTATTCGTCGGCGTTTAGCGATGCGCTATCAGGCTGAAAGTTCTGAACCTTTTGACCTGTTGGCTGAACCGGGACGCGACTGCGTTGGTGCTATCCAGTTTCTTAAAATTGATGAAGAACCCACGGATTTATTTTCCGTCAATTATCGCCCACTTTCTGAAGCCGAAATTGCCACTACGTTGCGTAATACTACGGCGACTTTTTTACCAGGTCGCCAGGACGATGCCGGGGATTTACGATTATCAATTGCCGGTGCGCAGGAAAAAACAGCCTTACTGTGGCATCAGCAACAGTGGTGTTTACCCGAAGGTAATACACCGACCACGCATATTTTCAGGTTGCCGCTTGGATTGGTGGGAAATATGTGAGCTGATATGAGTACTTCAGTCGAAAATGAGTGGCTGTGCTCTTCGCTGCTGGATCATTACGGGCTCCCGGTTGCCAATACTCAGATCGCACAGTTTGAAGATCAGAAAGCATTGATTGTCGAGCGTTTTTACAGAAGATGGTCAGGGGATCAGCAATGGATCATTCGGTTGCCTCAGGAGGATATGTGCCAGGCTTTGGGGGTTTCTCCACTAAGAAAATACCAGTCTGATGGCGGACCGGGTATTTCCGATATTATGGGGGTACTCAGTCATTCAGATAGTGCAGAGCAGGACAGAGAGCAGTTTTTCAGAGCCCGGATTATTTTCTGGCTAATGGCCGCCACTGACGGGCATGCCAAAAATTTCAGTATCGCAATCGGACCACAAAGCCGTTATCACCTGACTCCTCTTTATGATGTTTTATCAGCGTGGCCAGTGACTGGACACGGTAATAACCAGATTGCCTGGCAAAAATGCAAGCTGGCAGTGGCGGTTCATGGCAGCAGTAATTATTACCAGATTTACAGAATTCAACGACGGCACTGGATTCATCATGGTGAATTAACCGGATTAGGAAGAGGTCATGTTGAGTCCATCATGGATGACATTATTAGCCGAACATCCGGAGTCATTGAGCGCGTCGCTGCATCGCTTCCGGATAGCTTTCCTCATCAACTGGCCGACTGTATTTTTGAGGGTATACAAAGACAGTGCGGGCGTCTGGCCGGAAAAGGATAGAGATCGGTACCCGCAATCATCTGCCCGGGATATCTGTGGCTTCCGACAGAATACGTAGTCGTGGGCCGACGGAATATCTCAACATATGTTTGATTCACTGCGCGATACCCGAAGGCTATCAGTGTAAATAAATTGTTGCTTTCGCCATCATGGCATGGACAATACTTATCCATACTTTGCATTTATACCAATTAAATCAACAGATTTATGAAAGATATGGGATGAGCAATGGACAGTAATACTAAAGGATTTACTTCATACTGGCGAAATACGTTAGCGGATGCAGACTCCGGCAAAGGGGCATTTAAGTCCGACGATACAGATAAACTTAGTCAGTGGCGGGATGCCGAAGGCGGGCAGTTAGAGGCGGAGTTTGTCCGCAAATGTTTTGCCGGTGAAGATGCCAGCGTAAAAACGGTTGAACTGATGCTCAGACCGCAAGTCTGGATCCTGCAACGCCAGCACGGTAAACAACTGGCCGGCGGAATTCCGGAGGTTGTTACCCCGTTACTGCTTTCTGCCCGGCTAAATCGTGAGGGTTTTCTACTCCCCGCCGCTGCTGCTACCATCCCGCGTGATCTTCTGGAACCTCTGCCGCAGGGCGTGTTCTCGGTGGGAGAAATGGCTCAGTATGACCAGTACCTCACCACTCACAGTTCAGAGCCTTTTGCCAGTGAACAGGAGCCTGAACCCGGGAATGAAACTGAAGAACAGCAGGCGCAGCGACATGCCGGGTATCAGCAGCGGTGGCAAACATACCTGAAACAGTCAGACGAAATGTTAGCGCACGTGGCAGGCCATTGGCTGGCAACCCACGAACAGTATGAGCGGGCCGACTATGGTCTGGTGACGAAAGAAGCGCTGGCTGGCGGTGCCGGTTTTCATATTCTGGCAATGTACGATCATTTGCTGAAATCTAAACAAGAGGTTCCGCTTTTATCACGCTTTGCCGCCACAAAACCGTCTCCCTCTGAGCCGTTGCTGGATGACAATGCAAAGTTTGCTCAGCGGCTGGGGCATTCGGGAGATAAGTTTCCTCTGGCGATGGCCCAGCGGGATGCCCTGAGCCATTATCTGACCCAACAAACCGGCGATATACTGGCCGTCAACGGGCCGCCGGGAACCGGCAAAACAACACTGGTTCTGTCAATTATTGCCACTGAATGGGCCAATGCGGCACTCAACCAGACCGAACCGCCCATAGTCATTGCCACCTCAACCAATAATCAGGCAGTGACTAATATTATCGAAGCGTTTGGTAAAGACTTTGGGGCGGGCAGTGGCGCGATGGCTGGGCGCTGGCTGCCAGATTTGCAGAGTTATGGTGCTTATTTTCCTTCTTCACGAGGCAAGGCTGAGGCGGCAAAAAAATACCAGACCGAAGACTTTTTCAACCGTGTGGAATCTCCGGCATATACCGAAACAGCCCGGGCTTACTATCTGCAAAAAGCCCGCCTGGCGTTTCCGGCCGGGGAGTGCCAGTCCGTTGGGCAGGTGACTGAACTTCTGCATCAGCAGTTAACCCACCATTCGATACGGCTGCAAAAAATCGCACAGCAGTGGCAGGTACTGCAGGATACCCGAAAGCAGCTCAATGCAATGAGCAGTAATCCTCAGCACTATCTCGCTTCTCAACAGCAGTTACTGCTGGATACTACCCGTGAGATCGAGCATTTAACCCGTGGCCGGAAAAAATGGCAGGAATATCGTGCCAGTGAATCGATGATCTTTACCCTGTTTGGCTGGCTGCCCGCAGTACGTACCCGCCGTGGTTACCAGATCCGACTGTTGCTTGATGAGGTATTCGGTCACCGGTTGGCAGAGTTTCATGGCAGGTTGCCGGAAGATGTCGATGCTTATCTTGAAGGGTTGATCGTCAGGAGCCAAAAAAATCAGGCCGGATATCAGCAACAAATTGATCATGCTCAGCAAATGATCACTCTGGAAAAAGATGCGGCGGCGGAATGGCAGGAAATTGGCCGTGAGCTGGGCTATTCCGGCAGCGATGAACTGAGCCTGGCAAACGCCGACGAACTGGCTGATACACAAATCCGTTTCCCTGCATTTTTACTGGCTACCCATTACTGGGAAGGGCGCTGGCTGGAGGATATGGCTGCTATCGATAATCCTGCTAAAGAAAAAGGCCGAACCGGGGCAAAAAGTGTACTGGCCCGCTGGCAGCGCAGGATGAAACTCACCCCTTGTGTGGTGATGACTTGCTATATGCTGCCTAATCATATGAAAACCAGCGAATATGCCGGCCAGGGCATGCCGTTTGATAAAAGCTATTTTTATAACCTCGCCGATTTACTGATAGTCGATGAAGCCGGACAAGTATTGCCGGAAGTGGCGGCTGCCTCTTTTGCGCTGGCGAAAAAAGCGTTAGTCATTGGTGATACCGACCAGATAGCCCCGATCTGGAGCAGCACTCCGGCGATAGATATTGGCAATATGCTGGAGGCAGAAATTCTGCACGGTGACTCGCAGCAGCAACTGGCTGACACTTACCGACTGATCGGTGATTCAGGTAAGAGTGCGGCCTCTGGCAGTGTAATGAAAGTTGCCCAGTTTGCTTCCCGTTACCATTACGACCCTGATCTGTCGCGTGGCATGTATTTGTACGAACATCGTCGCTGCTTCGATAATATTATCGGCTACTGTAACGAACTTTGTTACCACGGCAAGTTACAACCTAAACGGGGCGTGCAGCAAGACGCACTATTCCCGGCAATGGGCTATTTGCATATTGACGGACTGGGCCAGCAGGCTAATAGCGGCAGTCGTTATAACAGCGTTGAAGCAGAGACCATCGCTGGCTGGCTGGCTGAGAATAAGCAGCAGATAGAACGCCATTACAGGAAACCACTGCATAGTCTGGTTGGCGTAGTGACCCCGTTTGCGGCACAGGTGAGTGCTATTAAGGCTGCGCTGGCTAAACACGATATTGTTGCAGATGGTGGTGAACACTCCCTGACAGTCGGTACCGTGCATTCACTTCAGGGGGCTGAACGTGCCATTGTATTGTTCTCTCCGGTCTATTCCAAGCACGAAGATGGTGGCTTTATTGACAGCAGTAACAGCATGCTGAACGTTGCTGTTTCGCGGGCCAAAGACAGCTTTCTGGTGTTTGGTGATATGGATTTGTTCGAGATTCAGCCGCCATCCTCGCCGCGAGGGTTACTGGCAAAATATATCTTTGCATCTGCCGCCAATGCCCTGCAATTTGAGTTACCTGAACGAAAAGATTTAACCGACACTCATACGCTGATGACCACCCTGCATGGAGTGGAAGAACATGATGATTTTCTTAACCGTTCTCTGGCCGGTGTCAGTCGCAGTATCCTGATTGTGTCGCCGTGGCTGAGATGGAGAAGGCTGGAACAGACCGGTTTTCTGGCCTCGATGAGTCAGGCGCGGGCCCGTGGGGTGAGTATTACCGTCGTCACAGACCAAAGCTTTAATACTGAAGATGATGATGCGACAAAATCTCTGGAAAAACAGCAATGGCTGGCACAGGCGATGACAAAACTTAATGATATTGGAGTCAGTACCCGGCTGGTCGACCGTGTTCACAGTAAAATTGTGACTGGCGATGATGCAATGCTATGTATCGGTTCTTACAACTGGTTCAGCGCAGCGCGGGAAGAAAAATATCAGCGTTATGATACGTCGATGGTACATCAGGGCGAAGCGGCGAAAGCTGAAATCAGGGCAATTTATACCAACCTGGAACAACGTTTTATCTGATGCAGACCCCTTGAACCTGCCCGTCTGCCGGGCAGGTTTGGCTGATAAAAGCCGTTAACTGTCACCCGAATCCGCTGGTTTTCCTGCCACTAACGGCCCTGAACTCCGGTTCACCTGGGCCTCTCTGCTGACGCGGGTTTATTGCTCTTCCTGACCCCGCTCTCCTCTCCAATTTGTATAAATGCACAATATGGTCTCAACTATAAGCTGATGCACTGAGCAGTTTAGCGAGTGAGGTTTATATGGCGTCATATCATCTGACGGCCAAACTGGCGCGGGATATTGTGGTACGTACCATGCAGATCATTGATTGCAATATCAATGTTATGGACTCCGGCGGGCGGATTATTGGCAGTGGCGATCCTGAACGGGTTGGCGAGATGCACGAAGGTGCGTTGCTGGTGCTGTCACAGGGGCGGATTGTCGATATTGATGAGGCCGTGGCCAGCCGGCTGCACGGGGTGAAGCCGGGGGTTAATTTTCCGTTGCGGGTCGATAAAGAGATTGTCGGGGTAATAGGGCTGACCGGTAATCCAGGGCAATTGCACCAGTACGGCGAACTGGTGCAGATGGCGGCAGAGATGATGCTGGAGCAGTCACGGTTGTTGCATATGCTGGCCCGCGACAGCCGCCTGCGTGAAGAGCTGGTGCTGAATCTTATACGCTCCGATGAGTTGCCTTCAGTGCTGGTGGAGTGGGCCCAGCGGCTGGGGATTGATCTGAACCAGCCGCGGGTTGCGGCGGTGGTCGAGGTCGATAGCGGGCAACTGGGGGTCGGCAGTGCGATGGATGAGTTGCAGCAGTTGCAGACGCTGCTGATGACCCCGGAGCAAAATAACCTGATAGCAATCGTATCGCTGACCGAAATTGTGGTGCTCAGACCGGCGCTTAACAGCCACGGCCAGTGGGATGCTGAAGAACAACGCAGGCGCATCGAAAATCTGGTGGCGCGTATCGAAAAGAGCAGCCAGTTACGGGTACGTTTTTCTCTGGGTAACTATTTTTCCGGGCCGGGCGGCCTTGCCCGTTCTTACCGGACCGCCCGTGCCACTATGAACGTTGGTAAGCAGCGTATGCCGTCACAGCGCTGTTAC
Organism: Tatumella citrea; assembly: GCF_002163585.1. NCBI lineage: Bacteria > Pseudomonadati > Pseudomonadota > Gammaproteobacteria > Enterobacterales > Erwiniaceae > Tatumella > Tatumella citrea. Next base: position 327,172 of record NZ_CP015579.1, read on the forward strand.
TGCTATCAGGATCTGATTTTGCCGGTGCTGCTCGACAGCCTGCGGGGCGGCTGGCAGGCCAAAGAACTGGCTATCCCGCTTAACCAGCTGAAAGCCTCGGATAATAACGGGTTGCTGCGCCGGACGCTGGACTGCTGGTTCCGTTGTAATGTCCAGGCAGGGAACACGGCAAAAGAGCTGTTTATTCATCGTAATACGCTGGAGTACCGGCTTAATCGTGTCTCTGAACTTACCGGCCTGGATTTGGGTAAGTTTGACGACCGTTTGCTGTTATATGTGGCATTACAGCTGGACAGCGAAAATACCCCGTGAGAGTTGCAGAGAAGATTGTGGCTGATATTTATGATCCGGGTCTGATTACGGCGAAAAATATGGTTTTTTTAAGATAATCGCGGGCCATATCACCTTCGGCCAGGAAATGTGATCGACCAGACAGGGGGTTGTAGAATCCCACAAAAATCACCGCAAATTATTATTAATTTCTGTGCCGATTAATAATTACACTCCGCAATGTCGGGGCCATAATTGATTTATTACCGCTAACCAGAGCTCACCAGCTTTTGTGCCTGTTATTTAGCGAAATACCGTCGAGCCGATAAATGGTTGCAATAAGTATCGAAAGAGGGCGTTATGGTTGATATTAAACTGAAATATGATCACGGCTACCAGACCGGAGAAATTCCGGATAAAAACTTTCACGGTACTATCGTCGTTGATAACTCACAATTTCTGCAATCCAGCTACCAGACCAGTGAGCAACAACTGGTTGAAAATTCGCTGGATAACCCGATTGATTCACCCACGCTGGAGCAGTTATCCGCCGGTAAAAAAGATATTGTAGTCATTAGTTCCGATCATACCCGGCCGGTGCCATCAGCCATTATTATGCCGATTATCCTGCGGCGTATTCGCAGTGTCAGCCCGGATGCGAAAATCACTATCCTGATTGCCACCGGTACTCACCGCGCTTCAACCAAAGAAGAGCTGATTGCTAAATACGGGCAGGAAATTTTCGATAACGAGACCATCATTGTTCATGATTCCCGCGATGACAGCAGTTTAACCGATATCGGTGTGCTGCCTTCCGGAGCCCGTTGCGTCATCAATAAACTGGCTGTGGAATGTGATCTGCTGGTGGCCGAAGGCTTTATTGAACCGCACTTTTTCGCCGGTTTCTCCGGAGGGCGCAAAGCGGTGTTCCCGGGCGTTGCCGGATATACCTCGGTGGTCGGAAACCATAACGGAGTATTTATCGATTCACTGAAAGCCCGTACAGGGAATCTGACAGGTAACCCGATTCATCAGGATATGGTCTACGCGGCAAAACTGTCGGCATTACAATTTATTGTGAACGTTGTGCTGGACCATGATAAACGCATTATCGGCTGCTTCTCGGGTGATGCAGTGACGGCCCACGAAAAGGGCTGCCAGTTTGTGCGTAAAACCATGAGTGCCGGTAAACTGGAAAGCGATATCACTATTACCTGTAATGGGGGTTATCCGCTGGATCAGAATATTTATCAGGCAGTAAAAGGAATGACAGCAGCAGAGGCCACCACCAAACCTGGCGGAGTGATAATTATGGTCGCCGGTGCCCGTGATGGTCATGGAGGAAGCGGCTTTTTTAATACTTTCAGAGACGCCAAAGACGTCAATGACATTATTGAAGATGCGAAGAAAACCCCGGCCGATAAAACTATTCCTGATCAATGGCAGTCACAAATTCTGGCGCGGGTAATGTCCCGCTTCCATGTTATTTTTGTCACCGATTTAATTTCGCCTCAAATTATTCTGGATATGAAACTGGATCACAGTCCGGATTTGCAGGATGCAATTAATAAAGCATTCTCACTACAGGGAGAAAACGCCCGGGTTACGGTAATACCGGATGGTGTATCTGTAATTATTGAGTAACGGCACTAAGCCCCTTTAAAAAATACTGGAAAGTCTTACCTATGCACCGGATATCATTCCGGTGCTAACCCCTACATAATAACAGGTGCCCAGATGAAAATATTAAGAGCTGTTGAACGTATACCTGGCGGGTTAATGGTCGTTCCCCTGATACTGGGAATGCTCACTAATACTTTTTTTCCGGAAGTGTTAAATGTAGGGTTATTTACTACTGCGTTATTTAAAACCGGCGGTTACACCATATTATCATTATTCATTTTCTTTGCCGGTTCGCAGATTAAAATAAAAGAAGCCAAAATGCCTATGGCGAAAGGCTTTTCATTAACCCTGATTAAGCTGTTCTTTGGTTCAATAATAGGGCTGCTTACCGCTTATTTTTATGGGCATGTTGGTATTCTGGGGCTGACCCCGCTGGCAATGGTTGCCGCCATGAGTAATGCCAATGCTGGTGTTTATGCGGCCCTGGCCGATGCTTATGGCGATGAAAGCGATCGTGGTGCGGTGTCTGTGGTGTCGCTGAACGAAGGTCCATTCTTTACCATGCTGACTTTTGGGATTACGGGTATTTCAGTGATTCCTGCCACTTACTTTGTCGCCATTTTAATTCCGCTGGTGCTGGGATTCATTCTCGGTAACCTCGATCCTGAACTGCGTGCCTTTTTCCGTCCGGGCCAGAAGCTGACCATCCCGTTTTTCTCGTTTCCGATTGGTGCGGGTATGCATGTCGAAAATATCTTTGAAGCCGGAATCTCAGGAATTTTGCTGGGAGTGATCACTATGCTGGTGACCGGGATCCTCGGCTATTTCATTATGAACTGGATCTTTGCCCGCAAAGGTAAAAGTTTGCCGGTGCTTTCCGGGGCATTTATTGGGACAACTGCAGGTAATGCGGTAGCGACCCCGGCGGCGATGGCATTGATTGATCCCAGCTGGGCTCCGTATGAAAAAATTGCGACCGCCCAGGTGGCGACCTCGGTGATTGTCACGGCGCTCTGCATGCCGATGATTGTTGCCTGGCTGAGCAGACGTCGTAAAAAACAGATAGCCCAGCTGACATCCGACAATCAGCCGTTATAAAAAGCATTTCCGGGGCCGGCTGATGATCGCCGGCCTGAACACAGATAACGTCAGCAGTTAAGCCGCAGTTCACAGAGACGCAGCCACAGGGCTGCATGGCCGTTCACAGTGCCTATACTAAAACAGAGGATTGTATAAGGCCTGGCAGGCGGCCGAAGGACACAAAGATTATTCCGCGTGTAGGGATAAACCCGGGCAGGTAGCGACAGGCGACAGAGAATCCGGGGCCGGATAACAGGTGCCACGGGTCACATTACGGTGACGAGCTTGCAAAAAAAGCGTACTGAGCAGGTTCGTATTCTGTAGGCACTGAGAGCGGAAAAATAGCCAGCACTGGCTGTCAGAATAAATATGAATGTACAGGATTAGGGGGCAGAGATGCATGTACATATGGATTTTATTGGTGGCATGGCAGGAGATATGTTCTGTGCCGCAATGCTGGATGCCTTTCCTGAACTGACTGAACCTTTGCAGCAGCAGCTGGCGAGCTTAGCTTTTTTTGACAGTTACCAGATAGCGACCCGGCCGATGACTCAGAAGGATATCTGCGGCAAACGCTTCCTGGTGATGAAGAAAAATGCCGTTTTTGATGACAAAAACCACATTGTCTTTACCCCGCAAACCTCTTCTGCACCGTCGCTAAGCCGACATGCCAATGGCACTGATCATCATCACTACTCGTTCGCAGAGATTGACCAGCGGATACAGCAGGTGAGTGATCCGCAAATCCGTCAGGGTGTATCGGATATTTATCGGCGGCTGGTTCAGGCTGAAAGCGAAGTGCATGGCATCCCGGTAGACCAGATTCATCTGCATGAAGTCGGGGCAGATGATGCGCTTATCGATATTATCAGTGCTGTTTTTCTGGTGTTGCGCAGTGGGGCGCGCAGCTGGTCTTTCTCGCCTTTGCCGTGGGGGAATGGCACCGTTCATTGTGCTCATGGTGATTTGCCGGTACCGGCTCCGGCCACAGTTAAATTGCTGAAATCTTTCCGCTGGAGTCATGACGACGAAACCGGGGAGCGGGTAACTCCCACCGGGGCGGCTATTTTATCCTGGCTGGCAGAAAATCAGTCGGTCCGCCCAATCGGGAGTTTGTACAGAGACGGATACGGATGCGGTAAACGCCAGTTTACCCGGCTGGCGAATATTCTGCGGATCTGTGCATTTACTGCCGATCAGCCTGCGGTTCAGGATGAGTTACAGGATCAGGTCATGATCATCCAGTTTGATATTGATGATATGAGCGGAGAAGCCCTGGCGATCGCACAGCAGAAACTGAGAGAGATCCCTGAGGTGATCGAACTGTCCGCCAGCTGCCTGAGTGGTAAAAAACAACGATTGCTGTTCCGGACAGAACTGTTGTGTGTCCCGGAGAAAGTGCAGGACATCTGCCAGCAGATCTTCCTGCTGACCACCACGCTGGGAGTTCGTTACTGGCTGAGTTCCCGGTTTAAACTGCCGCGCCAGGCCAGTGAAGTGGAATATCAGCACCAGCAGTGGCCGGTAAAAATTGCCACGCGGCCGGATGGTAGTTTCACCGCGAAGCTGGAAGCAGATGCATGGCAGCAGGTGCAACACAATTACGCTGTGTCAGCTGAGCTAAAATATCATGTTGAAACGCTGGCCGTTAACCGCAAGAGCAACAGAGGTACCGACTGATGAACACAGAGTTAGTCACAGAAAACACTGAGTCAGTCACCGGAAAAATCACCCGGCTGACTGACTGGTTCCGGGCGCATCAGCCTTGTACCATTGCCACCAGTGGCGGTATTGACAGCATGTTACTGGCCTTTGTTGCAAACCAGATTGAGGGCGGGGAATTTCTGGTAGCCCATTCCACCTCTGCGGCGGTTCCTTCTGCCGACGCGCAACGGGTGGCGGATTACGCCAGTCGCTACCACTGGAATCTGAAAATTATTACCAGTAACGAGATCGAAAATTCAGACTATAAAGCGAACCCGGTCAATCGCTGTTACTACTGTAAAAGTTGCCTGTTCGAGAAAATGACTGGCCTGGATGCCGGTTATCTGGTGACAGGCACTAACCTGGATGATCTCGGTGATTATCGTCCGGGGCTTATTGCCGCACGTGAAAATAATGTGCTGCAACCCTATGTTGAACTGGAGATCGACAAACGGATGATCCGCCAGATCGCCAGCCATTTCGGGCTTGATGATCTTAAAGATCTGCCTGCCTCTCCCTGCCTGGCGAGTCGTATCGAAACCGGTATTGCCATCAATCAGCAGGATCTGCAGGTTGTTGATAATGTTGAAACCTTTATCAAATCGCACTTGAACACTGATGTGGTACGTTTTCGCATTCGTCATCAGCAGCATGAAATCCAGCTGTCTCCGGCAGTTTGTCAGATTCTTGATGAGCAGAAAAAATCCGCCCTGATTGATGGAGTGACACGGCTGCTGACCCCGGCACTGGCCATGTTGCCGGTGACTGTCACCAGTTACAAACAAGGCAGTGCATTTGTCGGCGTTAAAAATGTTGGAGGCTAAAGGATGATTAAGTCTGACATCGTAATGGATTTTGAACGCTATCAGCGCTGTGGTATTGAAGAGGCCGTGTTCTGTGAATCTAAGACTGCCGATCAGATAAGCGCAGTAATGCGACAGGCGCAGCAACAGCAGCGTCGGCTACTGCTAACCCGCCTGTCGTCAGAAAAATTAGCACAGCTACCGGCGGAATTTCAGTCGCAACTGAGCTACGACCCGCTGGCTGCCTGTGCGGTGCTCGGGGAACAGGTCACACCCGACGGGGAGGCCTGTATTGCGGTGGTTTCCGGTGGCGCTTCTGATGCCAGGCTGTGCCATGAAATTCAGATGACCCTTAACTACCACGGTATCAGCTGTGATCTGTTTCAGGATGTCGGTGTGGCAGCGCTCTGGCGACTGCAACGTATTCTGCCGGAGTTACAGCGCTATGACATCATTATCGCGGTGGCAGGCATGGAGGCAGCTCTGCCCACAGTGCTGGCCGGGTTAATCGATGCGCCCATTATTGCGGTGCCAGCTCCGGTAGGATACGGGGTTGCCGCTGGTGGCCAGGTGGCGCTCTCTTCCTGCCTTGCCAGTTGCAGTGGCGCTATCATGACCATGAATATCGACAATGGCTATGGTGCCGCCTGCGCGGCTATCAAGATCTACCATAAGATTTATAAAACCGGGCGCCGGCAAAATGATGGTTAAACAGATGGCTGTGCAGGATGAAATGAGGCAGGGCCTGGCGGTGTGATTCCGGCATTTCTTCCATAAAACTGCGGTGAATAGCGGGCATCAGGAACTGCGACAGTGGTGCCTCTTTCATCTCTTTTATTATTAACCTGTGTCAGCAGAAATATAAAAGCCACCCGCAGGTGGCCATATTTCACTCAATATTATTGATAACAGTGAGTAACTATTTATTCTTAGCAAAGATAGTTGCGCTGATTATACTGTTTGACCCATTCCCAATAGAACCAGCGGTGTTAATCACATAATAATCCGCTCCTGCTGCATCAGCTTTACGGGAAATGTCATTTTCATGGATATCGTCCATGTTTTGTATCACATTTATATTTCCCATGTTTTTCAGACCGGATGACTCACTCTTACTAATTTCTGTTGCGGCAAAAGAAGTGGAGCTGATTGTGAATAACGCGACTGCTATTGCTACGAACCGTACAGGTTTCATTTTTTAATACCACTAGGTTTATATTTAATTGTTTGCATCATCTGCGAAACGGATCTTAGTCCTCTGCCACCACCGGGACAACGGGTTTTTTACCGGTAAATTAACATTTATGGCTATTCTCTGTTTCTGCTGAACATGGCCGTGGGTGAAAATATCTTCTGTTTTCCGGGGATTTAAAACAGTCCCGAAGAGAAGCATTGTTTTTCATTGTTAACCCTGACAATGCTATTGTTATACACTGATAAATAAGAATTAATTTAAAGACTATTTACCACTTTCAGTCTGCAATTTAATAAAATTTTAAAGGAATAACATCATAGGGCAATGGCCCGATGTGACGGCAAGGGAGAGCAGCAGCAAAACCAGGCCTGACAGGGGTCGAAGCGTGATGAACGCTGGTGTAAAGCGCGGGCAGAATTCCCTGGGTTATCCAGTTTTCCGACCGGCGATAACCCCCGGGAGAGATTTTAAAATGGCTTTTAAACGCTCTTGAAAAAGACTGCGGCGAATCAAAACAGTATTTTTCGGCAATATTAATGATACTTTGACTGGTTAACCTTAAATCAATCGCCACCCGGGATAAACGACGTTGTCGTACATAATTCCCCAGAGTCATACTGGTCGTTTCTTTAAAAACCCGCTGCAAATGCCATTTAGAATAACCGGATTTTTCTGCAATATCGTCAAGCTGCAGGTTATCTTCAATATGAGATTCAACCCATACAACAAGATCACGAATGATGTTACTATTCACTGACTTCTCCATCAGGGAAAAATGAGCTGGCAGCACCGGGAAATTACCGGGAAATAGTAATTTCAGTGCAATATAAAAATATTTAAGCTGACAAGCTAAAACCTAAAAATACAGGCCCGGCCGGAAAGTAAAATTATCGGTCAGACAGTGAAGCCAGAAGGAGGAGATGATGAAATTAACCAGGGAAATCTGCAGGTAAATACTGAAGACAGGACTGCTTTTTTATTATTTTTTGGGAATGTTACCGATTCATTAGTGACCAGTGTATTGATGCCAACCATAAACGAACAAGCAATTTTAATAAACAACTTCATTTTTCAAACGAATCATTTCGGCGTTAAAAACAAACTATATACCCAACAGAATTGTCTGACCTTGCCTTTTTTGTAACTTAATTGCGTTCAAAGATGTACAAATGTAACAGAAAGGTAGGCTTGCTTCACTATTATCGCTCGCCTGGTTTTGTTATTGATGTTCTGGTTTGTCTTAAGTTAATGATTTACATTAATAATTAACATTTTTTACTGGCAGGGCAGTGGTTAAATGTTGCCGCAGAGTTTCTCAGCACATAATTGGCTGTTTTTGTTCGATATCTGAATCACTGACGGGTTATGCAATGCAGGATATGAAGCAGGTTGTGAAACGGTATCGGTTTTTCACTGTTACAGGTTAATGGCTGTTAATCACAGATCTTCGGAGGATATTGCCCTAAATGCTGGCTCACTCAGTGACTCTGTTATCCCGGAAAGCCACCGGCTTTATCAACCGGTCTTAGCAATAAACGGCTGCTTATTACGGCGACTGTCGCCCTTCAGGCTGTGGGATAGCTGCGGGGAAGGTCATCTGTCGGCTGGCCCGACAGCGGAATATCAGTGATGGTAGTCACAGAATCAACCGGTAAGAGAGTGGCCTGATTGACAGGGATCGATATCAGCGTATTTTTTTATTTATATCTGAGAACCTGGTTCGTATATGTGAACATCTGTCTGATTTAAGCCCTGATGACTACCTGCATGACTATTTTCGGTGCTATGAGTGAGCCGGTGAAGCGGAATCTGTTTCACCGGCAGCAGTGTTTGTGTGCAATGGCGATTATCAGTGGCGCTCACCACCGGCTGTCCGGGCATATTTCTGAGTAAAGAGTGCAGCAGAGAACATATAGAGGCAGGTGCCGGGCCATTTTTCATTACCTGCACAAGCTATTATGAGGATTCGATGGACAACAAATTAATTATTGGCGTCAACACCGCGATGTTCGATGGCTGGGATCTGGACACCGCCTTTGCGGTGATTAAAAAATCCGGGTTTAAGTTCGTGGAGCTTGCCTATAACCAGGGCTATGTCGGCAATCTGAATGCTGCGTTGTTCGAAGATGAACATGCCCGTCATGTGAAGGAGTTGCTGGAAAAACATCAGTTGGGAATGCATGCACTCGGCTGTACGGTACCTCTGTCGGGTGAAGATGCCATTGATCAGTTCTCTGCCCGCATCCGTTTTGCCGGTAAACTTGGCGTCAAATATCTGAATATCTCCCCGGGTAAACAGGAATTTCACGACATTATCGTCAGTAACCTGAAACAACTGGCACCTCTGGCCCGTGAACATAATTGCATTATCTGTCTGGAAAATGGCGGCGATCCTAATTACAACTTTATGACCTGTGCCGAAGAGGTATTTGCGGCGCTGGATGAAATTGCACAGGACTCTGTGGGTCTGAACGTTGATCCGGGAAATACCTTATCGATGAGAAGTGATATCGACCCGATTGCTGATGCAATAGCTATGCTGCCGCGTGCGACTCATTTTCATGTAAAGGATGTGCAGAAACGCAATGGCGAATACCGTTTCCCGGCTATCGGTCAGGGAGATCTGGATTACCGGCAGATTCTGGTGGAACTGGCTGAGCGGCAGATCCCGTGCAGTCTGGAAATTCCACTGCGTATGCATCGTAAAGCCGATACTTTCCCGGTGAGATCCGAAGACAAAGTCTCATTAGAGCGCATCACCGAAGTACTGGCAGATTCCAGAAAATATATTGAGAGTGTGGTCGGATATTCACTGTAGCAGTCATCCACAATATCCGTTCCCCGTCAGTAATGGCGGGGAGAGTAGTGATCCGGCAGATCAGGGATAAAGTGTTTTACCGCGAAACCCCAGTTGCCGGGATATCTCCAGTGCGGTCGCGTTGATGCTGTTGCCATAACGTTCTGAATCTCCGGCTTTCATAGCCGGTAGCATGCAGGAAATACTGATAGCGCAAACGGCCTGGCCGGAATAGTCATATACCGGTGCTGCCACACAATAAGTGATGGTGGCCCGTTCAGCATTATCAATCGCATAACCCCGCAGCCTGATCTGTTGCAGGTCATTTTGCAGTGAGGGCAGACTGGTGTGGGTAGTTTCGGTAAAAGGCTGATGCTGTGACTGATACTTCTGCCAGATATCACTGACCTTGTCCGTCGGATAGGTGGCAAGCAGTGCCTTCCCCAGCCCGGTGCAGTACATCGGTCCGCGAGAACCCACAGTGTTAGCAAATCTGGCAAGATTTCGTTCTTTTTCGACCCTGTCCAGATAAACCACTTCACCGTCATTCTCAATGGCCAGAAATACCACTTCATTGGTTTCGCTGCTGAGCTTTTCCAGCAGAGGCCGCGCTATCTGATGAAATCCGGAGCGTTGTAAAACACTCATGCCGATCTCAAATACCTTAATTCCCAGACGGAAGGTTTTTAAATCTTCGTTATCATATTCCACCACTCCGGTAGCCATCAGCGTATACACCAGTTCATAGGTACTGCTTTTGGGCAGGTGTAAATATTCACTGATTTCCTGTTGGGTCGGAGCTTTTTCACAACCGGAAAGAAATTCCAGTAACTGAACCGCCCGGGAGGCAGATTTATTCAGTCGAAGAGAGGTTGTCATCAGAATATCTCGTTATTATGATTTTGGAATCTAGCATAGTAAAAAACCGAAAGTCAATTGAGTGGATAGCTGAAAATAAGACTAAATATGTAAATTTATCAATGACTTGTTTTTTCCATGATGCTTAATATTAATTTAATCGCCAAAACCGCAAGGGGGGAACTATTATTGAACCAGATATCGCGATGGCTACGAATAATATAATTCCTGCTGAAATACGGTTAGCCCGATATTTCATCCAATAACTCCTGCTGGTCATTCGCCGTTCTCCCGGTGAGGTCAGGAAAATACTCCATATCTTTCCGGCTACTTACCTGATGTTCTGTGGCTTTCCATTCCCCTGAAATGCAGCACAGCTGCTGTGCTTTGTAGATTTTCAGGAGAACAGTGAATTATGTCATTATGTTACAGAGTTTGTGTAATCTCCCGCCAGATGAGTGAGATCTCCGTCACAGGAGTATCTGTTTCAGTTGAATTGTCCATATACGTGGATGCTTAGTCTCTAACCCCCCGGGATGTCTGCTTTGTAAGCTGGCTCAATATTACATGCTGAATAAGCGGGGCTTAATGATGTCTCATGTAAACCATGTGGTTGAATATGGTGCTGACCACCAGTCAAAAGTCAGAAAAATGAATATGTTCGTTTCGGTTTCTGCGGCGCTGGCCGGGTTACTGTTTGGGCTGGATATCGGGGTGATTTCCGGGGCACTGCCGTTTATTACCGAACACTTCCAGCTCTCCGGGCATCAGCAGGAGTGGGTGGTGAGCAGTATGATGCTGGGCGCGGCATTGGGGGCACTGTGTAATGGCTGGGTTTCGCACCGTCTGGGGCGTAAATACAGCCTGATGGCGGGTGCCGTGCTGTTTATTATCGGTTCTCTCGGTTCTGCTTTTGCCAGCGGAGTGGATATGTTGCTGGCGTTCAGGGTGTTGCTGGGACTGGCGGTAGGCATCGCGTCCTACAGTGCACCACTGTATCTTTCAGAAATGGCGACGGAGCAGGTGCGTGGCAAGATGATTAGCCTGTACCAGCTGATGATCACCTTCGGGATTGTTGTGGCGTTTTTGTCGGATACCGTTTTTAGTTTTAGCGGCAACTGGCGAGCCATGCTGGGGGTTCTGGCGATCCCTGCAGTGGTACTGCTGTTTATGGTGATTTTCTTGCCGAACAGCCCGCGCTGGCTGGCGGCAAAAGGGTTGCATGTTGAAGCGGAAGAAGTGTTGCGTATGCTGCGTGACACCTCGGAAAAGGCCCGCCAGGAGCTGAACGAAATCAGGGAAAGCCTGCGAATGAAACAGGGAGGTTTTGCGTTGTTCAGAAGCAACCCGAATGTCCGGCGGGCGGTATTTCTGGGGATGGTGTTGCAGGGAATGCAGCAGTTTACCGGGATGAATATCATCATGTATTACGCGCCACAGATTTTTAAAATGGCTGGATTCCAGAGCACTCAACAGCAGATGATTGCCACCGTGGTTGTCGGGCTGACATTTATGTTTGCCACCTTTATCGCAGTGTTTACCGTGGATAAGGCTGGCAGAAAACCGATTCTTAAAATTGGCTTCAGTGTGATGGCATTTGCAACCCTTGTTCTGGGGTATTGCCTGATGAAAGCCGGGGCAGGGCAGATCAGCTCAGGATTGTCATGGGTCTCTGTCGGAATGACCATGCTGTGTATTGGTGGTTATGCGATGAGCGCCGCACCGGTGGTGTGGATCCTTTGTTCTGAAATTCAGCCGCTGAAATGCCGTGACTTCGGTATTACCTGTTCTACCACCACAAACTGGGTAGCAAATATGATTATCGGTGCGACCTTCCTGTCGTTACTGAGTTCGATTGGTGCTGCGGGGACTTTCTGGCTGTACACCGGCTTTAATTTGCTGTTTATCGTTATCACCTTTCTGCTGGTGCCGGAAACTAAAGGGATTACTCTGGAACATATTGAGAGAAACCTGATGGCCGGGAAAAAACTGCGTGATCTGGGGCAGTAATTTCCGCTAACCGGCAGGATGCGGCGCTGTAAATTTTCGCAGCGCCGCAGTGAAAACTGGCTAAAACTGTCCGATAAAATGCAAAATCTGCCGGGCCTGAGTTTCAAAGGGGATCACGTCAAACAGTGATCCCGACGGCGTCAGCCAGATCGGCAACAGGGCCAGTAATATTCCGCTCAACAGCAGGCTGGTGACCAGGCTGAGCAACCAGCGATGGCGCCCCCCTCCTTTTGCCAGACTCCACTGTGACCATTCCGGGCCATGGCACTGTCTGGCCCGAAAACGGAGCCAGCCATAGCCAAGCGCCGGGATGATCAGACCCGAGACCGCAGTAAATAATCCACAATAACGTCCCAGTAATTCCAGAGAGGCCAGAATATGATGTTGACTATCCCAGCGGGTAAAAGGCGTCAGGTAGACTCTGCCTGAGTCTGGAATAGGAAACCAGGCATGATTCAATGCGGTAAATAACGGCATCAGCAGCCAGCTGAGCAGGCTGCTGAAAATAATCCATTTGATCACTGACCAGTTCTGAATCGCCCGGCTCAGCGAACGCAGGCTGGAGAGCGACTCTTCGATGTAAGGTTCTGACAAACTCCGGTTCAGTTGCTCACTCAGCAATTTCCCGCTCAGACCTTTGGCGTTGCCCTGCAACATCTGTTGATGGGATTCCGATTCCATAAACGTCCGGAGCGTCTTGCGGCTGAAACAGGCGATAAACGGGTTCAGGAGCCGGCTCTTTTTGCTGACAAGAACCAGCTCATCCAGGTCGCCTTTCAGCATGCGCTCAACCACATGCCCGGAGTCGAGAATCTGTGGATCACTACCATAGATTATCCAGTGGATGACCTGCTCGTCACTGTGCAACTGCGGCAGCGGGCTGTCCAGTCTGGCAAACGGAACGCTGGCATCGAACAGAAAATTCACCTGATAATGCTCTTCATCCGTATTGTCAGAGATCAGCACAAGTTGACCCACCTGTTCAAGGTCAGGCAGGCCGGTTTTGTATAACCCGTCTTTAACATACTGCGGAACATCACTATTAAAGTAGACCAACTGATAGTCCGGAATAACCACGGTCTGCAGGCGGGTGATCTCGCTGAGTACACCGGTACCATTACAGGGGGAGCAGCTCTGATGGCCTGAACCGCCGCACTGACGACAACTGATTTTTCCGCTGCCGTAACAGGATGAGCAGGAGACATAGACATTCTCGTAACGGTTTTGTTTGGTGTAATGGTCGTAATGCGTCCGCTGTTCTGTGATCTGGCCACTGCCGCCACAGCCGTGACAGCTATTTTTGCCGGAACCTGAACAGCCGGAACAACTGATCCTGCCACGGCCGTGGCAGTTATGACAATCTTCGGTATGGCACAGCTGACGCGGATGTGAGTAGATGACCGTTGCCTGGCGCAACTCCCCATATTGCTGTGAGAGTACTAATGCCCTGGCTTCACGCAGCGTTTCTGTGCGTGACCAGACGGCACTGCTCTCTGCTTTCAGGGCCTGAGAATATTCACTGGCATGGGTAAATACCCGACGATTTTCACCGGCAGAAATGTACCCTGGCTGGGTGGTGCGCTGTTCCTGCAGGCGAAAACCCAGTTGCAGGTGGATCCGGAAGGCAAAATTCACAAACTCCTTTACTGTCAGTTCGATTTTTTCCGGGACCAGCCGGGTAGAGGTTTCAGTAAAGTCCTGTATTACTCTTTTGCCGACGGTAAGCCAGGCCTCTTGTTCCATGGTGATGTCCCGTTTTCACTGAAAGATTTTGGTAGCCAGTTTTGTATCAACCGCAGTCGCCGGGGAGATCAGTCACCTCCCGGCCGGAGAAGGTAGCTGACTTAGCGCTACCGGATAATTATTTGATTACATAGTTAACTATTTCTTTACAATACTGTCAGGTGACGGTTCAGGCAAATGGTTTATCACTATGAATTCATAGATGATTTATCCCTGTATTCTGTAGGGGGGGCTGATTCTGTGATTAAGTTTCTGATTCAGTTGGCGGGTGTTGTTGGTCTGAGGGCGACACCGGCTGTTACAAAACCAGCCAGTCCGGTGAGACATTGTGTAATAAAGCTCTGATACTCTGAGAAAAACCCTACAACAGGAGCAATAATGATTACTGTCTTTGTTTTGCTGAAAACCACGACCGCCTGGCTGCGGCTGCCAAGAAAAGAAAGAAACCGGATTGCAGACAGGGTGATGGCAGAGGTACTGAGTGACGGGAAAGTGACACTCAGAATGTTCGACGCGGAGGCATTTACTACCCGTTGTACTGATGTTGCGATGTTTCAGGCTGAGGATATGCAGTCATTTTATTACTCAATTGAAAGGCTGCGTGACTCAGAATTGATTACCACCCCTTACTTTGAAATTGCCGAAATTATCCCGACGATTGAAGATGGCTTTAAAGAGTTTGAAAAACAGACTCACTGATCCTTCCCCCTTGTCTGATGACCATTTCCGCATAAGCAAAAGCCGCCCGTAGGCGGCCTTTTGCACGGTACAGAAATGCTGTTATTTATTCAGTTCAGCCGTCATATGCACCTGATTACCGTAGTGAGCTTCGGTAATGCTGTAACTGCTACCTGCGGCTTTGGCCTGAGCAGCAATTTTCGCTTCGGCACCGTCCAGAGTCGAGGCGGTTGCGGTGACCGTCTGGGCAAAAGCACCGGCAGAAATAACAGATAACAGAACAACAGCAGCAATATTTTTGATGGTTTTCATGATTGTTTCCTCAGCATAAATTTGTTGGTGTGGGACGTTCTGTCCCGATGAAAGTTATGCTACGCCAGGAAGCGGTAGGTGAATAGCTAAGCTTATTGTTGTATCGAATCAAAAAAACTGAATGATTGAGAAACGGTGTTGCTGCGATCTGCAGACAGGCAAAAGCCGCCCGTAGGCGGCCTTTTGCACGGTACAGAAACGCTGTTATTTATTCAGTTCAGCCGTCATATGCACCTGATTACCGTAGTGAGCTTCGGTAATGCTGTAACTGCTACCTGCGGCTTTGGCCTGAGCAGCAATTTTCGCTTCGGCACCGTCCAGAGTCGAGGCGGTTGCGGTGACCGTCTGGGCAAAAGCACCGGCAGAAATAACAGATAACAGAGCAACGGCAGCAATATTTTTGATGGTTTTCATGATTGTTTCCTCAGCATAAATTTGTTGGTGTGGGACGTTCTGTCCCGATGAAAGTTATGCTACGCCCGGAAACGGTTGGTGAATAGCTAAGCTTATTGTTGTATCGAATCAAAAAAACTGAATGAATAAAAAGCGGTGTTCCGGCCACCGAAAAACGAGGATTATCCCGTCATTCAGGCCGGAAATTCAGTGATAGCGGTTAACTGTTTGCCAGTCAGAGACGTTGTAAACACCACTGATAGATATCCAGTAAACCGGGCATTGGCCCTTCATCCGGTTGATACAAATGATTACCCGCCGCAATGGCCTGCAGGTAGGTTTCTGCAGCGGTAGAAAAATCTTCACGTTCCATAAAGACCGAGGCCAGTTCCTGGTAAAGCTCGCACAGATGTTTCTGTTGTTTATCGTAAGGCGGTAGTTGTCTGATGATGTTAATGGAATGATTGATCTGCTGTTCAGTTTCAGTGCTGTTGGCCATGCCAAGCTCGGATTTTATCTGAGCCATTTGCATAATAATAGAGGCTTCAACCACCGGATTGCCGGGAGGAATAGCTGCCATAAGCCTGGCATTCTCGAAAAGTTTCAGTGCATGGTGCGGGTTCCCCGATTTATTCAGTACGCTGGCTTTGTTTGCCATCATTCCAGCCATCATTCCGGGGTCCATCAGACCAAATCCATGATCGATAGCCATATCAATCGCCTGATCTGCCTGCTGTTCTTGTCCCAGGTTGGTTTGCAGGACTGATAATGTATTATAAAACGCGGCTTTACTGCTGTCTGGTGTTTCCTGAGCATCGATCAGTGGCCTGATAACCTCAGCCCAGTCACTGGCGGCGGTTGTCGCACCGGTCTGTCTTAGCCAGGTAAAAATATTCAGTGCGGTGACGGTATCTTCAGTACTCAGTTTTTCGGAGAATGGCTTCCAGCTGAAAGGCTGGTTTAATTTACGACCCAGTGCTAGCGGATTGACCTGATAGATCCCCGCAGCCTGCCACAGTTGATGCAACAAACGGGCATCGGTGCGGTACAGGCTGACGACATTTTCTGCCAGAGACAGTTCGCGGATGGCAGCTTCTGCCTCATCCAGAGCCAGCCATTGCCAGGTTCGTTCTGCCAGAGAAAAATCATTCAGATCAGTAAAATGTTTGATCAGGGATTCACGGCAGCTTTCCATAGTCGCACTGTGTTGCATCGCTTCTTCAAAAGCGCTGTGTAACAACCGCAACCGTCCTTCACTGTTGATACAATAAGGTGCCAGCCGTGCCAGTAGTGGTAATAACTGCTGGTCGGCGACCCGGATTTCCGGGTATTTAGCCAGTGCTCCGGCGAGTTCAGAATGGGTCAGCCCGCGCCTTGAGGCGGCTATGCAACAGGCGGTGCGGGTTGCCAGTTCCGGCAGTACATAATCGTGATCCGCAGCCTGTAACACACGTAAAAATAGTGCGCCGGGGGTCTGGCAGGCCAGTAAATCCTCCAGTAACGAAGGCAGTGCTTCATGCCTGGCATGCAGGCATAATTCCTCCAGTATCAGATGAAGAAATAAGGGGTTACGGCAGGCATCAGCAGTGATCAGACGCTGAGTCAGTGGTTCAGAGAGTGTTTTGCTGACGCTGGAAAGACGTGCGCTGCACAAGGCTCTGCGTTGATCTTCTGTCAGTGTCGGCAATTCTGAAAGCTGCCAGCGGGAGACTTCGGGCTCCTGATTAAGCTGATTTATCAGCTCTGAGGCTTCCGGAGTCCCGGTAATCGCCAGTAAAACTCTCCGCGGCCACACCCGCTGATAAAGGCGCCTGAGACTATTTTCCGCAGGCATCAACTGATTTACCGCATCCAGTAACAGTACCAGCGTGACACTGTGTTCACGGGTAAAACGCTGAAGGCGCTTATCAAGCTGCTCCCAGGCCTCTGCGTCATCCGGCGAGAGTGTATCGTTGTCTCCGGCAAACGCCAGAAAGTGAAATAACCGGCTACGGAAGTTCTCCAGACTCTGGTCTCCGTCAGCTCCGGTATAGTGACTGAACACGCGATAATTCTGGTCTTTATTCAGAATGTCTTCTATCGATTCATTTTTAAATACGTCCTCTTCCGGCCATTCATAGGGCCGGTTGCGGGTGCGCAAATCAGTTTCCAGATCGGCCATAAAGGCACTTTTTCCCATACCGGAAGGGGCGCTGATCAGTATGGGGGCTGGCTCTATATATCCTGCTGTCCGGTTTAGCTGGCGAACCAGCTGCTGGCGGAAATCATCCATAGGAATATAGCCACGTCGCCTGACCGCAGCATACAGGCTGTGTTCCCGTATCTTTTGTTGCCAGCTATCCGGAACCGACTCCGCAGGATAGAGGGTATCAATCGCCTCCCGCAGATAGCGGCTGACCGATTCACCAAAGGCTTCGACAGAGTCGTAGTGATCCAGGGCAATCATCCCGGAAAAGTCACTGCGCAGTCGCTGCTTCAGCGATTGCTGCTTTTGTGCTGATACAGTGTCCGGAGTACCGTCGGGTAACTGATCGAACCAGCTATTTTTATCCTCAGCCTGTTGCTGCAGTTTAACGGTCAGGGCCGGATCACGCAGATACATCTGTACCCGGGATAAGCCATGCTCAGCAGAGGTCAGGCTGAATTCCCGGGGAGGTTCAAGAAAGGCAAAGCGGATTTCCAGTTCGGTAACGCTAATTCCCGCCGTCAGTGCCTGATGAATGATTTCTGCATATTGTTGATCCGGCGAGTTTTGCCAGTACTCCGATAAATCGTTGGGTTGCGGAACCCAGCCGTAGCGTTCGCCAAGAAAACCGATAAAAAAGGGTGGAATGCCCAACTGCCTGCAACGTTCTATCTCCTCCAGGCAAATCTGTACTGTCCGCCCATTTTTCGCTGCCTGTTCGGTAATCCCCCATCGCAAGTCGATTTCACTGAAAGTGACCATGCGCTCATAACACAACCGGCGGATTTCAGGGAAAACCCTTGTCAGCAGGTAATCACGTTCTGCATCCATATCGCGGAAAGTGGAGGAAAGAAATACCCTGATTTCACGAGGGATTACAGTATTCATAGGGTTCTCCATACAGAACAGTCAGCCGCCGATAAGTTCGACGTCACGGCTGGTTTCACGCGCCACCCAACGGGCATTCTCCTGCAATGTTTCGCAGCCTAAGGCGTAAAGGGTTTCCTGAATATCTTCCTGATCAGGGAGATAATGTTTGGTGGTATCAGACATGCGCTTTTCCGCCGCCGCGAACAGTGAGGCAGATCGCTGGTAATCGGTAATATCTTCCTCAAATCCCAGAAATTTTGCGTAACCGGCACAGAGTGCGGCACTGGCAATCAGGAATTCTGCCAGATGTTCTCCCCACATATTGAATGCGTGCAGATGCAGTTCATGGGACAGAAACTCGTTACTGACGGCTGTCAGACTGGACAGCAGTATCAAGGCGGTCAGACCGATACCTGAGCCAAACAATACGCCGGCCAGTTTCCTGAAACGGCGGAAACGCTGCTCTTTTTGTTCGGTATTGGTTTCCAGGTAGTGTTGCTGACCTGCAACCCACTCCTGTCTGATCTCACCTAAACCGGTAGCCAACTGCTGCGGAGCCGGACGCGGGTAAACACTGCTTCCCAGTAATGCACGGCGTACCCAGGCTAGCCGCGGATGGCTGCGACGCAGATAATGCAGAGTCACCGGGCGTGCAATGCCAGCCTTGCGCCAGACATTTTGTACCCGCAATCCTTCCGCCAGTGCCCGTAGTGCTGTGGCTTCGGCCTTGCGGTCAGAACGGTGGGTGCTCCACAGGGTAACGGCAAGTAACAGCAGGAGTAACAGGCTGACAAACAAAGAAATAATCACCCAGCTTTCCGGATCGCCGGGAACACGGTTGCCCGCCAGTGCCGTCAGAGCCGCCAGGCAAAATATCCGGCTGTAACGCTGACGAATGCCGGACATCTTCCGGCTGGCCAGCCGGTCGATATGGGTAAACGCGGCAAGGGAAAAATGTTCACTGGCCGGTGAAGGATGATGTCTTTCCTGTTCCGCAATTGCAGCATTCAGTTGATCAAGCTTTTTCAGGCTGTCATACCAGTTATCAGCGGAGGAGGTGGTTTTTTTGCTGTCGCCATGAGGTGCAGGGAGAGGCGGATACCAGCTGACGGACGGGCTTTGCTGCTCCCCGGCGTAGCGGCCATTTTTTCTGCGAACATGAATATGGCACACCAGACCGGTATCCGGGATATCCAACAAACCAGACTGCCCCAGATAACGTTTAATCCCGGGTAACTGCTGATTCAGAGCCGCCATATCACGATCCTGGAGCCTGCCCTGACGGCGGAAACTCACTACCTGAGCGGTTCCTCCCAGCCCACGTGCATCAGCGCCATCCCATAAGGCGAACAAAATATGGCAGCGTTCGGCCAGATACATACCGGCTTTGGCATATTGCAGATCGCGATAGATAGCCCCGCGGGGATTGCTGGTATCACTGATCATCGGCTCTGAACCCGGTACTACCGTATCAATGCAATAACTATCACCGGTTCTGAGGGCGTAGTTATACAGTTCCCGGAATTCCGTGACACTGTCTGATGAATTGTCGTCAGAAATAAAATCTTTTTCATATTCCTGCTGGTTGAAGGGCAATACCACATGCAGCGGAATTCCTTTTTTCATGGCGACCTGTGCAAACAGGCGGTCTGCACCTTCTGCCAGAGAAGAGAGTGCCAGCAGTGGAGAGTCAGGATAACGGAGCGTGATGGCACTGATTTCCTGCTCAATCAGCAACAGCAACTGATCGCTATCCTGGACATCACGGTGTCCGGTCACACCGATAGTAATGGGTAAAGCAGAGGATTTGATTATCATGGTCAGCTATAGTGAAACATGTAGATATATTTGAATATACCTTCAAATATTTACCAGATAAACCATTAACATTTATTACCGTCAGCCATCCGGACAGAGGAAATTTCGCTGTAATACTGCGGCGGGTTCCCTGATTATTACTACAAGCCGAAAAGCATTGAAAAAGGGAAGCACAAGGCAAAGCGGGGGGGGTAATACGGAAAAGCAAAAGCCGCCCTGAGGCGGCCCTTTGCACTGTACAGAAACTCTGTTATTTACTCAGTTCGGCCGTCATATGCACCTGGTTACCGTAGTGAGCTTCGGTGATGCTGTAACTGCTACCTGCAGCTTTGGCCTGGGCGGCAATTTTCGCTTCGGCACCGTCCAGAGTCGAGGCGGTCGCGGTAACTGTCTGGGCAAACGCACCGGCTGAAATGACAGATAACAGAGCAATAGCAGCAATATTTTTGATGGTTTTCATGGTTGTTTCCTCAGCATAAATGGGTTGGTGTGGGACGTTCTGTCCCGATGAAATTTATGCTACGCCCGGAAAGGGTCAGTGAATAGCTAAGCTTATTGTTGTATCGAATCAAAAAAACTGAACATCAAATATCAACCCTGATCCTTTTCTAAAAAATATTGCGAACCTGCTATACAGGCCCGCAATACCTGAATAATCAGCCTGCTATTTATTCCCAGTGGTTACTCAATATTTTTTCCCAGAAACTCATGAATAACCGGAATAATTTCTCTGCTATGGGTCTCCATCGCGAAATGGCCAGTATCAAAGAAGCGAATGTCTGCATCAGGAATGTCACGTTTCCATGCCAGTGCCCCTGCCGGAAGGAAAAATGGATCGTTCTTACCCCAAACGGCTAACAATGGGGGGTGATAATCACGGAAATACTGTTGAAAAGCAGGATACATTGCCACATTAGTGGCGTAGTCCAGTAGAAGGTCCAGTTGAATCTCTGCGATCCCGGGCCGCAAAATTTGTAACCCCTCCAGGGTATATCCATCAGGTGAAATTGAGCTTGTGTCAGTAACCCCTTCAAAGTATTGCCATTGAATTGATGCCGGTGTCGGGAAGTCATGCAGGTCATTCCGGTTCTGCTGTGTGGGGGCGTGCCAGTATTTACGAATAGGTGCCCAGCCTTCACCCAGTCCTTCCTCATAAGCGTTACCGTTCTGAGAAACAATAGCGGTCACCCGTTCCGGATGCGCTATTGCCAGACGCCAGCCTATTGGGGCTCCGTAGTCGTGCACCACAAGTGCATAACTATCAAGCATAAGTTGCTCAGTGAATTGTCCGATAGTCTCCGCTAACTGGCTGAAAGTATAAGAATACTCATTAGCGGAAGGAGCTTCAGTAAAGCCGAACGCTGGCAGATCGGGGGCAATGACGTGATAGCGGCTGGCAAGTACGGGGATAAGATCGCGGAACATGAAAGATGAGGCGGCAAACCCGTGAAGTAGCAATATTGTTGGCGATTTTGGATTCCCGGCTTCGCGGTAGAAAATTCGGACATTATTCACTTGCTCATAACGGTAATTCACCTGATTCTCCTTAGAGGTGCCGTGTGACGGGTTGTTAAGCTGACATGTGGCAGCTGTGACGATATTTAGATCAGAAACAGACATAATGATTCCTTGTAACCTTTAAAGTGATTGTTTGAAGGTTACATTACTTTTTGGTAACCTGACAAATAAATTTATTAGGTTACCTGAGACCATGACTTCTGAATGTTCTGTTACCGATGCCCCGTTTCTCGGGGATAATTTGGCGCTCGATTTTATTAATAGTGAGTACATGGTTGATGGCCAGCGTCAGGACAGCCTGACCAGTGAACAAAGTGTTGTCAGCTGGCTGGAACGTGCCGGGGTACTGCACAATATCAATCAGCAGCTTCCTGAGGGATTGCTGGCTGAAGCGCGCGAGTTTCGTGATACCGCAAGGATGATTGTCCACGCCGCGATGAATAGTATCCCGGTGGATTTGACCGTCATTAACCGGGTGCTGTTAACTGGCCAACCGGTGACGAAGCTTGAATGGGACGGCGATATGCAGCAATTCCGGACGGCGGTTAATCAGACATCCGATAGTCCGTCCGGCCTTCTCTGGCCGGTTGCTGACGCTCTGGTGAGTCTGGTGACCAGTGACAAATTCAGGTTCGTGCGTCAGTGTGAAGCTGATGACTGTATCCTGCTGTTCCATGACCTGAGCAAATCTCATCGCCGGCGTTGGTGTAGCATGGCAACCTGCGGTAATCGAATGAAAGTGGCAGCCTTCCGTTCCAGAAAGAAACCTGTCTAAGAGGTTACCCGGAAGATATGGCTGGCTTGTGAATGGCTGCACAATCAAAACCTGAGTGCTAACACTCTCTGAACTTGTTGATTTTAGGGAGAATTTCTGGGGCTCACATACTCTGGCTGTTGTTAGCGTCGTGATTGAGCAGTGTGATTGAAATCTAACGATATCACCGGCAATGGCCGGCCAGGGAGAAAGGTGTGGTTGCCAACAGCAAAAGCCGCCCTGAGGCGGCCCTTTGCACTGTACAGAAACTCTGTTATTTACTCAGTTCTGCAGTCATATGCACCTGGTTACCGTCATGTGCTTCGATAATATTGTAGCTGGCGCCTGCAGCTTTGGCCTGAGCGGCAATTTTCGCTTCAGCACCGTCCAGAGTAGAAGCAGTAGCGGTGACAGTCTGGGCAAATGCACCGGCAGAAATTACAGATAACAGAGCAACTGCAGCAATTTTTTTGATAGTGTTCATGGTTATTTCCTCAGTCTGAATTAGTTGGTATGGAACGTTCTGTTCCGATGAAAGTGATGCTACGCCTGTCACTGGTCGGTGAATAGCTAAGCTTATTGTTGTATCGGTTCAAAAAAACTGAATAAATTTTCAACAGATCAGCCAGAGATCAGATTTCGCCTGACAATGACCGTTATGTTGGCGCTTTAATCAGGAAATAAACCACCGCGCCGCCAGCTACCAGACCAGTTGCCGCCAGCAGGAGTGCAGGCTCCAGTGAACCAAAAGCCATCACACTTGCAGAAGAGACCAGCGGGCCAGGCAACTGGCCGGTGGCGTAACCTGCAGTCAGTGTTCCGACATTTTTAGAAACCGAACCGCTGGAGATCTCACGTGCCAGACGCATACTGAGCTGCATAATGGACAGGAATCCCAGCCCGGTAAGAATGGTGGAGATCAGCAACCCGCTGGTGCCGGTGATAACTACCGATGCCGCAACACCTACCCCCTGCAGCACCATAGCCAGAGCGAGACTGATACGGGTGTCAGAGACCCCGGCAAACAAAATAACCAGTATCACGCCGACGACTGCGGAAAGTCCGAACAGTGGCCAGAAGAATGCTGCCAGAGCGCCGTGTTGAAACAACGCATGAGCCATCTGTGAAAGGAAGGTTGCCGGCAAAATATAACCAAACCCCGCCAGGCTGTAAGTCAGCAGTAACAGGCGCAAATTAGCTCCCATCCGTTCACCACTGGCAGTGTTTCTGGCCACCGGCAGACTACGGGGCAGGCTGCCAAAAATCAGCAGGGTCGCGACCAGCGCGATGCCGCCATACAGATACCATGCATCAGAAGAATCAAACTGCCAGCGACCGGCAATCCAGGCCAACAAACCGGTCAGTGTGATACCAATACCCGGTCCGGTAAAAACCGCTGCCGACATGCGGGGTGAGCGGTTACCCGCCAGCACCAGTTGCGTCCATGAGGTGATAATAATCAGTGACCAGGCACCACCAATGCCGGACAGAAAGCGGAACAGGCATTGCAGAGCCATCGAAGAGGTAGTTCCTGACAGCAGGGTGACAGCAATGGTCAGAACCAGCCCGCTTTTCAGATACAGAGTATGCTGACTGCGAATCCGGCTGGCATGCAGTGCGCCAAGTAAATACCCGACATAATTCATCGCCGCCAGCAGCCCGGCACTGGTGAGGGTAATAATCCCGTCATGGATCATTAACGGTATCTGTGGTGTCAGTGAAAAACGGCCAATCCCCATCACGGTGATCAGCGTAATAATTCCTGTCAGCATGGTACGGAGACTACCGCTCTGTAGCCCGGGTGAATTCCCCTGAGAAGGATTGCGCTGTGATAACATAAAATCTCCTGCCATGAGGCAATAAATGGTGTTCGGGCGCCATACCAGGCCGGATATTCAGGTAAAAAAATGGGGCGATTTATCCTATGACCACTGGTCACAGGCAGGAGAAATCAATGTCGCGTAACGATGATGTGAAAGATTTTTTGACCAGGCGCCGTGCCGCTATCGACCCTGCTGAATACGGGTTTCCGGTCGGTCAGCGCCGTGTGCCAGGTTTGCGGCGTGAGGAAGTTGCCCAACTGGCCGCGGTCAGTGTCAGCTGGTACACCTGGCTGGAACAGGGGCGGGATATCAGTATTTCTCAACCAGCATTGCTCAGAATAGCCAGAGTTCTCAGACTGACTCCGGCAGAACAGGATTACCTGCAGGCTATTGTACCCGGGAGCACTCCGTCAGCGGCAAATACCACCGAGGTACCGACAGCGATAGCCATTATGGTTGATGCGTTATCACCGCATCCGGCTTTTGTCCGGCTGGCAAATATGGATATCGTTTACTGGAATCAGGCATCACTGGAGATTATTTTCGACTGGTCGGCGATCGACAGTCAGGATCGCAACTCACTGAAACTGATGTTTATTAATCCGGAATACAAAACAATTATCTATGACTGGCAGGATGCTGCCCGACGTACGATTTCGGCCTTCAGAGCTAATTATGCCGAAGCAGAAGATAAGCAGAGCTTTGCGCAGATTGTCACTGATTTGCAGAACAGAAGTCAGGAGTTTAAGGAGATGTGGGAGCAGCACGAGGTAAGTATTATCGGCTCCGGTCACAAAACGATTGTCGGTAAAGATCACCGGATCAAAAAATATAATTTTACCTCGCTGCGGGTGGAAGATACCCCCGGCATGAATGTGATTTTCTACCACGAAGCAGACCTGCAACATTGATTACTGGCGGGAGCGGCTGGCTGGCAGGTTGCCGAAACAGCAGAGTTAAGGCAGATTAATTAAATCTCTGTCGCATAAGATAAACTAACGATGAAGCTTAACTACTCCTTTCTCGAAACCTTTATGGAGATTATTCGCTGCGGGACCTTTGAAAAGGCTTCCGGCAAACTGCATATCACTCCTTCTGCAGTCAGCCAGCGTATCCGTGCTCTTGAAGAACTGATGGGCCAGGTACTTATTATCCGTGGCAGTCCATGTAAAGCGACCCGCTCGGGGCAGGAACTCTATCGTTATGCTGAAAAAATAGAACTGCTGGAGAACGATTTTTTACTGAACCAGCAGGAACAACACCGTGAAAAGGCAGTGATTGCGGTGAACGCCGACTCGGTAGATGGCTGGTTTTTAAGTGTTATCGAAACAGTTCATCGGGAGCACGCGATTATTATCGATGTGCGGGTTGAGGATCAGGATTTCAGTGCCTCGTTATTGCAAAGTGGCGAAGTGATGGCCGCTGTCAGTGCCGACCCGACATTACTGCAGGGCTGTAAAACCGAATTTCTGGGAACGATGCGCTATAAAGCCTGTGCCTCTGTGGAATTTTATCAGCATTATTTTAGCCACGGAGTCACTGCCGAAACGCTAAACCAGGCACCGGTGATGATGTTTAATCATAAAGATGATTTACAGAATAAGTTTATCCGTAGCTTCACCAGCCATGAGATCTCACCACCATTACAGTTTGTTCCTTCAACCTATGCCTACCTGCAGGCGATTGTTCGCGGATTAGGCTGGGGAATGCTGCCGGAACATCTGTCTGCTCCTTTGCTGGCCGACGGTAGCCTGGTAGAACTGGCTGAGGGTTTTCCGGTAGATACCCCCTTATACTGGCATCGCTGGAGCCTGAAACTTCAGTTGCTGGAAAAATTAACCCGTTGCGTGCATACCGTGGCCCGGGAAGAGCTGCATCAGGACTGACAGGGCGTCTTCCTGCGGTGGTCCGGAGAATCCACTGCGGTTTCCCTCTTATATTGTCCACTTATCCGTGACAGTAATTACTATTTCACCATATTGATGGTTATCGTGATTTACAATAATCTGAATACATCGACAGGGCACTGGCCTGTCTTACTAAATTCAGAGGATAACATCATGATTGAACAACGACTGTCAGAAAAACGCGGACTGGGTGATCACGGTTGGTTGTACTCACGTCATACCTTTTCGTTCGCAAATTACTGGGATCCACAACAGACCGGCTTTTCTGATCTGCTGGTCATTAACGATGATCAGGTGGCTGAAGGTCGTGGTTTTGGTGCCCATCCTCACAGCAACATGGAAATCATCTCTTATGTGCTGGAAGGTGCTCTGGAACATAAAGATTCCATGGGAACCGGATCGGTGATTGTCCCGGGTGATGTGCAGTTAATGAGTGCCGGTACCGGGGTAACTCACAGCGAATTTAACCATTCGCGGCAGGAAGGCGTGCATTTCCTGCAAATCTGGGTTGTTCCGGCTGAAAAAGGGACTGCTCCTGGCTATCAGCAGGTATCGGTCGGGGAAGCCGACAAACGGGGTCAGTTTAAACTGATTATTTCTCCGGATGGCGCCGGCGAATCGCTGAAAATCAAACAGGATGTCCGTATTTATGCCGGACTGTTTGATGGTGATGAACAGCAGACTGTCACGCTGCCTGAGGATCGTTATGCCTATATTCACGTTGCCCGCGGAAGTATTACGGTGAACGGCGTGAAATTCGCTGCCGGTGACGGTGCCCGGGTTCGTAATGAAACCACACTGAGTTTTACCGGGGGTGAACAGGCGGAAGTGTTGCTGTTTGACCTGCGTCCGGTTGAAGTGAATCATCCGACCCGCTAAAACTTCTGGTTATCTGAGTCGCCAGTAACAGCCATACCCCCGGGTATGGCTGTTTTTTTTGCCAGCTAACCTTCTCCGGCAACAGTCGTCGCTGTGGCTCAGAGGGTTTTCAGGAAATCCAGCAAGTCGTGGTTCAGTTGTTTTGCATGAGTAACCGCAAAGCCATGAGGACCGTTCTCGTAGACTTTTAGAGTAGCATTACTGATAGTCTCTGCGGCAACCTTACCTGTCGCTTCAAACGGCACGACCTGGTCGTTACTGCCGTGGATCACCAGGGTGGGGACATCGATTTTTGCCACATCAGAACGGAAGTCAGTTTCAGAGAACGCAGTCACGCAATCGACAGTGCCCTTAAGTGATGCCAGCAAGGCAATATTCAGGGTCTGGGTCAGCACGCCATCCGAAACATTCTGTCCCGCATTGGTACCGTAGAATGGAGTGGCAAAGTCGCTGATAAACTGTGCACGGTCATTAAGCAGCCCCTGGCGAATCCCTTCAAATACTGATAAATCGACGCCGTTCGGGTTGCCCTCAATCGCGCCAAACACCGGAGTCACCGCACCCAGCAGCACAAGTCCGTCAATTCTGGCCGTTCCGTAGTGACCGATATAACGTGTTACATCGCCACCACCCATTGAGAATCCCACCAGAGTAACACTCTGCAAATCCAGGTGATTAATCAGGTCATTAATATCGGAGGCAAAGGTATCGTAGTTATACCCTTCCCACGGCTGCTCTGAACGGCCAAATCCGCGGCGATCAAAGGCGATGACACGGTAGCCGTTTTCAGCCAGAAAATTAAGCTGGCTATCCCACATATCTGCATCGAGCGGCCAGCCGTGGCTGAACAGTACCGGTTTACCGGTTCCCCAGTCTTTAAAATAGATCTGCGTGCCGTCCTGAGTATTAAAAAATGACATAATAAGACCTCAAGTGTATGGAGATTCATTAATGCCCGTGTTCCGGGAGCGTGGCCGTGCAAACATCCGGAAACTCCGTTTCCTGTTAATATCCTGAAAATCTGTACTGAATTTGCGGATGCTAAGTTGCATACCTGAAAAGACACAGGATCTGCGAAAACTCAGCACCGCAAAAAATGGCTGTGGATTAAAAAGCAAAACAGCTACATCCCAGCGCTCCCCAGAAAGCATTTTCTTCAGAGACTGGTAACGCGGCCTGGCGG
Organism: Tatumella citrea; assembly: GCF_002163585.1. NCBI lineage: Bacteria > Pseudomonadati > Pseudomonadota > Gammaproteobacteria > Enterobacterales > Erwiniaceae > Tatumella > Tatumella citrea. The sequence goes on from NZ_CP015579.1 coordinate 355,575, forward strand.
GCAAAATCATGTGCATGGCTGTGTACGCCACAGGGACCACTGCACTGATGGGCGCGTGCCTGCATTCCCGTGCGGGTTACCGCTGTTGGCGGGGCGCTCCGGTAGTGACCACCCACCGTAGCGACCGGTGACCATTCCGGCAGCACCGGGATTGGCGGGGGAGCCAAATCACTGAATGTCCCGGCGGCATAGACAATATTGCCATCCACCACGGTCAGCACCGATTCGATACCCTTAATTTCTTCTTCCGGAACGCTAAAGTAATCTTTGCTGAGCACCGCCAGGTCGGCCAGTTGCCCTGCGGCAATCTGCCCCTTTTTATCCTGTTCTGTCGAGAACCAGGCGCTTCCCCGTGTCCACAACATTAGCGCGGTATCACGGTCGAGGCGGGCATTGACGTCGTACATCTGCATACCACCGACAGTACGTCCGGAAACCAGCCAGTAAAGTGCGGTCCAGGGATTGTAACTGGCGACGCGCGTGGCATCCGTCCCCAGGCCAACCGGAACGCCGGTTTCCAGCATTTTCGCCACCGGAGGAGTATGGCGGGTGGCTTCCATCCCATAACGTTCTGCGAAATATTCGCCCTGAAAAGCCATCCGGTGCTGGACCGCAATCCCGCCGCCTAATGCCTTAATCCGGTCAATATTGCGCTGAGTGACAGTTTCTGCGTGGTCAAAGAACCAGTGCAGCCCGGCAAAAGGAATGTCTTTATCAACTTTTTCAAATACATCCAGCATCCGGCTGATGGACTCATCGTAGGTAGCATGTAACCGGAACGGCCAGCGGTGCTCAACCAGGTGACGAACCACCCGCTCCAGTTCATCTTCCATGCCCGGAGCAAGGTCCGGACGCGGTTCCAGAAAGTCTTCAAAATCGGCAGCAGAAAAGACCAGCATCTCACCGGCGCCATTGTGCCGAAAATAATCACTGCCCTGGCCCGGAGCGAGCATGTCGGTCCATTTTTCGAAGTCTTCCAGCTCATGGCCCGGGCGCTGGGTAAACAGGTTATAGGCAATTCGCACTGTCATCTGCTGTTGCTGATGCAGTTCATTAATCACCTGATAGTCTTCCGGGTAATTCTGGAAACCGCCACCGGCATCAATCGCACTGGTCAGTCCGAGCCGGTTCAGCTCACGCATAAACTGCCGGGTGGAGTTTATCTGTAAATCCAGCGGTAATTTCGGCCCTTTTGCCAGTGTCGCATACAGGATGCTGGCATTCGGTCGGGCAATCAGCATGCCGGTCGGATTTCCCTGGCTGTCACGCTGGATCTCACCGCCGGGTGGGTTTGGAGTATCTTTGGTGTAACCGACCACTTTGAGGGCCGCGCGGTTAAGTAACGCCCGGTCATACAGATGTAATACAAATACCGGGGTATCCGGAGCGGCCTGGTTAATCTCTTCCAGGGTAGGCATCCGGCGTTCGGCAAACTGAAACCCGGTCCAGCCACCAACAACCCGTACCCATTGTGGAGAAGGGGTGCGTAATGCCTGCTCTTTCAGCATCCGCAGGGCATCGGCTACCGAGGGAACACCTTCCCAGCGCAGCTCCAGATTATAATTCAGACCGCCACGGATCAGGTGCAGATGGGAGTCATTCAGGCCAGGAATAACGGTATGTCCCTGCAAATCGATAACCCTGGTAGACTCGTCGTGATATTGTATCACTTCTGCCTGAGTACCTGCTGCAAGGAACTTACCATCGCAGATTGCCACCGCATCGGCCAGCGGTTGCTGGCGATCGACGGTGTGAAATTTACCATTTGTCAGAATGATGTCAGCTTTGCCAGGGAAAACCATAAAACCTCCGGGATTAATAAATCAGGAACGATGGCATCAGGTAGGGCAAATAACAGACTCAGCGTGACCCGCCCTCAGGAACGAGGTGTGCACAGATAATCACTGGCAATACATGATGATTAAACGAGCTGGCCGTCAGGCTGAGTGGTGGTGTTTGAAAATACCTTCTGAAATTAACCTTGTTTGGCCGTTGCATGCAATCTCTCGTTAGCTGTAACAAGGTATTTTCCTCTAACCGCAGATCCAGGCGGAGGCCAGAACCGTGGAGATGGCGCCCTGCAGCAGAGCTCAACGTAACAAACACAGATGACAAACATGTGGCGGAATCCTGAATGGCAGGACGACTGGCAGGAATATATGCCGCTGTTCCGGATTAACGAAACAGCGGCATAGACGGTATCCGTTGAATAATTTTACCGGCAGCTGGCTGTATGAGTAGACATCATGAGCTCAGGCCACTTACCAGTATCTGACGTTTGTTAATCACCGAATAACCAATAAGCAGTGCTGCCACGGGAATGACTGCCAGCAGGGTGCTGATAAACAGGCTGCCTCCGGTGAGCGTGGTAAAGTTGGACAGTACCATAAGCAGCGATACAGCCAGTGCGACCACAGCCAGTGCCGGGATCCAAAAAGTTCTTAAGCGTTTTCCCTGAGACAGGGTGCTGTTTTTCTTAAAGAACATCACTACCGAGATGCTGGTCAGCAACATCAGTAATACGATTCCGACGGTAGAAATTCCGGCCATAAAACCAAAGACCTGAGTCAGTGGTTCCAGTTTACAAAGCGCGCAGACAATAATCAGCAACAGAGCTGTCAGCGACTGTACCAGAGACGAATTTGCCGGCGACTGATGTTCTCCGTGAACTGCGGATAAGAATTTAGGCATAAAACCCTGTCCGGCCAGAACATACTGGTAGCGGGCGAGTACATTATGGAAGCTCAGTACGCAGGCGAAAATGCTGCTGATCAGTAACACCTGAATGGTGTTGCTCAGCAGGGCACCATTATACTGGCGGGCGATATCCAGCAGCATATTGCCGTTACCACTCAGAGTATTGTTGGCCACGCTGACGGCATGGGAGTAGCCGCTGCCAACAATCATCGCCCAGGCCGAGAAGGTGTAAAAGACCCCAATAATAACGACTGCCAGATAGGTCGCACGGGGAATGGTTTTTTCCGGGTTCCTGGATTCGTCACGGAAAATCGCGGTGGATTCAAAGCCAATAAACCCGGTCAGAGCAAACAGCACGGCAATGCCCAGGCCGTGGCTAAATGCAGCCGTGGGTTCAAAAGAGACCAGGCTGATTCCCTCGGCGCCGCCTTTATGCAGAATCGAAAAATTCATGATCAGCACGACACCGATTTCCAGTACCAGCGCAATACCAAGGATTTTTGAGCTGAGCTCAATATGCCGGTAACCGAGAATAGCAACGGCAGCTATCGCCAGCAGAGAGTACATCCACCAGGGGTGAGCATGACCGCCATAATGCACTACCAGGTCGTTCACCGCCCAGCCCATATAACCATAGACCCCGGCCTGGATAGCCGTGTAGGTGACCAGTGCCAGATAAGCTGAACCCATTCCGGCACGTAACCCCAGCCCCTGAGTGACATAAGAATAGAAGGCTCCGGCCTGTTTAACATGCGGCGTCATTGCTACAAATCCCACAGCAAACACTAACAGGATAAGTGAAGCTATCAGAAAGCCGAAGGGAGCGCCGACACCATTGCCGGTACCGATAGCCAGTGGCACGTTACCGCCAATCACGGTAAGCGGGGCTGCGGCGGCAATCACCATAAATACGATACTGCCCACTCCCAGATTGCCACTGAGTCTGGCGGGGCGGGGGCTGGTTTTAGCCTGAGTCATAGTGAATTCCTTATATCTCTTTGAATTTTAAAAAATGTCGGTCCGTAAATCTTTCAGGTAAGGATTGTTGTGCTGAGCGCTGACGACCGTCGAAGGTTCTATCTGCGCGTAGAGCAACTGTTCTTCCGTTTCAGATGCCTGGCTAATCACGGAACCATCAGGGGCGGCGACCAGACTCAGTCCGACATATTCCAGATGTTGTTCACGACCGATCTGGTTGACATAGGCGACGTACAGCTGGTTTTCCCAGGCTCGGGTGGCAATCAGGTGCCGGTTAACAAAAGTGAAAGGTTTCATTTGTGCGGTAGCTACCGCGATAAGATGGGCGCCTGCTTTGGCTGCTGCCCTCACCGTCTCCGGGAATTCAACGTCGTAGCAAATCAGCATGGCAATATTCAGCCCTTTATAACGGGCGATGCAGACGGGCTGATCACCGGCAGTAAACTGCTGTTTATCCAGTTCGCCGAACAGGTGAGTTTTGCGGTAAACCGCCAGCAGTTCACCCTGATCGCTAATCAACCAGGACGCATTAAAGATATTGCCGTTTTCGGCCAGCGGCCCGGTGATGACCATTGCCATTTGTTGCTCCCGGGCCAGAGCCTGCAACGCGGTCAGCGGAAAACTGTCGGCCAGTGCCGGTAAATGGTGGCGTAATACATAACCAGACATGAACATTTCCGGGGTGATAAGCAACTCTGCCTGTTGCGCTTTGGCCTGTTGCAGAGCACGGCTCAGCCTGACCAGATTGGCGTCATAATCGCAGTAACTGCTTTGTGCCTGCCAGATTGCAATTTTCATAACGGTCCTCTTTTACTTCCGTTAACCATTAACAGAGCAATAACTGTGCCAGTCATCTGACAGGATGATTTATAAGTATTTCTTTAGGTTTTTATGATGAGACGGGCGATCAAAATGGTTCACAGCACAACAGACGGTGCAGGAATTGCACGCTATTAGTGCATAATCAGGGGGTGAGAGCAGAATAGAGTGATAAGTGTACAGGAAGTGAGCTATTCCAGTGATTGTCACGGGAAATTATAGTGATAACCACAGATAATCCTGCGCCGCTGTGTGGCGACAGCAGGGAACTATCAGTTATTCCACAGTTTACGACTGGCAATATCCGCACCAGCACGCAGGGCGCGAAATTTCTCACGAACCACGGTTGGATGTACTTCAGGTTTATAGGTGGCCTGGGACGAGAATCCGCAATCGGCGCCCGCCAGCACGTTTTCCTTTGCCGACACGTTCAGCGAGTTGTCCGCCTGATAGCAGAGTTAGGCGGCGTTGTGTCAGGCAGCAATGCTGCCTTCCGGTCAGCCTGCCAGCGGCCGGTCAATTGATTAGCAAATGTGTTCAGATTAAAAAAATTACTAAAAAACATTTTTTTTCGTTACGAATAAATTGGCTCTGAATTATTATCCTGTCGATTTCTTAACATTTCAGAAGGCGAAGTACTGCCAGGTAAGGTTAAAAATCAGCCAGTTCGGGACTGTGTGTTGTACAACTCTGATATCACGAAAAGCAGTCTTACCGGACTTTCATCATAAAAATATCTGCAATCTGGTTAGTTTCGCTAATGAGTTGGCTGACCGGAGTGCGATGTGTAGCAATGCCGGCAACTGCTAAAAGCAGCAAATTACCGGATCAGCACGACCAATAAACCGTTGCTGTTTTTAACTTTTATCCCTGATTCAGGGATTTTCTGACATGGAAAGGCTCTATGAAATTTAAACTGGCGTTACTGGTGGTCGCAGTCGCGGCCCTCTCTGGCTGTAAAAAAAATGATATCGACTGTGGTTCAGCCGATATTCAGCAAAATCTGGCACAGCGCATTCTGAATGTTATTGCCGAAAAAACCGGTGCTTTGGGTAATGATCCGGATGCTCTGAGCCACGCTAAAGTGGTACTGGATGGGTTTACTCAGGATGAAGACCAGTCCACCAAAGAAATTTCCCAATGTAAGGTCAATGCCACGCTGACTGATGAGCGCAACTCAGGCGTTGCTCTGAAAGGCCAGGTCAGCTATGCGCTGAGTAAAGACAGCGCCGGGCATATCGTGGTGGATAACCGCTCAGTTTATGCCGGTACCCGCCAGGAAGCGTTTAAAGTCGTGAAGATTGATGAAACGCCGGAACAGAAAGCATGGCGTGAGAAGCAGGAACAGGCAGCAGCAGAACAAGCCAAAGCCGAAGCCGAAGCTAAAGCCCGCCAGGCAGCACAGGATGCAGCGCTGGAGAAAGAGATCACTGCTGCTCAGAGTGCACCGGACAGTGATTTTAAACCAGTGAACCAGCAACAACTGATGCTGTTATTCCTGGAGAATTCTGGCCGTCAGGTGAGCGATGACGAGAAACTCGGCCTGCTGAGTGCTGCCTGGAATTCAGAGAAAGATCCGTTTAAGAAGAATGATATGAAAGCGGCGGAGCTGGCGCGGATCAATCAGGAACTGGATGCGTGGAAGGGCGTGAAGCTGATTCAGATCAGTAAAATGAACTACCGGATGAATGGTAAAAAAGATGCTGCTTCTAAGCAAATAATTACAGATGCTTATCTGGGAATCCGCAAGCCGGGTGACTATGACTTCACTAAAAAATCTTTCCCGATCACCATGACGGGTTGTAACGATAGCCTGAAATATGGCCCACAGACGCTATATAGCAGCCGGCAGAATGTGAAGATTAACCTGGTAAAAAATATCGCCACCTGCGCGCTGACGCCAAAAGATGAAGAAGATGCCCGCAGGCTGTCCGGATTGTTTACTGCAATGGCTCCGGCAGTATTCACTACAGATGCCACGGCTTATTTACTGATCAGTGGCTATGATGCTGACAACGTTTCGGTGAACACCACTTTGATTCGTACTGATATCCAGTTCTACCACAACAATTACGATGCTGTTACCGACAAAGCGCCAGTCCTCACCTGGACCCTGAAATAACCATTCATACCGGTTGTCGTGACGACGGCCGGTATCTCTTTTGCCGTAACTGACGGAACCCAAACCGATGAAAAAATTACGTATACTTTCCGCTGCCGCTATAGTGTTTGCTCTGGCTGGCTGTAACAGCGAGCCTTCAGAAACCGATATCACTCAGGCAGTGCAGAAAAATATCGATGATGCCAATGCCCGGGTGCAGAAAATGGCTGGCAGTGCCATTCAGACCGATGGTTTCATGACCAAACTGCATTCATTGCGCAAAATTTCCTGCGATCAGGCAGGCAAAGGCGCCCAGTACAACTGTAAAGTGGAAGTCGATATTACTGCACCGTTTGTCGGTGAGCGTAAATCGGTCACCCAGATTAGTCTGGTGAAAGATAACGGCAGCTGGGACGTCGTACAGTAATACTGCGGGCCTGGCGGCATGCCGCCGCCGGGCACCGGCTCTGTTTCCCGCAGTCCCCTTATCCCGCGCATTACCCTCACTGTTTATCGCCATCATACTGCCATCCCGGTGACACAAAAATGTCATGGTTATGTCGCAGACTGTGACTATGACACACTTTGTAAAACTTAGTCACGGAGAGTCATAGTTATGAGGCGCAACACGTTATTTGTTCTGTCGCTGCTGGCGGCATCAGTCTCTGTCAGTAGTTATGCCGATGTCGCGGCTTACAGTCGTGCAGCGCAGGGTGATCTTACCCAGCCGGGCGGAGCACGCCGCCTTACCGGGGATCAAACCGAGGCTATCAGAGCCTCGCTGAGCAACCAGCGGGCGAAAAATGTGATCCTGCTGATTGGCGACGGCATGGGCGATTCAGAAATTACCGCTGCCCGTAATTATGCAGAAGGTGCGGGTGGTTTCTTTAAAGGGATTGATGCACTCCCCCTCACTGGCCAGTACACCCACTATTCGCTGGATAAAAAAACTCATAAACCGGACTATGTCACTGATTCGGCAGCCTCGGCGACGGCCTGGGCGACCGGTGTAAAATCCTATAATGGCGCGATTGGCGTTGATGTTAACGGCCATGCGCAGCCGACAATCCTCGAACTGGCAAAAGCCGCCGGTAAGGCCACCGGTAATGTCTCCACCGCAGAATTGCAGGATGCTACGCCGGCAGCGCTGATTGCGCATGTTACCTCGCGCAAGTGTTATGGCCCAGAGAAAACCACCAGTGTTTGCCCGGACAATGCGCTGGAAAAGGGCGGTAAAGGATCGATCACCGAACAACTACTGAATACCCGGGCAGATGTGACTCTGGGCGGTGGAGCAAAAAGTTTTAGCGAGACCGCCAAAGCCGGTGAATGGCAGGGCAAAACCCTGCAACAGCAAGCAACAGAACGCGGCTACCAGTGGGTGACCGATGCGGCAGGTCTGGCGGCGGTGACTACTGCCAGCAATGATAAGCCGGTACTGGGCCTGTTTGCCGAAGGAAACATGCCGGTTCGCTGGCTGGGGCCGAAAGCAACTTATCATGGTAACCTGGAGCAGCAGGCGGTGACCTGTGAAGTGAATAAGCAACGAAATTCATCCATCCCGACACTGGCTCAAATGACAGACAAAGCCATTCAGCTGCTGGAAAACCACCCACAGGGCTTCTTCCTGCAGGTAGAGGGTGCCTCAATCGACAAACAGGACCATGAAGCGAATCCGTGCGGCCAGATAGGTGAAACCGTCGATCTGGATGAAGCGGTACAGAAAGCACTGGAGTTTGCCCGCAAAGATGGCAACACGCTGGTGATTGTCACTGCCGATCATGCGCATTCCAGCCAGATTATTGCTAATGACAGCAAAGCCCCCGGTCTGACTCAGAAACTCCATACCAAAGATGACAGCGATATGACCATCAGTTATGGCAATTCTGAACTGGACTCACAGGGACACACCGGAACCCAGTTGCGTATCGCCGCTTATGGCCCGTATGCAGCGAATGTGGTGGGACTGACCGACCAGACCGACCTGTTCTATACCCTGCGTTCAGCTATGGGCATTGATTAATTGCTGTCGATGGTCTGCCTTTGCCGCCGCAGCCGCAGCCGCAGGCAGAGGCAGAATGAGACGTTCCGCTGACCGGTTCCGGTCAGCGTTATTGTTTGCCGTTATTCCTGCCACACCGCGTCACGGACATTAATTGCCCGTGGCAGCAGCCCCAAAGCATAGAAGCGGTCGGCAATCGCCTGTTGATCACGGATGATGGTCAGATCCATTTTTTGCGTCAGATGACTGCGCCTGGCCAGTGCATGGCTCATTGACTCTGCAGATAACCCCAGTTCAGCAGATAACAGCGCTGCCGCATCCTCACGGTGGGTATTAATGTAGCGTCCGGTCCGGGCTAATGCCTCCATTAGCTGGTGCAGCAGATCGGGGGAATGTGCCGCAAATTCACGGTGTGCCAGATAAAACTGGTGATTCTTAACCCGTCCCCGGCCATCGGCAAGCATCCGTAACTGCCCGTCAAGCCCGGCAGCGCTTAACAGCGGATCCCACATCATCCAGGCATCGACGGCCAGATAATCACTCGGAGTCAGGGGATATTTGGGGGGAGAGTAGACGACTCTGACATCATCCAGAGTCAGGCCTGCTTCATCAAGAATCTGTACCAGCAGATAATGAACGTTAGAACCTTTATTGACCGCTATCCGTTTACCCCGCAAACCGGCGATGGTGCTGACCGGGCTGTCAGCGGGCACCATCAGAGCCACTCCTTCAGGGGCTGCCGGTTCCCAGGCCACATACAACACCCGGTTTTCTCCCGCCTGGGCAAACAACGGCGGTACTTCGCCGGTGGTACCGAAGTCTATTTCACCGTGGCTGAGTGCATGTAGCAGCTGCGGGCCGGCAGGGAATTCGCTCCACAAAACGCTGACGCCGCTGCCGGCCAGTTGCTGTTCCAGCGACTGACGGGCCTTAAGTATCCCGAGATTTCCAAACTTCTGATAACCAATCCGCAGCTCCCGTTCATGTTGCAGACGATGGGGTGTCGCAGGTTGCCGCTGAACCGTCAGGCTGCGTCTGGGCTTAATCAGCCCGAGATGGGCGAGGTGGGTACGTAAAGTATTGCGGCTGATACCTAACAGCTGGGCCGTTTGTAGCTGATTACTGCCGCTGAATTCATAAGCATTACGCACCAACGTATCCAGCACCCGCTGATAGAGCCGTGTGCCACCGCCGGTCAGTTGCTGACGCATAAAGTCATCCAGCGCAGCCTCTCCCGGTGGCAGAGGCTGCGGTTCTGCCGCTGTAAGGCGTAACTGTTGCGGATTAATCACCGGCTCTTTGCTGAGTAACACCGCGTTATGCAGTGTATTTTCCAGTTCACGGATATTGCCGGGCCACGGATAATTGATCAGCGCTGCCATCGTTTCGTCGGTCAGTTGCAACTGCGGACGGCCAAGACGGCGCGCATACAGCCTCAGAAAATGCTCCGCCAGTAGCGGGATATCCTCACGCCGCTGACGCAACGGCGGTAACGTAACCGCGGCAACATTCAGACGGTAATAGAGGTCCTCACGGAACCGCCGCTCGCGAATCGCCTGTGCCAGATCGACATGCGTCGCGGCAATCACCCGCACATTGACCCGCACCGGTTTGCGGGAACCAATACGGGTTACCTCTCGTTCCTGCAACACCCGCAGCAGTTTCACCTGCAACGGCAGGCTCAGTTCACCAATCTCGTCCAGCAACAGTGTTCCGCCTTCTGCGGCTTCAAACCAGCCAGCGTGACGTTCGCCAGCCCCGGTGAATGCTCCTTTCTCATGACCAAACAGTTCCGACTCAGCCAGGCTTTCGGTGAGTGCGCCACAGTTAACCGCCAGAAATGGTTGCTGTCGGCGTGGGCTGTTGTGATGCAGATAACGCGCCACAACTTCTTTACCGGTTCCGGTTTCGCCAATGATCAGCACTGTGGCATCGGTCGGTGCCAGCCGGTCAAGCACACTCTGAAAGGCTATCGATGCCGGATCGATCAGTGCAGGGCCCTGAGTTGTCATCTGAGTAATTCCGCAGAAGGCTAAAAGGTCACCATACCGTTTCCCGGTGCTGGCGGCGAGATGGCAAAACGGCACTTTGCTGCATTTGCAGCAGGATGGTGATGAACAATGCTGCAAATGCAGCAATTCGCCGTAAAGCGTAGATTTTTAATTTGTTGATTTATAAGAAAATGATTGTCGTTAATTGTGGCATGTTTCCTGCTTCGCTTTTTATAACCAAAGCATTGACTTTCTATCTGATATTTTTAGATATAGTTATATAGGAAATGGATAATGAGCGATTCAGCACAGGAAAATATCAACGTATTCTGGTTTCTGCCGACCCATGGTGATGGCCGTTACCTTGGCACCACCGAGGGTGGTCGTCCGGTGGATCTTCCTTATCTGCAACAGGTTGCGCTGGCGGCGGATAATCTGGGTTACTACGGGGTACTGATTCCGACCGGCAAAAGTTGTGAGGATTCCTGGCTGGTGGCGGCAGCTCTGGCACCACTCACCAAAAAACTGCGTTATCTGGTGGCCGTTCGCCCGGGATTACAGCCGCCATCACTGGCCGCCCGTATGGCAGCGACGCTGGACCGGCTGTCAGAAGGCCGTTTGCTGATCAATGTGGTGACCGGCGGTGATCCGGTGGAAAACAAAGGTGACGGTATTTTCCTGAGCCACGCGGAACGTTATAAAGTGACCAAAGAGTTTCTTGAGGTCTATTCGCGGTTGCTGAAGCGTGAAAAAGTCGATTTTCACGGTGAGTATATTCGTGTTGAAGGTGCTGAAGTCCTGTTTCCGCCGGTGCAACCGGAAGGTCCGCCACTGTTCTTCGGTGGTTCTTCTGAGGATGCTATCGACGTGGCGGCCAGCCAGATTGATACTTATCTGACCTGGGGAGAACCGGTGGATCAGGTGGCCGAAAAGCTGGCAGTAGTCCGTCAGCGCGCGGCAGAGCAGGGGCGCACTCTGGAATTTGGTATTCGTCTGCATGTCATTGTGCGGGAAACTGAAGAGCAGGCGTGGGCAGCCGCTGATCAGCTGATTGCCCATCTGGATGACGATACGATTGCCGCCGCTCAGAAAATCTTCTCCCGTATGGATTCAGCAGGCCAGGCGCGGATGAGTGCCCTGCACCGTGGTTCCCGTGAGTCACTGCGCATTGGCCCGAATCTGTGGGCCGGGGTCGGGCTGGTACGTGGCGGAGCTGGCACCGCACTGGTAGGAAACCCGCAGCAGGTGGCTGAACGTATTCGTGAGTATCAGGCGTTGGGGATCACTAATTTTATTTTCTCCGGTTATCCGCATCTTGAGGAAGCCTATCGTTTTGCGGAACTGGTGATGCCATTATTGCCACTGGCGGCCAATACTGCCCGGCAGCAGCAAACGGTGAATACGGGGCCCTTCGGTGAGACCATTGGTGGTGATTTGCGTCCGGGTAAACCGGCCACTGCCACGGTGAAGGAGGCGTAATGCGTTATCACAGTGATTCACAGACCATTCCGGCCTCTTCCCGGGAAGAGAATGTTCCCGGCGGGCTGGAGAACAGTGAACTGGCAAGGACGTCAATGGCCAGACAGCCGGTTGAATTTCCACCGCGGACGTTGTCAGAACCTGTGGGGATCAGCGGTTTGCTGGCCTATATTCGTTTATCGGCGGCCTGTGCCGCGTTTGACAGAGACTGACTATGGCTGAGCGGCATATTGTTATTGTGGGCGGTGGTTTTAGCGGCACAGCCTTAGCGATTCATCTGGCCCGTTACGGCAATGCCGGGCTGGATGTAACGCTGATTGAACCCCGTCCGGAGCCCGGACGTGGGGTTGCTTACGGCAGTGTCGATCCGTCTCACCGTATTAATGTGCCTGCGGCGCGCATGTACCTGAGTGCAGCCGAAGAAGGGGAGTTTGATCGCTGGTTCCGGGCTTCACCGGCTTTTCACGACGATCCGCAGGCGCTGTGGCATGACGGCAGCGTCTATCCACAACGCTCACAGTTTGGTGCCTGGGTCGGAGAGCAATTTCGCAAGGCAAGTGACGTCTCGCCGGTCAGAGTCAGATTCGTGCAATCTAAAGCGGTTGCGTTGCAACAGGGTGAGATTATTACGGCTGACGGGCAGCATTTCCCCGTCGATGACCTGGTGCTGGCAATCAGTCATCCGCCCCCGGCTCTGCCTTCACTACTCAAACCTTTTCGCCATTCGCCGGCACTGATTGCCGATCCCTGGCAGGCCAACGCACTGGCTGAGGTAAAACCCGATGATCGTGTCGCGATTATCGGCAGCGGTCTGACCATGTCTGACGTGGTTGCATCACTGCACCGACAGGGGCACCGCGGTAGCATCGTGGCATTTTCGCGGCGTGGTTTGCTGCCGCGTCCGAACCTTAGCGGCAGTTTTCCAACCCTGACACTGGATTATGCCCTTCCTCAACCGGCGACCGCCCGTGGCTGGCTGAGGCGTATCCGCCAGGAAGTTGCGGCTGCGGCACAACAGCAACTTCCGTGGCAACTGATCCTTGATGATATCCGCAGGAATGGCCAAAAAATCTGGCAGCAACTACCGCTCGCAGAACAACAGCGTTTTCTGCGCTATCTGCGCCCCTGGTGGGATGTTCATCGTTACCGGATTGCCCCGCAGATTAATGCGGTACTGGAGCAATGGCAGTCCAGCGGACAGTTGCAGGTTATCGCCGCACATTTAGCGGCAGTTACTGCGGATGAACAAACCCTGACCCTGACATTGCGTCCACGCGGAGCCGCCGAACAGCGCCTGACCGTAGATAAACTGATTGTGACCACCGGTCCTGCTCACGGCTCTCTGCTCAGTAGTGATGCGCTGCTCAGCCAGTTAACCCGCGATGGACTGATCTGTGCCGACCCACTCGGGCTGGGCATTCAGGTCAGTCAGCAATCGCAGGCTATCAACGCCCGGGGAGAAACCTCTGCCCGGCTGTATGTGGCTGGTCCTGCCGCCCGCGCCCGTTTTGGCGAACTGATGGGGCTGCCCCAGGTTGCCGATCATGCTGAAGCACTGGCCCGGGAGCTGCTGAAACTACAAAACCCGCCCGGCGAAGGGCGATGTCGGAAGTTACCGCCAGCCGGATAACCACTTTTCTGAATAACCTGCATTTTCCTGAAAACAACAATAACGGGTGAACCGGCGGCTGAGTGCTGCCCGCTTCGGCCCGGGGAGCTCTTTATGCCTTCGCAACGTGAAATCCGTATTAATGCCTTTGATATGAACTGTGTCGGGCACCAGTCACCAGGGCTGTGGGCCCATCCGCGTGACCGCTCATGGCAGTACAAAGATCTGGAGTACTGGACCGATCTGGCTCGTCTGCTGGAACGCGGGAAATTCGACGGGTTGTTTATTGCCGATGTGCTGGGCATTTATGATGTCTACAACGGCACTTCCGATGCCGCCATTCGTAACGCAACCCAGGTGCCGGTTAATGATCCTCTGGCACTGATTACCCCGATGGCACTGGTCACCGAACATCTTGGTTTTGGTCTGACGGCTTCACTTTCGTTTGAACATCCGTATCCGTTTGCCCGCCGTCTTTCAACGCTCGACCACCTGACTAAAGGCCGTGTTGGCTGGAATATTGTCACCTCTTATCTGGAAAGCGGCGCCCGCAATATCGGCCATAAAGCGCAGACCGGACATGACGCCCGTTACGATTATGCCGACGAGTATTTGCAGGTGGTCTACAAGCTGCTGGAAGGGAGCTGGGAAGATGATGCGGTACTGCGTGACTGTCAGCGCGGTATTTTCAGCGATCCACAGAAAATCCATCCGATTAACCATCAGGGGAATTTTTTCCAGGTGCCGGGTATTCATCTGTGTGAACCCTCGCCGCAGCGTACCCCGGTGCTCTATCAGGCAGGTGCCTCCAGCCGGGGTAAACAGTTTGCCGCAGAGCATGCAGAATGCGTGTTTGTTGCGGCACCGTCGAAGGTATTGCTGAAAAAAACGGTGGCAGATATTCGCCGCAGGGCCGAAGAAGCTGGCCGGGACCCGCGTAGTGTTCTGATTTTCAATTTGCAGACCGTCATCGTTGGTGAAACCGATCAGCAGGCACGGGCCAAATGGCAGGACTACAAAAAGTATGTCAGCTACGAAGGGGCTCTGACGCTGATTTCCGGCTGGACGGGAATCGATTTCAGTGAGTACCGGCCGGACCAGGTGCTGAAACACCTGCATACCAATGCCATTCAGTCAGCGGTAGAAACCTTCTCGACCGCCGATCCTGACCGGCAGTGGACCGTCGAAGCTCTGGCGGACTGGGTGGGTATTGGCGGGTTTGGTCCGCTGCTGGTTGGGAGCGCCGAAACGGTGGCCGATGAACTGCAAAGCTGGGTGGAAGAAACCGATGTTGATGGTTTCAATCTGGCCTACGCACTGACCCATGAAACGTTTAGTGACGTGGTGGAGCTGTTAGTACCGGAGCTGCAAAAACGTGGTGTGTATAAGCAGGATTACCAGCCCGGTACGCTGCGTGAAAAGCTGTTTAATCAGGGACCACGGTTGCAGGCACCCCATCCGGGAGCCGGTTACCGGGTCTCCGCCTCCTGAGGAATCTGCCAATGATCGAAATTGATAATCTGCATAAGCAGTACCTCAGTGCAAATGGTGTCACCGAAGTGCTGAAAGGCATTTCGCTGACAGTGCCACCGGCTTCGATTACTGCGGTACTGGGGCCAAGTGGCGCCGGGAAATCGACCCTTGCCCGCTGCATCAGCCTGCTGGAACGACCCACCTCCGGCAGCATCCGGGTCAACGGCAACGATTTGTCGCGGCTGTCAGGAGAAGCATTGCGCCGTGAACGACGTGCTATTGGCACGGTTTTCCAGTCTTCGGCATTGCTGCAACGTAAAACGGTGTGGCAGAACGTGGCTCTGCCACTGGAATGGCTGCGAGTGGTGCCGCGTGATATCAAAAAACATGTGGGGGAGTTGCTGGAGAATGTCGGGCTGGCGGACAAAGCTCAGCACTATCCGGCGCAACTTTCCGGGGGCCAGCGGCAACGGGTAGGCATTGCACGGGCACTGGCGCTAAAGCCGCAGGTGCTGCTGGCGGATGAAGCCACCTCCGGGCTGGACCCGCAATCAACCGCTGCCATTCTCGGCTTGCTGCGGCAACTGCGTGATCAGTACGGGCTGGCGATTGTACTGATCACCCATGAAATGGATGTGGTCCGCAGTGCTGCGGATGCAGTGGCAGAAATTCAGGATGGGCGGCTGATTCAACAGGGGCAGCTACCACAGCTACTGGCCGATCCCGGATCGCGGTTGAGTCGCCAGTTGTTCCCGTTAACACCGGCAGACGGGCAGGGGGATTTATTGCTGCAACTCAGTTATGGCGACCGGCCGCTGGCTGCTGACTGGATAAGTCAGCTGAGTCAGCAGTACCCGTTGCAAATCGACCTGCTGGCAGCGCATGTCGAGCAGGTCGGTAACCGGCTGGCAGGTCGGATGCAGGTAGCGGTGCGTTTTACCCGTCACAGCATCGACACAGAACAACTGGTGCGGCATCTGTTCCGGCTGGGGATTAATGCCGAGATCATTCAGGCCCGCAGTGCCTTACAGGAGGCGGTATGAAACCGGTTGATGTGATGAGCCAGGATACCCCATGGAGTCAGATTCATACTTTGATGGTCCCCGCTTACCTGCAAACCTGGCTAATGGTGGGGATTGTGATGTTGTTTGTGATTAGCCTCGGCGGGCTGATCGGTGTGGTGTTATTTAATACTTCCCGTCACGGGTTATTTCCGCGACCGCGACTGAATCATGTGCTGAGCTGGCTGGTAAATATGGGGCGTTCGTTGCCGTTTCTGGTGCTGATGGCGGCCATTATCCCGTTCACTTTCTGGCTGACCGGCACCACCATCGGTATTCCGGCAGCAGTGGTGCCAATGATAGTCGCCGGTACTCCGTTTTTTGCCCGGCTGGTAGAGAACGCGCTGCGCGAACTGCCCGCCGAAGTTACGGCAGTAGGTCTGGTATCGGGGGGATCACCGTGGCAGATCATCTGTGGAGCTCAGCTCAGTGAGGCGCTGCCGGCGATTGTGGCCGGAATTGTACTCAACCTGATCTCAATGATTGAGTATTCGGCGATTGCCGGGACCATCGGTGCCGGAGGCATCGGTTATCTGGCCGTGGTGTATGGCTATCAGCGTTTTGACCATCACATCATGATTGCCACCATTATTGTACTGATTGCCACAATTCAGATTATTCAGTTTACCGGTGACCGCCTGGTCGCCGCTCTCCAGCATGCTAAAGGCAGCCATTCATCATGACTCAGCAGAACTTTGAAATTAAACAGAAGAAAACCTGGCCGAAAATCGTGCTGCTGGTGGTGGTGATAGTGATAGCCGCTCTCGCCTGGCACTTTACGTCGCGCCAACAGCAAGCGGTGACTTTTGGCACCACACTGAAGGTCCATTTTGAACCGGCGATGGCCGGAGAACAGAAGGTGATTGAGTACGTTGCTCAGCATATCGCCCCGGACTATGGCATCAAAATTGTCGCGGTAGGATTGCAGGATTCGGTACAGGCTAACCGGGCGGTGGCAGACGGCCAATACGCCGCCACTGTCCATGAACACAAGTGGTGGCTCAAACAGGTAGCAGAGGCGAATAATTTTGCGCTGACTCCGACAGAGCCGCTGTTTCAGTGGGCATTTGGTCTCTATTCCGACAGGTATCCGTCGGTACAGGCATTACCGGACGGTGCAGTAATTGTGGTACCCAATGATGGCGCCAACCAGGGACAGGCGCTGTGGCTGCTTAGCCGTATCGGTCTGATTGGTCTGGACCCGTCGGTCGAACCACGTACAGCAAAACTGGCAGATATTAAGCAGAATCCACACCATTTTGTATTTAAGGAACTGGATCTGCTGACCATCCCACGGGCACTCAATTCGGTGGATGCGGCTATCGGTTATGTATCGCAGTTTGATGCCGGAAAGGTACCGCGCGACAAAGGTATTCTGTTCCCGCCAGCGCCAAAAACCTTCGCTTCTCAGCTGGTGATTGGCACCCCGTATCTGAAAGACAAAAATATTATTCAGCTGGAGAAAGCCTTTGCTGACCCGCGTCTGCAACAGTGGCTGAAACAGACCGACGATCCACAAGTACACGGAGTTCTGGTTCCCGTTTCCGGTGACTAAACCCTTTTAAGGACAATCAGTTAACAGCGGGTGACCGGGCAGGTCACCCGGCGTTTTCCTGTCGACGGAATATGGTTCAACTTATTGATTATATTGAATTTAATAGCAAAATTTGTTGTTTGTCTTTCCGGGGTTTGCAGCTTATAAATCGTCCCATCATCTGCAGCTTCTGCGCTTTGCAGACAGCACATTACAAAAAGACGAGGGTTCTATGAGCACGATAAATACCGATGACGGACTGATTGCGCCGCCATCTCATTCATCGCCGGTCCGTTCGGTCGGTGATGTTGCAAGGTTGATTAACCGTCATGCAGGAAGCCGGAAAAACAGCTATGCCAGATTTATCGTTTTTCTGGCGCTGGGTGGCGTTTTCCTCGACGCCTATGACCTCACGACGCTCTCCTACGGAATTGATGATGTGGTGAAAGAGTTTGGGCTGACCCCCACTCTGACAGGCGTGGTGACCTCTTCTATTATGGTTGGCACCATCATCGGTAATCTGCTGGGAGGCTGGCTGACCGATAAATATGGCCGCTATTCGGTATTTATGGCCGATATGCTGTTTTTTGTGGTGTCGGCGATTGCCGCCGGACTGGCACCCAATGTCTGGGTACTGATTGGCGCCCGTTTCCTGATGGGGATTGGTGTCGGCATAGACCTGCCGGTGGCGATGGCTTATCTGGCGGAATTCTCGAAATTCACCGGTAAAGGCAATAAAGCTTCACGGCTGGCTGCCTGGTGTCCGATGTGGTATGCCGCTTCTTCGGTCTGTTTCCTGATTATTTTCGGACTCTATTTTGTGCTGCCTCAGGCACATATCGACTGGCTGTGGCGGGCTTCGCTGCTGTTCGGAGCGGTTCCGGCATTGCTAATTATTGCAGTGCGCAGCAAGTTTATGAACGAATCGCCGCTGTGGGCCGCCAACCAGGGTGACCTGAGTGGTGCGGTACGCATCCTGCGTGATTCTTACGGTATTACGGCTCATGAAGAGGCTCCGCCGCAGGCAGAGAAAAAATCTCCGCCGAAAGTCAGCTTCCGTGTGCTGTTTCAGAAACCTTATCGCGAACGCACGCTGGTCGCTGCGGTAATGAATATCTGTATTTCCTTCGAATACACCGCTATTGCCTTCTTCCTGCCATCGATTCTGGCGCAGTTTCTTGGTGCCGGGGTGTTTGAAACCATTTCCGCCTCGCTGGGACTGAATGCCTTATTTGCCTTTACCGGTGGATTACTGGGGATGCGTCTGGCGTGGAAGTTTCCTTCCCGCCATGTAGCGATTGCCGGATTTGCTTTGCAGTTTATTGCGTTGGTTTCACTGGCGCTGATAGGGCACCCCGGGGCGCTGGTCGGAGTGGTGTTTGCCATTCTGATGCTCGGTCTGTGGCTGTTTGCTGAAGGATTCGGTCCCGGGGCACAGATGATGATTTATCCGGCGCTATCTTACCCGACACATATCCGTGCCACCGGGGTGGGCTTTGCCCGTTCGTTGTCCGGTATTGGCAGTGCGCTGGCACTGTTTATCCTGCCGATTTTGCAGGCATCGTTCGGCACCAATATGTTCTGGATAGTCTCTCTGGCCGCCATTATTCCGATTGTTTTCCTGCTGGCTGTCCGTTTTGAACCTACCCGCCATGACATTGATGATCATGCTGCACAAGGAGAATCCCATGTCTGAACCACAGATCCCTGATTATGAAACCATTGCCGCGAAATTCCGTCCGATTTTTACCCGGATCGCCGCAGGGGCAACCGAACGAGAAATCAACCGCCAGCTGGCAAATGAACCGGTTCGTTGGCTGAAAGAGGCCGGGTTTGGTGCTCTGCGAATTCCGGTAGAACAGGGGGGTTTTGGTGTCAGCTTACCGCAATTATTCCGGTTGCTGACCGAGCTGGCGGAAGCTGACTCGAATCTGCCTCAGGCGCTGCGTGCTCATTTTGCATTTGTCGAAGACCGGCTGAATCAGCCGGACAGTGAAGACCGGCGTCGCTGGTTCCGCCGTTTTACCGACGGAGAACTGGTGGGCAGCGGCTGGACGGAAACCGGTGACGTTAAATTGGGCGACGTGGTGACCCGGGTGACCAGGGCAGAACAGGGCTGGCAGCTTGATGGCCATAAATTTTACAGCACCGGCACGCTGTACGCCGACTGGATCGATGTTTTTGCACGGCGTAATGATAATAACGGCGATGTGATTGCGGTGGTCAGCACCCGCCAGCCAGGGGTTGAACGGGAAGATGACTGGGATGGTTTTGGGCAGCGCCTGACCGGCAGCGGTACTACCCGGTTTAACCAGGCTAGTGTGGAAACTGAACATGTCTATGATTTTTCTGAACGTTTCCGTTACCAGACTGCTTTTTATCAGCATGTGTTATTAGCCACCCTGGCCGGTATTGCCCGTGCTGTTACCCGCGATGCTGCAAAAGGCGTAGCGGCCCGTAAACGTATTTACAGCCACGGTAATGCACCTCAGGTCAGGCAGGATCCGCAGGTATTACAGGTGGTGGGGCAAATTTCTTCCTGGTCATTTGCTGTGGAGGCTGCCGTACAACAGGCGACTCATTCCCTGCAACGCGCCTGGGAACTGCATGACAGTGCGGATGAAGCGGCTGTGTTGCAGGCCAATATCGATGCTGAAGTTGATGCGGCCAGAGCCCAGGTGATTGCCTCCGAACTGGTGCCGCGTGCAGCGACCGAGTTGTTTAACGCTCTGGGAGCCTCCGACACCCGGGTCAGTAAAGCGCTGGATCGCCACTGGCGTAATGCCCGTACCGTTTCGTCCCACAACCCGGTGATTTATAAAGCCCGTAATGTCGGTGACTGGGAAGTGAACGCGCACCAGCCCACCTTTATCTGGCAAATCGGTAACGGTGAGTAGGGGATTGAGGATGACACAGCAGGAAACCCGGCGGCTGTCAGAAACAGCCGCGGTAATTACCAGTGAGAAACAGGCGATCGAGGCGGCCCGTGCCGTCGCGGCGCTGGCGGCGACTGATGTGGTGAAACGTGATAGCCAGAGAATTTACCCGCAGGAAGCGCTGGCACTGTTCAGCAGTTCAGGGCTGGGGAGCATTCTGGTACCGCGCCACTATGGCGGGGGCGGATTATCTTACGGCACGGTGGCTGAGGTGTTCCGCATCATTTCGGAGGTCGATCCTTCGCTGGGACAGATTCCGCAGAATCATTTTGGTCTGATTCAGTATCTGCGCGATGAAGGCACAGAGCTGCAAAAACAGCAGCTGTTTGGCCGGGTGGTCGCAGGCTACCGGATTGGTAATGGCGGGCCGGAAAAAGGGGCACGTCATACCCGTGAGGTGCTGGCAAGGCTGCATTATACCCCTGAAGGGCCGCGGCTGACCGGTGAAAAGTTTTACTCCACCGGGGCGTTATTTGCCGATATCGCGGCCACCACCGCCATTGATGACCAGGGGAAAGCATTACTGGCATTTATTCCGCTGCCTGCTGAGGGGCTGCAAATCATCGACGACTGGTCAGGTATCGGTCAGCGAACCACGGCCAGCGGCACTATGCGCTTACAGAAGGTGGCCGTGGACCCGGACTGGCTGGTGGCGGTACCAGCTACCGATAAGCCTTCGCTGCGTGGTCCGGTGTCTCAGTTGATTCAGGCGGCAATTGATGCCGGTATTGCACGCGGTGCGTTTGAAGAAGCCAGAGAGTTTATTTTGCATCAGTCACGGCCGTGGGTGGATGCCGGGGTAGAGCGCAATGCAGACGACAGCCAGTTGCAGGCAGATGTCGGGCGGGTTTATGTCGGATTACTGGCGGCAGAGACCACACTCAGACAGGCTGCCGCAGTGCTGGACAGCATCGACCCGGCGCAACTGAATGCCGCTACCGCCGCACGGGCATCGATTGCGGTAGCCGGTGCCAAGGTACTGACCACCACGGCAGCATTACAGGTCAGTGAAAAACTCCTGGAATGGGGCGGCAGCCGGGCCACTCTGGAACAGCACGGATTAGATCGCCACTGGCGCAATGCCCGCACCCATACCCTGCACGATCCGGTGCGCTGGAAGCAGCACACCCTTGGAAATTATTACCTTAATGGCGTTGAACCGGTACGCCACGCCTGGATATAAGGACGCAATCATGACAGTGAGTCAGGTCAGCCCGAAACATCCCGCAGCACTGATTACCTCCCCGCAGCAGGCGGTCAGTGTCGCCCGTGAACTGGCGGATGCTATCCGCAGCGGTTCGACCAGCCGGGATCGGGACAGAATTCTGCCGGTCCGCGAGCTGGAACAGTTTTTTGCCTCCGGTCTGGGCGGTATCACCGTGCCGAAAAGCTTTGGCGGGGCCGGGGTACCGACCGCCACTCTGGCGGAGGTGACAGCCATTATCAGCGAGGCCGACAGTGCCATCGGTCAGGTGCCACAAAATCATTACTATGCGCTGGAAGTACTGCGGGTAAACGGCAGCCCACAGCAGCAACAGCGGCTGTATGCCGAAGTACTGGCCGGGGTTCACCTCGGGAATGCGCTGGCAGAGTTTACCTCTCCGGCTGCTCATCAGCGTTCGACCTCCATCCTGCCGCAGGGCGATAATTACCTGCTGCAGGGCCGAAAATTTTATGCCACCGGTGCCTTGTTCGCGGACCGCATTCCGACGGCTGCGCGTGACGAAAATGGCAAAGATCAGCTGGTGTTTGTGCCCCGCGAACAGCCCGGGGTGACGGTGATCGATGACTGGTCTGGCTTTGGTCAGCGTACCACCGGCAGCGGCTCGGTGGTGTTTGAACAGGTAGTGGTCGGGGGTGAGGATATTGTGCCATTTTCCTCTGCCTTTGAACGGCCAACCACCGTAGGACCATTCGCCCAGATTATTCACGCGGCGATAGACCAGGGCATTGCCCGGGCGGCATTTAACGATATGCTCGGTTTTATCCGACAACACGCCCGACCCTGGCCGGACTCCGGACTGGAACAGGCCGCCGATGATCCGCTGACCCTCGACAGAGTCGGACGGCTGGCTGCCCGGTTACAGGGGGGCGATGCACTACTCAGTACGGCAGGCCTGGCAGTGGATGCTGCACAGGCAGATCCGAATGCCGGTAGTGTGGCCGAAGCCTCGTTACAGGTGGCGGTCGCGCGGGCCTGGACCACCGAAGTCTCTCTGGAAGCCGGTAATTTGCTGTTTGAACTGTCCGGTACCCGTTCCGCGTTGCGTGAACACAATCTGGATCGTCACTGGCGCAATGCCCGTACCCATACGCTGCACGATCCTATCCGCTGGAAGTACCCGGTTATCGGTAACTATCTGCTGAATGGCGTGTTACCACCGCGCAGGGGAACAATATGAGCCAGCCCGGAAAACAGATACTGCTTAATGCATTCAATATGAACTGTGTCGGCCATATTCATCACGGTATGTGGACCCACCCGCTTGATCAGTCAGTAGATTTTAACTCGCTGAATTACTGGCTGGAACTGGCAAAAACCCTGGAGCGGGGATTGTTCGACGGGCTGTTTATTGCCGATATCCTCGGGGTTTATGACGTTTATCAACAGGGGATTGCCCTGACCGCCAGCGAATCTATCCAGTTGCCGGTCAATGACCCGTTACTGCTGATCCCGGCGATGGCCAGCGTGACGCAACATCTTGGGTTCGGGGTTACTGCGAACCTGAGTTATGAAGCGCCTTATCCGTTTGCCCGCCGTTTCTCGACGCTTGATCATCTGACCGGAGGACGGATTGGCTGGAATATTGTCACTGGCTACCTGGACAGTGCGGCACGGGCGATGGGGCAGGCTCAGCTGGCGGGACATGACCGCCGTTATGATCAGGCCGATGAGTTCCTTGAGGTCAGTTATCAGTTGTGGGAGGGTAGCTGGGAAGATGACGCGGTACTGGCCGATAAGCAGCGGCGGTTGTATGCCGACAGTAAAAAGATTCATCCGGTCCGGCATCATGGGGAATTCTATCAGCTGGAAGGCTACCATTTGTCTTCACCTTCACCGCAGCGTACTCCGCTGTTATTCCAGGCCGGCAGTTCTGAACGGGGCAGCCGGTTTGCCGCACAACATGCTGAATGTACTTTTGTGAGCGGCGGTAGCTTACAGGGAACCCGTGCTCAGGTAGAAAAACTGCGTCAGGCGGCCCGTGACCAGGGGCGGCAGCCCGATGATATTAAGGTGTTTATGGGCGTTTCGGTGATTGTAGCTGCCACCGAAGCGGAGGCACGCAGTAAACACCAGGAATATCTGCGTTATGCCAGTCCCGAGGCAGGCCTGGCCCATTTCTCCAGCTCCGTAGGTATCGACTTTGCGCAATTCGGCCTCGACGAACCGGTAAGCAGCGGTCCGACACGAGCCATCGAATCGGTCAGCAAAGCATTTGATGGCTGGACACCGCGCCGCTTACTGGAACAGCATGCACTGGGAGGGCGCTACACGCTGATCGTCGGTTCTCCTTCGCAGGTAGCGGATCAGTTGCTGAACTGGGTGGATGAGACCGGGATCGATGGTTTCAATCTGACGCGGATCGTCAATCCGCAGAGCTATGTTGATTTTATCGATCTGGTGGTGCCGGAATTGCAGCAGCGGGGTCGTTACAAAACGGCTTACCAGCCGGGCACATTCCGCGAAAAGTTGTTTGGTCAGTCAGCCAGATTACCGGCAACTCATCCGGCGGCACAGTCACGTCGCTAAAGCTGAAACACCGCCCTGCGGGGCGGTGATAATGATTCAGTTCCAGGCATGGCGTGGCGGGTTAATATTGTTCAGATAGTAGTTTCCTACATGGAAATATTTCCAGCGCACCGGGTCATGCAGGGTATGAGTGCGGGCATTGCGCCAGTGACGATCCAGATTAAACTCTTCCAGCGTTGAGCGCGTTCCTGCCAGTTCAAACAGTTTATTCCCCGCCTGCAAAGCCACTTCCGTAGTCAACACTTTGGCTTCGGCGGTAGCGACCGAGGCTGCCGCCACGGTCTGTTCATTTGGCTGTTTCAGGGCTTCATCAATCAGTTGTCCTGCCCGCCATAGCAGTGACTCTGCGGCATGCAGCCGGATTTTCAAATCACCAATCGCTGCGATGGTGAAGATATCCTGTGAAGCTTTTTCCTGACCACTGTCGATCCACGGACGGGACTTCTCATTGATGAATTTCACCGTATCAGCGATGGTACCGCGCGCGATACCGGCATCCACTGCGGCCTGAATAATCTGTGATATCGCCCCGGCGGCAGTAGGACGGTCAAAGGCTTTCCAGACCGGAATCACATCCTCTTCTGTGGCCCGGACATTATCCAGAACGACACTGCCGGACGCGGTAGTACGCTGACCAAACGAGGACCAGTTATTAATCACGGTCAGTCCTTCACTGTCACGGTTCAGAACCACCAGTTGTACCAGCCCCTGTTCATCGACAGCCACGGTATGTACTTTGTGTGCCAGCAGGGCGCCGGTGGCATAAAATTTTTCACCATTAACCCGCAGATGATCACCCTGCCGTGTCAGGGTGGTCCGGAAATCGGCAACGGTTTTTGAGCCTTTTTCGGAAAATGCATTACCCCAGCGTTCGCCGCGCAATACGCCAGCCAGCAGCCGCTGTTTCTGGCTTTCACTGCCATCAGCGATCAGATGGGCCACACCCGCCAGATGATTCTGCGGGATTTGTCCCAGTGCGGAATCGGCTGCCGAAATTATGGAAATCACCCGTGCTACGGTGGCATAGGAGACCTCTGCGCCGCCATAAGCTTTTGGCACGTTGATGCCCCACAAACCGCTTTGTGAAAATGCTTCCAGTTCGGCCACCGGCAGAATTCCTTCGCGGTCACGGCGGGCGGCGCCAGCCGCAAATTGTTCCGCCAGTTGTTCTGCGACCTCGATTGCCTGCTTATCACTGCGGATAAGCTGTGCCGGGACAGACGGCAGTGGTCGCGGGGCCAGCGGTTCAGAAGAGTTCACGTAAATATCGGCGGCCTGTGGAACCTCTAATGTGCTCATCACTTCTCCTTACCAGACTTGTCGCGCATAGCGCAGAATCCACATAGTGGCACAGTTTTTCCGGCAGGAATTAGAACAATTCCGGCAATCGATTTGCGGCAGGCAGATAACGGTAAGGTTATGAAAATTAGCAGGTATTTTTGTTTTTTATTCACGTGAAGGAAAGAGCTTTCGCCGCTGTGGGACGCCCCGGAGCTATATTACAGGCTCCGGGGACAAGTGGTTATTTTCCGGGGAGTGGTGCGGCGGTCAGATTGACGTTTTTCTTCTGGCTCAGGGTAAACAGTGACAGTAGAGTAAAGCTCAGGGCAATCAGCCCCAGTACCAGATAGGCCCCTTTAAAGCCGATATTCTGATACATCACGCCCGCCAGATAAGACATAAAAATCATCGCCAGCTGTTTGAAGAAACAGAAGCAGACCAGATAAATAGTGGCTGAAAACCGGACTTCAAACTGGCTGGTAATGTATTTAAAACAGCCGACAATCAGGAACGGAACCTCAAACATATGCAGTGTTTTCAGTGCTACCACTTCCACGGCATTGGTGGCAAAGGATGAACCAATGATCCTGACTGACATAATGGTCCCGGCCAGCAGTAAGGCATTCTTTCCGCCAATCCGGTTCACTATCATCGGCGCAAAAAACATGATTAATCCGTTCAGCAGTTCGCCCATGGTTGTGACATAGCCGAACACCTGAGTGCCTTTGGCAGTGTTACTAAAAAAGCCGGTAAAGAAATTAGCAAACTGCTGGTCAAATACGTCGTAGGTGCAGGACACACCAATCACATATAGCGACAGGAACCACAGTTTCGGTTGTTTAAACAGTTCCAGTGCCAGTTTCAGGCTGAATGCCGACGGGTTGACTCCGACTGCATCAGCGACCACGGCAGAAGAGGGGTTGCTGGTACGGGAGAAAAACAACAGCAGTGCGAGGATCACCGCACATCCTGAACCCAGCCAGAATACAAACTGGTTATTGATGTTAAACATAATCCCTGTGATTGAGGCGCAGATGGCCCAGCCCACACAACCGAACATCCGCGCGCGGCCAAATTCAAACTGGCTACGACGGCTGACTTTTTCGATATAGGCTTCAATCGAAGGTGCACCGGCATTATAGATAAAGCCCAGATAAATCCCGCCGACAATGGAACCCAGTAAAACGTTGTATTGCAGCAGTGGCCCGAACACATAAATAAAGAACGGAGCAAACATTACCAGCATGCCGGTGATCACCCACAGCAGATGTTTGCGCAGCCCCAGTTTGTCCGACAGCAAACCAAATACCGGCTGGAACAACAATGAAAACAGCGAAATCGAAGCGAAGATCACTCCGGTGCCTTCCTGGCTGATATGGTTGATATCGTGCAGCCAGATAGGGAAAAACGGGAAATAGGCTCCCATAATAAAGAAATAGAAGAAAAAGAAGCTGCCGAAAATCCAAAAATTAGTGTTGCGTAAATAGTACATAATCGATTCCTTGCGCCGCCTTCCGGCAATGCAGAACACTGCCGGCAAAGGATTAATGGTGACTACTTCTGCCCCAGACGATCTGATAATGATAATGTCGTGCAGTGAGCTGATACTCAGGTGCGACTGACGGGCTCCAGGAGTCATCACCACCGATTCCCATATGGAAACCATCAATATTCAGCCAGCTACCCGCCTCCGGGGTGAGCAGATGGCGATGGCTGGTCTCTGCCAGCTGTTGTTGACTGTAACGGCTCAGGTTGAACTGAAAGTCTCCCTGCCACTGATGGCTGCCGTAACGCAGTTGTCGGGTCGCACAGCGCAGTCCGTTCTCCGACGGAAAAACATACGGTGTGTACAGGTCTTCCAGCGGCAGATCCCAGCGATCAAAGCGGGCTGAGCTGAGGCGATCCGGATAGTTTTCGTGTGGCCCCAACCCCAGCCAGCTGGCCCGTTCTGCGACCTGCGATAACTGGCAGCTCAGACCAATTCTTGCCGGTGGGGTACCACCGGCAGGTAACTCAATATCAACCGTAATCTGCAGGTCACCCGCCGCATCAATTCGCCACTGTTTGCGGCTGATAAACAGGGTGGTTTGCTGAGACTGCCAGCGATGCAGGGTGGTAATCAGCACCGCATCGCTCAGTGGTTCGGCGCTACACTGCAACAGCACCGGTTCTGCACTGTAGTGTCCGGCCGCTTTCCAGCGTTCAGCCCAGGCATTGGGATCAATCCGGTGGGCTTCGCTGACTCCGATATCATTATCCAGCGGGGCGCGGGTAAACTGGTCGGTCAGGGCGCTCAGTAGCTGCGGTTGTGAATCGATAAAATACTGGCTGAGAACTCCGGCTTCACGGCTGAATTCCCAGCGGCGGTTCGCGGCAGCCACGCTAAAGGTTGTGTCAGTGGTGCTGAGTTGCGGGGCCGGGCCGGCAGCCTGGCGGGAGGATTCCGCCAGCCGTTCTTCCAGCGGCCATTGCTGCCAGCCGCTGATATGCCCGGCCTCTGACCAAAGGGTTGCCTGCGGCTGAATAATCTCGACATTCAGCCACAACTGACCATTGCCATCCGCCAGTGAAACCTCCGGCAGCTCAATTATCTGGCTGCCCTGTGGGGCGATATCCAGTGTCACTTTGCCTTCGGAAAGGGGCCGTCCATCCTGAGCAAACCGCCAGTGCAGTTGTTCGTTGCTGGTGTGACGGAACAGGTATTCACTGTGAATTTCCAGCCGACGTGGCTGGCCGGGCAGCAGGTTAAAGCTAAAAAACTGCTGCGCATGCTTTGCTTCATACAACGAAGGGTGCGGGGTCCGGTCGGCGAACACCAGGCCATCCATACAGAACTGACGATCATTCGGAGTATCGCCAAAATCACCGCCGTAGGCTGACCACGGTTGCCCCTGCTCATCGTATTTAATCAGTGACTGATCCACCCAGTCCCAGACGAACCCACCCTGTAACCGGGGATACTGACGAAATGCCTGCCAGTAACGGGCAAAGCCTCCCAGGCTGTTACCCATCGCATGGGCGTATTCACACAGGATCAACGGGCGATGTTCGCCCGGCAGCGACAGCCATTTTTTGATCGACCACTTAGGCACGGCAGGGAAAGGCTGATCCTGATCCACACGGGCATACATCGGGCAGATAATATCGGTGGCTGCGGTGTCTGCACCGCCGCCTTCATACTGTACCGGACGGGTCGGATCTGCGGATTTGATCCATCGATACAGTGCATCATGGTTTACCCCATGTCCGGATTCATTACCCAGCGACCAGATAATAATGCAGGGATGGTTGCGATCCCGCTGTACCATCCTTGTAACGCGCTGGCTCATTGCCGGTAACCAGTCAGGATCATCGGTAAGCCGGTTCATCGGCACCATGCCGTGGGTTTCGATATTCGCCTCATCGACCACATACAGACCATAGTAATCACACAGCCGGTACCACAGCGGATGGTTAGGATAGTGGGAGCAGCGTACGGCATTAAAATTATGCTGTTTCATCAGCAAAATATCGTTAACCATGGTCTCTCTGTCCATCACCTGGCCGTTGAGCGGATGATGTTCATGGCGATTGGTACCACGGATCAGCAGCGGTTGCCCGTTCAGTAACAGCAGACCGTTACGGATAGTCACTTCACGGAACCCGACATCGCAGCCTTCGGCTTCAGTCAGCCGGCCATCGGGGCTATGTAACAGAATTACGGCACGATAGAGCTGCGGATTTTCGGCACTCCACAGAGCCGGTTGAGTGACAGGGATACGCAGAGTGGTACGTTCGGCATAGCGGCCGCGTTCATCCACAATATCGCTGCCGGGAACGCCTCGTGCTTCACCTATCAGCTGATCCTGCTGCCACAGTTGCAGGGTCAGTTGCAGATCAGCGCTGATCGCACCCTGTAAATGGATTTCTGCGGCCAGCTCGGCGGCGGTAAAACTTTCATTCAGCCGGGTGGTGATACGGTAATCACTGATCTGTGTTTCCGGTTTATGCAGCAGGGCGACATCGCGGAAGATACCGCTCATCCGCCACATATCCTGGTCTTCCAGATAGCTGCCGTCGCACCAGCGCAGCACCATCACCGCCAGCCGGTTATCACCGGGTTGCAGAAAATCAGTCAGGTCAAATTCTGAAGGTAACCGGCTGTCCTGGCCGTAACCGACAAGCCGGCCGTTACACCAGAGATAAAAGGCTGAATTCACTCCTTCAAAGATGATTCTTGTCTGGCCCTGCTGTAGCCACTGATTGTCGGCTTTAAATGTGAGCGAGTAACAACCTGTCGGATTGTGTTGCGGTACCCGTGGCGGATCGACCGGAAACGGGTAGGTGACATTGGTATAAATCGGGGTGTCATAGCCCTGCATCTGCCAGTTAGAGGGCACAGGGATTTCGCGGCTGTCAGGCAGATCGGCCAGTCGCCAGCTGTCGGGGACATCCTGCGGCCGGTCAAACAGACGAAACTGCCACTGGCCATTCAGGCTGCGTAAACTGTCCGACGGCTGATCTGCCGCCGCTGCATCCGTGGAACGCCAGCTGTTGAAGGGCGGGTGTGCCGCCAGCCGGTTGAGTTGGGTGATGGCCGGATTTTGCCAGTGGTTCAGGGCCAGTACCGCGTCCAGGGAGTCACTATTCAGTGTCATTACCGCAATCCTTAAAAATTGTTATCCGCTCACAATTTTTAAAACATAAGTGCTGGCACTGTTTTCTGTAAAGCAGCAGATCCCCGGTCAGTGAACTGACTCACATAAATTTAATCTTCAGGGGTCAGACGCGAGACCTGGCGGGCCAGATGGATCAGTGAAGCGGAAAGGTCTCTGGCGGATGCGGTGGCGCTGCCCGGCGGTTGCACGGTATTACGCACCACCAGACTGACGTCCAGCTGCTGGTTTTCACTGCTCTGTTCACCACGCGATAACTGCAACAGCCGGTCAACGCTGGTTTTGCCCAGCAACGGAAAGTCCTGACGAATTGTGGTGAGAGGCGGGATATAACAGCAGCTGTCATCGGTATCATCGTAGCCAATCACCGAGATATCGGCCGGAACCTTCAGACCTGATTCGCAGATGGCGCGTATGGCACCGAGCGCCATCTGATCGTTGGCAACCAGCATGGCGCCGGGCACAATACCTTGCTCCAGCATCTGCCTGGTTTGCAGAAATCCGGACATGGCGCTCCAGTCTCCCTGCAGTTCGGCGACCGGTTTCAGTTGTTGTCTGGCAAGTGATGACAGCCAGCCGCTACGTCTTAGCCTGGCAGAGACCGAACTTTCAGGGCCACTGAGCAGTGCTATCTGCTGGTGGCCCTGCTGCAGCAGATATTCCGCTCCCAGCCGTGGTCCCTGCTGATGAGAGAAAATAATGCTGTTGACCGGCGCACTGTCTGAGACATCGAGGAACAGCACCGGGATATTGCCGCAGGCATTGGCCACTTCCCGCGCATCATCGTCATCCAGCGGAAAGTTAACGATAATTCCGGTGACCCGTTGTGCCAGCAGGTTATAAATCGCCGCCTTACAGGCCTGCAGTCCGACGTGTTCAATCATCGAGATAACTACACTGGCAGAAGAGTGATCAGCGCGGGATTTGATGGCGGCAACAATCTGTGAGGGAGCATGCAGTGCCAGGTGAGTGGTCGCCACGCCAATCAGCGGAGACTGTTTTCCTGCCAGCTGTTGGGCCACCCGGTTAGGGATATAATTCAGTTCAGCCATTGCCGCTTCGACTTTCTCACGGGTCCGTGCCGAGACATGAGTGGCCTGATTAACCACCCTTGAAACGGTCTGGTATGAGACCCCTGCAAGGTCTGCAACATCATACAGTGTGACTGGTTTCATGAATTCTCCCTGATTACCGGCTGTCCGCTGGCTATCATGCCACAGTTCTCTGCAGAGTCACTATGTAGGTTCGTTGGGGCGGTTTATGGGCCGCTTCGTGGGTCAGCAGAGTTGCGGCTCAGGGCTCCGGCGGGCGCGCTGGAACAATATTACCGATACGCACCGGCAGACCGGAGTATTGGCGGCAGCGTTTTTTTAATGCCTGCCACTCCTCTGTCTGCTGACGGCTATGTTCTGTCAGGGAATCAAAGGCTTTTTCGTCAATTTCGATACTAAATTCTTCCGGCAGCAGTGAGTCTTCTTCATCGAAGGGCTCTGCATCCCGTTCTTCTTCTTCGTCCGGATACTCATCCCGTTCAGCCAGCAGCTGTTGCAGTTGCCTGGTATTATGTTCGGCAACCGCCGGACTGTAATAAAACAGTCCGCTGATAAAAATCGCTTCCATCAGTTCACGGAAATTCAGCTCAGTTTCACTAAACAGCCGGTAGCGGTGCGGGCCATAATCAACTCCGGCAACGTCTTTCTGAAGTAGCCCGTCTTGTGGCAGAAATTCCAGCGAGTGCCTGCTATCAATCACCACCGGCAGATTTTTAATATCATGAATATTTTCGCTCAGACTCCAGTTTTGTGAAGAGTCAAAGCGGATGCCGAAGGCACTGCATTCGGTTTCAATATCGAAATCATCGGCGGGTGTCAGTTCACGGGAGAAATAGTCGATAAGATCTTCCTCTTCTCCCGGCTGCAGATACTGATAACTGCGGATAACCGCGCTATGACGGCGAACGGAGATCCAGTCAGGGCCGCTGCTTGCCGATGGCGCTGGTTTTTTTATTTCCTGGATATAGGCGGCGACATCACGATCCAGTACGGCGGTTAACAGATCCTGCCAGGCTTCCACCGCAATCAGGATCGCAGCCAAAGTGGTGTCCTGTTCAATCACCACCGGGTGACGGAAGAAGCGTAACAGAAACCAGGGATCATCAGCAGGCAGGGTCCGGAGAATAGACAGCAGCGGCAGTGCGGTGGCATCGTCGAAATCAGATTTAAAGCGCAAAATCTGATCTGCACAAAAATAAAGACGACCTTCCATCATAGTGTGGTTCCCGCGGAGGACAGTACCAACACCTTAGCAGAGCAGGGTAACCGGTGGTAGGGGGAAAGCCGGAGAAACTGAGGTTCTGTGACCCTCCGCCGCACGGCAGAGCAATCACAGAGTACTGCCGGGGCGGTTGCACTCCGACAGTAGCTGATCAAAGGGGATCCGATCACAAGTGGTTGATCAGCCAGAATCCGATCGCCAGTCCAAAACTGCGCATATACCAGAACCAGAAGAACACAAACAGGCAGAAGGTCGGGTGAGCGCGCTCACGGCTTTTCGCCTGATGAAATTCGCGGAATTTAAACATCATCAGCAAATTCACCAGCAACAGTACCAGCAGCGGAGCGTACAGTTTCGGGAACGGCATAGTGAACAGCCCAAGCCCGTAGTAATCGCGGTAGCTTTGCAGAAATTTCAGGCTGCTGACAATTTCAAACGCCAGCAACAGCATCAGTAAAAACGGCGTTATACGGGCATAGATAAATCTGGCGGCAAAATTATCCAGCGGCAACGGAGGCCGCTTCGGAGCTGACCTGCGGACGGGCTGCGCAGAAGGTGCCGGAGAAGGAGACGGGCTCTGTGACGGCAGGCTGGTCTTAGGCTCATCAGCCCAGTTCCCAAGGTTATCATGCCGGTCAGCGGCACGTTCTTTTTCGGCACAGGACGGGCAATAATCATTACTGATCTGCTGATGACATTTGGGGCAGGTTTGCATGCAACATCCTTTCTGAAGCGTGAGACTGGCTCAGTTAAAGCCCGGCCTGTAGCTGCCGGAACGAAAAGCGTTTTATGGTTGTCGGCAAATCATCGCATGGCATATAGCGGAAGGCAAACAGGATGGGGGGGAGGTATTTTAGGTTGGTGGGTGAAACGCCTCGTCCGGTGTTATCGAAGTGGTCGGTATAAACGGATCACGATACAGGGTTTGTTCCTGAACAACTGAAAGTCTGCATTGAGTGAGGATCTGACATAACGTAAGAGATTGACAAGTCCTCGAGGTAAATGGTTGTATAGTGCAACCATTATTGAAGGGCAATATGAATGATTTCAGAACAAGAGAACATAAAAAACATACGTACTGCATCACGTTTAATGGTACGTGAACTGGGTTTCATGAACCAGAATCTGGCCGCGAGTGATTATCCTCCCTCAGCCGTTCACACATTGCTTGAGGTTGAAATGCAGGGGGCAGTGACAGCTGTTCAACTGGTATCGATTTTGGGGCTTGAGAAGTCCAGCGTCAGCCGCCTGCTCTCTAAGCTCGTTGAGGCAGGAGAACTTGAAGAAAACACTTCTGTTGATGATGCGAGGGCGAAGCTTTTAAGTCTCACCGCGAAGGGCAGAGAAACAGTAAAGAATATAAATAATTACGCTCACCAGCGGGTAGCAGCAGCATTGGATAAGCTCGATCCATTTACCCGGGAGACTGTATCACAGGGTCTTTCTTCATATTCAGGCGCATTGAAAGCCAGTCGCGAAAATACTGAGGGGAAATTGCAAAGTAACTTAAAAATAGTCACGGGTTATCATGCAGGTATGATTGGCCGAATTACTGAAATGCATGGAGGCTATTACGCCAGAGAGCATAATTTCGGCCATTTTTTTGAAGCTAAGGTTGCCGCAGGGCTTGCTGATTTTACAGCTCGCCTGGATAAGCCATGTAACCAGATTTGGCTCGCGATGTTGAACGATCGCATCGTTGGCTCAGTTGCTATTGATGGTGAGGACCTGGGAAATAATGAGGCGCATCTGCGCTGGTTCATCCTTGATGATGGATGTCGTGGCAGCGGGCTTGGCAGAAAACTGATTGAAGAGGCAATGAGATTTTGCGATGAGAAAAAGTTCTCATCAGTACAGTTATGGACGTTCAATAAACTTACTGCGGCGAGAAGGCTGTACGAATCATTTGGTTTTGAATTGTCGAAACAATGGGAAGGTGATCAGTGGGGCACTACGATTACTGAACAACAGTTCTCGCGGATAAATATCGCTTCCTGGTTATCCTTTTGATGTGAGGTTTTGCGGACTTGTTCCGACAAGTCCCCTTTGTCTTGTATTAGTCATATCGGCTTTGGCTAATTTTTCAAAAGGTGTCTCGTTACAGATCAGCCCTTCTGCCCTTACTACCGTCATTACCTGGTAAAAATTTCACCACTTCTGTTCCATAAGGTATAATTAAAAAACCAAATGGAGGGTTAGCTATGACTATGAAAGTGTTTTCGCCTTCGGTAGCCCGTGTTCCGACTGCTGACCTGTGGAGTGTCGTCGGGCTTGAGGTGCAGGATGGGATCGCGCTGATGGGCAGAATCAGCGAGGGTCTGGAAGGAGATGTCGCCAGGCGTTTTTCTGACTGGACCAATATTCCGGCCAGTGAACTGCGTAAAATGTCGGGTATCCCTAACACCACCTTTAACCGCAGCATTAAGGCCCGGTTTACCGCCGATCAGAGCGAGCGAATTATTCGGGTGATCCGGGTACTGGCGCGCGCCATTGAACTGTTTGAAGGGGATAAGGAAGCCGCTAACCAATGGCTGAATGAGAAAAACCGCGCCCTTAACTGGCAAAAGCCTGCGGATGTTCTGTCGTCAGAAACCGGGGCGCTGGAGGTGATGCGGTTGATTACGCGGATTGAGCACGGCGTTTATTCATGATCCTCTACCGGCTCACCAAAACCCGCTATCTGTCGTCTGCCTGGTCCGGGTTGGGGGCGAAACAAGCCGGTGGCCGTTGGAACAGTGTCGGCATCGCGATGGTTTATCTGTCGGAGACGGCGTCACTGACTATGCTGGAAACGCTGGTGCATCTGAATGCCCCTCAGCTACTCGGGTCCTTTACTCTGCTGAGTATTGAAGTGCCGGAAAATCAGATAATGTTATTTGATCAGGATATGTTACCGGCCGACTGGGCCGCCGAAGATGCCCCGGCCATTCTGGCGCAATACGGCGACGACTGGGCAGCAGGCGCTCAGTCGGTGGCGCTGCGTATCCCTGGTGCACTCTCGCCGGTAGAATATAACTTTCTGTTCAATCCGCTTCATCCGGCAGTGGCTGGTCTGATGTACACTGTGCGGGCCATCCCGTTTAGTTTTGATTCACGCCTGAAATAGTCCGTCTTGTATGCGGTTGGCCACTGCCGGATAAACCTGGCTTATTTAACAGCGAAAAACAGATCGCAGGATTATTGAATGCGTTTTTTCTGCCCGGCGACTTAAAGGTTGTGCCTGTTTTACTCGGATAAACCGTTATCGGGGAATGGGGCAGGGAGTTGGAGCGGGGGCTTAGTCGTGGCCAGTCTGCCAGATCCCGGCAGAAAGGCCACTAAACAGCGTCAGGCCCGCGACTGCGGGCTGCCTGTTTAATCAGATGGAAGGGATTAATCCGCCATCGACGCGGATAATGCTGCCGGTGATATAGCCTGCCGGTTCTCCGGCAAGAAAGGCGGCGGTGGCACCGTATTCCACCGGATTGCCGTAACGCCCGGCAGGAATGGTTTTGCGGCTCTGTTCAGCTACCTGTTCGGCGGTGCTATTTTCACGTCCTGCTTTCAGGGCATCCAACTGGCCGACACGGTCGGTGGCAATACGCCCCGGAACCATCACATTTACCGTAACCCCTTTTGCTGCCACTTCACTGGCGAGAGTTTTTGACCAGCCAAGCAGGCTCATGCGCAATGCATTAGACAGCGCCAGGTTGGGAATAGGCGCGACCACTCCGGAAGAGGTGCTGGTGATAATCCGTCCCCAGCCCTGTTCCAGCATGGCCGGTAATACTTTATCGGTCAGCTGAATCAGTGAACCTACCATCAGCGAAAACTGGCTTTGCCAGACGGCGGCATCGGTTCCGGTGGCACGGGCCGGAGGTGGCCCGCCGGAGTTATTGACCAGAATATCAATATTGCCCCACTGCTGGCGGATACTCTCCAGGGTCTGGTCAAAATCCTGCGGTGCCGCCAGGTCGAGAATCCAGGCC
This sequence comes from Tatumella citrea, assembly GCF_002163585.1. Taxonomy (NCBI): domain Bacteria; kingdom Pseudomonadati; phylum Pseudomonadota; class Gammaproteobacteria; order Enterobacterales; family Erwiniaceae; genus Tatumella; species Tatumella citrea. Next base: position 392,184 of record NZ_CP015579.1, read on the forward strand.
TGTGCAGTGCCGCCCTGAGCCGTGATAAGGCTGACAGTTTCTGCCAGTTTATCGGCATTACGCCCGGTGACTGCCACTCTGACGCCTTCCTGTGCCAGCGAAAGAGCGATTGCCCGGCCCAGACCGCTGCCGGCACCACAAACCAGTGCGACACGCTGCGCTATTTTTAAGTCCATAACTTCTCCTGATTGTATTTTCAGGATCAGTATGTGCAAAATTGATGCCGGTTATGCTTCCGGTTTTGAAAAACTTACCTGGTCAAAAGCAAACTGCAGATGTTTACGCATCAGTTCGGCAGCCAGTTGCGGTTTATGATCACGCAACGCATCAAGGATAGCCACATGCTCTTCACACCACTCTTTCACGCGGCGTTTATTATGGTAGCTGCCAAATTCCAGCAGGCGGCGTAAACGGTTTTGCTGTTGAATTGCCTGTAGTACAAACAGGTTACCGCTGGCTTCCGCCAGAATTTCATGGAAAGAAGCATCGGTTTCAAAGATTTCTTTAGCCGGAACCCGGGTAATATCGTCGTGACCGATCAGCCGCAGATGCTGAGCCCTCAGGCGTTTCAGTTGCTGGCGGTCAATTCTCAGCCGCGGTGACAGCAGGGCCGCCGGTTCAATCATCAGCCGGAATCCATAGCTGTTCTGTAATGCCACATCAGAGTTTATGGTCTGCAAAAATCGCCAGCCATGCCCCGCGTTACGGGCTATCAGCCCGTCCTCCGAAAGCATCACCAGTGCCCGCGATAATACCCCGCGATCAGCATCATAGCGCTGGCTAATTTCGGTCTGGGTAAAGGATTCCGGCAGCACTCCGGCAATCCTGTCTCTGACCAGCCGTTCATACAATTCCTGATCATTATTTTTGGTCTGCTCAATGGTCAGACGCTGCAGTTCATCAATGCTTTTCAGCAGGAAAAAACCCTGATTTGGCCGCGCTTCCACGGCGCCCAGACGGGTCAGCTCCTTCAGCCCGGACCGGACAGGACTGCGTGAAACACCCAGAGCATCTGCGAGATGTTGTTCACGCAAATGGTGACCTGGATCGAATCTTGCATCATATATCAGGTCAAGGATTTGCCGGGCTATCCGGCGACTGCTGGCAGTTGAGTCAGTCAGTGTCATGGAGCGTGTTCCCTGGAGTGTATTATTGTCAGCTCAATATACAATAATAACTCACCAGGTTGCAGCTAAATAAGCGGTTCTGATGCACGTATTTTGTGCATCCTGCACCACAGGAAAGCATTTTGTTATCCCTTTAATTGTATTTTGTGCGTCAGAAAATCCAATTTAATCACCAGGAGACAAGCATGAACAAATTATCTTTGCGCAAGTGGTTGGCCGGAAATCTGTTACTGGCCCTGGCTATCGGGCCACTGGCTGCTGTTGCCGCTGACGAAAGTGTCACCCCAGGGCAGTTAACCTATGGTACCGCTGCCACCTTTATGCCGTTTGAATTCGTCAAAAACGGCCAGCTGACCGGGTTTGATATTGACCTGATCACCGCACTGAGCAAAAAAATTGGTCTGACCCCGGCGCCTCAGCAGATGTCTTTCCAGGGGCTGATCCCGGCGTTACAGGGCAAACGTCTGGATATGATTAACTCGGCCATGTACGTCAATCCGACGCGTGCTGCTCAGGTCGATTTTATTCCTTACCTGAAAATCGGAAGCCGCGTAGTGGTGCGTAAAGGCAACCCGTCCGGCATTACCGGCCGTGACCTTTCACTGTGCGGTAAAAATATCGCCGTCACTCTGGGGGGCATTGAAGAGAGCGAAGCCCGCGAAAATAACACCCAGTGTCTGGCGGCCAAAAAAGCTGCGATTAATGTGATGACCTTCCCGGCGGCTACTGACTCCGCAGTGGCGGTAGCCCAGGGCCGTGCCGATGCCGAGTTTTTATCTACTCCGGGAACTGTCGCGCTGTTCAGCGAAAAACCCGACGTGTTTGAAGCGACCGGACCAGAGTTTGAAAACAATACCCAAATCGCTTTTGCCATCCGCAAAGGTGACACCCACACCCGCCAGTTGCTGGAAAAGGGGCTGAAAGAGGTGGTGCAGGACGGGACTTACCAGAAGCTGATTACTAAATGGAACTTCCCGGGCTCCGTCGCCATTTTCTAAACCGAACCCGCACTCCAGGAGAATACTATGTCGATTGATCTGATGTGGCAGTACTTCATCTCACCTGAGTTTTTCAAAGGTGCATGGATGACGCTGTTAATCACCCTTTGTTCACTGCTGTGCGGTGTGGTTATGGGGCTGGTTCTGGCTTTGCTGCAGGAAGCTCCTTTTCGTCCCGGAAAATGGCTGGCCTTTTTCTATCTGTGGCTGTTTCGCGGCACTCCGGTGCTGTTTCAGATTATTTTTGTCTACAACGTCCTGCCAGGTTTTGGCATCCGTTTTTCTGCCTTTACCTGTGCGGTACTGGCGCTTTCACTGAATGAAGGCGCCTATATGGCGGAAATTCTGCGTTCCGGATTGCAGGCAGTAAAAAGCGGCCAGCGCACTGCCGGTATGGCGCTGGGCATGAATAACGCGCAAATCATGCGCAAGATTGTATTGCCGCAGGCCGCCAGAATCGTCCTGCCACCGATGGGTAACCAGATGATCAGCATGCTGAAATCAAGCGCGCTGGTATCGGTGATTGCCGTGCAGGATCTGCTGCTGGTGGCAAACCAGGCCGCCAGTGCCAGTTTCCGTTACTTTGAAGCGCTGTGTGCCGCCGGTATCTATTACCTCGTTCTGACCTCATTTTTCATGATTTTCCAGTCCTGGCTTGAAAGTGTGCTGGACCCGAAACTCCGCCGCAAAAAAAACAAAAAGCTGCGCTTAGTGCCACCAGGCCTGAACAGTGACACCCGGGAGGTGCTATGAAACACCCCGATAAACCCCTGCTGGAAATGATCGGCATCGATAAAACCTTTGGCCGCCAGAAAGTACTGAAAAACTGCTCACTGACGGTAGAGCGTGGCGACACGGTGGTGCTGATTGGCCCTTCCGGCTCCGGAAAATCGACTCTGCTGCGTTGCGTAAACCTGCTGGCTCCGGCCGACAGCGGTGACGTGTTTTTTGGCAGCCAGAACATCAGCCGTGGCGAAATTCCGGCCGATAAGCTGCGTCAGCGTATTGGTATGGTTTTTCAGAACTACGAACTGTTCTCTCATCTGACCGCCGCAGAAAACATCATGCTGGCACCGATGACGGTGCTGGGTGTGAACCGGATTGATGCCCGAAAGCAGGCCGAAAATTTGCTGGCTAAGGTGCGGATCAATGAACGGGCTGACCATTTTCCGGATGAATTATCCGGCGGCCAGCAGCAGCGTGTCGCCATTGCCCGGGCGTTGGCGATGAAACCCGAGCTGATGTTGTACGACGAACCTACCTCCGCACTGGATCCGGAAATGATCCGTGAAGTGCTGGATGTGATGGCTGAACTGAGCGCTGAAGGGATGACCAGTATGGTGGTGACCCATGAGATGGGCTTCGCCCGCAGTGCTGCAAATCAGATTCTGTTTATGGAGGAGGGGGAAATTATTGAACGGGCCAATACCCGTGACTTCTTCTCTGGTCAGGTCAGTGATCGCGCAAAACGCTTTCTCGACCAGATTTTACATTAAGAACGGAGCAACTATGAGTACTTATCAGGCTGACAGTGGACGGATGAAACAGGATTTAGCGGCGCTGGTTGCCATTAATACCGAAAATCCGCCGGGCCATGAGCGTGAAGCGGCAGAATGCGTGGCTGACTGGCTGCGGGAGGCCGGTTTCGATCTCTCCTTCAGTGAATATGCGCCAGGCCGGACCAACGTGATTGCGGTACTGAAAAATGGCCAGGGTCCCTGTTTTGCCTTTAACACCCACCTGGATACGGTACCGGCCGGAGAGGGCTGGCGCACCGATCCTTTCACCCTGACCGAAGCCGATGGCCGGCTGTACGGTCGCGGTTCCTGTGATGCCAAAGGGCCGCTGGTAGCGATGGTAGAAGCCCTGAGAATGCTGGCCGCTAACCGGCAATCATGGTCCGGAACCCTGATGGGGGTATTCACTGCCGACGAAGAAGCCGCCAGTGAAGGGGCGAAATTCTATGTGAAAGATGCACCGCCAGCGATCGACTTTGCGGTGATCGGTGAGCCCACCTCAAATGCGACCTTTTCGGCGCATAAAGGCAGCCTGCGTCCGAAAGTGCGGGTTAACGGAGTGACTGCTCACTCAGGAACCCCTGAGCTTGGGGTGAATGCGGTGTATCAGGCCGGACAGCTGTTGCAGATGATTGAGCAGAGCCACCATCAGGAAGTGCGCTGCCGCTGCCATGCGCTGGTAGGTAATGCCAGCATGACGGTAACCCGTATTCACGGCGGACATGCCGACAACGTGATCCCTGAAAGTTGTGAACTGATGATTGACCGGCGCATGGTGCCGGGAGAAGACGAAGTCGTGGTACGCCAGGAGATTCAACAGTTACTCGACCAGGCCCGTGAACAAAAAGGAATCGAGGCGGAGATTATCGGCTGGCAGCCTACTACCGGTGGCGCGACCGAAACCGACAGCCAGGAAGCGATTGTTCAGCACAGCCTCGCAGCCTGCCAGAAACATGGCAACACAGATCCGGGCCCGTATGGCTTTCAGGGCGGTTGTGACTTAGTGCATTTCCGTTCGCTCGGCGCGAAAGGCGTGGTAATTGGCCCGGGCGCTCTGGCGGTGGCACATAAGCCGGATGAGTTTGTCCCTGTCGATGAGTTTATTGCTGCCGCTTATATCTATCTGGATATCGCCCTGGCGATGCTGCCTGCGGAGAACGCATCGTGAAAATCCGCTTATGGCGCGGTGAATTGCACTATGCCGGTGTCACGCTCTATACCGCCTCTTCCGGGCCGGTCAGCGGGCTGGATACCCTGTGGCTGACCCTGGAAGAACAGGGCCAGTGCGGTCTGGGCGAAGTGCGCCTGAACATCAGTTATCTGCATGGTTACACGCCGGAACAGGTGATCAGTAACCTGCTGCCGGTGCTGTCTGGCTGGCAAACTCTGCCGGTCGGTCAGGAATTACTGACCGCAATTCACACCCCGGACAGCCAGCTGCTGGCTCCAGGCCGGATGCTGCTGGATATGGCGGTACACGATTTTCTGGCCCGCAGCCAACAGCAAACCCTGGCTGAGTTCCTCGGCGGGCCTGCCGGTAACGCTGAATTCAGCACTAACCAGACTCTGTTCTGGGGCAGCGAACAGCAGCTGTTAACCCAGGCGCAGCAGTACGTCAGCCGTGGATTTACTCAGTTAAAACTGCGGGTCGGCATCAGCGATTTCGACACCGATCTGGCGCGATTAACCCTGCTGCGTGACACCTTCGGTCAGGACATTTCACTGGCCGTTGATGTGAACGGCCAGTGGACATTATCACAGGCCAGGCAGGCGTTTGCCCGGCTGCAACCGCTGCAACTGAGCTATATCGAACAACCGTTACCAGCCAGCCAGGATGCTGAGCTGTCCGCGCTGGAGGAATACGGCATTCCGGTGATGCTCGACGAAAGTCTCAACAGCGAAGCAGCGCTGCAACGGCTGGTGGCGGCCGAAGGTCGCTTATGGGGGCATCTGAAACTGGTCAAACTGGGGGGGATCGCCCCGCTGGTGTCTGCGGCACGGCAGCTTAAAGCTGCAGGGGTGCCATTTATGATTGGCCAGATGAACGAGGGCCATGCAGCCACCGCCGCGGCATTGCAGCTCTGTTATCTGCTGCAACCGGCCTTTGCCGAACTCTATGGTGCTGACGGATTAACCGACGATCCCGCCAGCGGATTAACTTATCAACAGGGTCGTATCCGGGCCTCTGACATCCCCGGGCTGGGGGTGCGCTTCGATATGACAAAAGCAACCTTACTTCAGGAGTTTAGTGATGCAAAAACCCGGTAATGTGATTCAGGGCAGCGAATCCGCGTTTCAGGCTGAGGAGTATCAGCAACGTATTCGCCTTACCCGTGAACGGCTCAGCAAGGCCGGTGTTGAGGTGATGATTGTCACCGGCCCGGAAAATATCTTCTGGCTCACCGGCCAGCAAACCCCGGGCTATTACACCTTTCAGGCGTTAATTCTGCCGGTGGAAGGGGATCCGGTGTTTGTGATTCGCCAGCTGGAGTATTTCAACTTTATTGCCAACACCTTTATCAGCGATGCCGCGATCTATCAGGATGGTGACAATCCGGTGGAGTTTCTGGTGGAAAAAATCCGTCAGTGCGGCTGGATGAACAAACGTATCGGGCTGGATAAACGCGGCTGGTTCTTACCGGTCGCGGTGTATGAAGCTCTGCAAAGCCAACTGGGTGAGATTGCGGATACTGCCGGAGTGATTGAACCGCTGCGGGCGGTGAAATCGCCCGCAGAAATCGAAAAAATTTCTCAGGCTGCCCGCTATGTGGATGAAGGGATGCGGGCCGGTATCCGGGCGATTCGCCAGGGTGCCGACGAAAACGCAGTGGTATCGGCGATGATGGGCGGCGCGATTGCTGCCGGTTCGGAATATGTTGGCATGGAGCCGCTGATGTCCAGCGGTCCGCGCAGTGGTATTCCTCACGGAACCTGGCGGCGCCGGGTATTGCAGGATAACGATCCGGTATTCCTGGAAATGGCGGCATCTCATGACCGTTACCACGCCGCTTTAATGCGTTCTGCATGGATCGGCAAACCTCCGGCAATTGCTATTGAAATGGAAAAGGTCTGCCAGGAAGCCTTACAGGCGGCACTGGATGCTATTCGTCCCGGAGCCACCTGTGCCGATCCGCATAATGCCTGCCAGCGGGTGATCGACCGTGCCGGTTTCACCGACAACTTCAAAAAACGTACCGGTTACTCCATCGGGGTGTCGTTTGCGCCTGACTGGGGCGAAGGCGGCATCCTGAGCCTGTACGGCGGCATTACCACTGAGCTGCAGCCGGGTATGACTTTCCATATTCCGCCTGCACTGCGTATTTATGGCGAATTTACCGTCGGGGTGAGTGAAACCGTGGTGGTTACCGACAACGGTTATCGTCAGCTTGGCAGCCTCTCCCGTCCATTAACTTTATTGTAAGGCACAGAAATGAAAGATATTAATGAGAGTCGCGAACGCCTGAAAGGCATTTTCAACATCACGGTAACTCCGTTCACCCCGCAAGGCGAACCTGATTTCAACGCACTGTGTGAAAACATTGAGCGGGTGATCGGTCTGGGATACGACGGCATCCTGATTGGCGGTACTTACGGCGAGTTTCCGGTGATGTCGCTGGCAGAACGGAGTGAACTGTTTGTCCGGGTGATGGAATGCGTACAGGACCGTATTCCGGTGATGCTGTGCAGTGCCAGCTCCGATCCGCGCGATGCCCGTGACCTGACAGTTCTGGCCGGTGAACTGGGTGGTCTGCCGATGGTGACTGCGCCTTACGTCAGCGAAATTACCGATGATCAGATCATCAGCTATTTCCGTGAAATGGCACCGCTGTCGGTCACCGGTATCCTGGTGTATAACGCGCCGGGTATCGGGATTACGCTCTCTCCGGCATTGCTGGAGAAACTGGCCGATATCCCGGGAGTGGTGGGTATTAAACAGGGTGATCTGAACCCGACCGCTATCGATCAGATTGCTAACCGTCTGAAAGGACGCCTGCGCCTGTTCTGTGCCTCTGACCTGGCATTTACCGGTCCGATGATGGCCGGATTCGACGGCATCAGTACCACTAACAGCGGTGCGTTACCGGAATTAATTCTGGCGACTTACCGTGCGCTGGAGCAGGGCGATGCGGCAACCGCCCGCGACCTGCATCAGCTATGGTTCGATTACCGCCAGCTGGCACGTCAGCATGGTCAGCCACAGCTGGTGAAAGCGGCGATGGCACTGCGTGGATTTAATGGCGGTACGGTCAGAGCACCGTTGCAGCCGGTATCTGCACAGGCTATCGAGGCACTGACCGGAGTGATGAAAGCTCTGGCCAGTGATCCACGCAGCGGGGTTACCCTTGCCGGTTAACCGCAGCCTGTAAAAACGCGATAAACAGCGGGTGCGGGGCTTCCGGCCGGGAGAGTAACTCCGGATGACCCTGTACCCCCTGCCAGAAAGGCGCCTTCACCAGGGCAATGCCTTCGATAATATCACCGCTGGCTGCGGTTATGCTGGCCCCTGTCGCCGTTAGCGGGCCGGTCAGTGCAGGGTTAAACCGGTAACGATGGTTGTAATGCATCGGGTAGCTGCCGTCAGGAGTGCTGAACGGGAAAATACCGCAGCGATGCCTGCCATCGTCAAAGCGGATAAAACTGTGCAGCGGAGCCTCAGGATCGACTTCCGCCAGTATTGCCTGACGGCAACCGGCGGACTGCCGGACCAGCGCGGTGGCCATGCTCTGCATGCCGAGGCACAGTCCGAGCACCGGCAGCGGAGTGTTCAGGGTGGCTTCCGCAATGCGAATCTGCCCGATAACGGCGGCCATCGAGGCACCGCCCGGCAGAATGATGCCGGACAGCGGAGCTAATTCGCTGAGCTCTGCTGACAAACTGTCCGGGGGAACAAAGCGGATATCGACAGACAGGCCCAGTGCATCGGCGGCGTCACCCAGCGCAGCAAGAGTTGCCGGATAGGCATGACGGTGATCCGCTTCATGCCCGGCAATGGCGATGGTCAGCGGTGATGTTGCCATGGCAGTCGCAGGCTTTGCATCGTAGCGGCCATAACGGTCAGGGGATGCTGAGAATGTCAGTGGTGGTTGCGCGCCGTCCAGGATCAGTTGGCCATCGCGGTAATGGCTGTACAACCGGGGACCGGGCAGTGAAGCAATAAGCGCCTCCTGCGAGGCGGCCAGCACAATAACGGCGTCCCGGTCCGGCAGTTGTGCAATATCGGTGACTTCCTGCTGCAACGTATTGCTGCGGTACAGACCGCTGGTGACGCAATACCCGGCCGAAATCACATGCTGATGGCTGTCAGCAAACGGCTGTTCAAACGCCGGACGCAGGCTCCACAGCGGCAGGTTTAACTGACTGGCCCACAGGCTGGCAGTGACGCCAAAGCAGGCCGGGAACGGTGAATCATCGAGAATGAAGAACGGTAACACGGCATCTATCCTGCTGTAGTTTTGGGAGGATAATTGTATTGTTTGAATCAAATTATACAAAGAGGATTTATGAATACTCAACAGACCGCGCGGAGAATGCATCGGGTTCGTCCTTCGCCAACCGCCACCATTTCCGACCAGGTCAGAAGTCTGGAGGCTGAAGGCCTGTCAGTGATTAACCTGGGCGAGGGAGAGCTGGATTTTGCCACGCCGACAGCCATCAGCTATGCCGGCATTGAGGCTATTATCAGCCATCAGACCAAATATACTGCTGTGGCCGGTACTGCAGAACTAAAACAGGCGATTGCGGCTAAATTTCTCCGTGATAACCAACTGAGTTACAGCCAGCCACAGATCATTGCCGGCAGCGGGGCTAAGCAGCTGATTTTCAATGCGCTGCTGGCGACCATCGACCCGGGGCAGCAGGTGATTATTCCGGCCCCTTACTGGGTATCTTATCCTGATATGGTCACGCTGGCAGAAGGTGAACCGGTGATTGTGTCCTGCGAAGAACAGCACGCCTGGAAGCTACAGCCGGAAACGCTGAAAGCGGCGCTGACACCACAAACCCGCTGGATCATTCTTAATTCGCCGGGCAACCCGACCGGAGCGGTCTATACCGCGGCAGAATTGCAGGCGCTGGCGGCGGTACTGGCTGATTATCCGCAGGTACTGATTATGGCGGATGATATTTATGAGCCATTACGTTATGACGGTATTCCGTTTTCGACCCTGGCTCAGGTGGCTCCTGAACTGGCGGACAGAACACTGACGGTAAACGGTGTTTCTAAAAGCCACGCTATGACCGGCTGGCGACTCGGCTATGCCGCCGGGCCGGAATGGCTGATTGCTGCCATGCAGACGTTGCAGTCGCAAAGCACCTCTAATCCGTCCTCCATTTCTCAGGCTGCTGCGGTAGTGGCACTTAATCAGCCAGCAGACTTTCTGCCAGGCTGGATCCGTGTTCTGGATAAACACCGCCAGCGGGTGCTGCAAGTGGCCAGTGATACCGACGGGCTGTCTGCCAGTGCGCCGGAAGGGGCATTTTATCTGTTCGTCAATTGCCGTGAATTACTGGGCCGCCGTACCCCGCAGGGTGAGGTAATCAGTGATGATCTGGCGCTGGCCAGCTGGTTGCTGTCTGAAGCTCAGGTTGCTGTGATCCACGGTTCGGCATTTGGCACCCCGGGTTATCTGCGTATTGCTTATGCGGTGGACAGCGCGGTGCTGGAAACGGCCTGTCAGCGGTTGTCACAGGCAATTTCGCGGTTGAGCTAAGTCTGAGGGCAGGTGATAAACCGGCCGGGTCTGTCGCGCAACAGAACTTTCTGGCGCTGCAACTCCGGCCGGGTCTGGCAGAGTTACTCCATCAGCCGTGCCTGGCCTGAGACGGCAATCGGGCTGCCTGGCTCATCGGTGATCTTTGCAATAATCCGCGAGCGCATCCCCATATCTTCTCCCTGAATAATCTCAATTTCCCCGTGGTGCGGCCAACCGATATCCCGCAGATAACCGGCAAAAGCCGCCGATGCCGCCCCGGTGGCCGGGTCTTCATAGACTCCCCCATAAGCAAACGGATTGCGGGTATGAAAGTGTTGCTCATCCTCTGCCACGACCAGCAGAATAGTGACCCAGCCGTTTTTCCTCATCAAAACGCCGCCTTCTGCCTGCGAGTAATGCATGGCAGCCAGCTGACTGCGTTGTTTCAGTGTCAGTATCAGATGATCTGCACCGCCGTGGATGCGGGCCGGGGGAATTCGCTGATCTAAATCTTCGCGGCTATAGCCAAACAGTTGCAGTGCCTGGTCAACCAGAAGCTGTTCCACCGGCTGGCTGTGGGTCGGCGGGGAAAGCAGCGTAGCCTGCCAGTTACCGGATTCATCGGGCTGTGCGGAGACCGGAATGGTGGTCAGATTAAGCTGAAACTGATAATCCCCGGCACCGTAACGCCTGGCAATACCGGTGGTGGTGGCGATAGTCGCGTGACCACAAAACGGTACTTCGGCTTCCGGGGAAAAATAACGTACCCGCCACAGTTTGTGGGTTTCATCGAGCGGTACGGCAAAGGCAGTTTCTGAAAACCCCACTTCTGCGGCAATTCTCTGCATCTCTTCATCGGCAGGGAACTGAGTTCCGGTCCAGACTCCCGCCGGATTGCCGCCTTGTCCGGCATCTGAAAACGCCGCAATGTGAACCAGTTCTGACGCAGGGTATTGCATAAGTGCTCCATAGACTAAGCAAGAGATGGGGTGACCTTCACCATAACTGATGTTTTCGGATATTGCATAAAACTCCCCGCCAGTGACTGAAAATTTCCTGATGCGCTGAGTCAGCTGCCGCTTTGGAGAATTCCGTCCGGAAAGCGTTATTTTGCGGGGATCGTATCAGGGAATACCGACGATTGCCGCTGGCTCGCTGAAAGAGATGAAGCCCGGGAGTCATGATGCATAACGAAGAAATGATTGTCTGTTGTGTTAATTAAGGACTCTCTGGTGAAAAACCATCTGCTCATCGCTGTACTTAGCCAGATGTTTATCTCTGCAAACAGTCTGACAAATGACCCAACCATCATCGACTACATAAAGTTAGTGAAGATTACCTACTAAGTGAAAGGTTGATTTGAGGGAAGTGCGGACATTGCTAACAGAGCATTCTGTGCGAAACAACGGGGAGCTGGTCACCGTTTCCCAACCCGTTATCTTAGCGTGCCGAACTGTTTGCTCTTCAGGGTATATAGTCGGTCGAACTCAGCATACGGCTCTCCCGTTTCAGCGGCGTGCCGGGTTTTGGCGTCCAGAAGGTCGGGCAAAGGGATTCCATGACTCAGTGAGTGGTAAAGATCATAACCACTGACACAGATAACCCGCTTCCCTTTTCCAAAAGCCGTCAGACCTTCAGGTGTAAACCCCATCCAGCTGATAAACACGCCACGTGTCCAGGTTGCCTTGGTACTGAGCTTTCCTTCAAATACATGGAGATCTGCAGCCGACGTCCTTTTCTGATGCCACTTTGCCTCCATCAGATAAAATTCATCATTCAGTCGGAAACTTCCGTCAATCTGTTCGCCTGTGTTTCGGAAAGATGAACGGGGAGCGAGTTTAAAGATATTGAACAGTTCAGTAAGCCAGGCTTCAAACCGAAAACCACGTGGATGAGCCGGCAGAGATTTCATCTCGTTCATTTCATCGATAAGTGAATGCCAGTCAACACCATGCCATGCCTGGACAGGCTTTACGCCTTTGGCTTCATCGGTGTCAACGTTTTCCAGGCGGGATATCAGTGCAAGATAGTCATTACGGCTTTGTTCTGCCTGTTCAGGCATGGATTCCGTTTTATACTGCCAGAGGACGCCAAGAACCCGCAGAGCGGTCTCACGATCTGCCTGTTTTAGCAAGCATCTAACTCGTTTGGCTTTTGACGTCCCCTCTTCCTGATAACGTTCATCATCAATATCAATGTTCAGTTCTTCATCAAAGAAAGCAGACAAGGTGCGGTTAGAGAAATCCAGTATCCATCCAGGATCGCTCTCAAACACAAGATTAAACAGCCTCAAATCCTGCATTTTCAGTTTCATGCTTACCTCCTTTTTTAACAGTATAACTGGATGAAAGTGATGTAGGGAATGAGTCAACACCTGTATAGCAGCATTAGCGTGTTCCGCTCCTGGCACAAAACGGACGGTATCTACATTTCCGTACTACGGTTAAGGGCGCTGAATGCTAAGTTCATAAACTACGCATGGCTCATCGTAATGCTGTTCTGTTGCCTTATAAGTCATGCCTAAACGCTGCATCACTCGCTGAGAGGGGATATTTTCAGGGTCGGCTACAGCCACTAAATAATGTGCGCCTATGTGCTCTGCCGCAAAATCAATAATCGCTTTAGCCGCTTCTGTTGCGTAGCCTTTGCCATTATGTTCCGGAATAAGTCGCCAGCCAATCTCAAGAGGCGCACCTTCAACATTTTCCAGGTATTGGAGACATGCTGCACCAACAACGGTACCGGAGGTCTTCTCTTTGATAGCCCACCAGGAAAATCCATATTTATGCCATCGGTCCTGAACTCGCCTTATATTTTCCCGGGTCTCTTCTGGTGTTTTAACAATACCCTTACTGATATACCGCATAACGCCGGGATCGTTATCCATCACCCTTAAGCCTTCGTAATGTGAATCATTATAGGGTTCAAGCCTTAAACGCGTAGTATCTAAATTCATCTGATAATCCTTTTACCCTGGAACATTACTTTCGCTGGATTTCTCCACATAAATCAACATAGCACAATATAAGCTGCCTCCGCTCCCGGCACTTAACTGCCGTTCAAATCAGCCAGCGACTGGTTTTTATAGCCTGTCAGGAGATGCCCGGGAGAAATGTAAACAGGCAGTCAGGTTAATGCCGATACCCATCCTGAGGATAAGGTCGAAGATGGTGCCTGATCCTTTATCTGGCGGTTGCTGGTTTTCGGTGCTGTTTCAAAGAAATTCAGACAGGAACCGGCTATGCTGCGGCTTTTACGACGGCCCGGGGCACCCGCAATGTATGATTTTCGCTTAGTGCTGCAGTTGTTGCAGCAGATGTGTGTGTTTCTGGTTATTGCGTGGCTGATGAGTAAGACCCGGTTATTTATCCCGCTGATGCAGGTGACGGTCAGGCTTCCGCATAAACTTCTCTGTTACATCACTTTTTCGGTGTTCTGTATCCTTGGCAGCTATTTCGGGCTGCATATTGAGGATTCGATTGCCAATACCCGTGCCATCGGGGCAGTGATGGGTGGTTTGCTGGGCGGCCCGGCGGTTGGCGGCCTGGTGGGACTGACCGGCGGGTTACATCGCTATTCGCTGGGCGGGATGACCGCCTTTAGCTGTATGTTATCGACGATTGCTGAGGGCTTGCTGGGAGGCATCGCCCATAGCCTGCTGCTGCGGCGTGGTCGAGCCGATAAAATCTTTAGTCCGCTGACTGCCGGGGCCGTTACTTTGCTGGCCGAAGTACTGCAGATGGTGATTATTCTGTTGATTGCGAGGCCCTATCCCGAAGCGAGCCGCCTGGTCAGCCATATTGCAGCCCCGATGATTATTACTAATACGCTGGGCGCGGCACTGTTTATGAGAATCCTGCTGGATAAACGGGAAATGTTTGCCCGTTATACCTCGGCGTTTTCCGCCACCGCGCTGAGGGTAGCTGCTGCCACCGAAGGAATATTACGCCAGGGGTTTAACCAGGAAAACAGTCTGAAGGTGGCTCAGGTACTGCACCGCGAACTGGATATCGGTGCGGTTGCGATTACTGATTGCCATAAGCTGCTGGCGTTTACCGGCATTGGTGATGACCACCATATTGCCGGGAAGCCGGTCTCTTCTCACTATACCCGGCGGGCGATAGACAGCGGAGAAGTGGTCTATGCTGATGGTAATGAAGTGCCTTACTGTTGTTCGATTAATCCGGCCTGTAAGCTGGGATCTACTCTGGTGATCCCGCTGCACGGCGAAAACCAGCGGGTGATTGGCACCATAAAACTGTATGAGGCAAAGAACCGGTTGTTCAGTTCGATTAACCGGACACTGGGCGAGGGGATTGCCCGGTTACTGTCAGCACAGATTCTTGCCGGGCAGTATGAGCGGCAAAAAGCCCTGCTGGCGCAATCTGAAATTAAACTGCTGCATGCCCAGGTCAATCCGCATTTTCTGTTTAATGCACTGAATACCTTGCAGGCAGTGATCCGTAATGACAGCCAGCGAGCCGGGCTGCTGGTGCAGTATCTGTCCACTTTTTTTCGTAAAAACCTGAAGCGTTCTTCAGAGATTGCTACGCTGGAAGATGAACTGGAACATGTGAATGCTTATCTGCAAATTGAGCAGGCCCGGTTTCAGTCCCGACTAAAAGTGGATTTACAGGTGCCGGAGGCGTTGCGGCATTACCGGCTACCGGCATTTACTTTGCAGCCGCTGGTGGAGAATGCGATTAAGCACGGCACTTCGCAGTTACTCGGGATGGGGGAAGTGACAATATCCGCCTGCCAGCACCTGCAATATCTGGAAGTTTCGGTGCAGGATAATGCCGGGCTGTTTGTCCCACTCACCGGCAAAGGGCAAGGGATGGGAATGAGCCTGGTGGACCGACGTTTACGGGCGCGCTTTGGCGATGACTGCGGGCTGAGTGTTGATTATCACACCGACCACTATACCCGGGTCGTGATTCGGGTGCCCCCGGAGGAGCAGTGATGATGGAGGTACTGATTGTTGATGATGAGCCGCTGGCGCGGGAAAATCTGCGGCTGTTATTACAGCAACATGACGATATTGTGATTACCGGTGAGGCTGCCAATGCTATTGAAGCAATGGCGGCAATCAACCGTCTGCGGCCGCAGGTGGTGTTTCTGGATATTCAGATGCCGCGTATCAGCGGGCTGGAGATGGTCGGAATGTTAGATCCCCAGCAACGTCCGCACATCGTATTCCTGACAGCCTTTGATGAATACGCTTTGCAGGCTTTTGATGAAGATGCCTTTGATTATCTGCTGAAACCGACCGATCCGACACGGCTGGAAAAGTGTCTGACACGGCTGCGTCAGGTCAGAGCGCCTCAGGAACTGCCTCGTCTGGCGGTGTTACAGGCTCCGCTGAAATATATTCCGTGTAATGGTCAGAACCGTATCTGGCTACTGCCGATGGAAGAAGTGGCCTGTGTCAGTAGCCGTATCGGCGGGGTGTTTGTCACCAGCAGCGAAGGCCAGGAAGGGGCGACTGAACTGACCTTGCGGACTCTGGAGCAGCGTACTCCTCTGTTACGTTGCCACCGTCAGCATATGATCAATATGGATCAGCTACGGGAAATCCGTATGGAAGAGAACGGTCAGGGAGAACTTAGAATGAAAAGCGGCCAGACCGTACCGGTCAGCCGCCGTTATCTGAAACGAATTAAAGAGACGCTGGGGCTATAAATTATCCGGCCGCAAGGCTGCGAAAGCCTGATGAATTTCCTGTTCCGGCAGATCAACACCGATAAAAATCAGGGTGCTGGCGGGAATTTCATCATGTTGCCAGGGGCGATCCCAGCCGGAACTGTATAACCGTTGTACCCCCTGAAACAGCAACCGGTGAGTTTCACCACCTACCCACAGCATGCCTTTGTAGCGCAACAGGTTATCTGCAAAGCGCAGCAGCAGCGACTCCATCACTGCCGAAACGGCCTCAAGCTCCAGCGGGTAATCGAGAGTGATGGTCAGCGATCTGACTCTGTCCGGTGCGTCTGGTACAAAACGGTACTGTGTTGTCGGAGCACTGGCAGGTTCCAGCATAAATCCCCGTAAATCGAACAGTGAGCGGATATCTGTATCACCATTCACCACCCGGACAATCGGAGCGCGGGCATTGATCCGGTGCAGACGTTCTGTCAGGGCTGTGGTGTCAGGAGCAATATCGGTTTTACTCAGCAGTATGCGATCGGCATAACCTATCTGCGACTGAGCCACGCTGTGCTTATCCAGTTGCTGCATGGCGTGAACTGCGTCGACCAGAGTAATCACACCATCCAGCTGATATTCTTCAGCCAGCCGTGGATGGCTGAAAAAAGTGCGGATCACCGGACCCGGGTCTGCCATGCCCGTGGATTCTATGATCAGCCGGTCGAAACTTAAGGAGCCCGACTGGCGCGAATCGAGCAGTTCAAGCAATGTACTTTCCAGCTCACTGGCGCGGCTGCAACAGATACAACCATTCGCCAGAGTCGTGATTTGGCTGGCACGATCACCGATGATTTGCCGGTCGATATCCGCTTCGGCAAATTCATTCTCAATAACGGCAATCCGCATTCCGTGTTCGGTCTGCAGAATGGTGTTCAGCAGAGTCGTTTTACCCGCCCCGAGAAAACCACTCAGCAAAGTGACTGTTACCGGTGTCATTCGTTATTCTCCGTCAGCAGCAGCGCATTCCACCTTTTCCATCTCCGCCATAGCGGGCCTGCTGGCGTTCACGAAAGAACTCCTCATAGCTCATCACCGGCTGATCCGGATGGTTAATCCGCATATGCTCTGCGTAGTTGTCATAATCCGGCAGGCCAACCAGCATGCGCGCGGCCTGACCCAGATATTTTGATGCCGAACCGGCCTTTCCAAACATAATGGCTCCTGTCGATACAGGGCTGCCCTTTATGGCAGCCCTGGTGTCTTTTTAGTGGCCGGCAGAGGTTTTCACCCCGCCTTCCGGCACTGGCACATAAGGGGTTTCTTTATCTGTGCGCTGTGGGTTTTTGCCCGCTTCGCGCCAGATTTTTATCCCGTATATCAGGATACTGTAGACCACAATCAGGAACAGGATACTCAGCACCGCGTTGGTGTAGTTATTCACCACAATATGCTGCATATTGCTGATCTGCTCCTGAGTCAGATTACTGCCGGTATCAATTCGCGCCTGATAAGTTCTCGCCATATAGAAAAAACCTTCCATTTGCGGATTGGTGCTGAACAGTTTCAGGCCTAATGCCCAGGTGGTACAGATAATCAGCCACACTGCAGGGACCAGCGGAACCCAGATATAGCGGGTACGTTTCATTTTAATCAATACCACTGTACCCAGTGTCAGTGCCACTGCGGCCAGCATCTGGTTAGAGATACCGAACAACGGCCACAGGCTTTTGACTCCGCCCAGCGGATCGACCACTCCCTGATACAGCAGATAGCCCCACAACCCGACACAACCCGCAGTACCGACGATGGAAGCCGGTAATGAATTGGTTTTTTTCAGGAACGGTACGAAATTACCCAGCAAATCCTGCAGCATAAAGCGTCCGGAACGAGTACCGGCATCCAGTGCGGTCAGAATAAACAGTGCTTCGAACAGAATACCGAAGTGATACCAGAACCCCATATCGGCCAGTGGCATAATTTTATGGAATACATCGGCAATACCGACGGCCAGAGTCGGGGCTCCACCGGCACGATTCAACAGTGAAGGCTCGCCTATGTCTCTGGCGGTTTGCATAACCTGCTCCGGCGAAATCACAAAGCCCCAACTGCTGACGGTGGCTGCTGCATGAGCAGTCACATCTTTCAGCTGTGCCAGAATCATCGGAGCGTTTTCGCCACCCAGCTGATGCAGGTTAGGCATCGTGATCCCCAGTGCCGCCGGCGGCGTATTCATGGCGAAATAGAGGCCGGGTTCAATGATAGAGGCAGCGACCAGAGCCATAACAGCGACAAATGATTCCATCAGCATCGCGCCATAGCCAATAAACCGTGCATCCTTCTCATTAGCCAGCAGCTTCGGCGTGGTTCCGGAAGCGATAAGCGCATGGAAACCTGACACCGCACCACATGCAATGGTGATAAACAGGAACGGGAACAATGCGCCTTTCCACAACGGCCCGGTACCATTAATAAACGGAGTAATGGCCGGCATTTTCAGGTCCGGATTGAGGATCACAATTCCGATAGCCAGCCCGATAATAACGCCAATCTTCAGGAAGGTTGCCAGATAATCACGCGGGGCGAGGATCAGCCATACCGGCAGCAAAGCCGAGATAAATGCATAACCAATCAGCGCAAAAGTAATGGTGGTGTCTTTAAAGGTCAGTGCCGGTCCCCAGTAAGGATCGTGGGCAATTACCCCGCCAAACCAGATAGAAAGCAGCAGCAACACCAGGCCAATCAACGACACTTCCAGCACGCGGCCTGGCCGCAGATAACGCATATAAATGCCCATCAGCAACGCGATAGGAATTGTTGAACAGACCGTGAACACGCCCCACGGGCTTTCGGCCAGCGCTTTCACCACAATCAGCGCCAGTACCGCGAGGATAATAATCATGATCAGGAAACAGCCAAACAGGGCGATAGTGCCCGGTACCCGCCCCATCTCCTGTTTAATCATCTCTCCGAGCGACTCACCGTTCCGTCGCGAAGAGAGAAACAGCACCATAAAGTCCTGAACCGCCCCGGCGAGCACAACGCCGGCCAGCAGCCACAAGGTTCCCGGCAGATAGCCCATCTGGGCTGCCAGTACCGGGCCGACCAACGGGCCTGCTCCGGCAATGGCGGCGAAATGGTGGCCGAACAACACATAGCGGTTGGTCGGAACATAGTTCAGACCATCGTTATTCAGTACTGCCGGAGTTGCCCGCCCCGGGTCGAGCTGCATCACTTTTTGCGCGATATACAGACTGTAATAGCGATAAGCCACCAGATAGACCGAAACGGAGGCAACGACCAGCCACATGGCACTGATATGCTCACCACGCCGTAGTGCCAGCACGCCAAGGCAAAAGGCGCCTACGATCCCTAATATGACCCAGGGGACATGCCTGAGGATTTTGTGTTTGTCCATAGATTAACCTGCTGTTTTATATTGAATTATAGGATGACAGGGGTCACGTATTCATGACGCCGAAGACCTCGCACCGGCTCTTCCTTTACCGGTGGCTCTATCCTGACGATTTTTAGCGGCTGACGGGAAGAAAAATGGCTAAGTGGTGATATGGCGAAGAGAGCGGTTACCGGAGACATTGAACGGTTTCCGCCGCTGGCTGACATGGCGGTTTCTGTGATTCAGATCGCGCCAGCAGCGGGTGTCTGACGCCGCTGACGATATTCACAATGCTGAAAATGAAGCAGGCAAACTGCCCGTCAGGTAACTATCCGCTAACGTTAACCTGTTACAAGGCTGTCAGCGGTTTCCGAAACTTTGTTTTAAAGTGACGAAAGGGCAGCGTACTGTGCAGAATTTCTGCAGCGTTGCCGGGGCTCAAACTGTGATCCAGCGCATTACGGATGAAAATAAATTGTTAAGTAGATCACAAAATACGAACAAACAGCCCCTGATAAAGTGTGACATGCATCACACATCAATGCGGATCGGTCGCATCAAAAAGCACATTCTGTATTTTACTTCTGAATATCTGTGATTTAGATCACTAAAAACACCCCCCACCCCTATGCTCGACAGTGACTCAGATCACAAAAAATCCGCTCAATATTCGGACTGAAATCTGCGTGCTAGAGTCCGCCTGAGCAGAGCAATTCTGATGTCTGAAAAGCGTCAGATCCAAAACAAAAATTCATCGCGCTCTCTTATTTGCCAGCGCGTATCAATAAGGGGTGTTTGTATGTCCTCATCAGATATCAGGATCAAAGTCCAAAGCTTTGGTCGTTTTCTGAGTAATATGGTAATGCCAAATATCGGGGCGTTTATCGCCTGGGGTATTATCACCGCGCTGTTTATTCCTACCGGCTGGTTACCAAACGAGACGCTGGCTAAGCTGGTCGCGCCAATGATCACTTATCTGCTGCCATTACTCATCGGTTATACCGGCGGGCGGCTGGTGGGTGGCGATCGCGGTGGGGTGGTAGGTGCTATCACGACCATGGGCGTGATTGTTGGTGCAGATATGCCGATGTTCCTCGGCTCCATGATTGCCGGGCCGTTGGGTGGCTGGGCTATCCGCTCCTTTGACCGTCTGGTTGACGGGAAAATTAAAAGCGGCTTTGAAATGCTGGTCAATAACTTCTCTGCCGGCATCATCGGGATGTTACTGGCATTACTGTCGTTTATGGCCATTGGCCCACTGGTAGAAGGGTTGTCACACCTGTTGTCTGCCGGGGTCAATATCATGGTTCAGCATGACCTGCTGCCACTGACCTCTATTTTTGTTGAACCGGCAAAAATCCTGTTCCTGAATAATGCGATTAACCACGGTATTTTCTCACCACTGGGAATCCAGCAGGCCAGCCAGGTAGGCAAATCTATTTTCTTCCTGATCGAAGCCAACCCGGGTCCGGGGATGGGTGTACTGATGGCCTATATGTTCTTTGGCCGTGGTAATGCAAAACAGTCTGCGGGCGGTGCAGCCATCATCCATTTCTTCGGTGGTATCCACGAAATTTACTTCCCGTATGTACTGATGAATCCTCGCCTGTTGCTGGCAGTCATTCTCGGCGGGATGACCGGCGTGTTTACCCTGAGCGTACTGCATGGCGGGCTGATTTCTCCGGCATCTCCGGGTTCTGTGCTGGCGGTACTGGCGATGACCCCAAAAGGTGCCTACTTCGCTAATATCTCCGCAATTATTGCAGCGTTTGCCGTCTCTTTCGTTGTCTCTTCAATCCTGCTGAAAACCAGCAAAGTAAAAGAAGATGATGATATTGAAGCAGCGACCCGCCGTGTGCAGGAGATGAAAGCCAGCTCCAAAGGCCAGGCTGTGGCAGCAACTGCTGCGCCTCTGCAGGATGATCTGAGCCATGTGCGCAAAATTATTGTCGCCTGTGACGCCGGTATGGGCTCCAGTGCGATGGGCGCAGGAGTACTGAGGAAAAAAGTGAATGAAGCGGGCCTGCAGCATATTTCTGTAACCAACACCGCTATCAACAACCTGCCTGACGATGTGGATTTGGTGATTACTCACCGTGATCTGACCGAGCGGGCAATGCGTAAAGCACCTCATGCACAGCATATTTCGCTGACTAACTTCCTCGACAGCGGGCTGTATAACGACCTGACAGCACGTCTGCAACAGGCAGGGCGAAGCGCAGAGCACCGTGAAAAAGTCAGCGATACGCTGGCGGATAGTTTTGAGCCAACACCAGAGCATTTATTCAAACTGACCGCAGCCAATGTGTTCCTTGGCAACCATGCAGATAACAAAGAACAGGCCATTCGTTTCGTCGGTGAACAACTGGTGAAAGGCGGATATGTAGAGCCGGAATATGTTGCTGCCATGCTGGAACGCGAAAAACTGACCCCGACTTACCTTGGTGAGTCGATAGCGGTGCCACATGGCACGGTAGAAGCCAAAGACCGTGTACTGAAAACCGGCATCGTGTTCTGTCAGTATCCTGCCGGCGTGCTGTTTGGTGAAGAGCCGGACGATATCGCCAGGCTGGTCATCGGGATTGCCGCACGCAATAACGAACACATTCAGGTGATTACCAGCCTGACCAATGCGCTGGATGATGACAGCGTCATTGCCCGACTGGCGACCACTACCAGTGTCCAGGAAGTGCTGGATCTGCTGTCCGGTCAGCCCGGCGCGTAAATCCCGTCTTCCTCAACAGGGGGGTATTCTGCCGGTTATTTCCGGCAGTACCTCTCTGATTTTCCTGGTTGTTAAGTCAAATTACGGGACAAATTATGAAAGCATTACATTTTGGCGCCGGTAATATCGGCCGTGGCTTTATCGGTAAATTGCTGGCAGATGCCGGTATTCCGGTGACTTTTGCCGATGTTAATCAGGTGGTTGTCGATGCCCTGAATGCCCGGGGGGAATATCCGGTACATGTG
This sequence comes from Tatumella citrea, assembly GCF_002163585.1. Taxonomy (NCBI): domain Bacteria; kingdom Pseudomonadati; phylum Pseudomonadota; class Gammaproteobacteria; order Enterobacterales; family Erwiniaceae; genus Tatumella; species Tatumella citrea. Next base: position 414,528 of record NZ_CP015579.1, read on the forward strand.
GTTGGTGAGCAGTCTAAAGTTGAGATTGTCAAAGGCGTCAATGCAGTCAACAGCACCAGTGATCAGGTTATTGCACTGGTGGCAGAAGTTGATCTGCTGACGACAGCGGTAGGACCACAAATCCTGGAACGGATTGCCGGTACTATCGCCAAAGGACTGGTGCAACGTAAAGATAAGGGCAATACACAGCCGCTGAATATTATTGCCTGCGAAAATATGGTGCGCGGGACGACTCAGTTAAAAGGGCATGTACTGAATGCTCTGCCGGCGGAATATCATAGCTGGGTGGAAGAGCATGTCGGGTTTGTGGACTCTGCAGTGGACCGGATTGTACCGCCGACAGAAGCCGGCAGCAGCGACCCGCTGGAAGTCACCGTTGAGACATTCAGTGAGTGGATTGTCGATAAGACCCAGTTTAAAGGGCCACTCCCGGCAATTCCCGGCATGGAACTGACCGACAATCTGATGGCGTTCGTCGAAAGAAAACTGTTCACCCTGAATACTGGCCATGCGATTACTGCTTACCTGGGGCATCTGGCAGGCCATAAAACGATCCGTGATGCGATCCTTGATGAGAAGATCCGCCATGTGGTTGAAGGGGCGATGCAGGAAAGTGGTGAAGTGCTGATCCGCCGTTATGGTTTTGATCGTGAAAAACATGCCGCTTATATCCATAAAATTATCAGCCGCTTTGAAAACCCTTACCTGAAAGATGATGTTGAGCGGGTAGGGCGCCAGCCATTACGTAAACTGAGTGCCGGTGATCGCCTGATCAAACCAACGCTTGGCACGCTGGAATATGAATTATCTCAGGACCATCTGGTTACGGGGATTGCTGCAGCATTGCACTTCCGCAGTGAGCAGGATCCGCAATCGCAGGAACTGGCAGGTTTACTGACTAAGCAGGATGTTGCCGCGACCCTGGCCGAAATCTCCGGCCTGGATGCCGACAGCCCGGTGGTCAGGGCGGTAGTGAAGGCCTGGAACGCTATGGTATAATGGCCCCACGCTCCTCAGGGACGAAATATCAGGGCACAGCCTGGCTGTGCCCGCGCGGGTGTTATCAGGTGGTACTATTGATATGCAGGCACAAATGGAACAATCACAGGCTTTTGAGAATCGGGTGCTTGAGCGCCTGAATGCCGGGCAATCGGTAAGAAGCTTTCTGATAGCAACTGTCGAAATGCTGGCAGAAGCGGTGAATGTTCTGGTGGTTAAAGTGTTCCGCAAAGATGATTATGCGGTGAAGTATGCGGTAGAACCTCTGCTACTGGGGGATGGCCCGTTAGGTGAATTATCAGTGCGCCTGAAACTGATCTATGGCCTGGGGGTAATTAACCGCAATGAGTATGAAGACTGCGAATTGTTAATGGCGCTCCGTGAAGAACTGAATCATGACGGCAGCGAGTATCGTTTCACCGACGATGAAATTCTGGGCCCGTTTGGTGAACTCCATTGCGTTGAAGATTTACCACCTCCACCGGATTTTGTCAGCGACGATGCCGGGCTACGTACTATGCAGCAGCAACGTTATCAGCAAATTGTCCGCTCCACGATGGTCCTTTCCCTGACAGCGCTAATCGCCCATATTAGCCAGAAACCTGCCTTTAAAAAGTAACTTCTGTTGTTTATACCCGCCAGTTACCACGCCATAGCCTTATGCAGTATGAGCGATACCTGACATTATCTGCTCTGACCGTTGCAGGCTAATGCTCCCTAAGGTGAATTTCCTGACATTGCAGATTTGCAATTTTTTTTGGTCAGGAATATTACATAAAACATTGATTTGTCCGGTTAATATGTAATTTTCCCAAAATTAAGCGTGACCTATGATACAGCTCACAAACCTGAATTTTTCGCTTGAGCATAAGGCTGAAAGTTTGTACTAATGCACAACAGCGAGCGGAGTCTGGCTGAAAGTAACCCTCTTACAGCCTGGTATAAGGATATAGCACGCTGATTTCACCAGGGCAGTTCCAAACTGCTTCCTTGTTAAGCTTGCTGATGATTCGTTTTACACGGTGGGTCGCACAGGCAATGGTTTTCCCCTAATAAAGGCTATCGCAGCCCCTCTGTAACCAGAATTATCGGCAGTTATTGCTTTCAGTGTTGAGGCTGGTTGCAGTTAGTCATCAGTATCCTGGCTTACAGAAGTGCATAGGCAGGGTAGCAAACGAACTCTGAATAGTGTGCATGGCTGGCAGGTGAGTAATGATTAGCGGGGTTATACCTTTTTTAAAATTTCAGGTACCAGGTTCAGTATCCGCATGCAGTGTTAACTCCATAGCAGCAGGCAGTATTATCGACCGGAACTGATATATACCGGCCGGAAACCGTCCGTTACGGACATTTATGGAACTGTTTAAACGCTACCCACAGCTACAGGGGGCGGCGAAAGCAGTATTAATCGGTGCTGATAACAGCACATTGACTAAAAGGACTTAACCATGAAGTCAGCTATTTTAACTTCCCTCATCATCGCGGCAATGGGCTGCAGTCTGCCAGCAATGGCAGATTCCCATACTGTCTCACTGGGTTATGCCCAAAGTAAGGTTCAGGATTTTAAAAATATCCGCGGAGTGAATGCTAAATATCGTTATGAGTGGGATTCGCCGGTAAGTATTATCGGCTCGCTGACCTATATGAGCGGTAAGCGCAATAGCAGTACTGACTATCCGGGGGTTGGCAGTGAAAGTAGCCATGCCGGCATGAAATATTACTCACTGTCGGCAGGGCCGGCCTATCGGATCAACTCGTATATCAGCATTTATGGCCTGTTAGGGATTAATTATGACAAGGCCGATTTTTCCTACAGTGAATCTTCAGTGTCTGGTTCAGGCTGGGAGTCATCCGGGAACAGCAAAAAGGCCGCTTTAATGTATGGCGCCGGAGTACAGATAAACCCGATGGAAAATATCGCCATCGATATCGGCTACGAAGGTTCAAGCTTTAAGGATGTGGAAAAGACTCTGTCGATTAACGGATTTAATATCGGTGTGGGATACCGTTTCTGATTCTGTTATCCCGGCGTAAGCCGGGATTATCGGTATGCGAAAGTGATGATCTGACCGCTCCTGACTCCAGGGCTGTCGGGTGATTATTTTTGATACCCATCGGCCCGGGACCGGCCGGTATTTTCGCAGGATGCGACGATGAATAAACAACGTTACCGCATTATTTTCAGCCAGGCTCGTCAATTGTTCATGGTGGTGGCTGATAATGCCGGTGCAGCAGGACGCTCTCCTTCATCTTCCTTTGGACGGGTACAAAAAATATCAGCCCGCATTTGCCTGCTAAGCCGTATCCGGTTTGCCTTACTGCTCTGCCTGGGCAGTGTCTGCTTTGCGCCACAGGCAGCGATTGTCGCAGACAGGACGGCACCTGCCGGCCAGCAACCCACAGTAATCAGCACTGCCAGCGGTGTGGAGCAAGTGAATATTCGTACTCCGGGAACCGGAGGGGTATCGCGCAATGTTTTCAGCCGTTTTGATGTCGACAATAAAGGTGTGGTACTGAACAATTCACATGCCGATACACGAACCAGTATTGCCGGTATGGTTACCGCGAATCCCTGGCTGGCTGGCGGTGAAGCACGCATCATTCTTAATGAAATCAATGCCCGGGATCCCAGCCAGCTTAACGGCTTTATCGAAGTCGCCGGTAAGCAGGCACAGGTAGTGATCGCTAATCCGGCCGGCATTACCTGCAGTGGCTGCGGATTTATTAATGCCGACCGCGCCACGTTAACTACCGGTCAGGTACAACTCAGTGAGGGTAATCTGACGGGCTATCGGGTGTCGCAGGGAGAGATCACCATTGGTCCGGGGGGAATGGATACCAGTCGTCAGGATCATACCTTTCTGATCTCCCGGACCGTCAAAATTAATGCGGCACTGTGGGCAAAGGATCTGCGGATCACTGCGGGCCGTAACCAGCTGGACGCAGGGAACCGGCAGGTTTCCAGCCTGCAGGGTGACTCTGGCACCCGACCGGCACTGGCGATTGATGTTTCGCTGCTGGGCGGGATGTATGCCAATAAGATCAAACTGTTGGGTACCGAAAAAGGCGTTGGGGTCCATAATGCCGGCAATATCGGTGCTTTAGCCGGTAATTTTGAACTGACGGCTGATGGAAAAATTGTTAACCGCGGAAATATTGACAGTAGCGGTAACCTGGCCCTGAGTTCTGCCACGGGAATCAGCAACAATGGCGCGCTGTATGCTGCAGGCAACGTCGGGTTATCTGCAGACGGCAAAATTAGCAACCAGGGAACTATCTACAGCGATAGTCATTTAAGCCTGAGCTCTGCGTCTGACATCAGCAACAGCGGAAGTATGTATGCCACCGGCAATGCACAACTGAGCAGTCAGAGGATGCTGGATAATCCCGGCACACTGATGGCGAAGGGTGATCTGCAGGTGCGTAGTACTACCTTTGCCGCCCGCCAGGACAGCACGATAGCCGCAGGCGCGGGTGCCGACGGAAAGCTTAACGGTTCAGGGAATCTCAGCATTCAGGCCAGAGATCAACTGCAGTCTGAAGGACGATTGCTGGCAGGGGATAAGCTGGCGTTAAGTAGCCAGCAGATAGTGCTTAACGGCAGTGAAGTGTCGGCAGATGAGGTGGTGATTGACAGTGGGAAACAGGGGCTGACACTCAGCAACCAAAGCTCAGTACAGGCACGCCGCCAGCTTTCCGTCACCAGCCGGGGGGCTTTGCTGAACGGCAGTAGTGTGTTGGCCTCCTCAGGCGATGCACAAATAGCGGTTAACGGACTGCTGGATAATCGCGGCAGAATCACCGCCGGTAAACGACTCAGCATGAATTCTGCAGAGTTAATCAATCATTCTGCCGGAGAAATCAGTGGTGATCAGACCCAGATAACCGCCACCTCGACCCTGACTAATCAGGGACTGATTGATGGTGCCGACAGCTGGTTGCAGTCAGGTTATCTGATTAACCAGGGCACAGGGCGGATCTATGGCGACCGGCTGTCGATCACTACCGGAACGCTCGATAATCTGTCCCTGAATAATTCCGCCGCGACCCTGGCTGGCCGACAACGGCTGGATATCGGTGCAAAGCAGATTAATAACACAGATCATTCACTGATCTACAGCGGTGGGGATCTACTGATCGGCGGTGGGCTGAATGCCAACGGGCAGGCGGAGGGAAGCGCCGGTTCACTGGTGAATCATGCGGCGACAGTAGAAGCAGCGGGAAATCTGTCACTGGCGGCAGACAGTATCATTAACCGTAATGCCGGGCTGAAGACTCAGCTGACTGTCACCGAAAATGCCCGTCACCATGAAGCGGTACTGAAAGGCGAAATCACCCGTTTTGACTGGGCAGATATCGATACCAGCTATAAAAATAAATATGACGTTCAGGATGCCATTATGCCGGATGGCAGCAGGAATAATGATTTTTATGAATATGACTATCAGCGGGTAGTCACAGAGACCGAAATCACTTTCAGTGATCCCGGCAGGATTCTGGCGGGCGGTAATTTGCTGCTGTCCGGCAGGCAACTGGATAATTATGACAGCCAGATCATCTCGGGTGGCTCACTGATCGCCGCTCCCGGGCTGGTGGTAAATAACATCGCGACTACCGGGGTGCGGATCGTCCGGGATTCGGGCTCCGAGGTTCACTGGTATGCAAAGAAGAAAAAGCGGCCGAACGGATCAGTAAAAACTACCCAGGGAAAAAAACGTATCAGCTATCTTCCCGGGGCCGTGGTACAGACTATCGATCCCGGGATCAGCCAGATCATCGGGAATCAGACCGTGACCGGCAGCACGACAACCGTGGCTGATCGCCATACATCTGACAGTATTGACACCATTCGTTTGCCCGAAAGCAGCCTGTACCGCGTAAAGCCCGATCCACGGGTCGGTTATCTGGTGGAAACCGATCCACGTTTTACCCAACAGAAACAGTGGCTCGGCAGTGACTATATGCTCAATGCCCTGACACAGAATCACAATCAGGTTCTGAAACGGCTGGGGGATGGCTACTACGAACAACAGCTACTGCGCGAACAGATAACCCAACAAACCGGTCAGCGTTATCTTAATGGTTATCATGATGATAATGATCAGTTTAAGGCGCTGATGAATGCCGGGATAACCTTTGCAGAGCAATATTCTCTGGTTCCCGGGGTAGCTCTTACCGCTGAACAGATGGCATTACTGACCAGTGATATGGTCTGGATGGTAAAACGCGAGGTGACCCTTGCGGATGGCAGTCGGCAGACCGTACTGACGCCGCAGCTTTATCTGCAAACTACCCGCGGGCATCCTCTGACCAGCGCAGTTTTTTCCGGGAAACAGCTGGTGATGGATACCGGGCAGGCATTGATCAACAGTGGCAATCTGCTGGCACAACAGGATCTGCGCATTAAGGCCGGGTCGGTGGTAAACCACGGGAGGATGACCGGTGAACAGCTGACCATTACCAGCACCGGAGATTTCATAAATCAGGGCGGAGTACTGGAAGCAGGGAAGGCCCTGCAGATCGCGGCGGGCGGCAATCTGATCAGCCGTAGTACGCTGTCGGGTGCTGAGGATCAACAGATTATAGACAGGCAGGCCGGGATCTACCTGCAGAATACCGACGGGACACTGCAATTGTCGGCAGAAGATACGCTGCGGCTGACAGCCAGTCGGGTGGACAGTGCAGGAAATCTGGTATTACAGGCCGGGCAGGACCTGCTGTTGGATATGCTGACGATTACCGGCAGCGAATACAGTGATTTTGGCGGAAGTAATACCCGCAGTCTGAGCTGGCAGCAGGACAGTGGAACGGCTGTCACCAGTGGTGGTGACCTGACTCTCTCTGCCCGGCGTAATCTGACGGCTCAGGCTGCGGAGGTTATCGCTGCCGGTCATCTGTCGGCTACAGCCGGGCAGGATCTGCAACTGCTGACCGGTAATACTGGCTGGCATCTGACTGAACACAGTAAACAGAGCAGTGGCTCCGCTATCAGTAAAGAAACCCGCGAAAGTCACGATGAAATACAGGTCAGCCAGGCAACCGGCTCGCTGTTTAGCGGTCATTCAGTCGATTTGCGATCGGGTCAGTCGCTGGAGGTTCAGGGCAGCAGTATTGCCGGGGACAGCAATGTCAGCCTGTCAGCAGGGACTTCTCTGATACTGAGCGGTGCAGCGGAAAGCCGTGAAGAAATTCACTGGAGCAAACTCAAGAGCAGTGGTCTGTCCGGTACCGGTGGTGTAGGGGTAAGCATCGGATCGCAAAGCCTGAAGATAACGGATACCGGAGCCACTGAGGGCAGCAAAGCCAGTATGCTGGGCAGCATCGACGGGGACCTGAACCTGAGCGCCGGTGACACTCTGACAGTGAGTGGCGCTGACTTACTGGCCGGAAATGATCTTCGTTTATCAGCCAGCCAGGTCGATATTCTGGCGGAACAAACCCGTAGCCAGCAGAGGCGTACTGTTGAACAAAAACAGAGTGGTTTTACTCTGGCTGTCTCAGGTGCCGCAGGTAGTCTGGTGAGTTCGGCGATTTCGGGTGTTAAGCAAGCCACAGAACAAAGCAGCGGGCGGGTTGCCGTTCTGGAAAATATGAAAACGGCCCTGAGTGCTACACAGGCGGTTCAGAGTGTCCGGCTGGCGGAGGCCAGCGGCAATGGAGCGGCCAGTATTATCGGGCTAAATCTTTCTTATGGCAGCCAGTCTTCAACCTCGGAACAGACCAGTCAACAGGTGGTGAGTGAGGGCAGTAGTCTCGCCGCAGCAAATCATCTGACAATTCAGGCCACCGGCGGTGATATCAATGTACAGGGCAGCCGTTTGCAGGCGGGGAATACCCTCGACCTGCAGGCGCAACGTGATGTGAATTTAATCTCTGCAGAAAACAGCTGGCAACAGCAAGGCCGGAATGAGAGTCATGGCAGTTCGGTGGGGGCTGCGGTGAGTGCCGGCGGCGTTATGGTTAATGCCTCGGTAAACAAAGGCAAAGGCCATGAGAACGGACAGGGAGTCTCCCACAGTGAGACGGTAATAAATGCCGGACATGCGCTGAATATTAACAGTGGTCGTGATATCACCTTGCAGGGGGCACAGGCCAGTGCTGATGCAGTTACCGTGAGGGCGGAACGTCATCTGACACTGAGCAGTGAACAGGACAGTGATGATTACGATATGCAGCAAAAAAATGTCAGTGCCGGAGCCAGTGCCGGTGCTGGTTCTGCCAGCGCTTCGTACTCTGCCAGTAAAGATAATATGCGTAGTCGTTATCAGTCGGTACAGGAACAGACCGGGTTCTTTGCCGGTCAGGGAGGCTTTAGCATATATTCCGGTGAGCATACCCAACTGAACGGCGCAGTGATAAGTTCCACAGCGGCGGCCGATAAAAACAGCCTGAATACCGGTACTCTGGGTTTTACCGATATACAAAATCACGCCGAATACAGTGTCAGTCACCAGGCAAGTGGTGCATCCGGAGGGGTGGGTATCAATCCCGGCCAGCTTGCCGCCGGACAACTGGTCACCAGTATGGCCAGCCAGTTATTAAGTGGCATGAACGATTCTGACAATGACAGTTCAGTGACCGGCTCAGCAGTCAGCGCAGGAGCCCTCACTGTCCGGGACCAGCAACAACAGTTACAGGACCCTGATACGCTCAGCCGTGATGCTGCCAATGCTCATCAGACATTATCAGTGATCTTCAATAAGGAACAGCAACAGGAGCGGATAAAAACGGCTCAGTTGATCAGCGAAATTGGCGTACAGGTCAGTGATATTGCCCTGACACAAGGGGCGATTATTGCGACCAGAGACGCTAACGACAAGATGAAGAACGTCTCGCCAGAGCAGTTGAAAACGGCAGAAGCTGACTGGCGCAAAGCCAATCCGGGCAAAGCGCCAACAGCAGATGATATCAGCGGCCAGGCTTACCAGACGTTATATAACCAGGCGTTTAACGAGAGCGGATTTGGTACCGGCGGTAAGGTTCTACAGGCTATCCAGGCCGCTACCGCAGTGGTACAGGGACTGGCAGGGGGAGATCTGGCAAAAGCCGTTGCGGGCGGTTCAGCGCCTTATCTGGCAGAGGCCATTCACAATATGACCACTGACTCATCAGGCAACGTCAACACCGGAGCGAACCTGATGGCTCACGCCGTGCTGGGTGCTATGGTGGCGCAGATCAATGGAGACAGTGCACTGGCGGGTGCAGCCGGGGCAACCACCGGTGAGTTTATCGCGCAGCAGCTGTATCCGGGCATTGACCGGGACAAACTAAGTGAAGATCAGAAACAGACCATCGGCGCACTGGCGACGCTGGCGGCGGGTCTTGCGGGCGGCGTTGTCGGTGACAGCACGGCAGATGCGGTGGCCGGGGCGCAGGCGGGGGAAAATGCGGTTGAGAATAACTTCCTGAGTAACACCGACTCCGACAAGCTCGCTAAAGCCATAGAGAAAATAAAGCAGGGTGATAAGTCACTGGCTGCGGCGAATGAGCTGATTAAGCTGGAAAACGCCGATAAGCGCAGTGATGTGCTGGTGGATAAGTTCACCCGAGACCCTTCACAAATAAGCAGCACTGAGCGGGCAGAACTGGCAGGTTATTTGCGTGTTTATGCGTCTGAGATGGAAAAGGAATATGGTCCGGCAGTATCGCAGGAACTGGTTAAAGGTCTGCTGTCGGGTCAGGACTATATCAAACGTGCACCAGACTCAGAGGCCATGCCAAAAGCACAAACTATTATGAATACCTGGGGCTACCATAAATCCAATGCCAGCATTGGTGATGCGCCGCTAATGTTTGGCAGCAGCGTGTTGGGCACCACGATAAAAGAAGGAATGGCGTTAAATGCAACTATCGGCGTGGGTGTTAATACCGGTGTTCAGCTTAGCGGAAATGATCCGTTCAGCTATGTAGATGCAATTATGGCGGGAATAACATCAGTAGCGACAACCGGAAAAGGTATTATCGTCTCAACACCTATTAATATGGGTGGAGCAGCAATTAGTAGCAGAATTAAAGGGGAGGATCCGACGAATTCAGTAATTGGAGCTGGTCTGGGTTCATTATCTGGTGGCGGTATGGGAAAGGTCATATCAGGGTCTATGGGATCATCTGTCAAAGGGGGAACATCAGATATCATTAGCAATATTGGGGGTTCGATTACGAGTGAAGTTATTGGGAATGTTACAAAAGGAACACTTGATGAAGCTGATAAATCCATCAAAAATTGATCAGGGGGTTAATTTGAACACCCTCATTGTGCTAATAATACGTTGTGTCATATGCATTTTTATTCTAGCGGTGGTTAGCTGTATTCTTGGCAGGCTAATGGTTTATTTTAAAACTAATGTGTTATTTTTTAATTGGGAAAAAGATCTTTTTTATTCTTTAAAAGTAGGCATTTCAGCTGGTGCGTTAACAGGGATCGGTATCTGGATAAAAGCAAAAATACAAGAAAGAAAAGAAAATGTTAAATAAACCAATAATAATCTCAGTGTTTGATTGGGACTGTTGTTGAGAATAATTTCCCGGGTAATGCCTCTTCGGCGAAACCGGATAAAGCCATGGAGAAGATCAAGAGCGGTGATAAGTGATTAGCAATTCCCAATGAACTGATTAAGCTGGATAATGCCGACAAACGTAGCGATGTGTTGGTCTCTAAATTGACCAAAGATCCTTTGCAGATGAGCGGCACGGAACGGGCTGAACTGGCGTGTTATCCGCATGTTTATGCTACTGAAATGGAGAAGTCATATGGCAGGACCATTATAAATACCAGGGGTTATCATAAATCGAATGCCAGTATTGGTGATGCACCGGGGGTATTTGGCGGTAGTGTGCCGGGTATTGCAGTGAAAGATCTGGCGGCTGATACGGTAATTGGTATGGGTGTGAATTCCGGGGTTCAGCTTACAGGGAAATATCCTGTCAGCTATTACAATTCATCGAACTAATACTGGTTCGGAAAAATTCACACTGTAACATCATAACAATTAATGGATGGATAAGGATTCTTCTTACTACTATATAAAAGGAATTATCTCTATGATTAAAAATAGGATAGCAGGTTCTCTATGCTTGAGCGTATTACTTCTGGTCGGTTGTGCTACAGAATCCTCTCGTTCTGTTGAAGTCGCTAAAGTTGAAACCGCGCAAACAGTCTGGCAGGGGCAACGTACTCTTATAGCGGTGGGGAAATTCGATAACCGCTCAGGCTATATGAATGGCATATTTTCAGATGGTGTGGATCGACTGGGTAATCAGTCGAAAACAATTTTGGTCACCCATCTGGAACAAACAGGTCGCTTTAATATCCTGGATCGAACCAATATGGATGAGATTAAAACTGAAGCGAACATCAGTGGTAAAGGTCAGTCACTGAAAGGTGCAGTCTATGTGATTACTGGCGATATCACTGAATTTGGTCGTAAAGAAACCGGCGACAGGGCACTGTTTGGTATTTTAGGGCGAGGAAAATTGCAGGTTGCCTATGCCAAAGTTGCTCTTGCCGTAGTCAATGTCAAAACGTCCGAAGTGGTATTCACTACTCAGGGAGCAGGGGAATATAAGCTGTCTAATCGCGAAATCCTTGGCTTTGGCGGTACCGCCAGCTACGACTCCACGTTAAACGGAAAAGTATTGGATCTGGCAATCCGCGAGTCGGTAAATAATCTGGTTGCTGCTATTGGAAACAACACATGGAATCCGGGAAATACTAATTAAAAGGAATTTAAAATGGTAAAAATTAATAAGGTCATGCTTTACACAACGATGTTAATACTGACCGGGTGTGCTGCAAAATCGCCACAAAAAATGTATAACTGGAACGGCTATCAGGATTCTGTTTATCATTTCTACACCAATAAAACCAGCCCGCAGGAACAAATCGCTACCTTACAGAAGTTGGTTGAACTGTCGAAGGCAAACAATAAGCCAGTTCCTCCGGGTGTTCATGCTCAACTGGGAATGCTTTACGGTAATACCGGAAATGCAGACCTGGCGATGGGGGAGTTTAATGCGGAAAAAAGTCAGTACCCGGAGTCGGCATCTTATATTAACTTCCTGACGAACAGGAAATAAAAGGACAATAATATGAAAGGATTCTTTGCATTATTTACTCTTGCTCTGGCACTATTAGTTACCGGTTGTACTACCGGAAATAAAAAATCGACGGACTATTCAGCATTCCGGGAGAGTAAGCCGCGCAGCATTCTGGTGTTGCCGCCTAAAAACCAGTCACCGGATGTCAATGCCAGCAACAGTGTGCTCAGCGTTGTTACGATGCCACTGGTTGAGTCCGGATACTATGTATTTCCGGTTGCGGTTGTCAGCGAAACATTCAAACAGAATGGAGTGACTAACCCGGATGACATTCGCTCCATCCCGCTTAAAAAATTGCACGATACTTTTGGTGCCGATGCCGTGATGTATATTTCAATTACCGATTACGGTACCTCTTATCAGATTGTGAATAGCGATACACGAGTGACAGCAACTGCACGTCTGGTGGATTCCCGTACTGGTAAAGAGTTATGGACTGGCGGAGCAACGGCATCGGGCAATGAAAATAAGAATAATAGTGGTGGGGGGCTGATTGGCGTTTTATTAACGGCAGCCATTGCACAAATTGCTGATTCCTCCACTGATAAAGCTCATGATATTGCAGAGATTACTGCTGCACGTATGTTCAGTGCAGGCTCAAACGGTGGTCTGTTGTATGGTCCTCGTTCGCCAGATTACAATAAAACGCCGTTGTAAAATTAATTGCGTTTTCTCAACAGGGGCACCCATGTTTTGCTGATCCTTTTGAGAATAACTTCCTCGGTGCGACATCCTCTGACAAAACCGATGAAGTGATCGAAAAGATTAAGCAGGGCGATAGATCCTTATCCGCCTCTGATGAACTGATTAAGCCGGAAAATGCGGACCAACGTAGTGACGTCCTGATGGTTAAATTCACTAAAGCCCCTTTGCAGATGAGCCGCAAGGAACGTACTTCACTAATTTAAATAAATTAAAAAGGAATTTTATGGATTTTACACGGATTTATCTCGCAGGGGCTTCTGCAATGGGGGTATTTTTGGTATTTGATGCTTTCAGACGAAAGGGGTGGATAGGTAATAAAACACTGTACTCCGTCGTCTTGCTGTTTGTTGTCTTATGGAATGTTGGTGACTTTTATTATTCAAAGATAAAGCGCAACAAACAAAGTATCAATAAAATTGAGGAGAACATGCTGAAAGCGCCAATGATGCAAGTGTTAAAACAATATGATCAGGAATTATTTTATCAGTTGCGGGACAAAATGGTAGCGATGAATAAAAACAATAAAACTGACCAGGAAGTTTTTAATGAACTGCTCATTGATTTTGTTAAAACACATAATGAGAGGTTTAATTTCGCTCCGGATCAGGATATTATTTCATTAACCAGGTTAAGTCGTGATCAGATTGTTTACGCTAAAGGAGTGAGTGACGACTTTTGTTTTCGGTTTTCATACCCTTTATTTTCAGGTGGTATGAAGGTCTGGCTGGATTTCCCGGAGAGTATTTTACAAAAAAGAAAATTTTTAGAGGCAGAACTGGTCAGAAACTCATATGGAATCAATAAACATATGATTACCAGTGATGAAACCTCTCAGGCAAGAAAAGATTATGACAATATGGCCAGTCAGTTAAATTTAAAATATGGCACTGATTTGGAAATAATGTCTGATCCTAAAAAGGGCCTGAAGAAAAAGAAGATTGCCTGTGAAATTTCTGAAGATATGTTGAATTATATTTTATCTTTACCAGCTGAACGTTCGGCAGGTATTTACCGACTGATAATGTCGTTGAATTAAAGCAGCGTTAATAAGGCTCACGCCGGTCAGCGAGTTTTACCAGCATAGTTAAACAAACTGACGTTCTCAGCCACAGATTTTTCGCCCTCATTCTGGCTGAATAACAGATGAGCAATATCCTGAATGACATCAATAAATCTCATTTAACATCAGGGCTGAGGTTAAGTTAGTGGGAATACTTCCCCTGACTTATGGAATGAAGAAGCTTTACTGGCTCTGATCACGGTCATTAGAGCCAGCGCGCACTGTTACAGTGCGGTGCTGCGTGCCTGTGGTGCGGCAGCGATAATTTCTTTTCACTTCCGTCACTCTTATCCCTGTAACCTGCGGAAAAAACCTTTTCCTAATGTGCTGTTACAGCATTATTTAATTTTGGCCCGATTATTGCTGGTTTTTATCTGTTGCCCCGCTGATGTGGCAATTCCTTAAGTTGCATACTGACAACGACGTCTGATTACCTCCCATTGTTATATTCCCACCCGGTTGTCCGGGAATTTCTTATTTATTGATTTTAAATCATCTGCAGAGGGTGCTATGGCTATTTCTCGTCGTTCTTTCATTAATAATGCTGTGTTGTCTGCTGCCGCAGTGGCTGTTACCGGTGTCTCAAAGTTTGGTGTTGCGGCTGATGGTAAGGACCCGATTAAGGTCGCGACTATTCTCGACTTATCCGGGGGACTGGATTTGTACGGTAAACCAATGCTGGATGCAATTAACCTGGCCGCAGCAGATATTAACGCCGCCGGTGGCCTGTTGGGGCGACCTGTGCAGATGATTAATTACGATGCTCAATCCAGTATGCAGTTGTATGCCCAGTATGCGCAGCAGGCAGCATTAAAAGACCGCGTCTCCGTCGTGATTGGAGGAATTACTTCGGCGTCGCGCGAGGTGATTCGGCCGGTACTTGATCGTTTCAAAACCTTATATTTTTATCCTACCCAGTATGAAGGAGGGGTCTGTGATCGTAACTATTTTTCGTCAGGTTCGACACCGGCTCAAACTGTCGGGAAGCTGGTGCCCTACGCTATAAAAAAATGGGGTAAGAAGATTTATATTCTGGCGGCTGACTATAACTACGGGCAGATCGTGTCTGCCTGGGTAAAAAAATACGCCCAGGATAATGGCGGGCAGGTGGTCGATGTTGAGTTTTTCCCACTGGATGTTACCGATTTTGGAACAGCAATCTCGAAAGTCCAGGCTGCAGCACCGGATATGGTCTGGTCGGCGCTGGTCGGTGGCGCTCACCTCTCTTTCTACCGCCAATGGCATGCGGCGGGTATGAGTGGAAAAATTCCAATTGCCTCGACAGTATTTGGCACCGGTAATGAGCACATTATTCTGTCTCCGGAAGAGAGTAACGGTATTTTGATCTGTGCCAACTACATGCAGGAGATCCAGACACCGGTGAATCAGGCATTTGTAGCGAAATTCAAAGCAAAATATGGCGCCAATGCCCCTTATGTTCATGATCTGGCGATGGGTGCTTATCAGGGCATGTTGCTATGGGCTGAAGGCGTTAAGAAAGCCGGTGATGTTGACAGGATGAAAGTCACCGAAGCGCTGGAGACTGGAATTTCAGTAGTCTCTCCGAGCGGCAAAGTGACTGTCGATCCACAAACCCATCACTGTACTTTAGACGTGCATATTGCAGAAATTAATAACCACAGCATGAACATCCTCGAAACCTATCCACAGCAGGCACCGCTGGATACTCAGATGGTGTGCAATCTGCAGAAAAATCCACGCGATAACAAACAGTACGAGATCAAACTTTAACCGGAGTTGCTATGGATCTGTTTATTATCTATGCCATTGAAGTGCTCAATGCGATTGCAGTATTGATCATCATGAGCCTTGGGCTTGCTGTGGTGTTTGGCATGATGAAAATTGTCAATATGGCACACGGAGAGTTCATGATGCTGGGGGGCTACAGTGCCATTCTGGCGACCAACCATCTGGGAATACCAATCTGGATTTCGATGCTGATTGTGGCGCCGGTGGTAGTGGGCATATTTGGTATGTTTATAGAACGTATCATTATCCGCCATTTATACGGGCGCATGATCGATACCATGCTGGCTACCTGGGGGCTAAGCCTGGCTTTGATTGGCGCTGCCACCATGTTGTTCGGTAATACAACACTAGGTATCAGTTCGCCGCTATCCAGTGTCACCATCGGTCATTACAGTACCAGTGGCTATTCGCTGTTTCTGATCGTCTGTTGCCTGGTGTTACTGGGCGGAGTATGGGGTCTGCTACGTTTTACCACTCTGGGGCTTTGCGCCAGAGCAACGATGCAGAATGCCCGTATGGCCGCGGCTTTAGGGACCCATCCCGGCAAAATTTACAGTCTGACCTTTGGGCTGGGAGCCGCGCTTTCCGGGCTGGGCGGTGCTCTGCTGGCTCCGGTGACCGGTGTGATTCCGACTGTCGGAGTGAGTTTTATAGCCAAGGCCTTCATCACGGTGATTGGCGGAGGCAGTGCCATTATCGCCGGTACCCTCAGCGCATCGACATTGTTCGGTGTGATTTCGCAGATTGTTACTTACCTCTATAACCCTGTGTTTGGTGCTGTCGCTTTATTGCTGAGCGCTATTGTCTTGCTGCGCCTGTTACCGCAAGGGATTACCGGGCGGTTTTTCAGGAGATCATTGTAATGAAAATACTTTCTGAAAAGTATCGGGTGCTACTGAGTGCCGTTGTTGTGATGTTACTGGCTGTCTGGCTCTCCGGAGCGATTGAGCTTTATACATTACTTTCACTCACGGTCTTCTTTGTGATGGGAATTCTGGCACTCAGCCTGGCATTTATCTGGGGTTATGGGGGCATTCTCTGCTTTGGACAGGCGGCTTTTTTTGGTCTGGGAGCTTACACCTATTCTATCGCGGTAATTGACTGGGGAGATTCTACCTGGGCAGTGTTGGCGGCCATTGCGGTCCCGGCACTGTTTTCTTTAATTCTTGGGTATGTAATTTTTTACGGCGGTGTTAGTGACGTGTACCTGGGGGCCATAACTCTCGCTGTCAGTCTGGTGCTGTTTAACTGGGTCAATTCAACTTCTGGTAGTGAATACCATATTGGTCAGGCGTTACTGGGAGGATTTAATGGTATCCCGTCCGTACCGACGTTAAACATGCCTTTCCAGCCTGATAATGCCCTTTCTCCCGAAGCGTTGTTCCTGGTGACGGTCGGTGGCCTGGTACTTTGTTATGTACTACTGCGATTTACACTACTCAGCCGTTTTGGCAAAACCGTGGTTGCTATCCGCGAGAATGAGCAACGTGCAGGTCTGCTTGGCTATAACGTCCCGGCACATAAATTAGGAACTTTTATGATAGGGGCGGCTATTGCCGGTTTGTCCGGTTGTCTTTATGCCAACTGGGGAGCGTTTGTCAGTCCTGGTGTATTTAGTCTCAGCCAGTCGGCCCAGATAATTATCTGGGTAATTGTTGGTGGGCGAGGCACATTAATTGGTCCGGTGCTGAGTTGTATTGCTCTGCAATGGCTGGTGACACGACTGGGTGCACAGCAAACGGTGGATACCAATCTGATACTGGGAGTGATTCTGACTGTCTTTGTACTGCTGATCCCGGGGGGGATTTTGCCTACTTTGAAGCGATTACTCACCGGCAAAAAGAAATCCCCTGACGCCCTGGCTAATCCCGAAACCAGTGGAGTGAAACCATGAGTCATTCAGTACTACTTGAGACACGGAAAATGGGTGTCAGCTTTGGTGGGGTGCACGCAGTTAAAGAAGTAGATTTTGTCCTGAATGAAGGCGAGCTGCGCTGTCTGATTGGTCCGAACGGGGCAGGGAAAAGCACTTTCTTCAAAATGCTGAGTGGCCAGGTATCCCCAACCCGCGGCCAGTGTTTGTACCGCAACCAGGTAATTTCCGGCCGCAAACCCTGGGAAATTGCCCGGTTAGGTATTGGTATTAAAACTCAGGTGCCCAGTGTTTTTGAAGGGCTGACTGTCTGGCAAAATTTATGGCAGGCAGCGGCAAACAAACTGGCGTCGTCTGCCATAGACGAAGCCATTCTTGAAGTTCTGGGTGATATCGATTTACTGCACCTGAAAGATGCCGTGCTTTCTGAACTGGCTCATGGGCAGAGGCAGTGGGTGGAGCTGGGCATGATTCTGATTTCACGTCCGCAATTAGTATTACTGGACGAACCCGCCGCAGGGATGACCCACCATGAAGTCCGAAAAACAGCCGAATTAATTAAAACAATTAACCAGCAGAGTACGGTGGTAGTGGTGGAACATGATATGGAATTTATCAGCATGATTGCACAAAAAGTCACTGTATTTAATCAGGGTGAAGTCCTGGCCGAAGGAACTTTTGCGGAAGTGACGTCGAATCAGCTGGTTAAAGAGGCCTATCTGGGGAACATGGAGATAAAACATGCTTGAGGTCAAACAGTTGGTCTCCGGATATAACAAAATTCCGGTACTTAATCTGTCAGAGCTTTTCGTTGGGGCTAAATTTTTTACTGGCGTCCTGGGGCGTAACGGGATGGGGAAAACTACCTTGTTACGGGCGATTATGGGGGAATTGCCGGCCTGGAAAGGGCAGGTGTTGCTTAATGGCATCAATATTACCAGCTATCAGGCACACCAGCGAGCAGCAATGGGCATTGGTTTTGTCCCACAGGGGCGGCAGATTTTTCCGTTGCTGACGGTAGAAGAAAATCTGCGGATGGGTTGTGTAAAGCATTTTTCCCGTTCTAAACAAATTATCGAGCAAATGCTTGAAATCTTTCCCAGGTTGAAACGGCTGCTGGCCCAGCCCGGAGGTTCCTTATCCGGAGGGGAACAACAGTTGTTGGCGCTGGCCAGGTGTTTGTGCGGCGAACCCCAACTGGTGTTGCTGGACGAGCCTACTGAAGGTATTCAGCCCAACATCTGCGAAGAGATAATTGACACCTTAAAGCAACTGCGTCACCAGATGGATATCTCAATCATTCTGGTGGAACAGGATATTGATTTCCTCCATACCCTTTCCGATCGTATTCATGTTATTGAAAAAGGTATGATCACCGGAGAGATCGATCCGAAAGTTGTCAGTAGTGCCACGATAGCCGAGCAATATCTGGGCTTTCATGTCTGATGATTAATTGCCTGTCTCTGCTGTCCTGTGTGGCACAGGTACAGGCAATCTCAACAAAGCAGCCGTCATAACAGCATTTTATAGTGAGTTCTGATTTCTGATGCTTTGGAGGGGCAGAATATGAATGAAGAATCTCTTATGGCAGTGCTGAATGGTCTTAGAGTCACGATTATCCATCCTGATGCACAAAGTTGCAGAGCACTGAGCGCTTCGCTTAGCCAGTTGGGCTGCCAGGCAACTTACTGCTGGCCAGTCCCGGCATGTCCCCCTGCAAATACGGACCTGGTACTACTGGCATCGGAACCGCATTACCACCAACGCGCTAAAAGCTTAATGGCAGAACCTGCAATGGTTAAGATTCCTTTCATTGTGATGGCAGACTGCCAGAGCCCGGCAATGTTCCCGTTGTTGCTTGAACTCAAACCTGCCGCCATTCTGGACAAAATGATCAATCCGTTTGCACTGATTGTGCAAATTATCGCGACGATGAGACTGGTCAGGGAATGCAATTTATCGCGTCTGCGGGCGGAGCAGGTGGGGAAAAATGATAAACAGAAGCTGGCACAAGCTAAAGGCATTCTGATGTTTGAACATGGTATGGACGAAAACACGGCATATCATTTTATGCGCCGTGAGGCGATGAACAGCAGAAGAAGTCTGAGTAGCACAGCCGAAGGTGTTATTCGCCATCAACAGCGAGCTTTCCCCGAGTGATCAGGCTGCTTGGGGAGCAGCCAAAAGCTTTACGAAAAGCCAGACTAAAATGCGACATATCACTGAAACCGTGGTCCAGAGCTACCTGAGTAACACTGCGTGCTTTACCTTCTGTGAGTATCCGGCGGCAGGCGGTCAGCCGCTCCTGCCAGACAAAATTCATCGGAGTGGTATCGTGCGCGGCAAAAATACGACTCACCGTGCGTGATGAAATATGATGAGCATTAGCAATCATTGCTACAGATAGCTGATGATTATGCAAATTTTGCCGCAGATAGCTGACAATTCGTTGGTAAAGATCCGCTTTTAACGGCACGTTGCTTTGTTGCAGATTAATGCCTACCGCGATAACGCTGAACAAAGTGTTGGCAAATTGCTCAGTCAGACATGGCTGTTCCTGGTCGGCATTAAACAAATAGGCTTCTGCCACCATTTGTTTTAATGAGATTATTCCGGGCCTGTTGAGATCAAGGCATTGCCCGCTCAGAACACTGATACCTGGTGCTTCTTTTTCCATCAGCTGTCGTGGTAAATGCACGATATCTATCATCATCTTGTCCATTGCAAAGTCAAAAGGAGCATCGGCATCATAGATGACGATATCTCCGGCAGAGACCAGAGAGGAATGACCATTCTGGATCAGCCGGCCTTTTCCTGACTTCACAATTCCCAGATAGAAATCATGATTTGGGTGGCGGCGTATGCAATTTCTGGTGCGCTGCCAGATAAGCGAAGTATGAGAAGTGTGAGTGGCAATTTCCAGACCGCTCAGAGCGCTGTAGCTAAAACTGCCTGAAAAATCGTCCCTGGCTATCTGTCGGGCTTCAGCCCTTATCAGCCTGGAGCAGATAGCATCACGCCAGGCATCGAACCGATGTCTGGTATTCAGATCTTCAGTGGAGAATTCGTTTTTCATCTGATTGCTCCTTCTGGTCATCCGTATCACGCTGTCACAGCATAATTAATGCAAAGTTCAGGCCATACAGAAAACCCTATGGAACCGATCACAGAAATGGCTGAGCCCCATTTCCGTGATCATTTCTGGTGATTGTTACAATGGCGGGTGCTGTTTGTGCCAGTCGGTGGCCTGCTGCCAGGCCCAGGCTCCCTGAATCATACTGACTTCATCAAAATGGGCAGCAATCAGTTGAAAGCCAATCGGAGCACCGGTCGCTGTCATACCGCAAGGCAGGGTGACTGTTGGGTGACCGCTAAGGTTAAATGCACTGGTATAGCGCAACAGACCGTCAAACAGTGTTTTATCAGTGCCGAAACGTTGCATGGTCTCCCAGCTAAGATCAGAAAATGCCGTTGCAGGGGAGAGGATCACGTCAACCTGAGTGAACAAGGCACTGATATTTCCACGCAGAGCTGCACGTTTTAGCCACAGGCGCTGGTATTCCTGAGCGGTAACACTGAGCCCCAGATCAATCAGGCCGGCAAGACCGGGGCCGTAGCGATCTTTTTGCGATGGATAAGTCGCTTCATGAGCCAGTGCTGTCTCGACACCACAAACTGCACTCCAGTCTTCGGCCGCCTCGTCAGTATCCGGTACCTCGATCTCAATAATCTCCGCTCCGAGTTTCGTAAAAGTGGCAATGACGTTCTGTAATGCTGCCTGAGTTTCAGTATCCGTTCTCTCCAGCGCCCAGTGACGGTCTACACCGATGCGCATTTTTTTGACTCCCCGGGTCATGAGAGCCAGATAATCAGGTACCGGTTCGCTGCTGGAGGTTGGGTCTTTTTCGTCACGCCCGGCGATAGCCTGTAGCATCACCACGGCATCTCCTATGGATCGTGCTATCGGACCAATGTGATCAAGTGATGCAGCCAGCTCACAGGCTCCATGCCGTGTGACCCTGCCCCAGGTCGGTTTTATACCGGTCAGCCCATTAGCGTTGCTCGGAAAGCGAATAGAGCCGCCAGTATCTGTGCCTATGGCACCGAAACAGAGCCCTGCCGCTGTGGCGACTCCGGATCCACTTGAGGAGACGCCGGTCCATAAATCCTCACGCCACGGATTCGTGGGATGTGTGATTTCAGGATGGTGATCGGCGAGTGCGCCTTCTGTCTGGGCAAGTTTGCCCAGAATAACTGCCCCAGCCGCTTTGAAACGTTCCACGACGGTGGAGTCTTCGTTGAAGATACGCCCCTGATGGATAGCCATTCCATGAATAGTCGGTGCGTTTTTGGTCCAGATCAAATCCTTCAGGGCAATGGGGACACCATGTAACGGTCCGCGGATGACACCGTTTGCGATTTCCTCATCCGCCTGCTGTGCCTGCTGTAACGCACTGTCAGACATGACATAAAAGTAGCTGTGTAATTGCGGATCGAGCCGTTCAATACGATCCAAAATATAGCGGGTAACTTCAACGGAAGAAATCGTACCGGACTGAATCATCAGACCGATATCGAGCAGGCTTTTATAGTGCAGATTATCCATGAGCGGTGTCCTTAGAATCAGGCCAGGGTTAAGCAGAAACATCCAAATTAGAACAGTTACCTGAGCAGAGCTTTGTTGAGCGGGACAACCGCTATGTCTTAAATGACGGCGTTTTTTTAAGCAAATTTCCTGTGGTGGCGGAACATAGCACCGGATAAATCCCCTGTCAGCTCTGCCGCATTTCAGGGGCCACCGGGCAGAGCAGATGTTGATTACTCTGGTAAAGCCGGCTTAAAAGACGTTTTCCACTGGCCAAAAAACTTGCGATTTTTTGCTATTTATGGAAATCTGGACATTAAGACGTCCAAACGTCTTACTCCACATTCTTCCGATAAAATATAACTGATAAATTTCGCAAACTATGACGCAACTTTCTGCCGGTTTATCGCCGGATATCGCCACTCCAGGCAATAATGTTATTCGCAGCGCGGCGGATGTCAGCCAGCTGGTTAACACTTCAACCCACGCCAAAACTAACGCCCGTATTATCGTGGCCATCGCCTTAGGCGGGGTATTCCTTGATGCTTACGATCTCGGCGCGCTGGCGTTCGGGGTTAAAGATATCACCCGCCAGTTTGGCCTTTCTCCGGAAGGAATTGGCCTGGTGGTTTCAGCTATCACCATCGGCGCAATTGTCGGTGCCGTGATCGGTGGTTATCTGACAGATAAAATCGGTCGCTACCGTGTGTTTATGGCCGACATGTTTTTCTTCGTTTTCGCTGCTCTGCTCGGTGCATTGGCGCCGAATGCTGAAGTTCTGGGGATCAGTCGCTTTATTATGGGGCTGGGAATCGGTATTGATCTACCGGTAGCAATGGCCTTCCTGGCCGAGTTTTCGCGTCTGAAAGGGCGGGGGAATAAAGCTGCCAGTGTGGCGATGTGGTGTCCCACCTGGTATGCCGCAATATCGGTCTCTTACCTGCTGGTACTCGGATTGTTCTATCTGCTGCCGGCTACCCAGAGTGAGTACCTGTGGCGTTATATTGTCGGGTTCGGTGCAGTTCCTGCCCTGATCATTCTGACAGTCCGTAAACGCTATATGACAGAATCACCGGTATGGGCCGCACAGCAGGGCGATTTAGCCTCTGCCGCGAAGATCTTACAGACGGCGTACAATATCCCTGCGACGGTTGCGACAGATATTCCGCAACAAAGCAGTGCACCAGCAACCTCCCGTAAGGCGGGCTGGAAGAGCTACGGAGTGTTGTTACAGGGGCGTTATCTGAGCCGCACTATTCTGACCAGCGTGATGTCTTTTGTCTCGCCGTTTGCTTATGCGGCTATCGCTTTTGGTCTGCCAATTATCATCTCAACGTTGTTTAAGCAGTCAATGCTGACAACCATTCTGGTATCACTGGCACTGAACCTGTTGTTTGCCTTTACTGGTGGGTTGGCTGCGGTACGACTGGTACCTAAACTGGGTGCCCGCAGTATGACCATTGCCGGTTATGGTTGTCAGTTGGTGGCTTTACTGGGGCTGGCACTGGCAGGACGTCCGGAAGATACTGCTCAGGCGATGATCTGCTGTGCTTTTCTGGCGTTGTTTCTGCTGGGGCAGGGCTTTGGTCCGGGGGCTCACACCATGGTATACGCCTCTCTCAGCTATCCGGCCTCTATTCGTGGTACCGGTGTTGGGCTTAACCAGACCATCACTCGTTTCAGTTCCACACTGGCACTGTTTCTGTTCCCAATCCTGACCGCCAACCTGGATACCGGATTGTTCTGGGTGATTGCATTGTCCCCGGTCATCGGTCTGCTGGCGTTATTTATCATTCGCTGGGAACCGTCAGGCTACGATGTTGATGCCGAAGATTATCAGCAAGTTACTAAATAAAACTAATAAAAAGCACCTGTCAGGGAGTTAATGATGTCATTTACAGAAATTCAGGTTGTTCCCGGTCCGGCAAACTATTACTGCTTTCCCGGCGCATTGCGTGAACTGGAAAACTTCTACTCAGAGTCCGATTTGCAACAGGCGTTCTGGCTGTACGGCGAACGCGCCATCGCGGCCACAGAATCGTTTCTGCCGTCTGTCTGGTCTGCCGCTTCCGCAGAGAAGCATTGTGTGCGGGACCATTGCAGTGAACCGTTAATCAGCCAGCTGATTGCTCAGGCCGGTGACAGCCGTAAAGTGATTATTGGCATCGGTGGTGGAACCGTGATGGATACCGCCAAAGCACTTGCTGATCGACTGAAACTGCCGGTAGTGCTCATTCCTACCATTGCCGCGACCTGTGCCGCCTGGACGCCATTGTCCGTCTGGTATAACGCGGAAGGCAGCAATGTTGGTTATGAAATTTTCAAACAGTCTAATCACCTGGTACTGGTCGAGCCGGAAATCATATTGCAGGCGCCTGCTGAATATTTACTGGCGGGTATTGGTGATACGCTGGCGAAATGGTACGAAGCACGAGTATTGCTGCCGGATGAGCAGGCAGACAGCGTACCTTACCTGGCAAAAACTGCCTTAAAAATGGCCGAAGGATTACGTGATCTGCTGTTCAGCGACAGTGCCGGAGCACTGCGTGATCAGCAGCAACATCAGCTAACCGCCCGTTTTATTGCGATCGTTGATGCAATTATTGCCGGTGGCGGGCTGATTGGTGGCCTGGGTGAACGCTTTACCCGTGTGGCGGCCGCTCATGCCGTACATAACGGGCTGACGGTACTGCCGCAGACTCATACTATCCTGCACGGGATTAAGGTTGCTTACGGAATTCTGGTACAGGCGGCGTTACTGAATCAGCAGCAGGATATCCGCAAACTACTGCACTTTTATCGCCAGCTGAAACTGCCAGTGACCCTGGTTGAGCTGGGAGTGGATTTGCATAAGCGTGATGAGATGGACCGGATGATTGCCCATACTTTACGTTCGCATGAAACCATCCATTTACTGCCTGTGAAAGTGACTGCCGACAGCCTGTATCAGGCGATGGCCGCGATAGAGCAGGCGGGTAAAACCGGCGAATAACCGGCAAGCAGTTGAATAAAAGGCCCGTATGACGGGCCTTTTTCGTTGGATCAAAAATCGGCTTTTAGCACGGCGCGGTAACGGGCTTTACCGTCACGAACATGCTGAATCGCATCGTTAATTTTTGACATCGGGAACAGTTCAGTCTGTGGTTTCACTCCGGAACGGGCCGCCAGTTTTACCAGGCTGCGCAGTTCATGCGGTGAACCGGTCGATGAGCCGGAAACACTGCGGTCACCGGAAATCAGGGTGAATGCCGGAACTGAGAATGGCTTCATCACTGCACCCACAGTATGGAAGCTACCGTTATAGGCCAGCGCCTGGAAGTACGGCATCCAGTCCAGATCGACATTAATGGTGTTAATAATCAGATCAAACTGGCCCGCCAGTGCTGTCAGAGCCTGCGGATCGCGGCTGTTAATCACTTTATCGGCACCCATTGCCAGCACTTCCTGCTCTTTCGACGGGGAAGAACTAAATGCAGTTACTTCGCAGCCCATCGCATGCAGCAGTTTGATGGCAATATGGCCCAGACCACCGATGCCAATCACGCCGACACGGCTGGTGGCAGTGATATTATGCTGCAACAGTGGTTTAAATACCGTGATACCACCGCAAAGCAGCGGACCGGCTGATTCAACATCCAGTGCTTCAGGCAGTGGAATCACCCATTGCCAGTTGGCGCGGAGTTTTTCTGCAAACCCGCCGCGATTCAGAATGGTCGGAACGGTTCCCTGCTGGCAGTTACTCTGGCTGCCGCTGATACAGGCATCGCAGTGCCCGCAGCTGTGTGCAGTCCAGCCAATACCGACCCGCTGTCCCACTTTCAGACCTTTGCTCTGTGCAGAACTGCCCAGTGCATGGACACGGCCGACAATTTCGTGACCGGCAACCAGCGGATATTGTGAAATTCCCCACTCATTATCGATCATTGATAAATCAGAATGGCAGATACCGCAGTATTCCACCTGTACTTCAACATCTTCGGCAGCCAGCTCACCGGCGTCATATTCGTACAGTTCAAGTTCTGCACCCGCTTGTGCGGCGGCATAGCTTTTAATCTTGCTCATGATGTTCTCCTGTCGGGGATGTGGCTGTCAGTGTAGGACATTGTGCAACAGCCACAAAAAAAAATCGCCGCTGAGAGTATTACATTCGTTTGCTGAAGGGTTATCCGTTATTGCGGAAATGGCCTGCGATGGACGCAGGCCGGGGGTGTTTGCGGTTATTTTGTGCAGGCCGCACACTGATTTTGCAGAATCTGGCTGAAGAAATCATTGCCTTTGTCATCCACCAGGATAAACGCCGGAAAGTTTTCTACTTCGATTTTCCAGATAGCTTCCATACCCAGTTCCGGATACTCGACACACTCCAGACTTTTTATGCTCTGCTGTGCCAGTACCGCTGCCGGACCACCGATGCTGCCCAGATAAAAACCGCCGTGTTTACGGCAGGCATCGGTCACCTGTTGGCTACGGTTACCTTTCGCCAGCATGATCATACTGCCGCCGTGCGACTGTAACAGATCAACGTAAGAATCCATTCGTCCGGCAGTGGTCGGGCCGAGTGAACCGGAAGCATAACCTTCCGGCGTTTTGGCCGGGCCTGCATAGTAAACCGGATGATCTTTGATGTACTGCGGCAGACCTTCACCGTTATCCAGCCGCTCTTTAAGTTTGGCGTGAGCGATATCGCGGGCAACAATAATTGTGCCGTTTAACGACAGGCGGGTAGAGGCCGGATATTCCGACAGCTGTGCCAGAATCTCTGGCATCGGGCGGTTGAGGTCGACCTCAACGACGGTGCTTTCACCCTCTTCGCGCAGATGTTCAGGAATCAGACGGGCCGGATTATGCTCCAGTTTCTCAATCCAGATACCTTTGCGGTTAATCTTAGCTTTGATATTCCGGTCAGCCGAGCAGGAGACACCCATCCCTATCGGACAGGAGGCGCCGTGGCGAGGCAGGCGGATCACACGGATATCATGGGCAAAATATTTACCACCAAACTGTGCACCCAGCCCAAGGTTCTGCGCTTCTTTCAGCAGTGCCTGTTCCAGTTCAGTATCGCGGAAAGCCTGGCCATACCGATTACCTTCGGTCGGCAGCCCGTCGTAGTAATGGGTTGAGGCAAGTTTTACGGTTTTCAGGGTGCTTTCGGCCGATGTACCGCCGATGACAAACGCGATGTGGTAAGGCGGGCAGGCAGCGGTTCCCAGGGTACGCATTTTGTCGGTCAGATACTGCTGTAGCTTGCCAGGGCTAAGCAGTGCCTTAGTTTCCTGATACAGGTAAGTTTTGTTGGCTGAGCCGCCACCTTTGGCGATACAAAGAAATTTATACTCGTCACCATCTACGCTGTAGAGATCTACCTGCGCTGGCAGGTTAGTGCCGGTATTGACCTCTTTATACATATCCAGAGCGGCATTTTGTGAATAACGCAAATTGTCCTGCTGGAAGGTATTAAACACGCCTTCTGTCAGATGCCGCTCATCACCGCCACCGGTCCAGACCTGTTGGCCTTTTTTACCCATAATGATGGCGGTACCCGTATCCTGACAGGTGGGCAGTACGCCTTTAGCCGCGATTTCTGAATTACGCAGAAACTGTAATGCGACATAGTGATCGTTTTTGCTGGCTTCAGGGTCATCCAGAATTGCCGCAACCTGCTGCTGGTGCGCAGTGCGTAACATAAAAGAGGCATCATGAAAGGCTTGCTGAGCCAGCAGAGTCAGTGCCTGTGGTTCAACTTTAACGATTTCCTGGCCGTCAAACTCAGCAACCGATACATAATCACTACTCAACAGGTAGTATTCGGTATTGTCTTTAGCTAACGGAAAGGGATCCTGATAATGGAAAGGTGTATTCGACATGTTTTCTCACTTAACCGGCAGCAACGGAACACCGTTGCGCTTCGCAAAATACTGATGGTAATTATTATTTCCCCCCGTCTGACGATCTCTGCCTGCCGCGGGGGGATAATCTTTTAACGCATTAATACCTGCAGCGATAAACCTGCTCTGTCAGCCAAACACCATTACCATCCATGGATAGCCGATAACCAGTAATGCCACGAGGAAAATCGCACCAAAAATGGTTCCCAGGCGCCAGTAATCGGCGGTGGGCAGATAGCCGCTGCCATAGTATATCGGGCTTGGTCCAGTCCCGTAAGGGGTGATAATGCCCATTACGCCCAAAGATGTGACCATCAACAGACAGAATACCTGCATATCCATGCCAGGAATGGTAGCCGCGATAGTCAGCATAGCTGGCAGCAGAGCGGTGGTATGAGCCGTAGTGCTGGCAAACAGATAGTGCAGCAGATAGAAAGCCACCACTAACACAATACAGGCAACGCCAGGAGAGATCCCACCCATCAGGGCTCCGCCTTCTTTACCCAGCCAGCCGATAAAACCGGTAGATGAGAGGCCGTCGGCCAGGGCTACCAGGGTGGCAAACCAGACAAAGGTGTTCCAGGCAGGTTTATTGCCGGTGATATCACTCCAGCTCAGTACACCGGTCCACAGCATCAGGGTGATGACCAGCAGTGCTGCCATTGCTGGTTCAATCCAGTTAGCCGCAAAAATCCACATCGCCAGAGCACAACAGACAAACACCAGCAGCAGGATTTCGTTGCGTGACAATTTACCGAGTTTTTCCAGCTCGCGGGTGGCCCAGCGTGGAACTTCGTCGTTCAGTTTTACTTCCGGCGGATAAAACAGATAAGCCAGCAGTGGCATTGCCAGAATCAGAATCACCCCAAGTGGCAGGAAGGCAATAAACCAGCTGCCCCAGGAGATGGTAATGCCGGTGATGCTTTTTACCAGCGCGAGGGCCAGCAGGTTAGGGGCCAGTGCCGATAAAAACATCGAACTGGTGATACAGGCGGCAGTAATCGCCACCCACATCAGATACGAGCCAATGCGCCGTGCGCTCGGGTCATTTGGTTTTGAGCCATACAGTGGTGGCAGGTTGGCAATAATCGGATAGATAGTACCACCGCTACGGGCGGTATTGGACGGGGTAAATGGCGCCAGTAACAAATCCGCAAAGGTAATTGCATAGCCCAGAGTCAGACTGCGGCGTCCCAGATATTTCACCAGAATCAGCGCCAGCCGACGGCCAAACTGAGTTTTGTCATAGCCGGCGGCAAACATAAACGCCCCGAAAATCAGCCAGACAGTTGAATTGCCGAAACCACTGACTGCCCATTTAAATGACTGACCAGCCAGTTTAAAGCCAGGCGCAGCCAGTTGTTGTGGGCTGAACAGCAACCACTGGCTAAACAGAGCAATGACCACCACCCCGGTCAGGCCGATCACCGCACCAGGCAGTGGTTCAAAGATCAGGCCGACTATTACTCCGACGAAAATAGCGAAGAAATGCCAGGCATAAGGCGGTAATCCTTCGGGTACCGGAACACATAATATCAACAGTGCTACAACGATCGGCAGAAGCAGCAATAACAGACGATTTTTTTTGCCTGCGGGAGGGGGAGTTCCCGTCACCGGCGGCGGAGTAGTTAATTTTACGTTCATAGTCTTTTCTGTAGGTGGTTTAATTATTCAGGGAGCAGCGTACAGATTATTTTCATGTCCGGTGCCGGCCGGGTATTACAGATTATCCGGATTGTCGGAGGCTATTATTATCAAAGTCATGGTACCTCATCTGCCTGACGGATAAAGTATTTCTATCATCGTTGCTCTCTGTTTTTTGCCGTTGATCCGGATCAACGAAACATAATTATTTTTTTATTTTTTAAATTAAGTTTATGCTGACCATAAAATATCATTTTAATTATTAGTGATTGATTCTGTTGCAGAATAAAAATCTGCTTCCGGGGTTATTTAAAGCCGGAAATAAATAATTACTTGTTTTTATATGCTTTTTTATTGTCATTCGCTATTGTTATTAATATTTTCATTAATTGTTAAGAATAATCGATTTCAGGATTTCTTGCGCTACAGAGATTAGCGTGGCTGATGCGCGAATATTTTTTATTTTTTCAATTTTTTCCGGTTTTAATTAATTTACGTCATATGTCTGGCAGATTGTCTGTGGTTGAATTCTGGTATCTGTTACGGGGATGAATAAACATTGTGCCATCCCATGATTTTATGAAATTTAAAGCATCTGACATTTTCCGGAGTAAACCATGCCTCATCCTGACCTGCAGCCTTCAGAACCGTTAATCCTGTCCTGTGGTGCTACCCTGAAAAATCGTTTTGTCATGGCACCGATGACAACCTGTGCCGGCTTTCATGATGGCAGTGTGACCTCTGAGCTGGTGGAATACTATCGTCAGCGGGCTGGTGATGCCGCAGCAGTGATTGTGGAATGCTGCTATGTCGAGGATAACGGCCCGGCTTTTCCCGGGGCACTGGGTATCGACAGCGATAATAAAATTGCCGGTTTACAGAAAATCGCGACCGCAATTAAAGAACGTGGCTCTAAAGCAGTATTGCAGATTTATCACGGCGGGCGGATGAGCGAACCGTTGCTGATTGGCGGTCGTCAGCCGGTGGCCCCGTCAGCAGTGGCTATGCCAAGAGACGGGATGCCGGTACCACGGGCACTGAGCGGTGAAGAAGTCAGTGAAATGGTAGACAAATTTGGTCTGGCGGTACGCCGAGCCATTAGCGCCGGATTTGACGGGGTTGAACTGCACGGCGCCAATACTTACCTGATTCAGCAGTTCTTCTCTCCCCATGCGAACCGCCGGGAAGACGAGTGGGGCGGCAGTCTGGAAAAACGTACCCGCTTCCCGCTGGCAGTGTTAGATATTGCCCGGAAAATGGCCCGGCAATATGCCGGTGACGGTTTTATTATCGGCTATCGTTTTTCGCCGGAAGAGACCGAACAACCGGGGATTCGTTTTGCCGATACCCTGTATCTGCTGGACAAGCTGGCAGCCCGGGGGCTGGATTATCTGCATTTCTCCATGAACAACACGCTGCGCAGCTCTCTGAACGATATCGATGATCCCCGGCCGCTGATTGATAAATATATGGCAGAGGGTACCGACACCCTGAAGTCTGTACCGGTGATTGGTGTCGGCGGAATTATTAGTGGAGAGATGGCCAGACAGGCGCTGGAACATGGCTATTCGCTGGTGGCTGTCGGCAGAGCAGCGATTGCCAGCCCTGACTGGTGCCGGAAACTGCTGGCCGGGCAACGGCTGGCATTTGCCATCGACAGCAGTAAGCGCGAGGCATTGTTTATTCCGGAACCGTTGTGGTACTTCCCGCAGGTGGCCGCCATGGTGCGGGATATGAGCCTCGCAGGAGGGAAATTCGCCGCCGGAGAGTTCAGTGAGATATTGCAGGACCAACAGGGTGATTGCCGGCTGACGGTGACCCTGTCTGATGAACGAATCACCGATCTGTCGATGGAACTGCCAGAAACGGCGGATGTTGAGTTTACTACTCATTTTATGGAACTGCGCTCAAGGATCATCGATGCCAACAGCCCGTATGTTGATGCAGTCACCGGTGCGACGACCCAGAGTGAGGCGGTGAAGAAAGCCGTGGCCAGAGTCATGATGGCTTCGGCGCGCCAGCGTCAGAAACAGGAGGGGGGAGATGGCTCTTCCGGCTACGATGTCGTGGTCGTCGGCAGCGGTGGTGCCGGGCTGACTGCGGCTATTCAGGCCAGCGAACAGGGTGCCCGGGTACTGATTGTCGAAAAAATGCCGGTGCCGGGGGGAAATACCCTGAAAGCGTCAGTCGGCATGAATGCGGCGGAAACCCGTTTCCAGGAAGTGAAAGGAATTCGTGACAGCAAAGAGCTGTTTTATGAAGAAACGCTGAAAGGCGGCCAGGGCAAGAATAACACCGTATTGCTGCGTGCTTTTGTCGAGCAGGCTCCGCTGGCTATCGACTGGCTGGCTGACCACGGGATTGTATTAAGCGATATCACCATTACCGGGGGGATGAGCATCGACAGGACTCATCGTCCGGCAGACGCTTCGGCGGTCGGGGGTTATCTGGTCAGCGGATTATTAAAAAACGTTCAGCAGCAGTCTTCGATTGAGATTATGACTGAGAGCAGTGTGACGGCAATTCACTGTCAGTCCGGCAAAGTCTCTGCCGTAACAGTAGAAACGGCGCAAAACGAAACCCTGCAAATTCGTACCCGCAGCGTGATTGTGGCAACCGGCGGATTCAGTGCTAACCCGCAGATGGTGGTGCATTATCGTCCGGAACTGGCAGGGTTTGTCACCACCAATCATGCCGGAGCCACCGGGAGTGGCATTGCACTGTTGCAGGCACTTGGCGCTGGTACGGTGGATATGGGGGAAATTCAGATTCACCCGACCGTTGAACAGACCACCTCTTACCTGATTTCTGAGGCGATTCGCGGCGGTGGGGCCATTCTGGTCAGCCAGCAGGGGAAACGCTTTATTAATGAAATGGATACCCGTGATAAAGTCTCGGCAAAAATTATCGGTTTAGCAGAGCATTCGGCATGGATTATTTTCGACCAGCAGGTGCGTGAGCAGAATAAAGCCACCGAAACCTATATTTCGCGCGGTTTTGTGATCAGCGCAGACAGCCCAGCAGAGCTGGCAGACGTACTGGCAATGGATGCTGCCGCATTGCAGGAGACCCTGGAAGATTACAATCGTGTGGTATTGAAACAACAGCCGGATGTTTTTGGCCGGACCACCGCACTGCGACAACCACTGGATCACGGGCCATTTTATGCCATTCGTATTGCTCCGGGGGTTCACCACACCATGGGTGGAGTAACGATAAATACCCGTGCCGAAGTTCTTGATCAGCAACAACAACCGCTGGCCGGGGTATTTGCTGCTGGTGAAGTGGTCGGGGGCATTCATGGTGGTAACCGGATTGGCGGTAACGCCGTGGCCGATATTGTGATTTTTGGCCGCGTTGCCGGAGACAGTGCTGCGGATTACGTCCGTCGCCGGGCCCGGGAGGAAAAATGACCGACCGGCAAGGCCGTTGCAGCTATCGTGCGGTGATGATGGGCACGGATATCGAAATACAGCTCACAGAACACAACCCGCAACTGGCGCGCCAGCTGTTTGCCAAAATTAAGCAACTGGAAGATTTGCTGACGGTTAACCGGCCGGATTCACAACTGATGGCGGTTAACCGTGCCGCTGGTAAACATCCGGTAGTGGTTGACCGGCAGGTATTTTCGCTGACAGAAACCGCCCTGCAGGTCAGCCTGCAGGGCGGCTGCTTTAACCTGGCCATTGGTCCGCTGGTCAAACGCTGGAAAATTGGATTCGGTGGTGATTCGTTACCGCCAGCCACTGAGATTAAAGCGTTACTGGCACTGACTGATCCGCGGGCGGTGATTGCCGACCGGGACAGTTGTTCGCTGTTCCTTACCCTGCCGGGTATGGAGATTGATGTCGGAGCAATTGCTAAAGGTTATATTGCCGACGTGTTGTGTGAATGCCTGCGTGTACGCGGAGTGAGAAACGCAATGATCAACCTGGGGGGGAATATCCGGGTGATGGGATCTCCTGACGGCAGCCTCTCTGGTTGCTGGAATGTCGGGGTACGACAACCTTTTTCTGCCGACGGTGCCTTGTGCGGTGTGATTACTCTTGCGAATCGTTCGGTGGTCACTTCGGGGGTAGGAGAACGCTTTTTTGTTTACCAGGGCCGCCACTATCACCATATTCTCGATCCGCGTACCGGCTATCCACTGGATAACGATCTGCTTAGCGTGACCGTGATCAGCGAGTGTTCGACAGACGGTGAGATTTACAGCTCTCAGTTATATGGCATGGGACTACAGGCTGCCTGCGACTGGCTGGTTGAGCACCCGGCAATTGAAGCCCTGTTTATTACCCGCGACGGACAGATAGTCTGCCCGTCGCAGCGGCAATTTAGTTTCCGGCCTCTGACAGCCTGAGCCATCTGCTATCAGGCCGTTAACGGCAGACTCTGTTCCGGTTCCGGCAAATGGCAACGAACCGCATGTCCGTCAGACAGGTTACGCAACGGCTGAGGTTCACTGCACTGAGCGGTGGCATACGGGCAGCGTTCTCTGAAGTAGCAACCTTCTGGTAAATGGCGGTTGCCTGGCAGCTCATTGTTATCCGGTACGCCTTCCAGACCTGTCCCGATACGTGGTACCGAATCCATCAGCAGTTGGGTGTAGGGATGTTGCGGGGAGTCCAGCACCTGCGCTGTTTCACCAATTTCGACGATCTGGCCAAGATACATCACCGCCACCCGGTCACTCATATGACGGACCACCGACACATTATGAGAGATCAGAACATAGGTCAGGTTGCGCTGTTGCTGTAGTTGGACCAACAAATTCAGAATCTGTGCCTGTACCGAAATATCCAGCGCCGAAGTAGGTTCATCCAGTACCATAATATCTGGTTGCCCGGACAGGGCGCGAGCGATAGCAATGCGTTGTCGCTGCCCGCCGGAAAAAGCATGTGGCGGCCGATCCAGATACTCAGGGCGAATACCTACTTTTTCGGCCAGTTCGGCTGCCAGGGCGCGGCGCTCTTTTTCAGAACTATGAGACTGTATCCATACCGGTTCGGTGATACTTCGCCAGGTTGGCAGTCGGGGGTCTAACGAAGACAACGGGTCCTGAAATACCATCTGCATTCCCCGACCCAGCCAGGAGTTTGGAGTGCGGGTCAGCTCAACCGCACCCGAGGTGGGTTTCAGCATGCCCATCAGCAATTTCGCCAGGGTACTTTTTCCGCATCCGGATTCACCGACTATCCCCAGCGTTTCACCCCGCCTGATCTGCATATCCAGGCCGTTCAGTGCATGCACAAACCCGGTCGCCTTGCCGCGCCAGTTAGTTTTGGCCGGAAAATTAACGTGTACGTTTTTCAGTGCTAATAAGGTATCAGACATGGTTGCTCTCCGTCTGAGGGTACCAACAGGCCACCTGCCTGGCAGGAGCTGTATGCGGCTGTAGCTCCGGAACCTTACCGCAGGCTTCTCCGGCGGCAAAACAGCGTTCGCGGAAAGCGCAGCCAGACGGCAGCTTTGCCAGATTGGGGACCGTTCCGGGAATCGAGGTCAGTTCCGCGCGAGGAATGCTGCCTTCCGGCGAACAGCTGAGTAGCCCGGCAGAGTACGGATGAGAAGGTGTACTCAGCAACGGGGCAGTGGGGCCACTTTCGATCACTGAACCGGCATACATGACATACAACCGGTCACAGATCTGAGAAACAACTGCCATATCGTGGCTGATAAACAACACGGCGGTACCGGTGGCTGCGGCTTTTTGTTTCAGTAACCGCAGTACCTGGCGCTGTACTGTCACATCCAGCGCGGTGGTAGGCTCGTCGGCAATCAGCAGTTCCGGATCACAGGAGAAGGCCAGCGCGATCATTACCCGCTGCCGCATCCCACCAGATAATTCAAACGGATAACGTTGCATCACGGTTGCCGGGTCGGCTATCTGCATATCACTGAGCAGTTCCAGTGCCCGCTCCCGTGCCTGCTTCCGGTTCAGGGGCCGGTGTTGACGGATAACGTCTTCCATCTGCCGGCCGATGCGTCGGGTCGGATTCAGGGCTGTCATCGGCTCCTGAAATATCATGGCGACTTTATTGCCACGCAGTTTACGCATTCCGGTTTCACTGGCACGCAATACGTCAGTCCCCAACAGCTCCAGGCTGCCACTGTGAATCCGGTAGCTGTTTTGCGGTATCAGCTGCATTGACAGCATTGCAGTGACTGATTTCCCTGAACCAGATTCACCGACCACACCGACAATTTCTCCGGCATTAATATGCAGTGATACATTGTTGAGTACGCTGACTTCGCCCTGATAAACAGGAAAACTCAGCCGCAGATTTTCGATGGTCAATACTCTGTGGTTCATTAATTTCGCCCTCCGGATTTGGGATCAAGCAGATCCTGAACTCCGTCGCCAAACAGATTGAAGCCAATGGCTGTAATCAGAATAGCCGCCCCCGGGAAAGTGCAATACCACCACTGATCAAGCACATAATTGCGGCCAACGGCGACCATTGCTCCCCATTCCGCCGTGGGCTGTTGCGCTCCCAGGCCAATAAATCCTAATGTTGCGGCCATCAGAATGGCACTGCCGATATCCAGCGAGGCCTGTACCACCAACGGAGGCAGGGCATTACGCAGGATATGCCAGCTGATCAGGTGCCAGCGCGAGGCGCCGAAGGTTTTTGACGCTTCGACGAAGGTATGCTGCCTGACAATCAGTGTCTGACCCCGCGCCAGTCGGACATAAAAGGGAATCCGGACGATAGCGATTGCCAGCATGGCGTTAAACAGACTCGGGCCCAGCGCGGCAGCCAGTGCCATTGTCAGTACCAGCGACGGAATGGATAACATAATATCCATCAGCCGCATAATCAGCGCATCGCCACGGCCACCCAATACGCCGGACAAACAGCCAAGCAGCGATCCACTGATCCCTGCGATCAGCACTACGGCTAACCCGGCAGCGACCGACTGTTGCGCCCCGGCAATCACCCGGCTAAA
Organism: Tatumella citrea; assembly: GCF_002163585.1. NCBI lineage: Bacteria > Pseudomonadati > Pseudomonadota > Gammaproteobacteria > Enterobacterales > Erwiniaceae > Tatumella > Tatumella citrea. The sequence goes on from NZ_CP015579.1 coordinate 451,094, forward strand.
CAGATCACGCCCCACTTCATCGGTACCAAACCAGTGGGCACTGCCTGGCGGTTGTAAACGGGCTGCCAGATTAATTGCGTCGGGATCCTGAGGGACAATCCACGGCCCGAAGATCATCAGCAACAGCATGAGGACAATAATGATCCCTCCGGCCACGGTCAGCGGGCTTCTGCTGATAAGCCACAAACGTCGCCTCCAGACGCCGTTCCACCTGGGCGGGCTTTTGATTACGGCAGGTTGACCGGAAATTGTCATTTATCTGCTCCCCGACCCATGCGCGGGTCAATCCATAAATACAGCAGGTCGACCAGCAGATTGACCAGCACATAAGCAAACGAGACTACAATCGCAAAGCCCATCACCGCCGGAAAATCCAGTGCCTGAATAGAACTGACGACATAAGCTCCCATCCCGGGCCAGGCAAACACGGTTTCGGTCAGCACAGCTCCGTACAGCAAATCTCCCAGAGCCAGCCCCAGCACTGTCACCGAAGGGATCAGGGCATTAGGCAATGCATAACGCACCACGACAGTAAACCGGCTCAGGCCGCTGGCCCGGGCAGTGCGGATATAATCTTCACTCAGTTGTTCCAGCATGGCGGAACGAATCTGTCGTGCCACAATACCGAGGTGCACAAAAGCCAGAGTAGTGGCCGGTAGAATCAAATGTTGCAGCGCATTGACGAACACATCCATATCGCCGCTGAGCAGGGAATCGATCAGGTAAAAACCGGTTACCCGCTGTGGCGGATCTAACCAGTCATCCAGCCGGCCGCCACCGGGCAGCAGATTCAGCTTGCCGTAGAACAGCACAATAACTCCCAGCCCCAGCCAGAAAGCGGGGGTAGAGATACCGGTCAGGGCAAGTAACCGCACCAGATGGTCAAGCCAGCGGTTTTTATACACGGCAGACAACACCCCGAGCGGGATACCTGCCAGCAGGGCAATAAGCAATGCACAACAGGCCAGTTCCAGCGTGGCCGGAAAATAAGTTTTTAGATCTTCCAGTACCGGTCGTCCGGTACGGATTGAGGTACCGAGATCACCATGCAACAGCTGCTCCATATATCTGAGAAACTGCTCCCAGAGCGGCAGGTTCAGCCCCAGCTGTTCGCGGATATGCTGAACGATTTCATCGCTGGCCCGGTCACCTGCCAGCAGACGAGCCGGGTCGCCGGGAATAAGATGCGAGATAATAAAAGTAATCATGCAGACCCCGGTGACAACCAGCAATAACCCCCAGCTCCGTTGTCTGATTAAACTCCAGAAACTCATCATTGCTTCCTTAGCGGGGCCGGAACCGGCCCCGAACCATCAGGACGAATTGCTTAAGATTTTTTATTTGCTCATCTCTGCAATATTGAATATTTGTTCCAGCATCGGGTTGAATACGTAGCCTTTAACCGATTTGCTCATGCCGACCTGGTAGTTTTTCTGGAACAGGTAAACGTAGGCCGCATCAGAAATAACTGTTTTTTCAGCCTGTTGGTAAAATTCAGTACGTTTCGCCTGGTCAGAAGTTGCCACCGCCTGTTTCAGCAGCGCATCCACCTGCGGGTTGGAATAGAACGAACGGTTACCAGGCAGACCCTTTTTATCTGACTCGAACCAGTAGTTCATAAACATATAGGGGTCAGCAAAGTCCGGACTCCAGTTACCAATGGCGATATCGTAGTCACCTTTACCAATACGATCGCGCATGGTGGCATTGGCCAGTTTTTCCAGTTTCACGTCGATGCCCAGTTTTTTCAGGTTTGCCTGCATTGATAAAGCGATAGGCTCCCAGTTCGGATCATTGTCAGAATAGAGGAATGACAGGCTGGCCGGTTTATCGGAAACTTTTGCCAGTTCTGCTTTGGCCTTAGTCAGGTCCAGAGAGTACTGCATTGCACTGGCGTCATAACCCCACATACCTTCCGGAATAGGACCGCGCATTTGTTTGCCATTGCCGCCGAGAATACCGGAAACCATACCCTGATAGTCGGTGGCCCAGGAGATGGCCCGGCGTAAATCCGGCTGGTTTAACGGGGCTTTACTGTTGTTAAGATAGAGGTAGGTCACCCGCAAAGCAGGATAGTCATACACCGCAACCTCATTTTGCTTTTTCAGTGCAGCAAACTGGTCAACCGGCAATGAGTCGGCAACATCAATATCCCCTTTCTCCAGTTGCAGACGACGGGCGGCACTTTCACTGATGATTTTCACTGCAACCCGTTTAAAGGCAGGTTTCGGGCCGGCAAAATGTGGGTTAGGAACTAATACCAGCTGCTGACCTTTTTGCCAGCGCTGCAGCATATAGGCTCCGGAACCGGCAGTATGTTCTGCCAGGTAGCCACGGGCGTCATCGGCGGCATTGGCTTTCAGAATTGCCGGGTTGATGACTGAGGCTCCGTCGTTGGCCAGAGTGAACAGGAACGGTGCAAAGGGTGAAGGCAGAGTAAACTGTACCGTCTGAGGATCGATAACGTCCACTTTCAGTCCGTCAGGAAATGCTTCTGAAGGGCCTTGTTTAAGCCGCATCAGTCGATCAAAGGACAGTTTAACCGCCTCGGCGGTTACCGGGGTTCCGTCATCAAACTCTTCACCTTTGCGCAGAGTGAACGTCCAGACTTTACCGTCTGCTGAACTTGTCCAGCTCTGTGCCAGGTCGCCTTCGACATCGGTAGACCCTTTGCCATTTTCGGTTTTATATTTCACCAGCCGCTGATAGGCGGGGTAGGTGACGGTCCAGTCGTTGTTATCGATAGTCACTGCCGGGTCCAGTGTCTGAGGATCGGCGGCTTTACCAATCACCAGCATATTTTTCGGCACTGCCGCCAGAACGGGCGCGGCAGCTGAGGTGATGATAGCGGCAATAAACAGAGGCAATACGCCTCCGGTGGCTGTGAACTTTATTTTCATGGAAATACTCCGTCAGTCTGTGCCGGGCTAATACAAGTGAAAACATCATCGATAAGCGGATAGGCCGCCGCTCCCGGTAATTCGAAATGCCACCATTCGGTGGCTATTCCGGTAAATCCCCCGCCGAACATAATGGCGTTTAGTAGCAGGCGATTACGCTGGAATGTCTGGCTGAGTGCCGGATGGTATGGGTGAGACAGCTCATTCATTTCGTCGAAGCCGGTTCCCATATCCAGAATCTGGCCGTGGTCATCCACCAGGGTGACGTCGATGGCTGTACCACGACTATGATTGGAACCTTGTGACAGTGGTACTACGTAGTCCTGATTAGGACAGGCATTCCACAGCAGCTGCTGGGCCTGCTGTGGCCGGTAGGCATCCAGTACCAGTATTCTGAAACCGGACAGAGCAGCAATATTGATGCTGCGTGACAATGCGGCGGCTGCATCCTGATGCAGCAGACACAGCGAAGTACTGTAAATCGGCTGATGAGTAATATTATCGGCAGTGGCGTATTTCATATCGATCAGCAGTTGCGGAAATTTCTCTGCAATATCGACAAGTTGAGTTTCCTGAGTCATCTAAAAGTCCCTGAGAGGTTAGCGTTCGAACTGACCAAATTCCTGTTGTAAACGGCGGTTACGGGCAAGCCGGTCTGAAATACCCGGCCCGATTTGCCCGACCACTGACGACAGCAGAAGATTAAACAGGCAGCTTATGGGGGCCAGAGAGTCCCAGAAGTTGCCGGTATCGGTTTTTACCTGCAAAAGATCAACCGTGTAATCACGCGCCCAGGGGCACCAGATATCGGTGACCAGTGCTGTCGGTACCCCGGACTTTGAAGCGACCTCGCAAAACTGGCGGGCTGCCGCAGAATAAGCACGAGTGTCGGTCAGAATCACATACGGGTTTTTATATTCTGAATTCAGTGATTCCAGCCAGCTGCCGGAGCTGCCATCAGCGTAACTAACCCGGGGACGCAGATATTCCAGGTGGCTGAAAAAGGTGTGGGCAAGCCCACGAGTGGACTGCACACCTAACACGATAACGGCATCGGCACTGGCAATCTGCTGGCTGACGCGGGTAAATACCTCGGTCTGTGCCAGCTGATAAACATATTTAATCGCGTCCAGCTCCATTTGTAGCGACTGGCTGGCGCGGTCTGGTAATGACTTTTGTTGTTCCCAGGAGTCCAGCCTGTCGATCACTCCCCACGGTTTGTATGAGGTTTGCGGAACTTCACGCAGAATGTTTTTTACATCTTCCAGGTTTCTGAACCCCAGTTTTCTCAGATAGCGGCCAACGGTGATACCGCTGGTGCCGGTAGCCCGGGCGATACTGTCGGCAGTTTCATACGGAATCTGCTCCCGGTTACTCAGCAGCCATGCACTGATCCGTTTATCGCTCGGCGTCTGATGGCTGAAAGCCTCTTCGATCGTTTTGAAAAATCCGGAACTGGTGTTCATTGCAGACCCAATGTTAGTTTGTTGTCATTCGGTGTCATTCTGTCACTAAGCTAACAAAGCAGGATGTGTGCCAGTTTTAAATGCCGGATAAAAATTATTTAATTTCAGATGGGTAGAGACTTTCTGATAGTGGCTGAGACGGATTACAGGTCAGAATGGGGAGCACAAACCGGTGCAACTGAATCATCACAGTGCAGTCGGAAAGGGGGAAAAACGGAGAAAAGGACATCACGACAACAGATTTACCAGCTCTGTCACGGGTACAGAGCTGGCTGCTGTCAGAAAGTATCAGAGAATATCATCCACCACGCCGCCATCTACCCGCAAAGCGGCACCTGAGGTGGCAGAAGCCTGTAAAGAGCAGATATAGACTACCATACTGGCGACTTCATCGACGCTTGCCGGACGTTGAATCACCGAGGAAGGGCGGTGAGTCATCACAAACTCTTTGCCTAACTCTTCGACTGTTTTACCGGTTCGCTGTGCTTCTTCAGCCAACATATCGTGAAAACCGTCGGACAATGTTGGTCCGGGCAGGACACTGTTGACGGTAACACCGCTGCCGGCAACCCGTTTTGCCAGACCGCGGGATAATGCCAGCTGTGCTGTTTTACTGACCCCGTAATGGATCATATCAGCGGGGATATTGCGTGCAGACTCAGAAGAGATAAAGACTACACGGCCCCACTGATTCGCTGTCATTGCTGGCAAATAATGGCGGGACAGGCGTACGCCTGACATCACGTTGGTTTGCCAGTAGCTCTCCCACAGCGCATCATCAGTTTCAAAAAAATCCTGAGTGCCGTATATCCCGGCGTTATTAACCAGAATATCGGTTTGTGGCAGCGCAGCAATCAGCTGTTCCACACCTTCTGGCTGGCTTAAGTCAGCAGCAATACCCCGCAGTTTCGCCGACGGAAACCGGGCAAGGATGGTCGTAATAGCCTGTTGTACCCGCTGTTCGCTGCGACCGTTAATCACGACTTCAGCACCGCTTTCGGCCAGCCCACTGGCGATGGCGAAACCAATTCCGCCAGTAGAGGCGGTGACCAGAGCAGTTTTTCCGGAAAGATTAATGTTCATTACCTGTTCCTTTGAATATTGAGGGCATCGGAAGCCTTTATCCTGGCAGGATGCAGTAAAATGACTTAGCAAAAAGCAGCACTCAGTAGCAGAACGTTAGCCCTTTTGCAGAGTAAACACTGTAATTTCAGAAGGATGCCCGAGCCGTAAAGCAAAGCCATTCCACAGCCCGGTACCGTTACTGACATACAGCAACATCCGGCCCAGCCGGTATTCGCCGGAATAAAATCCATGATTGGCTCGTTTCACCAGTAAATCCAGTCCTGGCACCATCCCGCCATGAGTATGTCCGGACAGTTGCAGATCGACTCCTGCCTCTGCATTTTGTCTGGCATTTACCGGCCGGTGATCCATCAGAATAACCGTATCCTCCGCGGTGACTCCCTGCAGTGCTTCTTCTAATGAAGGGCCAGGCTTTGAGAAACGCAGGGCGGCTTCATCGGTGACTCCGGCTACCACAATACTGTCAGTACCACGGAAGATTCGTACTGACTGGTTCTGCAGTTCCTGCATTCCAAGCGACGCGACTTCTTTCATCCACGCATCGAAATCGACGTAATATTCGTGGTTACCGGGAATGGCGAGCACACCATCTTTGGCCCGCAGTTGCTTCAGCGGGGCAACGTCCTGGCGGCGGTTTTCGACGGTTCCGTCAGCAATATCTCCGGTCATGGTGATTAAATCTGCATTCAGAGCATTCGTTCGTTGAACCACCTGAGTCATCCAATGGCTACGCAACAGAGAGCTGGCATGCAGGTCCGTCAGTTGTACCAGCCGATAGCCTTCAAATGCTGCCGGCAGATGAGCAATTTTTACCGTCACCTGCTTAACCGACGGAACCTTAACCGCCTGCCAGGCGGCATAACCGGCCACCACCAGTGAGACCAACAATAAAAGGCTGTTAATTTGTTGAGTTCGTAACACCGGATGCCCTGCCAGCCAGGCCACCAGGCTCCACAATGCCTGGATCGCCAGCAGCAGAGTAAACAGGATCTCTGCACCAAACAGTGCATTGATAGCCACCATCATCGGCTGTGGGAATTCCGGCGAGAACATGTTGCCGAAAACTCGCCGATAGATCAGATGGCATTCGGCAATCAGCAGGACAAAGATAAAAATTAAAATTCTGAGGGTAGCGGGAAGCGGTAGGTGTAAGATGAAACGCCAGCCAATCATCAACGCCATTAACGGGGTAATAAAAGATAGCACGGCCACTCCTGTGAATCGGTTAAAACAATGTTAACTTTAGCATTGCCTGTGAGATAAGCGCATTCGCCGGTCACTGCCATAGTCAGACGGGGTGATTTAAAAATTATGAACAAATTCTCAGGCTGTAACCATAAGATCTGCTTTTGATAGTCAGTAAACGTTCAATATAACCATCGACAATTTACAGAATATTATACTATTCAAATGGTTATATAATATTCACTTCAATAAAACCGCACACTATGCAAAGCATCAGTTTTTACGAACAATTGCGGTGCTGATTAGCTGTTTACAACTGATATATTCAGTCATACCTCTTATCAATTTGCTGCGCTTTCATCAAAGACTTCTTCCATTCTTATCGTGTAGCTTAGCCATTTCCACACCGATGAGTATTTGGGAACTTTCCGGGTGATTTCGGGGCGTTCCGCGACGGCAAGCGATCACTCTCGTTGTTGATGTTGATCTTCGTCCGGGAACTCCCGTGATGCAAAACGCCATTTATCAGAAAGTTATGCAATATCGGGATAAACCGACGCCTTGCTGTGAAAATTCCCGGGTTGCTTTTTGCAATCATGCTTCACGAAATCTTTACAACAAGCGTCAAATTTCCCTTTTTCTGATGGCATATCATGAAAAAAATCAGGTCATTTTCCTTTTCCCTGTCCATGTTGAGATAAATTATGAGATTGAAATTTCTTTCTGTCAGTGCGGTGTTTTTACTGACAGCCTGTGATCAGGGGGCTTCACAACCAGCTTCTTCAGCACCACCTGAAGTTGGAACGATCACCCTGAAAAGTGAGCCAGTCACCTTATTTACCCAGTTACCGGGCCGGACTGATGCGGTGAAAACTGCCGAAGTCAGACCTCAGGTCAGTGGTGTTATCCAAAAAATCCTGTTTACCGAGGGGGGTGAAGTTAAGCAGGGTCAGCCGCTTTATCAGATAGATCCGGCGACTTACCAGGCGGCTTACGATAAAGCCCTTGCCACCTGGCAAAATGATGACATGCTGAGCAAACGTTATCAGCCGCTGGCAGCAGCCCATGCGGTCAGCCAGCAAACTTATCAGGATGCTGTCGCCGCCGAACGAGAAGCGAAAGCTGATCTGGAAACGGCACGGGTTAACCTCAATTACACTCAGGTCAGAGCACCGTTCTCCGGTCATATCAGCCGTTCGTTATATACCGAAGGTGCGCTGGTCACCAGCGGCCAGACCGATTATCTGGCAACCATCCAGCAACTTGATCCGATTTACGTGGATGTCAGCGAATCCTCTGCTGATCTGTTGCGTCTGCGCCGTGCGCAGGCAGAAGGCAAGCTTGAGAAAGTGGGTGATAACGAAGCGGCAGTCCGTCTGCAACTGGAAGACGGCAGTGAATACCCTCTGGAAGGTAAACTGGCTTTTTCTGAAGTTAACGTCAATGAAGCGACCGGCACTGTCGTGCTGAGGGCTGTCTTCCCGAACCCACACGATGAATTATTACCAGGCATGTATGTCCATGCCAGCCTGCCGCAGGCTATTCAGCAGCAGGGTATTCTGGTGCCTCAGGAAGCCATTATGCATGACAGCAAAGGTCAGCCTTATGTTTACGTGGTGCAGAAGGATGACACTGTGGCTCAGCAGAGTGTGACCACCGGCGAGATGGTTGGCGAAAAATGGCTGATTACTCAGGGGTTATCTGCCGGTCAGCAAGTGATTGTCAATGGACTGCAGAGTGCTCACGTCGGCGGCAAAGTCAAAACGGTTGCTGCAGATACCAATGACACTCCGGTAGTCGGTAAAGTCAATCTGTCGATGACTGATGCTGCGGCACAATAAGGAGGCCTGATGTCTAAGTTCTTTATTGAACGGCCTATCTTCGCCTGGGTAATTGCGATTATCGTAATGCTGGTGGGAGCGCTTGCTACGCTTAACCTGCCGGTTAACCAGTACCCGAACATTGCCGCACCGGCGATTTCAGTATCGGTCACTTACCCGGGCGCCAGCGCCGAAACAACCCAGAACACTGTGGTTCAGGTTATTGAACAGCAGCTAAACGGTCTGGATGGTTTACGTTATCTGGAATCGACGACCAGCAGTGATGGTAGCGCCCAGATTATCGCCACCTTTAATCAGGGAACCAACTCTGATATCGCTCAGGTTCAGGTACAGGACCGTGTGTCGCTGGCCGAATCGCAGTTACCGAGCAGCGTAACGGATCAGGGTATCCGTATCCGTAAATACCAGAAAAACTACATGATGGTTGTTGGTCTGATTTCCAAAGACGGCAAGCTGAGTAATGGTGACCTGGCTGACCTGCTGGTTTCTAAACTGGAAGACCCGATTTCCCGTACCCCGGGGGTAGGTGACTTTATGGTAATGGGTGCTGAATACGCGATGCGTATCTGGCTGGACCCTGCCAAACTGTATAAATACAACCTGATCCCAAGCGATGTCAGCACCGCTATCGAAAACCAGAACGTTCAGGTTTCTGCCGGACAGTTAGGTGGTTTACCGACCATTCCGGGAGCAAAAACAGAGGCGACCATTCTTGGTAAGTCCCGTTTTACTACGGTGAAACAGTTCCAGAATGTACTGCTGAAAGTGAATACGGATGGTTCGCAAATCCGCCTGAAAGATGTGGCAAATGTGTCATTAGGCCCGCAGGCCTATACCATTAACGCCACGCTGAACGGTATGCCTTCAGCCGGTATTGCGATTGAACTGGCAACCGGTGCTAATGAGCTGGATACGTCTGAAGCGGTACAAAAGACGGTTGAAGGTCTGAAAAGCTCGCTGCCAAGTGGCGTCGAAGTTGTTTACCCGTATACCACTGCTCCGGTGGTCAGTGCCTCTATCAAAGATGTGGTACATACGCTGATTGAAGCGATTGTGCTGGTATTCTTCGTGATGCTGATTTTCCTGCAGAACCTGCGTGCCACCATGATTACTACCCTGGTGGTTCCGGTAGTACTGTTGGGGACTTTCGGTATCCTGGAAATCTTCGGCTACAGTATCAACACCCTGACGATGTTCGGGATGGTACTGGCGATAGGCTTGTTGGTGGATGATGCCATCGTCGTGGTGGAAAACGTCGAGAGGGTGATGCACGAAGAGCACCTTGATCCGAAGGCAGCGACGATAAAATCGATGCAGCAGATTCAGGGAGCATTGTTCGGGATTGCGCTGGTTCTGTCGGCAGTATTATTACCGATGGCCTTCTTCTCCGGATCGACAGGGGTTATTTATCGCCAGTTCTCCGTAACTATCGTTTCGGCGATGGGGCTGTCGGTGTTGATGGCGCTGATTTTTACCCCGGCACTGTGTGCAACTATCCTGAAACCGACCGCGGCAGAAACTAAAACCCGTGGCCTGGCCGGCTGGTTCAACCGTAACTTTGAACGCGGAACTATGCAGTACCGGCGGGGTGTTAACGGTATTTTGTCACGCCGTGGCCTGTTTATGCTGGTCTACCTGATCATTGTCGGAGTTACCGGCTTCCTGTTCACGCGGGTACCAACCACCTTCCTGCCTAATGAGGACCAGGGGCTGATGATGGTGCAGATGACACTCCCCGTGAACGCATCCGCACAACGTACTCAGCAGGTAATCAACGATCTGAACGCTTATTTGCTTAAAGATGAAGGCAGTCTGGTTGGCAGCGTGTTCGGGGTTAACGGCTTTAACTTTGCCGGGCGTGGTCAGAACAGTGGTATGGCCTTTGTGCTGTTGAAAGACTGGAGCAAGCGAACCAAGGCCGGAGACAGTGTGTTTGATGTCGCTGCCAGAACGACCGCTCATTTCGCTAATTACAAAAATGCGAAGATTATCGCGATGGTACCTCCGGCCGTACTGGAACTGGGTAATGCTACCGGTTTCGATATGTACCTTCAGGATACCGGTGCGCATAGTCACCTGCAAATGATGGCTGCGGCGAATAAGCTGATTGAACTGGCGAACAAAGATCCACGCCTTGCCGGTGTACGTCTTAACGGTATGGAGGATGAGCCGCAGTACCAGTTAATCATCGATGATGAACGTGCCAGTGCACTGGGACTGAGCCTGACGGATATTAACAACACCATCTCTGTCGCCTGGGGTTCCAGCTATATCGATCAGTTCATGTACAACGGTCGTGTAAAAGAAGTCTACCTGATGGGTAAAGCGAGTTCCCGTGTAACTCCTGAAGACCTGAATAAGTGGTACTTCCGTAACAGTGCCGGTGATATGGTTCCCTGGTCTGCCTTTGGTAGTGGTAAATGGGTCAGTGGTTCTCCGCACTATGAACGGTTCAACGGTCTGCAGTCTGAAGAAATTCAGGGTTCTCCGGCACCGGGACACAGTACGGGTGAAGCTATGAAAGCCATGGAGCAGATAGCGAAACAACTGCCGTCTGGTTTCCGTGTTCAGTGGTACGGCATCTCTTACGAGGAACAGGCTTCCGGTAACCAGACTTATGCTCTTTATGGGTTGTCTATTCTGGTGGTATTCCTGTGTCTGGCAGCGCTGTATGAAAGCTGGTCAATTCCGTTCTCTGTCATCCTGGTCGTGCCGTTAGGGGTGTTGGGAACCATTGCGGCGGTGTTAATTCGCGGACTGAGTAATGACGTATTCTTCCAGGTAGGTTTGCTGACGACCATCGGGCTGGCGGCGAAAAACGCCATCCTGATTGTTGAATTTGCGAAAGAAGCACACGAACGGGAAGGTAAGTCATATATTGAGGCTGCAAAAGATGCTGCGCAAATGCGTATCCGGCCGATTATTATGACGTCAATGGCCTTTATTCTCGGGGTATTCCCGCTGACGATTTCCGATGGCGCCGGGGCCGGTAGCCAGCACTCGATCGGTACAGCAGTTGTCGGAGGGATGCTGACGGCGACTTTCCTGGCAATCTTCTTTGTACCTATGTTCTATGTAGTGGTGTCGCAATTTTTCTCTGGCAGGAAGAACAAGCACCCTGTTGAGGTGAGTAAACATGATGATTAAACCTCTCTCATGGAAGCTGCTGCCGATGGTAGCAGCCCTGGGGCTGGCGGGCTGCTCTTTGCAGCCCCATTATAAACGACCGGCCATGCCGGTAGATGCCACTTACAATATGGCAACTCCGACTGGTAATGTGGCCGATTTGTCCTGGCAGCAATTTTTTACCGATCCGAAGTTGCAGAACCTGATTCAGCTGGCTCTGGATAACAACCGTGATTTGCGGGTAGCCGCGTTGAATGTTCAGGAAGCGCGTAATGAGGTCACCATCAACCGTGCCGCATTAATGCCTACGGTCACTGCCAGTGCTTCGTCAACCACGGAACATCTGCCTGCGGGTCTTTACAGCACCAAGAGTACCGGTGCAGTAACAGATCACGAACTGGATGCGGGGCTCGGGGTCTCTGCCTGGGAGCTGGACTTCTTCGGCAGGTTACGCAGCCTGAAAGATGAAGCACAGGAAACTTATCTGTCGACCGCAGCCACCGAGCAGGCCACCCGTATCTCGCTGATTGCGGAAGTGGCGACTTCATGGCTGACGCTCTGTTCTGACAATGACTTACTGCATCTGGCACAGCAAACGGTGCTGAGCCAGCAGGATTCCTACCGTCTGACCAAAATGAGTTATGACGGAGGGGTCAGCAGTGATCAGGATCTGGCAGAAGCAGAAATGACACTGCGCAGTGCCCAGGCGGATGTGGCCAATTACACCCGCCAGGTACGTCAGGATGTTGATGCCCTACGGCTGTTAGTAGGTACTGACTTACCTCCGACTCTGTTGGCAGGCGCGACGCTGAACAGCAACTGGAACTTCCCGCCGACTCCGGCCGGGTTGCCGTCTGATTTGCTGACCCGTCGCCCGGATATTATTGCGGCAGAACATACGCTGAAAGCCGCTAATGCCAACATTGGTGCGGCCAGGGCAGCGTTCTTCCCAAGTATCAGCCTGACCGCCACTGGCGGTTCTTCCAGTGGTTCACTCAGCCATCTGCTGGGAGGCGGTACCGGTGCCTGGGAATTCCTGCCGAGCATCAGCCTGCCAATCTTTGACGGCGGTGTGAACCAGGCAAACCTGAATATCGCTAAACTGGAAAAACGGGTGGATATCGCGAATTACGAGAAAACTATCCAGACTGCATTCCAGGAAGTTAACGACCAGCTGGCAGGTGAAGACACCTGGGCAAACCAGTTGCAGGCCGTGACTCAGGAAGCTGATGCCGGAGAGCGTGATTATCGTTATTCACAGCTGCGTTACCGTGAAGGTATCGATGACTTCCTGGCGGTGCTGGTAGCCCAGCGTTCCTGGTACACAGCACAGCAATCGCAGATTGCTGCACATCTGGGAATGCTGACGCAGAAAATCACTCTGTATAAAGTACTGGGTGGTGGCTGGACCAAAACCCGCCAGTAACCGGAGAGCGGGGCTTCTCGCTCCGCACTTCCTGCTGCACTCTTAAGGCCTGACCAAAGGGGAAATCCCCGGCCGTCGGGCCTTATTATTTATTCCCTTCTGATTTTTCACCACAGCGACCCGGTTGGTGAGCCAGCCGGTTGCCGGTCCTTGCTATCAACCCTGGTCATAGCAGTCAAAGCTCCTCTATCATTCTGTTTTGTTTGCTAAGATGCTCGCCAGACAGATTTTCTGGATTTACTTTTCAGGAGAAGGCGATGTCGATCAAAATACGGGCTGCAGCCCCGGAAGATTACGCTGCATGGCGGGCGTTGTGGAATGGCTATCTGGAATTTTATGGTAGTACTCTGGCAGAAGAAATTACCCGGGCCACCTGGCATAAAGCTTTGTCACCAGCATCGGGGATTCAGTGCCGGCTGGCAGAAACAGACCAGCAAGTAGTGGGGTTTGCCATGTGCGTACTGCATGAAGGCACCTGGGTCAGCCAGCCGGTTTGTTACCTTGAGGACTTGTTTGTTTCCCCGGCAGCACGCGGCAAAGGCGCAGGAAAAGCACTGATTGAGGCAATAGGGGAAGAAGCCCGTGAACAAGGCTGGTCGAAAGTTTACTGGGTGACTCGCGAAAATAATTCTGCCCGGGCGTTGTATGACAAGCTGGCGACCGTGGATGATTTTGTCCGTTACACCATGAATCGTCAGGGCTGATAAGCCAGTTAAATCAGCGGCTTATTAATATGACTGGCAGAACCAAAGCCGCCAGCTAATGGCGGCTTTGGGCCGGTGAACCGGAAAACAGCGGGTTATCCGGTTCATACTGTACGGTTTATTTTGCCCGCTTTTCAATCGCACAACAGACGGCAAATGACCCTCCGACGGCCAGTACCACCGGGATAACCAGTGAGCTGTCCATTCGGGTAAATTCAGCCGCCAGTAACACCGTAGTGAGCGGCATCTGCATCGAAGATGCCAGAAACGCAGCAGCACCAATCAGCGCAATTGAGCCCTGGTCTGCCGCAGGCAGGAAACCTGAACACAAACTAAACAGTACACTGGCCAGCAAGGCACCGACCGTAAAGCCAGGTGTCAGTACTCCGCCCTCTGCACCGGCACGTAATACTCCCCAGATGAGCACCAGCTTAAACAGCAACAGCAATAATGGCAGCATGCCGTACAAATCACCGTGCAGGGCCAGCTGAGTCGGGCCTTTACCATTACCCGGTAATTGCGGAAACCATATGGAGAGCAGACCGGTCAGACCGAAGCTAACCAGACACAGCACCGGCATTTGCCAGTTGGTTTTAATCCCTTTCCGGGCATGAGCGGTATAACGACGGAACAGGTGTGCCGCATAACCAAAAATTGGTGAGGTGATGATGGCCCAGATAATCAGAGTGGTATCGGCTGTGGGGGCAGTAAAGTGATATTGCGAGCCATTTCCCAGACCGAAACTGGCTACCAGCGCGGCAATCGACGAAGTCACAATGGCAGGCAGAACACAGTTCCAGCGAAATGAGATCAGCAGAACTTCCAGGGTGAAAATCGCCCCGGCCAGAGGAACGTTATACACCGCGGCCAGACCAGCCCCGGCACCACAGGCGATAATCACTTTACTCTGTTCGACATCCAGCTTCAGACCCCGGGTCAGTGATGTGGCTCCCAGCGCGCCAATTTCACGTGGTGCGACTTCACGGCCTAACGGTGATCCAAGCGCGACAGTGATTATCTGTAACAGGGCATGAATAAAAGTGGTAATCAATGGCATTGGCCGGCTGACATCTTTTACTGCCGCATCCACCGAAACCCGTGGTCTGCCATAACGTGCCAGTAACCACCAGCCAATACCGGCAATCAGCCCGCCGCAGATCAGAGCGATGACTCTGCGTTCAGGGCTGGCATCACTGACACCCTGCAAAAAGCTTTCGGCGCTGATAATCGCGTACGGACTGTAACCAAAGGCCAGATGCTGAATGGCATGTAATAACATGGCCAGCAACATTCCACCCACACCGGAAATGATCCCTGTCAGTACGACAGCTCCGGCAAATTTATAAGACTTCGTCATCCTGCAACCTTTTGCCCGGGGAAAATAATTAACTGGCCGGGATTATTACAGCTTTATCGTCAATCCTGAAACAACGGCGGGAGGAATCCCGGTAAAGTCTGAAAAAACAGATATTGTTCTAATAAATTCCGGATTCAGACTGATAAATAATTCCTCAGGGTAGACTGCCTGAAATCATTGGCGGGTAGTTTGTTACCGATACAGAAAAATCTGTTTTTATGGTCGTTGGGTGGTTAGATATTGCAGCGTCGGGTGTTGTCTGCGAAGCCCTTGCTGGCAACAAAATGACACTCATTTTGCTCCGTTTTAGTGCGTGATTCTGTCATTTTCAGCACAGATAGTATGGGAAAGGTAAAAAATCAATAATTCTGCGTAAGTACTCACTTTAACTGTTTCATCTGTGAGTCAAACAACCTAACATGGTGTGCTGGCCAATATAGTTGCTGACCTAAATTGTTACATTATGGTTCCTGAATTATTTACCCGCCAGTTTGTCTGAGTGTTTGGACATAGCTCGATGTCTGCTTATGAATTGGTGGTACTGGTATGAAAAAGAGTAAAGGGTTCAGGTTCAGCTTTTTGAATCCAAAGTATTTTATGTTGTGGCTGGGTATTGGCTTGCTGTGGTGTCTGGTGAAGCTGCCTTATCCGTTACTACTGGCACTTGGTAAACAACTGGGTTCCTGGTCACAGCCTTTCCTTAAACGGCGGAAATCTATCGCCAGCCAGAATATCCGGTTATGTTTTCCCGGGATGAGTCAGCAGGATCAGGATATCTTTCTGCAACGAAATTTTGAGTCTCTCGGTCTCGGGCTAATCGAGACCGGGATGGCATGGTTTTGGTCTGACAAACGAATCCGTAAATGGTTTGATGTCGAAGGACTGGACAACCTGCGTTGTGCTCAGGAAGGACGACGGGGTGTGATGTGTGTGGGTGTTCACTTTATGTCGCTGGAGCTGGGCGGCAGGGTGATGGGGATTTGTCAGCCAATGATGGCGACCTACCGCCCGCACAATAATCCATTGATGGAGTGGATACAGACCCGTGGCCGGTTACGCTCCAATAAAGAGATGATTGACCGTCGTGATTTGCGCGGTATGGTCGGAAAGTTAAAACAGGGCGAGGCTGTCTGGTTCGCACCTGATCAGGACTACGGTAGTAAAGGCAGTTCATTCGTACCGTTCTTTGGTGTGAATAACGTCGCAACGACTAACGGGACCTATGTACTTTCACGGTTATCACGTGCAGCACTGCTGACGATTACTCTGGTGCGTAAACCGGACGGTAAGGGTTATAAACTGCATATTGAAGCCCCGTTGCAGGACTTCCCGGCGACCGAAACAATGGCAGCGGCTTATATGAACCGGGTGATCGAGAAAGAGAT
This sequence comes from Tatumella citrea, assembly GCF_002163585.1. Lineage (NCBI taxonomy): Bacteria > Pseudomonadati > Pseudomonadota > Gammaproteobacteria > Enterobacterales > Erwiniaceae > Tatumella > Tatumella citrea. The sequence continues at coordinate 467,570 of NZ_CP015579.1, forward strand.
CATGCGTGCTCCTGAGCAGTACATGTGGGTGCATCGGCGGTTTAAAACCCGGCCGTTGGGTGAAGCCTCTCTGTATGTCTGACCTTCTCCGGCAGAGCACGCTCTGCCGGAGACTTCGTTTTATATCTCTGAAGGGTAGTCAGGGAGAGATTCCGCGGCCGCCATCTGCCTCATATATCTCCCCGGCGGTGCCCCCAGCAAACGGCTAAACATGGTCGAAAAGCTGTTGGCTGACTGATATCCCAGTTCCGTTGCTACCCGATGCAGGGGTTGTCCCTGGCTCAACCTGTCCACCGCTGTAATTACCCGCAGATGATCGCGCCAGCGGGTAAACGTCATGCCGGTTTCTGCACGAAATAATCGCGCCAGTGTCCGGCTACTGCAACCATGTTGTTCTGCCAGTTCCGGCAGCGTCTGCTCATTGCCCGGATCCTGCTTCAGATGCCAGGTGACCTGCTGCAACCGGCGGTCCTGTCCCTGGGGGATAAACAGGGTCAGTGTTTCAGGGGCATGGGTTACCTGATGCAATATCAACTGCCAGACAAGACTGATATCACTGTTATCGCGTCCGGGACGGCGGAACGCCAGTGCTTCCAGCAGCAGTTCACGCAGCAGACTGGAAACATTCAGGGTTTTGCAATCCCCTGGCAGGCCACCGGCCAGTGACTGTGGCAGCATAAGCTGAATTACCTGTGAAGATTCACTGTATGAGGCACTGTGAGGGCATTGCGGAATGATCCAGATGGCCTGCCCCGGCGAAGCCAGCCACCAGCCTTCACTGGTCATGATGGTGGAGGTTCCCCGGGTGACAAAGGTTAGCTGACCTTCGGGATGCTGATGAAGGCTGATAAAAGTACCTGCAGGGTGAAACACCTCTCTGATTTCCGGTAAAGCTGGCAACATGACTGTATCCCGGCGAAGTTTGTCCGATTCGCGAATGTTTTTATCATTTGTTACGTCATAATGCCAGTCACAGTTAACGGTGAAAAAACAACCGGGAGATTAAGCCAAATGACAAATACCCCTTTACGAATCGCCGGATATGCCGGCAGCCTGCGCCAGGACTCTTACAGTAAGATTGTGCTGGATGCTCTGATGAGCATGCTACCGGCAGGTACTCACACCGAAACCCTCAGTGTCGGTGATTTTCCTTTTTATAATCAGGACCTGGAAACGGCAGATGGCCCGGCGCAGGTCATCCGGGCCCGCCATCAGGTGGCAGAAGCAGATGCATTGCTGATGGTAGTACCGGAGTTCAATCATGGTATTCCGGGCGTGCTGAAGAATGCCCTCGACTGGTTATCACGACCAGCGTTTCACAGCGTAATGGCCGGAAAGCCCGTGTTCTTCGTCACTCTGTCTCAGGGAATGCTGGGCGGCGTGCGGGCGCAGTATCAGATGCGTGAAACCCTGGCATCGATGCTGTGCCAGCTCTATCCGCTGCCGGAAGTCGCAATTACCTATGCCGGGCAAAAAGTCACTGAAGGACGGCTGACAGATGAGGCGACTTGCCAGCATCTGGATAAAATCCTGCAGCAGTTTCTGCGCCAGGTAAATGCCGCAAGAGGAGCGCTATGATGCAGCTATTTTATGCACTGCTGGCTGGCTTATCGGTCGGGGTATTCTTCTCATGGCTGAAACTCCCTTTACCGGCACCGCCGACCATGACCGGGATTATCGGTGCTTTTGGCGTGTTTGCCGGCAGCGTTATTTTCCGCACCCTGAGCAATTACTTCCATTAATCTGTTGGCATCACCCGACTGGTCGCGATAACGCCAGCGCAGGCTGGCTTTCGCGAATTGTCTGCACAGCAAAATACATTTTCGTATTAATGCACCTGCTAAGCCATGTTACTCCTACAGGAGGAGTTATCGGCGATAGTCGTCCGACATCTGCCTTCGCAGATTAAAGTCGCAAAAATCTGTTTGAGCAACTCCACTAAAAAAATCTCCGCATCTGTCTGATCTCCCGTTATTTAATTCCCGCAGCCAACCCTTCTGTTCCCGGAACATTTTTAGTGCTTTTGTTTACCAATTTTTGTTTGTTTCCGTTTTGCCCCGTAAGTTATGAAGGCAGTCACTTTACTGCATCCTCTAACCCCCTAGTCTGTTTCGAAAATCACAGAGGTCATTATGTTTCAGTCTGAAAGACGTCAGAAAATTTATGCATGGCTGGAAGAATATGAACGAGCCACAGTCACCGGTCTTGCAGAGCAGTTTGGCGTGACGAAAGAAACTATCCGCAGCGATCTGAACGCACTGGCGGCTGAAGGGCGGATTGAACGCTGCCACGGCGGTGCCACAGTGATCCGCCGTTCGCTGAATAGCCGGCTGATTGCTGAGTCCGGTGAGACCTTCGAAGTGCTGCTGGCCAGAATAAATCATCAACAACAATCGCGGAAAATACTGCAAGGGGAAGCTATGAACGGCAAGGTCTGCATTCTTGGGTCATTTAATGTCGATATCGTGGCCAGAGTGGAGCGTTTTCCGAAAGGCGGTGAATCGCTGCTGGCAAAAGGAAGTTCACTGGGGCCCGGAGGGAAAGGTGCTAACCAGGCTCTGGCCGCCAGCTGTGCCGGAGCAAAGGTCCATTTTGTCTCGAAAGTGGGCAGCGACCAGTTCAGCCAGTTTGCTTTTGATCATCTGACATCGTCCGATATTCATTCACTACGGCTCTGGCAGTCAGAAAATGAGCCGACCGGTAATGCCATCATCTATGTCTCGGAAGCTAATGGCGAAAATATGATTGCCATCTATCCGGGGGCGAACAAAACCCTGACCAGCAGCGAAATTGCTGATATGGCCGAAGACCTGGCGGATTCAGAAATATTGCTGGTACAGCTGGAAAATAATTTTGATGCCACCCTGAATGCTATTCGCCTGGCAAAGGAATTATCGGTGCGGGTGGTACTGAATCCGGCCCCGGTATCCGAAGAAATCATTAGCTGGTTACCCATGGTCGATATTCTGACACCTAACGAAACCGAAGCCTCTGTGCTCTCCGGCATTGAAGTTAAGGATGTTGAATCCGCAAAACAGGCCGCCCGCAAAATTGCCGACCTGGGGGCGCGACAGATCATTATCACCATGGGGTCCCGTGGTGCGCTGTTATATGACGGCCAGCAATTCCAGCATATCCCGTCGTTTCCTGCACTCAGTGTGGATACCACCGGAGCAGGTGACGCTTTTAATGGTGCTTTTGTCGCAGCATTGGCTGCCGGCGAAAGTGAAGTTCAGGCAGCAACCTTTGCTTCTGCATTTGCATCGTTGGCGGTGGAACGCGAGGGGGCATCAAATATGCCTTCCCGCGAGCAAGCCGTCAGCCGTTTGTCCCGCCGCTGAGCGGTTCAGACATCCCATATTCTTGTTAAGGAGTTTCTGATGAAAGCGATTGAAGGCATTGTTCCGGTGATGTTAACCCCATTCACTGCAGATAATCAGGTGGATTATCCGGGGCTGGCACGACTGATTGACTGGTATCTCGCTCAGGGTGTGGATGCTTTGTTTGCCGTTTGCCAGTCCAGCGAAATGCAGTTCCTGAGTTTAGAAGAGCGGGTAGAACTGGCTGAGTTTGTGGTGCGTCAGGTGGATGGACGGATACCGGTCATTGCTTCCGGACATATCAGTGATGATCTTGCAGCACAGAAAGCAGAACTGAGTGCGATGGCCGAAACCGGTATTGATGCACTGGTGCTGGTGACTAACCATCTGGATCCGCAACAGCAGGGCACTGAAGTGTTTATGTCTAACCTGCAGCAGTTGCTGGATACACTACCAGCCTCTGTGCCTCTGGGATTGTACGAATGCCCGGCACCGTATCGCCGTTTACTCAGTGATGAGGAGTTTAGCTTCTGTGCTAACAGCGGTCGTTTCGTGGTGCTGAAAGATGTCAGCTGTGATCTGCCGACAGTGAAACGTCGCGTCGCGTTAGCTGAAGGGACACCACTGAATATCATCAATGCCAATGCAGCAATCGCCTGGCCGGCCATTCAGGCAGGGTCGCGTGGCTTCAGTGGCGTATTTACTAACTTCCATCCGGCACTCTATGTCTGGCTGTATCATCATGGCGCAAAACACCAGGCACTGGCCGATGAACTGGCAATTTTCCTGTCGCTGGCAGCAGTAACCGAAACTCTGGGCTATCCGAAGAATGCAAAAATCTGGCACCAGCGGTTGGAGACTTTCAGCAGCCCGCACTGCCGTGTAACCAAAGATAACGTGCTGGAAAAATACTGGGGCCTCGAAGTGATCCTCGACCAAATCTGGCGTGGCACGGCGCAGTGGCAGCAGCGCATTACTCAGCAGGGTAGTCACTGATGTTGCTGTCACAGGCCCGGTCTCAGGATGCAGGATTTCAGGCCTTTCACCCGGTAATTCGCCAGGCACTGACATGGATTGAAGCGCAGGATTTCTCGCAAATGGTGCCGGGAAAATACGATATTTTGCCAGACAACCAGATGTTCTGTCTGGTGCAGCAGGCGGTAACCGCACCGGCGGAAAGACAGCGTCCGGAATCTCATTTTCGCTATGTGGATATCCAGTATCTGTTAAGTGGTGAAGAGAATATTGGCGTTTGTCGCTATCAGGCCAGCTTTCCGCAGGACGGGGAAGCCAGCCATGAAAAAGATATCGTCTTTTATCAGTCGGTCGGTGAAGAAACAGTAATTTCGCTGCGTCCGGGGATGTTTGCGGTGTTTTTTCCGGAGGATGTCCACCGGCCCTGTTGCCAGCTGGACCAGCCGCAGCCGATCACCAAAGCCGTCATAAAAATAAATCTGAGTTTATTTAACGGGAGCTAAAATAATGAAAAATCTTACCTCAGCCCGACAAAATACACTTAACGATACCACCCATTCAGTTAGCCGGGATGCGCAGGCTCCGTTGGCTACCATGCCCCGGTTGCGCTGGGTACTGATAGTTATCCTGCTGTTGGCCGCGATAGTAAACTACCTCGACCGGGCAAACTTAAGTATTGCTAATACCACTATTGCCGCAGAATTTGGTTTTTCACCCACTCAGATGGGCCTGCTGCTGTCAGCATTTCTCTGGCCGTATGCGCTGGCAAATCTGCCGGCAGGCTGGCTGGTGGATAAGTTTGGTCCAAAATCGATGTTCTCCTGGGCTCTTGGCCTGTGGTCAGGAATGACGTTTCTGATGGCATTCGTTAACGGCTATTCATTTTTCTACGGGCTGCGGATGTTGCTGGGAATTGCTGAATCGCCGTTTTTTACTTCCGGTATCACTCTGACTCATCGCTGGTTCAGTGAGAAAGAGCGTGGTTTGCCAACGGCAATCATTAATACCGGTTCACAGATAGCCAATGCACTGGCTCCACCGATTTTGACTGTGCTGATGCTGAGCCTGGGCTGGCGCGGAATGTTTATCACCATTAGTTTGTGTGGCATTCCGCTGCTGCTGGCATGGATTAAGTTCTACCGCGATCCGAATGCCAGGGAAGATGCTTTGCTGCATGCGGGGCAACGTACGGTCACGGCCAGCCCACAGCAGTGTAGTGGCGCCAGTTGGGGCAGCTTATTCCGCCACAGAACAACCTGGTTCATGATTATTGGCAATTTTTCAATCATGTTTACTATCTGGGTCTACCTGACCTGGTTACCGGGATATCTTGAGCGCTCTTTAGGATTTAGCCTGAAAACCACCGGCTGGCTGGCCTCTCTGCCATTTCTGGCGGGTATTTTGGGGGTGCTGGTGGGTGGGTTTATCTCTGACCGGCTGGTGCGTCGGGGGGTGCGGGCTATTACGTCGCGCAAAGTGCCGGTTGTGGCAGGAGCCGCACTGGCAGGGTGTTTTGTTGCACCTATTCCGTTTGTCGACAGCACCCCGATGGCGATTACTCTGCTGACCATTGGCTACTTCTTCTCGCAGATGCCACAGGGCGCATTATGGGCGCTGGCTTCAGATATAGCACCTAAAGAGCAGGTTGCTTCACTGGGCGCGATTCAGAACTTTGGCGGCTTTCTGGGGGCTGCAATGGCGCCGATTGTTACCGGAGTGATTCTGCAAATGACCGGCCAGTTTACCAATGTGTTTCTGTTGGGCGGGGGATTGCTGATTGTGGGTGCCATCAGTTATGGCTTGTTTGTCTGTCAGCCGTTGAGCGAAGAATGACAGCTCAGGCCACTGCCCGTGCAGTGGCCTGCTGGTTTTTATAAGCCAGGACGGTTAAATACCCGTTGCCAGTCACTGTCAAATTTATCCACCGCCGCAGTGACTGCGGGGGCGGCGAGGAACAGATCGATTACATCCGTTGGCAGCGTAATGGCCGCACAACCTGCCAGCATACAGCGGGTAGCCTGTAACGGGGTGCGGAAACTGGCTGCCAGGATTTTACTGTCAGGGGCATGCAGATTCAGTAAGTTCTGTAACTCTTCCACCATCCTTATACCGTCCCCGCCCTGAGCATCCACCCGGTTAACATAAGGCGCAATATATTCCGCTCCGGCCAGTGCGGCCATCAGCCCCTGCACGGCACTGTAGACTACGGTTCCCAGGGTCGGAATGCCCAGCTGTTTCAGCTGGCGGATGGCTACCAGACCTTCGCTGGTCACCGGCACTTTGATAATCAGATCATCCACACTCTCACGCAGCTGTTGGGCTTCACTGACCATACCTTGTGCATTGTGACTGATCACCTGGGCAAACAGTTTGCCGTGACTACCGATCAATTCACGGATCTGTGGCAACACTTCCCAAACCGGGCGACCGCTGGCCGCGATGATACTTGGGTTAGTGGTAACACCGCTAATCGGATAAATACGGGCCAGTCGTTGAATATCATCGATGCTGGCAGTATCCAGATAAAGTTCCATAATTTCTCCAATGTGTCAGGAATGAGTGGTTGATAACAGGCGATCATTGACCGGGGGATTTTTTAACCGGCGCCAGTACAGGGCATACAATCCGATGATCACAAAACAGGTCAGCGGCATAATAAATCCGGCTGACATAGACCATTTATCCGTGATGGCACCCATCACCATTGGCATGACTGCGCCACCAACAATAGCCATCACCAGATAGGAAGAGGCTTGCTTGGTTCTGGCTCCCAGCCCGGCGATCCCCAGTGCAAAAATGGTCGGAAACATGATCGACATAAAATAGAAACTCAGGGTCAGGGCAACGATACCCACCCAGCCATTGGCCAGCAGAGTGACGACCATCAGCAGACAGTTAATCAGCGAGAATACGGCCAGGGTCTTATGCGACTGATAACGGCTCAGCAGCAACCCTCCGGTAAACCGGCCAAGCATAAACAGACCAAACCCGCCAAAGGCCAGCAGCTGTGATGCTCCACGTTCGGTAAAACGCCAGCCCTCTGCTGAATGCCAGCTCCAGCTGGCCGGCAGCCATTGAGCAGTCACACTGCTGAACAGCGGCGAATGGTCGACGACGTAGTTAATGAAAAAGCTGAAGATCCCGGTCTGGCCTGCCACGTAGAAGAACTGCACCACCACGGCCAGCACAAAGTGGGGTTTAGACCACAGGCTACCGCCGGCACTGCCACTGTCGGTGGCACTGTCTTCCGGCGGAGTGATATCCGGCATCCGACGACACAAAAACACCACGCTGAGCAGTAATACTGCCACACCGATCAGCAGGTACGGGACAATCAGTGTGTCGTTACTGGTGGATACATCGCCGGTGGAGGAGAGGATAAAGTGTCCGCCAATCAGCGGACCGAGGATCAGACCGATACCGGTGACAGACTGTGACAGATTGAGCCGTGATGCCCCTTTCCCGGGCGTACCCATAATCGCTGCGTAAGGGTTGGCAATGGTTTCGATACAGGTCAACCCGGTTGCCAGAATAAACAGACCCAGTAAAAAAGCCAGATAGTCGCCACTGCGGCTGGCAAGAATAAAGCAAAATGCCCCGGCCGCAATCAGCACCAGCCCGCTGAGAATTCCGAATTTATAGCCCATTTTACGGGCGACAATACCGGCCGGAATCGCCATAAAGAAATAACCGAGATAATTGGCAAACTGTACCAGAGCGGATTCGGCTTTACTGATATTCAGGGTGTTCTGGAAATGTTTGTTCAGTACATCAATTAATCCGGTGCTAAAACCAAGTACTAAAAACAGACAGGTCAGTAATAAAAACGATACGAGATGGTTCTTCCCATCAGGCGTAGTGAATAAATTATTCGTGCCCATGATGTATCCTTAATATGTAGGTGAGGTAACAGCATTTCTTTTTCACAGCCATTGCCTGTCGCTGTATCTTCAGCATTCACTGGCAAATCTGCGGTGGTACTTTACTGCCGCATGGCCTGTTCCAGCGCTCTTCTGTCCGGTGGGTTGGCCCCTTTTTGCCGGCAGTTTAATGCGGCGGCCAGACAGCCCGCTTTTAGTGCCTCGGCCAGCAGTAACTGTTGGCTGGCGGCATCCTGTGTAACAGAACGACTCAGTACCGACAGGAAACCGGCGGTAAAGGTATCGCCCGCCCCGATGGTATCAATGACCTGAATACTGGCGGCTGGCTGATGTAAAGTATGTTGCCGGGTAAACAGATGCGCTCCCTGCTCACCGGCCGTGACCGCGACCATTTTCACCCCCCGTTCCAGGATTCGCCGGGCAAATTTCTCCACGCTGCTGTCGGGATCGATCCATTGCAGATCAACAATACTCAGTCGCAGCAGACTGGTGTATTCAAGGATCCGATCGAGTCGTTGCAGCCACGCTGAACGATCCGGGATCAGGCTGCTACGGATATTCGGATCAAACGAAATAAATCCCTGACGTTTTGTCAGATACTTTTCCCAGAAGCTACCGCAGGGTTCCTGCATCAGCGAAATCGAACCGAAATGGTGGTAATCCGCCTCAGGCTGCGGAAATGGCTGACCGGGTTCAGGGATAACATCTGCCGCCCCCTGTGAAAAAAAGGCATATTCCGGTTCTGCATTTTCCGGAGTCGCGACAAAGGCCAGGGTAGAAGGGGCCTGGCTGCGCAGAATATGTGAGGTGCCCACATTATTTTGCTGTAAATAGTCCACCAGTTGCTGACCGAACATATCAGTACTGAGCTGCGAGCAAAATTCGGTCCGACAGCCCAGACGCGCCAGCGCTACGGCCACATTGTAAGGTGAACCGCCAGGATGCGGGACAAACGCATTACCCTGCTGGGTAAAATCAATCAGCCCTTCACCGTAACAAGCAATCCGCATCATAGCGAAACCTCCGCGGTGTCTGGCAAGGCAATATCACGGGCGCTGACCGGAAGCACTTCAATATCCGGAGCGGAATCTTTGCCGGACAGCAGCAGATAGGTGGCTTCACAGTCCAGGGCAAAAGGCGCAAAGTGCCAGGTATCACGACGTAGCTGAATACCAAAACTGCCATCCAGATGAATCGCCACTAACTGGTCGGTATTCAGAGGTCCGGGGCGGCCCAGCACCATAACACTGTGTCCGGTTAACGGTATAAATGTCTCTTCGGTCTGGCGGTGGCGCTCAATCAGTTCCAGCCGGGGAGGGCGAGGATAAGAGATTAAATAACTGGTGACCGGATGGGCGGTAAAATCACCGGAATCGGCAATATGGTGATAGTAATCGATATCACCCCTGGCCAGAGTAGGCTGGCGATCCGGTAAGCCGAGTAACTTTCCATAGGGGGCCAGATTCTCCGCAGTGGCCTCTATCAGCGGGACAGTGCTCATAATGGTTCTCCTTGTGCATATTAAACAACAGGCGGGGTTGTCGAACGACGAACGATTAGCTGCGGCGCAAACCGTGACAGCGGGTCGCTGTGAGTCTGCTCGCCACGAATCCTGCTGAACAGCCGCTGTGCTGCAAACTGTCCCATCAGATAAACCGGTTGTCTGACAGTAGTAATCGGGCAAGGGAAAAACGCTGCCCATTCCGGATCATCAAAAGCGATAAATGACAGATCATCTGGCAGGCTCAGGCCGCTCTGATAAATGGCCTGTACCACGCCCGAGGCAATATCATTATTGGCGGCGATAATGGCGGTAGGCCGCTGGTCACGGGAGCGGCGCAGTAGTGTCCGACATATTTCATCGGCTCCGGCCTGTAAACCACTGATCGCGGGTAATTCAAAAACTTCCTGTGTTACTTTGGCGGGGCAGGAGTGGCGGAACCCTTCCAGGCGTTCTTTAAAGGTTTCTGCAGTGATACTGCCGCCGATATAGGCAATGTGTCGGTGACCGAGATCCGTCAGATGCTCTGTTGCCAGTCGCATACCTTCAGCATTATTCAGACGAATATTTTCGGTCTGTGGATGACCGGAACAACGGTCGATCTCTATCACCGGGATATGGTCGATATTTTTCAGATTTTCTCTGGCCTGCAGAGTGGGGATAATAATCAGCCCTTGCAGCTGGTGGCTGCGTAGCTGAGCAATCAGCGTTTCTTCACGGCGGGGATCTTCATCTGAGCTGCCGACCATCAGGGTAAAACCTTCGCGGTAGACTTCATCCTGAATCGATTTAACGATCATCGCGTGGAATGGGTTAAGAATATCGGAGACGACCAGCCCGATGGTTCTGGAACCCCCCTGGCGCAAATTACGGGCAAAAATATTGGTTTCATAACCGGCTTCATCGATGGCTGCCAGAACCCGCTGACGGGTGCCCGCGGCTACTTTCTCCGGTTTGGAAAGTGCCCGTGAAACCGTTGAAGGAGAGAGTCCGGTTTTCTTCGCAATATCGATAATATTCGCCATAGTAACCCGCCGATGACAACGTTTGCATTCAGGATAATAAAAAATGAAACCGTAGATAGTTTCACTGTGAAATTAAATGACAACGTTTGCATTGCCTTGCAATTAGTATAGGGAGTTAAGGTCGCTGGATTCTATCGGGCGGATCACACTTCTGCTGAATTTCTAAACAGCCTGAGATCAAGCTGGCTGACTGGTAGTTCTCTCTCTCTGAATATTCAAATTAAAACTCATAATAAACAATTCGTTGAATTTAACTCTGCGTCAGGGGTGTTATCAGCGCATTATGGATTTGCTCAATATGTGATCTGTGTAGGGGTACAATAATATTCAATTGTACTACAATTTTGAGAATGGACAGGCAGTAAGGTGCAGGATAGTAGTGCAAAATTGCGGTGAAAATCACCGGCAGGCATAGGTAGAATGCAGGGATGATTCATTAATAAAGGACTTTGTATGACGCTTGCCAAAACTGACCGGATCATCGTGGCTCTGGGACAACAAATCATCAGTGGTAAATATGTTCCCGGTGCAGCACTCCCGGCTGAAGCCAGTTTGTGTGAGGAGTTTGAAACGTCACGCAATATTATCAGAGAGGTTTTTCGTTCTCTGACGGCGAAACGATTAATAGAAATGAAGCGGTATCGGGGTGCATTTGTCGCACCGCGAAATCAGTGGAACTACCTGGATACAGATGTGCTGCAGTGGGTTCTGGCCCATGACTACGATCCCCGGTTAATTGCTGCTATGAGTGAAGTCAGAAACCTGGTGGAACCAGCCATTGCGCGTTGGGCAGCTGAGCGGGCAACCTCCGGTGATCTTGCCGGTATTGAGACAGCACTGAATGAGATGGTTGCCAATAATCAGCAGCGTGATGCGTTTAATGAGGCTGATATTCGTTTTCATGAAGCCGTACTGCATGCAGTCCATAACCCGGTTCTGCAGCAGTTAAGCGTTGCTATAAGTTCTCTGCAACGAGCCGTTTTTGAAAGAACCTGGCGGGGTGATGAAGGCAACATGCCACAAACCCTGCAGGAACATAAACAGTTGTATGACGCTATCCGCCATCAGGACGGTGATGCTGCAGAACAGGCGGCGCTATCCATGATTGCCAGCTCCACCCGAAGACTTAAGGAAATCACATGACATCCGGCTACATCGCAATTGACTGGGGATCAACAAACCTGAGGGCCTGGTGGTATCAGGCGGGTGAGTGCCGTGACCGTAGAACTTCTTCGGAGGGTATTACCCGGCTAGGTGGAAAATCCCCGGCAGCGGTGTTAGCCGGGATCACTGCTGGCTGGCCTGAGAACATCCGCGTGTTGATGGCCGGGATGGTAGGCAGTACTGCCGGATGGAAAGTTGCGCCTTATTTACCCTGTCCGGTGCGTTTTAGTGAGATAGGAAGTCAGTTAACCGATGTATTACCTGGCATCTCAATTATCCCCGGTCTCAGTATTCGTCGATCAGATAATGACAACGTTATGAGGGGGGAGGAAACCCAACTGTTAGGAGCAAGACAACTGGCCGCCGCGCCTTTGTTTATTTTACCTGGTACCCACTGTAAATGGGTGCAGGCTGATAATGAGCAAATCTATGACTTTCGGACAGTGATGACAGGTGAATTACATCATTTGTTAATCAATTCCTCGCTGATTGGGGCTGGGCTGCCCGAACAGAGACAATCTCCGACGGTTTTTGAGCAGGGTACAGAGATTGGCCTGGCGACTGAGGCACCACTGGTCAGATTGTTTGAAGTTCGCGCTGCACATGTACTCGGTGATCTACCACGAGAGGATGTCAGTGAATATCTTTCGGGTCTGCTGATTGGTCACGAAGTGGCCAGTATGATCCGGCAATGGCAGCCAGATCACCGGCAGCCAGTTACGATTGTCGCCAGTCATTCTCTGGCCAGCCGCTATCAGAAAGTGCTCAACATTCTCGGATTTAAGGCGCAGATACTGGAAGGCGACAGCGCATTTCAGGCAGGTATAAGGAGTATCGCAGATGCAGTGGCCGACTAAACTTCCCCTTATTGCTATTCTGCGTGGGATTACCCCACCAGAGGCCCCTCAGCATGTCGCGGCATTACTGGATGCCGGATTTGATGCTATTGAAGTCCCACTAAATTCACCGCAGTGGCAGGAAACATTGCCTGTTCTGGTCAAAAAATTTGGCGATCAGGCAATGATTGGCGCCGGAACCGTGCTCAATCCGGAACAGCTGGAATTACTGGCGGAAATAGGTTGCCGGTTGATTGTGACGCCGAATACTGACCCTGCGATCATCCGGCAGTCTGTAAGACTGGGAATGACTGTCTGTCCCGGATGTGCGACTGCAACTGAGGCTTTCTCTGCACTGAACGCCGGCGCAAAAGCGTTGAAAATCTTTCCATCTTCAGCATTCGGTCCGGATTATATCCGGGCTCTGAAAGCTGTTTTACCGCCAACGGTACCACTGTTTGCTGTCGGCGGCGTCACACCGGAAAATCTGGGGTCATGGCTGTCAGCAGGCTGTTTTGGCGCAGGGTTAGGTAGCGATTTGTACCGTGCCGGACAATCTGTTAGCCATACTGAACGGCAAGCTAGGGCATTTGCAGCAGCATACAAAGAGGCAATGACATGAAAATTACGAAATTAACTACTTACCGCTTACCCCCGCGCTGGATGTTTTTAAAAATAGAAACGGATGAAGGGATCTGTGGCTGGGGAGAGCCGGTTATTGAAGGCAGAGCTAAGACTGTTGAAGCTGCAGTGCACGAGTTCGGTGAATTATTAATAGGCCAGGATCCGGCAAAAATTAACGATTTATGGCAGGTCATGTACCGCGGTGGCTTTTATCGTGGCGGCGCAATTCTAATGAGTGCCATTGCCGGCATTGATCAGGCTCTGTGGGATATTAAAGGCAAAGTACTGAATGCCCCGGTCTGGCAGCTGCTGGGTGGCCAGGTTCGGGATACTATTAAGGCCTATAGTTGGGTGGGCGGCGACCGGCCTGCGGAAGTTATTCAGGGCATACGGACTTTGAAAGAGATTGGTTTTGATACTTTTAAATTAAATGGTTGTGAAGAGCTCGGAATCATAGATAGTGCCCGTAAAGTGGATGCGGCAGTAAATACCGTGGCGCAAATCCGGGAAGCGTTTGGGAAGGATATTGAATTCGGATTAGATTTTCATGGCAGGGTCAGTGCACCGATGGCCAGAGTATTAATTAAGGAGCTGGAACCCTATCGACCATTATTTATTGAAGAACCAGTTCTGGCAGAACAGGCTGAATACTATCCGCGTCTGGCTGAGTTAACTTCTATTCCCATCGCTGCCGGGGAACGGATGTATTCGAGATTTGAATTTAAGCGCGTATTGGATGCAGGTGGTTTGGGAATACTTCAGCCAGATTTATCGCATGCCGGGGGAATTACCGAGTGTTATAAAATTGCCGCAATGGCTGAAAGTTATGATGTCGCGCTGGCTCCACATTGCCCACTCGGGCCGATTGCTCTGGCAGCTTGTCTGCATATCGATTTTGTTTCCCGGAATGCTGTATTCCAGGAGCAGAGTATGGGCATACATTATAATAAAGGGGCTGAGTTGCTTGACTTTGTTATTAATAAACAAGATTTTGAGATGCATGGAGGTTTTTTCCGGCCACTAACCCGTCCGGGGCTTGGGGTGGAAATTGATGAAGAACAAGTGATTGCCCGTAGCCGGCAGGTACCTGACTGGCATAACCCCGTCTGGCGCTTAGCAGATGGTACTGTTGCTGAGTGGTAAACCACCGATAATTATTTAATTCCGTATTTTAATAATAAAACGGTTTAGCTGCCGGGGATGCCTGTCGCTGTTAAACCACATAGAGAGGTTATTTATGAATGCCGATCTGTACTCTTCTACATTGAAACAATTAAATATAAAAATAATTCCTTTTATTATTATCTGCTATTTTGTTGCCAATCTTGATAAGACGAATATCTCGATTGCTGCATTGCAAATGAATGCAGATCTCGGGCTGACAGCAAGCATGTATGGGCTCGGTGTAGGAATGTTTTATATATCCTATATTATTTTTGAAATTCCGAGCAACGTTATCATGACCCGTGTCGGGGCACGTCGATGGATCGCCAGAATTATGATCAGCTGGGGAATCGTCAGTGCCTGCATGGCGTTGGTGAATACACCGACACAGCTATATGTCATGCGTTTTTTACTGGGCATGGCTGAAGCCGGATTTGCGCCGGGAATTATCTATTATATATCCTGCTGGTTTCCAAAGAGTAACCGGGCCCGGGCAATGTCGTTCTTCTACATGGGTTCTGTTATGGCTTCGGTTATAGGACTGCCGGTTTCTGGTGCAATACTGAATATGCATGGGATCAGTGGTGTGTCAGGATGGCGCTGGCTGTTTTTGCTGGAAGGCATTCCTGCGGTTGTATTAGGTGTTATGGTGTTATTTCGGTTACCGGACTCGCCATCACATGCGGTATGGCTGAATCCTCAACAGAAGAACTGGCTTAATAATCAACTGGCAAGGGATAACGCCACTGTCGAAATTTCCCGCCATCATAGCTGGTTAAGTGCCCTGAAAAATAAAACTGTTTTGCTACTCAGCCTGGTCTGGTTTCTTCAGGCATTTGGATCAATTGGCATTACTCTGTTTATGCCGTTGATTATCAAAAGCATGCTCAGTGATCAGAGCAATTTAGTCATCAGCTTGTTCTCTGCTGTTCCGTTTCTGTGTGCTTGTTTATTTATGTACCTGAACGGCAGGCATTCGGATGTTACTAAAGAACGATCTCTTCATCTCGGATTACCGCTAATTTTGTCAGGACTGGCGCTGGGTATTGCTATCTACAGCAGTAACCTGTGGCTGGCATGGATGCTATTGGTGTTATGTGTCGGCTTTAATTTTGCCCTGACCCCGGTTTTCTGGGCGGTAACAACCGAGAAACTTGCCGGAGTCGCTGCAGCCGCCTCTATTGCATTCATAAATACCATTGCTAATTTTGTCGGGCTTGGATTGCCGCCGGTGCTGGGAAAAATAAAAGATGCTACTAACAGTTATCACTACGGGCTGTTGATTGTTGACATCGCATTAGTTATTGGCGGTGTGGTGGGGATTCTGGTTTCCCGACCAGTCAGGGATATTCCTCAGGACATTAAAGACAACGCTTCCCGTAGTTCATAACAGAGGATACTTTTGAAAATGAAGCTGTTAAAACAAGCCGGGCTTCCTGACAGACTGACTGCCGAGCTGCACGATGCGTATGACATGTGCGATTACGGGACAATGAGCGAGTCTGAACTGGCGGCAGTGGCTCCGATAATTGACGTAATGGTCACCAATGGTGAAGCGGTGGTCACGGCAGAGTTAATCTCTCAATTTCCTGCGCTGAAACTGATTGTAGTTTTTGGGGTTGGCTATGATGGTGTTGATGTCAGTGCCGCGGCGTCCAGGGGAATTGCAGTGACTCATACTCCGGAAGTGCTGACAGATGACGTGGCCGATTTGGCGATAGGGCTGATGATAGCAACTTGCCGAAAGATAGTTGCGGCTCAGAAATTTATTGAGCGTGGGGGATGGCAGCAGGGAGGATTTCAGTGGACGAAAAAAGTCTCTGGTGCCCGTTTAGGCATTGTTGGTATGGGCAGAATTGGCCAGGCGATTGCCCGTCGGGCCACAGGATTTTCTATGGCTATCAGTTACTACGACCGTCGATCGCGCGAACTTGCTGGCTGGGATTTTCAGTCGGATATTTATGAACTTGCCCGTCAAAGCGACATTCTGGTGGTATGTATCCCGGGAGGGGAAGATACTCGCGGGCTTATTGATGCTCAGGTTCTTCGGGCTCTGGGGCCTGAAGGGGTATTAATTAATGTCGGCCGGGGCAGCGTGGTGGATGAAAACGCACTGACTGAAGCCATACAGCAGGAGTATATTGCCGGGGCGGGATTAGATGTGTTTAGTGATGAGCCTGAAGTGCCAGAGTCTTTGCTGCAGCGGGACGATGTGGTGGTAACGCCGCATATGGCCAGTGCTACCTGGCAAACACGCGCTGAGATGTCACGGCTGGTTATGGAAAATATTCGGGCATGGCAGCAGGGATTGCCGTTAGTTACCCCGGTCCGATAAACACAGTTTGAAGTTGGCAAAAAAATGGGCTGAATCGGCTAATGCCGGTCACTTAAGGTGACCGGCATTGTTTTTAAAGGGATATTTCGACCTTTTCTCCCTCACTTCTCTCACATATTCCCGTTCTCGTCGTGGTGGCAGTTTCAGCATCCCGGCATTACTGTAAAAGTGTTTAAGGTGACCCGGGATGGCTCCCGGTGAAGCCCACGGCAGACCGATCAGTAGCCGTAATATCTCTGATACTGCACCGCTGAAGCTCAACTGGTAAGGCAGGTAATTTCCTTTCAGGCTGAACGCCATTTTAATCATCTGGTAACGCACCAGGTTATACGTCAGCAGTATTCCCCATAGCTCCTGCTTCACCAGATCGGGCAACCGGCTTCTCAGCGTCCAGCGGTTTCCCAGTAAAAACTGCTTTGCCTCACGATATCCCAGCTCGATTTCCCAGCGATGCTTATAAAGTTCTGCCACGTCAGTCGCCGGATAACGCATCGCATCTGTCATGGAAGTGACTACCTGCCGTTCCGTCCCGTTCACTTTCCGCCTGATTAGCCTCACTATGAGTTCTTCCGGCAGGCCTTTCCATTGCTTTCTGGCCTGAGGCGTGGTTTTCAGTCGTATCAGTTCGTCCTGCCTGCCGAGCTTTCGTACCACTTCATACTGAGTGTTCTTTTTCAGCGGCGTTAGCCAGTGGCGATTTTCACCTGCATTATGCCAGTCATGTAACAACCCTAAAGAGTAAAAGCCCTTATCAAACAGCGTAATACTGTTATCCGGTGCATTTTCTGCCAGCTGAGCGGCCAGCCGCATTTCGTTGATATCGTAGCGACCTGACACACTTGCACGCAGCAGATGGCTGCTGAGTTCCATCAGACACACCATACGAACCTGAGGATAACCGCGTTCACCATGCTGATTAGATGCTTTGCCGAAGGCCTCTGCATTTTCAGGAGTGTCCTGGGTATGCCAGACAACGCCATCAACAGCATTAAGCGTCAACCCGTGCCAGAGAGGATGTCTGGCTTCTTCGTGCCAGTGTTGTTGAGTGAGATCAAACAGGACCCGGATGGCATCTTCGCCCAGTGTTTTTCGGCGGGCAATCACAGAGCTGGGTGCGGTAAATGACCGTCCGGTCCGGTCAACAATATCCATCAAATTCACGATATGGCTCATGGGCTTATTGTTGAATACGGCCATACCGATAACCAGCCAGACCATCGACTCAAGGGGAAGTTTACGCTTACGCAGCGTGACGGTATCAGTGAGGGAAAACGCCTGTCGGATGAGGTCAGGAGAGAGCAGGTCAGAGAGGCTCTGTACTTCTTCGGGAGCAGTGAGATTAATAATGCCGAGAGCTTGCGAAAGTTCCATTTAAAAAGGGTCCATGTCTGCACATGAACCCTTTTTACACCAACCACCGGATCGGTCAAATGATCCTTAAACGATCGGCATTAGGCTGAATCGGCCCATTTTTGTGTTTTCAGCAACGTTGCCGGAATCAGAACATATACTTCAGGCCCACTGCGCCCCGGGTATTGCTGTAGCCGTGGCCGCCCACCTGCCGGGAGACAGTAGTCCACAGATTCAGCCGGTTGCTGATTTTCGCTTCAACCCCGGCTGATTTTTAGTTTACCGATGATATTTATGAGTGAGGTGATCAGGGGGAAGTTTCAACTGGCCGGTATTTCTGAGGGGAAGTGACGGCGCAGAGTCAACTACGCCGTTTTGTTGATCAGCTTACTACTACATTCTCCATCGGTGGAATAAATCCGTAATCGAATTCTTTCACCATGAAGGTGCGATTACCTTCTATCTTGATCTGCACTGTTGGCGCTTCAGTGCCGCCGATGCGATATTCACCCTCATAGTCACCGTTACTGGCTGGAACGGTGTCGATAAAAGAGGTCACCAGACCATTTGGCATCACACAATGTGAGTAGGTCTGCAAAGGCTGAGACGATGGATTGCCCAGCACCAGACCCGAGCCATTTAGCGGTTCATACGGCCCGAATAATGAATCACTGACAAAACCGTAAACACCATCGGGGCCAGTGAGATTATCGGCATAAGTTGATTTATGGCTGATGGTAAACAGGTAGTATTTACCATCTTTAAATACAAAGTGTGGGCGTTCGGTCTGATCGTTGACACCCACCGCAGTGATGAGCGGCGGCAGCAGCTGCCAGTCATTACCCTCTTTGTCTTTCGCAGCAGCCAGACCAATACAGCCTGTCTGGTAGCGTGCCCCACCGACATCATCATAGCCCGGAGGAATATCACCCATATCGTCGCTGGTAATAACATGCGAACCACGATCTCCGGCCACGTTACCCTCAAATACCATATACAGATTACCGTCATTCGGGTCGATAAATGGGCTTGGGTCACGGAAACCCCAGTAAGCATTTTGTTGCTCTGTCTGGTAATAAACACCATCGGCAGAGAATAATTCGATAACCTCATCAAATCCGGATAAGGTTACCCCCTCACTGTTGGCGGAGATTTTTCCTTTTACTTTGACAATAGTCGCGCCGGGAGTGACACAGGTGTAATACAGTTCAATATCGCCCTTTTCATTTAGCAGGATAGGTGTACCAGCCCACTCACGGGTCGTAGGTGAAACACCTTCTGCCATCACCCGTCCGCCAAATGTCCAGTTAGTGCTGTCTTTTGAATACCAGTAGCAGATCCGTGCCCGCCCATGGCGATTATTCCAGTCGGTATAAATATCATAGTTACCTTCGGCATCCAGATATTCTGTTGGCAAACGATCTGCTGTCAGAGTAAAAATAACAGACCAGCCATTGACCGAGACAATATTACCATCATATTTACGTAGTGGCAGAGTATCCCAGATAAATACTTCATCGCTCATTACCGGAAAATCAATACTGACAACGGGTTGAGTCGTTGTAGGATCATCTGCTCTGACTTTCAGTGCATCAGCTCTGCTCCAGGCAGTTGTTTGAACTTTATCTTGTAAATTTTTCATTTTTAAAACCTCTGTTGTTAAGTGAGGTTGTATAAAAACATGGGGTGAAAATAAATAAAATCTCTCACTGATTTGTCAGTGTTCACACAACAAAGCGTATGAAAATTAATGATTTTTTGTTGTGTGGTCGTAGTGAGAAGTGAAAGTGATTGTCAGATATTTTATTATATGGATAACTGACCGGTTATTTAATTCAAAATAACCGGTAATTTATTTTTAATATTGAGTAATGAGTATTCTTATTATAAATAGTTGGGGGGTGTTCTGTCTGTTATGTTTTTAATGATTGCTGGAGTGACTGCCGATAGCTATTAAGCTAACAACAAACAGCCTGGGGAGAATGAAGAGTATTGCATGGCAGAAAAGAGGAAACCACCGGACCGACGGTAATGTGATTCCCGACAGTCCGGCAGCGTTAGAAGTACAAAAAACACTCAGAAATGCCCTATAATATATAGGGTTAAATGGTGGTAACTCAATATCCCCCACAAGAATTTGTAACCAAAGATCAACATATATGGCCTCCTCACCGGAGTTCACTACAGATGCCCAGGTATAAAGAGTCGGTAGTTATGAGATCCGTTTCATAATGATACGGTTAATCCAAAAACTAATTTTTTTTACCCCCATAAATCCAATAAAACCACCTACCGAAACCGTCAGTTGACTGGATACGCCGAAATAACTCATCAGTGAGACTGATATAAAAGTAAGACAGCCGCAAATTCCACCTTCAAGTATGGTTTCAATAATGTTTCTGCCTGAATAAATCATTCTTAATAATGCCATAAAGAAAGAGATGAATACTCCAAAAAAAACAGAATCTCCCCGTGTGGCAATTTTGACTGTATTTATAATGTTCTGGATATCCATAGTGAGTGTCCTGAGTAAAGCGCGGTATTATCCGCGCAGTATTCTAATCATTACCTGACAGTAATATTTTCTGTCGGCGGAATAAATCCATAGTCCAGTGTTTTAACCATAAAGGTTTGCTGGCCTTTTATTTTTATTTTTACCGTAGGAGCTTCTGTTCCGCCAATACGATAACTTCCGTCCGTTTGTGGAATACTATCGATAAATGAGGTCACCAGACCATTCGGCATCACGCAATGCGAATAGGTTTGATAGGGCTGAGAAGAAGGATTACCCAGAACCAGTCCTGAGCCATTTAATGGCTGATAAGGTCCAAATAATGAATCACTCACAAAACCGTATACCCCATCGGGGCCGGATACGCCATCCCCATAGGTATATTGATGGCTGATAGTAAACAGATAATATTTTCCGTCTTTAAAAACAAAATGAGGCCGTTCAGTTTGGTCATTTACACCGACTGCAGTAATCAGCGGTGGCAATAATTGCCAGTCATTGCCTTGTTTATCTTTCGCCACAGCAAAACCAATACATCCGGTCTGATAGCGGGAGCCACCGACATCATCATAACCCGGAGGAACATCACCCATATCGTCGCTGGTAATAACATGAGAACCACGCTCTCCGGCAACGTTACCCTCAAATACCATATACAGATTACCGTCATTTGGATCGATAAACGGGCTTGGGTCACGGAAACCCCAGTAAGCATTTTGTTGTTCGGTCTGGTAGTAAACTCCGTCTGCGGAAAACAGTTCTGTAACCTTATCAAATCCGGATAAGCTTACCCCCTCGCTGTCAGCAGAAATTGAGCCTTTCACTTTGACAATGGTGGCTCCCGGGGTGACACAGGTATAATAAAGTTCAATATCTCCCTGTTCATTCAGCAGGATAGGTGTGCCTGCCCATTCACGGGATGTGGGTGAAACCCCTTCCGCCATGACCCGTCCGCCATAAATCCAGCTCTTACTGTCTTTTGCATACCAGTAGCAGATCCGTGCCCGGCTGTGACGGTTGGTCCAGTCACTGTCGATATCATAATGACCTTGTGCATCGGTATAGACTTCCGGCTGACGTTCAGCTGTCAGGGTAAAAATAACTGACCAGCCATTTATTGCAATAATATTACCGTCATATTTCTTCAACGGCATAGTATCCCAGATAAAAAGATCATCACTCATCACCGGGAAATCAGTACTGACCAGTGGCTGGGTTGTTGTGGGATCATCTGCTCTGACTTTCAGCGCATCAGCACGGCTCCAGGCAGTTGTTTTCACTTTATCGATTAAGTTTTTCATTTTAAACCTCCGTCATTGAATGAGGTTTAATAAAAGCATGCTAAAAAAAATAATAAAAACGGAATTTATTTTGTAATAAGCCACACAACAATATCACTTTTAAAAAATGATTGTTGTGTCGTAAGTGACAGACCAGAGATTGTTGGATTTGTCGGATAGCATCAATAAGTATCTACAGCCAGATAAAAAGAAGATAGAATCTTTTATTTATTTTCACCCATTAAAGCCGTAATTGATCAATTATACCTCTGTTTGTTTTAAAATTATTCAGTGAATATAGGTGGTACTTATGATGCGTTGCCCGATTTGTAACAAGCCAGCTCACACTCGTACAAGCCGTTACTTAACCGATACAACCAAAGAAGCATACTATCAATGCCAGGATATCACCTGCTCCTGCACCTTTAAAACCATAGAAAGCCTGGAAAGAATTATTTGTGCTCCAGTGACAAAAAAGGAGCAACGGACAATGGTTGCTATGTAGGACTATTCTTATAATAATTTTAATTTTGAACTTTTAATCCATCCTGTAATAGTAGGTGATTGTCCGGAAAAAGGAGGGTGTGAATTCTTTTTCCGGTTTATATGATGGTATAAATATTTATCGGAAGATAATAATGTGAGAATGGAGTCTTTAGTATAGAAAATGATCACTGTTGTTGTTGGTAATAATATTAAATTCCTGGTTGTTGTTTTTTTGTTAACGCTGTGGGTTGTTTCATTGTAACTCTTTCTATATATTTTTTGGTTATCTGTTACTGAAAGTCTCCTGGTGACACAGGGAATCACCGGATATCTTTATCTCCGGGATAATAGCCAGATATTCGCCAAATGTTTTTTTATTGTTTCTACAGTGTTAATTTATGTCATGAGGAAGGCATGTCTTACCATTCCGGAATAGGGTTGAAAATGGCATATTCAGCTTTGTCATTTCATAATCTTCACTGATATTTTTCTGTACCGATCAGGGATGGGATTTTGTATCAGGAGCCTTGTGGACTGGTTATGCTAATCTGCCGTCGTGGATAGTGAACTTAAAGGGTGGCGGATTTTCTGAAATCTTCCCTGAGGTTTGTTTTACCTACCGCGACAGTCAGTAACTGTAAAAGTTCTGTAGGTCATGCCATTTGGTATTGATAACTATTATCATAATGATATAGATTATCATTACTGCTGGTGATCGACGATCACATCACAACACCAGTAATTATAAAAACCTTCGTTTGCGTTTACCTGTGGCAAACGGCATTTTTGGCATGCCTGGATACTTACAACCATGTATAAATTTCTGACTCAGGGTAAGATTAAACCCGCCTTATTTAAGGCCACAGCGGTAGCGATTTCTGTTCATGCTGCCTGCACTTTCGCAGCAACTACCAGCACTACAGCGGCTGACAATGATTCTGAACAGCAAATCACTGTCAGAGCCACCGCGCCTCACGTTAATGCCAGCAACCGTAAAACGGTTACAGCGGCAGAAATGCAGAAACTGGGCGTCACCGATTTTGGTTCTCTGATGCGCTACCAGACACTGATCAGTGCTACCGGCGCCAGCGGTGGTTCAGGAAACGGTAAAAGCGGCTTTGACCGCGGTGGTTACACCGGATACAACATTCGTGGTCTGGAAAGTAACCGTGTCGGTATTGATATTGATGGCGTGGAAATACCGTCTGCGACCAGCCGTGGTTATGTCGGCCGCACCGGAGTTAACACTTTCGGTATCGGGCGTGACTATATCGACCCGTATCTGTTTGGTCTGATGAATATCGATGCCGGTGCTACCGCAGTATCACAACCCAATACCTCGATCGGTGGTGCGGTTTCATTCAAGACTAAATCACCGGATGATTATCTGCATCCGGGCAAAACCAGCTACTTTGGCTATCAGTCAGATTACGATTCTTCAAATCGTGGCTGGCATAATGGTATTACTGCCGCGGCAGGGGATGAAGAACTACGCGGGATTTTTGTCTATAGCCACCGTGATGGCCAGCAGACCCGTAATAACAGCGGTACAGTCTCTGCTTACCCGGCGAACTGGCACTCTAACGCCTTTTTGGGCAGTGTTATCTGGCAGCCGAACGATGAACATAAGCTGACCGGAACGTTCAGTTACTACGATAAAACCAACCATACCCATTACGATACCTGGAACTCAGGTGGTAGTGCGGTTATTGGCACCAGTCATCAGTCCAGTGAGACCCGTCGTTTATCCGGTAATCTGCAGGATATTTATACGCCGGAAAATGACTGGATTGACTCTCTGACCACCAATCTCTACTGGCAGAAAACTCAGGCTCGCGATAATACCCTGGCACCTTACGATACCGGAGTCATTGGTCGTACTTATTCCGATTACGATACCAATAATATTGGTTTCTCCACCGAACTGCGTAAGACGATAGGCCGCCATGAACTGAGCGGTGGTCTGAATGCGGATCTGGGTAACACCAAACGCCCGTTCGACCAGGACCCGGCACCTCTGGTCTACTACTCGGTAATGCAGCCACAGGCTAACAGTACCACCACCAAACTGGGTGGATTTGTTCAGGATAAAATCAACTTCGATCTGCAGGGACACAATTTTGCGATTGTCCCGGGAGTTCGTGTTGCCTATGAGAAAACCAAGCCAAAAGATCTCGAAACTCTGGCGGCCGGTAGCTCTGTTCTGACTACTGATGAATTAGAAACTCTGTACGGCACAGGAACCAGTGATACCGAAGTGCTGCCATCTCTGCGCTTCCAGTACAATCTGACCCCCGGACTGTTGACCTATGTTCAGTACAGTCGTGGGGCGGAATTCCCTGAAGCCAGTCAGCTATACGGTTCATGGAACCTGGGTTCCAGCTATGCGGGTAGCCAGCAATATGCGCTGATTGGTAACCCTGCTCTGAAAACCGAAACCAGTAATAACTTTGAATGGGGATTGAACGGTGAAGTGACTCCGGGTATCACCCTGAGCAGTTCTGTGTTCTATAACGAGTATAAAAACTTTATTGCTTATACCCGTTATACCCGCAGTGGTTCACCTTCGATGTTCACTAACGTGCCGTCGAATATCTACACCATCTACCAGGCGGAAAACCGTGATAAAGCCTTTATCTATGGTGGTGAAATCAGTACTAAATTTAGTATTGGTCACTGGATTGAGCAGGCAGAAGGTCTGAGTGCGACTCTGGCATGGGGCTATGCCAAAGGGGAGTCTAAGTCTTCACTTACCGGCGACAGCTATACCGCACTGGATAGCGTGGCGCCAATGAAAGCTGTGGTTGGTGTGGCATGGGATGACCCTACCGGCCTGTGGGGAACCGCAGTGACTGCGACCTTTGTTAAAGGCAAGCAGGCGCAGGAAACCACCCGTGATACGACGACCAGTGGTACAGTGACCTCAGAAGAAAGCCCGTATATGCGTATTCCGGGCTATGGTTTAGTGGATGCTACTGCTTACTGGCGAGTGACGAAGAATGTCAAACTGAGCGGTGGGGTGTATAACATTACTAACCGTAAATACATCGATTACCTCAGCAGCCGTGATCTGGAAACCTCGACCGCCCAGGATCGCAACGATGTTTCGTTAGCTTATATGCCGGGTCGTACTTACCAGGTCGGACTGAATGTCGATTTCTGATAATTGATCAACTGCCCTGCCATAACGGCAGGGCTCTCAGGGAAATGAGGACGCTGGAGAATTTATGAGCACACATTATCAGCAGTACCTGGAATTAAAAGAGCAGCATCCCGGCACTTATGCCCGCGATCTGGCTGCACTGATGGGCATCACTGAAGCAGAATTGCTGCTGGCCAGAACGGCAGACGACGCACAGCAGCTGCGTGCTGACTTCCCGGCATTGCTGGAAGCGCTGAAAGCGGTAGGTGAGACCAAAAATATTACCCGTAACGAATATGCAGTCCATGAACAGGTCGGAACCTACGACAACCTGCACATCGGTCCGCATGCCGGGTTGGTGCTTAACCCGCGCCATCTGGATCTGCGTTTCTTCCTGTCAAAATGGCACAGTGCATTTTATCTGCAGGAACAGAGTGCCCGGGGTGAACGTAAAAGCATCCAAATCTTTGATGACCAGGGTAACGCAGTACTGAAAATTTATACCACCGATAATACCGACCAGCAGGCATGGCAACAGCTGATTGCTGAGTTTGTGGTGGAAGAGCCTGCAGCGTTAACACTAAACCCTGTCGCTGCCCCTGAATTTTCCCGACAGATTGATACGCAAAAGATTGAGCAGGAATGGCGTGCGATGACTGATGTTCATCAGTTTTTCCAGCTACTCAGTCGCCACAATATCAGTCGCCCACAGGCCTTTGCAGCGGTGAGTGATGATTTAGCGCAGAAAGTTGCTCCGCAGACACTGGAACGTTTGCTGACTCTGGCACATGAAGCGGGCAACGAAATTATGATTTTCGTTGGCAACCGCGGTTGTACCCAAATTTTCACCGGCGCAGTTGAGAAAGTAACTCCGATGAAAGGCTGGCTGAATATTTTTAATCCGAATTTTACCCTGCATCTGCAGGACCAGCAGATTGCTGAAAGCTGGATTACCCGCAAACCTACGGCTGACGGTCATGTCACCAGTCTGGAGTTATTTGCTGCTGATGGTACTCAGATTGCTCAGTTATACGGGCAGCGTAGCGAAGGTAATCCGGAACAAGCGGTCTGGCGTGAGCAGATTGAATCTCTGGCCGGAGGCGTGCCTGCATGAGAATATTTGGCCTGATGCTTTGTTTGCTGGCGTTACCGGTATTTGCTGCCCAACGGGTAGTGTCGATTGGTGGTGATGTCACGGAAATTGTGTATGCTCTCGGGGCCGGTGATCAGCTGGTCGGGCGTGACAGCACCAGTTTCCGTCCGGCTCAGGCCGCAAAACTGCCGGATGTAGGTTATATGCGCCAGTTGAATACCGAAGGGATTCTGGCGCTGAAACCTGATCTGGTACTGACCAATGAACAGGCAAAACCATCTCAGGTTCTGACCCAGCTTTCCGGTGTTGGCGTGAAGGTGGTGGATGTCACTGGTGAAAACTCGTTATCTGCCATTTCACAGAAGATAACCACTATCGCTACAGCACTGAACGAAACGGCGGCGGCTCAGCCATTATTACGCCAGGTCAGCCAGCAAATTGCTGCTATTCCATCGACCCGACTGCCGGTAAAAGTGCTGTATATCATGGCAAACAGCGGTATGACGACGATGGTGGCCGGAAATCAGACCGCGGCAGATGTCGCTATCCGCAGTGCCGGACTGACCAATGTGATGGGCAATGTACCCCATTACCAGACATTGTCAGCTGAAGGAGTTATCGCAGCGGCTCCTGATTTAGTGCTGGTCGATCGCAGCGGTGTTCAGGCACTGGGGGGACCAGACAAATTCTGGAAACTGCCTGGCTTAGCCATGACCCCTGCCGGCAAACATCACCGCCTGCTGTATATCGATCAGATGGCGCTACTGGGCTTCGGTTTAGATACACCTAAGGCAATTTTGCAGCTGCGTCAGGCTGCAGAAAAAATCCATGCTGAATAGCCGTCAGACACGAGGCTGGTTAATCGTGATGGGGCTGGTTTTGCTGGCAGCATTGCTGGTTGCCAGCCAGACCGGGGCGATAAAACTGTCGCTGCTCTCTCTCTGGCAACAAAGCCCTGACAGTCTGGGGCGCAGGATCTGGCTGGATATCCGCCTGCCGCGCGTGTTGCTGGCAGCGCTGGTCGGCCTGGCACTGGCGGTCTCCGGTACGGTAATGCAGGGATTATTTCGTAATCCACTGGCAGACCCGGGCTTACTGGGCATCAGTAGTGGGGCAGGGCTGGCGGTCGCAGTGTCGATTGTACTGCCAATGGCGTTACCTGCCGGTATCCTGTTATGGTTACCGATGATTGCTGCCTTCACCGGCAGCCTGCTTGTGACCGCTCTAATCTTCAAACTCAGCCAGTTCACCCGTGGCCATCTCTCCCGGTTATTATTGTTTGGTGTAGCGATTAATGCCGTCTGCGGAGCTATCGTTGGCGTACTTTCGTGGGTCAGTAATGATCAGCAGTTGCGGCAATTGTCGCTGTGGGGAATGGGCAGTCTGGCTCAGGCACAATGGCCGTCACTGGCGGTATGTGCGCTGCTGATTCTGCCTTCCTCAATCCTTACACTGTGGTTTGCCAACCGGCTCAACCTGCTGCAACTGGGCGAAGAAGATGCTCATTATATGGGCGTCAACGTTCAGCGTACTCAGCGTCAGTTGCTGGTGTTGAATGCTCTGCTGGTAGGGACTGCGGTCTCGGTCAGTGGGGTGATCGGTTTTATCGGGCTGGTGATTCCGCATCTGATGCGGATGTGCTTTGGCAGTGATCATCGCCGGGTATTACCGGCTTCTGCGCTGAGCGGCGCCATTTTGCTGTTACTGGCAGATACCCTGGCACGCACCCTGGTTTCCCCAGCCGAAATGCCGGTGGGTTTACTGACCAGCCTGATTGGTGCACCCTGGTTTTTCTGGCTGATTATCCGTCGTCAGCAGGGGGAGGAATAATGTCTGAACTTAAAGCGGTTGAAATCAGCCTGCAACGGGGTCAGCGCCTGCTGTTGAGCGGGATTTCTCTGCAACTGTCACCGGGAGAAATGGTTGCTCTGATAGGACCAAATGGTGCCGGAAAATCAACCCTGATGCGAGTACTCAGTGGTTATATAGCTCCGGATAGTGGTGAGTGCCGGTTGCAGGGTAAAGCACTCAGCGAGTGGGACGGGCGGCTCCTGGCTCAACAACGGGCGGTAATGCGTCAGCAAAGCTCCCTGACTTTTTCGCTGACCGCCCGGCAGGTAATCAGTCTGGGCAGGGCGGCCTGGAGCCGCCATCGTCAGGATGAAATCGTTAGTGAGGTCGCGGGTCTGACGGGTTGTGATGAGCTGCTGGACCGCAGTTACCTGCAACTCTCCGGTGGGGAGCAGCAGCGGGTTCAACTGGCACGGGTACTGGCACAACTCTGGCAGGATGGCGAACCGCAAGGCTGTCTGTTTCTTGATGAACCCACTTCCGCACTGGATCTCTACCATCAGCAACATATCCTCAGGCTGTTACATCGTCTGACCCGTCAGGGAAAACTAATGGTGTGCAGTGTGCTGCATGATCTTAACCAGGCATCATTATGGGCCGACCGGCTGCTCCTGTTGCATCAGGGCAAGCTGGTTGCAGAAGGTACACCGCAGCAGGTACTGGAAAGTGAACTACTGCAACGCTGGTATAAAGCGGAACTCAGTGTGAACACTGATACTCCTCATCAACGGCCGCAGGTGATGTTACTGCCCTAAAAAAAACAGGCGCCGGGAAGGGCGCCTGTGAGTTTTATCGTCAGCCTGTCAGTATTTATCCGGCACAATCATATGCTGTGGAACCGGGCTGCGGATGTAATCTTTCTTATGCTCACGAGGTGGCAACACGACTACCGGATGGTCCTGTTCCTCGTAAGGTATCTGCGACAGCAGGTGACTGATACAGTTGAGCCTTGCACGTTTCTTATCGACACCCTGCACAATCCACCACGGTGCTTCCGCAAAATGGGTCCGTCCCAGCATATCTTCCTTGGCTTCGGTGTAGTTTTCCCATAAGCGACGGCTTTCCAGGTCCATCGGGCTGAGCTTCCACTGTTTCAGCGGATCGTGGATTCGGCTCAGGAAGCGCAGTTCCTGCTCTTCGTCGGTAATCGAAAACCAGTATTTAATGATTTTGATACCGCTGCGAACCAGCATTTTTTCAAATTCCGGAACACTACGGTAAAACTCTTCCAGTTCTTCAGGGCTACAGAATCCCATTACCCTTTCTACCCCGGCGCGGTTATACCAGCTGCGGTCAAACAGGACCATTTCTCCGGCCGCCGGCAGGTGCGAGATATAGCGCTGAAAATACCACTGCGTCTTTTCGCGATCGCTTGGTGCCGGCAGTGCAGCAACGCGGCAGGTGCGTGGGTTCAGGCGCTGGGCGATACGCTTAATCACCCCGCCTTTACCCGCAGCATCCCGGCCTTCAAAAATTATTACCACGCGGTAACCCGTACGGGTTACCCAGTTCTGTAACTTAACCAGTTCGCCCTGCAGATGCAGCAGTTCGCGGAAGTAGCGACGGCGCCAGTTTTTTTCATCTACTGTTTCAGGGGTTTGTTTATCCAGCCGCAGATCATCGAGCTCCATTTCCAGCTCTTCATCGTAGCTGTCATAAAACTCCTGCAGTAACCGGGCATTAAACTCCGGCATTGAGCTGTGGTTATCATGTAACGACATAATAGTGTCCTGATCAGAAATGTGAGAACAGTGTAAACAGTAAGGCAGACAGCAGGATGGAGACCGGCAGGGTCAGAATCCAGGCCATGATCATATTGCGCAGGGTCGATTTCTGCAGGCCGCCACCACTGGCTGCCATTGTTCCTGCAACCCCGGAAGATAAAACATGAGTGGTGGATACCGGTAAACCGAACACATCTGCAGCACCAATGGTTGCCATGGCGACCAGTTCGGCGCTGGCACCCTGTGCATAGTTAAGATGCGTTTTACCAATTCGCTCACCGACAGTAACCACGATACGTTTCCAACCCACCATGGAGCCTAAGCCCAGTGCCAGAGCGACCACAATCTTCACCCACATCGGGATGAAGCGGGTTGAACGGTCCAGTTCGGCTTTCATTGCCTTCAGGTTGGGTTGGGTATCAGCAGGCACTACCAGGCTGGTGGATTTCATGCTGCCAATGGCTTCCGATGCCAGATACATATCATTACGGATGTTCGGGACCAGATGTGCGGGGATCTTATCCATCGCACCGTATTGCTGCAGCTGGTGGCTGATATCGGTCAGCACCACACCCAGTGCCGGTAATGTTCCGGCATCAGCGGAGGGCTGACGGATAAACTGCTGCAACCGGTTACGGGCCAGTGCTGTTGTCTCCGGCTGAACCGGCTGCAGTTGCAGTAACTGGTGACCAGTGACCTCAGCCAGTGCTGCAACCCGCGGAACTTCGCTGTCTGGCATAGAGCGGTTCAGCGAGTAGGCGATCGGCATGGTACCTACCAGGATCAACATGATCAGACCCATTCCTTTCTGCCCGTCGTTGGAACCGTGGGCAAAAGAGACACCGGAACAGGTGAGGATCAGCAGGCTGCGGATCCATAATGGCGGACGTGAGTCGGCTTTCGGAGCCTGATACAGCTGACGGTCACGGATGGTACTTTTCATTACCCGCAACAGAATTGCCGACAGAACAAATCCAAGTATTGGCGACAGCAGTAATGCTGAGAATACGCTGGTTACCTGTCCCCAGTTCACACCGCTCAACCCGTTCTGCCCGGCCTGGATGGCGTAAGCAACGCCCACACCGATGATCGAACCGATCATTGTGTGAGATGACGAGGAAGGCAGACCAAAATACCATGTGCCAAGGTTCCAGATAATGGCTGAGAACAGCAGGGCAAAGATCATGGCAAAACCGTGCCCTGAACTGGCCTGCAGGATCAAATCCACCGGCAGCAGCGAGATAATCCCGAAAGCTACCATGCCGCTGGACAGCAGAACGCCGCAAAAGTTACAGAAGCCTGACCAGACCACCGCAATATTCGGGGTCATAGAGCGGGTATAAATAACGGTGGCTACCGCATTCGCGGTATCGTGGAATCCGTTAACAAATTCAAATCCCAGCGCAATAACCAGAGCCAGTCCGAGTAAGGTAAATGAGAGGTAGCTGGTGAAATGGTCTCCGGACAGAGAGACATCCTGAAAAACGTTAAGGCCGGCAAAGACCAGGCCCGCAAGTGCCAGTACTCCGACAATAATTGCCGGGCGCTTACCCTGGCGATGCTGCTGGACCGGGGAGCTAACATCCCGGTTGCCCAGCGGGAGGCTGTTTTGGCTCATAGTAATCTCACAGTGTATTCATCGTAGTTGATGACCGCTGTATAAATAGCGGCACTTTATGACAGTCAGATGAATGCGCCTGTAAATCTGGCTTCCCGGGGAGAAAATAGCTCTTTTTGTGGTGTTAATATGACTGAAATATTTCACTCATATGATCGTTACTTATTACCCTGAACAGCAGAGAACTGACTATGGTGCAGAGTGCCTTTCCCCGCCCGACTGATTTTTCGGAGGAAGTTTCCGGGCTGATGTATGGCTATTATTTTTCTGCCGGTGACGAATCAGAGTTGAAATGATTGCTGTTGTGAACGAGCCTGAAGCGCTCTGTGGATACAGCGTTGCATGAGATTGCGGAAGATGTATTAATCGAGGGTAAAAGTATTCAGTAACGTTACCCTGCGGCGGATATACGCTGATATATCGCTTTTATGCTGATTGCGCATGTAGCTGGATTCAATGATTGAAAGTATTCTGTCTCGCTGGACAGTCACGCTGGTAATATATTTTTCGGCCAGCCGCGGTTTAATCCCCATTCCCTCCGCCAGTTCAATAAAGTCATACCCGGTATACTCTCCCAGGTATGAATCCAGGCCCCGGGCAATTCCCTGATTACGTTCCTCGGGTTCAAGCAATGGCAGTGCCAGTACTTCGGTGAAAGATGACGGGTAAGGCACCACGCTGACGAAATCATAAACCGGTGCAATGCTTACTCTGCCTTGCGGGCTATACAGAAGTCCGATATTTCTCAGATGAAAATCATTATTACCAAACAGATACGCACACAGGATACGCAAAAAGATATCCCGCTTACCGGCCAGCGATGAATCTACATACCCGGCGACAAATTTAGCGGCACGCTCATAACTTACCGTGTGCTCAGACTGTTCATTAAGACCATATTTATCAGGCACTGCCATCGCACCATCCAGTTGTTCCTGATGTATTTTCCGGTCATCTCCGCGGTCATAGCGCTTTATGATAAAGGTCAGTTCCGCGGGCTGGCTGGGGCCTTCCGTTGCAAAAGGGATGAGCCCAAACAGGGGCCAGCCCTTTAAAGAACGGGTGCAATTGTACTGAGAAATCAGGTTGGCTGGTCACCGGCAGGCTGAGTGATAACGGATGCCCCTGGTAATCAGGAAGGTAAGAAAAGGTATAACCTTCATCGGTCTGAAGCAGTTCCCCAACTGGCTCTCCGTATAAAAGCACACTCAGATTTCTATACATAATTCGCCACCGACTTCCCTGATCAGCGCCTGAATAGTGGATAATTTAGCGTCGTAAGGGCGCTTAATCAGACGTTTAAATGTCGCCAGCGATACATCAATTTGCAGAGCCATATCTTCATAGGTCACCGAAGATTCTTTCATCTTCTTTTTTAGCAAATCACTCAGTTCCTGCTCGGTCGGCAATTTGATCAACGGATTTCTGGTTTGGCCTGACATATCTCCACCGGTGTCATATTTGATACTTTTGGTTACTTTTAGCACAGTAAAAGATATGGTGCATCTGAAAAGTATCAGATATGACACTTTGTTCGTATATTCTGAAGTCAGTTCACAGAGATTCACCGGGCTTTATCTCCACTGCCCGGGGAGAAAATAGCTCTTTTTGTGGTGTTAATATGACTGAAATATTTCACTCATACGATCGTTACTTATTACCCTGAACAACAGAGAAATGACTATGGTGCAGAGTGCCTTTCCCCGCCCGACTGATTTTTCGGAGGAAGTTTCCGGGCTGATGTATGGCTATTATTTTTCTGCCGGTGCAGCACCGCAACGCAAATCGGCAGAGGCATTGGTCACACTGGCACAGCAACCTTCCACCGAACAGGGGTTTATCTGGTTGCATATTAACCTTAATCACGCTGCCGCAGGGCGCTGGCTGCGTCAACATTTCTTACCTGATGATGATTTTCTTGATGAGATAAATGCCACTTCCTCACGTACCCGAATTGCTCTGCAGGGTGATGCAATGTTTACGGTATTAAACGATGTGCGGCTGGAGCACCAGGGCAGCCAGATCGATAATGCCACCCTCTGGACCTGGTGCCGCCGTGGAATTCTGATCACCGCCCGTTACAAGCCGGTAAGCATGATCGAAAAAATGGTGGCAACTCTGCCGGAGCTGGCCTTTACCCGTGCCGAAGAGATGCTGTTCTGGTTGCTGGAGATTCAGGAAAACTGCCTGGAGTCGATCATTCGCAAGGCCAGTTATGACGTTTACCAGATTGAGGAACGACTGTTTAACAGCGCGATGCGGCATAACCGGACCATACTGAGTAAAATCCGCCGTAGTCTGTTGCGGGTACAAAGCCTGCTGGCTCCGGAACCGGCGGCTCTGTTTCGGTTGCTGAATCGCCCGCCGGAATGGCTGGCTGAACAACAAACCCGTGAGCTGCGTGAATTCAGTGAAGAATTTAGCGTAGGGCTGAATGACCTGGGTAACCTGATGGAGAGGATTCGTCTGTTGCAGGAGGAAGCCGGGGCGCAACTGATGGAACAGAACAACCGTACACTTTATTTACTGACAATAATTACGGTGCTGGCGCTGCCGATTAATATTGTTGCCGGGCTATTTGGAATGAATGTCGGGGGTATCCCGCTGGCCAGTGATCATCACGGTTTTTTCCATCTGGTGGGACTGGTGATCCTGTTTACCCTGCTGGCCTGCTTATGGGTATATAAACGAAGTCGTTGAGGGCGGCACCTGCAGTTGCTGCACCGCCACTGGCTGTCAGTTATTCATCAAAGCAGAGTTCGGGAGCACTGCCCTGATCATCATACTCTTCGCGATCACGGGCCGCCCTGCGTTCCGGGCTCTGAATTTCGTCGGACAGGTAGCGTTGGCCGGAAGCCAGGATATCTTCAATTTGTACCGCGTAAGTTGATGTCATCATGAAACCTCGTGGTGGCTGAATATCGAATTATCAGGGTCAGCATGACAGCCGCAGATGACAATTCTGTGATCACTCTCGCGGGCAGTATCCGGGTGGCCTGAGAACCGGCGACTTAACGAAGGATTGCCGCTATGCTGAGAGACATTCACAGGTTATTGCAGGAGAAAAAGCGATGTTACGTTTAGCCGTAGTAGGAACGAACTGGATCACGGATAGCTTTGTCACCGCCGCGCTGGATAGCGGGTTGTATCAGTTGACTGCCGTTTACTCTCGTCAACCGGAACAGGCAGCCTCGTTTGCTGAAAAATATGGCAAACCAGCATTGTTTACCGATCTGCAGCAGCTGGCCGAAAGCTCGCAGGTCGATACGGTTTATATTGCCAGCCCGAATTCACTGCATTGCCAACAGAGCTGTCTGTTTATGCAGCATGGAAAGCATGTTATCTGCGAAAAACCTTTTGCTTCTCATGTTCACGAAGCAGAGCAGATGATCGACTGTGCCAGACAGCATCAGGTCGTACTGTTTGAAGCGTTTAAAACCGCGACATTGCCTAATTTCCGGGTGGTGCGTGAGTCGCTGCCGGAGCTGGGTACCCTGCGCAAGGCCCTGCTGCATTATTGTCAGTACTCATCACGTTACGGGCGTTATCTGGCCGGAGAGAATCCGAATACTTTCAACCCGGCATTTTCCAACGGTTCGGTGATGGATATCGGCTTTTACCCGCTGGCCAGTGCCGTGGCATTGTGGGGAGAGCCACAGAGGGTGATTGCAGAAGCCAGCCTGTTGGATAGCGGGGTGGATGCACACGGTACAGTGGTACTGAATTACGGCGATTTTGATGTCACAATTCTGCATTCAAAAGTCAGCGATTCGGTATTGGGCAGCGAAATCCAGGGAGAGCAGGGGGCTCTGGTTATCGATAAATTGTCGACCTGCGACGGAGTGACTCTGCATCTGCGTGGAGCGAAGCCAAAGGCTTTAAGTGTGCCGCAGTACGACAATACCATGCGCTATGAAGCTGAATTGTTTGCCCGGCTGGTGGCTGACCGGATAGTGGACCATCCGGCCTTGCAGGTTAGCCTTATCACCTCAAGGTTACTGACTGAAATCCGCCGCCAGACCGGTGTTCGTTTCCCTGCTGACAAGACAGATTAAGCCAGAAAGAAAAGGGGGGCCGCCATCGCGGCAGCCCTCAGATTTCGAAATTGTAGGCTACCTCACTGGCTGCTGTGCTGTTTTGCGCATTGGCTTTTAGCTCATCAACAGACAGATTCGGGTTACACAGCATCATAAACTGCCACAGATAATCGCGCTGTAACTGACCCCGTTTGACGGCCAGCCAGACGGTACTGGCTGAGAAAAGATGGCGAACATCCAGTGAACTGACTCCTTCATCCTCTTCAGTCACTGCCGTTTCTGCCAGAATCCCGATGC
Source organism: Tatumella citrea (assembly GCF_002163585.1). NCBI lineage: Bacteria > Pseudomonadati > Pseudomonadota > Gammaproteobacteria > Enterobacterales > Erwiniaceae > Tatumella > Tatumella citrea. Next base: position 503,785 of record NZ_CP015579.1, read on the forward strand.
CCATTCCCAGTTTGACGTAGGTCTTAACCACATCCGAGTCCTGAGCGCTAAGTACAATATCAGTTTTTAGCGAGGCACTTTCAAAAGCCTGGTCGATAGCTGAACGCCCGGTCATCCCGCTGCGATAAGTAATTAACGGCCATGCCGCCAGATGTTCAAGAGTGACATCGGTCAGATCAGCCAACGGATGCTGACGGGGAACCAGTACTTTATGATTCCACTTAAACCAGGGAAATGCGCGTAATGATTCGCTGTTTGACAGCACTTCCGAAGCTATTCCAAGGTCAGCCGTCCCGGCACTAACCATGGCGCGAATCTCTTCCGGGGTGCCCTGATTCAACACCAGACGGATATTAGGATACAGCTCACGAAACAGTTTGATCTTATCCGGCAGTGAATAGCAGGCCTGAGTGTGGGTGGTGGCAATAGTCAGCACGCCATCCTGCTGACCAGTGAAAAGTTCGCCTAAACGCCGTGCTTTGCCGGCATCATCGAGAATGCGGCGGGCAATGGTCAGCATCTCTTTGCCAGGCCCGGTCAGACCCAGCATTCGCTTACCATGACGGATAAACAGTTCCACCCCCAGTTCTTCTTCCAGTTCACGGATGTGCCGGCTGATCCCTGACTGCGAGGTATATAAGGTTTTGGCTACCTCGGTGAGGTTAAACTGGCACCGGGATGCCTCCCTGATAATTCTTAGCTGCTGGAAGTTCATGTTATTCACTTTTCTGAAAGAGTTACCCCAATAAAATAAAAAAAATCCCCTGACGGGGTAAATAATTAAAACTTTTCAGATATACCGGAACGGTATATGCGCGGGAATTCACGCTCATAAGAGCAGCCCGGGCCGGTTGTTGAGTAAATTCCTCCACGCAGTGGCATAAAACAGCAATAATTTCCTGGTTTTTATGCTCAGGGAGGAGGTTAGTTTATTTTCATCCAAGCTTTGCCATTTTTGTTATTTCAACTCTCAATTCCACGGCTCTTATTATGAAATCCGGGCTGGTTTTTATAATTAAAGAGGCAGTGAATGAAAGGGTGGCGTTTAACGAGCTTTAAAAAACATTTGCTGGTCACACTGATGGTGGCTGCACTACCGGCATGGGCTGCAGATCAGCCTCATCAGGGGGGCACATTAATTTATCTGGAACAGCAGGCACATACCAACCTCTATCCGCCGGCCGGTGGGTTCTACCCGAACGGGGGAGTCCTGAATCAGATAACCGATAAGCTCACCTGGCAAAACCCCAAAACACTGGCGATTGAACCCTGGATTGCTCAAAGCTGGAGCAGCAATCCACAAAAGACTGAGTGGACGTTTAAACTGCGCCCGGGAGTGACCTTCTCTGACGGCACACCACTGGACGCTGAAGCTGTAGCTAAAAACTTCGATACTTATGGCCTGGGAAATAAACAGAAGCATTTCCCGGTCTCTGAAGTGATTAATAATTATGACCACAGCGAAGTGATCGATCCGCTGACGGTTAAATTCTATTTTAAACAGCCATCACCAGGATTTTTACAGGGGACCTCGACGATTGGTTCCGGACTGGTGTCGCTCTCGACTCTGAATAAAAGTTTTGACCAGTTAGGCGATGCGCGAAATATTATTGGTTCCGGTCCGTTTGTAGTGAAATCGGAAACTCTCGGTCATGAACTGGATTTGGTCGCGCGTAAAGATTACCACTGGGGACCGGTGAATGACCCGCACCAGGGGCGTGCTTATCTGGATGGCATTCAGTTCCTTGTGACTCCTGAAGATGGTGTCCGTATCGGCGCATTGCTGGCCGGTCAGGCAGATTTTATTCGCCAGATTCAGGCCTATGACGAAAAACGCGTGGCGGCGCAGCATCTGACGATTTATGCCGAACCCACCCGGGGGGTGAATGACAGCCTGAGTTTCCGTCCGGATAATCCGCTGGTTTCTGACGTTCGTGTGCGCAAAGCATTACTGATAGCAACTAACCGCCAGCAAATTGTCGATACCCTGTTCTCGCCTAATTATCCGGTAGCCACCTCGGTAATTGCCTCCACCGCCTTAGGCTATGTGCCGCTACAAAATCTGCTGACTTACGATCCGCAACAGGCGAAGAAATTGCTGGATCAAGCGGGCTGGATCACCGGCAGCAACGGAATTCGCCAGAAAAATGGTGTACCGCTGTCACTGAGTGTCTATGTATCCCTGCCACAGCCGCAAAACCAGCAGGTACTGCAACTGATTGCCCGTCAGTGGCGTGAGATCGGTGTGATCCTCAATGTCCGTCCGGCCGATGCCGGGACTTCCGCGCTGAATAATCTTGATCCTCTGAAAGCTCCACTGGCGGTGGCAGAGGTTGGCAGGGCCGATCCGGATGTGATCAAAAGTGATTTTTATCCAACCAACCGTGATCTGCTGCTGCAAAAAGGTGGACTCAGCAATAAAGTCAAAAGCTTCCGCGATGACAAGCTGAATGACCTGCTGCTGAAAATCTCTCAGGAAACCGATAACGCACAACGCCTGAAACTGACCGGCGATGTGCAGCGCTACCTGCTGGAACAGGCGTATGTGATCCCGATTTTCGAAGAACCGCAGGTCTTCGCCGGCGCGCAGTGGCTGAAAGGGGTGAGTTTTGAAGCCGTTGGCCGGCCATCGTTCTACGATGCCTGGTTAGATAAGAAATAAGCGGAGGCGTAATTATGGGGCGTTATGTGCTGCAACGGGTACTGCAGGGGATTCTGGTGTTGTGGGCAGCCTGGACACTGTCTTTTGTGCTGTTGCAGCTGTTGCCCGGCGACGCCATTATGATTAAGTTTCTTGACCCTTCGCTGGGACTGAGCGCCGACCAGATTGAGCAGATGCGTAAGCTATACGGTGACGGGGTCCCGGCCTGGCAGCAATATTTTTCTGCTCTGACCGCAGTACTGCACGGCAACCTGGGCTATTCGGTGCAGCTCGGGGTACCGGTGACCGATGTGCTGGCAACCAACTTTCCACAGACGCTGAAACTGGTGATCCCCGGCTTTATTCTGGCGCTGATTATCGGTCCCGGGATCGCCATTCTCGCATGGCTGCCCGGGCTGCACTGGCTGCGTAACAGTCTGTATTCACTGCCTTCGCTGCTGGTTTCGTTGCCGGTATTCTGGCTCGGGATTGTCCTGATTCAGATCTTTTCATTCCGGCTGCACTGGGTTTCGGTGATCAACCCCTCACCGGTCGGCGGGATGATCCTGCCGGTGATCACTCTGGCGGTACCGATTGCGGCTCCTCTGGCACAAATATTTATGCGCAGCATTGATCAGGTCCGGACTCAGCCATTTGTCGCAGCGGCGCGTTCGCGCGGTGTCAGCCAGTTACGGGTACTGTTCCGCCATGTATTGCGTAATGCCAGCCTGCCATTGCTGACGGTTGCCGGTCTGTTGCTGGGGGAACTGATCGCCGGCGCACTGGTAACCGAAACGGTATTTGGCCTGAACGGATTGGGACAGGTGACCTGGCAGGCAGTGAACAATCAGGATGACAATGTGTTGCAGGCAGTGGTGGTGATTTCAGCACTGTCCTACGTAGTAATTAATCTGCTGGCGGATCTGCTGACCCCGTTACTGGACCCGCGTCTTAACATTACCTCGCAGGGGAAAGTATGACAGCTATCGACAGCCTGCGTGTTCAACGCAAAAATCAACCACACAAGGTCCGGCGTTTACGCATCACACCCGGTCTGTGGCTGGCATGGGCAGTCATCGTCCTGGCGGTAGTGGCTGCCCTGTTTCCACAACTGTTTGCCCATTACGACCCTTACAGCGGGGTTGCCGGTACGCAGCTGACCCCTCCGGACAGCAGGCACTGGCTGGGCACCGATCAACTGGGACGTGATCTGCTCAGCCGGATTATCTATGGCACCCGCTGGTCATTATCGGCTGCGGTTGCCGCGGTAGCTGTCGGGCTGGTGGTGGGTGCCGCTGCCGGAATGCTGGCTGCCTTCAGCCGTCTGTCGGTGGAAAATCTGGTCATGCGGCTGGTCGATGTGCTGTTGTCCATTCCGGCGCTGCTGTTATCACTGAGCATTATTATTCTGCTGGGTATGGGGACCTTTCATGCGGCACTGGCAGTCGGTTGTGCCTCGGTCGCCAATTTTGCCCGGTTGTCACGGGCGGAAGTATTACGTATCCGTCGTCAGGATTATATCGAAGCTGCGTTTGGCAGTGGCGGGCGTTTTCCGACAGTGTTCCTGCGCCATGTGTTGCCGAATGCTCTGCCGACATTACTGGCATTCTCTGCCCTGCAATTTGGCCAGGCGATCCTGGCATTATCTACCCTGAGTTTTCTGGGGTTTGGCAGCCCGCCTCCGGTACCTGAATGGGGGCTGATGATCGCCGAAGGGCGTAACTATCTGGCGACTGCCTGGTGGCTGTCGGTATTCCCCGGAGGGGTGGTGATCGCCGTAGTTCTGGCGGCTAACCGCATCAGCCACTATTTATCAGGAGATAGTCTATGACAACGCAGACCGTGCCGGTTTTACAGCTGGACGCGCTGACGCTGGCTTATCATTCCGATGACCAGTGGCGTGAAACGGTGCATCAGGTGAGTTTCAGTCTGAATGCCGGCGAAATGCTGGCGGTGGTAGGGGAATCCGGTTCCGGGAAAACCACCACTGCCCAGGCCGTGATGGGGCTGTTGCCAGAGAATGGTCGGCGCAGCAGTGGCCGGATCCTGTTTAACGGGGAAGATATCAGCCAGTGGTCATCCCGCCGGCTGGACAGCCTGCGGGGTGCTCAGATTTCTCTGGTCCCCCAGGACCCGGGTAATTCACTGAATCCGCTGAAAACCCTCGGTGAACAGGTCGGAGAAGTGCTGCTACTGAAAGGTCCCCGGCTCTCCCGTGCACAACGCCGCACACAGGTAACTGAGCTGTTTCGTCGGGTCGGACTGAGCCATCCGGAACAACGCATTTTCCAGTATCCACACCAGCTGTCCGGCGGGATGAAACAGCGGGTTTTGATTGCCATCGCAATTGCCATGAAACCGGCACTGATCATTGCTGATGAGCCGACCAGTGCCCTGGATGTTACTGTGCAGAAGCTGATTATGAACCTGATTGATGAGCTGCGGCATGAATACGGTACTGCGGTACTGTTTGTCACTCATTCACTGGCGCTGGCCAGTGAGCATGCTGACCGGCTGGTGGTTTTTCGCGAAGGTCGCCTGCTGGAACAGGGGCCGACGGAGCAGGTGATTCGCCATCCGCAGCATGCTTATACACAACAGTTGCTGGCCAGTGTGCGGGAAAATTATGCCCCGGCCGGGACATTGCCGGTTACCGTGGCCGACAGTTCACCGGTGATCCGCATCTCTTCGGTCGCAAAACAGTTTTCTCTGAGCCGTAAACAGCAGATGCAGGCATTACAGGATATTTCGCTGACAGTATCCCGTGGGACCACCCACGCGCTGGTCGGCGAATCCGGGTCCGGTAAAACTACTCTGGCGCGGATTCTGTTGGGTTTTGAACAGGCGGATGCCGGTGATATCGAAATAAGTGGTCAGAGTACTCCCGGCCTGTCACGTGAAGGCTGGCGGCAGTTACGGCAGAAAATTCAGTTTGTTTATCAGAATCCTTTTTCGTCACTGGATCCGCATCAGACCTTATTCACCATCATCGAAGAGCCATTACTGAATTTCACCTCGCTGACCCGTGCACAGCGTCAGCAGCGGGTAGAAGAGGTGGCGGGCCAGGTGGCCCTGGATCCGGCCCTGTTATTGCGGCGAGCGCAGCAATTATCCGGCGGACAGCGGCAACGGGTAGCGATCGCCAGGGCGCTGATCCTGCGGCCGGAGATCCTGGTGCTGGATGAAGCGACTTCGGCACTGGATGTGACAGTGCAGTCACAAATACTGGCGTTACTCAGTGAATTACAGAAAAAACTCTCACTGACTTATCTGTTTATTACCCACGATTTACAGGTAGTGCGGCGTATTGCCCATCATGTCTCAGTATTGCGTGGTGGCAGGCTGATCGAACAAGGCGAGACGGCGCAGCTGTTTGCCGCTCCGCAAGACGATTATACCCGTCAACTTATCAACGCGATCCCGGCATTCAACCCGTCAGTGGAGACCGTAGTATGAGCGAAAAACGGATAGGATTTTTCACCCGATTGCTGGATAAAGCTCCGGCGGCAGAGCGCTACCGTCTGGCGACGGAGCAGATCCGCCACGCAGAGGCGCTCGGTTTTGACAGTGCCTGGGTGGCCCAGCACCATTTCCATGAACAGGAAGGGGGCTTACCTTCGCCGCTGTTGTTTCTGGCCCACGTCGGCGCGGTGACCCGTAATATTCGTTTAGGTACCGCGATTATCACTTTGCCGATGGAGAATGCGATTCGGGTGGCCGAGGATGCCGCCGTGCTGGATCTGCTGACCGGCGGACGTCTGGAACTGGGGTTAGGTTCCGGAGGTACACCGACGTCATTTGAACCCTTCGGGCTGAGCTTTGAGCAGCGGGGGGAGGTCTTTGCCGGCAATCTGGGCACTCTGCAACAGGCATGGCAGGGGCAGGCACTGGCGGATACCGCGAATCAGCTCTATCCGGCAGCGCCGGGCCTTACAGATAAAATCTGGATCGCCACGTTTTCGGTGGCCGGGGCAGAAAAAGCCGCTAAAGCCGGTCACGGTCTGATGCTGTCACGCACTCAGCCGAGACCGGCAGGCCAGCCAGAATTGCCGTTGGATGCGCTGCAAAATCCGATTATTGATGCTTACCTGGCAGCACTGCCGTCCGGGGTCGCACCACGGATACTGGCATCCCGGACCGCTTTTGTCGCGACCGACCGCCAGTACGCCCGTAAAGTGGCGTTGCCGGGTCTGACCGCCCAGGCCGCCGCTTATCGCCAGTCCGGCCACCGGTTACGGGGCGAGACTCTGGACGATTTTATGGGCCAGTTTGATGCCCATATCGGCGATCCGCCGGATGTGCTCTCTTCCCTGTTACAGGACAGCTGCCTGCCCCGGGTCACGGATATCTCCTTCCAGGTGCATTCTGTGGAACCCGAACATGCCGATGTACTCCGGTCGCTGGAGCTGCTGTCCCGCTATATCGCCCCTGTGTTGCGCAAGCATGCGCCAAAGACATTGTCAGAGAGGAACGTATGAGTGAAATTCACGATCTGGTTCAGCAGTTATCAGCCATTACCGCCGGCACTGAACTGGCCGAAAGCCGGCAGATCCGCAGTGCAGCCACCGAACATACTCAGGGCAGTTATCAGGCGTTGTTTAACGCCGGCAGTGATGACTTCCCGTTATCTCTGCGTAGCGTGGTGGCTGCCAGCGTTGCTGGCTGGCACCATGCGGATGCTTTGCAACAGTATTACTCATCGCTAAGTCATCCGCTGGAATCTTCACCACGGCTGGAGGCCGCACTGGCCTTCGCGCACCGTCTGACATTTGAACCGGTTGCCGCCAGTCCGGATGATTTGCAGAAACTACAGCAGGCGGGCTGGGATACTGACAGTATTATTACTCTGGCGCAGCTGATTGCGTTTGTCAGTTTCCAGAGCCGGTTAATCCACGGTTTTTCACTGCTGGCGGCACCACTGCAGGATGATACAGGGGTAGCACAGGCGCCGGTCACCGCAGGCCGCTGGCATACTCATCCACAGACCCGCCAACATCGTCCGGCACCGGTGGCCTTTACCCAGAAAAGTCTGGGCTGGGAGTCCTGGCTGGTGGCGAAACCTTTCGCTGAATTCAGCCCTGAACAGCAGGAGACGCTAACCCGTTTCGGGCATCAGGATTCCGAATATTTCCGCTTACTGGGCCGTAACCTGCCGGTACTGGAACAACGTACACTGACCGATAAAGGTATTTTCTACACCAGTGGCGGTTTAGCTCGTGCTGAACGTGAGCTGGCTGCGGCAGTCACCAGCAAGGTGAACGGCTGCATTTATTGCGCCTCGGTGCATGCCCGAAAAGCGACGCAGTTGTCGAAGCAGCGGGATGATGTGGCATTGTTGCTACAGGTGCAGCCGGGAGATCCGTTATCGGCAGGTCAGAATGAACGCTGGGAAGCAGAGATTGAGGCCGTGGCTGCACTCTCGGTGACGCCACCGCTGTTGACTGCTGCACATCTGCAACGTCTGCGCAGTCTGTCTCTTTCTACGCTGGAAATCACCGATCTGCTTCAGTCGGCGGCTTTCTTCGCCTGGGCAAACCGGCTGATGCTGACTCTGGGGGAGCCATTTATTCCTGAGGAAACGGCGGAAGCGGCGGCCTGACCAACGTAGCGGGGAGGCTTCCGCCTCCCCGTGTTGCAGATTAGTGCAGTTGTGCAGCAATCGCACTGAACATCAGCGAGGCTTCGAGTGGCTGGGCGGCAAAATCTGGTTCCGCCTGTGGCCAGGTTGACCACTGAACAATCACCAGTTTCTCCGCCGGATTAACCATAATGATCTGGCCATAGATACCCAGCGCCCACAGTGAACCTTTCAGAGACTCCGCAGCCGTTGGACGGACAGCCGTTGCATTGGCTGGTACGGCGTTATTCCACCACTGATAACCATAAATACCGTCAGGATGGCCGGCTGACACCGAATTGCTGGCATGAGTCCAGTCTGCTGCCTGTTGCAGCCAGTGGGGTGGCAGAATCTGCTGCCCGTCCGGCAGGCGTCCGCCGTTCATGACAAATTCACCGAAACGGCCCCAGTCTTCCAGCGTGGCATTAAAACCATGTGCGCCGACATCATGCTGGCCTGGCTGATAGGAGTGCCAGACACCATCCTGAGCCATGCCGTATGGTTGCCAGAGGGTTTGCTGCAGATAGCTGGCCAGTGGCATACCGGTAGCACGCTCCAGAATATCACCCAACAGCCAGGCGCCACCGGAAGAGTATGACCATGTGCTGCCCGGCGCATGGGCGCGTTTTAATCCGGTGACGATATTACGTACGCACTGATAAGTGCCTGGTTTTGCCTCGCACTGCGTCAGATGAGAGAAATCAGAAGATGGCTGGGTGTAATCTTCGTTCCATGCCACGCCGGAGGTATGGGTGATCAGCTGTTTAAGTGTCACCCCGTCCCAGGCAGTGCCTGCTAACTCCGGTTCATAGCGGGTAATCTGGTCGTTTAACGAGTGGATTTTGCCCTGCTGTAATGCAATGCCGATCAGGGTTGAGACCACCGATTTGCCGACCGAGCGGGAGGTCCACAGGGTGGTATCGGTATTGCCCTGACCCAGATATTTATAGGCAATTTTGCCGTCTTTCAGCACCAGCATAGCGCTGACATTTTCCCGTTGCAGATATTCCGGCAGTGAATAACTTTTGCCACCGACCTGATAGCTGACGGAATGCAGCTGACGTGCCGAACGTTGCAGCGGGGTGGCCTTACCGTGGCGGAAAATATCCCCCGGATAAATCCGGTAATCGTTACGAAAACCAATGACCCGGCTGGCCTGATCCCAACTGAGCATTTTTTTGGCATCCGGCAGTTTTGCATCGAACGGCTGCGGGCAGACGCTGAGCGCTACACCGCCGCAGGAGACTGCGCTGTTCGCGCTGGCCGTCGGTAATGTAGTCACAGTAATACCCAGAGCTAAGGCCAGCATGGCCGGTTTGAATAATGCCTGCATTTTTTTTCCTTAAGTTAAGCGGCTGTGGGGCGAGTATAGGGTGGTAAACCGGCTTGAAAAAATCACGAAATGGGGGAGAATCCCCCTAAATGAGTCAATGAGAAACGGAGATTCGATGGCAGCATTAGACTATTCATTTTCACAGATTGAAGCCTTTGCCTGTATTGCCGAACAGGGAAGCTTGTCGAAAGCGGCATTGTTCCTGGGTAAAGACCGGACGACCCTGCGTGATTTACTCGATTACCTGGAAGATGCACTGGGCTACCGGTTATTTATCCGTGAAGGCCGCAAACTGATTCTTACTCCGCAGGGGCAACAATTGCACCGCCAGGCACATCTGTTACTGCGTCAGGCGCGGGCTTTTGAAAGCTATGCACACTCGTTGCGTGTCCCTCAGCAGCAGGAACTTGTGATGGTTTATGATCCGTTTATCCCTGCCGGACTGACAGCGGCGATCACTACATTGATGTCTGAACAGGGGATTCGTTTCAGTGCCTGGAGTGGCTCACGTTTGCAGGCTGAGGCAGCATTAAGCGAGGGGAGTGCTCATCTGGCACTCTGCCAGTCCGGTGACCGGGCGCTGGGTACACAGATGGAGTGGTGTGCCCTGGGGTCGGTGGAACTGGATTTTTATGCCTCCCGCCGTTTACTGCAGGATCGTCAACAGCCTCTTACTTTGCTGGACTTGTCGGTGGTGCCGCAACTGGTGATGCACCGTAGCCAGGAAGAACAGACAGCCCGCCGGTTGCAGATATCCGGCCAGACTTTATATGCTAATGAACGGGCAACGCTTCGCAATATGCTGGAAAATGGCCAGGGCTGGGGCTTTTTTCCGGTCCACTTCGGGGCGGAACACTGGCACAAAGTGGACCGGCTGGATAGCGAAGTGGGGCACCAGGGACTGAATCTGACGATGGTCGCTCTGTGGTTGCCAGGCGCCGCCAGGCAGCCGTTGTTACAGCAACTGCTGCAGCGCTTGCCACAGCTTTGGCGTGAATCGACCACTGAAGTGACAGCCGCTGACCACAAGTCATCTGGTTTGCCGGACTGTTAAACCGACAGATGAGCGCTTATTATCAGCCACTGGTTTTTATCCCTGACGGGAGAACACGATGATTCAGGGAGTAAAGCGGCTGGCAGGGATGTTCTGTTGCCTGCCACTGCCGGCGTTTGCCGGGTTGTATCATATTAATCCGCAGCTCAGTCATCTGGTATTGCACTGGCAGATGATTGGCGTCAGGGAATATCACGCCCGGTTATCTGAGATTCACGGCGATGTCAGCTTTGATAAGCAGCAGGATTCGCAGATTCATCTGCAGGCCAGCCTGCCCATTGCCAGCCTTGATGCCCATAACTGGTTGCTGACCCGCGCGCTAAAAAGTGCCTCATTTTTTAATCAGCCGGTTTATCCGGATGCCATCTTCAGCAGCAGCCGGATGGTGGCGCTGGGCAATGGCCGTTACCGGGTATTCGGCAGCCTGCAAATCAAAAATATCCGCAAACCGCTGGTGCTGTATGCACAGCAGAGTGATATCTCAGCACAACGTATTCGTCTGTCGGCGCAGACCACTATTTCACGACAGTCCTTCGGGATGGGACAATACCCGGCACTGGTCAGTGATCCAATTCGGGTCGATATCGTGTTGTACGCTGACAGTGCGCAGTAGGTAGCGGGTCACCTGCGCCACACTGGGCAGGTGACCGCCATTGCAGCCAGGATTATTGTCCGCGCAGTTTCGGGTCCAGCGCATCGCGCAGCCCGTCACCTAACAGGTTAAAGGCCAGTACCGTCAGGAAAATAGCCAGGCAGGGGAACAGTGCTACATGGGGTGCCATTACCATATCGGCTCTGGCTTCATTCAGCATGGCGCCCCATTCCGGTGTGGGTGGCTGAGCGCCAAGGCCAATAAATGACAGGCTGGCAGCCGAGATAATTGAAATCCCGATACGCATAGTAAAATAGACAACTATTGACGACAGGGTGCCTGGCAGAATATGTCGCAGCAGGATATGGCTGTCAGAGGCGCCAATACTGCGGGCCGCCTCGATAAATGTCTGGCGTTTCAGTACCAGAGTATTGCCGCGCACCAGCCGTGCAAATGCAGGTACACTGAATACCGCTACCGCCAGGATCACATTCGACATGCCGCTGCCCATAATGGCCACGATAGCAATCGCCAGCAGAATGCCGGGAAAAGCAAACAACACATCACAGATGCGCATAATGATCCGGTCAGTCCAGCCTTCGTAGTAACCGGCAATCAACCCCAGCAGGGTGCCAATCACCGAACCGATTGCCACCGAAAATACCCCGGCCAACAGTGAAATGCGGGTACCTACCAGTACACGGCTGAAAATATCGCGTCCCAGCGCATCTACCCCGAACCAGTGCACCAGTGTCGGCCCCTGATCCAGCCGGTCATAATCAAAGAAATTTTCTGCATCATACGGGCTGATCCATGGCGCAATAATCGCCACGATCAACAGCAGCAAAATAAAGATTGCCGCGCCCATTGCCACTGGCTGTTGCTGAAAACGTAGCCGGAACTCCAGCCACGGGGTACGGGGCTGATGTTCTTTCAGCATCGGCATCGCTTTCAGTGCTGCCTCACGTCGCCAGTTCTTCATTGCTCTTCCTCAGCGGTAGCGAATTGCCGGGTTAATTGCCGCATACAGCAGATCAACCAGCAGATTTATCAGGATAAATTCAAACGAAAACAGCAGCACTTCAGCCTGGATCACCGGGTAGTCGCGCATCGAAACCGAGTCGATCAGCAAACGGCCAAGGCCCGGCCAGTTAAATACCACTTCCACCACAATCGACCCGCCCAGCAGAAAACCAAACTGCAGGCCCATCATGGTAACTACCGGAATCATGGCATTACGCAGACCGTGTTTGAAAATCACGCTGAATTCAGATGCTCCTTTGGCACGCGCGGTACGCATATAATCTTCCCGCATCACCTCGATAAATGAAGAGCGGGTAAACCGGGCCATCACGGCGGCCACAGCAGCACCGAGGGTCAGTGAGGGCAAAACATAGTGCTGCCAGCTGCCGGCACCCACTGTCGGTAACCAGCCAAGCTGAACGGAAAAAATTTGCATCAGCAGCATGCCAAGCGCAAATGCGGGGAAAGAGATGCCGGAAACTGCCAGCAGCATGCCCAGTTTATCCGGCCAACGGTTACGCCAGACAGCTGACACCACACCAATCACTAAGCCAAACACACTGGCCCACACCATGCTGGTAATCGTCAGTAGCAGGGTCGCCATAAAACGCTGAGCAATTTCCTGACTGACCGGGCGTTTAGAAACCATTGACTGGCCAAAATCACCATGCAGTAGCTGAACGATATAGCGCCAGAACTGTTCAGGCAGCGGTAAATCCAGCCCGAGCTGATGACGCACCATCGCGACCACGGTTTCATCGGCATTGGCCCCGGCCTGCAAACGAGCCGGATCGCCCGGCAGCAGGTGGACAAACATAAACACCAGCACTGCCACAATTATCAGTGTGGGAATCATTCCCAGCAGGCGTTTGATAAAGTAATTAAGCATTCACGGTCCTGATGGCTAAGGCTGGCGTTGCCGCCAGCCGGGTCATTTACTTCAGATCCGCATCGTCAAAGTTAAACGAGGTATCCGGCATAATGTAGAAACCGGTCAGATCTTTGCTATTGGCCGAAACCAGTTTTTCTACCACCAGTGGGATCCACGGCTGATCTTTCCAGATACGATCCTGGGCATCTTTATAGAGCGCAGTTTTTTGCGTGTCGTCGGTGGTTTTCAGCGCATCTGCAAGATCTTTGTCAACCTGCGGATTGCTGTAGAAGGCGGTATTAAAGATGGCTGGTGGCCATGAGGAAGTGGCGAACAGCGGTGTCAGTGCCCAGTCTGCTTCACCGGTAGAGGCTGACCAGCCGGTATAGAACATTCTGACGCCGCTCTCTTTCTGGCCTTTATCTTCGACCTGAGCCGCACGCTGTCCGGCATCCATCGCGGTTACCTGAGCTTTTACTCCCACCTGAGCCAGCTGCTGCTGAACAAACTGCAGTACCTTCTGGGCTGTGGTGTAGTTATGTGATGACCAGAGCACAGTCTGGAATCCGTTCGGATAACCGGCTTCTTTCAGTAATTCACGGGCTTTGGCCGGATCGTAGACCGGTGCCGGGAAAGTCTGGGCATAGGCAATTGCCGGAGGAACGATGCCGGTAGCCGGAGTGGCATAACCAGAGAAGGCCACTTTCACCAGTGCTTCACGGTTAATGGCATAGTTCAGTGCTTCACGAACCTTCGGATTATCGAACGGTTTCTGTGTCACGTTGAGACTGATATAGCGCTGCATGATAGACGGCCAGGTCACCACATCCAGTTTGCTGTCTTTTTTCAGCAACGGTGCCTGCTCATATGGAATCGGGAAAGCGACAGTGGCTTCACCGGTTTGCAGCATTGCGGCACGGGTATTATTGTCTACCACCGGACGCCATGTGATTTCATCCAGTTTCGGATAGCCTTTTTTCCAGTAGCCGTCCCATTTTTTCACTTTCATATCGTCAGTCTGGTTCCAGCTGACAAACTGATACGGCCCGGTGCCGACCGGATGGAAACCGATATCTTTACCGTATTTTTTCAGCGCTGCCGGAGAGATCATCACCGCCGACGGGTGCGCCAGGTTGTTAATAAAGGCAGAGAACGGCTGCTTCAGCACAACTTTAACGGTCAGCGGGTCTACCACATCAGTGTGCGCGATATATTTAAACAGGTTATAGCGCTTCAGGTGGCTGTCCGGGTTGCTGGCGCGGTCAAGGTTCACTTTTACCGCTTCGGCATTAAAGTCTGTACCGTCCTGGAACTTCACGTTCGGGCGTAGTTTAAAGGTATAGGTCAGGCCGTCTTTACTGACGGTGTAGCTCTCGGCCAGCACATTTTCCAGCTTCATATCTTTATCGAAGCCAAATAATCCCTGGTAAAACGACTTGGCGACACTCTGCGACAGGGTGTCGTTGGCATCGTACGGGTCCATGGTGGTGAAGTTAGACAATACGGCAACCACAATGTCTTTGGCGGCAAAAGCAGGTAAAGAGACGGCACTGCTGCCGACAAGGCCGGCGGCAATCAGCCATTGAGCTGTTTTCTGGTTCATGGTCCTGTTCTCCTGTCGTTATTCTTATGCCAGGCGGCCTGTACCGCACAGAGGGCAGTGTGTAAAAGTTAAAACTCAGTGAGTATGATGGCCGCTGTCGGCCACAAAATGGTGTTCAGATACCGGGATCAGCGTCACCCGTTTAGGTGATTCTCCCCGCCGGTAAATGGCATTCGGCACTTCTTCGGCTGCGGTGCTGTACAGATGGCGCGGAGCATCCGGGTCGGCCACCGGCACGGCGGCCATCAGCTTACGGGTATAAGGATGGCGAGGATTTTCAAATACTTCCTGGCGCGGGCCGATTTCGACAATCTGCCCCAGATACATCACTGCCACCCGGTGGCTGATACGCTCTACCACCGCCATGTCATGTGAAATAAACAGGAAGGCGATCCCAAATTCTTGTTGCAGATCCATCATCAGATTAATGATCTTCGCCTGAACTGACACATCCAGCGCCGAGACAGATTCATCGGCGATCACCACTTTCGGATTAAGGGCCAGCGCCCTTGCAATACAGATGCGCTGCCGTTGTCCGCCGGAGAACTCATGCGGATAGCGGCTGGCATGTTCTGCCAGCAGGCCAACTTTCTCCAGCAACTCAGCGGCGCGCCGGGCTGCATCGGCACGGTTCATAACGTTATGTACCAGCAGCGGTTCCATGATCGAAAAACCGACTGTCTGGCGGGGATCCAGAGAAGCGTAAGGGTCCTGGAAGATAAACTGGATATCACGGCGCAGATGC
This sequence comes from Tatumella citrea, assembly GCF_002163585.1. Taxonomy (NCBI): domain Bacteria; kingdom Pseudomonadati; phylum Pseudomonadota; class Gammaproteobacteria; order Enterobacterales; family Erwiniaceae; genus Tatumella; species Tatumella citrea. Next base: position 519,264 of record NZ_CP015579.1, read on the forward strand.
GCCAGTGCTGATCCGGACAATGTATCGATACGCTGTCCGTTAAAAGTGATCGATCCCCCCTGACTTTCCACCAGTCTCAGCAGTGAACGGCCGGTGGTGGATTTACCACAACCGGATTCGCCGACCAGAGCCAGGGTTTCCCCGGCATATAAATCGAAACTGACATGTTCCACCGCGTGAACCTGACGCTCTACCCGGTTCAGCCAGCCGCCACGGATATCAAAGCGGGTAACCAGATCGCGGACCTGCAATACCGGAGGAGCATCGCGTTTTACGGTATCCGGCTGACTGCTGGCAGCTGCCACCACGTCCCCCGGCAAAGAAAATTTGGCTGGCAGAGGCTGGCCGTGCATCGCTCCCAGAGTAGGGACTGCTGCCAGTAACGCACGGGTATATTCCTGTTGTGGATCCTGGAACAGCTGGCGCAACGGGGCGGTTTCCACCTGCTTGCCCTGATGCATAACGGTAACGCGGTCGGCCATTTCCGCCACCACTCCCATATCGTGGGTGATAAAAATCACCCCCATATGCATATCTTTTTGCAGTTCGCGGATCAGATTCAGGATCTGCGCCTGTACAGTGACATCCAGTGCGGTGGTGGGTTCATCGGCAATCAGCAGCGCCGGGCGACAACTCAGTGCCATAGCAATCATCACCCGCTGGCGCATGCCACCGGACAGCTGGTGGGGATAGCGGGTCATGGTATCGGCGGCTGCCGGTATCCGTACCCGTTCCAGTAATTCGCGGGCCTCTTTCCATGCCTGGCTGGCGCTTTTTCCCTGATGCAGACGTAACGATTCGGCAATCTGCTCGCCGACTGGAAACACCGGGTTCAGAGAAGTCATTGGTTCCTGAAAGATCATGGCGATATCAGCGCCACGGATCGTCCGTAGCTGTTGTTGATCGGCATTGCCCAGATCAAACAGTGATCCGTCCCTGCGTCTCAACCAGCGATCACCGGTGACTTCGCCCCCTGCCTGCTGGATCAATCCCATCAACGCCAGTGAAGTCACCGACTTTCCGGAGCCGGACTCACCCACCAGTGCCAGGGTTTCTCCATGGCTGACAGACAGCGACAACTGCTCTACGGCCTGAAATATCTGGTTGTCACGGCGAAAAGAGACCGCAAGGTTTTCCGCCAGCAGCACCCGGTCAGGGTCATGGAGCATTGTCGTATGTATATCAGTCATGGCAGCTCCTCAGAGTGCGGGCGGATTACGATAAATAGCGACCTGCGGCGGTTCATCACCTTGTGCCGAGGCGCGGTACATCCCTTCGCTGTTAAACGGCAGGGCGATATTGCCGGCGGCATCGATAGCAATCAGACCGCCTTCGCCGTTCAGTTCAGCAATGGTTTGCATCAGATGCTCACAGGCAGCGTCCAGTGATCGGCCGGCATAATTGATTTGTGCCGAAACGTCATATCCGGCCTGCGCCAGAATAAATACCTCACCGGTTCCGGTGCAGGAAACTGCCACCTGCTTATCAGCATAGCAGCCTGCGCCGGGCAGGGGGGTATCGCCGACACGACCCACCCGTTTATTGGTCAGGCCACCGGTGGATGTGGCCGAGGCCAGATTGCCGTCAGCATCCAGCGCAACAGCGCCCACTGTGCCGAATTTGCTTTTTGGATCAATAGGATCACCTGAGGCTACGGCGGAGGCTCCGTCATGATCGCGCAGAATACTGTCATTTTGTAATGCCTGTTGCAGCTGGGCAAAACGTTCGGGGGTAGAGAAAAAGTCAGGGCTGACCTGTTCGAGCCCTTGTTCGGCGGCGAACGCATCGGCACCCTGGCCAGCCAGAATCACATGAGGACTGTGTTCCAGCACAGCACGTGCCGCCAACACCGGATTTCGCACCTGGCTGACAGCTGCGACCGCGCCGGCCTGGCGGGTACGACCATCCATCACACAGGCATCCAGCTCATGGGTGGCTTTGTGGGTAAAGACTGATCCTTTACCGGCATTAAATAACGGGCACTCTTCCAGCAACCGTACTGCTTCGGTCACGGCATCCAGTGCGCTGCCGCCTGCCGTCAGAATCTGTTGCCCGGCACTGACGATATCCAGCAGGGCCTGGCGGTAGAGTTGTTCTTTTTCCGGGCTGAGTGCGCTGCGGGTAATTGTCCCTGCGCCGCCATGAATTGCTATCGCGGTTTTCAAACGTTGCTGTCCTGTCATAGAGAATATAATAAGTTATAGTTATTTATGATTTTTTATACTTTTTGACTATAAAAACTGCAGCCCGGCTTGTAAAGCCTGCTCTGTGTTCGGGCTAATACCCTTTTGTTATGAAAAGTAAAAAAAAAAGCTAACAAAACCTGATGGGTGCGGGGGAAATGGCTGAGGGGAGAGCAGGCCCGGTGCTGCGGGCCTGTGTCTGACCGGAAAATTTACGGCTTAGCGGTACACTATCCCGCCATCGGTAAGGATAGCCTGACCGGTAATATAGTCGGAATCATCGCTGGCAAGGAAGGAGACCAGTGCTGCCACGTCGTCCGGAGTTTGTGCCCGACCGAGTGCGATACCCTCAACATATTTTTTATAAGTTTCACCGACCGGAGCGCCGGTAATTTCAGAGAAACGCTGATCAATTTCGACCCACATATCTGTGCCGACAATTCCCGGGCAGTAAGCGTTTACTGTAATTCCGGCGCTGGCGTACTCTTTAGCCGCGGCCTGAGTCAGGGCGCGTACTGCAAATTTAGTGGCGGAATAGACTCCCAGCAGTGCAAAACCATCGTGTCCGGCAATCGACGAGGCATTTATAATTTTGCCTTTCTGTTTACGCTGCTTAAATTTGGCGGCTGCAGCCTGAATACCCCAGGTAACCCCGCCAATATTAATCCGCAAAATCCGGTCGAGATCTTCCGGCTGTACATCGGCAATCGCTTTTACCTGCGCAATCCCGGCATTATTGATAATGACGTCAAAACCGCCGAGTGCCTGTTCGGCGTGATCGACCGCGGCGTACACCTGGTCACGCTGGCTGACATCGGCGCTAAATACGGTGGTTTTTACCCCTTTCGCTGCCACTTCCTGCTGAACTGCCGCCAGTTTATCGGCGTTCAGATCGACCAGAGCCAGATTAACCCCTTCCTCCGCCAGACGCAGGGCAATACCACGACCAATTCCCTGAGCTGCACCAGTCACTAATGCTGTCTTACCTTTCAGTCCACGAGCCATATCGTCCTCTCATTACGTATCAGGATGTGAGTAACATATTAGATCTGCTGATTGATATAAGCTTGATGCGAATCAACCTTTCGACTGTGCAGAAAGGCCTTGCTAAAGGAAAGTATTTTTTGTCTGTTTTTTGATCACTGCATTTCTTTTTATTTCATTTGGTTAATCTAAAAATCGCAACCGCTTGCCGGAAATCATTTATCTCAGTTAACCGGAGGTTTGTAGCAGGGGATAATTTTGTATTAGCAGGGATTAATCGTTTCATGCTCCGGCCGGGGCCAGAGCACAGGGGGAAAAAAGGAAAAAAATGCCAGCCTGAACGGCTAGTCGGCGCTGAGTTGCGGGGTGGAAAAACGACGATTTTCCAGCACCGGAACGATCTGTCTGGCATAACTTAATCGTTGTGGATCGATATCGGCAAACAGGAGTCCCGGGGCTTCTCCGGCACTGGCAATGATGACTCCTAACGGATCAGCCACCAGGCTGTTACCGATATTTTTGGGGCCACATTCACCCACCGCGACCATATAACAGGTATTTTCCAGTGCCCGGGTGGTGGTCAGCAGTTCCCAGTGCCGTTCCTTCAGCGGCCCGCGCAGCCAGGCGGATGGCAGGACCAGCACATCGGCTCCGTCCAGTGCCAGACGGCGTGCCAGTTCCGGAAAACGCACGTCATAACAGATCATCAGGCCGACCTGCAAACCGGCGACCTCAATCAGTGGCGGCACCTGCTGACCGGCATCGACCCTCGCTGACTCCTGCACCGCAAAGGCATCGTACAGATGCAGTTTCTGGTAGCGCGCGACAATGTCCCCGTGACGCAAGGCAAACAGGGTATTTACCGCTCGGTGGTCGGCGGCAGGCACATGCTGGGTAAAAATGGTCGTGAGATGACTACCACGGCTGGCAGCCAGCAGGCTTTGCAGAAACGGGCCGTCTTCCGGCTGAGCTGCATCAATAACATAACCCGGCTGAGTATTATCTCTGGCAAGAATTGCTTCCGGCATCACCAGCAAATCGGCCCCGGCGGCAGAGGCCTGCTGCATCAGTGTCTGACAAACTGTGGCATTTTCCTGCCAGTCACGGCTGACGGCAAACTGCCCGAGTGCAACTTTCATAACCCTGTCCTGTATCGCGCGAATTTATTTTATCATAGAGAAATCCGCATAACGGAGCCATAGCCGGGTGGCAGGGAATTTAACCCTGCATCCAGTCAGCGATGATCCCGGCGTACAGCGTTTCGGCCTGCGCCAGTTTTTCCAGTTCACAATATTCGTCGGTCTGGTGAGCCATCGACGGTTCTCCGGGCCCCAGGATCAGACAGGGAGGATGATTCAGTGCCGGTAATAGCAGTGAGGCATCGGTGAAATAGGGCACAATCCGGGGTTCCGGTGGCTGGTCATGATATGGCCGGGACAGTTCGCAGACCTTCTGCACCCAGGGCCACTCTGCATCACTCAGTACCGCAGGCAGATCGACCAGTGAAGTCATTAGTACGCTATCTCCCAGATAATCGTGCAGGCGCTGGCAGATATCGGCATGTTGCAGATTGGGGGCAGTACGAATATCGACGTCAAAACTGGTGCTGTCCGGCACTGAATTAATATTTAGCCCGCCACTGATTCGCCCGACATTGAGCGTTGGCTTACGCATCAGCGGATGATCAGGGCCCACCTGAAAGTGCTGAATTTTTTGCAGTGCATCCGCAGCCAGATAGATGGCATTGATGCCCAGCTCCGGCATTGCGCCGTGGGCGGTTTTACCACGGGTTTCACAACGCAGCCATAATGCACCTTTATGCCCCAGAACCGGATAGTTCGCTGTTGGTTCGCCGACGATCAGCGCACCAACTTCCGGTAAAGTTACCTGCTCCATCAGTGCTCTGGCACCATCACAGCCGGTTTCTTCACCGCCGGTCAGCAGTAACACTACCCCGGAGCCGGCTGAGATAGCCTCGCGCTGACCAAGACAGGCATGGATAAAGGCCGCAACGGCAGCTTTCATATCACTGGAGCCGCGTCCGTAAACCCGTCCGTCGCAGACATCCGCACCAAACGGGTCATACAGCCACTCACTGTTGCCCAGCGGAACGGTATCCAGATGGCCGGTAAAAGCGAGTGGTGCTCTGGGCCCATGCCCCGGCAGGCTGGCTATCAGGTTAAACCGCTTTTCACCGAACGGGTACAGTGTGACCTGAAACCCCTGTTGCTCCAGCCAGTCTGCCAGAAAAGTCATACAGGCTTGTTCGTCGCCCGGCGGGTTTATAGTGTTAAATCCTAACAGCTGGCGGGTTAGTTGCAGGGCAGGGCTGTCCATCCGGATCTCCTAAAAATATCCGCCGTAGCGGGTCAGGGGGGAGTGATTACGTTAACACCGAACTCAGCCAGTTGTCGTGCCAGTTCTGCCGGTAAAGGACGGTCTGTAATCAGAGCTTCAAACGCTTCTATACCCGCGACCCGGGCAGGCAGCACTTTGCCAAATTTGCTGCTGTCCATCACCAGCACTTTACGGCGGGCACGCTGTAATGCACGGTGTTTCATTGGCAATTCATTAACATTAAAACAGGTTGCCCCTTGCTGCTCATCCAGCCCGGCCGCAGAGATAAATGCTAATGTCGGGCAAAAATCTTCCAGCATCTGATGCAGCCCCACCGGGGTGAAAATCGCATTATCAGGATGAAACTCTCCGCCACTCAGGATAACGCGACAGGCTGGTTTTTCCTGTAAGGCCAGAAAGGTATTCATTGATGCACAAAGCGCAGTGAACGGCAGTGCTGCATCAATCGCAGAGACAATCCGCGCGGTAGTGGTGCCGCAGTCAAAAAATACCGTATCGTCCTTGCCAACCAACGAGGCTGCCAGCAACGCTATTTGCTGTTTTTGCTCTGTATGCTGGTTTTGCTGGTCCGAAATAAAGTAGCGTTCCGGTTCCTGGCGGGTCGCGCTGACAATATAACCGCCCAGCAGCAACAGCTGTTGCGGATAATGACTGAGATCGCGGCGAATCGTCATCCCCGAAACCCCCAGCAATTCTGCAGCATTATTCAGATGGATGCGTTCCGAAACTCTGATTTCCTGCAACAGGATTTGTATGCGTTCTTCGCGTTTTGTTTCCATAACTCTGTCAGTCCTGATGATCAGCGGTAGTAAGGTTAATCAAACATTATCTTTCAGGATTATGCGCAGGTTACGGCGGGGAGTACAAATGGTACTGGTCGGGAGAAAATTTTTGATTATCAGGCAGGAAGGTGATCCTGCCGGCAAACTTCGGCAGGATAAGCAAGGTCTGTCAGGTCTCTTCGTCTTCGGCTTTCTTGTACGGGAACTTAATATGGCCGTAGCGGACAATCAGTACTGCCACGCCAAGTAGCACAATAGCCAGTGAGTACCAGACAATATCCTGCGGGCGAATATCACTGGGTTCGGTCATCAGATGGCGCGCAATGCCGACCATCGCAATATACAGCGGCATACGTACCGGCAACTGACCCATTTTCCAGTAGGTTTCTGTCATGGAAATAAATTCCAGATACATAAACAGCAGTAAAATATCGCTGACCGTAATATGCCTGTCGATCACCATGCTCACCACATGACTGAGTGAGGCAAAGATAGTCGACAGCAGGATAATCACTAACCCGCCTTTTTCTACCATCGAATGGATACTTCCGGGGAACTTCATCTTCAATCTCCGCAATTAAAACTGGCATTTATAGCGCCACAGCAGATTGATTTTATAAAAATTTATTCTCTCAGGGGAAAAATTACTGCTACCAGCTATTGCAGGGCAGACTGCCCCTGTGACTAACCGGCTGTCGGCCATCACAGCGCCTGCATGGACTTGCCAGCTAAAGTTGCGGTGATTGCTGTAAAAAACAGCAACTAAACCCCGAATGCTGGATAAGCAGCCACAGATACCTTATAATCCCCGCCACTCAAAGGCCCCTTAGCTCAGTGGTTAGAGCAGGCGACTCATAATCGCTTGGTCCCCCGTTCAAACCGGGGAGGGGCCACCAGAATTATCAGGGACTTAGCTTAGAAATAAGCTGGGTCCTTTTGTTTTCTGGCTTACAGCTAATGGAGTGGATGATGTAATTGCCCAATCCCTGGCTTTGGGACGCCATCATTGCTTCTATTGGCCATTCAACACACTATCTGGCTCGCTTAACCACTAAGAGCTGCCCATAAATTCAAAATCTATTCATTATGAGTTGCCTGTATTACCTTAATAATATGGTCCCCCAGTTGGCGGGTATTTTTCTCGGCTCCAGCACTATTTAGCAGGCTTACATTCAGCTCAGCGGCTATTTGACGAAGAATAGGTTTAACAATAGATACTTGTTCTCCGTCATCAAGGACAGCAATCGTACTGTTTTCATACTGTTAAGTTACAGTATATTTTCCAAACCGAACTTCATTGATTACTTCCATCTCGTCCAAAGGTCGAATTCCACGGCCTGGTGCTCTTTCCCGGGTGTAAAAACTATACAGGTTCCCCTTATCTCGCATCTGTGGAATCACTGCTTCAAGAAGATCATCCACCAGAATGTCAATTTCAAGGGCATTAATGTTTATTCTTAAAATCACAATGCGGTAAACAAATTGCAAAGTTGATTTATTAAAACTGACATGGCTGCTGGTGGTGATTGTTTTAACTGAAATTCTTTCACCTCCGGCGCTAATTACGTCATATCCTCTTTGGTTGTTTTCGGGTGCCATCTGCCCGTAGGTAAACATGGCGGTATAAAGTTCACCTATACGGCCAGTTAAGTGCGTTAGCTCCTGAGCCGCGACTCCCCATGACAGTTCCTGCTGAAGCCATTCGAGATTTTTGCCGAGAGACTGGATAATTTGAAACTGAGTTAAGGCCATAAGAACATCCTTGATAAGTCAAAATGCTTAAAACAACGCATAGAAAATGCCCTGTATTCTAAAATCACTTCTGGGGGCTATATATGAACGTTAACCAGCTGTTTATCACGAATGCGAGCCGTAGTATTGGTGATAAAAATTATTAAGATAAATATCTTATGAGTTGATGGTAAATGTTGATATAGACCGGATAAACCTGAGTAAACTTTTAGTCAGAGGCTGTGCAAGATCACTGTTGAACGCTGATAACATGCCAACTCAGGATTAGTGCAGTGGTTAGCTGTAGGCCAGAGTTCCCCCTGGCCCCCCATAACGTTATTAAAAATCCACCATCACAGTATGCCCGTCAATAATTTCGAGAACCGTATCAAGGAACATTCTGGATTCTTGCGGTTCCGTGGCATCTCGTAAGTATTTAGGAATGCGTTCAACAAATTCGGATTTAGAAAGAGGCTGGTGCTCGACCAGAGCTTCAATCATTGATTGTCTCAATAAACGATGCTCTGAGGAAACATCAGGAAACTCAGCTGCAATTATTTCCTGAGCAAACCGTTCCAGACGAGAATGCAAAGACTCGGAAATATCGTTATAACCGGTAATACCCTTGGCTTTATCACTTTTATCATCAACCAATACATCAGAGAACTGCTCTTCAACTATGACTGATGCAGCCGTAATTGGTGTTTTGAGTTGATTCAACTCCCGGATAATAGGTCCAAGAACTTCATCGGGATTACTGAACCAGTCTGTTGACCATATACGGGAAATTTTCCAACCTAAGCGTTCCAAAACCTCTTGTCGCAAACGGTCACGGTCACGGGCTGATTTGGCTGAATGATAGGTTGCGCCATCACACTCAATCCCCATCAGATAACGACCAGGTTTACCCGGATCCCGCACGGCAATATCAATAAAGAAGCCTGCAACCCCTACCTGAGGCTCGCAGTCAAAACCAGCTATTTTCAAGGCTTCAATAACTGAGATCTCGAAATCACTATCCGGGGCCTTGCCTGTAGAAATACCCACGCCATCCATGTTGCCCTTTTCAGCAAAATGCAGGAAACCGCGTAAAGCTTTAACACCTCGTTTGGTACTCTCTGCGACCTGAATATCATCAGCATGCATTGAGCTGAATACGTGCATGCGTTTACGGGAACGCGTGAAAAGCACATTTAAGCGGCGCCAGCCCACATCAGAGTTGATAGGTCCAAAGCGTTGAAATACGCGTCCACCTGCCTCTCCAGGCCCATAGGTAAAGGAGATGAATATAACGTCTCGCTCATCACCCTGAACATTCTCCAGGTTTTTAATAAACAGCGGGTCGGCATGAGTTCTGAGCTTGCCAATCGCCACTTCCATTTGTGGATTCTCACGACAAAGTTCATCAACCGCCCGCTCTATTTGGTCACGCTGTTTGGAGTTCATTGCCACGACACCCAATGACTGCTGCGGATACTTTTCCGCATGCTGAGCCACGGCTAAAGCGATAACCCGGGCTTCTTCTATATTGTGCTGATTAACAAAACGGCCATTCTTTACATAGGAAAATTTGATCCCATACTCCTCTGATTGGGCATTGGGAGAAGGGAAGACTACCAGGTCGCTGTCATAAAAATTACGATTAGAATAAGCAATCAAATCTTCATGCTGAGAACGGTAGTGCCAACGCAGACGGCGCATCGGGAACAAGGGCAATGAGGCATCGAGAATACTGTCCGTCAGGCTAACCGCGGCCGTATCTTCATCTTCGTCATCATCAGAATCAGCCCGGTCGAAGAAACTGGTTGGTGGTAACTGTTTGGGGTCGCCCACCACCACGATTTGTTTACCCCGCGCAATCACACCCAGAGCATCTTCAGGTTTGACCTGGGAGGCTTCATCCATGACGACCAGATCAAACTCAATTTCTCCGGGCTGAAGATAATTAGCTGCCGACATTGGCCCCATCATAAAGCAGGGTTTGAGCTGGATTAATGCTCTCCCGGCGCGATTAATGAGCTGGCGGATAGGAATATGGCGCATTTTTTTGCCGAGTTCATTTTTAATCAGCGCAAGCTCAGTATATTCTGACTTTTTCCCGCCTGAACTTCCCTGCGGTATCTGGTTACGGGCAATAGTTGAAGCGATTCTCTGACGCTGTAATGACTTCAGTTTCTTGTCGTATATTCGGAAGGTTTGTTGAGAAACAGACCGTTGGTTACCGGAAATACGTACCAGATGTGGATGTGCAGCCACCACCTCACGAGCTAACTGATCGTAAATCGTCATCATCAAGCCAGTTTCGACCTGCTCAATCGGTAACATTCGGCTAAACACGGCATTTTGAATACTTTGCAGACCCTGTTCGCTTATTCCCTTAGCAACACGGTTAAAGTTGAGCCAGCCATTAAGCCAACGGGGTTTGGCAATAGCCTCATCATTACGAGCAATCAGGTCGCCTAAACTATCGTTGCAGCGGAACTGCCACTGCTCAATATCTAGCTGAGTCTCAGCGACAAACTGTTCCCGTTGAGACAGGTGATTTTTCCACAGTGTGTTAAAGCGGCTTAAGTCTTCATAGAGACCGTTCAACTGTTTTTTTTCCTCAAGGCTTTTGATAACGCCAATCAGATCTTCAGATTTAATCGCCTGCTGTATCGCATCGTCAAACGCCAAAGTGCCTAGTATTACCGAGAGTGCATAATCGTTTTTCTTTTGAAAACCAAAATATAACTGCTCCTGTGGATCAAATAATTCCTCAGGCAAAGATTTAGCTTTAAGTTGAGTTTGCACCTGCTGCAATTCATGTAGCAAAACTGCTTTATCTTTGGCATCCCGTAATGACATAGCCTCATGCCTGAACCATTGTTGCAGTGGTGACAATGCGCCAACAAGCTTCTCCCGGGTAACCTTTAATCCAGTGTTATCGCCCACCATAGCCATGTCGGCATCTTTTAAGGCTTCGATATTGGGTAGCAGCAGATAAAGTTCGGATAATTTGCTAATGCTGGCATTGATATTATCCGCTACTCCCTGGAGCCTGAGTTGATGGATACCTTTTATCAATTGGCTATCCAGAGTCAGCAAAGCGCTGCCTAAAGCCACATTGGGACCAAAACCGACTCCCCATGTTGATCTGACATTTTTGTACCACTTTCTTAGCTTCTGCAGATTATCGAGCGGTGTATCGATGCCTTGATAGCAATCTCCTAACTCACGACTGAAATTAGCTTGTTCTAACGCCAGACTACCGGCCATATACTGACGCAATTGGGGTAAATGCTGGAAAAGCGTTTTCCAGGGAACATTTACCCCCTGAGATAAATTCAATAATGATTGTTTAGCCTGCCGCCATGAGCCACTCAACCAACTAAACATACCCGAACGTGCAAGCTCTGACTCAATATTTTTCAGTTCTTCTTCATCAGGTAAGGAATTGAGTTTAAAGTGAACCTTTAATGCTTCGCGAGTACTGAGCAATGGGGTGATATGCCCTGCCAGTTTGTCTAAAACTCCGTCAATTTCATCATCATCAAATCGCTCATGACGATGCTTAAGCAGCTCTGGCGAAATTTCACCGGCTAGTTCGATCAGCTCAACAATATGTTTAAACCCCTGGAGGTCAGAATTCATTTTTGAGGACATAACTGCGGGCAGTGAAACCATTAAGTCTGAAAGCTGCGTCCAGTGATGCTCGAAAGCCGAATTCAATTGCTCAATAGAGAGAATTAATCTGGCGACGTCACCCAGTGAATTATTTTCAGGGATGCCAAACGCTTTATGAATATCTGCAAATTCAGGGATTACTACAGAACCTTCCAGGGCTTTCAGTTTATCCGCGACCAGATAATTAACCATTTCTTCATAGGCTGACTGAACAACCTCAAAATCTTGTAGCCACGTCTTTAACTGGTACTTATTTTCTTCATCCAGTCGTTTGAATGCACTGAAATTAAGTGATTCTGACAACACAGGAAGAAGAGCAGAGTCATCCACCAATTGCTGCTGCAAGGTGAGAGTCGTTAGCTGTTCCTTAGATAATGCATATTTTTCAAGAAAATCATTCAGGCAGTTTTGCCACGTTGTTAAAGCAGCTTGCCACTGCTGCAAACCAGCAACGATCCTGTTGCTGTCAAATAACTGAATTTCAAGATTATTGACCCCATACCATGGGTGGTCAGAAAGCTGCGCATGTTCCCCAACCTGAGCACGAAATTCACTAACTACCTTAACAAATGAATCGACCTGATCCTTTAGTCTCAGTTGAGCAATATGGTCAAGCTTTTGCCCTGAGAGCCCTTCAATATGCAAGTCCTGCGGTTCGATATTGAGCATTCGACGATAACGCGCAGCCCCGGTCAAAATTTTATGAATAGTGATACCTGTGCTTTCCCAGGGCTGATTAATTTCGCGGGCATAAGTATTTAAATCATTTTTTAGCTCTTCATAACGCGCAATCTCCGCATCAATATTGGCAGGCGCAGTATTCAGGGAACTGTTATTGATACGCTTCTGAATTTCGTCTAACACTTTGCGTTTATGGGATTTATGACTATGCAGCTCCAGGCAAAAGTCTCCCAAACCCGCTTTGTCTAAGCGTGTTTTAACCACTTCCAGTGCGGCAAGCTTTTCAGCGACAAACAGGACTTTTTTTCCGTTTAAAATGGCGGCTGAGATTAGATTAGTTATGGTTTGTGACTTACCGGTACCCGGAGGACCTTCAATCACAAGATTTTTACCCATAACCGCATCAACTAACGCACTGTGTTGAGAGCTATCGGCATCGTCAATCAGCGGGAACTGCTTATGGATTTGGTCAATCTCATCAATCATGTATTCAGTTGAGACGCCCGATGTTCCTTCTTCTCCCGACTGTGAAGTGAAAAGACGTTTTATCACTTCATGATGAGCAATATTTTTTTCGCCAGAAGGCCAGCGTGCAGGATCAAGGTCGATATACATCAGCATTTTGCTGAAATTAAGTAAGCTTAAAGCACCATAACGACGAACTGACCAGCGAGGTTTATTTTTCCCAATCATGGCCTGAACCTGTTGGAAATAAGCTTCAGGAAGCATACTTTCATCAAGTGCTGGCAGAGCGAGACCAAAATCACTCTGTAATTTTTCTCTGAGTGACAAATTAGGCAGAATATCTTCACCGGTATAGCTCAGATGGTAGCGATAAAGTCCCGCTTCCGGGTCTAATTTCCCTCTTTCAAGAGTTACCGGAATGGTAAACAGCGGCGCATATCTTGCCTTGTTGGAGTCATCAGATTCATACCACTCCAGAAATCCCAGAGCCAGATAGAGGATACCTGCTCCGGTTTCCTCAATAGCGGTTTGCGCTTTACCATGAATTGAACGCAATAAGGCTTCCAACTCTGCAGGAAAGTGTAGTGTTTGGATCTCATTATCTGTCAAATAAGTCTGGACACTGGACGATTTTAGCGGCTTTCCGGCCTTAGTTTCTCTTTCAAAATCACCGAGATCTTTATACCCAAGCTTTTGAATCAACACATCAAGTTTTTCTGCAGGTAAACCTAAATCTGGTTTGGTCTTGCGAATACCCGACAGTTGACCATTGTTGTCTTTGAGATACTGCTCAATAGCATTTCTGGCTTTCGTTATCAGTAGATACTCATCGTCAGAGACATTAGGCAGAGCCTCAGTAAACAGTTCAAAATCAGTTTTGAAACCCAGCCTACCGGCCCAGGATTTAGCATCTGGTCCTGGCTTAAGGCTGACTTCTGACTGTTGATCATCTTTGCCCAGATAACCCTGTTCCTGAAGCTGAGCTTTCGTCGGATCAGGCACTGGCGCAAACTGCATCACCTGATCGCCTGCCAGGGTCTGATAAAGCTGGTCTGGTAATTCGTTGATAATACGCAGCGAAGAGTGTTTTTTATCGATCGGAAAATTAAGCAATCTGTTGCGCGCGGTGAGATCTAATAGCTTACGACGCATATCCTCAAGTGATTTGAGAACATAAGCTTCTGAAGCATCCGTTGTGCTATGAAGAGGTTCAGACATCATGTGTCCTTAATAATTAATGATTTCACTGCGTAATTAATTATGGTTTATCGGCCCTTATTAACGCAGACCCGCAGCTACATTCATAAAAATGATGAATTGGAATCATACCCTTCGTTTTACATATGGCAATATTGCCAGGGTGTTTTGGTTTTTATGCGGCCAGAAGGGGGGATTATCGTTATAAACGTGTGTTATTGGCATCAGGCACAAGTATAAATTTCTGAACAGAGACAAAAAACCATTAACAATCGTTAACGCATCACTTGTTTTGTGTAAAAATCAGCTAAATTCCATTCCCTTTGGTGAGCGCCGGACGCTATGGCTGACTTGAATAAAAGCAATCTGACCGAAACCGACATCATTACCAAATTTATCTTTCCGGCTATCAAAGATGCAGGCTGGGGTGTCATGACTCAGATCTTCCAGGAGGTGAAACTACGCTTTATCACTGGTTTTAAAGCTTTTTTTCGATAACGTCTTTAAGGGCACGACATTCCAGACTCAGATCAGCGAACATCTGTTTAAGACGCCGGTTCTCGTCTTCCAGATCTTTGATTTTGCGGATATCAGAAGCTTCCATTCCGCCATATTTTGCTTTCCGGTTGTCATAGTTGGCTTCTGAAATTGCGGCCTCGCGGCAGACATCCTTCACCGTTCGGCCGGCTTCAACAGACTTCAGAACGGCGATAATCTGGTGTTCAGAAAACCGGGCCTTACGCATAGTGATCTCCTTCAGGGAACCTATTCAGTATGTCCGAAGATCTCTAAAAGTGAATGGTTCTTTTTGCAGGGATACTTACAGTAGCATCGCCTACTAACAGCTTTTGACTCCTCAGTATGCCTGCAGAGGCTGCGGGCGGGTCACTCGCAGCAAAAGGTAGGTTATGATTAATTCAGTGGTCCAAAGATACTGGTCAGTTGGTCTTTATCCGGCATACCAATAACCTGCTGTAACTCATTATTATCATTCATGTAGTAGATGGCCGGAGTGCCGTTGGCGCCTAGTTGATCCATCAGCTGTTGGTTAAATTGCAGTTGTCCTGCAATCCCCGGGGGAGTGGCTGTGAGCGGGGGTGGTGTTTTCTTACCGCCAGACAGTTCATAGTCATGCCAGGCACTGGCAGGATTACTGCTACTGAGAATGCCTGAAGCTACCTGGCCACTTTTGGGGTTAAGAATCGCAACCAGCAGGGTATTCAGCTGTATTTTACCGGCGCTAATCCACGGCTGAGCAGCTGCCCAAAATTCCTTACAGTACGGGCAGTAGGGATCGGCGAACACAAAGATCTGTCTTGCTGCCGATGACTTACCTTCGGTGATCGGATGGGCGTTCTTCATTGCCTGCCAAAATTTTCTGCCCTGAGGTGCATACAACTCTTTGGTGAACAGCTGCTGGCTTAAATTATTGCCCTTGTCGTCATACAGGAAACCGGAGATTGCATGCTTACCGTCGGGTGCCATAAAAATGGTGATCCCTGTCCCCTGATATTCTCCCAGCCACACCGGCATCCCGCCTGGCATTTTGACCTGTCTGATGATTTTAATACCCTGTTTTTCGAAGGCTTTCACCGCCGCTGGAATATTGTCATCAGCCATGGCGTAGCAGCAGAACAGGCTAAGAATAAACACTAATACTTTCATCCGTTTTCCTTAAAACAGGCTGTGTATCGGCCAGTTGTTCAGCGAATGCGCTGTCATTCGTCAATCCGGCATCGCTGTGCTTGTTACATTCCCGTAGCTTGCGCAATTATCTTCAGATAATCCATCTTTGTCTGAATAACATTCCACAGTCTCGTCAGCGATGCTCCCTGAACTGCAGTTTTACTGTGACGATCTGACGGATAACGGGTTGCTGTTTGATATTGCTGCCCCGGTAATGGCAGTTATTTCAGGTAAGGAATTGGCGTTAGTAACTGAATAGAGGTTCAGCGGAGCAGCTCCACCCGGCAAACTCGACGCCACTGCGGGGCAACAGACAACAAATCACCCGCACAAAGCAGGTGATTTGTTTTCAGGGCAGGGGAAACAAATTACTGACCATAATATGAATTTTTGCCGTGTTTGCGCAGATAGTGTTTATCCAGCAACTCCTGCTGCATATCACCCAGTTGTGCATTCAATTGCTGAGAGAACAGGCCCATATAGGCACACTCTTCAAGGACTACGGCATTATGGACGGCATCTGCCGCGTCCGCTCCCCAGGCAAACGGGCCATGTGAGTGGACCAGAACGGCGGGGACTTCCATTGGGTCCAGTTGTTGCTGTTCAAAGGTTTCAATAATCACCTGACCGGTCAGATACTCATATTCGCTACGAATTTCTTCCGGGGTCATCAGTCGGGTGCAGGGAATGCTGCCATAAAAGTAATCTGCATGAGTAGTCCCCCAGGCTGGCAGGCTACGGCCGGCCTGAGACCAGATGGTGGCGTGGCGGGAATGTGTATGTACAATACCGCCGATGGTATGAAAATGCCGGTACAGTGCCAGGTGTGTCGGTGTGTCAGACGACGGTTTTTTGCTGCCTTCAACGACTTTACCGGTTTCCAGGCTGACCACCACCATATCCTGTGCTGCCATGGTTGTATATTCCACACCGGAAGGCTTGATCACTAACAGCCCGCGCTCTCTGTCGACTCCGCTGACATTACCCCAGGTGAAGGTCACCAGTTTATGGGCAGGCAGATCGAGATTAGCGGCAAGTACCTGCTCTTTGAGTTGTTCTAACATTGCAAACCTCCTTCAGTCATACGCTGTTCCAGCCACTGACGGGCCTGAATAATTTCTAATACCGGCTCCTGAGCTTTCTCAGTCCACATTTCTATCAGAAATGCGCCACGGTAATTAAGCTGCTGTAATGTACTGAATACTTTAGTGAAATCGACGCAACCTTCACCAAAAGGCACATCACGGAACTGACCAGGGCTGCTGGCGGTGACCGGGTAGGTGTCTTTCAGATGGATAGCGGCAATCTTATCCATCCCCAGGGAAAGTTCTGCGGGTACATCATTGCCCCAGGCACTGAGATTGCCTACATCCGGGTAAACACTGAACCAGGGAGAGGCCATCAGTGATTCCCAGCTTTTCCACTTGGTTATAGAGTTCATAAACTCGGTATCCATAATTTCCACTGCCAGCATCACCTGACTGGCGGCAGCAATTTCCACCGCCCATGACAGCCCTTCGGCGAAATAATCTGTAGTGGCCTGATTACGGGGTTCGTAATAAACATCGTATCCGGCAATCTGGATAGTTCTGATCCCAAGGTCGCTGGCGAGCTCGATTGCCTTTTGCATAATGGCGCGGGCCTGCTGGCGAATTTCAGGGTCATGGCTACCAAACGGAAAACGGCGGTGGGCAGAGAGGCACATCGAAGGAATACGAATTCCGGTTTTAATCATTTCCCTGACCAGATCGATTCTCTGTTGTTTGGTCCAGTCCAGTCGGGCCAGACGTTCATCGGTTTCATCTACTGACATCTCGATAAAATCAAAACCGCAGCTTTTTGCCAGCACCAGTCGTTCCGGCCAGCTCAGTGTTTTAGGCAGGGCTTTTTCATAAATACCTAACGGATGGCGGCGCATTATTTCTCTCCCCACAGGGCGGTGATTTGGTGCTGAAACTGCCTGGCGACAGCCGTAGGCTCGGCGGCTTCCGATAAGGCGCGGCCGGCAATAAAGGCTTTAACGTTGATATCACGAAATAACGGCAGATCTTCGGGGGTCAGGCCGCCGGTCACCGACAGTGCAAGACCGATATCTGACAGCTGTTTCATTTTGGCCAGGTCGGCGTCACCCCATTGCTGGCCACTCGCCTGGGCATCACGGCCGCGATGATAAATAGCTTGCCGGACCCCGGCGCGGTGCCACTGTCGGGCATCATCCAGAGTCCACTGGCCAAACAGTTCAATCTGAATTTCTCCTCCCAATTCACTGGCCGTCTGATGGCCTTTGGCAATTGTTGCCAGCGGCGCGGCACAGATGATGGTCATCCAGTTAGCTCCGGCGTTCAGAGCCTGCCTGACCAGGGTTTCTCCCGCATCAGCTACTTTCCAGTCGGCGACGATCAGCTGCTCCGGGCAATGTTGTCTTAGTGCTTTTACTGCAGTTAATCCTTCACAGAGACAGAGGATGGTTCCGGCCTCGATAATATCCACTTCGGAATGCAGCAGGGCGACGTCCTGCAGCGCGGCATTGAGTCCGGTATGATCTAAAGCGAGCTGTAGCAGCGGGCGGCTCATAAATTCTGCTCCTTAATGCGGTTGTGATAACCCTGTAAGACCTGAGTGAGTAGCTGATAACGTTGATATTTTTTGTGATATTTCTCCTGCAGATCACGATTAGGTTTAACCTGCCGCAGGTCTGGCTGAATATGCTGTTGGGCCGTTGCCACATCGAGAAAATGCCCGGTACTGACCATGGCAATAATGGCGGCACCGAAGCAGCCCGTTTCTTCAACTCTCGGTAATTCGAGTGGCATACCTGACACATCAGCGAGTATCTGCATCCAGATCGGAGAACGGGTCGGTCCGCCAGTGACACGTAAGATTTTCGCTTGTGGGAAGCGTTCAGCCATGCGACTGATATGGGTCATATGACTAAATACCACCCCTTCAAATACCGCCTGTAACAGATGGGCTTTAGTGTGGTGAGCCCGGAGACCGTAAAAGCCAGCGGCTATATCCGGTCCGGCATTGCTGCCATATAAGAACGGCAGAAAAAACAGTTCACTGTCTGCGGCAGGTAGTGAGGCCACCAGAGTATTCATCTGGTCGAAATCACTGATATTCAGTTGATCTTTAACCCATTCAAGATTTGCGGAAGAGGTGGGGCTGGCTTCATGGACAATGTACTGGCCAGGTTCAACATAGTGGCCATAGACATAGTTATGTTGTTCGTGGTCGCGCAGTTCATGGGCAATTCCGGTTGTGACTGCCCAGGTACCCATCACGGCATTCAGGGCACTTTCGTCCCGGATTCCTGCACAAATTGCGACTGAGGCCACATCGAATAAACCACCTGAGACAGGCGTACCGACAGCTAATCCTGTGACTTTGGCGGCAGTTTCGCTCACATAACCACAGATATCTGCGGAACCGACAATGGGTGGCAGGCAGCCATCCATTTCACTGATACCGGTCAGACGGGTGAGTTGCGGATCATAAGTTCCCGTGCGCATGTTATAGAGATTAGATTCAGAGATATTGCTGAGTTCTGCACCTTTCTCCCCTGTCAGTTTCCAGCGGAGAAAGTCATGTGCCATCATCACACAGCCGATGTTCTGATAACGCTGTGGCTGATGTTGTTTAATCCAGCGCAGCAGTGATACCGGATGCCCGGTCCACAATGCCTGGCGGGTTAACGGATAGAGTTGCTGTGCAATTCCCTGCTGTTGCCATTCAGCCACCACTTCGGCAGCCCGCCGGTCTGAAGAGAGAATACCGTTACCCAGCGGCTGATTTTCTCTGTCCAGCAAAAACAGTCCCTTACCCTGGGCGGACAGGCCAATGCCCGCAATGTGCTGAGCAGCGGAAGGGTACCTGTCCAGTAACCGGGATATGGTGGTGGCGCAACGCTGCCATAATTCGTGCATATCCCGCTCGGCGTAACCAGAAGACGGAGTCAGTGTTACCAGTGGCTGCCGTTCTATCCCCACTTCACGAGCATTCTGATCATAAAGGCCTGACTTAATATAGGTGCCGCCACAATCAATGCTTAACCAGTAACGAGGAGTGCTGCTCATAATACCCTCCCGGCATGTCCGGGCAGCGGTTCAATCTTTGCATCTTCAGCGGCGATTTCGCTGGCTGACATATCGCAGCGGCGTGGCAGGCAAAATGCCAGAGCTCCGGCAATCGCCAGCGAAATTGCCAGGAAATAGACACCGGCCGCCTGGCTATAAAAAGTAATAAAGATGCCGACCAGATAGGGGCCACAAAAACCGCCAAGATTACCTAAGGCATTAATTACCCCACGGGCACTGCCTGCGACCTCGGCACTAAACAACCGGGCCGGAATTGCCCAAAACACCCCAGCAGCTGACTGCAGGAAAAAACCACAGCCAATCAGTGCGCTGTAAGAAATCCATAAATGGCCCTGGCTGATTACTGACAATGCCATGCATAACGCGAATCCGAACAAGGGCAGAATGACATAACGGCGCCGTTTGCCACTCTTATCCGATAACCGGGAAAACAGGAACATACCGGCCATGGCGGCGACATAAGGCAGAATTGCCAGTAAACCGACCAGGGACATGCTGCTATGCGCCATATCTTTTAAAATGGTCGGCAGCCACAATGTGTAGCCATAGATTCCGGCCTGATAGAAAAAATTAAGTGCAATCAGCAGCCATAAAGTTCTGTTTTCCAGCACTGACGACAGAGTGACTTTACGCAAAGGGGGTTGGTGAGCTATCTGCTCTTCCCGCAAGGTTTTGAGCAGATAATCTTTTTCGGCCCGGGAGATCCAGCGTGCTTCGGCGGGGCGGTCAGAAATAGTCAGTGCCCACAGCAGCAGTACCGCCAGAGAAAGTAAACCTTCAATATAAAACAGCCAGCGCCAGTCCAGAGAAGAGATTAACCAGCCTGCCAGCGGGGCGGAGATTATTCCGGCGATGGGTACAAACATAATCACGATTGAGTTGGCTCTGCCGCGTTCACGATCTGGAAACCAGTTACTGATGATAGTGAGAACAACAGGCAACATACCCCCTTCTGATACCCCCAGAAGAAAGCGTAAAAACAGCAACTGATACTGGTTAGTAACCATGCCGGTCAGAACTGAAATTACTGCCCAGGCCACCAGTGACCAGCCAATAAATTTCTTACCACTACCGTGTACGGCTATTTTTCCACCGGGAACCTGTAAGAACAGATAACCTATAAAAAATATTCCGCCGGCCAATCCGGCCATACTGGCAGAGACGGATAAATCTTTATCCATTCCTCCAGGCATGGCAAAAGCAATATTGACCCGGTCCATATAAGAAATAATGCAGGTGATAATTATTGGCGAGATAATTCTCAGCCACCGTTGTTTAGGTATAGCAATACCTTTGGCTGCCTGATGAGTATTCATAGTTACCTGCTGTTTTTGGTTAACAGAGTTTATGTGCGTTTATTGATTGCGTATTATTTCAAATGCACTCCAGGTTTATTTCCGCTGAATAAAATTATCGGTATTAAATTAAAGCTGTGAGATATCTATTTTTACCACCACCTTTCTGATCGCAAGCGGCTCTCTGATAGCGCAGGCTGGGCGGTGGATATCCTCCGGGAAGAATATGGCGAAACTGCCAGGTTCCATGGTCAGGAAGGATTCATTTTCCACCGGAGAATAAAAAACAATATCTTTATATCCGGGTGGAGTCGGTAGTGTTTTATTTTTACCGGAATTAATAGTTACACCAATTTTTTCGCAACCACTGGCAAGAAACTGAATATCCAGATAACGATAATGAGACTCTGGTTTATTTTCTTCGATAGGTGCAGTCGTTAAATCCAGTACCTGAGCAAACATATTCTCGCCATCAATTTCAATTCTACCAGCCGGGAGAAAGGTAAAATCAGTACCGCGTAAAAAGTCCAGCCCTTTCATAATAACGTCCGGAAACCGGCAGGTCAGGGGACGGGAGATATGTCCGAAGATCATAATTGTGTCTCCGTCAGTTGCTGTATTTTTTGCCACACCTTGTCATCCACTTCGATACCCTGAGCACGATGTTTTGCAATAATACTCCGATATTCATGACCAGGCAGGCGAATGGCAACTCCGGCATCTGCGCGTTCTGCATCTACAATAAACTGTTTGATACGTTCCAGTTTTGCTTCGCGGGTAGGCAGGTCAATCAGTTTATCTGGCTGTATGGCGAGGAAAATTTGAGAAACACCGTATTCATCGCTGTTATCCTGAGTAACTTCGGCGACGGAGGCACCATCAGCCAGCAGGGTTGCCATCATATCCAGCACAATCGACAGCCCGGAACCCTTCCAGTAGCCCATTGGCAATATCCGACGATTTTTTTCTATCACTGCCGGATCACGGGTCAGTTGTCCGTCATCATCAAAACCACCATCCACCGGTAGCTGTTGTCCGACTAAGCGGGTGACTTCCAGTTTTCCGTAAGAAAACATCGACATTGACATATCGATCATAGTTACGGGATCGTCAGGGATAGCAATAATCAGTGGGTTGGTGCCAATTCTGCACTCTGTCGATCCCCAGGGTGGCATGACGGCAATCGAATTGGTCCAGCAGATACCGATATAACCGGCCTCTGCTGCCTGTCGTCCATAACTTCCGCCACACATCCAGTGATTGGCATTACGTACTGCGATTAAGCCAATGCCAAAGTCATTGGCCAGTGCCATAGCGCGATCCATCATCAATTTTGCGGTGAGGTTACCGATAGCCCTGCCGGCATCCCACTGTTCAATAGCCCCTAACTGCGCGACCGGTTTAGCCTCAGCATTCACCAGTACGTCACCGTTATCTATTTGCTGAATAAAGCGGGGAAAACGATTAATGCCATGAGAAAAAACACCGGCTTCAGTGGTTTGCGCAAACATGGTTGCGCAGTCGCTGGCGCGTTGTGGGGTGACACCCCGGGTCAGCAGAATCTTTTCAAAAACCGTTTTCAACTGTAGGAAGGTTACGTTCATGTTCCACCTTTTATTTTTGAAACGCCATTTCAATATTTGAAACTATGATCCAAATATATAGATCCACACTAGCTAAGTCAAAATCACAATGGATATAAAAAATGTTATTAATCATGTGGTTATTTTTTTTGTGACTAATTCGTGAACCACAGCACACTTTGGGTTACCATCCTTTTGGTTTGATTTCAATTCACAGTTAACAGGGAAAAATCTGACATGAATGACGAGAAAGAGCGGCCTGCCGGTAGCCAGAGTTTGTTCAGAGGAATTCAGTTACTGGAGATCCTCAGCAATTACCCGAATGGTTGCCCTCTGGCACATCTCTCTGAGCTGTCTCAACTGAATAAAAGTACCGTGCACCGTCTGTTGCAGGGGCTGCAATCCTGCGGTTATGTAAAACCTGCACCGGCTGCCGGAAGTTACCGGCTGACCACCAGGATGATTGCTATTGGACAGAAAGCACTTTCCTCACTGAACATCATTCATGTCGCCGCACCACATCTTGAAAAACTGAACCTGGAGACAGGGGAAACGGTTAACTTCTCTACCCGGGAAGATGACCATGCCATCATGATTTATAAGCTTGAGCCGACTACCGGAATGCTGAGAACCCGTGCCTATATTGGCCAGCACATGCAATTGTATTGTTCGGCCATGGGCAAGCTGTATCTGGCCTTTGGTCAGGATGGGTACATTGATGAGTACTGGCAGGCAAATCAGCAGAATATCCTGCAGTTAACCCGCAATACGGTAACTGACCTGGGAGTCATGAAGCAGGAGCTGGCCGGGATTCGGGAACTGAAAACGGCTAAAGATCGTGAAGAAAATGAACTGGGAGTTTCCTGCCTGGCGGTGCCGGTGTTTGATATTCAGGGCCGGGTACCGTTTGCAGTATCGATTTCATTATCCACCTCCCGCCTGGCACAGATCGGTGAAGAGCCGCTGTGGAATGCACTGAAAGAGTGTTCTGCGGCGATTTCTGACGAACTGGGTTATGAGGGCTAACGCTTCCCCGTTGAAGCAGGGAAGCAACAGATCAGGCACACCCGCGGGTAGCCAGGCCGATATGGTAAAGTGAAGTGGTGGCCGTGATGAACAACTCATTATTATCCGGCCCGCCAAATGTGCAGTTGGAGACCCGCTCAGGAACCTCTATTTTCCCTGCGGTCTCGCCTTGTGGCGTAAACACGATAATGCCGTCTTCACAGCTGCAATAAATATTCCCGCTGTTATCGACACAAAAACCGTCCGGAATTCCGGGGCTGACTTCAGCAAACGTTTCTCCGGCACTGACCTGGTGACCATTAACCTGATAACGACGCAGTTCGCGGCGGCCTTGTTGGGGGAAATCAATCACGGACATGTCCGCCACATACAGATACTTTTCGTCTGGTGAAAAGGCTAATCCGTTAGGGCGTTGAGCATCGCTGACTGCAATAGTGACCTGTGAAGTTTGCGGGTCAAAACAATAGACATAACAACCAATGACCTGACTTTCTGCATGATAACCTTCTTCATCGCTGGTTATTCCATAAGGCGGGTCAGTGAACCAGATAGTGCCGTCTGACTTAACAACGACATCATTTGGCGAATTAAAACGTCTGCCTTCAATTTTATCGACCAGCAGTGTGACTGTGCCGTCGGTTTCTGTCCGGCTGATACCGCGACGCCCATGCTCACAGGTAATAATCCGCCCTTGCTGGTCACACGCATTACCGTTGGCATAATTGGAGTGTGCCCGCCATACCCCGCAATTGCCGTTACGCTGCCAGTAAAACATGCGGTTACCTTTCACATCACTGAAAATAACGGCATCACGACGGGCGTCCCATACCGGACCTTCTGCCCACAGTGCCGGAGAACAAAGTCGCTGCAACTGACTGTCAGCGTTCAGAATTTTATTCATGCTGATTTCTCTGTGAGATGTTTAACCCGTTGTTCCTGCACAATGTAATCGGTCAGTTCTGTATAATTTTCTCTGCGTTTGTCCAGTTCGGCAGAAATCTGTTGCATCAGGATTCTGTCGACTTTCAGCAGCTTTACGCAGACGGCGGTTAACAGATAACCAAAGGCCGGGACGATAAAGAACATCATTTTAATGGTGGTCAGGGCACCGGCGGTTTGTACTGCCTGTGAGCCATGATAGCCATTCCATGCCAGTACCGAACTGACCAGTGCTCCGGATATTGCCAGACCAATTTTAAGTGCCAGGAAATTACAGGAGTAATTGATACCGGTCAGACGCTTACCGGTTTTCCATTCACCATAGTCATCGACATCTGACATCAGCGACCAGTTAACCGGTTGGGCTATCTGGTGGATGATATTCAGGATGAAATAACAAACGGTTAAGCTAATCTTATATTCAGGGCTGACGAAATAGAGTGCGGCAGACCAGAAAAATAACACCAGGCTGATCCAAAAGAAGATTTTTAGCTTACAAAATCGATCACTTAATGGTTTGGCAAGTGCGCTGCCGATGATCATTCCTACCACGCCGACACTCATAAACAGGGTACTGAAACTGCTGTCGGCTTTCATAATGTAGGTCAGGAAATAGAGAGTTGCGGCCATCCGGATAAAGCCTGGCAGCACGTTAACAAAAGTCACCAGCAGCAGCCTCAGCCATTGATCATTCTTCAAAATATCTTTGATGTCCTGCCAGAAGGAGTCATTGTTCTTCGGGATGACCGGAACCACACGTTCCCTGACCAGGCTGAAACACAGAATAAACAGTATCAGTCCAATCCCGGTCAGTATTGCCACTCCACGCTGATAACCCACTGCCTGATTGCCGTGCCCCAGCAACTGGACCAGCGGGAGCAGCGACAAGGTCAGCACCAGTGTTGCCACACCGACTCCCATAAAACGGAATGACTGGCAGGAGACCCGGTCCTGATCGTTATAACTGATGACGCTGCCTAAAGAGCAATAAGGGATATTAATAAATGAGTAGGTAACCGACATCAGCAGATAGGTAGCAAAGGCATAGATGACTTTACCGGTATAACCAAAATCCGGGACAGTAAACATTAATATACAGAACACCACATAGGGGAATGAGAAAAACAGAATATAAGGTCTGAATTTTCCCCAGCGGCTGCGGGTCCGGTCTGCAATCATACCAATGAGTGGATCAGAGATTGCTTCAATCACCCTGACTCCCAGCCAGATTGCTGCTACCGAGGCCGCGGTCAGGCCATAAACATCGGTGTAATAATAATTAAGGAACAGGAATACGGCGCCCCCGACAATATTACAGCCGGCATCTCCCATGCCATAACCTATTTTTTCCCAAATTTTTACACGCTGATTTTTCATTTGACTGTCCTTGGTTCAGGCTATCGAAGGTGCAGAAAATCGTTACGACGTTTCCTCACCTGCAACCGGTGATATCCTGTATCGGAAATGGCTGCTATGAACGTAAAGCCGCCTGGGAGAAACGTTGTGCTATGCAGAACTTTGCTGTTAATTTCACTATGTGAAACATGATTTCAAATATATGAATAAGCCACAGGGAAGTCAATTTTTTGAATTTATAAAAATATTTATTATTCAGGTAGTTATAAAAATAAATCAACTTCGTGAAGCTGATCTCATTTTACAGCGAGGATCAGGTGAGTACGCCGAAGGGGATAAAAAATTGCTGTTGGAAAACTGCAGGCTCAGGATATTTCGCAGTAATGCTGGCCGGGCTGCCAGTAGTAATGAATAGCGTTGCAAGGAATTTACCGACGTGGCTATGGGGATGGCCCACCGGAGAATGTATTTTCCGGCGGGCAGCAGGCAACACCAGCCTGTCTGACAGACATAATATCAATCAGTGGTTCACCGTTTCCACGGATAAGTGGAATTAACAGACAGGCATTAGTTTATTTAGACGGTGTATCCTTAGCATTCACATAAGTCGTACCGCTGGGTCCGTAGCGGGTAATGGCTAAAATTACCGGCTCGTCTTTTGTTTCACCAAAGTGATTTGCCAGGGCCGGTTCAGTATAAATACCTCCTTGCGGTAACATTTTTAATTTTGATTCATCAAATTTGTCACCGAAACCAATATACCATTTACCTGATAGCACGGTGGCGAATCCGTTATCCGGATGACTCAGTGCCTGAATTTTTTTATGCGGGGCAATATATAATAATACGGTATATAAACCGGCCTTAGACGGATCGCCATACAGAACTTTGGCATATTCGCCTTTTATCTGTGCAACACCAGTTGTATTTGATGCAGCGCTGGTAATATTAATTTGCTGTGGGGTTGCCGTCATTAATGGCATTTTATCCTGAGCCAGCGCGGTGACTGAAGACGAAGCCAGTACAATTAAGGCAGATGAATTTAAAATAAATTTTGAGATGTTCATAATTACACCTGTTTATTCACAACTGTGGATGAAATACCCGGAACCGGATATATCGGCTCTGCAGACTTATTGTCTTCGGGAGGTTTTCATTATCGGCATAATGCTTCTATGATGATACGGGGGAAATTCATAACAACATCTTCGGGAAAGCAGAACGAGATGATTAGGGCAACCATTGATCAATTGCTGATATTCGTAACTATCGCCGAATACGGAAGCCTGGCAGCGGCGGCGCGTGCGTTGCACAAAGCCCCTTCGGCGGTCACGTTTTCTATTCAGTCGCTGGAAGATCTGCTGGGGGTTACCCTGATCGATCGCAGTGGTTATCGTGCGGTTCTGAGCCAGGAGGCCAGAGAGCTGCTGCCGCGTGCCGAGCGACTGTTACGTGATCTGACGTTGCTGCAACAAAAGGCGCGTTCATTGTCTGCAGGGCTGGAGACTGAAATCGGCTTCTGTATTGATTCCATGTATCCGGTAGAGCGTATTTCAGGAACGCTGCAACGCTTTGCGGAAAAATATCTCGGAGTGAATCTGAATATTATGGTCTCAACCAGCGCCAGGGCAGAGAAAATGATCCGCTCCGGAGAAGCTGCCGCGGGGTTGCTGGTGGATTTTACTTCCGCGGTTGAAGATGTTTTGTTGGTACCCGTTGAGCCAGTCAGATTAGTCGCGGTTTGTGCTCCACAGCACCCACTGGCACAGATGAACGGTCTGCTCAGTGCTGATGATGTGCGCGATTATCGTCAGATAGTACTGAGTGATGGAGAAAGGGAATTTGAGGATTGGGGGCACCGTGGAGTGACTTCTTTAGATCTCTGGCGGGTGACCAATCTGCATACCAAAAAAGCCTTGCTGCTGGCAGGGTTGGGGTGGGGGAGCCTGCCGTTGCACATGGCCGAACAGGAAATCAGTGATGGCCGTTTATACCGCCTGGGGTTGGCTGAATGGGGGATCCGTTCCGGATCACCGGAATTGCCTGCGGTGCTGGCGCGTAAAAAAGACATCATTCCGGGAGAGGCAACCCAATGTTTACTGGAGCTGATCACTGGTCTTCAGGTGACAATACCCTGAGGTACTTTGCCGCGCGACCACCTGACACCTCTCACTATTTTATATAATCAGGCCGGAAGAGTTACAGTTAAAATATCTGCCACCGTTCTGTAATTTTAATAACATTTACCAGAGCAGGGTTATTTTATCAGGGATGAATTTATCGGGAAGATAATCTGGCATGTTGGTCAGGATTCTCTGAAAAAACGAAATAATAATATGTGCTATTTATTTTTCTGCACTGCGGGTAGCACCTTTTGTCTATTACTCATTTTTCTGATGATTCTACTGTTGCAGATCTACATCATCACGAGATTTTACTATGCAGGGATCAAACCATGTACTGATTACCGGTATTACCGGTTATATCGGCGGGAGTGTTGCGCTGGCGTTCAGAGAGGCTGGTTATATCGTCTCCGGGACTTATCGCAAAGAGGAAGATAAACAGCGTATCAGTGCGGCAGGTATGACTCCGGTATTTTGTGATCTGAGTGCAGAAAACCTGCAATCCCTGACGGAGGCTATGCGCCGTAACGATATTATTATTCACGCGGCGGAATGCGACAGTATTTCACTGGCTGCCTTGTTAATCAGAGAGATGAAAGGCAGTGGTAAAACTCTGATTTATACGTCGGGTGCGGGGTATCTGGCGAATCACCGCCGTCATGCGGCGGTACAACAGGTATTTCAGGAAGATATTCCGGTACGGGCCACTGGTGTGTTCCCTGATCGTGTACGGATTAATACAGCGCTGTTACGGGCAGGTGCATTTGGGATACGCAGTATGGTGATGGTACCCGCTATGGTTTATGGCGAAGGACGTTTTATTAACTGTCAAAGCAAACAACTTCCGGCGTTGACGCTTGCTGCCGAAGAGCTGAGCTGCGGGGTGTATATTGGTGATGGCTTAAACAGCTGGAGCAATGTGCATGTCGATGATCTGGCTGCTTTATATCTGCTGGCGGCAGAAAAAGCAGCTAACGGTACGCTCTGGTATGTAGAAAACGGCTGTTGTTCGTTTCGCCAGATCGGTGAGGCCCTGCATCAGCGGCTGGGATTTGCCGGCCATGCCACCTCAATGCCACTTCAGGCAGCAACTGCACATTGGGGATCGCTGATGGCTAAAATTGCGCTAAGCTCAGATTGCAGAATTTCCGGGGACAAAGCCCGGAAAATGCTGGGATGGGAGCCTCGCTACCACGACATGACGGCTTATATCGCGGAACAACCGTAAATCACTCAGGAACATGATAATGGAAAAGAAATTACATTTTGTCACCTTGACCGGCAGCCTGCGTGGCGCCTCATTTAATGCCGTTATTGCCCGTACTCTGCCGGAACTGGCGCCGGAAAATGTGACAATCTCTGCCCTGGGCTCACCGGGCGATTTTCCGCATTATAATGCCGATGTTCAGCAGGAAGGTTTTCCTGCCGCAGTGGTGGCAATGGCCGAGGCGATACAGCAGGCCGACGGTTTGATTATTGTGACGCCGGAATATAACTACTCCGTGCCCGGAGTGTTGAAGAATGCACTGGACTGGTTGTCCCGTTATAGCCCGCAACCGCTGGCCGGCAAACCAGTGTTAATCGAAACTGCCTCGCCGGGAGCGATTGGTGGTGCACGCGCGCAATACCATCTGCGACAGATTCTGGTGTTCTTTGATGCTCAGGTACTGAATAAACCAGAAGCGATGATCGGCAAAGTGACAGATAAAGTAACTAATGGTGTACTAAGCGATCAGGATACCCGCGATTTCCTGACGCGTCAGTTGGCGGCGTTTACGCAGTTTAGCCAGAAGTAATCAGAGACTGAGTGTGGCAGATCATTTCCCTGTCACACTTGGCTACCAGCAAACGATTGTCTGACTATTACCATCTCTGCTTTAAGTGGTTAATATCAGCTCTACACCTTTATAATTTCGGCTTCCGTCCGGTTAAACCCTGATTCCTGTCACTTCCTCCCAACCCGTATTCAGCCCCGGCGCCTAATGCCAGTCCCTGCCCGTTATCTGCACTGCATTGCCCCTGAAAAGAGCCCCGTAATCCTGATATTGAACAATACCAGCAATACTTCCGTAGCAAATCTCTGAACTGAATAATTTAACTCCATGATTTTAATGTTTTTTATTGAATCATCAGTATTTCGTATGTGTGTAAAATGAACGATTGTTGACAATTTTTTGTTGCTGATGAATGATGTCTCTACTTTGAAATTGTTGACAATCTACCATTTGTTGATGATTTTAATTTAGTAATCAACTGATATTAATGCTTTTTTATCTGGAGGTTTGCTGTGGAAGTGAGTGTTAAAGATGATTTCAGGCATTGTATGCGCCGGCTGGCATCCACGGTATGTGTGATTACCTGCCAGTATCAGGGAGTTCGCTACGGAATCACTGCCACAGCTGTGACTTCTCTGTGTTTTGATCCGGTCTCTGTTCTGGCGTGTATTAACACGAATTCAAGCCTGTTGCAGCCACTGCTGTCGGCAAAAAAATACTGCATTAATTTGCTGAGCCAGCAGCACGCCCCGATATCACAGCGCTTTAGTTCACCGGCAGATGCCCACCAACGTTTCACTCTTGGCGCCTGGCAGGAAGATGAAGAGGGCATTCCTTATCTTGCTGATGCCCAGGCCAACCT
Source organism: Tatumella citrea (assembly GCF_002163585.1). NCBI lineage: Bacteria > Pseudomonadati > Pseudomonadota > Gammaproteobacteria > Enterobacterales > Erwiniaceae > Tatumella > Tatumella citrea. The sequence continues at coordinate 550,053 of NZ_CP015579.1, forward strand.
GTTTTGTTCAATGGACCAGACATTGCCCTATGCAACACATCAGGTGGTGATTGGCAGGGTCAGCCAGTGTCTGTTCAGCGACACCGTTTCACCACTGCTTTATCAGAATGGCGCGTATGCCATTGCAGCCCCGCTGCCTGAACATTTTGTGAGTTAATCTAATTTTTACCGGAGAATACAATGCAACTCGGATTATTTAGCCTGATGACCCTGCGTGACCACCCGGAAGGGGTGAAAGGGGTAATGCGCGATACTCAAACGATGGTTCAGACCGCCGAAGAAGTAGGATTTGATATTGCCTGGTTCGCCGAGCACCACTTTGCGAACTATTCCAGCAGCCCTTCACCGTTGCTGATGGCAGCAAATGCTGCTGGCTGGACCTCTAAAATTAAACTGGCTCCCGGGGTACTGGTACTGCCGCTCTATCATCCGCTTCGTCTGGCTCAGGAAATTGCGGCGGTTGATGCCATGACCGATGGTCGGCTGGTGGTCGGGATCGGTACTGGCTATCAGCAGTATGAATTTGACCGTTATAACGTGGCTCTGGATAAAAAGGTCGAAATCTTCCTGGAATACTGGGACGTGATTGAGAAAGCGCTGACGGAAGGAGAAGTGGAATATCAGGGCGAATTTTTATCCATCCCGAAAACGACTTTTGCAATACAGTCTTATCAGAAACCGTTGCCACAGCTGTTTGTGACCTCTTCTCATCCTAAATTACTGAGCCGGTTTAAAAAGTTTCAGGCTGTGCCTTTTATTGCTGCCAGTACCCTGGGATCGCCTGTATTGTATAAAATGGCCGATACCCTGAATCAGGGATGGGAGAGCATTGGGGAAAATCCTGTCACCAAACCTCTGGCGATTATGCAATATGTGCATGTGACTGACAGCTACAAAGATACCCGCGAAGCGGCGGAGCGCGCGCGTTACGTCGGTCGGATGGCCCATCACCTTCGCAAAGCCGAATTACCGCTGGATGAAAATGGATATATTCGTAACGAAGGTTTTGATGGCGAATATTCGCTTGACCAGTTTGCCAATAATATGGTGGTCGGGGATGCTCACCTGGTGGCAGAGAAGATGATTGCGGATATTAAACGTCTGAATCCGGCGAATTATACCTGTAACTTCCAGTTTGGTTGTATGCCATTAGAGAAAGCCAGGAAATCATTATATAAATTTAGCAAGGAAGTGATTCCTCTTATTGAAAAGGAACTTGGTCCGATAGCTGATATTGGATGCCAGCTGAAGTGAATTAATACCCATTGATTAGAAAATAAAGTGTCCGGAGTTTATTAAATAAGATAAAGGTATTTAAACCATCGCGGGGTGATTATGTTTAAAAAAAGTATTTTACCAGCAGCTTTAATTCTGTTTTCGGGCGTAGTGACTATGCATTCAGCGATGGCTGAATCCACTCTGGACACTGTGATTAAGAATAAACAATTACGTTGTGCGGTGGTATTAGATTCACCACCGTCCGGGTATATGACGCCGGATAATAAACCGGATGGTTATGACGTCGCCTATTGTGATGATATGGCGAAATCTTTGGGTGTGAAGCCGGTTATTGTTCAGACTCCGGCCTCAGACCGTATTCCGGCATTAGTTTCCAAACGGGTTGATATCGTGGTGGGGTCCACCACGGTCACGCCTGAAAGGGCAATGACCGTTGCTTTTACACAGCCGTATGTGAACTACACCATAACCGTAATGACCCGTAAAGGTACCGGAATTACCAGTTACGAACAGCTTAAAGGCAAGAAACTTGGGGCTGTTGTCGGCTCTACCTTCGAGCAACTGTTTACTAAAGAGTTACAGGGGCGTTGGAAAAATACCGGAACCACATACACCGGTTTTGCCAGTGATAATGAAACTTTTATGGCGCTGCAACAGGGGAAAATTGATGCCATTCTACAGGCCTCGTCTGTCTACAACACCCTGGCAAAAAGCGGGCAGTTTCCGACCTTTGTAGCCGCCGGTCTGGCACCGTTAAGTGATATGGATGGGCTGGCAGTGAGACGTGGTGATCCGGATTTCCTCAACTGGGCGAAGGTGTTTGTCTGGCATCAGGTAGTCAGCGGTCGCTACGCTGAACTTTACAGAAAATATATGGGTGACGGCCCGATTCCTCCTCTTAATGTTCCGGGCGTGGATTTTTAATCAGCGCGTTGTGATCCTCTGACTTATTAGGTATCGCTGATGCAGGATTATCAATTCTACTGGTCAATCGTGTTTAACGCATGGCCAGAATTATTATCGGGTGCCTGGGTCACGCTGCAGATTACAGTTTTATCTGTATTAGCAGGCATGGCTATTGCCATGCCTATCTCTGTCGCGCGGCAATCAGGTAAAGGTTTTTATTATACGCTGGCTGGTGGCTGGATAGAGTTATCCAGAAATACACCGGTACTATTTCAGCTTTACCTGGTTTATTTCGGCCTGGGTGCTATCGGAATTAATATATCGAGTTATTTAGCCGTACTGTTTGCGATCGCATTTAATAATGCAGGGTATCTGGCGGAAATATTTCGTGGTGGATTAAATTCTGTTCCTAAGCAACAAATGGCGACAGCCAGATCTCTGGGGATGAATAAATTTCAGGCGTTCCGGCATGTTATTTTTCCTCAGGTATTTAAGCTGATATTTCCGTCATTCGTCACCCAGGCCGTCTGGGCCATGCTGAATACCTCTTTAGGAATGCTGGTTGGTCTGCGGGAACTGTCGGGGGCGACGCAATATGCGCAGTCAGTCTCTTACCGGACTTTTGAGTTCTTTATTGTCACTGCCGGAATTTATTACGTGATTGCCAAAATTATTCAGTTTGGCGCACTGGCAACATTCCGTCTGATGTATCGGAGGTAACAATGCAATTTGTTCTCGGTTATCAGGGACTGCAATGGTCAGACAGCCGTTATTTGCTGGATGGGGCATTAAATACCCTGGCTATGGCAGCGACTTCCGGAATTGCAGGAACATTACTGGGAATCCCTCTGGGATGGGCCCGGGCTTCATCGATAACGTTTCAGATTATCAGTGCGCCGGTGATCGATATTTTTCGTAGTGTTCCGATGATTATCACTCTGATTGTTCTGAACAGCTTTTTCTCACTGATCGGTATGCCATTGTCGCCTTATCTGTTGGGTAGCCTGGCACTCGGTGTCTGGATGGCTTCGGTAACTTCTGAGGTGGCTCGTGCAGGGTTAAGTGCTGTGCCACCGACCTTCCGACGCGGGGCTCGTTCTCTCGGGATGAACTACTGGCAGGAGCTTTATCACATCTCGCTGCCACTGATGTTCCGTTATGGCCTGAGTGCGTGGATTGGTTTGTTACTCAGCCTGATTAAAGACAGTGCTCTGGCCGGAGTTGTTGGTTACATGGAATTTATGCATGCCACCCAGACGTTAATCACCCGGACTCATGAGACCTGGGTACTTCTGATGGGAACCGGGCTGTTCTATTTCATTATCTGTTATCCGGTTTCACGGTATAGCCGTTATCTGGAAAAAAAGGTGGCGATATGATTGAAATTAAAGGGGTTAAAAAAACATTTGGCAACGTTAACGTGCTGAAAGGTATTGATTTAAGCATCGATAAAGGAGAGCTGGTTTGTCTGATTGGCGCCAGTGGATCAGGAAAATCGACCCTGCTGCAGTGTATTAACGGGCTGGAGGCTATTCAACAAGGCGACATCGTTGTTGATGGCATCAGTGTTCATGCGGCAGATACCAATATCAATCACCTGCGCCGAAAACTGGGGATTGTTTTTCAGCAATACAATGCGTTTCCCCATCTGAATGCTATCGAAAACGTTGCTCTGGCGCTGCGGGTGGTAGCAAAGAGAGGCCGTAAAGAGGCGTTACATCTGGCGCAAAGACACCTTGAACATGTAGGCCTGGGCGAAAAGGCGAAGATGATGCCTTCCCATCTTTCCGGTGGTCAGTTACAGCGTCTGGCGATTGCCAGGGCTTTGGCAATGGAACCGCAATATATGTTGTTTGATGAGGTGACTTCAGCGCTGGACCCGGAACTGGTGGGTGAAGTGCTGGAAACCATGCGCCTGCTGAAATCCGAAGGCATGACCATGATTGTTGTAACCCACGATATTAATTTTGTTCGCGAATCTGCTGACCGTGTTGCCTTCCTGCATCAGGGACTGGTCTGTGAAATTGGCAGTGCAGAGCAGGTGATTGATCACCCGCAGCAGGAACAAACACGTAAGTTTATGCGGCGGGAAATGCGTACCGGCCAGGCTGCCTGAATCCTGTTTATGACCACAACTACGGAAAACAATAACCATGATGATGTTTAAACTTGAGGGTAAAACTGCACTGATTACCGGTGCGGCAAGCGGTATCGGTTTAGAGGCTGCAAGAATGATGGCCAGAGCCGGAGCAACCGTTGCCATTAACTATTTACCGGACGACCCGCGCGGTGAACAGGCAATTAGCGATTTGCGTAGCGAAGGTCTGAAGGTGATTGCTGCTCCCGGCGATGTGTCAAAGCCGGAACAGGCGGCAGAAATGGTTGAAAAGGCGGTCAGCGAACTGGGCCATCTGGATCTACTGGTGAACAACGCCGGTACGCCGGGAGTGACCAAACCTATCCCCGTCAAAGATCTCGATTCCGTCAGTGAAGAACTGTGGAGCACTCTGCTGAACGTTAACCTGATGAGCGTATTTCGTTGTTCCAGGGCCGCAGCTGCCAGCCTGGCAGCCAGTGGCGGGGCGATTGTTAATACCGCTTCTATCGCCGGCTTCGGTTCCATTGCCAGTACGGTTGCTTACAGCGCGTCCAAAGCCGCAGTGATTAACCTGACCAGTAATCTGGCCCATGCTTTAGCCCCGGAAGTGCGGGTAAATGCGGTGGCTCCGGGCTCAGTAGAAAGTTCCTGGGCTATCGAATGGTCAGAAGAACGTCGTCAATCCACGATTGCCGCCACTCCTTTGCAACGCTGGTGCACCCCGAATGATGTTGCAGAACTTATCGTCTATCTGGGTTTTGCCGGCAGCATGATCACGGGACAAACCGTGATTATTGATGGTGGCATCTCTCTCTGAACCTCCGCCTTTTAATCCGTTAAATCAGGAAAAATGATGATCGAAGAAATTATTAAAGTGAAATCCGGCAGCATCCTTGAAGATAAAGAAAGCTATTCCCGGGTATTGGTACTGGGCAAATGGATTTTTATGTCACTGACTGCCGGTCGTGATTATAAGACCCGGGCGATGCCGGATACTGCAGTTGCTCAGGCTGAGCAGGCTTTTCGTAATGTTGAAGGGGCACTGACATCGGTCGGGGCAACTCTGGCGGACGTGGTTCGTTCACGGGTGTTTATTCCGAATCAGAGTGATGTGAAAGAAGTGATGGCATTTATCGGTGAAAAATTCCGTGGAATTGATCCTGCGAGTTGCGTGACCTGTTCACCGTTAGGCGGCCCGGAATATCTGTTTGAAATTGAGATAACGGCCTGGCGTGGTGCGTCTAAACTGCCTCAGAAATACCTGAATATCTCATTATAATTGCCTGAACTGGCAGCGGCCCCGGCAACACAGCGGGCCGCTGCTGCAATTCCGGACTACTGTTCAAGCAACTGCATATAGCGTGATACTGCCTTAGCAAATTTATCCTTCCAAATCTCCAGCGCTTTATCAATATCCCTGTTTTTAATTGCGTCGAGCAGTCCGACAACATAATGCATGGCGTCAGATTCACGCTCTGTGTAGACAATCCTGGTCAGATTATTAAATCGTTGAACTTCAACGGTAGTTTCAGAGAAGTAGCGAGCGCAGCGTTCCAGACCGCTGGCAGCTACCAGAGTTTCCTGGAACTGCAGGTCGTTAGCGATGGTGGCTTGCTGGTTTTCCTGAGTAGCCAGTTTAAGCGCAGAGGAGGCCATTTTTTCCAGGGTCCTGAGCGTAGCCGCATCGGGCAGGTTAGGGTGAGTCTGAATCTGTTTTAGTGCCAGTTCACCCAGTGCTGAACGTATGGCATAGACTTCAAGAATACTGGAGGGGTCGAGTTTCGCAACCACGGCTCCCCGGTTCGGTCTGACCTCAACCAACCCTTCCTGGCTCAGACGACGTAACGCCTCACGCACCGGGTGTCTTGATAAATTGAGTTCATCCGTCAGGCTTTTTTCGGTCAAACGGTCACCCGGCTGAAAAATGCCACGAACGATGGCTTCGCGAATCTGGTCAGCAGCGTGATCTGAACTGGCAATATTATTTACAGGTACCAGGCGAGCCCGGCTGACAGGGTCATTTTTGACAGGCATTGTGCTTCACCATCCATGTATTCAGGCAAAAAAAAACAGCATAGCATGGCTGCATTATCTAAGGTAGAAATAGATGATAGTCAACAATTGGTGATTAAAAGACCTGAGCAACTGCTCAGGTCTTAGCAGGGCAGGTAAATCCGGCAACCGGATCTGCCCGCCAGGGATTAGTGCCAGGCAACAGTTTTCACAAAATCCCGGGTTCTTTGTACCTGGGGATCACCGAAAATCTGTTCCGGAGGACCAAATTCAATAATCTTTCCCTGATCCATCATTGCTACTTTATGCGAAACTTCGCGGACAAAGCTCATTTCGTGAGAGACCAGAATCATCGTCATGCCTTCACGGGAAAGCTGCCGGACGGTATTCAGTACCTCACCAACTAATTCCGGATCCAGCGCCGAGGTTACTTCATCGAGCAGCAATATTTTGGGTTTTAATGCCAGCGCACGGCTGATAGCAACCCGCTGTTGTTGGCCTCCTGACAGATTGGCCGGATAAGCATCGGCCTTATGTTGCATCCCGACTTTGGCCAGTAAACTCATCGCTTCTTCTTTAACCTGACTGGCGTGACGTTTTTGTACTTTTACCGGGGTAACCATCACGTTCTCCAGCACGCTCATGTTCTGGAAAAGATTGTACTGCTGGAACACAATGGCGACCTTCTCGCGAAATTCACGCACGCTCTGTGCTGAGTCATAATCCAGTTCATTATTTTCGACCCGCACCGCGCCGGCAAGAGGACGGGTCAGACCCATAATCACTCTGAGCAGGGTACTTTTTCCTGACCCGGAACCGCCGATCAGGCTGACTATCTCTCCGGGCTTAATTGTCAGGTTAATACCATCTAATACGGTGTGCTCACCGTAAGAACACTTCAGACCAACAATCTCTAACTGTGACATAACCGGGCTCCTGTAAATAGTTTGCAATGACCGATATCAGGGGGGAGTGAGCGTTGACAGTGGGTTGCTCTGTGTTTCACCTGATTTACTGGTATCCCGGGCAGTTTTCCCGGCGGCCAGTCGTTGTTCCAGACGTTTACCTAACCGGCTCAGCGGGTAAGACATAACGAAATAGATCAGCAATATCAGCCCATAGATCAGAAACGATGAATATCCGCGGCTGATAAGAATTTTGGCGGAAAACGTGAGTTCCACGACACCGAGTTGTGAGGCAAGGGCGGTATCTTTAATAAATGACACCATAAAGCTGAATGCCGGAGGGATCACAACCCGCAATGCCTGCGGTAGCATCACCAACTGAATCAGTTGACGGTGACTGAAGTTAAGGGTCTGAGCCGCTTCAATCTGAGTTTTAGGCACAGATTCGAAACCGGTACGGAAAATTTCAGCCATATAGGCACTGGCGATCAGACAGACGGCAATCAGACCGATGAAGTAGAAGGAGAGATCGATTCCGATCCCCTGGAAAATAAAAAAGATTAAAAACAGTGTCACCAAAAATGGAATCCGGCGCAGCAGTTCAACCAGTACGATGGTAACCACCCGCAGCGGCAGAAAAACCACGTGCCTGGTCTGGCGCAGGCAGGCAATAATAAAGCCAGCGATTAATCCCGCGGAACACCCAATGGCTGAAAGAGTCAGGGTGTTCCATGCCGCCTTCAGGATAAATTCCAGGGTAAAGGCATTGCATAAGTTAATGATTTGCTGAGAAAGGGTGAGCATTAAATAAACCTCGCTCTGACACGGAAACACCAGTAACCAACACCGTACAACATCGCGCTGGCAATAAAGGTCAGGATGACGTACATCCCGGCGGCCACCGAAAACGCCTCAATACTGCGGAAGGTGGTTGAGCTGATATCGATAACGGCGCCGGTTAATTCATTGACGCCAAACAGACCACCGATAGAGCTACCCAGTAATATCCAGATAAAAAAGTTCGACAGTACCGGATAGATGGTTTTCGCAATATGCGGCAGGGTGACATAGCGGAAACTCTGCCATGCGGAAAGATTCAGTGTCTGTGCCGCTTCCAGCTCGGTTTTGCTGACAGAGATCAGCCCGCTGCGCATAATATCGGTCAGGTAGGCACCGGCATTCAGAGACAGGCCGGTTAATACGGCGGTCAGGGGGGAAAGAACAATGCCAAAATCGGGCAGTCCATAAAACAACACGAAAATCTGAATTAACGATGGCGTATTGGTGAAGAAAATCACATAACCCCGGACTAATTTTTTTACCCCGGATCTTGCATGCTGCTCTGCCAGAGCACCCAACAGTCCGATGACGCACCCAATCCAGAATGAAATAAATGCGACAACAAGCGTAATGGCAGCTCCGGTAAGTAGTTCATTCCAGTGTTGCAGTACCTCACCAAACTGAAAGGTGTAATGCATAATTCTATTCTCCGAAAATTACCGTAATATCTGATTGTTCGGTTGATTAATAAGTTATTGTTTTACTTAGAAGTAAGGGTTAGGGTTAATTTTCACTAACATCGGTGCTTTAAACCATTTCAGCCAGGTGTTGTTAACGAAACCACTGGTATGCATATCGTAGAGTGCAATATTCAGTACATCGCGTAACGGGGTATTGTTTTGCGCCAGTCCTACGGCATCGTAGGAGGTGTTAATGGCTTCCGGGAACACTTTCCATTTGACGTTCGGATAATTGGCAGTGAACGGCATATAGAATTCAATGTTTTCAACTAAAGCATCAGCACGCCCCTGGGCCAGCGCTCTGATGGTATCCGCCATGGTATCAACGTAGAGGATTTTGGCCTGCGGCAGGTTTTGTTTCAGGAAGTCAGCAGTCCAGACCCCACGAATCAGTACCAGCGTGTACTTAGAGTTATTCAGATCTTTCCAGCTTTTGATATTGAGCTTATCGGTGGTCAGCACGCCCATGGATTCAGTATGTAACGGCACGGTGTAGCTGATTGATTTAGCTCGCTCGACAGTCCGGGTCAGACCACCTAACGAGATATCGATACGATCAGTGACCAGGAAAGGCACCCGTTGCGCAATTTCGGTCATGACAAAGTCGGCTTTGACGCCCAGTTCACTGGCTAATTTATTTCCGACATCAATATCGAAACCTTCCAGTTGATTGGTGGCACCAATAGAGGATTGCGGCGGAGAATTTGGTAATACACCAATCCGCAAGGTGCCGCTTTTAATTATATCATCCAGTGATCTGGCGTTAGCCGTCGGAATTACAGCTGAAACCGCTAACATACTCAGAATCATGCTACAGAAGAATTTTTTAAACATGGCAATATTTCTCTCTGGTCAATGACGGGAATTGTGAACTTAGAATGGATTGATGATTGTCAACAATCTGTCTTTTGTCAATCAGTAGTTTTTTTTGATATAAATCAATGTTATTTAAGTTAAATATCTTGATTTATTGCTTGTTGTATAGCGTGGGGGTGAGCGACGGGCGTACAGTGTCTGGCTAATTCATTGATATATCCAAATTATACGGAATACTTATGTACGCATCGTTTTAATATTACGGTGAGTTTATTTGTAATTATTATTTAACTGCACTTATTTGGCGCACCATAAAAGATGTTTCTGCACCATTCAGAGGAGTTTTCTGTTATTTGAATCATAAATTAACTATTAAATGAAATTAAATTGAGGGCGGCTATTTTTTATCAAATGGTAAAAACAGGCAGGGTAGTGGCAGATTTTTAAATCCAACCTAAAAATAATCTGCCCTGAGAGCGCATTTTTTAAAATCCTGTAGCCAGATGGCCTGGCATTTATCTGCCAGTGGAGCTTAGTCACCATAACGGTTAAGCCCTGACAAAGACGTTATCCGGGCTGGTGATGGCAGCAACGCCGGAATGATTACCGGCGTCTGTCGCCCAGTAAAAATGACAAAATTGTCATCTTCCCGTCCCCCTTTTGCCCGGGGAGTGGCGGGTAAACTGGTGCAATTTAATACCGGACTGCTACCGCGATGAAATTGCTACGATTCAGGTCACTAAAGATCACTCTGTTGCTGGCAGGTTTTCTGCTTACAGCTTATCTGTTTTTCCACCCGAATGCCGTTTCGGCACCGGCCAAAACAGTGGCGACGCCGCTGGTCAGTCTGGTAGCGGCACAGGTGAAATCGCTGCCGCTGACGCTAACCACCCAGGGTCATGCGGTTTCACTCAATCAGGTGGATATTCAGTCACAGCTGACCGGTACCGTAAAAAGCGTCGCCTTTAAAGAAGGGGACTTTGTTCATAAGGGGCAACTGCTGTTCACCCTGGATGACAGCAGCCAGCAGGCAAATTTGCATCATGCTCTGGCGGCTCAGACTGCTGCGGTGGCTCAGCTGAACAAGGCTCAGCGCGATCTGGCGCGTGGACGGGCGCTAAAAGCAAAAAACTACATCTCGGCTTCTGACTGGGACACTCTGACCAGTGCGCAGCAACAGTACAGTGCCCAGTTACTTGCGGCAAAGGATGACGTAAAAACCGCACAAACTCAGCTTAGTTACACGCAAATTTATGCTCCTGTCGGCGGTAAAACAGGGGCACTGAATGTGCACCCCGGTAGCCTGGTTCAGCCGGGCAGTACCGTTCCGTTGGTGACGGTCAGCCAGTTTGATCCGATTGGTGTGTCCTTTACCTTACCGGAACAGGATTTGAACGCGGTTATTCTTGCCGGGCATCAGGGGCCGGTGCTGGTACAAATCAATGATGCCGGCGGTAAAGCGGTGACCGGAACGCTCGATTTTATCAACAACACCGTCAGCACCGATTCCGGGACCATTGCCCTGAAAGCCCGGTTCAGTAACGCGCAACATCTGATTTGGCCGGGGGCTTATCAGGCGGTGACGGTCGATGCAGGGGTCACTGCCGGTTCGGTGGTACTGCCACCTCAGGCTGTGCAGAATGGTCCGGACGGTCATTTTATTTATCTGGTTAACGATAAACACCAGGCACAAATCCAGCCGGTCAAACTGCTGAGAGTTCAGCAACAGATGGCTATTGTTGAAGGTATCTCACAGGGAACGCAGGTGGTGGTGGAAGGTGCCAATAGCCTGCGTCCGGGCATGGCAGTCAGGGTTAGCTCCGGTGCTAATGTTGTAAATCCGGAGAGTAACTGATGAAGTTTTCTGAGATGTGCCTCCGGCGACCGGTAGCAGTGATGTTGTTGTGGCTGGCGGTCATAGTGACAGGATTTATTTGCTGGAATCACTTGCCGGTTGCGGCGTTACCGGCCTTTGATACTCCTACCATCAAGGTGAATGCGTCATTATCGGGGGCCAGTCCGCAGACTATGGCTACTTCGGTCGCTTTGCCGCTGGAAAAAAATCTCTCGACCATCCCAGGTCTGTCGACCATGACATCCAACAGTCTGGAAGGCGCGACCACTATTGTTCTGGAGTTTGATCCTTCGGTAAATATCGATTCAGCGGCGGTGGATGTTCAGTCGGCGTTGTATCAGACCATGAAAAAATTGCCTGCGGAAATGACCACCCCCCCATCATTTCGCAAGGTGAATCCGGCCGATGCGCCGATAGCGCAGATTGGTATCGACTCACCGTCGATGACGCTTTCGGATCTTAACCGTTTTAGTGATGACTTAATCTCTCCTGCGCTTTCGACCATCAAAGGTGTGGCAGAAGTGGATGTGATTGGTCAAAAACGCTATGCCGTTCGGGTGGAAATTGATCCGGACCGGCTGGCAGCGACCGGGCTGACGCTATCGGAAGTACAGGCTGCGCTGACTGCGGCAAACTCAAGCTCGCCGATTGGTGAGCTGGACGGTAAGCGCCAGATGATGATGTTGCAGACTCAGGGGGATTTGAAAAACGCGGCAGATTTTGCGGGCGTGGTGATTGCAACCCGTAACGGCCAGCCGGTGCATCTTTCTGATGTTGCCAGTGTGCAGGACAGTATTGAAAATACCCTCAGCTATAGTGCAGTAAACGGACACACGGCTATTGTGCTGAGCATCAGTCGCCAGCCTGGGGCTAATATCGTTGCGACACTGGATGCGATTCATCAGCTGTTACCGAAATTGCAGGCACAGATGCCCGCGTCGGTACATATGAAAATACTTAACGATCGCTCATTGTCGATCCGCAGTGCCATCCACGATGTAAATATCACGCTGTTACTGACGATAGCTCTGGTTGTCATGGTGATTCTGCTGTTTTTACGGCATGTCCGGGCAACACTTATCCCCGCTCTCAGCGTTCCTGTGTCGCTGCTGGGTGCCTTCGGGCTGATGTATCTGCTGGGAATGAGTCTGGATAACATTTCACTGATGGGGCTGACCATTGCCGTGGGACTGGTGGTGGATGACGCCATTGTGGTGCTGGAAAATATTATGCGTTACCTGGAAGAGGGGGAAACGCCGTTCCAGGCCGCGCTGAAAGGTGTGCGGGAGGTTGCCTTTACTGTCATATCGATCTCCATATCGTTGGTGGCAGTGTTTATTCCGATCTTTTTTATGCCAGGTACGATGGGACTGCTGTTTCACGAATTCGCCTGGGTTGTTTCACTGGCCATTCTGGTCTCTGCCGCCGCCTCTCTGACCATTATTCCGTTGCTGGTCACAATGCTGATTAAACCCACCACACATACTGAGCGGGAGCCGCGTTGGTCCGGATATTTTGAACGCGGTTTTGAGGCGTTGCGTCAGGGTTATATGAAATTGCTGATGCGGGCACTGAATCATAAGGCCCTGATGATCCTGACGGCAGTCGCGATGGTGTTACTGACAGCAGTGCTTTACTGGAGCGCGCCTAAAGGATTTTTCCCGCAGGAAGATATCGGGTTAATCACCGCCAATATCGATACCCCACAGGATATGTCATACGACGGACGGCTTAAGATTGCACAACAACTGGGGCAACGCTTGCTACAGGATCCGGCAGTTAAAGATATGGTCACCAAGGTGGACCATGACACGACACAACTGACGTTGATGCTGAAAGATCAAACGATGCGACCGCCAATGGCGCAGGTGATTAGCAAAATGCGTAGCGAAACCAGCGGCCTGCCAGGAATTACAGTCTATTTTAGTCCGCAACAGAACCTGACAGTCGGTGGCCGAACCTCAAAAAGCAGCTACCAGTACACACTGCAGTCGGTCAACAGCAGCGGAGGGGTATCGCTGAATGACTGGGCTAATAAGCTGATGAATGAAATGAATAAAACAGGTGTCTTTGTCGGGCTAAACAGCGATGCTCAGCTTAATGGACTGCAGGCCAGTCTGCAGATTGACAGAAATAAAGCCTCGCTGATGGGCGTTGATATCAGCCAGATTCGCAGTAACCTTTACGCGGCGTTTGGTACCCAGCAGGTATCGACGATTTTTGCCCCGGAAGACAGTTATGAAGTCATTATGGAAGTTGCTAACCAGTTCCGGCAGAACGAGAGCGATCTGTCCAAAATTTATGTGCGTTCAGCTGCAAATACCCTGTTGCCGGTGACGACTTTTGTACATATCTCACGAACTCAGGGTGTTACCGCTGTGAATCATCAGGGACAACTGCCGGCCATCACACTGTCGTTTGATCTGGCACCCGGGAAATCGTTATCAGATGCAACTCAGGCCATCAGTCAGGCACAAGCCAGTATTCAGATGCCGCCTTCGGTATTTGGAAGTTATGCTGGTCAGGCCGCGTTGTATCAGCAATCTCAGTCCAGTCAGATCTGGCTTATTGTGATGGCGCTTGCCGTGATTTACGTCATCCTGGGAGTGTTGTACGAAAGCTGGATTCATCCGCTGACCATTTTAACCGGCCTGCCTTCGGCTGCTGTAGGTGCATTACTGGCATTACGGCTGTTGCATATGGACCTTACCTTTATTGCGATGATTGGTATTCTGTTATTAATTGGTATTGTGAAAAAGAATGCCATTATGATGATTGATTTTGCGCTGGTGGCACAACGGACACACCATTTATCGCCTTATGAAGCTATTGTGCAGGCCTGTGAGCAGCGTTTCAGGCCGATAATGATGACTACCCTCTGTGCCATGATGGGGGCCATGCCGATAGCCTGCGGTTGGGGGGCAGGGGCTGAACTCCGCCAGCCGATGGGGGTGGCGATTGTTGGTGGTTTAGTGTTTTCGCAACTGATCACTTTATTTATCACACCGGTGCTGTATTTGTTATTTGACCGTTCGGTGAAACCGCACACTACAGCCAGTCCGCCACAGGAGGAATCATGAGACTTTTACTGGTTGAAGACCAGTCGATGGCCGCAGGCTACATTTCTAAGGGTCTGAAAGAAAATGACTTTGTGGTAGATGTGGCCAGCAATGGCGTTGACGGGCTGCATTATCTGCTGACAAGCGACTACGATCTGGCAATCCTCGATGTGATGTTGCCGGGGATGAATGGCTGGAAAATTTTGGAACTGGCACGTCAGGCGGGGAAAACTACTCCGGTCATGTTCCTTACGGCACGAGATGATGTGGAAGACAGGGTGCGGGGACTGGAACTGGGTGCAGAAGATTATCTGATAAAACCCTTTTCATTCAGTGAACTACTGGCAAGAGTCCGGGTGATTATGCGCCGCCAGTCAACTCTGTCGGCCGCAGCCGAAGAACCTGCGTTGCAAATCAGTAATTTACAGCTCGATTTTATCCGTCACAGAGTATCCCGTGCCGGAAAGCGCATTGAACTGACGCAGAAGGAGTTTTTGCTGTTAAGCCTGCTAATGCGTCGCAGTGGAGAAGTGTTATCCCGGACTGTGCTGGCAGAGCAGGTCTGGGATATGAATTTCGACCCGGAAACCAACGTGGTCGATGTCGCTATCCGCCGGTTACGCAGTAAAATTGATGACGGTTATGACGTTAAACTGTTACATACCATCAGAGGCGCGGGTTACGTTCTGGAAGAGAGAAATGACACTGATACCGCGTAATTTGCCGATCACTATACGGCTGACAT
Source organism: Tatumella citrea (assembly GCF_002163585.1). NCBI lineage: Bacteria > Pseudomonadati > Pseudomonadota > Gammaproteobacteria > Enterobacterales > Erwiniaceae > Tatumella > Tatumella citrea. The sequence continues at coordinate 565,209 of NZ_CP015579.1, forward strand.
TGTGGTTTACCGTTGCCATGACACTGGTGCTGTACAGTGTTTCGGTGCTGCTTTATTCCACAATGCGTAACCAGCTGACTCAGAAGGATGAAAGTGAACTGCGGAGTACTTTGCAGTTTCAACAGGAAATAGCCACCACCATTAGTGAACGTCAGGGTCCCGAAGATCTCTGGCAGAAAGAGTTATTTGAGTTTATTGCCCGTCAGGATCGCTTATCGTTGCGGATTATCAGTCCGGATGGAAAGGTCTGGGCGCAGTCTAAGAATATGCGTACCCCTGAGGCTGATTTTCCTCCTCCGTCCCGGGAATTCAGGTATACCAGCTGGCGTTACCGAACCGGGGATATCAGCGAAAAATATCTGATTGCCTCGACCAATTTTATTCTGAAGGGTAATCAGCCGTGGCTGGTGCAGGCCGCCTTAAATGTCTCAAGAAATAATGAAATTATTGAGGATTACTGGCAGCGGATGCAGGTAGCCGCTGCACTGGCGATTGTTGCCTTTTCTGCCATCGGTTACTGGCTGGCGCGACGCGGGCTGTCGCCGCTGCGTAAGATGAGCCAACAGATTGAATATGTTCATGCTGAACATTTGCATACCCGACTGGCAACACAACGCTGGCCCGCTGAACTGAATACCCTGGCAGCTTCGTTTGACGGAATGATGACGCGACTGGAATCTTCGTTTAAACAGCTTAGCCGGTTCTCTTCCGATATTGCTCACGAACTGCGTGGCCCGATTAATAATCTGATTTCTGCCGCCAGTGTGACGCAAAGCAAGGCCCGCAGTACAGAAGAATACCGTGACACACTGGCGGCGATTGTCGAACAAGGGGAAAGATTATCGCGGATGATTTCTTCGATGCTGTTTCTGGCCAGAGCAGATAACAGCCGTGAGCCACTGCATCCGGAACTGCTAAATTCTGCGACAGAATTCGCACGGTTGATCAATTTTTACGATATCCTGGCGGAAGAAAAAAATATTACCTTAACCAGTAAAGGTGAGGTGATGTTTCACGCAGACACGCTGCATTTACAGCGTGCACTTTCTAATCTGCTTTCCAATGCCCTGCGACATACTCCCGCTGGCGGGTGGGTAGAGCTCAGCGCACAACAGCACAATGACTGTGTTCTGTTATCGGTATCTGATAATGGCGAAGGGATTAGTGCTGAACATCTGTCTCATATTTTTGACCGCTTTTACCGGGTTGATGATGCCCGTAGTCATGCCGAAAATACCGGGTTAGGGCTGGCACTGGTGAAAACTATTGCCGAACTGCATGGCGGGAAAATAGAGGTGACCAGTACCCTGCATCAGGGGAGCTGTTTTACTCTTCAGTTGCCCCTGTAGACAGTTAACAGCGGCAATTCTTACAAAATTGTAATACTCAGGTTGCTCTCTGGTCATGGCTGAAAGCTGATAATTCGGGAAAGTTATTTCAGCCTTTTCCGGAGCCATCGATGGCAATACATGACCTGTTAGTCTTCTTCTCAGCTCAGCATATCAGTGAGCTGCTGGCGCAATACGGGCTTTGGGGCCTGGCGATAATTGCGCTGATCATTTTCTGCGAAACGGGCCTTGTGATAGCCCCGTTCCTGCCGGGAGATTCGCTCATTTTTACCCTGGGCGCGTTTATGGCCGGCAGCCATATTTCCCCCGTACTGGCAGTTTCAGTGATGGTGGTCGCCGCATTTGCCGGTGACTGTCTGAATTATTTTATTGGTCGTTCAGTGTTTGGGCAGCGGGTTATTAACCAGCGTTTGCTTAAGCCACAGCATGTAGCCCGGACACGGCACTACTTCGAAAAATACGGCACTGCGACAATTTTTATCGGTCGGTTTATACCGGTGGTCAGAACACTGGCCCCGTTCCTTGCGGGAACCGGTCAGATGCCGGCAGGTAAGTTTTTGCTGTGGAATTTTGCCGGAGGGTTTAGCTGGTGCCTGTTCTTTATCAGCATGGGTTACAGGCTGGGATCGGTAACATGGGTGCAGGCGCATATGGAATTAATGGCACTGGTTATTATCATCCTGTCTCTCATCCCTGTTGGCTTGCAGCTGGTTCGCCAGGCTATCCGCTAATCAGTGGTATCACAGGCCGGACAGGTGATATGACAGAGTTTACGGGCAAGACCCACAACATCGCGCCCACCGTAAGGAGTAAACCCTGCGGTGCGCCGCCGCCCGGTAAGTTGCCGGAAATTACGCTGACGTTCTGGCTGGTGAAGATGATGTCAGCCACATGCGGACAGGCTGCCGCCGATTATCTGAATATTCACTGGCAGTTAGGGCTGAACCCTACGCTGTTACTGAGTGGTTTACTGTTGATCATCGCACTGTTTTATCAGATGAATGCTACACAGTATCAGGCGATAAGTTACTGGGCGACACTTTCGCTGGTCAGTATTTTCAGCACGCTAACCACCGACAGTCTGACTGATGTCTGGCAATTATCACCCTGTATCTCTGCTCCGGGATTTGCCGGATTGTTACTGATTATCTTTATAACCTGGTATATCAGGGAAAAAACGCTGGCTCCTGAACTGACGGATAACCCCTGCCGCGAGACCTGCTACTGGCTGGCGATGTTTGGCAGCTGTTCTCTTGGGACTCTGGCCGGAGATGGTCTGGCAAACCGGCTGGCACTGAGCTACGACAGTACCGCACTGTTTTTTGGCGTATGGGTGGCAATTGTTACCGTGGCCTGCTTTACCTTTAATGCCAACAGGGTGCTGTGTTTCTGGTGTGCCTGCGTTCTGACCCGTCCGTTTGGTGAGGCTTGTAGTGATTTGTTATTACAGCCTAAAGAGGAGGGGGGCATCGGTCCCGGGGAATCACTGATAAGCCTGGTGCCGGTGGGAAGTTTATTTATTATGGCCGGTGAAAGGGTGTTGCAGCAGTGGCGTTATCGCTCTGCTAAGACGGTGAGATAACCAGGTTGCGGGTGGCTGTTAGCACGATAATTTCCTGCCGCCCACATCCGGAATTTATTTCTTAATAAAAGCTGATTTTCCGTCGTCACCCGGTTGAGCGGTGGCGTACCACGCCATCAGTTCTGCGCAGCTGGTTTCGCCCTCGGCCGGAGCCCACGCGGCTGAGTCCTGTTCACTGACCGGCTGGTAGGCTCCCTGTTTGACTTCAAAAATAATCCCACCAGGATCGAGAGATAATACCGCATGCCAGACGCCGGCTTCGGTCTCCAGTACCCGACTCTCTTCCCCAAGAATTGCCCGCCGCAGAACTTTACCCTCATCGTCAAAATGCAGTACCAGGAAGCGGCCACTTAATGGCAGCAACAACTCGAAGGTATGTGGATGGCGGTGGGGGCGGACATAGGTGCCCGGTTCCATGGCAATCGCCAGTCGCTGCACCGGGTCCGTTAGCTCCGGATGCAGATTACGGTGGGCGCGTAATCGCGGAGAAGCCGCTGCTGCAGCACTCTGCTGTTGCATATCACTTAAAGTAATTTGTTTCATCATTGTCGCCTGGCGTTAGCCGGATAGTTCGTATCCGTCTGTCTGTGGGTAAATTCGCCGCGCCAGAGTAAATCTGCTGGCGCTGCGATGATTATGAGCGTTGCCGTGGCCTGTCACCAGCAGTTATAACGACATTTTTCTGCGGTATGCCAACCTTCACCGGCCTCTGTCCGGCCAGGTAATCGTACATTAGTCAGATATTACTGGTTATCGATAATCAGAGCCCTCACCGGGTTATGGCCATCTTTCAACTGAGTTACGCAGCGGGGAATCAGGTTTCACCTTCGGTCCGGTGACATTTTGCTGGCCTGTAAGTTGTGAGCTGCACCGATCACCACACGGGAACATTCACGGCCTTATTCTGGCAAGAGGATTGCATAGGATGTTGTTGCCTGACGGGGTTCGGAGCACGGATTTAATTAACCCGTGAGGCCGTAACAGGCGCATTCAGCGATAAGAGATAGTAATAACATATATTTTTTCATACTATCGCTACGGGGGATTTCTTCTGAATTAATATGGTAACTGCCAAAAAATATCTTTTTTAACAATCAGATAAATCACTCAGTCGATAAATTATTGCCGGGGTGTTTTCAGAAACCACCGGCTGCACCAGTCACTTTTACAGGGGAAATTTTATGAATGGTTCGGAGTTGTTGCCACTGATCGGTATACCGATAGTGGTTATTGGTTTTGCCATGCGCTTTAATCCGCTGTTGGTCGTGGTGGTCGCCGGGCTGGCAACCGGCTTACTGACCGGAATGGATTTCGGCATGTTGCTGGAAACTTTTGGCGAAAAATTCGTCAGCAGCCGCTCGCTGGCGGTATTTATTTTGATCCTTCCGGTGATTGGGCTGCTGGAACATTACGGCCTGAGAGAGCGAGTCCAGTCCTGGGTCGCTCAGATGGCCAGTGCGACATCGGCGCGAATCCTGATGATCTATTTTGTCGCCAGAGAAGGTACGGCGGCGCTCGGTTTAATGTCAATCGGCGGCCATGCACAAACGGTCAGGCCTTTGCTGGCCCCAATGGCCGAAGGCGCCGCGCTGAATAAGTACGGTGAACTTCCTCAGTCTATCCGTGACAAAATCAAAGCCCATGCCGCAGCCTGTGACAATATCGCGGTCTTTTTTGGTGAAGATATCTTTATCGCTTTTGGCGCAGTTTTACTGATTGATGCCTTCCTGAGGGAAAACGGAATAACTGGTGTCGAACCGCTGCATATCGGCCTGTGGGCTATTCCGACAGCTATCGCGGCATTGATTATCCATATGTCCCGTTTATTGCGACTTGATGCCAGTATTCACCGGGAAGTCATGGCCTGGAAAGCCTCCCGGGCTCAAGGGGAGGGTATCGAATGACAACCTTGATTACCATGAACCGTGTGTATTATCTGATTGGTTTTATCGTGATGTTACTGGTAATGATGACATTGCGTGATCGGGGTAACCCTAAACGCTTTACTACTGCACTGTTTTGGTTCCTGTTCGGTGGTATTTTTCTGTTCGGCGATCTGATGATACAGGAATTAGGTCGCTCGCTGGCGTATCGCATCATTGGTGGCGCGGTTATTGTCATCGCGCTGCTTGCCGGATTTGGCCTGGTGGGTAAAGGGCATTATAAAACGTCTGATGAAGCTGAACGTATTGCCTCTTCAGAGCGACTGAAAAACTGGCTTTTCTTACCAGCACTGCTGATTCCTGTGGTTACGGTGCTCGGTACCCTGTTTCTGAAGGGCATCTCCATCGGAGGGGTGTATCTGATTGACCAGCAACAACTCACACTGGCTGCATTATGCGTTGCCTGCCTGGTGGCTATTTTAACTGGCTGGTGGCTTACCCGTGGCACCCCGCTTGAAGCTGTCCGGCAATCGCGACGCCTGATTGATACCATTGGCTGGGCGGTGATCCTGCCACAGATGCTGGCGATGCTGGGTGGGGTCTTTGTGGCAGCCAATACGGGACATTCGGTGCAAAAGATAGTGAGTCTGTTTGTAAACCCGGATAACCGCTTTATGTTGGTGGTGATTTATTGTGTCGGTATGGCCATCTTCACCATGATTATGGGTAATGCCTTTGCGGCTTTCCCTGTGTTGGGAGCGGGAATCGCCCTGCCTTTTTTAATCAATATCCAACATGCAAATCCGGCGCCGCTGCTGACCATCGGGATGTATGCCGGCTATTGCGGAACACTGATGACGCCGATGGCGGCGAATTACAACATTGTTCCCGCTGCACTGCTGGAACTGAAAGATAAATATCAGGTGATCAAAATCCAGATCCCTACGGCAATCACTCTGCTGGTGGTTAATGTTTTCCTCATGTATTTTCTCGTGTTTCGATAATGCGACAACAGATTAAGGAGTGGGTATGAAGTTAACTCAGCAACAGGCGGAAGCCTTTGCACGGATGCCATTGCAGTATCTGCGTCAGCAATATCCAAACCACATTATGCATTTACTGAACGGGGATGCTGATGTTTTGTCTCCGCGGGAATTGCATCCTGTTTTCTATGGCTGTTATGACTGGCACTCTGCGGTTCATGGTTACTGGCTTTTGCTTCGTTGTCTCAGCCTTTATCCGGAGCTTACCTGCCGGCCGGAGATCATCACACTTTTTGATGAGCACTTCACGCCGGACAATATTGCACAGGAACTGGCTTACTTTAATGCACCCTCCCGTGCGTCGTTTGAACGACCGTACGGATACGGATGGTTACTGGCGCTGGCGCAGGAACTTAAAAATTCGTCTCTGCCTCAGGCTACTGAGTGGTCCCGGTGTCTGGAGCCATTGACCTGGGATATCAGAGAACGGCTGATGGATTACCTGAGTAAATTAACCTACCCGATTCGGGTGGGAACTCATTTTAATACCGCCTTCGCTCTGGTATTGGGCCTGGATTATGCCCGGTCACTGCAGGACCAGACTCTCGAGACAGTGATTCTGAATGCTGCAAAGAGCTATTATCTTGCGGATGTTGACTACCCGGCAAATTATGAACCTGCAGGGGATGAATTTATTTCCGGAGGGCTGGTTGAAGCGTTGTTAATGAGTAAAGTGGCCTCAGATTTTGCTGGCTGGTTTGATAATTTCTTACCGGATTTAGGAGCTGCCTCTACACTGATGAACCCGGCGGTGGTTAGTGATCGTATTGACCCTAAAATTGCTCATCTTGACGGATTAAACCTTAGCCGCGCATGGTGCATGAAACATATTTCTCATGCCTTAGCCGACAATCATCCCGCACAAACTGAGTTAAAGGACGCCATTTCGCGACATCTTAAAGCCAGTGTGGGTCATGTCGTCGAAAGCCATTATAGTGGCGGTCACTGGTTAGCCAGTTTTGCCTTGCTGGCACTGGAGTAACGTACTGATCCGCAGGGTGTTTGTTATTATGGCAGGCCATGAGATTTGCTGAAAAGGGTAGGGGAGTAGCTCTGGCAGGCAGGATGTCGGATGGCTGGTTTTATCCCGGACTGATGTTTAGTGTTTTTCCTCACAGAACGTCAAAGCAGGACATCAGAAGACGGCTTTCCGGCACAGCCTGAACAATGCTCAGGCTGTGCCGGGCAAAGGGCTTATCTCTCTGGTACTCATTCTGGCAAGGGTTACCCCACTGTGGTATTCCAGAGTGGGGGCTCCTGTATCTTAGACGGCTTTACGTCATTCGCCTGATAACACGGTCGGTTGGAAAACCGACCTGTAGCTGCTGCTAGCTGTTGTCTGTTTGTTTACCAGTCTCGTTATGCAAGCCTTCGTCGGTCCCTTTCCAGCCATGCAGACGTACCTTCGTCAGATGCTGCTGATCATCGATAATCAGAGAGCTGACCAGGTTGTGACCATTTTTTATCATGCTGGCGCGGGTATCGAAATCTGTTTCCCCTTCAGCCAGTTGCAGCATCATCTCACTGTTATAACGGCGGAAGATATCGGTCATCTCTTTGGCTTCATACGGGCCGATACCCAACTCCGTCAATGCTCTGCGACTGATATTCAGAGCGCTTTCGAAAACTTCACGTTCAGGAAACTCAATACCGGCTTTATGCAGCGCAATAAAATGTTCAACATCGCGGGCACGGGCCAGCTGTTTCAGGTTCGGGAAGCTCTCTCTGGCCATTTCGGTGAGTGCCAGACTGTTTTGCGGATCATCTATCGCATTGATTAACAGTTTTGCACTGCCAGCACCGGCCGCTTCCAGCAGATCCTCACGGGTGGCATCACCATAGTAGACCCGCATCCCCAGTTTTCGCAGAGTTTCAATATGGTCCGGGTCATGATCAAGTACCACCACATCGATTTTAGCTGCCAGCAACATACGACCAGCAATCTGACCAAAACGACCGAAACCGGCGATGATCACCGCCGGATTCTCGTTTTCAATCGTATCAGCAGGCAAATCGTTACCCTGACCACTTTTCTCTGTACGGGATACCAGCACCAGCAGCAGAGGAGTGACAGCCATAGACAAAGCAGCCGCCAGGATCAATGCTTTAGACCAGCTATCGTCCAGTACCCGGGCACTGTGGGCGGCCCCAAAAACTACAAAAGCAAATTCACTGCCTTGCCCCAGCAGCACCACATACCAGCGTCGTTGTAACCGGGAAATGCGGGTGATTTTTGCCACAATCCACAGGGAAACCATCTTAAATACCAGAAAGCCAACCAGCAGGATGATAATGCGCAAAGGATCGTGGATCAGGGTACCAAAGTCGATCGACATTCCCACGCCGATAAAGAACAGACCCAGTAATAAGCCTTTAAAAGGTTGTATATCGCTTTCCAGCGCATGGCGATATTCAGAACTGGCCAGTAATACCCCGGCGAGAAACGCGCCCATCGCCATCGACAACCCGGCGTGCTCCAGCAGGATGCCAAAGCCGAAAACTAAGAACAGGGCGATGGCACTGAACACTTCCCGTAGCCCGGAACGGGCGACAAAACGCAACAACGGACGAGTAACGTAACGGCCCAGCAACACGACGATCACCAGAGTAATAATCACCTTGATGGTGGAAATCAGCACCGAATGCAGATCCATAGCACCGCCGCCTCCGGCCAGTAGCGGGATCATGGCGACTAACGGAATCGCGGCAATGTCCTGGAACAGCAATACTGAAAATGAGGAACGGCCAACCGGAGAGATTGTCAGGTTACGCTCCGCCATCGCCGCCATGGCAATAGCGGTTGAGGAGAGCGCCAGTGTCAGCCCGACCAGAATGGCAACCGGCCAGTCCAGCCCCAGCAGGTGACAGAGCACCGCCAGGAATCCCCCACAAATTACCATTTGCAGACTGCCGCTACCGAACACCTGGCGACGGATACTCCACAACCGTTTCGGGTCCATCTCCAGCCCGATAATAAACAGCATCAGCACCACGCCGATTTCAGCGAAATTGAGGATGCTTTCTACATCGGAGACCAGCCGCAAACCCCAGGGGCCGATAATACAGCCGGCAATCAGATAGCCCAGCACCGACCCCAGGCCGAGCCGCACAGCTATTGGCACAATCAGTGCCGCTGACCCCAGATAAATCAGGACTTCCAGCATATTCTGACTATCCATGATATTGCTCCTTCCACGCTTCCAGACGATTCCGGTACTGCGTCGCCTGTTGTTTCAAATCGTTATCACCACTGACAAAAGCATTATGCATGGTAAACGGAGGCAACCATTTCATGCCGCAATACAGGGCGGTGGCTTGTATCGGTTGTGCCAGTACCTCAAAACCGGGATGGTCTCCGAGGCTAAAATGGTTGAGATTTCCGCCGGTAGTTACTGCCCACATCAGCGATTTTCCCTGCAACTGATGGCCGTTATGGCCGTAAGCCCAGCCATGAGTCAGCACTTTATCCAGCCAGAGTTTCAGCAAAGGTGGCATGCTGTACCACTGCATCGGGTGTTGTAAAATAACCAGACTGGCTTCGGACAGCAGCTGTTGTTCGCGGGCAATATCAATCGCGAAATCCGGGTAGTGATCGTACAGTGAATGAATCTTTACGTAGGGCAGATCTCTGACCTGATCCAGCATAAAGCGGTTAGCGTGCGAGTAATTCGGATAAGGATGCGCATAGATAATCAGAATCACAAAAATCCCCATTGGAAAAAGGTATCAAAAAAGAAAACCATTAAGCTTTACTACAATATAGCCAGATTTCACTGCATTAGTGACTAAAATCCCTGGCAACCGGAAGATAGTCGCTGGTCTGAGTTATTCTCCGCTAAACGGGCAGAAAATCAGAGACCAGACTATCCCCAACAGTATTGATATCATGCGGTCACACGGTTTGGTTGCGGTGTTGAATGGCCATAAAACAGTACCCGGATAATAAATTATCGCCGGTTCGGTTATTAATTTCGGATGTGACAATAACCAGTGGAATTTACGGACTGCTCCGGACGGGGGGATAATCTAATTAACGCTATTTTCTTTCTGTCACATTACTAAGCCATCACGGCAACATTCACTGGCAGGATATAAACACTAATAACAGAACGGATATATTTCATGGCAAACAGAGATTTTTATCCAAAATAGCCGGGGTGCGGGACATAAAAGGTCATCCTCTCTGTAAATTTATGTAAATTACGCGAAGATATTAAGAATTCGCCAATTTGCTATTCATTTTTCTTAGTTATTTACGGTATAAATTTCTTATTCCCTTTTGTTCCCGAGAAACCTGCCGATGATCAATTCTGCGCCCGCTAAAATTATCGCCTGTCTGCTGTTTTGTGTTCTGGCAGGTTGTTCATCGAAACCCAGGCAAACTGTCACTGTAGCGGCCGATACCGAAAATGCTCAGCAATCGGATCTCATCTCTGTGATTGCCGCGTTGCATGACCAGATGCATTCATGGCAGGGCACTAAATATCAGTGGGGCGGAACACAACTGACCGGTGTAGATTGTTCCGGCTTTGTCTGGCGAACCCTGAAAGACCGTTTTAATATCCCGATGGAACGCGTGACCACCAAAGAATTAATCAATATGGGGAAACCTGTGGCCCAGGCCAATTTATTGCCGGGCGATCTGGTGTTCTTCCGGATTAAAAATGAATTACATGTTGGCTTCTATGATACCGACCGGCATTTCCTTCATGCCTCGGTCAGCCGCGGCGTTGTTCGTTCCTCACTGAATAATCCGTACTGGAAATCAGTCTATCTGGAAGCCCGGCGCCTGCCTCGTGAATACAACTCACAAATCAGTTTCAATTACGGGAATAAAGTGGGCTGATATTGCCACCGGCAGGAAATACCGGCCGGTGGCGGAATATTGTCAGCCATTAACCGGCCAGTTGTTGCATGACCCGGATAAATTCCTGTCTCAGTAATTCATCATCCTGATGACGACCATCCTGAATCACCCAGCGTCCACCGGTCATCACATGCCGCACAGGATTCGCCGTACAGGCGAAGATCCAGCGATTCAGCAACATGTTGTCATCCGCGGTGGCAATAAAAGGATCTTCGTGGTTCAGTACCAGTAAGTCGGCACGATAACCGGCTTCAATCCGGCCAGTTTGCTGACCCAGAGCCTGTGATCCGCCCTGTAGCGCACCCTGGTAAAGAACATTACCGATAAAGGGTTGTTGCGGGGTAGTCAGCCGGTTACGCCGCTGGTGCTGCAGACGTTGCCCATATTCAAACCAGCGCAAATCCTCGCTGACACTGACGCTGATATGGCTGTCTGAACCAATACCCCATATACCGCCCCGTGCAATATATCTCTGACCCGGGAAAATGCCGTCTCCCAGATTCGCTTCAGTAGTCAGACACAGTCCGGCTACCGCTCGTGAATCTGCGATAGTATCAGTTTCCTGATCGGTCAGATGGGTTGCGTGGATTAGGCACCAGTGCTGATCAACCTGAAAATTATTATACAGCCACTCCACCGGACGCTGGCCACTCCAACTCAGGCAGTCATCAACCTCTTTTTGTTGCTCAGCAATATGAATATGAACCGGCTGAGGGTGGGAAGTGGCGGCCAGAACTTCCGTGATTTGTTCCGGGGTGACTGCCCGAAGTGAATGGAAGCAGATCCCGGTACGCTGCATCGGAATTGTGGCTAACTGTTTACTCAGCTTGTCATGGAGTGACAGGTAGCTTTCGGTGTCATGAATAAAACGTTTCTGGCCCTGTGACGGGGTCTGGCCGCCGAATCCGGCATAACTGTAGAGAACCGGCAGCAGTGTCAGCCCGATACCGGCCTGGCGGGCTGCTTCGGAAATACGCAGTGCCATCTCTTCATGGCGTGGATAGCGGCTACCCTGAGGATCGTGGTGCAGATAATGGAACTCGGCCACAGAGGTATAGCCCGCTTTAAGCATTTCGGTATACAAATAACGGGCAATAATTTCGGTCTGTTGGGGAGTGATTTTTGCCACCAGGCGATACATTAAATCACGCCAACTCCAGAAACTATCGGCAGGGTCGGCGGCAACTTCGGTCAGGCCGGCCATAGCACGCTGAAAAGCATGAGAGTGCAGATTTGGCATGCCAGGCACCACGACAGCACCCAACGGGCTTCCTTCCGGCGGAGAATCCGGGGTGACTGAGGTGATATCCCCCTGGTCGGAAACCGTAATCCGGACATTTTTTGCCCAGCCCTCAGGAAGCAATGCTTTTTCTGCAAACCAGACAGCCATCTTTTATCTCTCCGGGGTTATTTGTATATACATGTACGTATATATACATCTAAATAGGCATGGAGTAAACTGCGTTTGTTATTACATTGAGGATTGATAAATGGAACAGTCAGATCAGGAAAAAATTCTCCTTATGGACGAACAGCCAGGCATTCCTGCTCCGTTTTATGAGCGGGTTAAGGCGATGATCAAGACTAAAATTCATAGCGGTACATGGCCGGTCAATTTTCGGGTTCCTTCTGAGAGTGAACTGGTCAATTTATTTGGCTACAGCAGGATGACCATCAACCGGGCACTGCGTGAACTCACTTCTGAAGGACTGTTGGTCCGGATGCAGGGAGTCGGGACATTTGTTGCCGAAATCCGTGGCCAGTCGGCACTGCTGGAAATTAATAATATTGCCGATGAGATTACCAGCAGGGGACATCGCCACCATTCCAGGGTCTTTCGTCTGACAGAAATCGCTGCTGATGCACAGCAGGCGCTGAGTTTTGAAATGCAGAAAGGCAGCCGGCTGTATCACTCCCTGATTTGCCATTATGAAAATGGGGTTCCGGTGATGCTGGAAGACCGGCTGGTTAACAGCCAGGTAGTTCCTGATTATCTACAGCAGGACTTTACCCGTATCACTCCGAATGCCTATCTTTCCTCAATTGCCCCTATTGTTGAGGGCGAGCACGTTATTGAAGCAATAAATGTCAGTCGTAACGAGAGCACCTATCTTGAGATTGACGAAATTACGCCTTGTCTGTTGGTGAACCGCCGTACCTGGACCGGACAAAAAGAGAAAAAAATTGTGACCAGTGTCAGGCTGGTGTACCCGGGTCCACGTTACCGGCTGGAAGGGAGCATGCGTAAATGATCCGCGTACTGCGCTTTCAGGATGTGACCGTGATGCCATGGAAAAATGGCCAGGGAGAAACCCGGGAAATCTGCAAGTCCGGAGACTTGCAAGGAGAATATGACTGGCGAATTTCTGTGGCGACGATCAGCCAGTCCGGACCGTTTTCCCGCTTCGACGGCTATCTGCGTAATATCAGTGTGCTGGAAGGCGGAGGAATGTATCTGGACATTGACGGTCAGCCCGGGGCGCTTATCCGGCCATTTTGTGCCACAGATTTTTCAGGAACATCGCAGGTTTATTGCCGGGTGGTTGACGGGCCTTTGTTGGATTTTAATGTGATTTACCGCGCAGACAGCTTTCGGGCAACCGTCAACTGGAGCGATCTGGCTGAATGGCACTATGAGGGCGGAACCCGGTTATTGCTGAATGCCGGCGCCAGCCTGACGGTACACAGCGCCGGAGAGCAGTTTTTACTGCAGCGCTATGACTGTCTGTTGACTGACGGTGAAGAGGTATTGTCGGTCAGCGATTTCCCCGGCACATCCTTTGCCAGGGTTACGCTGTCTGAAATCAGCCACAGTCAGTAAACATCAGTTACTGGCAGCTCAGATCCGTGAGTAGCCGGGCCAGTGTTCCTTCGCGAATAAGACCACGAATAGCCTGCATGTCAGGATAAACGGCGCTGTCCTGTTGGCGGAAAGGAACCTGCTTCCTGACCAGTGCCAGAGTCGCTTCGCTACCCACCGATGCTTTAAGTGGGCGGTGAAACTCCAGAGCCTGGCAACCACAAAGTAACTCGATTCCGATAATATCCTCTGCATTCTCAACCGCTTTTAACGCCTTTCTCGCGGCAGACACCCCCATGCTGATATGGTCTTCCTGACCGGCGCAGGTGGAAACGGTATGAATACTGGCGGGACCAGCCAGGCTGCGATTGTCCCCGGCGAGTGCCGCTGCGGCATAGGGGGGGATCATCATGCCCGAAATCCCACTGCCCGGAGGCACCAGAAAAGCCGGTAATCCACTGAGGTGCGTATTGGTTATCCTGTCGGAACGTGCCTGTGAAGCGGTACTGAGCTGGGCGATAGCAATAGCCAGAGCATCCAGGGCCAAAGCGACCGGAGCACCGTGTCCGTTACCGCCGGGCAGGGTAATCAGTTGCTGATCTTCAATCACAAACAACGGATTGTCGGTCACACTGTTAAGTTCCCGTGTCAGGATCTGCGCACAGTTTTCCAGCTGATCGCGTACTGCACCGTGAATCTGCGGAATACAGCGCAGGCTGAGTGCATCCTGAACCCGGTGATTTTTCCAGGTTTCAAGAATTTCACTGTCGCGCAGCAGCGATCGCATAATGCGGGCGGTTTCCAGCTGTCCCGGATGCGGCCGCAACTGATGCAGCCTGGCATCATAGCCCCGGGTGTTACCACACAAGGCTTCCAGACAAATCCCGCCCGCCATATCCGCCACCGGCAATAACCGCCGGAAGTCGGCTATCGCCAGACAACCCAGCCCGGTGATTTCGTAGGTGCCGCCAATCAGGGCATGCCCTTCACGGGGCCCGGGTTTAACGACAGACATTCCTGCCAGCGCTAATGCTTGTGCAGAGGGCAGTAACTGCCCCTGATACCAGCATTTCCCCTCACCAAACACCGACAGTCCAATATGGGCGGTGGCAATCAGATAACCCACCGATCCCCCGGAAGGTGACCAGGGGATAACCTGACGGTTAAGCATTTCCGACAGTCGTATTGCCAGCGACGAACTGACTCCGCTGTATCCCTGCAGTAATGATTTCAGCGTGACTGCCATCATGGCACGCGTTTCACGAATCGAAAGATCCGCTCCGGTGCCACAGGCATGGCTGCGTAGCATATTGATCTGCGAATCGGCGATTTGTTCGGCAGTTAGCCGGGTGCTGACCAGAGAACCTACTCCGGTTGTCAGCCCGTAAATCACTTCCCCCTGATCAATAGCGTTACGAACGTAGCTATGAACCCTGTCCATGTTTTGCAGGGCATCGGTAGCCAGACTGACGGGGGCACCGTCAGCTATCTGTATGATTTCATCAATCGATGACTCTGCAGTTCCCAGAGTGATCGTCGTGGCAGAAGTGATACTCATGCGGATTAGCCTTTATTTACTCATGCCATGTTTTACCAGCCACTGGTGGGCAACATCATCAATACTGGTAAATTCTGCCAGTTGTTCATTCATATCAATCAGGTCATCTGTTGTGAGTTTGGCGGAAACTTCATTCAGAGTTGCTTCAGCAGCGCTGTCAACGGCAGCGGTTGCCACAATAGGCACCACATTCTGGGCTGCAAACAAATGGTTAGGATCTTCAAGTACCACTAAATGGTTCTTTTTGATATCCGGAGAAGTGGAGAGTATGTCTGCTGCCTGAATCTGGTTGTTTTTCAGAGCACTCAGAGTCAGCGGTCCGCCGACATCTAATACTTTGAAATCTTTAAATTTCAGCTGATAAACTTCCTGCAGGCCCGGTAGCCCCTCATGACGGGTTTTCCATTCAGCTGGTCCGCCAAGAACCAGTTGCCCGGCAATGGGCTTTAAGTCACTGATGGATTTCAGATGATATTTCTCAGCGGTTTTCTGAGTGACCGCCAGTACATCACGGTCTTCTGCCGGTGAAATATTCAGCATTTTTAAGCCCTCAGGTAGTTTTGCAGCAAGGGCTTTTGCGACTTCATCACTGCTGTGAGCATCATTCTTTGCATCCAGATAGCTCAGTAATGCACCGCTGTATTCCGGAATAACATTAATCGAGCCATCCCGCAGCGCAGGAATATAGACTTCGCGGCTGCCGATATTCAGTTTAGTGTCTACCGGAATATTTTTGGCTTTTAACGCCCCGGCGTAAATGGTTCCCAGTAACTGGCTTTCCGGAAAGTCAGCAGAACCAATGATCACTTTAGAGGCTGCCCATGCACCGCTGGTGGCCGATAGCAGCAGAGCAGAAAGGAGCGTCAGGGCACTGTTTTTCATCTTCATCTTGATATCCTTTGGCGCACTATGCGCGGTTATTGGGTTTTCAAACGGCGGGTAATTCCGGGAGACACGACATATTTTTCTCCCAGAGCAAATAACACATCGATCAGCAAAGCCAGCAGGGCAATTAATATCGCCCCGGCCACCATCTGGTTAAAATCATTGGCAGCGCGGCCATCAATAATTAACCGGCCCAGTCCTCCTAAAGAGACATAAGCCGCAATGGTGGCAGTAGAAATGATTTGCAGAGCAGCACTGCGAATACCGGACAGGATCAGTGGCAGTGCACAGGGCAGTTCAACCTGCAGTAAGATCTGACGCGGAGTTAAGCCAATGCCGATGGCAGCATCTCTGACACTGGGTTCGACCGCACGAATGCCGGCATGAACGCCGAGCGCCACCGGCGGCAGGGCCAGTACCACCAGAACCAGGATACAAGGCACGACAAATGCCATATCCGATTCAAATGATCCCGACAGTAATATCACCAGCAGAATAATAAGCCCGAAAGAGGGCAGTGAACGCAGTGCATTAGTTGAGCCGATCAGTAAGGCTTCGCCTTTACCGGTATGGCCGGTATAGCATCCCACCGGAAAGGCAATAATTACCGCAATCAACAGTGACACGGCGCTGTAGCCGATATGCTGAGCCAGCAGTGGCAGAATACCGTCGTCCCCGGTCCAGTGGGCAGGATTTAAAAACCAGTCAATCATGATTATCCTCTCAGGGGTTGCCAGTGACTGAGCCGACGGGTGGTAAATACCACCAGCCGATCCAGGATCAGTGCCAGTAATATGCTCAGCGCAATGCCGGCAATAATCGGAGTGAGGAACTGCAACTGAAATCCCTGGGTAAACAGTGAACCCAGCTGCGGGGTGCCGATTAATGCGGCGACAGAAACGATACTGACATTAGAAACAATGGCGACCCGCATACCAGCACCAATCACCGGCACTGCCAGAGGCAGATTGACCTGGAAAAACTGCTGTAGCGGCGTGAAGCCAATAGCAGAGGCGGCCTGGCGGGTATCCGGCGATACCGAATCCAGCCCGTCACTGACAATGCGTACCAGTAATGCAAAGCTATAAATGGTCAGAGCAACCAGTACGTTGATCGGGTCAAGGATTTTGGTGCCGAGCAGCGGTGGTAACAATACAAACAGGGCCAGCGAAGGAATGGTGTAAAGCAGGCCAAATATATTGATAATAAAAGACTTTAATAACGACAGCCGGTTGATTCCCCAACCCACAGGGATAGCCAGTATCAGACCCACTAACACAGGGACAATGGATAAATAGCTATGCCACAGCAGCAGTTGCAGGATGGTGTTATGTTGACTCCATAGCCAGTCGAATCTCATACCACCTCCGCCGGAGTGCTTTTGCATCTGTTCAGTACTTCATCCAGCGCGATGCTGCCGAGAGGCTGTTGTTGATCATTGACTAAAACTGCACGGTGACAAGGAGAGCTGAGTGCTGCATCCAGCAGATGGCGGAGTGAGCCTGAGACATGGCAGAAGGTTGCTCCCAGATTGACAAATTGCACCTCGGCAGTGGCGATTTGCTGACGGGTATCCAGCCAGCCAAGCGCTTTTCCTTCATGAGTGACTAACACCCAGGGATCAATGGCTATCTGGCGGGCTTGTGACAGGCTACTCCCCAGTTCAACCGAAGGCTCCTCACGCAACGGCAGGTCACTGCCTGCATCGCGAAAACTGAGTTTACGATAGCCACGATCCCTGCCGATGAAATCGGCCACAAACGGGTTTTGTGGCGTATTCAGTAATTCTCCCGGGGTCGCTATCTGGGCCAGTCGTCCTCCCGGACGCAATACTGCCACCTGATCCCCGAGTTTCATGGCCTCATCGATATCATGAGTTACCATAATGATGGTTTTACTGACCGCCCGTTGAATCCTTAAAAACTCATCCTGTAACTGCTCACGGACCACCGGGTCAACGGCACTGAAAGGTTCATCCATCAGCATAAATTCAGGGTCTGCGGCCAGGGCTCTGGCGACACCCACCCGCTGCTGCTGTCCGCCGGACAGCTGCCACGGATAACGTTTAGACATTGAGCCATCCAGACCGACTACTTCCAGCAACTCTGCAGCCCGTTTCCGGGCTTTAGTTTTGGCGACGCCACACAGGATGGCGGTGGTTGCAATATTGTCGAGTATGTTTTTATGTGGAAACAGCCCGGCATTCTGGATGACATAGCCGATACGGCGGCGTAGCTGGACAACATCCATTTGTTCGGTAGCTTCACCATTAAGCAGAATCTGCCCGGTAGAAGGTTCAACCAGGCGGTTGATCATTCGTAATGAGGTGGTTTTACCGCAGCCGCTTGGGCCAACCAGTACCGTAATTTTCCCGCCCTGAGCTTCAAGATTCAGCCCGTCGACGACAACTGCCCCGTTACCATAGTGTTTGGTTACATTCCGGAAGGTAATCATCTTGATGTTCCATGGTGTTGGTGAATGACTCGCTGTAACAGGACAGCGGATAAATGCTGTTGATGTATATCCTTGTATGTACAACTAGCAATCTTTATGCCATCTGCAGTTTTTGCCTTGAGCTGTGTTTGGTTAGTGTGTTGTTTAATAAGAATTAATTTGATTTTATTTATTAGGCTATCTGAGTGAGAGAGCGAAGATATTCAGCGTGGTTATTAATTTTTTCGTGACCGGTATCGGTTTTTTAGTATTTTTTGCACGATTACAGTGCGTTTGCGGCTGTTTTTTGCACTAAAATTGAACTTTATGCAATAACCTTCCTGCTTTTTGTCCGGGTTTATTAAAAATAAATTTAAATAACAAATTGATTAATAATGGGAATTTATGTTTTTTATCAACCTGGCATTAAATATGCTTATCATGTATATACAAGTAAGGTGCAGTACACACCCCCTCCCTGCCACTGACTGCAGGTAATATGAAGAAGGTAAGGCGCATGACTAAGCAAACAACCCGTTTTCGTGATGTTGAAATCCGTTCCCCGCGTGGTAACACGCTGAATGCTAAAAGCTGGCTGACAGAAGCTCCGCTGCGGATGCTGATGAACAACCTTGATCCTGAAGTTGCTGAAAACC
The DNA here is from genome assembly GCF_002163585.1 of Tatumella citrea. NCBI lineage: Bacteria > Pseudomonadati > Pseudomonadota > Gammaproteobacteria > Enterobacterales > Erwiniaceae > Tatumella > Tatumella citrea. The sequence goes on from NZ_CP015579.1 coordinate 584,265, forward strand.
CGAAAGAACTGGTGGTTTATGGTGGCATTGGTCGGGCAGCCAGAAACTGGGAATGCTATGACAAAATCGTCTCAACACTTAAACAGCTTGAAGATGATGAAACATTGCTGGTGCAGTCAGGCAAGCCGGTAGGGGTATTTAAAACTCACAGCAATGCTCCGCGTGTGTTGATTGCTAACTCCAATCTGGTTCCACACTGGGCAACCTGGGAGCATTTTAATGAACTGGATGCCAAAGGACTGGCAATGTACGGACAAATGACCGCCGGTTCATGGATCTATATTGGCAGCCAGGGGATTGTGCAGGGCACTTACGAGACTTTTGTTGAAGCAGGCCGTCAGCATTATGACGGCTCTTTACGTGGTCGTTGGGTGTTGACTGCCGGGCTGGGTGGAATGGGTGGTGCTCAACCGTTAGCTGCCACACTGGCCGGTGCCTGCTCACTGAACATTGAATGCCAGCAGTCACGTATCGATTTTCGTCTGCGTACCAGGTATGTGGATGAACAGGCCAGCTCACTGGATGATGCACTGGAACGCCTGAAAAATTACACCGCCAAAGGTGAGGCAATTTCTATTGCATTACACGGCAACGCAGCAGAGATATTACCTGAGCTGGTTCGCCGTGGTGTACGTCCGGATATGGTTACAGACCAGACCAGTGCTCATGACCCGTTAAACGGATATCTGCCGGTAGGTTGGGACTGGGAAACTTATCGCGCTAAAGCAGAATCAGAACCGGCTGCCGTGATCCTCGCCGCTAAAAACTCGATGGCTCAGCATGTTCAGGCGATGCTGGATTTTCAGAAACAGGGTATTCCGGTATTTGATTACGGTAACAATATCCGCCAGATGGCGATGGAAATGGGTGTGAAAAATGCCTTTGATTTCCCTGGATTTGTTCCTGCTTACATCCGTCCATTGTTCTGCCGGGGGATTGGGCCTTTCCGCTGGGCGGCACTGTCAGGCTCTGCCGAAGATATTTACCGTACCGATGCCAAAGTAAAAGAACTGATTCCCGATGACGAACATCTGCATCGCTGGCTGGATATGGCCCGTGAGCGTATCAGCTTCCAGGGATTACCTGCCCGCATCTGCTGGGTCGGTTTAGGTCAGCGCGCCCGTCTCGGCCTGGCATTTAATGAAATGGTTCGCAGTGGCGAACTCTCTGCGCCTATCGTGATTGGCCGTGATCATCTGGATTCAGGGTCCGTTGCCAGCCCGAACCGTGAAACAGAATCGATGAAAGATGGCTCCGATGCTGTATCAGACTGGCCGTTGCTCAATGCTCTGCTTAATACCGCCAGTGGCGCAACCTGGGTCTCTTTGCACCACGGCGGCGGTGTAGGTATGGGCTTCTCCCAGCACTCCGGGATGGTCATTGTTTGTGATGGCACCGATGAAGCCGCAGAACGTATTGCCCGGGTTCTGAGTAATGACCCGGCAACAGGTGTTATGCGTCATGCCGATGCCGGCTACGACATTGCGATCGAGTGTGCCCGTGAACAGGGTCTGAATCTGCCGATGATTAACGGCTGATCCGGACAATGAGGCACGGAAATTGCTGTTTCCGTTATATATCGTGCGGCTCAGGCCGCACATTTACTGGTTGCGGGAGATCACGATGAGCCAAAATAGTTTTACCGAAACCCGTTCTATCGAACCGATTCCTGACAATGAACGTCACGGCAGTATCTTCAGTCAGTTTACCTTATGGATGGGGGCAAACCTGCAAATCACGGCAGTGATGACCGGTGCGCTGACCATCGTGTTTGGTGGAGATGTGTTCTGGTCTTTGATTGGTTTAGCTATCGGCCAGGTTGCCGGTGGCATCGTCATGGCACTGCATGCTGCCCAGGGGCCGAAACTTGGCATCCCGCAGATGATTAGCAGTCGCGTGCAGTTTGGGGTTTATGGTGCCTGCCTGCCCATTCTGTTGGTATGCCTGATGTATCTTGGTTTTATTGCCACCGGAGCGGTACTTTCCGGGCAGGCGATCTCTGCTATTTTTGGCATTTCCGAAACCAGCGGAATTGTTATTTTTGCGGTTGCCACATTAATCATCGCTTATACCGGATACCGGTTAATTCACCTGATGGGCAAACTGGCGAGTCTGATTGGGATTATCGCGTTTGTCTGGCTGTTCTGGAAAATGGGAACCCTTCACTCGTTAAGTGAACTGTTAACCGTTCAGCCATTTCACTGGGCGACGCTGCTGACAGCGGTCGGTCTGTCTGCTTCCTGGCAGATTACCTTTGGCCCCTATGTGGCTGACTATTCCCGATATCTGCCTGCCAGTACCTCGTCACGTAAAGTGTTTTTTGCCGTTGGCGGCGGATCGGTTATTGGTGCTCAGGTTGCGATGACCATGGGAGTCTTTGCGGCTGCGTTATCACAGGGCAAACTGATGGGGCATGAGGTTGAATATATCGTCAGCCTCGGCGGAACCGGTGGGGTAGCCATCCTGCTCTATCTGAGTATCGCTTTTGGCAAACTGACAATTAACACTCTGAACGCCTATGGCAGCATGATGTGTCTGGCCACCGTTTACAATTGCCGTGGCCGCGTGGCACACCTCAGTCAACTGGCACGTCTGGCCATTCTGGCGGCAGTGATTATTGTTGCCACGGGGCTTGCAATGATTGGCCAGCACTCTTTCCTGAGTGCCTTCAAATCCTTCCTGTTGTTCCTGTTAACCTTTTTCACTCCATGGAGTGCCGTGAACCTGGTGGATTACTACTTTTTCAACCATCAGTCGATCGACATTGCTGCGCTGAATAATCCGGCGGGGAAATACCGGGCATGGAATGCTGTCGGGCTGGGAACGTATCTGTTAGGGGTGATAGTACAAACGCCATTTATCGACAGTGGGTTCTACAGCGGGCCAATGGTCAAAGTGTTAGGTGGCGTGGATATTTCATGGATTATCGGGCTGTTGTTGCCGGCGATTGTTTACTACTGGCTGCGCAAACGTGAGTCAGCACGCGACTAAAGAGGTTTGTTATGTACACACTTTGGCATCATTGCCGGGCAGTGACCATGTCCTGTGGAAAATATCATCTGATCTCTGATGCAGCGCTGCTGACTCACGGAAAGACGATTTTTTGGATCGGAGAGTCCGGCTGCCTGCCGGAGGTTTCGGTAACCCGCCGGGTTGACCTGAAAGGGCGGCTGGTTACTCCCGGGCTGGTGGATTGCCATACGCACTCGGTATTTGGTGGCAACCGTGCAGCAGAATTTGAACAGCGCCTGCAGGGCATCAGTTATGCTGAGATAGCCGCTGCAGGTGGCGGAATAGCCAGTACCGTGCGTGAGACCCGCGAGGCCAGCGAACAGCTATTGCTGAAGCAGGCGACTCAACGTATTCAGGCTTTGAGACAGGATGGCGTCACTGCGCTGGAGATAAAATCCGGATATGGTCTGGATCTGCAAAGTGAACGGAAAATGTTGCGGGTGATCAGGCAGCTTGGCCGCGAGCTACCTCTGACTATCCGCAGTACCTGCCTCGCCGCACATGCCGTTCCGCCGGAGTATCAGGGACGAGCCGATGACTGGATTGATTACATTTGCCAGCAATTGCTGCCCGAATTGCATCAGGAAGGGCTGGTGGATGCGGTAGATGCATTCTGTGAGCACCTGGCATTTTCGGCAGCTCAGGTAGAACGGGTATTTCAGGTAGCCACCTCGCTGGGCTTACCGGTAAAGCTGCACGCGGAACAACTCTCACTGCAACATGGTGCCGCACTGGCCGCACGCTATCATGCATTATCAGCCGACCATCTGGAATATCTGTGTGAGCCGGACATTGCAGAGATGGCGCAACAAGGTACCGTCGCGGTGTTGTTGCCAGGCGCTTATTACTTCTTACGCGAAACCCGGCAACCACCGGTCAGTTTACTGCGTCAGTACGGCGTTGCGATGGCGATTTCCAGTGATATGAACCCCGGAACTTCCCCGATGTTATCGCTGAGATTAGTGATGAATATGGCCTGTACCCTGTTCCGGATGACACCGGAAGAGGCGCTGGCCGGGGTGACTATTTATGCCGCCCGGGCGCTGGGCATTGAAAATGATTGCGGCTCACTGGAAGCAGGTAAAGAGGCCAGCTTCGTTGCCTGGGATGTAGAACATCCCGCTGAACTGAGCTACTGGCTGGGTGGGACATTATCGAAACAGGTTATCTTTCAGGGGGAGGAAGTCTATCGTGACTAAGGCATTTGAATTAACCCGCGGAACACTACCATTACTGATCAGTATGCCCCATCCGGGAACAGCGCTGACCAAAGGGGTTGCTGCCGGGCTGACCACCAGAGGGCGCCGGCTGGAGGATACCGACTGGCACATTCCGGAACTCTATCAGGGAATTGCTGAGTCGGGTGCCAGCACCCTGGTCGCCGGTTATTCGCGTTATGTGGTGGATTTAAACCGTCCGGCTGATGATAAACCATTGTACAGCAGCGCAACCACCGGACTATTTACCGATATTTTCTTTGACGGTGAGCCACTGTTTACCCAAGGAGGCCAGCCAGATCAGTCTGAGAAAGCACAGATTCTCACTTCTGTCTGGCAGCCCTATCACGATGCTTTGGCCGCTGAACTGACGAGATTACGGGATAAGTTCGGTTACGTGTTGCTCTGGGATGCGCATTCTATCCGTTCTGTGGTTCCACGGTTATTTGAAGGCCGCCTGCCGGATCTCAATTTCGGTACTGCTGACGGCCACAGCTGTGATCCGGCATTAAGCCAGGCTTTACTGCAATGTTGCGAAAATCCACCGGCAGAAACGCCGCTTTACAGCCATGTGCTGAACGGTCGGTTTAAAGGTGGTTACATTACCAGGCACTATGGCAATCCACAGCAGCATATTCATGCTGTGCAGCTGGAAATGGCACAGTGTATTTATATGGATGAGGAGAGTTTTGCCTGGCAACCGGCGATCGCTGCCCGGGTTCAGCGCCTGCTCAAGGCGCTGACCGATACTGCACTGAACTGGGCAAAACAGCGTTATCAGGAATAATTATCTCTGACATTCTGCCGGAGTTCAGGTATCCGGCTTTCTGACAACACCGTTACTCAGGAAATCCGGTATTTATCTCCGGTAAGGTGATTCATTGTGGTCATCTTGCCGGGGGATCTCGCCTCTGCTGGCTATGTCTGAAACGCTGCCATCGCCCCTTTAGCCAACCAATACGCTTGTCACGTTATCGATAACAGACTTCTTTAACATAAAGTAATCCGCTGCTCATCACAGTTTTCTCTGGTAAATCACGCTCTGATACGCGCCTGAACAACTGTATTTGCAGAGGGCGACCATGAACACCATTATCAAGATCACCACCAATTCCTGCATGATTTCTGGTAAGCAACAGGTTGAAGTGACGAGCCAGCAGGTAAATTATCAGGGCACCGGAACTCTGGTACGTATTACCCGTGGCGGGATCTGTGGTTCTGATTTGCATTATTACCAGCACGGTAAGGTGGGGAGTTTTGCCGTAAAAATGCCTATGATTCTCGGGCATGAAGTGATTGGTTTGGTGGTGAAAAGTGATAATCCGGCATTACCGGAAAACCAGAAAGTTGCGATCAATCCCTCCAAACCCTGCGGTCACTGTAAATACTGTGAAGCCGGAGAAGAGAATCAGTGCACCACTATGCGTTTTTTTGGCAGTGCGATGTACTTTCCGCATGTGGATGGCGGTTTCAGTCAGTACAAAATCGTCGACAGCGCTCAGTGCATCCCCTTCAATAATCAGGCCGATGACAGAGTGATGGTATTTGCAGAACCTCTGGCCGTATGCATTCATGCGACTTATCAGGCGGGTGATCTACAGGGTAAAAAAGTGTTTATTTCCGGCGTGGGCCCTATTGGTTGCCTGATTGCGGCAGCAGCTAAAGCCCGCGGAGCCGCAGAAGTGGTGTGTACCGATATCAGCCCGCGCTCGCTGGCAATGGCGGAGGCCATGGGTGCGACACAGACAATCGATGCCTCACAGGGCGATTTCACACCTTTCCTTGCCGACAAGGGCTATTTCGATGTTTCTTTTGAGGCATCCGGCCATCCCGCTTCTCTGACCCGTTGTCTTGAGGTTACCCGTGCGAAAGGCACGCTGGTACAGGTTGGCATGGGGGGGGATGTACCTGGTTTTCCGGTCATGATGTTGATTGCCAAAGAGATCAATCTTGTCGGATCGTTCCGCTTTACCCACGAATTTGTCACCGCTGTTGAATGGCTGGAAAACGGTACCATCGACCCATTGCCGTTATATAGCGGTGAATTTGACTATCAGGATATTGATGCGGCACTTAATTTTGCCGGAGATAAGCAGAGAGCAGCTAAAGTTCAGCTGTCCTTTTGAACGGGCATGACGAAAGTATCGCTGTTGTTCCCGTGGTAGCGGAACAGGGCGTTGACTGTCTGATGTGCTGAATCAGAGTTTTTTTACTTTTTTACTCATCTGTCCTTTTCTGTTTATACCTTTAATGGGAGCTGAATTATGCCAATTACAATAATAGCGCTCGGGGTAATACTGCTGCTGGTCCTGATGATTGTTTTCAAGGCCAACGGCTTTTTATCTCTGATTTTTGTCTCCATCGTCGTAGGTATAGCCGAAGGGATGACACCGTTGCAGGCCCTGGCTTCTGTACAAAAAGGGGTTGGCGGTACTCTGGGCAGCCTTGCGATGATTCTTGGTTTTGGTGCCATGCTCGGTAAGCTGGTGTCAGATACCGGGGCCGCCCAACGGGTGGCGACCACGTTGATTGCGGCTTTTGGTAAACAGCGGGTGCAATGGGCTCTGATGGTGACAGGGCTGATTGTCGGGCTGGCCATGTTTTATGAAATTGGTTTTGTCCTGTTGTTACCGCTGGTGTTTACCGTGGTGGCCGCCGCCGGTATGCCATTACTGTATGTGGGGCTGCCGATGGTGGCTGCATTGTCAGTGACCCATTGCTTCCTGCCTCCGCACCCGGGGCCGACGGCGATCGCCGCTATCTTCGGGGCCAATCTGGGTACCACACTGTTGTATGGCATAATTATTACCCTGCCAACGGTGATTGTGGCCGGTCCGGTATTTTCTAAGTTCCTAAAAAACTTTGAAAAAGAACCGCCGGAAGGGCTGTATAACCCCAAAATTTTCGCCGAACATGAGTTGCCCGGATTCGCTATTAGTATATTTGCTGCAGTCATCCCGGTGATCCTTATGGCGATTGCCGCAGTTTTTGAACTCACAACTCCGAAAGAGAATCCGCTCCGTCAGTTTTTCGAATTTATTGGTAACCCTGCGATCGCGCTGTTTATTGCCGTGGTGATCGCCGTATTTACCCTCGGATTGCGCAATGGCCGGAAAATGGGCGAAGTCATGGAGATGTGCAGCTCCTCAATTTCGTCAATTGCCATGATTGTATTTATCATTGCCGGTGGCGGGGCATTTAAACAAGTCCTGGTGGACAGTGGGGTGGGCGATTTTATCGCAGGAATGATGAAAGGATCGTCATTGTCGCCACTATTGATGTGCTGGACCGTGGCGGCAATGCTGCGAGTTGCGTTGGGATCAGCCACAGTAGCGGCGATTACTACCGCGGGTATTGTCACTCCGATTATCGCGGTGACTCACGCAGACCCTGCACTAATGGTGTTGGCGGTAGGGTCTGGTAGCGTGATCGCCTCGCATGTTAATGACCCCGGTTTCTGGTTATTCAAAGGCTACTTTAATCTGAGCGTGACTGAAACACTGAAAACCTGGACTGTGATGGAAACACTGATTTCGGTGATGGGTCTGGCCGGAGTCCTTATTCTTAACTCAGTACTGCACTAATCTGTTAATGCTCCCCGTGCCGGCAGACTGTGTGCCGCCGGCGAGGGGATGTTTGACCGAGAATTACAGTAGGGTTCGGGATAACCGGTGGTCATCTTACCTAAGAAATTTAATGTCGGTCGGGGTGCCAATATGCAGGCTCTTGCCGGCCGGGTGTAATTCGCCATTTTCCGGATCCCGCGAAAATACGACTACCGAATTCGACCAGACATTGGCGGCCAGCAGGAAATTCCCGCTGTTATCAAAGGCAAAGGCTCTGGGTTCAACACCGCCGGAAGAAAACTGTCGCCTGTCACTCAGGCGACCGCTCTGTGGATCTACGCTGAACACTAAAATTTCATTGTGCTGCTGGCGGTTCCCTGCATAGAGAAACCGGCCATCCGGGCTGAACAGTATCCCTGCACCGGCATTTTCCTGAGGCGAGTCACTGTCAGACAGACCGATTACCTGAACAGCCTGCAGTTGATCATTGGCTATCTGAAATACGTGAATCTGTGCCGACATCTCGGTGACAATGCAGAGAAAACGGCCATCTGCTGAAAACGCCATATGCCGCGGACCTGCTCCACCGGGGAAACGGATATCGTCCTGCGGCTGAGGCTGGAAAGGTGTATCGGTATGCGGCTGGTAGTGATAGACCCGCACAATGTCGGCTCCCAGGTCGGCCACATATAATGTTTTACCATCGGGACTGATATTGACCGAGTGAGCATGTCCGCTCTGCTGGCGGTCAGTGAGCACTGCAGATCCTTTTTCGAAGCGAACGTGCTGGACAGCTTCACCTATCTCCCCTGAATCTGCTAACGGGAACACAATAAATCCGGCATTGTTCATGCCGTCTGAATAGTTTGCCGCCAGCAGATAGTTGCCATCCGGGGTCAGACAGGCGTGGGTCGGGTGGGCGCCCCGGGTCTGCTGACTGTTGATTAACCGCAACGGACCTTGCGGGTTAATTTCAACGGCACTTACGCGGCCGGTTTCACTTTCATTGGCGGTGTACAGGAAACGTTGATCCCTGCTGACAACAATCCAGGACGGGTTGTCGGTTTTCAGCCTATCCACGATATGCAGGCTGCCATCAGGGAGCAGGTGTAAACGATAAATTCCTTCACTGGGATGAGATGTTTTCTCTGCCCGGGGGTTACCGGACACTCCGGTCCAGCTTCCCAGCAATAGAGTTTGAGGTTGCATACTGAGCGGTTCCTGAGTCAGGGGCGTTTTCTTCTGAGCATACGTGATATGGCAGGACAAAAACAGCTTCTGACCATCAGCCATGCAGGCGGTGAAACAGGTATCTGAACCGGTCTGATAAACGTGTGGCGACCCATAAAAGCAAGGCTGTAATATCTGCCAACTCATCGATGATATTAATGTTTATATGGCAGGCAGGCGGTGAAGGCTTTGGCAGGCTTTGTGATATTCACGGGAAGCGATTTCATTAAGGTTATGTATATAAAATAAAATATTAACGCATCTTCAGCTTCAATATTCCTGTTAAAGCTGTCATGACTATGAAATAGTGAACCCGCATCGTCACAGTGAAAGTTATCTTATAAATTATCGGACCTGCGATCGCAGCCTTCCGGTGGCCAGGCGATGGCATGTCTCAACCGTGGTCTGCTTTAGCGGTTTCGATGCAGGCAGGCTGCGGATGCCATCTGTTTTCCCTTTCTGTGACGGCTAAAACTAAGGCTCAGGATCTGTCGGTAGTAGCGGACGGCATTTTATTTACGGGTATGCATCACAGACAGGAGAAACGGATGAATAAAGTTAAAGCTGTTTTACTGGCGACAGTCGTCGCTGTAAGTGCTGCGGTGCATGCCGCACCGGTGACACCGAACGGTGTGCTACTGACAAAATCTCCTCTGCCGGCGGATCACGGTTTATCTGAAGCTTCGGCGCAATATCTGATTCGTTACTCTTCGCTGGACGGTGTAGATGGTAAAACTCCCCGCCAGGACAGTGGGGCGGTTTTTTTACCGAAAGGCCCGGCTCCGCAAGGAGGATGGCCGGTAGTGGTCTGGACTCATGGCACCGTAGGTGTAGCGAATGACTGTGCGCCTTCTCTTAATCCCCGTTCAGCACGTGATCAGCAATATCTGAACAGCTGGTTATCTCTGGGATTTGCGGTGGTAGCGCCTGATTATGCCGGACTGGGATCGGCCGGATTACATCACTATCTTAATGCGCGGTCTGAGGCCTGGAGTGTACTGGACAGTGCTACCGCAGCCCTGAAAAGCTTCCCTTTGAGTAATAAACTGATCATCGTGGGTCAGTCGCAGGGGGCGCATGCCGCTTTTGCAGCCTCCGGTTATCAGCCATCTTATGCCCCGGATCTGCATGTGTTGGGCACGGTGTTAACTGGCACGCCTTATATTAATGCTCATACTACCGTCAGTGATATTTTTAAAACCACCTCAGTGACATCCGCAGGCGATCCGAAAATCCCTTATGCGTACTATATTTTCCTCTCGGCAGCGGACGAAAATAAAAAACTGAAAGTGGCTGACTATTTCCAGAAACAGGCCATTGCCGATGTGAAACTGGCGGAGCAGCTGTGTATTACCCCGCTGACAAAACACGTTATGGAACAACGGCTGAACGATAAAAACAGTTTCCTGCCTGATTTTCAGGGATTACTGGATTCCCAGTTGCCGTCATTACGCTACAACACGCTAAAAATTGATCATCCGGTGTTTATCGGCATCGGCTTGCAGGACGTTAATGTGCCGACAGCCATGCAGCAACAATTTGCCAAAGATGTACAGGCAGCCGGAACCCCGGTGGAAGTGAAGCAGTATGCAGGGATGGATCACGGGGGAACGGTGAATGTTTCGCTGCGCGACTCGGTTCCGTTTGTTTACCGGGTGATGGCTGCGGATAAATAATCTGCCAGGGGATAACAGGCACTTCGTTTTTGCTAAATAACAGGTAAAGATATGGATTATCAGTCAATTGATGATGTCAGGCAGGATATAGATCGTCTGGACACCCAACTGGTTCGTTTGCTGGCTGAACGCCAGCGTTGTGTTCAGGCTGCTGCCGGTTTTAAAACTGACCCCGGATTAATTCCTGCTCCGGAACGGGTCGCTGCGGTTATTAAACGGATTAAGGTACTGGCGGAACAGCAGGGGTTATCAGTGACAGTGGCTGAAACAGTCTGGCGGGAAATGATCAGTAGTTTTATTGCGCTGGAAACTGAGTATCACCAACAGACAGCCCGGTGATCAGAGCCAGTAATTAGCGACAGCCGAAGCTGTCGCTAATAGCAGAGTGATTCTAAAACCTTCCGTGATTACGGATTAGCACCGTCTGCAAAGGTTGGCGGTAACGGCAGACTGGCATTTTTCCGTGCTTTGGAAACCTGGCTGGTGTCTACTTTTTCAGCCGCCGGATTGCCAAATTTCTGCATCACAAAGTTCGCCACATCAGCCACCTGCTGATCGTTTAACTGCGGAGCAAAGGATGGCATAAAAATATCACCCTGTTGCATATGGCGGTTAACACCGTTCAGTATCACCGATACCACGTTTTTAGGATCGATGGCTCCGGTGCTGGAGTGGTGGAACAGTGACGGATAGGCGTGGAATCCCTGGCCTGATCCGGCACCTTCAGCACCGTGACAGGTCGAACAGTTGCCTTCAAATACCACAGCGCCGGGTTGTGACTGTAGAGTGGCTGCATCAGCACCCCGCAGGCGGATAATGGCATCCGACGGCTGTCCCTGGCTGTCCCGTGGCACGCTCTGCTTCTCATCATCCACCGGTTTTACCGATTTCAGGTAAGTGGCTATATCCTGCAAATCTGAATCCGGCAGATATTGCAGGCTGTGCTCAATCGCTTCGGCCATCGGGCCTGATGCTGAGGCTTTGCCTGCCAGGTAACCGGTTTTCAGGTAGGTCACGATATCCTGACTCGACCAGTCGCCGATTCCTGATTTACCCGGGGTAATATTAAAGGCAATCCAGTCGCCTAAATCCCCGCCGGATAGCGGTTTGCTGGTATCCATTCCCATGGTCAGATTACGCGGTGTATGGCAGGTGGTACAGTGTGCCAGTGCCTCTACCAGGTAACGACCATTGTTCCATTGTGGGCTCTGCTGAGGGTCATTTTTCAGTTCGCCTTCAGTCAGGTTAAACATTTTCCAGAAACGCATCCCCCAACGCTGGTTGAACGGGAACGGCAGAGAGGTTTCTGGTGCGGCTTTATGCACAGCCGGTAATGACATCAGGTAGGCTTTGATGGCCAGAACATCGTCGCGTTTCATCTTGGTAAATGCGTCATACGGCATCGCCGGATACAGCTGCTCGCCGTTTTTACCGACACCCTGACGGACCGCCGCGACAAACTGATCGTCGGTCCAGCTACCAATACCAAATTGTTTATCTGAGGAGATATTACTTCCCCAGATTTTACCGAACGGAGTCGCTACCGGGTAACCACCGCCATATGCCGGACCACCAGGGGCCGTATGACAAGCGGTACAGTCACTGGCAGTTGCCAGATATTCTCCGCGTTTAATTAAGTCAGCATTATCATCTGCCGCCAGTGCCAGGCTGCCATGCATCAGAGCTAACGCGATGGCCGATCGAATTATCACAGCTTTCATCAGCTTTTCCTTACAGGCTTTTCAGCACATAGTCGGCCATACGCAACGCCAGAGCCGTCCCCGTTAAAGTGGAGTTAACGGTTGACGCCGAAGGCATGATTCCGGTACCGGCAATAAACAGGTTCGGATGGTCATGGGTACGACAGTTACCGTCAACGACGGAGTTCTTAGGATCGCTGCCCATAATCATGGTGCCGGTGATATGCTGGTTGTTGTCGTAGACACCACGCTGGCTATATAGCGGCTCGGTTCCACCCATCTGCTGAACAATTTTCCGGAAGTCAGACATAGACTGGTCATAACCGGCATGCACGTATTCAGGGAATTTGTAATACACCTCAAGACGCGGGATACCCCAGGCATCTTTCTCAGTTTTGCTGAGGACTAAGCGGTTTTCCGGATCCGGCAGCATTTCCAGCAGGCATTTCAGCTGTACAAAACGCTCGGCCTGGAAGGCCAGTTTGTCGTTCAGCGCTTTGCCGTAATAACCCTGACGTACCAGACGCTCGGTCAGATAACGCACCGGCGAGGTGTTAGCCAGGTCGATACGCAATGCGGAACGCTCGCTACGCCAGCTACCGTCACGCATGTTGTTGATACTGCCCGGACGCATCGGACCACGACCAAACCAGATTGGCTCGTCAGCATAAAACTCGACGGAGGTGCCCGGGTGGTCCATCAGGTTACGTCCTACCATCCCGGAGCTGTTAGCAATACCGTTTGGATAGCGATCTGAGGTCGACAGCAGCAGAATTTTCGGGCTTTCAACGCCGTTTGCGGTCAGAACAAACTGTTTACCGGTCACGCGGTGAGTCGCTTTGTTTTGATCCAGATAATGTACAGCCTGGATCACGCCATGATCATCTGCTTCGATGCGGTAAACCACGGCATTGGCGATAATTTTTACCCCGGCATCCACTGCTTTGCGGGCAGAGATCCCGCCGTGGTACTGAGCATCGATAGGACAAACAGGCATACAGTTGTTATTACCACAGCAGGCCGGGCGTCCCTGATAAGGAATACTGTTACGTGCCTGCGGACCGATACCCACCTGATAGCCAAGCGGGCTAAGGCGCTGTTTCAGGCGCTCAAAACCGTAAGGTAACGGAATGCCTGGTAACGGGTAAGGACGTGAGCGCGGCGAATTTAAATCATCATCACCGGAAACTCCCATCTGGTATTCCGCATCGCTGTAGTAAGGCTCTAAGTCCTCATAGCTGATTGGCCAGTCACGACCAACACCGTACAGGGTATTGATCTTCATATCGTTTGGCAGCAGACGAAACGCCTGACCGGCCCAGTGCCAGGTGGTACCACCGATGCCACGTAAATACTGGGCACGATAAGGGTCCGGACCTTTCTGGATCAGATAATTGTTATCAGTCGGAATAAATTTAGGCTGAGGTGCCCAGGGTTCCGGCGGATACGGTTCGGTAAAATCGCCTTTAAATGGCGAGTTGCGAAAATAGTTCACCGCTTCGTCACGCTTAATTTCCGGACCGGATTCAAGGATTAAGACAGAGGCACCCGCTTTAGCCATTTTTAGTGCTGCCAGTGAACCGGCAATCCCGGCTCCGATAACAACAACGTCGGCGCTTAATGAATCAGACATGTACTCTCCCCGCAGGTGGCTGCACCCAGAATCCTGGTTGGCCCGGCGCGTAGCTTGGCGGTAACACAGATTGTTTGAGCAGTTGGTAGCTGACAATATTTTCGAAGGCGATGCAGTCCGGACGCGGCAGTGGCCCGACAACACCGAGATACCAGCCAGACACCAGTGACTGATAGAGTGTATTAATATTTTCTGGCTGCGATTTCATCAGGCTAAGCAGGGTGCTGCCATTAGCATCAGAGTGTTGTTGCAGCAGTGAGCTCAGCGTCTCCAACTGACTGTCCAGACCGGAAGTATGGGCTGCTAACCAGCTGTACAGGCGCTGCGCCAGCAGGGCATCGGGCTTATCCTGACCGGTAATCAGTACCGATAATGTGTTAAATCCGGCGGAGGGGGCGACTGCGGAAGCCAGTGGCGGACTGGCCAGCGCATAGCGGCCTGACAGAGTCTGCGACAATACGCCAGCCACTATCAGCCCCGCCGAGCCGGTCAGCAACCGGCGGCGTGTAAGATTCATTGGGGTGTTCCTTATCAGTGAAGCTCTACTTCAGGGATTTAGCCGCGGTTTCTGATGCCTGGTTGTCCAGATCCTGCTTCGGTGTACTCACACCAACCGCACCAACAACTTCACCCTGCAGAGTTAACGGATAACCGCCACCTAATGGTACGGCATGCGGGATAGCTAATACGGTCGTCTCGCCACTTTGCAGGCGCTGCATAAACTTCACTGACGGGGCATGGTAGAGGGCAGAGGTACGTGCTTTGCCGATAGCTGCATCGATACATCCCGGGGTGGCACCATCTAAACGCTGGAACGACAGCAACATTCCATCGTTATCGACGACAACTGCACATCCGGTGCTGTTTTGCGCTTTGATGGTTGATTCAGCATTCTCAATGACATGGTTAGCCTGACTGTTGGTCAGAGTGGCTGCGCCGGCGGTAGCGGCGTACCCGGTGGTGAGCAGCAATGCAGCTGCCAGAAGCGTTTTAGTTTTCATTGTGCCTGATTCCAGTTTATTGTCCGGGGTCTGACGGCGCCGGTTATTTTTGTCGTTTCATCAGCGACAGCACGGATATCTGCGCGTGCGAAATCGCAGTACAAGGGTACTTTGTAAGGTTATTGTTAACAATGTTATATAAATAAAACTCATGGCTAATTAAGTTTTTTTGATGTTAACAATGGTGCTGGTGTGGTTAACAGAGCTAGTCAAATGTTAATTGTGGTGTTTAGTAATTATGCAGGTTGCAGGCAGGTTCTGAGGTTCACAGGTTTAGCTCTGGAAATGAAAGTTTCCGGAATAATGATCATTATCCCGGATGTGTAATTTATAGTTTACGATAACTGGATCTGATATTGCTCATCAGTAACCTTTTCCATCCAGTCGACCGGGCTACCATTCAGTGATTCAGCAATGGCAATATGGGTCATGGAGGTTGCAGGAGTGGCACCGTGCCAGTGTTTAACATCCGGGGGATCCACACGATATCACCGCTGTTGATCACCTGAATAGCTTCGCCTTCACACTGAATCCATCCCTGGCCGTGGGTGACTATCAGAGTCTGGCCGAGCGGGTGAGTATGCCAGGCAGTTCGTGCTCCGGGTTCAAAGGTCACGGTTGCGCCGCCTACTTTGGCATCGTCGCTGCCGCTAAAAGGAGCATCAATACGTACATTACCGGTAAAATAGCTGTCCGGACCTTTGGCTGACGGGACCGAACCATTGGTGATAATTTTCAGCATCATTATTTTCCTGTGGTATCTGTGGAACAGAATGTGGTGAATAATTGTGCAAAAAAACGGCGACAGATAATTGCCGCCGGGCTGAGTGTGTTTATGAATCTGGATCATTAACCTTCAGAGGCAGGAAACCTGTCGCTGGTGGCAGGCTAATCTCTGATAAACAGGATTACTGATTGCCGGTAACACTGCTGTGTTTGCCACGTTTTATGCCTCTGCTGCCCCACTGTAACAACAGGAAAAACAGCACCACAATCAACAGGACGGCGGTAGAAGCCGCAGCCAGTGTCGGAGTAATCTGGAGTAAAATATCGTCCCACATCTGCTTAGGTAGTGTAGTTTTCAGACCGCCACCGATAAATAATGCCACGGTTAATTCCTCGAACGAGCTGAGAAAACCAATCACAAAAGCCGCCAGCAGCCCTCCTTTTACCGAAGGCAGGGTGATGCGGTATAAGATCTGTAATTTACCTGCGCCAAGGGTGGCCGCAGCCTGATTTAGCCGCCAGTCATGCCCACGAAATGATGTCAGCAAAATGACAAACACCATCGGCAGTGCAATCACAATATGGCCGATAATAATCCCTGTATTGGTCGCCACCAGACCTGTATGGGCGCAAAGATAAAACAGTGCAATCGCAATGACGATAGCCGGGATAATCATTGGCAGCAGGAACAGCAGAAAAATAACCCGCGATAAGCGACTGTGAGAACGGCTAAGACTATAGGCAGCCATACCCGCAATTACCGTACTGCACACTGCAACGACCAGACCAATCGCAAATGAGCGGAGTGTTGCATCCATCCACTGCGATGAAGAAAAATAGACCTGATACCATTTCAGACTGAAACCTTGTGGCGGAAACGACAAGAAGCTGCTGGCGGTAAATGACATAGGGATCACCGCCAGCACCGGCAGAACCAACACCGCAATCAATAACCAGCTGAACACGCCTAACAGTGGCAGTCTGAATCCACGTCTCCGCAGAGGGCCTGACAGCCACAGTAGCCCCGATGACAGGCGAGCCAGCAGGTCAACAATCACCCAGCCCAGACGGCTGAGTAACCGGTGTCGCCGCGAGGTATTGCTGCGGCTTTCACCTGCCAGGGAAGATAAACCAAACAGCAGGTCATAAATAATGCAGCTGATCACGGCGGCCAGCACCAGAATCACCGCCAGAGCACAACCCAACTGCCAGTTCTGTAACTGATTAATCTGCAGGATGATCATCTGCCCAAGCATCATTTCATGTGGGCTGCCGAGGAAGGTGGGGGTAATAAAAAAACCCAGACTACTGATAAATATGAGTAACCCAGCCGCCGCGACACCCCGCATCGACAAGGTAAAAAAGATACGCCAGAAAGCCTGAGCCCCGTCAGCCCCCAGGGTTGCCGCAGCTTTTAACAGATTGTCATTGATCTGACTTAACACCGGCATCAGTGTCACTACCCCCAGCGGCAGCATGGTATGCACCATGGCAAAGATCACCACCGGACGGTTAAACAACATATTATCGCCATTTAATCCCAGCCATCGTGCGGCTTCGGCCACCGGTCCGTTATGCCCCAGTAAAATCAGCCAGGTGAAGTTTTTGACTAAGGTGCTGCTCCAGAAAGCCAGCAGGATAAGCATCATAAGTATTTTTCGCAGTCCGGCAGTGACCCGGCTTAACCAGTAAGCCAGGGGATAGCCAAACAGCAGGCTCAGGGCGGTGGTCCAGAAAGCAATCACAAAGGTGTTTAGCAATACCCGCTGGTAAACGCCGTGGGTGGCGAATCTGTCGAATCCGGCCAGAGAAAAATGGCCTCCGGCATTGGTCACGCTCAGTATAAAAATCCGCAGCGACGGAAACAGCAGAAACAATGCCAGAAAAATGATCCCCGGCACCGCAAGCCATAACATGCCAGGACGCCTGAAAAAGCGCCCGGGCACCGATTTCAGGGCAATTTCAGTCACCGTACTCATAACAAATCCTTACCGGCAATCTCTCAGATACCGAAATTTCAGCGGTCAGACGAACGGGGAGTATGACGATTCACGGGGCGCGAAAGGCCCAGATGGTCACGTAGTGTCTGCCCCTGATAGTCAGTCCGGTAAAGCCCGCGCGCCTGTAACTCAGGGACCACCTGACGGACGAAATCCTGTAAGTCATCGGGCAGCGTGTGAAAACTGAGCATAAATCCGTCAGCAGCATCAGATTCCATCCATTCGGTCATATGGTCAGCTATCATTGCGGGAGTGCCGCATAGAGAGACCTTGCCACGTTCATAGGAGGAATAAAGCTGCCTCAGGGTTAATTTTTGTTCACGGATCATGGCGGCCAGCTGGTTGAAATAAGCCTGGTGAAAATTCGCTTTTTCCGGAATCAGCTCGACAGGAATAGGCTCATCCAACGGCAGGTCACTTAAGTCGGTTTCCAGGTCGGCACTGAGCATCATTTTTCCGACCTCCGGATGAATCATATTTTGTAGCTGTTGAAATTTATCCTGGGCTTCCCAGAGGCTCTCGCCAGTGACTACCGACAAACCCGCCAGGATTTTCAGATCATCAGGATGCCGTCCAAAACCGGGCATCCGGCCTTTAAGATCAGCATAAAATTTCTGCCCTGCGGTCAGTGTCGGATCGGACGCAAACACCACTTCAGCGGTTTCGGCCGCCAGTGTTTTCCCGGCTTCAGAAGAGCCTGCCTGAATAATTACCGGATGTCCCTGCGGGCTGCGCTGAATATTCAGTCCGCCGAAGACTTTGAAAAATTCGCCATTGAAATCAGTGGTATGATATTTTTCCGGGTCAAAATACCGGTATTGCTCGCGGTCATAAATAAATGCGTCATCATCCCAGGTATCCCACAGGCTGGCGACGATAGAGTAGAACTCTTTCGCCCGGGCATAACGTTTGTCATGCGGCGGCAGCCGGTCGAGACCAAAATTTCTGGCCGCGTAATCATTGGCGGATGTCACAATATTCCATGCGGCTCTGCCCTCAGAAATAAGATCCAGAGAAGCAAATAAGCGGGCAATGTTATACGGCTCATAAAAGCTGGTGGATGCCGTTGCTCCCAGACCGATGTGTTGAGTCGCGCCTGCAATCGCGGTGAGCTGGGTGATGGGTTCCAGCCTGTTCATGTAATTAGGTGAACGGCTGTGAATATGTAAATTATCGGTACGGGTTGCCGGAGTATCCGCAATAAAGAACAGATCAAATAACCCTTGTTCTGCGGTACGGGCCAGCTCTTTCAGATAGCCAATATTGGTGGCTCCACCTGCCGGTGCACTGGAATTAAGCCAGGCAGACATATGGTCACCATAAGGCTGCGCGAGTAATCCCAGATGAATTTGTTTGCTGCTCATTTGCTACTCCCCGAATTCGATGTGAATCAGCCCCCGATGAGCCATTCCTGGAAACGTTCATTAGCGGCATCGTAATTTTTACCCCACCAGGTGGCATCCTGACGGACCAGACCTTTGAGGTTTTCAGGCCAGGTAGCCAGCTGCTGAGCTGCGGATTTGTCCATCAGACCGAGTGCCTTAGAATTACTTGGGCCGTTGCTGGTGAGTGCGGAGTACTCTGCCTGGCGGTCAGGCCGCATGCAGAATTTGATGAACTGACGTGCCTGGGCGAGTCTGGGAGTCCCGCTGACGATTGACCAGCCATCGACACTATAGGTCCCTTGCCAGACGATTTTTACCGGAGCCCCGGCATGGATCGCTGCCAGTGCCCGGGAGTTCCAGGTGTCTGACAGGCTGACTTCACCGCTTTGTAACAACTGGGTATTCTGAGCACCATCGGACCACCAGACATTGATATGGTCGCGAATTTTATCCAGAGATTTCATTGCTCTGTCGATATCCAGCGGATAGAGATCTGCCGGAGCCACGCCATCGGCCAGCAATGCGGCTTCAAAGGTACAGGACGGTGAGCGGTACAGTCCGCGGCGGCCAGGAAATTTGTTGGTATCCCAGTAATCTTTCCAGTTTGCAGGGCCATTGTTGCCAAATTTATCGGTCCGGTAAGCCATAATGGCGGCCCAGACAGAAAATCCAAACCAGTTACCCGTCAGCATGCCAGGGAGAATGTCTTGTGTATCGCTGCCGGTCATCTCCAGCGGCGCGAGGTAGTTTTTACCTTCTGTCAGACGGATAACGTTATCCGGAGTCACCATCGCGATATCCCACATATGGGAACCTGAATCCACGGCCAGTTTAAACTGAGTCACAGCATCTGATTCGTGAGCCACATTAGTGATATGAATACCGGTTTCTTTTTCGAACGGATCGTAAAATGCCTTACGGAGTGCGGGTCCCAGAGAACCGCCATTATCGGCAATCACCAGAGTTTCTGCTGCAAACGAGCGGGGGATCCATAATGAGGGCACCGCCAATGCTGCACCGGTGATACCCATTGTTTTTAAAAATCCCCGACGACTATCTTGTTTTTTAAGCATGGTTCAGCCTCCCTCAAAATATTGTTGGTGAGTAAATAAAGATTTAGTACTGAAAATATTTAATGTGTCAGTAGCCGGCTGTCAGACATTTCCCAGTGCAGATTAATAATTTCACCTGGTTGTGGCAGTGGAATTCCTGCAGGTTGTCGAAGTGTCAGTACCGTGCCTTTATTTAATGTGACGATTAACCGACTCTCCGGACCGGCATAAATAATGTCAGTCACCTTGCCGGATAACAAACCCGGTGAATCTATTCTGCGAATATATTCAGGGCGAATAATTAATGCAGCGTGACTGCCGGAAGATATTCCGCTCTTTCCTGCAGGAACAGGGAGTTTTCCTTCCGCAGTTTGTAAAAAACCATCACTTTCAATAATTCCGTCCAGCCGGTTAGAAATACCAATAAAATCGGCAGCAAACAGGCTTTCCGGATTTTCATAAATATTTTCCGGAGTATCAGTTTGTTCCACCCGGCCTGAATTCATCAGACATACCCGGTCAGACAGGGCTAATGCTTCTTCTTGATCATGGGTGACAAAGATGATGGTGGTGCCGGTATCACGATGGATCTTCTTTATCTCAAGCTGAATGCTTTCCCGAAGTTTTCTGTCGAGGGCTGACAGTGATTCATCCATCAGCAACAGTGACGGCTGATAAACCAGGCTCCGGGCCAGTGCTACCCGTTGTTGCTGGCCTCCGGACATTTCATGCGGGAAACGATTACCGTGAGCGGCCAGACCGACCATCTCCAGCGCATTATTTACTTTCTTTTTAATATCACTGGCTGTGAGTCGCCGCATCTGTAGCGGAAAAGCAATATTTTCGTAGACATTCATTTGAGGAAATAAAGCATAGTTCTGGAAAACAACGCCGATATCTCTCAGGTGAGGGGGAGTGTGCGTTTTCACCTCACCATTAATAAAAAGTTCTCCTGAACTGGGTGAGGTTAATCCGCTAATAATTTGCAGTAATGTTGTTTTCCCTGAGCCGGACGGGCCCAGTAAAGTTAATATTTCCCCGTCATAAACATTAATATCAGTCGGATGCAGTGCTGTGACTGAGCCATAATTTTTAGACAGAGACTGCGTGTGCATTTTTATTTTTTTATTTTTTGTCGTTGATTCTGTATTTTCTGTATCAATCATCATTAACCCCGGATAAATAAAGAATAACGCTCCTGTATTTTATGAGGTGGTTTATTTAATTTTCTGTCGTTTATAACCTCTTTTGCCAACATACCGTTATTTAAATCAAAGTGAACATATAAAAATCATATACTATCCATTCTTAGCTAAAACCCTTTTAAATCAAAGGTTAGCTCCAGACAATATTTTATATTGTCGGCAGCAATATAAAATGTATCGTCCCGCATGCAACAGGCAGAAACATTGCTGATAAATGATGATCAGCAGGAAAATCCTCATGCCGGAATGTCTCTTTGCCCTTTGCCGGTATTGATCCCGTTATCAGGAAAGAACGGTGTTGGAAGATCCGATCCTCACAGGCTGTTTTCGGGAGAAAACTGCTTCAAACTCAGGCGGTGACAATGATATTCGCAGCCAGTGTGATCAGGTTGTGCAGTACGGGAGAGCTATTCTCCTGGCGCCAGATAAAACCGATTTCCAGTTGTGGCGGGCTGGCCGGTAAATCCAGATAAACGACCCCCTGGCGCGCTAATTGTCGCAGTGATGCAGGAACTAACGCGATCCCGATCCCCGCAGCAACCAGGCTGATGATGGTTTGCATCTGAATAGCCTGCTGGGCAATTACCGGGACAGCCCCATGGGCAGCGTAATAGCGCATAACCAGTGAATAAAACGGAGGGGCTGCCGACTGAGGGAACATGACCAGCGGCAGGCTGATAAGCTGTTGTGGGCAGAGGCCGCTCTGTACCGATGGCAGTTTTCCCTCTTCCAGCCATAGTTCTGGTACAGCGGCTATCAAAGGCTCTGAGAGAATTTTCTGATACATCAGACCAGCAGGCAGATGGTCTGTCTGGTGCGGAATCACGATGCCGATGTCAGTTTTTCCCTGTTTTAGCAGCTCCATCTGAACATCACTGGTCGCTTCGGTCAGCGTCAGTCCGGCATTCGGATAGTGTTGTCTGAAGTCTTTGACCAGCGTTGGCAGAATGTTATAGCCGGCGTAACTGATAAAGGTCAGTGATAAATTTCCGTATTCACCGTTCTGTAATTTTTCGGCGATTGCCGGTAATTCCTGCAGATTCTGCAGGGCAGTTTTTACATATTCCAGCCACTGCTCACCAAACCCGGTCAGCTGTACTTTGCGGTTACTGCGGATAAACAGCGACTGTCCCAACTCTTTTTCCAGCGCAATAATCGACTGGCTAAGGGGCGGTTGGGTCATATGCAGACGTGCAGCTGCTTTACTGAAGTGCAGAGTTTCGGCGACAGCCACGAACTGTTCTAACTGGCGAACATTCATTATCAGATCCACAGCGACTTAATCAGCCTCTGAGAATATATTTCACCGCAGATGATGTCCATACTACTCTCAGGCCTTACTTAATGTGAGGACTCTGCTATGTACCGTTCCCGTACTTCCACCCATGGTCGTAATATGGCCGGCGCCCGCAGTTTATGGCGGGCCACCGGAATGACCGATGCTGATTTCGGAAAGCCCATCATTGCGGTGGTGAACTCTTTTACTCAGTTTGTTCCCGGCCATGTGCATCTGAAAGATCTTGGTCAGATGGTCGCACGTGAGATTGAACAGGCGGGGGGAGTCGCCAAAGAATTCAACACCATTGCCATCGATGACGGAATTGCGATGGGCCATGAAGGCATGCTCTATAGCCTGCCTTCGCGGGAACTGATTGCTGACAGTGTGGAATATATGGTGAACGCGCACTGTGCCGACGCCATGGTCTGTATTTCCAACTGCGATAAAATCACTCCGGGAATGTTAATGGCAGCATTACGACTGAATATTCCGGTGATTTTTGTTTCTGGCGGCCCGATGGAGTCAGGGAAAATGACCCTGAGAGGTGAAAGGCGGGCATTTGATTTGATTGATGCGATGGTTGTCGCTGCTGATGATCGGATGAGTGATCAGGAAGTTGCGGCGGTAGAAAATGCGGCTTGTCCGACCTGCGGCTCCTGTTCCGGAATGTTCACCGCCAACTCGATGAATTGTCTGACCGAGGCACTGGGGTTAGCGTTGCCAGGAAACGGTTCATTGCTGGCCACCCATGCATTACGTGGCGAACTATTTCTGGAAGCAGGGCGGCAGATAGTCGCGTTATGCCGCCGGTTTTACGAGCAGGGGGATGGCAGCGTACTGCCACGAGCGATAGCCACCAGACAAGCCTTTGAAAATGCCATGGCAATGGATATTGCGATGGGGGGTTCCACCAATACGGTCCTGCATCTGCTGGCTGCAGCATATGAAGGCGATGTCAGTTTTACTATGGCGGATATTGATCGCTTATCACGTAAAGTGCCGGTGTTATGTAAGGTTGCTCCGGCAGTGGAAAACATTCATATGGAAGATGTACACCGTGCAGGTGGCGTAATGGCAGTGCTGGGTGAACTGGCACGGGCAGGGCTGATTCATCAGGATTGTGGCACGGTACATGCGCAGACCCTGGGTGAAGCACTGGCTGAGTGGGATGTAAAACAACAACCCTCAGAACGGGTAAGGCGTTTTTACCGGGCGGCACCTGGCGGAGTGCGTACCACCCGGGCCTTCAGTCAGAACAACTATTATCCGGCACTGGATACCCGGAGACAGACAGGGTGCCTGCGCAGTGCAACCCATGCTTTCTCACAGGATGGTGGACTGGCAGTGCTGTACGGCAATATTGCGCGGGACGGATGTATTGTAAAAACGGCCAGTGTTGATCCCTCAATGCTTAGTTTTACCGGCAGAGCCCGGGTATTTGAAGGACAGGACGAAGCCGTTGCAGGAATTTTGTCCGGTATTGTACAACCGGGGGAAGTGGTCGTTGTCCGTTACGAAGGGCCGCGTGGTGGGCCAGGAATGCAGGAAATGCTGTACCCGACCAGTTATCTGAAATCAAAAGCATTGAATAAAAGTTGTGCATTGCTTACGGATGGACGCTTTTCCGGCGGCTCCTCAGGATTATCCATAGGCCATGTTTCACCGGAAGCGGCAGAGGGCGGTAATATTGCACTGATCGAAGACGGGGATATCATTGAGATAGATATTCCCCGTCGTGCAATCACTCTGCTGGTGGATCCGCAACTGCTGGCACTGCGCCGCCAACAGATGGAGGCGCTGGGAAAAGCAGCCTGGCAGCCATTGGCGCGGCAACGCCGGGTGTCATCGGCACTTAAAGCTTATGCAGCCATGACCTCCAGCGCGGCACAGGGAGCGGTAAGGCTGATCGATTGACGGTCGGCAGGGACCATCTGTGATACCGGCAGCCTGGAACCACACCAACAACGGGGCCGAATCAGTCCGCAGGCAGTAACTGGCATAATTCCTGATACAGATTATCCGGAATATCCAGCCCGTGTTGCAGGCTGTCCTGACGGTTACGGTAGCGTCGCTGAGAAGGCAGGCGAGCTCCCTGACCGACGATGGCATCGAACATCTGCTCTGCCCGTTGCTGATTTTCCGGGCCGTCTCCACCCGGGAAAATGGCAGGGTTAATCGCAATCAGAAGTTCGCCGTGATACGGCAGGGCTTTGCTGCCGTTATCCCAGGCCAGCGATCCGGCGCTGGTCAGATCGCCAATCAACGGGCCAGCCAGTAACTCGATCATTGCAGCCAGTGCAGATCCTTTATGACCACCGAAGGTCAGCATTGCCCCGTGATCCAATACCTCTGTCGCATCACTGCTGCTGTTACCCTCGCGGTCAACCCCCCAGCCTTCAGGTAACGGGGTGCCACTGCGGCGATGTAACTCAATTTCACCCCGGGCCACTGCGCTGGTAGCAAAGTCAAAAATAAACGGCGGATGTCCCTGGCGTGGCCAGCCAAATGCCATCGGGTTGGTGCCGAATACTGGCTCCCGGCCGCCGGTCGGAGCTACCCAGGCATGAGAAGGGGTATATGCCATGCCAACCAGCCCGGCGTCTGTCAGTTTTTCAATTTCGACCCACAGCGCCGAAAAGTGCACACAATGCCGGATGGCCAGGGCTGCAATTCCCTGGCTGCGGGTTTTACTGATAAATTCCGGCAAAGCCAGCTGGTAGGCCAGTGGAGAAAAACCGCCCGCAGCATCGACACTCAGCACTCCCGGGCTCAGATCCGTAATTTCAGGTTGCGCGTCAGGAACGACTTTGCCCTCAGTCAGGGTCCTGACAATTCCCAGAGTACGCCAGACACCATGTGAACGGCAGCCATCAATTTCACCTGCCATAATGGTGTCGGTAATGGCCTGAGTATGTGCCGGATTGAATCCGGCCGTACTGAGGATATTGCTGATCAGTTGGTTGGTCTGATCAATGCTCAGTTTCATAGTTTACGTCCTCCTTACAGAGCTTCGCGGGTCATTTTACCGTTAACCAGCCTGTCGATTTTCAGCGGGTTGCTATCCTGCAACGCGGCCGGCAGCAGATGTTGCGGATAGTTCTGGTAACAGACAGGGCGCAGATAACGTTCGATGGCCAGTGTACCTACCGAGGTGCCACGTGAATCAGAAGTGGCAGGATAAGGGCCACCATGAACCATAGCATCACAAACCTCAACCCCTGTCGGATAACCATTAACCAGCAGGCGACCGGCTTTCTGTTCAATAACAGGCACCAGATCTGCGAAATCTACCAGGTCGTTATCTTCTGCCAGCAGAGTGATGGTCAACTGACCACGTATCGCGCGTAACGCGGCTTTTAACTGCTGGTGGCTTTCCACTTCAATGACCACACTCACCGGGCCGAAAACTTCTTCCTGTAATAACGGATCACCGTTCAGCAGCAATTCTGCCCCGGCACTGAACAGTTGCGGGAATGCCTGGACGCCCTGTTGAGGCTGGCCAGCGAGATGAGTTACCCCCGGGTGTTGTGACAGTTCCTGCAGTCCGTGCTGGTAGCTGGCCAGTACACCACGGTTCAGCATGGTCTGGGCCGGGCTGCTGGCAATATTGTCACTCATTTGCTGTAAAAATGCGGAGAACTGAGGAGAACGGATGCCGATAATCATGCCCGGGTTGGTGCAGAACTGGCCGCATCCGGCAACCACTGAATCGGTCAGTTGGCGGGCAATTTCTGTGCCACGGTTCTGCAGAGCTTCCGGCAGCAGCAACATCGGATTGATACTGCTCATTTCGGCAAATACCGGAATTGGCTGAGATCGTGCCGCAGCCATATCACAGATAGCGCGGCCACCACGCAGTGAGCCGGTAAAGCCGACCGCCTGGATTTCCGGATGACGCACCACAACACTGCCAATATTGCTGCCATACAGCATATTAAACACGCCGCCTGGCAGACCACATTTTTCCAGTGCGGTAATAATTGCGGTAGCCACATATTCAGCGGTGATCATATGACCGGTATGGGCTTTCATCACGACAGAGCAACCGGCCGCCAGTGCTGATGCGGTATCGCCGCCTGCCGTAGAGAACGCCAGCGGGAAGTTACTGGCGCCAAATACGGCGACAGGGCCGACACCCAGTTTAGCCTGACGTAAATCGGGGCGCGGTAACGGGGTGCGATCCGGTAATGCTGTATCAATCCGGGCACCCAAAAAATCTCCGCGCGCTAACACGGTAGCAAACAGTCGCATCTGGCCGCTGGTGCGCGCTCGTTCACCGCGAATTCGTCCTTCCGGCAGTGCGGTCTCCTGCATTACTTTGTGAATAAATTCGTCGTCCAGTGCGTCCAGTTCATCGGCAATGCTGTTCAGCAGCTCAGCCCGTTGCTGCACCGTGGTTTGCCGGAAGATCTGAAAAGCATCAGCCGCAGCAACACAAGCCGCACTGGCTTCCTGTTCGGTGGCGGCATAGAAGGTGGCCAGAGTTTCTCCTGTAGTTGCATCCACACTGTGCAGTTGTTCCTGGCCTTGCTGGCTACGCTGGCCCTGAATAAATTGTTTTCCCTGAATTTGCATAGTCGTTTTCCTGTTGATTAAGTAGGTGATCGGGGGGCTTGCTCATCCGGCAGACACAGTGTGTCAATCCGTGCATTCATTACGGGCGGTCGGGTCTGGCTGCCGGCCAGTGGCTTAAGAAAGCGCAGACTGCTATGGCAGATTTTTCCCTGACAGGGACCCATGCCGCAACGGGTGAGCATTTTGATATGTTTCAGATTTTCCAGTGAACTGACCTCTGACCAACGCACGTCCTCACAACGGCAGATCACAGTAGAATCGCTGACCAGATTTTTTAACTCGCTTTTCAGGCCGAAGCCTTGTTTTAGCAGCAGGGCAAATGCCTGCCAGTGTTCGCGGCGGGCTATCCACGAGGTAGCATGTTGTGGATGACCAGCGGCGCAGTAGCCGGCAATGGTGCCTTCGGCTATCGACAGCTCACTGCCGCCAATGCCGGTACACTCTCCGGCAGCGTAGATACCGGGCAGTTGGGTGCGTTGGTGTTCATCAACGAAAATACCGTCGTTGTCATGTTCTGCTCCCAGCAGTTCGGCCAGTTGCAGATTAGGGACCAGACCATAACCACAGGCCAGACGGTCACAGGAAATCGTTTTTTCCTGTCTGCCCTGACGGATTTTTACCGCTTCCAGTCGGCTGTCACCCAGTGCTTCGGTGACATAGCTGCCTGCCCGGTAGTGGCGGTTAAATAACGTGACGGCCTGGCCCAGTTTTGATGGCCAGCGCCAGAGTTGTGCCATCATAGCGACAACCGCCGGCCAGGATTGTTGTTCCAGCAGGCCGATAATCTGCGCACCCTGTTGTTTTGCGGTGTGGGCGCTGGCCAGCAATAACGGGCCGCTTCCGGCGATAACAATCCGTTGTGAAGTGACAGGTACACCGCCTTTAACTAATGCCTGTAACCCGCCAGCCCCCGTCACTCCGGGGAGTGTCCAGCCGGGAAACGGCAGCAGCAATTCACGGGCACCGGTGCAGATAATGACTTTTTCGGCACGTAGCTGGCTGGCTTGCTGATTTTCTTCCAGCAGATACACACCTTCACGGATACACATCACCAGCCGGGTTGCCGGCATCAGCCGGATACGCGGATGCTGGCGGAGTTTTTCCAGCGCCAGCAAGGCATTGTCCGGTAAGTGGCTGCCGGGACCCCCACGCCAGATTTGTCCGCCAGCCCGTGGGTTATCATCAATCACCACGACATGACAGCCGCAGTCGGCTGCCGCCAGCGCCGCCGAGATCCCTGCGGGACCCGCACCGGCCACCAGAATATCTGTCTGCAATTCACTCATAGGTCACCACTTCCATCGCTTCCTGGCATAAGGTCTGACAGGCCAGTCGTCGCTGTCCGTTAATCATTACCCGGCACTCCTGGCAGATACCCATGCCGCACACCGGAGCGCGCCGGCTGCCACTGACTGAGGTACGACTGCAGTGGTCGCCCACCATACTCAGTGCAGCAGCGACCGTCGCACCTTCTGCCAGGGTGACCTGTTGTCCGTCAATGAATAGCTGTGGCATAAGCTTCTCCGTGAACTAAAAACCGGTCAGGCAGAAAATCGTGCCCTGACAGTGGTGGTGGGGTATTCAGTAACGCTGCGGTGATTAAATCTGCGGTTGCTGTCGCAGTTGTGACTCCCAGACCTTCATGGCCGACGGCCAGCCAGACTCCCGCACGATGGGGATGACGTCCAATCAGCGGCAGGCCATCCGGGGAAGCAGCACGGGAACCTGTCCAGGCCCGGACGGCATTGAGTTGCCGGAGTGCCGGTGCATATTCACAGGCACGCCGTAACATTTTGCTCAGCATCCAGCTTTCCACCTGTGGATCGGTAGTATCAAACTGCCGTGTTGATCCAATCAATAACTGACCGGTGGGGCGCGGCTGAATATTGCAGGCGGTGGAAGGTCCGCTGGCATTGTGGGCGCTGGTGACATATCCAAGTTCGACCAGAGTACGACGGGCAATACCGGGATAGCGGTCGGTAATCAACAGATGGCCTTTTTTGGGGACTACCGGAATTTCCGGCAGCAGATCCGGGGCCTGTACACCATTGGCCAGCAAAATATGTGGTGCTCTGAAACGACGACCATCGCGACAGACAACCTGCGGTTCTTCGATAGCGGTGACTTCCGCAGTCACACGACGGATGCCAGGCTGATTTAACATCCAGTCAGCGACGACCGGAGCATAGAGAATGCCATCGCTGCTGATTTCCAGCCCGCCGGTCAGTCCTTCACGAATCAGAGGTTCGGCCTCAGTCATCTGTTGCCCCGTCAGCAGGCGACAGGGGATACCTTGTTGTTGCAGGATGGTGGCTTTCTTTTCGGCAACCTCCATCTCTTCATCACTGGCTGCCATCCACAACGTGCCATTCTGTTTCCAGGCTGCGCCCGCAGGAAGTTGCTGGCTGATATCCCGCCAGCGTTGCAGCGAATAACCGGTAATCGACAGTTCCGCCGGGTTATCGTCAAGAATCAGCAGATGGCCCATTCCTGAGGCAGTCGCGGCCGGAAAACCCGCATCCAGCACTACCACCGATAAACCGTGTGATGCCAGTTGCCAGGCGCAACAGGCACCGACAATCCCGCCGCCAATGACAATCACATCGGCAGTGTCTGACATCAGACAATCCCCCAGGCAAACGGATCATTATCATCAATCAGCAGGGTAGTTTCGCCACAGATATGAGCAGTCCCGCGCAGGGTTGGAATAATTTTATCTCCCTCAGGCTGATAACTGGCAATGAAACGGCTGCCAATCACGCTGGCCTGGCACCACTCTTCTCCGGCGGCAAGTTTGCCATCGGCAGCCAGGCAGGCTAGTTTTGCACTGGTGCCAGTACCACAAGGAGATCGATCCCATTGCCCGCCGGGGCAAAGTACAAAACTGCGGCTGTCGGCTTGCGGATCGGCGGCAAAAAGCTCGATGTGATCGATAATTCCCTGCTGATCGCCGAAGATCTCCTGCTGTTGTAATTCCTGTTGAACCTGCAGGGCATAACGGGTCAGTGCCGGGATATTTTGCGGAGTGACTTCTAATCCGTGATCATTGATCAGGAAAAACCAGTTTCCTCCCCAGGAGATATCTCCGGTGATCTCACCCAGAGTCTCACTGTGCAGTGTGACCGCTTTACGGTAACGCCAGGAGGGAACATTACGGACACTGACGCTCAGATCCTCGTGCAGAGTCGCGGTAACTTTGCCGACCGGGGTTTCGATGATATGTTCCCCCGGGGCGATTTTCCCCATATGTGCCAGCGAACGTACCAGTCCGATGGTTCCGTGACCACACATCCCGAGGTATCCGGTGTTATTGAAGAAAATCACTCCGGCCGCCGCCGCCGGATCGACCGGCTCGCACAGCAGCGCCCCTACCAGCACATCGTTACCGCGAGGTTCCAGCATGCAGGTACGACGATAGTGGTCAAACTCGCCGGACAGCCGCTCTAGTCTTTCGGCCATTGTGCCTTGCCCCAGATCCGGAAAACCCGCCGTCACTAAGCGGGTGGGTTCACCACCGGTATGTGAATCAATAATCGCGATCTTCTGCATATCTTCCCCGTAAATTCTGATTAACGTGCAAACTCTGTTAGCGAAGGCGGTGCTGACAGCAACCGCCTTCGCATTCGCTTAATGTGTCTGACGATACGCGGGCTGTACCGCGCGGGATGGCCGACGGACTGCCGCCGGGCTCTGCACGGCAGTATCTTCGTCATTAAAATCGACCATTGCAGCGGGTAAGGCTACCGCTGAGCCCCAGTAGTAGATAACCAGCGCAACTACGGCGACCACCAGGGTATCCAGCGGATGAGAAATATAACCATGACCACCAAAACTACCGGCCCAGGAAAGTACCAGCATTGCTGCATAGAAAGCGATCAGCCAGGATGAGGAGATAACCTGCTGTTTCATTGATATTTTTTTGGTCGGAGCAAACCGTGCACAGGCAACATAGATGATAAACATCAGGATCTGTAAGCCAAGCAGCCAGGAGATAGTGCTCCAGCCTGACCAGTAGACAATCAGCGATGCGATAATAAATGACAGCGGACCAATTACGCTAAAACCACGGACCCGGAAAGGACGCTCAAGATCAGGGCTGGTTTTGCGTAATGCCGCGACCGTAATTGGTGCCAGTGCATAACTAAGTACCAGGGCAGCAGAGACCACATTAATCAGTGCTTCCCAGGACGGGAAGGGCAGTGTCCAGAACACTGACAGAGCGAAAGATAACCACAATGCCGGACGCGGAATGCCCGATTTTTTATCCACCCGGGCGAAGATGCTAAACAGAGTACCGGATTTGGCCCAGGCATAGACAACCCGCGGGGTGGCGTTCATATAGATATTGCCGCAACCGGTCGGAGAGATGATGGCGTCAGCCACCACGAAGTAGCCCAGCCAGGCAATACCCAGAGCCAGAGTGATATCACGGTAAGGCAGGGTGAATTCTTTGCTGATAGCCGCCCAGCCGTGTGCCAGCATTTCGGTCGGAATACTACCGACGAATGCCAGTTGCAGTAACACATAAATGATGGCCGACAGTAATACGGAAGCGATCATCGCAATCGGAATAGTGCGTTGCGGGTTTTGTACCTCACTGGCTACCGAAATGATCGGTGTCAGACCCAGGTAAGCAAAGATAACGCCACCGGCAGAGACTGCCATTTCCACGCCACTCATACCGAATGGCGCAAACTGCGCAATGTGCAGGTTGGCAGGTTTAAAAAACATAAACAGGCAGCCCAGCACCAGCAGTGGCACAATAAACTTGAACACACTGATAATGTTATTAGTACGGGCAAAGGTTTTGACGCTGTTGTAGTTAATATAGAAAAAACCGCACAGCACTACGAACTGGAAAATCCAGCCAGCGACCGTTGGTGCGCCGGAACTACTGATGGTCAGTCCCGGAAACCAGGCACCGGCATACTGACGTGCAGCAACCACTTCGATGGCAACCAGACTGGTAAAGGCAATAACCGTGATGGACCCCATCAGATAGCCGAGTAGCGGGCCGTGCGAATAGACCGGATAGCTAATCACTCCTCCGGCCCGTGGGATAGCTGCACCCAGCTCGCAAAAAACAATTCCCAGCAACAGCACGGCAAAGCCGCCGATCATCCATGAAAAAATACCTGCCGGGCCGGCTATTGACGAAACATGGCTGGCGGCGAACAGCCAGCCAGAACCAAAAATAGCGCCTAACCCGATAAACGTCAGGTCAGTCAGCGACAGCTGTTTTTTAAAATTTCCAGACATAAACACCCCGTAATGAGTTGCTGAAAGCATTGTTTTTTTAACAATGAATTAACAGTATACTATATTCGATATCTGATCAATCAGGAGCATTTTGCATGCCAGTTTTTAAGTTATTGTTTTTTATAGGGTGATGATTAGATGGCGATCACCGATAGTGCATATTTGGGATGCAAGGCACAAATCCGGTGCAAAAATTACTGTCACCGGGTGTGATGTTGCTTAATGCCGGGGATGAGGGGGGTAAGATTTAACTTTGGTGGTGATCAGCACTGCGAAACCGACAGAAAAACTCAGTTGCCGTCAGAAACCGGAAGTGTGCTTTGTTTGTCTGCAAAGTTTTTAGGGCAGGTAATAAGCGGCAAAAGTCAGGAGCGATCGGGGGTGAAACGGTAGTTTGACTCCCGGGCGGGAGTCAAAGTCATACGAGGATATTAACTGGCGGTTTCTCTGACCCGTGGACGTCTGCGGCGTTGCTCTGACCACAAAGTAAATATTCCTGCCATCGCCACTATACTGGCGCCCAGTAATGTGGAGGGTCCTGGCAGACTACTCAGGAACAGATAACCAATCACCATTGACCACACCAGAGTGGTGTAATCAAACGGGGCCAGCAACGAGGCATCGGTAAAACGCAGACTGAGCGTCACCAGTATCTGGGCCATGCCGCCAAATAACCCACAACCAGTCAGTAACAGGAGTTGTTGATGAGTGGGGACCTTCCAGCCAAACGCGGCAGTCGCTAATCCGATAAGTGTGGTCATCAGTGAAAAATAGAACACAATCGCGCCGGGTTTCTCAATGCCATTCAGAAAACGGATTTGCACATTCGATGTTGCGGTACAGAGGGCTGCCACCAGAGCAAACAGCACACCAAGCGCAGCTCCGTCGTGTCCACTGTGGCCAAAGAGTAATGAACTGCTGCTGCCGGGACCGGAGAATAACATGACAATAATCCCTGAGAATCCGGCGACCACGGCTAACCAGCGCGACAGACGAACGTGCTCTTTCAGCAGAATTGCAGCCATAATCACGGTAAACAGCGGAGCGGCATAACTGAGTGCGGTAGCATCTGCCAGAGAAATATACACCAGTGCCAGGTAGTTGAAGTACATGCCGCCGGTTCCGGAAAAGCCACGGATAAGATGACCAAACAGATTATGGGTTTTAATATTATCCCTGATATTGCCCTGCAGTTTTAGCCAGGTCAGCAACGGAAATAACGCAATAAATGAGCGGAAAAAAATAACCTCGCCGGTAGGAATCTGACCATGGAGACCTTTAACGCAGGCCAGCATCAGGGTTGAACAGAGACATGAAGATATTTTCAGCAATACCCCTAATCTGGAATTCATTTTTTTATCCTGTGAGATGAATCGCCTGGTTCTGTCACAGAAGCAGGATCAGCACCACGATAGGCAGGAAGAGAAATGACGGATAACAGGATTTGATTGTGGGTCGATAATTTTTGCTTATTGTTGGCTGGCGTGACCTGATTTCACCTGCCATATAATTCGCCTATCTCCCGACAGGCTTTACCTCTTACCGCAAATTTTACCCCGCCGATATAGTCGTTATGCACCGCAAGAAACCTTAATACGCTTATCAGCCTGTCATCTGTCTGACAGGGGGATGGTGTAAACATCCACAGGAGATGACTGCATGGCATTTAAACGATACTCTTCCCTGGCTCTGGCGTTACCACTGTTGATGGTGGTTTCAGCCGCAAAAGCTGATTTGCTCGCTTCGGTAAAAAGTTCAGGTGTGCTGAGATGCGCAGTCTATTCTGATGTGCCGCCGTTTGCGTCCCCTGATCCTAAAACCCGTCAGTTAAGCGGTATGGATATTGACCTGTGTAAAGCACTGGCCAGCCAGATGGGAGTCAAACCACAACTGGTTCCGACCTCGGTAGAAGCACGTGTTGCAGTCATTGCTACCGGGCGTGCCGATGTTCTGATTGCTAACCTGGCTTATACCAAAACCCGTGGCAGTCAGATTCAGTTCAGCGACCCCTACTACATTGCCAAAGAGATGCTGGTGGTTAAAGCCGCGAATGCCGGTAAACCGCTGAGCTACTTCAAAGGTAAGCGCATCAGTGCTAATAAAGGCACAACTTCCGAGCAGTCAATTGTCCTGAAAGGCGGAAAACCGGTGACCTTCCAGGATGCCGCCTCAGCTTTCCTTGCGCTGGAACAGAACAAAGTCCAGGGCTTCGTGACCAATACAATGA
This sequence comes from Tatumella citrea, assembly GCF_002163585.1. Taxonomy (NCBI): domain Bacteria; kingdom Pseudomonadati; phylum Pseudomonadota; class Gammaproteobacteria; order Enterobacterales; family Erwiniaceae; genus Tatumella; species Tatumella citrea. The sequence goes on from NZ_CP015579.1 coordinate 619,008, forward strand.
CGGCCATCAAGATGATTTCTCAGGCACAGAAAGATGGTATTGGCCTGGCAATGATCAAAGAGCCAATGGCGCTAGAACCAATCGGCGTTGGCATGAAAAAGGGTGAGCCGCAACTGCTGGCCAGTGTGAACAGCAGCCTGAAAGCGATGGATGATAACGGCACCATCGATAAAATCTGGAACACCTGGATTGGTCCAAATACCGAATACAAAATGGTGCGTGAAGACCACGTACAGCCATTATCTTCACTGAAGTTCCAGCCGTTGGATTAACCCATGGAATTGATTTCAGGAGAGCCAAAGTCGCCTGCGCTTTTATCGGTGGTTTCCGTTCAGCGGTTGCGGATTTCGGCAATGGGGGCCAGGGCATGGCTGGCTGAAGCTCCCGGAGGGTTTGATTTAGCCGCCCAGCGACGTATCTGGTCGCTGGCCGCCGGATTACGTCATGACCCGGCGGTTGAAATGCTTATCCCCGGGGTGACTAATCTGCTGGTGATACTGAAACAGATTCCGGAGGATCCGCAGCAGGTTATGGTCTGGCTGGAAGAGCTGTGGCAACAAGCCCGCGCTATCGATCTGCAAGGACGTGAAGTCATTATCCCTGTTGAATATGGCGGAGAGCAGGCCATCGATCTGGACAATGTCTGTCGCCATACCGGGTTGAGTGCGGCTGAAGTGATTCGCCGCCATTATCAGGGACATTACACGGTCTGCGCCGTCGGAAGTGCGCCCGGATTTGGCTATTTACATGGTCTGGATCCGGCGCTGGCAACACCCCGAAAATCAGTGCCATCTCTGAATATGCTGAAAGGTACGGTGACCATTGGCGGACCTCAGACCGGGGTTTCGGTGTTAACCGGGCCGAATGGCTGGAATGCCATCGGCTTTGCCAGTGTGGAATTTTTTGACCCGCTACGTACCCCTCCGGCTCTGATTGCTCCCGGCGATATCATCCGTTTTGTTCCGGAGAAAACCGAACAGTGATTGAAATAGAACAAAGTGCTGCCCTGAATACTGTTCAGGATGCCGGGCGACCCGGCTGGCGTGATATCGGCGTCTCTGTCAGTGGAGTGATGGATCCGCTGGCGCTGAGAGCAGGTAATATTTTGCTGGGTAATGACGAGAATAGTGCCGCAATCGAGATTCAGCTGTTTCCGTTCAGAGTCACATTCTTACAGGATACGGCAATAGCTCTGACCGGTGCGGATTGCCGGGCGTTACTGGACGGGCAGCCATTGCCAGGCTGGTGGGCGTGCCCGGTGAAAAAAGGCCAGCAACTGGAACTACGTTTTCCCCGTAGCGGCGCTCGTGGCTATCTGTGCGTGGCAGGCGGGATTGAGGTTGCTCAGGTGCTGGGTTCCCGCAGTACCTCTTTACGTGGCGAATTTGGTGGCATGGACGGCAGACCTCTCCGGCGGGGTGACTGCCTGGCCATCGGCAGTAATGCATCAGCGCGGCTGCCTGCTGGAGGAATCGGCGTTGAGCCGCCACAACATGCGCTGCATTATGCTTTTCCCCGCAACAGCAAAGGGGAAGTTCAAATTCGTGCTATTCCTTCCGGTGAGTATCATTTATTCAGCTCACAGTCAGACCGTTTCTGGCAGCAAAGCTGGAAAGTTTCTATGCAGAGTAACCGTACCGGCTACCGGCTGAGCGGGACTCCGTTACAGCCCTCGGAAACTATCGAACTTCGTTCCTACGGTCTGATCCCCGGTATCATCCAGGTGCCGCCAGCAGGCGAGCCAATTATTCAGCTAAGTGATGCTAATACCGCCGGAGGCTATCCGAAAATCGCCTGTGTGATTGAGGAAGATCTCTGGTTGCTGGGGCAGATTCAGCCCGGAGAGAGCCTGCAACTGGTACAGACCGATTATCATCAGGCGAAGGAAATTCGTGCACTGACTGAACGCTGGTTAGATGAATTGCGCACTCATGTGGCTCTGTGGCGCCATGCTGTTTGCTGACAAGGAGACGAGAGATGAAAATTGATGTGAATTCCGATATGGGCGAAGGGTTTGGTATCTGGCAGGTGTGCGATGATGCCGCACTTATTAATCATGTTTCCTCAGCCAATATTGCCTGCGGATTTCATGCCGGTGATCCGGCCATCATGACCCGGATGGTACGTATGGCCCGTCAACGTGGCGTGGGTATCGGCGCGCATCCGGGGTTTCCGGACCGGCAGGGCTTTGGTCGTCGTGAGCATAGCTATTCCGCAGAAGAGATTTGTCAGCAGGTGGTCTATCAGTTCGGTGCCTTGCAGGGAATTGCCACTGCAGAAGGTACGCGGATTGCACATCTGAGTTTTCATGCAGCTATGGGCAATCAGATTAACCGTGATCCACAACTGGCATTACAGGTAATGCAGGCCGTCGCGCGGATTGATCCTCAGGTAATTGTCTTTTGTATGGCCGATACCATTATTGAGTCAGCGGCCAGAGAAGCGGGGTTACCGACGCTGACACTGTTCCTGGTGGATCGTGCTTATCAACAGGAAGGCCGGCTGGTACCGCGCGGTCAGCCAGGCGCCGTGATTACTGCTGAGGCTGAAGTGCGTGCCCGTGTTCGCCAGTTTCTGGATAAAGGCACGGTAACTACCATTGAAGGGACGGAAATAGTTGTGCGTGCCGGTTCTATCCTTATCCACAGTGATACCCCGGGTTCTGTAGAACTGGCCGAACTGGTGTGCAGCGAAATTAGTGCCAGTGGTCATACCCTGGCCCCGGCGGCGGAAGTATTGTCTCAGTAGTCATTTTGCACGGTAGCTGTGTTTACCGCGTTCTGTTGCAGAGCGCGGTTTTTTTATGGCCCGCAAACAATAAAGCCACCCCGAAGGATGGCTTTGTGTCGGACAGCTGACTGGTTATGACAGAAAGCCACTGCAGAAGGCATGAATGCGGTCGCAACCAGTTTCCAGACGCTCCATGCTGGTCGCATATGAGATACGAAAATAGGGGCTCATACCGTAGGCTGCACCCGGTACTGTCACCACATACTGCTCTTCAATCAGCGCCATCACAAAATCACTGTCGTTATTAATTAACCGTCCACCGGCCGTCGTTCTGCCGATAAATTCGCTGACATTGATAAACAGATAGAATGCGCCGCCAGGAGTATGACAACTCAGGCCTGGTACAGCGTTTAGTCTTTTAACAACATAGTCCCGGCGCTGCTGATAAATTTCGGCACGGTGTTTCAGCAGATCCTGCGGGCCATCCAGCACAGCGACAGCCGCCGCCTGAGTCAGTGTACAGATACCACCGGCATTCTGCGTATTGACGTTACTCATTGCGGTGATGAGCGTTTTAGGACCCCCGCAGAAGCCGAGACGCCAGCCAGTCATTGACCAGGCTTTTGATACGCCGTTCACCGTCAAAACTCTGTCTTTAAGACGAGGTTCAACCTGTGCCAGGGTATAGAATGACGCATTATCATAGATAAGATGCTCATAGATATCATCGGTCATAATCCACAGGTCCGGATATCTGAGCAGCATCCCGGCAATAGCCTGTAACTCATCCCGTGTGGCGACAGCACCGGTTGGATTGCCCGGGAAATTCAGCAGCAGCCATTTTGTATTGGGCGTGATTGCCGCTTCAATATCTTCGGGTTGCGGGATAAAGCCATGCTGCTGCTGGCAACTGACAGGCACCGGTGTGCCCCCTGCAAAGCGGATAATATCGGCATAACTAATCCATGACGGAGAAGGGATAACCACCTCATCCCCCGGGTTCAGTGTGGCCATCATGGCATTGAAAATAATTTGTTTTGCGCCACCGGCAGTCAGAATCTGGCTGACATCATAATCTAACTGATTATCTCTGATGAATTTGCGTCGGATTGCCTGACGTAACGCAGGTGAACCATCGGCAGGCGGGTAACGGGTGTCGCCGTTACGGGCTGCGGTATAAGCCGCTTCGATAGCATGGTCCGGAGTCGGGAAGTCTGGCTCACCTGTTGACAGGGTAACAACATCAATCCCTTCCGCTGCAAGATCTCGGGCTTTTTGCGTCAGCGCAAGAGATGCGGAGACGGTGACATTATTCAGACGTTCAGAAATATCAGGCATGGGGTAGCAGTTCCAGGTTACGGGAGTTAAAAGCCGCGTGGCGTGATACGCCCGGGGATAGCGCGGCGTGGCAGAACGTGACCTTGAGTTTCAGGGGTCTGTCAGCAGCATAGAGCGGTGCAGGGGGTAGCGAACAATAACGCTTTGTTGTGGAGTCATAACCTTAGCCAATAGCAGGACAAGCGAATAGTGTCTGTCAGCCAGACGAATAAATGGGTTTCGCAGCAAAAAGTTAACAGACTGTTTTTTAACCTACTGATTATAAGTAATTTTAACCCCGAAATTATGCTGTGCGAATTGATTGCACCAACGTGGTGCGTTAGTGGACAGGTTTCTGCTCTAAGCAGAGCCTATGGCGACAGAACTATTTTTGTTTACTCCGGGGCAAACCGCGCTGTGCGGCGTTTTGCTGATGCTGGCACCGATATTGCTATAACAGACTTATCGCCCGGCACCAGGAGAACCCCATGAATCTGCGCCGCCTGAAGTACTTTGTTAAAATTGTCGATGTCGGCAGCCTGACCCAGGCTGCGGATATTTTGCATATTGCTCAACCGGCACTTAGCCAACAGTTAGCTACCCTGGAAGGGGAGGTCAAACAGCAACTGGTAATTCGTACCCAACGGGGAGTCACTCCGACCGAGGCGGGTAAAATACTCTATGCCCATGCCCAGGCAATCCTCCGGCAATGTGACCAGGCACAAAGCGCCATCGAAGGTGCCGGTAAGGCGCTGACCGGCCATGTGTCGGTAGGGCTGGCACCGGGTACGGCAGCACAGCAACTGGCACTGCCGTTAATGCAGGAAGTTCGCCGCCAGCATCCGGGAATTGTGCTTTATTTCAATGAAAATTTCGGCACTACACTCAGCGAACTGATCATGAACGGGCGGATGGATATGGCGGTGATTTACGATAACCGGCAGATCCACGGGCTGCGTTTTATCTCTCTGATGAAAGAAGATCTGTATCTGGTCTGTCCGTATGCACTGGGAGAACCGGTCACGGAAATCAGCCTGTCTGCAGTGGCCCGGCTCAATCTTTTCCTGCCCCGTATCTACAACATTATGCGCAAAGTGGTGGATGATGCGTTTGTGCAGGAAGGGCTGGGTTATCAGGTCAGTTGTGAAATTGAGTCTCAGACTACCCTGAATGCTGCACTGGCCGCGGGGCTGGGCTGCACGATTATGCCGGAATCTGCCGCCAGGGCGATGCTGGGCGCGTCCAATGCCTGGATGGCAAAGATAACAGAACCTAATGTGCAAACCTCATTGTCCTTCTGTATGTCTGATCATTTGCCGTTATCTCAGCCTGCCGAAGCGGTAAAAACCATCCTGCTGTCACTGATGGCACCACGCGCTCTGGATAATCGCCCGCTGATGCTGGCGGGCTGATAAGCGGATCTTATAGCAGCACAACGAAACCCTCTTACCGGGCGTTAAGGGGGCAGGCTACAGTGCCAGTGACTGACACCCTGATTATTGGCCTGCAGCAGGATACCTAATGGACGCAGCACAGATACGCCTCACTCATTTACGTCAAATGGCCGCCAGCATGTCTGCGGCACGTTTAACCGAAATCAAACTGCAGGGCAGTGGCTGGACGGTGCGGATGCGCTTTAACCCGTCAGAAACACCATTTCCCGATCCCCGGAGCATGGCAAGCAGTCCTGTCGCTTCACAGCCGTCAGACTCGCTGCCGGCGGAATCAGTTTTAACAGTAACGTCCCCTCTGCCTGGTCGCTTTCTGAGCGGCTATCCTGGCCATCCCGAACCTTATGTTCGCGCCGGAGTCCCGGTCAAAGCTGGTGATCTGTTGGGTTTAGTGCAGAGCGGAATGATGCTGTTGCCACTGCGCAGCCCGGCGGACGGAACAATACGCGAAATAATGGTCGGGGGGGAAAACGTTGAATATGACAGCCCCGTAGTTGTGGTGCTCAAAGCAGGGCAAGTCAATGATGATTCGCCGGTATAAGTCCCGCTTATTGGATCACAGCGTTAACCTCTTATTCCGTTTCCACGAAACTTAATACAGTCAGATAAACACTCAGGGCAGCACGGCTGCCCAACCAAGGAGAAGCGATTATGCCATTTTCAGATTATAAGGTTGCTCTGGTGACCGGAGCCTCCGCCGGAATGGGAGAGGCGATAGTTGAGCGTTTATGCCAGGAGGGGATTACCGTTCATGCCGTCGCTCGTCGTGAAGAGCCTCTGTTGGCGCTGGCCGCCCGCACCGGTTGTATTCCTCATGTCGCTGATGTTGGCAATCTGGAAGCGCTGACCGAATTATGTCGTGACCTGCAGGTGGATATTCTGGTGAATAACGCCGGGGTCTCCCGCCCGGGATCAATTCTGAATGCTGATGAAGAGGCCATTGATACACAGGTTGATGTCAATCTGCGGGCGGTCCTGCATCTGTGCCGGTTACTGGTGCCTGGCATGGTAGAGCGTGACCGGGGGCATGTGATTAATATCACCTCGATTGCTGCCATTTATAACTTCAACGGCAACTCGATTTATCACGCCACCAAGGCGGGGGTACATGCGTTGTCTCGTCAGTTGCGTGTCGATTGCTATGGTAAGCGGGTGCGAATCACCGAAATCTGCCCCGGACGGGTCGCGACCGATATTTTTGGCAATGTCTCCGGAGACCACGAAGAAGCGCGTCGCCGTTTTATTGATGGTTTTGAACTGCCTGAGGCAAAAGATATCGCCGACTGTGTCGCCTTTGCTCTGTCTGCTCCGGTAGCGGTAAACATTGGCAATATTGAGATCACGCCAACTCTGCAGGTGCCTGGCGGATTATCAACGATGCGTCCGGCAGACTATGCCGGTGCGGCTGAGTAGAAGGAAAAATTACCATGGCACTCGATTTCAACGCCGTAGTCACCGGTCAGCATGGTCAGATGATAGTGGATGGCATGGTGGTCACTCTGGAGCTGGCAGTGGGTGCCTGGATACTGGCAATGGTTCTGGCTTTACTGTTGGTTGTTATTCGCCTGAGCCATTTTCGCGCCGCTCATTATCTGGTCGCCGCCTATGTCTCTTACCACCGTAATGTACCAACTCTGATTCAGCTGATGATGTGGTACTTCGCCATTCCGACGATGTTACCGCAGGCAGTGCAAAACTGGGTAAATAACTATGATACCGAGTTTTTATTTTCACTGATTGCCCTGGGGTTTTGCCAGGCCGCGTATTTCTCAGAGGATATCCGTAGTGGATTACGGGCCATCCCTAATGGTCAGACGGAAGGTGCCAGATCTCTGGGCATGGGTTATCTGCAGTCAATGCGGCTGGTTATTTTGCCGCAGGCTATCCGTAACGCGCTGCCGTCGGTGATAAACCACACGGTGCTGTTATTCAAGAATACCAGTCTGGCGATGGTGATCGGTGTTGCTGAGCTGACTTATGTCACCCGTGATATCGAAAACGAGACATTCCGGACATTTGAATCCTACCTGGTAGCCAGTGTCGGCTATCTGATTTTCTCGCTGATACTGATGGGGGCCGGAGCATTGCTGGCTCGCCGTTTTCAGCGCGCTTACCAGAGGTAACCAGCATGTCTGATTTTTTCACTATTTTGCACAATAACGGCATGTTATTGCTGATGGGGCAGTATCCCCAGGGACCACTGGGCGGAATTCTGTGCACCTTGCTGCTGTCGCTGCTGGCAGTGATTCTGGCCTTTCCTGTCGGCATTCTGATAGGCCTGGCCAGGCTGGCGCACTGGCGCTGGTTACGGGTAGCTGCCGCCTGTTGGGTATATATGTTGCGCGGTGTTCCTCTGCTGATGGTGGTGTTCTGGACTTACTTCTGTGTGCCATTGCTGGTAGGTCATGATGCTGGTGGGTTTGCCACTATGTTATGCACTCTGGTGGTCTACGAAAGTGCCTATATCGCAGAAATTGTCCGTGGCGGCATTCAGGCGTTGCCTGCAGGACAAAATGAAGCGGCACGGGCATTAGGTATGGGGCATCTGCGCACTCTGTGGCTGGTGATTTTGCCACAGGCTCTCTATAACACCCTGCCAAGTCTGGTCAGCCAGTTAGTTTCGATTATCAAAGATACTTCGCTGGGTTATGTGATTAATGTGCCTGAACTGACCTATGCCGCGAACCAGGTCAATAACCAGTTACTGACCAAACCTTTTCAGGTATTCGCCATTGTTGCGCTGGGATATTACCTGATCAATTTCAGCCTGACCTGGCTGGCGAACCGGCTGGAAAAAAGAATTACTGATAAACGTCAACGTCCGCAACCGGAAAATAATACGGTGACCACGCCAATGGTCCTGTCTCAATCACAATCACAGTAAGGAGCGACCATGCGTTCGATGATTATCTTTAACCAGGTGAATAAATGGTATGGCGAATATCAGGCACTCACCAATGTGAATGCTGAAATAAACAGCGGAGAGGTGGTGGTGGTCTGTGGCCCTTCCGGCTCAGGAAAATCAACATTAATTCGTACGGTTAACCGGCTGGAACCTATCGAACAGGGCGAGATTCTGTTCGACGGCCACAATATTCATGGCAGCAGTACCCGGCTGAATCATCTGCGTCGGCGTATCGGGTTTGTGTTCCAGAATTTTAATCTGTTCCCGCATGTATCAGTGATTGAAAACATTATGATGTCGCCGGTAAAAGTCTTGGGTGTTCGCCGTGGTGAAGCCTTTAAACAGGCGGGTGAGTTGCTGGAACGGGTCGGGATGTCACATAAAGCCGATGCTTATCCGGCCCAGCTTTCCGGCGGACAGCAGCAACGGGTGGCTATTGCCCGCGCCCTGGCGATGAAACCTCCGGTGATGTTATTTGATGAGCCGACCTCGGCACTCGACCCGGAAATGGTGGGGGAAGTTTTGAGTGTGATGCGCAGCCTGGCTCAGGAAGGAATGACCATGATGTGCGTGACCCATGAAATGAATTTTGCCCGGGAAGTGGCAGATACCATCTGGTTTATGGACCAGGGGCAGATTCTGGAAAAAGCGGATCCGGACCAGTTTTTTACTGCGCCTCAGCATCCCCGTGCTCAGCGTTTTCTGTCTGATTTACGTTCTCATTAATCTTTGAGACAGTTTTGGGAAGATTCTGCTAACCCGTCTGCAGGAGGTTCTCCATCTGACAGGCACTGCTGTTATACTTACTCCTTCACGACGCCGGTATACTGCCGGCAACAGAAATGAGGTAGCAGTTAATGACACAGGGTCCCCTGACAGAGAAAGAGCTGGAATGGCTGGATGATATCTTCATGAAGTATGGTGATGAGGATTCCGTGCTGGATGTGTCGGGGCTGGACGGATTGCTGACAGCAATTCTTTCCGGACCGGTGATGGTTGAGCCGGAGCGCTGGCTGGTAGAAGTGTGGGGTGGTACATCCAAAGTGCCACGCTGGAGTTCTGAGCGGGAAATGGAGCGTTTTATGACGCTGACTTTCCAGCATATGGACGACATCGATCAGCGGTTAACCGATTACCCGGACCAGTTTGAGCCGTTATTTGGCACCCGTGAAACCGAAGGTCAGGAATTTACCATAGTTGAAGAGTGGTGTTTTGGTTACCTGCGTGGGGCTGCTCTGGGGCAATGGCCGGCACTGCCGGAAAATCTGCAGCCATCACTGGAGGCAATTACCCTCCATGGCAGTGAAGAACACTTTGAAAAGCTCGATCAGCTAAGCCCGGAAGAGTTTGAAACCAGTATCGAAGCGATTCGACCAGCCGCATTAGCCTTGCATCACTACTGGCTTGATCTGCGGACCGACGAGGTTCCGGTGGTTAATCAGCCGTTTATCGCTGAAATTAAGGCCGGGCGCAATGATCCCTGTCCTTGCGGTAGTGGTAAGAAATTTAAACAGTGCTGCCTGCACTGATTACAGCAGAGAGTATCGGCCGGTTTCCCGGCCGATCTATTGTCAGTGTTTCACACTGTCGATAAACGTTTTCCGCGCTGTTTTAGAACCCAGCCGTTCTGCTTCATCCAACAGTTTTAAGGCTTTGTCTACATTGCCCGCCGCAACCGCTTTTTTAATCGCCGTATTGTAGTAGCTTTCTGAATCGTTCAGCATCGGTTCATCCGGTTTCGCCGGCGCCGCAGGAGCTGCTGTCGGATGAGTATTACCCACCACGACCGGTGCCGCAGCCGGAGCCGCAGAAGACGAAGGTAAGAACTGACCTATCATGACATTGCCACTGCTTTGCTCGGCACTGACTTTCAGACTGAGCATACCGGTACTGGTATGACGTGCCACCGGATCCGGGATATCGGGTACTGCATTACCCACGCCTGCAGCAAAGGCTTTTGCAGGGTTGATCATTTTGGTGGTTTTTTCCAGGTCCTGAGTGGTGGTATACACCAGCAGATAAATTTGTTTCTGCCCCAGTGCCGGGGTCAGTTTAAGAGTGCCTTCCAGCCGGTCGCTGGAAACGATGCCGGGTTTCTGGTAAGTGAAATAGTCCGAAGGAAAAAATGCAGCAGGACGTAATTGTTCATCCAGAATCAAGACATTCGGGGCGTACACCGATTTACCGGTGGCCATACTCGACAGAGTGATTTCCAGCGATCCCCGGTCAGCAGGTAAGGCAAAGGCCGCTACAGCCCCCTGAATATCTCCCTGATTTATTTCTACAGAAGCATTACCCAGTGTGACATCCTGAGTTACCGGCGGGACCAACGGTGTCCAGGATAAATTATGCAACGTCTGGCTGGAAATGGACGGCGCAGTATTTGCCGTGTTTTCTGCAGCAGATACCAGTGTCGGGCTGACCCCTGACAGGACCAATGACAGACACAGGAACAGCAAACTTTTTTTCATGATGGCTTCCTTAGGGATACGAATACGACCGGCAGTGACCCCAACAACATCCTGCCGGTCCGTCTCCTGGTTGATTAACAACACACTACTTTATTATCCGCAACTGACAGTAGAGTGCGGATTACCACCAGGCTTCCATCTGAACACCGAAGGCAACTTCATTATTTTTGCCGCGGCTATAGGTGGTGGTGCTGGTATCATTCATTGCTAAGCCATTGTTCACGCCAGAATCTGTGTTGTAGCCCCATTTTTCGTTCCAGTTCGCGTAGGTTGTAAATATACGGATAGCCGGACGGGACCAGATGCTGCTGCCAGCCTGCCACTGTTGCGCCAGGGTGACTTTATACTGATCATTGCGATCGCCGGTACGTTGAGATTTAACGTTATCGTAACCGACTTCCAGCAAGGTACTCATGATTGGCGTCCATTTATACATCGGGCGCACACCAACGGTGTACCAGGTGGTTCCGTTATTGTTATCGCGATCAACATTTTGATACATCGCCACGTACATCATGCTCCAGGTATCATTGAAGTCGATGGCACCGTGGTCAATAACGCGAATCATATGGCCATTGTTGTAAACACTGGATCCCTGAGATTTACCAATGGCGTTGCCGGTACTTGAGTCGGTCATGGCGTCAGTGGCGTACTGCAGGACAAATTTGTTATAGCCGCTGTAGATGCTTTGGGTATGTTCTGCGGTGATCATTACACCGTCTTTGGTAGCGCCCTCTGCCAGATGATAGCCTTTACGGGTATCCGCACGACCATAATCGACACCCAGTTCCAGAACGCCGCCCGGGTTGGTTTGCAGACCAGCCAGACGCACGTCAAAAGTGTTGTTGGTGGTGGCAACTTCATTCAGTTGGCTGGCGATATAACCATAAGAGCCGCCGCTTTCAGTGTTACGTGTCACCGCCATAGACAGTTTACCAAAGCCCAGATCTACATCTTCCAGACCGGCACCAGGACCTGAAATATCCCAGTAGTAGAAGTCGATCATATGAACGTCATGACGCTGGTAGAAACGCTTACCTGCCCACAGTGTGGATCCCGGCAACCAGTCGATCAGGTTTTTACCTTTTACATTGGCTTCACGGAACGCAGGATCAGTCGATTCCCAGTCATTGTCCTGTGAAACGGAATAGGCGACGTTAGTATCAAAATAGAAACTTTTATCTCCTTGTTTCCACAGTTCCTGACCAAGTTTTAATTCGGCATAGGTTTCACATTCGTTACCCAGACGATATTTACTGCCGGCACCGGTGGTCTGGAAACATCGCTGATCACCACCTTTGCCACTAAACCCAATTCCGGAACGGGCGTAACCACTAAAATCAACAGCCATTGCCTGTGTAGAAAGGATACCGGCGGCCACTGCCAGAGCCAGGGAGGAACTACGCATTGTTATCATCATTAATCTCCTGTAGGGATCGCGTGCTTTCATACACCTGGTTCCGGGTGTAACCGCCGACAGGCTGTACCGTCTTCACGGAACAGATGGCAGCGGTGTGGCGGTAAACCGATAGTGAATGTTGCACCTTCTTCTGCCAGCACCACGTCATTCTGGCGGTACACCAGGTTCTGACGAATTGCCGGAATTTGGATGTGGATTTGTGTTTCGTTGCCGAGCCGTTCTGTGACCTGGACTTCGCCGGAAAGGGTGACTTCCGCACCCTCTCCGGGCAGCAGATGTTCAGGGCGGATACCCAGAGAAAGATTGCTGCCGGGGGTGATGTCATGGCCTTCGACCATCAGCCAGATACGCTGCTGATTTGGCAGTTCGACTTCGACCCGCTGAGCTTCAGCGGCGGTGACTTTTACCGGCAGGAAATTCATTTTTGGTGAACCAATAAACCCGGCGACAAAGCGGTTGGCAGGGTAGTGATACAGGGCCAGCGGTTTACCGATCTGCGCGATCTGCCCGGCATCCAGCACGACAATTTTGTCGGCCAGTGTCATCGCTTCTACCTGGTCGTGGGTCACGTAAATCATGGTGCGTTTCAGGCGCTTATGTAGGCGCGAAATCTCAATACGCATTTGCACCCGCAGCGCCGCATCCAGATTCGACAAAGGTTCATCCAGCAGAAACACGGAAGGTTCAGCAACCAGAGTACGGCCAATAGCGACACGTTGACGTTGGCCGCCTGACAGCGCTTTCGGACGTCTGTCCAGAAGATGGGCCAGCTGTAATACTTCAGCGACCTGATTCACCCGCTGTGTTATTTCTGATTTTTTGGCACCGGCCAGTTTCAGCCCAAATGACATGTTCTCTGCCACTGTCAGGTGTGGATAGAGCGCATAAGACTGAAACACCATGCCAATACCACGGTCAGCCGGAGGGGTTTCATTCATCCGTTGGCCGGCAATTTTCAGCTCACCGGCAGTAATGTCTTCCAGCCCGGCAATCATCCGCAGGATGGTGGATTTTCCGCAGCCTGAAGGTCCTACCAGAACGACAAATTCACCTTCTTCAATATCCAGAGTGATATCTCTGGATATGACGGTATCGCCGTAGGATTTGTACACGCTGTCTAAGGAAACACTCGCCATCCTATATCTCCTGATTTCGCTGGCAGCAACTCGCAGGCAGCATGAAACGTTATGTAATGAACAATGCAGCATTCAAGACCGGGCGTAATCATCCGTAACAAAATTTTTCAGGGGGGAGGAGAAGGGAGGATGAGAGAGCCTTGTGGCGGGTCAGAGGTTCCCCTGGTTAATCAAATTCGTGATCACACCGGCAAAAAGAATGGTGTTTTTTTGTGTGTCACAGCACAGAACGCCGGAGAATGCAGCGCAGATCACATTCTGAGGCGTGGGGGCGTAGGCCGGGGGATGATGAAGCAGGGGGCGGATAAATTCACACTGGACTGAGACCCGGTCATACCACGGTATGGCACAACCCCTGATTTCACTCAGGTAACAGAAGGATTGGATTATGGCCCTCAGCATCAGGACAATTAAACACTCTCTGGCTCTTTCAGCGCTGGCTACACTGGTGCTGTCATCTTCTGCTTTCGCCAAAATAGAAGAAGGAAAGCTGGTTATCTGGATTAACGGCGATAAAGCGTATAACGGCCTGGCAGAAGTCGGCAAAAAGTTCGAGAAAGACACCGGAATCAGTGTCACTGTGGAACATCCGGACCAGCTGGAAGAGAAATATCCGCAGGTCGCGGCGACCGGTAATGGTCCGGACATTATTTTCTGGGCACATGATCGGTTCGGCGGTTATGCCCAGTCCGGTTTATTGGCAGAGATTACCCCGGACCAGAAATTCAAAGATAAACTGTTTCCGTTTACCTGGGATGCAGTGACCTATAACGGCAAACTGATCGGCTATCCGATTGCCGTGGAAGCGTTGTCGCTGATTTACAACAAAGACATCATTAAGCAGGCTCCGAAAACCTGGGAAGAAATTCCGGCACTGGATACTCAGCTAAGAGCGAAGGGTAAAAGCGCCATTATGTGGAACCTGCAGGAACCGTTCTTCACCTGGCCAATTATTGCTGCTGACGGCGGTTATGCGTTTAAATTTGAGAACGGCAAATACAATGTCAAAGATACCGGGGTAGATAACGCCGGGTCTAAAGCCGGCCTGCAATTTATTCTAGATATGGTGAAAAACAAGCATATCAATGCGGATACTGACTATTCGATTGCCGAAGCAGCCTTTAATAAAGGTCAGACGGCGATGACGATTGATGGTCCCTGGTCCTGGTCGAACCTGGATAAGAGCAAAATTAACTACGCAGTGACTCTGCTGCCAACTTTTGGCGGTAAGCCTTCCAAACCTTTTGTCGGTGTGTTGACGGCGGGTATTAATGCCGCCAGCCCGAATAAAGAGCTGGCGAAAGAGTTTATCGAAAACTATCTGATTACCGATGACGGCCTGGCGACGATGAATAAAGATAAGCCGCTGGGTGCTGTAGCGCTGAAATCTTATCAGCAACAGCTGGAAAAAGATCCACGGATTTCTGCCACTATGGCGAATGCGAAAAACGGCGAAATCATGCCGAATATCCCGCAGATGAGTAACTTCTGGTATGCAGAGCGTAGTGCGATCCTTAATGCTATCAATGGTCGTCAGACCGTCGATCAGGCACTGAAAGATGCTCAGGCGCGGATAGTCAAATAATACGCCGCACTGAACAGTGAGATTCAGATAAAGAAAAAACACTGCGCAGCCAGACGGTTGTGCAGTGCTTCCACAAGGATGCTCTTATGCCAGTAGCCAAAAAAAGTCCGTCAGGTGTTGTGTTGAAATGGCTGATTCTTGCCATTCTCGCTTGTATCACCGGCTATCTGATCGTGCTGATGTATGCGCAGGGTGAGTATCTGTTTGCCATAGTGACGCTGATTATTTCCGGCGCCGGGCTGTATATCTATGCCAACCGCCATGCTTATTCGTGGCGCTATCTCTATCCTGGACTGGCAGGTATGTCGCTGTTTGTTCTGTTCCCTTTGGTCTGCACTATCGCCATTGCTTTTACCAATTACAGCAGCACTAACCAGTTGACCTTTGAACGTGCTCAGTCGGTATTACTGAGCCGCGAATTTCAGGGGGGGAAAACATTCACTTTTGGCCTGTATCCGGCAGGTGACCAGTGGCAGCTGGCGCTTACCAGCGATGACAATCCGCAGGTACTGCTGTCGGCACCCTTCAGCCTGAATGCTTCCGACGCGCAGAATATTCCGGTGACGGCGCAGACATTACCGGCCGGAGAGAAAGCCGGATTGCGGGTGATTACCCAAAACCGCCTGGCGCTGGGCAAGCTGGCAGTGCAACTGCCGGACGGTGAAACCCTGCGAATGAGCTCGTTGCGTCAGTTTTCCGGCACTCAACCGTTGTATCGTCTGAACAGCGAAAATCAGCAGCTGACCAATGTACAGACTGGCACGCTCTACCGGCCTAATCCGCAAACCGGCTTCTATCAGGCGGTGGATAGCCAGGGAGAGTGGCAGGCGGAAAAACTGAGTCCCGGATACACCGTAGGCATTGGCTGGGGTAACTTCCTGCGGGTATTTGAAGATGAAGGAATCCGCCAGCCTTTTGTTTCGATTTTCATCTGGACCGTGGTGTTTTCATTACTGACGGTGGTATTTACCGTGGCAGTTGGCATGGTGCTGGCTTGCGTGGTGCAGTGGGAGGAACTGAAAGGTAAAGCAGTGTACCGCATGTTACTGATCCTGCCTTATGCGGTACCGGCATTTATTTCGATACTGATTTTTAAAGGGTTATTTAACCAGAGTTTTGGTGAGATCAACCTGATGCTTAACGCACTGTTTGGCATTAAACCATCATGGTTTAGCGATCCTCTGACGGCTAAAACCATGATAGTTATCGTCAATACCTGGCTCGGTTACCCTTATATGATGATCCTGTGTATGGGGCTGCTGAAAGCGATCCCGGATGATCTGTATGAGGCTTCGGCAATGGATGGAGCAACTCCATTGCAAAATTTCCTGCGGATCACTTTCCCGTTGCTGATCAAACCGCTGACGCCATTGATGATCGCCAGTTTTGCATTCAACTTTAATAACTTTGTACTTATTCAACTGCTGACCAACGGGGGGCCGGATATGCTGGGTACTACCACTCCGGCAGGGCATACCGATTTGCTGGTTAGCTATACCTACCGTATCGCCTTTGAAGGAGGAGGGGGTCAGGACTTTGGTCTGGCGGCAGCGGTTGCCACACTGATTTTCCTGCTGGTGGGTGTGCTGGCGCTGGTGAATCTGAAAGCATCACGTATGAAATTTGATTAAGGAGCTGCCGGTTATGTCTATGGTTAAACCAAAATCACAGAAAGCCAGGTTGCTGGTGACTCATCTGTTACTGCTGTGTTTTCTGGCACTGATCCTGTTTCCGTTACTGATGGTGATTGCTATCTCACTGCGGCCCGGCAATTTCGCCACCGGCAGTCTGATCCCGGAACATATTTCATGGGATCACTGGAAACTGGCTCTGGGGATCGCGGTGACTAACAGTGACGGGTCGATCACTCCACCGCCGTTCCCTGTGCTGTTATGGCTGTGGAATTCGGTGAAAATTGCGGGGATTACCGCTGTTGGGATCGTCGCTCTTTCGACCACTGCGGCTTATGCGTTTGCCAGAATGAAATTTCGTGGCAAAAGTCCGGTACTGAAAGCGATGCTGATTTTTCAGATGTTCCCGGCAGTACTGTCACTGGTTGCGTTGTATGCACTGTTTGACCGGTTGGGTAACTATATCCCGTTCCTTGGGCTGAATACTCACGGTGGGGTGATATTCGCCTATATGGGAGGTACTGCTCTGCATGTCTGGACCATTAAAGGCTATTTTGAAACTATTGATGGTTCGCTGGAAGAAGCGGCGGCGCTGGATGGTGCCACCCCGTGGCAGGCTTTCCGGCTGGTGCTGTTACCGCTCTCGGTGCCGATTTTGGCCGTGGTCTTTATTCTGTCGTTTATCGGAGCGATTACCGAAGTGCCGGTTGCATCGCTGTTATTACGCGATGTAAACAGCTATACGCTGGCGGTCGGCATGCAGCAATATCTGAATCCGCAAAACTATCTGTGGGGCGATTTCGCAGCAGCCGCAATATTGTCAGCTATCCCGATTACTGCGGTGTTCCTGATAGCTCAACGCTGGCTGGTAGGCGGGCTGACAGCGGGAGGTGTTAAGGGCTGACCGGTAAGATGAATTGCGCTTAATCTCAGCAATGGGTGTGTGACTTGTGAATTTCCTCCATTTCGGCGACCGTTAACGGTCGCTTTTTTTATCCAATGATTGTGCGGTTCAGGGAACAGGTTACTGGCTTCCGGACGGCAGCCTTTGCGCTTATCTTCAGCCGGCGGATTGCTATATATCTTTTGCCCGGGTGGAGCAGTGACAGGAAAGTTGTCCCGCCAGGGAACCAGACAGCGATAAGCTAATAATGTTGAGAACCGAAACGCAAAAATGCCGCTGTTTCTCCTTTCCCCGTCGATGAAGATTATAATCAATCCCGGCCCCTGACGGTTTTATCGAAGCCAGTATCTTTCTGACTGGCCAGTACCGGCCTCCAGATAAGGCCTGCGTTCAGGCCATGTCATCACCGGGAAGTGGTGTTTGCCGGAGCATTGTTTGGCTTTATGGAAAGCGTGGTGCCAGCGTACCTGGATAACCAATCCAGAGAATCAGGATGATAGTTCCCAACATGGATGATCTCATTTCTATGGCCATTTTCGATAAAGTTCAGGCTGTTATGCCGGATGACCGGCACAGGATGATGTATTCGGTGAAGGTGTATCCGCATGAGTACGAAATTCATTTTAATGAAATTGTGGAATACTGTGATTCCTGTATAGGCATTCCCGATGGAATTTTGACCGGCGTTCGACCTGCATTTTTAAATCGCATTGGTGGGTGTTACGAAATTGCGTTTGACCTGGTGAGCAACATAGAAAAAGGCCAAAATTTTGTGCCTCCGGATTCGAACAATGCGGATAAGCTGAGTACAATAATTGACCAGGGTATTGTGCAGCATTACACTAGACACAAGCCATATTGTTACATGTTTCTTGCTGACTCTCCTGAATTATCAAGACTGTACAATATTGTGATGCTGCGATTCAGGTGCAGATACAACATCAAACAGATTCACAGTAATCTGGAACCAGAGGGAAGAGGTTATGTTATTGAATTCTAAACCTAAGAAAACATACAGGCCGCCACTGTCACTGGCAGAAGCGATCCGACTCAAGGCTGAAAGGATGCGTGAAACTCATGAATTCTTTAAGCACAGAAGGAAAGAGAAAACGACTTCTGAAGCACAGTGATCTGGTTATGACGATTAAGGGGCCAACTGATCCCCTTGTCGTTACATCACTTTTGCCGGTGATGCTAATTTTTTCGGTGATACTAATGCAACCAGCGAGCCATACCCGTCAGCCGTTTTTTATCGGTATGGATTTGGGTAACAGTTTCACCGGCGACTGCAGTGTTGATATATTCATAAGCCTGGTCATAAGGTGAGTTTTTGTTGTACTGTCTGGCAAGCTCAGAAGTAGGTTTTCGTAATTAACAGCTCTCTTTCCCGAAGATTATAATCAGCATAGAAGGCTCTCCCCTGATATATTCCCAATTCCGTATTTATCGAACAGAACAAATCCAGGTAAAAGCTTCTCAACTTTATCTGCCCCCGGCTTACTCAAACATACTTGTATCCAATGGCTTTACGTCATCCTGACGCTCAGTCAGAATCTGACGTTGAGCAGGGACAGGTTAATGCGGAAAATCTGATTGGAATATAAAAGGAAGGATGGCCGCAATTCCTGATGATCCATGCTGAGATGAACCCGTGTGAACGGTCTGAATTAGTCACTGGTGATGCCACTGCCTGTCGGTAGATTACCCCTTATTAAGGATGCTCATGAATCAAATCAGTGGTCTGAATTTATCGGAGCTGTTTTACCAACAGGTGGTAAAACCCATAATGCTCAGGTTCTTTCCTGAAATAAAATATGCCTGTGCCCGGATGGGGCGGGGGTCTGAAGTATTGGGATATGATGATTCTGTCTCAACTGATCATGATTTTGGTCCCTGTGTGCAGCTTTTTTTACCGGAAGATAATTTTAAAACTGTCGCCGCTGAAATTATGTCGGTTATGGATACTCATTTACCAGAATCATTTCAGGGTTTTTCGGTAAAGTACCCCAATGGGTGTCGGCCTGTGAATTCACCTGATTTGTATCCGGAAATGCTGGGGTCCTGGCATGGGGTTGAACTCTATACCCTCAGTATGTGGAGCCGGATGTACCTGCAAACAGACCTCACCCGCGGGCTGGAAACCCTGCAATGGCTGAATTATTCCGAGCAGTTTCTGCTGTTGATTACTGCCGGAAAGGTGTTTCATGATGACACTGGTGAATTAACCGCGTTCAGGCAGAAATTCGCTTATTTTCCACAACAGGTGTGGCTGTATAAGATTGCTGCTCAGTGGGGGAAAATCGCAGAAGAACGGGCTTATATCGGCAGGGCAGATAGTGTGAATGACAGGTTAGGGGCGACGATAATTGCGGTACGTATGGCCGAAAATATTATGCGCTTAGCCATGCTGACCGAACAAGTCTATGTTCCTTATCCCAAATGGTTTGGAACCTGTTTTTCAACTCTGGTATGTGCAGCGGAGTTATCCCCGTTGTTAGAGCGTATTCTTACCGCAAAAGATCAGCACACCAGAGAAGAGAGCATCAATAATGCCTGCCTTTTTGTTGCTAATCTGCAGGTAGAAAAACAGATTCCCGGTGCGATTGCGCCGGAAATGACCAGCGTTCATCACAGAGAATTTACCTTTGTGGATTCGCTGAAATTAGAACATTCAATTGCTGCAGCGATCACCGATGATGAATTAAAGCAGTTACCTGAATTTGGCGCGGTGGATCAGTTTATTAGCAGTAACCAGATTCTGGCGGTGCCAAATTACTGTCAGGCGTTGTCGGTGATTTACAAAACCCCGTTATATTAAGACAGCCCGTTATCCGGCAGATTAAAACAACCTGCCGGATGCATCTGTAAAACAAGCTTCTGCGCAGAACAGAAGCTTGTTATGCCAGAGTGCTTAGCCGACCGACACCTTTTTCCTGCGTTTATCCAGGTCTTTGATCAGTTTATTGATGTGCTCATCGGCAAATATGTCTTCCAGCGTTTTACTCAGCTTACGTCGCCAGTTGGGATATTCGGTATTCGTGCCGGGAATATTGACCGGAGTTGCCATATCCAGCCAGTCCTCCGGCTGCAGGCCCAGTAAGGCACAGGCACTGTCGGCTACATAGCGCTGTAATCCACGGTTTAGTACCGGAGTCATTTCCATTAACGCCGCACGATGACCGGTTTTCTTCGGGATACAGTCATAGTGATGCAGCGCATCAAGCAGACCCTGTCGGGCCCGGGCCCGGTCAGCATAGAGACCCTGCAATACTTCCTGATCACGGTATAAGCCCAGGGTTTTCCCCAGGGTTAAATCATCGGCCTGCCAGTAACCACGCAGGGTGGGCAGATCATGAGTGGTCAGGGTTGCCATCGCCTGCTGCGGATAGGATTGAGGCGCGCGGAAATGGTTTTCTTCATCCTGCTCAAAATACAGCACTTTGTAGGAGTAGACTCCGGATTCCCGCAGCTTACTGACAATTTCTACCGGCACGGTGCCCAGATCCTCACCAATCACCATGCACTGATGGCGGTGGCTCTCTAAAGCCAGAACGGCCAGCAAATCATCTACCGGGTAACGGATATAAGCCCCTTTATCGGCAGTTTCTCCGGCAGGGATCCACCATAAACGCAGCAGGTTCATCACATGATCGATCCGCAGCGCCCCGCAGCTGGTCATATTAGCCCGCAGCATATCGATAAATGGCTGATAGCCTCGTTGGGTCATCACCCAGGGATCCATCGGCCGCAGATCCCAGTTCTGTCCCTGTGGACCCAGAATATCCGGCGGCGCACCTACCGAGGCATCCAGACAAAATAATTCCCCGTCATCCCAGGTTTCCGATCCGCCACGAACGATCCCCACAGCCAGATCGCGGTACAAACCGATCGGCATCTCGTGCTGCTGGCTGATCTCATAGCAACTGACCAGTTGGGTCTCTGCCAGCCATTGTAACCAGCAGTAAAATCCAACCTCGCTGGTATGTTGTTCGCAGAACTCTTGTACAGCCGGTCCACGGGCGTCATGATACTCTTCCGGCCAGTCGTTCCATCCCAGGGCTTCACCGCGGGTTTCTGCCAGATACTGGTAAAGCGCATCAAATACTGCCTGTAATCTCAGACTTTCGCCGCCATGTTCACTAAATGCAGCCAGGGCTTTCACCTGCGGATCGCGGGCCGGGCGGGTCACAAATCGCTGATATGCCAGCCGCAGCCCGGCCAGTTTCAGCGCCATCACTTCACTGTAATCGACAAACTCTGCGGCTCGTGCAGCTTTCAGCCGTTTGCGGGTTTGTGGTAAAGCCCACCACTGCTGTGCTTCGTCACTGAGCCTGAAATCTTCGACTTCATTAACATCGATATAAATGACGTTTAACCAGCGCCGGGAAGAGGGGCTGTAAGGACTGGCTGCGGTCGGATTCGCCGGGTAAAGCGCATGAATCGGGTTCAGACCTACAAATGCACCACCACGTTCGGCAATCTGTGGCAGCAGTTGCCGTAAATCGCCGAAATCACCAATTCCCCAGTTATTCTCAGAACGCAGGGTGTACAGCTGAGTACAGGCTCCCCACAGCTTTTTCCCTGACAGTAGCGCTTCCGGTTCAAAGCAGCGTTTCGGAGCAACAATCACCCGGCAGTGCCATTGCTGCTCACCGCGGGAGAGTGTCAGCTGATGGTAACCGGCAGGAATTTTTCCCGGCAATACCAGGGTCATCTCACCACTGATCCGGCCTTGCTGGCTGGTACCACTCTCCTGTTTTAGCTGCCACTGATATTCGCCGTTTCCACTGATCGGCAGGGCCAGCCGGCCACCGGCGGTAAATACCCTGACTCCGGGCACCGGGCTAAATTCTGCAACCGGGCGGTGGCTGAAATTCATGGCATCCAACAGTTTTTGCCGGGTTTCCGGGGCCGTCTCCTGCTGTTTACCATGGGCATTGATAAAGCCGGAGGCGATACCTGCCTCCCTGGCAGCCTGTTCCAGTGCTTTGTTGTCCATGCTGCCTCCTTAGCGTTTTGCCTGCCAGATTCGTTGCTGATAGTCACGGATAGAACGATCGGAGCTGAAGATACCGACACGGGCAGTATTAAGAATCGTTTTACGGGTCCAGAGGGCACGGTCGCGATACTGATCGGCTGCTTGTTGCTGTGACTGGCAATAAGCCGCAAAGTCAGCCAATACCAGATAGGGATCGCCGCCACTGAGCAGGCTGTCGAGCATCAGCCGGAAGGCATCAGTATCTCCGTCGCTGAAGAAACCGTTTTCCAGTTCGGTAAGGATCGCATCGAGATGCTTATCTTTTTTGCGGATCTTAAGCGGATCATAACCCGCGGCCTGCAATGCCTTCACCTGATCGACCGTATTACCAAAAATAAAGATATTCTCTTCACCGACCTGTTCGGCGATTTCCACATTGGCACCATCCAGAGTTCCGATAGTCAGTGCACCGTTCAGCGCCAGCTTCATATTGCCGGTGCCGGAAGCTTCTTTACCGGCGGTGGAAATTTGCTCGGAGAGATCAGCTGCCGGAATCATCAGTTCGGCAACCGAGACCCGGTAATCCGGAATAAACACCACTTTCAGACGTCCGGCCACCAGTGGGTCATGGTTAATCTTTTCGGCAACCTTGTTAATCGCATAAATAATATTTTTCGCCAGGTAGTACCCGGGAGCGGCTTTGGCACCAAACAGGAACACCCGCGGCACAATATCGGCCTTTGGATTGTCCCGTAACCGGCGGTACAACGACAAAATATGCAGCAGATTCAGATGCTGGCGTTTGTATTCGTGCAGGCGTTTAATCTGCACATCAAACATCGCTTCAGGGTTCAGCTCCAGCCCGGTGACATGTTTGACGTACTGCACCAGCTTATCTTTGTTATCACGTTTAATTTGCTGATAACGCTGACAGAACGCAGGGTCATCTACTGCACTTTCCAGCTGCTTCAGCGCATCGAGGTTGTCTACCCACGAGCAGTCCAGCCGCTGATCAATCAGGTCAGATAATGCCGGATTACACAATTTGAGCCAGCGGCGCGGGGTAATGCCGTTGGTCACATTATGGAATTTGTTGGGCCAGAGCTGGTGATATTCCGGAAACAGATCCTTCACCACCAGTTCTGAATGGAGGGCCGCCACGCCGTTAACCGCAAAACCACTGACCACACACAGGTTGGCCATACGTATCTGTCGGTCCTGGTGGACGGAAAGTTTCTCCCAGACTTCCGGCTGGCCCGGCCACTGTTTCTCAACCAGTTTTTTAAATCGCGCATTCAGGGTTTTGATGATTGAGAAGTGGCGTGGCAGCAGGCTCTTAACCAGTTTTTCGTCCCAGCGCTCCAGTGCTTCAGGCATCAGCGTATGGTTGGTATAGGCGAAAGTACGGCTGCTGATCTCCCAGGCGGCATCCCAGTCCAGTTGATGTTCATCAATCAGAATACGCAACAATTCCGGGATAGCAATTGTCGGGTGGGTATCATTCAGCTGGATCACTTCATACTTTGGTAAATCCGCAATCTTACGTCCCGCCTTATGGTGGCGCCGCAAAATATCGGCAACGGAGCAGGCACACTGGAAATATTGCTGCATCAGACGCAGGCGTTTCCCGGCATCATGATTATCGTTGGGGTAGAGTACTTTAGTCAGTTTTGCGGCATCAATTCCCTGCTGTTCAGCGTGCAGAAATTTTCCGTCATTGAACAGACTCAGGTCGAACGGATGAACGTTGGTGGCCTGCCATAACCGCAATGGTTGGCTGATGCCGTTACGGTAGCCTACAACCGGTAAATCATGAGCTTCCCCGCGCAGAGTAAAGGCTGGTTGCCACTGCTCTTTGCCGTGGCTGTCACGGGTCAGTTTGCCACCAAAAGCCACATCTACCGACAGGGCGCTGTTGTGGCTGAACCACGGATAGCTTTCGCGCTGCCAGTTATCTGGTGCTTCGTGTTGCTGGCCCTGGTCGAATGACTGGCGAAACAGGCCATACTGATAATTAAGGCCATAGCCGGTCGCAGACTGGCCCACTGTTGCCATCGAATCCAGAAAACAGGCGGCCAGTCGGCCTAAGCCACCGTTGCCAAGTGCCGGGTCGGTCTCCTGTTCCAGTACATCGGCCAGTTCCACATTGTATTGTTTCAGGGTATCTGCCACGGTCTGATACCAGTCGAGGTTGATCAGATTGTTGGAGGTCAGACGGCCTATCAGGAACTCCATCGAAATATAATTGACGTGACGTTGTTTCTTGTCTGTGATTGCTGCTGACGGTTGCGCCCGGAGAAGTTCGGAGAGGGCTGCACTGGTTGCCTGCCACCACTGATGTGGAGTCATCTCCTCAGCCTGCTGCAAACCAAATCCCTGCCACTGGCGTTTTAGTGCGTCTGAGAATTGCGTCTTATCTAAAGTCACCTGATCACCTGCCTCATTCATTGGTCATGATTGGAATAGATTATCGCTATGCTGTATCCAGTAGCGGTCGGCGGCATCCTCCTGATAACGATTAGACAGGGAGGAGGAACAGGGCGTA
Organism: Tatumella citrea; assembly: GCF_002163585.1. Lineage (NCBI taxonomy): Bacteria > Pseudomonadati > Pseudomonadota > Gammaproteobacteria > Enterobacterales > Erwiniaceae > Tatumella > Tatumella citrea. The sequence continues at coordinate 644,081 of NZ_CP015579.1, forward strand.
GCCGGAGGATACTGGCCTGAGAAGAAAAGACTCTAAAAAGCGTTGCTCAAAATGTGACGGAGAGCAACTAAACGATATGTAAAAACGTAACAATATTGCAATTGATATTTCAAAGGTGGAATTTATAAAAAAAAATTAATTCAGTTAATTAAATAAAGATGATGCAGGCCGGAGACGGCGATAAGAGCCGGATATTATGCTGATACCTTCTAAACTTAGCCGCCCTGTGCGGCAACAGAATACTGTAGTCAGGGAACGACTGCTGAAGCGGCTGTCAATGGCTCCGGCGTATCGTTTAACTCTGGTTTCCGGCCCCGCCGGTTACGGAAAAACAACACTGGTTTCTCACTGGGCTGCCGGTAACAATGATCTGGGCTGGTACTCTCTGGATGAAGGTGATAATCAGCCGGAGCGTTTTGCCGGTTACCTGATGGCTGCGATTCAACAGGCTTGTGGGGGGCACTGTGTTAAAAGTGAAGCCATGAGCCAGAAACATCAGTATGCCAGCCTGTCAGCCCTGTTTTCTCAGCTGTTTGTTGAGCTTTCTGACTGGCACCGGCCACTTCTGCTGGTAATTGATGATTATCATCTGATTTCTAATGACGAAATTCATGATGCGATGCGTTTCTTTTTGCGTCACCAGCCGGAAAATGTTTCCCTGGTCATTCTCTCCCGGACTCTGCCTCCGCTGGGAATTGCTAACCTGCGGGTGCGTGAGCAACTTCTGGAACTGACGACCCTTCAGCTAGCATTTACTCATGAGGAAACTCAGCAATTTTTTGACTACCGTCTGAAAGACCCGATTGACCAAAGCGACAGTCGGCAATTATGTGACGAAGTTGCTGGTTGGGTCACAGCGTTACAATTAATCGCGTTTTCCGCACGTCAGTCTGTCGGTTCCCCGCAACAATCCGCTCGTCAGTCAGCCAGTAAACTGTCCGGGCTGAATGCCAGCCATCTGTGTGAATATCTGTCGGATGAAGTGTTGGGCAGGGAAGATGCTGCTACCCGCGATTTTCTGTTACGCAGTTCAGTTTTACGCTCAATGAATGATGCCCTGATTATGCGTCTGACCGACGGTAATTATGGTCAGCAGCGGCTGGAAGAGCTGGAGCGGCAAGGGCTGTTTATCCACCGGATGGATGATAGCGGTGAATGGTTTAATTTCCATCCACTGTTTGCCGGTTTTTTGCGACAGCGCTGCCAGAGAGAACTGGCTGCTGAGCTGCCGGCCATCCACCGGGCAGCCGCAGAAGGCTGGCTGGCTCAGGGCTTTCCTGCAGAGGCGATTTACCATGCACTGGGTGCCAGTGATACGGTGCTGCTAAGGGAAATTCTGTTACAGAACGCCTGGACGCTGTTTAACCAGAGCGAATTACTGCTGCTTGAACAGTGCCTGAATGCATTGCCTTATGAACTATTGATAGACGAGCCAAAACTGGTGCTGTTACAGGCCTGGCTGGCGCAGAGCCAGCACCGGTACAGTGAAGTGGATGCTTTACTGATGCTTGCCGAAGAAGAGATGCAACGGCGGCATATTGAAATACCGACGGAGGTGATGGCCGAGTTTGATGCACTTCGTGCCCAGGTAGCGATTAACGATGGTCGTCAGGATGAAGCCGAAGCGCTGGCCGCCAATGCGCTGGACTATCTGCCACATGAGAGTTACTACAGCCGGATTGTTGCCACCTCTGTGACAGGGGAGATTCAGCACTGCAGAGGCGATTTAGTGCGTGCACTGCCACTGATGCAACAAACGGAGCAAATAGCTCTGCGACATCAGGCCTACCATTATGCCCTTTGGGCGTTACTGCAACAGAGTGAAATTCTGATTGCCCAGGGATTCCTGCAGGCAGCTTATGAAATGCAGGACAGGGCATTTGAACTGGTCAGGGAACAGCATTTAGAGCAGTTGCCGATGCATGAGTTTTTGCTGCGTTTACGTTCCCAGGTGTTATGGTCCTGGTCGCGACTGGATGCTGCTGAGCAGTCGGCACGGGAAGGGCTGGCGGTACTGGATAATTATCAGCCGCAACAGCAGTTACAGTGCCTGGCGATGCTGGCAAAATGCGCTCTGGCCCGTGGTCAGATTGATAACGCCGGCTACCATTTACAGCGTTGTGAAATGCTGCTGAAAAACGGTCAGTATCATACCGACTGGATCACTAACACCGATAAACCGCGCGTTATTTACTGGCAAATGACCGGTGATAAAGCGGCGGCACGCCAGTGGTTACTTCAGGCCCGTAAACCGGAAGTCGCAGGTAATCATTTTCAGCAAGGCCAGTGGCGAAACATTGCCAGAGTGCAGATCTTACTCGAAAAATATAATGAAGCCGAAGTGGTACTGGATGAGCTGAATCAGAATGCCCGCCAGCTGCGGCTGATAAGCGATCTGAACCGCAACCTGTTACTGAGTAATCTGCTTTACTGGCAGACCGGTCGGAAAACCGATGCCCAGCGGGCTCTGACGGAGGCGCTGACTCTGGCGAACCGTACCGGATTTATCAGCCATTTTGTGATTGAAGGCGAAATGATGGCACAGCAGCTGCGCCAGTTAATCCAGCTCAACCTGCTACCTGAACTGGAACTGCGAAGGGCAGAGCAGATACTGCGGGAGATTAACCAGCATCACCGGCATAAGTTTGCCCATTTTGATGAGGGATTTGTCAGCAAATTACTGACTAACCCGCAGGTACCAGAGCTTATACGCACCAGCCCGCTGACACAGCGCGAGTGGCAGGTGCTGGGACTGATTTATTCGGGATACAGCAATGATCAGATTGCCGGTGAACTGGACGTGGCTTCCACGACCATTAAAACTCATATCCGCAATTTGTATCAGAAACTGGGTGTGGCTCATCGCCAGGAAGCGGTACAGCAGGCACAGCAGCTGTTGAAAGTGATGGGATACAGCGCCTGAAAATGTTCCGGCACTGAAATGCAGTGCCGGAAAGCGAAGATTATTTCTGCGCAACTACCTGTAGTTGATTATCTTTAACCTGATAATTTTTCTGATTATCAGGACCTATCCATCCTATCGCTTCATTGCCAAAGGCGACTTTGGCAAAAGCTTCCGATTTCACCGGCTTATAGCTGGCAGCATCGTTAACGTCTCCGTGGCCTTTGTAGACGGCAATATACGGATAAGGATATACCGGCCGGGTAGCTTTTAACGCAGGGACCGGTGACGCATAAGGGACACTCGGGCGCTGCATACCGTGGAACTGAGCTTCATTCGCATCGGATTTGCTGTCGTTTTTCGCCGGAGCCGGAGGGGCGGCTGGCATCATGGATTGTGGATGCAGACTTTTTCCGGTAATTAACTGCTCAGGTGCCTTACCTTGCTCTGTCCAGGCCATCAATGGTGTCAGCAAATCGACCTGATCATAGCCATCGCCGCCACCGCAGTGACCAACTCCCGGCAACAGGAAGTAACGCAGGAAAGAGTCGGTCGCCTGCTGGCCCAGAGTTTTCACCACACCCCGGTAATACGCCTGAGAGATGACCGGACTGATGGAGTCGTCAGCCAGCCCCTGCCAGAGGATGAGCTTCCCGCCCTGACCACGATAAGCGCTGAGATTAGTATTGGTGGCGTTGTACAGCGGTGCATATTCATTGACCCGTTTAAAGTTAGCTGCAGTTAACGGGAAATCTTTCATTGAGCTAATTTTGCTGTGACCAGGTGCTAACAGTACTGACTGCAAGGCAGGCAGAACCATCGATTCAGATGGCGAGGCGGCATCCGCTGTGGCAGGCACAGGCCAGCGTAATTCTGAACCAATCGGGAATCCGCCCAACACATACTTATGGCCGTGGTCGTCACTGGCCCCTTCATAGTAACGGCTGACCACAGAGAGTTCTTCAGCGGTCAGACAGGATGAATGATCGCTCTCGCCAGGCTTACACAGCTTAAACCAGGAGGGAGAAAAGTGGCAGGCATAGGGATTTTGCAAAATGCCGTCGTTGACACCGGACAGCGTCGGGCAGTGTGCCAGTGCGGTGCGGTGGATTAATTCCAGACGGTCTTTCAGCAGAATAGCGCTGCCATCGGCCCGCTGGTTAGCTACGACGCTCCAGCCATGAAAGAACGAGTTCTGAATGGTAAATAACGCCGCAGGGGCTCCGGCTGAAATACCGTTGAAATCCTGCGGAAAGCGTTCGGCTTCCATCAGTGCTTCACGGCCGCCATCGGAACAGCCCATAAAGTAGGAGTATTTTGGCGGTTGTTTGTACCAGGCCTCAATCACTGCTTTTGACAGCAGAGCCGTCAGGTGGTTGGCGCGCCAGGCGAAATCAATCCGTTTTTGCGGGTCATCTGCCCAACTGGCATCCATCATGCTGCCACTGTGCCCCATATCGGTTGCGGCGACTACAAATTCACCATTCATAGCCGGGGTGCAGCCTGAGGTATTGGACAGGCTGAGATTGATACTTCCGCACAAGCCACCACAGCCTACCTGCAGAAAACGCTGTGTCCAGTGGCTGGCAGGTAAGGCGATTTGTACGCCAATATCCGGCGCTATGGTGGCAGTAACTTTGCAGTAACTGCCTTTGGGGCTGTTTTCGCTGCGGGCAGAGGTAATCTTTACTCCTGCACCTGTCTGAGCAGAAAAGTCCTGTTGTGCCAGTGCACTACAGTCGCCTGAGGGCTGAACTACTGGCAGGGTCGTGGCAGCCTGCGTCAGCGGGCTGAACAGACAGTAAAGCAATGCGACAGCCAGTATCCGCAGAGTCATCTGAAAATGTTTCATAAATATCGATCCGTTTATAAAAAGTCTGCTGAAAGGAGAATCACCGGGCGGGAAGCGGCACTCTGCTCTGTGCAGGCAGACTGCTGTTTCTGAGTGTTCCCGGCTATCCGGGCGAGCAGATAAACAGCTTACAGTCCGTCTGCCGGGCTGTATATTGCTGAAAGCGTAAAATAATCGATAAAACAGTGTTGCAGAGGCGCAAAGGGCGCTGCCTGAAACCGGAGGGATTACCATGTCAGGTTACTTTTTTTCTGTATCAGCAGATTCCATAGCATTTTATCAGCCACCAACACAGTTAATGCTTGAGCTGCATGGTGGCTACCAGCAAGCCGCTGCCGGATTATTCAACGGCGGGCAGGTAGATGCCTGGGGGGTAGAAACGTTGATCTATCGTGTGGAAGAGATTCTCGAATCGCAGGGTGGCAAACTGCCTGCGCCTGGCGAAGCTGCCAGTAGCGATGCGCTGCTTTTCCAGGTCAGCGATCTTTGGCTGGACGGCAGCAATGAAATTACTCCAGAGGCTCTGGAAAGCGCCTTTAATCAGCTGACTGACCGGCTCTCTTACAGTCCGTTGTCGCTTACGGCGCAGGAAACTATCGCATTTTGCTATCTGGTTTTTTTACGGGAGATGACCCACCACCTGCGTATCAGCCATATCCGCTATCAGCCCTGAAACGATATACAGATAAATTATATGGCTGCCTGCGTAAGGCGGTAGCCAGTAGTTAACGGATTAGGTAGTATCACGTTCAGACATCCAGACGGATATATGTTTGGACGGATATCGCAGGCAAACTATCCGGCTCTACGGACCCAGGTGTTCCGACGGGTGCCCGGTGAGGACAGCCAGCTAAAAACCAGGCAGGGCCCGGCCATGCCTCAGGAAAATAGCCGCAGTCGTTCTCTGCACTATTTTCTGAAAATCACAATAATCAGCCTGATTACAGGCGAAAATTTCGGGGCAGAAGATGAAAAAAATAGCACTCTCGTTACTGGCACTGAGTTTACTTAGCAGTACGGCGGCCTTCGCCGAAACCCCGGCGCCGCTGCCGGCAGCACTGGCAAATCATCAGGGGCCGGTTCGTATTGCGGTGATCCGTAACCTTGGTTCAGACGACAATACCACCCAGTTTGTGGCCGGAGCCATTAAACAGGCGCGTAAGCTGGGCTTTAAAGTGAATACTTTTCTGAGCAACGGTGATGACGCCCGTTTTCAGGATTTCGTAAATCAGGCTATTACTCAGAAGTATGACGGAATTATTCTGTCGCAGGGCCGCGCACCTTATTCTGAAGAGCTGGTTAAACGGATTGTCAAAGCAGGCATTGCAGTGTCTGTGTTCGATACCGCAGTACCGGATACTATTCCCGGTGTGACCGTGACTCAGCAGGATGATGCATCTCTGACCGATATGTCCTTCGGACAGCTGGTAAAAGATTTTCATGGTAAGGCCAATATCGTAAAACTGTGGGTGGCTGGCTTCCCGCCAATGGATCGTCGTGAAAAAGAGTACCAGAAACTGCTGCAACAAAACCCGGGCATCAAACAGCTGGAATCGCTGGGGGCTGTCTCCAGTGACGTTCAGGGAGATACTGCTAATAAAGTCGGTGCTATTCTGGCGAAATATCCAAAAGGCAAAATTGATGCTATCTGGGGATCCTGGGATGCCTTTAGTCAGGGTGCATATAAAGCTCTGCAGGAAAATGGCCGTACCGAGATTAAGTTGTACAGCATTGATATTTCCAATCAGGATCTGCAGATGATGCACAGTAAAAACAGCCCGTGGCAGATGACTGCGGCGGTAGATCCGCAGCTGATTGGGGCTACTAATGTGCGTCTGGTAGCACTGAAAATTGCCGGCGAAAAAACTCCGGCCACTTATGATTTTAAAGCGTCATCAGTATCTCAGGCTTTGCTGAATCAGCAGAGTGGTGATGTGAATATGGCCAGCCTGGCTAAAATTATCCCGGGCTGGGGCCAGACTAATGATTTTGTCGAACCCTGGTTTGCCACTCTGGAAGCCAAAGCAAAGTAAGGGGGCAATATGAGCTCATTACCGCAACCTGATTACAGCCGTAATATGCGGCTGATCGGGCACAGCGATCAGGGCGGCAGACCTGACGGGGTGCAGCTGATGGTGCACCGTGGCTTTGCTTATATCGGCCATATGGTCTCCTCAGGCTTTTCGGTCGTGGATGTGCGTGATCCCTCCCGGCCAAAAACGGTCAATTATGTTGCCGCACCGCCAGGTACATGGAATGTCCATTTACAGGCTCACGATGATCTGCTGCTGGTCATCAACGCCCGCGATCTGTTTGCTGATGTGCGCTTCGCTGACGAAAAGGTTTATTACACCCGGCAGGTAGGCCACACGGTAAGTGATGTACAGGATAAAGGCTGGAGTGCCGGGCTGCGGATCTTTGATATTTCTTCTCCAGAGCAACCCCGCGAGATCAGTTTTCTGTCCCTGAGTGGCATTGGTATTCACCGCATCTGGTATGTGGGCGGCCGTTGGGCCTATGTGTCGGCACTGATCGATGGCTTTACGGATTACATCTTCCTGACTATTGATCTGGCCGATCCACATAAACCGTCGGTTGCCGGGAAATGGTGGTTGCCGGGGATGAATCAGCAGGCAGGTGAAGTACCTGACTGGCCGGAAGGCAAACGTTATGCATTCCATCATGCGATCATCAGCGGCGATACCGCTTATGGCTGCTGGCGGGATGGTGGGCTGACGATTCTGGATGTGAAAGACCGGACTGCCCCTCAATTGCTGAGCCACCGCAACTGGAGCCCACCGTTTGGCGGAGGGACACACACCGCGCTACCGTTGCCGGATCGCGATCTGCTGGTGGTGCTGGATGAGGCGGTGCTGGATGAGCAACAGGACGGTGAAAAACTGATCTGGTTGTTTGATATCCGTGATAAGACCAACCCGGTGAGTATTTCTACCTTCCCGCAACCGGATGAAACCGATTATGTGGCTAAAGGGTCGCATTTTGGGCCGCATAACCTGCATGAAAACCGACCGGGTAGCTTTATCAGTTCAACGCTGATTTTTGCCACCTATCAGAATGCCGGGGTCAGGGCTTACGATATCAGCAATCCGTATCGTCCGGTGGAAACGGGAGCTTTGGTGCCTGCCGCACCGCAAAAGATGATGGATACCCGACCCGGGAGACCACGGGTGATCCAGTCCTGTGATGTGTTTGTTGATGCCGAAGGTATTATTTACAGCACCGACTACAATGCCGGGCTGTCGATTATCGAATACCTGGGATAATCTGATAAGCCAGCCTGCCGGCTGGCTTTTTTTCTGACATTACAGATCCCTGTAATACTCAATCGCCTCTCTGACCTGCTGTAACGCAGTTTTCAGGACCGTGAGATCCACCGATCCCAGAGCGATTCGTAATGCATTGGGAGGATTTGCCGTCACCGAAAAGGGCTCTGCCGTTGAAACTGCGATCTTCATCGCTGCCAGGCGGCTGGCGACTTGTCCGGCACGTATCTCACCGGTCAGTGGTATCCAGAGAAAATAAGAGTCAGGATGGCCTGTCGGGTTCAGATAACCCAGAATCTGGCGGGCCAGTGTCTGACGTTGTCTGGCATCCTGACGTTTCATCACTTCTAACCGCTCGACCGTACCGTCCTGCAACCATCCTCTGATCAGGCTGGTCAGCAATGCAGGAGTGTTCCAGCTGGTAGCCCGTATAGCCCGCTCCAGTTGTGGCCGATAGCTGGCCGGAGCCACTACCACTCCAACCCGCAACCCGGTCGCGATATTTTTCGAAAAACCAGCAACATACAAGGTGCGTTCCGGTGCGAACCGACATAGCGGGGGAGGTGGTTTCTTTACCAGCCGGGCATAAGCTGCATCTTCAATAATTAACAGATCATGTTGGCGGCAGATAGCTGTTACGGCTTTGCGCTGAGCGCTGGTTAATACCCAACCCAGTGGATTATGCAGGGTCGGCATGCTGTACAGCGCCTTGATACGTCTCTGCTGGCAAAGCAATTGCAGCGCAGAGAGATCCGGTCCGTGAGAAGTCACTGGTATGGGAACGACTTCCAGATGACACAGGCTGGCCAGGGCCTTAAATCCGGGATAAGTCACTGCATCGACAGCTATCACATCCCCGGGTTGCAACAGGCTCATCAGAATAATACTCAGGCCATGCTGAGCACCATTAACGATTAACAGATCCTCAGCACTGGCACTCACCCCGGCAGCCTTTACCCAGTCAGCCATTACCTGTCTGTCGGCCAGCCTGCCGGCATGAGGCTGATAACGCAGTAAGGCTTCCGGGTTGCTACTGTCACTTAACCGTCGCAGTGCCTCCCGTAACCAGGGGGTTTGTTGTTCCAGCATCGGATAGTTAAAACTCAGATCCACAATATCACTGGCAATTTCCTGCTGATCGACACCCATCCCCGGCGGTAATGAAATATCTCTGACAAAGGTACCGCGTCCGGTTTCACCCTGAACCAGCCCCATGCTCATCAGTTCGGCATAAACGCGGCTGGCAGTAGCCAGTGAAATATGGTGCTGAAGGGCGAGAGCACGGTGAGTGGGCAGCCGGTGCCCGGCCACCAGCCTGCCGTGACGGATATCTGTCGCAAACTGATCCACCAGGGATTTGTAGCGGTTTCTCATCAGATGTATCCATGACAATTTTTTGATTGTCATAAATGATGCGAATTAATCTCCTTCGGGTCAACCGGATGATTTTCCGGGGTACCCGTCTTACAGGGGATAACTAATGATTAAACAGACTGACCGGCCGGGGCGTGGGCCACTGGCCGGGATTATGCAGGGGCTCACCGGGGTGAGCATTTTTAGTGGCTCGTTACCGGCTACCCGTATCGCTGTTCAGCAGATGGATCCGCTGTTCCTGACATTTTGCCGGGCAGCGATCGCCGGTCTGCTGGCATTACTGCTGGTATTTCGCCAGCGGGACCGCTGGACCAGGCTAAACCGTCGTGATATTGCCGGGTTAGTTACGGTAGCAGCCGGAGTGGTGATCGGTTTTCCTCTGCTCAGTGCGTTGGCGCTGCAACAGATGAGTGCCTCTCATTCGATCATTTTTCTGGCACTGTTACCCCTGATGACGGCGCTGTTTGCGGTGTTACTGGGTGCTGAACGCCCGGCGATCCGTTTCTGGGTGTCTGCATTCTGTGGCAGCGCCCTGGTGGGTGGTTTTTCTGTATCGCAGCCTGGCAGTGGCAGTTTACAGGGGGATGCACTGATGCTGGCTGCAGTGGTGGTCTGTGGTCTGGGATACGCGGAAGGTGCGCGCCTCTCCCGGCGGTTTGGTGGTTTGCAGGTTATTTGCCTGGCGCTGATTTTCTGTCTGCCTCTGACCTTGCCGGTCAGCCTGCTGACGCGTCCGCTCAGTTTTACTGACATTAGTATCAGCGGTCAGCTGGCACTGGGATATGTTTCGCTGTTCAGTATGCTGATAGGGTTTATTTTCTGGTATCAGGGGTTGGCTACCGGGGGGATAGCCGTCGTCGGGCAACTACAGTTATTACAGCCGTTTTTTGGCCTGATATTGTCGGCCCTTCTGCTCCGCGAAACCATTACATTACCTGTGCTGGCGGTCACTGCCGGGGTTATTGTGTGTGTGGCGCTGGCCAGACGGTGAATGCCGGTGATATGGCAGGCAAATGGCTGACCATCATTATTTTATAGCCAGTAACCAGTTTTAAAGTATTTTACTAAAACCTGCTGCGTCCTTACTTTGGAGTCATTAATGATGATTCACTAAGTACAGGGTTATGCTGTACCTGAAACCCTGCAGGGGATAGAGCTAATGACGACTGAGAAACTGGAAATAGATACGCTGGTGGTTGGGGCCGGACAGGCGGGTGTAGCAATGAGTGAACACCTGACCAAACTGGAAATTCCTCACCTGGTGATTGAGCGTAACCGGATTGCCGGTAACTGGAGAAGCCGTCGCTGGGATAGTCTGGTGGCGAATGGCCCGGCCTGGCATGACCGCTTCCCGAATATGGAATTTGCTGATGTCAGTCCTGATGGCTTTGCCCCGAAAGAGAGTGTTGCTGACTACTTTGAAGCCTATGCCGAAAAATTTAATGCACCTATCCGGACCGGTGTTGAAGTTAAAAAAGTAACCCGTAACACAGGGCGTCCCGGATTTACGATTGAAACTTCCGAAGGTGTTATCGAAGCCCGTCGTCTGGTAGCCGCCACCGGTCCTTTCCAGAAACCGGTTATTCCACCGGTGATTCCGCAGGATATCGGTCTGACCCAAATCCACTCCGCCGATTACCATAATCCACAGCAGTTACCTGAAGGTGGTGTACTGGTGGTAGGTGCAGGCTCTTCCGGGGTTCAGATTGCCGAAGAGTTATGCCGTGCCGGCAAAAAAGTCTATCTGTCAGTCGGTGCACATGATCGCCCGCCGCGGGCTTATCGTAACCGTGATTTCTGCTGGTGGCTCGGGGTGCTGGGAGAGTGGGATGCTACGGCGACTAAACCAGGCAAAGAACACGTCACTATTGCCGTCAGCGGTGCCAACGGGGGCTACACCATCGATTTCCGTAAACTGGCGAACGAAGGTGTTAACCTCGTGGGTCTGACCCGTGGTTATGACGATGGTAAAGTCAGCTTTGCTGATGATCTGGCGCAAAATATTGCTAATGGTGATGCCAGCTATCTGGGCATGCTACAGGCTGCCGATCAGTATATCGCCCGTAATGGTCTGGATTTACCTCCGGAACCTGAAGCACACGAAATTCTGCCAGATCCGACCTGCATTACCGATCCGACACTGTCGCTGGATCTGCAGGCTGAAGGAATTACCTCGATCGTCTGGGCTACCGGCTATTCAACCGATTACAGCTGGTTGCAGGTAGATGCTTTTGATGCTCAGGGCAAACCTCAACATCAGCGTGGGATATCTTCCGAGCCGGGAATCTATTTCCTGGGGCTGCCGTGGTTATCACGCCGTGGCTCAACCTTTATCTGGGGTGTCTGGCACGATGCTAAGTATATTGCTGACCAGATTGCTATCCAGCGCCAGTATATGAATTATCACAATCAGTCGGCGACAAAGAAGTAATTTTCTGTTCTCAGCGCCGCCATCAGAACTTACTGGCGGTGCTGAATCCTTAAACTGACTGTCGGCCAACACCAGGGGCAGTGACAGAGCTTTTAATCACAATTTTACCCGCACTACGGTTTCCCCCTGAAGTATTTATCTGACTACAGGGGGATTTTTTTAGCGTTACCAGCTCACCGGTTTCAGCTGCATTCCGTGATTTCCCCGATAATCCGGAGATTTTGGTGAACTCCAGCCAGCCAGCAGTTCTGTCTGAGGTTTGAAAATCTCAACCCCTAACGGCCGGCAAACTTTCAGAGTATCCTCCGCTTCATCTCCCCACATTGGCAGTGATAAGTCACCGCCCGGGCAGGTGGAAATTGCACATAGCAAATCAATCTCAGCGAAAAATTCAAGATAATCACCGGATTGCGCAGGGCAGGCTTTCATAAAGTACTGATCATTATCGTTCAGACCGGTGCACTGGAATACATTCATCACGTCATGCACATCAAATTCAGTCAGGCCCCACGGCTGGACGGCACGTACCAGGTTTGAGTGGCAGTGATGATCAAAATCTTCCCCGGTCAGCAGTTTATTGACATAGGGATCACAGCGGGTGCCCAGCAAATCGTGAACGCGACCGCCATCGCTGTCTATCCCATAATCTGCCAGAGAATCGGCGGTGATGGTGGCCATCGGGCGGATAAATGGCAGGTTCGACCACAGGCGATCGTAAACAGAAAGATGCGCCCGCTGTAGCTGACGGGTGCGGGAGACCCACATTCTTTCCCGTGGATCATGGCGGTTCCAGATATTCAGATCACCTACCTGGGGCCCTTGTGGGGCGGTAATGCGGAACAGATGACCAGCGGGAACTTCCCAGGCAAATCCGGTACGGATTGGCACCAGATGAGAAGAGAGCAGTTCATGCGGACCTTCGGCCAGGGCTTTATAAAACTCGCGGTCCACATCCAGGGCTGAACCAGAGGTACTTTGATAGGCAGCAGGATAATTCGACATCAGGGTAATTCTCCGTATTAAGCGGGATGACTGAAAGAAGCGGTCAGCTGGCGTTCTGAATAATCGAGATAATCGATTAATGCAGAGCAGGCTGCCTGAGATTGTTGCTGGTTCAGTAACGACAAAATGTCGCTGTCGCGGGCAATCCACGGAAGCTGAAACTCCCGCTCTGCGGCACCGCTACAAAACAGCAGGCGCAACTGGGCTAGCAGCACACTAAAAAAATCATTGAAACGCTGGCAGCCTAGCATCTGAACAATACTTTGATGAAAGCGCAGGCTGTGGGTACCTACTTCCCGCCACTGTTCTGCACTGGCTGCCAGAGCCGCGTTGTCCAGATGCTGCTGCATCCGGTTAAGATGAAATTCACTGACTGGTGTGCTGGTAGTGAGTGCCAGCACCTCCAGATGACGACGGGCTTTAAAAATATCGCGAATATCGCGCCGGTCCAGCTGGCGAACAAACACACCGCGATTTTGCTGATAGTTCACCAGCCCTTCGGCGTGCAGAAAACGCAACGCTTCCCGCAAAGTATTACGCGAGCTGTCACAGCGTTCTGCCAGTTCGGTCTCTGCCAGTGGCTGGCCGGCAATCAGATTGCCGTTAATAATATTTTCCCGCAGCAGGGTAGCGACCCGTGCGAAAGCCGGAAGCCCTGAATAATCGGCATTTTCCGGAATTTCAATGTTCAACTGCCGGGATGCATTGCTCAATTCCTGCATCGTGACCTCTCAGGCTGCTGCCATATTGTTGATGAATTTAAAAATCCGGTGGTCGTGCATTTCCAGAATTTCTGCAGGCGGAGCATCTACCCCGATACGGCCCTGTTCCATAAAGACAATCCGGTCAGAGATAGCTAAGGCAAATTTCATTTCATGCGTCACAATCAGCATGGTGATACCTTCTTCCGCCAGTTTCTCAATCACCTGTAATACCTCACTGACCCGCTCCGGATCCAGCGCTGAGGTCGGTTCGTCAAACAGTACTACCGCGGGTTTCATGACCAGAGTTCGGGCAATCGCGACTCTTTGCTGCTGGCCACCGGATAACTGGTGTGGGTATTTATTGGCATGCTCAAGCATGCCCACTTTATCCAGCATGACCAGACTGCGTTGATGGAGCTCTTTACGTGAATCGCTTTGATGTAACAGAGGTGCCAGCATCAGGTTTTCCAGCACCGTTTTATGTGGGAACAGGTTAAATCCCTGAAACACCATACCCAGCCTGGTGATCTGAGCCCGATAGGGTAAGGCATTGTCCCGTTGTCCGGCGGTGATGAATTCTCGTCCTAGCAATTCAACGCTGCCTTCGTCCATTTTTTCCAACCCGTTGACCATTCGGATCAGCGTAGTTTTACCTGAGCCGGAAGGACCGATGATCGAAATAACTTCTCCTGGTCTGACACTGAGGCTGATATCGTTTAATACTGGCTTGCCGTTAAAAGCCTTACTCAAACCGTTCAGTTGCAGTATTGGTTTGGCTGAAGCGCTTTGGCTTTTTCGTATTGCTGTCGGTGTTGCTGGCAAAGATGCCTTTATCTGTTCAGCATCGAAAAAGGCAGGTTTACGGTTTTTCACATCGCACCGGCGTTCCAGCCAGCCAAACAGCCGTTCGAAGACGGTGACAATCAGCACGTAATAGCAGGCCACCGCCAGTAATGTTTCCATTACCTTAAAGTTTTCGGTATACAACCGTTCGCCGACCATCAGAATTTCAGACAGGGAGATGACTGAAACCAGCGATGTCATTTTTACGATGGTAATAAATTCATTCACCAGTGTGGGCAGTGAAATCCGCAGCGACTGTGGAATGATGATGCTGAAACGGATCTGGCGGGTATTAAGCCCCAGTGCCTTACCGGCTTCAAATTGTCCCTGCTGTACCGATATTAAACCGCCACGGTGAATTTCAGCGATGTATGCCGTTTCACTCAAAATTAATGCAATAAGTCCGGCAGCAAAGGGATTGGATAACACCGCGCTGGTTGCCGGTATCATTTGCGGCAGGTTATAGGTAAAAATAAGCAGTACCAGCAACGGCAGGCTGCGAAACAGCCAGATATAGCCTGCAGCCAGATTGCGAATCAGCGGATTAGTGGACTGTTTAGCCAGTGCAACACCCAGCCCCAGCACAATGCCGCCCAGCCACGTCAGTACGCTGAGTTTCACCACCATCCAGCTGGCCTGCCAGAAATCCGCATCGCGGAATAAACTTATCAGATAAGACCAGTCAAAATTCATCTTTGCCCCCGCAGATAACTGTTACAGAGTTCCGGCCAGCGCTTTGGCGACTTCACTGTTATCCGGCATTTGCAGGTTGTATTTGTGCAGTAATACCTGATAGCTGCCATCTTTCACTTTTTGCGCAAATGAGGCTTTTAGCTGGCTAAGCAGTTCCGGGTTATTTTTGTTTACTGCCAGCCCGACGACAACAGGGTAGATAATCCGGGATGAGCTAATTTTTAAGCGTTTACCGGTCTTTTCAACGGTTGCTTTAGCCACGGCCGCGTCCTCGTACTGAACATCGACGGCTCTGGATAGCAGTGCCTGAGCGGCTTCAGGGGAGGTCGGGAACTCAAGCACTGAAATAGCTCCGAGACCTTTTGGCTGACAGTAGTCTGTGGACAGCTTATTCAGCCGGGCGATCCAGGCTCCCCCTTTAATTGATGAAACCCGCTTACCGCATAAGTCTTCCGGCTTTTGCGGTAAAAATGTTGAGTTTGCCTGTACCAGTAATGATCCCCCGGTTTTCATGTACGGAAGAAAGTCAACCTGCTGTGCCCGTTCCGGGGTGACATAAAGCGTGGATGCCACGATATCAAAACGGTTACTTTTCAGGCCCAGGATCAGACTGGCAAAACGGGTATCAACCACTACCGGGGTCAGTTTCAGTGGTGCAGAGATAAGGTTGATAAATTCGGCATCAAAGCCTGCCGGTTTACCCTGATCTAAATAGTTGTACGGAGGATAAGTCAGGTCAGACCCCACCAGAAGATGGCCGGGCTGTAAGGTTGCAGCCTGCGCCAGGCCAAAGAACAGAGGGGCTGCAAGACAGGCTAAACGTAATATGGATTTCATTTCAGTATCTCCGCGATATATTGTTGAACAATGACAATTCATTTATCGTGCCATGTTTTGTTATGCGCGAAAGCTAAGGAAATTTTTTGCCGGTAAAGACCTGCTGTGGCACTGAGAATGGTGCAAAATGGTGCAAAATGCACCACGGTTTGCACCATCAGGCAGGCAAATGCATGGTGGTTATCGAAATTTTAGCCGACTGGTCCGATCTCAGCGAGGTAGCCGGTGGGGTGATGACGGTATCAGCGCAGTGCTGCGACCTTTTGCAGCAACAATTCTCTGGCCTGATCCAGCTGTTGCGGATTGGTTTGTCGTGACAGGGTTTCCCGGGGCTTTTTACCCAGAAAATAATGAATTCGTTCGCTGTTAGCACCTGAAGGGTGGGGCAGACCTGCCAGTATCCGTGAAGGATCTATCTGCTGTTGCTCTGCCAGCCATTCCAGACCGGCGGTTACCACCGGTCCGAGTGGGACAAATACCGCCTGAGAAAGCTGCCGCGCTTCAGCGGCAAATCCGCGTTCGATGCTTTTTTTCAGCAACGGGGAACGGTGAAATGATGGGGTGTTATTGTAGTTTTTTCCGTTCACAAATATCGGCTGATTAAACAGCGAAGTAAAGTGTACTAACGCCATATCCTCAGCAAACAGTGAGCGGCAGGAGTGAATGCCCAGCCAGTCAGCCAGACCGATGGCATCCAGTAGCTGCGTCAGATTATTGCGAATTGCGCCGCTGAATGCTCCCTGCTGTTTAGCGAGGTACAGAGCCTGCTGATCACTGTCGCCATTTAGCAATGCCTGATGAGCTGCAGTGACGGCATCCAGCCATTGCTGATAGCCAGGCGTAATGCCAACCAACACAATGCGTGCCTCAGGATTGAGGTAATCGAACGGAATATAGTATTCACTGAGAGCTCCTTCCTGATGCAACAGAAATTCGGGTGGCAACTCACGGGCTGCAGGCTGGCTGAAACCGAGAATGGCCGGACGAAACTGACTAAACAGCATAAAAGAGAACCCCGGAGAGCTAAGTGGCTGATGCGGTGAAGGGTAACATGTGCAGCCCTCGTGGCAAATTACCGCTAATGCCGGGAACAGGGCAACCCTGCCGCGAGGCGGCAGGGGTACGAGTTATCAGTGACTGATAATCTGGCTGAGAAAGTCGCGGGCTCGCTGAGTTTTAGGGGCAGTGATTGCCGCCCTCGTGTTACTCACCCAGCAGTGTCAGAGCCCGGGAGAAAAAGTCCTCTTCACCGAAGTTACCGGATTTAAGCGCCAGTCCCAACGAGCCCTGATGATCGCTGGCCAGCAGAGCCGGTACGCCAGTGCTGAGTTCTGCACCAATCACTACCGAACGAATACCAAGCCCCGTCACAATCGCACCTGAGGTTTCACCCCCGCCGACCACCAGACGCCGCACTCCTGCGCCAGTCAGTAAGGGTGCCAGCCCGGCAAAAAACTGTTCAATGGCCTGAGAAACTTCTTCACGTCCGTACTTCTGTTGTAACTGTCGGACATGAGCTGCATCGCCGGAGGTGTAAATCAGCGGCAACTGCTGCTGGTGGTCAGCTACAAACTGAATCAGCTCATCATAGCCGGCCTCACCACGAATTATCTGTTCCACATCCAGCGGCAGAACAGCATAACGCTGGCGGTGGTATTCAATCTGTCGTAACGTCATCCGTGAGCAGCTGCCGACCAGAATGGCACCCTGGCCCTGAACGGAAAAGGATTCTGGTTTTTCGCCACGGGCTTCATCCCGGGAAATAAAGTTATGTGGCAGCCCCCGGGCAATCGCCGATGCACCGGTCAGTAGCGGGGCATCATGGCAGGCTTTGGCAATGGATAACAGGTCGTCATCACTGATGGCATCCACCAGAACCAGGCATTTTTGTTCTCCGGCCTGCTGCTGTAACAGGGTTCGTATTGTTTCGCTGCCTTGCTGTACCTGCTGCCAGTGGATAAAACCTTGCGGCAGAGTTGACTGGCTGGCCAGTACCCGCCGCAGGTCAGCATCGGTCATCGGGGTCAGCGGATGGTTTTCCATCCCTGATTCGTTCAGCAGCTGATCATTTACAAACAGATGCCCCTGATACAGAGTCCTTTTCATGGCAGGGAATGACGGGCAAACCACAACTCCCCGTGCGGCCAGCTTTTCTGCCAGTGCTTCGGCCACCGGACCAATATTCCCCTGGTCGGTAGAATCGAAGGTCGAACAGTATTTAAAAATAATCTGCCGGCATCCCTGTGCTAACAACCAGTCACAGGCCAGCAATGACTGCTCAATTGCCTGGTCTGCCGGCCAGGAACGGCTTTTCAGGGCAATGACTCCGGCGCCAATAGCTTTGTCTGCCGGAACATCAGGCACTCCCATGTACAGTGCGGTTTTCAGGCCACCTTCTTCCGGTAGCCCACCGGCCAGTGTGACACCAATATCACTGGCACCGGTGAAATCATCTGCTATCACACCTATTAACATGAGTCGCTCCCTGTATCCCGGGCCAGCCGGTGTTTCATTTTCAGAACAGCGGACTGTGGTGCCGCCAGTATGGGTAAAGTGCTGGCAGCCTGAACGGTTGCCAGTGCTCCGGACGTTGAAAAATGGGCCAGCATAATCGCCTGACAATCTGCCAGTTGAGGGGCGTACTCAGCGACCAGCTCATGATGGCGGCGGGCATCTCCGGCCCGTAAGGCCTCTATAGCACCGGGTACACAGATTGTTTTCAGAGTGGCCTTACTCTGCCGCTGGCTGGTCAGCGCATAGAATTCGCTTTCCATACTACCGACTGCCGGGGCAAAAGTGGCCAGCATCCCTATCCTGTCGCCGTATTCCAGTGCAGCTTCAAACATGGCTTCATTCGGTTTCAGTACCGGGATACTGAACATCTCCTCCATCTGCTCCAGTGGATCGCCAAAAGCGGAACAGGTGGCCAGAATGCCGTCAGCGCCCATATCACGCGCATAGTTACCAAAGCGGATAAAACGGTCTGCCAGGGCCGGTGTAAGCTGCGGCGATTTTGCCCGTTCCAGCGATAACCCTTCATCCAGTAAATGAATCGCTGTCGCTTCCGGCCATAAAGCCTGCATTGCCTCAGTGATCGGCTGCATTGCCACCGGGGTGGCATGTAACAGAACTATTGATTTCGTCACGGTGTTCTCCCGGTACAGGGGGTTAATTACGCAGTTCCAGACCAAATTTCTGATATTCATCCGCAGTGTTTGCCGCGGTGACAATATCGATCAGTTCTGCCGCCTGTTGTTTACGTTCTGAATTAGCAAACTGCGCAATGGAAAATGCAGTGATCTTCTGCAATTCATCCGGCAGGTAACCAATGATTTCGACTCCTGGGACAACCAGTAACTCGCTGATTTGCTGAATAGCCAGATCTGCTTCTCCGCTGATCAGTTTTTCTGCTGTGAAACCTTCCGGGATCGGGCTGGCTTTGGCATCAATTTCCTGCTCAATTCCCAGTTTCTTCAGGACAGTTTTGAAATGAATACCACTGGCTCCGCCGATGGAGTAACAGATGGAGCGTCCTTCACGCAAAGTTTTCACCAGCTGTTCTGTTGTAGAAACATCAACATGTGGTGCACCTTGTTTTACTGCAAACCCTATACGCGAAATCACCAGTGGTTTGCGGGTTGCCGGATCGACAATCCCTTGTGCTACCAGTTGATCCATTGCCGGGTCGGTGACAATAACCACATCACACTGCTGGCCGTTTTCGATGTTTTTCATCAGCACTGTTGTCGGGGTCCAGTGAATATCAATCTCTCCGGACTGACGACGATAACGCTCAAGCAATGCCGCATCAAAAGGTGAACGGACCACTAACGCACTGTGCAGTGATAAAGGGGCTGAATGGCTCATAGATAACTCCTGAATTAATCCTGTTGGGCCGCGGTACAGCGACCCGTTTGGCTACATGGCCAGCCAGATAGTGACAGGGACAGTAATCACCGCCAGTATAGTACTGACCATGATGGCAAAGGCGGCTTTTTCCGGGTGCACATCCAGCGCTGATGCCACGGCTGCAATGTTGGCAGGCAGGGGGTTACAGGCCAGCATCACCATCACCACATATTCATAAGTCTGAAGATGGAACTGGCGGAAAATAAGGATGATCACCAGAGCGTACAGACCCTGTTTCCAGATAATGGAATAGAAAGCGAATTTCCAGTCTGGTACCAGCTTGTCAAATCTTGCCAGTGACATCCCGATAATCATCATACCCAGGGTAGAGTAACCCCCCACAAAGCCGTCCACTCCACTTTTAATAAAGCCCGGCAGTTCGAAATGAAAATATTTCAAAATCAGAGCCAGGATCGCAGCATGCAGGGTAGGCATTTTGGCGACGCGGATCAGACTGGTTTTCACGGAATAGAGGCCACGGGCGGTAATATAGTAGGCCGCTGTAAATTCATAGATACTGGACGCGACTTTAGCAAACACGACAATACTGATGGCCGCAGCTCCATCCGGAGTGCCTCCCAGTAGCCCGATGGCCAGTGGCAGAACAAAATAGCCGACATTACCCTGTCCGCCGGCAGCACCAAACAGATTCGCGCGATTGTCTTTCCATAAAAAACGCCCGACAAATAGCGCCAGAAAAGCAGCAATACAGGATACGACGTAAAATACCACCGAGTACATGGCATATCCAACGCCTGCCGGAGAATTCAGTATTAATACAAAACAGACAATGGGTGAAAAAATATAAATTAATAAGTTGGCGATATCTTTGGAATTTATTTTGAATTTCCTGGATGCATACCAGCCTATCATTGACACAGCGATTAAATATGCCACGCGTGGCATAATTTCATAAGCGGTCATTTTATTTTTACCTGTGTATAGTGAGTAGGGTAATTTAAACAGTGGTTACCATTGGCATTTAAATGTTGTTTCCAAATCATTAATGGCCTGCTGAGAAAGCAGTTCTGCCTTTCGGCCAGTTTCTATCCATAGTTTTGCCGTTTCTTCTAATTCTTCCAGGATATAACTGGCCTGTGAAACACTGTTCCCCCAGACAACCGGCCCCAGGCGTTCCAGCATGACTCCTTTCACTTTGTCTGCCAGACCGGCAACTATTTCCGCCACCTCCGGCGCTCCTGGTCGCTGATATTCAATCAGCGGGATTCTGCCGACTTTCATTACCTGGTAAGGCGTGATAGGGGGCAGAATAGCATCAGGCGCCCAGACACCCAGTAAGGTCAGCAGGACCAGCGAGGTGGAATGCGTGTGCAGAACACTGCTGGCTGCCGGATTTTGTTTATAGATACCACGATGCAATAAAAGTGTTTTCGACGGTTTATTTCCGCTAATCCACTCGCCGGCCAGGCTGACTTTAGCAATATCATTCGGGTCAAGAGTCCCCAGGCAGGCATCGGTAGGGGTAATCAGCCAGCCATCATCCAGGCAGGCACTGATATTTCCTGAAGAACCGACAATATATCCTCTGTTATATAAGCTTGCTCCGGTAAGGCATATTTCTTCGCGTATTTTATTTTCGTCTTTCATAATAACTTCCTTCCTGAAATATATCGATAAACGTCACTTTTGGTGACGTTATCTCAAGCAAGCTCTGTTTACATTCGCCGGAGATAGAGTCGGTAATTATTTCATCCATCGTGGTTAACGGGCAGACGGTATAAAAACCGTACTTGCCATATTTGCTGCTGTCCGATACCAGAATATTTTTATTCGACACGGAAATGACGGTCTGTTTAACGACAGCTTTACCTTCATAAGGTGTCGAAATACCGTGGACTAAATCCCACGAGCTGGCACTCAGAAAAGCCAAATCAATATTCAGAGCCTTAATAAAATTAGCCGCACTTAGTCCGACACAGGACAAATTACGTTTATCCACCCGCCCACCGACATGATAAAGATCAATCGCCGGGTTAGACATCAGCAACTGGCTGATAGAAAAATCATTAGTCACCACTGTCAGATGAAAATTAGCCGGAATACAACAGGCGATTTCAAAAGTCGTGGTGCCCGCATCCAGATAGATAATGGTTCCTTCTGAGATACGCTGCATTGCCCGCTTACCCAGCTCTTTTTTCAGCTTGTGGTTCAGGTATGATTTTTCCTGATACGGTAGCTCCTGGTGCAGTAATTCACTCAGTCTGATTCCGCCATTGACCCGCTGGACTTTACCTTCCCGTTCAAGAATCTGTACATCACGACGGATAGTCATATGTGACACATTCATCAGAGAGGCCAGGGCATCGTAAAGCGCAATCTGGTTTTCATGCACATAGCGATAGATAAAGTCCCGACGTTCGTTAGCCGTTAATGCAATCGCCATCTGTCACCACTCTTATAACTGTCTTTCTCTGTGTTAATAACAGTAGTTTACGGTGAACAATTTCACATTAAAAGTTGCGTAATCACAGATTTTACATAGGGTTAAATTAATCTTATTTTAGTTAAGTTATTAATATTTATATATTATATAAATAATGAAAGTGATTTTATTTTTCACATTATCATGTGAAATATCAGCAGGACAGAAAAAGGGTAAAAATATCCGCCGGTTTTATCGCTTAGCAAGCGGGCGACAGTGACTGATAAACCAGGGAATATGGGCAAAAAAAAACCTCATCAGAATGATGAGGTTTTCGCTAAGCAAGTGATGCCGGGATTATCCGGCAGACTGCCGGTTAGTCATCCAGGAAGCTACGCAGAACTTCCGAGCGGCTTGGGTGACGTAATTTACGCAGTGCTTTGGCTTCAATCTGACGAATACGCTCACGGGTTACGTCGAACTGTTTACCCACTTCTTCCAGCGTATGATCAGTGTTCATATCGATACCAAAACGCATCCGCAGAACTTTTGCTTCACGGGCAGTCAGGCCAGCCAGTACGTCATGTGTAGCAGAACGCAGGCTTTCTGACGTTGCTGAATCCAGCGGCAATTCCAGCGTGGTGTCTTCGATAAAATCACCCAGATGCGAATCTTCGTCATCGCCAATCGGTGTTTCCATCGAAATAGGCTCTTTCGCGATTTTCAGCACTTTACGGATTTTATCTTCAGGCATCAGCATCCGTTCTGCCAGTTCTTCCGGCGAAGGCTCACGACCCATTTCCTGCAACATCTGACGTGAAATACGGTTCAGTTTGTTGATGGTTTCGATCATGTGCACCGGGATACGAATGGTTCTGGCCTGGTCTGCAATTGAACGGGTAATTGCCTGACGAATCCACCATGTAGCATAGGTTGAGAACTTGTAACCGCGACGGTATTCAAATTTATCAACTGCTTTCATCAGACCGATGTTACCTTCCTGAATCAGATCCAGGAACTGCAGGCCACGGTTGGTGTATTTTTTAGCAATTGAAATCACCAGACGCAGGTTAGCTTCTACCATCTCTTTTTTCGCACGGCGGGCTTTCGCTTCACCGATAGACATACGACGGTTGATGTCCTTCACCTGTTCGATGGTCAGACCGGTTTCTTCCTCAACCTGAGCCAGTTTGTTCAGGCCGCGTTCAACATCATCTTCAACTTCCAGCAGCTTTTCAGACCACGGCTTTTTCATTGCCAGGGCAGCTTTAAACCAGGTGCCGTTAGTTTCGTTACCAGTGAACAGTGTGATGAAGTTTTTCTTCGGCATCTTGCACACTTCAACACACAGTTTCATGATGGCGCGTTCCTGAGCACGGACGCGATCCATCATCTGGCGCATGTTGTTCACCAGGTAATCAAACTGCTTAGGTACTAAACGGAACTGCTTAAAGACTTCAGACAGATTCTGAATTTCGGCAATGGCATCAGCATGGCTGCGGCTTTTGCTTTTGATGACGGTACGGGTGACTTCGTACTGAGCACGTAATTCACTGAATTTCTCACGAGCCAGCTCAGGATCGATAGAGTTATCATCTTCTGAGTTGTCATCTTCACTATCTTCATCTTCGTCGTCATCATCGTTACGGTCTTCTTCCGATAACTCTGACCCGATATTGGTTGCCGTTGGTGCCAGATCTTCTTCAGCATTTGGATCGACAAAACCAGTAATGATATCGGAAAGCCGTGCTTCTCCGGCTTCGACTCTGTCGTATTGTTCCAGCAGATAAGTGATTGCTTCCGGATATTCCGCGACTGAGCATTGAACCTGGTTAATACCATCTTCAATACGTTTGGCAATATCAATTTCGCCTTCGCGGGTGAGCAGTTCTACAGTACCCATTTCGCGCATATACATGCGTACAGGGTCAGTGGTCCGGCCAATTTCAGACTCAACGCTGGAAAGTACCTGCGCGGCCGCTTCTGCTGCATCTTCATCAGTATCGGAACTGTTTTCATTCAGCATCAGATCATCGGCATCAGGGGCTTCTTCAACCACCTGAATACCCATGTCGTTGATCATCTGAATAATGTCTTCAATCTGATCGGAGTCGACAATATCTTCCGGCAGATGGTCATTGACCTCAGCATAGGTCAGATAGCCTTGCTCCTTACCACGGGTGACAAGTAGCTTCAGCTGTGACTGCGGGTTTTGCTCCATAAGACGGTATCCACACTTCTGTTAATGAGATCGGTGTTTGCCGGGGTAAGCCGACAAATAACAGTTAAAGGCGTTTAATTGGCTGCGGCCTTCATCGCAGCAATGGGCATCTGCCCTGAGTAATCGGCAATTAAGCCGCGAGTAATCTTTTTGTCATCATTCAGGCTTCAGTATAGAAGAAGCCTGACAACTCTGTAGAAACCGGTGGTTTTTACAGCAGAATTTACATTCAGTTGCAGGTTAGCGTGTTAACAGCTGGTTAACCAACACTCTATTTTTTTGCCAGTGCCGTCAGTAACGATTGTAGTTCACGTCGCTCGTCACTGTTCAGGCCCTGCGTGCGATCGCGGGCTATCAGCCATTCCAGTCGCTGTTCCAGTGCTGTGTTATAAATGCTGGTCAGTGAGTCATTAAACACAGCCTCAACTTCATCATCTACTATCATGTGGTTCCACACAGCCAGAGTTTCAAGGGACTGCGCAGTTTTAGTATCACGATAGCTTTCCAGCAACTGGCCTGTGGTTAATCCGGGTTGCTCATTGCAGCGTTGTATCAGCTCAGCAAACAATGGCAGACCAGCAATGCCGGTCTCTTTTAACCCCTCCAGCGACGGTACTTTCGCCGCCAGTGCCGGATTCTGTAACAGCAACGCCACCAGAATTCGCATGGTGGTTTTTTTCATCACCGGAGTGACGTTCACCGGTTTGTTTTCTGCCCGCGCTGGCAACAGTTTCTCCAACTGGTTGTCGTCCAGAATACCCAGTTTACTGCCCAGCACCTGACGCAGATAAATCCGCAGCGTTTCCCCCGGGATCTGACTAATCAGCGGCAGTGCCAGGGTGCTTAAACGCGCTTTTCCGTCGCGGGTACTCAGGTCAACCTGAGGGAGTAAATTGTCGAACAGGAAGTCTGACAACGGAACAGCCTGTTCCATTCGTTGTTCAAACGCCTGTTTGCCTTCTTTACGCACCAGCGTATCCGGGTCTTCACCGTCCGGCAGAAACATAAAACGCAACTGACGACCGTCTGTAATGTAGGGCAGGGCGGTTTCCAGAGCGCGCCATGCGGCATCTCGTCCCGCCCGGTCACCGTCATAACAGCAGATCACGGTATCGGTATTTCTGAACAGCAGCTGTATATGTTCACTGGTGGTTGAAGTCCCCAGAGATGCAACTGCATAATCAATGCCAAACTGCGCCAGTGCCACCACATCCATATAGCCTTCAACCACTAACAGTCTGGCAGGCTGGCTATGGATCTGTGTGACTTCATAAAGCCCGTACAACTGTCGGCCTTTATGAAAAATTGAGGTCTCAGGTGAGTTAAGGTATTTGGGCGTATCATTGCCCAGAACCCGACCACCAAAACCAATCACTCTGCCGCGTTTATCGCGGATGGGGAACATAACCCGGTCACGAAAACGGTCATAACTGCGACCATTATCATTGGTGACCAGCATCCCGGCTTCTGTCAGTGAGTGTTTATCTTCCTGATGTTTGCCAAAACGCTTTAATGCGTTGTCCCAACCCGGAGGGGCAAACCCCATCGCAAAGTGTTCAATCACCTGCTGGCTGAGTCCGCGACTTTGCAGATAGCGCCGTGCAGGCTCTGCCTGAGGTTGTGATAAAGAGGACTGGTAAAACTGATTCAGACCGTCCATCAGCTGATAAAGACTTTGTCGCTGATGTCGCTCCATTGGGGTGTCACCGCTACCGCTTTCGTAGGGAACTTCCAGTCCGTTCATGGTGGCCAGTTCTTCGATGGTTTCGACAAATTCCAGACGGTCGAAATTCATCAGAAAATCAATAGCGTTACCATGAGCACCACAGCCAAAGCAGTGGTAAAACTGTTTGTCACCGTTGACAGTAAAGGACGGGGTTTTTTCGTTATGGAAAGGGCAACAGGCGTGATAATTCTTGCCTTGCTTTTTCAGCTTCACGCGGGCATCAATAAGATCCACGATGTCTGTGCGGGCAAGCAAGTCATTGATAAATATACGCGGTATTTTCCCAGCCATAGACTCCGGTTCTTTAACTCATAAACGACAACAAGCCGCGCTTCCTTTCGGAAAGCACGGCCTTTCACTTTACTCAGTCTGCGTGTAACACGCATGGGAGCGAACTCCCGGACAAATTAGTACAGACGAGTGCGGCGTGCGTTTTCGCGAGCCAGTTTCTTGGCATGACGCTTAACAGCAGACGCTTTAGCGCGCTTACGTTCGGTCGTTGGTTTTTCATAAAACTCACGACGACGGACTTCAGCCAGAACGCCTGCTTTTTCACAGGAACGCTTGAAGCGACGCAGTGCTACGTCGAAAGGCTCGTTTTCACGTACTTTAATTACCGGCATGTAACTCTCACCTCGATAAATTCGATTTGTGCAGCTGGCTGCAGCGCCAGCTTATTTCAAAATGGTGCAGTATTTTACTCCAGCGGCAGCTGGCTTGTAAAGCACCATGAACAATTTCAAACCAACAAAGCGCTTTGCAGCACTGTGGTTGCCGGTTTTTTCAGACCGCGGAGTATAGCCTATTCTTTGGCCGGTAAAAAATCTTTTTAATGAAATAGTGCAGCGTAGGCCAGAATTGTTAGCTGTGGTACACTCCTGCGGCGAAATCAGAGGTGAGTGTGATGCGAGTTTTGGGTATTGAAACGTCTTGCGATGAAACCGGAATTGCAATTTATGACGATGAATCCGGTCTGTTGGCTAATCAGCTTTATAGCCAGGTGAGTTTACACGCCGATTATGGCGGTGTGGTGCCGGAACTGGCATCGCGCGACCATGTCCGTAAAACCGTACCGCTCATTCAGGCGGCGATGGCAGAAGCCGGGCTGACGGCTGCAGATATTGATGCCGTGGCCTACACTGCCGGTCCCGGACTGGTTGGGGCATTAATGGTCGGAGCCACTGTTGGTCGCTCTCTGGCGTTTGCCTGGCAGGTGCCGGCTATCCCCGTTCATCATATGGAAGGCCATCTGCTGGCTCCTATGCTGGAAGATAACCCGCCGGAATTTCCGTTTGTTGCTCTGCTGGTTTCAGGGGGCCATACCCAGCTTATCAGTGTCACCGGCATTGGCGAATATGAGCTACTCGGTGAGTCGATTGATGATGCTGCCGGTGAAGCTTTTGATAAAACAGCTAAATTACTGGGGCTGGATTATCCAGGTGGACCGCTGCTTTCGAAAATGGCTGCAGAGGGCACTGCCGGTCGTTTTACCTTTCCACGCCCAATGACTGACAGGCCAGGCCTGGACTTCAGCTTCTCCGGCCTGAAAACCTTTGCCGCGAATACCATCCGCAACCATGACGATGATGCTCAGACCAAAGCAGATATTGCGAGGGCATTTGAAGATGCAGTGGTAGATACCCTGATGATTAAATGTAAGCGCGCACTTCAGCAGACAGGCTTTAAAAAGCTGGTGATTGCCGGAGGAGTGAGTGCTAACAAAACATTGCGTGAACGCATGGCAGAGATGATGCAACAGCGCGGTGGAGAAGTATTTTATGCCAGACCTGCATTCTGTACCGACAACGGTGCCATGATAGCTTATGCCGGAATGGTGCGCCTGAAAGGGGGAACCCACAGCGATCTGGGGATTACGGTACGGCCACGTTGGCCATTAGCGGAGCTGCCGCCGTTAACACCTTAATCTGAGAAATTTCAGCGGGTCAGAGAACTACTGTTCTCCGCTTTCTGAAGGGCGCTTTTTAGTTTTGCGTTTCCACAGGCGGGGTTCCATACCCCGCCATAAACGCTGAATATTGTCGTGGTGGCGAAGCAGAATCAGGCAGGAAAGCATAGAAACCGGAAAGGTAAACTGCGGTTTAAACCACCAGACATAGAATGGTGCGATTAATGCGCTGATAATCGCTCCCAGCGACGAGTAACCGCTGAGCAGCACCGTCAGAATCCACGTCCCCATCATCAGCCCTGTCAAATCCCAGCCAATCGGGGCAATTGATCCCAGTGCAGTCGCTACGCCTTTACCGCCACGAAAACCAAAAAATACCGGATAGATATGACCGAGGCAGGCCGCAATTGCCGTCAGACCCAGGAAGAACGGGGAGACGTGTAACTCCCACGCCAGCCAGACCGGCAGCATGCCTTTTATGACATCAAATAACAGCACCGCAACTGCAGCCAGTTTGCCGCCCACCCGCAAAATATTGGTCGCGCCAGGATTACCGGAACCCTGAGTACGGGGATCGGGATATCCGCAGAATTTGCACAACAGAATTGCTCCGGAAACGGAACCGCAAAGATACGCAAAAAGGATCATACCTGCAGCGATTACTGTCATAATACTTCCCATACCTGTCCGTTGTTTTGGTTGCTGTCTGGATAATACGCATAAAGCAGCGGAAGTGGTATCTGATAACCGTAAAAACACAGAGAGTATCACGATGGATCTTGTCTTTATTGAACAGCTGACAGTATTTACCACCATTGGCGCGTATGACTGGGAACAGACTATTCAGCAAAAATTATTACTGGATATTGAAATGGCCTGGGATAACCGCAAAGCGGCGAAAAGTGATGATGTGGCTGATTGTCTAAGCTATGCAGATGTCTCTGAAGCGGTATTACAGCATTTACAGGGGCAGCGTTTTGCTCTGGTCGAGCGGGTAGCCGAAGAAGTAGCAGAATTACTGATGCAACGTTTTGGCTTACCCGGGGTGCGGATTAAGGTGAGCAAACCTGGCGCAGTTGCGCAGGCAACCCAGGTCGGAGTCCGTATCGAGAGAGGAATTATTCCTAAATAATCCGTAACATATATTAATTAATTGCCATCAAACTGAAACCCAATCAGAGTATTGAGTGTCATATACCGCAGAAGCCTTTGTCTTAAGCAGGGTTTCCGTGGTTCTGACACTGTTCAGAGTAACTTCACATAGCTGTTTATTTAAAGCCGTCAGCAAAGATGGCTGTCAGGTGTTGTGTTGATTGGGATGGATTGAAGAGGATTTTTTGATGGCAGACTTGCACCACCTGTTTATTGCAGCCATTTTGGGCATTGTTGAAGGGTTAACGGAGTTCTTACCCGTTTCATCTACCGGCCACATGATTATCGTTGGCCATTTACTGGGGTTTGAGGATCAAACTGCAGAAACTTTCGAAGTTGTCATTCAACTGGGATCTATCCTTGCAGTGGTGGTGATGTTCTGGCGCAGGCTGTTTGGCCTGATAGGCATTCATTTCGGGAAAGTCCCGCATGAAGGTACAGGGCAGGGACATCTGACACTGATCCATATTATTCTGGGGATGATTCCGGCCGTGGTGCTGGGGCTTATTCTGCATGATCGCATCAAGACACTGTTTACTCCGATCAATGTGATGTATGCACTGGTCGCGGGAGGCATTTTGTTGTTGCTGGCAGAGTTCTTTAAACCTAAACAGCCAAAATCGGTGGGTCTGGATGATATCAGCTACCGTCAGGCGTTTATGATTGGTTGCTTCCAGTGTCTGGCGCTATGGCCGGGGTTCTCTCGCTCCGGTGCGACTATCTCCGGCGGGATGCTGATGGGCGTTAGCCGTTATGCAGCTTCTGAGTACTCTTTCCTGCTGGCAGTTCCG
Organism: Tatumella citrea; assembly: GCF_002163585.1. Lineage (NCBI taxonomy): Bacteria > Pseudomonadati > Pseudomonadota > Gammaproteobacteria > Enterobacterales > Erwiniaceae > Tatumella > Tatumella citrea. Next base: position 674,091 of record NZ_CP015579.1, read on the forward strand.
ATGATGATTGGTGCGACAGCTCTGGATTTATATAAGAGCCTCAACTTCCTGACCGCCAGCGATATTCCGATGTTTGCTGTCGGTTTTATCATGGCGTTTATTGTGGCACTGATTGCGATTAAAACGTTCCTGGAACTAATTAAGCGGATTTCGTTTATCCCGTTCGCTATCTATCGCTTTATCCTGGCGGTAGTGGTGTACATGATCTTTGCCTGAGTGTTTGTACACTAAAAATATGGCCGGTATTCGTTACCGGCCTTTTTTTATGCTTTTTTCAGGCGGGTTGTGGGTGGGTCGTCTGAAGTGCGGCAATCCGGCGACGGGTCAGTTCAGTACGGATATGCGGCCCACTGAATCCGTCACGAATAACCTCAGAGACAGGAACCGCTGCAGCAGTCTGGTACAACCCCAGGGTAAAGGCAGCCTGGGGATAGGGCTGTTCTGTTAATCCCTCACGGCCACGGGCATCAGCTTCACTGGCAATAGTGAGTTGTGTAAGACGTTCCGGCCTGCGCCAGACATCAATACTGTCAAACAGATGGATCACTTTCTCCGGCGGCTGACGCTGGATAGTGTGGATGACATCATGAAATTCGGTAATCACCAGGGCAAGTTCACGCACATGATTCGGGACTTTTAGTCGCTGGCACAGTGCGTTGACCAGTGGCAGCCCCGCAGCACCATGCCCGGGATGAGAAGGCCAGACTTCTTTCGGGGTCATGGCCTTACCGGCATCATGGAACAGAGCGGCAAAACGAATTGCAGTGTCTTCGGTCAACCGTGCAGCCATCGACAGTGTCATCAGACTATGAATGCCGGTATCAATTTCCGGATGCCATTTGGCCGGGGCTGGCACGCCAAACAGGTCATCCAGTTCGGGAAACAGTATCTTCAGTGCATTACATTCCCGCAGTACCTGAAAGAAGAACTCAGGGTGGTCCGTCGCTAACGCTTTTTCGGTCTCCTTCCATACTCGTTCGGCGGTCAGATGCTGTAATTCACCACTTGCGGACAATTGTTTCATCAATTCCAGCGTGGGTTCAGCGACCCGAAATCCCAGTCCGGAAAAGCGGGCCGCAAACCGGGCTACCCGTAAAACGCGTAACGGGTCCTCGACAAAGGCCGGAGAGACATGGCGTAACAGACGCAGCTTTAGATCCTGCTGTCCCTGCCAGGGGTCAATAATTTCACCGTCACTGTCCTGCGCAATCGCATTGATAGTCAGATCGCGGCGTTGTAAATCTTCGGGAAGGGTTACATCAGGGGAAAAGCGAGTCGTAAATCCGGTATAACCATGCCCGGCTTTACGTTCAGTACGCGCCAGAGCATATTCTTCGTGGCTGGTAGGGTGCAAAAACACTGGGAAATCACGTCCGGCCTGTTGATATCCAAGGCTAAGTAGTTCTTCCGGGGTCGCACCTACTACGACCCAGTCCCGGTCTTTTACCGGTAAATTAAGCAATGCATCACGGACGGCACCACCGACCAGATAAGTTTTCACACCACAACTCCTGTGTCTGTTAGCCGTTCGCCGCTGCTGGCTGAAAAGTCAGAGCTTAGCGTACGAAATACCCTGCAGGAATGCGCGGTATTCCGCAGAAAACCGGAAGTTATCAGCGCATCCAGCGGTCATTACTTTTACGGCGCGGGATCATCCGTGGCAGTAACAATCCAAGCAGCAGGCCCAGGCCCATTACGCCACCACCATACATAAACCACTGCATGATAATCGCTCGTTGCTTGTCATCCAACTGAACATTTGCTGCCGCCACTTTTTTCTGCGCGACAATCAGAGAATTTTTCAGGGTCTGGTTTTCCTGTTTCAGCGCATCAATGGCACTGTCACTGCCAGCCACTTTCTTCTGCATATCGGCAGTTCGCTGATTCCAGCTATTGTCGATATTCGCCAGCTTATCGGTCAGTTGCTTCACCTGCTGCTGCAGTTGTGGTACCTGAGTACGCAGGCTGGGAGTGTCACTCAGCTGTGATAACGGAATCCAGGTGGTGTTGCCGGCAGAATCGCGAATTTCACCGTATTTGGTGTCAGGATTAGTTTGCAACAATGTGACCTGATCGCCAGCGTTGACTTTGCCAACCAGACGATACTGGTCGCCAGGTCCACTACGAACCCAGGTGGAAAGCTCATCAGAAATATAGCGGGTAGTATCTGCATGAACTACAGGAGCTATACTGCTGAAAGCCAGGAGAAAAATACCAGTGCGTGTAAGTTTATTCATTCGACGTCGTTTTTGCATATTATATAGGTAAATTTTAATGCCACAGTCTGGAGAGGGGCCGGACAGATATAAATGAGAACTATCTTGTTCTCGGCGATGCTAAAGCCTAACAAATCAAAGACAGTGCGTCTTTAGTCGATTACTCTGGAAACGGAGTAATTTACCGGTTTATTGATAGTAATTGTGACATTCAGAGATCCTATGACCATCGAAACAGAATTAAAGTTCATTGCCAGTTCACAGGCAGCCTCACAACTGGCAGAACGGCTTAACCGCTGGCCACATCAACACTCTGCGCCACAGGCACTGGCCAACATCTATTTTGAGACGCCTGATAACCAGTTACGCCGCTGGGATATGGGATTGCGTATCCGTGGAATTAATCAACAGTACGAAATGACGCTGAAAACCAGCGGTCAGACTATCGGCGGTCTGCATCAGCGCCCTGAATTCAATGTCAGTCTGCAAAATGACGTGCTGGATATTCGTCTGCTGCCTGAAAATGTCTGGCCTCAGGGCGCGGACATTCAGGAACTGCAACAGCGGTTGCAGCCGTTGTTCCGGACTGATTTTGTTCGTGAAAAGTGGCTGGTGAGTTACGAAGACAGTGAGATTGAAGTGGCTTTTGATCAGGGGGCTGTTATTGCCGGGGAGCTACAGACGCCGTTATTTGAGGTGGAACTGGAGCTAAAGCAGGGCTCACGCCAGGCGTTGATGGCCTTTGCCTTCGATTTAATTAGTGACGGGGGGCTGCGGCCAGGAAGCCTGAGTAAAGCGGCCAGAGGTTACCATCTGGCTCAGGGTAATCCGCCGAAAAGTATCCGACCGTTCCCGCGTTTGCAGACAGAGAAAAAACTGAACTGCGAACAAGGGCTGCAAACCATGTTGTCGGTGTTGTTGAATGAATGGCAATACCATGAAGAGCTTTGGCTGGAAGGCAACAGCGATGCCGGTGCACGGGTTGCTGAGATTCTGCTGGCACTTCGTGAAGTGTTCACTTTGTTTGGTAGCATGCTCCCCCGCAAAGCCAGCGGCTCGTTGCGCGAATCACTGCTGACGCTGAGTCAGGAAATGGCCACTACTCCGGCCGAAGAACTCTGTTTCTCTGCCCGCTGGAGTGAAACCCAGTTAGCGCTTACTCACTGGCTGACCGAGCAGCCCTGGAAGTCAGTTCTGGAAGAGAAGCACAGAAAAAAATTGCAGGGATCGTTTAAACGTTTTTGTGATGTGATGCTGGGCCGTGTATTTGCAGAACTCAAAGCGACCACTGCCGAATTTAATCAGCCGACCGAATATCAGGACAAATCACAACGTATTCATAAGCAGTTGCTGGCGGTATGTCTGTTATGTGGCGCGTACCCCCTGGTAGCGGTGGACAGCTGGCTGGAACCCTGGTGGCTGGTACTTCAGCAAATCCATCAGGGGCGCTATCAGGATCTGCCGTGGACGATTCGTTCGCTGCACCGTCAGGCACCGTTCTGGATTAACGGTAGCGAAGCGCACAAAATCGGCGAATAACTGACGCAGGACCGGCTTTCTCATTGGATGTGACAGGATAAGTTTATGTTGCCGTTACCTTTGTTAATGAAAGAACAGACCCAAAAAATGGCAGAGTTGCTTGAGCTGCCTGTGGCATCCCTCAGCGAGCCGGAATCTGCAGCGCTGGCATTCAGCGATTTTATTGCCGAAAACCTGCAACAACAGCCGGAATGGCGCAGTAAATTACAGCAACATCCTCCGCAGCCTGATGAGTGGCAACAGTATGCAGGCTGGTTGCAGGAGTGGCTGGCAGGTGCCGACAGTGAGGCTGCAATGATGCAGGCGCTGCGGCATTTCCGTCGCTATATGATGGTACGAATTGGCTGGATGCAATGCCTGTCCCTTTCAGACACAGAACACAGTTTGTTGCAGCTTAGCGAACTGGCCGAAGTATTAATTATTGCGACCCGTGACTGGTGTTATCGCCAGTGCTGCATTGACTGGGGGACTCCGTGCAATGCTGACGGCGTGGAACAGCAACTCTATATACTGGGAATGGGCAAGCTTGGTGGCCGTGAGCTGAATTTTTCCTCTGATATCGATTTGATTTTTGCCTGGCCGGAGAACGGAGTGACCCGTGGCGGAAGGCGTGAGCTGGATAATACTCAGTTTTTTACCCGAATGGGGCAGCGGCTGATAAAAATGCTGGATCAGCAAACTACTGATGGTTTTGTCTACCGGGTCGATATGCGGCTGAGACCATTTGGTGACAGCGGGCCACTGGTCATGAGCTATGCAGCACTGGAAGATTACTACCAGGAGCAGGGCCGGGACTGGGAACGTTATGCGATGGTCAAAGCGCGCATCATGGGACCGGAGGATGATCAGGGCTATCAGGAGCTTCAGCAAATGCTGCGGCCGTTTATCTACCGCCGCTATATTGATTTTAGCGTTATTCAGTCTCTGCGGACCATGAAGAGCATGATTGCCCGTGAGGTACGGCGTCGGGGGCTGTCAGATAACATAAAACTGGGTGCCGGCGGAATTCGCGAATGCGAATTTATCGTGCAGGTGTTTCAGTTAATCCGGGGGGGACGTGAGCGTTCACTTCAGCAGCGCTCCTGGCTGGCTGCACTGGAAGCCATTGCCGGACTGGGTTTATTGCCCCCGTTGCAGGTCAGTCAGTTACGGGATGCCTGGCTCTGGTTACGCCGTCTGGAGAACCTGCTGCAGAGTATCAATGATGAGCAAACGCAGACATTACCGTCTGATGAGCTGCATCGTGAACGCCTGGCCTGGGCAATGGGTGAAAACGGCTGGTCAGGTCTGAGCGACCGGCTGGCAGAGCATATGGAACGGGTAAGGACGATTTTTAATGATCTGATTGGCGAAGATGTTCCGGAAGCCGCAGAGCAGTCTGAACTCAGCGATTACAGTGAACTCTGGCTGGGCGATTATCAGCCAGAAGAATTAGCACCACTGACCCCTGAACTGAATGATGAACAGCGTCAGCGGTTGCTCAGAGTATTGCAGGATTTTCGCAATGATGTGGCGCGACGGACTATCGGGCCACGGGGTCGGCTGGCATTAGACCAGCTGATGCCACGCCTGCTTTCCGGGCTTTGTGGTAGTTCGCAGGCGGATGAGACGTTGCACCGGCTGATACCGCTACTGACCGGAGTGCTGACCCGCAGCACCTATCTGGAGCTGCTGACTGAATATCCGGCAGCATTATCCCACCTGATCCGTCTGTGTGCGGCTTCACCGATGGTAGCCGATCAGCTGGCCCGCCATCCGTTGTTGCTGGATGAGCTGCTTGATCCGGCAACACTTTATCAGCCAACCGCAACTGATGCTTATCGTGATGAGTTGCGTCAGTATCTGATGCGTATTCCGGTGGATGATGAAGAGCAACAGCTGGAAGCATTACGCCAGTTTAAACTGACACAGCATCTGCGAATCGCGGCGGCGGATCTCGCCAGAACACTGCCGGTGATGAAAGTGAGTGATCACCTTACCTGGCTGGCAGAGGCCATTCTGGAAACTGTCGTTCAACAAGCATGGAACATGATGGTCGCGCGCTATGGCAGGCCTTCTCACCTGAGTGATCAGCAACAACGTGGTTTTGCTGTTGTCGGGTACGGCAAACTGGGCGGGCTTGAGCTGGGCTACAGTTCCGATTTAGATCTGGTGTTTTTACATGACAGCCCGGAAACCTCGGTTACCGATGGAGAGCGTAGCATTGACAGTCGTCAGTTCTATCTGCGGCTGACTCAACGGGTCATGCATTTATTCAGCACCCGGACCGCATCCGGTATTTTGTACGAGGTAGATGCCAGGCTCCGTCCATCCGGAGCTGCCGGAATGCTGGTCAGCACCTGTGATGCATTTCGTCAGTATCAGCTGGAAGAAGCCTGGACCTGGGAACATCAGGCTCTGGTGAGAGCACGCGTAGTCTTTGGTGAACCGGCTCTGGCTAACCGCTTTAATGATATCCGGCGTGAAGTTCTTACCCGGCCGAGAGAGCCGCAGAAACTGCAGGACGAAGTGCGTGAAATGCGTGAAAAAATGCGTCAGCACCTGGGTAATAAGCATAAAGGACGCTGGGATATCAAAGCCGACAGCGGAGGAATTACGGATATTGAATTTATTGCCCAGTATCTGGTGCTGCGCTATGCCGCTGAACAACCAACACTGACCCGCTGGCCGGATAATGTCCGGATTTTTGAAGCTATGGCAGGAGGGGGAATAGTGCCGGACCAGGAAGCCGCAGAGCTGACGACTACCTATGTCACGCTGCGGGATACTCTGCACCATCTGGCGTTGCAGTCTTTACCTGGCCATGTAGATCCGCAAATCTTTGAACAACAGCGTCAGATTGTCAGCCAGAGCTGGCAACACTGGCTGGAACAACCTGCGGAATAAAAACAATAACCTGTTTGAATAATGGCAACTTTTTACTGCTGTTGTTGCCTTAACTGAGATTGACTTTGCCGGCTGTGTCGCATAGCCGGCTACATTGTTTACAGATAACCACTCCTGATGAGTGTTTATGTTATTATCGGCAAAATTTTTTAGTCTGATTTACACGCTCTGGAGTCGCTGGAATGAAAGTAACGCTGCCTGATTTTGGCCGTGCGGGTGTATTGGTAATTGGTGACGTCATGTTAGATCGTTACTGGTATGGACCGACACAACGAATATCTCCTGAAGCCCCTGTGCCTGTGGTTAAAGTCGAAACCATCGAAGAACGTCCCGGTGGTGCTGCCAACGTGGCAATGAATATCGCCGCGCTGGGTACTACGTCACGGCTGATTGGGCTGACCGGGGCAGATGAAGCCGCGCAGACCTTATCCCGTACCCTCGAAAATGTGAATGTTGGCTGTGATTTTGTCAAAGTCAGTACACATCCGACGATTACTAAACTACGTATTCTTTCAAGAAATCAGCAGCTTATTCGCCTTGATTTTGAGGAAGGATTTGAAAATATCGATCCAGAACCGATTAATCAGCAGATGCGTGCTACTGTCGGAAATGTAGGCGCGGTGGTGTTATCTGATTATGCAAAAGGCGCATTGTCTGATGTACAGACGCTGATTGGTATTGCCCGTGATGCCGGTGTTCCGGTACTGATTGATCCGAAAGGCACCGATTTTGAACGTTATCGTGGCGCCACACTACTGACTCCAAATCTTTCTGAGTTTGAAGCCGTCGCCGGAAAATGCCGTGATGTTGACGATATTGTCGAGCGGGGAATGGCACTGCTCACTGATTATGATCTGTCGGCACTGCTGGTGACCCGGTCAGAAAACGGAATGACACTGCTACAGCCGGGTAAAGAACCTGTGCATTTACCCACTCTGGCGCAGGAAGTTTATGATGTGACCGGCGCCGGTGACACAGTGATTGGCGTGCTGGCAGCTGCGTTGGCCGCGGGTTGTTCTCTGGAAGATGCCTGTTTCCTGGCCAATGCGGGAGCCGGAGTGGTGGTTGGTAAACTGGGTACTTCTACTGTCAGCCCGGTCGAACTGGAAAATGCTATTCACGCCCGTCCGGACAGTGGTTTCGGTGTTATGGATGAGCAACAACTGAAAGCCGCCGTAGAACAAGCCCGTGCCCGTGGTGAGAAAGTAGTGATGACCAACGGTGTGTTTGATATTTTGCATGCCGGGCATGTCTCTTACCTGGCGAATGCCCGTCAGTTGGGTGACCGACTGATAGTTGCGGTCAACAGCGATGCTTCCACCCGACGTCTGAAAGGCGACAGCCGGCCGGTTAACCCGTTAATCAACCGGATGATTGTGCTGGGTGCACTGGAAGCTGTGGACTGGGTGGTATCGTTTGAAGAAGATACACCACAACGTTTGATCAGCGAAATATTGCCGGATCTGTTGGTGAAAGGCGGTGATTATAAGCCTGAGCAGGTCGCTGGTGGTAAAGAAGTGGTCGCAAATGGCGGGGAAGTTCGGATTCTGAATTTTGAAGATGGAATTTCTACTACCAATATCATTAAAACTATCAAAAGCCGTTCTTCCTGATAACAGCAGGCATGCGGGAGTGTACGCTCCCGCAGTTAGCCAGTGCCGGATTAGGCTTCGCTGTCTGTCGGCGATGCTGGTTTTACGGCTGGGGTAGTCACCGGGTTAGCCGCAGCTTCCAGGGCGTTAAGACGCTGCTCCAGGGCGGTCAGCTTTTCGCGGGTACGCAGTAATACCTGAGTCTGAACATCAAATTCTTCCCGGTTGACTAAATCCATACGACCCAGCTGAGCCTGCAGTACCTGACGAATTTTTTTCTCAACATCATCACCTAAGTTACGGATTCCCTGTGGCATTGCATCCTGTACCTGACGTGCGAGTTGTTCAATTTTTTTAGTATCAATCATGACAGATTCCTGTAGTTGTCGCCAGAAAGCGAATGAGGTGCTGCCGGTGGCGCCCCCTGAATAAGTTAAGTGTAATGCCTCTGCCGGAAACGGGAAACCTATAAATTAAACCGCAGGATCTGATAATAACTTTTAGTGGTCAGGTGATTGCCGTTTCTGACATTTGGGGATATAGTGATTTTGCTTATTCTCAGGGCGGGGCGAAATTCCCCACCGGCGGTAAATCAGTTTTCACTGAAAGCCCGCGAGCGCTTCAGCCTTTGGCTGAAGGTCAGCAGATCCGGTGTAATTCCGGGGCCGACGGTTAGAGTCCGGATGGGAGAGGGTAACGATACATTAGTGAACCTGATCGGTTCTGACCGTTATTTTTTGTCTTACTGACATTCCTCCTAAGCTGCCCTGGTTCTGGTAACATTTATCATAAAAGGGTTTTTACCATGAATCAGACTCTTCTTTCTGAATTTGGCACGCCTGAAGAGCGTGTAGAACGTGCATTTGCAGCACTACGTGAAAATCGTGGTGTGATGGTGCTTGATGACGAAAATCGTGAAAACGAAGCGGATATGATTTTCGCTGCAGAGACCATGACTGTTGAGCAGATGGCTCTGACCATTCGTCACGGCAGTGGCATCGTTTGCCTGTGCATGACCGAACAGCGTCGCCGTCAGCTCGATTTACCGATGATGGTTGATAACAATACCAGCCCATACGGCACCGGTTTTACTGTGACTATCGAAGCCGCTCAGGGAGTCACCACGGGTGTGTCTGCGAAAGACCGAATCACTACCGTGCGCGCTGCTGTCGCTGATGATGCCCAGCCTTCTGATCTTAACCGTCCTGGCCATGTGTTCCCGTTGCGTGCCCGCGAAGGTGGTGTTCTGACCCGTGGTGGACATACTGAGGCGACGGTTGATCTGGTCCGTCTGGCCGGATTTAAATCGATGGGCGTACTCTGTGAGCTGACCAATGATGATGGGTCAATGGCACGTGCACCTGAAGCCATTGTGTTTGCTAAACAGCATAATATGCCGGTTGTCACTATCGAAGATCTGGTCGCCTGGCGCCAGCAGCACGATAATCGTCAGGCTGTCTGAATACAGCACAACCTGTAATCATTTTTAGAAAAGCTGGCAAGTCTGCCAGCTTTTTTTATGCCTGCCAGCCAGACCTTCCACAGCCCTTCTGCATATCATTCAAAATCTCTGAATATGATCATCATTATCCGCCGGGTGTATTCCTTGTAGAAAAGAGTATTTTGTAGCACATGAGCAATCTGACTTTGCGGAGAAAAATTATGACGGGTTCACGTATGCCGGTTCTGTTTTTAGGACATGGCAGCCCAATGAATGTTCTGGAAGATAATCGTTATACACAATGTTGGCAGGCGCTGGGACAACAGTTACCACGGCCAAAAGCCATCCTGGCGATTTCCGCGCACTGGTATACCCACGGTACAGCAGTGACCGCGATGGATAAACCTCGTACCATCCATGACTTTGGTGGATTCCCGCAGGCATTGTTTGACACATTGTACAATGCACCAGGATCTCCGGAGCTGGCTGAACAGGTCGCAAATTTATTGTCTCCGGTGCCAGTGATTATGGATCACAACTGGGGTTTGGATCATGGTTCCTGGGGCGTATTGATCAAAATGTACCCGGATGCATCAATTCCGGTAGTTCAGTTGAGTATTGATGGTACTCAACCGGCTGAATATCATTTTGCACTGGGGCAAAAACTGGCCGCGTTACGCTCGCAGGGAGTGATGATTGTAGCCAGTGGTAATGTGGTGCATAACCTGCGTAAAGCCCGCTGGGGTGGTGGTGATGAAGCCTATCCATGGGCAGTATCATTTAATGATTATGTCCGGGAAAATCTGCAATGGCAGGGTAATCCGGCGCAGCATCCGTTAGTGAATTTTATGCAGCACGACGGGGCCGCATTATCGAATCCTTCTGTGGAACACTATCTGCCACTGTTGTATGTGCTGGGTGCGGCATCACCTGAAGACAAAATTTCAGTGCCAATTGACGGGATTGAAATGGGGTCGTTAAGTATGTTGTCAGTGCTGGTGGAATAAACGGCCGGAATAGCAGGGGGCAAACAGTGTTGTCCCCTGTGAAATGGTTTAGCTGGTAAAGAAATGCGGATAAAACCGTGACAGATCCTGAGTAATCAGCTGTTTATCTTCACGCAGACCAATACCTGCAGGCTGGTCATCAATCAGCCAGCTGCCAATAACCGTATGGTTATCCCCGAATACGGGTAACGGATGGTATTGCTGGATAATCGATCCTTCTTCACCATAAGGACCGTCAGCCTCGGCAATTTCACGACCTTGTTCGATGATCCGGATATTGGCACCTTCACGGGAAAACAGCGGTTTCACCACATATTTCTCCGGAAGTGGCGGGTTATCCTCACAGAACCAGGCAGGCAACAGATTTGGATGCCCGGGAAACATCTCCCAAAGAAGTGGCAGAATAGCTTTATTCGAGATAATGCTTTTCCATGCAGGTTCCAGCCAGCGAACACCGGCATCAGCCAGTTTCATGGAAAACGATTCACGGAACATAAACTCCCACGGGTAGAGTTTAAACAAATTACTGATCACCTGATCCTGCATATCTGTGAACTGGCCCTTTTCACCCAGCCCGATATCGTCGATATACAAAAACTCATTCGGTAACCCAGCCTCTGTTGCACAATCCTGTAAGTACTGAATCGTTGCGCGGTCTTCACTGGTATCACGACAGCAACTCATATGCAGGTAATTGATCCCGGATTGCTGGTGCAGCTGAGCGAACCGTTCAATGAGTTTTTCCTGCAAACTGTTGAACTGATCACTGCCTGCCGGCAACAGCCCGGCGGCTGACTGATCTTCCAGCCAGATCCACTGAAAAAATGCCGCTTCATACAATGAGGTAGGAGTATCGGCATTATTTTCCAGCAGTTTCGCGTCACCGCTGCCACTCCACGCCAGATCGAGTCGTGAATAAAGCGATGGCTGACGGCTATGCCATGAGCTGATCACAAATTCCCTGACATGTTTTGGAATGCGGAATTTATCCAGTAGCTGCTCACTGCCAACCACTTTTTCCACGGCCTGCAGGCACATCTGATGCAGTTCGGCTGTGACACTTTCCAGATATTCAATCTGGGACAGGCTAAACTGATAACAGGCTTCTTCACTCCAGTAAGGCTCGCCATACATAGTGTGAAAATTAAAACCATACTCTTCAGCTTTACGGCGCCAGTCAGGTCGTTCTGCAATGGTAATTCGTTGCATAATCTGGCTTAGCCCCCGAATGAGCGGGAAGTGCTACGGCTTGCTGGCCCGGCACTTTGCCGTTGCATACTGTTCTGTCGAGCCACCGACTCACCAAATCCACCACGGGTGATAGTGCTGGTTGTTGCAGGTTTTGGTGCCATGGCACTTTTCGGTACTGTGGCCGTTCGGCCGGCGGCGGCCGGACCATAAGATTTGCCGGAAGCATCGACAAACTGGCCATTCGCCGGGCTGGCCGGATTACGCGGGGTAAACAGCGGCTGAGCCATGCCTCCACCCATCATACGGCCCATCATATAACCTGCCATTAACGGCATCCAGAAGCTGCCACTTTGCTGTGGTTCGGCTGCAGTGGATGCCTGAGCCGGAGCTGGCTGGCACTGATTTTCACCGAATTCGGCTACACAATCTTCACGGCTGGCATATTTAGGTGCCGTCCGTGCTGCTTCTTTGACTGCATTATTGTAAGCCACGCTGCATTGAGCTTCATGGCCGGGGTTTGCCGAACTACACTGATCGGCATTCATATACATCGCGACTTTTTCATCTTTTTGTTCGCAACCACTCAGCAGTACAACTGCCGAAATGGCAACTGCAACCGGCGTCAGATGGCGTGCCTGCCAGCTTTTTCGAAAAGCAGCATGACGGATATTTTTTGTCCGTTTCATTTTATTTTTCCATAGCCCAAAGGTCAGGGATAAGAATAGGGGAAGGACGGTTAAAAATGAAGCGACAGGGCCTGGCGGGTGCGGATCTTTACGTTGTTATACATACATTTGCCGGGGAGGTCATTCCCCGGCAAATTTATATTACTGACTGAAAGGATTTCCGCTATGGCGCGTAGCACGAGGTTTTCGTGCTGCTGCCGGTGTGGCTTTTGCCGGGGTATCAGAACCATCGGCATAAGCTTCCTGTTGCGGGTTTTCCGGGGCCACTATATCGGGTGACGTTGGTACTGGCTTACCTAACTGTGAGTTCAGTACTGCCAGGTCCTGTTCATTCAGCGTACCCAGCGCGTATTTAATATTCAGCTGGTTGATCATGTAGCTGTAACGGGCATCAGAAAGCTGCTGCTTGGCATTATACAGGGTGGTAGTTGCATCCAGTACGTCAACGATTGTACGGGTACCCACCTGATAGCCAGCTTCCATGGCATCCAGTGAACTTTGCGCAGAAACTACCGCCTGTTTGTAAGCGTTGATACTGCTGATAGACGCATTAACGTTGTTAAATGAAGAACGTACGGTCTGAATAGCAGAGCGGTGTGCGGATTCCAGCTTTTCGCCAGCTCCGGCAAAATTATATTCCGCCTGTTTTACCTGAGAGGTCACAGAGCCGCCGCTATACAACGGAATGGACAAGCTCAGGCCAATCTGATTGGTGCCGGTAATATTGTTATCATTAGAGCTGGTTGTATTGGCATATCTGCCGCCATAACGGGTATTTGACAGACTGGTAGAGGCCGTCAGGCCCAGTGTTGGCATATGTCCGGCTTCTGCAGATTTAATCTCCTCACGGGCTAAATCCTGGGTCAGACGAGCTGATAATAAGGTCAGATTGTGATTATCTGCTTCTTTAAGAAGCGCATTAATCGCTTCAGGACGCTGGGTTCTGAACACAGAAACATTCAATGAAGCCAGTGCGTTATAATCATTTCCGGTCACCTGACGCAATGCTTCCATCATATTGTCGAGGTTATTACGGGCGGTGACTTCACTGGCCAGTACGGAGTCATATTGCGCTCTGGCGTTCTGTACATCCGTAATCGCTACCAGGCCAACATTGAAACGTTGGGTTGTCTGGTCTAATTCACGATAGATGGACTGTTTTTGTGCTTCGGTATATGAAAGTGTATCAATTGCATTCAGAACATTAAAATAGGCTGTTGCGGTATTCAGTATCAGATCCTGTTGAGCGACCTGGTATGTTACGTCCTGAATTCCTGCCGTTTTTTCCTGAAGTGTTAACGCACGCCATTTCGACATATCAAAAATAGTCTGAGTTAACTGCAGTGATGCGCTGACTGCATTAGAGTGCAGCCCGCTACCATCACGGTACCCGCTATTGAAAGCGTAATCGCCGCCCAAACCTAACTGAGGTAATAACGGGCTGCGTGATTCATTGATTTTCTCAAATGCGGCATCACGGTCGGCAGCAGCACTGCGCAGGTCCGGGTTAGTAGCCCTGGCCTGTTGGTAAACCTGAAGTAAATCTTCGGCCTGGCTAAGCTGAGAGAAGCCGGCAAGACTCAGGCTAATAAAAATGGGGAGCAATTTTTTCATTTGCATTCCTTGTATTGCAGCGAAATTGCATAAAATGGTGCTGTCGGGAGCCAAAAAATAATCAGCGATTCTAGCAGAGTAAGATGGCATCTTAAGTTGGCTGAACGTGCCTTCTGCTCAGGATCACGTGAAATAAAGGACCAGAATCCCCTGCAACGGGGTGTAACAATTGCAGTATATAACTTTACATCAGCTTGTCAGTATACGTTATCAGGAGTCAACGATGCATAAATTAACATCATCTCCGATTATTTTCGGGCGCAGTGATGTCGAAATTATTACCAGAGATCAGGTTTATAACGGTTTTTTCTCATTAGTAAAGTACCAGTTTCGCCACCGTTTATATAACGGAGGAATGAGTGATGTGGTTATCCGTGAAGTCCTGGAACGTGGAAATGCTGTAGTATTGATGCTGTATGATGCAAACCGCGACCAACTGGTTCTGACAGAACAAATCCGTATTCCTGCCTATGATAATTCAGTGACTCCCTGGTTACTGGAGATGGTGGCGGGTATGATCGAGCCAGGGGAGTCCGATGAAGATGTTGCCCGCCGTGAAGCAATGGAAGAAGCAGGATTAACCGTTGGCCGTATTAAACCTGTGCTAAATTATCTGACAAGCCCCGGGGGAACCAGTGAACGAATTTCGATAATGGTCGGAGAAGTCGATGCCAGCCAGGCGACGGGATATCACGGGCTCGAAGAAGAGAATGAGGATATTCTGGTTCGGGTGGTGAGCCGGGGACAGGCTTATCAATGGGTAGAAGAGGGGATTATAGATAACGCAGCCTCAGTAATTGCTTTGCAATGGCTGGAACTGCACCACGAAAGACTGAAACAAGAGTGGATAACCACATGAGACAACGTTACACCCCGGATTTTCCTGAGATGATGCGACTTAATGAGACTAATTACGCTCAGTTGCGTCGTCTGTTACCACGTGATGAACAGGAAGGTGCCACAATTACCTATCAGATCAATGGTGCCAGATATCGTCTGACCATTGAAGAATCAACGCGTTACACAACCAGAGTCAATATCAGCCAGATAGCTCCTGCAGTAAGTTACTGGAGTCTGCCAGCGATGTCTGTCAGACTTTATCATGATGCTATGGTTGCGGAAGTGTGTTCGACTCAACAGATCTATCGTTTTAAAGCACGCTATGATTACCCGAATAAAAAATTGCATCAGCGTGATGAAAAACATCAGATAAACCAGTTTCTTGCCGAATGGCTACGTTATTGCCTGATTCACGGAGCAATGGCAGAGGCCGTATATTAAAGAATAATGGTGTGCTCACTAAGGATTTGCCTTGGATAGTGTGTTAGTCCCTGGGATTGCTGACGATTCGCAGATCAGAGTGCTGCAAATTACCGACACGCATTTGTTTAAGGGAAAAGACGAATCTCTGCTGGGGGTCAATACCTGGTCGGGTTATCAGGCAGTGCTGGATGCGGTGATCGCTCAGCAACAGCATTATGATCTGATTATTGCTACCGGTGATTTGTCGCAGGATCATTCTGTGGAGGCCTATCAGCATTTTGCGGAAGGTGTCCAGCGGTTTACTGCGCCTTGTGTATGGCTACCCGGAAATCACGACTTTCAGCCTGCCATGTACGATACCCTGGCGAAAGCGGGTATCAGCCAGTCTAAACATGTTTTGCTGGGTCAACGCTGGCAAATGCTGTTGCTGGATAGCCAGGTCTATGGGGTTCCTCATGGGATGCTGAGTGAGTTCCAACTGGAATGGCTGGAAAAAGCTCTGGCTGCCTATCCCGACCGGGATACCGTGATTTTGCTACACCATCATCCTGTGGCCTCAGGATGCAGCTGGCTGGATCAGCACAGCCTGCGAAATTCTCATCAGCTGGATATGATTCTGCAAAAATACCCACGCGCAGCGACCCTGCTTTGCGGACATATTCATCAGGAAATGGACGAGATTTGGCAGGGCCGCAGAGTACTGGCGACGCCCTCAACCTGTGTCCAGTTCAAACCTCACTGTTCCGGATTCACTATTGATTCTGTCGCGCCAGGCTGGCGCTGGCTGACACTGGGAGCCGACGGTCAGCTGACGACTCAGGTGTGCCGTCTGAATACCCGCGAATTTCTGCCTGATCTGGAATCAGAAGGATATTAACTAATGTCCACCTTGCTCTATCTGCATGGTTTTAACAGTTCCCCCCGTTCAGCAAAAGCGACCTTGTTACAGCAATGGATTCAGCAGCACCATCCGGAAATTACCATGCTTATCCCTCAGTTGCCTGCTTATCCGGACCAGGCCGCTTTGATGCTGGAAGAACTGGTGATGCAACATGCCGGGCTTCCGCTGGGAATTGTTGGTTCTTCGCTCGGTGGCTTTTATGCGACCTGGTTGTCACAATGTTTTACGCTGCCGGCAGTGGTGATTAACCCCGCGACCCGGCCTTTTGAACTGCTGGAAGATTTTCTTGGCGACAACCGGAACCCATACACCGGGCAACATTATGTGTTAGAGTCTCGCCATATCTATGATCTGAAGGTGATGCATATTGATCCCCTTGATGCTCCGGATCTGATCTGGCTGTTATTGCAGACCGGAGATGAGGTCCTCGATTACCGCGTCGCGCTGGAGTATTACTCCGCCTGCCGGCAGACCATCGAGGAAGGAGGAGATCATGCCTTCCAGGGCATTGATCGCTATTTTGCACAGCTTATTGATTTCCTGGGGATAGCCTGCGAATAGCTTCGCACCCGGCTAACAAAATTCAGAACTAACGAAAAGAGAACGATGACTCAATCAAGTTATAACGCGGATGCTATTGAGGTACTGACCGGGCTGGAGCCTGTTCGTCGGCGCCCCGGCATGTATACGGATACCACGCGTCCTAACCACCTTGGGCAGGAAGTCATCGATAACAGTATCGATGAAGCACTGGCCGGACACGCCAAACGTGTGGAAGTAATCCTGCATGCTGATCAGTCACTGGAAGTGATTGATGACGGTCGGGGAATGCCGGTCGATATTCACCCTGAAGAAGGTGTTCCGGCAATTGAATTAATTTTTTGCCGCCTGCATGCCGGGGGTAAGTTCTCAAACAAAAACTATCAGTTCTCCGGCGGCCTGCATGGTGTCGGCATCTCAGTAGTTAATGCCTTGTCTACGCGGGTCGAAGTGGCGGTTCGTCGTAATGGCGAAATCTACGAGATGGCGTTTGAGCATGGCGAAAAAGTGGAAGACCTGCGGGTCACCGGCACCGTTGGCCGTCGCAACAGCGGCACCCGTGTGCGTTTCTGGCCCGATGCATCATTCTTTGACAGCCCGCGCTTTTCTGTCTCCCGCCTGACTCATTTGCTGAAAGCAAAAGCCGTGCTCTGTCCGGGCGTAGAAATTATTTTCAACGATAAAGCAAATAACACAGAGCAACGCTGGTGTTATCAGGACGGGCTGACGGATTATCTGAAAGAAGCGGTAGATGGCCTGCCAACCTTACCTGAACAACCGTTTGTCGGTAGCTTTGCCGGCGATACTGAAGCTGTTGACTGGGCGTTACTTTGGTTACCGGAAGGCGGGGAGTTGCTGACAGAAAGCTATGTTAACCTGATTCCGACCATGCAGGGCGGAACCCATGTTAACGGTCTGCGTCAGGGACTGTTGGACGCGATGCGTAATTTCTGCGAATACCGGAATATTTTGCCACGCGGAGTCAAACTCTCGGCGGAAGATATCTGGGATCGTTGTGCCTATGTATTGTCGGTAAAAATGCAGGATCCGCAGTTTGCCGGGCAGACCAAAGAGCGTCTATCTTCCCGCCAGACAGCGGCCTTCGTTTCCGGAGTGGTTAAAGATGCTTTCAGCCTGTGGCTGAATCAGAATGTTCAGTTGGCCGAACAACTGGCTGAAATGGCCATTGCCAGTGCTCAACGACGGATGCGGGCAGCGAAAAAGGTTGTTCGTAAGAAAATTACCAGTGGTCCGGCACTGCCCGGGAAACTGGCCGATTGTACCGCGCAGGATTTGAATAAAACCGAGTTGTTCCTTGTGGAAGGTGATTCCGCCGGAGGCTCGGCAAAACAGGCCCGGGATCGTGAATATCAGGCCATTATGCCGTTGAAAGGTAAGATTCTGAACACCTGGGAAGTATCTTCCGATGAAGTGCTGGCATCGCAGGAAGTTCATGATATTTCTGTGGCGATTGGTATTGATCCGGACAGCGAAGATCTCAGCCTGTTACGCTACGGTAAGATTTGTATCCTGGCCGATGCTGACTCCGACGGACTGCATATCGCCACGTTACTGTGTGCGCTGTTCGTTCGTCATTTCCGTGCGCTGGTGAAAGGGGGGCATGTCTATGTGGCTATGCCGCCGTTGTACCGTATCGATCTTGGCAAAGAAGTCTATTATGCGCTGGATGAAGATGAGAAAGCCGGGGTTCTGGAACAACTGAAACGTAAGCGCGGTAAAGTGAACGTTCAGCGCTTTAAAGGCCTGGGTGAGATGAACCCGCTGCAGTTGCGCGAGACCACCCTTGATCCTAATACCCGCCGCCTGGTTCAGCTGACGGTCGATGATGATGATGTGGATGAAACCCTGAAAGTCATGGATATGTTGCTGGCGAAGAAACGCTCAGAAGACCGTCGTAACTGGTTGCAGGAGCGCGGTGATAAAGTCGATATCGAAGTCTAGTTGTTTGCCGGCAGACCCGTCGTCTGCCGGTAATGACCTGACGGAGCAAGCTCTGTTTAAATGCTGCTCCGCTCTGAACCGCAACAGGTTTACAGCTCGGTTAAGGTTGTTTTCGCCCGCTGTTTGTCCGGTGCCACGGTTATAAATATCACCGACAGAATAATCAACAACGATCCTGCCCACTCGGCCACACCAAACGATACTCCCAGCAATAATACTGACAGCACGGTACTGCTCAGAGGCTCAGCACAGCTCAGGATGCTGGCATTCTGGCTGCCTGTCAGAAATGCTCCTCTGAGAAACAGGCTAAACGTTAAGGCCGTTCCCACCAGAACCAGATATCCTAAAGCCAGCCAGCCGGTAGCATCCAGCTGGCGCAGATGCAGTCCCGGCAGGCAGAACGGTATCAGACAACATCCGGCGATCAGCATACTAATTCCAACCACCGGCAGGGTTCCGAACTGGCGAATCAGTCCTGACGAATAAGAAGAGTTAAATGCCGCCGCTCCGGCAGATATCAGCCCCCAGAATAGCCCCCACAAAGGAAGCTGCAATGAGGTCAGATCGCCGTGAGTCGCCATTAATACAGTACCTGCCAGCGAAGTCAGCACAGCGATAAAAATCACCAGCCCCGGCAAGGTTCTTTTGGTGAACATGGTATATAACACCAACACCACCGGGGTCAGAAACTGCAATACCGTTGCGGTTGCCGCGTTGGTTTTTTGGATGGTGATCAGAAATGAAAGCTGGACTAACAGCGTGCCAAATACACTGAAAATCAGCAGCCGTTTTAAAGTCGCGGTTTCCCGAAACATCGCCAGCGGATGATTACCCTGCAATATTCCAAGCAAGGTAAGCAGTAAACCGGCTGCCAGCAGGCGGATCATTGTCATCCCGCCGGCACTAAAATGATATGATTCAAAAAGATACTGGGCACAGACTCCTGAGCTTCCCCACAGCGTAGCGGCGAGTAAAACCAGATAGATACCCTGTCGGGATGTATTCATTGCAACCTTAGATTAAGCTGACATTAAAAAATTAAAAAAGCGTTCAATTCTATTTGTAATAAAATATTTGTTCTATTCAATAATTGCCAAAAATGGTCGGGATTTTCCATTGTAAACCACAGGTTTAACAGGTAAAACCCTTTGTATTTACTGGCTTTGCTACCGGTATCCCTCGCCCGGTTAAAGGGCTTTACGGTTTCTTTACTTTGTGTTTCAAAACGTTATTGATATTAGGAATAATTCTCATTACTATTTCTGTTCAATAATAATACACAGTAATTTTACAATTCTATGGCAAATAAATCATTGAAATACTCGCTGCTGGCATCGCTGGTAGCAGGCAGTTTTATGACTCCTCTGTCGAATGCGACAGATTCCTCAGATCAGAATATCCCGCAAAGTACCGGTGCTACGGTTAAAAAACAGACATCCGCTGAAACAAAAAAAGTAGTCACTCCTGAAGCCAAAAAAGAGGACGATGCCACCATTGTGGTGACCGGGCGGGTACAGACTTTACAGGCGCCCGGCGTATCGATCATCGATCAGGAAGCTATCAAAAAACATCCGATCCAGCGCGATGTATCTGAAATTATCCGTACCATGCCTGGCGTTAACCTGACGGGCAACTCGACCAGTGGTCAGCGCGGTAACAACCGACAGATTGATATCCGTGGTATGGGACCGGAAAATACGCTGATCCTTATCGACGGTATGCCGGTCAGCAGTAAGAACTCGGTACGTTATGGCTGGCGTGGCGAACGTGATACCCGCGGCGACAGCAACTGGGTACCTCCGGAGATGATCGATCATATCGAAGTTATTCGCGGACCTGCTGCAGCAATGTACGGTAATGGCGCTATGGGTGGGGTAGTGAATATTGTCACTAAACCGACCGGTAAAACCTGGCATGGCAGCTTTAACAGCTATTACAACGTACCGGAGCACAAACAGGAAGGTGCGACTAAACGTGAAAACTTCGATCTGAGTGGCGGACTGACCGATACTCTGACTATGCGTCTGTATGGCAACTGGAGCAAAACCCAGGCCGATGGCCAGAATATTAACGACGGCCATTCCGCAGAGCGTACAGGAAAATATGCCGGTATGGTTCCGGCCGGTCGTGAAGGGGTTATCAACAAAAATATTAACGGTGTACTGCGCTGGGAATTTGCTCCGATGCAAGCGCTGGAGTTAGATGCAGGTTACAGCCGCCAGGGTAACCTGTACGCCGGAGATACCCAGAATACCAACAGTTCAACTCTGACCAAAGCTTACTACGGTAAATCAACCAACATTATTTATCGCCAGACTCTGGCGCTTAAATATACCGGTGCGTGGGATAATGGTGTCACCACCAATAACTACATCCAGTTCGAGAAAACACGTAATACCCGTCTGAAAGAAGGTTTGTCCGGCGGATTAGAAGGGCTGTTTTCGACCACGGATGAAGGTTTTGCGACCATTAATCTGAATGATACTAATGTCCACTCAGATATTAATATTCCGATCAATGGCTGGGTGGAGCAAAATCTGACCTTTGGTGCTGAGTTTAACCATCAGGCGATGAAAGATCCGACCTCGAACACTTATGCGGCAACCTCAGAGATTGGAGGCGTATCAGAAACCAACCGCAGTGAATACAGTTCAGCAAATATCTGGGGTATCTATACCGAAGATAACATTGACCTGACCGACTCCACTAAACTGACCCCGGGTGTACGGTTAAACCATCAGTCCTATACCGGCAGTAATATCAGCCCGTCTCTGAACCTGTCTCAGGATCTGGGTGATGACTTCACTCTGAAAATGGGGATTGCCCGTGCATGGAAAGCACCAAACCTGTACCAGACTAACCCTAACTACCTGTTGTACAGCAATGGTAACGGTTGTTATGACACAGGGGCGACTTGCTATCTGCAAGGGAATAAAAATCTGAAGGCTGAAACCAGTATCAATAAAGAGATTGGGATTGAATACCATCATGAAGGTGTTCAGGCCGGTCTGACCTGGTATCGCAACGATTACCGTAACAAAATCGCTGCCGGAACCAGCTCTGCATACTATAACGGTACCTCCAATGTTTATCAGTGGACTAACGTACCTAAGTCACTGGTGGAGGGACTGGAAGGAACCCTTAACTTCCCAATCAGTGATAGTGTGACGATGAATAACAACTTCACCTATATCATTGCTAATGAGAATAAATCTACCGGTGATTACCTGTCGATTATCCCTAAATTTACCATTAACTCGACGCTGGACTGGCAGGCGACCGATGATTTAGCGGTCCAGGGCACCATGACCTGGTATGGTAGACAGAAACCACAAAAATATAATACTCAGGGTGAAGCGACCTCAGGTACCGAAACCTGGCAGGTCAATCCTTATGCGGTATTTGGCTTCAGTGCCGTCTACAACGTGAATAAAAATGTGGATGTGACTGCGGGTATTGATAATCTGCTGGATAAACGTCATTACCGTGAGGGGAATGCCTTAACCTCCGGAGCCAGTGGTACCTACGCCTATGGCGCCGGAGCCCGGACCTATAACGAATCAGGACGTACCTACTACATGGAACTGGGAATGCACTTCTGATAATCCGGCCCACAGGGCGGCGATCTGCTGCCCTGTTCAGGCATTATCTCAGCAGATACCTGACGGAATTAACCCAATACCGCCTGCTTTTGCCGGCGGTATTGCTATTAGAGAGAGAAAAGTTGATGAATGCTTCTGGCCGCAGGCTGACTGGCTACAAAACTCTGATATCCCTGATCTGTATTACCGGATGCATTGCCGGTGCTTGTTCTGTGGCGAATGCCAGACCAAATATGGCCCCCCTGGGACCCAATATTGCGGATAAAGGTTCGGCCGTATATCACTTCACAGTAAAAACCTTCGATTCAGCAGACGGGCAACGACACTACAAGGTCTGGACTGCCATTCCGGATAAAGCTCCGCCGGTGAAAGGATATCCGGTGCTGTATATGCTGGACGGAAACTCGGTGATGGATAAGCTCTCTGAGCCATTGCTGGAAAAACTGTCGCAACATAATCCACCGGTGATTATAGCGGTTGGTTATCAGACTGATCTGCCTTTCGATCTTAAAGGGCGGACCTATGATTATACTCCGGAGGCTGCTTCGCGGGATGGATCTGCACTGCAACTGGATCGCCGTGGCAGACCAACTGGCGGGAGTTTAATATTCCGAAAATTGCTGGAAGGTACTATCGCGCCACAGACTGAACAAAATCTGCCGCTGAATACTGCCCGGCGTGGGGTATGGGGGCACTCTTTTGCCGGACTGTGGGTCCTGGATTCTTACGTTAATTCGGATTTCTTTCATCAGTATTATGCCGCCAGCCCGTCACTGGGGCAGATGGATTTTGGTTTGCTGACACAAATGGTGTCACTTCCTGTTGACCGGCTAAGGGATAAACAACTGTTCCTGATGGAAGGTGATGGTGACCCGCAGCGAAAAAATGCGGCTCCAGGTAATGATGTCCTGGGGGCGGTCAGTAAAACGGTAACTCAGTTACATGATAAAGGTATCGCGGCGAGTTATCTGTTGTTTCCCGGTCTGAGCCACGGTCAGATGTTCCCTGCATCACTGGAAGAGGCATTACTGCGGGTATCACAACCGTAGTCAGTCTGGTGTTACTACGGAGGGGATAACCCTCCGTCAACTGTAGCTTACTGCGCTTTCAGAACCACCACGGCATAGCGACACAACTGGTCACTGGCGTTGGTAAAAATGCAATCCACAGGATCACCTAATTCAAGACAATCGCCACAACTCAGCGTAAAGCGGTGATTGCCTTCGGTAAACACAAGCTCACCTTCCAGCACCCATATCAGTTGCCTGCGTGACATATAAGAGATGGCTGGCATGGGCACCGAAACCCTGGCCGGTAATTCGACACTGACCAGATCAACGGGGATTGCTCCGGGGGAGACATGACGCCGGATATAACCGGTTTCCGGGTCCTGCCAGACCGGCTGCTGATCATGGCGTAACAGTGTTCCGGCGGTCACTTCAGACAGAGCAATGAGCTGTGACATTGAGAAACCAAACGCCCCGGCCAGTCTTGCCAGAAGTGTGGCTGTCGGGCTGCTTTCTCCGCGCTCAATTTTATGGATCATAGCCCGTGACACACCGGAATGATCCGCCAGAGTGGTCAACGACCAGCCACGATTTTCCCGCTCGCTTTTTACCTTCAGGCCGATGCGTATATTTATATCGTCTTCTTTACTGGACATTTCGTCTATCATGGTGGATATTCACTATATTGAATGATTGTCCATTTTAGTAAACAAAGCGGAGAGTGTCCACCATGAAAATACGCCACGCCAGTGTTGAGGATTGTGAAGCGATTGCCGGTATCTATAACCATGCTGTTGTCCATTCAGCGGCTATCTGGACTGATCACACTGTAGATGGCGAAGAGCGCAAGTCATGGATGGTCCAGCGGCAACAGGCAGGTTATCCGGTGATAGTTATTACGGATGATCAGCAAAAGGTTGCCGGTTATGCAAGCTATGGAGAGTGGAGTGCGAAAGAAGGTTACCGTTTTACCGTTGAACATTCGGTTTATGTCCGGCATGACTTTCGTGGTAAAGGGGCGGGGCGGTTGCTGATGAATGAGCTTATTTCGATGGCAGTCGCGCAGGGATTGCATGTCATGGTCGCCGCTATCGAATCCGAAAATCTGGCGTCGATTGCATTGCATCAGTCACTCGGCTTTACCGGTGAAGTCAGAATTCCGGAAGTAGGAACTAAGTTTGGTCGCTGGCTGGATCTGACATTCCTCTATCTGCCGCTGGAACCATTGCGGGCGGTTTCAGCATCGGATGGTTCATAAATTCCCGGGCAAAAAACTGTATAAAGGCACGCAGTCTTAGCCCGGCATTGCGATTGTTTGGCCAGACAATATTGACGGTACGCTGGGTGGTTTCGCTGCCTGCCATTTTCTGCAGACGACCCGCCCGCAAGTCCTCATGACACAAGGCTTCCGGTAACCACGCCAGACCACCGCCGGCCAGGCACAGGCGGTGGATAAGTGGGATTGAATTAATCACACTGGCGTGTTTTACCGCCCGCGGATCAAACGGCAGCGCTCCATCCCAGTGTTCCGTTTTTCCGGTGGAAGGAAAACGGTAGAGCAGAAACTGGTTAGCTGTGAGTATATCGGTCGGCTGATAGTCAGGGGCATGGAACACTCCCATGGTCAGCGTGCCGATAGTCCGGGCATATAGTCGTGAATCGGCACTTTCGCCAAAACGAATAACAGCATCGAAACCGTCTTTAATGATATCGCTATGCTCATCATTCACATCGATTTCCAGTTCGGTCTGTGGATGATCGCGCATAAAATCGGCCAGTAACTCACCAAACAGTAAATCAATATTCGGGATACTGATCTTAAGTTTTCCCCGTTCACTGTTTTTCAGTTCGCTGAAAGCGTTCACCGCATTATCAAACTCCCCGACAATCGTCATGGCATGATGTAGCAGGACTTCCCCTTCTTCGGTCAGGAAAATATGACGGGTGTTGCGCTTAAACAGCCGGATGTTGTGACGATCTTCAATTTTCTGAATCACTTTACCGACGGCGGATGCGGTTAACCCCAGGCTACTGGCTGCCTCGGCAAAGCTATGGCTTTGGGCTGCGCGGATAAACACCGATAAGTCTTTGACTGAATACATATTTTTATCTCTTAATAAATTAAGGAATATTTTTCTATTCACTAGTTCCTGATTGTAGATTATCCGTAAGCCTGGTAACAGTTAGTATTCCCTGGTCTGCAGAACTCACCGCCTGAGTGATATTCTGCACGGGTTAGCAGGCCGGTTAACACCGGGTGCTGCGAATAAAATTTGAAGGAGAATCACAATGGCAATTCAGTTTCCACATGCAGGTAAAAGTTTCACTCTGACAATGAATAACGGGCTGGTGGTAAAAAACAGTTATCATCCAAATCAGGAAATTATTACCGTGGAATTTCTTAGTGGTGAGCTGACCGGTACGGTTATGGATGTTCCTTTTCAGTGGCGCGAACTCGCTGATGGCAGTTTTCTGATCAGCTGGCAGGAATCGGATAATAATACAGTGGTGCATTGTGATAACTTCAGTACCGGTCGCTCTTATGCTTACTACACCACCATGGGTGGCGATTTTTATGTTATGGAAGGGCAAATCGTCTGACAACAGACAACCGGTCATTTCTTCCCGACAGGTATTTTGTGCGGGTTCTCTGGCAGCCACCGGCCTGACAGTGGCAAACTGCAGTCTTTGAATGTTGACAGGACCATCCACTGGCGCACAACCGGGGGATGGCCAGGGACCACTGAACTTATCAATGAAAGTTACACTGGAAGATATGCGAATCTGGGTTGCGGTAGCAGACAGTGGTTCTATTACCGCAGCTGCTGGACAACTGGCAATGACGGTCTCTTCTGTTAGCCGTTCGCTCAGCCGTCTGGAGAGCAAACTGGATACCACACTGATGTTGCGAACAACCCGACGGATGGCGCTGACCTCTGAAGGGAATCTGTTTCTGCAACGGGCCAGACAAATTCTGGAATCTGTGGCATCGGCAGAAGATGAACTGGCAGTACGCCGTGAAACCCCTTCCGGGCGGTTGCGGATTAATACTGCTCCTTCATTTATGCAGCATGTTATCGTGCCGCTGCTGGGGGGATTTATCAGCCGTTATCCACAGATCGATCCGGAACTTACTACCGATGATCTGCCGATTGATCTGCTGGAACAGCAAACCGATATCGCGATTCGTATGGGCGCGTTACAGGATTCCCGTATTCACGCACGGATCCTTGGCTACAGCCCTCTGCGGTTATTTGCCAGTCCGGACTATCTGCGACGTTATGGTGTGCCGGAACAGACAGAGCAACTGGCAGATCACCGTACTCTGGGATTTACTCAGCCGGTGGTGCATAACCACTGGCCAATCTTCAATCATCGTCAGGAATTTATTCAGATTACCCCGACGCTTCGTGCATCGAGTGGCGAGACATTACTGCAACTGGCCATTGCCGGCCAGGGAATCGCAAGACTGTCGGATTTTGCCTCGAAAACCGCGGTGCGGGAAGGCCGGCTGGTACCGATACTGGAGCAGGAAATACAGAGTATGTTATTACCGGTTCATGCGCTGTATTACCGTAATACTGCTCTGACTGTTCGTATTCGCTGTTTTCTGGATTATCTGCAACAGGCTGTGATTGAACACCACCTGTTGTTGCCACCGACGGCTACAGCAAAAAATTAACCGAATACCTGCTGTAAATGCTGGCGATAGTTTTCCAGGTACACAGGAACCTGAGGATCTTTAATCACATCATTACAGATAAAGGTTGGTAAACCACTCATTCCCAGGAACTGGAACGCTTTGTGGCTGTGCAGGTATACCCCATCCACGCCAACGCCTTCGAAGAATTGCTGAGGGTCGGTAAACGCCTGTAACGGAGCGTTCCAGGTCAGTGACAACATATATGTTTTCCCCTGTAACAGCCCGCCGGACCCATATTTCTTTTCACTGTCGGCACGGGTACGACCATCACTGGCGTACAGGCGCCCGTGACCATAGGTAAAGACTTCGTCGATATATTTTTTCACCGTCCAGGGTTCACCCATCCACCAACCCGGCATTTGCAGGATAACGGTGTCATGACTGGCGAATTTTTCGATTTCTGCTTCAATGTCGTATCCCTGGTCGATGCGGGTGACTGACACTTCATGCCCAAGGCGGCTCAGTTCGCTGGCGCCTTCATCGCTAAGGGTATGGTTCAGGCGTCCGGCGGAATGGCCGAAGGTGGTGCCCCCGTCAATAATCAGGATCTTACTCATAGTGTGTTCCTCTTAAAATGTATGCGCCTATTGTTAACTGCCGCGATGCAGAAAAAAATGGCCTGTTTTGCATAATACCTTTGCAGCCAGTGCAATAATCAGGGAATGTTATGTTCTATCGCTGCTTCCGGGAAAAAAAGATGTTAAAGAAACTTTCTACGGCCTTGCTGTTACTGCCGGTGATGGCCAGTGCGCAATCACATCTCGACACCGTGTTACAGACAAAAGTATTAAGGGTTTGTACCACCGGAGATTACAAGCCCTACAGCTTTCTGCGGCCTGACGGGCAATATGAAGGGCTGGATATTTCGATGGCGGAATCACTCGCTGCCAGCCTCGGGGCAAAACCGCAGTGGATTGCGACCCGCTGGAAGACTCTCAGCAACGATTTTATCAGCCAGCATTGTGATATTGCGGTAGGTGGGGTGTCAGTCACTTTGAATCGCCAGCGAATTGCCTGGTTTGCCAGACCCCTTGGCAGTGACGGAAAAATTCCCCTGGTTCGTTGTGCTGACCGTGAGAAGTATCAGACAGTTGAACAGCTGAATCGGCCGGAGGTGAGGGTAACTGAACCGGCCGGGGGTACTAATGAAGCCTTTGTTCATCAGTATCTGCCGCGAGCTACTCTGACCCTGTTCCCGGATAATGTCACCATATTTGGCCAAATTCTCAGCGGCAAGGCGGATGTTATGATCACGGATGCCTCTGAAGCAGAATATCAGCAAGGGCGTAATCCGGGCTTATGCGCACTGAATCCCAAAGCACCACTGCAATATGGTGAAAAAGCTTACATGATCCCCCGTGATGACAGCAGCTGGAAACAGTATGTCGATCAGTGGCAGCATCTGAGTCAGGAGACCGGCGAATACCGGAAAATCGCTGAGCAATGGCTGGGCGCCGCAGGCTTATAACTCCTGTCTCTGGCAGTAAAGAGATTTGCCCGGATAAGCGATACTGATATTTTTTTACGCCTGTAACCCAATTGCAGGCGAAAGCTGCGGCACAGTCGGTAACGCACCTGTGACTAAGCACGGCGAATAAGGTACTATCCCCGGCAGAGAACTGCCACAGACGGGTGTCTGTCTGGCTGCGAAGTGAGGATTGATAATCAATGAGTGACATGACCCGGGACGGTGCAGAACGTCTTGCATTGCACAAATTTACCGAGAACGCATACCTGAATTACTCCATGTACGTAATCATGGACAGGGCTCTTCCTTATATCGGGGACGGACTCAAGCCAGTTCAGCGGCGTATTATTTATGCAATGTCTGAGCTGGGATTAAATGCCAGTGCAAAGTTTAAAAAGTCGGCACGTACCGTCGGGGATGTTCTGGGTAAATATCATCCACACGGTGACAGCGCCTGTTACGAAGCAATGGTGCTGATGGCTCAGCCTTTCTCATACCGTTATCCACTGGTTGACGGGCAGGGGAACTGGGGTGCTCCGGATGATCCTAAATCCTTTGCAGCCATGCGTTACACCGAATCGCGTTTGTCACGTTATGCCGAGTTACTGCTCAGTGAACTGGGGCAGGGCACGGTAGATTATGTGGCCAACTTTGATGGTACTTTGCAGGAGCCGAAAATGCTGCCTGCCAGGTTGCCAAATATCCTGCTGAACGGCACGACCGGTATTGCGGTGGGGATGGCAACTGATATTCCTCCACACAATTTACGTGAAGTCGCCGATGCGGCAATTACCCTGATTGATAAACCCAATACCTCACTCGATGAGTTACTGGATATTGTTCAGGGGCCTGACTTCCCGACCGAAGCTGAAATTATTACCCCGCGCAGCGAAATCCGTAAGATTTATGAAAACGGTCGCGGCAGTGTTCGTCAGCGCGCAGTCTGGAAGAAAGAAGAGGGCGAAATTGTTATCACCGCGCTGCCTCATCAGGTGTCCGGCGCCAAGGTGCTGGAGCAGATTGCGGCTCAGATGCGCAATAAAAAACTGCCGATGGTTGAGGATCTGCGAGACGAATCCGACCATGAAAACCCGACCCGACTGGTGATTGTACCTCGTTCCAGCAGAGTAGATGCTGATCCTCTGATGAACCACCTGTTCGCCACGACGGATCTGGAAAAAAGCTACCGCATTAACCTGAATATGATCGGCCTGGATAACCGCCCGGCAGTGAAGAACCTGCTGGAGATTCTCAGTGAATGGCTGGTGTATCGTCGTGAGACAGTCCGTAAGCGGTTAACCTTCCGTCTGGATAAGGTGCTGAACAGACTGCATATTCTGGAAGGTTTGCTGATTGCCTTCCTGAATATTGATGAAGTTATTGAGATTATTCGCCATGAGGATGAGCCGAAAGCTGTCCTGATGTCACGTTTTTCCATCAGCGAAACCCAGGCTGAAGCCATCCTTGAACTGAAATTACGTCACCTTGCAAAACTTGAGGAGATGAAGATTCGCGGTGAACAGGATGAACTGGCGAAAGAACGTGATGAATTACAGGCACTGCTGGCCTCTGAGCGTAAAATGAATACCCTGCTGAAGAAAGAGCTGCAGGCTGACAGTAAAACTTATGGTGACTCCCGCCGTTCTCCGTTGCGGGAACGTGAGGAAGCGAAAGCTATCAGTGAAACAGACCTTGTTCCTTCAGAGCCGGTGACAGTTGTGCTGTCGCAGATGGGCTGGGTAAGAAGTGCCAAAGGCCATGATATTGATCCGGCCGGGCTGAGCTACAAAGCAGGTGACAGTTATCTGGCGTCAGCAAAAGGTAAAAGTAATCTGCCGGTGTCGTTTATTGACTCTACCGGCCGTAGCTACACCCTGGATCCTAACAGCCTGCCTTCTGCCCGTGGACAGGGAGAACCGCTGACCGGCAAACTGACCCCACCACCGGGGGCCGTGGTGGAGCAGGTACTGATGGAAGCCGACGATCAGCGCTTGCTGATGGCCTCTGACGCCGGTTATGGCTTTATCTGCACCTTTAACGATTTGCTGTCGCGAAATCGTGCCGGTAAAGCCGTACTGAGTTTACCTGCGAATGCCAAAGTCATGACGCCGCTGGCAGTGCACAGTGATGAAGATATGTTGCTGGCGATTACTGCGGCAGGGCGGATGCTGATGTTCCCGGTGAAAGATCTGCCACAGTTGTCAAAAGGCAAAGGGAATAAGATCATCTCCATTCCTGCTGCCGAAGCTGCTGCGGGGAGCGATAAACTGGCCTGGTTGTTACTGCTGCCACCTCAGAGTGTGGTGACTTTACATGTGGGCAAACGCAAGCTGATGCTGCGTGAAGATGATTTACAAAAATTCAGAACCGAGCGCGGACGGCGGGGTACATTGTTGCCTCGTGGTCTGCAACGAATTGATCGGGTCGAAGTCGACGCTCCGTCACTGAATCAGGATGTGGCGGACACTGCAGAATGATAAATCTGCCGGCAATCACTGCGAAGAGTAAAAAAAACGTTATACTTGCCGGCTGTTTATCTGAGTTCTGATGACTACTGCCATTGCGGTGTTGCCCGCAATGGAGTTTCTGTCTGCGCTTCAGGGATGGAAGTGAAGCAGGCTGCTATTATGAGGTTGTTATGCTGTTAATTGTGCGCGCAATTATCGTTGTTATTTATTCTATTTTCGTCTGTGTATTTGGTTGTCTCTGGTGCTGTTTTTCACCGAGAAATCCGCGACATGTTGCCACCTTTGCTCATGCCTTTGGACGTCTGAACACCGTGTTTGGAATCCGTGTTGAGTTACGCAAACCTGCGGATGCCGACAACTTCGGTAATGCCATCTATATTGCTAACCACCAGAATAACTACGATATGGTGACGGCCGCGAATATGGTTCAGCCGCCAACCGTAACCGTCGGTAAAAAAAGCCTGGCGTGGATACCTTTTTTTGGCCAGCTGTACTGGCTGACCGGAAACCTGTTGATTGATCGTGATAACCGCAGTAAGGCTCACGACACTATCAGTGAATTAGTGGCTCAGTTTAAAAAGAAAGACATCTCTTTCTGGATGTTTCCGGAAGGAACCCGTAGCCGTGGTCGCGGATTGCTGCCTTTTAAAACCGGTGCGTTTCATGCAGCCCTGGCTGCCGGTGTACCGGTAATTCCGATTGTTATTTCCAACACGCATAACCAGATTAAGCTGAACCGCTGGCGTAACGGGCTGGTGATTGTTGAAATGCTTCCCCCGGTGGATATAAAACAATTTGAAGGTCAGTCTGCACGTAAGCTGGCAACGCATTGTCGTGAACTGATGTCAGCCAGGCTTGAAGTGTTAAATGAAGAAGTTGCCCGCCGGGCACAGGAAAAATAGTTGTTCGCCACGGCAAAAGGTTTGCCAGGCGTGTTGCTTGTTTGTGGTGAATCACCACCTGCAGTGTTATCAGTATAAGGTCGGAAGTATTATGTCTTTTAACCGTCGTCAGTTTCTGCAGTTATCCGCCGGCGCAGCTCTTGGCAGTACTTTGCTGCCGCACAGTGCGCTGGCAGCAGACACCGGAGAAAATGCTCTGCCGGTACCACCTCTGCTTGAATCGCGCCGTGGTCAGCCACTATTTCTGACTTTACAGGCCAGCCACTGGGCATTTAATGGCACCAGTAAAGTTCCGGTCTGGGGGTTTAACGGACTTTACCTCGGGCCGACGGTCAGAGTTCATAATGGCGATGATGTAAAACTGATTTACAGCAACCGTCTGTCTGAGCCGGTGTCGATGACGGTCAGCGGATTGCAGGTACAGGGCGCGTTAAACGGTGGGGCACCACGACAGATTTCGCCGAATGTAGACTGGGCGCCCATACTGCCGGTGCGTCAGGCTGCAGCCACCTGCTGGTACCATGCGGATACTCCTCACCATATGGCACCCCATGTTTATAATGGCCTGGCCGGCATGTGGTTGATTGAAGATGACAACAGTAAGTCATTGCCGTTGCCTAAACACTATGGAGTGGATGATTTCCCGTTGATTATCCAGGATAAACGTCTGGATAACTTTGGCTCGCCGGTCTACGACAGTGGCGCAGACGAAGGATTTTACGGCGATATTCTGCTGGTTAATGGTATCCGCGAACCTTATGTCAATGTCTCCAGAGGCTGGGTCCGTTTACGGTTACTCAACGCCTCAAACGCTCGTCGTTATCAGCTACAGCTCAGTGATAACCGGCCTTTCACAGTGATTGCCGGTGATCAGGGCTTTTTACCTTCAGCGGTCACTGTGCAACAGTTATCACTGGCTCCGGGGGAACGTCGTGAAGTGTTGGTAGATCTCTCCCAGGGGAATGACGTCTCAATCACTGCCGGTACTGCCGCGACCTTAATTGAGCGGATCAAAGGTATTTTCGAACCTTCATCGATCCTGACATCAACACTGGTACTAACTCTGCGTCCGACCGGATTATTACCGCTGGTCACTGATGGCATACCTTCGCAGCTGGCTCCCCAGCCGCAGGCGAATAATGTTTCCGGCAGCCGCCAGATACAGCTGGATGATTCACCGGCAGGAATTAATGGTAAAGCCTGGGATCTGAAACGGATTGATACTGTGGTGCAACAGGGCGCAGTAGAACGCTGGACAATCCAGGCAAATCAGCCTCAGCCGTTCCATATTCAGGGGGCAATGTTCCTGATTATCAGTATTAACGGCGCACCGGCAATGGTAGAGGATCGTGGCTGGAAAGATACTGTCTGGGTGGATGGCAGTGTCGAGTTGTTGGTGACTTTTCCGCAAAGTTCTTCGGAGCATTTCCCGTTTGTCTACTATAGTCAGAATCTGGAGCTGGCCGATCGTGGCTGCGCCGGTCAGCTGATGGTTCAGCAGGCGATTAACTAACCGCGTTTCTCCGGAGGATATGATGTCACAGGCAGATGATTTCACTGAGGCAAAAGCCCTCTGTAATGAGATAGGTGGTGCTGTTCTGGAGTTGCTGGGTGACGGGCGGGAACTGTCGGTTCAGGGCTTGATTAGTATTTTGCAGGGTGTACAAAACGATGATCACGATTATGGTGAACTTCGGGACGAAGCCATGATCCGGGCTATTCGCCTGCTGCAAAAATTCGTGGTTTAGCCACTGCATTCGCAGTGGCTAACGTGGCATTTTCGGTTCAGGTCCGGTTAAAGGTATCCGGATCCGGCCCCAGCCTTTTACCTGCTTCCAGCACGGTCAGATCAGTCAGCTCGGTTTTTTCCAGGCTAAAATCAAATACCGCGAAATTCTCTTCAATCCGTTTTGCTGTGACAGATTTCGGGATGACTACCAGCCCATTATCGATATGCCAACGGATAACGATTTGTGCCGGTGTTTTCTGGTATTTATCCGCCAGATACTGAATTTTCGGGTGATCGAATACGCCTTTACCGCCTTGTGCCAGCGGGCTCCATGATTCAGTCTGAATGTGATGCAACCCGTTCCATGCATGCATCGGACGTTGTTGAAACAGAGGATGCAGTTCTATCTGATTAATCACCGGGGTTACGCCGGTTTCACGAATAATGTTTTGCAGATGCTCCTGCTGAAAATTACATACACCGATACTTTTAATCAGCCCCTGCTTCTGCAACTCAATCAGTTGCTGCCAGGCGCCGATATAGTCATTCTGTTGCGGACAGGGCCAGTGGATAAGGTATAGATCAACATAATCAAGCTGTAATTTCTTCAGGCTAAGTTCGAGAGCTTCAGCCGCGCGGGTCTGGTCACTGTTCCACAGTTTGGTGGTAATAAACAGATTTTCCCGTGGTAGTGCCGCTTCACTTAATGCCTGACCAACGCCTTCTTCGTTCTGATAAATGGCTGCGGTATCGATAGATCGGTAGCCGGTTTGCAATGCGTGTCGGACGGCGTGTCGGGTTTCTTCTACTGAAGCCTGCCAGACGCCGAGCCCTAACTGTGGCATAAGATGGCCGTCATTCAGCCTGATGATAGATTGTTCGGACATTTCAGTTTCCTCCGTGGCAAAAAACACGTCAGGTGGTGAGGTCTGAGGTTAAGTGTAGTTGCTATCCGGGTATCTGGCAGAGAGTGATTGTCTGATATTGATTATTTTTTAACCCCGCCAGGGGAGGGTCGGATTCCGGCAAGAGAGGAAATTTAATGTCTGATAACAAATATTGTCAGCGCCTGGCTCAGCAGGTCATTGCTTTACATCATTCTTTGTCCGGAGGACTCAGCCCGATAAAAAATGTATCGCTGATGTATGCCGATGAACATTTAAAACTCAGTCCTGTTATGTATCGCCCCGGGATTGCCATTCTGTTTCAGGGCAGTAAAACCGGATATCTGGGGGATATCAGTTTCAGCTACGATCCCAGCCGCTATCTGCTGCTCAGTGTCGCGCTGCCGGTGGAATGTGAAACGCATGGCAGTAAAGAGCAGCCGTTGGCCGGATTATTTATTGATGTGGATATGTTGCTGGTACAGGAAATGATCCTCGAAATTGGTGAGCAATACGAATATCAGCCATCTCAGTTGATCACTGCTATCCATTCGGCTGAATTAACTCAGGATATGCTGAGAATTTCTGAAAGATTACTGGAGGTGATGACCCGGCCTCTGGAAGCCAGACTGCTGGCAAATCAGATCATTAAAGAGATGTACTTCTATTTACTGACCGGTCCTTGTGGCAGGGCACTGTTATCACTGTCCGGCAGTCAGACCCGTATTAGCCAGATAGCTAAAGCGCTGCGTCGGATAGAGCAGGACTACCGAAGTGCGTTAAGCATTGATATCCTGGCGGCTGAGGTCAATATGAGTACTTCGGCATTTTATCACCATTTTAAAACGGTCACTCAGACCTCGCCGCTGCAATATCTGAAACGTTACCGGTTGCATGAGGCCAGACGATTGCTGGCGCATCAGCAAATGAAGGCAGGTAATGCGGCAATCGAAGTAGGGTATGAAAGTGTTTCGCAGTTTTCCCGTGAATATAAACGGTATTTCGGGGTGACCCCGGGGGAGGAAATTCAGCGGGTACGTCAGGCATCAGTCGATGCCTGACGTGAGCGGGTTTTATACTGAAGTCTGGCGCTTTTTCTTCCAGAGAAATACCAGACTGCCTGCCAGGCCACAGACCAGCAGCAGGAGAGGCAGCAGCATCAGTATAGCCATTACCTGATCTTCATGGCGTTTAATAAACGGCACATGGCTGATACCGTACCCCAGGGCGACCAGCAGTACGACCCACAACAGGCCGCTTAACCAGTTGAACAGTTGAAAGCGGGTGTTACTAAGCCCGGAAATTCCAGCCATAGTCGGCAGAACCGTGCGAACAAACGCCAGAAATCGGCCTGCGAGTAAAGCCGCCAGACCATGACGGTTGAACATCTGCCAGGCTCGTTGGTGATATTTAGCGGGCAGGTGTTTCAGCCAGCCCTGCACCAGCCGGGTATTTCCCAGCCACCGCCCCTGCAGATATCCCATCCAGAATCCCAGGCTGGCAGCACAGGTAAGGATTACAACCGTCGGAAGAAATCCCATCACCCCTTTAGCAATCATGGCTCCTGCCAGCAGCAGTAAACTGTCACCCGGCAAAAAAGCCGCGGGCAGTAACCCGTTTTCCAGAAACAGCATGCAAAACATCACCGCGTAGACAATCCAGATAACATGCGGATCCGCCAGAACGGCGAAATCCTGATGCCACAGGGCATGGATTATCTCGTGTAAAGCACTCATTTTTCTTCCCGTAACCTGACCCGTGTCAGGGTTTCATACTGCGGGCATCCGTCATACAACGACAAATCCCTGTAATAAATTTCCGGCCACAATGGCCGGATGCGTTGTCAGGCATAACGAGCCAGCCGGTCGAAACCTGCGGCCAGATCAGCGATTAAATCATCCACGTTTTCCAGCCCGATATGCAGCCTTATCAGTGTCCCCGGTAAGTGAGGCTCCTGATCCGGTCGGATAGCGGCAATTTCATCAGGCTGATTGGCGAGGATCAGAGATTCAAAGCCGCCCCAGGAATAAGCCATGCTGAAATGTTGGAAGTTATCCAGGAAGTCAGCCAGTGCTTCACGTGACAGTTCGCGACGCAGAATAAACGAAAATAAACCGCTGCTGCCGGAAAAATCACGCTTCCAGAACTCATGACCGGGAGACTGTGGCAGTGCCGGATGATTGACCCGCCAGACCTCTTCCCGCTCCGCAAGCCATTCAGCAACCTGAATGCTGCTCTCTTCATGCTGACGTAATCTTACCCCCAGGGTACGCAGGCCGCGTGAAGTCATATAGGCGGTATCTGCATCAACCATCTGACCCATCAGGTAAGAGTTTTCGCGCAGGGTGTCCCAGCAGCGCTGATTGGCGACTGCGGTACCGATCATCGCATCGGAATGTCCTATCAGGTACTTAGTGCCAGCCTGGATAGAAATATCAATTCCGAAATCGAGTGCGTTAAACAGCACTCCTGCCGCCCAGGTATTGTCCATCATAATGATGGCATTCGGGGCAGCCTGGCGAATGGCGGCGACAATGGCGGGAATATCCTGAACCTCCATAGTGATGGAGGCCGGGGATTCAAGAAATACCACCCGTGTTTCCGGCTTCAGCCACTGAATAATCTCCGCTCCGCTGATGTGAGGGAAGAAAGTGGTAGCTACGTTCAGTTTACGCAGGATCACATTGCAGAAATCGCGGGTGGGTTCATAGACCGAACCACTCATCAGTACATGATCGCCGCTTTCAACAAACGCCAGAATAGCATTGGTGACTGCGGCGGCTCCGCAAGGGTAAAGGGCACAACCAGCACCATTTTCCAGTTCTGTCATCGCATCCTGCAATGAAAAGTGGGTCAGAGTCCCGCGGCGCCCGTAAAACAACTCTCCACGGGTGCGCCCTGCGGCGGCACGTTTTTTATCAGCAACGGTGTCGAAGACCAGAGAAGATGCACGCTGAATAACGCTGTTAACTGCGCCGGCAGTATAACGTTTCTGCCGGCCGGCACTGACCAGTGTGGTTTCCAGTTTTTTATCTGTTTTTTTGTCTGTCATTGATTCCTGCTCTGCCTGTAAATACCTTTACTACAACTTAACATGAAATGTTGCTCAGGCCAGAGTATCAAAGAAAAATCGCGGGCCGGATAACACGGAGAGTAACGGATTACTGCTGTTCAGCTGTCCGGCGTAACCACAAAACGTCACAGATGTCAGCCACGAATATTGGAAGAATTTGTAAATACTAATGATAACTACTATCAATTAAGCTGTGTTTTGGTATCATCGCGTGATTGCAAGAAATTAACCGTTGAGATGGGGTAGTACAAGTGGTGACCAATAATTTGATGCAAACGGATCTGTCCGTTCTGGGCATGTATCATCATGCTGATATTGTTGTAAAAGTAGTAATGATAGGCTTGTTGCTCGCCTCTGTGGTTACCTGGGCAATCTTCTTCGGCAAGTTTACAGAACTGAGTTCGGCCAAACGGCGCCTTAAATCAGAACAGAAAGCCCTGAAAGAAGTGCGTACATTACAGCAGGCCGTCGATGTTGCCAGCAAATTCGCTGCCAACAGTCACAGTCGCAGTCTGATTGCAGAAGCTCAGGATGAACGTCAGCTTTCTGCCGGCGCAGAAGACAGTGACGGTATCAAAGATCGTACCGGTTTCCGTCTGGAGCGAAGAGTCGCAGCCGTCGGTCGTTATGCATCACGGGGTAATGGCTTCCTGGCAACCATCGGTTCTGTCGCACCGTTTATCGGTCTGTTCGGTACCGTATGGGGCATCATGAACAGCTTTATCGGGATTGCTCAAAGTCAGACCACTAACCTGGCAGTCGTGGCTCCGGGGATTGCCGAAGCGCTGCTTGCTACTGCGGTAGGTCTGGTTGCAGCAATTCCTGCGGTAGTGATTTATAACGTATTTGCACGGATGATTGCTGGTTATAAAGCTTCATTAAGTGATACTGCCGCTCAGGTATTATTGCTGCAGAGCCGTGATCTGGATTTAGGGCAGAGCCATGAGCCGGTAGATCTGCGGGCTTCCGCACATAAACTGCGGGTGAGTTAATTGTTATGGCGATGCATCTGAAAGATGATTTAGAAAGCGATGGGGAAATGAGTGAAATTAACGTAACGCCGTTTATCGACGTTATGTTAGTGCTGTTAATCATTTTTATGGTTGCAGCGCCTCTGGCCACCGTAGATGTCAAAGTTAATCTTCCGGCTTCAACCAGCGTTCCTCAGCCTCGTCCGGATAAACCGGTCTATCTGAGTATTAAAGCGGACAAACAACTGTATGTCGGCAACAATGAAGTCTCAAAAGAACAGCTGGTTTCGGCCATTGATTCACTGACCAGTGGCAACAAAGAAAGCACCATCTTCTTCCAGGCGGATAAAGATGTGGACTATGCCACGCTGATGAGTGTGATGGATCAATTGCGTGCCGCAGGCTATCTGAAGATTGGACTGATGGGGCTGGAAACCGCCGGAACTACCGCGGGCAACTAATTCCTGTACCAGTCCGAACTAAATGAACCTCCCTTTCGGGAGGTTTTTTTTTGCCACCGTTTAGAAATAGTCTGATGTTTACAATCTGCCGGTTGTTGTTTTGTTACCAAATTGTATGTTTCTGTAAATCATAAAGATGACTGTCGTCACATCTTTCTGCTGGTAACCGGGGTAAATAAACAGTGCAGACTAAAACTATAACGGCAGGGCTGAGCAATGAATAATTCGGGTACATCTTCTCCGGCGGCTAAAACCAGCGGAGCTAAATCTATTTTCCGTGTGACCAGCGGAAACTTTCTTGAAATGTACGACTTTATGGTGTTTGGCTACTATGCCACCGCCATTTCAAAAACCTTCTTCCCGGGCAATGACCCTTATTCATCGTTGATGCTGACACTGATGACCTTTGGTGCCGGTTTCCTGATGCGCCCTCTGGGGGCCATTATCCTCGGTGCTTATATTGACCATCATGGTCGCCGTAAAGGGTTACTGCTGACCCTGGGACTGATGGCTATTGGTACTCTGACTATTGCTCTGACCCCGGGTTATCAGACGATTGGCGCGGCGGCTCCGTTAATTATCCTCGTAGGTCGTTTATTGCAGGGATTCTCCGCCGGGGTTGAACTGGGTGGGGTTTCCGTTTACCTGTCTGAAATCGCGCCGAAAGGGCGCAAAGGCTTCTATGTCAGCTGGCAGTCGGGGAGTCAGCAATTATCGGTTATCTTTGCTGCGTTACTGGGGTTAATGCTGAATCACTGGCTGGACAAAGGTCAGGTGACAGACTGGGGTTGGCGTATTCCGTTTATTATCGGCTGCCTGATTGTTCCCTTCCTGTTTTATATCCGCCGTATGCTGGAAGAGACAGAGAGTTTTCAGCAGCGTAAACATCGTCCCGGCATGACAGAAATTATGCGTTCAGTGGCCAGCAACTGGGCACTGGTTCTCGCCGGGATGCTGATGGTGGTTACCACCACCGTCATGTTCTATATGATTACGGCCTTTACCCCGACCTTTGGTAAGACAGTGCTGATGATGACGGACCACCAGAGTTTTATGGTGACGCTATTTGTCGGTGTATCGAATTTATTCTGGCTGCCGGTGATGGGATCGTTGTCTGACCGGATTGGTCGCCGCCCGCTGCTGATAACCTTCACCCTGTTAACTATGCTGACTGCGTGGCCAGTGCTGAAGTGGATGGTAGCGGCACCGTCGTTTGGTCATCTGTTAACTGCCGAGCTGTGGTTGTCATTCCTCTACGCCAGCTATAACGGGGCGATGGTGGTCTATCTGGCAGAGATCATGCCGGCTGAAGTCCGGGCGGCAGGGTTCTCTCTGGCCTACAGTCTGGCGACAGCATTGTTCGGCGGGTTTACCCCTGCGGTATCCAGTTATCTGATTCATGCGACAGATGATAAATCGATGCCGGGAGCATGGCTGACCTTTGCCGGTTGCTGTGGTCTGGTAGGAACTCTATGCATCGGTTACCTGGTGCGACGCTATCAGCAGAAAAAGACCGCAGGACCACTGCACAGTCTGTAGTCTGTGGCCGCTCAGGTGACTGGCCTGAGCGGCTGGTTATTCTCCACCCGTAAGCCTCTCCTGAGTGTTGCCCGTCAGAGTAAAACCACCATTTGCCGGAGCCCTCGCTTCGGCAAACCATTTTTTTTAGACATAAGATTAATTAAGGTTTGTTTCCGTCGGATTATCTGGCGTACTATGCCTACTGGTAGAAAATTCACTAACAGATTTTCACGCAGCAACATTCGTTGCACTACGTTTATTTCCATTGCCCCTGGCAGATCTGCAAATTGTTGCAGCTTAATGAAATAACTGAAAATAACTCATTAATGATGAGTTTACCGTTGGCCGTAAATGAAGATGACAGCTTTCCTTTTTGTCTCTGTCATTTTTAATAATATCTTTGCTTAAATAACCCAAGACAAAGGGAGTCAGCATGCTGGATGTATCCTGGAATAAATGGCTGGTGTTAATTTCACTTATCATTGCCTTTATAGCCTCTTTTACTGCCCTTGATACGGCAGGACGGGTTGCCAGTTCCCAGGGATGGAAAGCGAAGTTATGGCTGGCGGGTGGTGGTACCGCAATGGGGATTGGTGTCTGGTCGATGCATTTTATTGGTATCCTGGCAATGATGTTTCCGATGCCAATGCACTATGGCACCAGCGATACTGCCGCGTCGTTAATTATCGTCATTGTTGCCTCTATTGCCGCCTTACAACAGGTGATTGGTCATCCGCAACTGGGGTTTGGCCGCCTGGTGGGTGGTGCAATGCTACTGGGAAGTGGCGTGGTAGGGATGCATTACATCGGAATGTATGCTCTGCTGGTGCAACCTCCGATTGAGTGGAATTACTGGCTGGTGGCCTTGTCAGTGCTGATAGCCTATGTCGCTTCAGGCGTAGCGCTGTGGCTGGCCTTCAACCTGCGTAAAGGCGAAAATGGTATTGTGATGCGTCGTTTGCAGGCATCACTGGTTATGGGTGTCGCGATTGCCGGAATGCACTACACCGGCATGGCAGCTGCCAGCTTTCATGAGGGCAGCTACATTGACGGGCATGGTGTAAATTCCCCGACCCTGGCTATCTGGGTGTTTCTGTTTACCCTGGCAATACTGGGTTCCAGTCTGCTAATTTCGATGGTCGATTCACAAATTAAAGCGACCCGTCTGGCAAAAAAATTACATCTGGCCAACCGTGAACTGCACAAACTGGCGATGCATGATCCACTCACACTGCTGCCAAACCGTGTCTATCTGGAAGAACAGCTGGAACATTATATCCGCAATGCCTCTGCAGGTATTGCAACCTTCTCGCTGATGTTTCTCGATCTCGACGGTTTTAAAATGATCAATGATGCCTACGGGCACCATATCGGCGACCGTCTGCTGGTTACCGCGTCTGACCGTCTGAAAAATATTCTTGAATCAGAGCAGGTTCTGGCGCGGGTAGGGGGCGATGAGTTTGTGTTACTGACCCCGGGGACTTCTGCTGAACAAGCCGAAGATATTGCCTCGCGAATGGTGAAGGCGATAGAGCAGCCTTTCCATATCGGTGAATATGAACTGATGGTTTCTATCAGTATTGGTATCGCACAGTACCCACAGCATGGTGCTGAAGGTCGTGAAATGATGTTCAATGCTGATGTTGCGATGTACCACACCAAAAATAATGGTCGTAATGGTTACAGCATCTACCGTGCCAGCATGAATTCGATGGGTAAAAGCCAGGTGCAGCTGAAAAACGAATTGTGGCGGGCGTTGTACCACAATGAGCTGCGTCTGTTCTATCAGCCGAAGAATGATGCACAGAGTGGCAATATTATTGGTTATGAAGCTCTGGTTCGTTGGCAGCATCCAACCCGTGGCCTGCTCTCTCCGGATAAGTTCTTACCGATTGCCGAGAAAAGTGGCATGATCATTCAGGTAGGTGAGTGGGTACTGAATGAAGCCTGCCGTCAGCTGGCTATCTGGCATGCTCAGGGTAATACGGAACTTTCGGTCTCGGTGAACCTGTCAGCACTTCAGTTTGAACAGGAGATGCTGCAGAGCGTAGTCCTGAATGCCTTAACGGCAAATAAAGTCCCTGCTGACAAACTGATCCTCGAAATTACCGAAACCACCGCCATGCGATCGCCTCAGGAAACTATCCGTATTCTGACGGCTCTGAAAGAATATGGTATTAAAGTTTCGATTGATGATTTCGGTACCGGTTATTCCAGTCTGTTGT
This sequence comes from Tatumella citrea, assembly GCF_002163585.1. Lineage (NCBI taxonomy): Bacteria > Pseudomonadati > Pseudomonadota > Gammaproteobacteria > Enterobacterales > Erwiniaceae > Tatumella > Tatumella citrea. The sequence goes on from NZ_CP015579.1 coordinate 716,943, forward strand.
ATCTGCAAAGTATGCCAGCCAGTGAGCTGAAAATTGACCGTGCATTCGTGCGGGAGATAAACAAGCAGTGTACTGATACCCGGTTACTGTCGATGATCATCGATCTGGCAAAAAATATGAATCTGAACATCGTGGCGGAAGGTGTAGAAACTGAGGAACAACAACGTCAGCTGGCCAGCCTGGGTTGTAACATCCTGCAGGGGTTCTACTTCAGCCGGCCGGTTCCTCCGGAGCAATTGGTGTTACCTGAAGTCCAGGGTAAGCTGCCTCGTCCGGTGAAACTGGATCTGGTGCCGGAAACCGGTTCGCAAAAAATCAGGGCCTGATTTTCGGCACTGCACTGAAAAACAGTCCTGTGGCTGACCACAGGAACAGTGATACCGGAGTGATGTGAGTAAATTTCAGCAGATAGCAGAACAGATGCAGCAGCAAATTGAAGCGGGCATCTGGCAGGCAGGAGATAAGCTGCCTTCGTTACGTGCCCAGTCTGAGCTGTTGCAGGTCAGCCTGATGACTGTCATGAATGCCTACACTCTGCTGGAAAGTCAGGGCTGGATTATCTCCCGCCCACAATCCGGTTATTATGTCGCCCCTGGTCTTCCCCATGACGCTGCTGCGGTAAAACACAGTGAACAGGCGGATACTAACCGTTTCGTGTTTGATGTCCTGCAGGCCTGCCGTGACCCACAGATAGTGCCTTTCGGCTCTGCGTTTCCTGACCCTGAACTTTTCCCGATGCGGGCGTTAATGCGCTCATTAGGCGATGTTTCCCGCCATCTAACCACCGGCGATGCTATTGATAATCTGCCGCCCGGTAATGTCGAATTACGCAAAATTCTGGCCCGGCGCTATACCCGGCAGGGTATTCTGGTATCGCCGGACGATATTGTAATCACTAATGGCGCCATGGATGCTCTGAACCTGAGCCTGCAGGCGGTAACAGAACCGGGTGACTGGGTCATTATAGAAAGCCCCGCGTTTTACGGTGCCTTACAGGCAATTGAACGACTGAAGCTTAAAGCGCTGGCTATCCCTGCCGTTCCCGGAGAAGGGATCGATTTAGCCAGTCTTCAACAGGCGTTGCAACGCTGGCCGGTAAAAGCCTGCTGGCTGATGACCAGCCACCAGAATCCTCTCGGTTATACCCTATCCGCTGAACATAAACAGCAACTGGTCAGTCTGTTAGCAGAGAATCAGGTGGCGCTGATTGAAGATGATGTTTATACCAGCCTGTGGGAAGGAGAACAGCCGCCGCTGCCGGCCCTGGCATGGGATAACGGTGGCACAGTGTTGCATTGCGGTTCTTTCTCGAAAGATCTGGTCGCCGGATTTCGTATCGGCTGGGTGGTGACCCGGAAACATGCGCTACGGATACAGCAGCTACAACTGATGAGCACTCTGTCGGTAAGTACACCGATACAACTGGCACTGGTCGGTTTTCTGGAAAGTCAGCATTATGACCAGCATCTGAAACGCCTGCGTCGTCAGCTCGCCGCACGTAAAAAACTGGCCATTACGGCATTGCAACGAGCCTTACCGGCGGAAGCTGTGATCCATGCAGATCATGGCGGGGATTTTTTGTGGATTGAACTGCCTCCGGACTTCGACAGTACACAGCTCTACCATCAGGCACTGGCGAAGGGAATTAGCATTGCGCCGGGAGAGCTGTTTTCTGCTTCCCGGCAGCATCGTCACTGTTTTCGTTTTAATGCCGCCTGGCCCTGGGATCAACGGGCAGAACAGGCGGTGACTGTTCTTGGTGAACTGATAGTCGGGCAGCTTAGCTGAATAACTCAGATAGTTGCTGCGCTGCGACCACCCCAGGTCAGATGATAGATATCATAAAAATCAACTTCCCCTTTTTTCTCCAGCAATCTGGCGATCCCTTGTTTCACCTGTGACGGTACTTCCGGATCGTTGTTAATCGCGTTAATGCATTGCTGAGAGACTGCCCGGATGTAGTACCACTCGCCGTTATAGCAGACCCGTAAATCCAGGGCATCGATATCTTCGAAACGGTATTTAGGCGAGATATCCATCAGCATCAACAGACTCATTCCCAGAACAAAGGCAGTGGCGAACCAGAAGGCTGGCCAGCCCAGCATCTCGGTAGAGAAGATCAGTGCCACGCATAATGCATAACAGAGATACATGACGAACCACAGCCCGGGATGTTTACGCAAAAACGTAAAACTAAAGCGTGGCAAATTGTCCCGCTGCTCTGCGACATTAAGACGATCGATTTCCTGCTGAAGAATTTGTTTAACTTTGTCCATATATCCTCCGCTGTTCTGCCCATAGTTCATCACAAATATTTCAGACTAAAAAGAGACAGATACACCAATCGTGGCTATAACAGTTATCAGGGATGCGGTTTTTGTTAACCAGTTGCTGCATAACAGTGAAAACCCATCATGGCAGGTACTGTTATGGGGGAGTGTCCTGAATTATGAATTTAAGCTGTTCAAAAGCCGATGGTTTGCGATTCCCCGAAACGGTGCGCCTTCGCAGTGCGCGCACAAATAACAGGCGCTGCGGAGATCTTAGTCCATTGTTTCGTGATGCCTGGCTGGCTTTTTTTCAGAAAAACAACACTAACTAACGGGATTTCAGAAAATTTTATGCCCAACTCCTGGCATAAAAAATGCAGAGCTATCTCAGGTCATCACAGGAAAGCGGTGGGTGGAGCATGAATCATAGCTATCAGATAGCAGCAAATTTTTATGATGAGATGTTACTCAAAGATGGATTGTACCGGCCCCACTACAAAGACTACTGGGAGTGGTTAAAGCAGGCGGATAAAGAGGCTATTGCCCGTAAGAAGGAGGAGGCAGAACTATTATTTCACCGTGTCGGCATTACCTTTAATGTCTATGGTGATGATGATGGTGCTGACCGGTTAATCCCGTTCGACAGCGTGCCACGTATTATTCCGGCCAGCGAATGGGCGCAACTGGATAAAGGGATCCGCCAGCGGGTTCAGGCATTAAACTTGTTTCTGCACGATATTTATCATCAGCAGCATATTCTGAAGGCCGGAATTATTCCTGCTGAACAGGTGCTGGTTAATGATCAATACCAGCCCTGTATGCAGGGCGTTGATCTTCACCGGAACATCTACGCGCATATTGTCGGTGTTGACATGGTCCGTAACAGCGACGGTGAATATTATGTGTTGGAGGATAACCTCAGAACACCTTCCGGCGTCTCCTATATGCTGGAAAACCGTAAAATGATGATGCGGTTGTATCCTGAGTTATTTGCCACACAGTCAATTGCTCCGGTGGAGCGCTACCCCTCACATCTGCTACAAACCCTGCGTGAAAGCTCGCCGGTTAACGATCCGGTTGTGGTGGTATTAACCCCGGGCCGCTTCAACAGTGCTTACTTTGAACACAGTTTTCTTGCTCAGCAGATGGGGGTTGAACTGGTAGAAAGTGCCGATCTGTTTGTTAAAGACGGAGCGGTGTTGATGCGTACGACCGAAGGGCCGTGCAAAGTTGATGTTATTTATCGTCGTGTCGATGATGCCTTCCTTGATCCACTGGCATTCCGCGCGGATTCTATGCTGGGCGTTGCTGGTCTGTTGTCGGTCTATCGTGCCGGTAACGTGGTGCTGGCGAACGCCATCGGTACAGGGGTTGCAGATGATAAGTCTATCTACCCTTATGTTCCGGATATGATCCGTTACTACCTCCAGGAAGAACCGATTCTTAATAATGTGCCGACCTGGCAATGTCGTCGTCCAAAGGATCTGAGCTATGTGCTGGCGAATCTCGACAAAATGGTCGTGAAAGAGGTCCACGGCGCCGGTGGCTACGGCATGCTGATAGGTCCGGTCGCCAGCCGTGCCGAAATCGAAGATTTTCGCGCCAGGTTGCTGGCTCGCCCGGACAATTATATCGCTCAGGACACGTTGTCGTTATCAACCTGCCCGACATTTACGGGGGAGGGACTGGCTCCAAGGCATATCGATTTACGGCCATTTGCACTGTGCGGGGCCGATATTCGTCTGGTCCCCGGAGGTCTGACCCGGGTGGCATTAACGGAAGGGTCACTGGTGGTGAACTCCTCTCAGGGAGGGGGAACCAAAGATACCTGGGTTCTGGAGGATGATTCATCATGTTAAGTCGCACAGCGAGTGGATTATATTGGATGGCGCGTTATCTGGAACGTGCTGAGCAGCTCGCCAGGGTTCTGGATGTGACTAACCGGTTATCGATGCTGGCGGTTCATCAGAATCAGGGCGACGAACTATTACTGCCAGTGAATCTGACCGGCACAAAGCAGCTGTTTGAAATGCTGAACGGTCGTTACACCATGCCGCAGCTGTTTAATTTTTATGCTCTTGATGATCGTAACCCGGGCAGTATTTTTAGCTGTTGGCAATCGGCGTGGAACAACGCTCATGCGGTTCGGGGCAGTCTCTCTTCAGAAGTCTGGGAAAGTATCAACAGTACCTGGATTGAGCTGCGTAATATGCGGCGCCGTGGAGTGACCAGTGCCAATGCCGACAGTTTTTTTGACTGGGTCAAGGAACGTTCCCACCTGTTCCGTGGTGCGCTGCTCGGCACCCTGTTACGGGGGGATGCACTATACTTTATTCAACTGGGGACACAACTGGAGCGCTGTGACGGAACTGCCCGGTTACTGACCATTAACCAGGAATTGCCCGGAGTGCAGGAAGATTCGGTACGTGAATACTATTTCCTCGACACTTTGCTACGTGCGGTGTCGGCAAAAGAAGGGTATCACACGATTTTCCATCAACAGGTCATGCAGGATAACGTCAATCAGTTACTGATTTTGCGCAACGAAAGTCCCCGTTCATTGCACTCCTGTATTGAGGCTATCTCCAGGCAGTTGGAGCTGATTGGCAAGCACGGCGAAGACCGGCCACGGTTACTCACCAGCCAGATGCTGGCGGAGTTACGGTTTAACAGCTGGGAAAGTTTAATCACCGACGGTGTTTATGTCTGGCTGGAGAGCTTTTCATCGCGGATTAATCAGCTGGCGCAAAGTATTCAGGAAACGTATCTGGAGGCACAATGAAACTGACAATCGATCATAAGACCTGGTATAGCTACGACGACCAGGTAAAACTCAGCACCCAGTATCTGCGTCTGACGCCACAGAACACACCCAATCAGCAAATTGTTCACTGGGAGCTGATGCTGCCTGGTGATGCCACCCGGACAGTGGATGCCTATGGCAATGTAATGCACGTACTGACCCTGGATTCGCCCCATCAGATCCTTGAGATCCAGGCGCGAGGGGAAGTGACTATCCACGAGCAGGACGATTTCAGCTATACCGATGAGTGCCATTTGTCACCGCTGGTTTTTTTACGCTTCTCGCCGTTAACCCAGCCGGATCGTGAAATTCGTGCTTTTGCTCAGGAATACTGGCAGGAGGCGCAGCCGCTGGCGTCACTCGAAGCGATGATGACGGCAGTACTGGAAAAAATGCCGTACCGGCCTGGCAGTACGACGGTTGCCGATACGGCCAGTGAAGTCTTTGCCCGGGGAACCGGTGTCTGCCAGGATCACAGCCATGTTTTTCTGGCCTGTTGTCGCAGTTTGGGGATTCCGGCACGTTATGTCAGTGGTTACCTGTATACTGATAATACCGAACATGTCGCTACTCACGCCTGGGTAGAAGCATGGGTAAATGACCGTTGGGAAAGTTTTGATATTACTAACAATACCCGCGATACCCGCCAGCATCTGAAACTGGCTGTCGGGGTCGATTATCTGGATGCCTGCCCGGTCCGCGGAGTACGGCTGGGCGGCGGGGGAGAAAGTATGCGGGCTGTAGCGGCCGTGCAGAAGGTCGCCCCGCAACAATAGCACTTATGGAATCAGGATCCTTACTATGACTTATTGCGTCGCAATGCGTTTATCTTCAGGCATGGTATTTGTGTCTGACTCGCGGACTAATGCCGGCGTTGACCATATCTCTACCTTCCGGAAACTGCATGTTTTTCAGGTAGACAATGAAAGGACGCTGGTCCTGCAGAGCGCCGGCAATCTGGCCACTACTCAGAGTGTGCTCAGTTTGTTACGGCGGGCTCATCAGGAGGGGGGAGAGATGTCAGGGATCCTGAAGTCAGCATCATTATATGATGTTGCACTGATGATCGGAGAAACACTGCGCGAAGTGATTAAACGCGACGGGGAAGAATTTAGCGGGACTCTGCTGCTCGGCGGGCAGATTCGCGGTGAAGAACCCCGGTTGTTCCAGATTTACCCGCAGGGGAATTTTATCGAAGCCGGTGCTGACACTCCTTACTTTCAGATTGGTGAGAGTAAATATGGCAAGCCGATTATCGACCGCGTGCTGCGCTATGAAACACCGCTGGAACAGGCGATGCAGTGTGCGCTGATTTCGATGGATTCCACACTGGCCAGTAATATTTCAGTAGGCTTGCCGCTGGATGTGATGATTTACCGTACTGATAGTTACAGTGATGCAGAACAGTATCATCTGACGGATCAGCATCCCTATTTCTCACAAATCCGGCAGCTATGGAGCAAAGGCTTGCTGAGTGTCTTTACCCGTCTGCCACCGCTCGAATTATAATCCTCTCTCTGTGATGACAGCGTACCGCTGTCATCACTCTGTCATCCCCGAAAAGTAATGTGCTTCAGTGCCTTATTCTATCTGTCTCAGGGGGAACCCCGGTGTTTACCGTCGATCATCTGTTGCAGGACTATTGGCCTGAATTCAATGCCTCTGAATGGCAAAAACGTTTTTTACGCCGGGCGATGCGCGAACAGGAATTTATCCGGTTTGCCGCCGAATATCCTCATCTGCACGGCCTGGAAATGGTTGAACAGATTCTGGAATATCTGGATGTCCGCTGTGAACTCACCGCCCGCGAGCTGGAACAAATCCCGGTCAGTGGCCCGCTGGTACTGGTAGCTAACCATCCGCTAGGTGCGTTAGATGGTCTGGCATTATTGCATGCTGTCGCTCAGGTCAGACGCGATGTGAAAATCGTGGCTAACCGTTTACTGATGAGCCTGACCAGCCTGCATCCTGTTCTGCTGCCGGTGGATAATATGGGCCAGAAAACTGGTCGCGAACAGTTATCCGGTATCCGGCAACAACTGGCTAATCAGGGCGTGGTTATCATTTTTCCTGCCGGGGAGGTTTCCCGGTTAAGCAGCAAGGGAATTAAAGATGGCCGCTGGCATCACAGCTTTGTCCGCCTTGCCGCTAAAAGCCGCGCACCGGTACTGCCGGTATTTGTCGCCGGTAAAAACAGTCTGCCTTTTTATCTGACCGCCAAACTCTGCCCGTCAGCGGCTCTGCTTATGCTGGTCAGGGAGATGTTCCGTTGTCGTGGCACTACCGTAAAAATGCAGGTAGGGGCGCGTATTCCGTTTAGCAACTGGCACGATGGACATACTCCTGCCAAAGAAGTGGCCGCGCGGTTACGTAAGCATCTTTACCGGATTGCCCGTGGCCGTCCCGGACTATTTCAGACCGAAAATGCGATTGCCCGGCCTGAAGACAGAGGGGCGGTACGTAAACAGCTGTTCAGCAGTGAACTGTTGGGCAGGCTGCCAGACGGCAAATATATTTTTCTCTGGCAACGGGGCAAGGAAAGCTATGTACCGGTACTGCGGGAAATTGGTCGTTTACGGGAAATAGCCTTTCGTGCTGTCGGGGAAGGCAGTGGCCGGCGGCGTGATCTGGACCGCTATGATGATGACTACTTCCATCTGATGTTGTGGGATGATGATGCACTGGAGATTGTCGGTGCCTATCGTCTGTTACCTACTGCATCACAACTCACCGGGGAAGAAATCCGGGGGATCTACAGCCAGAGCCTGTTTGAATATGATCCGGGGATGCTGCCGGTACTGGCGCAGGGCATTGAACTGGGGCGCAGTTTCGTTCAGCCTGCTTACTGGGGGAGTCGCGGGTTAGAGTACCTGTGGATGGGCATTGGTGCGTTTCTGGCCCGTTATCCACATATTCGCTATCTGTTCGGTCCGGTATCAATCTCTGGCGGTCTTCCGTTGGCGGCACGCGATTTGCTGGTGGCTTTTTACCGGCTCTATTTTCCTCCGGCTGCGGAGCTTGCCACTTCACGCCGTCCTTACCCTGCGTCATTGCCCGAAGTGCTTGCTCAGTTCAGTGGCGATGATTATCAGCAGGATTTACGGCGACTGAAGCGTCTGCTGGCGAATATGGGATGTGCAATTCCGCCATTATATAAACAGTATTCAGAGCTTTGTGAGCCTGGCGGGGTGCAGTTTATTGATTTCGGTAGTGACCCGGATTTCAATAATTGTGTTGACGGTCTGGTGTTGGTGGATTTATCGCTGATTAAGCCGCTGAGATATCAGCGTTATGTCGGGGTATTTACCCGGCAGGATGGCGTGGATGGGGCAGAACAGAAGACAGTAGCGGAAACAGCAGAATAAAGCAGGGGGCTGGCCCCTGCTTTAGCAAATTCGCACAGATTAGCTGTGAGTGGTGCTGTTCATGCGACCCAGGTCTTTATCCAGCAGGAACGCTCCATTAGAGCTGTTTTCCAGCATACCCAGTTTATCCAGAACATTTTTAAAGGTCTTCTCTTCTTCATGCTGCTCAGCAACGTACCATTGCAGGAAGTTGAAGGTAGAGTAGTCCTGAGTAGTCATTGCAGCATGAGCCAGTTCATTGATTTTGCTGGTGATCAACTGCTCGTGTTGATAAGTACGGGTAAACACATCAGACAGAGATTCAAAGGTAACCGGTGGGGCATCAATGCTGCCCAGCACAGGTAATGCACCGGTATCACTCAGGTAATCAAACAGACGCTGCATATGGTCCATTTCTTCACGGGAGTGAGTTTTCAGGAATGAAGCAGCTCCCTCATAACCTTTATCCGCACACCAGGCGCTCATTTGCAGATATAAATTGGCGGAATAGAATTCCAGATTCAACTGATCATTCAGACGAGAAATCATATCAGGGGTAAGCATAGCTGTGACCTTTTAACAGAGATTAGAATTTGTAACTTTATGGTGAACAATTATGCATCACTCAGGTCTTCTTGTGAAGAGGGTGTGTTTATTTTTTTCTTTATTTTTCATATGGTTATTAATACGAATTATTTGGAATACGTAATGAAAGTATTTCTCATTGTTATCTTTTTTAACACTTCCCGATAACTACCCTCGCAACAGGATCGCTACAAATCAATCAGCCGCAGAGTTTTTCGGCAAAAAATGGTGCTAAATTCAACGACCGGCGACAATAAACCCTGCGGGCTGACATACCGTAAACGCCCGGTTTCATGTAACATATGCCCCGCGGAGAGCGGTGACGGGCAGAAATGCGGACCACCGGCCCTCCGGAACAAGTCCGGGGTATTGACTGATGCCGGTGATGACCGCTCAGTTAACTTCGTGATAAACGCCGGTAAAATTTTTCCCGGCCTGCGTGATTTTCCGGAAATGCACTTCTGCAATGCGTTTCCGCCAACAGTGAAGAACCTGTTAATGGCTACAGCACCCTTTTTAGACGAAGTGGCTCGTCGCCGCACATTTGCGATTATTTCGCATCCGGATGCGGGTAAAACCACAATTACAGAAAAAGTTTTATTATTCGGACAGGCCATTCAGACGGCCGGGACAGTGAAAGGCCGTGGGTCCAGTCAGCATGCTAAGTCAGACTGGATGGAGATGGAGAAACAGCGTGGGATCTCGATTACCACCTCTGTGATGCAGTTCCCGTACCGCGACAAACTGGTCAACCTGCTGGATACCCCGGGGCACGAAGACTTCTCGGAAGATACCTACCGTACCCTGACGGCGGTGGACTGCTGCCTGATGGTGATTGATGCGGCGAAAGGGGTCGAAGACCGGACCCGTAAACTGATGGAAGTCACCCGGTTACGTGATACGCCGATCCTGACTTTTATGAATAAACTCGACCGTGATATCCGTGATCCTATGGAAGTCATGGACGAAGTTGAAAATGAACTGAAAATCGCCTGTGCTCCGATTACCTGGCCTATCGGCTGCGGGAAACTGTTTAAAGGGGTATATCATCTGTATAAAGATGAAATCTATCTTTATCAGAGCGGGAAAGGACATACCATCCAGGAAGTTCGTACGGTGAAGGGGCTGAACAACCCACAGCTGGATGAAGCCATTGGTGACGAACTGGCTACTCAGTTGCGTGAAGAGCTGGAGCTGGTTCAGGGAGCATCGCATGAATTTGATCAGGAGGCGTTCCTGCAGGGCCAACTGACCCCGGTATTCTTTGGTACAGCGTTGGGTAACTTTGGTGTCGACCATATGCTGGATGGGCTGGTCAGCTGGGCTCCGGCCCCGATGCCACGTCGTACCGACACCCGTGAAGTTGTCGCGGCCGATGATAAATTTACCGGATTTGTGTTTAAAATTCAGGCCAATATGGACCCGAAACACCGCGACCGTGTGGCTTTCCTGCGCGTAGTATCTGGAAAGTATGAAAAAGGCATGAAGATGTACCAGGTGCGCACCGGTAAAGATGTGGTTATCTCTGATGCTCTGACCTTTATGGCCGGCGACCGTGCACATGTCGAAGAAGCATACCCTGGTGATATTATTGGTCTGCACAACCACGGGACCATTCAGATCGGTGATTCATTTACTCAGGGTGAGAAAATGAAATTTACCGGCATTCCTAACTTCGCACCGGAATTGTTCCGCCGCATTCGCCTGCGCGATCCGCTGAAACAAAAACAGTTGCTGAAAGGTCTGGTTCAGTTATCAGAAGAAGGGGCGGTACAGGTCTTCCGTCCGGTATCTAACAATGATTTGATCGTTGGTGCGGTTGGGGTACTTCAGTTTGATGTGGTCGTCGCCCGTCTGAAAAGTGAATATAACGTTGAAGCCATTTACGAATCTGTGAATGTTTCTACTGCACGTTGGGTAGAATGCAGCGATGCGAAAAAGTTCGACGAATTCCAGCGTAAGAACGAGATTAACCTGGCTCTGGATGGTGGTGATAACCTGACTTATATTGCCCCGACCATGGTTAACCTGAATATTACTCAGGAACGTTACCCTGATGTAGAGTTCCGTAAGACCCGCGAACACTAATCTTCAGTTGATAGCCGCCCGGTTTTGCCGGTGCAGGTTTATCAGCATCTCAGGTTTTTCTACCTGTTACGGCCACTGTCTGTTTCAGCAGTGGCCGTTATTCTATATTCGCTCCTTAAACATCACCCTGGCTGTTCAGGTGGATGCGATTTTCCCTTCTTTATATTCAGCGATATATGCCGGTGATTTATTTCCCTGAGACCCTCTGACTCTTCACTGATAACGGACTCTGACTGCCAAAAGAGGGAGGGGACGGGCATAACCGCCACCTGCGATCACAATCAAATAATCATGTGATGATCATTTGTAATATCATTCTGACTCAGTAGTTATAATTAAAAACAGTGAATTCTGTCACAAATACTGCCTTTATGTTCAAAAATACCCACTTTGGTTACTAATCCGATCCCTGTCACAGATTTTAACGACAGTCATAGGCAAATGATGAATGTAACGGTAATGTTCATTTGTTCTATGTGTGTGTTAATGATACATGAGATGTTATCAGAGTCGGTGGTCACGCTCTCAGGCTGACACGGACGGCGAAATCGCTTTCGTCTTACAGATAACAGGAGCAAGCCGGGATGAAAGTGTCTGCAACCGTCAGACATCTGAACCGGGGACTTTTATTGCACAGGGTTGAGTGATGACCACACCAGCGAAATGACGTGGCATATCGGCGCAGACGATACGCGGTGAATAGCAAACTCCGGATGGCTTTGTGATATGAGTGAAATAACTGCCTGGATGGCGTGGGAAATAATCCATTATCTCCCTGTGTTTATTATGGACACTTATTTCTGTGCCGGAAATCTGATGACTCCCGAAAACTAACCACTATTTTCAGAAATAGCAGAACAGATTCACAAATTTACCGCAACAAATCTGTGGGTTTATCTGCCGGCAGAAATCTGTCGATTTTCACAGGGTGAATAATATGGCTAAACGATCCAATGTCAGATGGATTATATTTTTCCTGATGCTAATGTTAGGCGCAATTAATTATATTGACCGCGCATCACTGTCGATTGCATTACCCTATATTTCAGATGAATTTGGGCTTCATGACGCTCAGGTGATTGGCTTTATTCAGAGTGGTTTCTTCTGGGCTTACGCGTTAATGCAAATCCCGGCCGGGATGCTGGCGGATCGCTTTAAGAAAAGAACCATTATCGCACTGGCTGCTGTTTTCTGGGGTATTGCCCAGGCGATGGTCGCAGTTTGTACCGGAGTTTATTCACTGTTCATTGCCCGTGTCGCGCTGGGAGTGACTGAGTCACCGATTATGCCCGCGGGTGCCAAACTGATGGGGACCTGGCTGACTCCGAATGAGCGTGGTCGTGGATCTATGCTGCTGGATGGTGGAGCACCGTTAGGTACAGCCGTTGGGGCTATTGTAATTACCGGACTGATTGCTTTCTTCAATGACTGGCGGATGGCTTTTGTAATTGCCGGTGCTGTGACTGTCGCGATGGGGATTCTGGTCTGGTGGTATATTCGTAATAATCCTGGCGAACATCCCGGAGTTAACAAAGAAGAGCTGAATTATCTGACTGAGGCTAATGGCCCGGCAGAACAAAAACATCAGCCTCCGACATTTAAAGAAGTTAAACAGTGTCTGGCTCAGCGCAATGTTATTGCTCTTATCTGTGGCTGGTGTTCCTACAGTACTGTTTTCTACGGGTTGATGACCTGGCTACCATTTTATCTGCAAAAAGACCGCGACCTGAACCTGAAGGATATGGGGATGGCAATGGCGTTTATCTTCTTCCTGTGTTTTATCGGGCAGATGCTGGGCGGATATCTGATGGATAAACTGCGTAAACGCGGTTACAAAGATAATACTGTGTTCCATTCTTTCCTGTCGGTCTCTGCTATTGCTGCCGGTGTCGGGGTCTATCTGGCCGCTCAGGCAACCTCTCCGATAGCCGTGATTATGTGGCTGGGTGTGGCTATCTTTGGTCTGCGCTGGTGTAGTGTTTACTGGTCTATCCCGTCGTTACTGGGTGCGCAGAAGATGGCTGGCTCAATTGTGGGGATCATGAATTTCTCCAGCAATATCTGGTCAGCGATTGTCCCGATTGTTATCGGTTATCTGGTGTCCTTCACCGGCAATTACTACTCTTCGATGATGCTGTTTGTCGCTGCGGCACTGGTCTACCTGATTTCATCGTTGATGATTAATTTTGACCGGCCTATCACCGTGGGTGAACGTCATGTGCAGCCGGCAAAACAACCGCTGACCCAGAGATAATTAAAGCAGCATGCCATGCTCAGTGCCGGGGGGCGTAAAACTGAAGGCGTGGCATTGCTGTTCTGATTTAAATGTTATTGATTAGCCAGCAGATTTTTCGGGGATATTATGAAACGGCGTATGTACAGAGGTGGGGATCTGCAACGGGTCCAGAATGTAGACGAGATGCGTGGTGTGGCTCGCTGCAGAGTTCCAAATTTTTGTTTTGAGTTCCTGGATGGTGCCTCAGAAGACGAAGTATCGCTGAAACGCAACCGCAGCGTATTCAACGAGATTGCTTTTCGGCCTCAGGCACTGGTCGATGTCTCTAAGCGGGATATTGGCAAAACTATCCTGGGAGAACGTTGTGAAGCGCCGTTTGTTATTGGCCCGACCGGATTCAGTGGTTTACTGTCCAACCAGGGGGATTTGTCACTGGCGCGTGCAGCTGCAGCGTCTGGTATTCCTTATGTATTAAGTAACGTATCAACCGTTTCGCTGGAAGACATCTGTAATAAAACCGATGCCCGGGTGTGGATGCAAATCTATCTTTACCGAAATCGCAGTTTTGTCGAGCAACTGGTAAAACGCTTACTTAATTCAAGAATTGATACCATTGTATTAACCGTTGATAACCCGGTACATGGTAAACGTGAATGGGACTCCCGCAATTATCGCGGGCACCTGAAACTCAGCTATCGCAATATGCTGGATGTGGTTATGCATCCGCGCTGGATGGCCGATGTTCTGATACCAAACGGTTTCCCGCGCTTTGCTAACCTGGGTGATTTACTGGAGCCGGGCAAAGATGATGTGAAAGGCGCAGCGCATGCTCTGGCCTCACAGTTGTCTGCTGAACTGTCGTGGGATGACGTTCGCTGGTTGCGTGATCTGTGGCCGCGTAAATTACTGATTAAAGGCCTGCTGAATAAATATGATGTCATGAAAGCTGCAGAAGCCGGGGCCGACGGAGTGATTCTGTCAAATCACGGTGGCCGTCAGTTGGATGGGGCATTATCTTCGATGGAAATACTGCCTGAAGTGATGGAAGCGGTCCGCGGCCGGATTCCTGTACTGCTGGATGGTGGTTTCCGTCGTGGCAGCGATATTGTTAAAGCCCTGGCATTAGGCGCAGAAGGAGTACTGTTAGGTCGTGCGACTTCTTATGGTCTGGCTGCCGGTGGCCAGCCTGGTGCTCAACGGGTTATCGATATTCTGAAAGAGGAGATCAGCCGCGTGATTGCTTTACTGGGTTGTCCGCAGTTCAGTGTTCTGGACGCACGCTACCTGGACTGGGAGTTACTGCGTCGTAAGACGGCAGAATGGCAGCCACCACGCCAGTAGAACATTGTTATTTCTGCTTAATGAATTGGCCGGTGACCGACAGAACTCTGTTCTGACGTGATTAGCGGGGAACATAACGCCGGAGACAGAATCTGTCTCCGGTTTTTTTTGCGTCTGATATCTTTAGATTACTGATTTGTCAGGTCACTGGTCGTGTTACCTCAGCCATCACCTTCAACAACGCCATCATTCTGCCCCTGCTAAAATCCCGGAATCTGCTGCTTCTTTGAAAGCCAGTAAATTGTTTAATATAAGTAGCTGCACAACAGACGTGCGGGAAGTCCACAGGGCGCCTACAGGCAGGACTCCCGGGGTTAAGCCGATTCCTAAAAATCAGCATAACTATAAAATTCGACTACTATTAATGTCATGTGGTTGCGGTTCGCAGGCTGTATACAGGGTGTTTTCCCAAATGAGGTTAACCGTCAGGCCGGACGAGGCAGTCACACAGGAAAAATGAATGAAAAGAATAAGCTGTTTACGCCGGTTGTTGCTGGTTTCGCTGCTGATTAGCCTGAATATCAGCGCCGCCGAACTCCCGGCAAAGGGGCAGGGAGCAGAAAAACACGACGATCCGTCTCTCGATTTATCGTTGAAAAGTGTTGATAAGTTTATGGATGACAGTGCCATCACGGCCAAAGTGAAAACAGTGCTGGTGGATGATCAGCATATAAATAGTACTGACCTTTCGGTGTCTACGAACCGTGGGGTTGTGTCAGTAAAAGGATTTGTCGCGTCATACAGGCAAATCAGCAAAGTAAAACAGTTGGTGGCTTCGGTGAAAGGGGTGCGACAGGTTAATGCTGATTTGCACATTAAACCGCAGCAACAAACTAATCTGAAGAGTTATGCCAGTGATACGGCAACAACCAGTGAAATTGTTGCCAGATTAGTCACGGAAAAAAGTATCTCTTCCCGCCATGTCTCGGTGACAACCAGTCATGGAGTTGTGTTACTGACCGGTAAGGTCAGCAGTCGTGAACAGAAAGTCCATGCGGGTGAGATTGCAGCGAAAGTATCGGGTGTCAGGGAAGTAAAAAATCAGTTATCTGTCGGCGAATAACCTGATTTCGGCAACGGAAAAGGAGTGTTATCAACAAAAGAGTATTCAGGATAGATACCGGTTCTGAGCATTAATCAGAACAACTTTTAGAGATGCATTTGTTCATGAAAGTAAGGAGATGACTATGTTTCGTTGGGGAATTATCTTTCTGGTGATTGCGTTAATTGCCGCTGCGCTGGGTTTTGGCGGGCTGGCAGGAACCGCAGCATGGGCGGCTAAGGTTGTATTTATTGTTGGTATTATTTTGTTCCTTATCAGTCTGTTCACTGGCCGGAAAAGACTCTGAGCCACGGCTGAGCCCTTCACAGATTATCTAACAGTGGTTGCCGGTATGGATACCGGCGGCCCTGCTCTCCTGATACACTTCTGTCAACTTTCTGTCGTATTGCCAGTCTGAGTGCCGGTGCGTTACGGCATTCTGGTGAAAGGAGACAGCCTTGCGATTTATTGATACTCACTGCCATTATGATTTTCCGCCGTTTGAACATCAGGAAACGACGGAGCTGGCCCGTGCCCGGAGTGCTGGCGTGGAAAAAATCATTATTCCTGCTGTCACTCAGGCACGTTTTTCTGCTGTGATGCAACTGGCCGACACCTATTCTCCTCTTTACGCTGCGCTCGGACTGCATCCGGTCTGGTCAGATGATCATTGTGATGATGATATCGACAAGTTGCAGCAATGGTTACATCAGCGGCCAGAAAAGCTGGTGGCTATCGGGGAAACCGGTCTGGACTATTTCACTCCGGCCCTGGCTGCTCAGTCCGCAAAACAGATCACCTTTCTCAAAGCGCAGTGTGCGTTGGCTAAACGCTATGATTTACCGCTTATCCTTCATTCGCGGCGAACTCATGACCCACTGGCCGGGTTACTCCGTCAGGCACAATTACCGGCGACCGGAGTCATTCACGGTTTTGCCGGTAGCCTGCCTCAGGCGATGGCATTTGTTAAACTCGGTTACCGGATTGGGGTCGGTGGAACTATCACATACCCACGAGCAGCAAAAACACGCCACACGATAGCCAGCCTGCCGTTGTCATCACTGGTGCTGGAAACGGATGCGCCCGACATGCCCTTACAGGGATATCAGGGACAACCTAACCGGCCAGAGCAGGTAGCCGTGGTTTGTCAGATACTGGCTGAATTACGTTCTGAGCCTGCGGAACAGATTGCGGAAGTTATTCTGGAAAATACTGTTCAGCTATTTCCTCGTTTGCAGACGGATAACGGACAATCCCCAACGTAGCGAACCGGGATGTAATGTTATTATCGAAACATTCGGTGTTGTCTGCATACGTAAAGCCGCGCCTCACCGATTTATTTACTACTGTTTCGCCGTTATTACCCCAGGAAAACAGCATTTGTTTGATCCTTCTCGCGATTGTTTTGCTGTATCTTTGTTATTATATGAACATAGAAAGGCATTTTATTGTTAGAAAAATATCAAAGGGCGCTTGCCCGCAGAGGAAATCTTCATGACTGATATGACCGACATTGCCCGCAGGGCAATAGGGCTGATGGATCTTACTACGCTCAATGATGATGATACTGAGGACAAAGTGACCGCGCTTTGTCACCAGGCAAATTCCCCGGCCGGCCTGACCGCTGCTATTTGCATCTATCCACGATTTGTCCCTCTGGCGCGAAAAGTACTGCGTGAGCAGGGAACACCTCAGGTGCGTATTGCCACAGTAACCAATTTCCCTGCAGGGGGCGATGACGTGCAAATTGCCCTTGCGGAGACCCGTGCTGCCATTGCTTATGGTGCAGATGAAGTTGACGTTGTGTTTCCCTGGCGGTCGCTAAAAGCCGGTGATGCACAACGTGGAGCAGAACTGGTGAGTGCCTGTAGCAAGGCGTGTCATGAGGCAAAAGTACTGCTAAAAGTGATTATTGAAAGTGGTGAGTTACAGCAACCAGCACTGATTCGCCAGGCTTCTGAAATTGCGATTGAATCCGGGGCTGATTTTATCAAAACCTCGACCGGGAAGGTGCCGGTTAATGCCACTCTGGAAACCGCCAGAATTATGCTGGAAGTGATTCGTGATAAAGGCGTTGCCGCCAGCGTCGGATTCAAACCTGCCGGTGGAGTCCGGACCACCGAAGATGCCGCTGCCTATCTGGCGCTGGCCGCTGAGATCCTTGGCGATGAATGGGCTGATGCGCGGCATTTCCGTTTCGGAGCATCCGGGTTACTGAACAGTCTGCTGAAAACCTGTGGTACGGAGGTTAACGGAACCACTTCCGGTTACTGATTCACGGCTCACTGCAAGCAGGAGGTCGATATGTTACTGCCACAGGAAATTATTCGTAAAAAGCGCGATGGGCATGTGCTAAGCGCCCCGGAAATCAGCCATTTTATCCGGGGGATCACAGATAATTCGGTATCAGAAGGGCAAATTGCCGCTCTGGCAATGGCTATCTGGTTCCGTGATATGACTTTGCCGGAACGGGTAGCTCTGACACTGGCTATGCGTGACTCCGGCACAGTCCTCAACTGGCAGGATTTACATCTCAATGGCCCGGTGGTGGATAAACATTCCACCGGCGGTGTTGGCGATGTTACATCCCTGATGCTGGGACCGATGATTGCTGCCTGTGGCGGCTATGTGCCGATGATTTCCGGGCGCGGCCTCGGTCATACCGGCGGAACGCTGGATAAGCTGGAAGCGATTCCCGGATTTGATATTTTTCCTGATGATCAACGTTTCCGTCAGATCATCCGTGATACCGGGGTAGCGATAATCGGCCAGACCCGGTCACTGGCACCGGCCGATCAGCGTTTTTATGCAACCCGTGATATCAGTGCCACCGTTGATTCTATACCACTGATTACTGCTTCTATTCTGGCGAAGAAACTGGCGGAGGGGCTGGATGCGCTGGTGATGGACGTAAAAGTGGGCAGTGGTGCATTTATGCCAGATTACGCACAATCAGAGTTGCTGGCGGGTGCTATTGTCGGAGTAGCTAACGGCGCAGGCTGCAAAACGACGGCACTGCTGACCGATATGAGTCAGGTACTGGCCCGTTCCGCCGGGAATGCAACGGAGGTTCGTGAGGCGGTGCGATTCCTGAGAGGGGATGAGCGGAATTCACGCCTGCTGGAAGTAACATTGGCATTATGCAGCGAAATGCTGGTCAGCAGTGGTCTGGCATCTGATGATGCGGCGGCCCGGGCACGGCTGATGCAGGTGCTGGACAACGGCCGTGCAGCAGAAGTGTTTGGCAGAATGGTGGCAGAACAGCGTGGTCCGGCTGATTTCGTTGAGCATTACCAACGCTATCTGCCGACAGCTCCGGTGATTAAACCACTGTTTGCCACCGCCGAAGGTTATCTCCATGCGATGGATACCCGGGAAATCGGTATGACTGTGGTCCGGTTAGGGGGCGGTCGACAGCGGGCCAGTGACGGAATTGATTATCGTGTCGGCCTGACTGAAGTGGCTGAACTGGGACAAGCGGTGGATGCACAAAGTCCGTTAGCGGTGATTCACGCGGCTGATGAAGACAGCTGGCAGATGGCAGCGAAAGATATTCGCGAAGCGATGAGTATCAGTGACCAGCCAGCGAAAGAAATACCGCTCATCTATCGCAGAATTAGTTAATTGGTAGCATACTGTTCTGATCAGTTTTTTTCACTCTGTAAACGCATAGGAGGCGAGAATGAAACGTGCATTTATCATGGTACTGGATTCCTTCGGGATCGGTGCCAGCGCGGATGCGGAAAAATTCGGTGATACCGGTTCAGATACCCTGGGCCATATTGCACAAGCCTGTAGTGAAGGTCGGGCCGATCAGGGCAGAAAAGGCCCGTTATCGTTACCGAACCTGACATCTCTGGGGCTGGCGAAGTCAGCAGAGCTGTCGACAGGAAAAATCCCGGCAGGCATGGATGCTCAGGCTGAGGTTATCGGAGCCTATGCCAGTGCCAGTGAACTCTCTTCGGGAAAAGACACCCCGTCCGGACACTGGGAAATTGCCGGAGTACCGGTATTGTTTGACTGGGGCTACTTCTCTGATGAAACCAACAGTTTTCCACAGCCATTGCTGGATACTCTGACAGAAAAGGCGGGGTTACCCGGTTACCTTGGTAACTGTCACTCTTCAGGTACAGTGATCCTCGATCAACTGGGCGAAGAGCACATGCGCACCGGAAAACCTATTTTTTATACTTCCGCCGATTCGGTATTCCAGATTGCCTGCCACGAAGAGACTTTCGGGCTGGAGCGGTTGTATGAATTATGCGAAATTGCCCGTAAAGAGTTAACCGAGGGTGGCTACAATATTGGCAGGGTGATTGCCCGGCCATTTATCGGACAAAAAGCGGGCGAGTTCGTTCGTACCGGCAACCGACATGATTTGGCTGTTGAACCGCCTTCCGCAACCATGCTGCAGAAGCTGGTGGAAGAGAAGGGTGGTGAGGTAATTTCGGTGGGTAAAATTGCCGATATTTATGCCCAACAGGGAATCACTAAAAGAGTAAAAGCCACCGGGCTGGATGCGTTATTTGATGCCACAGTCATCGAAATGCAACAGGCGCCTGATAACTCAATTGTGTTTACTAACTTTGTCGATTTCGATTCAAGTTGGGGACACCGCCGTGATGTGGCTGGTTATGCCGCCGGTCTGGAGCTGTTTGATCGTCGCCTTCCGGAACTGATGGCGCTGGTGAATCCGGGGGATATTCTTATCCTGACCGCTGACCATGGTTGTGACCCAACCTGGCACGGCACCGACCATACCCGCGAGCATATTCCGGTATTAATCTATGGCCCTGACGTTAAACCAGGATCCAGGGGACAACGAGACACATTTGCTGATATCGGCCAGACGATAGCGACATATTTCGGTCTTTCTGCTATGGATTACGGGCGTAACATGCTGTAAAAAGCATCCCTGATTTTTCACTGCCTGGTGCTGAGCCAGGCAATGACCTGTTTGAGAGGAAAAAACAACATGGCTACACCTCATATTAATGCTGAACCGGGTGATTTCGCTGACGTGGTTCTGATGCCGGGCGATCCGCTGCGTGCTAAATATATTGCAGAAAACTTTCTGCAGGATGCCCGTGAGGTTAACAATGTGCGCGGTATGCTCGGTTATACCGGGACTTATAAAGGCCGTAAAATTTCGGTAATGGGCCACGGAATGGGTATTCCTTCCTGCTCCATTTATGCTAAAGAGCTGATCACTGATTTTGGCGTGAAAACCATTATTCGTGTAGGTTCCTGCGGAGCGGTTCGTCCGGACGTTAAACTGCGTGACGTCGTGATTGGTATGGGTGCCTGTACCGATTCTAAAGTGAACCGTATGCGTTTTAAAGACCATGATTTTGCGGCCATCGCTGATTTCGATCTGGTGCGTAATGCAGTGGATGCGGCGAAAAAACTGGGAATCGATGCCCGTGTAGGTAACATCTTCTCGGCTGATTTATTTTACAGCCCTGACCCGCAGATGTTTGATGTGATGGAAAAATACGGCATTCTCGGGGTAGAGATGGAAGCTGCTGGTATTTATGGTGTTGCGGCAGAGTTCGGAGCGAAAGCGCTGGCTATCTGTACTGTCTCTGACCATATCCGTTCCGGTGAGCAGACGACTGCAGAAGAGCGTCAGACTACGTTTAATGACATGATTAATATCGCTCTGGAATCTGTGTTAGCGGGTTCTCAGGCGTAATCCCCGTCCTGATGATAACGCGGAATAGTGCTCCGGCATTTTTTCGCGTTATTCACCTTATGTTACATTTTTAAATAAGTGACACACTTTAGTTTCCCCGGGCTCAACTTGGCACTGGCTAACTATCTCTCTATGATAGGCGTTTGAAGATCATGCTCCCAGCAAACTATGTTATGTAATGAAGCTGCGTAATTTCGAAATTGAAGAAAAACTGTTCATTCGTCGTGCAATAGCGGCTTTTGGCTTAGTGGCGGCTTGCTTTGGCATCCTGGCGTATAACCTCTATCGCCTGCAGATTAACGAACACAGTTACTACCAGACCCGGTCTAACAATAATGACATCAAAATGATCCCGATCGCGCCAACGCGTGGGATTATCTATGACCGGAATGGCACACCGCTGGTAAAAAATATCACCCAGTATGATCTGACGATTATTCCCTACCAGATCACTAACCTGAAAGAGACTATCCAGGCACTGACTCCGCTGATTGGTCTGACTCCGGACGATGTGGCTGACTTCTGGCATCGCCTGAAGCAGAACAGCCGTTACAAGCCGATTATCGTTAAAGACGAGCTGTCAGAAGAGCAGATAGCCCGATTTTCGATCGATGAATATCGTTTCCCGGGCGTGAGTATCGAATCTTATCAGGACAGACAATACCCGTACGGTGCGGATTTAGCGCATGTGGTCGGTTATGTCTCGAAAATTAATGATAACGACTTTAAGAAACTGAATGCTGCAGGTATTTCTGAGAACTATGCTGCTGACCACAACATTGGTAAGCAGGGTATTGAAGGTTATTACGAGTCAGTGCTGCACGGGCAAACCGGTTATCAGGAAGTTGAAGTCGACAACCACGGACGTATTGTCCGGGTATTGAGCGAACAGCCGCCGGTAGCAGGTAAAAATGTCTGGCTGACCCTGGACCTGCCGTTGCAACAATATGTTGAAAACCTGCTGGCAGGACAGCGTGCCGCTGTACTGGTAGAAGATCCGCACGATGGCTCGGTACTGGCGATGGTCTCGGCTCCCAGCTATGATCCTAACCCGTTTGTTAAGGGGATCAGCTATAAAGCCTATGAAGATCTGCTGCACAATAAAGATCTGCCGTTGATTAACCGCGTCACCCAGGGGCTGTATCCACCGGCATCCACAGTTAAGCCCTATATGGCGATGTCTGCTCTGCTTAACGGGGTTATTACTCCACAGACAACTTTCTTCGGGGCTCCGACCTGGACATTACCGGGCACTGATCGCCATTACCGGGACTGGAAAAAAACCGGTCATGGCATGCTGAACGTAACTAAGGCGATAGAAGAGTCTGCGGATACTTTCTTCTACCAGGTCGCGTATATGATGGGAATCGACAGAATTCACACTATGCTCAGCCAGTTTGGTTACGGCAGACTGACCGGTATTGATCTGCACGAAGAATATAAGGGGCTGCTGCCAAGCCGTGACTGGAAGCAGGCGGTGCATAAAAAAGCCTGGTATCAGGGGGATACCATTTCCGTAGGTATCGGACAGGGCTACTGGATTGCGACGCCGATTCAGATGGTAAAAGCACTGGTGACTCTGTTAAATAACGGGAAGGTGCTGACACCGCACCTGCTGATGAAAGAACAGCAGGGCAATACGGTAGAACCTTATCAGCCGGCTTCTGCGGCGCCACAAATTGGCGATCCTAACTCTCCTTACTGGTCGCTGGTGCGACATGCTATGTTTGGTATGGCGAATGCTCCAAACGGTACCGGATATAAATACTTCCATACCGCGCCATATGGCATTGCGGCGAAGAGTGGTACCTCGCAGGTATTCAGCCTGAGGGAGAACCAGGTGTATAACGCGAAAATGATTCCTGTGCGCCTGCGTGACCATATTTTCTATACTGCGTTTGCGCCGTTTAAAGACCCTAAAGTGGCTGTGGCGGTGATTCTGGAAAATGGTGGTATTAACGGCGTTGTCGCGGCACCGCTGATGCGTCAGATACTTGACCATATTATGCTGCCACAGGGGAGTGCTGTTCCGCCTGCGGATGATAAAGGTGCTATTCCGCAGAATATTCCGGACAACGGCGGAGTTGCTCCCGGTTCGGTGACCACCGACCAGTAATCCTTAGCCGCACTCCCCGGCCGGGGGATGCGGCTAAAGTATTCAGATTGTTTATAAGTGAAGCAAAAGGCCAAAAGTTGCTGTAAAAGCAAGCGGTCAGCACGCTAGTGATGAAAATTGATTGACGCAGCACAGTGATTAAGGTTTAATGCGCCCCGTTGCCCGAATAGCTCAGTCGGTAGAGCAGGGGATTGAAAATCCCCGTGTCCTTGGTTCGATTCCGAGTTCGGGCACCACTATTCTTTTTTTATGCCTTCCTATGAATTCCTATGTTGTTGCAATTCAACAGGTTGGGATAAAAAGTCTTTCTGATACGTTTTGATTTATCCCTTCGTATCCGGAGAATTTGGGGTCAGATTGCGGGTCATTCAGTTCGACAACTGGAGTGACCCTCACATGTTAACTGACAGCAAAATCCGCTCAGCAAAACCTCTAGCAAAATCATACAAACTCACCGACTCGCAAGGCCTGTACCTAACGGTATCGACCAGTGGCGCTAAGTTATGGTATTTCCGCTATCGCCTCTGTCTTAAAGAAAGCCGTCTGGCCTTTGGTCCCTATCCTCAGACTACGCTGGCGGAAGCCCGTGAAAAGCGCGATGCGGCGCGTAAATTACTGGCGTCCGGCATCAGCCCTTCTCAGCTTCGCAAGGCGAACAACTCCGCCGTTGATGAATCCCGAACATTCCAGTATGTCACGATGGCGTGGCACACCAGCAGCCTCAAACTCTGGTCGGACGCGCACGCCGATAAAATCCTCACCTGCCTGAAACGCTACGTTTTCCCTGCTATTGGCGCGATGGATATCGCGCAGGTTGAAACCCGCCATCTGGCACAGTTGGTTAAAACCATCGACGATAAAGGCGTGCATGACGTCGCCGGACGGGTGCGCCAGCATCTGACCAAAATCATGCGCCACGCCGTACAGCAGGGCGTCATCAAATACAATCCGGCTTACGATTTGGATGGCGTCGTGACCCCGGTAGTGACCCAACATGGTAATCCCCCCATTTTTAACGGAGGCGATAAGTAGAATCAGATAAGCGTTGAATATGTTGCATCGGCGTATAGCCATTCAGTGCCATATTCGGTCGCTCGTGATTATAAAACCATTGCCATCGCGTGGCATAGTTCTGCAATTCATCCAGTGAGGTAAACAGGTGTTGTCCCAGCCAGTCATAGCGTACCGTCCTATTGTAACGCTCTATATAGGCATTTTGCTGCGGATTACCTGGCTGGATAAAGTTAATCTGGATACCTCTTGTATTCGCCCATGATATCAACGTATTACTGGTATAGTCCGGTCCGTTATCACAGCGTATTGCTGTGGGTTTCCCTTTCCACTCAATAAGCTGTTCCAGCGTTCGTACAACCCGACTTGCCGGCAGAGAAAAATCGACCTCTATTGCCAGGGCTTCACGATTGAAATCATCAATAATATTTAACAGGCAGACCGAACGGCCATCCGATAATTGATCGTGCATGAAGTCCATTGACCAGCATTCATTACTGTTTTCAGGCACCGCTAACGCTTCGGGTTTCTCCCGTTTTAAGCGCTTTTTCGGCTTTATCCGCATGTTTAGCGACAGTTCGCAGTAAATCCGGTACACCCTTTTGTGGTTAAACCGGAGGTTTTTTACATTACGGAGGTACAAAAAGCACAGGCCAAATCCCCAATTGCGCTGGCTGTCAGTTATGCGCAGCAGCCAATCAGCAATAGCTTCATTTTCTTCACTCAGTGTAGGTTGGTAGCGATAGCAACTTTCACTGACGGCAAATAACTGGCAGGCAAAACGAATACTGACTTGCCGAAGCCGGACCGCTTCTTGTGCCATCTGCTTCCGATGCGATGGTTTCACCACTTTTTTGTCATGGCTTCCTGAATTATCTCGGCTTTAAGCCGTTCTTCGGCATACATCTTTTTGAGGCGACGATTTTCGTCTTCCAGCTCTTTGAGACGGGTCATCATGGAGGCATCCATCCCACCAAAGCGTGAACGCCACTTATAGAAGCTGGCATTACTCATACCATGCTCGCGGCACAGTTCAGAAACCGGCGTTCCGGCTTCGGCCTGTTTGAAAATGGCCATAATCTGGCTGTCAGTAAAACGTGATCGCTTCATAGAGATCCCCCTGAATTCAGGTTAGTAGAAAATTCTACTTATGAACACACCGATTTTTCGGGGGGATTACCATTTGACTCATCGTATACGAGGGGATGTTATATGTAGGTAGATAAATGCTTTGGTAAAAAAATACTATAGATAATTATTCCACGATGAAAACTATATAGTACAAATAATTACTCTATTACTGCCATATGAAAGGCACATCAAAATAGAATATCATTTAATACCATATTTTACTGGATAGGTTAAAATGAATAGGGTTTAAAAAAACAAAGCCCCATGATAATATTGCACCCAAAAGTCTAAAAATATCTATACAAATACTCCACAACTATCAAAGATAGATCTAAGCTAACAAATTCAGGCACTCATGTAAAACATTCACTAGCGCCCTCAAAAATAACAGGAAACAGTTTGTATATCACCAAGTTTTTCATAACACTCACGTCCATTTTAAAACCCTTAGCTAAAATTTCATAACAATGCAACACATAGGCATTTTATTAATTAAATTTTCTCTACTAGATTTATATCATGTATACAACATTAAATCCTCCAAAAAAGCCTTCATGTCATCTCCACGTTCAGGATCTAAACATTCAACATGTAATAGCTCAAAAACCTGTGCTTTCAAGAAAGCACGATCAGCAAGTCCGACCTGGAGAACAGAATCAATATATTCTGGAATAGAAGCAGCAATTTCATCGCCTAATAATTGGCCTTGATTACTGCTTAAATACCATACGGAAAATTGCTCAAGCCAAAATCTAAAGTCAACATCGAGAACGTCCCGTTTATAACGTTCTCTAATTTTAAAAATACGGTCCCAATTTTCAGCTTGCTCCTGCGGCTCACCAATAAATTTAATATCCCATTTGGGAAGTCTAATAGCACCTCTGACACTGCCCGCAAAAGGTATACTTTCGGATAAGCTAACTTTAAAAAATGGCCCATGGTAGGGGTCTACACAATGCCGCCTATGTCCATCTTCATCAATTAGGACGTCTGTATTTTTTTTAAAATCAGAATTACACTCGCTACACATTGGCGGAAGATTGCGAAAATCAGCTCCAGCAAAAGGATATTTAGAAATAGGCATGAAATGATCAAGGGCATGCCTTGGAGCCCCAGGTGCTCTTAAATACCCCAATCCACAGAATGGACAAATTCGCCATGGAAGGTGAAAATAAATAGCTTCATAATGAATATCACGTAAGCACTTTCCCAATATATTTATAGTCGTTAGCTGTTTTTCAAAAAGAAATCGGAATAAATCATCGGCTACTTTTCGAATATTCTCTGGAAATTTACCAATTCCAGTACAAACTGAATCATCATATAAAACGTTAGGCAAAGAAGTTTGCTGTCCCATAGTAATCAATAATGCTTCTTGATTCACACGTTCTAATTCAATAAATTCTCTTAGGAAATTTAAAATACGATCTCTGATACCACTACGAGTCTGTAGCTGTAACCGCCGATCGGGAGGTATCATATCAGGCCATGAAGAAACATCACCACCATTAAGAATTGATCGCATAGAAACGTTCAATATATTAATAACTGTTGAATTTAACCAGTTTTCTTCTAGTGACAAGGGAGTGTATGTAAAAAGCATCAGTTACCTTTCTTTTTCAACATCCGTAAATGATTTGCCAAAAATGCTTTCTCGACAGACTGCCCAAACTCATTTAAAACCTGTTCAATTTTTTCTACATCATCTGATTTAAGTAACTCATTTATTCTCTCCTCGGCAATCTTTGATATCGGAGGGCTAATTTCAAAACAACTCTCAAGAATTCGGTCAAAAGTTGCCCCAAACGTTTCGATTTCGGGTTCTTTAACTATAATTTTGTCTTTATAGCGTGAAAATATTAATACTTGCTCTCTTGGCATATCAGATGGGACAAAAGGAGCGTGAGATGTAAGCAGAAGCTCTTGGTCATCTCTCGAACCTCTTAAATCCATTAAACGCTGAACAAACTTCACTCGCCATTGTGGATTGAAGTGTGATTCTGGCTCATCAAGAAGAAATAATGCATTCTTTTCGTTTATCATTGCGTATATACCAAGAATCAATGCTTGTTGATGCTCACCATCTGATAGTGACACATAGTCAACAGCATTCTTCCTTTCACCAACAGGCCAGAAACGAACTTCTTCAAAACCGAAAACCATATCCTCTTGTTGCGGTTCTGGTAACCGAGAGGCAAAACGGCGTTCCTTTACTGCCCTCTCTAAACGTTTACGAGCAGGTCTCGGAATCGCCAAATCATTCAATAATGCAAGTTTGTGTAGTGCACGATAAAGTGAGAAAGCATCATTCCAAAAATAGGAAAAAGCATCACGAGTAGCTTCATTTATAAAAAAGTCAAAAATATATGTCTCAGTTTTCTTATCTTCGGTCCAACAAGTCGCCGTACGCTTCAAAGACAAGATAATATTTTCAAGTTCATCGGTTAATTGAATACCTTTCCTCCCTGTATTTCTATTCCTTTTCACCGACGTTTTTGGCGCTGCCGAATGAGCCAAACGTACGACACAGCGACAAGAGGCAATATCTGAAAGACGAGCATGTCTCAGAATCTCATCTCTAATCTCTTGCTTTCCAAGCATAAGATTAGAGAATAACACCTCAAGATTGGTACCATAATCGATCATCATTAATCGATTATCTGGCAGGTTCATTGAGGCAGAATCCCCCAAAGCAGCTCCTGCCACATCGTTTGCATAACCGCTTCGACTGATCTGAAATGGCAAGCTCAGCGTCTCATTATCTCCAGATGTATAACCGATTACTATTGAAGGAAGATACTTACCAAACTCAGGTGAGTCAGTACTAATTGGTTCTTGCAAACCATCACAATAAAGTTGAATGGGGCCAATATTTCGCCCTTGCTTGGTTCGAACCAGCTTAACATCTGTTAGCTTATTATTACTATCAAGCCCAATGAGATAATTCAGTTCAAAAAGCACATCATTGTTAGCACTTGCTCGTTCTTCCTGAGGCGCATGTTCATGCCATGCGGCCTGAAAAATCTCTGCTATTAATTGTAAAAACTGGGACTTACCCGACCCGTTTGGACCGATTAAACAAAGAGGTGACAATGCTTCACCTTGTTTTCCATCCGCTCCACGCCCAAACCAGACCTCAAGCCCATCAAACAACCTCCCATTGGTAGAAGAGCTTTCTACTTTTAGGTAGCGTAGCCTCATTTTTTTACCCTCTGCAGATACATACTCGCAGTTTCCTTATCAAAAATCTGCTTTAGCCTAGGTTTTTCTTCTGCTAATAGTGCAAAAATTATATCTCGCATAGTGTCATATGGGATAGCATTTCGTTTAGCTATTTCTTCAAATAATAGCCCCTTGTCAGGCCAATTTTTACTATCTTCTAATAGGCTTTCTTTGGGGTTCTTCATAATCGATTCCTTCTTTCGGCGTGCTTGTGATGTTTCTTTTTTTACCGTCGTTTTCTCAGAGTAAATTTGAGATAAAGAGATATTCACAGGTTCATCACTCAACCCTTGAGGAACCAGTTGACCTCGAAAAGCCATTTTATGTATTGCAGCATCAAGTTTCGGTAATAAATTATTCAGAGCAGCATGCTCAGCCATTACTCTATTTAGCAATTCGAATGATGCCTCAATACATCTCACTATCTGCTCTTGCTTTTTCATTTCCGGCAAAACAATTTTTATTTTTCTTATATCATCAAGACGTAAGCCTGCCTTAATCGCACCCCGATTATTTTTTTTGAGGAGAATTTGTCCTTCGGGGCTTACCAAAAACCATGCTAAATAGCGAGATATCAATGGTGATTTTAGTCTCACTAAAGATATATGTTGGTTAACATATGCTTCTTCAAAATCGTCAGGAATAACAGCAACACGTCCTAAATCTGCAGTTATAGTAACTAAAATATCACCATCTTGAATGCGTGTACGAGTTCCTTCGCTTCCACTTGGTGGAGCAACTTTTTGTTTATCAGAAAGGTCTAAGTCTATTGAGCCACGTTTAGTATTTCCAACACGTAGGAATAGTGACCCATCATTGGAATAATATTTAGCCCAACCACGAGAACCACTGGTTACAAACTCAGCCAACTCATCAATAGTAGTATCAACCCCATCGACATGTTCAAAGACTAACTTAAGGATTGATTCTTTATATTTCTCAATTAAGGCTGGAATGCAATCAAGCTCATAATGTGCACGAATAATACGAGCATTCTGCTTCTCTATCTTTGAAATAATACGTTTTTGCTCATTTAGCGGAGGCAATGGTAGTGTATGTGTTTTTAAATAGCTGGCTGGAACCCGCTGCTGCCCTACAGCACCAGACATCACTTTTTGTGCCGCCTCACGAAAAGATTTTTGACGGATAAAACACCAAATATACTCTGGCAACACTGCTCCACGGCTTCTTAGAACATGGAACTCTGTTGAACCAAATCCAATACCATTCTCTAAGCCGATAGCAACAGCTGATTTTCCATTTTCCATTGATGGTGTTATTTTTGCAAAGATAACATCATTCTCAGCAAACTGAGTAAATCCTTTATTCACCTCACGTAAAGGACGAACAACCCCATTAGTTATAGAACCTGATATTTCACTAACGGCAGCCATGGGTACGAATGTGACCATATCATCAAAAGTCAAATCAACAGACTTCCGCGGGTTTACATCAACGACATCTTCAAAAGTGACGTTAATCCAACCTCTCGGCAGCTTATTCATACTCCCCCCTTACTCACAACAGATACAGATAGACATGCCACGCGCTAAGAAATAACGGACTGGATTGCTAATCAAGTTAAACATTATCAATCCCTTAATTTTACGGTATCTGCAAGCTCATCTGCAATCGCCTCAATATCTAGTAGTGCAGAATTAAGATGACCAACAATTGCTGTCATTATTTCATCGATATCGGTCAAGTCGCTTACCGATTCATCATCGCTAAGCCAAGAAATATCTAGATTATCTCCTCGCTTGGCAATAGCCTCTCTGGTATAACAGCGAAAACGACCATCCCCTCCCTGATCTTGACGAGGGGACAATCCATATGGATCATCTCCAAAGCAATTAATGAAGTCTTCAAAGTGTTTATATTCAAGTGGAGAAGTCTTTCCGAACTTCGGCATGTTCGCACGCATATCGTAGATCCAAATATTCTTAGTCCTCTGATTTTCATCACCTTGCAGAGAGAAAAATAGAACATTTGTTTTTACGCCAGCAGCATAAAAAATCCCAGTAGGCAGCCGTAAGATAGTATGAAGATTGCATTTATCCATCAATTCCGTTCTTATTGCTTTTGCAACACCGCCTTCAAATAAAATATTATCAGGAAGAACAACTGCAGCACGACCACCAGGTTTGAGGCAAAGGTAAATATGCTGCAAAAAAGCAAGTTGCTTATTGCTATTAGGAAATGGAATATCATTTCTTAGAGGGCGTTTGCTACCTGCTTTACTACCAAACGGTGGGTTAGCAAGTATAATATTTGCAGGTTCTAAGCTTTCTGCATCATCAGTAAGAGCATCTCCATAAATAATTTCCGCATCTAAGCCGTGTAAAAATGTATTCATCAAACAAATTCTACGAGTATTTTTTTCTATTTCTACCCCCTGATATTTAGGAGGGTTAGATTTATATTCTTTTATGGAATTAGCACGCAGAATATAATCATTAGCAGCCACAAGGAAACCACCACTTCCAGTAGCAGGATCTTGAATAAGATCGCCGAGGGCTGGTTTTGTTAATTTGACAATAGCCTCAACCAATGGTCGAGGCGTAAAGTATTGTCCTGCACCAGAACGGGTGTCTTGCGCACTTTTATCAATTAAGCCACTATAAAAATCACCAAATCCATCCTTACCCACTTGATGCCAATCGATTTTTGCAATTCCATCAATAACTGCCTTAAGGTTCTCTGAATGAGAAAAGACTGTCGTAGGAAACGCATAAATGGCTTTGATAACCTCATTTTCTACGGTTGCACCTAAGTGAGTAAGCGTCTCTTGATAAAATCCTAGCAGCCCCTCTTCACTATGTGACTCCAAATCTGCCCAACGAGCCCCCTCAGGGATAAGTGTCTCTGTCCCATTTTCTTCCGCGATTTTGAGAAAAAGCAAGTAGCTGAGCTCGGACACATACTGATAGTAAGTTATGCCGTCACCTCGCAAAATGTTGCAAAGGCTCCAGACTTTTTGGATGATGTTATCTTGTTTCATTTGCGTCTCAGGCTGAAAAGATTAGACTACTCGTTAGTGTGCCAGAACATGACTCAGCTATCTACGTGTAATAGCCCCGTTTAAACCGGATACCTCGACAGTAAGACATAGGCATAGACCTATGTTTAACACCAGTCAAACTGGTACGATGGTTGAAGTGTTATCAGAGCGTCACCGCCGTACCCTACAGGAAAAATTACCATTATCCACCAGACAATGAAGCCCAGCATGACCGTGTCTCATGTCGTACACTTGCATGACATCAATGCAAACCAGATATTCAAATGACGCAAGCAATATGAAAACGGTTCACTGGTGGCTGTTACATCGGGTGAGGGAGTGATACCTACCTCCGGGTACCACCTTTCCTTTTTTATACCACCTTACCAATCAATATATTCCTGTGATTCAATAAGTTGTCTTAAAAATCTTTTCCGATGCGTTTTGATTTATCCCTTCGTATCGGGAATCTGTGGATCAGATTGTGGGTCATTCAGTTCGACGAACGGGGGGATCACAAACGACGGATTAGCCGTTGTCATCACGCTAGATGATGATGGTTTTCCTGCTCGGTTCGAGTCTTCGAAAATCACCGGCTGGATGCTGGAGTATCATCTTGATAACCAGCTCACACGGCTTATTCTGGAAAAGAAAGGCGCTTATGGATGGGTTAGTTACACTTGCTCAACGTTCCGCAGCCGTTATCAATTATATCACCTGAACGGGGTGATAACGTTACCAGACGGAACAGCCATCGCAGTAGAAACTGAGCGCAGTCTGAAAACCAAAGCCAATTATCATGGTGATTATCACCAACCATTTGTTGACCCGCACGCAGCAACACTGGATGTACGTTTTCTATATCGTACCCACCCCGCAGATGAAACGCGTGATTGAGCTGCTGTTCAATAGCGTGAAAACGCCATCGTTAACCGTCAACACATCCCGCTGGAAGCGCGGCATCGTCATGTTTTCGGATTTGATACATAGATCAATTTAATCTAAAATATCTTTGTATCTGTCCCAATATGGTAACTCCACTTCAACTTCTTTATTGGGATTACCATTTTTCGGACACCATGCATCAGACTAGTTTTTATTGACAGATGAATCTTAACCCCACCTCATTATCTATATGTATAAATCGCAGATATCAACATCAAAAAATTGTTACCACATTGCAGACCATGAATATAGCATAATCATTTTAAATACTCTTGATATAACAAACCATATTAAAAAACATTTTAATTTAAAATAATTTTATTATTTTCTTATCATTAAGCAGGATTTCAACAAAGCTGCCTTTTCCTCGCACCACCCTTTCTTTTACTTCCTTTAAGATTTCATCTATTATATACCCCTCATTTTGATATGTATACTCCATGGGCATATTTACTATAAGTATCCTTTCATCTCCATATTCCTTTTCATGCTTTAAGTTTATTGCCCTTACAATTTTGTCAGGGAACATATCAAATTCCTTTTTCAAATCGTGCATATTTTTTACTGGCAAATATCCTTCTGGTGTGACACTTTTTCTTATTGATAAGTAATGATGGTCATGATCAGGCACAGCAGATGTTATTTCCAATATAATAGCAAACTTATCGTTGAATATTTTTGCGTCAAAATTATCTTTTTTAATACCCAACTGAGTGTATAAATCCTTCGGAATATTTTTATATTCAACATATTTTATTATTGGAAGGCACTCCTCCCTCAGCGTTTTATTTCCTTCATACTTACTCGAAAAAAAGCCATCATCAGCATACATATACTCATGATGCTCAGAATGATTGGTAATACTCATATAATCATTAATTGTTTTTTTAAATTCAGATAATTTCATTATAGTACTGACTTTAGAAATATCGAAAGTCTCTTTACTATAAGATTTTTCTCTTGGTGGATGCGTAGGTTTTATATACATGTCATAAGTAAAAACCATATGGCAATAATAGTTTGCCAAAAAGGGATGCATGTAATTTTTAAAATTTTCATCATGATTATTGAAAGAGTATAGTTCATCGTCCTCCTTAATAAAAAAACAGTTCATCACATCATTTACGTTGCTTTTAATAAAAGAATTTATATTTATCAAAACATCTTTTTCATTTACTGAAAAACTATATATCCAATAAAAATTCTCAGATATATTAATATCCTCATACTCCTGAAGATAAACATCGACATCAAATTCATCTTTCACTTTCAACAAGATATCATTCATTTTCTTATTGAAATTTTTATAGCTACTCCATCCTAAAGTCGTATAAGGCACTCCTTGAGAAAAATTAATAAATGTATGTGACTGTGTACTTTCCATCTTTTCAAAAGAATTTATGTCAATCATATTACCCTCTATAAAGTTTAACTTACAATAATTGTAAACACTCCGAAAAAATAACATTCATTTCTAAATGGTACTGAAAAAAATAGTCTGAAATTAAAAACTCCCAACCAAATCCCCCAACGTCACCATCAGCATCATCGGATCTATCGGCGAAGGTTCAAACCCCACCCGTAGATAAAATTCCCGTGCCTCATCAGACAGCGCATGAACCAGCATCCCGCGAATGCCGATAGTATCAGCAACCTGAATCACTCTTAGCCCAGCATCACATACCAGAGCACGGCCAACACCTTGACCATGCAATGACGTATCCACAGCCAACCTCCCCAACACCACGACCGGGATAGGATCGGGCATATTTCGGCGAAAACGTCCGGGAGCTGAATTCATTGCTACAGCACTGGAAGCCAATGAGTAATACGCCAACACTTTTGAATCATCGCAACTGACGAAAGTTCGTGATGCTCCAGTGACCTGATTTTTCATCGCCCGTAGTTTTAGCCAGTTGTCCATAGACTCCACGCCGCAACAGAATGAAGATAGTACATGTTCGGCACGGAGTGGCTCAGGGGCGGAAATCATTTTTTCTGTTCCCACGGTGCAGGTGTTTGCATGGTTTTACGCAGCGCGGCATTCGGAGAGGGAGCTTGATCCAAACGGGCAAGGAATTCCTGATAAGCGTCAGGATCTGCCATGATGATGCGCTGATCGATCAACGCTTCCTCCGCTGCAGCGCGAGCAGCTTCAAGGACAAAATCGGTACGATTTTTTCCTCTGGCCTTAGCTGCACGATCAATCAGATCCCGTTCTGCGGGTTTGATGCGTAAATTCAGTGTTTCGCGTTTAACAGAAACGCTGTTCGTCGCTGGCATGATGTTATCCTCCGGCCTACTCTCTGGATATTGATCATACAGCAAATGTAACGCTAATGTCATTACGATTTATTAGTACCATAGGGAATCGAACCAAAGGAACGAACCAGACATTTCTTTATCGCCTGTGCTACATCATTTTGATCTACATATGAAATTACGGGTCACAACACGGGTCTTGACAACTAGAGCGATTAATATTTATGCTAGATTTCAACTTAATAGAAAGCTGAATGTTCCCGAGTTCGGGCACCACTAATTAGAAGAACCCGCCTCTGGCGGGTTTTTTGCTTTTTATTACCTGTAAATAGCAGCGGCCCGAACTCTTCATCGAACAAGGTTCGATGACTCGCCTCATCCCTGAGGCTCGCCCCTGCGGGGTTGCGCTGATGCGCAATGCAAATATGTTCCCGACGCATTTGTCCGGGTACGGGCACCACTATTTAGAAGAACCCGCCTCTGGCGGGTTTTTTGCTTTTTATTACCTGTAAATAGCAGCGGCCCGAACTCTCCATCGAACCTGGTTCGATGACTCGCCTCATCCCTGAGGCTCGCCCTCGCGGGGTTGCGCTGATGCGCAATGCAAATGTGTTCCCGACAGCACTATCGCTCCGGTTAAAGGTAATCAACCTTATCATTAAAAGTATCTTTGTTAAGGTAATTTATAATTTAGGCTTATTTTGGAAATGAAAATCAATTATTGATGATTAATTCTAAGGGATGTGCGTGATATATTTCAGGTGTTTTTTATCATAAATAATAGTTGCCTGGTGTGACTTTTATATTCGCATTGAGAAATTTGGGGTGGCTTTAGTGTGATTTTATAAAGAAATCGATAATTTAATTTGCTGGTGCTTGTCAAAATTATAGCATGGTCTATATGTCATACGGCCTTAATCAAGGCTGTTTTATGATTAAAAAATAATATTAATTTTTAGGCTGGTAATATTGTTAATATATTGGGTTATAAAGGGGCTGTTATGAGGTCATATTTATTTTCTTTACTGGTATTTGCTATTCCACTCGGCTTCATTAGCAATGGATATGCTCAGGATGATCTCACGAAGATCAAATCGGATGGCGTTTTTAAAGTCGGTACAGAAGGCACATTCCCACCTTTTACGTACCATGATGCTTCGGGAAAGCTGGTAGGTTTTGACGTTGATATTGCTCGCGAGATTGCCAAACGGATCGGGGTGAAAGCTGAATTTGTTGAAGGGCGATGGGATGGGCTGGTTGCAGGACTGGATGCCAATCGTTACGATGCGGTCATCAATCAGGTGTCAATAACACCTGAACGTAAAGCAAAATATGACTTTTCAGAGCCATATATCGCTCCTAAGATTGTACTGATTGTGAATAAAAACAATACAGGGATTCATGCATTTTCCGATTTGAAAGGAAAAAAAACAGCACTAACACTGACCAGTAGCTTTGCCCTGGATGCGCGTAAACTTGGATCTGATGTTGTAGGTACAGATGGTTTTGATCAGTCAATTGCTCTGGTCATTCAGGGGCGTGCTGATGCCACTATCAATAGCAATCTTTCTTTCCTGGATTTTAAAAAGCATGAACCTGATGCCCCGGTGAAGGTTGTTGCTGAAAAAACCAATGCGGAACAGGAAGCTGTATTAATAAGAAAGAATAATCCTGAGCTACGTAAGGAAATAAATAGTGCTATTGAAGACATAAAAAATGACGGGACCTATCAACGCATTTCAATAAAATACTTTGGTGTTGATGTTTCGAAATGACTTATGTTTGTCCTGAATACATTTACTAACAGTGTGATAGATAGTGGTTTCAGCCTGAAGGCAGTCGATTTATTTAAAGCCTGATGCTGCTTAAGGTATTTAACCCGATTGTAAAACGGGTTAAATACCCACAACAATCACTGGCGGAATTCAAACCAGGTTGTTTTTAATTTGGTGAATTTATCAAAAGCATGTAATGACAGATCACGACCAAACCCTGACTGTTTATTACCACCAAAAGGCACAGTGACATCCAGAGCATCAACAGTATTCACCGAAACTGTCCCTGCGTTGAGTTTACGGGCAACGCGGTGGGCCTGGTTAAGATCATCAGACCATATTGATGCGGCAAGGGCGTAGATATGGTTATTAGCAAGATCAATAGCTTCTTTTTCGTCCTCAACGACTTTGATCGCTAATACAGGGCCAAAAACTTCATCACGCCATAAAGCCATATCATCGCTCGTCACCTCAATAACCGTTGGAGAAATGTAATTAGCTACTGATTCAATTTCTACCTGCTCACCCCCGGCACGAAGAATTCCGCCTTGTTCAATCGCGGTATGAATAAAATTCAGTACCTTATCCTTGTGCGCAGTTGAGATCATTGCTCCCATCTTTGCCGTTGGTTCCATTGGATGTGCGGGTTGCCAGTGCTGCAGTTGTTCGAGAAGCTTTTCCATAAAGTCAGCATAAATACTGCGTTCAACTAATAACCGGGAGTTAGCCGAGCAGACTTCACCCTGATTAAAGCAAATCCCGAATGCCGCTTTCTCTGCAGCCAGCTCAAGGTCCTGACAACCAGACAAAATGATGTTGGCGCTTTTCCCGCCGCATTCAAGCCAGACCTGTTTCAGGTTTGATTTGCCTGAATATTCCATAAAAGCTTTGCCGACCGCTGTCGAGCCTGTAAAGGTAATGACATCAACATCTTTGTGTAATCCCAGAGCTGCACCGGTTTCCATTCCCAAGCCGGTGACGACATTCAGAACGCCAGCCGGAAGCCCGGCTCTCAACGCCAGCTCAGCTAACTTTAAAGCGGTGAAAGGTGAATGCTCCGAAGGTTTGAGTATCACACTATTGCCAGCGGCTAATGCCGGACCGATTTTCCATGCAGCAATATCCAGCGGGAAATTCCAGGGAACAATCGCAGCCACTACTCCCACGGGTTCGCGGGTGATTGTAGCCAGAGTACCCGGTCGGGTCGGGGCAATTTCATCATAAATTTTGTCAATGCTTTCTGCGTACCATGAAATGACGTGAGCAGCACCCGGAATATCAATGTTAAAAGCATCAAGTACTGGTTTACCCATACTTACACTTTCAAGTAGAGCCAGTTCTTCTCTGTGTTCCAGCATCAGTTCTGCCAGTTTTTGCAACACTGCTTTACGATGCGATAACGGGGAATCCGACCAGATGCCTGAATCAAATGCCTGACGCGCTGAACGTACAGCTATTTCTACGTCATCAGCCTGGCAAGCGGTTACTTCAGCCAGTACCATATTGCTGGCCGGATTAATCACCTCGTAAGTTTTCCCGCTTTTAGCAAACCAGGGGGAACCTTCAATAAACGAATGGCGAATAAATTTTTGTTTCTTTAGCAGGTCTTGCCAGTAATCACGGTTATGCATAGGTGTTTTCCTGTTGACTCACGCTTGCTGAAGATATTTTGTTGAGAATCATGCTGGCTGCACGCTCACCAATCATAATTGACGGAGCATTAGTATTACCGCTGATAAGCGTTGGCATAATGGATGCATCTGCTATTCGTAAGTTATCTACCCCATATACCTCAAGGGTATCCGGGTTAACGACGCTCATTGCATCGAGGCCCATTTTACAGGTGCCAACCGGATGAAAAACTGTGGCGCAATACTCTTTGACGTACTGATGTAATTGCTCGTCAGTCTGAATATTTTTACCAGGCAACATCTCTTCGCCATGCAGCGCTTTAAATTCTGGTTGGGACAGGATATTTCTTGCTGCTTTTATTCCTTCAACCAGAACGTTGGCATCATAAGGGTCCGCGAGAAAATTGAAGTCGATGGCGATTTTCCCGTCACGTTGCAAATGTAATGCACCGATTGATTTTGGGCGCAGAACACAGGTATGGATAGCGAAACCATGTCCCCATTCAAACAGACGCCCACGATGGCTGCGGTAACCCGGTACAAAATGAAACTGAATATCGGGTTCACCCTGACTAAGTTTTGTGCTGGCAAATCCACCGGCCTCTACATAGTTGGTGGTTAGCCAGCCTTTACGGCGTAACAAGTAACTGAACGGAGAAGTCAGAATCGGTTTCCATGCAGCCAATGAAAAGCCGAGTGTTACCGGGCTTTTAGAGCGAACAGTGACCAGACCATCAAGGTGATCCTGAAGATTTTTCCCGACACCAGGCAGAGGGTGTATTACGGTGATGCCAGCAGCTTCAAGTTCTGCTGCTGGTCCGATGCCTGATTTCATTAAAATATGCGGCGAGCTAATTGAGCCTGCTGAGAGAATCACTTCATGGCGACAAAGAAGTGATATTGTCTCAGTGCTGCCTTCTTCAGTCGCAGAAACACCTTTGACTATTTTGTCTTCGATAATCAACTTTTGCACAGTACAGCCCGTCTTGACGGTTAAATTACTGCGTTCCAGATGAGGATGTAAAAAAGCCCGATAGCTTGATAAACGCTTACCATCTTTTTGGGTGACGTTATAAATGCCAACACCAGCCAGCGATTTGCCGTTAAAATCATTGTTTTCAGCTAATCCGCAGCTTTGTCCTGCGGAGACAAATAGTCTGGATAGTGGATTTGGGTCGCGAGGTTTATCAACCAGTAATTCGCCTTCAAATCCATGATAAGCAGGATCTTGTGAGAGTAAATTTTTCTCCGAATATTTGAACCACGGCAGAACATCATCCCAGCCCCAGCCGTCACAGCCTTGCTTTTTCCAGTTATCATAATCTGACGGTAAGCCACGAATATAGATCATACTGTTCATGGATGAAGATCCGCCAAGCGCTTTCCCGCGCGGGACGTGGATTGTTCTTCCTCCTAAGCGCGTTTGTGGCATGGAGTAAAAATTCCAGCTGAACTTTTTACTCTTATATAAGGTGATAGTTCCGGCAGGAGTCTGAATTCGTGGTGTATCATCACGACTTCCAGCCTCAATAAGACAAATCTTCAGATCTGGCTGCTGAGCAAGACGTGACGCGAGCACGGAACCCGCCGATCCCCCACCAATAATAATGTAGTCATAGGTTTCACTATTGTTCATTGCTATCTCCTGTGATTACTTAACAATTGAGGTCTGGGTGGATGTTTGAGTACGACTGAGCAAAAAATACACCGGTGAAACAACTGCCAAACCAATAATCCAGGATATATCTGCGCCTCCCAGCATATTAGCTGCCGGTCCGGTATAAATAGCCGTAGACATAAATGGAATCTCAACCACAATTCCGAGCAGATAACAGAAAATAGCTTTTGAATTGAAATAACCATATATGCCGCCGTCGCGACGGAAAAACGATGGAACATCATATTTACCGTGTGCGACCAGATAGTAATCAACCAGATTAATAGCGGTCCAGGGCACCAGTACATACAGCAGCATTAAAATAAAGTTAGTGTAATTCACCAGGAAGTTCTCCTGGCCATAAACGGCAATTAATACTTCGATAAGAATAGTGATAATTGAAACTACGATGCGGGAACCTGAAAGTGGCGACCATTTTGGCAAAAATGTTTGGCCGAGGGTGAGTGTACAGAGCACTCCGCAATACAAATTCATTGCATTTGTAGCAGCAATTCCCAAAGCAAAAACGATAATAACGACAGAAGACAATCCTCCTGTCATATTAACAATCCCGGTGATTAAATCGCCATTTACGATGCAAACTGATACCAAAATCCCAAGAATCATTGGAAACAGTGAACCGAGCACACAGCCAAGATAGCTGCACCAAAAGACACTTTTTTCGCTAATATCTTTTGGCATATAACGCGAATAATCAGAAACATAAGGGGCATAGGCCAATTGCCATAGTGCAGCAATAGAAATGGCTCCAAGAAAACCGCTCAGGTTAAAACCATTTTGTGCGAGAAAATCAGTTGGCAGACCATGAATGAAAATAATCCAGACAAATGCAGCAACTAAAATAATCCCTGATACCCACGACATGACTTTGGTATATGCGTGAATCAGATTATAACCGAAGGCACAGGCTACCAGACTAAGCACTGCAGAGATCAGAATGCCACTATCCGTTGAGACAGGGGGATAAATAGCATGAAGTGACTGGCCTCCCAGAACCAGGTTCGATGCCAGAAAGCCGATATACATGATAACGACCAGTGCAACCACCAGTACTGAGCCATATGAACCAAATTGTCCACGGGTCTGTACCATCTGCGGCACACCTAATTGCGGCCCCTGTGCTGAATGCAGCGCCATAAACAAACCACCTGCCAGGTTTCCAATCAATACGGCGATAGTTGCCCAGATAAAAGACAGGTGGAAAATGCTTACTGCCAGAGCTCCGGTAATCACCGTGAGTAGCATTATGTTTGAACCAAACCAAATGGTAAAAAGATCGCGTGGTTTACCATGGCGCTCATTGGCAGGAATAGGCTGGATAGTACTCAGTTCTATACTGGTTGCGACAGCGTTATCTTTTGGAGTGTTTGACATTATAGTTATCTCAACATAGTCATTTGCAGGCTTGCCACGTGGCCGTGGTTATAACACCCATGAATCTGGTCAGGGTGAAAATAACGTTCTCCGGATAGTGCAACAGATGGCTATTCAGAGAAATTAAGAAAAACATAAGCAACGTATATAAAAATAAGATGCAGTCGGGGATAATGGGTTTATTTTTTAAGAAAAATGAATAAAGCTGAACAGTAAATAAATATCGAGAATTTTTTCTAACCTAATGATTTACATGGGGTAAGTGATGCTCAAAGCTGCGGTTTATTAATTCGATGCAATAATGAGTGCTATTGGAACATTTTAAGGTGAGTTGGTATTTTAATTTCATGACTTTGAAGAGACGAAAATATTGATATGTCTCCAGCCGAAAGTAGATTTTAATCGTTATTTCACATGTCAGAAGATTATATTGATACTATAAGGCCGATATCGTAGTTTGAGTGTCGGTATCCTCCAGTAAGAAAACGGTGCTCTATGACTCATTTACTAAAGTTTAGCGCTAACCTGAAATGGTTGTTTACCGAACTTCCGGTTGAGCAGCGTTATGATGCTGCGGCAGCAGCCGGATTTAAGGCAGCTGAGTTTGCCTGGCCTTATGAGCACTCCGTTCTATTTTTCAGGGAGTTATTGGCAAACAGTGGGTTGCAGCAGGTACTGATTAATACTCCGGTCGGCCCGGCAGGATCGCTTAAAGCCTCCGGTCAGGCCTGTCACCCGGACAGTGTGACAGCATTTATCGCCGACATAGAGAAGGCTATCGAATACGCTTCCGGCCTGAACTGCCGGACTATCCATCTTCAGTCCGGTATCCGGCAACCGGATGTCAGTGATGAAGCAGCGTACAGCACTTTGGTTGAGAATGTCAGAACTGCGGCTGAACTGGCAGCGAGGGATAATATCGAACTGGTTCTGGAAGCGATGAATCCTCATGATAATCCGCGATTTATTCTCCATACTCAGGCTCAGGCGCTGTCTGTTATTCAGGATTCCGGAGCGAATAACGTTAAACTGCTGTTTGATTTCTACCATACCCAAAGAAGTGAAGGGGACGTCACGGCTAAACTACGCCATTTCTTTCCACATATCGGGCATGTGCAGATTGCCGATTCTCCGGGACGTAATGAGCCTGGTAGTGGCGAGCTTAACTGGAATTTTATTTTCGATGCGCTGGTCGATGTCGGATATCAGGGATGGGTAGGATGTGAATACCGGCCATTAACCAATACCCGCGACGGGCTGCGCTGGAGAACGCATTTCCCACGGGCTCATAGCCCAAAACACTGCTGACCGGCGAAACCTCGTGATTGCTGCTTCGACATAATAACCTTTGCAGGTTAATGTTACCGCCGGAAGAGACTTGCTTACAGTAACACAATATAATCTGGTGACTGTTCCGGTGGAGTTTCAGACATTGATTACAGCAAAATAAATCAGCAATTGTCTGACTCCTTCACTAACCGGTGAGCGGTTATCGGGTAACTCAGGGGAATTGGGTTACGGCTATGCTTTCTGACCAGTCATCTGTTTTTTGAACTACAGCCAGTACCGGAAATATAAACCGGGCGGAACGTAAACCATGAAAGATTTTATATTCGATTTAGACGGGACCATCATTAAAAACGGCCAGCCGCTTTCTGGCGAGATGTTGCTGGCGTTAGAAAATATCAGCAGCCATCACAACATTGTGTTTGCCTCGGCCAGACCGGTCAGGGACATGCTGCCGCTGTTGCCGGAAAGTCTGCATCATCATGTGATGATTGGTTGTAACGGCAGCATGGCGTGGAAAAGTGGGGAGTGCCTGTTTAGTCAGAATTTTTCTGGCCACGAACTTTCAGGGCTACTGGAATTGTTAGTACAACAACAGGTTCCGTATCTGCTCGACGGAAACTGGAACTATTCTGTCTCTGCGAAAAGTCACCCGTTTCACGACTATATCCGCTCTCTGACTCCCTGCGAAACTCACCAGCAATCGGTAGTGGATGAAGGCGTCACTAAAATCCTGGTTCTGGACAATAATTTTCAGGAAACAGCCAGCAGGTTTCTGCTTGAGCAGGGAAGTCACAGCATTATCTATCATCACCGGAATGAAGATATTTTTGATATTACGCCTGCGAGTAATAATAAATATGCTGCATTACAGAAACTGGGGATAGCAGTAGATAATGCCTGGGTTTTTGGTAACGACAATAATGATTTTACCATGCTGAAGCATGCGGGATATTCGGTGTTTCTGGGAGCGCCGGTACTGTTTGAACATGCTGACCACTATTGTGATATTGATGAGCTTCCGTGTTTTATTGATTCGCTGTCGGCAAAACAACAATCTTTAGCAGTGAACTGATCCAGGGTTAAAGCCAGACTCACAGGCAATTGCCAGGCAAGAAAAAACGGTGCAGATGAATCTGCACCGTTCAGCGGGTCAGTCTGAAGCCTGATTATCCGCTATGCAATAAACAGCACAGCCAGAGTTATTGTCAGGCAAACAGTTGTGCACCGATATACTCGCCTTCTGCCGGAGCCGGAGGGATAAAGAAAATTCCCGACCCGATATGCGAGATATACTCATTCAGTGCATCTGCGGCACCAAGCCTTGTCTGCAACGCTTCGAAATGGGCCGGGTCTTTCTGATAGCTGATAAACAGCAAACCTGCATCCAGCATTCCCAGGTTATTTATGCCGTCGGTATAGTTATACGAACGGCGCAGAATGCGAATTCCCTGGTTATTCTCATGAGCGGCCAGACTGATATGCGCTGTCATTGGGATGACATGGGTTCCGTCGCTCCCTTTTTTCTGGAAGTCCGGGGTATCGAACTCTTTTTCGCCGCTTAATGGTGCACCGGA
The DNA here is from genome assembly GCF_002163585.1 of Tatumella citrea. Classification (NCBI taxonomy): domain Bacteria; kingdom Pseudomonadati; phylum Pseudomonadota; class Gammaproteobacteria; order Enterobacterales; family Erwiniaceae; genus Tatumella; species Tatumella citrea. The sequence goes on from NZ_CP015579.1 coordinate 761,357, forward strand.
GACTTTATGCCGGCCAAACACCGCATTCTGGTCGCTGACGCGATCAGTATCCCAGTTTTCGATGTGCATTTTTATTTTGCGCACCACCTGGTAGGTTCCCTTTTGCTGCCAGGCCGGACCGCCATCGTTAATCCAGACAAATTTATCGAAATCACTCTGCTCAGTCAGGTTGCGGGTGCCATCCTTAAAACCGAACAGATTACGAGGTGTCGACTGATTTTTTCCGGCCGAGGCACGGCCAAAACCCAGTACTGACCAGCGGGTAGCCGCAGCTCCGGTATCTTTGGCAATTCGGGCCAGATTCCGGATAGCATGATAGGCAACCTGCGGGTCGTCAGCACAGGCTTGTAGTGAAAGATCACCACCGCTCAATGCCGGTTGCAGGTTATCACTGGGCAGTTCTTCCAGCTCCCGCATTAACGGTGGCTTATGCTGTTGCAGGCCATAAGTATCACCAAAAATACGTGGACCTAATCCGACGGTGACGGTCAGTGATGCCGGAGCAAGGTCGAGCGCTTCACCGGTATCCATGCCGATTCCACTGTTTCTCTCCGGCTCAACCTGACCAATAATCTCACCAGCCATCATCTGGGCAATTGCTGCCGACCACCGCGCCAGTAAAATCTGCAAATCGCGCGGGTTCTGACTGGTCATATCAAAGGTCATAAACATCACATGACGCTGAGGCGGGGTAGTCACACCGGCCTGACCGGCATGACCATAAAAGGCATGTTGCTGTGAAAGGTCGACCCGGTCTTCCGGGTCGGCTTTCGCGGCGGCTGCATTATGAGCAGCCGCAACGCCGGGCAGGGCCAGTGCACTGGCCACAGCTCCTTTCAACAGATGACGGCGTGAAACGCTGGTGGTATCACGCTTCGCAAACTGTTTGTCCTTCATGACTCAGGCACCTCCGACGGTCGCCACTTTCTCTGCAATTTTAGATAACGGTTCCTGCAGCGCCTGAACGGCTTTACTCAGTTTCGCAGCATCAGCGGCTTTCAGATCTGCAGTGTAGTATTTATAACCACCGGCGATTTTACCATCACGATAGGCATCAAGCATTTTATTGACGTTAGCAAACTGACTTTCAACACGTTTGGTCAAATCAGGGTCGATTTTGCTCAGGCCTGGTTTCAGGAATTCAAACGCCTGTTGGGCACCTTCCACGTTACCGGCAAAGTCCACGAGGTCAATGTGGCTGAACGCTTCTTCTTCACCACTGATTTTGTTGCTCTGTACTTCTTCCAGCAAGTCAGCCGCGCCATTAGCCAGATCTTCAGGCTTATAGGTCAGCGCTTTAGTCAGGCTGTCCAGTTTGGTGACATTCTGCTGCAGCTCTGCGGCCAGTTTTTTGGTGTCGTCGGTGATTTTTCCGTTACCGAACAGATCGCGCTCAATCGCGTGAAAACCGTGCCAGCCCACTTTAGGGTCGAGGTTAGAGGCACGCATATCGATCAGATAATCGAGGTTACCGGCATTATCAGTGGCTTTAAAACCAGGTAGTACGAAACCGCTGACATCAGATTCGATACGTTCGTAGAACGGACGGGCTTTTGCATACTGGGCTTTTGCCTTTTCCAGATCACCAGCATCAATATCGGCTTTCAGCTGATCAACCGCCACTACCATCGCGTCTACCACACCGTTTACATAGGCAGAATAACCCACAGTACCTTGCTTCAGCAGTTCAGCAGTACTACCGGTGGCTTTAGCTGCACTTTTACCGGTGACGGTAAAGTTAATCAGTTCCTGCTTAGCACCAGGACAGTAAATCTGATATTTGCCGCCATCCAGTGTCAGAGTGAACTTAGCCGCAGGCAGCCCCGGAGCCAGGTTTTCTTTTTCACCAAGAATACGGTTGTCACTCAGTAATTCGAGTTCAGTGATTGCAGTAGCCGTTTTGTTGACTACGGTGAAAGTCACCGGACCAGCCTTGGCACTGCTGTGGTCAACGATACATGTTCCGCCTTCTGCGCCGGTTAAGGTGACATTCACCTGAGATACACCATTGCTCACCGGAGCTGCACCACCGGCTGCCATTGCATCAACCGAGACCAGTAACAGTGCCGAAACGATTGCTGAACTCAGAACAGAGGGTTTCTTAATAAAAGCAGATTTGAGCATGAATAGTTCCTTTATTTGTTTTCAGGAGAAACAGAACGATAACCAGCATCAGATGCCTGACGGGAATCGTCCCGGCGGCGCAATGCCAGAATGAGTAAAATAATGGCCAGCAAACCTAACAGTAGCGGCAACTGAATAGCCCAGAAGGTATGACGCAACTGTGCCTGAACTACATTTTGCATGGCGTCATCGACCTGAGATTGCCAGCTGTCATCCAGCTGCCAGTCACAACCGACCTGCGGCATTGGGCTGCGGGCAGTATAGGTGCGTGGAGACAATAAACCGCCACCGGAAAGGGTCATCAGCGTGGTGGTGTGAGCGGCTGCACTGTAGAGCGCCTGGCCTGCCGTTTCAGCATCCACCGAGCAGTTGACCTGCCAGCTAACGTTATACGGGCCGGGGTGCTGCGCCGGACTTAACCCAACCGGAATGCGATTACCGTACAGTGCCAGGACCTGATCGACGGTCAGCGTTGCGGGCAGACCACTCACTTCCGGCTGACGGGTAATATTCCATTGCTGCAATACGACACCTCGCTGCTCTGAGCTTTTTTGCTGGCCGTCGGCAAGCTCATAGCTAAGTTGCTTCTGTTGAGCGGTGGTAATCTGTAACTGGTAGCCCCCGGCAGATTGTTTCTGCACAGTAGCCGTTCCACCACCTTGCAGAGGGGCTGTGGCAGGAAGTTGCAGGGTCGCGCGGGGATAACCACTGAATAGCGCCAGTGCAGCCAGTGCCAGTACCGCGGCCGAACCAAACAGTAACTGGCGGCTGCGGGTGGCTGAAGGTCGTAAATGACGTGGCCAGTAGACCAGAATACCTACCAGCACGATGTAGATACCCCAGCCACATAGTTCCAGTAACCGGGGATCGGTTGGAATACCCAGAACACCAGTGATCAGTGCTGAACGTACTGATCCGGGAGGGATGGCCCAACTGAGATTAGCAACCCGTTGCTGACCAATATTCAGCCAGCCAGCTTCATGACCGCTACGCAGAGCGCTGATAATCAACCCGGCGGCAACCAGAATCAGGAACATGCCGGTATAGCGAAAGAAACGACCCAGGTTGAGTTTGACACCACCGATATAGATACCCCAGCCAATGACGACAGCCAGGATCAACCCAAGAACAGCACCTGCCACCGCCCAGACGGCAGACTGAGCAACTGAGAAGGTCGCCAGCAAAAAGACGCTGGTTTCAAAGCCTTCTTTAAGGACAGCCAGAAAAGCCATGCTGGCCAGCGCCATGGCACTGGATTGTCGGATGGCAACGGCGGCTTCGCTTTCCAGTTGGCGCTTAATTTCATGGGCGTGGTTGTTCATCCACATCACCATTCCGGTTACAAAAAATACAGCCACCAGACCAATCACGGTTTCCATCGCTTCCTGGCTGGCCTGAGGCAGAGCACGTTCGGTCAGGCTGAGGCCAACACCGACCAGTAATGAAAGGAAAACGGCCAGCACGACTCCTGCCCACATGGCACCCAGACTTTTCCCGTTTTTACGTAAAAACGCGGCAATAATGCCGACGATCAGAGCAGCTTCGAGCCCCTCACGCAGTGCGATAACAAAAGTTGCTAACACCAGAATTCCCCGTCACTTAATCCTAAATGATAATTACAATTAATATCATTTTCATGAGTATATGAAATATCCCGAATAGCGCTGAAAGTAAACCGGTAGGGGTTGAAACATTGTGTAATAAATTGTTATTTGGCACGAAATGTGAGGTATAAATTATTTAATTCTTAATAAAACCTTAAGTACTGAGTTTTATATTCGAAAAACAACGGATAATTTATGAAATTCGGATTACTGGTCGCTCAGTGCCAGATATGCCGTCTGTATCCCCATTAAGGCATCTGTGATGAATGATGAAAACCTGATCCATGGCAGTGTTGCTGCCGGTTTTGAAGCAGTAAAAAGCACCTTTGCTGAAGTTGTGGCAGCCGAAAATGGGCAGTTAAGTGCTCAGCTGGCAGCCTACCACCACGGAAAGCTGGTGGTTGATTTATGGAGCGGGCCGGAAACCACGGCTGATGCATTGTTTGATACTTATTCTGCCAGTAAAGGTGCCGGAGCTTTAGTCGTGGCGCTGTTGCTACAGGACGGGCTGCTCAGCCTGGATGAAAAAGTCAGTTATTACTGGCCCGAATTTGCAGCAAAGGGTAAAGAAAATATCACCCTGCGTCAGCTGATGAGTCATCAGGCGGGTTTGCCTGGTGCTGACTACGGCTTCACTGCCGATGAGCTGACCGATGACCGGCGAGTGGCTGAACAGCTGGCCAGACAACGTCCTTACTGGAACCCGGGCTCTGCTTTTGGCTATCACGCGTTGGTGTTTGGAGCTCTGCTGAACGAAGTGGTCTGCCGTGTCACCGGCCGAACTGTTCAGCAGCATTTTTCTGAACGGGTGCAGCAGGCTTACGACGTGGATTTTTTCCTGGGGATGCCAGAGGCCCTGGACTCGCGTTATCAGCCAACTTTAGCGGGTGATCTTACCCCTGAGAAACTGGCGGAGTTGCTGGCTAATGCTCCTGCAGCTGACAGCATTGCTGGCATTGCGTTTAACCGCCATCATCCCGACAACCCGCCGCTCTGGGCACTGGTCAACTCCCTGAAGGCCAGACGTTCGGGGACGATATCTTTCGGCGGTGTAGCTTCTGCCCGTGGTCTGGCAAAAATGTATGCTGTGGCAGCCAGTCAGGTTGAAAATAAACCACCACTGCTGACAGCAGAGACACTGTCGCAGGTCACACAGATTCAGTCACGAGGCGAGGATCTGGTACTGAAAAACTTCAAAGCGTTTTCCGTCGGTTTTCATGCCAGCGCTGAATATTATCCTTCGCTCGGTCAGGGCGCATTTGGTCACAGCGGGGCTGGCGGACAGCAGGCATTCGCTGATCCCCGCCACGGCCTCAGTTACGGCTATACACGTCGTCAGTATCCGTCACCGTTCAGAACCGTTTCAGAAAATGACCAACTGATCAGTGCTCTGTCTCGTTCTGCTGCTGTATTGCGCTAAATCGTCAGCACGGGGTGTACTGTCTGTGGCCGGGAAAAGTGGCCACGGCATTATCGCCCTGTTTCTTCACTTTTGCCCTGTTCGCAGACTACGTCAGTGAGGGAATGCGCTGAACAGTCTTTATCTTTTGGTGGATGTTTTTTACACAATTCTCTGAGCTCCGCTGCTACTTTTTTCCATCCTGCACCATACTTCATCCACCGGTCTTGTTATGGGAAAACGACTATGCAGAATCCTACGCTGTTTCAGTTTTTTCACTGGTATTACCCGGACGGAGGCAAACTCTGGCCGGAAGCTGCCGAAAAAGCCGCATGGCTGTCAGAAATTGGTATCACAGGTGTCTGGCTGCCACCGGCCTGCAAAGGTGATTCCGGCGGAAGCTCAGTGGGTTACGATATCTATGATCTGTTTGATCTTGGCGAATTTGATCAAAAAGGAACCCGTGCGACCAAGTACGGAGATAAAGAAGGGTTACTGGCAGCGATAAATGCTCTGCAACAGAATAAGATCAGCGTGATCATTGATGTGGTACTTAATCACAAGATGGGCGCGGATGAAAAAGAGCAGGTCCAGGTTAATCGCGTGAATATGGATGATCGTGATGATATCAGTGACGAAGTCATTGATGCTGAAGCCTGGACCCGTTTTACCTTTCCTGGCAGAAAGGGTGAGTATTCGAAATTTATCTGGGATTTCCGCTGCTTCAGTGGCGTTGACCATATCGAAAATCCGGACGAAAACGGCATTTTTAAGATTGTGAACGACTATACCGCCGGTGGCTGGAATGATCAGGTAGATTCAGAGTTCGGTAATTACGATTACCTGATGGGCGCCAACATCGATTTCCGAAATAATGCAGTGAATGAAGAGCTGAAATACTGGGGTCGCTGGATTATCGATCAAACCAAATGTAACGGCTTCCGGCTGGATGCGGTGAAACATATCCCTGCCTGGTTCTATAAAGAGTGGATTGACCATATTCAGGAACATTCGGAACAACCGATGTATATGGTGGCAGAATACTGGTCATTTGAAGTGGAAGTGTTGCAGAACTATCTGCAGCAGGTTGACTATAAAACCATGTTGTTTGATGCACCGCTCCAGCTGAACTTCCATCATGCCTCCAAAGGCGGTTCAGATTTTGATCTCAGCAAGATCTTTGACAATACACTGGTGGCAGCAGATGCAGCACACGCGGTGACGCTGGTTGCCAACCACGATACTCAGCCGTTACAGGCGCTGGAATCCCCGGTAGAACCCTGGTTTAAGCCTTTAGCTTATGCGTTGACCTTATTGCGCGAGCAGGGTGTGCCTATCATTTTTTATCCGGACCTGACCGGGGCCAGCTATGAAGATGCAGGGGATGACGGTAAGCCATGTACAGTTGAACTCCCGGTGATTGAACACCTGGAAACGCTGATCCGGGCACGACAAACTTATGCCTGGGGGGCTCAGACTGACTATTTTGACCATCCTAACTGCATCGCCTTTAGCCGCAGTGGTACTGCAGAGCAGCAGGGATGTGTTGTTGTGATGTCTAACGGTGAGGCCGGAGAGAAGAGTATTGATACCGGTGAAGCGTTAGCACAGCGAAAATGGCGTGATTTGCTGGGCAACCGGGAAGATATTGTTGAAACTGATGAACAGGGGCACGGGCAATTCTTCTGTAATGCTGGCAGTGTCAGTGTCTGGGTGTTGGCGGAATAAGCCATTCTGTCGGCATAACCCTGCTTTTCAGACAACGTTATTATGTGCAGCCTCCGGTGGAGCAATATTCCCCGGAGGCTGTGTATTTGAGAACATCTGATGTTTGTTTTCTGGTTCTGCTTGCTGTTATCCACTCGCTATCCTCAGTGCTGTTAGCTGAATCTTCATGAAAAAAACTATTATTACGGTATGAAAATTTGCTGATATTTCACCTTCAGAGCTTCACTGTTTAGCCACCATAAGGACTGTATGAAATTACGACGATTCAGAGAAGGGGATGAGGCTGCACTTTTTCAGGTCTTCTGTTCCTCCATCCGTGATATTGCAGCACGGGATTATACGCCGCAGCAAATTGCCGCATGGGCGTCAGAGGATATTGATGCTCATCGCTGGACAGCGATGATGAGAAAACTGCAGCCGTTTGTGGTGGAAATTGCCGGCGATATTGCCGGATATGCCGATGTTCAACCCGACGGATATATTGATCATTTCTTTGTTTCGGGAAAGTACCCGCGTCAGGGGGTTGGCAGTCTGTTAATGAACGCTATCCATGAACAAGCCGGACGTCTTGAGTTAAGCGAACTGACGGCACAGGTAAGCAAAACAGCAGAACCCTTTTTCAGGCAGATGGGGTTTGTGGTTATGGAACGAGGATACCCGGTTCGTCGTGGCGTGACACTGGAAAATGCGCTGATGCGCAAACCACTCTGAGAGTCTCTTTTTTTTCAAAGTTGATGTTATTTTGCGCAACTGTCAATGAAAATAATTAATCGTTAGCATCTGATTACACTTTGATTTGGTATATTAACAAGAGTAACATAATGTTCACTTTGGTTTCCGTCTGTATCAGAAAGGTTAACTGAGTGTTCTGAGCGTCGGACCAGGTCCTGATGGATTATATTTCCTGTAAGGACTGGTACCAAAGATAACTAAGTATCAATAATTAACTAAAGAGTGCTTATTGCAAAAGTCTGAATATTCAATGGCAAGGTTATTGTATATTTATCATGTTCAATTCTGTGGCTGTGGTCATTGGTTGTGCGGTATAACACAGACTATACCTGATTAAATCTGCGATAAAATATCGGTACATAAAACTGCATTGAGTCTTCGCTTTACGGCGAGAGGCGTTGTATTTTCTATTGGAAATTATAAAAGATTATGAGTGATCTTCATTCCGGGAGTTTTAATTCTTCAATTAAAAAAACTCTTAATATCTTATTTTCAGTTGTTGTTCTTATTATCTCAGGGGTATTGCTTTATGGTGGCGTTAAGTTAGTTTCTCTGGGAGGGTCGTATTATTATCTTATCGCAGGACTGGCATATTTATTACTGGCCATTTTTTCATTATTAAGAAAAACCTTTACTACAGCTTACTCTGTTCTGGTTTTTATTATCACCTGTATTTGGGCATTATCTGAAACAGGAGCAGTAGATTATTGGCTGCTTCTGCCTCGCCTGCTGATTCCGGCAATTATTTTGCTGCTTAGCCTGTGGAATGGTGCCGCGAATTCTGTTGCTTCGAAATCCCTGCAACGTTCCGCTAACTGGCTCGGTAATGTGGTATTTTTGGCATTGGTCGCCACATTTATTGCTGCCTTCTATCCACACGGTGGTATTTCTAATCCGGTCGCGCAAACTCCTCATGCCAGTAAAACAGATGACCAGCCGGCTAACTGGGAGTTTTACGGACGAAATGCTTCAGGCACCCGGTTTGCGCCCTATAGCCAGATTACACCTGGTAATGTCAGTGAATTACAGGTGGCCTGGACATACCGTACCGGACGAAGAATTACCGGCTCAGGTACTGGCGTTGATGAAAATACACCGTTACAAATCGGGAATGTCCTCTACTCATGCACCCCTGAAAACCTGATTACTGCGCTTGATGCTGACAGTGGTAAAGCATTGTGGAAGTTTGATCCTCATGCCAAAACTGCTGAGCATGTGACCTGTCGCGGGGTAGGCTATTATGATATTGATAACGATCCCGGTTTGCCGGAAGCACAAAAAGCCGAATTCAGTGGAGTAAAACAGTGCCGTCAGCGGATCCTTGTATCTTCTGTCGATGCTCGTTTATTTGCGCTTGATGCTCACGATGGCTCTCTGTGTACCACCTTTGGTGACAACGGTTACGTTGATCTTAAAAAAGGTATGGGGCCTACCGAGAACAGCAAACGTTACCATCCAACCTCTCTGCCGGTCGTGATGGGGCATCTGGCGGTTGTCGGAGGCTGGGTACGAGACATTGTTGCTGGTGAACCTTCCGGGACAGTCCGTGCTTTTGATGTGCTATCCGGTAAATTAGTCTGGGCCTGGGATGTTGGTGCAAAAGACTCTGCGGATACGACGGCCGCCGATCATCAGTTCACTCTTGAAACACCCAATGTCTGGACTATTCCGACCTATGATAAACAGCTGAATCTGGTTTATCTGCCTACCGGCAACGGACCACCGGATTACTGGGGTGGCGATCGTAATCAGGCAAAAGAGAAGTATGGGGCGGCGATTGTTGCGGTAGATGCTTCAAACGGTAAAGTGAAATGGGTCTATCAGACAGTTCACCACGATGTCTGGGACTACGATTTACCTTCTCAGCCAGTTTTATACCAGATGAAAAATGCTAATGGCGAAGAAGTCCCTGCATTAATCCAGACCACCAAAACTGGTCAGATATTTGTACTTGACCGTCGAACCGGTCAGCCTCTGACTGAAGTGCAGGAGCGTGCGGTTGTTTCGTCCCCGGCAGCCGAAGGAGAGCATTTATCCCCAACCCAGCCTTTCTCTGTTGGTATGCCAACAATTGGTGCGGAGCCACTGACAGAAAAATCAATGTGGGGGATTACTACCTTTGATCAGCTTTACTGCCGGATCATGTTTAAAGATTCAGTGTATGTGGGTCCATACACCCCGCCGACAGAAAAACCGTATATTGAATGGCCAAGCCTGTTAGGGGGAATGAACTGGGGAGGACTGACGATTGACGAAAATACCGGCATGATGTTTGTCAATGATATGCGCATGCCGTTAAGAATGTCGTTAGTCACCCGGGAAAACGCGAAAAAATACAAAGTTACCACTGATGAGGTTCCGGGCTTTATGGGAACCATCAGGCCGCAGATCGCCGGTATTTATGGCGGCGTGAAAATTGATATTCTCCAGTCGCCTTTGGGTGTGCCTTGTAATAATCCGCCATTCGGTAGCATGAGTGCGATAGATCTTAATACCCGTAAGCTGGTCTGGCAGGTTCCTCTGGGAACGGTTCAGGATACCGGGCCTTTAGGAATTAAAACGCACATGCAAATACCTCTGGGTATGCCGACCCTGGGAGGGCCGACATCCACCGCGTCGGGCCTGGTATTCTTCGCGGGTACTCAGGATTACTATCTGCGGGCAATGGATTCCTCAACCGGTAAAGTCGTATGGAAAGCCCGGTTACCGGTAGGAGCAGTTGCAGCACCGCTGATTTATAAATCTCCGGTAACAGGTAAAGAGTATGTGGTGATCTCGGCAGGGGGGATGAGTCATTCGCCGGATGTCGGGGATTATATTATTGCTTATGCTTTGCCGGACAATCTGATCAACCAGACACATTAATTCACCAGGATAGCATCAGGTGATTTCTGAATCGGGCCGCTCCTTCGGGAGCGGCTTTTTAATCTTTAAGCGGGCAGAAAATTGGCCGGATAATGGCGTTGCTGATGTAAATACAAGGCGCCGGTTAGTGGTTATTCTGATTCCATTTGGCGATATTTTTCAGCGGCTGTTTGATATACGGACTGGCTTTAATCAGTGAAAACAGCAGATTGTTGACCAGAGTACCGGTTTTATCCATCGGGCGGTCGATATCCATGAACAGTACGGCGCGCAGTTCGTCAGTGTCATTACGCACTTCATGCTCGTAAGAATCATCAAACAGAACTACTTTGCCTTCTTCCCAGTGCAGTTTCTGATCATCAACGCGAATCCACAGTTTTTCCTGTTCTTTTGGCACTATCAGCCCCAGATGCGCACGAACAACTGCACGGGTCGGTCCTTTGTGCGGAACAATGTGGTAGTGGGGTTGCAGTATCGAGAACATTGCCGTGCGCATATGCGGGATGGCACTTATCAGTTCAGCGGTTTTTGGACAAATAGCACAGTTTTCATCAACCCGGTTACCGTAAACATAAAATCCAAAGGTCTTCCAGTTATCACCTTTCGAAATACGTTTCTGATCCGGTGAAATCTGGTGAAATGACGGGATTTTCTCCGGATTTTTCAGCAAATCATCCAGTTCAGCACGGATCTCCTGCCAGTTGTTTTCCAGCAAAGGAACCCAGTCAAAAGCTGAATTATCGATTTTCGGAGTGGTGGCGATCAGTGAATGCCGTGTCTGAAAATCATTATTCCAGCGCAGAAACTTTTTGCCTGTTTTCATCAGTAAACGGCGTAAAAATGGCGGACGTGATGTCTGTTGCATAAATATATCCCTGCAATAAATGCATTAAATATGCGGGGGGCTGAAGCACCCTTAAGCCGGGTATCAGCCAGCGTTCTGAATTTCTGTCCCGGCATTACCGCTGTAGCTGTGCGGAAAATTACCTGACTTACTGAATTTATTATTATTTTTACGAAATCTGCTGTCTGCAGCCGCAAAAAAAACCTCTATAAAATGCCATTACTGCCGGTATTCTGCTTATCAAAAAAGGCGAATTTAATAAAAGTTACCAGTAATACAGAAGGTTATCTTATCTGCGTTATCGCAGGTTATCGGTGAGATCACAAAATAACGTCATCACTGTGGCTGTTTTTCAGTTCCGGGTGCTAAGCTCCAAATCAGTTCATATTTTCGCCCCGTAACGGTGCTTACCGGGCTCAAAAATGCACTGTCAGGACTCAACGTCGTCACCCTGTAGCTTTCCTCACTGCAGGTATTTTCCATAATGCATTGAAAATTAAAAATAATTAAAAACAGGCACGATTTGTGCAATGGATATGGTATACGAAATTCTATATCCGTTATCCAACATATGTCACCGGAGGCTTTATGAAAAAAACGATTATCTCTTTAGCGCTCGTTGCCCTGGCAAGCGTTTCTTCCATTCATGCAGCAAATGCCGATCAATTAGATACGATTATTGATTCCGGAAAACTGCGTTGTGCCGTGACTCTTGATTTCCCTCCTATGGGAATGCGGGATGACCAAAACAATCCGGAAGGTTTTGATGTTGACTACTGTAAAGATCTGGCCAAGGTACTGGGTGTTACTCCGGTGATTGTCGAAACGCCTTTCCCTGATCGTATTCCTGCGCTGATGTCTGGTCGCGCTGATATTATTGTGGCCAGTACTTCCGATACCCTGGAACGTGCCAAAACAGTTTCAATGACCATCCCGTATTTTGCTTTCCAGATGGTGGTGTTAACCCGCGACGATAAAAACATCAACAGCTTCGACGATCTGAAAGGCCGTCCGGTAGGGGATACCAGCGGTACCTTTGAAGCCATTGCCCTGGCGAAAAGCGTAAAAGACTGGGGAACCGGCTCGTTCCGTGCTTACCAGTCACAAAACGATACTATCCTGGCTGTTGCTCAGGGGCACATTGATGCAACCGTAGTTACCAATACTGTGGCTTCATCCGTAATAAAATCCGGCAAATATAAAGGTCTGAAAATTGCCGGTAACGCTCCTTACACCATCGACTACGTTTCTCTGGCGGTTAAACGTGATCAATACGGGCTGACCCACTTCCTCAATCTGTTTGTTAACCAGCAGGTTCGTACCGGCCGTTATGCTGAACTGTATAAAAAATGGGTCGGCGGTACTCCTGTCAATCTGACCGTACCAGGCGTTTATTACTGATTCCTGACATGTCATATCCGGCCCGCCTGTAGTGGCGGGTGTTTTTTGCACAAGAAATGAAGCGGAGAGAATTTCCTGATGCGGTCGTCGAAAATTGTTCATGTAGTCAGTTGCCATGCTGAAGGTGAAGTCGGGGATGTGATAGTCGGTGGGGTTGCTCCTCCTCCGGGCGAGACATTGTGGGAGCAGTCCCGCTGGATTGAGCGGGATAATGTATTACGTAACTTTGTTCTGAACGAGCCACGCGGTGGGGTGTTCCGCCACGTTAATCTGCTGGTGCCACCGAAAGATCCACGGGCCATGATGGGATGGATCATTATGGAACCGGCGGACGTGCCACCGATGTCCGGTTCAAATTCTATTTGTGTCTCTACCGTATTACTGGATACCGGTATTTTACCAATGACAGAACCTGAGACCCGGCTGGTGCTGGAAGCGCCCGGTGGGCTGATTGAGGCCATTGCTGAATGCAGGGACGGAAAGGTGCAGCGGGTAGAAATCCATAATGTCCCTTCGTTCGCAGACCAACTGGATGCATGGATTGAAGTCCCCGGGCTCGGCAGTATTCAGGTTGATACCGCGTATGGTGGTGACAGTTTTGCCATTACCGATGCGCGTAAATTAGGTTTTTCCATCACTGCGGATGAAGCGAAAGATTTGGTAGAAACCGGCTTGAAAATTACCAAAGCGGCGAACGAGCAACTGGGATTCCGCCATCCTCTAAATGCTGACTGGAACCACATCTCTTTTTGTCAGTTGGCGGCACCAGTCACTACCGAAAATGGCATAGTGACCGGCGCGAATGCAGTGGTGATTCGCCCGGGTAAAATTGACCGCTCTCCCTGTGGTACCGGATGTTCCGCACGGATGGCAGTACTACATGCCAAAGGTATTCTGAGCCCGGGACAGCCTTTTGTTGGCCGTTCAATTATTGGCTCAGAATTTCATTGCCGTATTCTGGAAACAACGGATATTCAGGGCCGACAGGGAATTATCCCGGCGATTTCAGGGCGTGCCTGGGTTACCGGAACACATCAGCATATGCTGGACCCGCAAGACCCGTGGCCGGAAGGATATACTCTGACCGACACCTGGCCTGCAGGCATTGGGATTTAATGCAGATGTATTACACCTTTGCCGTTGCAGCATTTTGGCGCACCGGGACTGCCGGTGTGCCTGAATACACCGCAGCCTGTCCTTTCATGTGGCAATTTCGGGCAACAATAGTCAGGCATTTTCTTTGGATTCAGTATCTGTGGCTGAACGGCTGCTATGACTTACTGAAAATTATAACTATTTTCCCTGAGACCTTCCGCGAAAACGAATATTAGCCGCTGGTGACAACCTGGCATAAAGTTTGCGTGTAATGTATGTCGTATACGAAATACTAAGATAGTAAACCTATAAAGGTGATCTCTATGCTTGATTATACTTTCCACTGGCGAAGCGCCTTTAATGTGCTGCCACAGATGTTACAGGGGGCATTAGTCACCCTTGAAACCGCCGTGATTACCATGGTACTGGGTGTCCTGATCGCCTTTGCGCTGACGGCCATGCGTAATTCCCAGAGTAAAATATTACGCGGAGTGGCGATGGCATGGATTTCGGTTGCCAGGAACACCCCCTCATTATTCCAGATTTATATCCTTTATTTCGGTTTGGGTAACTTCAACATCAATATCAGCTCATGGACGGCATTGATCGGCGGTATCGCATTTAATAATGCCGGCTATCTGGCTGAGATATTCCGTGGCGGTATGAAAGCGATTCCGGCCACTCAGGTTCGCGCTGCCCGTTCGCTGGGTATGCCGGCATTTATGGCCTACCGGACGATTGTGGTCCCACAACTGCTGCGGGTCGTCTTTCATCCGCTGACTAACCAAATGGTCTGGTCGGTGCTGATGACTTCGCTGGGTGTGGTGGTTGGTCTGGATAATGACCTGACCGGCGTGACTCAAAACTTCAACGTACTGACTTTCCGTACCTTCGAGCTTTTCTCTATTGCTGCAGTGCTTTATTACCTGATTGCCAAGGTCATTGTACTGGGTGCCCGTGGTCTGGGCTGGCGGCTGTTTCGTTATTAAGGGATAACCCATGTTTACTACCAGTTTTACTCTGCAGGACTTTGTTTTCATGTTACAGGGTGCAGCAACCACCTTGGAACTGACGGCAGCCTCGATTGTGATGGGAACGATTATCGGTGTGATTTTGGGATGGGCGAGAGTGGCTCTGCCCGGCCCCACGCTGCCGCTGGCGTTAATTATGGACATCTTTAAAAGCGTGCCTCTGCTGATTCAGTTTGTTCTGTTTAATGCCCTGAAAAGTATTCTTAATCTCGACTGGAGTATTTTCACCATCGGCTATCTGGTACTGGGAATGTACGCGGCTGCGTTTTGTACCGAAATTGTCCGGGCCGGATTGTTATCTGTGCCGCTAAATCTGCGGCGCGCCAGCCGTTCACTCGGAATGACTTACTGGCAGGATATGCGGTTTATCGTATTACCTCTGGCGGTCAGAGTTATTTTTCCCGGCTGGCTGAATCTGTTACTGGGATTAATGAAAGATACCTCACTGGTGATGTGGATTGGCATTATCGAATTACTCAGGGCTTCACAAATTATTGTGACCCGAATTCAGGAGCCTCTGCTGGTGCTGTGTATTGCCGGGGTTATTTATTACTTTATGAGTCTGGTATTAGCCTGGCTGGGTACTTTGCTGGAAAAAAGGTGGCAGGAAAATGATTGAAATTAATAATGTACACAAATCGTTTGGTAACCTGGAAGTCATTAAAGGGGTCAGCCTGACTGTCGATAAAGGTGAGGTGGTTTCGATTATCGGAGGTTCGGGGTCTGGTAAATCAACACTTCTGATGTGTCTGAACGGACTGGAGCCTATTCAGCAAGGGAATATCCGCGTCGATGGTATTGAGGTTCATGACAAAAATACTGACCTTAATCGCCTGCGACAGAAGATTGGTATCGTGTTTCAGCAATGGAATGCATTCCCGCATTTAACGGTACTGGAGAATGTGATGCTGGCACCGCGTAAGGTGCTGGGGCTGAGCAAGTCTGCGGCGGAAGATATGGCGGTTCGACAGCTAAAACATGTTGGATTAGGTGAGAAACTCAAGGCTTTTCCGGGCCGCTTATCCGGTGGTCAGCAACAACGTATGGCGATTGCCCGTGCACTGGCAATGTCACCGGATTACATGCTGTTTGATGAAGCAACTTCGGCACTGGATCCGCAACTGGTGGGTGAGGTTCTGGATACCATGCGTATGCTGGCGGAAGATGGTATGACGATGGTACTGGTCACTCACGAAATTCGTTTTGCGCGTGATGTTTCGGATCGCGTAGCCTTCTTCCGCAATGGCGTGGTGCATGAAATCGGCAGCCCGGAGCAGGTAATCGGTAATCCACAAACTCCCGAAACTGCACAATTTCTGAAATCTGTAGTCGGGTGATTCTGATGGCCGGCAAATCCTGCCGGCCCTGGTTTTTCCTGATTTACTGCTGCTCTGTCCTGATGGCTTTGCCTGTCTTATCCCATCCTTATTGTTCGTCTTTTATTCCAGGCAGTAATCACCAGCTATTTATCAGCGCTCTCAGTAATATCTTTCCGGCGTGGTTGTTTACCCGCAACCTGATGACCACAGCAGGGGAGATTAGCCTGAGCATCGCGG
The DNA here is from genome assembly GCF_002163585.1 of Tatumella citrea. NCBI lineage: Bacteria > Pseudomonadati > Pseudomonadota > Gammaproteobacteria > Enterobacterales > Erwiniaceae > Tatumella > Tatumella citrea. The sequence goes on from NZ_CP015579.1 coordinate 777,736, forward strand.
GAAGATAAACCTCAGAGACAATAAACCACGGCTGAGAACCAGAACGGATAATGCCTCTCCGATATCTGGTTTTCGTCGATCATAGCCGGGCGGAAACAGCTGGCGTGCCGGGAAATATTTAGTAAAGAGAGGGCAGTAGATTGTCCGGCAGGATAAAAAACGCCGGGTCAGGCCCGGCGGAAGGAGAGCTATTATCGGTTTTGTTGGGCTGCCACAATCCATTCAGGCACACCGCGTAACCAGCGGCCACTGCATGAAGCTTCTACACAGCTTGCCAGACTGCCGAAGTGAACCTTACGGCCGACCAGCCCCGGAGCATAGTGCGCATATTTACCGGAGTTGGTCATCAGCGTTGATGTCGCTACCGGGATCACTGGTTCACCCAGCATGCACCAGCAGGTATCCGTCACAATCAGAGCGCCAAAGCGTTCCAGTTCCGCAATATACCCGGCGGCGGTTGCCTGAATATTGACCTCACGACCCATAGTCACCACCATTGCGGTGTGCGGATGTTTGGTTTTGCCTTTACACAATGCTGCCAGGTGCGCGCATTCGGTGAATGAAAAATGCGGATTTCCCAGAGAGATTAACTGGACATCGGGTTCTTCAGAACCGTCCAGCTCCAGCCAGGAACGGGCCAGATCATCGGCAGTCACGCTAAGATGCCGCTGCGGCGTCAGGCCTCCCAGTGCAGTCGCGGTATCCGGAGCTTCCGGTGTGATACCCGCGACGTGGAACATCGGTGCTGCTGATGTGGTGGCAAAGGCGGCACCGAAAGCCTTCAGATCGTCTGAGTCGGGTGCTGCATTTTCCAGCCCGTGAATGACAGGGATCTCTGTCGCTGCCAGCAATCCGATATGGTATCCCAGCAAAGGATAGAACGAGTCATCAGCACCGGCAGGTTTCTGCACATCAATCTGTACTGTCGCCCGTCTCCCGTCATCACAATGGCTACCGGTTAACGGTGCCCGTCCGGTGAGCGCGATACAAATATCCAGATAGTCCGGATACTTCAGGGTTCTGGCCCCCAATACACTATTGGCATACACCACTGCATTGGATTCCGCCCATACTATCTGGTCACCTTCTGCCGGTTTGCTGTCGAGCAGATAAGGTGCACAGGTAAAACTGACTCTGGCACCCATATTCAGGTACGCATCGCCAAGCGCACTGGCGGGTTCTCCCAGATCTTTACTGACCCCAAGTTCACGCCATTTACGCTTATCTACCGATATGGAGTTCAGGGTCGTCGGAACCTGGACTTTTCCGCCCCAGGCAACCAGCTGTTCGGCAAAGCGCAGACTGGCAGGGCCGGTATAAATGCAGCCGTCGATATGAGCCTGAGTGATACTGATCAGTTCTGTTGCGCCCTGTAATGCCGCAATGCGTGAAATAAGCTGCATGGCAACCTGAGCGGCTTTCCCGTGAACCCCATCCAGCATCTCCTGATCACGGGGTTGCAGATTCAGTGTGGCCTGGCTGACAGGTTCTGGCTGAGACAATGGCGATGCGGTCAGGCTTTGCTCTCCAAAGCTGGCACAGGCTCCGGTAATTCGGGTGAGGGTACCGCTGGCGGGCAATTCAGCAAATGCCCCGGCACCGATACACAGTACAGGGAAGGATTTACCAAAAATAACTTCGGCAACTAATACGCCAAGTGTCAGTATTTCATCCGGTTCGGCAAGGATCAGCCCGGCGGGGGCATGGCCGTTGAGGATCAACTCCAGCATCACGCTGCTTCCTGTACAGGAGCCGCGTCCGCCTGGAATAGCCAGAATCTTACCAGTGATTATTTCACCGCTTAGCGGGTGATGGCGGTCAATAACTTCACCGCTAAAAGGGTCGATCCCCCCCCAGAAACTCAGGCCAATACTGGCAGAAATCAGTGCTCCTTCGGCACTTCCTTCTACCAGGCTGCGCCCCTGTACAGCGGTAGTTGTCGGGACATTGCTCATTACAGTCATCGCGATACCTGTTATCCGGCTTATCGTTATCGGTGCGGGTTCCGGTTGCCGGTATCAGGGCAGGAGAATACCAGGCTTAACTCTCTGCGGAACCGTGAAACGCCCCTCTGCTATTGCCGCGCTGAGCAGCAACGGTGGGCAGATATTCAAAAAGACACAGAGGACAGGTGTCTGGCGACATCGCAGGTCCTCTGTGCGGAGCGGGAGTAGCTGTTGCTATGGCCGTAGCCGGCCATAAGGCTGAATTACGCCTGATTCAGCTGTGCACTCCAGTTGCTGTACCAGTTACGGAACAGAGTGTACTGGGTTTCTGCATAACGGCGTTGTGCATCGCTCAGTACATCGGTTTCGTTAAAATGCAGTGAGTATTCTTTATCACCGTTCAGGACCATCAGATATTTGTAGTAAAGTACCAGATCGGTTCCTTCATCAAAAGATGACAGAACTGCCAGCGCTGATTCCAGCTCTTTAGCCTGACGACGGGCGGTCGCATCACCCTGAGCCGCTTTTTTACTTAAATCGATCAGTTGCAGAACTTCCCGTGGCAGAGCATTACCAATTCCCGTGATAGCACCGGTCGCACCGCAATTTACAAAGCCATGGAACACCTGAGTATCGACACCAGCCATCAGAATGACATCATCATCCTGAGAGGTGATGTTTTCTGCGGCATAGCGCATATCTGCTGCACCGCCAAACTCTTTAAAACCAATCAGGTTAGGGTACTGGCTGCGCAGTTCAAAGAACAGGTCGGCACGGGTGGCAAAGCCATAGTACGGGCTGTTGTAGATAACGGCCGGCAGTTTTGGTGCCGCAGCCAGAATGGCAGAAAAGTGGGCTTTTTGTGCCGCCGGTGAAGTGCCCCGTGACAGCACCCGTGGAATAACCATCAGGCCGTGAGCACCTACTTTAGCTGCATGTGCCGCATGGGAGACGGCTTCTTTGGTATTGACGGCCCCGGTACCCACAATGGTCGGTACGCCAGCAGCTACCAGACGGGCAACGCCTTCCTGACGTTGAGCTTCGGTCAGCAGTGGCCAGTCACCCATTGAACCGCAGTACACCACTGCGCTCATACCGATATCAATCAACTCACGGCCTTTTGCCACCAGAGCATCAAAGTCAGGCTGGCGATCCGCATTACACGGTGTCATAAGGGCAGGGATAGTGCCGGTAAAGATATTTGTGCTCATCTTATTTCCTCCAATGTCTGTTCGGACATCGCTAATCGATTCGCAGGCGCGGGCGGCTGCATTAAGGGGTAAATTCCCTGCCGGCATTATTGGGTCATATCACCCTGCCCGGGAGTTTCGTTTATTGTCTATCAACTATGGTATACGATATACATGAGGGTTTGGCTTGTAAAGCCGATCTGATCTAAGAAATTCTTATCTTTGGGATCTGCGTTGTATTTAAAGCAATAATCAGGGAGATGGCAGAGTCTCTGGCCTGTACATGACGGTGATTTTTACGCTTTTGATCGCAGGTATCCCGCCCCGGTCGTTTGTTTCGACAATTTCAGTGATTCCTAAACTCACCGGATCTGAGCCATGGCAGAATACTCAGTTTGTCTGTTCCATCATACCCTGCGAATCTAAAACGTTCAGATCTCCTTCTGTGACGGGGCATTTTGGACCAATTCCGGGTTGATCGCTGCCAGTAACAGACTGGTGAGGGATCTGGTAAGGCTGACAATCTGCTTGTATTCTTTTTCATCAATATATACAGTCTAACTGTATATATTGAGAGGGCAGGATGATGTCAGAACAAAACAAACAGATAGTCAGGCGTTTTAATCAACAGGTGATTGCCGAAGGGAACCGGCAGGCATTCGATGAACTGGTCGCTGAGCAGTTTATTAATCATACCGCTCCACCGGGGATGGCCAGTGATAAGCAAAGTCTGTGGAATACCTTTGACAGGGTGCTGCGGCCGGCGATTTCACAGTTACAGGTCAGTCTGGAACTGCTGGTGGCAGAAAACGATATTGTCTCGGCCCGCAAAATCATTAGCGGATACCATACCGGCCCACTGGGTGGGGTGATGGAAACGGGGCTGCCAATAGTTATTTCGGTATTTGATATGGTACAGATTCGTGACGGGCGTTATATCGCCCATTGGGGGCTTAATAATCTACCGGAAGTGATTCGTCAGTTACAGGCGGCATCACATTAGCCGCGATGTATCACTGATGATTCTCTGGTGGTTGCAGCCCTGCATCGAGCAGTTTACGCAGTGCTGCCAGCCCGTGACGTAGTTCTTCCTGCGATGCTGTATCCAGTTTGCGGTGCAATTCACCGGCAATCCATTCTGAGCGCAGAGCTCTGGCAGCCGCTAACTGACTGCGTGCATCGTCGGTTAATGTAATTAACTGTGCGCGATTGTCTGCCGGATCTTTCTGGCGGACTACCAGCTGTTGTTGTTCCAGCTCGGCGGCAACCAGCCGCATACTCTGGTGTTTGACCCCCCGCAGTCGCGCCAGTTCAGCCACCGACAACGGACCGGAGGCTTCCAGCAGTTCTAACGTTTCGTGCTGAGAATTGCGCTGGGTTCCGGTCGCCTTTCTGACTTCACGGACAAACGCACTAATCACCTGTCTGAGTTCTTCACCTAATTGCTGTGTCTCTTCTGCCGGGCTATTGTGGTGAACAGGTGACACGATAATCTCCTTCGGGAACAGAGGCGGCCGTCCCTGCTCTGCAGAGTATGGCGGGTATTAGTGTGGATACCGGATATTTCTCAGCAGCATATCATTTAATTAAGGTTGTCAGTGGTAATTCCTGACCGGCTATGGAGATCGTTATGTTTCATTTATTACGTGCTGAACCTGACACGGCGTTTGAATATGGAGCATTCAGAATTCGTCGTATGCGCCCTGGTAATATCCTTCCCGGGCGCGAGGATCCCTCTCTGGGGCCGCTGAGTATTATCGATCACAGTAACCTGCAAACAGGTACCCTGGTCAGTATGCATCAGCATCAGAATGATGAAATTCTCAGCTATCTCTGGCAGGGCTCAATGGTGCACGAAGATCAGCAGGGTAATCGTGTGCCGCTGTCGGCCAAAAAGCTGATGATGATGAATGCCGGTGAAGGGAGCTGGCACGAAGAATCAACACCAATTGTTCCTGCGGAACTGCTGCAGATTTTTATCCGTCCCTGCGCGGCAAATCTGCCGCCCCGGGTGCAGTTTATGGATCGCCCTCAGGGAGTGATCACCGGAGAATGGACATTGCTGGCTGGCCCTGAAGGTGAAAATGCCCCTCTGGATATCCGCCAGCAGGTGTTTATTTATGATATCAGGCTGGAGCACAAAGATAAGGTTGCCATTCCGTCACGGCCGGGGTTTGCGCAATATCTGTATGTGATGGACGGTGAAATCGATGTAACCGGTCCGCCACTGTATAAAGGTGATGCAGTCTGTAGTGAAGAGGGAGAATTACCGGCAGTGGAATCTACCGGAACTTCGACTCTGGTCTGTTTCCTGGTCCGGCTGGATGCTGTCGCGGTAACCGACGGGATCATCAGCGGTTCGTAAAATACTGACCGGCGGTTACCCGGGACTCCTGAGTGGAGGATTGTGTCATCGCCGGTAAAGGTTTTTTTTTCCGTTCACATCCGACGCCATTCCGTGTAGGGCAAGGCCTGGCACTGAATGGCTCGTGTCTGACGGCAGGAATCTGCTGCCGTTCGTACCTGCAGTTCTTAAACTGTGCTAGCCTCTGATTAATCAATTGATCGCAGGATGGCGGGTCTTTTATGTCGATACAAAAAATAGCCAGGCTGGCAGGTGTATCTGTTGCCACGGTTTCCCGTGTGCTGAATAACAGTGACAGCGTAAAAACCAAAAACCTTGAACGGGTGCTGGCAGCCATCCGTGAGTGTAACTATCAGCCTAATTTGTTGGCTCGTCAGCTGCGAACCTCACGTAGTTCCATGATCCTGGTGATGGTTTCTGACATCGGCAACCCGTTCTGCGCCGATGTGGTTAAAGGTATTGAAGAGCAGGCTGAAAAGAATGGTTACCGGATACTGCTATGTAATTCCGGCGCCGATCCGCAACGTTCCCGTTCGAGTCTGGCTTTGCTCTCGGGAAAAATGGTTGATGGTATTATTACCATGGATGCCACTTCCCGGTTACCGGAGCTGACGAACCTGATTGGACGGATGCCCTGGGTTCAGTGTGCTGAGCATGCCGATGCCGGTGATATTTCCTGTGTCGGCATTAATGATCATGATGCTTCTGGTCATGTGGTTCGCTATCTGTTGTCACAGGGTTACCGGCGGGTAGCATTGATCAATCATGATCTGAATTATAAATATGCCCGTTTTCGTGAGGCAGGTTATCTCGATGCACTGCAGCAGGCCGGTAATGACTTTAGCGCCATAGAATATGCCAGCGATTTAAGTTTTGCTGCCGGTAAGGCGGCCATGGATAAACTGCTGAAAACAGAGCCACGGCCTGATGCTGTATTTGCTATTTCAGATACCCTGGCAGCAGGGGCGATGTGTGCCATTCAGGATGCCGGGCTTGCCATTCCTGACGATATAGCAATGGTAGGTTTCGATGGCATTCCACTGGCTGAGATGGTTTCCCCGCAACTGACCACCATTGAACAACCTTCGGCAGATATCGGACGTCAGGCGGTCAGCTTATTGCTGAATAAAATTGATAATCCGGACAGTAATGCTGAGAGGCTGGTTCTGGACTGGCGTCTGGTGGTTCGGTCCAGCAGCTGAATATCCGGCACTTTCCCGGGGCCGGCGGCTCCGCTGATGAATAATATTCGGAAAATATCCTGTTTAGTCATTTGGTTGACAAAAATCCGAATTCGCCATCTTGATCTGTTTTGCTGATTAACGTTACTGTATATATATACAGTTAATTTCCGGGAGCCCGGTTATGAAGTTTTATCAGCCCGCAGAGATCCGCGCGATTCTGGAACTGCCTTTTTTTATCAGCCGCGTCCCTTGTGGTTTCCCGTCACCGGCACAGGACTACATCGAACAAAGGATCGATCTGAATCAGCTACTGGTGAATCATCCCGGGGCGACTTATTTTATCCGGGTGAGCGGCGATTCCATGACAGAAGGCGGGATCGATGACGGGGATATGCTGATTGTTGATAGTTCGCTGACTGCCGGACACGGGGATATTGTGGTGGCTGCGGTCAGCGGTGAATTTACAGTAAAACAGCTGATGCTGCGTCCTTCCCTGCATCTGCGGCCAATGAATGCCAGGCATGCGGAGATAGCCATTACTGATCCTGATCAGTTTGAGATCTTTGGGGTCGTCAGACATGTGGTAAAAACCTTCGGCCAGTAAAGGCGAAGAAAGCGGACAGGGCTATGGAGGAGGCTGCCAGCCCGGGAAAAGCTGCCTTTTCTGCAGGCGTTACTGATATCTCAAACTCCATCCCCCCTGAATATCCTTAATGGCTGCCCTCTCTAAGAGATTTCCGCCATCGGGGAGCTGGATAACGATCGGTTACTTCGCCACAGGCAGATCGGCATAGCGTGTGGTATAGGCAGGTGACAGCATATCGCGCTTCATTGACCAGCTTTTGATAATTCCCTGTCCGGCGAACCATAACTTGCCTTTACCACTCTGATTCAGCCCGTCGATAACACGCATCAGCGCTTCACTGTTGGCCCGGGGGGCGTATTCGTCAAACAGGTTGAGCTGTGATACTCCCTGGCTGAAAAAGTCCCCCAGTACCACCCCGGCTTTCATATAGCGATGCCCGTCGCGCCAGATATTTTCCAGAGCATTCATTGCGATACGAACAATATCGCGGGTATCGTTGGAAGGCGTCAGTAGTTTTCCGGTGGCCTGATTACCGTAAAATGTTTCGCCAGCGGCGTGGGGGCTGGTGCGGATAAATACGGTGATCTGTCGGCAGTACTGCCGTTCACCGCGCAGCTTTTCAGCAGCGCGTTCAGCATAAGCACAGACAGCCTGACGCATAGCAGTGAATTCGGTAATACGGGTACCGAAAGAACGCGAGCAGATGATTTGCTGTTTTACCGGGGCAAACTCTTCCAGTTGCAGGCAGGGTTCACCACGCAGTTCACGGACCGTGCGTTCGAGCACCACGTTAAAGTGTTTGCGGATAATCCAGGTACTTTGTTCCGACAGATCTTTAGCGGTGATAATCCCCATGGTATTCAGCTTGCGGCTAATTCTGCGGCCAACTCCCCAGACTTCCTCTACCGGCACCAGCGACATCAGTTTACGCTGGCGTTCGGCATTCGATAAATCCAGCACACCACCGGTCTTTGTCCATTTCTTCGCGGCATAGTTAGCGAGTTTGGCCAGTGTCTTGGTTGGCGCGATGCCAACACCTACTGTCAGGTGTGCTTCCTGTTTCACCCTCCGACGAATATCATGACCGAACTCCTCCAGATTCCTGCAATTTCGGATACCACTCAGATCCATAAAGGCTTCATCGATCGAATAGATTTCCACCGAAGGGGCCATACTCTCCAGGATCGACATCACACGATCACTCATATCGGCATACAAGGCATAATTTGAGCTAAAGACATAAATGTTATGCTTTTTTATCTCATCTTTTAGCTTAAAGTACGGAACGCCCATCGGAATATTTAGCTTTTTCACTTCGGCACTGCGGGCAATGATGCAGCCGTCATTATTACTCAGCACGATCACTGCTTTTCCCCGCAGATCCGGCCTGAATACCCCTTCACAGCTTGCATAGAATGAATTGACATCAACCAGCGCAAACATAAGCCCTCCGTGATATTGGTAACTGAAAAGATCGCTTCGTCATCAGCCGGATAAACCGGCAGATAACATCGTTGGCCGGATAACAGCAAGCGGGGCTGACGGGAAAACGGCCCTTCAGGTTGTCAGTGGTTGTGATAAAGAAGCTCATTTTTTGTTCGATTTATACTGTTTGTATATACAGTATTTGCCGATGGAAAAAACGGGTCAAGTCTCTTATGGAACAAGACAGCAAAGCTTTTGGCGGGTAAGGGAATTTAGCGGGCAGGGCGATACCCGGCAGCAAAAAAGTGGCAAATAAAAGGGCCCGTTCAGGGCCCTTATAAAAAGAGTACAGAGAGACAGTTAGTGTTTTTTACGGCGCCAGTAACTGACAGGCTTTGGCTGTCTCAGATGGCGATAGCAAACAATAATTCCCGCAACCAGCGCTGCCCGGCATCGCGGTGTGATCTGTCATGCCAGACCACCGTTTTGGTAAAACCTTTAATGTCCAGCGGTGGCTGCAACACTTTCAGCCCGGGCAGATTCATCGCCAGCCGGCGCGGGACCACACTAATCAGATTACTGACACGGAGAATTTCTGGCAGTACCAGAAAACTGCAGACCGAAAGAGTAACCCGCCGGGAACGGCCCAGCGCATCAAGAGCCTCATCAGTGACGCCACGAAAATTTCCACCGGTATATGACACCAGGGCATGGTCCTGAGTGCAAAATGCATCCAGTGTCAGGGCGTCAGCCCGTGCCAGTGGGTGTTGTTCGCGCATTAAACAGACATAGTCTTCGTGATACAGGGAGCGGGCATGCAGCCCCGGAGGGGCGCTGTCGGGAGTAACCAGAGCAATATCAATGTCGCCGCGTTCAAACTGAGCATTTAGTTGTTCATTATTCACCGGCAGCACTGCAACACGAATTGCAGGCGCCTGTAGCTGCAGAGCCGCCATAAACGGGACGATCACTGCCCGCAGCGCGTAATCGGTGGCAGCAATATTCAATGTGATTTCTGCGGTGGCAGGGTCAAAAGCCTTCGGCTGCAACAGTTCGCTGACTTCCGCCAGAATCGCTTTTACCGGCTGAGCCAGTTCAAGAGCGCGCAGGGTGGGAATAATTCCGCGCTGGCTGCGGGTAAACAACGGATCATCAAAACACTCACGTAACCGTGTCAGCATGCCACTAACCGCCGGCTGTGTCAGAGACAGCCGTTCAGCGGCACGGGTAACACTGCGTTCATCCAGCAGCGCATCCAGTGTTTTGAGTAAATTGAGATCAAGGGTGCGGATATCGGTTTTCATGGCTCTCTGACATAACAGGAAACTCAGAATACAGCTGTTATCAAAACATGAGCCGGGTAATTTAGCCAGTCAGACGACCATAAAATCTCAGCCTGCAATGGATTAAGATATCATCTGGGGTGATATCTGAGATAAAAAATGGTGATTGGCCTTATTTCTTCAGCCACCTGATAATTTCGCTGTCCGCTATACAGAATGTGTAGCTTTTCATGATGGAGACAGCGCGATGAAAATGAATGCAATTAACTGGCCGGAAGGTTTTGTTCCGGGCTTTTCTGATAATTACTGCTCGAATGAAGTGATTGTGGCTGGCCTGACGACTGAAGATATCTGGCCATTACTCAGCACCCCGGCACGCTGGCCTGAATATTACAAAAACTCGGCGAATGCTCGTTTCTATGACAATAAAGGCCCGGAGCTGGAGCAGGGAGTTCGTTTTTACTTCGAAACTTTTGGTTTCCCTGTGGAATCTAAAGTGACCGAATATGTTGCGCCAGCTGCGGGTGAAGCTGCCCGTGTTTCATGGCATGGCTGGGCGGGTGAAGAAGGAACTGACGAGCGGCTGGACGTGCTGCATGCCTGGCTGGTGGAAGATCTGCCGGATAACCGCGTACGTATCCTGACCCAGGAAACACAGAATGGTAAGCCCGCGGTTGAACTGGCTAACGCGAAGCCTAACCCGATGATTAATGGTCATCAGGACTGGCTGGATGGCCTGGTTGCTGCCGCGAAAGCTGCAAAAGCTGCGAAGTAATTATCAGATCCGCTGGCTCAGCCACTCCAGTGCCTGCTGTGCCCTGGAAGAGAGTGGCCACTCGGCCCGGTGAATTAACCAGATGGTATCTACCAGCCCGTGGGTACCTTCGATGACCCGGATATCCTGAGCTCTGCTGAATGCCAGCCGGGCGAAGCGGGGCAGAACTGAAAAGCCAAGCCCACGGGCGACGGGTTCCAGAATCAGGCTAATCTGGTTGCTGAATCCGCGCTGTGGCAGGTTGCGCACTCCGGGATTGCCGGGAAAGTAGCGACTGAGAAGCCGGGTTGCCATTGCTTGCCCGTCAGGATGATCAATAAAACCCAATGCTTCCAGATCCTGCCAGCCAGATACGTCACAGCCTGCAGGTACTACCAGTTCCAATGGTTCTTCGGCAAAGCTGCGGAAAGCCAGGCGTTTATCATCCGGTTTTTGCGTGACCAGACCCATTTCAAAACGGTTATGCAGTACGGCATCGGTCACTTCACTGTCCGGAGCGAAGCGGTGCCGGATGCTTAAATCGCGATGCTGCTCCTGCCAGTCCAACAGCAGCGGATAAAGGCGCAGGCCGATACTGCCGGGTGAGATCAGACTGATCTCACCACAGGTGATATCCCCTTCACCAAGACGTAACTCAAGATGGCGCTGTGCACGGTCCACCTGCTGGCAATAGTCCAGCAACGCGCGACCGGCAGGGGTCAGTTCCATCGGGCGTCGCGAGCGAAGCAACAACGGTCCCAGTAGTTGCTCAAGATGCCGGATGTGCTGACTGACTGCGGCCTGAGTAATTCCCAGTTGTTCGGCACTGTCTGTAAAGCTGCCGGTTTCTGTCAGGGTAGTAAATGACTTAAGCCACTGGGGATTAAACATAATAAAATTTTATACAGCCTATAACCTGTTCACTGTTTTCATTATACATGATGCCACGTAGCCTGTGGATCTATTCATCTCAGGAGAAATTCATCATGCCAACACCTTACCCGCGGACTTTCTCGCACATTGGTCTCTCAGTGACTGATCTCGATGCGGCAGTAAAATTTTATACCGAAGTGATGGGCTGGTATCTGATTATGCCGCCTACCGACATTCAGGAAGACGACTCCGCCATTGGTGTGATGTGCAGCGATGTGTTTGGCGGTGGCTGGGAGAAATTCCGCATCGCTCATCTGTCCACCGGGGATCGGGTTGGTGTAGAGATTTTCGAATTCAAAGCTGCGGCAAAACCGGAAAATAACTTTGAATACTGGAAAACCGGCGTATTCCATTTTTGCGTTCAGGATCCTGATGTTGAGGGGCTGGCGGAGAAAATAGTCGCCGCAGGGGGAAAACAGCGGATGCCGGTTCGTGAGTATTTTCCGGGGGAGAAACCGTATCGCATGGTTTATATGGAAGATCCGTTCGGTAATATCATTGAAATTTATAGCCACAGTTATGAATTAACTTATTCAGCAGGTGCTTATGTCTAATCATCAGTTTACGCCCCCCGAGCACTGGCAGGCCCGGGTATGGCCAGGCGGTAACGATCTGCAGGCATTAACAGAGCAGACCGTGAGTGCAACCCCGTTGCAGCCCGATGATGTGCTGGTAAAGAATGCGGCGATTGGACTGAATCCGGTGGACTGGAAAGTTCTGGGTAACCGTGCGGGCTGGGTACCGGGAGTTGATGGTGCGGGCACTGTGGTAGCGGCCGGAAGCGAGGTTGATCCTCAGTTGATTGGCTGCCGCGTGGCTTATCATCAGAATCTGCAGCGTGATGGCAGCTATGCGGAATACACGGCCATCCGCGCGCAAACGGTGATGCGTATTCCTGATGGTCTGGATTTTGTGACAGCAGCTGCATTCCCTTGCCCGGGACTGACTGCCTGGCAGGCAATAGAAAAGATCCCTGTTACTCCGGGAGCCGCAGTTCTGATTGCCGGTGCCGGAGGCTCAGTAGGGAATTTTCTGGTTCAACTGGCCAGTGCCCGTGGCTTTGAGGTGACGGTACTGAGTAGTGAGCGTCACTGGTCACGGCTGCATGCTTTGGGGGCAAAATACTGCCTGGATGATGAGCGCTATCAGGCCAGTCAGCCACGGCGTCGTTATTTTGCCGTTATTGATGCCGTAAATCAGGACCATGCAGCTCTGTTATCTGCAGATTTGCTGGCCAACGGCCATCTGGTCTGTATTCAGGGGCGGGTTGCGCAGTGGCCTAATCCGGCGTTTGGCAGGGCGTTATCACTGCATGAAGTCGCACTCGGTGCGTTGCATCAGCATGGTGATGAAAGTCAGTGGCGTGCTTTGACACAGCAAGGAGAGCGTATGCTGCAGCAGATAAATGCAGGTACTCTGGAAAGCGAATTATTGCTGACGTTCCCGCGAGAGCAACTGGCCGAACAGCTGCTTAGATTGAAACACCGCGACTTCAGCGGTAAACAAATTATTGTGTTGTAAGGTAAACAGGAGAACCGATGGATCTTTTTACCCCTTTTACGCTGAAAGATATTACGCTGCGCAATCGCATTGCGGTACCACCCATGTGCCAGTACAGCGCAACTGACGGACTCAGCAATCACTGGCACAGGGTTCACTATAACAGTCTGGCACGCGGTGGAGCCGGGCTGGTGATTGTTGAAGCAACCGCGGTTTCACCCGAAGGCCGGATTACACCGGGCTGCCTGGGACTGTGGAACGATCAGCAGGCCGAAGCACTGGCACAGATAGCCCGCGAAATTAAAGCGACCGGATCGGTGCCAGGAATCCAGATAGGCCATGCTGGTCGCAAAGCGAGTGCCAATTTACCCTGGGAAGGGGATGACCACATTCCGGCGGATAATCCGGCTGCATGGGAAACAATTTCTCCGTCAGCGGTGGCTTTTGGCGCGAATCTGCCACGGGTGCCCAAAGAAATGACGCTGCAGGATATTCACCGCGTACGGGATGATTTTGTCAGTGCAGCAAAGCGTGCCCGTGATGCGGGTTTTGAATGGCTTGAACTGCATTTCGCTCATGGTTATCTGGCTCAGAGCTTTTTCTCTGTACACGCGAATCAGCGCACTGACGAATATGGTGGTGATGCTGAAGGGCGTGGCCGGTTCCTGCGCGAAACATTCGATGCAGTACGCGAAGTCTGGCCGGAAAACCTGCCGCTGACCGCACGTTTCGGAGTGCTGGAATTTGATGGCCGCGATGAGGAAACCTTGCAGGAAGCGATGATATTAACCCGCTACTGGCGGGATCAGGGACTCGACCTGCTGAGTGTCAGCATGGGCTTCTCCACTCCCGATGCCAGTATCCCCTGGGGGACCGCATTCCTTGCTCCCATTGCTGAACGGGTACGTCGTGAAACCGGGGTGCCGGTAGCCTCGGCATGGGGAATTGACTCTCCGGTTGTTGCTAATCAGACGGTGGTTGATGAGCAACTCGACCTGGTGATGGTCGGTCGTGCTCATCTGAAAAACCCGCACTGGAGTTATCAGGCGGCACTGGCTCTGCATAAAGACCGGCCGTCCTGGGTACTGCCGGCCCCTTATGCACACTGGCTGGAACGCTATAGCGTTAGTGAGTAACACTGAAATGGCGCCCCGATAAGGGCGCCATTTTTTTACCTGCAAACTGGCTGTTTAGCGAAAAAACGGTGGGAGGATAAAAAAGAATCACGGACTATTGCTAAAAAAATACATTAGCACTAATGTATTTTTAATGATCAGTCGTGGAGTCATGTATGAAAATTAAACCCGGTCTGGGGGAATTACTCAGATATCTGGCTGAGTTAGTGGATAAAGGTTCCGAAGAAACTTACCGGAATATGAATATCCGCTACCGGCCAAGGTTCACGCCAATTTTACGGGCTATGAATGAAGGGGCAGTGACGGTTCAGGAAGTGACAGCAGCGACCCGCCTTACTCAGGGAGCTGTCAGCCAGTCAGTGGCTCTGATGGAACAGGAGGGGATTGTCAGCCGCCAACAACTCAGTGATGGCCGAAGTTCAGCACTCAGCCTGACACCAGAGGGAGAAGCGCTGACCGGACGATTACTCAGCCACTGGGAGGCCATTTTTAGCGCGATAGCCACGCTGGAACAGGATGCAGGATGGCCGGTAATGCGTTCTCTTGAAACGCTAATCCATTGCCTTGAAACACAGAGTTTCCAGGAAAGAATTGCACTTGCCAGTGCGACATTGCCGGTAACAGGAGAACAACATGCAACAAACCGTTAGTCAGCGTAACTGGTTCAGTGCCGGTGGCAGTGATTATGCACAATACCGTCCCCGTTATCCTGCGGAGCTGGCGGCTTTTCTGGCAAGCCTTGCACCGGACAGACGGTCAGCTTTGGATGTAGGTTGTGGTAACGGGCAATTAACCTGTCTGCTGGCCGACTATTTTGAGTCGGTCACAGGCACGGATCCCAGTGAGACGCAGATTCAAAGTGCGATACCGCATGAGCGGGTGGTTTACCATTGTGCACCGGCTGAGGCTTTGCCACAGGACGATAAACAGTACAGCCTGATTACTGCAGCCCAGGCTGCTCACTGGTTTCAGCTGGAGCAGTTTTACCGTGAAGTAAAAAGAATTGCTGCACCGGGTGCTGTGATTGCACTGATAAGCTATGGGGTACTGCAGTTGGATGAGCAGTTAAATGAACGTTTTCTTCATTTTTATCATGATGAAATCGGGCCATACTGGCCGTCGGAAAGGCGACTGGTTGATAACGGTTATCGCGATATCTGTTTTCCGTTTAATGAAATCACCACTCCGTCGCTGCAAATTAGTTATCAGTGGAATCTTCAACAACTGCTGGGTTATATCTCCACATGGTCAGCAGTAACACGGGCACGCGAAGCCGGAAATTCTGCAATTCTGCAGCAATTTAGTCAGGATATTGAAGAGTTATGGGGAGATGCGCAACAACTGAGGGCGGTCAACTGGCCGGTAATTATCCGGGCCGGTAAAACCGGTTGATGCAGGGGAGGATCTGCCGGTCCTCCTGCCTTGTCGTTATCCCACTGTCAGATGTCCATTCTGTACATGTTTAATCCGCCATATTGCCCTTACGCTAAGCAAAAAAGGAGGCAATATGGATCTTACATTATGGTGTTACTTTGCTGCAGCCTGTTTCGGGCTGGCACTCACCCCGGGACCTAACGCAATGCTGGTGGTGACACACAGTGTCAAATTTGGTCCCTCGCTGACCCTGTATACCATTGTCGGCGGTGTGGTGACATTTATGGTCCTGATGGTGATTTCCGTATTAGGGATCTCAGCACTGTTGAAAGTCGTTCCATCGCTGCTGCACTATATTAAGCTGGCTGGCGGGGCTTATCTGCTGGGATTAGGGATAAAACAATGGATGCAGCGCTCAGTGGAGATTACCGGCAAAACCGGCAACTCTGGCAAGTTGATGCTGTTTTTGCAGGGAGTGGCGGCGGCGGCTTCCAATCCCAAAGTCTTTCTTTTTTTTGGTGCGTTCCTGTCTCAGTTTATCAATCCACAACAGGCGCTGGCAGGTCAACTGGTGGTGATGGTACTCACGTTTGCACTGGCAGAGTCTGTCACCGAAACTATAGTGAGTTTAACGGCTGGCCGTTTCCGTCATTTTCTGTTGTCTTACGGACAGCAGTTCAGCCGGTTTTGCGGGACCGTGTTCATTATCATTGGCGGCTGTTTTCTGCTGGTCGCAGAGTGAACTTTTGCAGGTCAAACCGTGCTGCCTGTGAAATCAGAACCGGGGATAAGTACCAAATATGTCAGTACAGTGTCAGGTGAAATTTATACTTCTGTTGATGCCAGGATTCTCATTACTGTCGCTGGGAGGATTTCTCGATAAGCTGAGATTCTCAGGCGATGATGAAGACTACAGTCGGCAGGTGATATGCCACTGGACACTGGCTTCACTCACTACCGGTCCGGTGAAAGCCAGCTGCGGGGCACAGCTGCTGCCCGACAGTTGTCTCAGCTCGCTGCAGCTGAGCACCGGAAGTTGTGATTATTTCGTTATCTTCGGCGGCAATATTCCCTCAGTGGTGCTGGCTGAAGCAGCCCTTTATCAGCCATGGCTGAGGAGTATCAGAAATAAAAGCATTCCGCTGGTAAGCATAGATAATGCTGCGTTCCTGCTGGCAGCCTGTGGACTGGCCGGCCAGCAGATTCTGGTGCACTGGCGGCATTACAATGAATTTGCTGAAGCCTTCCCGCTGATAACCCCTGTTACCGACCAGAACGTGTTACAACAGCAGCAGGTCTACTCCTGCCCGGGCGGTCATGCCACTATCGAACTGGCGACATTGTTGCTGGAGAAAAAACTGGGCAGTAGCAGGGCGTACAAAGGGCTTTCGGATATGCTGGTGGCCGGTTTTTCCGCTCCGGCAGCGGCTGGCTGGCATTTTGCGGATTTACAAAACAGTACAGCACCGGTCAGAGCAGCCATCATCACTATGCGGAAAAATATCAGCAACAATCTGAGTGCTGAAGAAATTGCCCGTAGCAGTGGGCTTTCCCGCCGGCAACTGGATCGTTGTTTAATCAGTGAAACCGGTTTTACCTCACGCCAGTTATACAGTGAAATGAAACTCGATTATGCCAGCTGGTTAATGCTGAGAACCTCGCGAAGCCTGCAGCAGATTGCTGCCGAATGTGGGTTCACGGACGCTTCACATTTTAGCCGGCATTTTAAACGCCGGAGTGGCAGTTCTCCGGCACGCTGGCGGCTCGAAAACAAGCCGCCAGTAAACAGCTGACAGAACAGAGATCAGGAACAGCATCCTGTTCTGGTTGAGCCTGATTCCGGGCAAAATATCAGGGAGATTGTTTTGGCGAATGGCTGGCTGCAGAAGTACAGAAAAATGCCAGCGTAACCATCAGCAATACCGGCAGCATGGCCATTTTCAGACCGGCATGCTGACCGATCATTCCCAGTAACGGCGGTCCGGCCAGAAAAGCGACATAACCAACAGTGGCGGCAATGGTGACACGGATATTACTGTTATGGCCTTCCCCGGCCGCTGACAGCGTCAGCGGGAACCCCAGCGATGCGCCAATTCCCCAGAACAGTACTGCCACAGCTGCCAGCCACTGGCTGGAAGAAAAAACCACCAACAGCAGACCGGTAATTGCTGACAGAGCACTCAGTCTTAGCATCAATGCGCGACCAAAACGGCGGACAAAACTGCCACCAATAAACCGGCCCAGAGTCATGCCTGCGGTAAAACCAACATAGACCAAAATCCCACTGGAGTGACTGAAATGATATTCATCGGTCATCAGCAGTGGCACCCAGTCGTTAGCGGCACCTTCGGCCAGTGCCATGGCCAGAATCACCACACTCAGCCAAAGCAGACGTTTGTCGCGCAGCGCACGGGCGACCTGCCTCAGATAGCTGTCATGATGGGTATCGCTGCTGATTTCCTGTTCACTGTGCCAGCCAAGTCGTTTAATCAGCGGCAATACACATAAGGCAGCCAGTATAAAAATCAGACTAAAGTGCCACTCAGGAGCAAGCTGCAGGTAGGTCATCAGCATTCCGGCTAATGCTCCGGCCAGGGTACCGCAGCTGAAAAAACCATGCAGTATCGTCATTATTGGCTTTTTTTGCCGTCGTTCGAATGCAGATGCTTCAATATTAATACAAATATCGGCTAATCCTGCCCCAAAACCAAACAGAGCGAGAGCAGTAAATGCCAGTATGACACTCTGCAGATGCAGGCTCAGTGCTAATACCAGTAATCCGCTCAGCAGCAGAAAATATCCGCTAATCATGATCTTACGGATGCCAAAATGGTTGATCAGCTTGCCAGCCAGTAAGATTCCCGCCATAGAACCGCAGGAGAATCCAAACAAGATCACACCCATCGTTTCAACTGAGGCCTGTAAAATATCCCGCATCGCCGGTGTCCGGCTGACCCAGCTTGACCAGCTGAGCCCGGGCAAAAACATTAAGGCAAATAACGCAATCTGTTGAGTCAGCGCGGTTTGTCGTTGATTGTTGTTCATGCTGTTCCTGAAAATCGTTGCTCCCTGACTCTCCGGTGAAGGCCCAAAGAGGGTATGCCGGGAGATTCCTTATGCCGGGATACAATTCTGCGTAAAGTGCTGCGAAGTACAAGTGAATATTCTGATAAAAGCCAGTAGAGATGCTGGTGGTGATCTGAGGTTAGTAAAACAAAATCGTGTCATTGGCTCTGATGCTGCTGGCAGAACTGCTTTCCGGCAGACCTTTACCGGCGCTGTAATCCGGGGCGAAACCCGCCATATTGCAGATTGCAGTGATTCCGGGATTTACGTTACCTGCTGCGGATGAATAAGGAGAAAGTCGTTAAACCCCTTCCGGTTGAGTTTAATTCGTTACACGGGGTTATCAGAAAAATACGCCCTGAAAGGTGAAGGCTGCACCCGGCAACAGCGTTACCGGGTGACAGTATTATTTGGCATCATGAATACGTGGGGTGAAATTCTGCTGCCGTGCCTCTGCCGGGCGCAGATCACACTGCGTTGGCAGTAATGCCGCAATAATCCCGGCAATGATCAGAGAGCCTGCCAGAGTAACAACGGCTGCATTCTGTCCGTACAGGTAGATCATTAATCCGACCAGCCAGGGGCCGCAGAAACCGCCCAGATTCCCCAGTCCGTTAATTACACCACGGGCACTACCGGCTGCTTCCGGCGGTGCAATACGTCCCGGAATACTCCAGAACGGGCTGGTGGCTGCTTTCAGGAAAAAGCCGCAAGCCACCAGAGCCAGATAAGCAGCCAGCACAAATTCACGTAACAGGACTGAGGCCAACAGGCAGGCCGCAAAACAGAACAGAGAAATCATCACCCATTGCCGACGTTTGCCGGTTTTATCGCTCAGGTAAGAGACGACATAAATCCCTGATAACGTCGCGATAAAAGGTAGCACTGTCAGCAAACCGACGTTACCAATACTAGCTCCGGTCAGGTTTTTGATAATAGTCGGCAGCCACAGAGTGTATCCGTAATCACCTGTCTGATAGAAAAAGTTCAGAATCACTAACTTCATCAGGCCCGGGTTATGGAAAACCTCTTGCAGGGGAGCATGACTGATCGGAGGGAGTTTGCTCCGCTCGGCCTTGTCACGGGCCATTTCGCGCAGCAGATATTCCCGTTCTGCTGCCGGCAGCCAACGGGCATCTTCAGGGCGGTCACTGACCATCAGCCACCAGACTGCCAGAACCACTACCGACAGTAATCCTTCGATAATAAATAACCAGCGCCAGTCTAGCAGTGCAATAATCCATCCGGAGACAGGGGCGGTAATCATTCCGCCAAGCGGGGCGAACATCATGACAAATGCATTAGCACGCCCCAGCTCTTTTTCAGGAAACCAGTTGCTGACCATTGTCAGAACTACCGGCAACATCCCACCTTCAGAGACCCCCAGTGCAAAACGTAAAATCAACAGCTGGTACTGATGAGTCACAAACCCGGTAGCGACAGAAACAACGGCCCAGGCAACAAGCGACCAGGCAATAAAACGTTTACCACTGCCACGTACTGCGATATGCCCACCAGGAACCTGCAAAAACAGATAACCAATAAAGAAAATACCGCTAACTACCCCGGCCATCTGGCTGGACATCAGCAGATCCTGCTCCATACCGCCCGGCAATGCGAAACTGATATTTACCCGATCCATAAACGACATGATGCAGGCTATCAGGATCGGCACAATAATCCGAAACCAGCGGGTTCCCGGCTGTGATTTTTGCATGATATATCCCCTTTCTGTTTTGTCAGTTGACGCAAAGCAGAACCCTGCGGGTGCAGTTACGCGCTGCGAACTGTGCTTATCAGGAGCTATAAAACGTGTTTTTGCACTGACAGTGTGGGATCAGGGTCACGTAAGGGCATGTTAAGAAAGTGTGTTACAAGGTTCGTGAACCAGGCAGGGATCTGACAGGGATAAGGTCGGGAAAAGCTCAGAGTGTTTCTCCGGCCGAAAGCTGGTAGTGGAGATCTAAATGGATTTCCGGGGATTGTCCGGCAATTTTCTGCAGCATAATTTCAGCCACGGCTTTGCCTATTTCGAAACGTGGGGTGATAACGCTCGCCAGTTTTAACGGCGTAACCTGGCCAATTTCCAACCCGTGAAAACCAGCAATACTTAGCTGTTGTGGGACTTTCACTCCTGACTGCAAACACTCCTGTAGCACACCCACCGCTAAATCGTCGTTTGTACAGAGGATACCGTCAACGTCGGGATACTTATGGCGGGCGAGGGCCATCATGCCGTTACCGATAGATACTGATGATATTTTGTTGGGTGTGATTTGTCCCGACGGGCGCCCGGCCTGCTGCATGGCCGCACAATACCCGGCAAAACGTTGCTGATCCCGTAAATCGGACATCGAGCCAAAATAGATAATGTTCTGTCTGCCGCGGCTAAGCAGCAGTTGGGTCATATCAAAGCCGGCCTGATGATTATCAAATCCGACACAGATCCGCCCCGGCTGATACTGATTGCCCATGACTTCTGCGACCGGGATTGTGGCAGCTTTCAGGTATTTTTCGGCACGTACCGTATGTGTAGATTCAGAGAGAATGAGCCCTTTGACCTGCATTGCCAGTAGTGCGGCTATTTGTTCCTCTTCCCTGTCAGCATCGTAATCGTAACTTACCACCACTGTTTTGAAGCCGGTATTACCGATAACGGATTCAATACCAGCCAGTAGTCCCGGAAAGATCTGGTTATGAAATGACGGGATTAACACACCAATACGCGCTGTGGTCTGGCTGGCAATTTGCGGGTTGTCCTGATCAGGCAGGTAACCCAACTCTTTGATGACCGCAGCAATTCGCTGTGATGTTTCAGTGGTAACTTTTTCTGGTGTACGCAGATAACGGCTGACCGTCATTGGAGTCACTCCGGCCAGAGAGGCGATATCATGCAGGGTAATACGCTGGTTTTTCATACCGGAGATCCAGGCAACCTTAACGGAATAGCTGCAGCAAAATGCCGCCAGCGTATTAACAGGTTACTTCAAAAATAGCCGGCATGTCACTTTAATGTAACCTGAAATCTGTCGTGGTCTCTGTTCGCCAGAGTCGGTTTTTTGTTGCAGCCCCTGGAGCACTCTGGTGGCGCTCCAGGACTGAGTCGGTAGTTTCAGGGATTAATTAAACGGCCAATTGAACGAAAGAATTGTGTCTGCTCTGCACCTTTTTTTATGGCACCTTCACGGTAAAAGTAGACTTTACGCAGATTACAGTTAAGCAGCTCTGCAATATTTTTAGTGTTCAGGTTGTAGAGATAGGCACGTAGCAGAGAAACCTGCTCTTTGTTGAGATTGAGCCGATTTTCAAATATAACACTATAATTTCTTTTACATTTTTCGCTGTTGTTACGGCAAAGTATGCGGATGAAGAAGCTGAAGTCATCCAGAGATAATCGTTTATCCAGCTCAAAATCGGCATTTTTGATACTCATAAACTGATGCAGTACAGAAAGCAGACAGACTTTACATTCCGGCAAGCTTTGTTTAATTCTTAAAATATCGCTTTCCGGGTCAATGACTATCGAGTGGGTCGTGAGGGTATCATAGAAGACGAATTCAAAACTGCCCGCTGACGGGTGATTAAGCAGCTCATCGACAGAGGAGAACTCCTGAACTGATATATTATCAGAAATGTATCTGCATAAGGTTTTAATTGCGATACAGGTATAATTACAGGTATCAACAATAGCAATTGACCGAATGACTTCCTTGTTATTCATATAGCACCACATTTTTTTTACAGTGTTGATTTTTATGTGAAATCCATGTACCGGTGATATTGGTATTGGTGCCCGTGTGAGACATTTCCTGGCGCTGTCAGTGATGACATCCGACTCACGGTATATTTTATTGAGTAGAGTTTCTCTCCTGGTAATAATAATATCGTTTGATTATGTCAGTTATTTACCCCTTGTTCCAGCAGGCCAGGTAGAATTATCTGAAAATAAGAATATTACAGTTTTAGCAAAGCGTTATGTGGAGCCTTTTAGACGCTAATTTAAAAACTTGAGGCGCAGAATATCTGTCATAAATAATCATTGTCCTGGCGTTTATTTGTCATTTTTATATTCAGTATTTGTCACAAATGATCCGGTGAAGTTTGCTTTATGAAAAAATACCAACGGTTTGTTGAGCATAATGATAACCACTGTGCAGTCATTGCGGCGAACAATACTTAAGCTCCAGTGTTTCGCTGAAAGAAAAATCATGTCGTGGATAAATCTGACAAAGATCACACATTGTAAATAAAGGGCCAAAAAAAACAGTCATCCTCTTTCATGCGTAGCCAGAAGGCGAGTAAAGTTACGCGTAACAGTTGATGAAATGAGATTCTCTGATGAGTAAATTATTCGATTTAACCGGCAAACGGGCACTGATTACCGGGTCAACACAAGGACTGGGATTGTTGATGGCGCGTGGGTTGGGCGAGCACGGTGCAGAAGTGATTATTAACGGACGCGACCTGCAACGTTGTGAAAGCGCGGTCGCAGAATTACAGACGTTAGGAATCCGGGCCAGCGCCAGTGCTTTTGATGTCACCGATCCTGCCGCAGTCACCGCCGCGATTGAACGTATTGAAACCGAAACCGGCCCGTTGGATATTTTAATTAACAATGCCGGAATCCAGTATCGTGCTCCTTTCACGGAGTTTCCGGTGGATCAGTGGGACAGGATTATTGACGTCAATCAGAAGTCAGTATTTCTTGTTTCACAGCAGGTTGCCCGAAAAATGATGACCCGCAAGCGCGGGAAAATTATTAATATTTGCTCAATGCAGAGCGAATTAGGACGCGATAATATTACGCCTTACGCTGCCTCAAAAGGTGCGGTGAAAATGCTGACCAAAGGGATGTGTGTCGAACTGGCACGCTATAACATTCAGGTCAACGCGATTGCTCCCGGCTATTTTGATTCAGAAATGACGGCAGCTCTGGTAAACGATAAGCAATTTTCTGACTGGCTGTGTCGCCGGACTCCAGCCGCTCGCTGGGGAAAACCTGAAGAACTGATGGGTGCTGCGGTATTTCTGTCAGCTCAGGCCTCGGATTTCGTTAACGGTCATGTCTTATTTGTCGACGGCGGAATGCTGGCCTCAGTATAAAATACAGGGGCAGACGGAATCAGAGTTTGCCCTGAAGATATCTTACTGGTTGCCCCTTCGGCACACACAGGATGTTCCCCCATGAATACAAGCAGAAAACTGCCGGTGAAACGCTGGTGGTATTTAATGCCGGTGATTTTTATTACTTACAGCCTGGCATATCTGGATCGGGCCAACTACGGCTTTGCTGCTGCCTCTGGGATTGAAGCAGATCTTGGAATTAGCCGTGGCACCTCCTCTCTGATTGGAGCACTGTTCTTTCTCGGCTACTTCATTTTTCAGGTGCCCGGGGCAATTTATGCAGTGAAACGCAGTGTCCGTAAACTGGTGTTTACCAGCCTGCTGTTGTGGGGATTTTGTGCCGCTGCGACCGGACTTATCAGCAATATTCCGGCTCTGATGGTGATCCGCTTTGTTCTGGGTGTTGTTGAAGCCGCAGTGATGCCAGCGATGCTGATTTACATCAGCAACTGGTTCACCCGTCAGGAACGTTCACGGGCTAATACCTTTCTGGTATTAGGTAACCCGGTCACGGTGTTATGGATGTCTATTGTTTCCGGATATCTGATCAATGCTTTTGGCTGGCGGGAAATGTTTATTTTCGAGGGTGTGCCTGCCTTAATCTGGGCCATCTTCTGGTGGTTTATTGTCCGGGACAAACCGGAGCAGGTGAGCTGGCTGACAGAAACAGAAAAGCAGCAACTGGCCAGTGCAATGGCTGAAGAGCAGCAGGCAATACCACCGATGCGCAATGTGCCGCAGGCCCTGCGTTCCCGCAATGTGGTGGTACTGTGCCTGTTACACGCTCTGTGGAGCATCGGAGTGTATGGTTTTATGATGTGGATGCCATCGATACTGCGTAGCGCTGCATCAATGGACATTGTCCGGGTAGGCTGGCTGGCCGCAGTTCCGTATCTGGCCGCGATTATTACTATGCTGGTGATTTCATGGCTGTCAGATAAAACCGGGCTGCGTCGGCTTTTTATCTGGCCATTATTGCTGATTGCGTCAGTTACTTTTTTTGGGTCCTGGTTACTTGGGAGCTACTCATTCTGGTTTTCCTATGGCTTGCTGGTACTGGCTGCTGCTTGTATGTATGCCCCGTATGGACCGTTTTTTGCGTTGATTCCTGAATTGCTGCCAAAAAATGTGGCGGGGATTTCTATCGGGTTAATTAACTGTTGCGGGGCGCTGGGAGCTTTTGCCGGAGCCTGGCTGGTGGGCTATCTTAATGGTCTGACCGGTGGTCCGGGGGCTTCTTACACTTTTATGGCCATTGCATTGCTGGTTTCTGTAGGGTTGGTGTTTTTCCTGAAAGTCCCTTCAGGGAATTTGGTCACTCGTCGGTTGCTGAAAGGTGATGCAAAGTAAAAGGAATAGCGATGAAACGGAACAGGATGTCTTTGCAGGATATTGCGGACCTCGCCGGACTGACCAAAATGACGGTCAGCCGTTATATGCGTGGACCGGAAAATGTGTCGGAACGTAGCCGTCGGGCCATTGATGAAGTTATGCGTCAGCATGACTATATTCCTAACCGGTTACCGGATATTTTAGCCGGGGCCCGTAGCCGGACCCTGGGAGTGATTATTCCTTCGTTTCGCAATCAGATCTTTGCTGATGTACTCGATGGTATTCAGCAGGTGGCCGAAGAGCATAATTATCAGACCATTATTGCCAGCCATGATTATGACCCCCTGACTGAACAGCAAAAAATTATCACACTACTGTCATACCATATCGATGCGTTGATCCTGACCGGCAGGCAACACAGCCAGCCAGCACTTAGCAGCATTCGTGCCTCCGGTGTTCCGGTGGCAGAACTGATGGAAATTGGTCCCGGAGCGCTGGATTTGCAGGTCGGTTTTAATAACCAGCAGGCAGCCTTTGATATGACTGAACAACTGATTGCCCGGGGGCGGCAGCATATTGTTTTCCTGGGTTCGATGGATGACCCGCGAGACATCAGCCGCTACCGGGGGGTTGAACAGGCCCTGCAAAGCCGGGGAATGGAAGGGCGGCATATTGTGCCAAAAGAGATATCTTCGATGGCTCTCGGACAGAAAATGTTCGGACAGATTATGCAGAAGTTCCCGCAAACCGACGCGGTGTTCTGTACTAATGATGACCTGGCCGTGGGGGTTTTACTGGAATGTCAGGCCCTGAAAATCGCAGTTCCGCAGCAAATCGCGATAGCCGGGTTCCACGGACTGGATATTGGTCATGCAAATCAGCAAAAAATTGCCAGTGTTATCACTCCAAGATTAGCTATCGGGCAGGTTGCTACCAGGCAACTGTTAAACAGACTGGAAGACAAGAGCGATTCCGCTGCTGAGGAACTGTGTATAGATCTGGGATACCGGTTATTTTTGGGGGATACCCTGTAGCCGGCATCCCTTTCCGTTGCACAGAGCAGAGCCAGAGGAGACGGACAGTGCCTCTGGCTCCGGTTTAACGACGCGAACGTACCAGCTGATATCTCCGTGTCAGATACTCAACTGGTGCGCTCCAGATAT
Source organism: Tatumella citrea (assembly GCF_002163585.1). NCBI lineage: Bacteria > Pseudomonadati > Pseudomonadota > Gammaproteobacteria > Enterobacterales > Erwiniaceae > Tatumella > Tatumella citrea. The sequence goes on from NZ_CP015579.1 coordinate 804,097, forward strand.
GTACCAGTCGGGTAAACGGGAACAGCAGGAACAGAGTCATTCCCAGTACCAGGTGTATCCGGTAAATGAAATCGACCCCTTGCAGGCTGGCTGCCGCATTTCCGCGAAAAGTCACCACCGATTGTGCCCAGCCCACCAGTTTCATCATCTCGTGCCCGTCCATATGCTGTGCAGAGAACAGAATAGTTATCAGCCCCAGACATGCCTGAATCAGCAGTAAGCTGAGGATCAGGATATCGGCCCGGGTCGAGGTGGCGCGGATGCGTGGATTATACAGACGACGCTTTAGCAGCATTCCGCCGCCGGTCAGGGTCATTATTCCGCAAACTCCTCCAGCCAGCATGGCCAGTTTTTGTTTGGCGGCAATCGACAGGAATGGTTCATATACCCAGTGTGGGGTCAGTAGTCCAAACAGATGGCCAAATAAAATACCAAGAATTCCGATATGAAACAGGTTTGATGCCAGGGTCATACCTTCTTTATCCAGCATCTGGCTGGAGGCCGCTCGCCAGCTGTACTGGCCGTAGTCATAACGGAGCCAGCTACCTACCAGAAATACGGTGCCGCACAGGTAAGGGTAAAGGTCGAACAGAAACGTATTCAGCCAGCTCATCATTTTCGACCTCCTGCGGATAAATCCAGATATTGTGGGGTAACCTGCTGGCTGAAACGCTGTCGGTATTGCTGTTCAGCGGCCTGTTTGCACGCAGGATCTTCGATAAATTTCACCTGTTCCTCCTCCCAGAGCGCATCCATTGCCTGAGGGGTATCATCCCGGGATTCCCCCGCAATTTTTTCCAGCACGCTGGCACTGCGCAGCGGACTGTCTGCCAGCCCCAGCAGCATGTCGAATAATGGCCTGAATTCACTGCCACGTTGGGCCAGACGGCCACCAAGTAATGCCAGAATTTCCGCAATATCCCGTAATCCCTGACGGCTTTCACTTTCAGAACAAAGCGATAAATACTCCAGATAAACGGGCAGATAGTCAGGCAGTTCCCGGCTATCCGCTTCAAGACCTGCAGCCTGATATTGTGCCAGAAGATCGACCATCGCCTGTCCCCGGTCACGGGATTCAGCATGGACATGTTCAAACAGCAACAGGGAGGTGGCCCTGCCGCGATCAAATGTCTCACACCATTCCTGCTGGCGATCCAGCAGCGGAGCCTGCAGGTAACCCTGGACAAACGGGGACAGTTCGGGATAGTCGGCTACTGTCAGCGCCAGGATTTCATCTGCGGCATCCCAGAGCGTCTGAGAAGGATATTCAAGCAGGATAGCGATCAGTTTTAATGCTGACATCACTGACCTCCTGCTTTATCCGAAACATCGATGGCATCGATGCGGCGACTGTTAAACAGGTTGAAATGTGAATCGCTGCCGTGGCAGCCATCGCCAAAACTGAAACCACAGCCGTTACGTTCAGGAAACGCCTCGCGAGCCAGTTCGCGATGACCGGAAGGCACGACAAAACGGTCTTCATAGTTGGCTATCGCCAGATAGCGGTACATCTCTTCGGCCTGTTCTGCTGTCAGCCCGGTTTCCTGCAGGGCGCGGGTGTCAGTAATACCTTCGACAGTCTGGGCCCGTTTGTAATGACGCATCGCCATCATACGTTTCAGTGCAGACAAGACCGGCGCGGTGTCACCAGCGGTCAGCATATTGGCAAGATACCGCAGCGGTATCCGCAACTGTTCTACTGCCGGGAGTACCCCCTCAGACTCAAGAATTCCGGACTCTGCGGCAGACTGTAGCGGAGAAAGTGGCGGTACGTACCAGACCATTGGCAGTGTGCGGTATTCCGGATGCAACGGCAGCGCCAGTTTCCATTCCATTGCTAGTTTCCAGACCGGTGAGTTTTGTGCCGCTTCCAGAACATTCTGTGGAATGCCCTGTTGCAGTGCTTCTGCAATCACCTGAGGATCGTTCGGGTCGAGAAAGACTTCTGTCTGGCGCTGGTATAAATCCTGTTCTTCGGCGGTACTGGCGGCAGGCAGAATTTTATCTGCGTCATACAGCAGAACCCCGAGGTAACGAATACGGCCAACGCAGGTCTCGGAGCAGACAGTGGGCATACCCGCTTCAATACGCGGATAACAGAAAATGCATTTTTCTGATTTCCCACTTTTCCAGTTGAAATAGATTTTTTTATACGGACAACCGCTGATGCACAGACGCCAGCCACGACAGCGATCCTGGTCAATCAGGACGATACCGTCTTCCTCACGTTTATAAATTGCCCCGCTCGGACAGGTGGCAACACAGGCCGGATTGAGGCAGTGCTCACAAAGCCTCGGCATATACATCATAAATGTATGTTCAAACTCGCCGTAAATCTGCTTTTCTATCTGTGCAAAGTTCTGATCGGCAGAACGTTTTTCGAACTCACCACCCAGAATTTCTTCCCAGTTGGGGCCGGAAGTGATCTTATCCATCCTCTGACCGCTGATAAGTGAACGCGGGCGGGCAGTAGGCTGATGTTTACCCTGCGGTGCGTTGTGCAGATGCTGGTAATCAAAGGTGAATGGTTCATAGTAATCATCTATTCCCGGGACGACCGGGTTAGCAAAAATTTTACTCAGTACTCCGACTTTATTGCCCAGACGAGGAGTAATGCGGCCATTTATTTTACGAATCCAGCCTCCCTGCCATTTTTCCTGATCCTCCCAGGCGGCGGGATAACCAATACCAGGTTTGCTTTCAACGTTATTGAACCAGGCATATTCCATACCTTCACGACTGGTCCAGACATTTTTACAGGTCACAGAACAGGTATGACAGCCAATACATTTATCAAGGTTGAGCACCATGCCAACCTGGGAACGTATTTTCATTACTCCGCCTCCTGTGTCTGGTCGCGGCCTTCGTCATCCAGCCAACTGATATTTTTCATTTTTCGCACAATGATAAATTCATCCCGGTTTGAACCGACGGTGCCGTAATAGTTGAATCCGTAACACTGATGAACATAACCACCAATCATATGGGTAGGTTTCGGACTGATACGGGTCACCGAGTTATGAATTCCTCCACGCATACCAGTGACTTCCGAACCTGGAATATTAGTTATTCGCTCCTGAGCGTGGTACATCATAGTCATCCCTGCCGGGACGCGCTGGCTGACAACTGCACGGGCTGTCAGTGCACCATTGCTGTTAAATGCTTCGATCCAGTCGTTATCACGGATGCCCATTTCCCGGGCGTCCTGCTCACTCATCCAGACAATCGGTCCGCCACGGGACAGTGTCAGCATTAGCAGATTCTCGCTGTAGGTGGAGTGAATGCCCCATTTCTGATGTGGCGTCAGAAAGTTAAGTGTTTTTTCCGGATAACCGTTGGACGGAATATGACTGAGTTGTTCAACGCTACGGGTATTAACCGGCGGCCGGTAGCTGACCAGGCTTTCACCGAATGCCCGCATCCACGGATGATCCTGATACAACTGTTGGCGGCCAGTCAGCGTTCGCCACGGGATCAGTTCATGGACGTTGGTATAGCAGGCGTTGTAGGAAACATGCTCATCCTCCAGCCCTGACCAGGTGGGGCTGGAGATGATTTTGCGCGGTTGTGCCTGAATATCCCGGAAACGGATTTTTTCATCCTGTTTTGGCATAGCAAGATGGGTATGATCCCGGCCGGTGATTTTGCCCAGTGCCTGCCAGGCTTTAACCGCAACCTGGCCGTTAGTTTCAGGTGCCAGAGCCAGGATCATTTCAGCGGCATCAATCGCGGAATTGAGCTGTGGCTGACCTTTGCCAGCCCCTTCATGACAACTATGGTTCAGCTGCCGCAGCAGTTCGACCTCTTTTTCGGTATTCCAGCTGATCCCTTTACCGCCATTCCCCAGTTTTTCAAGCAACGGGCCAACAGACATAAAGCGCTCACTGAGTGCCGGATAATCCCGTTCTACCACCTGAATATGCGGGGCGTTTTTGCCGGGTTGCAGCGGGCATTCACCTTTGTGCCACTGCTTCACCTCATAAGGCTGAGCAAGTTCAGCGGGTGAATCATGCTGGATAGGCAACAGCACCACATCACTTTCTACACCGAGATGTCCCGGGCAGAGTTCCGAAAATGTTTTGGCGATGCCTTTATAGATTTCCCAGTCACTACGAGATTCCCAGACCGGATCGACAGCAGCAGACAGCGGATGAATAAACGGATGCATGTCCGAGGTATTCATATCGTCTTTTTCATACCAGGTGGCGGTCGGCAGAACAATATCCGAAAACAGGCAGGTACTGGACATTCTGAAGTCGAGAGTGACCAGCAGATCGAGTTTGCCTTCGCGGGCCTTCGTTTGCCAGTCGACCTCTTCCGGAGACATCCCCGGCTCTGCCACCGTTTCACTGCCCTGGATACCGTGTTCAATCCCCAACAGATAGCGCAGCATATATTCATGCCCTTTGGCTGAGGAGCCGAGCAGGTTGGAACGCCAGACAAACAGGTTGCGTGGATGGTTGCAACCGCTGTCGGGTTGTTCACTGGCAAAGCGCAATTTTCCGTTTTGCAGAGCTTCCACAGTGTAATCGACCGGTGAGACCCCGGCAGTTTTGGCGCGTTGTGCAATATTCAGCGGATTGGTATTTAGTTGAGGGGAAGAGGGAAGCCAGCCCATCCGTTCGGCGCGCACGTTAAAATCGATGAGTTGACCACTAAACTCAGCGGGGTTAGCCAGCGGTGATAACAACTCTTTGACCGTCAGTTTTTCATAGCGCCACTGAGCCGAGTGATTGTAGAAAAATGAAGTACTGTTCATATGGCGTGGCGGACGGGCCCAGTCCAGCGCAAAGGCCAGCGGCTGCCAGCCGGTCTGTGGACGCAGTTTTTCCTGGCCAACATAATGTGCCCAGCCGCCACCGGTTTGTCCGACACAGCCACAAAAAATCAGCATATTCATCAGACCACGGTAGTTCATATCCATGTGATACCAGTGGTTCATTCCCGCGCCGACAATAATCATCGAACGGCCATGCGTTTTATGAGCAGTATCGGCAAATTCTCTGGCAATACGGATAATCTGCTGGCGGGGGACACCACAAATCTGTTCAGCCCATGCCGGTGAGCAGGATTTCAGCTCGTCGTAGCTGGCTGCTGATTGCACATCGCCAAAACCTCTATCTACTCCGTAATTAGCCAGCGTCAGGTCATAGACGCTCACCACATTTACCTGGCGGCCATCGGTCAGTGTGATTTGACGTGTTGGCAGAGTATGAACCAGTACCGGGGACTGTTTCACATGGCGGAAATGGGGTGATTCCTGACCACCAAAATAAGGGAATGCAACACCGCACAAATCATCGTAACCCTCTGCCAGTGTCAGGCGTAGTTCCGTGTCATTGTCAGCAGCACGGGCTTCAAGATTCCATTTTCCTTGTTGCCCCCAGCGGAAACCGGCCGAACCATTAGGAATAACCAGTTGCCCATGCTGATTAAAAGCGACTGTTTTCCAGTCCGGATTATTGGTTTCCCCCAGACTGTCAGGGAGATCGGCAGCCCGCAGCAGCCGTCCTGGCTGGTAATAGCCTTCGCTGGTTTGTTCCAGCAACACCAGCATTGGCATGTCGGTATAACGGCGACAATAATTCAGGAAATAGTCACTGGGATTGTTTATATGAAATTCTGTGAGGATCACATGGCCCATTGCCATCGCCAGTGCGGCATCAGTCCCTTGTTTTGGAGCCAGCCAGTGGTCACTAAGTTTGGCAACTTCAGCATAATCGGGGGTAATAGCCACCGTTTTGGTGCCTTTGTACCGGACTTCAGTGAAAAAATGGGCATCCGGGGTTCTGGTCTGCGGTACGTTTGAGCCCCAGGCAATAATATATGCCGAGTTATACCAGTCTGCAGATTCAGGCACATCGGTCTGCTCTCCCCACGTCATCGGCGAGGCGGGAGGCAGATCACAATACCAGTCATAGAAACTCAGGCAGGTGCCTCCCATCAGTGACAAATAACGGGTACCTGCAGCATACGAGACCATCGACATCGCCGGAATCGGTGAAAACCCCGCTACCCTGTCAGGGCCATAATTTTTAACCGTCCAGATATTGGCGGCGGCAATCAGCTGGTTCAGTTCGTTCCAGTCAGATCTGACAAAGCCACCACGACCGCGGGCTTGCTTATAACTGGCTGATTTTGTTTCATCGCTGACAATGCTGTCCCAGGCCTGTACCGGATCACTGTATTGCTGCAATGCTTCACGCCACAGACGAATAAGCTGCTTGCGCACCAGCGGATATTTAAGCCGGTTGGCGCTATAGATATACCAGGAATAGCTGGCGCCACGCGGGCAACCACGAGGTTCATGGTTGGGCAGATCCGCGCGGGTACGTGGATAATCGGTCTGCTGGGTTTCCCAGGTGACCAGCCCATTTTTGACATAAATTTTCCAGCTACAGGATCCGGTGCAATTTACCCCGTGGGTTGAACGGACAATTTTGTCATGCTGCCAACGCTGCCGGTAGCCGTCTTCCCAGTCACGGTTACTGTTCATTACCTGACCATGATCCTGCGAAAACGTGCTCTCTTTTTGCTTAAAATAGCGGAGTTTATCCAGTAGTTTGCTCATCTTGCTCTCCGTACAAAACCTGCTCTGTCGCTGTTATCGTGTCAGACGCTGCTTACTCTCAGACTGTGGCGTTCTGTGTTATTGGTTAGCTGATTTTTTGCGGCCGTAAACCAGCCCTGTTATCAGTAAACAGACGATGTAAAAGACCAGGAAAAGCTTCATAGCACCCACGGGAGAACCGGTAAGTGCCAGTGAAGTGCCGAAAGCTTTCGGAATAAAGAAACCACCGAAGGCCCCGATAGCTGAGATAAAGCCGAGCGCAGAAGCCGTTTCTGTTACTGCAATCTGTCCTGCTTCGGCTTCGCTGGCACCTTCGGCCAGGGATTTATTAATAGTTAACCGGCGGAAAATAACTGCAATCATCTGGAATGTTGAGCCACTACCCAGTCCGGCAGTCAGGAATAAACCCATAAATACGCAGTAGAACGCATCGAAATTACCTGAACCGGGGGTGCCGTCCGGCAGAGTGATAAACAGCAAACCGCAGAAAATAACCATAAACAGGTAATTGATCAGCGTTACCCGAACACCACCAAATTTATCCGATATCATCCCGCCACAGGAGCGGGCCAAAGCACCAAGGAACGGGCCAAAAAAAGCCAGTTTCAGAATGTCGACTCCCGGGAACTGGGTTCTGGCCAGCATTGCAAAACCGGCTGAAAATCCGATAAACGAACCAAAAGTCGTCAGATACAACAGGCTGAGTAACCACATATGACCGCGTTTCAGTACCGGCAACTGCTGAGCCACGGACATTCGGGTTCCGGGAACATCGTTCATCCCGAACCAGGCGGCGAGGGTAGCTATAATCAGTAGTGGCACCCAAATCCAGGCGGCATTAGACAGCCAGAAAACCGAACCATCCGGCAATTGCGTACCCTGACCGGCCATCTGGCCGAACAGCGGTAGCACCAGTACCATCGGGGCCACCAGTTGCATTACACTCACCCCCAGATTCCCCAGGCCGCCGTTGATCCCCAAAGCACTGCCCTGGCGGGCTTTAGGAAAGAAAAAGCTGATATTTCCCATACTGGAAGCGAAATTCGCCCCGGCGAAACCACACATCAGGGAAATAATAATAAAGGTGTTGTATCCGGTAGTCGGATTCTGCACGGCAACGCCTAACCACAGGCAGGGAATAATCAGGATCAGGGTGGAAATCGCGGTCCATTTACGGCCACCCATTAATGGCACCATAAAAGAGTAAGGTACCCGCAAAATAGCGCCTGAGAGTGCCGGTAATGCCGTGAGCATAAATAGCTGGTCGGTAGTAAAATTAAATCCGGCTTTATTCAGATTAATCGACACTGCGCTGAATAACATCCAGACACAGAATGACAGTAATAATGCAAATACCGAAATCCACAGATTACGTTGCGCTATTTTTTTTCCGGAATTTTCCCAGAACTGCTGATTCTCGGGTTCCCATTGCGTCAAAAGCCCGGAATGATTATTGTTTAACGACATGGCCTGGTCCAGTGTTGTAGGTGGATAACATTACCTGCATCAGGTAATAAGAATTTAAAAGGTAGAGAAATTCAGAAGTAATAAATGATTATCATTTGTGACTTCTGATATATTTTTAATTATCAGTTGCCGGTAATTGAATTTTACCCCGGGTTACCGTGCGGGCTGATTGATCCCGGACAGTGTTTTGTCGGGAACTATCATTGAATCACTCTGCTTATTTGTTGCTTTATTAAGTTTTAATTATCTCCGTTCACCCTGATAATCCCGGCTCAGCATTCCGTAGAAAGATCAATCAGCCTGTGATGGTGATTAGCCACCATCGGGAAGCCGCCGGGAAACATAGCTAAGTCCGGAGTTCTCTGTAGAGAAAGCTGTTGTTGGCCCGGTTATTCATTTGCCTGCCAGCTTTCGGGCTGTGGGTTATCGCACTGTGCAATAACTCCGGTTGCCTGCAACTGCACTCTGCCATCGACGACCCGCACCGGGTAAGCCGCAACTGAAAATTTGCCATCTTCAAGGCACCAGCCATCCTTCAGTCTGAAGTGCTGTTTTTTTAACGGACTGGCGACCCACAACTCACCGTTATGTCCGGCAATAATGCCGCGGCTCAGAACGCTGGCCTGAAAGAACGGATCAATATTACTAATGGCAAACAGTGACTGATCTTGTGTGGGACGAAATACTGCAATTTGCTGATTTTCCAGCAAGGCACAGATTCCTGTAGCAGGCAGAATATCTTCGACCCGGCAAATATCCGTCCAGTGGCTCATGACTGATCCTCCTCATATACCGGCGAAGTACGTTCTGTGAGGGTAGCCGGACGATGCTGGTGGCCTTCCGGTACCATTTGTATCAGCGGGTCACGTTGGGTACTGTTGATGAAATGGCGGAAACGTGATTGAGTTTCGGGGTGCCGGACGGTTTGCTGCCATTCACACTGGTATTGCTCCCGAAGTAACTGCAACTCATCCTCTGACTGTTGTGCAATTTCCAACTGGTCATCAATAATGACTCGCTTCAGATAACCAATACCGCCCTGCATATTGTCCAGCCATACCGAAGTACGCTGTAATTTATCGGCGGTGCGCAGATAGAACATCATAAAGCGGTCGATATAACGAATCAGTGTCTGCTGGTCGAGGTCTGCTGCCAGCAGATCTGCGTGGCGAGGTTTCATCCCACCGTTACCACAGACATACAGGTTCCAGCCTTTTTCGCTGGCAATCACACCAATATCTTTGCTTTGGGCTTCGGCGCATTCACGGGTACAACCGGAAACACCGAATTTCATTTTATGCGGGGTACGGATCCCTTTATAGCGGTTTTCCAGCAATACCCCGAGGCTGGTACTGTCACCGACACCGTAGCGGCACCAGCGACTTCCGACGCAGGTTTTTGCCATTCGCAGGGCCTTGGCATAGGCATGCCCTGTTTCAAAGCCAGCATCAATCAGCCTGCTCCAGATAGCGGGTAAGTCATCTTTTTGTACCCCGAACAGGGCAATGCGCTGAGAGCCGGTAATTTTACTGTAAAGACTAAACTCAGTGGCAATCTCTCCCAGCACCCGCAGTTGTTGCGGTGTAATTTCTCCACCGGCGGTACGCGGGATTACTGAATAGCTGCCGTCTTTCTGGATGTTGGCGAGGAAACTATCATTCGAATCCTGCAGCGGGACCAGTGCGGGTTGCAGGACATATTCGTTCCAGGCGGATGCCAGCAGGCTGGCCGCGACAGGTTTACAAATTTCGCAGCCATAACCTTTTCCGTATTTCTCCAGTAGCCCGGAAAAAGTTTTTATCTGTCCGACACGGATCAGGTGAAACAGCTCCTGACGCGAGTAGGGGAAGTGTTCACACAGGTGGTTATTCACTTCGATTCCCTGACGTTCCAGTTCACTGTTCAGAACCTGTGTCAGCAGAGGCAGGCATCCTCCGCAACCCGTGCCGGCATGAGTTGCGGCTTTTAGTGCCGCCACTGTATGGCACCCCTGATGAATGGCGTTAATGAGCGTGCCTTTACTGACATCAAAACAGGAACATATCTGAGCATTGTCAGGTAACTTATCGACCCCGATAACCGGGGCCGCATTACTGGTTGTGGCCGGGAGAATCAGCTGTTCCGGGTTATCAGGCAGAGAGATATTGTTAAGCATTAGCTGCAGGAGATCACCGTAGCTGCTGGTATCTCCGACCAGCACTGCACCGAGCAGGCGGGCAGGGGACTGACTGACAATCAGGCGCTTGTAGACCTCCTTGCTCTCATCCAGATAAACATAGCTCTGGCAGCCGGGTGTCCGGCCATGAGCATCACCAATTCCTCCGACATCAACACCAAGTAGTTTTAATTTGGCACTCAGATCCGCGCCGCTGAAAGTCTCTGGCTGGCCGGAAAGTTGTGCGGCGGTGACTCGTGCCATTTTGTATCCCGGGGCAACCAATCCGTAAACATGTTGATTCCAGCTGGCACATTCACCGATGGCATAAATATCAGGATCACTGGTCTGGCAGCTATCATTGATGATAATGCCGCCTCGTTCGGCGATTTCCAGGCCACACTGGCGGGCAAGGGCATCCTGTGGACGGATGCCGGTAGAGAATACGATAAAGTCGGTTTCCAGTTGCGAACCGTCGGCAAAACAGAGTGTTTTGCGGGCTTGCTGGCCTTGCTGAATGATCTGCCGGGTATTTTTACCGGTATGAACTCTGACACCAAGACGTTCAATTTTTTTCCGTAACAGTTCACCGCCCTGACGATCGAGTTGTTCTGCCATCAGGACATCTGCAAACTCAACGACATGAGTCTCAATTCCGAGACTTTTCAGTGCCCCAGCCGCTTCCAGCCCCAGCAGACCGCCACCAATAACAACTCCGCGCTGGCTGCGTAACGCACAGGCTTCAATCGCGTTTAAATCACCAATCGTCCGGTAAACAAAGCAATCGGCAGTATCACTGCCGTCAATCGGGGGGATCCATGGGCGGGAACCGGTAGCGATCACCAGTTTGTCATAAGCCACAATGCGCCCATGCCCCGAACTGACCTCTTTCCGTTGGCGGTCGATATTCACTGCCCGTTCACTGGTAAACACCCGTACCTGATGTTTTTCATAGAAGCCTTCCCGCACCAGAGATAAATCCTCAGCGGTATGATGTGAGAAATATGAAGAGAGGTGGACGCGGTCATAGGCAACCCTGGGTTCTTCACAGAACACCGTAATCTCCAGGGTGTCGGCAGACTGTTTGTCGATAAGTTCTTCAATCAACCGGTGGCCGACCATACCGTTGCCGATTACACACAATCTGATATTACTCATTATGACCTCATCACCATCAGGGAGTATTGACTCTACGACAAGGCAGGGCGGGACATATTGATGCACATCAAATGCATCTTTTGTTGTTTCAGAGGACCGGGGCTGAATGCAAAGCCAACTATGAGGAAATTTACCGCAAAAAAACAGGTTGATACGTGAAGCAAGGTGACGCACTTTGCGCAGAAGATTGTGCGAAAAACAGCGGGATTACGACAGTTATTACCCAAAACGGTAAGAGAATTCTGTATTATCTTGTGTCTCCTTGTCAGGGTGAATGTTGGCTGCTAGGGTTGATTCACAAGCAAAAACAAGGAAAACCATGATGAAAAAGACATTAACTGCTGTAGCAATTTCTATGACTTTCTTCACAGCTCATGTATTTGCAGAAACAACCAGCCAGCAACTGCAGGAGCAGACGCAGCATCTGAAAAATAAAGCGTCTGAAACTTCTGAGAAAGCCACAGACCGTACTTCTGAAGCGGCAACTAAAGCCAAACACCGTATGCAGGAAAAAAATGAGCAGACGGTAAATAAACTCAAAGGTGACAACAGTACCAGCACTTCGCTGAAGGAAAAATCTCAGAGTACCTGGAATAAGACCAAAGAAGGTACTCAGAAAGGCTGGAACAAAACCAAAGAGACCACCCACTCGGCAGTGAACAGCACCGAGGAAGGTGCCACTAAAGCGTGGAATAAAACCAAGGATGCTGCATCCAGCGCAAAAAAATCGATCACTGATTAATCTGCGCAGGTCCGGACCTCAGGGTCCGGCCAGTGGTTTGCCAAGCCCCGGCCTGAGTGCCGGGGTTTTTATTGCCATTTTTTATCGCGGTATTTACGGGCTAAAAGCTTCAGATATTCCCCCGTTATGGCAGATAGCGACCGTAAGTGGGCATCAGGCAACGGGTGACACCGTTGGTCCAGCCGAATCCGTCCTGTAGCGGGTATTCACCACCTCCACCGGGTCTTGCCCGTTGACCGCTGATATCATACTTTTCAACCAGCTTATGGTGCAGGGAATAGAAATGTGACACCGTTGTCAGCCAGTTAACCGCAATCTCTCTGGCTAGCCGGGTTTCACCATAGGCATTCAGTCCCTCAATAGCCATCCATTGCAATGGTGCCCAGCCATTAGGTTTATCCCACTGTTCGCCGCTGTCGACCATTGATGACAACAGTCCCCCGGAGGTCAACAGCAATTGGCGCAACTGAACGGCCATACGCCGGGCTTGTTCACGGCTGGCGAGCCCGGTAAACAGCGGTACCACGGCGGCAGCAGAGAAACTGCCGGCGATTTTACGGCGCCAGTCATAGTCACGATAGACGCCGGAAATATCGTCCCATAAATAATGGTTCATCGCTTTGCGTCGGGCATCGGCCTTTTTCTGCCAGCTGCGGGAGGTCAGCAACTCTCCTTCTTCTTCTGCCAGCCGGACAATCGTGGTTTCCAGCTTATAAAGGAAGGCATTCAGATCGACCGGGATATACTGGGTAGTCCGGATACTGGCTAAGCGTTTGGGATCTCTTAGCCAGCGGGAAGAGTAGTCCCAGCCTGAGGCCGCTCCGGCGCGTAAATCACGGTAAACCTCACTGGCCGGTCGGCCTGAAAGTTTGGCGGTGGCAATATCTTCGCGCCATGACTCATCACGTGGGGTATCCCGGTCATCCCAGTAGCGGTTCAGAAAACTGCCATCAGGCATTCTGACCACATGACGATGAGCCTGATCAGGCAACAGTGCCCCTGAACCATCCATCCAGTACTGATATTCACGGATCAACTGCTGTAAATAGCGGGTACTGCCAGGCAAACCTGCCTGTTCAAACAGTTCAACCATCAGGGCAAAAACCGGCGGTTGTGAGCGACTCAGATAGTAGGTTCGGTTACCGTTAGGTATATGACCGTAAGTTTCTATCAGCCACGCAAAGTTGTCCGCCATATCCTGCAGCAGATCTTTCCTGTTACTTTCTGCCAGTCCAAGCATGGTGAAATAAGAATCCCAGTAGTAGACCTCGCCGAAGCGACCGCCCGGAACCACATAGGGTTTTGGCAGCGGCAACAGTGAAGAGAACGGCTGATGATTGCCTGGTTCACGCACCAATACCTGCCACAGGTCATCAATATGCTGACACAAAGGTTTACTGGTCTCTTCATGGTGGTAAACATCACCGGCAGGGGGTGGTGTAAAGTGTTGCCCGACAAATGCACGCAGATTGAAGTTACGATTTTCACGGCGCTGCCGGCGATACTCAATCAGGATATCCAGCGGATCACTGTTCGGTGAGCAGTCAGCGAAAGTTTTACTGTCTTCAAAGATCCGTGCTTTCTGAACATGCTCAAATAATTCAAGGTAACGATCGGCCGGTGTCAGGGCATCGGCAGCCGGGAGGCCGTCAATAATTTCCGGTTCAGGCTCATAATCTTCCATGCCTTCCAGAATCAGTTCATGCGGATCATAGTGATATCCGGTTTCGTCGCTGTTCTGAGCCGGTTGTTCCGGGAAACGGTTCAGGGATGAAGTATTGATAACAACCTCCTCATCATCTTAGCCAAAAGAAAATATTCATCTCAGAGACTAAGTATAGACACTGCTGTTTTTACCGAGGGTATTGCTGTGTAAAGCCGGGCGGGTAAAACGTTGCAAAATGCAAGCACCGTGGGGGCACGGTGCCTGATAATGGGGATTATTTCAGAGTATCAGTAATCGTCTGTCTGAAAGGTGTGGTGGCCCGGCCAATCAGTTGGCTGAGGGTTTTGCTGTTATCAAACAGTCCTCCCGCTGCAGCTCCTGCATCGGAATCAGCCAGCATGTCTGCCAGGCCAGCCGGTAATCCTGCCTGTTTTAGCGCTGCAGCAAATTCACTCTGTGGCAGATTTACGTAGTCAACTTTCTCGCCACTCTGGCGGGCGATTTCGTCGCTGAATTGTTGCAGGGTGTAGGCATCGTCGCCGGCAAGTTCATAGATTTTCCCTGCCTGATGGTCGGCAGTAATGACTTTAGCTGCGGCTTCTGCATAATCCTGGCGGGACGCTGAAGCAATTTTTCCTTCTCCGGTAGCACCGATAAAAGCATGGTGGGTGAGTGCCGGTCCAATGCTGGCTGCATAGTTTTCACTATACCAGCCGTTACGCAGCAGTGCGTAACCGATACCCGATTTCGCCAGTCGTGCCTCGGTAGCCCGGTGTTCTGTTGCCAGACCGAGCGGTGAAGTATCGGCATGCAGCAGGCTGGTATAGGCAATAAATTTTATCCCTGCCCGGGCTGCCGCATCGATGACCGCTCCATGTTGTACATCACGCTTGCCAACTTCACTCGACGAAATCAGCAGCAGTTTCTCTGCACCCTGCAGAGCCGGGAGCAGGGTTTCCGGCCGGTTATAGTCGGCTTCCCGTAAAATAATGCCGGCTGGTAACTTATCAGCGGCACTGGCGGGATCCCGTACCAGTGCAATCAGCTGGCTGGCGGGCAGGGTCTTAAGCAGTTGCTGAATAACTTTACGGCCTAACTGGCCGGTAGCTCCGGTAATGGCGATCATAGTAAGTTCTCCTGAAAGATATTCGGTGACAGTCATTACTATAAAAACTAAACTTACTTTTAGTAAGTACTTACAAAAAGGTTAGTCTGAAAAATGTCAGGAAATTTACATCAGAAATATGTCCGTGGTGAATTGCTGAATGTGAACTGTTCATCGCGCCACATCCTGAAACGTCTTACCGGACGCTGGAGTGTGCTGGTATTGCTGGCACTGAAGCAGGATGTATTACGCTTTAGTGAGTTGCGCAGAAAAATTGGTGGGGTCAGTGAACGGATGCTCTCCCAGACTCTGCGTAATATGGAGCAGGACGGATTTATTGCCCGTAAAGCTTATGATGTGGTCCCGCCACATGTTGAATACTGGCTGACACCACTCGGTCATGAAGCAGAGCAGAAGCTTATCGGGCTGGCTGACTGGCTGGAAGATAATGTGCAACGCATACAACAAAACCGTGAAGATTTTGACCAGCGCAAAGAACAGCAGGAGCTTTGAGTCTTAGGTTGTCAGATGATTTTGTGGTGAGTGAAAAGATACATAAAATGCGATCACCCACTGACGGGTTAATAATATTTATCATTCTGTTTTTATTTAAAATTTCTTCCTTTTCTGGCTGAGTTTACGCGCTGTTTTTGGTGTTAAGGTTATTTTTCGCTTGTGATAAAGATATATCATAGATAGATTATCATTCATTAAATGAGAATCATTCCATTATTCTGTGGACACAGTACCACAGACTGACAACAGTTAAACTGAGAGAAATTCTATGTCTGCATCATTATCATCAGGACGCGCATTGCCAAAGCGGGTAAGAAATGAATTACGTTTTCGCAAACTGACCGTCAGTAGTAAAACACTGGTTGCCGATAATTTCTGGCGTATAGAGTTCACCAGCGAAGAACTGGACGGTTACAACTCTCCGGGCTTTGATGATCACAGTAAGATCTTTTTCCCTGACCCACAGACCGGCAAGCTGTTACTGCCACAGGTGACTGATGAAGGGATTGCCTGGCCTGACGGAGAACGCCCACTGTCACGTGATTATACTCCGCTGTTTTTTGACGGAAAAACCCGTCTGACGCTGGATTTCTTCCGCCATGAGCATGGTGTTGCCAGCCAGTGGGCTGAACAGGCTCAGCCAGGCGATCCTCTGGCTGTCGGCGGGCCACGTGGTTCGATAATTATTCCTGTCGATTATCGTGTTCAGGTTCTGGCCTTCGACGAAAGCGGCCTGCCTGCAGTACAGCGCCGGTTAGCTGAAACTCAGGCTGAAAAGTTAATATTACTGGCATTCACCGATGAAGCATTGGTGAAAAATTATCTGCCAAATCTGCCGGCAAATGCAGAACTCACCTGTTTCGGTAGCGGGACGATGAACAGTGAAGGGATCCAACGTTGTCAGCAACAACTGGCGTCATTAACGCTACCGGAAGACGATTATTTCATCTGGCTGACAGGGGAAGGAGAGGCGGTTAAAGTGCTCAACGATTACTTTATCGAACAACGCCACTGCCATTCAGGCCTGGTGCGTGGTGTGGCTTACTGGCACCACAAAGGGTAATATCACCCCCCTGCCTGAAACCGGCAGGGGGATAAAGGAAAAGAACTATGAATATTGCTAAATCCGGTTTGCTGCAACGCCGCCGTCGCGAAAAGATTCTGGATGCCGCAGAAATCAGATTACTGGTGCTCAGTTTTCTGCAACAACAGCCAGCCCACGGCTATGAGCTGATTAAGTCGATTGAAACTCTGGCTCAGGGCGAGTATACCCCCAGCCCGGGTATTATCTACCCGGCACTGATGCTGCTGGAGGAGATGGATGCTATTGTGCCGCAAAATCCGGATGCAGGCCGTAAAAGCTATCAACTGACAGCTTACGGTCAGCAATTACTGGAGCAGGGAAGTGCGCAGTTGCTGGAAATTTCCGAACGGCTGAAAATGCTGGCGGTGGTCGGAAAAAACCGTCGTATTCCGCAGATAGAAAGAGCGGTGCATAACCTTAAAATGGCGCTGAATACCCGGTTAGCGGAACCTGAGTTATCACAGGAAACCATTTACGCTCTTATCGATGCGCTGGACGATGCAGCAAAACGTATTGAGCGTAGCTGAACCAGGGTCAGACTGGTGGCTGTTTATGATTATCAATGTGACCGAGATTTTTTTCAGGGAAACAGTAATCTCTGACCCGTTGTTTCAGTGTGACAGCATCCGGAAAACCCCCGTCCCGTTTCCTTTCCCATAGCAACTCACCATCAGCGTGAATTTCAAAGATACCACCACGGCCCGGTTGTAATGTCACCGCAGCCAGGTCATCAGCAAAGGTGCTGAGTAGTTCCTGGGCCATCCATGACGAACGCAACAACCACTGACACTGGCTGCAATAATGGATAGTGATTGTCGGGCGGTGGCTCATCGCAATTTTCCTGAATAGTTGATATTACAGATCTGGCTGTTAGTTGCCGGCAGAGGGCTGGCAGTTAACAATCAGTCTGCCACGAACCTGACCGTTAAGTAAGTCATCGGCGCCGCCAATAGCTGCCGCCAGCGGAATAATTCGAGCGATCTTCTCAAAGGTTGCAGGGTCATAAACCTCTGCCAGCCGTTGCCAGGCGTCGCGACGGAGCGCCATCGGGCACATAACACTGTCTACGCCTGTCAGGGTGACTCCGCGCAGAATAAAAGGAGCAACACTTGCCGGTAAATCGAGCCCCTGGGCCATACCGCAGGCTGCAACGACACCATTGCGGGCAGTAGCGGCTAAAACATTGCTTAACGTGTGACTACCGACCGTATCAATCGCCGCGATCCATTGTTCTTTCGCCAGTGGTTTTCCTGGCTGATTTAACGTATCCCGCGAAATTGTCCGTGATGCTCCGAGTGTACCGGTCAGCCAGGCTTCATCATCCTGACGACCAGTGCTGGCAACTACCTGATATCCGGCTAGCGCCAGTAACCAGACAGCAAAACTGCCAACTCCTCCACTGGCGCCGGTCACCAGCACTTCACCTTGTCCTGGCTTAATGCCCTGTCTTTCGAGTGCCATCAGGCACAGCATGGCAGTCAGCCCGGCAGTACCGATAGCCATGGTACTCACCGGAGGCAGGGCATCAGGCACCGGAACCAGCCAGTCACCATTCACCGCGGCCTTTTCAGCAAGGCCACCCCAGTGATTCTCTCCTACGCCCCAACCGGTAAGAATTGCCAGATCTCCTGGTTTCCACTGCGGATGCTGGCTGCTGGTGACTTCACCGACAAAATCAATGCCAGGGACCATTGGAAATGTACGGACAATTGGTGCGCGGTTAACGATGGCCAATGCATCTTTATAATTCAGACTGGAATACAAAACGTTAAGTGATACCGTGGCGCCCGGTAACTGAGACTCCTGAAGCTGACTCAGCGTGGTGCGGTAACCTTGTTCATCCTTTTCAATCAATATTGCCTGAAACATAGTGACTCCCGGATAAAGTGACGCGCGGCACTAAGGCGGTGCCGCAAAGCACAGGAAAGCATAATGCAGCATATCAGTGCCGGTGGTTTATCACAAAGTAGTGTATGCAGGAAAAAAGGAGTTCAGCAGGCCGGAAAGGAAACCCTGCCATCCTGAGGGTGACAGGGGGGAATTATGACTATTTCTGTGTATCACTGTTCAGACAGACAGCCTGTGGTGGAATGCTGTTTTCCGTTTGTACCTGGCTGTGTTTTTTCCGGCGCTGCCACCAGTATCTGAGTGATTTGGCCAGCTGGATATAGCCGATAAACGGTTGCCGGGATCTGTTTTCATGAAATTCCATCTGTCACCTCCTGTCTTGTCTGAATGTTCATTTTCAGGAGATTTACTAAAATAATACAGATGCAAAAAACATATTTGTTTACCATACAGATGCTCTAAAAGTGCCGCTGATGGTGATTTTGCCCATCAGTCTGTACTGGTTTATCTGTCTGTATGGTTATAACGGGGGATACAGTGTGACGCGTTACCAGCAACTTGCCAGCCTGCTCAGTGAAAGGATTATTCAAGGGTTATACCGCGAAGGGGAGAAATTACCGTCGGTACGTACTCTGAGCCAGGAACACGGTGTCAGTATCAGCACAGTTCAGCAAACCTATCAGTTACTGGAGCAGCAACGTCTGATCACCGCACAGCCCCGTTCGGGATATTTTGTCGCTCCACAGAAAGCTCCTCCTCCTGTCCCGGCTGCATCACGGCCGGTACAGCGCCCTGTGGAGGTGACGCAGTGGGACCAGGTTTATACTTTACTGGAGGCCAGCAAAGATCCTCAGATTGTCTCTTTTGGCGGCGGTTTCCCGGATGCCTCTCAACCCAGCCTGCAACCTCTGTGGCGTGAACTTAACCGTTTAATTCGCCAGCAGCCGGTAGAAATTCTTAATTATGATGAACTGGCAGGTAATTGTGAGTTACGTAGTGAAATTGCCAGACTGATGCTCGACAGCGGCTCTGTGGTGACCGGGGATGACCTGATTATTACCAGCGGTTGTCATAATGCTTTATCGCTGGCATTGCTGGCGATATGCAAACCCGGAGATATTATTGCGGTTGAATCCCCGGCATATTACGGCACCATGCAACTGTTGCGTAGCCTGGGGTTGAAAGCGATAGAAATTCCGACGGATCCTCAAAGCGGGCTAAGTGTTGAGGCTCTCGAACTGGCCCTGGGGCAGTGGCCGATTAAAGGGGTGATTGTGGTGCCTAACTGTAATAACCCTCTGGGTTTTATTATGCCGGAGCCACGCAAACGGGCAATTATTTCTCTCGCCCAGCAGCATGATATCGTCATCTTTGAAGATGATATTTATGGTGATTTGGCGACTGACTACCCACGGCCGGCTACGATCCATTCACTGGATATTGATGGCAGAGTCATGCTGTGCAGTTCGTTTACCAAAACCATAGCACCGGGTCTGCGTATCGGCTGGATAGCCCCCGGGCGCTACTACGATCGGCTGTTACAGATGAAGTATGCGGTAAGTGGCACCAATGTCCCGGCCACTCAACTGGCTACGCTGGCATTTATTCGCGGTGGTCATTACTACCCGCATGTTCGACGTATGCGCCAGATTTATCTGCGTAATATGGAGACTTACACAAACTGGTTGCTCGAATATTTCCCGGACGGTATTTGTGTTACCCGGCCGACGGGCGGTTTTATGTTATGGGTGGAGCTGCCGCCGCAGGTAGATATGGTTTGTGTCGCCAGCAAGTTATCGCAAATGAAAATTCAGGTCGCGCCTGGTTCTTTGTTCTCTGCATCAGGAAAGCATCGCAACTGTCTGAGAATAAACTGTGCTTTATCTCCTGATGAAAAATATCGCAAAGTCATGGAAAGGCTCGGAGAAACTATTCGTCAGGCGATGGAATAAGCGCTTTCCGTTGCCCGGCGATGGCCAGGCAGTTGATTCTCTGTTCACCCTGCAGTCGCATTAGTGACTAATCCGGCTGCAGGGTGAATATAAAGTCACTAAATGTGTTTTCTCATTCCGTTGTTTTTTATAATTAACATATTTATCAGTGTGTTATATTACACTTTTATTAACCTTAACTGATTAATTATTGCTTGCCTGAGTATGGCAAAGGTGACATTATGAGCGCCGTTTATTTTTGCCATTAACTGCCCTGCGAGGATATTACGGTGAACATCAATTTCTGTTCTGCTCGTAATTTGATCATCAACCAGCACCCCTGTGCTGAGTACCAGGGTGCCTGCCGGAATACTCCGTTTTTCACCATGCGGTGAAGCCAGCCTGTGGCTGCTTGTTGGGCATGAGTAAGAACAGAGACATTTCTGATTTTACTGATGTCTATCATCCCGAACTGAACCAGGTTCACAGCCAGATATCTGACATTATTCGCCGGGGAATTTTCCCCATGCTGTGCCTTCGAGCACCCACTCATCCTTGACCTTTGGGGATTTGTGCTATGACACCAATGAAAATTGCGGCCAGTGCCGCGCTGATTCCGGTTATTTCTTCTGAGCGGCCGCTGGTGGCTCTGGAACATACTGATTTTACCGACGTGGCTGCGGTCGTACTGACTGTGGCCGATGCCAGCAAAGCGATGCTCTCTTTGCTCAGGCGCAGTGGCTTTAACTTGCCGGTATTTGTAGCCGGTCATCTGTCTTCTCAGGATGACACAGGAGTCATTACCGGTGAGTATCATCCTGATGCAGAAGGTAATGCTGCACTGGAACAGGCTGCCGGTGAGTATCAGGAAGCGCTACTGCCTCCTTTTTTCGACACGCTGACCCGTTATGTCGGAATGAACAACAGTACTTTTGCCTGTCCCGGTCATCAGGGCGGTGAGTTCTTCCGTAAACATCCGGCTGGTCGTCAGTTCTTTGACTTCTTTGGCGAGAATATTTTCCGTTCAGATATGTGTAATGCTGATGTCCGGCTGGGTGATCTGCTGATCCATGAGGGTTCGGCCAAAGATGCCCAAAAGTTTGCGGCAAAAGTATTTAATGCGGATAAAACCTACTTTGTGCTGAACGGGACTTCCAGCGCCAACAAAGTTGTGACCAATGCGTTACTGACCCCGGGCGATCTGGTGTTGTTTGATCGCAATAACCACAAGTCGAATCATCACGGTGCTTTAATTCAGGCAGGGGCAACGCCGGTCTATCTGGAAGCTGCCCGTAATCCGTTCGGTTTTATCGGTGGTATTGATGCGCACTGCTTTGATGAAGGTTATCTGCGTAAACAGCTACAGCAGGTTGCACCGGATCGGGCAAAAGAAGCTCGTCCTTTCCGTCTGGCAATTATCCAGTTGGGAACCTATGACGGTACCGTATATAACGCGCGTCAGGTCGTCGATAAAATTGGTCATCTGTGTGATTACATACTGTTTGATTCTGCCTGGCTGGGTTACGAACAGTTTATCCCGATGATGGCTGATTGCTCGCCGCTGCTGCTGGATCTGAAAGAGAATGATCCGGGGATCTTTGTGACTCAGTCAGTGCATAAACAACTGGCAGGATTCTCCCAGACCTCACAGATCCACAAGAAAGATAACCATATTCGCGGACAAAAGCGTTTCTGCCCGCATAAGCGGCTGAATAATGCCTTTATGTTGCACGCTTCTACCAGCCCGTTTTATCCGTTGTTTGCCGCCCTGGATGTGAATGCGAAAATTCATCAGGGGCAGGCGGGCCGTAAGCTGTGGCAGGAGTGTGTCACTCTGGGAATTGAGGCTCGTAAGGCGATTCTTTCACAGTGCCGGATGATCCGTCCGTTCCTGCCGGAAACTGTCGATGGCAAGCGCTGGGAAGATATCCCGACAGAGACTCTGGCCAGTGATCGCCGCTACTTTAGTTTTGAGCCCGGAGCTCGCTGGCATGGTTTTGCCGGTTATGCACAGGGGCAGTATCTGGTGGATCCCTGCAAATTGTTGCTGACCACACCAGGCATAGATGCAGCAACCGGTGAGTACAGTAATTTTGGTATTCCCGCGACAATTCTCGCCCATTATCTGCGGGAAAACGGTATTGTGCCGGAAAAATGCGATCTTAACTCAATTCTGTTCCTGATGACCCCGGCAGAAAGCGCCGATAAGATGGCAAAACTGGTGGCCAAACTGGCGCAGTTCGAACAGCATGTTGAAGAGGATGCGTTGCTGGAAGAGGTTCTGCCAACCATTTATCGCAAATATGAACATCGCTACAAAGGTTACACCCTGCGTCAGCTATGCCAGGAAATGCACACACTGTATGTCAGTTATCAGGTGAAGGATCTGCAAAAAGCAATGTTCCGTCAGCAGAGCCTGCCACCGGTCAGGATGAATGCACAGCGGGCTCACCATCTGTATCTGAGGGGCGAAGTGGAGCTGGTACCGCTGGCACAGGCTGAGGGCCGGATTGCTGCCGAGGGAGCCTTACCTTATCCGCCAGGTGTGCTCTGTGTGGTGCCGGGCGAACTTTGGGGTGGTGCGGTGCAGCGTTATTTTCTGGCACTGGAAGAGGGGATTAATCTGCTGCCAGGATTTTCTCCGGAGTTGCAGGGCGTTTATATTCGTGAAGATGAAAAGGGTACTGAACGCCTTTACGGCTGGGTGTTGTTACCCGATGCGCTAGACTAAAATACAGAACCCGATACCGGTAGCCCGGTATCGGGTTCATGTTTAATAGCGATAATAGCTGTGCTGAGCATTATTCACTTTGTACAGATAACGCCGTGATTCCATCGCCGGGTGGTTATTGACCAGGGTCTGGTAAACCTGATCCGGTGACATGCCATTGATAATGCTGAAGGCGCGATCTTTGTTCGATGAGAAGATACGCAACACGCTTCCGGCACCACCGTTATACGCAGTGATCACTGCATAACGCCGTGAGACCGGGTTAGAGATTCCTGCCAGATAGGTATTCTGCAGCAGTGACAGGTAGGCCGTACCGGCATCAATATTGTTGGCCGGATCCAGCAGATATCCGCGGCTTGGTTTGCCCCATTTACCCTTCATCCGGAATACGTCAACCCCTGCAGTATGCTGAACGACCTGCATCAGACCAAGTGCATCAGAGTTACTGACCGCATACGGGTTAAAACTGGACTCGGTTTGCATAATAGCCAGGATCAGTGAAGAGTCTACACCGTACTGTTCTGAGGCTTTGCGTACCAGCGGCAGATATTTATGCGCACGTTTATTCAGATGGTTTGGTACCATCGGAATGGTTACCGACCAGATAACATGCAGCCCGGACATCCGGCGCTGAAGTTTATATTTCAACAGATAGTCGGCAAAACTGGCTGCCCGGCCCTGCCAGCGAATGGCGTGACCAGTATTATCCAGTACCTCACCGTACAGCAAAGGCTCCTGGCTTAGCTTAATGTCATTGGCGTCTGAATAGAGATCCACATTACCGGGGTTTTCACCAATCAGTAAGGTGGTAATAATTGCCTGGCGCAGACTGGCCATCGGGTCAGTACCGGCAATGGTCTCGATAGTAATATTACCGCTGTCAAAGTTGATATGACTGCGGGTGTAATAGTTATCGCTATATTTTACATAGTCTTTCGGCCCGGCAATCAGTACCTCATTAATGCCCCAGATATTCTCAATGTTATGGGCAAACTGCCCCATCAGAATGTCAAAGCCGTTGGTGTCTTTCACCCAGGCTTCATTAAATGCCGGGGTCTTATGGCTGGAACAGGAGACCAGTAACGGAGCAATCAACAGTAGTGGGTACAGTTTTTTCATTTTATCTGTTTGGCTGATTGTGGGTAACGAACGTTTTCACGCAATACAGAATATTACGGTGCCGGAGGAGTATAACCTTCAATATGGACATCTTTCCCCTCAAACAGAAAATTTATCATTTCCTGTTCCAGCACTTTACGATCTTCAGGATTCATCATGCTGAGTTTTTTCTCGTTGATCAGCATGGTTTGCTTGGTCATCCACTCCTGCCAGGCTGGTTTAGAAATTTCCTGAAAAATACGTTTCCCCAGTTCACCCGGATATAACTGAAAATCTTGTCCTTCAGCTTCGCGTTGCAGGTAAGTACAAAAAATTGTGCGACTCATTATTCTTCCTCGTTTGGCTTACGCGAGTGTAATACCAGTTGTTGCGGGTGTCTCAGCTCATTTAACAGACGCTCTACCGGAGCGGCCAGTCCGACCTCGGGAGCTCGCGCTAAGTTATACCAGAGACTGCTGCTTTCATCCATTAAAGAGCCGAAAGCCGGCTTGTTCAGATAACAGGGTACAATATCCAGATGAAAATGGCTGAAAGTATGACGAAATGCAGTCATTTGCTGCACTGAGCCACTGATCCCCCGTTCTGCCAGCCAGTCATGCATGGCTTGTTCGCTGTCAAACTGTGGGAAACAGTATAACCCTCCCCAGATTCCCACCGGAGGCCGCTGCTGTAACAGCACATTTTCACCCTGTTGCAGTAATAAAAACCAGGCAGTTTTTACTGGCTGGGCCTTTTTCGGTTTTTTCCCGGGATATTTTTCCCAGCTGTGATGAGCATAAGCGATACATCCACTGCTTAGCGGGCACAGCTCGCATTTGGGACGTGAACGGGTGCAGACCGTCGCTCCAAGATCCATCATTGCCTGGTTGAACTGGCTGACACCCTGCGCAGGGGTGACCTGCTCACTCAGCTGCCAGAGCCGTTTTTCTACATCGGTTTTTCCCGGCCAGCCATCGACCGCGTAGCAACGGGCTAGTACCCGTTTTACATTACCGTCGAGGATAGGGTAGTGCTGTCCCAGTGACAGCGAGAGGATGGCTCCGGCCGTCGAACGTCCGACCCCCGGTAAATCTGCGACATCTTCGAAGTTTTGTGGGAAAATCCCCCCGTGCTTTTCTGCCACCTGGCAGGCAGCCTTATGCAGATTACGGGCGCGGGCGTAGTAACCCAGGCCGGTCCACAGATGCAGCACCTCGTCAAGCGGCGCGGCAGCCAAATCAGTAACCGTCGGAAAGCGGGCCATAAAGCGTTCGAAGTAAGGGATCACCGTGGCAACCTGAGTCTGCTGTAGCATTACCTCAGACAACCACACCTTATACGGGGTTTTTTGCTGTTGCCAGGGCAGGGTCTTACGCCCATATTTCTGGTACCAGTCGAGAGTGTATTGCGCAAAGTGCGATGATTGCATCATGACCGCGAAAATTTCCACCAAAAGCTCACAAGAGGCAGGAATTCCAGCACAGACCTGCCAGACTGTAAACATGAACATTGCAAAGGCTTGCTTCCGGGGACGAAGTTTGGATAATTCCCGTCTTTGTTAAAATATCAACCTACAGGCATTACTATGATCAATGATGTCATCACGCCAGAGTTCGACGAGAACGGTCGTCCGTTACGGCGTATCCGCAGCTTTGTCCGTCGTCAGGGCCGACTGACCAATGGCCAGCAGCACGCGCTGGACAATTACTGGCCGGAGATGGGGGTTGAGTTTACACCTGAACCGGTGAACTTTGCCGCACTGTTTGGCCGTGAAGCACCGGTGGTGTTAGAAATCGGTTTTGGAATGGGGGCTTCGCTGGTCACCATGGCTCAGCAAAATCCTCATCAGGACTTTTTTGGGATTGAAGTTCATGCGCCCGGCGTGGGTGCCTGTCTGGGAGCTGCCCATGAAGCCGGGCTGACCAACCTGCGGGTGATGTGCCACGATGCTATGGAAGTGCTGGAATCGATGATCCCGGATAATTCACTGCGTATGGTTCAGCTGTTTTTCCCTGATCCGTGGCATAAAGCCCGTCATAATAAACGTCGTATAGTTCAGGTACCTTTTGCTGAGCTGGTATTACGTAAGCTAAAACTCGGCGGTGATTTCCATATGGCTACCGACTGGGAAAACTATGCGGAGCACATGCTGGAAGTGATGCAAAATATTCCTGGTTATCGTAACCATTCGGCCGAAGGTAACTTTGTACCGCGCCCGGAAAGCCGTCCGTTAACTAAGTTTGAACAACGTGGCCAGCGTCTGGGACACGGAGTTTGGGATTTGATGTTTGAGAGGATTAAATAATGGCAGTACAACGTAGTCGTCGTTTACGTAAGAAAATGCACCTGGCAGAATTTCAGGAACTTGGTTTTTCTGTTAGCTGGACCTTTGCCGCAGGTACCTCAGAGCAGGATATTGATGCCACTCTGGATGCTTTTGTCGATGAAGTGATTGAGCCAAATGGCCTGGCTTATGACGGTAGCGGCTATCTGCAATGGGAAGGACTCGTCTGTCTGCAGCAAACCGGAAAATGTACCGATGAGCACCGCCAGTTAGTACGTGAGTGGCTGGAAGCACGTAAATTGTCTGATGTAAAAGTCACGGAACTGTTTGACGTCTGGTGGGACTAAGTCTCTGCAGGTGAGTTACCTGTTGTTATCAGTCAGTGAACCAGTGCCCGACAGCAAATAATGCATTGCCGGGACAGAAAGGAGTATGCATGTTACGTGAAGTTATCGCTGTCGGGGTTTTGCTGGCTACCACCCCGGCGTGGGCAGATTATCAGTGCCCGGTAAAACCTCAGGATGATATTGCTGTCACGGCACAGCAGGTGGCTGTCAGTGGCAGTAATGGTAATCTGACTATTTCTCCGCAGGGAGAGATGACGTTTAACGGCCAACCGGTGCATGCCAGCCAGGCATTGCGTCAGCAGGCGATTGCCTATCAGTCTGCATTACGCAGTGATTTACCGTGGATTGACCAGGGTGCCCTTCAGCGGCTGGAAACCAGCCGTAATGCGCTGGATAAAGTGATTGTCGAGAAACTGGGTCCCGACAGTCATGTTCGGACACGGCTGGCGACACTGGATACTGGCCTGAAAGCACAGATGAACCGCGTGATTGAACATCGTGATGATGGACTATATTTCCATCATGCGGCGATTGATCAGGTTCGGGCTGATGGTGAAAAACTGGTGCAAAACGCGATGGGCGGAATACTCCAGGACAGCCTGAATGAACTGGGGAGTTCCAAATCATCCGGCGATAACCCTCTGCAGGCATTAATGGGTAACCTGGGTGGGCTACAACAGTCTATCCGTAGCGAAGCCAGTAAGCAGGAAAAGGATTTTCAGGCGTTTGGTCATCAGGTTTGCGGGAAGGTTGAAGCACTGGAACAACAACGCACAGCCATCTGGCAACAGCTTAGTAAGTAATCTCTTCAGTATCAGCAGTATCAGGTCCTCTGATACTGCTGAATATCTCAGTCAGTTATTCCTGTTCCAGAAAAAATTCCAGCAAACTGTTAAGGAACAGCCGGCCTTTCTCTGTGACCTGCCAACTGGCTGCCGTCTCCTGTAAATAACCGGCTGCGATTGCCTGGTCCAGAGCAGGACGAATATGTTGCTCATTCAGCCCGGTAAAGCGGCTAAATTCATCCCGAGGGCAGGGCTCGGATAAGCGGAAGCGGTTCATAAAATATTCAAACGGCTTTTCATCATCAGGCACGCTGTAGCGTTTATCCAGGTATTCACCGCGCATAAACCCCTTTGGATGGCGGGTTTTCACCGTTCTGATAATTTCACCGTCAGCCCGGGTAAGTTTGCCGTGGGAACCACAACCAATTCCCAGATAGTCGCCAAACCGCCAGTAGTTCAGATTGTGCTGACATTGCAGGCCGGGACGGGCATAGGCAGAGGTTTCGTATTGCTGATAACCCGCATCGGTAAGCAACTGATGCCCCTGCTCAAAGATATCCCACAATGCATCATCATCTGGCAATACTGGTGGCCGTGAGGCAAACAACGTATTAGGTTCAATGGTCAGTTGATACCATGAAAGATGCGGTGGAGATAACGCAATCGCCTGTCGTAAATCGTCTAAGGCTTCTTCCAGCGACTGATCAGGCAGACCGTGCATCAAATCGAGGTTAAAGCTGCGCAGCCCCAGCCCGGCGGCCAGCTCTGCCGCCCGTTTTGCTTCTTCCGGCCCATGGATACGTCCCAGGCGTTGTAGCTTGGCAGGGCTGAAACTCTGTACTCCGATAGAAATACGGTTAACCCCGGCCTGCTGATAGCCGCTAAAACGATCAGCTTCTACGGTGCCAGGGTTAGCTTCCATCGTTATTTCGGCATCTGCGGCCAGCGGTAAACGCTGACGAACACCGTTCAGTAAGACATGCATTGCTTCGCTGCTGAGCAGACTGGGGGTGCCGCCGCCGATAAAAATTGTCGAGACTTCACGCCCTGAAGTCAGGGGGAGGTCACACTCCAGGTCGGCCAGCAAATGTTCCACATATTCCATATGCGGAACATCGCCTTTCAGTGCGTGAGAGTTGAAATCACAATACGGGCACTTCTGTACACACCAGGGAATATGAATATACAGACTCAGTGGTGGCAGATTACCCATTACGTAAGGCATCCAGTAGCAGTTTCAGTGCCTGCCCGCGGTGTGAAATTGCCAGTTTTTCGGCTTTGGTCATTCCTGCTGCCGTGGTGTTCAGCGCCGGCAGGTAAAAAATGGGATCATAACCAAAGCCGCCAGTTCCGTGGCTTTCACGGGCAATGACTCCAGGCCACTGTCCGTGGAACACCAGTGGGGTCGGGTCATCGGCATGGCGCAGGTAGACCAGCACGCAGTGGAATGCGGCCTGACGCTTATCATCAGGAACCTCCTGCATAGCTGCCAGCAGTTTATCCAGATTCTGCTGGTCAGTAGCCTCAACCCCCGCATAACGGGCAGAGTAGATGCCGGGAGCACCACCCAACACATCAACGGCCAGTCCGGAATCGTCAGCAATCGCCGGTAAACCAGTGACGCGTGCTGCATGGCGGGCTTTTATCAGCGCATTTTCGATAAAGGTCAGGCCGGTTTCTTCCACAGAATCGACGCCCAGTTCGGTCTGAGCCACAATATCGAAACCAAATTCTGCCAGAGGTTCGGCCAGTTCACGGACTTTACCGGGGTTACCGGTTGCCAGTACAACTTTTTGCATAATCATTCCAACGTTCAGAGTTACAGCAGATACCAGAGTCCCGGAAACAGATCCATTCCGAGAAAATTCAGTGCATAAAGAATCAGAACCACCACCATGGCAGAAAAGTCGATACCGCCCATGGCTGGCAGAATACGGCGAACAGGTGCCATTAACGGCTCTGTCAGTTGTACCAGCACATAATCTATCGGGCTGCGGCCCTGACTTACCCAGCTCATCAGTGAACGGATCAGAATCACCCAGAACACCAGATTACCGGCGGCTTTCAACAACGACAGCACCCCAATCAGCACATTGCTCAGGCCAATCACAAAGCCGCCTGACTGAATCAGCATCAGTAACGGGAATTTGATAATGGTCAGCACCAGGGCCAGCACTAAAGACGCAGTGTCAATCGGACCAATTGCGGGGATAATACGGCGTAACGGACGGATCACCGGTTGAGTCAGCTTGACGATAAATTGTGCCAGCGGATTGTAGAAATCACAGCGGGCCCACTGCATCCAGATACGTAGCAGCAGAACCATGACGTAAAGATCGATAACCGTTTTGACCAGAAAAGTCAGAGTGTACATGAGTGTCCTCAGTTATTGGGGTGAAGAGGGCGGATACTGGCGGGCGCCAAAAATGGCTGAGCCAATGCGAACCATCGTACTGCCGGCTTCAATGGCGGCGTCCATATCATCGCTCATTCCCAGCGATAACGTATCAATCCCGCTGTATTCCGCCTGTAATGCGTGAAATGCAGCAGCCATCTGTCGGCATACCGCCAGTTGTGATTGATAATTTTCTGATGGCGCAGGAATTGCCATCAGACCACGTAATTTCAGCTGTGGTAATTCAGCAATCTGTCGTGCAAGGTCGGGGATTTCACTGACACTGATCCCTGATTTGCTGGATTCATCGCTGATATTTACCTGGATAAGCACATTCAGTGGCCCACGTTGTGGTGGACGCTGATCGTTGAGCCGTTGTGCCAGCTTCTGTCGGTCGAGGGTATGGCACCAGTCAAAGTTTTCGGCCACCAGACGGCTTTTATTGGATTGCAACGGCCCGATAAAGTGCCATTCCAGCCCGGTTAAGTCTCCGGTCTGAGCCACTTTATCCACGCCTTCCTGTACATAATTTTCACCAAAACAACGCTGCCCGGCCTGCCAGGCTTCGCGAATGTCGCTCACAGGTTTAGTTTTACTTACTGCCAGCAGCGTAATTTGCTGTGGATCTCTGCCGCAACTTTCGGCGGCAGTACTAATACGCTGACGAATATTCTGTAAATTATGCTGAATGGAAGTCATCACCGGGCTGTTTTATGGAGTTAGATGAAATTGTTGCGCTTAGTGTAAAGCATAATGCCTCTGATCTGCACCTCTGCTGTGGACATTTACCCTGGTGGCGTTGTCAGGGGCAACTGACAACGCCACCAGGACTGGCTCCGGTGAGCGACGAGACCCTGCATCAGTTTTGTGATGACTGGCTGTCGGATGAGCAACAGCAACAGCTGCTCAGCCACGGCCACTGTGACACCGCAGTGACAACGGTGTCAGGTATCCGCCTGAGAGCCTGTATTTTCCGCCGTAATGGTGGAATGTCGCTGGCATTACGTATTTTGCGTCAGCAGATCCCCTCCATGGAGAGCCTGGGGATACCTGCTATCTGCCATCGTCTGACCGGTGAAAATACAGGGCTGATACTATTCACCGGAGCGACCGGTTGCGGAAAATCGACTTCGCTGGCGGCCATGATTAATACAATCAGCCGACAAAGGGCGCTGCATATTATTACCCTGGAGGACCCTGTTGAATACATTTACGACAGTCAGCGCTCTTTGATTCAGCAACGCGAAGCAGGAAGGGATTTCTCCTGTTTCAGTCAGGGGCTGGTGGCAGCGTTACGCCAGGACCCGGATATTATCATGCTGGGTGAATTGCGTGATCCTCAGACAATCCGGCTGGCTCTGACTGCTGCAGAAACCGGCCATCTGGTGCTGGCAACCCTGCATACCAGAACGGCAGCACAGGCCGTTGAACGGCTGGTCGATAGTTTTCCGCCCGGCGAGAAGGCATTTGTCAGCGCCCGGCTGGCTGCATGCCTGACGGCAGTGATTGCTCAGCGACTGGTGGATGATGATAAGCAGGCCGGTCAGCAGCGGGCAGAGTTTGAAGTTCTGGTGAATACCCCGGCAGTTGCCAGTGTTATCCGTGAAGGTAAGACTCATCTGCTGGCGGGAATAATACAGACCAGCTCGGCTGATGGCATGCAGTGTTTTCCTCCCTCAGCAGCGAGAGAAGCAGGGAAGCCAACACAGGACAGACGTATTGTCAGCGACGCTGTATCAGCTGTTCAGAACAGTATCTGGCCGGGAAGTGTTAAGGGACAGCAGAGATGACCACCCGGATACTCTTCTCTAGCCAGTCGGCGCTGTCAAACGTCCGGCCATAAATCATTTTCAGGGTTGAGGTGCCGGCTTTGCGGCCAATCAGATAAAATGTCTGCTGGCCTGAACACCCCACCATGCCCGATTTGCAATCGGGAGACTGGCGATAACTGCCAGGAATCAGCAGTAAACCGGAAGGTAACTGACTTACCATCCACTGATAGCCGGTGGTCGGACTGGCATCCAGGGTCAGAAGAATCGGTTTGCCTGCCACGCCGTTGAGCTGAGCAGGTGTTTCTGCCGCGACAGCCGCAACACTCATACAGCTTAGTGCAACAGCCAGACAGCTAATAAATCTGTTCATCAATAAATCTCCTTTTTATGCTGTTCGAAGCTATTATCTTAGCACTAATTACTGTAATGTTGGGCTGAATAACGACAAAATGTTGTCAGCCGCTGGGGTGTAAATGTTCAGGGCAGGGGATTAATGGTTGTCGAACCAGCTTTCCAGAATGATCACCGCTGAACCGGAATCGACCTTACCCTTGGTCAGTGCACGATAACCACCCGTTTCAAACAGACCTGCACGCGCTTCAACAGTACTCAGGCGTTCATCCTGTAATTCAACCACAACACCAAATCTGCCATGCAGTCGGTTGGCAAATTTACGGGCACGGGCAGTCAGAGGTTGCTCTGTTCCATCCATATTCAGTGGCAGACCAACCACCACTAAGTCGGGTTGCCACTCTTTCAGCAGCTTTTCAATCACATTCCAGTCAGGGACTCCGTCCTGTGCTTTGATTGCTGTCAGAGGTCTGGCGGTACCGGTCAGTTGCTGGCCGATAGCCACTCCGATACTACGGGTCCCGAAATCGAATCCGAGTAAGGTTTTTACTGACATCAGGCATGCCCCGCTTCGCTGCTCATCTGACTGATATCGATACCGATATGTTTCGCTGCATTACGCCAGCGTTCAGCTGCCGGAGTATGGAACAGAATTTTTTCACTGGCCGGAATAGTCAGCCATGCGTTTTCCAGAATTTCGTTTTCCAGCTGCAATTTCTCCCAGCTGCAATATCCCAGTGCAACAATGATATTCTCTGGTTGCTGTTCAGTACCCAGCGACTCAAGAACATCTTTTGAAGTAGTCAGTACGGTATGTTCTGAAATGGTGATGCTGGAAGAAAAATTGTGTTGCGGTGAGTGCAGGATAAAACCGCGATCTTCTGCCACCGGTCCGCCGTTATACACCGGGTTTTCTAAGGTATGTGCAGCATCATTTTGTTGTGGCGTAATGTCTAGTTTGCTCAGCACACCCTCAATAGTCAGGTTTTCCATGGGCTTGTTCACAATCAGGCCCATTGCTCCTTCATCGTTGTGCTCACAAACATAGATTACAGACCGTTTGAATACCGGGTCCTGTAATGAGGGCATCGCGATCAGAAAATGGTGCTGTAAATTCATACTGACTCTGTAAGTTTATTTTGAAAAAATATCCGGCAACCCCAGGGCTGCCGGGCAATACTCAGGCGGTGGTTACTTGCCCAGGCGCTTCTCAATCGCGTCCATCAGCATTCCGGTGATGGAGATTGGGAACGCGGCCTCAATTTCACGAACACAGGTCGGGCTGGTGACATTAATTTCGGTAAGGCGGTCACCAATAATATCCAGTCCGACAAAAATCAGACCTTTTTGTTTCAGAACCGGCGCAACCTTACGGGCAATTTCCCAGTCACTTTCGCTTAACGGGCGGGCTTCGCCACGTCCACCAGCTGCCAGGTTACCCCGGGTTTCGCCTGATTTCGGGATCCTCGCCAGGCAGTAAGGCACTGGTTCACCGTCGACAACCAGCACACGCTTATCACCTTCTTTGATCGCTGGCAGGTAGTTCTGAGCCATGCAGAAGGTAGTATTATCATGAGTCAGTGCCTCACAGATTACCGAAAAATTCGGGTCATCCTGCTTTACACGGAAAATCGAGGTTCCACCCATACCATCCAGCGGTTTCATAATGATATCGCCGTGTTCCTGCCAGAACTCACGTAGTTTTTGCTGACTACGGGTCACCAGAGTATCCGGGGTTAAATCAGCAAACCATGCAGTGAACAGTTTTTCGTTACAGTCACGCAGGCTTTGAGGTTTATTAACCACCAGAGTGCCCAGCTCTTCGGCACGCTCCAGAATGTAAGTGGCATAAATAAATTCGGTATCAAACGGCGGATCTTTGCGCATCAGAATCACATTCAGGTCAGCCAGCGGGATCTCCTGCTCGCTGCCGAACTGATACCAGCCATCGTAGTTTTGCTCAACGGTGAGCAAGCGGGTACGAGCGCTGGCCACTCCGCCACGCAGGTACAGATCATTCATTTCCATATAATGGATTTCATAACCCCGGCGCTGTGCTTCCAGCAGCATTGCAAAACTGGTGTCTTTCTTAATATTGATGTCCGCAATAGGATCCATCACTATGCCAAGCTTAATCATTCTTATCTCCTCGGAAGGCAGTAATGACTACCTTATCATTAACGGATTTTACCGGTTCAGGATCTTTGGGGCTTTACCGCAGGTGCCGGTGTCAGGGCAGATTACCCTAAATCACCAAATCTTACCTGCAGTGCCGTCAGCACAGTCAGGGCGGCTGTTTCGGTACGTAACACTCGCGGGCCCAGCAGGATATCAGTGAATCCCTGGCTGGCAGCCATGTCGATTTCATCGGCGCTCAGCCCGCCTTCCGGGCCAATCAGCATCCGGATCCGGCTGACCGGCAGCGGCAAGGTATTAATGCTTGCTGAAGCCCGTGGATGCAGATTCAGTTTCAGTCCCTGCTCCTGCTCAGCACACCATTCATTCAGCGACATGACAGGGCGGATTTCCGGGACCACATTTCTGCCTGACTGCTCACAGGCCGCTATAGCAATTTTTTGCCACTGCTGGCGCTTTTTCTCCAGTCTTTCTGCATCGAGTTTGACTCCGCAGCGTTCCGAAATCAGTGGCGTGATTAGATTTACCCCCAGCTCTATCGATTTCTGGATGGTAAACTCCATTTTTTCTCCGCGAGACATCACCTGGCCAAGGTGAAGATATAACGGTGATTCGCGATCATCGGTGATACCCTCAGCGACCTGAACAGTAACGCTTTTTTTATCAGCGCGCACAATGGTGGCACTAAATATCTGATTACTGCCATCGAACAGTTCCAGTGACTGTCCGGTGGTCATTCTTAGTACCCGGCCAACATGGTTCGCTGCTTCTTCGCTAAGCTGAAATTCACTGTTATTTGCTATTATTTCCGGGTGAAAAATGCGGGGTATGCGCATGAAAAATCTGCCAGTTCCGGGCTGGTATCTTATGGCCAGCCATCAGTTAGTGAATGAATCAGCAGTGTCCCTGCCTGTGATAAGAACGTCAACCGCTACACGTTCTTTTTTAATCAGTCAGCGTTTGCTGCTGTAGTTGCATTATGCCACAGACGACGCGGGGGCGGGCAATATTGCCGGAGACCTCAGGCCTGAAACTCACCACGGGTGAGTTCGCTGCCACAGTGGGTACAACTGTAGCGGGTTTCGCCACGTATTACCCGGTTATGGCGTCGAACCGTTAGCTGATGCTGTCGGCAGTGACAGGCATAGGCAAAAGTCTTTTGCAGGGTATCGGTACTGAAATGATGAGTGCGACTGGCACTGACTCCCAGCACGGTTTCCATCATCCATTTCCACTCTTTACCGTGCGGAGCAACCCGGCCAAACTCTTTCCAGACCAGCAGGTGGGCCAGTTCATGCGGCACCACTTCATCAATAAAGGGTTGCTTATTTTCCAGCAACAGCACCGGATTAAGGCGAATTTCCCATTGTTGCAGCCAGGCTGTACCAGCAGTCGTTCCCCGTTGCTGATAGAGGACAGACGGTTCAGGATATGACTGTTTCAGGCTTTCATTCGCGCGCTGTAAATGTTCGCGCAGCGAACGCATAACAGCTTGCTGAAGGGCGATGGGCAGACGAGGTGTTTTCATAGCGGCAGCATAAAGCCAGTCAGGGCAGATTACAATCAACGGTGATTACCGCAAAAAAAACAGGCAACGTTTCCGTTGCCTGTCGGGTTCCGCGGGATAAAGAATTAATTCTTATCACCGATATTGCGTAATTTTTTACCCTGCATCAGGTTGCGTTCAATGTGTTCCAGAGAAACACCTTTGGTTTCAGGTATCAGAACCAGAGTCAGGATAATAAATACTATGTTCAGTGCAGCGTACAGACCGAAAGTACCTGCGTTACCCAGAGAGTTCAGCAGAGTCAGGAAGGTCGCGCCGACAATCATATTGGCAATCCAGTTGGTGGCCGTAGAAACGGTGATACCAAAATCACGACCTTTCAGCGGCTGGATCTCTGAACACAGTACCCAAATCAGCGGACCGGCGCTCATTGCGAAACCAATGATGAAGATCAGCAGCATGGCGATAGCGAAATATTGCTGACCCAGCGAATGCATACCGATATGCAGCATGGTTCCCAGAATACCCATACCTGCGGCCATTACGATAAAGCCCAGAATCAGCGTAGGTTTACGGCCCCAACGGTCAACCAGTCCGATTGCAATAAAGGTTGCCAGGACGTTGATACCACCGACAATTACTGTTCCCCACATCTGCTGGGTGGTGTTGGTAAACCCGGCGATTTCGAAGATTTTTGGCGCGTAGTACATAATTACGTTCATCCCGGTAAACTGCTGCATAACCTGCAACAGAACACCCAGATAGACCGCACGACGGAAGTTAGGGTTAGAAGTAAACAGTGCCCAGCCAGTTTGTTTAATCTTCAGACTTTCACGGATTTCATCCAGCTCACGTTTCGCTTGTTCACTGGTATCACGCAGACGGTCCAGAACCCGCTGTGCATCCTGGAAGTTACCTTTTGCTGCCAGCCAACGCGGGCTGTTAGGCAGGAAGATAACCCCGATCAGCAGTAACAGGGCAGGAATAGTAATAACCCCCAGCATCCAGCGCCATTCACCGGCGTAGCTGAAGGCAGTATCTGACAGGTAAGCACCCAGAATCCCGATAGTAATCATCAGCTGATACAGTGAAATCATACTGCCGCGGATTTTTTCCGGGGCAATCTCGGACAGATACAGAGGTGCAGTATAAGAAGCGATACCAACAGCCAGACCCAACAGTACACGGGCGGCAATCAGCACTTCAGGGTTGCTGGCAAAGGCGGAGCAGAGTGACCCTGCAACAAACAGGATAGCTCCGGCCATCAGGCTTTTTTTACGCCCCAGTTGTGAGGACATCCAGCCACTGCCGACGGCACCTACTGCCGCACCAAACATCATTGAGCTGACGATCCATTCCTGCTGGTGAGCAGTCACATTAAAATCTTTTGCGATGAAAGGCAGGGCGCCGGCAATGACACCGATATCCAGACCAAACAGTAATCCCGCCAGTGCCGCAAGGAAGCAGACAAAAAATGTCATCATCTTGTTCGACGTTCTGCTTTTATTAGTATTGCCAGGCATTTTAGCCTCCGCTGTTAACTATCATTCTTGTTGTAATGTTAAAAAAATCCTTTCAGTTTATCAGTGAGCCAGATCACATTGATGTAATCGGTTACACATGATAACCCTCTGAAAGAAATATTTAATTCGAAAAAAAACCATTTAGCGCCAGCCGGAGGGTTAAATTATGTTTCCGGCAGGGGGTCAGATTATATCCCCGCACTGACGACTCAAAGCAACCCATTTTTAACGATTGAATTAATTTGTTATACCCTGAAAAATCTGAGAAATAATTTTCAGAGAGTTGTAATCGTTACCACTTGAGCCGGATCACATAACTAAGCACGTTTTTCACAAAAGACCGGGAGAATAAATCTGGTTTCACAGCATGCTCTGTTAAGCAGCGCTAACCATTTAGGCAGGGGGAGCGAAGGGAATAACAGGGCAGCAAAGCTGCCCTGTAGCAACAATTACAGTCCG
The DNA here is from genome assembly GCF_002163585.1 of Tatumella citrea. Taxonomy (NCBI): domain Bacteria; kingdom Pseudomonadati; phylum Pseudomonadota; class Gammaproteobacteria; order Enterobacterales; family Erwiniaceae; genus Tatumella; species Tatumella citrea. Next base: position 841,728 of record NZ_CP015579.1, read on the forward strand.
GCAGCTTCGCGCAGCGCGGCAGCTTTGTCGGTTTTTTCCCATGGGAAATGCTCACGGCCAAAGTGGCCATAGGCAGCAGTCTCACGGTAGATTGGGTGCAACAGATCCAGCATCTGAATCAGACCATATGGACGCAGATCGAAGAACTCACGTACCAGCAGGGTCAGTGTTTCAGTAGGTACTTTCTCGGTGCCGAAAGTTTCAACCATGATAGAGGTTGGTTCAGCGATACCGATAGCGTAAGACACCTGGATTTCACAACGGTCAGCCAGACCGGCAGCAACGATGTTTTTAGCAACATAACGTGCCGCGTAAGCTGCTGAACGGTCAACTTTAGATGGATCTTTACCAGAGAATGCACCGCCACCATGACGAGCCATGCCGCCGTAGGTATCAACGATGATTTTACGTCCGGTTAAACCACAGTCACCCATAGGTCCGCCGATAACAAAACGGCCAGTCGGGTTAATGAAGTATTTGGTTGAGCTGTTCAGCCATTCTGCAGGCAGTACCGGCTTGATAATGGTTTCCATAACTGCTTCCTGCAGTTCTTTCTGACCAATATCTTCTGAGTGCTGGGTTGACAGAACAACCGCATCGATACCAACGATTTTACCGTCGTCATACTGGAAAGTGACCTGGCTTTTAGCATCCGGACGCAGCCATGGCAGAGAGCCATCTTTGCGTACTTCAGACTGGCGCTGTACCAGACGGTGCGCATAAGTCAGTGGTGCAGGCATCAGAACATCAGTTTCGTTGGTCGCATAACCAAACATCAGTCCCTGGTCTCCGGCACCCTGTTCCAGAGGATCTGCACGGTCAACACCCTGATTAATATCCGGCGATTGTTTACCGATAGCGCTTAATACTGCGCAGGAGTTCGCGTCAAAGCCCATATCTGAGTGGATATAGCCGATATCACGGACCGTTTTACGGGCGATGTCTTCGATGTCGACCCATGCGCTGGTAGTCACTTCACCACCTACCAGTACCATTCCGGTTTTCACATAGGTTTCACAAGCTACGCGTGCTTTCGGATCTTGTTCAAGAATGGCATCCAGCACTGCATCAGAGATCTGATCAGCAATTTTATCGGGATGCCCTTCTGATACGGACTCGGATGTAAATAGGTGTTTTGCCATTTGTTCCTTACCTTACTCTCTGGTTTCAATTCAATCGCCTGGCGAACATCAATCATGCTCACTTTCGCTTCTTCAGACAACGCTGTGAGCGGTACAAGGTGTGCTTAAAAGCACAGACTGGAAAGACACTGCCTGGTTCTTAATCATTTAGATGGAAAACCATCCGGACGTCCATTTTAGGGCAGTCTCCGCCCCGAATTCCAGACTTTTTTTCAGATTAAGCCATTGCGAAATGTAAAAGAGTGGAACACTGTACCCGTTTGCGCCAATAATTCTTTGCTTTTTCAGGCTCTGAACGGTATAAACAGCCGCTGCTGCCCGGGATGGTAGCAGGTGTTTCGTAGCGCAGAAAAAGCGCTGCTGTAGTGTTGGAATTACTGTGATTCTGACCTTCACCCTCAGTACGTTTTCCGTATGCTTCTGGCATATGTGGAGGTGATAAAACTAATGAAGGCGCCTTACTCATTATCTTTTGGTTCTCAGCCTGGTCCTGTTGTGCCGGGTGCCCTGTCTGTTGTCTTCGTATATTCCTGTCCAAAAAACTTTTCCCGACGAAGTTACCTTTGCTGCGGTAATTTTTCCGACACCTGCGCCGGTTAAGGTATGCACTTCAGGTTCGGTATTACTGCGTCGTGTCGCCTGTGGAACTGTTCCACAGACCGATTTGGCTCCCGGTGATTTACCCTGAGGTTGCCACGCTTGCCAGGAGAGTGTGCTATACCTGGTGACAGAAGCAGGCACTTCGGTCAGGAGAAAATTCTCCATGCAAGAAAACAGCTGTTTCACTTTTCAATCTAAGATAGAGGTTCGCGATGTCTGACGACATGAAGACTATTAAGGGTTCGTCAGCAGGCGAACATGGGGTACTGCGTTCAATGCAGGAAGTTGCAGTGAATGATCAGGAAGCCAGCCGGATGTTAAAGACTTATAACATCGCGTGGTGGGGCAATAACTATTATGACGTAAACGAACTCGGTCATATCAGTGTCTGTCCGAATCCTGATAAACCTGAGGTCCGTGTTGACCTGGCAAAACTGGTTAAGGAACGTGAGGCTCAGGGCCAGCGTTTACCGGCGCTGTTCTGCTTCCCGCAAATCCTGCAACACCGTTTGCGTTCAATTAACGCTGCGTTTAAGCGTGCGCGTGAATCCTTCGGTTATACCGGTGATTACTTCCTGGTATATCCCATTAAGGTGAACCAGCATAAGCGGGTTATCGAATCACTGATTAATTCCGGAGAACCGCTGGGTCTGGAAGCGGGTTCCAAAGCTGAACTGATGGCAGTACTGGCGCATGCCGGGCAGACCCGTTCAGTCATTGTCTGTAATGGTTATAAAGACCGTGAATATATTCGCCTGGCACTGATTGGTGAAAAACTGGGTCACAAAGTATATCTGGTTATCGAAAAGATGACTGAGGTAAGGCTGGTTCTGGAAGAAGCTGAACGCCTGAATGTTACTCCGCGTCTGGGGATCCGCGCCCGTCTGGCATCTCAGGGCTCAGGAAAATGGCAGTCGAGTGGTGGTGAAAAATCGAAATTTGGTCTGTCAGCGACCCAGGTATTACAGCTGGTGGACATAATGCGTAATGCCGGTCGTCTGGATAGCCTGCAACTGCTGCACTTCCATCTGGGTTCTCAGATGGCGAATATCCGCGATATTTCGACCGGGGTTCGTGAGTCTGCCCGTTTCTATGTGGAACTGGCAAAACTGGGCGTCAACATCAAATGCTTCGATGTGGGTGGTGGTCTGGGTGTGGATTATGAAGGCACCCGTTCCCAGTCTGACTGTTCAGTGAACTACGGGCTGAATGAATATGCCAATAACGTGATTTGGGCGATTGGTGGTGCCTGTGACGAGCATGGTCTGGAACATCCTACGGTAATTACTGAATCCGGACGTGCGGTGACTGCTCACCATACTGTTCTGGTATCGAATATTATCGGTGTGGAACGTAACGAATTTACCACCCCTCAGGCACCGGCAGAAGATGCCCCACGGCCAATCGTTAGTATGTGGGACACCTGGCAGGAAATGCATGAGCCGAATGTACGTCGCTCGCTGCGTGAATGGCTGCATGACAGCCAGATGGACCTGTCAGATATCCATACCGGTTACTCCGCAGGGACCTATGATCTGAATCAGCGTGCCTGGGCAGAACAGCTCTATCTGAGCATCTGTCACTACACCCGTCAGCACCTGGACCCGAGCAACCGTGCCCACCGGCCAATCATCGATGAATTACAGGAGCGGATGGCAGACAAAATCTATGTAAACTTCTCGCTGTTCCAGTCGATGCCGGATGCCTGGGGGATTGATCAGTTATTCCCGGTACTGCCGCTGGAAGGACTGAACAAATCGCCTGAACGCCGTGCGGTGCTGCTGGATATTACCTGTGATTCAGACGGTACTATCGACCATTATGTGGATGGCGATGGTATTGCGACCACCATGCCGATGCCGGAGTATGATGCGGATAACCCGCCGATGCTGGGCTTCTTTATGGTCGGCGCTTACCAGGAAATTCTTGGTAACATGCATAACCTGTTCGGTGATACAGAAGCGGTGAACGTTTATGCTTTTGATGACGGTTCAGTAGATGTGGAATTGTCAGATGAAGGGGATACTGTCGCGGATATGCTGCAGTATGTTCAGCTGGATCCACAGGAATTGCTGGAGCTGTTCCATAAGCAAGTCACTGCCAGTGTGATCGACGAAGATCTGCGTGACCAGTTCCTGTCCGAATTTGAAAGTGGTTTGTACGGTTACACTTATCTGGAAGATGAGTAAGCCAAAGGCGCTGCGTCAGGCGATGTTTGAACGCATGATTAGTCATTGCAGTCATTGCAGTCATTGCAGCGAAATACCATAATTATCTATCACCCTTGTGCGTCGGGTTTAACGACACACAAGGGTTTTTTTTCGTCACGATCAGGCCGGAATACTACTGTTTTTCAGTAGATTACCGGTTCACGGAAATATAGAGGAACAAATATGTACCATACCCTGGGTAATGAATATGACAACTCTCTGGTGTCTAATGCCTTTGGTTTTATGCGGTTTCCGCTGAATTTTCAGCCTTATGACAGTGATGCTGAATGGGTGATCACCGGGGTACCTTTTGATGCAGCCACTTCCGGCCGTCCCGGCAGTCGCCTGGGGCCGGGAGCCATCCGTCAGATATCGACTAATCTGGCCTGGGAAGGGTGTCGCTGGCCGTGGGACTTTGATCTTCGCCAGAGCCTGAAGGTGATCGACTGTGGTGACCTGGTGTATGCCTTTGGCGATTCGCAGGATATGTCGACTAAACTGCAGGCCCACGCGGAAAAGCTGCTGGCTAACGGCAAGCGGATGCTGACGTTTGGTGGCGACCACTATATTTCTTTGCCACTATTACGGGCACATGCCAAACATTTTGGCAAAATGGCACTGGTGCATTTTGATGCCCACACCGATACTTATTCGAACGGCCCGACCTTCGACCACGGCACGATGTTTTACCACGCGCCTAATGAAGGGCTGATCGATCCGAATCATTCGGTGCAGATTGGTATCCGGACGGAATACGACAAACAACTGGGATTCAATGTGCTGGACGCAGGTCGTGTCAATGACCTGTCAGTAGACAGTATCCTGGCTGAGATTAAACAGACGGTGGGTGACCTGCCGGTTTATCTGACATTCGATATTGACTGTCTGGACCCGGCACATGCTCCAGGTACCGGGACACCGGTTATTGGTGGTCTGACATCAGATAAAGCCGCTAAACTGGTTCGTGGGTTACAGGGGCTGAACATTGTGGGTATGGATCTGGTGGAAGTTGCACCGGGTTATGATCACGCTGACATCACCTCTCTGGCTGCTGCGTCACTGGCGCTGGATATGTTGCACGTACAGGCAGCGAACAAAGCGTAACTGACTTGTGTTCGTCTGTTGAAAAATAATATAACGAACACTTAACGGGAAGGAGAGTCACATGGGTTTACTGGATGAGCTGGTAGGATCACTGACAGGCGGTCAGCAAAATAATCTGGGCCAGTTACAGGCTGTCTGGAGCTGGGTCCAGGAACAGGGTGGAATTGAAGTGCTGATCCAGAAATTTCAGCAGGGTGGACTGGGCGAAGTCCTGTCTTCATGGCTGAGCAATGGCTTTAACCAGCCGGTCAGCAGTGGTGATATTCAGTCTGCCTTCAGCAACGATGATCTGCAGTCACTGGCCGATAAACTGGGTACCGATGTTGACGGCGCTTCCGGCACCTTATCTCAGTTGCTGCCACAGCTGGTTGATAAAATCTCTCCACAGGGTGAAGTTCATCCTGAAGCCACTGGCAACAACAGCCAGCTGGATCTGGGATCGCTGGTGGAAAGTATTTTCAAAGGCTAATTAACAGTCTGTGTGAACCAGGCCGGTACTCTGCAAAGAGACCGGCTTTTTTACTGCCGTTCCGGGGTTAAGACCAGGAAATCTGCCGTCCGGGGCGCTGCCCGCCGTACCCGGGCTTGCGTTAAATTGAATGTTCGATGGTATATATGCGACAATTGTCCGGCCTCAGAGAGGCTTTGCCAGCCCCACATACTCCAATGACTGAGTAAAATAATTTAAATGATAAGAAAAAGTCCGATTCAGGTTATCGATAAAGCCGTGACATTGCTGCGAATTATCTCAGATTTAAAGCAGGGGGCTTCAGCTTTAGAGCTGGCGAAATTATCGGGGCTGGATCGTACAACTGTTCACCGAATTCTTAAAAGCCTGATTGTCTGGGACCTGGTAATCCATGAAGATGGCATGTTTAAAAGCGGCCCTGAGAGCTTATTTTACTCCACCAGATATCTAAACCGGCTGAATATCCGTCGTGTTGCATTGCCGTTTATGGTGGAGATACAGAAATTACTGACTGATAAGCAGGCGGTGATTTCATTGTCTATTCCGGTGCGCGAACATGTGGTCCTGATTGAACGGATCTGGACCCAGTTAACACCACTCAATGTGTTAATGGATCTTTCCGACCAGTATCCGATTGATAAAATCCCCAGCGGATTAGCTATGCTGGCGACCTATAATCCCCTGGTTTGCCGTGAGATTCTGGATGAACAGCGCTGTGCGGAAATTGAGCCCCGTCTGACAGAAATTCGTGCTGCTAAGGGGTTCTGTATCGGTGCGAATGAACAACAACTCGGCTTAAACTCAATCGCCTACCCGGTGCTCAACCCCCGCAGTGAAGGAATTGGGGCGCTGGTCATTGCCGGGCTGGATACCGAAAAAGAGTTATCGTTAAATTCTCCTCTGGCGGGCCATTTGAAACGGGCCTGTGAAAATATTTCTGGTCAGCTCAACTATTTATAACTGCTCAATTTTTTTCATCACCTCGGCTGACTTTATTTTCCCATAGTGCGAACGTGGAAGAGAGTCGAGAATATAAAAAGTCTTCGGTACCTTAAAACGGGACAGCTGGCTTTTACAGAATTCGGTGAGATCATCGGTGCTCATTGCAGTCGCAGGATCAGAAAGTACTATCGCCGCACAGATTTTTTCTCCCCATTCCGGATCCGGCTGGCCAAATACATGCACTTCAGAAATGCCGGGATGTAAAAGGATGCACTGTTCAACCTCTGCGGGAAGTACCGATTTTCCGCCACTGCGGATGATTTCTTTTATTCTGCCAACAATACGGATATAGCCTTGTTCTGTATATACCCCTAAATCCCCGGTTTTAAGCCAGCCATCCTGTAAGGTTTGCAAAGTCAGGGCTTCATTTCTCCAGTAACCTGCCATAAGGTGCATGCCGCCGATGATAATTTCGCCGATACCCGCCAGGTCAGGGCCAGCTATTTTTATGGCAGCCCCGAATACCGGATAGCCAGTCAGTCCTGAAAGTTCGCTGCCGGATTGGCGGATTTCTACAGGGAGCGTGGCATAACGTAAATAGCTACTCCACGGCGCTTCGGTCATGCCATATAACAGAGCCAGCCGTCCGTTGAACACCCGTAATGCCTGGTCCAGCACCTCACCGGGAATTGCTGATGCACCGATATCAATACAGCCAAGAGCGGGAAGATCCTCCAATGGCTGATCTGGTAACAGACTAAGCAGTCTTGCCAACTGAGTGGGGACGAGTGAAGAGTATCTGGCTTCATGATATTGCAGCAATGAGATATATGACTCAGCCCTGAAACGTTGTTCTAATATGACGGTTCCTCCGGCCAGAATATGGGCAAGCACCACCACCGCAGCAATTGGCCACAATGGGCGGACGTTCAGAAATTTATCGCCGGGCACAATCTGCCTGGCGAGGATCATATTGGAAATAACACTGACAAATGAGGCATGAGTATGCATTACAGCTTTAGGCTGCCCTGTGGACCCTCCGGTGTAATTTAAAGATAACAATTGTTGCGGGTGAATATCCGCTATCTGATAAGGAGTGGCCGGACCTGAAGTGAAGAGTGAGACCGGAATACAGCGGATACCTTGCTGGCTCAGGGATAAAGCAACTTCACGACAGTTTTGCTGGTAAGCCAGTACCATGGCGCCAGAATCATTAATCTGCGACTGCAATTCCCGCACAGACAGGGCATTATCCAACGGGACTCTCACCCGACCGCTGGCCATCAAGGCGTAGTCAAGTATCAGTGATTCTGCATCCGTGTCACCTAACAGAGCGACTTTACTCCCGGCGGGTATCGACTGTTGGTCCAGGAACTTCGCAACCAGATGGAACTTATCAACAATTGCTGAAAAGGTGAGGGATATATGATTTCGGGGATCAATAATTGCAATGTTATCGGCATATTTATGCCGGGCGTTAAGAAACAGATGGTAAATATTCATATTATTTCCATCCCTGCAGAACAATACGGCCGGTGATATCGGAGGTTTCTAAGAGCTGATGGGCAGCAGCCACATCATTGAATTCCATCACCTGATGGATGATGGGCTTGATAATGCCACGGCTTATCAGCGCCAACGACTGGTTGACTTCCGCCAGGGTGGCACTGCCAGAGCCCTGCAGGCTTAAACGCCTGCCAATCAGTAACCCGGGAGAGATATTAATATCATGCGGATTGATATTTCCGAGCAGAATAACCCGCCCGCCGTGGGTCATCCCCCTCAATGTTTCCGGTAAACTAACGGCCGTATTATCCAGAGCAACCTGTACTCCTTGCTTCTCTGTCAGTTTCCAGACCTCTGCAGCATATTGATTATCAGGGCTGACAATGACCTGGTCGGCACCTAATGATGATAAGAAGCCGGCTTTATTCGGATCTCTTGTCACGGCAATCACGGTGGCACCGAAAGCTTTCGCCAGCAGGATCTGATGGCTGCCTAATCCGCCACTGGCTCCGTTGATCAGTACTGTTTCTCCGGCTTTTAGTTGTGACAGATTAATCGCTCTCAGACTGGTCGCTATCGGGCAACTGGCAAGTGCCGCATCTTTGAACGAAATATTGTCGGGCAGCAGCACAGTAGAAACTGCGGGAACTGAGATGAACTCTGCGTAGGAACCTTCGGTATCGACAGAGGGGGCACCCAATGCTTTGCAGAGGTCATGCCGACCAGCCAGACAGAACGGGCATTTACCGCAAAAACGCCGCTGGTAGATAACGACACGATCGCCTGGTTTACGGTTATCTACTTCACTACCTGCCCGTCTGATAATCCCGGAGGCTTCATGACCCAGTACTACTCCTTTACGGGCGTGTGGTAAACGCCCCTGACGATGCAGAATATCATGGTGGCAGATCCCGGAAGCCTGGATTTCAATCAGTACATGGCCGGCAGGTACTTCGGGTAATGCGGTGTCACGGATAACCAGTTGTGACGGTAAGCCAAAATCTTTGAGTATGATCGCTTTCATAGTTATCTCATAAATTACTAAGCTAATGACAAATTCATATAGAGAACAATGTGTGCGTATTGTGCACGTTGCGGTATTCTAATCCCTCAGCCGGAATTTACAAGGTACATTTGGGGGAGCGTTTAGAATGACAATCAGTCATCAGTTAACGGCAGAAGGTATTTTACTGATAGGGTTAAACCGCCCGGAAAAATTAAATGCACTGGACGAACAATCTAAAATCAGACTCGGTGAGGTCTGGGATTATGCGCGTACCGAAGATAATGTCAGAACTATTGTTATTTATGGGGAAGGGGAGCGTGCATTCTGTGCCGGATCTGATCTAAAAGAGGCACAGGAAAAAGGCCGCACGGTGACTACCGATATTTTAGCCCGATCACTACCCGGAGTATTACAGCCTTTAAATAAACCAGTAATTGCTGCATTACATGGTTATACCCTGGGTCTGGGGATCAGCCTGGCAATCCACTGCGATTACCGCATTGCACATCCGGATACCCGGTTCAGTTTTCCCGAAATTCATCACGGTATGCTTTCTGGGTTTAGCGCAATTACCCTGCCATTGCTGGTCGGTGAAAGTCGTGCTCTGGACCTGATGCTGACCGGCAGAAAGTTTACTGCACAACAATCACTGGACTGGGGGCTGGTTAATGCTCTCTCTGAACAGCCGCGGGAGAGTGCTATAGAGCTGGCCAGACAGCTTTCTACAGATAAAGTGGCACAAGCTGCAGGATGGACAAAACACCTTATTTTATCAGAGCGGCGGCGGCAGTTAGATCTTTATTTCTCAGAAATAGACAAGGCCAGATTATTAGTCACTAAACAATCAGTGTCGCATGAATAAATTGTGTGAGAATAATAATGAGTGATCAATTAAATACCCTCAATGAAAATGAAGTTTTTGGTAAGGTCGCCTGGCGGTTAATGCCTTTTCTCTGCCTGTGCTTTGTTATTTGCTGGCTGGAGAGAGTGAATATCAGTTTTGCGCATTTGCAATTCAAAAGTGATCTAAATATTAATGATGCCTCTTTTGGGTTGATTGTGGGTGCATTATCTCTGGGGTGTCTGGTATTTGATATTCCAGGTACCTTAATGCTGGAGAAATATGGTGCTAAAAAAACTATTACCCGGGTGATGATCCTTTGGGGAATCGCTACCATCGGCACGGCATTTGCCAGAACTACCGGACAGTTTTACTTTTTCAGATTTTTGCTGGGTGCTGCCGAAGCCGGGTTTTTCCCCGGGGTTATTCTCTATCTGACCTATTGGTTTCCAACTGCCTGGCGAGCCAGAGTCTCGTCGCGGTTTATTATTGCTATAGGGATTTGTGGAATTGTTGGCGGCCCGCTGGCCAGTTGGGTAATGACACATCTGAATGATGTCGCCGGTTTCAGAGGCTGGCAGTGGTTGTTTATTTTCACCGGCATCCTGCCGTTATTTATTGGGGTGCTGGCCTGGTTCTGGTTGGATGATAAACCTGAACATGCCCGTTGGTTAACTGCTGCGGAAAAATCGCTGGTGCTGGCCACACTGACCAGAGATCAGCAGCAAGATAAGCCGAACAAAAAAGACAATCTGCTGAAAGCAGTCAAAGATTTCCGCGTGTGGATTATTATTGTCAGCTATGTATTGACTATTATTTGCACCGGCAATGTCGTGAATTTTTGGGCTCCATCGATTATTAAAGAATCCGGCAATATCAGTCTGGGGTCGGTTGGCATGTTGTCATCAGTGCCGTGGATTGTTGGTGTGATTGTCATGCTGCTGGTTTCCAGGCTGTCAGACCGTTATCAGGAACGGCGCTGGTTTTTTGCCGGGGGTGTCATCGCCATTATTACCGCATTAATTATTCTGCCGTGGGTATTACATAATGCCGGCTATACGGTGGCAACGTTGGTACTGATGAGTTCGGGCTATCTGGTGGCAACGGCTATTTACTGGACCATTCCCTCACAATATTTTTCTGAAAGTTCAAGAGCGGGTTGTATTGCACTGGTCAGCCTGTTTGGTCAGTTAGGGCAAATTCTGGTGCCGTCTTTTATCGGATACCTGAAAACCAATACCGGCAGTATTACTTCGGCGCTGCATTATGTGACGATTTTTATCATCCTCGGACTGATTATGCTACTGGCTGGTATTCCCGGGAAAGTATTGTTAAAAAAATAATCTAATGAAGGCAGAATATGCGTGATTATATTGAATTAGCCTGCGAACTGGCGGCGAAAATTGCTCCGGGTGCTGCGGAACGTGATGCCAGCCGTACGCTTCCGTTCGGACAAATGGCGATGATTCGTGACTCTACTCTGGGGGCGGCTCGTCTGCCGGCGCAATTTGGCGGCGGTGATATCTCTTTTACCACGGTGTCAGCCATCTTTATTATTCTGGCAAAAGCTGACCCTTGCGTGGCTCAGGCCCTGTTTCCTCATTTTGCCACGGTTGAGCATTTGCGGCTGATCGCTACAGCAGAACAGCAATCCATCTATTTTGAAAAAATAGCCAACAAGTCATTGAGCTCCGGGGCAATTGCGGAGCGCGGCGGGAAAATTCGTGGCGAAATCAGCACCAGGCTGAGCTACAGCGATGGCAGGTATCTGCTCAATGGCAATAAATTCTACAGCACCGGCTGTCTGTTCGCAGATTTCATCAAAGTACAGGCGGTAGGGGAATCCGGTGAGGCGGTCTATGTACTGGTGCCCAAAGATGCCCCCGGTCTGACACTGCTGGATGACTGGGATGGCATGGGGCAGCGGACAACTGCCAGTGGAACAACACAGCTGAACAATGTTGAAGTCCTCCCCGACTGGATTATCCCGTTGCATCACTGGGTCAGTAAACGAAATTATGTAGGGGCTGTGGCCCAACTGATTCATTGTTCGGTGGATATCGGTATCGGTCTGGCCGCTCTGGACGATGCCGTTTCCTGGATTGGTACCGGGGTCCGGCCGGTAAAAGAGAGTGGGGTGAACAGGGCCGCGGACGATCCTTATATTCTGCACACCATTGGCGAATTATCTGCGCAAATTCATGCGGCGGAAGCACTGGTAGAAAGCGCTGCACGAAAAGTTGACCTGGCTTCTCAGGCTCAGTTAACCGGCCAGTACAGTGACGAGCAAACCGAACGCTTATTGTCAGCAGCTTCAATCGCGGTAGCAGAAGCCAAAATTTTGTCGACTAAAGCTGCATTGCAGGTCTGCGAACGTTTATACGATATCGGCGGAGCGGCGACTACCCAGAGATCGTTGAATTTTGACCGGCACTGGAGAAATGCCAGAACTCATACCACCCATGATTCGCTGGATTACAAATATAAAGCGATAGGCAATTATCTGGTGAATGATATTTCTCCCCCAATTTCATTTCTGTACTGAGAAAGGGCTATTTATGAATATTATCGCCGAATGGCCCGAACTGGATGATGATATCCAAACCTTGTTACCTGAGATTATAAACCTCAGGCATCATCTCCATCAGTATCCGGAATTATCCAACAGGGAATTTGCTACCAGCAAGTTTATTGCCGGACAACTGAGTAGCTACGGTATTCCTGTTCAGACAGGCATTGCCGGCACCGGAATAGTGGCATTGATAACCTGTGAACGACCGGGGATATGTCGTGCATTTCGGGCCGAACTGGATGCGCTGCCTTTAACCGAACAGACGCAACTGCCATATGCCTCGAAGGTACGTGCTTTTTACCCTAAAACCGGTGGTGGTGAGGAGGAAACGGGTGTAATGCATGCCTGCGGGCATGATGTACATATGGCTATGGTTCTGGGGTTCGCCCGGTTGGTGGCCGCTCACCCCCGGCGTTTTACCGGCAGTTTTAAATTTATTTTTCAGCCAGCTGAAGAAGGCGCACCGGACGGAGAAAATGGCGGGGCGCGTCAAATGATCAGAGAGGGAGTGCTTGATGTCCCGGTTCCGGATGTATGCATTGGACTGCATGTTACGGCGGGGCCGCTGGGTGAATATCGTTTGGGGCAGTATCGTACCACTGCTTCAGCAGATACTTTCCGGTTGGAGGTTACCGGCAAGTCAACCCATGCGGCTTTCCCATGGACCGGAATTGATCCGGTCCCCATTGCAGCTCAGATTATTTCTGCCTGGCAAACCATTCCAACCCGCCAGGTGAATCTGAGTCAGTCAATGCCACCGGTAATTACGGTTGGCCGGATATATGGTGGACAGCGGCATAATATTCTGGCGGACAGTGTGGTTTTGGAAGGTACGGTACGTACGGTGGATAATCAACAGCGTGATTTCGTACTGCAGCGAATGTCTTCGGTCAGTGAGGGAATTGCTACAGCGGTCGGGGCATCGGTAAAAATGTCTCTCTCTTCCAATAATTATATTGCCGGAAAAAATGAACCCTCACTGGTAGAAAGTGTAGTTCCGCAGCTTTCACTAATCAGCCAACATAAAGTAACGGTTGATGGCGGAACTTATGGTACTGATGACTTTGCTGAATATGCCCAACGAGTACCCGGACTATTTATCAGAATGGGAGCAACACCGCCTGAACTGGTGGATTCTGGCGAATACATCTGGCCTACTCATTCAAATAAATTTATTGCTGATGACCGCGCTATAGCTTTGGGGATTAAAACGTTCTCTGTACTGTCACTTCACCTTAAATAATAATAACTAGTTAAAGGTTAAATATAATGAATAGGAAAATACCATTACTGGTGGTGTTGGCTGTTCCGCACGCCGTTTTTGCCAGTGATTTTATTGATGATAGCAAACTTAATATTAATTTTACCAATATGTATATTAATAATAAGTATGATACACCGGTGGCAAACAGTAATACCGGTAGATACTCCTCAAGAAATGAAGAATGGGCACAGGGTTATAATATTTTCTACCAGTCCGGCTATACTTCAGGGCTGATAGGACTGGGTCTGGATGCTGATGTGAATGGTGGGATTAAGCTCTCTGGTAATTCTGACCATCATACCGGTGGTACTATGATCCCGACCGGGGGCAGCAATGGTGCCGGGGTTCGCAGTTGGGGGCGCTTAGGTGGAGCGGTTAAACTACGGATTTCAAAAACTGAAGTCAGATATGGCAATGACCTGCAATTTAAACTTCCGGTAGTGATCTCTAATAATGCACGGGTAACTCCACAGTATTTCCAGGGATTAAGTATTACTTCAAAAGATATCAGGCGAGCGGAGATTAATGCCGGTTATCTGACCAGAGTTGTCGGTCGATGGTCTACGGATCGTACCGGGCTTGCTATTGCCGGCGGAACCAAAGCATCTGACGGGTTTTATTTTGGCGGTCTGGATTATCATTTTACCCCGGGTGTGACCGGTCAATATTATATTTCTCAGCTGGAAGACTATTACACGCAGAATTATCTCGGCGCTAAGTGGCGAATACCTGTAACGCACGACAGTTCATTTGAAACGGAGGCTCGTTATTTTAACAGCCGTTCTGCAGGGCGTAACGGAGAAACCGGATATAAAGCCAGCGGTTATACCAAAAACAATGACGGAAAAATAAATAATAATACCTGGTCGTTGTCAGAAACTTACCGTCTTGGATATCACAGCCTGTTGGCCGGATACCAGCAGGTTTCTGCCGACAGTCTGATGCCTACCCTTAATCAGGCCAGTCTTAAAGGGAAAGAGGCCAGCGGGGTCAACTATTATTTATATACCGACCGGATGTTTTATAACTTCACCCGGGCGGGTGAAAGAACCCGCTATGTACAATATTCGTACTATTTCTCTGGTGTTAATATACCCGGGCTTACTTTTAAAATTGCCTATCTGAAGGGGGATAATATTAAACAGCGCAATATGGAATCTGCCAAAGAGTTTGAGCGGGATATTAGCCTGGCCTATGTCTTCCCGTCAGGTACGTTTAAAGGCCTGGGGCTGGAGTGGCGTAACGGGTTGTCTAAAACTAACAATATCTATGACAACACTAAAGGTAATAACCGTAACTGGTTAATTATGACTTATAACCTGAAGTTTTGATCAATGAGCGCCACGATTAAAATGGAATTTTTCTTACCATGAGAAATTGCCGGCCTTCTGCAAAAAGGCCGGTTTTTTTATTGCTCTGTGCTAACTATCTGCAGGCGATCAGTACTGCTACACATTGCCTGCCGGTGGAACCGTGATCCCACTGGCGGATAGCTATAGCTGCACAGACAGAGTTATCTGAAAACAGCACCGCCATTCATTCTCCTTCACCCGTCGCCGGCAGACGGTTGTTTGCCCGCGGATAGCTTCAGAGCTATTCAGCGTAATATTCCCTGCCAACTGGTAACTATCCGGTGTGAAGCGGGTTTAAACGGAAAATATTCCGTGATCATTACTTCAGGCGGTAGATCTGTCGCCGAAGTCTCTTTAGTCGCACAATTCGCCGCCTGCGGCATATACTTTTGCCCTGTTTTTCATGTACATTTAGGGAGTAAAGTATTTCTGCCTTGCCTGATAATTGTTGATTTTCAATGAAATAGCCAATTTCACTCAGGGAAGGCTTCTTGCCGATCTGGAGTTAAAACATGCCCTCACATAAAGAACTCGCCAACGCGATTCGCGCTCTCAGTATGGATGCCGTTCAGAAAGCCAATTCCGGCCATCCAGGTGCCCCTATGGGTATGGCGGATATTGCCGAAGTGTTATGGCGCGATTACCTGAACCATAACCCGCAGAACCCGTCATGGAGTGATCGCGACCGCTTTGTGCTGTCTAACGGCCACGGCTCAATGCTGATTTACAGCCTGCTGCACCTGACAGGTTACGACCTGCCGATTCAGGAACTGGCCAACTTCCGTCAGCTGCACTCACGTACCCCGGGTCACCCGGAATACGGCTACACCCCGGGCGTGGAAACCACCACCGGACCTCTGGGACAGGGGATTGCCAATGCAGTCGGTTTCGCGATTGCTGAACGTACCCTGGCTGCACAGTTTAACCGCCCTGGCCATGACATCGTCGATCACCACACTTACGTGTTTATGGGCGACGGCTGCATGATGGAAGGGATTTCTCACGAAGTCTGCTCACTGGCAGGTACCCTGAAACTCGGCAAACTGATGGCGTTCTACGATGACAACGGTATCTCTATCGATGGTCACGTTGACGGCTGGTTTACTGATGACACCGGACTGCGCTTTGAAGCCTATGGCTGGCACGTAATCCGCGGAATCGACGGTCACGACAGTGAAGCCGTGCGTCAAGCGATTGAAGAAGCCCGCAGCGTAACAGACAAGCCGTCACTGCTGATGTGTAAAACCGTGATTGGTTTCGGCTCACCGAACAAAGCCGGAACTCATGATGCCCACGGCGCGGCTCTGGGTAATGACGAAATTGCACTGACCCGTAAACAGCTGGGCTGGAACTACCCTCCGTTTGAAATCCCTGCTGATATTTATGCAGCCTGGGATGCCAAGGCTGCCGGCCAGGAAAAAGAGCAGGCGTGGAACCAGAAATTTGCGGCTTACCGCGAAGCCTTCCCTGAACTGGCAAAAGAGTACCAGCGTCGTACCACCGGCCAGCTGCCGGCAAACTGGCAGGCCGAATCTCAGAAATATGTTGAGCAGCTGCAGGCAAATCCGGCAAATATCGCCAGCCGTAAAGCCTCACAGAATGCCATTGAAGCTTTCGGCAAACTGCTGCCGGAATATCTGGGCGGCTCAGCTGACCTGGCACCAAGTAACCTGACCATGTGGTCCGGCTCCAAACCGCTTAACGAAGACCCGGCCGGTAACTACATCCATTACGGTGTCCGTGAATTCGGTATGACCGCGATTGCCAACGGTCTGGCCCTGCACGGTGGTTTCCTGCCGTACACCGCGACCTTCCTGATGTTTGTCGAATATGCCCGTAATGCGGCGCGTATGGCAGCACTGATGAAAATCCGCCAGATCATGGTGTATACCCATGACTCTATCGGTCTGGGTGAAGACGGCCCGACTCACCAGCCGGTTGAACAGCTGGCCAGTCTGCGTACCACGCCTAACATGAGCACCTGGCGTCCGTGTGACCAGGTGGAATCTGCAGTGGCCTGGAAATATGCGATTGAACGTCAGGACGGCCCGAGTGCGCTGATTTTCTCCCGTCAGAACCTGATCCAGCAGCCGCGCAGTGCTGAGCAGCTGGCGAACGTGGCCCGTGGCGGTTATATCCTGAAAGACAGCGACGGCCAGCCGGAACTGATCCTGATTGCCACCGGTTCAGAGGTTTCTCTGGCGGTGGACGCGGCGGACAAACTGACTGCTGAAGGACGTAAAGTGCGTGTGGTTTCTATGCCATCCACCGATGCCTTCGACAAACAGGATGCGGCTTACCGTGAATCTGTACTGCCTGCGGCCGTCAGCGCCCGTGTGGCAGTGGAAGCAGGCATTGCCGACTACTGGTTCAAATACACAGGCCTGAAAGGTGCGATTGTAGGGATGACCACTTTCGGTGAGTCTGCCCCGGCAGATCTGCTGTTTAAAGAGTTCGGCTTTACCGTGGATAACGTGGTAGCGAAAGCAAAAGCCATCCTGTAACAGCATTTTGAGTCAGCTGTTAATCTCTCAGCATGGCAGATTCCTGTCATGCTGTTTTTTTAACTGCAGCCGGAACCGGCTAACTGTTTTATTTATGCACAATCATTGGTTAAAAATGTGAAGCTGATCGAAATATTAAGATCACAGTTGATCTCAGTCATTCCCGTGTGACCAGGCATGATTTATTCTCAGCTGAAGCGTTTCAGTTGGGCTTCTTCAATGGCACCATCAATGATTGTTGTGCTGTTGTAATCAGACTGACAGAGGCTGTGACGGTAACAGAAAGTACCGTGGCGGCGGTTTAAGGTAATGGTAGTGAAATGACCATCAGAATTGCTATTAATGGTTTTGGACGTATTGGCCGGGGTGTGCTGCGGGCGCTATATGAAAGCGGACGTCATACCGAAATTTCGGTCATCGCAATCAATGAGCTGGCTGACAGTGAAGGGATTGCCCATTTACTGAAATACGACACCAGCCATGGTCGCTTTGCTTATGAGGTCCGGCTGGAAGATGAGTTACTGAAAGTAGGCCGGGACACCATCCGTCTGCTGCATGAACCATTGATTAAAGATTTACCGTGGTCTGAGCTGGATATCGATATTGTGCTGGACTGTACCGGTAAATATGGCAGCCGTGCTGATGGAGAAGCACACCTGGCGGCGGGTGCTAAAAAGGTATTGTTCTCTCATCCCGGAGGCAATGACCTGGATGCTACCGTGGTCTACGGAGTTAATCATCAGGCGCTACGGGAAGATGACCGGATAGTGTCTAATGCTTCCTGTACCACTAACTGTATTATTCCTGTGATTAAATTGCTGGATGATGCTTTTAGTATCGTGTCGGGAACGGTTACTACTATTCACTCATCGATGCACGATCAACAGGTTCTGGACGCATACCATGATGATTTGCGCCGGACACGTGCCGCGAGCCAGTCCATTATTCCGGTCGATACCAAACTGGCGGCGGGGATTACACGGATACTTCCGAAATTTTCGGATCGGTTTGAAGCGATAGCCGTTCGGGTGCCCGTGATTAACGTGACGGCGATTGATTTGAGCGTCACGCTGGAAACGGCAGTCTCTGCCGCAGAAGTTAATGCAGTGTTGCAAAACGCTGCCCACGGGGTATTTCGTGGTATAGTCGACTACACGGAATTACCGTTAGTTTCTGTTGATTTTAACCATGATCCGCACAGCGCCATCGTGGATGGTACTCAGACCCGGGTCAGTGGTCAGCACCTGGTGAAAACCCTGGTATGGTGCGATAACGAATGGGGCTTTGCTAACCGTATGCTGGATACTACGTTAGCAATGTCTGCAGGTAATTTCAGGTAAGGCGCGCTTGCGCCTGGCAAAACATATGAGAGTTAACGAGAGGATTCACCATGTCTGTAATTAAAATGACCGATCTGGATCTTGCGGGTAAACGTGTACTGATTCGTGCCGATCTTAATGTGCCGGTAAAAGAAGGGAAAGTAACGTCAGATGCCCGTATTCGTGCATCATTACCAACGATTGAATCGGCACTGAAGCAGGGTGCAAAAGTGATGGTGACCTCGCATCTGGGTCGTCCGACGGAAGGTGAGTACAACGAAGAATTCTCCCTGTTGCCGGTGGTGAACTACCTGAAAGATAAACTGAGTGGTACCAGCGTGAAACTGGCAAAAGACTACCTGGATGGTGTCGATGTACAGGCCGGTGAGCTGGTGGTGCTGGAAAACGTCCGTTTCAACAAGGGCGAGAAGAAAGACGACGAAACCCTGTCGAAAAAATACGCGGCACTGTGTGATGTATTTGTGATGGATGCTTTTGGTACCGCACACCGTGCTCAGGCATCTACTCACGGCGTCGGCAAATTTGCGCCAATCGCCTGCGCCGGTCCACTGCTGTCTGCAGAACTGGAAGCCCTGGGTAAAGCAATGAGCAACCCGGCTCGTCCGATGGTTGCTGTGGTGGGTGGTTCGAAAGTTTCTACCAAGTTTGATGTGCTGCAGTCTCTGGTCAATATTGCCGATACGGTGATTGTGGGTGGTGGTATCGCCAATACCTTCGTGGCTATCGATAACAACGTCGGTAAATCACTGTACGAACCAGAATTTGTCGACGCTGCGAGAAAACTGCGCGATCAGTATGGTATTCCGGTTCCTGTCGACTCCCGTGTAGGTACAGAGTTTTCTGAAACTGCACCTGCTACCGTGAAAAAAGTGTCTGAAGTTCAGGACAACGAAGAGATCATGGATTTCGGTGATGAAACAGCGCAGGCTATGGCGAAGATTCTTAAAGAAGCCAAAACAATTCTGTGGAATGGTCCGGTAGGGGTATTTGAATTCCCTAACTTCCGTAAAGGTACCGAGATCGTTGCAAATGCGATTGCTGACAGCGAAGCATTCTCTGTTGCCGGTGGTGGCGATACTCTGGCCGCGATTGACCTGTTCGGGATTGAGAACAAAATCTCTTACATCTCCACTGGTGGCGGCGCTTTCCTGGAATTTGTTGAAGGCAAAAAACTTCCGGCAGTTGCTATGCTGGAAGAGCGCGCAAAACAGTAATTCAGCAGCAGGTGTGGCCGGATGGCTGCACCGATTTTGCCCGATTGACGGGCTTCCGTTTACGGCCAACGAAACAGGACAATGTTATGTCTAAAATTTTTGATTTCGTAAAACCTGGTGTAGTTACTGGTGAAGATGTACAGAAAATCTTCAAAGTAGCCAAAGAAAATCACTTTGCTCTGCCAGCAGTTAACTGCGTAGGCAGTGACTCCATCAATGCGGTACTGGAAGCTGCAGCGAAAGCCAAAGCGCCGGTCATTATTCAGTTCTCTAACGGCGGTGCTGCTTTTGTTGCCGGTAAAGGCTATAAAACTGACAAGCCTCAGGGCGCGTCAATCATGGGAGCCATTGCCGGTGCGCATCACGTGCATCTGATGGCAGAAGCCTATGGTGTGCCGGTAATCCTGCATACTGACCACTGCGCGAAGAAATTACTGCCGTGGATCGACGGGCTGCTGGATGCAGGTGAAGCGCACTTTGCAAAAACCGGTAAACCACTGTTCTCTTCTCACATGATTGACCTGTCAGAAGAACCGTTGGAAGAAAATATCGAGATCAGCGGTAAATACCTGGCCCGAATGGCTAAAATGGGTATGACGCTGGAAATCGAACTGGGTTGTACTGGTGGTGAAGAAGATGGTGTAGATAACTCACACCTGGATAACTCCGCACTTTATACCCAGCCTGAAGATGTTGATTATGCATACACCAAACTGAATGCTATCAGCCCGAACTTCACCATTGCGGCATCCTTCGGTAACGTTCATGGTGTTTACAAACCAGGTAACGTTCAGCTGACTCCAAAAATTCTGCGTAACTCTCAGGATTATGTGAGCGAGAAACACGGCCTGCCACATAACTCTCTGAATTTCGTATTCCACGGTGGTTCTGGTTCTTCTGCGGAAGAGATTAAAGAATCTATCGGTTACGGTGTGATTAAAATGAACATCGATACTGATACACAGTGGGCCAACTGGCACGGTATCCTGGAATTCTACAAAAAGAACGAAGGCTACCTGCAGTCACAGCTGGGCAACCCGGAAGGCGATGATAAGCCAAACAAAAAATACTATGACCCTCGCGTCTGGTTACGTGCGGCTCAGAGTTCAATGGTTGTTCGTCTGGAACAAGCTTTTAAAGAACTTAACGCTATCGACCGCCTGTAACCACTAAGGTTGTCAGAGAAAGCCTGCCGCCTGGCAGGCTTTTTTTTGCCTTTGAGCCGCGCTCAAATCCTGCCTGACTGCCTGACTGCCTGACTGCCTGACTGCCTGACTGCCTGATACCCCGTTAAGCGATATACAGCATTATCAGGATCATTAATCTTATTTTATACCGAGTGATATAAAATTAATTGACACCAGGAAGCTCTGGCCTTAAATTTGTACCGATCGGTAATTAAATCGCTAAGGCAGTTGCTACCAGCCCCCGAAACGATCACAGCAAAATAAACCCTGCAATATTCACCGGCCTGTCGCCGGTACATTCACTCTGCTTTTCGGAAATTACTATGCACAATTTATCATCACAGGTTATCGTCTATGTTACTTACCAGGGCACTGCCGACAGCCGTTTTGATCGTCTTTACTACACTGAGCACCATCTGCCGCTGGTCATGCAGGCATGGCAGCAGTACGGTCTGGAGAGTGTCAGTGCTTTCTTTCCGACACATTCACAGAACGGCACTCTGGCAATTTGCGAATGCATTTTTCGTGATGAACAGGCTGTTCAGCAGGCATTTAATGCCGAGGATGTGCTCGGCGTAATGCAGGACGTCCCGAAGTTTACCGATCTTATTCCTGCCCGCATTCGCGGCGTATCTTTGTAATCAGAAGGAGTGTGTGATGGAGTATGGCTTAATTGGATTAGGGGCTATGGGCCGTGGAATTGCTGGCCGGTTACTGGCGGCAGGGCACACTGTGAAATGCTGGACCCGTTCCGGCAATGTTATGCCGGGGATTATAGCGGTGAAAACTCCGGCAGAAGTATTCCAGACTGATGCTGTACTGACGATGCTGTCTGATGATGCAGCAATTCGCGAAGTGGTCTTTGCCAGTGATTTCTTCAGCCTGTGTCGGCCAGGGGTAATTCATGTCGTCAGTTCCACACTGTCTGTGGCTATGTCAGAACAACTGACAGACTACCATCGTGAGGCTGGAATCGGCTTTATTGCGGCCCCGGTACTGGGCCGCCCGGATGTTGCTGCCCGGGGGGAACTGAATATCCTTGCGGCTGGTGATCCGGATTTAATTGCCAGGGCTGAGCCGCTGTTTCAGGCAATCGGCAGAAAAGTATGGTCTCTGGGGGATCATCCTCCTGCCGCTCATGCTGCCAAAATTGCCTGTAACATGATGATTGCGATGTCTATTGAAGCAATGGCAGAGGCAGTCGCTCTGACTGATGTAAACGGAGTACCCCGTAGTGACTTCTTTGAACTGATTCTGGGCACTCTGTTTGGAGGGAGATCTTACCAGGTTTATTCTCAGCTGATTGCCGAAGGCGAATATGTACCCGGCTTTAAAGCTAATCTTGGATTGAAAGATCTCAATCTCGCCACTGAAGCTGCGACACAACTGGCAGCGCCATTACCTATGTTGTCAGCAGTCCATCAGCAAATGTCACGCGCTATTGAGGCTGGGGGCGGGGAGCGAGACTGGTCCATTATGGCAGACTACACGTTGCGTTCCAGTCAGCCTAAAAAACCTGGATAATTCCGCCATTTAGACTGAGAAATCTCAATAACCGATAAGGTCAGGTAATAATTTCCTAAAATTGGCTGCTCATTCGCTGGCAGATTTGGCAATCTGCCATTTATTGTTTACCCTTTGCGCTGAGTGGCTGAGAGATCAGCTTCTGTGGTTTCATTCGGGAATTTATTACAGGATTATTCGATGCAAGACTTAAACGTCGTTGACAGCATTCACAATGCCGGCAGTTGGCTGGCACGTAATCAGGAACTGTTACTGAGCTATGCGGTAAACGTTGCCGCGGCGCTGGCTATTTTGTTTGTTGGTTTTATTATTGCCCGGGTATTATCTAATGGCTTTAACAAACTCCTGCTGGCGCGCAGTATTGACCAAACCGTCGCCGACTTTTTATCGGTGCTGGTGCGCTATGTCATCATTGCCTTCACGCTGATTGCCGCACTGAGCCGCGTCGGAGTTCAGACCGCTTCGGTGATTGCGGTATTGGGTGCCGTAGGTTTAGCCGTGGGTCTGGCATTGCAGGGATCCCTGTCAAACTTTGCAGCAGGTGTACTGCTGGTGACTTTCCGTCCGTTCCGCGTGGGTGAATTTGTGGATATCGGCGGGGCCTCCGGTACCGTGGTGAGTGTGCAAATTTTCTCAACTACGCTGCGTACCTCCGACGGCAACATTGTAGTGGTGCCTAACGGTGGAATTATCTCGAGCAAAATCATCAACTATAATCGTGAACCTCTAAGCCGTAGCCATTTCATTATTGGTGTATCGTACGATGCGGATATTGATCAGGTCTTTACGGTATTACGTCAGGTGGTCGAAGCTGAACAGCGTGTCATTAAAGACAAACCGATCGTGGTGGCGCTGAATGAAATGGGCGCATCAACACTGAATGTGATTGTCCGTTGCTGGACCACTTATAACGATCAGACTCAGACTTACTGGGATCTGATGGCTGCCTTTAAACGGGCGCTGGATGCCAACAGTATTGGTATTCCTTATCCGCAGATGGATGTGCATATCATCAATCCTCCGGCGGCAAGGGCTGAAGAAAAAGCGTAAACATCTCTGCCTGCCAGTGTAAATATCACTGGCAGGCCCCGATTTTCCCCGCCTGATTAATTTTCCTAATTACTGATAAGTTCTTTCCATTTCACTTTCTGCTGAAAAATCGCCAGACTCTGCGCATTGATTGCCGGAGAACACTCTATGTTATTCTATTTACAAGGAATTACCCTTGGGGCGGCGCTTATCCTGCCGTTGGGGCCACAAAATACACTGATTCTGAATCAGGGAATATTACGCCGCTATGCCCTGATGGCGGCCAGCTTTTGTATTCTGAGTGATGTGGTGCTGATTTGCGCGGGGGTATTTGGCGGCAGTGCCGTTCTGCAACACTCACCGCTGGCGCTGCAGTTTATCACCTGGGCGGGTTGTGCCTTTCTGTTGTGGTATGGATGGGGAACCTTACGCCAGGCCTTGCGTCCGGCAGTGGCAGGGAATGATTCGCAATCTGTTCAGCAACAGCGGTTTAAAATCCTGCTGACCTTAATTGCGGTTACCTGGCTTAATCCTCATGTCTACCTGGACACCTTTGTGGTGCTCGGTAGCCTGGGAAGCCAGGTTCCGGCAGAGTCCCGGGTGTGGTTTGTTCTGGGGGCTGTAACAGCATCGGTGGTCTGGTTTTATGCTCTGGCATTGCTGGCCAGCGGGTTGTCTCCGTGGCTTAAGCAGGGGCGTACCCAGCAGGTGATTAATCTGCTGGTCGCCGCCATGATGTTTTATCTGGCCATCAGACTGGGTAGCGAAGGCGTCGCTATGCTGCGTGGCGCATTGTAAAACTGTGTCTGACGACGAACTTTCAGACGGCAGCCCACTCCAATTTGCCAGTATTGCCTGTAATCTCAGGCGATAAATTGCAGACAGGGAACCCTTACCGTGAAATTATTTCAGATCGTTATCCCTGCCATTCTGGCGGGAAGTTTAACCTCACTAGCGGCGCTGGCCGGAGAAGTACCGGACTCACCGCATATCTCCACCTCCGGTCATGCTTCGGTTCAGGCAAAGCCGGATATGGCGACCCTCAGCATTGTGGTACAGCTGACAGCGCAACAGGCTGCTGATGCTAAAAAACAGGTGGATGCACGGGTCGCAAAATATTTTGATTTTCTGCACAGCCAGGGGATTGAGAATAAAGATATCGATGCAGCCAATATCAGTACCCAGCCGCAATATGATTACAGCAAGCAGGGGAAACCTCAGCTAACGGGTTATCAGGCGACCCGCCAGGTGACGGTTACAGTGAGGAATATTGATAAACTCAATGATCTGCTGGATGGTGCACTGAAAGGTGGTCTGAATGAAATCCGTTCAGTCACTCCCGGGGTAGCGGATGCTGCCCGTTATCAACAGCAGGCCCGGCAGGAAGCGATTAAAGATGCGATTAGTCAGGCTCAGGTTCTGGCCGCCGGTTTCCATGCAGAACTGGGGCCAGTCTGGAGCATTCAGTATCATACAGAGAATGCCCGTCCACAGCCGGTGATGCGGATGTATGCTCTGGCAAAAGCCAGCGCAGATACCACCCCGCAGGAAACCTATCAACAGCAGAGCATTAATTTTGATGACGAGCTGAACGTGGTATTTGAACTGAAACCACAACCTGCAGCGACGAACTAACGTCGCGGGCAGGGGGGTTAGCGAGCCTGGCCGGTGGGAGAATTGTCACTGGCCGGGAAATCGTCCTGTCGTAATACTCCGTGGCCATGTTCCAGTAGCGCGTCAGTTACCCGTCGCATTAACCGGCTTTCAGGGGCAAAACGGTGCCAGTACAGCATCCGCCGTTGATAAAGCCCGGGGGTTAAATCAACCAGCTCGCCGCGGGCTAATTCACCACCAATCTGCAGATGTGGGATCATACAACAGACTGAACCTTGTCTGGCCAACTGAACAAAGGCTTCGGACGAATTGACGATATGACAGGGAACACTGCCCGGTGGTAAATCGAAATATTGCTGCAGGAAAGCCTGATGCATATCATCCAGGTGGTCGAACGCGACCGCCGGAGCTTTCAGCAGTGCAGAACGGGTGACTCCGTTTGGGAAATAGCGTTTGGCGAATTCCGGCGACGCAACAAACAGATAATCGAGTGCACCGAGCTGATCGACAAGACAGCTGGGCAGGGCCTGAGGCTGGATACTGACGGCACCTACTACTTCACCCCGCCGTAAGCGTTCCTGAGTGCGGCTTTCATCTTCTACCTGTAAGTTCAGACGTACCGGTGAGTCTGCCAGCACATCTTTCAGGGCGGGTAACAGCCAGGTTGCCAGACTGTCGGCGTTGACCGCAATTGACAGCAACAGCGGTGTACTGCCTCCGGTTTCATCGGCCAGCCACTGTTCTTCCAGCATTTCAACCTGATGCAGTAACGCCAGTAACTTCTGGCCCTGTTCGGTCGGGCGTGGCGGTACAGTGCGCACCAGTAACGGTTGGCCAAACAGATTCTCAAGCTGTTTAATTCGCTGCGATACTGCAGACTGGGTAATACAAAGTTTTTGTGCGGCACGTTCAAAGCCGCGCTCGCGAATAACTGCATCCAGGGCCTGAAGGGTTCGGTAATCCGGGCGTTTCATAGTTTTGCTCTCTGCTTCAGGGGGGACGTATCCTGCATTATAGTGTTTGCTTTGTGCTGTAAGCCGCATTGTCAGAAAAAATTTGCGGTTCGCAATAGAATCCACGCAATCCGGCAGCAACATTAATTTTTTTTCCTGCTGCTTGTTTTATACTACGCCAACGAACAGAGCGCACAGGTTTAAACATATCATGAGCCGGGATGAACTTAAAAAAGCGGTAGGCTGGGCAGCACTGAAGTATGTTCAGCCGGGAACAGTGGTCGGTGTAGGTACCGGCACCACTGCAGCCCATTTTATCGATGCATTAGCGACAATAAAACATGACATCGAAGGAGCGGTTTCCAGCTCCGAAGCCTCGACAGAAAAATTACTTAGCTATGGAATTCAGGTTTTTGACCTGAATACTATCGATCGTTTGTCGGTGTATGTTGATGGTGCAGATGAAATTAACCCGCAGATGCAAATGATCAAAGGTGGCGGGGCCGCACTGACCCGTGAAAAAATTGTCGCCGCAGTGGCGGATAAATTTATCTGTATTGCTGATGACACTAAACAGGTCGATGTACTGGGACGTTTTCCCCTGCCGGTTGAAGTCATTCCGATGGCAAGATCTTATGTAGCCCGTCAGTTAGTCAAAATGGGGGGACTGCCGGAGTATCGTCAGAATGTGCTGACTGATAACGGTAATATTATTCTCGATGTTCATAATCTGAGTATCGTAAATCCACGCGAACTGGAAATTATGATTAATGCACTGCCGGGTGTAGTAACAGTAGGACTGTTTGCTGCCAGGGGGGCTGATGTGGCGTTGATTGGTACCGATAACGGCGTGATTACACTGACTAAAGACGACTGAGTGTCGTCTTTTTTTTATCGCTGATTTTAGTGATTTATATCACAGTTTAGTCAACCCTTGATAAAATCTGCTTTCCGGCAGGGTGGAGAATCTGATTTTCCCCGCAATCTGCTGAAGCCCACTGTCGGGCATGCTGCCAGGGCAATCGGTTTCTGTTGCCCGCAGCGTAATATTTGTTATGTTGACAGAAGAAATTCTTATATTCCTCTCATTATCGTTAACCATAAGGTCGGGCAATGGCAAAGGTATCACTCGAGAAAGATAAAATTAAGTTCCTGCTGGTGGAAGGTGTCCATCAGACAGCACTGGATAATTTACGCGCAGCAGGTTACACCAACATCGAATTCCACAAAGGAGCGCTGGATACTGAAGCCCTGAAAGAGTCGATTCGTGATGCGCACTTTATCGGTATCCGTTCCCGTTCCCAGTTAACCGAAGAAGTTTTCGCTGCGGCCGAAAAACTGGTCGCTGTCGGCTGCTTCTGTATCGGAACCAACCAGGTTGATCTGGATGCTGCCGGTAAACGTGGTATTCCGGTATTTAATGCACCGTTCTCAAACACTCGTTCTGTGGCAGAACTGGTGATTGGTGAACTGCTGCTGTTGCTGCGTGGAATTCCTGAAGCCAATGCCAAAGCTCACCGTGGTATCTGGAATAAAAATGCCAAAGGTTCCTTCGAAGCCCGTGGTAAAAAACTGGGGATCGTGGGTTACGGTCATATCGGCATGCAGCTGGGAGTGTTGGCGGAAAGCCTGGGTATGCATGTGTTCTTCTATGATGTGGAAGACAAACTGCCGTTAGGTAATGCCACTCAGGTGAAAGGATTGCACGACCTGCTGGCAATGAGCGATGTGGTCACTCTGCATGTTCCTGAAACACCGAACACCCAAAATATGATTGGTGCTGAAGAACTGGCCGCGATGAAAAAAGGCGGATTGTTGATCAATGCCTCACGCGGAACTGTTATCGATATCCCGGCGTTGTGTGAAGCTCTGGCCAGCAAACATGTCGGTGGGGCTGCCATCGATGTTTACCCGGTCGAACCTGCGACGAACAGCGATCCGTTTATCTCTCCGCTGTGTGAGTTTGATAACGTGATCCTGACGCCACATATCGGCGGTTCTACCGAGGAAGCTCAGGAAAATATCGGCCTGGAAGTCTCAGGTAAATTAATCAAATACTCTGACAATGGTTCTACCCTGTCAGCGGTTAATTTCCCGGAAGTCTCTCTGCCAGCCCATGCTGCCAGTGCCAGCCGTCTGTTGCATATCCATGAAAACCGTCCGGGTGTACTGACCGCAATTAACCAGATTTTTGCGGAGCAGGGCATCAACATCATGGGTCAGTATCTGCAGACTACCCCGTATATGGGTTATGTGGTTATCGATATCGATGCTCCGCAGGAAGTTGCGGATAAAGCTCTGGAAGCAATGAAAGGTATTCAGGGAACACTGCGTGCCCGTCTGCTGTACTAATCATTGACTGACAACACCGTGGGATGACTTTCGCCCCGCGATAAACAAGGGAAAAGCCTGGCTTTTCCCTTTTTTTATCGGCCGGTTGCAGGTAAGTGAATTACGCTGGCTGCTGATGTCGCGATGACCTGTTTTCTGGACCGGATTCGGTGTTTAGTCTGGCTGTTGTCAGAAGCTGTTGCGACCGGTTGGCCACTGCCACACCTTATCCGGGGTAATCAGCGCCGGTAGCGGGATATCCCAGCCTGCTACCGGCAACTCCCCGACCTGTTGACAGTTATGGGCATAGCCGGCTGGCAGGCAGCCATGTTGTTGCCAGTGCTGAAGTGTCCGATCGTAATATCCTCCGCCCATCCCCAGCCGTTGCCCGTGAACATCAAACGCCACCAGTGGCACCAGAATAACCTCTAATTCGTCCAGAGTGGCCATCTGACGGATATCTAACGGAGGTTCAGGGATCCGCAGCCGGTTAGGCGTCAGCGGGGTTTCCGGCAGGTAGCGAATAAACAGCAAATTACCGGCTGAAAACGGATGCAGAACCGGCAAATAAACCTGCTGGCCTCTCTGCCACAGCAATTCGATCAGCGGGCGGGTATCCAGCTCACCATCTACCGACAGAAACACCGCCACTTTATTTGCCTGAGTCAACGGCGGAAAACTGAGCGCCTGTTGGGCCGCCTGTTGTGCTGCCAGCCGTTGTTGATCATCGCTCAGGGCTTTGCGGCGGCGGCGGATTTCGCTACGGATCTGCTGGCGTTGATTGTCAGGTAAGGGGGTCACAGTGCTGTCCATGATGATTTAGCGGGTCAGCCACTCTAACACAGAGTCAGAAGCGGGCAGAATGGTCAGCGTGCTTAAAGCGGCAGTCTGGTTCAACGCATTCAGGTTAAACCAAAACTCACTATCAGGAATGATAAGTAACAATGCAGAGGCAAAAACGGCTGAGATTCCGGCAACAGTCAGCGCTAAACCGGACGCCTGCAAGGCTATCGCGCAACAACGTCGGAACTCTGTTGTATCAGAGAAATATCGAAATCAGAGGCTTATTGAGATCAGAGAAATGAAACTAAGAATCAGTAGTGCTTATCAGTGCTTCAGAATTGTGCCTGATGCTGCCAGATGATGGTACTTCATCATAGTACTTCACGGTTCTTCAGATGAGTATTGCTAACCAGGTGTACAGTAATCAGGAGTACAAAAGGGGAGATCTCCGGGATGCCGCTACAGGCTGTAACCCTTGAACCCTTGGTTCAAGGTGAACATGTCGTCATTATCATTAGGCTTCCCGGACGGACCGGGCATGCGCACAGTTAATGAAGCGCCACATTCTGTTTGGTATGAAATATCGGCTCAGGGGACTGGCCCGTTCACAAACATCCCAGAGAAAATTTACTTCATGGTTAGTTTAGCACAGGTTCCATAAAGTGTTATTCGAATTTTGGACCCTGACGATCAGTGATCCGACCCTGCTCGACTAAAGCCTGCTCAATAGTCTGCTGTAACATACGAATACGTTGTTCCATATTCGATGCGTAATCACGGGTCTTGTTCTTTTCCTGCGCTAACTCATGACAGATGTTTAACGCAGCGATAAACACCAACTGTTCGGTGTTGTTTACCCGGGTTCGGACTTTCAGGTCCTGTAAGCGCTGGTCAAGGTCAGCTGCTGCCGCAGTTAACGCTTCCTGCTGTTCCGGCGGACAATTAACTCTTAACGAACGACCAAATATCTGAATATCTACTGGTTGCGCAGACATGCCACCTTCCTGACTGATTACATTACCCGCTTCCGATGCTTTATATCGGGGAACGGGGGCCACTATATAGGCCTGAATAATAACTTACAACCCCTTTTCTGGAATCCTTCAGGCTGCTAGTGGTAGCATACCATGAACTTAACTCTCCAACATTGATGAATAACTATGTCCTTACAGAACGCACTACCTTCTTTTGAAGCCTTATCTGCCACCTTGTCGTTGCAGGGCGTAGGTATGACCGCGTCAGAGATGCACGGTCTGATCAGCGGCATAATCTGTGGCGGCAATCAGGATCACAGCTGGAAAACCCTGGTCCATGACCTGGCGAACGACGGTATGGCTTTTTCCCAGGCCCTGTCACAGCCATTACAGCAACTACGTGACTCAGTTCAGCAAACGCTGGAAGATGACGGCTTTATGTTCCGCTTATTAATGCCCGATGAAAGTAAAACCAGCGTGTTTGAACGTGCTGATGCGCTGGCCGGCTGGGTCAATCACTTCCTGCTGGGGCTGGGAGTGACTCAGCCTAAACTGGATAAAGTGACCGGCGAAACCGGTGAAGCCATTGATGATCTGCGTACCATCGCACAGTTGGGGTACGATGAAGATGAAGATCAGGAAGAGCTGGAGCAATCGCTGGAAGAAGTGTTGGAATACGTAAGGGTAGCTGCGGTACTGTGCTACGAAACCTTTAATCATCCACAACCAACAGCACCGGAAGTACAGAAACCCACGTTGCATTAATCAATTCCCGTGCGTAGTCGCCGGGTAAACAGGGAGCCTGATTGTGATTACTCTGGAAAATTATCAACAACGTCGCCAGTCATTACTGGCCAAAATGGTGCCCGGTAGTGCCGCCTTAATCTTTGCAGCCCCGGAAGTCACCCGCAGCCGTGACACTGAATATCTGTTTCGCCAGAACAGTGATTTCTGGTATTTCACCGGATTTAACGAGCCGGAAGCGTTGCTGGTATTGATTAAAAGCGATGAAAATCATAATCACAGTGTACTGTTTAACCGTGTTCGTGATCTGAATGCCGAAATCTGGTTTGGCCGTCGTCTGGGGCAACAAGCCGCCCCGGAAAAACTGGGTGTCGATAAGGCGCTGCCCTGGGATGACCTGGACCAACAACTCTCACAGTTGCTGAATGGTCTGGATGTTATCTATCACGCACCGGGAGAGTATCCGTTTGCTGACCTGAAATTGTCTGCGGCACTCGGGACTCTGCGCAACGGCAGCCGGCAGAACCTGCATGCCCCGTCAACCATCACCGACTGGCGGCCGTGGGTCCATGAAATGCGGCTGTTTAAAGATGCCGAAGAGATAGCCATTCTGCGTAAAACCGGAAAAATTTCGGCGTTAGCGCACCAACGCGCGATGGAAACCTGCCGTCCGGGGATGTTTGAATATCAGCTGGAAGGCGAAATCCTGCATGAGTTCAGTCGCCACGGATCCCGGTTTGCCTCGTATAACACTATCGTGGGCGGTGGTGAAAATGGCTGCATTCTGCACTACACCGAAAATGAGAGCGAGTTACGCGACGGTGATTTAGTACTGATTGATGCCGGATGTGAACTCTATGGTTATGCCGGTGACATTACCAGAACGTTCCCGGTGAACGGTCGTTTCAGCCCGGCACAACGACAGATTTATGACATTGTACTGGCCTCTCTGGAACACGCCTTGTCGGTCTACCGGCCCGGCATCAGTATCCGTGAAGTCAATGATCAGGTCATACGGATAATGGTGACCGGCCTGGTGGCGCTGGGCGTGATGCAGGGAGATGTGGATACCCTGATTGCTGAAAATGCCCATCGACAGTTTTATATGCACGGGCTGGGTCACTGGATGGGGCTGGATGTGCACGATGTTGGTGACTACGGTTCACCTTCCCGTGAGCGATTGCTGGAACCTGGCATGGTACTGACTGTTGAGCCGGGGCTTTACATTGCACCGGATGCCGATGTTCCTGCACAATATCGCGGAATTGGTATAAGAATTGAAGACGATATCCTGATTACTGAGCACGGTCATGAAAACCTGACTGATACTGTAGTAAAAACAGCGGATGATATTGAAGCACTGATGGCCGCGGCCAGACAGTCACACCAGTAACGGGTAAAATACGTCAGCATGAGCATGATAATTGCGGGGGGAGGAATGACCGGTGCAACACTGGCACTGGCCGTTTCTTACCTGACCGATGGAAAACTTCCTGTCACTCTGATTGAAGCGACAACGCCGGGTGAGCGTGGCCATCCCGGTTTTGACGGCCGGGCCATTGCACTGGCTGCTGGTACTTGTCAGCAACTGCAGAATATTGGCGTCTGGCCTTCTTTAGCTGACTGCGCGACTCCGATCACTGATATTCATGTCAGTGATCGCGGACATCCGGGTTATGTGGGGATTAGCCAGCGTGAATACGGGGTGCCGGCGCTGGGTAATGTCATTGAACTGCATGAAGCAGGTCAGCGGCTGTTTGAGCGGCTAAAAAAAGCCCGGGGTGTTACGGTGGTTTGCCCAGCTCAGGTCACAGAAGTTCAGCGCAAAGCAGAACAGGTGACAGTCAGCCTGGATAACGGCCAGCAACTTACCGGCAGTATGCTGGTGGTGGCAAATGGTTCAGGATCGTCGCTGGCGTCAGGCTGTGGTGTTGACTGGCAAAAAGAGGATTATCAGCAGCTGGCAGTCATCGCTAATGTGACCACCAGTGAGCCTCCCCGGGGCCGTGCTTATGAGCGTTTTACCACCGACGGGCCACTGGCACTGTTACCGATGTCCGGAAATCGTTTCTCGCTGGTCTGGAGCCTCCCGGTGGAACACCGTGATGAGGTTCGGCAGTGGAGTGAACAGCAATTTCTTGAACATCTGCAACAGGCTTTTGGCTGGCGTCAGGGGCGGTTTCTGCATTGTGGTAAACGCGATTATTATCCGCTGGTATTACAGCAGGCGACTGAGATTACCCGCCACCGGCTGGCACTGGTGGGGAATGCCGCACAGACACTTCATCCCATTGCCGGGCAGGGGTTTAACCTCGGCCTGCGCGATGTGATGACCCTGGCCGAAACCGTAGCTCAGGCTCAGGCCGCAGGCCAGGATATTGGCAGTTATCAGGTACTGGATCAGTACCGCCAGCGGCGTCTGCCGGATCGGCGGAAAACGGTCGCTATTACCGACGGACTGGTCAGGTTATTTTCTAATCAGGACCTGCCGTTAATTATCGGCCGCAATGCCGGGTTAAGCGTCATGGGTAAACTGCCGTGGCTTAAACATCAACTGGCCGGACGGACTCTGGGCTGGGTAAAACGTTAATGAGAGAACAGTGATGCAGAGCTTTGATGTTGTGATTGCCGGTGGCGGTATGGTTGGTCTGGCCGTTGCCTGTGGACTGCAGGGCTGCGGTATGAAAGTGGCGGTACTGGAACAGACCCCACCCCGTGCCCCTGATATGCAGGCTGCACCTGCCATTCGGGTATCGGCAATCAACCTTGCCAGCGAACGTCTGCTCAGCCATCTTGGCGTATGGCAGGATATTCTGGCGATGCGTGCCAGCGCCTATCACGGAATGGAAGTCTGGGAAAAGGACAGTTTTGGTCATATCCGTTTTGATGAACGACCTCAGGGCATTGCCAGCCTGGGGCATATTGTTGAAAACCAGGTGATTCATCATGCCCTGTGGCAACGTGCCAGCCAGTGCAGTGATATTCAGCTGATAGCTCCTGCACAGTTGCAACAGGTAGCTTTTGGCGATAATGAAGCCTTTGTGACTCTGCAGGATGGCAGTATGTTAACCGCCAGACTACTGGTGGCTGCCGACGGCGCACACTCGTGGCTTCGGGACAAAGCCGATATTCCGCTGGTGTTCCGTGATTACCAGCATCACGCGCTGGTAGCTAACATCCGTACTGAACAGCCTCATAATTCAGTAGCACGGCAGATTTTCTATGCGGAAGGTATTCTGGCGTTTTTGCCATTACAGGATCCGCATCTTAGCTCCATCGTCTGGTCCTGCGACCCGCAACAGGCCAGCCGGGCTCAGGGGATGTCAGAAGATCAGTTTAACCAGCAACTGGCAGTAGCGTTTGATATGAAGCTCGGCCGCTGTCAGCTGGAAAGTGATCGTAAAACCTTCCCGCTGACGGCAAGATATGCCCGACAGTTCGCTGCCCACCGGCTGGCACTGGTAGGGGATGCGGCTCATACCATTCATCCGCTGGCAGGCCAGGGGGTGAATCTCGGGTTTATGGATGCCGCAGAACTGATTGGTGAAATTCGCCGTCTGCAGCAACAGGGGAAAGATATTGGTCAGCACCTGTATCTGCGGCGTTATGAGCGTAGCCGGAAACACAGCGCGGCTTTGATGCTGGCTTCAATGCAGGGCTTCCGTGATCTGTTTGCCGG
Source organism: Tatumella citrea (assembly GCF_002163585.1). Classification (NCBI taxonomy): domain Bacteria; kingdom Pseudomonadati; phylum Pseudomonadota; class Gammaproteobacteria; order Enterobacterales; family Erwiniaceae; genus Tatumella; species Tatumella citrea. Next base: position 876,612 of record NZ_CP015579.1, read on the forward strand.
TAATAACCCCGCCCGTAAATTATTAAGGGATATTGGTCTGAAACTGGCGGATACTTTACCCGGAGTAAAGCCTCAGTTACTGAAACAGGCAATGGGTCTGCATGATTTGCCGGACTGGCTGAAAAATAGTTAACTTTGTAATCCGGCCCGCATTCCTGCGGGCCACAATAAGATATTCTCCTCCTGTTCTGTGACATATCACAGAAATGCAGCAGTAAACCGCCTGTGCATCCGGAAAACGCCTCTCCCGCCGGATAAGAAACTCCTATTATGGTAAACATTACACCCGGAATATAGTGCTTTAAGTCTATGAAATATGAACCTATAATCGGGCATTATGGTGAGTTTTGGTCATAATATGAACGCTGGCTGTCTTTGCCTGACTACCGGTTGATAGCAACAATGCTCATTATAATTACGGGGATAATGTTATGCAGTCATCAGCGACCACTGTGCCGGCCAGCGACCAGCACAGCGCGTTAATTATTGTCGATGTACAGAATTGCTTTGTGACCGGCGGAACCCTGGCCGTGGAAGGCGGGGAAACTATCATCCCGTTAATCAATCAACTGGCAAGCCGCTTCGCCAACGTTATTCTTACCCAGGACTGGCATCCGTCGGGTCATATCTCTTTTGCGGCCAACCATCCGGGAAAACAACCCGGTGAATTTATCGATACCCCCTACGGCCCGCAAATCCTCTGGCCGGTTCATGCGGTTCAGGGCAGTGAAGATGCGGCTCTGCATGCCAGCCTGCAGGTCCCTCATGCACAACTGATTATCCGCAAAGGTTGCCATTCGCATATCGACAGCTATTCAGCATTTACTGAGGCTGACCGGCAGACCACTACAGGGCTGGCCTCGTATCTGCATGCCCGCGATATTCACACGCTGTATGTGGTGGGTCTGGCAACAGACTTTTGTGTCTCCATGACAGCCATCGACGCTAGCCTGGCGGGCTTTACGACTTCAGTGATTGAGGATGCCTGTAAAGCGATAGATTTACAGGGATCACTGGCTGCGGCCCGTGAACAGATGCTGTCGCAGGGTGTAAAACTAATCCACTCTTCCGCTGTTAACTAAAACTAAAACTGTTCTGACAGGGAGACACTATGTCTGTACTGACCACAGATATGCCTCCTCCGGCGGACCCGGTGGATTCAAGGCCGATCCGGCTGGAAATTAATAACCTTACCGTCCGTTACGGAGATGTCACTGCACTTAATAATGTCAGCCTGCAGGTGTGTGAAGGCGAGTTTATCTGCATCCTTGGTGCCTCGGGCTGTGGCAAAAGCACTCTGTTTAATGTGGTATCCGGGCTGCTGCCTTCCAGTGAAGGGCGGATTTTCCTGGAAGGAAAAGATGTGACCAACAAGCCAGGACAGGTCGGCTATATGCTGCAAAAAGACCTGATGCTGCCGTGGCGCACGGTGCGCGGCAATATTACCCTGGCGGCTGCATTAACCCGGGGTGTCAGTGCGGCCGATCGCCAACAGGCTGAGGAGCTGGCCACCCGTTACGGGTTGGGGGATTTTCTTGACCATTATCCGCATGCGTTATCGGGAGGAATGCGTCAGAGGGTAGCGATGATGCGTACCGTCGCTGCCGGTAAAGAAGTGATGTTGCTGGATGAACCGTTTGGAGCCCTGGATGCTCAGACAAGATTCAGTATGCAGGAGTGGTTATTACAAATCTGGCGTGATCTCAAACGGACGGTGCTGTTTGTTACCCACGATGTGGATGAAGCGATTTTCCTGGCGGATCGGATTGTGGTAATGACCCCGCGTCCCGGGCGGATAGCCGAAATCCTGACCGTGGAACTGCCAAGACCGCGTACCCTGGAAGACCTGACCGGAGATACTTTTGTGCAGCTGAAACGACAGATTATGAGCCGGCTGTATCACGATGAGAAACAAAACGGAGGCCGCCATGAATAACTCTCAGCAGCATCCCTGGCGGGCGGTACTGGTCTGGCTGATTTCGCTGGTGATGATTGTCGTTCTGTGGCAGTTGGTTATCTGGATTTCCGGGCTGCCGCAGTATGTAATTCCTTCACCACTGACAGCATTCCGCACCCTGCTGGAGAATGGTCAGCGGTTACAGTTACTGACCTGGCAAACGCTGTCAGAAACCGCGATGGGGTATCTGCTTGGCGCGGTGGCTGGATTTGTACTGGCATTACTGATGGGGCAAATTCCGCTGGTTCAGCGACTGGTTATGCCGGCGCTTATAGTTTCCCAGGCAGTGCCGATTGTAGCTATTGCCGCACCTCTGGTGATTATTTTCGGTTTTGGTCTGCTGCCAAAACTGATTATCGTGGCATGGATAGTCTTTTTCCCGGTCGTCGTTAATGTGCTGGACGGGCTGGCGGGCATCGACCGCGACATGCTGAACCTGGCCAGACTTATGGGCGGTAAACCGCTGCGGGTATTTATGCTGGTCAAACTGCCGGCCTGCGTCGGTCCGTTGTTCTCCGGGCTTAAAATCGGGGCGACTTATGCGGTAACCGGAGCGGTCATCGGGGAGTGGACGGCATCGGCCCAGCAGGGACTGGGGACTTATCTGCTCAGCGCCAATGCGCGGATGGACACCGCCGGGGTGTATGCGGCGATGATCCTGCTGACGTCGATTGGTGTGGGTTCATTCCTGATTGTACTGGGCCTGGAAAGGTTAGCCACTCCGTGGAGAAGCCGGACCAAAGCCCCGGGTTACTTACGTTAAGCCCGGTGAAATTCACCGCAACCTATTATCCTGACAGAGGTATACACAGTGAAAGCAGCTATTATTCGTACCGCCATTCTCAGTGCATTACTGTCCGGTGTTTCGGCGGGCTTTGCGCATGCCGAAACTCTGACACCCATCCGCTTTGTCTATGACTGGGCCGGAGCCGATCACGAACTGATCCCTATTGTAGTGGGGCAGGAAAAAGGCTTCTATCAGCAGGCGGGACTGGATGTGAAAGTTATTTTCCCGCCAGATTCACAAACCACTGCCCGCATGCTGGCGCTGGGCCAGGCTGATGTTGGCCTGAATGCCACTACCGATGTGGTATTTGCAGCCGATCAGGGACTGCCTGTGATCGCTGTGGGTTTATATGCTCAGCATAATAACTGGGGGCTGTTTACTAAACCCGGGGTTCCGGTATCTCTGAAAGATTTGAAAGGTAAATCGATCGCGATTTATACCGATTCCTGGAGTAAAGCGATGATGCCGTTTGTGCTCAAAGCGGCCGGACTTCAGGAAAGTGATGTGAAATTTATTATTGCCCAGGACAGTGATGTGCCGCTGTTACTGGCTGGCAAAGTTGATATTGCCACCAATACTAATAACTTCCTGATTCCCGATGTTGAGCTGTCACAAAACAAGACTCCGGGACAACTGGTGGGTAAAGATGCCGGTGTGCCGGATGTACCGGTCTGGGCGTATACCGCTTCCACCCGCTATCTGCAGGATCACGGTGATGTGGCGAAAAAATGGATGCAGGCCACGATCAAAGCCACGGAATGGGCAGCAGCTCATCCGGATGATGCCGCAGAACTGTTGCATAAAGCCTATCCGGACAGTGGGTCAGTGGCTCTGAGCACCAAAGCCTGGAAAATTATCTCTCCGGATATGAAAGGGCCGCAGGGTTACATGATGCAAAGTGATGAGAACTGGTTGCCGATTGCCAAAGCATTACAGGCAACCGGCCAGATAAAAACGGTGTTACCGGCCGATAAATACTACACCAACCAGTTACTCAAGTAAGCGGCTCACCACTACAGGCCCTGCGGAAAACAATGCGCAGGGCAGGAGAGGGTATGGAAAAGATAATTATCGATTGTGATCCCGGTGTGGATGATGCAGTTGCATTAATGATGGCTCTGGCTGCGGGTGAGCAGCTCAATGTGCGCGGAATTACCACGGTTGCAGGCAACCTGCCTTTACCTGCGGTCACCCGCAATGCATTACGCATCCTCTCTTTTCTGGGGCGGGAGGATATCCCAGTATTTGCCGGATGTTCGCGGGCGATTTTTCCGGGGCCAGCCCGGCTTTCGTCAGTACATGGTGCTGATGGTCTGGGGAACAGTGGTTTGCCTGATTCGGAACTCCGTCCCGCAGAACAACATGCCGTCGATTTTATTATCGACACAGTGCTGGCGGCACCCTCAGAAATAACACTCTGCGTGCTCGGTCCCATGACCAATATTGCCCTGGCACTGATTAAGGCACCGGAGATTGTCCCGCTGATAAAACAGATAGTCGTGATGGGTGGGGCGGTATTCTGCCCGGGGAATACGACCCCTGCCGCAGAATTTAATTTTGCCTGCGACCCTCATGCTGCAGAAGTGGTACTGGCGGCCGGAGTACCACTGACGTTGTTCGGGCTGGATGTGACTTCAAAGGCTTTATTAACCGCACCGCGCATCGAAGCGTTACGCCAATCGGATTCAGCGTCCTGTCAGCTGGCAGCTGTGATGCTGGCAGATTACGGTGCCGCAGATCCTTGTCTGCATGATCCTTGTGTGATTGCCGGGCTGTTGGACCCTGACTGTTTTACGGGGATTATGGCACTGGTTAGTGTCGACTGTACTCCCGGCATTAACTACGGGCGAAGTGTCGGCTTTGTCAGTGAACGGCATCTGGCCGGACGCCAGCCCAATGCGAAAGTTATTACCGGGGTCGATGATCAACGACTGTTCCGGATGCTGATGGAATTGCTCAGCCACTGAATGCACCGTAATTGATCCTCGTTTGATTTATTCTAATTTGACGCTGTGCTTTGCCATACTTTTTCTAATCCGATGTCTCAGGCATGGCGTCTTTTATTAACAATAACCCTTCCTTTAAGTTCGTAGATATACTAAATATTACCCGGTTAAACAGTGTTTAAATCTATATTTTACTGATTACCTGGTTTATTTATCTGCAATTATTTATGCACTATGTCGGTGCATCACCCTGTTTCGCCATTATTTTGCTTATAGTTAATTTTGCCTTTCGGTGGTAAGTTTTTTGCTAAGGATAACGTTTGCGTTGCGACAGATAACCGTGGCGGCCTGACAGCTCAGGGTAAAACCCTTACTTATCAACGGGACAGTTATGACTCAGCACACACCTTTGTTTGAACAGCATCAGGCCTGCGGGGCCAGAATGGTGGATTTTCACGGCTGGATGATGCCTTTGCATTACGGTTCTCAGATTGATGAACACCAGGCCGTACGCCACGATGCCGGAATGTTCGACGTTTCACATATGACCATAGTGGATATTACCGGGCCGCGCAGCCGCGAATTTCTCCGTTATCTGCTGGCAAATGATGTCGCCAGACTCACTACACCCGGCAAAGCTTTATACAGCGCGATGCTGAATGCTTCCGGTGGCGTTATTGATGACTTAATTGTCTATTTTCTTTCAGAAGAGTATTTCCGGCTGGTGGTCAATTCTGCTACCAGAGAGAAAGATCTCGCCTGGATAACGGAACATGCCAGTGCATTTGAGGTGCAGTTACAGGAACGCAGTGAACTGGCTCTGATAGCAGTGCAGGGGCCACAGGCACAGCAAAAGGCGCGCACGCTGTTTACTGACAGCCAGCGCCAGCAAACTGAAGGAATGGCGCCGTTTTACGGAGTTCAGAGCGGTGATCTGTTTATTGCTACCACCGGATACACCGGGGAAGCTGGCTATGAAATTGCGTTACCTGCCGCTCAGGCAGCAGATTTCTGGCAGCAGTTGCTTAACGCAGGAGTGAAACCGGCCGGTCTCGGAGCCCGCGATACTCTGCGACTGGAGGCGGGTATGAACCTGTATGGTCAGGAAATGGATGAGTCAGTATCTCCACTGGCGGCCAATATGGGCTGGACCATCGCCTGGCAACCGGAAGATCGTCAGTTTATCGGACGTGAAGCTCTGGAACAGCAACGCAGGACTGGCACAGAAAAACTGGTCGGACTGGTGCTGAAAGAAAAAGGTGTATTGCGAAATGAGCTACCGGTGCTGTTTACTGACAGTGACGGTGTACAGCAGCAAGGGATCATTACCAGCGGTTCGTTTTCGCCCACCCTGGGCTGCGGTATTGCCCTGGCCCGTGTCCCTGCCTCTGTCGGTGATACTGCTGTGGTACAAATTCGCCAGCGCGAGATGCCGGTCACCGTTACCCGGCCGGTTTTCGTTCGTGCCGGCAAACCTTTGGTATAAAAAATAATTTCAGGAGATAACCCCAATGAGCAATGTTCCGGCTGAACTGAAATACCGTGAAAGTCACGAGTGGGTACGTTTTGAAGATGATGGCAGTGTAACCGTCGGAATTACCGAACATGCCCAGGAGCTGTTGGGTGACATGGTGTTTGTTGACCTGCCAGAAACTGGCGCACAACTGCAACAGGGTGATGACTGTGCTGTTGCCGAATCGGTAAAAGCGGCTTCCGATATCTATGCACCGCTGAATGGTGAAGTTATTGCGGTTAATGAAGCGCTGGCCGAAAACCCGGAACTGGTGAACAGTGACCCTTACAACGCTGGCTGGTTATTCAAATTACAACCGGCCGGAGGAGAAGATGGCCTGCTGGATGCAGCAGCCTATAAAGCCGCGATTGACGAATAACTGCCAGACCCCGGCTGCACAGTCTGTAGCCGGAATGACCTGAAACGGCAGTTGCCAGTGCTGCTGCCGTATTAATTCCAGCCAGATTCAGGATGCACAGCGAATGACCCGGACTCTCAGCCAGCTTGAAAACCAGAATGACTTTATCTCCCGCCATATTGGCCCGACCGAAAAGCAGCAGCAAACTATGCTACAAAGCATTGGTGCAGACAGCTTACCGGCACTGATTAATGCGATTGTTCCGCAGTCAATTCGTCTGCCTGAACTGCCGGCGACAGGTGAAGCGGTCACTGAGCAGCAGGCTCTGGCTGAGCTGAAGGCTATTGCCGGAAAAAACAAGTTATACAAATCCTGGATAGGTATGGGTTACAGTGCAGTTATTACTCCGCCGGTTATCCTGCGTAATCTGCTGGAAAATCCGGGCTGGTATACGGCTTATACTCCCTATCAGCCGGAAGTTTCTCAGGGCCGACTGGAAGCACTGCTTAATTTCCAGCAACTGACACTCGATTTGACCGGGATGGATATCGCCTCGGCCTCGTTGCTGGATGAGGCGACCGCTGCTGCTGAAGCGATGGCAATGGCAAAACGCGTCAGTAAGCTGAAAAATGCCAATAAGTTTTTTGTTGCCGACGATATTCATCCGCAAACTCTCGATGTGGTGCGTACCCGTGCCGAAACCTTTGGTTTTGAACTGATCATTGATGCGGCAGAACGTGCTGCTGACCATCAGGATCTGTTCGGTGTGTTGCTGCAGTATTGCGGTACCCGTGGCCACCTGCATGACTATCGTGAAATCATCGCGCAACTGAAGCAACGCAAAGTGATCGTCAGTGTCGCGGCCGATTTTATGGCACTGGTATTACTGACCTCACCAGGTGCTCAGGGCGCAGACATTGTGTTTGGATCATCACAACGGTTTGGTGTGCCTATGGGCTACGGCGGGCCACATGCGGCGTTCTTCGCCAGCCGTGACGAGCACAAACGTGCAATGCCCGGCAGGATTATCGGGGTATCACGGGATGTTAGCGGTAATCAGGCATTGCGTATGGCGATGCAGACCCGTGAGCAACATATCCGCCGGGAAAAAGCTAACTCCAACATCTGTACCTCTCAGGTATTGCTGGCCAATATTGCCGGTATGTATGCAGTCTGGCATGGTCCGCAGGGCCTGAAAACTATTGCTGAACGTATTCACCGCATGACCGATATTCTGGCGGCAGCGTTGCAGCAACGAGGCGTGAAAATTCGTAATCATCAGTGGTTTGATACCCTGATGGTTGAAGTGAAAGATAAAGCGGCAGTGCTGCAGCGTGCGGCTGAGCACCGGGTTAATTTACGTACCGATCTGCATCAGGCGGTCGGAATCACTCTGGATGAAACAACCGCCCGCGAAGACCTGCAAGCCCTGGTTACGATTATTACCGGTGACACTGCGCCAGTGGATATCGATAGCCTGGATCAGTCGCTGGCTACTGAGAGCCATTCGATCCCGCAGGCGTTATACCGCAACGATGCGATCCTCACTCATCCGGTGTTTAACCGTTATCACAGCGAAACGGAAATGATGCGTTACCTGCACCGGCTGGAGAAAAAAGATCTGGCATTGAATCAGGCCATGATCCCGCTCGGTTCCTGCACCATGAAACTCAATGCTGTCGCAGAAATGCTGCCGGTTACCTGGCCGGAGTTTGCGGGGTTACATCCGTTCTGCCCGACTTCTCAGGCGGCAGGTTATCTGCAGATGATTGATATGTTGTCACGCTGGCTGGTGCAACTGACGGGTTATGATGCTCTCTGTATGCAGCCAAATTCCGGTGCGCAGGGAGAATACGCAGGCCTGCTGGCTATCCGTCGTTATCATGAAAGTCGTCAGCAGCCGGAACGCAATATCTGTCTGATTCCTGCATCTGCCCACGGTACCAATCCTGCCTCAGCTCAGATGGCCGGTATGGAAGTCGTGGTTGTGGCCTGTGATAAACAGGGGAATATTGATCTTGATGATCTTCGTCTGAAAGCCGAGCAGGCGGGTGAACAGCTATCCTGCATTATGGTTACTTACCCGTCAACCCACGGAGTTTATGAAGCCACAATCGGTGAAGTCTGCCAGATTGTTCATCAGCACGGAGGTCAGGTTTATCTGGATGGTGCCAATATGAATGCCCAGGTCGGGCTGACCTCTCCCGGATTTATTGGTGCCGATGTATCACACCTGAATCTGCACAAAACCTTCTGCATTCCACATGGCGGCGGCGGACCGGGAATGGGACCAATTGGCGTAAAAGCCCACCTGGCACCGTTTGTTCCCGGGCACAGTGTGGTTCAACTGGACGGCGTTCTGACCCGTGAAGGCGCAGTTTCAGCAGCACCCTTTGGCAGTGCCTCTATTCTGCCTATCAGCTGGATGTATATCCGGATGATGGGGGCGGAAGGTTTGCGTCAGGCAAGCTCAGTGGCGATTCTCAATGCTAACTATATCGCCCGTCGTCTGAGTGACGCTTATCCGATCCTTTATACCGGTGCAGACGGGCACGTGGCGCATGAATGTATTCTGGATATTCGCCCGCTGAAAGAACAGACAGGGATCAGTGAAATGGATATTGCCAAACGGCTGATTGACTATGGTTTCCATGCACCGACCATGTCGTTCCCGGTGGCGGGAACCCTGATGGTGGAACCCACAGAGTCAGAAAGTCAGCAGGAACTGGACCGGTTTATTGCAGCAATGCTGGCAATCCGCAGCGAAATTGACAAAGTAGCCGCAGGTGAATGGCCGGCGAACGATAATCCGCTGGTGAATGCTCCACATACCCAGCAGGAAATCACAGGGGAATGGCAACACAGTTATACCCGTGAACAGGCAGTTTTCCCTGCCGGCAGCGAGGACAAATACTGGCCGACCGTTAAACGACTGGATGACGTATACGGCGATCGCAATCTGTTCTGCTCCTGTGTACCGATCAGCGATTATCAGGCACAGTAAACAGAATATTGCCGTCATACAGTTCGGGTAAAGTAAACACCGCGGCTCTTTGCAGAGACCGCGGTTTTTTTATATGTCGATGGAGAAACCGATGAAGCAGCTGACAACCGCGCGCCTGACCGGCCGCCGGCTAACCAGAAATGACTGGTCCTTTTTCTGCCATCTGTATCAGGACCGGCAGGTTATGCGCTTTATCACCGATCCATTGAGTGAAGCGGAAATCCGTGAGCGGTTTACTCTTCGTCTGGCTGACTGGGATCGCCACAGTAGCCACTGGCTTTGTCTGTTACTGAGTGAAGGTGAACAGGGTAGGCCGGTAGGCCTTACTGGCAGGTGTATGACTGACCCCGGGATAGCTGAGGCAGGTTTTATTCTGAGCCGGGAAGGTCAGGGTAAAGGCTATGGCAGTGAGTCACTGCATGCACTGAGCAGCGCATTTTTTGGCGGCGGCTATGGCCACCGGCTGTTCTGTCGGGTAACTGAGGGTAATACCCCCTGTGTTCGTCTGATGGAGCGGTGTGGATTTCACTATGAGGGATGTTTAAGACAAAGTTTTTGGCTTGACGGCGGGTGGCGTAATGACCTGTTGTTCTCGCGGTTAAGCAGTGATCCAAAAGTCCCTGAAACAGCTGCCGGACGCTGGTCAGTCTGAACTAAAATATGCGGGGCTGTGGAGAAACGGCCTCTTTGTGAAGCTGGTTACAGCCATTCACAAATTTATTTCAGCTTACAACTGTACACTGAAAATTTTCTTCGCTACGCTGTGGGGGATTTATCAGGAATCTGGCATTAATTCAGGAAGCATTCGATGACAAAACACCGTTTTTTTCCGAAAGGATATTCCGTCGCTGAAGAGGTTGCAAACAGCGTCAGCCACGGATTGGGATGTATATTCGGAATTGTCGGGCTGGTATTGTTACTGACCCGGGCGATTAACACCCATGCCGGCGCGATGACGATTACCAGTTACAGTCTGTATGGTGGCAGTATGATCCTGCTTTTCCTGGCATCCACCCTCTATCATGCGATTCCCTCACCCGAAGCTAAGCCGTGGCTGAAAAAATTTGACCACTGCGCGATTTATCTGTTGATTGCCGGGACCTATACCCCGTTTCTGCTGGTAGGGCTGAAATCCCCGCTGGCTTACGGATTAATGGTGGTCATCTGGTTGCTGGCACTGGCGGGGATTATTTTTAAACTGGGGTTTGCTCACCGTTTCAAAATTGTCTCGGTAGTGACCTATCTGCTGATGGGCTGGTTATCGCTGGTGGTGATTTACCAGATGGCGACCCGGCTGTCAGCGGCCTGCGTTTGGTTACTGGCAATCGGTGGGATTGTTTATTCGCTGGGGGTTATTTTTTATGTCTCGCGGCGTATTCCGTTTAATCATGCTATCTGGCACGGCTTTGTGCTGGGGGGCGCAATCTGCCATTTCTGCGCAATCTACTTTTACGTTCGCTAAACGCCAGTAGTCCGGCAGTGCCTGATTCAGGCACTGCCGGTAACGGTCAGTCAGCTTCTGCCAGAGAGTAGGGCAGTGGCTGAACGTTGAGCACCGCACCTTCATCCCCTTCCGGACGCAGTACTGCGTCGCTTTCCAGGTCATTATTCAGTACGGCCTGCAGTGACAGTTCACCGTTACTCAGCCTGACAGCAGCCAGTACGGTGCCGGTACGACGCCATTTATCGCCCATCTGCAATTCCAGCGAATCTCCGGCAACCGGGATTTTTTCACTGTTGCCACGCAGCCAGTAAAGCGCACGCTTATTGGCCCCGCGATATTTAGCCCGGGCAACCATTTCCTGACCGGTATAACAGCCCTTTTTAAAGCTGATGGCATTGAGAGCCTGAAGATTGGTCGCCTGAGGAATAAATTCGTCGCTGACTGCGGTATCAATCAGTGGCTCTCCGGCCGCAATATTCAGTGCCAGCCACTGCTGGCTGTCAGCAGACTGTGCGCTGTTCAGTGCATGACGTAATGCCGTAGTTTCTGGTTCAGCGGCGATAACCAGAAAACGTTCTTCCGGTAATGGCAGCCAGAGCAGCAGGGTGTTATCAGCCTGCACACGTGGATTTTCACTGTCCGGCAACTGAGCAAAGATTCCGGCCAGTGCATCACGGGCGCCACTGCCAGCCACACCGGTCAGCAGGCGGCTGTCGTCTGCAGCAAGAGTCACTTTGGAAAATACCGCATACTTTTTCAGCTCGGTCAGCTGTTGTTCACGAACCTGGCGGCGTAACAGATAGCCGTAATCCTGCAGATCATGGAACAGTCGCAGGTTGCTCCACATTTTTCCTTTCGCATCACAATGCGCGGCCAGACGGTGATTATTCTCCTCAAGCGCTGCAACATCCAGCGTGAGCTGACCCTGCAGGTAACTGGTGCTGTCAGGTCCGCGGGCAGTAACCAGAGCCCAGTCGTCGAGTGCAATAACGGTCAGTGGCAGAGCCTCTGCCGGTGCCGGGTATGAAAGAGTATTTGCGGGCATAAGAAGATCCTGTGGCTGAATCTGAAGTGTCAGTGCGGCAGAACCGGCGCATGGCCGTTTTCCTGCACCGACGATAAAATTGGCCTGTGTCTGCGCATTATTCACCAAAGCTGCTCTGCTGAAAAGGGCACAACCACACCACAAATGCGCACTGTTGGCGATTTGCCCGGCTCCAGAGAGCAATCTGGTCAATTCAGTCCCGGGATATGCAACCTTGTTGAACACTGACACTCAGTCGGGCTGCTGAGAACAGAGGAGAAAACAGGGTTTGGTTCAGATTTGCCACCGACTGACTGCAGCGCAGTACGCAATTTTTAACGCCGCTAGCCGGGGAGTGTCGCAAGCGGCGGGCTAACCGGGGTAAACTGTCCGCCTGTCGGTTAACAGCACAGGATAAATAATGCCGAACACTACCTCCCCGGGAATTGAAGATAAATCCCGCGTTCAGTGGGCTTGCCGCCGTGGCATGCTGGAACTGGATATCGCGATTATGCCATTCTTTAAATACGAATATGACTCGCTCAGTGACCACGATAAGCAGTGTTTTATTAACCTGTTGCGTGCCGATGACCCTGATTTATTTAACTGGATGATGGAACATGGCGAACCGGCAGATCCTGAACTGAAACGGATGGTTAATCTGATTCGTGAACGCAATGCACAACGCGGCCCGGTGGCACTCTGAGCTGACAGCATCACGAATGGCAGGGCGAATACAATGGCTGATACAGTTTCTGCTGTTAGTGGCTCTGCTCTGTTCGCCCTGGCCGTTGCTGTGGTCACCACTAAAGCTGCTTTCCTTCCTGCTGGTATGGCAGGAAGGCAAGCAGGCCCGCCGGCGATTTTCCGGGCGTTGCGGAAAAATAGAGCTGGATAACCAGGGGATCTGGTACTGGCAACAGCAACGCTGGAGAACGGTCAGAAATCCGGGCTGGCTGCCCTGGGCAGTATTACTGACGCTGGAAAACGAACAATGCCAGCGGATGAAGTTCTGGCTGATAAAGGATGCAATGCCTGAAGCTGACTGGCGTGGTCTGCGAATGCACTGGTTTTATTGCTGCAGATTACCCTGCTGACCGGCAGCAGGGGGTTATCCGGTGGGGCTGGTGTCTGTGCCGCACTGACATCTGTATCGTAACGACAACGGTGCATTACCGGCAGCTGCACTGGCAAGCGTACGGTATTAACAACCGCTGTGTTGGTATTTGCCCTGTAAAACTTAGCCACAAACGCAGCGGTTAATCTTAACTGCAAATCACTTTGCCACTGCAACAACCAGGATGACTGATAAATTTACAGCAGGGCCGACATTTCGGTCAGAATCTGTTCGCACCACTGCTCAATCCGTTCATCGGTCAGTTCAAACTGATTTACATCATCCAGTGCCAGGCCGACAAACTGATTGCCCCCCGGTAATACCGCCTTCTGGCTGATAAATTCAAAACCCGCGGTTGGCCAGTAGCCGACAAAACGAACGCCCATCGGTTGCAGCAAATCATGCAACATACCCAGAGCATCCAGGAACCATTCGCTGTAACCAATCTGATCACCCATTCCGTACAGCGCCACAATTTTTCCCTGCAGTTGTAGGTCTGGCAACATAGGCCAGATGGCTTCCCAGTCTTCCTGTAACTCACCAAAATCCCAGGTCGGGATCCCCATAATCAGCAGATCATAATGCTGCATGGATTCGGTGGTTCCGTCTTTTACATTGTGCAAAGTGACCAAATCAGCGCCGATAAAATCGCGGATTTTTTCCGCCACTATTTCGGTATAGCAGGTACTGGAACCGTAGAATAATCCGATTTTCATGCCGTTATTTGCTCTGTTGATCGAAAACTGCGGCGTATGGTAGCAGAGAATGGCGTTAAAGGCGCTGGCGTTATCCTGCTAACCCGCTGGAAATCTGCTGTCATTGATATCTGATGCAGGTTGTCAGGGAAAACGACATCTGTAACTCTCTTCAGACGACGTCTGAACGGGGAATGGGGGGCCACCCCCGGCTAAACAGGGCAGTCAGCACCGCCAGGGCTGCCGGAGATTCTCTTAGCCATCACCGTACCATTTCAGGCATAATGACCGGGCGGTGATAAAACCGCCGGCTAAACCGTGATTAGCTGTGTTGTGAAAAAAGGAGGCAGGGTGCAGGAACAACAGCAACATGATGAAAATCTCAGCAAAATCGAGCTGTTTCTCGACACGCTGTGGATTGAACGTAATCTGGCACAAAATACTCTTTCCTCTTACCGCCAGGATCTGCATCAGCTGACCGACTGGCTGGCGGCACAGCAGCTTTCGTTACTGGATGTGACGGCAGAAGATTTACAGAGTTTCCTTGCCGAACGGCTGGAAGGTGGCTATAAAGCCAGCAGTTCGGCCAGGCAGCTCAGTGCAATGCGTCGCTTGTTTCAGTATCTGTACCGGGAAAAGCAGCGCAGTGATGACCCCAGTGCGGTACTTTCATCGCCTAAACTGCCCCAGCGGTTACCTAAAGACCTCAGCGAATCACAGATTGAACGGCTGCTACAGGCCCCTTCGACAGAAATTCCTCTGGAATTACGTGATAAAGCCATGCTGGAGTTACTCTACGCGACCGGATTGCGGGTCTCTGAGCTGGTGGGCTTATCGGTCAGTGATATCAGCCTGCGTCAGGGGGTGGTCCGGGTTATCGGTAAAGGTGATAAAGAACGGCTGGTGCCGCTGGGAGAAGAGGCGGTGTACTGGCTGGAACAATATCTGGAATATGGCCGTCCCTGGCTGACCAACGGTCAGTCGCTGGATGTCATGTTCCCCAGTAACCGTGCTCAGCAGATGACACGACAGACCTTCTGGCACCGGATAAAGCACTACGCAGTGCTGGCCGGTATCGACAGTGAAAAGTTGTCACCGCACGTATTGCGCCATGCATTTGCCACGCATCTGCTAAATCACGGTGCTGATTTGCGGGTAGTACAAATGCTGCTCGGTCACAGCGATCTGTCGACCACTCAGATCTATACTCATGTAGCCAACGAAAGGCTACGACAGTTACATCAACAGCATCATCCCCGGGGCTGAACCGGCGGATGAAAAGGACTGAATGTTCATGAAAAAAACGCTTTTAGCAGTGACCCTGTTGTGGTCAGCAATTTCGGGTCTGGCTCATGCAGACGATTCAGCGATTCAGAGCACCCTGCAACGTCTGGGTGTTAAGGTCACCGATATCCAGCCATCGCCATTGCCGGGAATGAAAACCGTGCTGACTGACAGCGGCGTTTTCTATATGAGCGATGATGGTAAGCAAATGATTCAGGGACCGCTGTACGATGTCAGCGGACCGCATCCGGTCAATGTCACTTTCCGCCAACTGGGCAAGAAAATGGAACAGATGGTGCCGGATATGATCATTTATAAAGCGCCAAAACAGCAACATGTGGTGACGGTATTTACCGATATTACCTGTGGCTACTGCCACAAGCTGCATGAGCAGATGGCGGATTATAATGCCTTAGGAATTACCGTACGTTATCTGGCGTTCCCGCGTGAGGGAATGGGCGGCGAAGTTTCAAAAGCCATGAAATCCGTATGGTGTGCTGCTGATCGTAATAAAGCCTTTGATGAGGCGATGAGCGGTAAAGCACCTGCACCTGCCAGCTGTAATATTGACCTTAACCGTCAGTATCAGTTAGGTCTGATGTATGGCATTCAGGGAACTCCGGCAATTATTACCGAAACCGGCACCCTGATCCCGGGCTATCAGGGGCCACAGGAACTGAAACAGTATCTCGATAGTCTGACGACAGGTAAGTAACTCTTGGCCGGAAAACATGTTTCGCAACTGCGCCGTCGCCTGGCGGCTGCAGATGCTGTGTTGCCGGACGATATGCCGGCATTGTTACGTCGTTTGTATGCGCTGCGTGGCGTCCGTTCAGCCTCAGAACTCGAACGTAGTGCAGCAGCTCTGTTGCCCTGGCAAGGGCTGAACGGAATTGAAACCGCGGCGGCACTGCTGCACCAGGCGATGGTCGCTGGACAGCGGATTATAGTAGTCGGGGATTTCGATGCCGACGGAGCAACCAGCACAGCATTATCGTTGCTGGCGTTACGTGGCATGGGTGCGGATAACGTTGATTTTCTGGTGCCTAACCGCTTTGAAGACGGTTATGGCCTGAGCCCTGAAGTGGTTGAACAAGCTCGCGCGCGGGGTGCGGAATTTATTCTGACCGTCGACAACGGCATTTCCTCACATGCAGGAGTCGCGCTGGCCAGTGAATATGGTATTCCGGTGGTCATTACCGATCACCACTTGCCTGGCGAAACCTTGCCGGAAGCTGCCGCGATTGTTAACCCTAATCTTGATGATTGCGGGTTTCTGTCCCGTTCCCTGGCAGGAGTCGGGGTCGCATTTTATCTGATGCTGGCACTGCGGGCATATCTGCGCGATCAAAACTGGTTCAGCTCCCGCCCGCAACCCAATCTGGCAGAATTACTTGACCTGGTCGCGCTGGGTACCGTAGCCGACGTCGTGCCGCTGGATGCCAATAACCGTATCCTGGTCTGGCAAGGGTTGCAGCGTATCCGTGCCGGTAAATGTCGGCCAGGCATCCGCGCGTTACTGGAAGTGGCTAACCGGCAACCTGCAAAACTGGTCGCCACCGACCTTGGGTTTGCACTGGGCCCACGGCTCAATGCCGCAGGGCGGCTGGATGATATGTCGGTCGGTGTTGCGTTGCTACTCTGTACCGATACTCAACAGGCCCGGATGCTGGCCAGTGAACTGGACGCATTAAATCAGACGCGCAAAGAGATTGAGCAGGGGATGCAGGCCGAAGCATTAAGCCTGTGTGACTCACTGGAACAACAACAGCAGCAGTTGCCTAACGGGCTGGCGTTCTACCATCCCGAATGGCATCAGGGCGTGGTTGGGATTGTGGCTTCCCGGCTAAAAGAGCGTTTTCACCGGCCGGTATTTGCCTTTGCCCCGGCAGGTGACGGAACACTGAAAGGATCAGGACGCTCTATCAGCGGTCTGCATCTGCGTGATGTGCTGGAGCGGCTGGATACCCTGAACCCCGGACTGATTCTTAAATTCGGCGGTCATGCGATGGCGGCCGGGTTATCACTGAATGAAGATCAGTTTGAACCGTTCCGGCTGGCATTTGCTGAACTTGCCGGGCAGTGGCTGGACGAACAGCAGCTGCAGGGTGTGGTCTGGTCGGATGGTGAGTTGTCCGGGCAGGAGCTGACACTGCATACCGCGGAAATTTTGCGGGAAGCAGGCCCGTGGGGACAGGCATTTCCGGAGCCAGTTTTCGACGGTAAATTTCGCATTCTGCAGCAACGGCTGGTAGGCGAACGTCACCTGAAACTGATGCTGGAGCCGCTCGGTGGCGGACCACTGCTGGATGGCATCGCTTTTAATATCGATACTACCCTGTGGCCGGATAACAGCATACAACAGGCGGAAGTCGCCTATAAACTGGATGTGAATGAGTTTCGCGGCCAGCGTAACGTGCAGCTGTTAGTCGAACACCTCTGGCCGGTAAGCTGATCTTTCTTAATAAACGGGGTTTTCTGTGCAACAAATAGCCGCTTGCTGACGCACAGGGGATACCCGAAACTTCACCTTTGCGGTACACTGTGTGGCCTTAATTAAGCCCATAACCGACCAACTAAAAGAACTATTACGCCATGTTTGAAATTAATCCGGTCAGAAACCGTATCCAGGACCTTACTGAGCGCAGCAATGTGCTTAGGGGGTATCTTTGACTACGATGCTAAAAATGAACGTCTCGAAGAAGTAAACGCTGAGCTGGAACAGTCCGATGTGTGGAACGAACCGGAGCGCGCACAGGCGCTGGGTAAAGAGCGTTCCTCACTGGAAGTGATTGTTAACACCCTGAATCAGCTGGCCCAGGGGCTGGAGGATGTCAGCGGGTTGCTGGACCTGGCGGTAGAAGCGGACGACGAAGAGACATTCAACGAGGCAGTGGCTGAACTGGATGATCTGGACAAGAAACTGGCCGAACTGGAATTCCGCCGGATGTTCTCTGGTGAGTACGACAGTGCTGACTGTTATATCGACCTGCAGGCCGGCTCCGGTGGTACCGAAGCCCAGGACTGGGCCAGCATGCTGTTACGTATGTATCTGCGCTGGGCAGAAGATAAAGGCTTTAAAACAGAAGTTATTGAAGAGTCTGATGGTGATGTGGCCGGTATAAAATCGGCAACTATCCGTATTTCCGGGGAATATGCTTTCGGCTGGCTGCGTACCGAAACAGGTGTTCACCGTCTGGTGCGTAAGAGCCCGTTTGACTCCGGTGGCCGCCGCCATACATCATTTAGTTCGGCATTTGTCTATCCGGAAGTCGCGGACGATATTGATATTGAAATTAACCCGGCCGACTTACGTATTGACGTATACCGTGCCTCGGGTGCCGGTGGACAGCACGTTAACCGTACCGAATCGGCAGTGCGTATTACCCATATCCCGACCAACACTGTTACCCAGTGTCAGAATGACCGCTCCCAGCATAAAAACAAAGACCAGGCGATGAAGCAGATGAAAGCTAAGCTGTACGAGCTGGAAATGCAGAAAAAGAATGCCGAAAAACAGGCGCTGGAAGACAACAAATCTGATATCGGCTGGGGCAGCCAGATCCGTTCTTATGTATTGGATGATTCGCGGATTAAAGATCTGCGTACCGGCGTGGAAACACGTAATACCCAGGCGGTTCTGGATGGCGACCTCGACCGTTTTATTGAAGCAAGTTTAAAAGCAGGTTTATAAGGAACCCCCATGTCTGAACAACAACCACAGCACGCTGATGCCAGCCAGGAACTCAACAACGAACTGAAAAGTCGTCGTGAGAAGCTGGCCGCGCTGCGCCAGAATGGCGTAGCATTTCCGAATGACTTCCGTCGCGATACCCTGTCTGACAAGCTGCATAAACAGTTTGATGATAAAGACAGCGAGCAACTGGAAGATCTCGGCATCGAAGTCAGCGTGGCCGGGCGTATGATGACCCGTCGCATCATGGGGAAAGCCTCCTTTGTTACCCTGCAGGACAATGGCGGCCGTATTCAGCTGTATGTTTCGCGTGATGATTTACCGGAAGGTTACTACAACGAACAGTTTAAGAAATGGGACCTTGGCGATATCCTGGGAGCACGCGGTAAACTGTTCAAAACTAAAACCGGTGAACTCTCTATCCATTGCAGCGAACTGCGTCTGCTGACTAAAGCACTTCGCCCGTTACCGGATAAATTCCACGGTCTGGCCGATCAGGAAACCCGTTACCGCCAGCGTTACCTGGATCTGATTGCCAACGAAGAATCCCGTCATACTTTCCAGGTGCGTTCTAAAATCATGGCCGGCATCCGTCAGTTCATGGTTGAACGCGAGTTTATGGAAGTGGAAACCCCAATGATGCAGGTGATCCCTGGCGGTGCATCAGCCCGTCCGTTTATCACCCATCATAATGCGCTGGACATCGATATGTACCTGCGTATTGCGCCGGAACTTTATCTGAAACGTCTGGTGGTGGGTGGTTTTGACCGCGTGTTTGAAATCAACCGTAACTTCCGTAATGAAGGTATTTCGCCACGCCATAACCCTGAGTTCACCATGATGGAACTCTATATGGCGTACGCAGACTACAACGACCTGATTGAACTGACCGAAAGCCTGTTCCGTACTCTGGCAGAGAAGGTACTGGGCCACACCGAAGTCACTTACGGTGACCAGCTGTTTGATTTTGGCAAGCCATTTGCCCGCCTCACGATGCGTGAAGCGATTAAAAAATACCGTCCGGAAACTGAGCTAAGCGACCTGGAGGATTTTGATAAAGCGACCGCTATTGCTGCTACGCTGGGTATCAAGGTTGAGAAAAGCTGGGGGCTGGGACGTGTGGTCACCGAGATTTTCGAAGAGACTGCCGAAAGCCAGCTGATTCAGCCCACCTTTATTACCGAATATCCGGCCGAAGTTTCGCCGCTGGCCCGCCGTAATGACCAGAACCCGGAAATCACCGACCGATTTGAATTCTTTATTGGCGGACGTGAGATTGGTAACGGCTTCTCGGAGCTGAATGATGCCGAAGACCAGGCCGATCGTTTTCAGCAGCAGGTGAATGCCAAAGATGCCGGTGATGATGAAGCGATGTTCTACGATGAAGACTATGTGACCGCACTGGAACATGGCCTGCCGCCAACTGCCGGACTGGGGATTGGTATCGACCGTATGGTCATGCTGTTTACCAACAGCCATACTATTCGTGATGTGATTCTGTTCCCGGCACTGCGCCCGGAAGCAAAATAATTCCCGCCAATGAGCACGGGCAGTGATGACTGCCAGTGGTTCACATTGATGCCCGCTATTCGCGGGCATTACTTTTTTCAGAAATCACCCACTTCGCGGTTTCCTGCGCACAATTCTGCCTGTTACGCCTCAATGCTGATGATTCTGCATCATCCATACATATTGAAGTTTCATTACTGTATTATTAGCCGTAAAAATCTTATCCCTGCAGGCTCGGGAATCCCCGGGTTGGGGCATTTTTAGTCAGTTGCAAGATTGATTGTCAGCAAAAGTAAAAAACCAGGAATTTCTCTATATATTTACCTGAATTAATTCTTAATAATTGGCAGATATTACTGGAATTGTTGAACATTTGTTGAGACTTTATCCGGTGTCGTTTCGGAACTGGTTCCGGACAGACCACAATTTGCAGAACTGCGCAGGCGGATATCACCGTAAAACCGGACGGACTTCCCTGCCTACAGTACACTGGTAGCTGTAAGCCTGGGGCGGTAGCGTGTCTGCGAAATGATTTTTCGCACTTTTCTGCAAAAAAAAGCAGGCTAATCAGTAAACTCTGCTATTTTCTTAGACGACCGTTGAAAAATGTCGCTTATCAGCCATGGGGTTGATGAAGAATCCGCCAATAGTTGCCTGTTCACAGTGAGCTCTGGCAAACTTATCAGTTGCAGGCCATATCCATATTAGTGATTGATAAGTGTTCAGCGATATGACACTAACAATAACCAACATTTCACCATTATTTATATTTTATCGTCAGCCGGTTGCCACAGCCATACAGATTGTGCGGCCAGCAGGACAGCAAAGGAGACAGCACTGATGCAAAAAGCCTTAACCGGGGCAGATTACCCGCAGCCCGGCCAACCGCGCCGCGGTGTCAAAAAGAGCCTGCTGGCTCTGGCAGTGGGTCTTGCATTATTGCCTGCTGCCAGCAGTTTTGCCGGTGGACTGGTATTACCCGACAGCGATTTACGTTCAGACCTGAGCTGGCTGGCGGATCGCGGGGTGATTCATCTTAGCCTCAGTACCTGGCCGTTAAGTGAAGACGCCATCGAAGCTGCACTGGATAAAGCCCATCCTTCTTATGCTTCCGAACAGCTGGCGCTGGAACGTGTCCAGGAACGGTTACGGGTGCTGAAATCCGATGTGCGTGTTAAAGCCTATACCTCTACTGACGGCTCTGGCCAGCCTAAACCTTTCGCCCAGTCTACCCCGGCCGATAACAGCCTGTCGGTGATTGCCAGTAACAGCGGCGACTGGTGGGATGTGAACTTACAGGGCAACCTGGAAGCTGGAGAGCAGATTGGTTCTCCTTCCCGTGCCAACCTGAATAACAGCTATGGCGCGGTGAAATTCCTCGGCCAGTGGCTCTCCTTCGGGCAGACCCCACAGTGGTGGGGGCCTGGCTATGAAGGCAGCCTGATTCGTTCTGATGCCGCACGCCCGTTAACCGGTTTTATGCTGCAACGTGACCAGCAGACCGCCCCGCAGACCTGGTGGCTCAACTGGATTGGCCCATGGCAGTACCAGATTTCTGCCTCACAGGAATCTCAATATAGCGCAGTACCGCATACCAAAATTATCGGGATGCGATTAAGTGTTTCGCCGTGGCAGTCACTGGAACTGGGTGCCAGCCGCGTAATGCAGTGGGGCGGACAGGGACGCCCGGAATCGTTACGTAATTTCTGGGATGGTTTTTCCGGTAATGATAATACTGCGCCAAACGATCCTAATGAACCGGGTAACCAGCTGGCGGGCTTTGATGCCAAACTAAAACTGGAGCCGACCCTCGGTATTCCGATCAGTCTCTACGGTCAGATTATTGGTGAAGACGAAGCCGGTATGCTGCCATCTGCCAATATGTATCTGGCAGGGGTGGAAGGGCACTACAGCATCGGTAAAAACGCGCTGAACTGGTATGTGGAAGGTCATGATACCCGTACCGATATGGGACGAACTAATTACAGTTATCAACACCACATTTATAAAGATGGTTATTATCAGCAGGGCTATGCACTGGGTGACAGTATTGGCGGAGATGGCCGGTTGCTGGCGACTAAAGCCGAGCTGGTGACCGAAGATAATCAGCGCTGGAGTGCCAGAATTTTCTACGCCAAGGTCAATCCGGATAACCAGAGTACTAACTATGCCTTCCCGCATGCAGATACCCTGAAAGGGGTACAACTGGGCTGGGGCAGCAATGTCTATAAATCGGTACGGCTAAATCTGCTGGGCTGGTATACCGATGCTAACCATAATGATAATAATGACCTGGGTGCCAGCGCCTCACTGGAAGTGCCGTTTAATTTATAACCAGGACTGACTAAGGAACGCTGCATTACAACAGCCAGTGGCAGGGATTGCCGCTGATATAATGCAGAACAGCCAGGGACAGGTAAAAGTCAGCAGTGTCTAATAATAACTGATGAAATAAATTGATGAAAACAACCGTACTGAAATTAACAGCCGCTGCAGCCCTGGTGGGCCTGCTGAGCGGTTGTACTATCATCCCCGGTCAGGGGCTAAACAGCCTGCGTAAAAATACCGTTGAACTGCCGGACAGTGACTATGACTGGGATAAACTGGTTAATGTCTACCCGATGACTCCGGATTTAATCGATCAGCTACGCCCTAAACCGGTACTGGCACAGCCTAATCCACAACTGGACAGCCTGCTGAGTAGCTATCAGTATCGTATCGGTCCCGGCGATGTACTGATGATTACCGTCTATGACCATCCGGAGCTGACCACCCCGGCCGGTACCTACCGCAGTGCCAGTGACACCGGCAACTGGGTGGGGGCTGACGGTGATATTTTCTATCCTTATATTGGTAAAGTGCATGTGGAAGGACAGACTCTTAATGAGGTGCGAAGTGAACTGGCCCGCCGTTTAGCCACCTATATCGAAAGCCCGCAAGTCGATGTTAGTGTGGCGGCTTTCCGTTCACAAAAAGCCTATGTGACCGGTGAAGTCACCAAATCAGGCCAGCAGGCGATTACCAATGTACCGCTTACCATTATGGATGCAATTAACGCCGCCGGAGGCCTGACAGCAGACGCCGACTGGCGCCATGTGGTACTGACGCATAATGGTAAGGATATTGTTATTTCCCTGCAGGCACTGATGCAGAAAGGTGATCTGATGGAGAACCATCTGCTCTACCCTGGCGATATTCTGTTTGTACCGCGCAATGACGATCAGAAAGTATTTGTAATGGGTGATGTCGGTCAGCAAAGCACCCTGAAGATGGACCGCAGTGGTATGACACTGGCTGAGGCGCTGGGTAATGCTCAAGGAATCAACCAGTCCACATCTGATGCATCGGGGATTTTTGTTGTAAGGAGAATACCGAAAGAAAAAGATGGCCGTATCGCTAATATTTATCAGTTAAATGCCAAAGATGCCTCCACCATGGTAATGGCCAGTGAATTCCAGTTACAGCCCTATGATATTGTTTACGTCACCGCTGCACCAATTGTCCGTTGGAACCGTGTAATTTCACAGTTACTGCCAACTATTACCGGAGTATACAACATAACCGAGACTGCTAATTATTATAAGGATCTCAAATAATTATGTTTAATTCTATTCTGGTGGTCTGCACCGGTAATATCTGCCGTTCACCGATAGGTGAGAGGATGTTACGCCGGGCATTGCCCGGTAAAAAGATCGATTCGGCCGGGGTCGGGGCGCTGGTGGACCATGCGGCCGACAGTTCGGCAATAGCGGTGGCAGAAAAACATAATCTGTCACTGGAAGGGCATAAAGGCCGACAGTTTACCGGTACTCTGGGACGTCAGTATGATCTGATTCTTGTAATGGAAAAACACCATATCGAACAGGTGACTAAAATCGCCCCGGAAGCACGTGGTAAAACCTTATTAATCGGTCACTGGCTGTCTAATAAAGAGATTCCCGACCCGTACCGGCAGAGTATGGAAGCGTTTGAATTTGTCTATCAGTTACTGGACCAGGCATGTAACAGCTGGGCCGGTAAACTGGGCGGTTAACTTTAGGAAGTAAATACATGTCTCCCTCTTTAACTAATAAACCGGCCAGTCCGGACTCTGATGAAATCGATCTGGGACGTCTGGTTGGCGAAATAATTGATCACCGTAAACTGATTATTAGTGTGACTGCGGTATTTACCGTAATGGCAATTCTCTATGCACTGTTTGCCACCCCGGTCTATCAGGCGGACGCACTGATTCAGGTTGAGCAAAAACAAGGTAACGCTATTTTGAACAGCCTGAGTCAAATGTTACCAAATACTCAACCGGAGTCAGCACCCGAAATTGCACTTCTGCAATCAAGGATGATTTTAGGCAAAACTGTTGATGATTTAAATTTGCAAGCGCAGGTCAGCCAAAAATATTTTCCTATTTTTGGTCGTGGTTGGTCCAGATTAACGGGTAATAAGCCCGGAAAACTTGTTGTTGGACGAATTTTCGTCGAAAATCAGAATGGTAAAACACCAACTTTAACTTTAACGGCAGGTAATGATGGTAATTTTACATTGTCTGAGAATGGAAATCTGATAAAAGGGCAAGTTGGTCAACTTGTGCAATTACCGGGTGTATCTTTAATGATTACTAACCTGGAAGCAAAAACAGGTACAATATTCAATATAAATTACCTGACACGTCTAAGTGCTATAAATAATCTGCAACAAGCGTTTGTCGCGGCAGATCAGGGCAAAGATACAGGTATGCTAAATCTTACCCTCACCGGAACTGAGCCTGATGTAATTCAACAAATACTCAGAAGCATTAGTGATAATTACCTGGCACAAAATATTGCCCGTCAGGCAGCTCAGGATACCAAAAGCCTCGATTTTCTTAATCAGCAATTACCACAGGTTAGGGCTGATCTGGATACCGCAGAAGATAAACTGAGTGCTTACCGTAAACGCAGTGATTCAGTGGACTTAAACTTACAAGCCCGTTCAACGCTGGATCAGGTAGTCAATGTTGATAATCAACTGAATCAGTTAACTTTCAGAGAAGCTGAAGTCTCGCAGTTATTTACCAAGGACCATCCGACCTATAAGGCATTGCTGGAAAAACGCAAAACTCTGCAGCAAGAAAAAGCTCAACTTAATAAACAAGTCTCTGCAATGCCAGCAACACAGCAAGAAGTTCTAAGGTTGAGTCGTGACGTTGAGTCTGGACGAGCTGTGTATATGCAGTTACTTAATAGACAACAGGAACTGAATATTGCTAAAAACAGTGCAATTGGTAATGTACGTATTATTGATGATGCGGTAACGGAACCTCAGCCAATTAAGCCAAATAAAAAAATAATAGTATTGATTGGTATTGTACTTGGAAGTTTTATATCAATAGCTCTTGTTCTGCTCAGAGTATTTTTACGCCGTGGTATTGAATCACCAGAACAGCTGGAAGAACTGGGGATTAATGTTTATGCCAGTGTGCCGGTATCTGAATGGATGGCGCGCCAGACTCCCAAGCGTTCTCTGAAAGCTAAAGGCAAACAGAAAGAGAATACCAGCTTCCTGGCCATTGATAATCCGGCTGATCTTGCTATCGAGGCCATACGAAGTCTGCGCACCAGCCTGCATTTTGCCATGATGGAAGCACGCAATAATGTGCTGATGATCTCCGGTGCCAGCCCGAATGCCGGTAAAACCTTTGTCACCACCAACCTGGCCGCAGTCATTGCTCAGGGGGGACAGCGGGTACTTTTTATCGATGCGGATATGCGCAAAGGCTATGCGCACCAGATCTTTAATCACAGCGTTGACCATGGCTTATCGGATATTCTGTCAGGAAAATCAACTATTGCTCAGGGGATTAAGCCGGTTACAGCGGCAGGATTTGACTTTATTGCCCGTGGGGCAATACCACCGAATCCCGCGGAACTGTTAATGCATTCCCGTTTCCAGCAGTTAATTGACTGGGCCAGTGAGAACTATGATCTGGTGCTGGTGGATACCCCGCCAATTCTGGCGGTAACTGATGCGGCAGTTATTGGTCGTTATGCCGGAACCACTCTGCTGGTCGCCCGTTTTGAGCAGAATACCGCCAAAGAACTTGAGGTCAGTATTCGTCGCTTTGAGCAGAGCGGGGTAGATATTAAAGGTTGTATCCTGAACGGCGTGATCAAAAAAGCCAGCAGCTACTATGGCTACGGTTATAGCCACTATGGTTATTCTTACGACGAAAAACAGAAATAAGTGTAAGACGAGCAAGAAATACCACTGCAGCCCTCGGGCTGCAGTCTCTGACTAAAATACTTATCTGACCGGCGAATATTCAGCACCATCCGGCATAATTTCATCTGCCTGCAAACACTTTATACCACCCTGTTACGGGATACTGGTAAGGAAAACCATGACGCGTCTAACCCGAAATTTCTGGGTCAGTGTAATACTGATCCTCTCAGATTTTATCGGTTTTACCCTGGCAATTTATATCGCTATGGGGATATTACATCTTACGCTTAGCCATTTTAGTGACCGGATCCCTGAGGAGCCAACCGAAGGCTGGATTAGCCTGCACTGGATGTTGGCACTGGTTTGTATTGGCTGGTTTGCCATGCGTCTGCGTCACTATTTTTATCGCAAGACCTTCTGGTTTGAACTGAAAGAGATACTGCGCACATTAGTTATTTTTGCGGTATTTGAAATTGCGATTGTGGCTTTTGCTAAATGGTATTTTTCCCGCTATTTATGGGTGCTGACATGGATTTTAGTACTGATTATGGTTCCGGCACTGCGTATGCTGACCAAGAAACTACTGGATAAAGCAGGCATCTGGCGGCGTGATGCAATAATTATTGGTAGTGGAAAAAATGCTATCGATGCTTTTCAGGCGATAACCAGCGAAAAAAATCTGGGATTTCGGGTCACCGGATTTATTAATACCGAAGACCAGTTCGCTGAAGAAAAGGAATTGCACGGTATCCCATTATTACATTGTGATACTACATGGCTGGGTAACGGGGTAGATAAACGCTTGCAGTTTATTGTGGCGGTAGAGAATCATCAGAGTGAACTGCGTAATACCTGGCTGCGTGAAATGATGATTAAAGGTTATCGTTATGTCTCGGTAATCCCAACGCTGCGTGGTGTGCCACTGGACAGTACCGATATGTCGTTTATTTTTAGCCATGAAGTAATGATTTTCAGGGTACATCAGAGCCTGGCAAAATGGTCATCACGTTTTCTGAAACGAGGGTTTGATATCTTTGCTTCCCTGGCGATTATTGTGCTGTTATCCCCACTACTGCTATATATCCGCAGTAAAGTTAAAAAAGACGGTGGTCCGGCGATTTATGGGCATGAACGAATTGGTAAACACGGTAAACCATTTAAATGTCTGAAGTTCAGATCTATGGCAGTGAATTCAAAAGAATTACTTGAAGAACTACTGGCTACAGACCCTGAAGCAAAGGCTGAATGGGATGCCACCTTTAAACTGAAAAATGACCCGCGGATTACCAGGATTGGTGCAGTACTACGCCGTACCAGTATGGATGAACTGCCGCAGTTATTTAATGTCCTAAAAGGCGAAATGAGCCTGGTGGGACCCCGGCCGATTATTCAGGAAGAACTGGAGCGTTACCATGATCAGGTCGATTACTATCTGATGAGTAAACCAGGTATGACCGGACTCTGGCAGGTTAGCGGGCGCAGTGATGTTGACTATGAAACCCGGGTCTATTTTGATGCCTGGTATGTTAAAAACTGGTCGATGTGGAACGATATTGCCATTCTCTTTAAAACAGTCGGTGTGGTACTGAAGCGTGATGGCGCTTATTAATCGCTAAGGATTTAAGATAAATACCATGAACTATTTTGTAGCAATTCCGGTATATAATGGCGGGACGGTTTGGCAACAATGCGTTGATAATCTAAAAAAATATGCCCCGGATAACCTGCATGTTCAGGTGATTGATTCTTCGAGTAAAGATAACAGTGTAGAAATTGCCAGGCAGGCGGGGTTTGATGTGCTTACCATCAGCAGCGCCGAATTTAATCATGGTGGTACACGCAATCAGGCATTACAAATGCAGTCCGGGCATTATGATGTAGTGATTTTCCTGACCCAGGATGCAATACCTCAGCCCGGATTTATCGAAAATATCATTAGTGTGTTCTCTGATCCGCAGGTCGCTTGCGCTTACGGACGACAACTACCGCATGATGATGCTAACCCACTGGCACAGCATGCCCGACTGTTTAACTACCCCCCGGTAAGCCATATTTATAGCCAGCATGATATCCCGCAGAAAGGAATTAAAGTGGCATTTATGTCAAATTCCTTTTCCGCCTACCGTACCGATGTTTATAAGGAAATTGGTGGTTTCCCGCTTGAAACTATCTTGTGTGAAGATATGTATTTTACCGCTAAAGCAGTACTGGCCGGATATAAGGTAGCTTATGCTGCACAGGCTCAGGTCAAACATTCACATAATTATACTCCGGCCGAGGAGTTTCGCCGCTACTTTGATATTGGTGTATTTCATACCGATGAACCCTGGATACGCCAGCAGTTTGGTGGCGCGGGCGGAGAAGGTAAGAAATTTATTCTTTCTGAGTTTCGCTATCTGATAAAACATGGATTATGGTATATCCCGGTTGCATGTCTGAATAATTTTATGAAGATTGTTGGCTATAAACTTGGTCAGAAATATAAAAAAATACCGGCAGGGGTAATAAAAAAATTAAGTATGCATAAGCGGTATTGGACTAACAAGTAGCTTGGGCGTTTTATTAATATTAAATTCCAAATAGTAAATCTGGTAAGAGGGTTAATAGTTCATATGAAGATTATAGTCACCGGTGGTGCAGGGTTTATTGGTTCAGCTGTGGTACGCAATATTATTAATAATACCCGGGATGAGGCGATAGTGGTTGATAGCCTGACCTATGCCGGCAACCTGGAATCACTGGCAGAAGTTGCCGATAATCCACGCTATCATTTTGAACAGGTTAATATCTGTGATCGTCAGGCACTGGATGCGTTATTTAGTAAATATCAGCCAGATGCAGTAATGCACCTCGCTGCCGAAAGCCATGTTGATCGTTCTATCGATGGTCCTGCGGCATTTATCGAGACAAATATGGTGGGTACTTATACGCTGCTGGAAGCGACCCGTCAGTACTGGAATACACTCAGTGAGGCGGAAAAACAGGCTTTCCGTTTCCACCATATTTCTACCGATGAAGTGTATGGTGATCTGGAGGGGACCGACGACCTGTTTACTGAGACTACACCCTATGCACCAAGCAGCCCGTATTCAGCCTCTAAAGCTTCCAGTGATCATCTGGTAAGAGCCTGGCTGCGTACCTATGGTTTACCGACCATTGTCACCAACTGTTCAAATAACTACGGTCCTTATCACTTTCCGGAAAAGCTGATCCCGCTGATTATCCTTAACGCGGTAGCGGGAAAACCATTACCGGTATATGGCAATGGCAGCCAGATCCGCGACTGGTTGTATGTTGAAGATCATGCCCGTGCGCTTTACACCGTAGTAACTAAAGGTGAAGTGGGTGAAACCTATAATATCGGTGGTCATAACGAGCGCAAAAATATTGATGTAGTGAAAACCATCTGCGGCTTACTGGAGGAACTGGTTCCGAACAAACCAGCAGGAGTCGCCAGCTATACTGACTTAATTACCTATGTAAAAGATCGTCCTGGCCATGACCTGCGTTATGCTATCGATGCTTCCAAAATTGAGCGTGAACTGGGCTGGACTCCGGCCGAAACGTTTGAAACCGGAATCCGCAAAACAGTGGAATGGTATCTGAACAATCAGACCTGGTGGCAACGGGTGCTGGACGGTTCATACGCCGGCGAACGTCTTGGTTCAATCTGATTAACAGGAAAAGAAATTACATGAAAGGTATTGTATTAGCCGGTGGTTCCGGTACCCGCTTATATCCAATTACTCAGGGCGTCTCAAAACAGCTGATGCCGATCTACGATAAACCGATGGTGTTTTATCCTATCTCGGTATTAATGCTGGCCGGCATTCGCGAGATTCTGATTATCTCGACGCCTGATGATATGCCAGGTTTTAAACGTCTGCTGGGTGACGGTAGCCAGTTTGGTGTCAGTTTCTCTTATGCAATTCAGCCTAGCCCGGACGGCCTGGCTCAGGCCTTTATTATCGGCGAAGAGTTTATCAATGGCGACAGCTGTGCGCTGGTATTAGGCGATAATATCTACTTTGGCGAAAGCTTTGGACGTAAACTGGAAAACGTGGTTCAGCGTAACGAAGGTGCGACAGTCTTTGGTTATCAGGTGATGGATCCTGAACGTTTTGGTGTAGTTGAATTCGATGAAAATAACCGCGCAATTTCTCTTGAAGAAAAGCCAGCTAAACCAAAATCTAACTGGGCTGTAACCGGCCTCTACTTCTATGACAAAGATGTGGTGGAGATGGCTAAACAGGTTAAACCATCAGAACGTGGTGAACTGGAAATCACCACCCTCAATGAAATGTATCTTGAGAAGAATTCCCTGCATGTAGAGAAGCTAGGTCGTGGATTTGCCTGGCTGGATACCGGTACCCATGACAGCCTGTTAGAAGCATCATCATTTATTCATACCATCGAGAAGCGTCAGGGCTACAAAGTCGCTTGTCTGGAAGAGATTGCCTATAAAAAAGGCTGGCTCACTAAACAGCAGGTGCAGGTACAGGCAAAATTACTGGCAAAAACCGGCTACGGACAATATTTACAACGTATGATTGAAGGGAACTAACATGCAGGTTATTGATACCAAAATTGCCGATGTAAAAATTATCCAGCCAAAAGTATTCGGTGATGAACGTGGTTTCTTCCTCGAAACGTTTGAGAAAAAACGCTACCAACAAATGCTGAATATCGATTTTGACTTTGTTCAGGATAATCATTCGCGCTCTTCTAAGGGAGTATTGCGCGGGCTGCATTTCCAGACCAAACATGCGCAGGGTAAGCTGGTGCGGGTAGTACGTGGTGAGGTGTTTGACGTTGCCGTAGATATCCGTAAAGACTCGCCGACCTATGGTCAGTGGGAAGGGGTGCTCCTTTCTGAGGAAAATAAAACTCAGTTCTGGATCCCACCCGGTCTGGCGCATGGCTTTGTGGTACTTTCAGATATCGCAGACTTTGAATATAAATGTACCGATTACTATACCCCGGGTTTTGAGGGCTGTCTGGCCTGGAATGACCCAGAAGTGGGCATTGAGTGGCCTATAGATTTTGAACCTTTGCTTTCAGAAAAAGACAGTAACGGACAGAAATTATCTGAATTCTAATTAAGAGCCCTCCAGGTTTCAACTGGAGGGACTAGGAAATATAAAGTGGAATTTATATCAATTATTGTCACATATCAGCCAGAACCAGGAACTATAAATCTCATCGCAGAATTGTTAGCTCAGAGTTCTCAAGTTATTGTAGTTGATAATGGTAGTGATAATGAGAGAATTAAGAAGTTACAAGAACATTTTTATTCCGAAAATACAGTTTTTTTCATTTTAAATGAATCGAATGTAGGTATAGCGACAGCATTAAATCAAGGTCTTCGTTCAGCTAAGAAAAAAGGATACCAGTGGGCTTTTACTTTTGACCAGGACTCAAGAATAAATGAAAAATTTATTCTTGAAATGATATTAACTAAAGAAAATGTTGATATTATTTCCAAAGATGGAAAAAAGAAAGCTTCAATGATCGGGGCAAATCAAATTGACTGTTCGGATAAAGATAATAGAATTAAATTCATAAAGTTCAGTAATAGCAAATGGAAATATATAATACCAGAAAAAGATTGTGAAGTTTCAATACTTATATCTTCAGGCTGTTATATAAATTTAGATATCTGGGAAAGTCAAGGATGCTTTATGGATAATCTGTTTATAGATCAAGTGGATACAGAGTATTGTATTAGGAGTTTAGTCAATGGGTATAATATATATGTATCTAATAATGCAATGCTATATCATAAATTAGGCGATCAATCAAAAGGATCTTTTCTTGGTAGAGATGTAAGACCAACTAATCATAATGGTATTCGACGCTATTATATGATTAGGAACTCAATATATTTATATAAAAAATATATAAGAGAAAAACCAATTTGGGTGATTTTCGATATCAATAATAATATAAAAATGTTGATAAAATTAGTTTTATTCGAAGATCAAAGACTGCATAAGTTAAGTCTTATGATGCAAGGTCTAGTAGATGGGATAAAAAACAAAATGGGTAAGATTCCACGCTAGGAGTGAACGATGTTTTACGCCGTAATATGGATATGCTATTTAATTTTAGCATCTCTAGCATTAATAGGTTTGAAAGGGATAACATTAAATAAAAATCAGTATTTGTTACTATCAAGTATAGTGGCAATAACTCTATCCTTGATAGTTTATGAGTTTGGACCTGAGTATTCACCAGATTATGATATGTTTGAAGACTGGTATGGACGCTCTAAATTAGAAGTATTTGGGGAGTCATGGGTATCACTAAAAGATCCAGCATTTTATTTTATGTCTAGATTTTTTAATTGGTTAGGTCTTTCATATGACTATATGAATTTCTTCTTCTGCCTGATATCTATCAGTTCATTAATGTTCTTACTAAGATCTGAAAAGTTTAGACGATATATTTTTGTTATATTACTAGTGTATTATTCTAGATTTTACTTTGTTCATGACTTTACACAGGTCCGATTTTCAGTAGCAATAATACTAAGCACAATAGGTTATTTTTTATTTTCAGAAGATAAATATATAAAAGCTTTTTTGCTGATTATAGTTGCGGCATTGTTCCATATTTCCGCAGTTTTCTGTGTGATACCACTTTTATGTAGATTACTTCCAAGAAAAAGTCTATCAATGAAAATAATACTAGTTTTATTATTGTCATTTATATTTCTTGGTTTGCTAGTTAATCCTGATGTGATAATAAATTTTTTCCAGTCGATTCCAATCGTATACAACAGACTATTACCGTATTTAAATGGGGCATACGGTGTTAAAGCTACAAGGATTATTACCACATACTTTATGTTAAAGTTTGTCATACTTATTCTTGTGTCCACAGTGCTCATTGTTAGAAAAAAAGATTGGGAAAAAGAATATATATATCTTGTCTACACAGTATGTATTTCAATAATTTTAAGTGTGGCATTCAGATCGAATGATGCAATAGCATTAAGATTTGTTGAATACTTTGCGATATTTGATATATTATTTTTCATCGAAAGTTTTTACTTTTTAAATAAAAACTATCTTTATAAGAAAATAGGTATGGATGTATTTGGTTTTGGAACAATACTGCTTTCGATTATTTGGGTATTATCAAGCATTAAATTATTCAAAGGATAGTTAAGATGAAGATGGCATCATTATTTATATTGTACAATCCTGGGGAATCCGAACTGGACAAGATTAAGGGTTATTGTAGAAAGTTCGATACAGTGGAATGGATAATAATTGATAATTCTAAAGAAAAAACAGATTTTTTTGATAATGTTATTGGTTGCAACTACATACATAACAAGAATAAAGGAGGTATTGCTGGAGCTATTGCGAGAGGAATTGAAAATACATCTGATAATATAAGTTATGTATTCACCTTTGATCAGGATTCTGTTGTTCCTGATATATATTTCAATTCGATGGAAGCTTTTATACTAGATAAAAAAGCTAAAATAGTGTGTTCCAATTTTATTGATGTTAATTCAAACACCTATGCAAAGTTTGTTCATTTAAAAAAATTCGGATATGACGTTGTTAATGACTCGGATTTTACAACTTTTGCCATCAGTTCAGGGATGGGGATTTCAAAAGATTTTTGGGATGAGATATCTGGGGTCAATGAAAATTATATTATTGACCATGTTGATACAGAGATTTGTCTGAAAGCTTACGTCAGGAATGAAGTTATATATATTAATTACGAAATCTGTCTAGAACATGCAATAGGAGATAGGCGCGTTTTCAAATTTATGGGAGTGACGCTGAAACCGAACAACCATAACTATATAAGAAAATATTATATAGTAAGGAATGGTACACACTTGTCGTGGAAGTATTTTTTTAAATCACCCGGGTATTTCTACCTAAATGTTTTAAGAATTATACACGAAGTATTATGTACTGTTTTATACGAAGAAGATAAAGCTAGAAAAATAAAATATATGATGCTTGGCTTTTTTCATTCTTGTATAGGTAAACTAGGAAGTATTAAATGAAAAAAACTAATGTTAGCTTTGTTATTTTAACCTGGAATCGCGAAGTTTTTTTAAAAATGTGTTTGCCTGCTTTATATAACGCCATACAAAAAAAAACAGAATGTGAAATAATAATTATGGATAATTGCTCTGATGATGACTCATATAAATTCATGCAAGAGTTTGAAAGAGACTACAAGGATTTTATTGGGATTAAAATATTCAGAAATGAAGTTAATTCAGGGATTAATGCATATAAAAAACTTTTTGCAGAAGCGTCAGGTTCTATTATTATTGAAGTTGATGATGATGTCATTGAGTTTCCTGATGAAGTAGATAATATATTCATTGATTATTTTTCTTGTTTCAAAAGGTTTGGTTTTATTGCATTAGATGTAGTTCAAAATGAATTAACAAATGGGTCTAAACCAGGAAAAGAAAACTATATTGATTGTTATTATCAAGATAAAATAATCCAGAAAGGACCTACCGGGGGATGGTGTGCAGGTTTTAGGCGAAAACACTATATGATGATTAAATGGTTTTTTAATAGATACAACCTTAATTTTAAATTTGGAGAGGATGGATTTATTCAACTAGCCTTTAAATTTTTGGGGTTAAAGTCAGGAATAATAAAAGATATAAAGTGTTTACATGCGTCTGGCCCGATATACTCAAGGATGTATGGTTTAACTGGCAGGGATATAGAGAAATATGAATCTTCAGGGATGGTAAATATGGCTGAAAAATATAAATAAGGTGATTTATTATGCTAACCAGAAGAAACCTCTTAATTTCAGTAATGATATTTTCTCCTGCTGCTTCTTCATCTCTGTGGGAACAGATGAAAATAACCAAAAAAAAAATACTGACCGTTGATGAGTTTAACAATCTTAGTGACGCGAAGGAAGGCGATGTAGTTTTTTTGAATTCATATTCGAAAAATACGGAGCGGGGAGGAGGTTACTTTAAGCTGGTTAGCAGTAAAAACAAAAAAATTGATAATGGCATTACATTTGAAAGTAACTTCAAGGATTATGTTTGGTGCCGGATTGGAGTTGTAGACTATATAACTCCGGAATGGTTTGGGTGTTTAGGTGATGGAGAAACTGATGATGGACCTGCGTTTAACCGCTGTTTATCATCGTTGAAACCTGGAAATAAACTGGTTTTACGGAAAAATGCTACATATTTCAATGGATTAAAAAATAACGATTCAAAATGGATAATTGAAGTAAATGATATTGAAATTATCTCTGATAATAGTACTTTAAGAAGGCGTGGAACCTATGGCAGTACATATGAATATCTATATGGTAATCTCTCTACGTTAGAAATAAGAGGAAGTAATTTGAAATTCCACGGCTCTATTATCATAGATGGAGGTGAGGATGATTATTTTCTTGTAGATAAAAAAAATAATTCTATCTCTAATTTGAAATTTTCCAGAGGGTCAACCTCTTCTCATGCGTTATATATAGAATCTGCAAAGGATATTATGTTTAACGGCATGGTTCATTGTAAAAATGCAGTGTTTCCGTGTTATATAAATAAATCATGTAATATTTATTTGAATGGTGAGTTTGTTAATTCAGGCCAAGTGTTCCCTGTAAGGGGGAACGATCTGCAGTTGGGATCTTGTATTAAGATTTCAGCGTCCAACAATGTTACTGTTAATGCTAAATGTAAAATGTCTGCATATTCAGGCTGTGAGATTGAGCCACGTTCAACTAATGTTAATATTAATTTAATAACGGAGAACTGTTTTTTCTATGGAGTTATTATTCATGATCATTCCAGCAAAATAAATTTAAGCCTAAAGTCTGACAGAAATATAAAAGGTGCTGGACTGAGGGTTAGCGATGGAAGTAAGTCCATAAAAGGTGATATATATGTTTCAAATTCTGGGCACGCAGTAATTATATCATCTTTTGATAAAGACATTTGCGAAGATGTTGTTTTAAATGTTTATCCTACCAACATTTCAGGTGATATAATTCAGGCTTTCAATACTAAGATTTCACAAAGAGCACTTGAAAGTTCTGATATCAAAGTTTTCTATACTGAGAGAAGGGGGTCTATTCCGATCATGCCAAAAAAAAGTAATGAACCTCAGATTCAATATTTTATTAAATGACTTTTTGTCTAAGTGGTATTTTGAGATGAGTAAAGACGAAGTTTTAGAGTATGGTGTTTCAGTAATAATCCCTATTAGAAATAGTTCAGGTTATATATCTAAAACAATTGAAAGTGTAATTTCATCGTCTACATCCATTCCTTATGAAATTATTCTTATTGATGATTTTTCAAACGATATTGATCTAACGAAAGAAATTGTAACTAAATACGAGAATGTGATCCTTTTGCAGAAGAACGAAAAATCTAATGCTTCTGTTTCGAGAAACATTGGAATCTCGAAATCAAAGTATAGATTTGTATTCTTACTCGATTCAGATGACTTGTTTGAACCTAAATATATCGCTGATAGAATAAAATTTATGAATAGAAATCAATCCGGTATTTATTTTGGACCATTTAAGGACTATCATAATGAAGCTGATTACAACATAGTTACATTCTCCGGTGAAATAAATGATTTGAGAGATTTTATTTTTCTAGAGCATGGGGATTTTAGAAGTTCGACTATATCTATCGATAAGAAAAATTATTTGGGTACACTCTTTGATCCATTGCAAGATAAACATCAAGATTGGGGTTTTGCAATAAGATGTGACGATGCTGGTGAGTTGATTTGTTATGATACTGATAATCCTCAAGTATGTATATGTAAAGACAGACACATGCAAATGAGTCGCACGATGAATGTTTCCGCTAGTAAGTATTTTATCAATACATATCTTGAATCTGAAAAGTATATAATTTCGTTCATAAGGAAACATCTGTTATTATGTGTTCTAATTAAAGACTTCAATGCTTACTTTTTCTTCAAAGAACAAACTGCTTTTATTAATATACTTAATAATAATTTTTTTTATAGGTTTTTGGATGTGTTAATAACATGTGATTTTATTAGGTTAAAAACCCCGAATCTTATTAGGTTGCTTACTTTATTTTATATTAAATTCACAATTTTAATAAAGGGTAAGTGATTATGGTTATTTTTAAAAAAATATTAACATTCCTTAGTATAATTAAAGAACTTGCTTGTCCTGTAACTTCAATTGAAAAAAAAACTTTCTCATTCAGCCAAAATAAAACTTCGGTGCCATCAGACATTCCCCGTATCATATGGTTATATTGGGGGTCTGGTAGGGATGATACTCTTGTTGATTTATGTATTAAAAACATAAAGACAAAGTGTAATAAGTATCAAGTTAACTTTTTGGATGAAAATAATTATTCAAGTTTCATAAAAAAAATCGATTTTCCACCAAATATTTTAGCTGCCCACAAATCAGACCTTATTAGACTCAATTTGTTAAAGAAATATGGCGGTATTTGGGTCGATGCAACTTCTTTTTTATTTGATGATTTTGACTGGGTGATTAATAGCTGCTCAGCTGATGATGTGTTTGTCTGCTACTCAGACGATTGCACTACTGATTTTAATCAACCGATAGTTGAAAATTGGCTGATTGCGAGCCCACCGGGGTCTCATTTCATAATTGAATGGTTAAAAGAATTTGAGAAAAGCATTTTTAATGACCAAGGTGATTCATATTACGATGATCTAATAGGAAGTAATATTGTCCAGGGATTACCAGAACTGTCTTACCTTAGATGTTACGTGGCTTGTGCTTTGGTTTTGTCAAAAAGAAAATACAATCTACAAATGGTTAATTCTGGTAGTACAGGCCATTTTCTAAATTACATATTTAAATCTAAATCAATATTTATTGCAATCGCTGTATGTCTCAGTTCCTCTAAATCTATATACCATCCACCTGTTTTGAAATTTACTAGTGGGACAAGATTTTGGGTTCGTATTTTCCTAGAAAAAAAGATTTATTTAAAGCATAGTATTTTAGGTGAAGTCATTTCAGGTGTAGATGAATAAAATTAATTTTGTTAAGTTATTATATTTTAAAATCATTTTAAAGGTGAGGGCGATTATGAAAGTTTTGCTAACCGGAGCTAAAGGACAATTAGGTAAGTGTTTCACAGATATTAGAAAAGAAAATGTACTTTTAATCCCTCTTGATTCGAAATCTCTTGATATTTGTGATAGAGAAAAAGTCATATCATTAGTAGAACAATATAAACCTGATGTTATTATCAATTGTGCTGCCTATACTTCTGTTGATAGAGCTGAAGTTGAGAGTCAACAGGCTGTAAATGTCAATAGTTTTGGGCCAGCAAATCTTGCAATAGCCGCCAAAAATATTGGTTCTAAATTAATTCACATTTCTACTGATTATGTTTTTGATGGTTACAAATCGGAACCATATGTTGAAACTGACCTTGTTAATCCTAGAAGTGTTTATGGAAAAACAAAATTAGCCGGTGAATTATTAATTCAAAGTATTTTTCCAGAATCAGTTATTCTCCGGACTTCCTGGGTATTCAGTGAACACGGTAATAACTTCCTAAAAACGATGCTTCGTATAGGTCGAGATAAAAATGAAATAAATGTAGTTTCTGACCAGCTTGGATGCCCAACTTATGCAGGTGATATTGCAAATGCCGTATATAATATGATCGATTGTGATGCATCAGGTGGGATCTATCATTTTTGTGGTGGAGAAAAGATTTCTTGGGCTGGCTTTTCGGAGTATATCTTCCAGTGTGCATTTCAAATGGGTTATATTCAGATAAAGCCAAAGGTGAACTTTATCACTACTTCCGAGTTTCCGACCTTGGCTGCCCGCCCATCATTTTCAGTAATGTCTACTTCAAAAATATCACATTTTACACCACCATCTGACTGGAAAAAGGCAGTCATGAAAGTCATAAGTTTAATCAATTGAGTTAAAATATCCTTCATTAATTTATTATTTAGGCATTACGATGTTAATTGTTAATATTACTACTATTTCATCAAGACTTGATTTATGTGCAGCAACTTTATTTTCTTTAGTTTTACAAAGTAAAAAGCCAGATAAGATAATCGTGTGGGTCTCAAAAGACAAATATCTGTCTGATGATGGAATTAACAATGTTCCTGAGTGGTTAGATAAACTCAATATTTTTGCTGATATTATTGAGTTTAAGTTTACTCGAAATACTGGCCCTTATAGAAAAATAATGCCTATACTAATGGAATGTAATGATAACGACATTCTAGTGTATGCCGACGACGATGTTATTTATGGACGAGAGTGGTTGAGTGAATTGTATTCTCATTTTTGTGAATTTTCGGGTGAGTATGTTGTTGCTTCAAGAATACGGAAAATGAGAAGAAATATATTTGGTCACTTAAGAAGTTATAATGATTTCCCTCTCGTTGCCGATTCTGAAATTTTATATAAAGATTTTATAATTACTGGTGTCGGTGGTTGTATGTTATCCAGGAAGCATATATTAAGCAAGTTCGTCTTTACCGATGATTATTTAAGTTTAGCACCTAAGGCTGATGATATATGGCTAAGCATTTCTATGCAACTTAGTGGTGCCAAAGTTTTACCATGTTTGAAAGCTTACTCACAAGTTCAACAGATTGAACATGACAATTTTGCCCTTAGTAGTTTCAACACACTCTTTAAAAGAAATACTAAATGGAACGCTCTAATCAGTAAAGTGAGAAATAAAGTATTAGGCTACCTTGGTTATTCATTAACCATGAATGATAAAACATTAAAGTTAGTTATTTCAAGCTTGAAGAATAAGTGATACAAATGAGACTATTAAATAATGTAAAATGGGTATCAATTTCTCAATTAGTTAAAATTTCTAGCCAAATGCTTGGGATTTTTGTTTTTTCCAGATTTCTTTCTCCTTCTGAAATCGGACTTATGTCCATGGCTACCGTTGTTGTGAATTTTACTAACATAATTAGAGATCTTGGTTCTTCTGCGGCAATCATTCAAAGAGAAGAAGTAACTGAAGAGTTGAAAAGATCAGTTCTTGGGTTAAATTTTATTTTTGGTTCTCTGATTTGTATCTGTATAATTATATTCTCGCATACTATTTCCATTTTTTTTAACGAATTAAGACTCGTTCCCATTTTAATTATTATTGCTTTCACTTTTCCTATAAATAGTATAACTTCTATTCATTTGGCATTATTAGAGAGGGAGTCGAAATTTCAAAAAATTGGCCTGGTTGAAATTGTCTCCTCTTTGGTTTCGTTATTCACAGCCATCATTCTATGTATCTCAGGTTTTGGTGTCTACAGCTTAGTTGTTCAAGTAGTTTTATATTCAATTCTTAGCGCTTTTGGTTTTGTTGTATCCTCTCAATGGAAGAGCGCTATTAGTTTTAATTTTTTTGCTGTAAAAGAGTTGTTATCTTTTACTTCTGGGCTTGTCGCATTTAATTTCATTAATTATTTTTCCAGGAATGCGGATCAAATTATTATTGGGAGATTTTCTAATGCATCCACTCTAGGGCAATATTCTCTTTCTTACAGGTTAATGCTCTTCCCTGTGCAGAACATTACATTTGTTTTGACACGCTCACTTTATCCTATCCTTAGTCGATTACAAAATGATAAAAATGCTGCTTTTAACTCGTATATGCAAGTTGTCAAAGCCATTTCTATATTAACTCCGCCTTTGATGTTAGGTTTATCTTCTGTAAGCGTCGAATTTGTTCGTTTTTTCTTTGGTCCTAAATGGGATATGGTTCCAGGATTGATCTTTTGGCTTGCCCCTGTGGCTATTATGCAATCTTTTGTAAGTACTACAGGGTCAGTTTTTATGGCCAATGGAAAAACTAATGTTCTTGTGTCAATAAGTATTTATAACGCTATTCTTCAAGTTGGTGCTTTTATTATTGGTGGTTTCTTTGGTGTTTTTTGGCTAGTCAAACTTTATTTTATTGCTAATGTTTTGATGTTTTTTCCTAACATGTATCTGGCAGTAAAAATGTTACATGGCAGTTTTGTTAAGTTTTTATCTGTAATTATAATTCCAATTTGTTGTGCCTTGATAATGTATATCATAGTGCTATTTTCGAAAATTCATTTCTTATCAGGTGTAGGTGAGGTGGTTAACCTTGTTGCCTCTATTTTACTGGGGGTTGTGGTATATTCATTATTAATTGTCTTGGTTGAACGAAAGTGGGTAATGAGTTCTTTAAAGTTTAAACGATAATTAACAATGGCTAGTTGGATTAAATCAACTCTAAAGTTAACCTTTATATTTATGTATATAAATCATGACCTTTGCTTGTCTTCTTCTTGATTTCTTATAACTTCATCTGTCGGCTTCCAAGTACTGGTTATAATTATTTTTGGTGTTCTGCTAAAAGCATCTGTAATACTGCAGGTGCTGTGTTGCACCTCATCTCCTCTAAAGTTATCTATTAAACACTTCCCTGAAGTTTGGATTCTCTGTACATTACCCCCCCCAGTATTTAAAAGATATTATATATATTCAGAAGCAAATAATATGTTATGTTAGTATGCTGCAATGTATTAATCTATTAAGTCCCTCATTATACCAGTATTATTACCAGAAATAGTATAGGAAAACTTTTGTAGTATCGTCTTCATCCTATTTTTTTTGATATGTAATTATTGTTTTTCTGCATTAGATATTCCATCGATGTTTCTTTATTTATTCGTTGATAGGTGTTAATCATGATTCCTAATAGAGATTTGCCATTAGTTATACATACTTCATTAATAATATTAAATTTTAAACATAAAGTTTTATCAAGACATCCTGTGGCCAAACGTTTTATAAATCCATTCTTAATCTTTTGATTAGTAGTATGATAGTTGAGAAATATCCTGAGACTGCTACTGATAATCATTTTTTACTATAAATAATG
Source organism: Tatumella citrea (assembly GCF_002163585.1). Classification (NCBI taxonomy): domain Bacteria; kingdom Pseudomonadati; phylum Pseudomonadota; class Gammaproteobacteria; order Enterobacterales; family Erwiniaceae; genus Tatumella; species Tatumella citrea. The sequence goes on from NZ_CP015579.1 coordinate 919,055, forward strand.
TGAAGTCGACTAATTTAATAATTTAAACCGACCACTCTTGTTTTTCTGGAATTAGTTTGTAAACCTGAGCTATAGACCCGTAACTGAGTTTACCCTGACAATGTTCACTGTATCAGCAAATATTACCATTCCTCTCTCAGCACACATCTTTATAAGCTTTAGTAAAAAAACATTAATGTGATAATGATTGTCATTTACATCTGTTTTTGTTGGCTTTAGGTTGCCTGCGGGGCTGGCGCATGGTGTACCAGCCGAGAGCTAACTGTCAGGAGCGGTAAGCAGAATGAAATCTTCAAAGTTACTAATCAGTGTGGCGCTGGGATCAGTAATGTTTTCAGGGGCGGTTTTTGCCAAAGAGTATCCGATTGGCGGGCCTGTCGAACATGAGGGTATGCAGATTGCTTCCTCTTATCTGCTAAACATTGAGACCAGCCCGTCGCCACAATCGATGGTGATGGGGAAAGATGTGATCCATCTCGAAACTGATGTCCATGCGACTAAAGGTAATCAATGGGGCTTTTCTGAAGGTGAATGGATCCCTTATCTATCGGTCGATTATGTGGTTCAGAAGCAGGGGGATAGTAACTTCCTGGAATTTGGTCAGTTGTTACCTATGTCAGCGGATGACGGAGCTCATTACGCCCACAGTGTTAAAATGGCCGGTGCCGGTACCTATAAAGTTACTCTGAAATACAATGCCCCTGATGAGGCGGGCTATGCCCGGCACATCGATAAAGCCACCGGTATTCCACAGTGGTTTGCGCCATTCACCGAAACCTTCACCTTTCATTATCCACAGTAACTGTTTTCAGGCCTGTCTGTGCGGGCAGGCCGCTAATCAGTCATCCGCAATTCCTCAGAACCACTTTCCCGTCTTATCTGGTTGGCTTTGTCTGGTTCTCTTCCTGAGTATTTTTATCCTGCACCGTTCCCCGTTTTTCCGCTGTAACCTTTCAAATATTCAGTCACTATTTTTCCCTGTAATCATTACCCGCTGTCCGGATACATTTTCCCTGTGCCTGATGTAAAGACGTAACTAAACACCGTCGCCGGTTTTATTTTAGCGTCAGGTTTTTTTCAGATTATTTCCCACTGTTTTCGGGGTGCTCTGCTTTTGCAAATAGTGCCCTGATGGTATTTATTTAATAAATATTTGCGCCAGATCTCATGTTTGTTGGTTAGCGTTGGTTTACTACCGGTTTACGGTAATTAATGTTTTATATTTTGACCGGAGTCCAAACGGGCAGATGCAACAAGGAACAGTGATGAATAAATTAATTAATACCATTCAGCATTATGACTGGGGCAGTAAAACTGCATTAACTGAGTTATACGGTATTGATAATCCTGAAAATCTGCCGATGGCCGAATTATGGATGGGGGCGCATCCGGATGCCAGTTCGCAGATTTTTGTGGCCGGTAAACCCGTCAGTCTGGCGGAGCTGATTAGCCAACAACCGCAGCAATTGCTCGGCGAAAGCGTGGCCCGCCGCTTTGGCGGGTTGCCTTTTTTATTCAAAGTATTATGTGCGGGCGGTCCTCTGTCAGTACAGGTGCATCCTGATAAACAGGCCGCTGAACAGGGTTATGCTCGCGAGAACCAGGCAGGTATCCCGTTAAGTTCACCACTGCGTAACTATAAAGATAACAACCATAAACCCGAGCTGGTGTTTGCCCTGACTCCGTTCAGAGCAATGAATGGTTTTCGGCCGCCGGAACAGATTGCCGGATTGCTGGAACCGCTTACCGAAGCACATCCGCAAATTTCTGCCTTTATCGCTCAGCCGGATACGGCGGGGCTAAAAGCTCTGTTTGCTGCCTTACTCTCATTGCAGGGCAGTGAGGCGGAATTGGCATTGCAAAGGCTGGCTGAAGTCAGTGCTCACTTGCCGGGAGACCCCTGGCAGACGGTACGCAGCCTGCAACATTCCTACCCGGCAGATATGGGGCAGTTTATGCCATTGTTGCTTAACGTGGTGGTATTGCAGCCGGGTCAGGCGATGTTTCTGTATGCTAAAACACCGCATGCTTATTTGCAGGGGAGCGGGCTGGAGATTATGGCTAACTCCAATAATGTTCTGCGTGCCGGGCTGACTCCTAAGCATATCGATATTCCTGAACTGCTGAAAAATGTTGAATTTGTGAGTTGTCCTGAGGAACAGCTGCTGACCCGGCCAGTTATTTCACAGAATGAAATTAGTTTTCCGGTACCGGTCGATGATTTTAGTTTTGCTATCCATCAGCTGCAGCCCGCGCCACAGGCGCTGTCCTGGCCCGGACCTCGTATCATTTTCTGTCTGGAAGGCACTGCCCGTTGTCAGTGCTCTGGCCAGGAACTGACCCTGCAGCCCGGGGAATCTGCATTTATTCCGGCAACGGAAGGCCCTTTACTGGTGAGTGGCCAGGGCCGGCTTGCCGGAGCCTGCTGCGAAGTTCACTAAATTATTTATGCTGGCGGCAGAGATAACTCTGCCTGCCTGTTTTTATTGATATCCGGAACCCCGTTCTCATTTTTTGATTCTGCTAAAAGACATCTCTTTATAAATCATTATTATAAATATATTCGCTTCGCTGCTGTTAACTCAGTAACAGGATCTGAACTCTGGTTATTTTTCTTTAACCGGTTTGTTATAAATACTTCACTTTGTCGAAATGTATTACTTTTAATAATGTCAGGTATCAGACAAGGTCTATTTATTCCCTCAATTTACTGCGCTTCATCACATAATTTATTTTTTTTAGAGCATAAAATAACTCTGTCAATGAATACACTTTCCTGACACCTGCGTGGCTTTTCTATCATAACAATGACAGGTGCGGGACCTTTGAGAAAGATGTAGTTCAACGGGAGGTAGCAAGTGACTATTGCTATTGTGATTGGTACTCATGGTTGGGCAGCTGAACAACTACTGAAGACCACAGAAATGCTTTTAGGCGAACAGGGAAACGTCGGCTGGATTGACTTTGTTCCCGGTGAGAATGCTGACACGTTAATTGAAAAATATACTGCGAGGTTAACTGAGCTCGATACCAGTGAGGGAGTACTGTTCCTGGTGGATACCTGGGGAGGCAGCCCGTTTAATGCGGCCAGCCGCATTGTGGTGGATAAAGAGAATTACGAAGTGATTGCCGGGGTTAACGTGCCAATGCTGGTCGAAACCTTTATGGCAAGAGATGATAACCCGACCTTTGCCGAACTGGTGGATCTGGCACTGGAAACCGGCCGTGAAGGGGTGCGCGCCCTGAAACATCAGCCAGAAGAAGCGACTGCCCCTGTGGCCGCGCCTCAGGCAGTGAAACCTGCCGTTGCAGCACCGGTGAAACCGATGTCCGCCAGTGATTATATGACCATAGGTCTGGCACGTATCGATGACCGTCTGATCCATGGTCAGGTAGCGACCCGCTGGACCAAAGAAACCAATGTTTCGCGCATTATTGTGGTCAGCGATGAAGTGGCTGCTGATCAGGTGCGTAAAACATTGCTGACCCAGGTAGCTCCTCCCGGAGTGACTGCCCATGTCGTTGATATCGCCAAGATGCTGCGGGTTTATAACAACCCTAAATATGCCGGTCAGCGGGTCATGCTGCTGTTTACCAATCCAACGGATGTTGAACGACTGGTGGATGGGGGAGTAAAAATCACCAGCGTGAATATCGGGGGTATGGCATTCCGTCAGGGTAAAACCCAGGTGAATAATGCAGTTTCTGTGGATGAGAAAGATATTGAGGCGTTCAAAAAACTTAATGCCAGGGGCATTGAGCTGGAAGTGCGGAAGGTCTCAACTGATCAGAAACTAAAAATGATGGATCTTATCGGCAAAGTGAGCCAGTAACCCCTGGCTGCTGTGTCGCATTATCAGTTTAACCTCACAGGAGAAGTACAATGGAGATAACCACCCTTCAGATTGTACTGATATTCATCGTTGCCTGTATTTCCGGCATGGAGTCGATACTTGATGAGTTTCAGTTCCACCGTCCTCTGGTGGCCTGTACCTTAGTGGGTATAGTCCTGGGTGATATGAAAACCGGGATTATTATCGGCGGTACTTTAGAAATGATTGCTCTGGGCTGGATGAATATCGGTGCTGCTGTAGCTCCGGATGCTGCCCTGGCTTCAATTATATCTACCATCCTGGTTATTGCCGGGCATCAGGGTATCGGTGCCGGTATCGCGCTGGCCATTCCACTGGCCGCTGCCGGCCAGGTATTAACTATTATTGTTCGTACCATTACCGTCGGTTTCCAGCATGCTGCTGATAAGGCGGCGAATAACGGCAACCTGACGGCATTGTCCTGGATACACGTTTCGGCGTTGTTGTTGCAGGCAATGCGTATTGCAATACCTGCGGTCATTGTCGCTATTTCGGTCGGTACCAGTGAAGTTCAGGCTATGCTGAATTCCATTCCGGAAGTTGTCACTAATGGTCTGAACATCGCAGGCGGTATGATAGTCGTCGTCGGTTACGCCATGGTGATTAATATGATGCGTGCCGGCTACCTGATGCCTTTCTTTTACCTTGGTTTTGTCACTGCAGCGTTCACTAATTTCAACCTGGTGGCGCTGGGTGTTATCGGCGCGGTGATGGCGGTGCTGTATATCCAGCTCAGCCCTAAATATAACCGTTCTGCGGCACCTGCGGCGGCGGCAGCAAACAACGACCTTGATAACGAATTAGATTAAGAGGTGAGAGAAATGGTTGATACAGCTCGTCCGACAGAGAAAAAACTCACCCCCGGCGATATTCGTGGTGTCTTTATCCGTTCAAACCTGTTTCAGGGCTCATGGAACTTTGAACGTATGCAGGCGCTGGGGTTCTGTTTTTCGATGGTTCCGGCTATCCGCCGGTTGTATCCGGAAAATAACGATGCCCGCCGTCAGGCGATTAAGCGTCATCTGGAATTCTTTAACACCCATCCATATGTGGCGGCGCCGGTACTGGGCGTTACACTGGCGATGGAAGAACAACGTGCCAACGGCGCGGCAATCGATGATGCTGCGATTAACGGTATCAAAGTCGGACTGATGGGCCCGCTGGCCGGGGTAGGTGACCCGATCTACTGGGGGACTGTGCGTCCGGTATTTGCGGCACTTGGGGCAGGTATTGCGATGAGTGGTAGCCTGCTCGGGCCATTACTGTTCTTTGTGTTGTTTAATATTGTGCGCCTGCTGACCCGTTATTACGGTGTGGCTTACGGATATCGTAAAGGGATTGATATCGTCAAAGATATGGGCGGTGGCTTCCTGCAAAAACTGACGGAAGGAGCGTCGATTCTCGGCTTATTTGTCATGGGGGCTTTGGTTAACAAATGGACCCATGTGAATATTCCGTTAGTGGTCTCAACCATTAAAGACCCGAACGGCGCTGAGCATGTGACCACAGTTCAGACTATTATCGACCAGTTGATGCCGGGTCTGGTACCGTTACTGTTAACCTTCGCCTGTATGTGGTTGCTGCGTAAGAAAGTGAATGCGCTGTGGATCATTATTGGCTTCTTCGTTATCGGTATTGTGGGTTATGCCATAGGATTACTGGGTCTTTAATCTGTAATAGTGTTGCGGGGGCAAATTGCCCCCGCTGTTTTTGGGAGTGTTTATGTCGCTGACCGAGGGTATTTTGTTACTGTTTGCCGTCTGCCTGACTGGCTGGTTACTGTTTGATGAAGTGGTCACCGGCTGGCTGAAGGGGCCGACAACGCTGAAAGTAGGGTTGTTACGTGGCAAACGGATTGACGGTACTATTTTTATCGGGCTGGTAGCGATATTGCTGTACAACAATATTAATCACCAGGGGTCAGCGCTGACCAACTGGCTGCTGTCGGTGCTGCTGCTGGCAGGGGTCTACATGATATGGCTGCGCCGTCCGATGCTGTTATTTAAACCGGATGGGTTCTGGTTCTCTTCGCTGTATATTCCTTACTCGCGGATTCAGAAAATTAATCTGTCAGAGGATGGGGTATTAGTCATTAGCCTCGAATCACGTAATTTGCTGATCCGCGTACGAAACATTGATGATCTTGAACAGATTTACCGTACTATGGTGGCAACGCACGGCTGAAAGCCGTGTTTTAGTGCGCTTTGTTACCCTCAACTGATTCCTCCTGATTCCTAAAAGCACAAAAAATCTCATAATTTGTTTGGTTGTTGTGGCTGGCAGCGGCACAATAGTGTCCATTATTCCGCTCTGCCTGAGCATCGCAGAGTCTGGCAGTTTTATGCTTACTCAATGGACGTATGTACTATGAAAATTGCTATTGCCGGTACCGGCTATGTCGGGCTTTCTAATGGTATTCTACTGGCACAACATAATGAAGTGGTCGCGTTAGACATCGACCAGGCCAAAGTCGATAAACTGAATAACGGTATTTCACCGATTGTCGATACTGAAATCGAACATTATCTGGCGACCAGACAGCTGAATTTTACGGCAACCACCGATAAGCAGCTGGCGTACACCGGCGCTGATTATGTGATTGTGGCCACGCCAACCGATTATGATCCGGTAAATAACTACTTTAATACCAAAAGCGTTGAGTCTGTAATTAACGATGTGCTGGCGATTAACCCGCAGGCAACCATCGTGATTAAGTCCACCATCCCGGTCGGTTTTACCCGTGATCTGAAACAGCGTCTTGGCGTAGACAATATTATTTTTTCGCCAGAGTTTCTGCGTGAAGGGCGTGCGTTGTATGACAACCTGTACCCGTCCCGTATTGTGGTCGGAAGCCAGACGCCTGCCGGAAAACGCTTTGCCGAACTGCTGGTGGAAGGCGCAGAAAAAGAGGATATCGCGGTACTGTTTACCGATGATACTGAAGCCGAAGCGATTAAACTGTTTGCCAATACCTATCTGGCGCTGCGAATTTCATACTTCAATGAACTGGACAGCTATGCCGAACACCACGGTCTGAACAGCCGTCAGATCATCGAAGGCATCGGCCTGGACCCGCGTATCGGCAGCCACTACAACAACCCGTCGTTTGGCTATGGTGGTTACTGCCTGCCGAAAGATACCAAACAGTTACTGGCTAACTACCACAACGTACCCAACAATATTATCAGCGCAATTGTTGATGCGAACCGTACCCGCAAAGATTTTATCGCCGACAGTATTTTAAAACGTAAGCCGAAAAAAGTGGGTATCTATCGGCTGGTGATGAAGGCCGGTTCAGATAATTTCCGTGCCTCGGCGGTGCAGGGCATTATGAAACGCCTGAAATCTAAAGGTGTGGACGTGATGGTTTATGAACCCGTGCTGAATGAACCTCTGTTCTTTAATTCACCGGTCACTCACGATGTGAATGAGCTGAAACAGCAGTGCGATGTGATTATTGCCAACCGGCTGGTCGATGAGCTGAAAGATGTCAGCGATAAAGTCTATACCCGCGATTTATTCGGTAGCGATTAAACCGTTCTGAAAGAAAGCCCCGCAGCAGGCGTATTGCACCGTGCTGTGGGGCTTAACTTTACTCCCTGTTATCCTGCAGTATCCGGGGGGCCGTCCAGCGTCCTTGCCAGTACTGACACCCCTTCAGGGAGTCACTGCTTACTAATGAAGTCATAAGAAACATATTTGCTTAACAGCAGATGCACTGATAAGTGATTAACTTCTCTCTGCTTATTACTTACTACTCACTACTTACTACTTACTGCTTACTGCTTACTGCTTACTGCTTACTGCTTACTGCTTTCCTGACTTAACAGGACACTAGAAAGTCTTTCGCTGGCTCACTGTTGCTGATGGTTCTTACGGTCGGCCAGTAAATCGTCAACAAACCGGGTATCTGCAGACTGAGTCGCTTCAATGCGGGCGATAGCATCGCTGAACTGCGGCAGATATTTTTTATGGGCATACAGCAACTGGTCCAGTACCTGACGGGCGGTATCGCCGCCACGAATCAGCGGATTGATGGTGAAGGCATGCAGAGCCGCACCGTAGTCACCCGTTACAGCGGCTTCAATCACCGTTTGCTCCATTGCTTTCATCAGTTGCAACATCCCTCGTGCTGCAGGGGGGAAGGTTCCCCAGGTCAGCGGCTCGGCACCATGCGAGGTAATATAGGAAGAGACTTCGGCGACACTGTCATAAGGCAGGTCTGCCAGCGCGCCATTGTTGCGGGTGCTGACTACCATCATTTTTCGGCTGTCGTTGTAAATTGATTCAATCAAATCACAGGCAGCATCGCTGTAATGTGCGCCGCCGCGTTGTGCCAGTTCTGCCGGTTTTTCTTTCAGGTCCGGGTTTTTATACATTTCAAATAACCGGTTCTCGGTGGCTTTAACCACTTCGGCGCGGGTGGCGTAATTTTCAAAATCTTCAACCGCATGGCCCAGCATCTGCTGTTCCAGGTAATAGTAGCGGTGGTAGCCACAAGGCAGGAGTCCGAGGTGGCGAACCTGCTCAACATTAAACGGAATCTGATGAATATTGGTCAGGCCTTCATTTTGCTGTTGGTCCGCATAAATCGCCTCCAGCAGCACGGCGGTGTGCTCAGTTCCCTGGCGGTCCCATACGCGGTGCCAGTGAAAGTGATTCAGCCCGGCAAATTTAAAGAACAGTGCCTGTTCCGGCTGGTCCAGCACTGTTTTTGCCTGTTCAATATGGCTGAACGGCACATTACACAGGCCAATCGTTTTCTCCCAGTGCCCGTAACGAATAGCCGCTTCGGTAACCATCCCTGCCGGGTTAGTGAAGTTAACCAGCCAGGCATTCGGGCATTGCTGGCGCATATCTTTGATAATGTCGAGGATCACCGGAATGGTACGCAGGGCTTTCATAATACCGCCTGCCCCGTTGGTTTCCTGACCGAGATAGCCATGAGCTAAAGGAATGCATTCGTCTTTCAGCCGGGCTTCCAGTAAGCCCACGCGAAACTGCGTGGTGACAAAATCGGCATCTTTCAGGGCGGCTTTACGGTCCAGCGTCAGACGAACCTGCCACGGTAGCCCGGCAGATTCAATCATTCGTCTTGCCATATCGCCGACAATTTGCAACTTCTCTTTGCCTTCCTCAATATCTACCAGCCAGATCTCTTTGATCGGTAATTTATCTTTGCGGAGAATAAATCCTTCTATCAGCTCCGGGGTATAGCTGGAACCGCCCCCGATAGTCACTATTTTCATTCGGCTTCCTTTCTCAGTGAGGTGAGTGAATTGAATTTCTGATACAGCGCGACAATCTCTTCCGCCATCTCCCGGCACAGCATGGCATTCATAATGTGATCCTGAGCATGAACCATAATCAGGCTGACCGGGATTTTGCCGCAACCTTCATCCAGACCAATCAGTTGCGTCTGGCTGTTGTGACATTGTCGGGCTGACAGCGTGGACTTCTGCAGACAATCGGCCGCCGTTTCCCACTGGCTGATACGCGCTGCCTGTATTGCCTCCATGGCGTAGGATTTGGACTCGCCGGCGCACAAAATCAGGTTGATCATCATTTCTTCATTAATATCCATCTCAGGCTCCGGGGGTCTGTTCTTCGGCCAGCAAACTCCGTTCATACAGTTTGCAGAACGGGTAGTAGATCAGTGCAGAGCTGCACACCAGTACCAGTACCAGCAGGGCGGCATTGATATCCCAGCCAGCCGCCCAGGCCGCACCAATCGGGCCGGGAGAGGTCCACGGCGCCAGAGAGACAATATGCGCCACCAGACCATATTTAATGGCAAACCAGGCGAGGACCGCGTTAACCGCCGGGGTCAGGATAAACGGGATAAAAAACAGGGTGTTCATCACTATCGGAGTCCCAAATATCACCGGTTCATTAATGTTAAACAGCGAGGGCACCAGCGATATTTTTCCGATAGAGCGCAGGTGGGCAGATTTACTGCGCAGGTAGAGCAGTACCAGTCCGAGCGTGGCCCCGGAGCCGCCCAGGGTAATAAAGAAGGCCCAGAAAGGTTCGACAAAAATATGTTCTGCCGCCAGGCCACTGGCCAGCCTGCTCTGGTTAATACCCAGATTAGTCAGCCAGAATGCCTGTAAAAAGCCGCTGACAATCGTTGCGCCATGAATTCCTGCAAACCACAGTACATGGCAAATAATCACCGCAATGATCACCGCCGGTAATGAATCTGAGGCGGATAACAGCGGGCTGAACAGTGCCATAATCGCCTGCGGAATCAGCATACCGCTGAATGACTGTACGGCCAGGCTGACCGGGAATAGCAGTAGCAGCACCAGTGACAATGGAATTAACTGATTAAAGGATTTACGGATGTTATCCGGTACCTGTTCCGGTAAGCGGATACCGATATTTCTCTGCTGTAAGGCGCGTGACAGTTCACAGACGCCTATCGCGACAATGATGGCGGTGAAGATCCCGGAACCGCCCAGATAGCTGCTCTCTATCATTCCGTTGTTTAACGGGCAGCAGATCAGTAAAAAGGCTACCAGTGACAACAATGCCGTGTTCAGCCCCTCCAGCCGGTAGTGTCGCGCCAGGCAGTAACCGATTGCCGGGCAGATATACACCGACATAATCCCCATTGTCATATTATACGGGGTGAGTAGTTGCTGTTTGTATTCGGCAGCAATATATAACCAGCCTTTGGCAATAAAAAACTGATTACCTTCTGAGAACGGCGGGTAGGCAAATATCAGTATAAAAGAACCGATAATCATAAATGGCATTACTGAGATAAATCCGTCCCGGATAGCCATAATATGCCGCTGAGATGATATTTTGGCGGCAACAGGTAACATGACCCGTTCCAGTGCGGAAAACATGCGGTTAATATCCATATCCCCTCCGTAATTACATCGCCAGCGCCGATTCCAGTACTTTATCGCCGCGCATCATGCCATAGTCACGGATATCGATTACTGCCACCGGAATATTCAGTGGCGCCAGTTTTTGCTGCACTTCGGCCAGTTTATATTTAACCTGCGGTCCCAGCAGGCAACAGTCTGTATTGGTAAGGTGGGAGTCTAATTCATTGATACTTATGGCATTGATTTCAACGTCAATCGACTGGTCTGCGGCATATTTCTGCATGCGGCTGACCAGCATGCTGGTGGACATTCCTGCGGCACAACAAAGCAGTATATTTTTCATAGTTCTTCCCTGAGTGCGATCCATTCATCCTGAATGATAATAATGTGCTATCGGGTTTATACAGGTTATATTTAATTTATAGTGTGCGGTAAATCACACGGGGGAAAACAGAGGGTTATTTCAGTGGTTTTTTATTTTTTAGAAAGTTATTAGTGGATTTTATTACTTGGGTCTTTAATTGTATTTGTGGATAAAATAAAGAAATTCAGTTGTTGACCGGAATAGTAAAATATTTCATTTTCATAAGCTGTTCAGGAATTATTCTGTAGTTAAATACTCGTCAGCGACTTTTGCGGCTAATGCAATAATGAATTGCAGTAACGGTAGTTTGATCACTGGCTAAGCTGTGCTTTACTGATATGTGTGCTGTGTTGTTTCATTCAATCATTCAGTCTGACCCGGTGGGGACCTGCGCCTGTCGCCGGGTGTCGTAGTTTCTAATAAATTATAACAGGAGTCTTTATGCCCGTAGCTCTACTGGCACTGGCACTGAGTGCGTTTGCTATCGGAACCACTGAGTTTGTGATTATGGGATTACTCCCCGATGTGGCGGGGAACCTGCATGTCTCTATCCCGTCTGCCGGCTGGCTGATTAGTGGCTATGCACTGGGGGTGGCGATTGGTGCTCCGATTATGGCGTTGGTGACGGCACGTCTGCCGCGTAAACGTACCTTATTGTTGCTGATGCTGATCTTTATTCTCGGTAATCTGATGTGTGCTTTGGCACCGGATTACAATCTGCTGATGCTGGCCAGGGTAGTGACGGCACTATGTCATGGTGCATTTTTTGGCATCGGTTCTGTAGTCGCTGCCAGCCTGGTGGCGCCTAACCGTCAGGCCTCGGCTGTGGCACTGATGTTTACCGGACTGACGCTGGCGAACGTATTGGGCGTGCCACTCGGGACCTGGTTTGGTCAGTTGTACGGCTGGCGAGCCACCTTCTGGGCCGTGGGCGGTATCGGGATTCTGGCGTTTATTGGTCTGGCGCTGAGCCTGCCGGTCAACCGGGAAGAAAAACCGGTCGACCTGATGAGTGAAATCAGTGCACTGGCTAACGGTAAACTCTGGCTATCACTGCTGATGACAGTTTTCTTTGCCGCAGCAATGTTTGCGCTATTCAGCTATATCGCACCGCTGCTGCTACAGGTGACCGGTATCAGTGATAAAGGTGTTAGCTGGACACTGTTCCTGATGGGCGCGGGTCTGACGCTCGGCAACATCATGGGTGGGCGACTGGCGGACTGGAAAGTCTCTTTTAGTCTGCTATTAAGCTTTACTCTGATTGCCGTATTTTCGCTGTTGTTCCGCTGGACCAGCAGCGAAATGTGGCTGGCCGAAATTACCCTGTTTATCTGGTCAATGGCGACATTCTCGACCGTTCCGGCGCTGCAAATCAATGTAGTACGTCACGGTAAAGATGCCCCGCATCTGGTATCTACACTGAATATTTCAGCATTTAATCTGGGGAATGCTATCGGCGCATGGCTGGGCGGGCTGGTGATTAGCCGTGGCCTGGGACTGACTTCGGTGCCGGTCGCTGCAGCGGTACTGGCTGTGGTCGGTTTACTGGTGGCGTTGTTAACCTTCCGTGGCGGGTCACATGCACCGGCGCGTGAACTGCGCCAGCAGTGATGTCAGAGGGTGTTGGAAGGCTGTAACTGCTGTTCAATCTGCCGGACAAATTGTCCGGCCTGTTGTTGCAGATGACGAATAAATGCGCCGGTCAGCGCGGAAGCTGGCCGGTGTAATGGCCGGATCAGACTGACAGTAAAAGGCACGCTGATACTGAAACGCCGCATAACCACTCCACGACCGGCATAATCAAGTGCCGTCAGCGGATTAATAATTGATACACCAATCCCCGCTTTAACCATTGCACATACTGATGCCGCACTGTGCGTTTCCATGCGCAGCATCCGGCTGACTTCCTGTTCACGGAACAGATTATCCAGCAACTGTCGGTAACTATCGTCTTTGGACAGGCTGATAAAAGGCAATCCGGAAAAATCAGCAGGGGTCAGCTGATCCTGTGAGGCCAGCGGATGATGTTCCGGCAATACGCACACTTCATCAACGGTAAGCAATGGCAGTAACTCAGTCCCGGCGGGCACACTGTGAGTCTCAGTCATTCCCAGGTCATAACGCTGCGCAGAAAGCCACTCCTCCAGCAACGGCGATTCACGAGGGATAATATTCATGCTGACTGTCGGATAGAGTTCCAGAAACGGTTGGCAAAGTGCTGGTAACAGTGACTGGGAAAAGGCAGGCAGACAGGCTACCGATAACTCGGCCTGATGAAAGTCACGCAATCCTTCGGCAACTTCACGTATCCTTTCCATTCCATACCAGCTGCGTTCGACTTCCTCGAAAAGCCGCAACCCTTGTACTGTTGGTTGCAGTCGTCCACGCACACGGCTAAACAGGCTGACGGACAGTTGTTGCTCAAACCGGGCCAGTTCGCGGCTGAGTGTCGGCTGAGAGGTATGGAGGAACTCTGCTGCCTGAGTCAGGCTGCCACGGGTCATAATGGCGTGGAAGATCTCAATCTGACGCCAGTGTATTTTTTGCATAACTCTGTATTACCGAAAATGCCCCGTAAACCCGGGGCAGAGCAGGGAGGAGTGGTTACTCAGAACATGGTGTTATTGTTGGCTGAGGTTGGTGGCACTTCCTGGACCGAATCCCAGTGTTCTACAATTTTTCCGTGTTCCACCCGAAAGATATCGACGATAGCGCGGCCACGGTCATCAGGATTTTTTACTGAATGAACCCGCAGAAAAACCCGGTCGCCGTAGGTGCCATACTGAGTGATATCGGAATGGGCCTGCGGGTTTGCTTTAAAATACCCGGCGAAATAACTGACAAACGGTGCTCGTCCGTCAGGTACGTGCGGGTTATGTTGCTTATATTCAGGTGCCAAATCGCGGTCTGCAGCCTGTAAATTATGCTGATTAAAGAAATCCTGATAGAACTGGTAAACCAGTTGCAGATTACTGTTTTCCTGTTGCAGATTCCGTGCCGGACTATGCGCCGATGGCGGCGGGAAAGGCTGACTGGCTGCCGCCAGGGCTCCTGCTGAACAGAACAGACTAACTGCCAGAACAAATGCATGTTTCATGAGAAAAACTCCGTGCCTTTAACAGAAAAGCCTTAGCCGGTATCCGGCTCAGCTCTGACGATTCTGGTAGAGATCCCAGCGGTTACCGTAGAGATCTTCAAATACCACCACAGTGCCGTACTCTTCTTCACGCGGGTCTTCGCAAAAATGGACCCCGGCTTTTAACATCTTGTGGTAATCACGCCAGAAATCATCGGTCTGCAAAAACAGAAACACTCTGCCACCACACTGGTTCCCGATAAATTCGGTTTGTCGCGGGTTAGAGGCGCGGGCAAGCAGCAGGTTGCAGTCGCTGTCCACGTTAGGCGTGACAACCACCCAGCGTTTGCCAGGTTGCGGGGTATCTTCCACCAGAGTAAAACCCAGGCTGTTAGTATAGTAGTCAATTGCCCGGTCGTAATCGTCAACCACAATGGCCAGATAACCCATACATTTCTTTTGTGTACGCAACGGTAGATTCCTTACATCAGGTAAGTTCAGGAGACAGCCGGAAAACAGATGACTGCAACAGTCTATATCAGATATAAATAGATATCAGATGAAATGATATTTTTCAATATGGTGAAGCTGTGGCTTACTGTGGATAACAGCACAGGAGACGCTAAATTATGCCACGCCCGTTAACAACCACCGAAACCGCCCTTAACCAGAAAAACCTGCTTCCTTTGGCACAATACTATCAGGGACCCTTCTGGGCCTATGATGGCGAAGTGATCCGCCGGCAGATTGCGAAACTGGGGGATTTTGACGTGATCCGCTTTGCCCAGAAAGCCTGCTCTAATATTCATATTTTACGGCTGATGCGCGACGCCGGGGTTAAAGTTGACTCTGTTTCGCTGGGCGAAATTGAACGGGCGTTAGTTGCCGGTTATCCCGCCGGAGGCGACGATATCGTGTTTACTGCTGATGTGCTCGATCACGCGGTATTACAACGGGTGGCTGAACTGAAGATTCCGGTGAATGCCGGATCTATCGATATGCTGCATCAACTGGCGGAAGTCTCCGCCGGTCATCCGGTATGGCTGCGGATTAACCCGGGATTTGGTCATGGTCACAGCCAGAAAACCAATACCGGTGGTGAAAACAGTAAACACGGGATCTGGTATCTGGCACTGAATGAAGCCTTGCAGGTGGTGCGTGATAAAGGACTGACGCTGGCAGGTTTGCATATGCATATTGGATCCGGGGTTGATTATCAGCATCTGCAACAGGTATGTGACGCGATGGTGGATCAGGTAATCAGCAGCGGAGCGGATGTTCCGGCCATTTCTGCCGGTGGCGGGTTATCCATCCCTTACCGTTATGCAGAAGCAGAAATCGATCCGACGCACTATTACAACCTGTGGAACGGGGCACGTGAGCGGATTGCCGATCACCTGGGACATCCGGTGACCCTGGAAATTGAGCCGGGTCGTTTTCTGGTTGCTCAGTCAGGTGTTCTGGTCAGTCAGGTACGTGCTGTTAAACAGATGGGAAGCCGCCACTTTGTGCTGGTGGATGCCGGATTCAGTGATCTGATGCGTCCGTCAATGTACGGCAGCTACCATGAAATTTCCGTGATGCCAGCCGATGGAAGTCAGGCTGACAGCAACGTCACTGTTGATTCAGTCGTGGCCGGACCGTTATGCGAATCCGGGGATGTGTTTACCCAACTGGAAGGTGGCATGGTGGAACCGCGTGCACTGCCTCAGGCAAAGGTTGGCGATTATCTGGTATTTCATGATACCGGGGCTTATGGCGCATCAATGTCTTCAAATTACAACAGCCGGCCACTGATCCCGGAGATATTGTTTACTGAAGGTCAGCCGCGTGAAATTCGCCGGGCCCAGACCATCAGTGAATTGCTGGCACTGGAGTCAGACGCCGGTCAGTAATGGCTGACAGCCGGGCGAATTAGCCCGGCTGATCGTTATGCCTGGCAACGGAATGGCGGATGACCAGGGTAGGGTGAAACAGATGGGTGACTGGCGGGGCAGGTTCATTTTTCGATAATGCCAGCGCCAGGGCTGCAGCCTGTTGAGCCATGGTAACTACCGGATAACGGATAGTGGTCAGCCGGGGCCTGAGATAACGGGAAACCAGCACATCATCAAAACCCATCAGTGACATCTGCTGTGGCACCTGAATACTGTTGTCACTGAGTGCGGCCAGTGCACCTGCGGCCATTGAATCGTTATAACAGGCGACTGCGCTGAAGGCTTTACCCTGAGCCAGCAGATTGATCATTGCCTGTTCCCCGCCGGTTTCATCCGGTTCGCCAAAGGCCACCAGTTGTCGGTTGGCCGGAATCTGGTGATCATTCAACGCCCGGTAGTAGCCAGCGAGTCGGTCACTGGCATCCGAGATGGTATGGTCAGAACAGATAAACGCAATATTTTCGTGCCCCTGCTGAATCAGATGGCGGGTAGCCAGCCAGCCACCGTAATTATCATCCAGTGCAACACAGCGCTGTTCAAAACCCGGCAGAGTCCGGTTGATCAATACGATTCCCGGGATATAGCGCATTAATTCCGACAGCTCATCATCTGGTATTTTTTTGACATGCAGTACCAGAGCTTCACACTGATGGCGAATCAGTTGCTGAATGGCCAGCCGTTCCTGATGTTCATCGTGGTAGCCATTACCAATCAGTAGGAAGTTGTTGGTCTGACTTGCCACTTCATCAACCGCTTTCACCATCGCCCCGAAGAAAGGGTCAGCGACATCCGCCACAATCAGGCCAATGGTCGCTGTAGTTTGCTGGGCCAGGGCGCGGGCATTGGCATTGGGCTGGTAGTGCAGTTCCTGCATAGCTTCCTGCACCGCCTGGCGTGAAGCTTCACTGGCCTTCGGCGAATGATTGAGCACTCGGGAAACAGTGGCGACTGAGACGCCGGCGAGTCTGGCGACATCCTTTATAGTAGCCATGGTGGGGTTCCGGGAAAACGTTTACACATTGGACCAGTGTTACGGAAAAGCAGACGGACTGCAAGCTGATAAAATGTCGGCTAACCCGCAAATTTGATTAAAATAGTCAGGTTTTTCAGAATAATGACACAGACCCTGTCATGTCTCCGGGAGATAAGCTGTGTTGCTCAGGTAATACAGAGATAGTCCAATGTATTTGAAGCGTTAATCTCTAAATAGCTGCTTACATTTTGCGGACAACTGTTGCGTTTATGTTGTAGAGAGAAATACCGGAAACCTGGTAAATTAAACGTCCCAGAGGTATTGATGGGTGAACATCAACAGTTTTGATTACACCAACCTGCGCTGAAGCGCAGGTTTTTTTTGCCTCCGATTTCTCATTTCTTCTGTTGCCCTGATATGCTATCAATGTTCACTCTCATTAAAGATTACCAACTGATACACACTTTCGCTGTGATCCTGCGGGTAAATTCATTATAAGACTGTGTTAATACGCCTTATTATTCATAATTCAGCGGAATGTTATGCCCCGGATAAAGAAGATGCTGGGAAAAGACCAGATCAAAGCTACGTTTAACCCTTTTCGATTTCGCCTGGTGTGTCTTGGCGTCGTAGGTTGCCTGGTATTCCTGGTTCTGCGCGTAGGAGATTTGCAGTTACTGGATCATCCGATGCTGGAGAAAGAAGCTGACCAGCGTTCGTTACGTGAGGTCGTTTTGCCGACCAACCGTGGCACACTGCTGGACAGGAATGGTGACACCCTGGCACTGAGCGTGCCGTCCCGCGATATTATTGCCGATCCGCTTAAAGTGATGGAAGGCAACCCTAATTTTTACGATCCGAAATGGGCCTACCTGGCATCGGCACTGGATATGCGTCCGGAGCAGCTGGCGGCACAGATCACCGCCAATCCGAAGAAACGTTTTCTCTATCTGGGCCGGAAAATCGAGCTGGGTATTGCTAAAGATATCACCCAGTTGCATCTGGCGGGGATCTCTTCCGTTTATGATGACAGCCGTTTCTATCCGATGAGTGATGCGGCGGCGCCGCTGATTGGTATTGTCGGCGCTGATAACAGTGGCCTGAACGGTATCGAGAAGAGTTTCGATAAAATTTTGCAGGGCGAACCGGGCAAAGAGAAGTACCGCCAGGATCGCCACGGCAATATTATTTCGATGATTAGCTATCAGCCACCGACCCAGCCACCAACGGTACAGCTGAGTATTGATAAATTTATCCAGTACACCATGTACAGCAAACTGCGTGACGGTGTGATACAGAATAAAGCCGACTCTGGTGCGGCGGTGATGGTGCGGGTAGATACCGGGGAAATCCTCGGCATGGCCTCTTATCCGTCATATAACCCAAACAATTATGATGATGCAACGCCGGCACAGATGCGTAATGTCGCGATTAACGACAGTTTTGAGCCCGGCTCTACCGTCAAGCCGCTGGTGGTGATGGAAGGATTGCAGCGTCATCTGGTGCGGCCCGATTCGGTGCTTGATACCACGCCTTACCGGGTGGACGGGCATCTGATTCGTGACGTCGGACACTGGCCACGACTGACCATGACCGGCATATTGCAGAAGTCGAGTGATATCGGGGTATCCCACATTGCGCTGGCGATGCCGGCAGAAGTGTTGGTAAATACTTACCGCTCCTTTGGCTTAGGCAGACCGACGGATCTGGGTCTGACCGGGGAAAGTACCGGTTACTTCCCGCTGCATCGTCAGCGCTGGGCGGACATCGAACGCGCGACCTTCGCCTTTGGTTATGGTTTACGTTTGACCCCGCTGCAGATTGCCCGTGAATATGCGACTCTGGGATCATTTGGTATTTATCGTCCGTTATCCATCACTAAAGTGACTCCGCCGGTAGAAGGGACACGGGTTGCTGATGAAGATGTGGTGCGTAGTGTCGTGCATATGATGGAAAGTGATGCCTTACCTGGCGGCTCAGGGGTACGTGCTGCAGTTCCCGGATACCGTCTGGCGATTAAAACCGGTACCGCCGAAAAAATGGGCAGTAGTGGTAAGTATGATGGCGGCTATATCAACTATACCGCCGGGGTTGCTCCGGCCAGTCATCCGGTGGTCGCGCTGGTGATAATGATTAACCATCCGACAGCGGGTGCTCACTTCGGTGGTTCGGTGGCCGCGCCGGTTTTCGGTAATATCATCGGCCCGGTGCTGAAGTATATGAACATCGCCCCGGATGCTCTCTACAGTACCAATGCCAGTCTGCCACCGGGAACTGATACCTCCACTCCGCCCGATTAATTACCCGACTCCGGCAGACCGTGGCAGTGGGAGAGTCCTCCCGCCACGCTCTGCCGAAACCAGCGCTTCTCTTTCTCTGACAGGGCATTAGCGATACAGACGGGCTTCGCCGTTGTCTGTCCCTGAGGCAGCCACCGGTTATCTGTATTCAGGCCAAAGCGCGGCTTATTGGCGCCAGCCGGGAATTTTATGGATAAATGATAATTATTCGTAATTATCATTGGCTGTTTCCCCTGCCTTACATTATATTTTGAAGCGTTTTACCTGTCAGGATCGACACGGTTTAACGAAATTCTTACGTTTTGGCGGTGGAAAAATAGCGGCTCTGTTGTCAATAATAGTCAGAGTTCATTTTTTCATATCACTGCACAAAGATTACTTCTGTCTGGTGTATCCACTTTCTCTGATAATCACGAAATCTGATGACTAATAACCTAAAGAAACCTGTTCGAACTCACTGGCTGAGATGGCTGTTGTTAATTATCTTGTGTGCGATTATTGGCGGAGTGGTATGGCGGGTGTGGTTTTCCGGCGGTCCGGCGGGGGGCTTTGCCGGTCCTGGTGGTCCCGGGGGGCCTGGCGGTCATGCCCGCGGTGGTCGTGGTGGAGAAATGCATAACCAGCAAGGGAAACGTGGTGGGGGGCGTTGGGGCGCTATGGCAGGAGGCGCAGGCGCGGCAACTATCGTGCATGCCGGCGTTGCCAGTCAGGCCGATGTTCCTGTCTACCTGAGTGCTCCGGGTACCGTAATCCCCAATGCCAGCGTAACAGTGACCAGCCGGGTCGACGGACAGCTGGAAAAAGTCTATTTCACCGAAGGGCAGATGGTGAAAGCAGGTCAGTTGCTGGCTCAAATCGATGACCGGACCTACCAGGCTACTCTGGCACAGTATCAGGGAGCACTGGCTCAGAATCAGGCGTTACTCACCAGCGCCCGGTTAACCCTGGCCCGTTATCGCAAATTGTTTGCCGAAGATTCACTCTCCCGTCAGGACCTGGAAACCCAGGAAGCGACTGCGGGGCAGTACGCCGGAGCTGTGAAAGAAGACCAGGCACAAATCGACAGTGCTAAAGTCAGTATCGACTATGCACGAATTACCGCGCCGGTCAGTGGCCGCGTTGGGTTACGGCTGGTAGACCCGGGGAACATGGTACAGAGTTCGTCCACTACCGGTATTGTGACTATTACCCAGATGCAGCCTGCTGCAGTCACATTCAGTGTGCCGCAGAGCAATATCCCGACACTGATCAAAGCCCTGCATCATGGTGAGGCGTTACCGGCAACAGCTTTTGATCAGAACAACACCACGGTACTGGCACAGGGTGAGGTGCGCTTTATCAGTAACAGCATTGATACCAGCACCGGCAGTATTGAAATGAAAGCCACCTTTGCTAACAAAGATGAATCGCTGTATGCCAACCAGTTTGTGAATCTGCGTCTGCAAACCAATGTACTGAAAAACGCCACTGTAGTGCCGGTGCAGGCCGTGCAACTGAGCAGCGATGGCAGTTTTGTATTTGTGATTAATGCTGACAACACTGTCACCCGTAAATCCATTACTGCTGGCCCGGCCTTTGGCACCGATAAGCAGGTGGTACTGAGCGGAGTGAATCCGGGTGACCGTCTGGTGACCGATGGTATCGACCGCCTGACGACCGGCGCAAAAGTGTCAGTCGCGACTGATAGCACTGTGACCACTACTACCACCGACAGCGCCGCATCTGCAGCTGATACTAAAGACAGTACGCAGGCAAGCCATTAATGAATCCGTCCCGGCTATTTATTCAGCGTCCCGTCGCCACCATCCTGCTGATGGTGGGGATTCTGTTATCAGGTATCTTCGCTTACCGTTTCCTGTCGGTATCAGCGTTGCCGGAGGTCGATTATCCGACCATTCAGGTCACGACACTTTATCCCGGTGCCAGCCCGAGTGTGATGTCAACCTCGGTGACCTCACCTCTGGAACGTAACCTCGGTGAGATGGCCGGGCTGAGTCAGATGACTTCTGACAGTTCCGGCGGTTCATCCATTATTACCCTGCGTTTTGATCTGGATCTCTCCCTGGATGTTGCGGAGCAGGAAGTTCAGGCAGCAATTAATACAGCAACCAGCCTGCTGCCGGATGATTTGCCGAACCCGCCGACTTATAAAAAGGTGAACCCGGCAGATACGGCAGTTATTACTCTGTCGGCCACCGCCGATAACCTGCCGCTCACCCGGATTCAGGATTTAGTCAATACCCGCGTGGCTCTTAAGCTGTCACAGATAAGCGGGGTAGGGATGGTAACGTTAGCCGGAGGAAACCAGCCGGCTATTCGCGTACAGCTTAATCCGCAGGCGCTGGCCGCCCACAATCTGACGCTGGAGGATGTGAATACCCTAATCTCCAACAGTAACGTTAATGGTTCGAAAGGCGGATTTGACGGCAAATATCACTCAGTAACTATTGATGCCAATGATCAGCTGAAAACCCCGGAAGAGTACGGCAATCTGATTCTGACCTGGCAAAATGGCTCAGCCTTGCGTCTGAAAGATATTGCCACTATTACCCAGGGTGCAGAAAACCGTTTCCAGTCCGCGTGGGCAAACAAGAAGCCAGCGATCATCATCAGTGTGCAGCGTCAGCCCGGAGCTAACGTAATACAGGTGGTTGACGGCATTAAAGCACAGTTGCCAAAATTACAGGCGGCCTTACCGGACGGGGTTAAACTGACGGTCGTTTCTGACCGTACTCAGACTATCCGTGCTTCCATCGAAGATGTGCAGTTCGAACTGTTACTGTCGATTGCACTGGTAGTGATGGTGACCTTCCTGTTCCTGCGTAATATTGCGGCAACACTGATTCCGAGTGTCGCAGTCCCTCTGTCGCTGGTGGGTACGTTTGGTGTGATGTATCTGCTGGATTTCAGCCTGAATAACCTGTCACTGATGGCGCTGACCATTGCCACCGGCTTTGTTATTGATGATGCCATTGTGGTGGTGGAAAATATTTCGCGACGGCTGGAGGACGGAGAATCGCCGATGCAGGCGGCCCTGAAAGGTTCGCAGCAAATCGGTTTTACCCTGATATCCCTGACATTCTCACTGATTGCCGTACTGATCCCGCTGTTGTTTATGGGGGACGTGGTCGGCCGACTGTTCCGTGAATTTGCGATTACCCTGGCGGTATCAATACTGGTCTCGCTGGTGGTCTCTTTGACGCTGACCCCGATGCTCAGTGCTTATCTGCTACGCCATATCCCGAAAGAGAAACAGTCCCGCTTCTCCCGTAAAGGCGAGGAGGTGTTTGAAAAAATCATCCGGGGTTATGATCGCCTGCTGACGATTGTACTTAACCATCAGAAAATAACTCTGCTGGTGGCGCTGGCGACATTTGCACTGACGGCACTGCTCTATCTGGCTGTCCCGAAAGGTTTCTTCCCGCAACAGGATACCGGGCTGATTCAGGGAGTCACTGTCGCCTCTCAGGATGTTTCATTCCAGGAAATGTCCAGACGCCAGCAGGAACTGGCGGATGTGGTGCTGCAAAACCCGTCGGTAGAGTCGCTGACTTCGACTATCGGGATTGACGGTTCCAATACCAGTCTTAACAGTGGCCGGCTGCAGATAAACCTGAAACCTTTCTCTGAACGTAGTGATACAGGCGCTGAAATTGTTAAGCAGCTGCAGCAGGCTGCGCTGAAGGTTCCGGGAATTAAGCTGTATATGCAGCAGGCACAGGATCTGACCGTAGATGACCAGGTCACTCCGAGTCAGTATCAGTTCACCCTGGCATCGCTCGACAGTGAAGATCTGGTGAACTATACCCCGAAACTGATTGCTGCCCTGTCCAAACGACCGGAATTTAACAGTGTGGTCAGTAATCTTCAGGATCAGGGGCGTATTGCGTTTGTTGACCTGGATCGCGATAAAGCCGCCCGTCTGGGGATCACCGCCTCGGATGTCGATACGGCTCTGTACAACGCCTTCGGTCAGCGACTGGTATCGACCATCTTTACCCAGTCAAATCAGTATCGTGTGGTGCTGGAAGTGGCTCCTCAGTATCAGGAGAGTCCGCAGTCACTGAATGATATCTATCTGCAATCTTCGGTCACTAACGGTACTTCAGGGTCAACTTCAGGCAGCAGTTCGTCTACGTCGACCACAGACAGTAACAGCAGCTCAGGTAGCAGTACCTCATCTGATTCCACGACCACTACCACCACCGGTATGGTGAAACTGACTTCGATTGCGACTATCCATCAGCAGCTGGGTTCACTGATGAATATGCGACTTAACCAGTATCCGGCGGTGATGCTGTCGTTTAACCTCAACCATGGCTATTCGATTGAACAGGCACAGAAAGTTATCAGTGAAGTCAGCAAACAACTGGAGATGCCATCTTCGATAACGATGGAGTACCAGGGGGAGGCTTCGGCGTTCCAGGCGGCCACCGGTAATACTCTGTGGCTGATCCTTGCGGCGCTGCTGACTATGTATCTGGTGCTGGGGATCCTCTATGAGAGCTTTATTCACCCGGTGACTATTCTGTCTACTCTGCCATCAGCGGCGATTGGTGCTTTGCTGGCACTGTTGCTGACCGGTAATGAGTTCAGCCTGATAGCGCTGATCGGGGTGATCCTGTTAATCGGTATCGTGAAAAAGAATGCGATCATGATGATCGACTTCGCGCTGGAAGCCGAAAACAAACAGCATATGTCCCCTCGTGATGCTATTCATCAGGCGTGTCTGTTACGTTTCAGACCGATTCTGATGACCACAATGGCGGCCTTGCTCGGTGCATTGCCATTGATGCTGGCGACCGGCTCAGGATCTGAATTGCGTGAACCTCTGGGGTTGGTAATTGTTGGCGGACTGATTGTCAGCCAGGTGCTGACCCTGTTTTCCACTCCGGTCATTTATCTGTGGTTCGACGGAATTTCTCAGCGTGGTAAGCGTTATATGAAGCGTAAACGCAACCCGCGGGGGGCATCATGAATATCACCCGGCTGTTTATTTTCCGGCCGGTTGCTACTCTGTTGCTGACCATGGCGATACTGTTGCTCGGAGCACTGGGTTACCGGCTGCTGCCGGTCGCCCCGTTACCGCAGGTGGATTTTCCGACCATTATGGTCAGCGCCAGCCTGCCTGGCGCCAGCCCGGAAACGATGGCGGCGACCGTTGCGACTCCTCTGGAACGTGCACTGGGGGAAATTGCCGGGGTCAGCGAAATGACTTCCAGCAGTTCGCAAAGTTCGACCACCATTATTTTGCAGTTTGATCTCAGCCGCGATATCAACGGTGCCGCCCGCGATGTACAGGCAGCGATTAACGCTGCCCGCAGCCTGCTGCCAAGCAGTATGCCGTCGCTACCGACCTATCGTAAGGCCAACCCGTCTGATGCGCCGATAGTGATGATAGCGCTGACATCGCCAAACCGTACGGCCGGTGAACTGTATGATATTGCCGAAAGTAAAGTGGAGCAGGTACTGGCGCAGGTTAACGGGGTGGGTGCGGTCACCTTGTTTGGTAGTGCGTTACCGGCAGTGCGTATCGATCTGCAACCGGCGAAACTGACCCAGTATGGCATTTCGCTGGATACGGTACGTGCGGCAGTCGCCGACAGCACCTCTAACCTGCCAAAAGGTGTTTTGCAGGGCGACAAACTCTCCTGGTCTATCGACAGTAACAGTCAGCTGGAAAGTGCTGCCTATTACCGCAACCTGATTGTGGTGTATCAGAATGGCAAAGCCGTGCGGCTGAGCGATGTGGCGACGGTCTATGACAATGTGCAGGATAAATTCAATGCCGGTTTCCTGAACGGCAGTCCGGCAGTGATGCTGGGGGTTACCCGCCAGGCCGGGGCCAACATGCTGCAAACCATCGACGCGATTAAAGCACAGCTCCCGGCGTTAGAAGCCTCTATCCCGGCGGATACCGCCCTGAAACTGGTGGTCGACCGTTCGCCGCTGGTGCGTGCCTCACTGTATGACACTGAAGAGACTTTGCTGGTCGCCGTATTGCTGGTGATTGCCGTGGTGTTTGTTTTCCTGCGTAACTGGCAGGCCGTGCTGATCCCGGCGGTAGCGCTACCGGTATCGCTGATTGGCACCTGTATGGTGATGTATCTGCTGGGGTACAGCCTGGATAACCTGTCACTGATGGCACTGATAGTGGCAACCGGATTTGTGGTCGATGATGCCATTGTGGTGCTGGAAAATATCATGCGCCATATTGAGTCCGGGCTTGGGCCGGTTCGGGCATCGGTGCGTGGTGCCAGAGAGGTGAGTTTCACTGTACTTTCAATGACGGTCTCCCTGATAGCCGTGTTTATCCCTATCCTGTTGATGGGCAGTATTGTCGGACGGTTGTTCCGTGAATTTGCGGTCACACTGACTATCTCGCTGGTCATTTCGATGGTGGTGTCGCTGAGTCTGACCCCGATGTTATGTGCCCGGCTGTTGAAACGTCATCCCCCGGTCACAAAGCGCCCGCATCCACTGTTTCGCTGGATAGAAACTCAGTTAAATCGTTTGCTCAGCGCCTATACCGATGGGTTGAGCTGGGTAATGGCACACCAGAAACTGACCATGTTCAGCCTGCTGCTGACCATCCTGTTGAATCTTTTCCTCTATTCAGTGGTTCAGAAAGGGTTCTTTCCTAACCAGGATACCGGGCTGCTGATGGGGGCGGTACGTGCTGATCAGAATATCTCATTCCAGGCGATGCTGCCGAAAGTGAAGGAGTTTACCAAAATTATTCGTTCTGACCCGGCGGTGGATTCAGTGATGTCATCGATGGGGGGCGGTATGTTTGGTTCAAGGAACTCGGCAAGCTTCTTTATCCGTCTGAAAGATTTCAGTCAGCGCTCTGCGACCGCCACCGAAGTTGCGAACCGGCTGACCATGAAGGGCAGCCATGTGGCAGGTGCACAGATGTTTCTGATGGCAGCTCAGGATATTCATATTGGCGGACGCAGTGCTAACGCAACCTATCAGTTCAGCCTGCAGGCTGATGACCTGGATCTGCTAAGGGTCTGGACTCCGAAAGTGGAAGCAGCACTCAGTGCCATTCCGCAGCTGACCAGTGTTGATTCAGATTCACAAACCGGCGGTCAGGAAGTAATGATTGATATCGACCGCGACCGGGCTACCCGGTTAGGGGTGAATGTGAATATGTTAGATACCTTGCTGAACAACTCGTTTAGCCAGCGGCAGATTGCCACTATCTACAAAACACTTAACCAGTACCATGTGGTGATGATGCTGCAAAGCAGTGATACTGAAGACCCGACCGAACTTCAGCATCTGTATGTCATCAATAACAGTGGTGCACGGATACCTCTTTCTGCCTTTGCCAGCTTCAGGGGCGGCAATGCGCCGTTGTCGGTTGCGCATCAGGGGCAGTCAGCCACCAGTACCATCGCCTTTAACCTGGCAGATGGTGTATCGCTGGAACAGGCTCAGCAACTGATAAGCCAGGCGATGGCGAAGATTGCGCTGCCGGATACTATCTCAGCCGGCTTCCAGGGAACGGCGAAAGCCTTTACCGAGCTGACGGCGACCATGCCATGGCTGATTGCCGCAGCACTGCTGGCGGTCTATATCGTGCTTGGGATGTTGTATGAAAGCTATATCCATCCGCTGACCATACTTTCGACACTGCCTTCTGCTGGTGTGGGGGCCTTGCTGTTGCTGATTCTGACCAATACCCAGTTGACGGTTATTGCGTTGATTGGGATTGTGTTGCTGATAGGTATTGTCAAAAAGAATGCGATTATGATGATCGATTTCGCGCTGGATGCTGAGCGCAGACAGGGACTGACGCCACAACAGGCGATTACTCAGGCCTGTATTCATCGTTTCAGACCGATCATGATGACGACCCTGGCGGCATTCTTCGGCGCACTGCCTCTGGCTCTGGGCCACGGTGGTGATGCTGATTTGCGCAGCCCGTTAGGTCTGGCGATTGCCGGCGGACTGGCGCTCAGCCAGTTACTGACTCTCTTTACCACCCCGGTGGTGTATTTGTGGCTGGACCGGTTGAGCCGCGCCACTAAACGACAATGGCACCGTGTCCGGGCCCCAGGATCCTGATTGATGAAATTCACGAAAAAATTGACACCAGTCTGTCTGGCATTACTTCTCAGCGGTTGTATGGTGGGGCCGGACTACCATCGTCCGTCGGCGGATATTCCGTTGCAATATAAAGAAGCGAAGGGCTGGCAACAGGCACGGCCGGGTGACTCACTGCCTAAAGGGGAATGGTGGCAGGTCTACAATGATCCGGTGCTGAACCAGCTGATGCCACAAGTGGTGATTTCCAACCAGAATATTGCTATGTACCTGGCACAGTACCGTGAAGCGCAGGCTCTGGCAGCACAGTCGAAAGCTGCGCTGTTTCCGACGGTATCTGGCAGTGCCAGTTCTACCCGCAGTGCCAGCCACAGTAATGGCAGCAATCCGGTGCAGACCATCTCCAACAGCCATACGGCAGAGCTGTCGGCCAGCTGGGAACTGGATCTGTGGGGCAAGTTACGGCGTACCCTGGAAGAGAACCGTGCAACAGCATCGGCCAGTGCTGCTGAGCTGGCGAACGCCACCCTTAGTGCTCAGTCTGAACTGGCGCAGGACTATTTCCAGATTCGCTTTATGGATCAGCGTATTGCCCTCTACCAGCAGAGTATTGATGCCTATACCCGTTATTTAAGGGTCATTAACAATAAATATCAGGCTGGTGATGAAGATCGCGGGACACTGGCACAGGCACAAAATCAGCTGGCGAGTACCCGTGCAACGGCTCTGGATTACCAGTGGCAGCGTGCCCAACTGGAACATGCCATTGCCTTGTTACTGGGCAAAACACCGTCTGAATTTTCACTGGCAGTGGCTCCTGTGCCAGGGACTTTGCCGCCCATCCCGCAAGCTATTCCTGGCAGTCTGCTTCAGCGCCGTCCGGATATTGCCTATGCCGAACGTAATGTAGCTGCTGCCAATGCGGCAGTGGGCGTAGCGATTGCCGGTTATTATCCTGATCTCAGTATCAGTGCGACTGGCGGTTTCAGCTCATCGGTGTTGCATAACCTGTTCTCACTGCCGGAAAGGGTCTGGTCACTGGGACCGGAGCTAAGTGGCACGGTACTGGATTTCGGCGCCACCTCTGCCAAAGTGGAACAGGCAAGAGCTTCTTATGATGCCAGTGTTGCCACTTACCGTCAGACAGTACTGACAGCTATCCAGGGCGTTGAGGACAATCTTGTCGAACTGAATACCCTGAAAGACGAAATTGCAGCCCGGGAGGAGGCCACCACTGCGGCGGTTGAGTCTGCCCGGGTGACCCGTAATCAGTATGATGCCGGAATGATTGATTATCTGGATGTCGCAACCACCGAAAATACCAGTCTCAGCTCCCGCCAGAGCCTGCTCTCGCTGCAGAGCACCCAGTGGGTCACCAGTGTTGCGCTGATAGCCGCGTTGGGTGGTGGCTGGGACAGTTCACAGCTGCCCGACGCTCCGGCCGCCAGCGGTCAGTAATCCCCCGTATTTCCCTGCCAGTTCCAGGCTTCTGAATATTCAGGGGCCTGTGACTGAGTGTATTTTGTACAAAAGTTAAAGGCATTTTATGCCAGGGAATTGTGTCAGGCGACACAAACGTGTTTAATCCGACATATTACTATCTGAAAGCTAAGGAGAGTGGATGTTTAGCTTATTGCGCGGACTTTGCCGGCTATTGTGGCGCATCCGGGTTCAGGGAGACTTATCGGCGCTGAATAATGGCAAGGTGTTGCTTACGCCTAACCATGTCTCTTTCCTTGATGGTTTACTGCTGGCGCTGTTTTTGCCGGTAAAGCCGGTATTTGCGGTGTGGTCCGGATTATCGGATAAATGGTATATGAAAGCCGTGCAGTCACTGGTGGAAGTGGTGACGCTCGACCCATTAAAGCCAATGTCAGTCAAACATCTGATCCGGATTGTGGAGCAGGGGCGGCCGGTGGTGATTTTTCCGGAAGGCCGGATTTCGGTGACCGGCTCGCTAATGAAAGTCTACAGTGGTGCCGGGTTTGTGGCGGCCAAAAGTGGTGCCAGAGTGGTGCCGGTGCGGATTGAAGGTGCTGAATACAGCTGGTTCGCCCGCAAAAGTGGCGAAATAAAACGCCGTGCTTTTCCTCAAATTTCTCTGCATATTCTGCCGGCTACCGTCATACCGATGCCGACGGCGCCATCTGCACGTCAGCGACGTGCTCAGGCGGGTGAACACCTGCAACATATTATGATGGAAGCCCGCATGGCGGTGCGCCCACGCCAGACCCTGTTCGATGCTTATCTTAGCGCGGCCAAACGCTATGGCTGGCGTCGTGCCTGTATCGAAGATGTGCAGTTTTCTCCCGACAGTTATCGGGGACTGCTGAAAAAAATTCTCGGCGTTGCCCGGTTGCTGGATAAATATTGCCCCCCGACGGCGACACCTGGTCTGTTACTGCCAAATACCTCAATTACTCCTGCGGTTATTTTAGGCGCGATTCTGCGTGGTCGTGTCCCGGCAATGCTCAACTACTCGGCGGGCGTTAAAGGGTTACAGGTGGCGGTGACTGCGGCGAAAATCACCACGATTTTTACCTCACGACAGTTCCTGGATAAAGGAAAACTCTGGTATCTGACTGAAGGTATTACCGGGGTCAACTGGGTTTATCTTGAAGATTTAAAACCGGCGCTGCAGTTGCGCGATAAACTGTGGATACTCTGGCATTTAGTCGTACCACATAAAGCTCAGTTGCCACAGCAGCCGGAAGACGCGGCAATGATTCTGTTCACATCCGGTTCCGAGGGAAATCCCAAAGGGGTCGTTCACAGCCATAAAAGCTTACTCGCCAATGTGGAACAGATTCGTACTGTAGCGGACTTTCGCCCGGGCGATCGCTTTATGTCCTCTCTGCCACTGTTTCATGCTTTTGGGCTGACCGTGGGACTGTTTACACCTTTGTTTACCGGAGCCGAAACGTTCCTTTATCCCAGCCCGCTGCACTACCGGATTATTCCCGAACTGGTCTACGACCGGAACTGCACGGTGCTGTTTGGTACACCGGCGTTTCTGGCTCGCTATGCGCAGTATGCTCATCCCTATGATTTCGCCCGGGTACGTTATGTGGTGGCCGGTGCAGAGAAGTTGCGTGACTCAACCCGTGATCTCTATATGGAAAAATTTGGGCTGCGTATTCTGGAGGGATACGGGGCGACCGAATGTGCGCCGGTATTATCAATCAATGTGCCTCTGGCCGCCCGGTTTAACACCGTGGGGCGTATCCTTCCGGCAATGGATTACCGGCTGATCTCTGTGCCGGGCATTGAAAATGGCGGGCGCTTGCAGGTAAGTGGCCCTAATCTGATGAAAGGGTATTTGCGGCTGGAAGCCCCTGGCGTGATTGAGCCGCCGGTAGCAGATAATGGCGAAGGGGTGAGTGAAGCAGGATGGTATGACACTGGCGATATTGTCAGTTTTGACAGCGAAGGTTTCTGCCAGATTCAGGGACGGGTGAAACGCTTTGCCAAACTGGCGGGTGAAATGGTTTCCCTGGAAATCCCTGAAATGGTCGCTTTGCATGTTTCTGCTGATTTTCAGCATGCATCATCAGTTAAATCTGATCCTCTACGCGGTGAAGCCCTGGTATTATTTACCACAGATCCGCATCTGAACCGGGAACGGCTAATCCAGGCCAGCCGTGAGTTGGGTTATAGCGAGCTGACCGTCCCACGGGATATCCGTTATTTGCCTCATTTACCGTTGCTGGGTAGCGGAAAACCTGATTACCAGCAACTGAAAGTGATGGCCGCAGACGCGGAACAGCAACCTGCCAGGAGTGATAATGAATGATTTGAGTTCAGGTCCTGCGCCCGAACGAGCCTCCGGGTTGCGTCCGGTACTGCTGGCTCAGTTTTTCTCTGCCTTTGGTGACAATGCCTTATTGTTCGCTACCCTGGCTGTATTAAAACGTGCCGACTATGCCGAATGGACCCAACCGGTGCTGCAGATGGTCTTTGTGGTGGCTTATGTATTACTGGCACCTTTTGTCGGCCAGTTTGCCGACAGTTTCCCGAAAGGCCGGGTGATGATGCTGGCCAACGGCTTGAAATTTATCGGCGCTGCGTTAATCGGAATTAATTTTAATCCGTTTGTTGGCTATGCATTAGTTGGAATCGGGGCGGCAGCTTACTCCCCGGCTAAATACGGAATACTTGGCGAGCTGATGAGCAAAGATCAGCTGATTCGTGGCAATGGCCTGATGGAGAGTTCCACCATTGCAGCCATCCTGCTGGGATCAGTGACCGGAGGTGTGCTGGCCGACTGGCATATTTCTACGGCGTTACTGGTCTGTGCTGTCATTTATGCGCTGGCCGTGCTGGCGAATATGTTGATTCCGTCATTACCGGCGGCCCAGCCTGGGAAAAACTGGCGCTGGCGGCAGATGGTCAGCCGTTTCCGCCAGGACGGACAGACGCTGTGGCAGGACCCTGAAACCCGCTTTTCACTCATCGGCACCAGTATGTTCTGGGGGGCCGGAGTCACGTTACGCTTTCTGCTGGTGCTGTGGGTGCCGGTGGCTTTGGGGATTGTTGATAATAAAACCCCGACAATACTGAATGCGATGGTCGCCATTGGTATTGTTGGCGGAGCATTGCTGGCGGAAAAACTGATATCTCTGAAGCATACCCGAAGATGTATGCCAGCCGGAATTCTGGTGGGGCTGGTGGTGGTAGCGTTCACCCTGACGCAGCATCTGTACAGTGGTGGTTTCTGGTTAATCGTGCTCGGTATTTGCGGCGGGCTGTTTGTTGTGCCGTTAAATGCCTTGCTGCAGGTGCGTGGTCAGGCTTCTGTGGGAGCAGGACCGGCAATAGCGGTGCAAAATCTGGGTGAAAATGTCGCCATGCTGGTGATGCTGGCTATTTACACGCTGGCCGTACGGCTTGGTGCTTCTGCGGTATTTACGGGGATTGCCTTTGGTACTCTGTTTGCACTGGCTATCGTCGGTTTATGGTTCTGGCAATGGACCCGGCAACGCCAGCATCCACGTCAGCAACAGCAGTAATCTGCCGCGGCACAAGCCGCGGCAACCAACAGCCCGTTATGGTGCCGGGTAGGTATAGCGACGATGAATCGCTTCCAGTTGCTGCATCAGTTCTTCATCCAGCGTCAGATTAAAACTATCAATATTAATCTTTAGCTGTTGCAGGGTAGTAGCGCCAAGCAACGTACTGGCGACAAAAGGTTGCTGGCGGACAAACGCCAGAGCCATCTGCGACGGGTCCAGTCCATGCTGTTGTGCCAGCGCAACATAAGCGGCTACAGCCCCGGCAGACTGTTCTCCGGAGTAACGGGTAAACCGGCTGAACAGGGTATTTCTGGCATTAGCAGGTTGCTGACCGTTCAGGTATTTACCGCTTAGTGTGCCGAACCCGAGTGATGAATAGGCGAGTAATTCCACCCCTTCATACTGGCTAATTTCTGCCAGCCCGACTTCAAAACTACGATTCAACAGGCTGTAGGGATTCTGGATGCTGACAATGCGTGGCAGTTCATGTTTTTCTGCCAGTTGCAGATAACGCATTACTCCCCAGGGGGTTTCATTCGACACTCCGATATATCTGATTTTCCCTGCCCGTACCTGCTCAGATAAGGCTTCCAGAGTTTCCAGCAGCGTTACCGGGACATTTTCTTCGGTGTACTGGTAACCCAGTTTGCCAAAAAAGTTCGCAGGACGTTGTGGCCAGTGGATCTGATATAAATCGAGGTAATCGGTATTTAGCCGTTGCAGGCTGGCATCCAGTGCTGCGCGGATATTTTTACGGTCAACCGCCTGGCCGGGGCGAATCTGCGCATTGTTGCCTCTGGCTGGCCCGGCAACTTTACTGGCCAGGATGATTTTGTCGCGGTTGCCAGTTTTTTTCAGCCAGCTGCCAATATATTTTTCGGTCAGCCCCTGAGTTTCCGGACGGGGAGGAACCGGATACATCTCGGCGGTATCTACCAGATTGATTCCCTGGCTGAGGGCATAATCTAATTGGGCATGTGCATCGGCTTCACTGTTTTGCTCGCCGAAGGTCATGGTACCCAGGCCCAGCTGACTCACTTCCAGCGAACTATGGGGAATGCGATGATAGAGCATAGCTGGTTTCCTTTTTGTCATGGTTGTCATGATGGGTAAGGGGAAATCTACACTGGCACCCGACGCAAGTCCAGACCAGCCAGAGTTCCCCCGTGTTTCACCGCCGTCAGCAGGCAGCGAAATCATCAGTGACTGATATTTCGGGTTCCTGACTTTTTGCTGTCAGAATACAGACAAACCACGTTGAGCCGGAAAAACGAATAAAACCCTTCTTACCGGGGAGCAGGATGATTAAACATATGGCAATACTGTGCCGCTATACCATTATGACTGTCTTATCAGACAGTCATAATTCAGGGCAGCAGTCTTTGGGGATAATTCGGGAGTTACAACTCAGCGTTCGATAATACCGGAGATTTCGTCCCCGTTAATCTGGATTTGATTACCCGCTTCATCAGTATATTGCACCAGACCGGTATCTTTATCTATTTTAGGTTTACCGTCGGTCATGATCATCCGACCATCTTTGGTTGCCATGACATAGTGGCTGCTGCAACCTGCTAAGAGTGCGCTTCCCAGCAAAATGCCACATAAGGCGGTTTTTCTCAGATTTTTCATTCTGTTCCCCGACAGTTTTATTATCATTACTCTTGGTATAAATGATTTATGCAGGGTAAACAAACCGGACAGGTCTGAATTGAGAAATAAACGGGTAAAAAGCGGTAACTAAATATGTACAGCGAACGATCCGGCAGAAAACAGCGGGTTTTTCTTCTGTTAACCGCCGGACACACTGTTATCCGGGAACTTAATGGGACTTTTTCTTACCCCGTAATAAATTGAGTAATTCGACACCCATTGAGAAGAACATCGCAAAGTAGATGTAGCCTTTCGGAACATGTATTGAAAAGCTTTCCAGCATCAGGGTAAAACCGACCAGAATCAAAAATGCCAGTGCCAGCATTTTTATTGTCTGATGACGTTCTACAAATTCCCCAATTGCTCTGGCAGCAAACATCATCATCATCACAGCAATCACCACGGCAGCCATCATAATAAACAGATGGTCTGATAATCCGACAGCAGTAATCACCGAATCCAGGCTAAAGATAATATCCAGCAGCATGATTTGGATAATTGCACCGATAAAGGAATGGACACGGCTTTGTGGTGCTTCCTCATCACCTTCGATCGTTTCATGGATCTCTTTCGCAGATTTCCAGATCAGAAATAAACCACCGGCCAGCAGGATCAGATCTCTGGCAGAAAAATCATGATTTAGCAGCGTAAACAGCGGAGTAGTCAGACGAACAACCCAGGCGATGGATGCCAGCAACGCCAGTCGCATCATCATTGCCGCCATCAGCCCTAAACGCCGGGCCCGGTTTTGCTGATGTTCCGGAAGTTTAGAAACAACCAGAGAAAGAAAAATAATATTGTCGATGCCAAGGACAACTTCAAGAACAATCAGTGTCCCTAGCGCCAGCCAGGCATTGGGGTCCGCAATCCACTCGAACATACTCACATTAATCCTAAACGAAAGCTAAACGAGGAGTATAACCGGGCTGCATTCTGTGACTAAAGTAAAAAATGACGGGCCAGCAGAGGGCCGGTAAATGTTTTTTTCAGATAGAAACCGCGCGGTAAGGTCATCACTGGTTGTCCTTGCGGGCCAATGCCCCCGGTCAGGGCTTTGCTGTTCGCTGCTTTAGGGCGAATTTGCAGGTACTGACCATGGCGTGCAGTGATTTTATCCACCTCACCCAACACAATCATATCCATCAGTTCCTCCCAGTCCGCCTGCAGCATTTTATCTTCCTGTTCTGAGGGGCTCCATAATAGCGGGCTACCAATTCTGCGCTGCTTCAGAGGAATGGTACGGGTACCTTCCACCGGAATCCACAATACGCGCGACAGCTTATGCCGAAGATGGCTGTGTTGCCAGTCAACGCCACTGTTACCTGTCAGCGGGGCAACGCAAACAAAAGTGGTTTCCAGTGGGCGACCAAGCTGGTCCACCGGGATGGTTTTCAGCTCAATTCCCAGATGAGCAAAATCCTGCTCGGCTTTACTACCGGCACTGGCACCCAGATGAAGTTCGATTAATGTGCCTATCCAGCCTTTATCACGCCTCAGATCTGCCGGGACACGAATAGCCAGTGAAGCAGCCAGTTCTTCCAGCGTCTGGCCTGCCAGCGCATAAGCCCGTTGCATCAGCGCCTGCTCATTTTCCGGAACTCCGTATGGGGAGGAAGGGTAGTTCATAAAACTCCTGAGGCTGGTTAAAAAGTACCCGGCTTTAATTTGTGAATCATTCACAGGCAAAATTGCAGGGGATAAACCAGATAATAGCATGATTAACCGTGTTTTTTTATCCGGATATTTGTGTGACAAGCATCATGTGCCGGGGTTTATACCCCGTTGTCATCAATAATAAACAGGATTATACGCCCTGTTATCCACAGAAAAATGGGATAACTGTGAATTAAGCGGACTACTGGTTCGATTTACAGCCTTGACTTTGCCAGCAAGTGCCATTTTTTTGCTCTCGTGGACAACATATCACCATAAACTGTGGATAAAAATGTCGGTGGCTAAAATTTGCTCAGTGAGTTAAGTGCTCTTTATACCGGATAAGTTTTTTGCCATTTTTTAACCGAAATATCATTTTTAACTTATTGTTATATATGGTTTATATTTTTATATTTTCATGAGGTAAGTTGCATTTCTCTACTGTATTATTCAGGGAATTCCCGCGTTCTTCACAAAGCTATCCACAGAAAAGGTGCATAAAATTGCCCGTTAATGGCTTCCTCTGTTTATAACTTGGCGAAAAATTGTGAGTTATCCCGGAATTATTATACTGAAAGCCCATCAGCCAATGGTTTACCGCCTGTAAGGAGTATGAAACAATCAGGCTATCTGAAGATAGCTTTGAGGTAGTCTGGTGATCGATGATGATGGCTACCGCCCGAATGTTGGGATTGTGATCTGTAACAGGCAAGGACAGGT
Source organism: Tatumella citrea (assembly GCF_002163585.1). Lineage (NCBI taxonomy): Bacteria > Pseudomonadati > Pseudomonadota > Gammaproteobacteria > Enterobacterales > Erwiniaceae > Tatumella > Tatumella citrea. The sequence goes on from NZ_CP015579.1 coordinate 955,512, forward strand.
TCTGTGGGCCAGGCGGTTTGGACAACATTCCTGGCAGTTTCCTCAGGGAGGAATCAACCCTGGTGAAACCCCGGAACAGGCGATGTATCGCGAATTGTTCGAAGAAGTCGGGTTGCATCGTAAAGATGTACGCATTATCGCCTCGACCCGTAACTGGCTACGTTACAAGTTGCCCAAACGTTTGGTGCGTTGGGATACCCGGCCGGTGTGTATCGGCCAGAAACAAAAATGGTTTCTGTTACAGCTGCAAAGTCATGATGGCGCCATCAATGTACAGGGAAGCAGTACGCCCGAATTTGATGGCTGGCGCTGGGTAAGTTTCTGGTATCCGGTCCGGCAGGTTGTTTCTTTCAAACGGGATGTTTATCGCCGTGTGATGAAGGAGTTTGCTACTGTCGTGATGTCTGTCGCGGAAAATTCACTGCAACGCAGTCAACCCTCAGGCAGAAGAAAAAGAGGATAGAGCATGCCGCTGATGCTCACTCAGTTGCGCGATATTGTCGAAAAGGTTGCCAGTGCCTCCCGGTTAAATGAGGCACTGGAAATTCTGGTCCACGAAATTTGCCGTGTGATGGAAACTGAAGTCTGTTCGGTTTATCTGGCCGACCATGAGCGTCAGTGCTATTACCTGATGGCGACCCGCGGCCTGAAAAAGCCGCGGGGCCGTACCATTACTCTTGCCCTGGATGAGGGAATTGTCGGGCTGGTCGGTCGGCTTGCCGAGCCGATTAACCTTGCCGATGCCCAAAGCCACCCCAGTTTTAAAATTATTCCGTCGGTAAAAGAGGAAAACTACCGTTCGTTCCTCGGGGCGCCTATTATCAACCGCCGTCAGGTCATGGGGGTGTTGGTCGTACAGCAGCGGGAGCTGCGCTCTTTTGATGAAACCGAAGAGTCGTTCCTTATGACCCTGGCCACTCAGGTGGGTACGTTACTTTCTCAGTCCCAGGTCGGACAGTTGTTTGGGGTATTTCGCCAAAGCCGTATCCGGGCGATTGCTGCTTCTCCGGGAGTGGCGGTGGCACCCGGCTGGGTGGATCATATTCAGCCAACCCTGGATCAGGTAAGTCAGGCTTCAACGCTGGATATCGCCCAGGAAAAAGAACGTTTACTGCTGGCCATTAGTGAATCCGGTGATGAGTTTCGCCGTTACAGTAAACGTTTTACCACCAGTGTGCAGAAAGAAAGCGCCGCAATTTTCGATCTCTATTCCCACCTGCTCAGTGATCCACGCCTGAAGAAAGATCTGCTGGCGGAAATCGACCGTGGATCTGTCGCGGAATGGGCAGTGAAAACGGTGATCGAACAGTACGCCGGACAGTTTGCCGACCTGAAAGATGCCTACCTGCGTGAACGCAGTGGAGATATCCGAGAACTGGGACAGCGTCTGCTGTTTCATCTTGATGACAGCCTGCAGGGCACCAACGCCTGGCCGGAACGCTTTGTGCTGGTGGCTGATGAACTGACAGCAACTGCACTGGCAGAAGTGCCGCCGGAACGTCTGGCGGGAGTGGTGGTGCGTGATGGTGCTGCTAACTCTCATGCTGCGATCCTCACACGTGCAATGGGCATACCGGCAGTGATGGGGGCAGATATTCGCCCGGATCAGCTGAACAAACATCTGCTGATTGTTGATGGTTATCGTGGTGAGTTACTGGTCGATCCGGAACCGATCCTCATCAAAGAGTATCAACGGTTAATCCGGGAAGAGAATGCTCTGAGTAAAACTGCCGAAGCGGTGGTGGAACAACCCGGTGAGCTGAAAAGCGGTGAAAACATCGAGATTCTGCTAAATGCCGGTCTCAGTGCTGAACTGGAACAGGCACTGAACAGTTGGGTTGACGGGGTTGGCCTGTACCGAACCGAAGTGCCGTTTATGCTGCAAAGTGGTTTTCCTTCGGAAGAAGAACAGGTCTCTCAGTATCAGGGCATGTTGCAGCTATTTAATAATAAGTCAGTGACTCTGCGAACTCTGGATATTGGCGCGGATAAACAGCTGCCTTATATGCCAATTAGTGAAGAGAACCCGAGTCTGGGCTGGCGGGGAATTCGCCTGACGCTGGACCAGCCGGAGATCTTTCTGGTACAGGTCAGGGCCATGTTAAGGGCGAATGCGGCCTCCGGTAACCTGAATATCCTGTTGCCGATGGTGACCAGCATTGATGAGATAGACGATGCCCGTAAACTGATTGAGCGGGCAGGTCATGAAGTTGAAGAGATGCTGGGTTATGTGATCCCTCGTCCAAAGATTGGCATCATGATTGAAGTACCCTCAATGGTATTTCTGATCCCTCAGGTTGCCCGAAGCGTTGATTTTATTTCAGTAGGCAGTAACGACCTGACTCAGTATTTGCTGGCAGTTGATCGTAACAACACCCGCGTGGCTAATCTGTACGACCCTTTGCATCCGTCGGTTCTGCAGGCGTTGTATCACATCAGTTCAGAAGCCCGGCGGCATAATCTGCCGATGAGTCTGTGCGGTGAAATGGCCGGAGATCCGATGTGCGTGGCATTGCTGGTTGGCATGGGCTTCCGTCATTTAAGCATGAACGGTAAAAACGTACCGCGGGTTAAGTATCTGTTACGTCACCTGGATTGCACTGAAACGGAACAGCTGGCTGAGCAGGTGCTACAGGCCAGTACCGCCAGTGAAGTCCGTTATCAGGTGGTGGTTTTTATGGAGCGACGCGGTCTGGGTGGTTTAATCCGTGGCGGGCGCTGACCACTCATCCATGTTTACATTTGCTGATCACACCGGCAGAGAGGCTGTGCTATCATGCGCACCTCTTTACTGTCTGGCTCCCGGGAACCCCCGTGACGGCAGGCTTTCAGATAGAAAGAATAATGGTGAAAGATGACTAACGGCTATCTTGCTTTTCCTAAATTTGACCCGGTGATTTTTTCTGTTGGTCCGGTTTCGCTTCACTGGTACGGTCTGATGTACCTTATCGGTTTCATTTTTGCCATGTGGCTGGCGGGACGTCGGGCTAATAAGCCAGGCAGTGGCTGGACCAAAAATGAAGTCGAAAACCTACTGTATGCTGGTTTCCTTGGGGTTTTCCTGGGCGGGCGTATTGGTTATGTGCTGTTTTATAACCTGCCGTTGTTCCTGGCGAATCCACTCTACTTATTCAAAGTGTGGGATGGCGGAATGTCATTCCACGGCGGATTGATTGGCGTTATTGTGGTGATGCTGATTTTTGCCCGCCGGACTCATCGTACTTTCTTCCAGGTATCTGATTTTATTGCACCGCTCATCCCGTTTGGTCTGGGTGCCGGTCGTCTGGGTAATTTTATTAACGGCGAATTGTGGGGCCGCGTGGATCCGAACTGCCCATGGGCGATGCTGTTCCCGGGATCTCATGATGAAGATGTGGCGCTGGTGGCGACTCATCCACAATGGCAGTCGTTACTGGATACTTACGGGGTATTGCCACGTCACCCGTCACAGATTTATGAGCTGTTGCTGGAAGGGGTGATTTTGTTCATCATCCTGAATGTATTTATTCGCAAACCGCGCCCAAGGGGAAGTGTTTCTGGTCTGTTCCTGATTGGTTACGGCGCTTTCCGTATCATTGTTGAGTTTTTCCGTCAGCCGGACGCCCAGTTGGGACTGTTTGATGGCGTGATCAGTATGGGGCAGATTCTCTCCATACCAATGATTCTGGCCGGTGTTATTATGATGATTTGGGCTTACCGTACCAGCCCACTGAAACAACCGGGTGAAGTAAAATGAAACAGTATCTGGAACTGATGCAGAAGGTTTTAAATGAAGGCACAGCTAAAGACGACCGTACCGGCACGGGTACGTTATCGATTTTTGGCCATCAGATGCGTTTCGATCTGCAGCAGGGCTTTCCGCTGGTCACTACCAAGAAGTGCCATCTGCGTTCAATTATTCATGAACTGCTGTGGTTCCTGCAGGGTGACACCAATATTGGCTATCTGAAAGAGAATAAAGTTAGTATCTGGGATGAGTGGGCTGATGAAAATGGCGATTTAGGCCCAGTCTATGGCAAACAATGGCGTAGCTGGCCAGCCGCCGACGGGCGCCATATTGATCAGATAAGCGAAGTGATTCGCCAGCTGAAGCAGGACCCGAACTCACGGCGTATTATTGTTTCAGCATGGAATGTCGGTGAACTTGATAAAATGGCTCTGGCTCCATGCCATGCCTTCTTCCAGTTCTATGTGGCTGACGGGCGTCTGAGCTGCCAGTTATATCAACGTTCCTGTGATATTTTCCTTGGTCTGCCGTTTAATATTGCCAGCTATGCTCTGCTGGTTCATATGGTGGCACAGCAGTGCGATCTGCAGGTAGGTGATTTCGTCTGGACCGGCGGGGATACCCATCTGTACAACAATCATCTTGAACAGACCCGCCTGCAATTAACCCGCGAACCGCGTCCGTTGCCTGTGCTGAAAATTAAGCGTAAGCCGGAGTCTATTTTCGATTATCGTTTTGAAGATTTCGAAATTGAAGGCTATGACCCGCACCCGGCAATAAAAGCGCCGGTAGCTATCTGATTTCTGTTTTTCAGTCCTGAAATAATACGGCAGAGCCTGACAGCTCTGCCGTTTTTTTTGGCTTTTTTCCCCGGATTGCGACTGTTCTCTGTATTCTAATGAGGAGGGTGTAACCGGATTTACAGACTTGCAGCCTGCCACGTAATCTGGCTGTTTTCGCCTGTTCCGCAGCGGCGATGTTCGCGATACTCGCCTAATGAACAGAAACCGATTAATGATTTCTACTGGCGGATTCACCCTGCCGGAACTGATGGTCGTTTTGCTGATAATTGCTCTGCTGGCAGGTGGTGGCGGGCATTTCTGGCAAGGCTGGCGCGAGCGGCAACAATTGTCAGAAACCGCAACCCGGTTGCATTTTTTTCTGGCCGGAGTACGTGAATATGCGCACCGTGCCAACCGTGATTTACCTCTCGTAGTTTTATACAAGGACGGTTACTGGTGTATTGACGCCCATCCGTTGCCTGCAGCAAAAGATTGCAGCCAGGCGGGGAGGTTTGTCTGGCGGTCACTTTATCCTCAGCAGGCTGCTCCGAAAGTCAACGGAGAGCCAGGATTTTATGGTCGCCGAAGTGTTGCAAGAGCCGGAAGTATTGAGTTCGGGCCATCTGAGCAACGTTGGCGGGCAATCATTTCGGCCCGCGCCAGAATCAGAATTTGCCAGCCGGAACAGGAGGGATGTCTGTGAATAAGCAACCCTTGTTACCACTCATGCAAAAGATATCAGCCGGATTCTCGCTGGGAGAAATGTTGTTAGCGATGCTGTTAAGTAGCCTGATATTTCTTGCCGCCGGGCAGTTTTTTCCACAGTTGTTTCAGCAAAGTCGCCGTTTACAGCAACAGCAGCAGTTGGCTCAGGAAATACACCAGCTGATGCTGATTTTTGAAAAAAGCCTGCGTCGGGCAGGGTACTGCCAACAGGCACCTTGCCGATTGCCTGCGATCACAATAAGTCACGATCAGCACTGTCTGATTCTGCAATGGCAGGATCGACGTTATATCTCTGCCGGTCTGTCCGGGGGGATCCACAACGAAAGTTATGGTTACCGGTGGCGGGACGGGCAGATAGAGACGCAGAGGAATGTTAACGGGTGTCAGGGCAGTGGCTGGGAGCGGCTAACTGATCCCGCGGTTTTGCAGGTAGATGAACTGACTTTTATGTTACAGGCGCCACGGATTGGTATAACTCTGCGGATGTCAGCAGGTCCGCATATCAGCCTGGTGCGTCACCACTGGCTACTGGCAGAAAATCTGTGAATCGCAGAGGCAGCAGCCCGCTGTTAATGGTCATGGTACTGCTGCTGTCAGGCATCATGTTACTGCATGGCAGCGCCCGGTTACTGGAACAGAGCATGGCAGGGATAGCAGACGAAACTGCGTATTTGCGGGATTTTTACCAGGCACAATCGGCACTGCAATGGGGACTATTACGTCAGTGGCCGTCAGCCAACGGCTGGCAATGCCAGTCTCCTGCCACGCAGGACTGGCAAAGTTGCCTGCTCTGGCAAACACCAGAAACAGCGCTGTTACTGGGGATGTCGGCCAGTGGTGAAAAAAGTCTTTGGCGGCAAGTGGTCGCATCTAAAAACGGCCGCCAGACAGTGGTGGCAGTACCTGCCGGTTGGACCGACCTTTGTCCGTTGCCGGACGAGACATTATGCGCCGTTTCGCAACCACGGCTTTAGCCTGGCAGAATGCCTGATTGCATTACTTATATTGTCGCTGACCGTTTTACTGTTATCCGGGTATCATCAGCAACTGGTGTATGGTTTTCGAATGCGGCAGGCACAGCGCGATGCCAGTTGGGCCGCAACTCAGGTGCTGGCAGGAAAACCACCAACTGGATGGCACAGCGAGCTTAAGCGGGAAATGACAGAAGATGGCTGCCTGTTGGTGACCGCTAAAGTACAGGGACCATTTAACCGGCATTCCGAACTGGAACAGTGGTTTTGTCCACCGTTTGACGGACATCTGCCGGAATAACTACTCTAAGGCTTGCAACCCATGGATGAGAAGGTAGAGTGACGGGCATAGCCGGCAGCAGTTTCAGGAGAAAATATGTTCAGCGTTTATCATTCCAATCATCTGGATATTCTGAAGGATCTGACTGCTCATATTATTAAAGTGCAGCCGCTGGATGATCCCTTTGCCAGTGAAGTGGTGCTGGTGCAAAGCCCTGGTATGGCACAGTGGTTGCAGATGTCCCTGGCAGAGAAGTTTAGTATCGCGGCGAATATCGAATTCCCGCTGCCTGCCACCTTTATCTGGCAGATGTTTGTCCGGGTATTACCAGATATCCCGCAGCAAAGTGCCTTTAATAAAAGTGCGATGAGCTGGAAGCTGATGACGCTGCTGCCCGAAATGCTGGATCGTGATGATTTTCTGCCTTTGCGTCATTACCTGACTGACGATGCGGATAAACGTAAGCTATTTCAGCTTAGCAGCCGTATTGCCGACTTGTTTGACCAGTATCTGGTCTACCGCCCCGACTGGCTGAATTTATGGGAACAGCATCAGCTGGCTGAGGGGCCTGGTGAGGCTCAACTCTGGCAGGCGCCGTTATGGCGGGCATTGGTGGAATACACAGCAGAGCTGGGACAGCCTGAATGGCACCGTGCCAACCTCTATTCGCGGTTTATTCAGGCTCTGGAACAGAGCACTACTCCCCCTCCGGGACTTCCTCCCCGGGTGTTTATCTGTGGTATATCGGCATTACCACCGGTCTATCTGCAGGCTTTACAGGCCCTGGGCCGACACATTGATATCCATTTGCTGTTTACCAATCCTTGTCGTGATTACTGGGGGGATATCCGCGATTCGGCATTTCTCGCCAGACTGCAAAACCGTCAGCGCAGGCTTCTTAATTCCACGCAGCAGCGGGCGATGTTCCGTCAGCCACAGCAGGCTGAATCTCTGTTTACCCCGGAAGGGGAGCAGCAGCTGACTCAGCCGTTACTCGCGTCCTGGGGAAAACTGGGGCGCGATAATCTCTATTTACTGGCACAGATGGATGCGCTGGATAATGAAATAGATGCTTTTGCTGAACCCGGTCACGACACTCTGCTGCACAGCCTGCAACAGGACATTCTTAGCCTTGAAGATCATGCGGTCACCGGGCTGACGATAGAACAATTTAGTCACAGTTTTAGCAAGCGCCTTCTGGCAGAAGGTGACGATTCGTTCTCATTACATGCCTGCCATAGCCCGCAGCGGGAAACTGAAGTATTGCAGGATTATCTGCTCGGGTTAATGGAGGCAGATCCTGAACTGAAGCCGCGCGATATTATTGTGATGGTCGCTGACATCGATAGCTACTCACCATTTATCCAGTCAGTGTTCGCCGGTGCTGATCGACAGCGTCATATCCCGTTTGCCATTTCAGACCGCCGTGCCAGCTATGCTCATCCGGTCATTCAGGCATTTCTGCAGTTGTTATCACTGCCTGACAGTCGTTTTACCCCGGAAGATGTACTGGCATTACTGGAAGTTCCGGCACTGGCTGCCAGATTCGCAATCAATGAGCAGGGATTAACCACATTACGGCACTGGGTAGATGAGTCTGGTGTCCGCTGGGGGCTTGATGACAGCAGTGTCAGTGAGCTTTCTCTGCCGGTGACCGGGCAGCATACCTGGCAATTTGGTCTGCAGCGGATGTTGCTGGGTTATGCCCTGGACAGTGACCAGGGGGACTGGCAGGGCATTTTACCTTACGATGAAGCAGCCGGGCTGATGGCTGAGCTCGCGGGTCAGCTGGCAGAACTACTCAGTTGCCTGACCGAGTGGCGGCAGCGTTTAAAGCAGAGTCTGACCCTGACTGAATGGCAGCCTTGTTGTCGTGAAATGATTACCACTTTTTTTGCAGGAGATGCAGACAGTGAAGCCGCGCTGGCAATTATTGATGAGCAGTGGCGACAACTGACTGAGCAGGGTATTGAAGCCCGTTATCCGGCCGAAATTCCGGTCACAATATTGCGTGATGAACTGAGTTCGAAACTGGATCAACAGCGGATCAGCCAGCGTTTTCTGGCCGGGCAGGTAAACTTTTGTACCCTGATGCCAATGCGCTCGATACCCTTTAAAGTGGTTTGCCTGTTAGGAATGAATGACGGGGTATATCCACGGACCCTGACTCCTTCAGGATTTGATCTGATGCAACAATCCCCACGGCGTGGAGATCGCAGCCGCCGTGATGATGACCGTTACCTGTTTCTTGAAGCGCTGGTCTCTGCACGTGACCGGCTGTATATCAGCTACATTGGCCGTAGTATTCAGGACAACAGAGAACGTCTGCCGTCGGTTCTGGTCAGCGAGCTGTGTGAATACATTGCACAGAGTTTTTGCCTGCCGGGAGATGAATCACTGAATGTTGATGACAGTGCCCGGCGGGTCTCGGAGCATCTGGTACATCATCATAGTCGTACCCCGTTTGCTGAACAGAATTATATTCCGCAGAGTGCCGGGCAAAGTTTTGCCAGTGAATGGCTACCCTCGGCACTCGGGCAGGGGGAGGCAATGCCTGACTTCGCTCAGCCACTGGACGATTATCAGTGCCAGGAAATCACCCTGAATCAGTTATTAAGCTTCTGGCGGCATCCTGTCCGGGCCTGGTTTACGGAGCGGTTGGGAGTCCGGTTTGTCGATCAACAAGAAGATTTACCTGATACCGAACCTTTCGAACTGGATAATCTGCAACGTTACCAACTGAACCATCAGTTACTGAATACACTGATTTTCGGTCAGGACAGTGAACTATTTTTCCGCCGTCAACGGCTGGCGGGACATCTTCCCTACGGTGCATTCGGCGCCATATTGCGTGACAAACAGCTGGCAGAAATGCAGGAAATTTCCGATCAGGTTCAGGGGCAACTTGGGGAAACCCGGAGTCTGGAAGTAGATCTGGAATTGTCGGTACGGCTGACTGGCTGGCTGACCGGCGTTCAGCAGGATGGCATTTTACGCTGGCGCCCCGGAGAACTGAATCTTAGTGATGGCTTGCTGTTATGGATAGAGCATATGGTGTATTGCGCGCTTGGCGGCCAGGGGATCAGCCGGATGTATGGGCGTAAGAACAGCTGCTGGCGTTTTTTACCGCTGCCTCAGATACAGGCAACAGAGCAACTCGAACGTCTGATAGCCGGTTTTAAGCAGGGGATGAATCAGCCACTGTTACTGCTCAAGGGCTGTGGTGGCAGCTGGCTGAAAGCCAGCCTGGGGAACGATAATCAGTTGTTGAAGGATGAAGATACTCAGCGTAAAGCACTGCAAAAACTGACCGATGCCTGGAATGGTAATTTTCTGGTGCCCGGTGAAGGAAGCGATCCGTTCCTGAAACGACTGTCCCGTGAGACCGATCCGCTGATGATTACGGAAATATGCACTGCGGCTGAGTTGTGGTATCTGCCGGTGATTTTAGCCCATGTCGCAGAATAAGCCGGCGATGTCGGGACTGATGATATTAACAATGAGTAACTGATGATGAGCTTGCAACAGGCTGAAACACTGGACCCGTTACTTTTGCCTTTACAGGGCCAGAGGCTGATTGAAGCCTCTGCCGGCACTGGTAAAACTTATACCATTGGTATTCTGTATCTGCGTTTGTTACTGGGGTTGGGCGGTGAACAAGCCTACAGCCGCCCGTTATCCGTTGAAGAGATACTGGTGGTGACGTTTACCGAAGCCGCAACCGCAGAACTACGCGGGCGTATCCGTGACAATATTCATGGTTTACGAATTGCCTGTATCCGGGCCGTTGAAGGGCAGCGCCATGAGGCAGAGCTTTCAGGTGGTTCAGACCCAGCCCCGGCTAAACAGGACAGCGCCTGGCAGCCTCTGTTACAGCAGATTACTGATTTACCGGCAGCCGCCGGGTTATTGCTGGCCGCTGAGCGGCAAATGGATGAAGCATCAATATTCACTATTCATGGTTTTTGCCAGCGGATGCTGAATATGAATGCTTTTGAATCCGGAATGTTATTTGAGCAACAACTGGTTGAGAACCAGCAGCAATTACTGAGCCAGGGTGCAGCAGATTTCTGGCGTCGTTACTGTTACCCGTTGTCCGGGGACACTGCCCGGGCTGTGTTGGAGAACTTTAGCGGGCCAGAACATTTGCTGGCCTCTCTGTTGCCATGGTTACAGGGTGAAATGCCGGAGATTAAATCCCCGGTCGATGAAGATCAGAGCCTCGAACAACGCCATCAGCAGAACATGCAGCGAATCAGCGAACTGAAACAGGCCTGGTCTGCCGCATCTGCGGATATCCGGGAACTGGTTGAGCTGTCTGATGTGGATAAACGCAGCTACAGTAAAAAGAATTTACCAGTCTGGCTGGAAAAGCTGGATGTGTGGGCCGCGGATACCGGGAGCAGCTATCAGTTTCCTAAAGAACTCGGGCGTTTTGCCCAAAGTATACTGACCGAAAAAACCAAAAAGGGTCAGGCTCCACAGCATCCGGTATTTACGCAAATTGAACTCTTTTTGCAGCACCCGGTAACTCTTTATGATTGTCTGGTCAGCCACGCATTGCGCGAAATTCGCCTCTCTGTAATTCAGCAAAAGCGCCAACAGGCATTATTGAGTTTTGATGATCTGCTCAGTCGGCTGGATTATGCGTTGCAGCATGAGGCCGGACCGGCGCTGGCTGAATCTATACGCCAGCGTTATCCGGTGGCAATGATTGATGAATTTCAGGATACCGACCCCTTACAGTACCGCATATTTAACGCTCTGTATGGCGGGCAGGCGCAGAATGCTATGTTGCTGATTGGCGATCCGAAACAGGCTATCTATGCATTTCGTGGTGCAGATATTTTTACCTATATCTCTGCCAGAAAAGAAGTCAGTGCTCACTACACGTTAGGCACCAACTGGCGTTCGTCACCGGCAATGGTTGCCGGAGTTAACCGGCTGTTCTCCGGCACGGAAAATCCTTTTATTTTCAGTGATATTCCTTTTCAGCCGGTAGCTTCCAGTGAGCGCAACCAGACTCTCAGCCTGCAGTTGCATGGCGAGGTTCAGCCAGCAATGCGCTTCTGGCTGGCTCCCGGCGAAGGCATGGGGGTAAGTGAGTACCAGCAAATCATGGCGAAGCAGGCGGCAAATGATATTGCCCGCTGGCTCACTGCCGGGCAGCAGGGAAAAGCCTGTTTTATTGACAGTAAACAGCAGGAAAGGCCGGTGACCGCTGCGGATATTACGGTGCTGGTACGCAGCAGCCGGGAAGCCGGAATTATCAGAGATGCTTTACAGCTCAAAGGGATTGCGTCGGTCTATCTTTCCAGCCGCGACAGTGTCTGGCTGACCACCGAAGCCCGGGAATTATTATGGATTTTACAGGCGATATTAGCCCCGGAGCAGGAGCGTACTTTACGTACCGCGCTGGCAACCTCAATCATTGGTACTGATGCTGCAACACTTGAACAAATAACTCAGGACAGTACGCGTTGGGATGAAGTTACTGATCAGTTTGCCGGGTGGCAGCAGTTGTGGCGCCAGTCGGGAATATTACCAATGTTGCGCGAACTGATGATTCAACAGTGCCTGGCAGAAAATTTGCTGGCCAGCGATGGCGGGGAGCGACGGCTGACTGACATCATGCATCTTGGTGAATTACTACAGGAGGCCTCTGTACAACTGGACAGCCCCCACGCGCTGGTACGTTATCTTAGCCGGCAGATTTTACACCCGGATATCAATGCCAGCAGCCAGCAGTTACGACTTGAAAGCGATCGACATCTGGTACAGATAGTCACTATTCATAAATCGAAAGGACTGGAGTATCCGCTGGTGTGGTTACCTTTTGCGGCCAGTTGGCGACAGGCGGAAGCGGCGCTCTACCATGATCGGGAGAGTTATTTGGCAGTGCTTGATTTGCAACAGCAGGAGCAAAGCCTTGAACTTGCCGAAGAGGAGCGACTGGCCGAGGATTTAAGGCTGCTCTATGTTGCATTAACCCGGTCGGTCTGGCATTGCAGCATTGGTCTTGCTCCTCTGTTTCGTGGAAACCGCAAAGCTCAGGGGGAGACTGATATCCATAACAGTGCGATTGGTTATCTGTTACAGCAGGGCCAGCCGGCTACGGCGGAACAGTTACGTCAGCACTTACTTACGCTCCAGGATGACAATATCGGTGTGGTTATGGCAGATAACGCCGAAGTCAGCAACTGGCATGACCCCGGAGTTTCAGGTCAGCCACTGGCCAGCCGACATCTAACCAGATCACTCAATGATTTCTGGCGGGTCACCAGTTATTCAGGTCTGCAACGACATGGCAGTTCGCGTTTGCTGGATATCATGCCGGGATTTGATATTGATGCTGTCGGGGAGCAACAGGACGAACAACCATTGCAGCTGACAGCTCATCACTTTCCACGCGGCGCAGGGCCAGGGACATTTCTGCACAGCCTGTTTGAGCAACTTGAATTCAGTGAGCCGGTACCTGAGCAGTGGCTGGCTGAACAGGTGGCGGCGCACGGCTATCCGGATCACTGGGTTCCGGTATTACAGCAGTGGCTGAGTACTCTGCTCGGCACGCCGTTGATGGCCGACGGATTATCATTATCTGCATTGTTGCCACAGGACCGGCTGGTGGAAATGGAGTTTTATCTGCCGATAGATCAATTACTTCAGCCGCAGGCGTTAGATAGTCTGATGAGAAGTTTCGATGATTTGTCAGGCCGGGCTCCGGCAGTGGATTTCTTTCAGGTGAAGGGGATGCTGAAAGGATTTATTGACCTGGTCTTTCGCTGGCAGGGCAAATACTACCTGCTGGATTATAAATCAAACTGGCTGGGGGCCGACAGCAGTGCCTATACTCCGCAGGCAATGGAACAGGCAATGATTGATCATCGTTATGATATGCAATATCAGCTTTACAGCCTGGCGTTGCACCGCTATCTGAGACACCGGATTGACGGTTATCAGTACCAACAACACTTTGGTGGCGTTTTCTATCTGTTCCTTAGAGGGATGGGAGGTGAACAACCGGAAAATGGAGTGTTCTTTACCCGCCCGGAGGAAGACTTTATCCGGCAGTTGGACAACCTGTTCGCCGGGAATGAGGGAATTGCTGATGTCTGAATTTGAACAGTTACTGAAGCAGGCTCAGGAAGCTCAGATATTTCGACCGCTGGACCTGCGTTTTGCCCGGCTGGTGGAAAACAGCGGTTCTTCCCCCGGATTACTGGCCGCTGCCTGTCTCAGTGCCGGGAGCGGTGAAGGGCATGTTTGTTTACCGTTATCTCTGCTTCAGCCGGATAAGTTATTTTCCGGGCGTCAGTTAGTGCTGGTCAGTGAACTTTGGCAGGCTGCGGGAGCACCTCAGGAACCGCAGTTGTGGAAAGAACTGCTTAGTCGCTGGAATGCTGTAAGCGATGGCTCACTGGCAACCCCACTGGTTTTAGACAATGACAGGCTCTACCTGCACCGGATGTGGCACCAGGAACGACAGGTTGCTGGTTTCTTTTCGGCCGATTTACCAGCGAAACTTACTGAACCGTCAGAGATTAGAACTATTCTTGACCGGTTATTTGGCGAGGAAGGAAATAACTGGCAGAAAATAGCTGCTGCTGTGGCCCTGACCCGACAGCATTCAGTGATTTCTGGCGGACCTGGTACCGGCAAAACCACAACGGTTGCCCGGTTGCTGGCGGCATTACTGCTGCTGGAACCACAACGATTACGTATCTGTCTGGCAGCCCCTACCGGTAAAGCTGCCGCAAGGCTGACAGAATCGCTCGGTAAAGCTTTGCAGGCTCTGCCGGTCAGCGATGAACTAAAGTCCCGTTTCCCACAGGAAGCAACCACTCTGCACCGGTTACTGGGTGCAAGGCCTGGCACCCGTAGCCTGCGTTATCATGCCGGGAATCCTTTACACCTGGATGTACTGGTGGTGGATGAGGCATCAATGGTGGATTTGTCGATGATGGCTTCACTGATCAGTGCGCTACCGCCCACTGCCCGTGTGATATTTCTCGGTGACCGTGATCAGCTGGCTTCGGTTGAGGCGGGGGCTGTGTTGGGCGATATCTGCCGTTGTGCAGAATACGGATACAGCCCGCAGCGTGCCAGAGAACTGTCAGAATTAACCGGTGCCAGCCTGAACGGAACTGTGGTTGAACAAGCCCCTGCAGTGCGTGACAGCCTGTGCCTGTTGCGTCAGAGCTATCGTTTTTCTGCCGGTTCCGGCATCGGGCAGCTGGCTGCCGCTGTTAACCAGGGTGATTTGGCCAGACTGGACGCTATCCGCAAAGATGAATATCAGGATATTGCTTTGCGTTCTCTGGCATCGGCCGATGACTGGCTGGCAATGTTGGGTGACATCAGTGATGGTTATGCCGGAATGCTGGAAATGATCCGCCAACAGTCTGAGCCTGAAGATGTTTTGCAGGCGTTTAGCCGCTATCAGTTGCTTTGTGCATTGCGTGAAGGGCCGTTCGGCGTCAGTGGTCTGAATCAAAGGATAGAACAACGCTTACGCCAGCAGAAGCGCCTCGCCCCGGCGAACGGGCAATGGTATTCAGGAAGACCGGTTATGATAACCCGTAACGATAGTGCATTAGGGCTGTTTAACGGGGATATCGGGATCACGATGGCTGATAGCAATGGACAACTGAAGGTGTACTTTATGCTACCGGAAGGCGATGTTAAAGCTGTTCAGCCGAGTCGTCTGCCGCCGCATGATACTGCCTGGGCGATGACTGTTCATAAATCACAAGGATCTGAATTTGATCACACCGCACTGGTGTTACCGCCTCAGTTCAGCCCTGTGCTGAGCCGTGAACTGGTATATACCGCGATTACCCGTGCACGTAAACAACTGACGATTTACAGCGATGAATCGCTGTTTAACCGGGCGGTTCAGTCGCGGACTCTGCGGCGCAGTGGTCTGAGCTGGCAACTGGCTCAGCCTCAGGTCTGATGCTCTGGAAATGCATCCCTCTGTCTGCAGAGGGATGCTGTACTTCAGTTCAGATTCAGCATCAGCACTTTAGAACGGCGCTGATAGTTGTACATTTTCTTTTTAGTTTCCGGCAGGGATTCGATATCCACCGGAATAAAACCACGTTCCTGGAACCAGTGAATACTGCGGGTAGTCAGAACAAAAATTTTACGCAGCCCCATCATCCGGGCCTGCAGACAGATATGCTGCAACAATACCTCGCCCCTTGAAGAACTACGATATTCCGGATGAACCGCTACGCACGCCATTTCCCCAATCATCTCTTCAGGGAACGGATAGAGTGCGGCACAAGCAATTGTCAGGTTATCGCGGACCACCACGGTAAATTTATTAATTTCCATTTCCAGCTGCTCGCGGGAACGACGCACCAGGATACCCTGTTGTTCTAACGGACGAATTAACTCTAATATGCCGCCGATATCGTCGATAGTGGCTTTACGGATCTGTTCTGCAGACTCCATAACTACCTGAGTACCTATACCTTCCCGTGAGAACAGTTCCTGTAAAAGAGCGCCATCTTCCTGATAGCTGATCAGATGACTGCGGGGAACACCGCTGCGACATGCCTGAACAGCACCACGTAAAAAACGCACAGTACCGGAAAGATATTCGCCCTGTTGCTCAAAGGCATCAACCCGTTGCTGTGCCTGATTCGGGAACATTTCGGACACGATATTCCCTTCCGCATCGGTCACGCCTTGTTCAGAGCAGAAGCCAATCATTTTTTCTGCTTTCAGTTTAATGGCAACCTGAGTCGCAACTTCTTCTGAAGTCAGGTTAAAACTCTCACCGGTGACAGAAACGGCAACCGGGCCAATCAGTACAATGGCATCGTTATCCAGCTGGCGATGAATAGCCTGGTGGTCAATACGGCGAATACGTCCTGAATGGCAATAATCGACCCCGTCATCGACGCCCAGCGGCTGAGCGATAATAAAATTGCCACTCACCACATTAATATGCGCGCCCTGTAGCGGGGTATTGCTTACGCTCATCGACAGACGAGCGGTGATTTCCAGTTGCAGACGACCGGCAGCCTGTTTAACCAGCTCAAGTGAAGTCGCGTCAGTCACACGGGTATATTTGTGATACAACGGTTCCAGTTGGTGGTCTGCCAGATTCGCATCAATCTGTGGACGGGCGCCATACACCAGTACCAGGCGGATCCCCAGACTATGCAACAATCCAATATCATTCACTATGCCGGAGAAGTTCTCGTGTTCAATGGCTTCGCCGCCAAGCATGATGACAAAGGTCTTGTCGCGATGAGCGTTGATGTACGGGACTGTATGACGAAACCCCTGAACTAATTCGGTACTACGTTCCTTCACGGCACTCTCCGGGTGAATGGTTATTCGGTTTTAATGTATTTTTATTCTTTTATGCTCTGGTTTGCAAGTACTGTCCCCAATAGCTGTTAGCCGGTTTTCCGCTGGATATCTAATAAAACTTATTAACTATCATTCTGTTAGGTAGACATTTTTCGCTATTGTCAGAAAAATGTTTTCTTGCCTGATTCACTGTTTGTTGTCATTTTAACCAACTCTGTTGCACAGACTAAAGATGTCTGCAGCAATGTGTTTGAAAAGGGAGGAGCAGTACTGCGACCGGACACCTGAACATCTGCCAGCAAAACCTCAGTATGACTCAGGAAAATGACAAATCAACGCTACCTGACTTCCCGGCTGCCTGATGAGTTTACAGGTAATTCTGCCAGGCGGTGTTGAGCCGGTGACTGTTATTCCTGGCAGATAATGGTATGAAATCAGAGAATTATTTCGGTATAAACTGTGGCAAAAATCAATGCAGTAATGTCTGCGACAGACAGGTCATCTTCAGGGTTAAAATGATGGTGTCGTTACTAGTTATCAGCCAGATAACGGGAGTCAGGGCTGGTGCAGTTGCTGTGAACGGAGGGTGAGAAACATATGCACTATCCCCATAGTGGCGTGAGCCCAGAAATAAGTTTCAATATAGAGAGTCAGAGCCTTATGCAGATGCAGCACCTGATGTGTCAGTGCTGCATTGGCACCATAGTAAGTATTCAGCACAAACCATAACCCACCGCAAACCGCAACAATATGCAAAGAAACCACACCCAGCCCCTGAACTGTTGCAGCGATACCGCCCGGATGAGCATCGGGTAAGCGTAATTTGCCGAGTGTTCTGAAATCTTGCATGATTCCGCGAAAATCCAGACAGACCCAGGAGAAATAATACCGGAAACCACGTTGGGAGAGCATCCAGCATAACATGATGACGCCACAAAACAGTGTGGCAAATCCTGCAATAATATGCAGCCATGTCACTATGCCCGTCACAGACCATTGTCCCAGGGCTTTACGTTGAGTCAGATTGGAATTTATGATTTGAGCCAGAATCAGCAGTGCTACCAGTATATGAAGATGACGAAAAAAACGGCTGTCCTGATGTGGAAGTACATCACGGATACGATAAACCATAATATCAGTCTCTGTTGGTGGGTTTTTTTAGTAATGTGGCAGGGAATCCTTAGCAAAACCTTAATATCTTAAGATATGTCATTGTTGTTGAGTCTTTCGCTGATGCCGACCCGTACCTGAAACCTCAGGGGGCCCATATTCCCTTTTATTGTACTCAAGCCTGTGAACTTTGGCCGGTAGTGGTTGGTTTGCCAAAACCAGCGGCTGGCAAGGGGGATTAAACCCACTCTGTGCCTGTTCTCCCGGGAAAATAGTTCAGTATGAATTTTTAAACTCTGACAGTCGTTGCCGCACGGAGGGTTTTTCAAGGCATGACCGGTTGACTGTTTCACCGCGCAGTAAGATGGCTTTACGAAAGGCAACTGAATGAAAAGATGGCTGTTCGTTATCACTGAGAGCATATAGCCGGGATGAGTAAACACTGAAATTTCCCCCTGCCAACGGCAGAGGGAACAGGGAAGGTCAGACCGCAGAAGAAGGAGAATCAGACGGAGTATCACGACCTGCCAGAAATCCGTAGAAGATATAACCTATCAGGGTAATAATGGTTCCGCCGAAGACGGCTTCCACACCACATGAATACACTCCGTAAATGCTGTACAGCACTGCAAAAGTACTCACCAGAGAGGCGATACGGTACTGAGATTTGCTGACATGGTTTTTCTGCATCATAACCTGCAGGCCAGTCATCGACAGTACATAAGGGACCATGTTGATAAATACTGCCAGGTTCAACAGCATATTGAACTGTTTCAACAGGTTCGGAGAGATAGTCATTGATGCCAGCAATAATTCCAGTACCAGCATAATCAGCATACCGGCAATGGGGGCATCACTTTTGCTGATTTTACCGAAGATTTTCGGAAATAATTTGTCGTCAGCCGCGGCTTTAGAGACCTGAGCATTGGTGAACTGCCAACCCAGCAGAGAGCCGATGCAGGCGATAACTGCCAGCGCAGTGATGATCTGTCCGACCAGTGGGGTAAACATCATGGAGAACACCAGACCAAACGGCGCATCTGAGGTTACCAGTTGATCATTAGGCACAATGCCCTGAATTACTGTTGTCGAAGCAATGTAGACGATGGCCGCAAATCCGGTACCAAACAGGCAAGCCAGCGGGACGTTACGTTCCGGGTTTTCGACCGCATCCGAGTTAGCACCTGCTGACTCTACTCCAAGGAATGCCCATAAAGTCAGTGAAATACCGGAAGAAATGGCACTGCCGGTAGACATTGAATGTGGATTCCACGCGGCACTGAAAATGGCCGGATCGAACCAGAACCAGCCGATCACTGACAGACCGGCAACCGGTATGATTATTCCCCAGATGGTGAAGCTTGAGATTTTCCCGGTGATTTTTGGTCCTTTAAAGTTAGCGACCATGGTAACCACTAATATTGCAATTACAGTCAGGAAGGTATGGACCGGTGAGCTTTTAATCCATGGCGCAAACGGTGCCATATAGCCTGCAGCGGAGACGGCAATAGCAACACAACTGATAACCAGACAGATGTAGTAAGTGTAAGACGCAATAAAAAAGGCTGATTTTCCGTGGGCTTCCTCAGCATATGCGGACATACCTCCGGCACGACGACACAAGGCACCGCACTTTGCAAAAGTATAGGCAATGCACATCGCCCCGACTACGGTAACAACCCATGATAAAATTGAAATTGCTCCGGTCTCAGCGAGGCTGGCAGGCAGCATGATGATACCTGAGCCCATCATATTCACGGCGACAAGGACCGTCAGATCGACGACTCCCATTTTCCTGGAATTTGAAGCCATAATATTCTCCTGGTTTAAAATTATCTGATATTCATATTTGTATTTAAATTCTTAATTTTTGAATTTAAATATTTTTGGTTATTTTTGAATTAACTTTTCTGGCTTCACATTAAATGTAATTATCTTAAATTGAAATTGATCAATATCAATAATTAGCCGGTTAAATTTATTTTAATATAAATATTCGGATGCCATTTTTTAACAAAAAAATATCATATATTGTTGTTTTTAAATGAATTTATTTTTGTGCTTTCATTAAGTGTTTATATTAAAAGTCATGACTAATGAATTAGTATTTAAATGTTTTTTTTTACGAAAAAATAGACTGGAAAAAATAATTTCTATCGTTTAATTTCATCTTCATCAGGTCAGGTTGATTATCTTTTTGACTTTCTCACCAGGAAATACATCGCTTATTTCTCATCATTATAAATAAGCGATGCACGCCCTGACCGTTTATACAAAGTATAATAATGAGGATCTTATGTGTGATAAAAATTATTTAGTGGTTGTCAATAAAGCCCTAAGTACCACAACACCACTCACTCCGATTGAGCAGACAGTTGAGAAAATTACTACTTCACTGTTCAGTAAAGGCGAACAGGTTCGGTTTTCTGCCAACTATGCAGAAGCCACCAACTATGTCAGCTCAACGGCACCGGTCGATTGCGTGATGCTGGAGTGGGCACCAGAGAAGAGTGCCGAAATTACGGGCTTCTTAAAACAACTGCGTATCCGTCATGAAAAGGCTCCGGCATTTTTACTGATTAATTCTCATCAGGATAATGCTTCGGTACCTGCGGAGATCATGGGTGATGTCAGTGAAACTTTCCTGGTACTGGATGACACTACTGATTTTATCGTGGGTCGTTTGCAGTCAGCCGTAGCACGTTATGAAAAAGTCATTATGCCGCCTTTGATGGCTGCGATGATGAAATATGCTAAAGAGAAAGAGTACTCATGGTCAGCGCCTGGTCATCAGGGCGGTATTGGTTTCTGTAAAACTCCGGTTGGCCGTAAATTCTTCGACTTTTATGGCGAAAATATTTTCCGGACTGATATGGGAATCGAAAGGGCTTGCCTGGGATCGATGCTGGATCATACCGGAGCCTTCGGTGAGAGTGAAAAATACATCGCCGGTGTATTTGGTGCTGACCGCTCTTATTCGCTGGTTGTCGGAACATCCGGGGCAAACCGCACTATTATGCAGGCCTGCTGTACTGACCAGGATATTGCCATCTGTGACCGTAACAGCCATAAATCTATCGAACAGGGTTTAATGCTGACCGGCGTTCATCCGGTTTACATGACCCCGACCCGTAATGCTTACGGGATTATTGGTCCGATTCCTAAAGCCCAGATGCAGCCTGAAGCGTTGCGCCAGAAGATTAAACAGAACCATTTTGCCAGTGAAGCAGCAAATCAGCGCCCGGCTTATAGTGTCGTAACTAACTGTACCTATGATGGTCTGATTTATAACGGTGACACTATTCAGCAGTTACTGGGACAGAGCTGTGATCGTATTCACTATGATGAAGCCTGGTTCGGTTACTCGCGCTTCAACCCGATTTATAAAGGCTTCCACGCCATGCGTGGTGATAAAGCTCAGCATACTGCTGATCAGCCGACAATTTTTGCTACGCATTCAACCCACAAATTACTGAATGCGTTGTCTCAGGCCTCCTATATCCATATTCGGGAAGGTCGCGGTAATATTAAACCAGCGCAGTTCAGTCAGGCATACATGATGCATGCCACCACCTCGCCTTTATACTCAATTGCCGCATCTAACGATGTTGCTGCGGCGATGATGGAAGGTAATCAGGGGGTCAACCTGACGACCGAAGTGATCGAAGAGGCTGTGGAGTTCCGCCAGGCTGTAGCACGTTCATTCCGTGAGGCTGAAAAGAATAATGACTGGTTCTTTAAACCCTGGAATGCTCAGACGGTGACCTGCCCGCGCACCGGAAATCGTTATGATTTTGCGGATGCTCCGACGGAGTTGCTGGTTAAAGAGCAGTCATGCTGGGCACTTGACCCGCAGGACAGCTGGCATGGCTTCAGTGATCTGGATGAGAACTGGGTAATGCTCGATCCGGTAAAAGTCAGTCTGTTAACGCCGGGACTGAACAGCGATGGCAGCCTGCAGGATAATGGTGTTCCCGCTGCTCTGGTTACCGCATATCTTTCCAGTCTGGGGATTGTGCCGACCCGTACTACCGATTTCCAGGTGATGTTCCTGTTCTCAATGGGTGTGACCAAAGGTAAATGGGCGACCCTGATGAACAGCCTGATGTCATTTAAAAAGCACTATGATGCAGATGCACTGCTGTCTGAAGTGTTACCTGGTCTGGTGGAAACCGATCCGGCGCTGTATGGCAATATGACGATGCAGCAACTGGGCCAACGCATGATTTCGTTCCTGAAAACACATAACCCAAGCGAACAGCTTAACAAAGCCTATTCGACGCTGCCACAGATGGATATGCTGCCACGTGATGCTTACACTCAGCTGGTCAGGGATAATACTGAGCTGGTCTCCATTTATGAGCTGGCAGGGCGCACCGCAGCGAACTCCGTTATCCCTTATCCACCAGGAATCCCGATGCTGATGTCTGGTGAGAATTTCGGTGATAAAAACAGTCCGCAAATTGCTTATCTGCAGGCGCTTCAGGCATGGGATGATGCCTTCCCGGGTTTCGAACATGAAACCGAAGGGGCAGAAAAAGAGCACGGTGTTTATCACGTGATGTGTGTCAAAGCCTGATAAATATGCCGTTCTGTTCATTAATTATGAAACAGAACGGAAATATCCATAGTAATAATAATCTGGCAGCAGTGGAGAATACCCACTGCTGCCAGCGTGTTTTTAAATTTCTTGAAATAATTATTCAGTTTTCAATGATCAGATTAATTAATGTGAGGGAATGAACGGATGCTTTTCGTGTAATAAAATGTTAGCCGATGTATTTATCTGTAGGGGGTGTTTACAGAGACTTAAGTGGCGGGGTAGTTATATGATTAAAGTCAATGAATGATTATTCCGTGAATATTTATCGGGAATATTTTATCAGGAAATGGTATTTCTTATTCCGACAAAAATAATATTCCCTATGTATTCATTAATTCAGAGAACACCATGACTGATACCATCAAAAACATTAAACATTTAGACCTCGATAAGGCCTTTCAGCAACTGCTAAGAGAGGAACGATTTGGTTCACAAGCCGAGTTTGTAGAGTATCTGACTGCGAATGGCTTCGCCCATATAAACCAGTCGAAAGTATCACGTATGCTGACCAGCTATGGCG
The DNA here is from genome assembly GCF_002163585.1 of Tatumella citrea. Classification (NCBI taxonomy): domain Bacteria; kingdom Pseudomonadati; phylum Pseudomonadota; class Gammaproteobacteria; order Enterobacterales; family Erwiniaceae; genus Tatumella; species Tatumella citrea. The sequence goes on from NZ_CP015579.1 coordinate 978,560, forward strand.
CGGTCAGAACCCGCAATGCCAGAATGGAAATGGTCTATTGTCTGCCGGCAGAGCGGGGGATACCTACCGCGAAAACCACCCTGAAAAGTTCTGTGCTGAGTGTTGAAACCAATGACTGGATGGTCGTCGCACATACGGTTCCCGGTGCGGCACCTTTGATTGCCCGCTTGCTTGATTCCTGCGGAAAATCGGATGGTATTCTGGGAACTGTAGCCGGCGATGATACTATATTTGTCGTTCCGGTAATTGGTATTAATTCTCAACAGTTACAGCAGTCAGTAATAGGGATTCTGAATTCAGATGGCTGAAGAATATAACTATTCGGGTTAACTGATTATATTTTCTGTGGTCAATTTATGAAGGTGATTTATGGATATTAAATCCGTCCTGGCCGAACGGGTCAGACTGGCGATGGAAGAGAGTAATATAACAACAGATAAATCTGTTTCTGTACGTCCGTCTGGCCGACCTGAGTTCGGCGATTATCAGATAGATAGTATGATGGCTCTTGGAAAATCTCAGGGGCAAAATCCATTATTGTTAGCTGAGCAGGTGGCCGGGCAGCTGATGAATAATAAACAGAGCAGAGAAATTATTGACCGGGCTGAAGCCGTCAAGCCCGGATTTATTAATCTGTTTCTGAATGAGCAGTGGATACTGCATCAGACGGGGCTGGCATTTAAAGATGCCCGGTTGTCGGTCGCGAAGCAGCCGGCACAGCATGTGGTGGTGGATTATTCATCACCTAATGTGGCTAAAGAGATGCATGTGGGCCATTTGCGTTCAACCATTATTGGTGATGCCAGCGTCAGGACTCTGGAGTTCCTGGGGCATAAGGTCACACGGGTGAATCATATCGGTGACTGGGGCACCCAGTTTGGTATGTTGATTGCCTATCTGGAAAAAGCTGAGAATGACGGTGATATTTCCCTGTCTGACCTTGAAGGATTTTATCGCGCCGCCAAAAAATTGTATGACGAAGATCCTGATTTTGCACTGAGAGCCCGCAGCTATGTAGTTAAGCTGCAGCAAGGGGACGAATATTGTCGCCGGATGTGGCATAAGCTGGTGGATATTTCGATGACGCAAAACCAGAAAAATTACGACCGGTTAGGCGTCTCGTTGTCTCCCGCCGATATTCGCGGCGAAAGTTCTTATAATGCAATGCTGCCAGAGATAGTTAATGACCTGCTGGATCGCGGTATTGCGACTGAAGAGTCTGAGACTGTCATGGTGTATCTGGATAACTATCGCAATAAACAGGGCGAGCCGATGGGGGTAATCATCCGTAAACAGGATGGCGGATATTTGTATACCACTACCGATATTGCCTGCGCCAAATATCGTTATCAGACGCTGCATGCCGATCGGGTTCTCTATTATATTGATGCGCGGCAGCATCAGCATTTAATGATGGCCTGGGAAATCGTTCGCCGTGCCGGATATGTTCCACCATCCGTTAGCCTGGAACATCATAAATTTGGCATGATGCTGGATAAAGAGGGCAAACCGTTTAAAACCCGTGAGGGAGGAACCATTCGCCTGGCGGAACTGCTTGAAGAAGCCGTGGTTCGTGCCCATAAACTGGTCAGCGAAAAATCACCGCATTTGCCAGCAGAAGAGCTGAGTGAACTTTCGGAAGTGATTGGTATTGGAGCGGTTAAATATGCAGATCTGTCGAAAAACCGTATAACAGACTATGTATTTGACTGGGATTTAATGCTGAGTTTTGAAGGCAATACCGCACCTTATATTCAGTATGCCTGCGCGCGGATTAGCTCGATTTTGCGTAAAGCTGAGCTGAGCCAGTCTCAGACTGACTCTCTGGTGACTGATCTGCGATTTACTTCGGGCGCAGAGAGAAGTCTGGCGGTGAAGATTCTGCAATTTGAGGAAGCACTACAGGGTGTGGCACGGGAAGGGATGCCTAATATCATGTGTAATTATCTCTACGAACTGGCTTCCCTGTTTTCCGGGTTTTATGCGGCATCGCCTATTCTGAATCATGATCATCCGGAAGAGCGGCAAAGCCGGTTGGCACTGGCGGCGTTAACCGGGCGGGTGTTAAAGCAGGGTATGGATACGCTGGGGCTTAAGGTGCCCGAAAGGATGTAAACTCTGGCAGGCCGCGGGCCTGCTATAATTTTCTACGCACGAAAAAAAAGCTTATCAAAACAGATTTGATAAGCTTTCTTATATTGGTTGCGGGGGCCGGATTTGAACCGACGACCTTCGGGTTATGAGCCCGACGAGCTACCAGGCTGCTCCACCCCGCGTCCGTGTGACTGTCATTAGTGCTTTACATTGTATTGGTTGCGGGGGCCGGATTTGAACCGACGACCTTCGGGTTATGAGCCCGACGAGCTACCAGGCTGCTCCACCCCGCGTCCGTGTGACTGTCATTAGTGCTTTACATTGTATTGGTTGCGGGGGCCGGATTTGAACCGACGACCTTCGGGTTATGAGCCCGACGAGCTACCAAGCTGCTCCACCCCGCGTCCGCGTAACTATCTTTACTGCTTAACAATGTATTGGTTGCGGGGGCCGGATTTGAACCGACGACCTTCGGGTTATGAGCCCGACGAGCTACCAGGCTGCTCCACCCCGCGTCCGTGGATGCGCACTATACTCCTCATGGGATCTGATGCAACCCATTTTTTAGAAAAACCGTAAAAAAACCGTGGTCTGCTGAATTTTCCGGCGGTTTTTGTTTTTTTATGTAAATCCCCCGGACAGGCACGGCGGATGATTTAATTATCCGGCTCCCTCTGCTATCTTCGCCTCAGACAATTCAGTAAAGGCAGCATAATGAAAGGAAACTGGGCAAAATATGCAGTGACGGGGGTCATTCTGGCCATTTTAGCCGGATGTTCATCAAAACCTACCGATCGCGGTCAGCAGTATAAGGATGGCAAGCTCGATCAGCCGTTTGCATTAGTTAACCAGCCTAATGCAAAAGGCGCACCGGTAAACGCCCGTGATTTTGCTGAGCAGGTCCGGCAAATTCAGCTCGCTTCCGGCGGGTTGTTTAACCGTAACCGTGCTACTTATCTGGCTATTGAGAACTGGCTGACATCCGGTGGCAATACCCGTCAGTTACGTCAATTTGGCGTGGATGCCTGGCAGATGGAAGGCACAGATAATTACGGCAACGTGCAATTTACCGGGTATTACACTCCGGTCATCGAAGCCCGTTATACAAGACAGGGCGAATTTCAGTATCCTATTTACCGGATGCCGCCGCGCAAACGTGGTCATAAGTTACCCAGCCGTGCCGAAATTTATAACGGTGCGCTTGATTCACGTTACGTGATTGCCTGGAGTAATTCTTTAATCGATAACTTTATGATGGATGTACAGGGCAGCGGTTATGTCGATTTTGGTGATGGCCGTCCACTGACATTCTTTGGTTACGGCGGGAAGAATGGCTGGGCCTATCATAGTATTGGCAAAGAACTGATCGATCGCGGTGAAGTAAAACGCGAAGATATGTCAATGCAGGCAATCCGTGAATGGGCACAGAATCATTCTTATCAGGATGTTCGTGCATTGCTGGAGACCAATGCCTCTTTTGTATTCTTCAGGCCTGAAGAGTACACCCCTGTTCGCGGGGCCAGCGCCGTTCCTCTGGTTGCTAAAGCCTCGGTAGCTTCAGATCGTTCACTGATCCCGCCGGGCACAGTACTGTTAGCTGAAATTCCACAGTTAAATAATCAGGGCAAGTTTAACGGGACTTATCAGATGCGGCTGATGGTAGCTCTGGATGTTGGTGGCGCTATTAAAGGACAGCATTTTGATATTTATCAGGGGATTGGGCCGGATGCCGCACATCTTGCTGGTTTTTATAATCACTATGGACGGGTTTGGGTGTTAAAATCTGCGCCCGGGTCAGGACTGCTGACCCGTTAATTGTCAGGGCCTCCTGCGGGAGGCTATAAAGAGTGTGGTGGCCGGAGCGAAATAGCGCTCCGGTAATGAATTAAATAGAAGAGGAACTATGCCGGAAGTTACCGATAGCTGGCGCCAGCGTTTTGGCGGTACAGGACGTCTGTATGGTCAGCAGGCGCTAAATAATTTTGCTGCGGCCCGTTTTTGTGTCGTGGGTATTGGTGGCGTAGGTTCATGGGCTGCAGAAGCACTGGCCCGTACCGGTATAGGTAGTCTGACATTAATTGATATGGATGATGTTTGTGTCACCAATACCAACCGGCAAATCCACGCTTTGCGTGGTACTGTCGGGCAATCCAAAACTGAGGTGATGGCTGAGCGCATTCGTCAGATAAACCCGGAATGTGAGGTTATCTGTGTGGATGATTTTGTCACCCCGGAAAATGTTGCTGCTCTGATAGGAACAGGCTTTGATTATGTGATTGATGCCATCGACAGTGTCAGGCCGAAAGCCGCACTGCTGGCATACTGCCGCCGGTACAAAATCCCGCTGGTTACTACAGGTGGAGCAGGTGGGCAAATCGACCCGACACAAATCTCAGTGGCCGATTTGGCAAAAACTATTCAGGATCCGCTGGCGGCTAAGTTACGTGAGCGTCTGAAGTCAGACTATTCGGTGGTAAAAAACAGTAAGGGCAAGCTGGGGATTGATTGTGTCTTTTCCACTGAAGCACTGGTTTATCCACAACCCGACGGTACGGTATGTGCTTCACGCAGTACCGCTGAAGGGCCAAAGCGTATGGACTGTGAGTCAGGGTTTGGTTCAGCGACTATGGTGACCGCCAGCTTTGGTTTTATCGCCGCATCCCATGCCTTAAAGAAATATCTCGCACGTAAGCAACGTCAGAGTGCTACATCAGCCCTCTGACGAAACTCTCCTGCCGCTTATAGCTCTGCCGCCCGTCTGATGGCGGCAGCCAGTGCATCCAGACCACTGCTGCGGCTGGTGCTCAATTGCTGTTTTAGCCCAAGTTTCTCAAAAATAGCCAGCGGTTCCTGATTGAGGATCTCGCTGGCTGTTTTCCCTTCGTTGATGGTCAGCAGGATAGCCAGTAAACCCTTAACAATTCGGCCTTCGCTGTCACCGTAAAAATGCAGGCGGCCATCCGTCAGTTTCTCACAGCCCAGCCAGACACGGTTTTCGCACCCGGAGATTTCGATCTCAGGCTGTTTCAGAGCGTCCGGGAGTGGCGGAAGTTGCCGGCTCAACATAATCAATTGCCGGTAACGTTCTTCCCAGTGCTGAAACCCTGAGAATTGCTGTAGTAGCATTGCTTCCGTTATCTCTGTTCCAAACGGATGAGGCGCAATTATTTCTTTCATAACGTTACTCACTTAGCATCAGAACAGCTGTGCTGACTGCATGGATCAGGGCGTCGACATCCTGCTGATTGTTATAGGGGGCAAAGGAAGCCCGCAGCGTACCACTGATATTCAGCGCGGCCATTAATGGCTGAGCACAGTGTTGTCCGGCACGCAGAGCAATATTTTGTTCAGCCAGTAATGCCACCAGATCCGCAGGGTGGATGCCATCGATAGTGAACGACAGCAGAGGCGCAGAGTGCTGACGGAAGCTACGAAATCCGGGAAGGGTGGATAGTCGGTTTTCGGCGTCATTCGCCAGCGACTGACTCCACAGCTCTGCTTCCGGCAGATTCACTGCAGCTAAAAAATCCAGAGTGGCATTAAAGCCATAAACTCCGGCTATATTCGGGGTGCCGGCTTCAAATCCCCAGGGCGCAGTACGCGGGGTAAAGCCCTCAAAGCTGACCTCATCGATCATCTTTCCTCCTCCCATCCATGGAGTCATTTCGCTGAGCCGTTCTTCACGGGCAAACAACACCCCAAGGCCGGTCGGGCCGTACATTTTATGGCAGGAAAACAGATAAAAGTCGGCAGCCAGTTGCTGTAAATCTGGCGGTTGATGCACCACGCCTTGCGCTCCGTCTACCAGAACTTTGACTCCGGCGGCATGAGCCAGCGAAATGATCTTTTCTAAATCAGGCATCACCCCGGTGACATTAGACATCTGGCTGACCGCCAGCAAGCGTGTCCGTGATGTAAGCAGATCCGGCAACAGGTCATAACGTGGTAACCCCTGTGAAGTAACCGGCCATTTAACCACCTCTGCACCCCGTTGACGGGCGATCATCAGCCATGGCAGCAGGTTGGCATGATGTTCCATTTCGCTAACCAGAATCTTATCTCCAGGCTGCAACTGCTGGCTAAGCCAGCTGTTGGCGACCATATTAACTGATTCGGTGGCTCCGCGGGTCCAGATGATTTGCCGTGCAGCCCCTGCGTTAAGTAAATCAGCGACCTGCTGGCGGGTATTTTCATATATTTCGGTCAGCCGTTGAGCCCGCGCATGCTGGCTACGGTGAACAGTCCCGGCAGTCTGATAAAATTCCGAGGTGGCCTCTGTCATTGCCCGCGGCTTCAGGGCTGTGGCCGCACTGTCCAGATAGATCTCCTGGCTGTTCAACGCAGGGAACTGGCGGCGAAATTCCGCAGGGTTAAAACCATTCATAACATACTCGTGTCTGATAAATTTAAGATAAGCCTGAAAATGCACCAGTTTGCTGGCAGGTTATCTGCTTTGTCATATGCTTTTATAAGCAGACTGTCAGCAGATAATCGCATAAGGCAGTTGTTACTGCGAAACTGACAGGCCGCGTCATTCAATGATGACTGACAGTGTAAGATACCCTTATTAAGGAGATAATAAATGAAAAAGCCTATCGCAGCAGCTTTCGTTGTTTCAGCACTGATGTTTACCCTGGTGGGTTGTTCTTCAAATTATGTTCTGCACACCAATGACGGCCGTACTCTGGTTGCCCAGGGGAAACCAACGGTGGATGATGATACCGGCATGATGGTTTACAAAGACAGTAATGGCAACAAACAACAGATTAACCGCTCTGACGTCAAAGATATGACCGAAGTCGGCCAGTAAGTTGTAACAGCCGCTGTGCCGACAGCGGCTGACTGTTTCCCTCCCGGCTACTTATGCGCCGCGGGGGGACCCGCTATCTTTGTTGACTGGTGTATGTCCTGAACTCAGCCGTTCTTCCTTCCTTGCGCTTCCTGTTTTTACGACAATGGCCTGTCTTGTTTATGCTTTTTTTGCATTAACTAAATCTATCCAAACTGACAAAATGTCATCACGCAAACGATTGGCCTGCAGCATTAGCCGGGTTAACTGCACAAGTACCGGGTGATGGTTTTATGGTAGTGATATATGCTGTCATATGAATTTTTGGCAAAAAAAAACACCGCATATAGCGGTGCTGTAAAAAATATAAACTATGGACAGACAGGGTATATCACAGGAAATTAAGCAGGTCTGAAAAACAGACCAAATGCAAACACAACATCACCACCCAAAGCCAAAAGTCTCAGATACCCAAAGGAATAAGACACTTTCCGTTCCGGCTCAGGAAGTGGCGCAACTATAGGTATTTGCTGGAGCTTCCTCAATGGACAATTTATAATGCTTCGGATTAATAAAACTAATACCGAAGCCTGTTACGCTTTCGGTACCCCTTAGGTCTGTGAGTCTGAAGAATGTTATGTCAAAACGTCTGCCACCACTCAATGCGCTGAAAGTTTTTGATGCCGCTGCACGGCATTTGAGTTTTACCCGTGCTGCTGAGGAGTTGTTTGTTACTCAGGCAGCAGTAAGCCACCAGATCAAGTCACTGGAGGACTTTCTGGGGTTGAAACTTTTTCGCCGCCGTAACCGTTCATTATTGCTGACCGAAGAAGGTCAGAGCTATTCGCTGGATATCAAAGAAATTTTCGCATCGTTAAATGATGCCACCCGCAAACTACAGGCACGAAGTGCTAAAGGTGCATTAACTGTCAGTCTGCTACCCAGTTTCGCTATTCAGTGGCTGGTTCCGCGCCTTTCCAGTTTTAACCAGGATTGCCCCGGGATTGATGTCCGAATCCAGGCGGTAGACAGGGAAGAGGATAAATTGTCTGATGATGTGGATGTTGCGATATTTTATGGCCGCGGTAACTGGCCCGGCTTGCGCGTCGAAAAACTCTATGCAGAGTATCTGTTACCCGTCTGTTCTCCGGCTTTGCTGACCGGTGAGCATTCGCTTAAGAGCCCGGCGGATTTAACCAGTTTTACCCTGTTGCATGATGCATCGCGACGTGACTGGCAAACCTATACCCGTCAGTTGGGGCTGAGCGGGGTGAATGTGCAGCAGGGCCCGATTTTCAGCCATTCGTCGATGGTTTTGCAGGCAGCAATTCATGGGCAAGGGATCGCTCTGGCGAATAATGTTATGGTGCAGAGCGAAATTGAGAGCGGGCGGTTAATCTGTCCGTTTAATGATGTTTTAGCCAGTCAGAATGCTTTTTATCTGGTTTGTCATGACAGTCAGGCAGATCTGGGTAAAATAGCCGCTTTCCGGCAATGGATTCTGGCCAGGGCTGCCAGCGAGCAGGAAAAGTTTCGTTTCCGGTATGATTAATTCTCGCAGTAATGGCCTGAGGGCAGGATGAGGAGCAGGTGATGTCCAGCCGTACCATGTTTATTTTTGTGGCTGTCAGTGGTTTTCTGCTGGTAGCTTTTGGGGCATTTGGTGCCCATGTATTAAGTAAAACTCTGGGAAATAATGAAATGGCCTGGATTCATACCGGGTTGGAATACCAGGCGTACCATACCCTGGCGATTCTCGGTCTGGCTGCGGCGATGTTGCGCAGAGCCAATATCTGGTTTTACTGGAGTGCTGCGATGCTGGCGCTGGGAACCGTGTTGTTCAGCGGCAGCCTGTATTGTCTGGCATTGTCCCACCTGAAATTTTTAGTGTTTATTACGCCTGTCGGAGGACTCTGTTTCCTGGCGGGATGGTTTTTGATGTTGATTGGCGCTCTGCGTCTGAAACGAAGGGCGAGCAGCCATGAATAAAGTATTATTATATTGTCGGTCTGGTTTTGAAAAAGAGTGTGCGGCGGAAATTACCGCGCGTGCGACAAAATTGCAGGTGTTTGGTTTTGCCAGAGTGAAAGACAACTCCGGTTATGTCATCTTTGAATGCTATCAGTATGAAGATGCCGATAAACTGATCCGGGAGATCCCTTTTCAGTCACTGATATTTGCCCGACAGATGATTGTGGTGGGTGAACTACTGCGCGACCTGCCACAGGAAGACCGTATTTCGCCGATAGTCGGAATGCTGACCGGAGCCGTGGAAAAGGGCGGTGATCTGCGGGTTGAAGTCCCGGATACTAATGAAGCGAAAGAACTGCTGAAATTTTGCCGTAAGTTTACGGTGCCGCTGCGTGCGGCATTACGACAAAATGGTATTTTGCTTAATTATGAAAGCAATAAACGCCCGGTAGTACATGTATTCTTTATTGCTTCCGGAACCTGCTATGTCGGATATTCTTATCCGGACAATAACTCACCTCTGTTTATGGGCATTCCCCGGCTGAAGTTCCCGTCAGATGCGCCAAGCCGTTCTACGCTGAAACTCGAAGAAGCGTTCCACGTGTTTGTACCGGCGGATGAATGGGATGAGCGGCTGGCCAGTGGTATGTATGCCGTGGACCTGGGAGCTTGCCCGGGTGGCTGGACTTATCAACTGGTGAAACGCAGTATGATGGTGTATGCCGTGGATAATGGCCCGATGGCGCCGGCACTGATGGATACCGGGCAGGTCATGCATCACCGTGAAGATGGTTTTAAATTCCGCCCGCCAAAATCAAATATCAGCTGGCTGGTGTGCGATATGGTAGAAAAACCGGTCCGGGTAGCGTCACTGATGACAGAATGGCTGGTGAATGGCTGGTGCCGTGACGCGATTTTTAACCTGAAACTGCCAATGAAGAAACGCTATGAGGAAGTTTCACAAAACCTGGAAATGATTGAACAGGCGCTGACTGCTGGTGGTGTTAATGCTCAGATTCAGGCACGGCAGTTATATCACGACAGAGAAGAAGTGACGGTACATATCCGTCGTATCTGGAGTGCTCACGCTGGGCGGCTGGATGAGCGCGGGTAACCCCGCGACTTACTGGCTTTCCGGCAGATAACGCAAACTTTTCAGATTGCCCTGCAAACTCAGCCCGGCAGAGAGCCGGGAGACCTGACGTGACAGCAGGGCCATTTCTCTGGCCCCACGTAATTTTTTCTGCCACTTTTCCGGGACCTGATCCAACTGTTCAAATAACTGCTCCAGAGTCTGGAACCGGCCGATTAACTCGCTGGCACTTTTGGGTCCGATACCGGCAACCCCCGGGATTTTGCTACTACTTATCCCACACAATCCCCAGTAATCAGGCAGTTGCCGGGGAGCTACGCCATACTCCTCACGAATAAAAGGAACGTCGAGCCAGCGCTTCTGAAAATAGTCGCGCAAACGGATCTCCGGAGCCAGTAACTGGCAATAACCCTTATCGGTAGAAACAATGGTCGCCTGATGTCCGGCCTGTGACATCTTGCAGGCCAGAGTGGCAGCCAGATCATCAGCTTCATCTTCTCCGGCTTGCCAGCAGTGAACTCCACACTGTTCAAATATTTGCTGCAGTTCAGGCATTATCTGGCGTAACTGTTCAGGCATTTCCGGGCGTCCTGCTTTGTAACCAGGCAACAGCTCATGCCGCCAGCCCTGGCGCTGAAGGGGATTATCGAACACAGCCACAACGTGGGTTGGCTGGCTGTGTTGCAGCAACTGGTGAGTGGCCGCACGTACCCCTCTGGCGCACTGATCTCCCTGCACGGCATGAATTCGTCGGATAAGGTTTAAAGCATCAATAATTAACAGATGATATGTCATAAAAGCCGGAAAAAGTGATTACGGGGCAATCAGCTGATGAAAAGAGCGCCGGCCAGTTTAAGTGGCCGGCAAACGATGATATCAGAGGATAATTTCGTAGCAGGGTTCATAAGCACTGCCCGGTAATTTCATCCGGTGCTGAGCAATGAAGCCCTGCAACAGAGCATCCATCCGTTGCATAATATCGGCATCACCATGAATTTTAAATGGTCCGTGTGCCCGAATTTCCCGAATTCCGGAGTCTTTCACATTTCCGGCGACAATACCTGAGAACATGCGACGCAGATCCGCTGCCAGTTTGTCCTTAGGCTGATCTTTATGCAGGTTCAGCGCAGTCATATTGGCATGAGTTGGCTGGAACGGCAGTTGCAGTTCAGGTTCAATGCGCAATGACCAGTTGAAACTGTAGGCATCTCCTGTCTGGCGACGGTACTCTTTCACTGCCGGCATCGCCTGTTTAATGGCTTTAGCCACCGCCGGAGCATCATCAATAATGATCTGGTAATGCCTGGTGGCTTCTTCCCCCAGTGTGTTTACAATAAAATCATCCAGCACACGGAAATAGTCTGCACTTTCCTGAGGTCCGGTAAGGATTAACGGTAACACCTGATGCTGGTTGGCCGGATGCATCAGAATCCCCAGCAGATACAACAGTTCTTCCGCAGTACCCACACCGCCAGGAAAAATGATGATGCCATGAGCAATCCTCACAAACGCTTCCAGGCGTTTTTCGATATCCGGCATGATAATCAGCTCGTTTACCAGCGGGTTAGGGGGCTCAGCGGCAATAATTGAGGGTTCGGTCAGGCCGATAAATCTGCCTTCGCGATAACGTTGCTGCGCGTGGCCAACTGCTGCACCTTTCATGGGTGCTTCCATAACTCCGGGTCCGCAGCCGGTACAAATATTCAGTTCACGCAGACCTAGCTGGGTACCGACATCACGACAGTACTGATATTCAACTGCATTAACAGAGTGCCCACCCCAGCACACCACATTATTCGGTAACTCGCCGATATGCAGAGCCCTGGCATTACGCAGGATGGAAAACACCAGGTTAGTAATAAAAGCTGAATCTTCTGAATGGGGATCACGAAAAGGTTGAGAGTTATTCAGTTGTCCGGTAACAAACAGGATATCACGCAGCACAGCGAACAGATTGGCCTGCAGTGAACGGATAATTTGCCCGTCAACAAAAGCATCTTCCGGCGGGTTGATTAATTCCAGTTTCACACCGCGTTCGCGGCGTAACACATTAATGTCAAAGTCACCGAAGCGCGATAACAGCTGCTGGCTGTTATCAGTCAGGCTTCCGGAGTTCAGTACGGCCAGCGAGCAGTTACGGAACAGTTGGTATAAATCACTGCTGGCGGTTCTTTTCAGCATATCCACTTCCATCTGGGAAAGCAGATCCATTGCCCCGAGCGGGCTGATATGTGTAATCAAAAGAACTCCTTACTCCCCATGGGGAACTGCTGCATCACACAGCGGCTGTACGAAGAATTGCCGTGACGCCGGCTCCCTGTCCGGCTATCTGTCTGAGAGCCGGGTTCTCTAAGTATCGTTATAGTCTGAATTTTAACAAGGTTTATCCGTGCGGATTCTGTACTCAGACAGCACCGGTCACCGTGGCTACCTGTGTGACAAGGTTACCGGTCAGTTGTTGCGGATGTATCCGTATCCTCTGCCAGCCGGAACGGGGGAATTCAGGCATGGCAGAGCCAGAGGTAATCTTACTGACGTGCCAAACGCGCGGTCGGGGCGTCAAAACGGACGTTGCTACGCCATGGATTAATGTCCAGGCCACCGCGACGTGTATAACGTGCATACACGGTCAGCTCTTCAGGCTGGCAGAACTTAAGCAGATCACAAAATATGCGTTCCACACATTGCTCATGAAATTCGTTATGTTGCCGAAAAGAGAGCAGATAACGCAGTAATGCTTCGCGGCGAATACGCGGTCCGCGATAGCGGATCATCACAGAACCCCAGTCTGGCTGAGAGGTGATCAGGCAGTTCGATTTCAGCAAATGGCTAACCAGAGTCTCTTCTACCGACTCTGGTTCGGTAGCACCTGACAGTAAATTATTATCGAAACTGTAATTATCAACCGTGACTGGCAGTGAATCGATACACTCTCCTTTGAAGGATCCTATTGGCTGACCTTCAAATTCGTCCAGACTGTGCAGGGTGATTTTGACCGTGCCCTGAGCGCAGGCTGCAAGATCCTGCTCAAGCGTTTGCCTGACCGAATCCCTGTCAGCAAATTTTGTCTGATTAAAGCTGTTGAGATACAGTTTAAAACTTTTAGATTCAATCAGGTTAATACTGGTGGCGCTGAGAGCCATATGGCCGATAGCGACCTGGGGAACTCCCAGAGAATTCAGCCATGACAGTTCATATAAGGTCCACAGATCTTCTCCGTGAAACGGCAGATTATCATCGTGCAGGTTCAGTGCATCGCGGTTAAGACTACGTGGTACCGGCTGTAACAGCTGCGGTGCATAATGCTCAGTATAAGTAGTTTGTTTCCCGAGGGTCAGCCCTTCGAGCGCCTGGTGATGGTCATAATGATTCATAACAGTACCGCTGGTAAAATAGAGTTGTGCTCAGTGTACCCGATCAGAAGTGAGAAAATGAATGATGCAGCAAACCTTAGAGGCCATGAGGCAGTTTAGTCGCCGTTATTGTGAGGAGTGGCAACAGCAAACCGGCCATTTGCCCTACAGTACTGAGCTGTATGGTATTGATTCACCGTGTGAAGTTAGCCGGGACGCACAGGGAGTTTACTGGCAGCCGCAACCTTTTAGTCTGCCTCCATCTCTGGATGCGGTAGAACGCGGCCTGGAGATTAGCCTGCAACCGGCGGTCACGGGATGGTATACCGCTCAGTTCGCCGGAGATATGCAGGCGGAATGGTTTGGTATGCCTGTGACTCTGTTGCAGGTATGGAATGAAGAAGATTTCAGTCGTGTTCAGGAAAATCTGATTGGTCATCTGGTGATGAAACGACGTCTGAAGCAGAGCCCAACCTTATTTATTGCCGCCACCGACCATGACACCGAAATTATTTCGATATGCAATCTGAGCGGTGAAGTCATCAGAGAGGCGCTTGGTACAAAAAAACGTGAAGTTTTGTCTGAAACTGTCGATGATTTTCTTAACAAATTAGCTGTTGTTGTAACGAAATAGCCCATTTTATCCCGATTAAGGCGTAAGAGATCACTTACTTTATATGTAAGAGATCAAAAAACAGACTTTGATCCGGTAAATTGCGTTATATATAAAACCTTATTTTTTCAGTGGTTTAATTAAAAGTTATTGAAATATATAGATAAATCGGATTTTTTCAGTGAAAATTGTGTTGCGAAAAATAGCAACTCTGCCAGAATAGCTTTCACGGGCAGGAAGCCAGGGATGATTAGGTTTTCAGGATGAAAACAACCCAGGGAGGGTGGTGTTTTTACAGGATGTAAGACACCGCAAGGTGAGTTAAGGAAAAACTAGCCTGCTCTGATAAAGGGCGAATAACACCTCCGCAGGAGGGACAATTGCTGTAGTGGATGTATAGCACCTCAGTGGACCAGATTGCAGTCAGGATGACATTGCTAATGCTGAATAAGTCCAGTGAATTGCAGGGAGCACTAATGTAGCCGGATTGCTGCGAACAGATTGGGAGTACTGTTTTTTACAGTACTCCCTTTTTTTATCTCCTCACTTTTATCCGATGCAATGTTATGCTGGCGCGGTTTTTATCAGTATTCAGGAGATACCTGTGACATCGCACCCGATTATTCAGCAGCGGCTGACTCAGCTGGAGCAGATTCTGCGTGACCATCAGTTATGGCAGCAGGAAGCCCCGGAACCACAAGCCCTGAACAGCGACCAGCCTTTCTGTCTGGATAAGCTGCACCCGTTGGAATGGCTACAATGGGTGTTGATTCCTCGTCTGACGGCCATGGTCGATGCCGGCGAAGATTTACCCGTCAATATGGTAGTCACTCCTTATTTTGAAATGGCACTGGAGCCGCATCTTAGTGTCCGCCCTGTATTATTAGTGACCTTAAGCCAGCTTGACGGTCTGTTTGCACAAGAATCTGTTTAATGCTTGAAATTATCTATCAGGATCAATGGCTGGTTGCGGTGAATAAACCAGCAGGGATGTTGGTTCACCGCAGCTGGCTGGATCGCCATGAAACCCGCTTTGTTATGCAGACTCTGCGTGATCAGCTGGACCAGCACGTCTTTACCGTTCACCGGCTGGATCGTCCCACTTCCGGAGTATTGCTGTTTGCGTTGTCTGCAGATACTGCCAGACTGTTGTCCCAGCAATTTGAACAACATCAGATGCAGAAGACATACCATGCTATCGTGCGTGGCTGGCTTAATGAGGAAGGAGTCCTCGATTATCCTTTGATGGAAGAGCTGGATAAAATCGCTGATAAACATTCACAGGCCCCGCGTGAAGCTCAACCGGCGGTGACCGGCTATCAGCCACTGGCACACGCAGAGTTGCCGGTGCCGGTCGGCCGTTACGATAGTTGTCGTTACACACTAATGGAACTCAGCCCGCGTACTGGCAGGAAACATCAGCTGCGCCGGCATATGTCTCATCTCAGGCATCCTATCATCGGTGACAGCAGGCACGGTGATTTACGACAAAATCGCGGCGCAGCCGAACACTTTGGCTGCAAACGGCTGATGTTACACGCCAGCCGTCTGGAGTTGACTCATCCTGTCACCGGCGAAATATTGCAGTTGCAGGCCGGACCCGATAGTGTCTGGCTACAGGCTTTTGAGCACTTTGGCTGGCAGGCGTTACTGTCAAAATTACCCGCCGCAACATACGCTGAGCAGGGAAACAGCAGTGACCCTGAGCACACAGAGGAAAGTTAATGGCTAATATCGGAATTTATGTAGGCACTGTTTATGGTAACGCATTGCTGGTGGCTGAAGAGGCAGAGCCGTTGCTGGTCGGGGCCGGTCATCAGGTACAAATCTTTGAGGAGCCTGAGCTGAGTCAGTGGCTGGATGAGAGCATTAATATCCGGTTGATTATTACCTCTACCACAGGCCAGGGAGAGTTTCCTGAATCGATCGCCGGACTGTTTTATTCGATAAAAGAAACGCTGGGTTATCAGCCTTCCATCCGCTACGGCATCATTGCTCTGGGCGATAGCAGCTACGAGAATTTCTCTGCGGCGGGCCTGTCTTTTGATGAGCTTCTTCAGGAACACCAGGCACAACGCATCGGTGACGTTCTGCTGATTGATGCCGGTGAGCATCCGGAACCCGAGGAAGTTGCCTTGCCCTGGATTGAACAGTGGGCCAGCCTGCTGTAGCCCACGACCAGCCAAAGCGATGGCTACTCCTTAGCCAGCCAGTGGTTTCCTGCCACCAGTACCTTTTCGGTTTCATCAAGCAGTTCAAAGATCTCCGGTTCCAGTTGCCGGGGATCAGGCTCCTGGCGTAATGCCTCTTCCAGCCTTCTGCAACATTGCTGCAACTGTGGTACACCGCAATAAGCGCAGCTGCCATGCAGTTTGTGTACCTGATGCAAAATATTCTGATGAGACTCAGGTAGCAGTGGCCCGTTAAGTGCCTGCTGTACGCCGGGCAACGAATTCAGCAGCATTTGTAACATCTCTTTTGCCAGCTCAGTTTTTCCGGCAACACGCTGCAGGGCCAGTGGCCAGTCAATGACGCTGGCTGGCGAGGGTGAAATTTTTTCTGGTTGCTGCCGGGCATAACGGGATAACAGCCGGTAGAGAATTTTTTCATTGACCGGTTTAGCCAGTGACTCATTCATTCCGGATGCCAAAAATTGCTGTTGTTGCTTTTCCACAGGAAAAGCGGTGACAGCGATGACAGGAGTGTGTTTATGCAAAGGCAATTCACGGATTTGTGTACTGGCCTGTAAACCATCGATCTCCGGCATCTGAACATCCATCAGAATCACATCCAGAGGCTGCTGGCATGCCACCGCAATAGCCTCTTTAGCACTCTTACACAATATGCAGTGAGTCACCTGATCTTTAAGCAGTGCGCCAATCAGTTTCAGGTTAGCCGCGTTGTCATCCACCGCTAATACGGTGAGCGGCAGGCGAGGGGGAGCAATCAGCGGTATCTCCTGTCGGGCCGGAATTGGCTGTTGTCGCAGTGCCAGTATGATTTGGTGAAGCGTCAGGGGTTTTACTATGACCCACATCCCTTCCCGTTTGAGTTTTTCGGCATTGAGCATCAGCGTGGCCGGCAGCAGCATAATAATATGCCGGGCATGTTGATAAAGTATCTCTCTGAGACGGGAAGAGAGGAGTTGCTGTGGCGTCAGGTCGGCGGGGACCGCATATATCAGCCAGTCAGCCTGCTTAGCAGGCAGTTGCTGCAACGTCTGAAAATGTTGTACCTGCCATGGCAACCCACTCAGTGCGATACTACCATCACAGGCTGCTTGCGGATGAGATTCAACATAACAGAGACGTTGGCCACCGACTGCAGGTGACTCAGTGGCTGCTGCCGGGATTTGCGGACTGAGAGGCAGTGTCAGCAAAACCGTGAATATTGTGCCCTGCGGGTAATGATGGCTGACTTCAATAGAACCTGCCATTTCATGTACCAACTGACGGGTAATTTCCAGCCCCAGACCTGTGCCGCCATGACGACGTGAGATACTGGCATCAGCCTGGCTGAATGCATCAAAAATTCGTTCCTTTTGTTCTCCGGTAATGCCAATGCCAGTATCACTTACCTGTAATTGCAAAGTGATCTCACCAGACTGTTGATGAAGGAGTGAAATTACTACTCTGACTGTTCCGTTGGCGGTGAATTTGATGGCATTGTCGATCAAATTAATGAATATTTGCCGGAAACGCAGCGGGTCACCGATCAGGTTATCGGGCAGTTGCGGGTCAATACTGACAGTCAGTTCCAGCCCTTTATCATGAGCGGCAGGAGCCAGAAGCCTCAGTGTTTCATCGAAGGTTGAACGTAACGGAAACGGAATCGATTCCAGCGTCAGCCGTCCTGCTTCGAGTTTTGAAAAATCCAGTACATCGTTAATGATAGTCAGCAAATGACCGGCTGAACGCTCGATGGTTTGCAGATAATCGCGTTGTGTCTCATCCAGTGGCGTTTTGAGTAACTGACGGCTGAAACCGATCACGCCGTTAAGCGGGGTACGTAATTCATGCGACATTGTTGCCAGAAACTCAGATTTTACCCGTACTACCTGCTGTGCTCTTTTGTTCGCCAGATCCAGCTCCACATTACGAATTTCCAGTTGTTCCAGAGTTTCCCGTAAATCTGAGGTCGCCTGACTGATGCTTTCCTGCATCTCTTCATGATATTCACCCAGAGAGGCAGCCATTCCGTTAATCCCTTTTTGCAGCAGGCTGAGCTCACCAGGAACAGTACCGGTGACTCTGCTACTCAGATGGCCGCGACCAATCCGGTCAACAGTCAGAGCCATTTTACGAATGGGGATTGTGATATCACGACTTAAGCGCCAGGCAATCAGTAATGCGGCGCCCAGACTGGTTAACAGTAATAACGCAGAAATAAAAATCTCCTGGTACTGCTCCAACTGGATAGCCCGTAAATCGAGTTCAATGGCCACATAGCCAAGGATATTCTTCTCTTTTCTGCCACTTTCCGGTGGTGATTTTTCCGTATCATGCCCCTCAGAAATTATCGGGGTACGTAAGATGGCTAAGTTTCCCTGACGGATCATAACAACACCGTCAGTGAATGGGGTGGTGTGGTCGCTCATCATCAGTGCCGTGTTTTGATTTCTGTTCGAACTGACATACAGCTGTTTTTGGTTGTCGAACACGGTAATGGCACGGACAATAGAAGAATGGCGTCGGTGCAACAGACTGACCAGATTTCGAATCGCATCTTTGTCATAATAGGTCATGCCGTATTCGCAGGAGACCGCCAGAGGTTCTATGATATTAGTACCCGCAAATAACAGCTGGCGTTGCAATTCACTATAACGATGAACGACAAACCAGGAACTCATTAACAGACCAAGGGCTAAGGTCGGCGCCAGAGTCAGCAGGATCATCCGCGCGCGCAGGCTAAGTTTAGTCATAATTTTTACGGTTGATGTGTTCCATCCGCTCCCTGAAATTTGCCGGTCTTTGGCCCGGCAGCTGTTGGGCAATGTGTAATATTAAGAGAATAAATAACTGATGGTGCAATTTTACTCGTCTGCAAAGCGTACCCGCCCGCAAAAAGAGCTGGAGGTTACCATTGATGAACTCGATCCTTTTGGTCAGGGAGTCGCCCGCCATCAGGGAAAAACGTTGTTTGTCAGTGGGGCGCTACCGGGGGAAAAAGTCCGCGTGACGGTACTGGAAGATAAGCGTCAGTTTTCCCGGGGCAAAGCGACCCGTTTGTTGAGCAAGAGTCCACAGCGTGTTGCACCACGATGTCAGCACTTTGGTGTTTGTGGAGGTTGTCAGCAACAACATGCAACCGAAGAGCTGCAACAACAAAGTAAAGCCCGGGCACTGCAACGTATGCTGAGTCAGTCTACTGGTCAGAATATCACCGTTGAAAAAATTATCAGTGCCGATGAATGGCATTATCGCCGTCGGGCCCGTCTGAGTTTACGGTGGAATAAGCAGCAGCAACAACTGGACATGGGGTTTCGCAAAAATGGCAGCAATGACATCGTTAATATCAGCCAGTGCCCTGTACTGGTGCAACCACTGACACAGTTACTACCGGAACTGCGCCAATGTTTAACTGAATTACAGGGTGTTCGTCAGTTGGGACACCTTGAGCTGGTTCAGGCAGATAACACGACTGTGCTGGTATTGCGTCATCTGAAACCATTTTCTGTCGCAGATTTAGCAAAACTGGAACGATTTTCGCAGAGTCATCAACTGACATTGTTTTTTGCTGCTGACAGTGACACTCTGCAACATATTTGTGGAGAAATGCCTTATTATCAGTCGCATAACCTTAAATTGTCGTTCAGTCCTCAGGATTTTATTCAGGTCAATGACAAGGTCAACCAACAGATGGTGGCGACAGCCATCGACTGGCTGGCACTGCAGCCAGGCGATCGGGTATTAGATCTGTTTTGTGGTATGGGTAATTTCACCCTGCCATTAGGAAAATTTGTAGAAAATGTGGTTGGTGTGGAAGGGGTTGCAGCTTTAGTCCGGCAGGCAGCGTATAATGCGCAGGATAATGATTTGCAGAATGTCACATTCTTCCAGCACGATTTAGAGCAGGATGTGGCTGAGCAGTCCTGGGCAACACAAGGATTCAGCAAGATATTACTCGACCCGGCCAGAGCCGGCGCGGCAGGAATAATGTCACATATCATCGCTCTGGCACCTGAGCGAATTGTGTATGTTTCCTGTAACCCTGCAACACTGGCGCGTGACAGCGAGCCACTGTTGGCGGCAGGGTATACTCCGCAACGGGTTGCAATGCTGGATATGTTTCCCCACACCAGCCATCTGGAATCAATGGTGCTGTTTAGCAGAACCTAAACGACCTGACTGGTCGTCATGCAGGAGAAGTTATGGTTGCGGTAAGAAGTGCGCATATGAATACGGCGGGGGAATTTGCCCTCGAACAGTGGATCGCCAGTCTCGGGATTGCCAATGAGCAGTCCTGTCAGCGTCTGGCGGACTGCTGGCGTTATTGCGAAACGGAAACCAGCCACCATCCGCTTCAACCCATGCTGCTGTGGCGTGGTATTGAGATGGTTGAAATTCTGACTGAACTCAGTATGGACAACGATACGTTACGGGCGGCGTTATTATTCCCGCTGGCAAACGAGAATGTCGTCACTGAAGAGCAGTTAGAAGAGCGTTTTGGCAAAGGGATCGTTTCGCTGGTACATGGTGTGCGTGATATGGATGCCATCCGCCAGCTAAAAGCCACACATAATGACTCCATGGCTTCAGAGCAGGTGGATAATGTTCGCCGCATGCTGCTTGCCATGGTGGAAGATTTCCGTTGTGTGGTCATTAAACTGGCCGAACGGGTCGCACATCTGCGGGAAATGAAAGACGCCCCGGAAGATGAACGGGTTCTTGCCGCTAAAGAGAGTACCAATATTTATGCTCCTCTGGCCAACCGACTGGGTATTGGTCAGCTGAAATGGGAGCTGGAAGATTACTGCTTCCGTTACCTTCACCCGGATGAATATAAGCGTATTGCCAAACTGCTGCATGAGCGGCGGATTGACCGTGAACAGTATATTGAGAATTTCGTCGACAGCCTGCGCCAGGAAATAGCCCGCGAAGGTGTGCGTGCCGAAGTTTATGGCCGGCCAAAGCACATTTACAGCATCTGGCGTAAGATGCAGAAAAAATCGCTCTCTTTCGATGAACTGTTCGATGTGCGTGCGGTACGAATTGTGGCTGACCGGCTTCAGGATTGTTACGGTGCATTGGGGATTGTTCACACCCTTTACCGGCATCTGCCCAGTGAATTCGATGATTACGTAGCTAACCCGAAACCTAATGGTTACCAGTCAATTCATACTGTCGTGTTGGGCCCTAAGGGAAAAACAGTAGAGATTCAGATCCGAACCCGGCAAATGCATGAAGATGCTGAACTGGGGGTTGCGGCACACTGGAAATACAAAGAAGGTCCGGGGATTACCAGTGCACGCGGAGCCGCGGGGCATGAGGAGCGGATAGCCTGGTTACGCCGTCTGATCGCCTGGCAGGAAGAAATGGCGGACAGTGGTGAAATGCTGGAAGAGGTCCGCAGCCAGGTGTTTGATGACCGGGTGTATGTGTTTACCCCGAAAGGCGATGTTATCGATTTACCGGCAGGCTCGACACCACTGGATTTTGCTTATCACATTCACAGTGATATTGGTCATCGTTGTATTGGTGCCAAAATCAGCGGGCGAATTGTGCCTTTCACCTATCAGTTGCAAATGGGTGACCAGGTCGAAGTCATTACCCAGAAACAACCAAACCCAAGCAGGGACTGGCTGAATCCCAATCTGGGATATATCACAACCAGTCGTGGCCGGGCAAAAGTTCATGCGTGGTTCCGTAAACAGGACAGGGACAAAAATATCCTTGCCGGACGGCAGATTCTTGACAGCGAGCTGAGCCATATGGATATCAGCCTTAAAGAGGCGGAAAAGCTGCTGTTGCCTCGTTATAACATGACTTCAATGGATGAAGTGCTTGCTGCGATTGGTGGCGGTGATATTCGTCTTAACCAGATGGTTAATTTCCTGCAAGGAAAACTGAATAAGCCGACTGCCGAAGAAGAAGACCGTATTGCGTTACGTCAGTTAACCCAGAAAAGCCACAACCCTCAGCACGCGCACAAAGAGAGTGGGCGGGTGGTGGTAGAAGGGGTGGGCAACCTGATGCACCATATTGCCCGTTGCTGTCAGCCAATTCCGGGCGATGATATCGTCGGATTTATCACTCAGGGGCGGGGGATTTCAATTCACCGTGCTGACTGTGATCAACTGGCAGAACTGATGAATCATGCTCCTGAACGTATTGTCGATGCTGTCTGGGGAGAAAGTTACTCCAGTGGTTATTCGCTGGTAGTCAGGGTAGTTGCGAACGACCGTAGTGGTTTGCTGCGTGATATCACTACCATTCTGGCCAATGAAAAGGTGAATGTACTGGGTGTGTCCAGTCACAGCGATACCAAAAAGCAGCTGGCAACTATCGATATGGACATTGAAATTTATAACCAGCAGGTACTGGGGCGGATTCTGGCACGTCTGAACCAGGTTCCGGACATTATCGACGCCAAACGCCGTCATTAACCTGTCACAGTGCGGTGACTCTGTGCTGCCAGAGTCACCGCGATAGTCTGCTCACCCTCCTGATTTCCGGACTGACCAATGAATGAATCACAAACTGCTCTTCAACGCCTGCTAACCATCATGCAACAGCTACGGGACCCACAGCAGGGCTGCCCGTGGGATAAACAGCAAACCTTTGACAGTATTGCCCCCTATACCCTGGAAGAGACCTATGAAGTTCTGGACGCAATTTCCCGCAAAGATTTTGTCGGTTTGCAGGAAGAACTGGGGGATTTACTGTTTCAGGTAGTGTTTTACGCTCAGATGGCCGGAGAGCAACAGCTGTTTGACTTTTCGGATGTATGTAACAGTATAAGTGCCAAGCTTGAGCGCCGTCATCCGCATATTTTTGCCGGCAATGACAGGCAAGATATCGCAGAGATTAACCATCACTGGGAGCAACTGAAACAGCAGGAACGCCAGGACAAAGCACTCTCTTCTGCGCTGGATGATATACCGCGTGCGATGCCAGCCTTAATGCGGGCTTATAAAATCCAGAAACGCTGTAGTCATGTCGGATTTGACTGGAAGGAAACCGGCCCCGTACTGGATAAAGTGCACGAAGAAATTGCTGAAGTGATGGAAGAAGCAAACCGCCCAGTCATTAATCCACAACGACTGGAAGAGGAGATTGGTGATCTGCTGTTTGCCACGGTCAACCTGTCCCGTCATCTTGGCAGTAAGGCAGAAACGGCATTACAAAAAGCCAACGATAAATTTGAAAAGCGTTTTCGCCAGGTAGAACAGATTATTGCCGATCAAGGGATGACGATGCAGGAAGCCAGCCTGCAGCAAATGGAAGACGCATGGCAACAGGTAAAAAGCCTGGAAAAGGCAGTTTGCTGAATATCCTCTGAGAAACATCCGGCCTCTGAAGAGGCCGGAAAGCTGCCGTTAATATTCGCCTTTTTCTCCGGGCGCCGGAATAAAGGTTGGTTTTCCTTTCACGCCTGAGTAAGTCAGGATGAGCACTGTGGGTTGATCACCACTGACCCCGCGATGAATTGAACCTACCGATTCGGTGAATGCTTCTCCCTGCTTAAACGTATGCGATTTTCCGGATGCCTTATCCTCCAGGGTCAACTGTCCCTGCAACACATAGCCTGCGTTAGGAAAACTGTGTTCATGCCATGGCAGAGCAGAGTTAGCCGGAATCGTCAGTTTGATCACCGTCAGCTCAGGACGCTGAGTCGGATAATGCTGATAAGGCTTTCCATTCCAGGATGACTGGCTTTGTACCAGGATATCCGCCTTGCCTGACGCAGTAGGTGGTTCAGCCGCCAGTGACATTACTGAGACGGATAACAGGCCGGCTGTAATTAAAGGTATGGCAGAAAATTTTTTCATGTTGACCTCATCTGACGTTACTTTGTAGAGAGTCAGGCTAGAGGAATTATTTGTAACACTCCATTAACAAATAGTGAGTGTGACCGTTCACTTTTTGGTATACCGATTGGCTGGCCAGAGTCGAACCGGTTGTTGCGGTAAAATAGTTCACTAAAGTATTATCGTTATTTTTAACCTTCAGCGGTCAGATTTGCCGGCTGGCAGGATTAATTATGATTTTATTCTTTAGCTAACTCGTTTCAGCTTTTTCGCAAAATCAGGCGGAATTGTGATTGAAATCAACCTCTGAGGCACTTTTTTACCGTAGTGTGTCAGTTACGCAGAGTGAAGAGTCTTTGAATCATCATTTGTGGCGGATGCGCCTTTCAGGTAGACTGTGTTCCCGTCCTGGTGATTCCACCATCTTTAAACCTTAACTCTCAGGTTCAGCATGACAACGAACTATATTTTTGTGACCGGCGGGGTCGTTTCCTCTCTGGGTAAAGGCATTGCTGCAGCCTCCCTGGCAGCTATTCTTGAAGCTCGTGGTCTGAAAGTGACCATTATGAAGCTTGACCCTTATATTAACGTCGATCCTGGCACCATGAGCCCAACTCAGCATGGTGAAGTATTTGTCACTGATGATGGTGCAGAGACGGATCTGGACTTAGGTCACTACGAACGTTTTATCCGTACCCGGATGTCCCGTCGTAATAACTTCACCACCGGGCGTATCTACTCTGAAGTGCTACGTAAAGAGCGCCGTGGTGACTACCTGGGTGCGACGATTCAGGTGATCCCGCACATTACTAATGCTATCAAAGAACGCATTATTGAAGGCGGCGAAGGCCACGATGTAGTACTGGTTGAAATTGGCGGTACGGTAGGTGATATCGAATCTCTGCCATTCCTCGAAGCTATCCGTCAGATGGCTGTTGATGTAGGCCGTGAGCATACTCTGTATATGCATCTGACGCTGGTTCCATACCTGGCAGCAGCCGGTGAAGTAAAAACTAAACCGACGCAACATTCTGTTAAAGAATTGTTATCGATCGGAATCCAGCCAGATGTGCTAATCTGTCGTTCAGACCGTGCAGTGCCTGCTAATGAGCGCGCAAAAATTGCGTTGTTCTGTAACGTATCAGAGAAAGCAGTTATCTCTCTGAAAGATGTAGATTCCATTTATAAAATCCCTGGCATGTTGAAATCGCAGGGGCTGGATGATTTTATCTGTAAGCGGTTTAACCTGAATGCACCACAGGCAGATTTGTTAGAGTGGGAGCAGGTGATTTACGAACAAGCCAATCCGGGTGGTGAAGTGACTATCGGGATGGTGGGTAAATATGTAGAACTGCCTGATGCATATAAATCAGTGATTGAAGCACTGAAACATGCGGGGCTGAAAAACCGTGTGACAGTGAACATTAAACTGATTGATTCACAGGACGTTGAAACCCGTGGTGTTGAATTACTGGCTGGTCTGGATGCAATCCTTATCCCTGGCGGATTTGGTTCACGCGGGATCGAAGGTAAAATCATCACGGCTCAATATGCCCGTGAGAACAAAATTCCGTACCTCGGCATTTGCCTGGGGATGCAGGTTGCACTGATTGAGTTTGCCCGTAACGTGGCAGGCATGGCCGGTGCCAGTTCAACTGAGTTTGAACCGGACTGCAAATACCCTGTGGTTGCGCTGATTACTGAATGGCGTGATGAAGAAGGCAATGTTGAAGTACGCGATGAGCAGAGTGATTTGGGCGGTACCATGCGTCTGGGTAGTCAGGCTTGTCAGCTGTCAGAAGACAGCCTGGTAAGCAAACTGTACGGTGCTCAGACAATTGTGGAACGCCATCGTCACCGCTATGAAGTCAATAATCTGTTACTGAAGCCTATTGAAGCCGCAGGTTTACGGATTGCGGGTCGTTCCGGAGATGACCAACTGGTAGAAATTATCGAAAACCCAAATCATCCATGGTTTGTGGCCTGCCAGTTCCACCCGGAATTTACCTCGACACCGCGTGATGGTCACCCGCTGTTTGCCGGATTTGTGAAGGCATCGGTGGACTATCAAAAAAGTCTGGCGAAGTAAGCTTATCACTGCAACGCGCGAACTTTTCGCGCGTTGCTTGTCTTAGGATTGAGAAGTTTTAGCTTAACTTGTACTGAGGAAAAACGAATGTCCAAAATCGTAAAAGTCATCGGTCGTGAAATTATCGATTCACGTGGTAACCCGACTGTTGAAGCAGAAGTACATCTGGAAGGTGGTTTCGTTGGACTGGCAGCTGCACCGTCAGGAGCTTCTACGGGTTCCCGTGAAGCGCTGGAACTGCGTGATGGCGATAAATCTCGTTTCCTGGGTAAAGGCGTGACTAAAGCAGTCGCTGCCGTTAACGGGCCAATTGCTGATGCGGTGACCGGTAAAGATGCCAAAGACCAGGCGAACATTGATAAAATCATGATCGAACTGGATGGTACCGAAAACAAGTCTAAGTTTGGTGCTAACGCAATCCTGGCGGTATCACTGGCAGCAGCAAAAGCCGCTGCAGCTTCTAAAGGCCTGCCTCTGTACGCACATATTGCTGAACTGAACGGTACTGCCGGCAAATTCTCTATGCCATTGCCGATGATGAACATCATCAATGGTGGTGAGCATGCAGACAACAACGTTGATATTCAGGAATTTATGATCCAGCCGGTTGGCGCTTCCAGCATTAAAGAAGCTATCCGCATTGGTTCTGAAGTTTTCCACCACCTGGCTAAAGTTCTGAAGGCTAAAGGCCTGAATACCGCAGTGGGTGATGAAGGTGGTTATGCACCTAACCTGGCGTCTAACGCAGAAGCATTAGCAGTTATCGCAGAAGCGGTAAAAGCAGCAGGTTATGAGCTGGGTAAAGATGTGACTCTGGCGATGGACTGTGCTGCGTCTGAGTTCTACAACAAAGAAACCGGTAACTATGAACTGAAAGGTGAAGGTAAAACCTTTACTTCTCAGGAATTCACTCATTACCTGGAACAACTGACTCAGCAATATCCAATTGTATCTATCGAAGATGGCCTGAACGAATCTGACTGGGAAGGTTTTGCCTACCAGACTAAAGTTCTGGGCGATAAGCTGCAGTTAGTTGGCGATGATCTGTTCGTCACCAACACCAAAATCCTGAAAGAAGGGATTGAAAAAGGTATCGCTAACTCTATTCTGATCAAATTCAACCAGATCGGTTCTCTGACCGAAACTCTGGCTGCGATCAAAATGGCGAAAGATGCCGGTTACACTGCGGTTATTTCTCACCGTTCAGGTGAAACTGAAGATGCTACCATCGCTGACCTGGCGGTAGGTACTGCTGCAGGTCAAATCAAAACCGGTTCAATGAGCCGTTCTGACCGTGTAGCTAAGTACAATCAGTTGATTCGTATTGAAGAAGCTCTGGGCCAGAAAGCTCAGTTCAACGGCCGTAAAGAGATTAAAGGTCAGGCATAATTCATTGCCCTGAACTCTTTATGAAAACCCTCGGACATTGTCTGAGGGTTTTTTTTGCATTATGAATAGAGTGGTGCAGACATCATTAGCTGGTGATTTATTTTCTCTATCTCATTTATGCTTAGTAAGCTAAACGGATAGATCATACTTTGCTGTTTTTGCCCTTGTTCCCGTGGGATATGACGAAAAATATCCAACGGGAAAATAGTGTGGTTAAGCAACTCTTCAGGCATTTGCTCTACTTCTGCCCGGAAAGTCAGAAATCCGGCATTATTCGTTCCGTAAGACAGCGTTTCGGGCCACAGTTGTTGAATACCTTCCAGCGCCAGTAGTGCTTTATGCTTGCGTGTTTGCAGGCTTTCGGTCAGATATTTCATAAAGTGGGATGAATCGAAAAATGCGCTTAGCAGGGATCTGGTCAGCGGATTGTTTTCACTACTCAGTAACGGCTGGTATTGCTGCATTAGTTGCATAAATGAGAGAGGGGCAACAAGACAGCAAATATTCATTCCGTTGCCGGTCAGTTCTGCCAGATGGGTCAGATAGATAATTTGCGAATCGGGATAATGCTGGCTCAGGGCCGGGATCACCGACTGACCAAACCCCAGCATAGCAGAGCTATCATTTTCGATGATCATTGCATCATGTTGAACTGCCCACTGACAAAGTTTTCGCCGTCTTGTCATGCTCAGACAGCTGCCGGTTGGGAACTGAAGTGCCGGAGAAGTAAAAATCAGGTCTGCACCCTGAGTGGGAAAATCATCAACCCGAATACCCTGCTCATCGACACTCACCGGAATGACCTGAAAGTTAAGGCAGCGGAATAATTCCTGCACATTCGGCGCACAAGGGTCTTCCACCAGAATTGTTACGTTTTTCCGCTTACTGGCCAGTGTTTTACCAATCAGCAGCAATGCTTCCTGCATTCCGGACAGCATCATCAGATTATCCGGCTGCAGTGAAACTCCCCTGGAAATCCGGATAAACCGACACAGGCTTTTTCTGAGTTGTTTGTCGCTCACATCACTCTGATTCCAGCCCGCCGGATGTCTGGCAGAACTATTATTCAGGCACCAGCGACGAATAAAGTGTTTTGGTAATTGCATCCGGTGATGGTGTTCGAGCCACTGATAAATACGGGTGGCCGGATATCTGTTCTCGTCAGAATGCAGGATCTCCTTCCCGAATGTATCTCCGGCTACCTTACTTACGGAGAATTCGGTTAGTTCTGGCGTCCCTGTGACCAGGTAGCCACTGCGTTCATGTCCCTGAATATATCCCAGACATTCAAGGCTCTTATAAACCAGCATGACTGTTCCACGGGATACTTTATAGCGATCACTCATTGCCCGGATTGAAGGCAGAAAATCACCACGTTTCAGAGTACCAACGAAAATCATTTGACAGACGTCATCAATGATCTGTTGTTTAATAGTTTGTTTGTTCAGCATTTAAACATGTTCCCTATGAATATCACTGAATTACCTTTTTATAAATATCATGCAATACTATAAGCTCGCAAGATAAATAAATTAATGTTATCGGTTTGTGTTTAATTATTGTTTGCCTGTTATCTTTATATCGATTGCTTTCACCTTAACTGAGGTCGAATAGTGATATTCAGGTAATAATCATCTCGTTAATGAAATATTCTGACAGGGGAATGTATCGGTTCCTGTAACGTAGCGTGATAGATGGGGGGCTCCTGCGATTAATTTCAGTGTGGGATGCTATAATGGTCAGAATTCTTTTCAAATAAGGCCAGTGACATTTTTAAATTTCACTTTTGTTACTTGTGTATCCATGAACTGAACGTATCATCAGGTTCGTTATCCGGGACTCCGGATAATATAAGGTGAAGGATTATTGTTAACTATATTTAATAGATATCATTGTATTTAAGGATGACTAGCCATGATTAACCAACTAAACTCATTATCATTAAAAGCACAGATTGCTGTTAAAGAAGGCACCCATCGTGCCATTAATGCGTTGTCAAAAGAAGACGGTGTTACCGCGATTGAATATGCAGTTATTGCGGTAGCTATTAGTACCATGTTACTCGGCTTGTTTGGTTCAAAGGATGCATCATTCCTGAAAGCGATTACCGATAAGTTCGAGTTGCTGGGTAACAATATTACTAATGCGAATAAAGCACCGTAACGGATAACAGAGAAGGGGGCGAGTCAGGCCTCCTTATTGTTGTATAAATGATATGACGATGTTCATCTATAGTCTGCTGGTGCTGCTGTTGTTGTCGGTTTGCTATACCGATATATCCTCCAGGAAAATAAAGAACAATACAGTGATGTTGGTGGCACTGTTATCGTTAATTATCGCTGTTACGATAAATGGTAATGTGAATATACTCTGGCCATTAATGACACTGATTGTGGGGATGTTGCTGGTAATAGCTAATGTAATAGGTGCCGGTGATATTAAACTTATTGCTGCACTCAGCCTCTCAATTCCGGCAGATCAGATGGTAAATTTTTTATTCCTGGTTACATTGTCCGGAATACCATTGATTCTGATCGTTATTTTTTTACGACTGCTGCATAAAGGGAGCAGGAAGATGACACTGCCCTATGGGGTTGCGATTAGTTGCGGTTATTTACTTCTTCATTTGGGATAAACAGGACCTCCAGTGAACCAGAGACTCTTAGTAATTCTGGCTGTTTTATTACTTATTGTCGGCGGGGTGGGATTGCTGATGAGTAACGGTACGCCGACTCCGGAGTCCGTAACTCCTCAGGCTGCTTTCCGGCAGGTGAATTATTTTATCAGTGAAAAAGTACTCCCCGCAGGCAGCTTGTTACGGGATGAAGATTTCGCCATGAAGAGCGAATCTTTACCGGCAGAGGGTCCGGAAGTGGCAGAAATAACTGCTGACTCACTGCGCGGTATGTTTCTGCTCACCGATAAGAAACCTGGCGACCGTATTCTGGTGAGCAATGTTAGCCCTGACGATCCCAAAAATAAACTGGCTGCCGCAAATATGACTCGTTATAAAACGGTCATTAATGAGCCATTTACCGGCGCAATACATCAGTTACGTCCCGGGGACTATGTCGATGTTTATTTGAGGTTTGTGACAGAAAATCCCCCGGCCCGGAGTAAACGCAGTGAAGGTGTTTTACAGGGGGATTCGTCACTAAATTTTTTCCGGATCTTTGAAGCCCGGCGGGTCATTAGCTACCCCGGTAAGGCGGTTGAAACGCTGCTGGATCGCCAGCCATTACTCGAAAGTAGTGATAAAAATAAAGTGACGGGGAATCTGTCACTTGATCTTGAGCTGAGTTCCGGAGATCTGAAACGGTTATACAGGGTGACCCGTAAGTATGAAGTGATTCTGTTCCCGACGGGTCAGGATAAAGCTAAGCGGAAAACTCTCAGTGCAACGCAAGGAACAGCACAATGAATTGCCTGACCCGATGTGTGCCTCAAACTCACCGATTACGGCTGTGGTCTGTTTGCCTGTTACTGGCCGGGCTGCTGTTGCCGTTATCCTGTTTCGCCGAAACGGTTTATCTGTCAAAAGGCGGGGCGCGGACTCTGAAAATGAATACGGTGATTGATACCGTATTTACCACCGACCCGGAAATTGTTGATTACAACCTGATCAGTGACCGGGAAGTGGTGATTTACGGGATTCAAAACGGGATTGGCGAAATCCTGCTGGTGCAGAATGATGTTACCCGCAAAATTAAAGTTGTGGTTGATCCGTTGGTAGGTAAGCTTGCACTGCAAATCCAGGATCAGTTTCCAGGTTCGACCATTGAGCTGAAGAAAGTCGGGGACAGTTACATACTGGCGGGGATAGCGGTTGATGAAGAGAGCCGCGATGCCATTTACCAGATTGTCGGTGAGGCGCTGGGAATGGAAGCTGAAATCAATGATATCACTATTAAGACTGAATATACCGGTGACTTAAAGGTACCGTTACTCAGGCAGTTGCAGTACAAAAAGCTGCAAAACCGTATGCGTCTTCCTCAGGCGAATCAGGTCAATGTCAAAATTTCGGTGGTTGAACTGAATAAAACCTACAGCGACAACCTGGGAATTGAGTGGGGGCAGGCGCTGGATACCGGGAATTTTGTACTTAATAAACTGAAGTTTAATGCCAGTGAATTAACCTCAATGATTCATGCTCTGGGGAATGAATCGGTCGCCAGAGTGCTGGCGGAGCCCAACTTATCTGTTCTGTCCGGAGAAACGGCGGATTTTCTGGTAGGGGGGGAGATTCCCATGGTGACCAGCTCTTTAAATGGCACTACGGTCGATTATAAAGAGGTCGGGGTCAGGATGACCATTGGTGCCAAAGTCGAGAACAGCCAGAAGGTCAAACTGATGATCTACCAGGAGGTCAGCAATATTGATACTCAGTCCAGCTCAGCCGGTACAACTTATTATCTGCCGGCACTGAAATCCCGTAAAGCCAGGACCACGGTAGAACTGGCCGACGGTGAAAGCTTTGTGCTGGCAGGATTACTCAGTGAGACAGAACAGGAGGCACTGAAGAAAGTTCCGTTTATCGGCGACATTCCGGTGCTGGGGGCATTTTTCCGCTCTACTTCTGCTCAACGGGAAAAAACCGAACTGGTGGTGGTGGCCACTATTAATCTGGTCAGGCCAGTGTCTTCAAGCCAGGTGACATTACCGGCCTGGCAGCGCAGCAGCCTGCTGGAGCGCTATTTTAATATCAGTAATGTGACAGGCAGTAGCGCAGAAAAGGGTGTCATCAGTTTTATCGAGCAGGGTGGTTTTATTTATTAGTGAGGCGATTATGCGGCAATGGATTCTGCTGTTGATTGGATTATGGAGCTGTGCCGGGGTGGCCGCTCAGGGGTATCAGTTTGAGCTCAAAGGGCGCAATGATATTGATCAGGAGATTCTGGTCGCCGAGGTGGTTTCATTTCATCAGTTTCTCGGCGGCTCGATCTCTGTGCAATGGTATCTCAATGATGCCGATGCACTGGCAGAGCGTCTGAAGCAGCGGTTGATTAATGCCGGAATTTCACCCAACCGCGTCCTGTTACAGAAAAAACCGGCGCAGAACACGGCCTCTCCGGTTGCACTGGCCAGTATCACCATTAATACCCAAAAAAATGATGCGTTGTGTCAGTCGAGGAAAAGTACTTACCAGTTTGACAGTTATCCGGAGCTCGGATGTGCGGTAAAAAACAACCTTAATTCGTCGTTACGTCAGTAAATTGCTGATTCACAGACCGGCAGGGAGGCCGAATGCTGTTATTTTCCTCGAATCAAAAAAGCCAGCAAGTACATACCGAAAGTGTTCTGGTGGTTGCTGCAGATCAACAGGTGATGGAAAAAATTTGCGAACAACTGGCAATCAGAGATACCGGGGATATCCGGTGTTTTTCAGGTTCAGTGGGGCAGCTTGAGAATTATACCGAATCTACAGATGTGGATGCGGTCGTTTTTGAAGTCAGTGATTTTGATACTCCTGAATCAATCGCGCAACTGATGAATTTGCATGTTTCACGTACTGCAATCCGGGTGGCAGTCGGACATCGTGATTCTTTGATACTGGCTGACAGTTATCTGCAAAAACAGATTTCTTACTGCCATTACCCGTCCCAACTGAACCGGATTGCGCCGCTGATTGTGGCAAAAGGTCAGACCGGCAGAGAAGCAAACAGTGCTGTGAAAATGGCTATTCTGGGCTGCAAAGGGGGAATTGGTACTTCATCCCTCAGTTATTACATTGCTGAAGATATTGCCAGACGTCGCCAGTCACCAACCTTACTGGTGCAGGGGGCAGGTGGCAGCCGTAATCTGGACCTGATTTCCCGGGTATCAATCAGCAATGAAATTACACTGCTACAGAACAACTTTTTTGCGATGTATGAAGAAAACAATCATGCCTGGTTTTTTAACGATCCAGTCTATGACCGCCATCAGTGCGTAATTTTTGATTTTAGTGCCTTCAATGCTTCCGACCAGGATATCGAAAATGTTTTGACCCACTCTGATTGCGTTCTGTTGATCTGTGACCGTAACCTGGCATCGGTACGGGTGGCGAAAAAAATACTCGAAGCAAATGCCCACCTGCAAAGCAGCAATAACGGTCTCAGACGTCTCTATCTCTGCTTTAACCAGCATCATCCGAAAGTCAGCAGTGAAGTTAATGCCCGTGAAGCCGGAGATCTTATCGGACAACCCGTTGATATCATCGTCCCTTATTTGCTAAAAGCCGGGGATCCTTCAATGACTCTGGACTTCAGTGGTAAGAACAAGACTGTGCTGGAAAATCTTACTTATCTGCTGTTAGGGAAAAAAAGAGCAGCTAAAGAAAGGGTGGCTAAAGGAAATTCACTTTTTTCAGTCATGAAGAGTCGGCTAACAAGGAAGTCTGATTAATTATGAACCCAAAGTATGCAGAACTTGCCCGGCAATTACGCAGTCTGGCTTTACCCAGGCTTGATCTCGATCAGATAGATAAAATTCTGGATGACCGTAATGCCCTGATCCGTGAAATATCTCAGGTAATCCATCGGACCAGCGTTGAGTACAGCCAGTATCTTCCCTCCGAAGAGACCCGTGAACTGGCATCGTCGATGGCAGATGAAATTCTTGGTGTCGGCCCGTTGCGTGAGCTAATGGAAGATGAATCAGTCAGCGATATTCTGGTGAATGGTCCTGAGCATATTTTCGTAGAGCGGAGCGGAAAGCTGGTGTTAACCGGTAAGCGCTTTGTCGATAACCAGCAGCTTACCGATATTGCTAAACGACTGGTTAACCGGGTTGGTCGCCGGGTGGATGAATCCCAGCCTCTGGTGGATGCAAGGATGGCCGACGGCAGCAGGCTAAATGTGGTCATCAACCCGGTAGCTCTGGATGGTACCTCGATCTCTATTCGTAAATTTAGCAATGTGTCCCGTACCCTGCGTGATTTAGTTAACTGGGGGGCAATGAGCG
Organism: Tatumella citrea; assembly: GCF_002163585.1. Taxonomy (NCBI): domain Bacteria; kingdom Pseudomonadati; phylum Pseudomonadota; class Gammaproteobacteria; order Enterobacterales; family Erwiniaceae; genus Tatumella; species Tatumella citrea. The sequence continues at coordinate 1,012,863 of NZ_CP015579.1, forward strand.
AACAGATGGCTAATTTTCTGTCAATAGCGGTTCGTTGCCAAAGCAATATTGTCATTTCCGGGGGCACAGGTTCAGGGAAAACTACCTTGCTGAATGCCTTATCTCAGCATATCAACAGTGATGAGCGTGTCATCACCCTTGAGGATGCTGCAGAACTGAAGTTACAACAGCAGCATGTTGTCAGGCTGGAAACCCGAATGGCTGGAGCAGAGAATACGGGGCAGATCACCATGCGTGACCTGATGATTAATACACTTCGTATGCGCCCTGACCGGATTATCGTTGGGGAGTGCCGTGGTGGTGAAACTTTTGAAATGTTGCAGGCAATGAATACCGGGCACGACGGTTCCATGACTACTCTGCATGCTAACTCACCACGCGATGCAGTGGCTCGTCTTGAAAACATGGTAATGATGGCCAATCTCAACCTGCCTATAGAAGCTATTCGTCGCAATATTACCTCTGCGGTTAACCTGATTATTCAGGCCAGTCGCTTACATGACGGTTCGAGAAAAATTACCCATATAACAGAGGTTATGGGTCTGGAAGGCGACACTATTGTGCTACAGGATATCTTTAATTTTTCGGTGGATGACAGTGTTCAGGGGAAAGTCGTCGGGCGTTTTATTACCCCCGGTCTGTCTGGTCGCTCCAGTGTTATTCACCGGGCCAGAGCACATGCCTGTGAAGATCTACTGAAAACGATTTTTGGTTAGTCTGATGAATATACTATTTATTTTGCTAATGGTGATGGCAGTGCTCTTCCTGTTAATTGTCCTGCAAAGAAATATGTTTACCCGCCAGGCGCTCTCTTACACCGGTCAGCGCAAACAGGTACTGATGTCGATCATGAGTCAGAAAACGACGACGGTATCAGAGCAATCAACGGCTATTCTCCGACTGAAAATCGGGTTTACAGATCGGTTGTCTGCGATTTTCCGTGTCTTTTATGGCGGCAGTAGTGCAGCGTTAATTAAAAATTTGTTGATTCCTGTGTTAGTAACCATGGTGTTACTGGCTGTCAATGCAATGTATATCGGATTCCCGCTAAGTTGGGTGTTAGTCGTGGGGCTGATTGCCAGTTATCTGGTCACGTACAAAATCATAAAAAAACGTCGCCATAAGCAGTTTTCTCTCAATTTTAGCGAGGCTCTCACCACTATTGGTGGTGCTATTTCTGCAGGACGGACATTTCTTCAGGCAATGTCCGATTACAGTCAGAACTCCAATAACTCTCTGAGCCGGGAGTTTTCGGCAATTTCCAGGCGGCTGAACTTTGGCGAACAGGCTGAAATAGTGTTTATGGAGTCGTGGCGTAATTATCCGTATCGGGAATATTACTTTTTCATTGTTGCCATCCTGCTGAACATCAACAGTGGTGGGCGTTTACGTGAAGTGCTGAACAAACTGCAGCGTTCTATTTCCAGCGGAGTTGCAATGGAAAAAAAGATGCTGTCGATGACATCTGAAATGCGTATGTCCTCCAAGATCACTGGTGCCATACCGTTTATTTTCCTCGTCCTGCTCAAATTTATCAGTCCTGAAAATTTCCAGTATGTGCTGGAAGATGAAGACGGGAGGATATTGTTGTATTACCTGATTGGCAGTGAAGTTGTGGGCTTGCTGGTGATCAAATTTCTGATGAGGAAACTGTAATCATGAGTCCGGTGCTTATTATGCTGATAGTCGTTGTACTGCTGCTGACCGGCGGCATAGTGCTGAATAAAATGCGGGCTCAGAAGCTAAAGCAATCGTTGGTAGTGGTGGATGCCACTGTGCATAAACTCAAAATTCAGCAGCTAAAAGAACATCATCACACCGAGATGGTACTGGAACAGAATAATCCATTACTGAATATCTACCGCAAGCTGGATGCCAATATAGCCTATAAGGTGATGATGGCCGCAGGCCTGTTTTTGCTGGCAATTCTGTCCGGTAAGCTGACCGGACAGGATCTCGATCGTGCAACATTATTGATGGCGGCAACCATTAGTCTGGTTTCCACCATTATTCTGCCTGGCATGTTGCGATCTGTATTTGTTAAACGACGGGTAAAAGTCCTGAGTGCTGAATTGCCCTGGATGATCGAACTGCTGGCTATCAGCGTGCAATGTGGAATGACCATTGAACAAGCCTTCAAATTTTTATCCGACAAAATGGCCGGTATTAATCCGGATTTTGGACCTTTTATCAGTCGTCTGGTGCGCAGGACCGAAGTCAGTGGCCTGAGTTCAGCACTGGAACACTTTTACCGGGAATTACCGTCGGCTGAGACACGGATGTTTTGCGCGATGCTGCAACAAAGCCTGCAATACGGGTCTTCTATGTACGAACAATTGGTAGAGCTGGCACGAGAAATCAGGGAAGTTCAGATACTGGCGACAGAAGAAAAAATTGGCCAGTTGGGGGCGAAAATGAGTGTGCCGTTGATCCTGTTCTTTATGTTTCCGGTGATCATTATTGTTGCCGCACCGGGACTGATGAGAATGATGGCAAATATGGGAAATTAATCACGTGAAAATGCTAAAACGGACAGCAATGGCAGTTATTCTCTGTGTTCTGGCCGGTTGCAGTCAGACATCCACCACCGTGGCCGGTAAACGGTTTTCTATGAGTAAAGGGATGGTTGATGAACAGCTGCTGCTTAAGACCGGAAATTATGCTGGCCTAATTAAAATCAAGCAGGAAGAGCTGAAGAAGAATAATTCTCCGCAAACCCGTTTACAGTTGGCGGAATATTATTATCTCTCAGGCGACTTTAATTCTTCACTGTTTCATCTACAGAAATTATTAGCCGCTGGTGGTGACCTTAAAGTCTACCTGCTGGAGAGTAAAAATCTGAGCTCGCTAAAAAAATACAAAGAAGCACTTAGCTTTGTGGCGATGGCATTAAATAAAAATAAAAACAATGGAGAGGCACTGAACCTGAAGGGGGTGATTCAGGCTGAAATGGGCGACCTGCAGGGGGCGCTAAACAGTTTTGAACTGGCCAGAAATGCTTATTTCCAGGAGGAGTCGGTAGTTAATAATATTGCCATGATTTACATCGTGCAGAAACGTTATCATGAAGCGGTGCAGATGCTGTTACCGGTGTACTTACGCGGCTACCGTAATCCACAACTGGAGCATAATCTGGCATTTGCCCTGGTGAAAACCGGTGATCTGCGTTATGCCAGAGAGATTATTAAGCGTGGGAATTATGCCAAAAACCCGGATATGTTGGTGGCAGATCTTTTCAGGGTAGAAAGTTTCTGATGTTAATACCGGAGTGAGTTATGCGTACAGTGATCAGGATGATCAGGCGGTCGGTATCCCGTGAGCAAGGGTCCATCACGCTGGAATTTTCATTTATATTTATTGTGTTTGTTTTTCTGGTTTTTCTTATTTTTGAAGTTTGCCGGTATTTATATATCTCTGCCTCGGTGGATTTAACGTTAGCGGAAGCGGCAAGGATCACTTCGCGCACGGAAAATAACGCGGACTACAGTGCGTTATTTACCCGAAATGTGAAAGAACAAAGTGCCTTGTTATCGATGTTTATCGATCCCAGGGATTTTACACTAAAGATTACCTATTGCAGTTCTGTCAGCCGCGCCCTGACAGGGAATTGCAGCACCGGTAATAGCAGTAAATTTCCGTTGGCTGTTTACAGCGCAAGCTACCGCTATCAACCATTGCTGTTTGCATTTGATAGCAATAGCAGCGTGAAGCAGTTACTTACCAGTCTGAACAACTCACTTAATCGCCGGCTGGTGTACGTACAGGAATATGAACGGGGAGATCAGTAATATGGCAGGGAAGAGAGCGCTGTGGCGGCAGGGAAAATCAGAGCAGGGGTCTGTGATAGTCGAAGCTGCTTTTATTTTCCCTCTGCTGGCCATCCTCAGTTGCGGCGCAATGGATTATGGTTTCTGGCTGCTGACCCGCAGCAAAGCTGAGCGGATAACGGCCTCTCTGGCTTCGGTGATCCGCGAGCGTGTCACACTTTATGATGGACGTGAAACCCTAACTTCTGCCGATGTCAGCCAACTGGTCAGTCTGGCCAAATATATGGCAGATGATAAAAGTGTCGACAAATTGTGCGTACAGGTGGAAAGCCTGAGTTTTAAAACCGGCACTACCAGTCCTAAGACCGATCAGTATCAGAAACTGACGGCGGGTGCGGCAAAGTGTGCACCATCGGTCACCGCACTGACCAGTTACAGTGCATTGTCACCGATGAGTATCCGTGGGCGCTGGGTACCTCTCTACCAGGTGACGTTGAGCGTTCCTGCACCAACAGGAAGTATCTCTGCTCTTCTGACAAAACTGGACGCGTTACCCGGGACTATTACTGTTTCCAATATCGTACTGGTGCGTTGAACAGAGGCTACCGATGAAAAGATGCTTCCACGCACTGCTAATCGCCGGTTGTTGTGTAACCCTGGCAGCGGCGGCGGCCGGTAAGCGGGCAGTACGTACCAGCTCTGCAGAGAGCAGGCCACAGGCTATCATTTTTATCGACAGTAATACCCCTGCAGATAATCGTATTAGCAGAGAGATAAACCATCAGCTTTATCTGAGCCCGACCCTGGCACGACAGCTGGATGTCATTTTGATAGACATTAATCCGTCAGGATTCAGTTTGTCAGGTGCAGCAAGATTCCTGAAAGATCCTTCGGGAGTATGGGTCGAGAAATACCGGCCGGCAGGCATCCCTGAGTTGTTTTGTCTGCAAGGAACTCGCCGGCAATCTTATAAATTAACTACAGCGGAAGACATACGGAAATGTTTATAAAAAGGCTGTTGTCTGTACTTCGCCGGTTCAGGAGTGAAGGTGGCGTCATGATTGTCCCCCTGGCAATTCTACTGCCAATTGTATTCGGCCTGATGACTTTAGGGATTAACAGTGTATCAATGATGGCCAACAGAGCACGTCTGGCAGATGCATCATCTGAGGCTACGCTGGCGGTCTCAGCAGCTACTCTGGCAAATGATACTCAGAGTGTGAGTGGGCGACAGGAAATAGAGAGAAATCGCGATATGGTGGTGTCGTGGATGAAATACTATTTTCCGGGAATGAAATCGGTCCCTGAGGTTAATTTTACGGTAGCAGAAGGGCAACATCTTGCCGGTTCAGATACCCGTTATACCTATTATGATGTCGACATTTCGCTGACTCTGCCGCAGTTATTTACTTACCAGCCAGTTACCTCCGGTAAATCTGACTATAAACTGAAAGCGGGTAACGGCCATGTGAACAAATATGTGTCTAAACCGGCAGATTATGTGTTTGTGGTCGATTTCTCAGGTTCTCAGGCGGGGGGGAGAATTGCCATACTCAAAAGTGTGTTTGCGGAAATTACCGATTTTGTACTGACAAACAGTCCGGAATCGAAGATCGCTATTGTACCGTTCAGCACCGGGGTGTCAGTTGTTATGCCGGGAACGAACCAGCGTGGTGGTCAGAATATGGGGTGTTCAGTACTGTTTGTACCGAATTCTGACTGGAATATTAATTATGCCTTCTGGGGAGATAAAAAGGTCTCCACCAGCTACGCCAGAAAGCCGCTTAAAACCCAAACTTATTATATGGATTCAGCTCGTTATTCTTTTTATAAGAAATATGTGGCCGCTTCTCTCCCAACGATTAAAGAGGCAGAAATGCAAAACCGTTGGTGCCGCAAAAACTCTGCTTATGGTGTAAATGAGGGACAGATGCAGTATTCCTGTTTTGACCCGCGGGATAAATATCCGGATCCTAATGACCCCAGAAATAAGCTCGAAGATATATTTAGCAAGGAATCGCAGGGATTGATTGAGCAGGAATATGCAAAGGCTGCAAAAATATTCTCCCGTCAGGCCGTTACTTTCACTATTGAGCACGATGAATCAATCAATTACCCGGCAACACTGGAAAAAATGTTCGGTAATGAAGCTATAATCACTTTCCCTTTGCTCTGGACTCCTTACGACTCAGCCGACTATCGTCCCTGGCATTATATGTGTCGCCAGGCTGGCTGGTGGAAACATAAGGCAGGAAATGACCTGACTAAAGAAAGTGCTCTTTCCTGGCTGATTCCTCTGACAAACTCAAAGACTGAGTTAGATCAGTTCCAAAAAATGGACCCCGTGGGCGGGACGCATCTTTCCTCAGGGCTGATTCGCTCAGTGCCGGTAATGATGGAGGGTACTAACCGCCGTAAGGTATTTATTATGATGTCAGATGGTGATGATAGTCCCTATCCGAAAATTACTACCGATAAGTGGCTGAAAACCTATAATCTTTGCCAGAAGATTGAAGAGGGAATTCTGGCCCGCTCTGAAACTAATGCCTCTAAGGTAGAAATTTATTATATCTCTACAACGAATGCTTACACCTGGGTTGACTACTGGGCCAACAATTGCACCGGCCCGGCACGTTCTAAAACGGCAAGCAAGCGTGATGATTTAGTGAAGCTGATTAAAGGGATTATCACTGATGAAACCGGCCATCTGGCGGTGGATTAAATCAGACCATTACCGGTAGTTGCAGATTGTGCCGCAGGATCAGACATGATCTGCGGCGCAGTATCTGTAATAATAGCCGATTACTTAATCACGACTATTGAGCCAGTAATGCAGTACCCGATTAACGAAATGTTTCAAACCCTTCAGGGTGAAGGTTTTTTTACCGGAGTTCCGGCTATTTTCATTCGCCTGCAGGGTTGTCCTGTTGGCTGTTCCTGGTGTGACACCAAGCATACCTGGGAAAAATTGCCTGAAAATGCAGTTCCGGTGGGCGATATTCTGACCAAAACGGTCGAAAGTGATCAATGGGGCAATGCAGAAGCTCTGACTATCCTGAAAATGATCAGTGCTCAGGGCTGGACAGCCCGACATGTGGTGATTACCGGCGGAGAACCGGCAATCTACGATTTACGGCCACTCACTGAGGCACTGGAAGCTTTCGGCTACCGGTGTCAGATAGAAACCAGCGGAACCCATCCGGTGCAGTGTTCTGAAGACACTTTTGTCACCGTCTCTCCGAAGGTCAATATGCGTGGTGGTTATGACGTTCTGACTCCGGCACTGTTTCGTGCTGATGAAATCAAGCATCCGGTGGCACGGCAGCGGGATATTGATGCGTTGGATGAGTTGCTGGTTAAAATTCAGGACGATAAATCACGGGTGATTGCATTGCAGCCGATCAGTTGTAAACAGGATGCGACAGAGTTATGCATTAACACCTGCATCGCCAGAAACTGGCGACTCTCTATGCAGACTCACAAATATCTGAATATTGCCTGACCATCGTACCGGCGGGAAAGACAGAGCGGATCACTGTTGATCCGCTGTGATTATCCGCGATAGGTACAGCCTGCGGTACAGGTCTCTTTAATCATTACAGCGCTAAGCAATGGCAGGACAGGTTTCATTTTCTGCCAAATCCATATGGCCAGTACTTCACTGGTGGGATTTTCAAGCCCGTCAATTTCGTTCAGATAATGATGATCGAGTTGTTCGTAAAGTGGTTTAAAGCGCGCTTTCAGCTCGGCAAAATCCATCACCCAGCCGGTATGTGGATCGACTTCGCCGGTAATTTCCAGACGAACCAGAAATGAGTGACCATGCAGGCGGCCACATTTATGTCCGTCGGGGACATGTGGCAGGTAGTGGGCAGCTTCAAACTGAAATTCTTTGAATAATGTGGTTACAGACATAATGGGTTCCAGGCGTTAAAGGCGCAGATTCTACCGTAAAACCTGGGTTATCTCACATTTTTCCCCGGTAATTTTCCTCCAACCCACCTCAGGCCATCTGTCGCAGCCATCCGGGATTCTGCTTACCACTTTTTCTGGTTAATACTACCGATAAAACCATTTAGCTAATTTGGTTATGTGATATGCATAAGCCGTCTTTAACATGCATAATTTTGTGGTTAACCTTACAGTCTTTATTCCTTTTCCGCCGATGATACTGGAATCATAAACGCAATGACCAATCAGGCCCCACAGCTTCCGCTCTCGGCGGAACAGCTGGCACAACTACAAAAGACAACACAGGATTTTTCCGTTACCCAGCTGGCCTGGCTTTCCGGCTATTTCTGGGGACGGATCAGTGGTGAAACAATTGCTCAGCCTGGTTCTGCAGCTCCGGCTACGACCAGCGCAGTGAGTCAGGCCCCTGCGGTTACCGTACTCTCTGCGTCGCAGACCGGTAATGCGCGTCGGCTGGCAGAACAGTTACGCGATGATTTACTGGCCGCCGGAGTCACCGTCACTCTGGTTAATGCCGGAGATTATAAGTTTAAGCAGATAGGGCAAGAGAAATTACTGCTGGTTGTGACCTCAACTCAGGGGGAAGGTGAACCTCCGGAAGAGGCCGTGGCGTTGCATAAATTCCTGCTGTCGAAGAAAGCACCCAAATTCACCGATACTGCGTTTGCCGTATTCGGGCTGGGTGATACGTCTTATGAGTTTTTCTGCCAGGCAGGTAAAGATTTTGATCAGCGTCTGGGTGAGCTGGGTGCAGAACGTTTGCTGGCGCGGGCCGATGCGGATGTCGATTTTAAAGCCACTGCAGATAAGTGGCGTCAGGAAATTGTTGCCCTGTTGAAACAACGTCTGCCCGCCTCTACCGCCGCCCAGGTTTCGCTGGCAGCCAGCGGGGCCACCGATGAAATTGACAGTACGCCGTATACCAAAGAACAGCCTCTGGTAGCCTCCCTGTCGGTCAATCAGAAAATTACCGGGAACGATTCAGAAAAAGATATCCGCCATCTGGAGATTGATTTAGGTAGCTCAGGATTGCGTTACCGGCCGGGAGATGCGTTGGGTATCTGGTATGAAAATGATCCTCAGCTGGCAGAAGAGCTGCTCGGATTGTTATGGCTGGACGGTTCACAGGAAATCAGCCTCAAAGGTGAAACACTGCCGCTGGCCGTTGCGCTGCAACAGCATTTTGAGCTGACGGTGAATACACCACAAATTGTCGAAAAATATGCCCATCTTTCTGGCAACAGTGAGTTACTGGCGCTAATCAGTGATAAAGCGGCATTACAGGCCTATGCACAGCAGTGGCCGATTGTCGATATGGTACGACATGCCCCTACTGAATTGCATGCTGAACAGTTAACCGAACTACTGCGGCCCCTGACTCCGCGCCTTTACTCTATCGCCTCTTCACAGGCTGAAACCGAAGATGAAGTGCATATTACGGTGGGTGTGGTGCGTTACGATATTGAAGGCCGTGCCCGCAGCGGTGGAGCTTCTGGTTTCCTCGCCGATCGTTTACCGGAGGAAGGCGAAGTCCGAGTGTTTATCGAGCATAACGATAACTTCCGTTTGCCGGAAGATCCTGAAGCCCCGGTGATCATGATTGGACCGGGGACCGGAATTGCCCCGTTCCGTGCTTTTATCCAACAGCGTGACAATGATGCTGCCGGCGGGAAAAACTGGCTGTTCTTTGGCAACCCGCACTTTACTGAAGACTTCCTGTATCAGGTGGAATGGCAGAAGTACGTTAAAGATGGTCTGCTGACTAATATAGATCTGGCCTGGTCGCGTGATCAGCAGCAGAAAATCTATGTCCAGGACAAACTGCGTGAGAAGGGAGCAGAAGTCTGGCGCTGGATTGCAGAAGGTGCTCACCTGTATGTCTGTGGTGATGCTGGCCGGATGGCAAAAGACGTTGAACAGGCGCTGGTGGACATTATTGCCGAACACGGACAGATGGACAGCGAATCAGCCGACGAATATTTGAGTGAGCTGCGCATAGCGCGCCGTTACCAGAGAGATGTGTACTAATGAGTAATAAAAATCCAGGTCCACTCGTGGTGGAAGGCAAGCTTGCCGACGCAGAACGTCTTAAAAAAGAGAGTAACTTTCTGCGTGGTACGATTACTGATGATCTGACTGACGGCCTGACAGGCGGTTTTCGCGGGGATAATTTTCTGCTGATCCGTTTCCACGGAATGTATCAACAGGATGACCGTGATATTCGTGCGAGCCGCGCCGAACAGAAACTGGAACCACGCCATGCAATGATGCTGCGTTGTCGGTTGCCTGGGGGAATCATTACGCCCCAGCAATGGCTGGCGATCGACCGTTTTGCCAGCGAAAAAACCATCTATGGCAGTATTCGTCTGACCAACCGCCAGACTTTTCAGTTTCACGGTATTCTGAAGAAAAATGTGAAACCAGCGCACGAGATGCTGCATGAGGTCGGGCTGGATGCATTAGCAACTGCTAATGATGTAAACCGTAACGTGCTCTGTACCTCGAACCCGGTAGAGTCGGAACTGCATCAGGAAGCTTACGAATGGGCAAAACGCCTGTCTGAACATCTGCTGCCACAGACCCGTGCTTATGCAGAAATCTGGTGGGATCAGGAAAAGGTTGCCACTACTGATGAAGAACCGATTCTGGGTTCTACTTATCTGCCTCGTAAGTTTAAAACCACGGTAGTGATCCCACCGAATAATGACGTGGATCTGCATGCTAACGACATGAACTTTGTCGCAGTGGCAGAAAACGGCAAACTGGTTGGCTTTAACCTGCTGTTAGGTGGCGGACTGTCTATCGATCACGGTAATAAAGCTACCTATGCCCGCACCGCCAGTGAAATAGGCTTCCTGCCACTGGATAAAACCCTGGATGTTGCTGCTGCAGTGGTCACTACTCAGCGTGACTGGGGTAACCGCACCGATCGTAAAAATGCCAAAACCAAATACACTCTGGAACGTGTTGGTGTTGATGTGTTTAAGGCCGAAGTAGAGCGTCGTGCCGGCATCACTTTTGAAGACATTCGTCCTTATGAATTTACCACCCGTGGCGACAGATTTGGCTGGATTAAAGGAATTGACGGAAAATGGCATCTGACGCTGTTTATCGAAAATGGCCGTCTGCTGGATTCACCGCAACGGACGCTAAAGACCGGTATTGCCGAAATTGCTAAGATTCATCAGGGCGATTTCCGGCTTACCGCTAACCAGAACCTGATTGTGGCGGGTGTTCCTGAGCAGCAAAAACAGGCTATTGAAGATCTGGCCCGTGCTCATGGTTTGATGGAGTCAGTGACTGCTCAGCGTGAAAACTCTATGGCCTGTGTCGCTTTCCCAACCTGCCCGTTGGCGATGGCAGAGGCTGAGCGTTTTCTGCCGGCTTTCGTCGATGAAGTTGAAACCATTATGGCCCGCCATGGTGTTGCAGAAGAGCACATTGTTTTACGTGTTACAGGCTGCCCTAACGGTTGTGGAAGGGCACTGCTGGCAGAAGCGGGCTTAGTCGGTAAAGCACCTGGCCGCTATAATCTGCATCTGGGCGGGAACCGCATCGGGACCCGTATTCCACGTATGTATCGTGAAAATATTACCCAGCAGGAAATCCTGGCTGTACTGGATGAACTGATTGGTCGCTGGGCAAAAGAACGTCAGTCCGATGAAGGTTTCGGTGACTTTGTGATTCGTGCCGGGGTAGTCAGACCGGTGCTGGATCCTGCCCGGGACTTTTGGGAATAACGGAGGAATCTATGGCAGAGCTACAGTTATCTGAACTGAATGCGCTGGATAAGGCACAGCAACAACAGGCGCTGGCTGAAGTAAACCAGCATCTGGAAACGCTGAGTGCAGAACAACGTGTGGAATGGGGACTGGAGAATCTGCCAGGCAACTTTGTGCTCAGTTCCAGTTTTGGAATTCAGGCGGCAGTATGTCTGCACCTGGTAACCCGTCAGCAGCCGAATATTCCGGTGATCCTCACAGATACCGGTTATCTGTTTCCGGAAACCTATCAGTTTATCGATCAGTTGACTGAACAGTTGCAACTGAATCTACAGGTGTTTCGTGCGACAGAATCGGCTGCGTGGCAGGAAGCCCATTACGGAAAATTGTGGGAGCAGGGCGTTGAAGGTATTGAAAAATATAATACTATCAACAAAGTTGAACCGATGAATCGCGCTCTGCAAACTCTGCAGGCCGCGTCATGGTTTGCTGGCCTGCGTCGTGAGCAATCCGGGAGCCGTGCCGGGTTACCGGTGCTATCGGTCCAGCGCGGAGTGTTTAAACTTCTGCCAATTATCGACTGGGATAACCGTCAGGTTTACCAGTACCTGAAACAAAATGGACTGCAGTACCATCCGTTATGGGATCAGGGTTATTTATCGGTAGGCGACACTCATACTACCCGTAAATGGGAACCTGGTATGGCAGAAGAAGAAACCCGCTTTTTTGGTCTGAAACGGGAATGTGGCCTGCACGAAGGCTGACTGATGTTGCCGCCGGTGTTTAGCCGGCGGTACTGTTCATCTGGCTGATGCATGGTAACAATACACTCACCACCTGACGGCTGCGTTTTGCCAGCCGACCCGGCATATGCCGGTCAATAAACTGCAGATTATCACGGCTGGTCTGATCACCCAGTAATGTTGCCTGGCGGTGGTGGCCATCACTGTCTGCGGTGACCAGCAAATAAGGCATTCCGGCTTTATCAAACGGGGTCGCCTGATGATTATCTGCAGCATTCAGTCTGGTCGCATGGGCTGGTATCCCCAACCGGTGGGCAATAGCCAGTGCTTTACCGGCGGTATCCGTCTGTTCCGTGGCTGAAGTCCTGACACCACTGACAAAATCCAGGCTTTTACCGGCAATCAGTTCATCCAGATTGATGACCAGTAGCGTGTTCTGCCGCTCATCGGCACTCATCCGCGAGAGGTAATTCTCCATACCCTGCATGCCGTTTTCGGTGGCGCTCAGAGCCACAAAACGAATGCCATAACGCAGACGTTTATCAGACAATTGCTTAGCCAGTTCCAGCATCACCCCAAGGGCTGCGGCATTATTATCTACTCCCTGTAAACGTAGCCCACCAACGTCCTGCTGTTGCTGACGGGCATTTTCGGGGATACGGGTATCAAGGTGAGCCATAATAACTATCTCACCGGGCAACAGACCACTCTTTGCAGCGATGACCGATGTCGCCGTGACCTTCTGAAGCACCGGTTCGCCGGATTGTGGCTGCCATCGATAAGCCGTGTTCTGTTGACGGGTATCACTCTGGTATCCCAGCCTTTTAAGATGCTGGTTTATATATTCCGCAGCCATCAGTTCGGCCGGGCTGCCGGCCATTCTTCCCGGAAACAGGCTGGCAATTTTCCGGGTTTGATTATCCGCATACTGTCCGACAGGTGCGGTGCTGGCTGCGATGGTACTGAAACTCAGGCCGCAACAGAGTGCCAGCAGACTGACACTGAGGCGGAAAGGGGCTGACATAGTACAGATTCCTTAGGAATAAATAGCAAAGCCGGAATAGCGGTTAGTATGGAACTCTGCCAGATAATCCGCCATACCTGTTTATCCGAAAGCCTGGCTGTTTTGTGCTGTTTTAAAACATATTGATTTATATACATATTCCATTCTGTTACAGCTCATTCCAAAACGACATTTCAATACCGGCCTGTCAGTCGTATAGTGCCTGTTATTCAGAATAATAATACTAAGGATACTGTGGACTATCTTCCTGTCTTTGCAGACCTCACAGGCCGACCAGTATTAGTGGTTGGTGGTGGGGACGTTGCTGCACGAAAAATTCACCTGCTGCGTCGTTCAGGTGCGGTCATTCAACTGGTTGCTCGTCAGCTATGTACAGAACTGCAGGAACTTCACCACCAGCAGGAGATTCACTGGCAGGCTACGGAATTTACCGAACAGCAGCTGGACACAGTATTTCTGGTGATTGCTGCGACAGATGATTCGGCGCTAAATCAGCGGGTCTATGAAGCTGCTGAATTGCGTCAGAAACTGGTAAACGTGGTCGATGATCAGGCGCGTTGCACCTTTATTTTTCCTTCAATTGTTGACCGTTCACCGCTGGTGGTGGCTATTTCTTCCGGCGGAACTGCGCCGGTACTGGCCCGTATCTGGCGGGAGAAACTGGAAGCATTATTACCGACCAGCCTTGGTGATATGGCGCGGATTGCCGGTCAGTGGCGAGAAAAGGTGAAACAGCAGTTTCCTTCGATGAAACAGCGCCGTTATTACTGGGAGCGGTTGCTCGGAGGGCGTTTTGGTGCTCTGGTCGCAGCTGGTCGCCTTAAAGAGGCAGAGCAACTGGCTGATCACGAGTTGCATCATCAGGACAGTCCGAAAGGCGAAATTTATCTGGTAGGGGCAGGGCCGGGTGATCCGGGGCTGCTCACTTTACGTGGATTACAGGTACTACAGTTGGCGGATGTGGTTCTGTATGACCACCTTGTCAGTGAAGAGGTGCTGGACCTTTGCCGGCGTGATGCTGAACGGATTTGTGTCGGCAAACGCGCCGGAGCACATCTGGTTATTCAGGAAGAGACTAACCGTCTGTTAGTCAGCCATGCATTAGAGGGTAAACGGGTAGTCCGGCTGAAAGGCGGTGATCCGTTTATTTTTGGTCGCGGCGGCGAAGAATTACAGGTCGCTGCTGAAGCCGGGATTCCGTTTCAGGTGGTTCCGGGAATTACTGCCGCATCCGGCGCAACAGCCTATGCGGGTATTCCGCTGACTCATCGTGAACATTCGCAGAGTGTGTTGTTTATCACCGGGCACTGCCGTGCAGGCAATGATCTGGACTGGCCTTCACTGGCCAGGGCCCGGCAGACACTGGCCATCTATATGGGGGCCGTGAATGCTGCCACCATCAGCAGCCAGCTGATTGCTCATGGCCGGGAAGGGACAACGCCGGTGGCGATCATTAGTCGCGGCACCCGGGCGGATCAACAAATTATTAAAGGCACGTTAGCCGGCCTGGAATCACTTGCACAACAAGCGCCTTCTCCGGCGTTACTGGTTATCGGTGAAGTGGTCCTGCTACAGGATCAGCTCGCCTGGTTTCAAACTTCATCATCGCAGCTTCACGAAGACCCGCTGCTGAACCCTTCTGTTTGAGGAAAGTTGTATGGATCAAAAACGATTAACTCATCTGCGCCAGCTGGAAGCAGAGAGTATTCATATCATCCGTGAGGTGGCTGCTGAGTTCAGTAACCCGGTAATGATGTATTCCATTGGTAAAGATTCCTCAGTGATGCTGCACCTGGCCCGTAAAGCATTCCATCCGGGAAAATTACCATTCCCGTTGCTGCATGTGGATACCGGCTGGAAATTTCGTGAAATGTATGAGTTCCGCGATCGCACCGTAAAAAATATTGGTGCAGAACTGCTGGTACACCGTAACCCTGAAGGGGTGGCGATGGGGATTAACCCGTTTGTGCACGGCAGCGCCAAACATACTGACATTATGAAAACCGAAGGGCTGAAACAGGCACTGAACAAATACGGTTTTGATGCGGCATTTGGTGGTGCCCGCCGTGACGAAGAAAAATCGCGGGCCAAAGAGCGCATTTATTCGTTCCGTGATCGCTTCCACCGTTGGGACCCGAAAAACCAGCGTCCGGAATTATGGCACAACTATAACGGACAGATTAATAAAGGCGAGAGTATCCGTGTATTCCCGCTGTCCAACTGGACCGAACTGGATATCTGGCAATATATTTTCCTGGAAAATATCGAGATTGTTCCGCTGTATCTGGCCGCTCCGCGTCCGGTTCTGGAACGCGACGGGATGTTAATGATGGTGGATGATGACCGGATTAATCTGCAACCGGGTGAAGAGATTAAGCAACGGATGGTTCGTTTCCGTACTTTAGGCTGCTGGCCGCTGACGGGTGCTGTGGAATCTGAAGCACAGTCACTGCCGGAAATTATTGAGGAGATGCTGGTTTCAACCACCAGTGAACGCCAGGGCCGTGTGATTGACCGTGATCAGTCTGGTTCGATGGAACTCAAAAAACGCCAGGGATACTTCTGAGGAAACTGCCATGAATGAATTATTAGCACAACAGATTGCCGATCAGGGTGGCGTTGAAGCCTGGCTGACTGCACAACAACATAAAAGCCTGCTGCGTTTTCTGACCTGCGGCAGTGTCGATGACGGAAAAAGCACCCTGATTGGTCGCTTATTACACGATACCCGACAGATCTATGAAGATCAGCTCTCATCACTGCAGAATGACAGTAAACGTCACGGTACTCAGGGCGAAAAACTCGATCTGGCATTACTGGTTGATGGTTTACAGGCAGAGCGTGAACAGGGGATTACTATCGATGTTGCTTACCGCTATTTTTCCACAGAAAAGCGGAAGTTTATTATTGCTGATACCCCGGGACACGAACAATATACCCGTAATATGGCCACCGGGGCTTCCACCTGTGATCTCTCTATTCTACTGATTGATGCCCGTAAAGGGGTGCTGGATCAGACACGGCGCCACAGCTATATCTCTACCCTGCTAGGGATTAAACATCTGATTGTGGCTGTGAATAAAATGGACCTGGTGGATTACAGTCAGGATGTTTTTAATAACATTCAGAGTGACTATCTGGATTTTGCCAGCCAGTTGCCGGATGACCTGGATATTCGTTTTGTACCGCTGTCTGCACTGACCGGTGATAACGTCGTCAGTACCAGCGAAAATATGCCGTGGTACAACGGACCAGGGCTGCTGGAAATTCTGGAAACTGTACAAATTCGTCGTGATACAGAGCAGCAAGCCATGCGCTTCCCTGTTCAGTATGTTAACCGTCCAAATCTCGATTTTCGTGGTTATGCCGGTACTCTGGCGTCAGGAAAAGTCTATACCGGCCAGCAGGTTAAAGTTCTGCCCTCTGGTGTGAAATCGACGGTAGCGCGGATTGTCACCTTTGATGAAGATCTGACGGAAGCTTATGCCGGGGAAGCGATTACTCTGGTACTGGCGGATGAAATTGATATCAGTCGTGGTGATCTGCTGGTCGACGCCGAAGATACTTTACAGGCGGTGCAGTCAGCTGAGATTGATGTGGTCTGGATGGCGGAAAAACCACTGAAGGTGGGTAACAGTTATCAGGTGAAAGTGGCGGGTAAACAGGCCCGTGCCAGCATCGATAGCATCCTGCATCAGGTGAACATTAATACCCTGGTAACCTCGGAAACCGATGAACTGCCACTTAACGGTATTGGCCGGGTTGTGGTGACTTTTGATGAGCCAGTGGTTATCGATGCATACGCTCAAAACGCGGTGACCGGCGGGCTGATTTTCATCGATCGTTTAAGCAATGTCACTGTCGGAGCAGGCATGGTGTTTGCCCTGCGTGACCAGCTGGCGGTACAGGATGCTCAGCAATATGGTGCATTTGAGCGCGAATTAAATGCGCTGATTCGTAAACATTATCCGCATTGGGGTGCCCGTGATATTTCAGGGGGCCGTTAATGGCTGAACATGATGAAAATGTAGTCTGGCATCCGCACACTGTTACCCGTGCGGATCGCGAGCAACGACAAGGTCATCGTGGTGCAGTGGTATGGTTCACCGGGCTCTCAGGGTCCGGTAAGTCCACACTGGCAGACGCGGTTGAACAACAGCTGTTTCAGGCAGGGGTAAATACCTTTCTGCTGGACGGCGATAATGTCCGGCATGGATTGTGCCGTGATCTTGGCTTTAGTGATGCTGACCGGAAAGAGAATATTCGTCGTGTGGGCGAAGTGGCCAGACTGATGGCGGATGCAGGGCTGCTGGTACTTACAGCCTTTATCTCACCGCACCGAAGCGAACGGCAGATGGTCAGGGAATTGCTGGATGCAGGACAGTTTGTCGAAGTGTTTGTCGATACCCCGTTACATATTTGTGAGGCCAGGGATCCGAAAGGACTTTATCGTAAAGCACGGGCAGGTGAACTGACCAACTTTACGGGTATTGATGCTGTTTACGAGGTTCCGGAGCAGCCGGAATTGCATCTGGATGGCGAACAATTGGTTACAAAACTGAGCGAGGAAATCATCGATCTGCTGCGCAGGCAGGATATTATCGATCTTTAAGACGGCGGGGCGTTTCTCTGACCCCGGCGGTTACCGACAGGATTGATATGCAGAACGTGACTACCTTACCAGCCAAACAACATGATACCCCCGAAGAGCGGCCCGCGGCTTCTCTTTCCGGGGGGATCATTGGCTTTTTTGCGTATCTACTGGCGCTGGTGACTCCGTTTTTCTATTTCGGAGCCAGCGTGCTGTTCTTTTTTATGTATACCTGGCCTTTCTTTCTCGCACTGCTGCCGGTATCCGTAATCACTGGTATTGCCCTCAGTATCTGGTTTAACAACCGCCTGGTCCGGACGTTGATATTCACACTTCTGATTGTGATTTCATTTTTCTGGGTGCTATTTTCCTTCCTTGCTGGCTGGAAATAGCCATCAGCCGCGGTTCCTGCCTGACAGAAAAAACGCTTTTTATAGCGGCTTTCACGCTTTCGCCGTCAGAATTATCATGAAAAATACGACATTTTTGTCTCCACAGTGGAGTCCTGCCAAAAGTTATGGGATGATTGAGCCGTTTTTCAGGGGGCGGGGATGGGAAAACTGACAATATTGTTACTGGTTTTACTTGGCTGGCTACAGTACTCGCTGTGGCTCGGTAAAAACGGTATTCATGATTACACAACGGTAAATCAGGAAGTGGCGGTTCAGCAGGCTAGCAATGCCAAGCTGAAAACGCGAAATGATCAGTTGTTCGCTGAAATCGATGATCTGAACGGTGGTTCTGAA
Organism: Tatumella citrea; assembly: GCF_002163585.1. Classification (NCBI taxonomy): domain Bacteria; kingdom Pseudomonadati; phylum Pseudomonadota; class Gammaproteobacteria; order Enterobacterales; family Erwiniaceae; genus Tatumella; species Tatumella citrea. The sequence goes on from NZ_CP015579.1 coordinate 1,031,428, forward strand.
GCTATCGAAGAGCGGGCACGCAATGAGCTGGGAATGATACGTCCTGGCGAAACTTTCTATCGTCTGGTGCCAGAGCAAAATAAACGCAACGCGCAATCCGCAATGCCAAACCAACAACGATAATAAAGACAATAATGAATAGCACCGTGTCCCTTCCGGATGTGATTGCTGTAGTTCCGGCTGCCGGCATCGGTAGCCGGATGCAATCTGATCGTCCAAAACAATACCTGACCATAGGTCAACGTACTCTGCTTGAATACAGCATTGCCTCTCTGCTCAGTCATCCGTCAATAAAACAGGTCGTCGTCGCTCTGCATCCGGAGGATCAACAGTTTCTTCGCCTGCCACTGGCTGCCGACCCACGGATCTGTACTGTTATCGGTGGTGAGTCGCGTGCTGATTCTGTTCGGGCAGGACTTCAGGCCATTAATGATGCCCGCTGGGTATTGGTTCATGATGCGGCGCGACCCTGTCTGCATCCTGATGACCTGCAACGTTTGCTGGAACTGACACTCAGCAGTAAGACCGGCGGCATTCTGGCTTCTCCGGTGCGTGATACCATGAAACGGGCAGAGCCACGAATGTCTCTGATTGCCCATACGGTTGACCGTGAGGATCTCTGGCACGCACTTACTCCACAGCTGTTTCCGTACCGGCTACTGGCAGACTGTCTGCAGCGGGCGATGGATGAAGGTGCGGTGATTACAGATGAAGCCTCCGCACTCGAATACTGTGGTTACCATCCGCAGTTGGTCTACGGGCGCAGCGATAATATTAAAGTGACCCGCCCGGAAGATCTGGCACTGGCAGAATTCTTTTTAACCCGCATACACTCAGAGGAGAACGCATAATGCGTATCGGCCATGGTTTTGATGTTCACGCATTCGGCGGCGAAGGTCCGCTGGTGATAGGCGGAGTCAGAATTCCGTTTGACCGGGGATTTATTGCCCACTCGGATGGTGATGTGGCGCTTCATGCATTGACTGATGCACTGTTGGGAGCTGTGGCGATGGGAGATATCGGTAAACTGTTCCCGGATACCGACCCTGCTTTTAAAGGTGCCGACAGTCGTGGACTGTTGCGGGAAGCCTGGTCACGGATCCGCAATAAAGGCTATCAGATAGGTAATGTGGACATTACTATCATTGCTCAGGCCCCAAAAATGTTGCCACATGTTGCTCAGATGCGGGTCAACATTGCGGAAGATTTGGGTTGCCATATGGACCAGGTCAATGTGAAAGCGACAACTACTGAAAAACTGGGTTTTACCGGTCGTGGTGAAGGTATCGCCTGTGAAGCTGTAGCACTACTGACGGTGGCCGGTAAATGAAAATGAGTGACCTCCTGTATCTGCATGGCCAGCCGCAGATATCAGGAAAGATTAAAACCACGGCTGAAGATTTTCGGGTCACCGAAGATTTAGGCTATTTGCCGGATGGTGAAGGCGAACAGTTACTGGTCCGGTTACGTAAAACCGGATGTAACACCAGGTTTGTCGCTGATGCGCTGGCGCGATATCTGAAAATCCCGGCCAGAGAAGTCAGTTTTGCCGGAATGAAAGATCGCCATGCGGTCACTGAACAAACCTTTTGCCTGCGGGTACCGGGAAAAGAGATGCCGGATATGAGCGGGTTTTCGCTCGAAGGTTGTGAAATCCTGCAGGTCAGCCGTCATAAGCGTAAAATTCGTACCGGTGCGCTGGCCGGAAATGCTTTCAGTCTTATTATTCGTCAAATCAGTGATCAGGCAGCCGCCGAACAGCGACTGGCTTTGATTTCCCGTGACGGTGCTGTGAACTATTTTGGTGAACAACGCTTTGGCCGGGACGGCCATAACCTGACGATGGCAGGCCAGTGGGCACGGGGAGAAATCACGATCCGTGATCGCAATAAGCGTAGTTTGCTTCTCTCTGCGGCCCGAAGTGCTATGTTTAATCAGGTAACCAGTGCACGTCTGGCCGCTCAGGGAAATCTGACCACCCTTTTAGAAGGCGATTGTGTACAACTGACCGGGCGGGGGAGCTGGTTTGTTGCGACAACCGATGAGCTGGATGATGTACGTCTGCGGTTACAGCAGGGAGAACTTCGTCTGACCGCTCCTCTGGCAGGCAAAGGCCATGCAGGGCCACAAGCTGACGCGTTAAATTTCGAACAGCAGATTCTGGATCAACAGCCTGATCTTTGTGACTTGCTGATCAAAGAGAAAGTCGAAGCCGCGCGACGGGCCATGCTGGTGGTTCCGAAAGAGTTGCGCTGGCAATGGCTTGACAGTACTACGCTGAAACTGGATTTCTGGCTGCCGGCGGGGAGTTTTGCAACCAGTGTTGTCCGTGAACTTTTACAACAAGGAGGTGAGTTTGAGGATATTGCTGAGTAATGACGATGGGGTGTTTGCCCCGGGCATTCAGGTGCTGGCAGGTGAGTTGCGGAAAATGGCCGATGTGCAGATTGTCGCACCGGACCGAAATCGCAGCGGCGCTTCCAACGCACTGACGCTGGAGGCACCACTACGCACATTCACCCACAGTAATGGCGATATTGCAGTATTAATGGGTACACCGACAGATTGCGTATTTCTTGGGGTTAATGCTCTGATGCAGCCGAAACCAGATATTGTGGTTTCCGGGATTAATGCCGGCCCTAATCTGGGCGATGATGTTATCTACTCCGGTACGGTTGCCGCCGCCATGGAAGGACGCCATTTGGGGTTACCAGCACTGGCTATCTCGCTTAACGGACAGACTCATTACGCGACTGCGGCTGCGGCTGCCTGTGCGATTTTGCAGGCGTTGCAGCGTGTACCATTGCGTACCGGGCGCATTCTGAATATTAATGTTCCTGATCTGCCAATGGAAGAGATCAAAGGCTATCGTGTCACTCGTTGTGGCCGGCGGCATCCGTCTGATCAGGTCATTACTCAGAAAGATCCACGCGGTGAAACCATCTACTGGATAGGGCCTCTGGCCGGGGTACTGGACGCCGGGCCGGATACGGATTTTTCTGCTATTGAACAAGGTTACATCTCAATTACCGCTCTGGATGCCGACCTGACAGCACATCGTACTCAGGAAAAACTGGCAGACTGGCTGGAACTGGCTGAGGTTGCATTGCCATGCTGAACAAACGCATTGAAACGTTACTGACATTGCTGCGCAAGCAGGGAATCAGTGATGAGCACATTTTACGTGCCATCGCTGAAGTCCCGCGGGAACATTTCATCGATGAAGCGTTTGAACATAAGGCCTGGGACAACAATGCCTTGCCGATTGGTTATGGCCAGACCATTTCTCAGCCCTATATGGTGGCAAGAATGACCGAGCTGCTTGGGCTGACTTCCCGGTCACGGGTGCTGGAAATTGGCACCGGATCAGGTTACCAGACAGCCATTCTGGCTCATCTGGTGGATCATGTTTATTCTGTAGAACGTATAAAAAGTCTGCAGTGGCAGGCAAAGCGTCGGTTGAAGCAGCTTGATCTGCATAATATCTCTACCCGTCATGGGGATGGCTGGCAGGGCTGGCCTTCCCGTGGTCCATTTGATGCTATTATTGTTACCGCGGCACCGCCAGAGATTCCGGCGGCCCTGTGCGGGCAGCTGAGCGAACAGGGCGTCATGGTACTGCCGGTTGGTGATGAGCATCAGGTGTTACGGCGAATTCAGCGTTCAGGGGATACTTTTATCGATGATGTGATAGAGCCTGTGCGTTTTGTACCACTGATTCAGGGTGATCTGGCCTGATATTAATGATTTACTGAGCGTTATATTATCGCGCAGCGTGGCGCTGTCAGGATTGTCAGTTCCACGTACCTTTTAAGTGACCGTTACGACAGAGCAGAGGGAAGGCCCTCTGTATTCGGTGGCTGGTCATCACTCTTCCGCTGGTTATCATGGGGGAACAATGAGCACGGGAAGCACACTATTTCAATTTCGCCGTTTTGCAGTACTGACTGTTGCCGCGGCTGTCCTGGCAGGATGCAGTTCCGGAAATAATCAGGCTCCAATTTCTGCCATTGGCGGCAGCGCAGGCGGACACAGCGGGAACGGATCGTTGCTTAATTCCGGACGTAGTGCAACGCCTCAGGTGAACAATACGGTACCTTCAGGCCCTGGCGCCGGGATGACGGTGGCATCACCACGCATCGAATCTTCATCTGCTGTTCCGGCACAAGCCCCTGTCCGGACCGAAAATGGTCACATAGTTTACAATCGCACTTATGGGAATATTCCGAAAGGTAGCTATAATGGACCTACCTACACCGTAAAACGGGGCGATACCCTGTTTTACATTGCCTGGATCACTGGCAATGATTTCCGTGACCTTGCACAACGCAATAATGTCGCGGCCCCATATAGCCTGAGTGTTGGTCAGGTGTTACAGGTAGGTAACAGTTCCGGTCAGCCAATTACCGGTGGTAATGCTATTTCGATAGCTGATTCCTCTCAACCTCCTAAAAATCAATCGGTGACACCTCACCCCCGCCCGGTTGCGCAGCAACCCGTAATTACGTACTCTGAAGATTCTGATGACGAAACAAGCAGTACCGTAAGCAGTGGCAGTAAATTGCTGCCGTCAAAACCACTGGTCACAGGAAGTGCTTCAGCACCGATTACTGCCCCAGTGAATCCACCGACGGCCAGCAGTACTTCAGCGAGTTCTGCGCCAATCGCCGGATGGCGTTGGCCAACTGAAGGCAAGATTATTGACAATTTCTCTGCCTCTGAAGGCGGCAATAAAGGTATTGATATTGCCGGTTCCCGGGGACAGCCAGTTGTCGCTACTGCAGCAGGTCGTGTCGTTTATGCAGGTAATGCGCTCAGGGGCTACGGCAACCTGATCATCATTAAACATAATGATGATTACCTGAGTGCCTACGCACACAATGATACGATGCTGGTCCGCGAACAACAGGAAGTGAGCGCAGGGCAAAAAATTGCAACCATGGGCAGTACCGGTACCAGCTCAGTTAGATTGCACTTTGAAATTCGTTATAAGGGGAAATCCGTCAATCCGTTGCGCTATTTACCGCAACGTTAACAGGCAGAGCTGATATGGCTCTGTCCGGGATAAGGGGAGGAGCCATTGATGAGCCAAAATACACTTAAAGTTGATGAGTTACATGAAGATGCTTTTGATGAGAATGGTAGTGAGACCTTCGATGAGACTGCACTGGTAGCAAATGACTCTAAAGATGATGAAGTTACGGATGATGACCTGCTATCTCAGACAAGTAATCAACGGGTTATGGATGCAACCCAGCTCTATCTGGGGGAGATTGGATATTCACCCCTGCTGACGGCTGAAGAGGAAGTGCTGTTCGCACGCAGAGCACTGCGCGGGGATGTGGCTGCACGCCGCCGGATGATCGAAAGTAATCTGCGGTTAGTTGTAAAAATCTCACGCCGCTACAGTAATCGTGGGCTGGCACTGTTGGATCTGATCGAGGAAGGAAACCTTGGCCTGATTCGTGCGGTAGAAAAATTCGATCCAGAGCGTGGATTCCGTTTTTCTACTTACGCGACCTGGTGGATCCGCCAGACCATTGAGCGGGCGATTATGAATCAGACCCGGACTATCCGTCTGCCGATTCATATCGTAAAAGAGCTTAATGTTTATCTGCGTACTGCCCGGGAATTAGCTCACGTACTTGACCATGAGCCAAGTGCGGAAGAGATAGCCGAGCAACTGGATAAACCGGTTGAAGATGTCAGCAGGATGCTGCGCTTAAACGAGAGAATTACATCAGTTGATACCCCGTTAGGTGGTGACTCTGATAAGGCGTTGCTGGATATCTTGTCTGATGATAACGATACCGGACCGGAAGACCGTACCCAGAACAATGATATGAAACAGAGCATTGTTAAATGGTTGTACGAGCTGAATCCAAAACAACGTGAAGTTCTGGCAAGACGTTTTGGCTTGCTGGGCTATGAGGCTGCGACTCTGGAAGATGTCGGCCAGGAAATTTCCTTGACCCGTGAACGTGTCCGCCAGATTCAGGTGGAAGGTTTACGCCGGTTGCGGGAGATATTACAGGGACAGGGTTTGAGCATTGAAGCGTTATTTCGCGAGTAACATGGACAGTTAACACGGATGTGTATTCACGAAACAACCCTTTATCATTGATGATGAAAACCGAGAGCAGCCTGTATCAACAGGCTGCTTTCTTTTTTGGCGGCCAGCTCGCGTTAAACGAAACCGCCGAAGTTTCAGACCAGATTTTTTAACCGGTATAACCACTCCAGAGCCTGACGGGGAGATAAGCTGTCAGGGTCCAGCGCTTCCAGGGCTTCAACAGCAGGCGAAACTTCACTGGTCAGCAGATTTAACTGAGAACCATCAGCTTGTGACGGCGGATTCTGCGCAGAAATTTGCTCGAGTTCACGCAGCTTTTGTCTGGCCCGCTTAATCACTTCTTTCGGTACTCCTGCCAGTGCTGCTACCGCTAATCCGTAACTCTTACTCGCCGGACCATTCTGCACACTGTGCATAAAGGCAATGGTGTCACCATGCTCCATGGCATCCAGATGAACGTTCTCCACACCTTCCAGACTGTCCGGTAGGGTAGTTAGCTCGAAGTAGTGAGTAGCAAACAACGTTAGCGCTTTAATCCGGTTAGCCAGGTTTTCTGCACAGGCCCAGGCCAGCGATAAACCATCATAGGTGGAAGTTCCCCGGCCAATTTCATCCATAAGCACCAGGCTGTTTGCCGTCGCATTATGCAGAATATTTGCCGTTTCGGTCATTTCGACCATAAAGGTGGAACGGCCGGACGCCAGATCATCAGCAGCCCCTACGCGGGTGAAAATCCTGTCAACCGGGCCGAGGGTCACGGCATCCGCCGGAACATAACTTCCGGTCCAGGCCAGCAGCGCAATCAGTGCTGTCTGACGCATATAGGTACTTTTACCCCCCATATTTGGCCCGGTAACAATCAACATCCGGCGTTGTGGCGAGAGCGACAACGGGTTAGCAATAAACGGCTCTTTCAGCACCTGCTCAACTACCGGATGACGACCTTCGCGGATAGTAATTCCCGGAGCCTCCTGCAATTGCGGGCAGCAGTAATTCAGGCTTTGTGCCCGCTCAGCCAGATTACTCAGCACATCCAGTTCGGCCAGGGCACTGGCACTGACCTGCAGTGCTTCCAGGTGTGGCAGCAGCTCCGCAAAAAGTTCGTCATATAACGCCTTTTCCAGAGACAGCGCTTTACCTTTTGAGGTGAGCACTTTGTCTTCATATTCCTTCAGTTCAGGAATAATATATCGTTCGGCATTTTTCAGTGTCTGGCGGCGCACGTAATGCATCGGGACCTGGTGGCTCTGTCCCCGGCTAACCTGAATATAGTAACCATGAATAGCATTGAAGCCGACTTTTAGCGTATCCAGCCCAAGCTTTTCACGTTCACGAATTTCCAGTTTATCCAGGTAATCGGTAGCACCATCGGCCAGTGCCCGCCATTCATCCAGCTCAGCGTTGTATCCCGGGGCAATAACTCCGCCATCACGGACCAGCACCGGAGGGGATTCAATAATAGCCCGTTCCAGCAGTTCACGTAGTTGCGGGAATTCACCACTCTGTTGAGCAAGGGTCGCTAAACGTGGACTGGTGACCCCGGCCAGTAATTGCTGAATTTCCGGAAGCTGACGAAATGCATGGCGCATTCGCGCCAGGTCACGTGGTCTGGCGGTACGTAATGCCAGCCGTGCCAGAATTCGCTCCAGATCGCCAATCTGATGCAGTAAGGGTTGCAACTGATCGCTGAGATCCTGCAATTCGGCAATACAGGTCTGACGACCAATAATCACCTGTGGATCACGTAGTGGCATATGCAGCCAGCGTTTAAGCATACGGCTACCCATCGGGGTGACGGTTTTATCCATCACAGCGGCCAGGGTGTTATCCGTACCACCGGCCAGATTTTGGGTAATTTCAAGATTTCGTCGGGTCGCCGCATCCATGATAATGGTATCCTGCTGGCGAACCATGCTCAGTGAGCGAATATGTGGCAGTGAGGTGCGCTGGGTATCACGAACATACTGCAACAAACAACCAGCAGCGGGCAAACCCGTCAGTGACTGTTCCACGCCAAAACCGCGCAGGTCACGGGTACCAAACTGCAGATTGAGTTGCTGTCTGGCGGTATCGATTTCAAATTCCCATAACGGGCGGCGGCGCAATCCCCGACGGCCATCTATCAGGGACATCGCAGTAAAATCTTCCGGATAGAGCAGTTCTGAAGGGTTAGTGCGTTGCAGTTCAGCAGCCAGCGCTTCTTCATTCTCAGGTTCGCTAAGTAAAAAACGTCCAGAGCTGATATCAAGTGTGGCATAGCCAAAACCCACCCCTTTCGGGCTGGCATATACCGCGGCCAGCAAATTATCCTGGCGCTCATTCAGCAGCGCTTCATCACTGATGGTACCGGGGGTGACAATGCGGACAACCTTACGTTCGACAGGGCCTTTACTCAGGGCCGGATCGCCAATCTGTTCACAGATAGCAACCGATTCTCCCAACTGAACCAGTTTTGCCAGATAACCTTCCACCGCGTGATACGGCACGCCGGCCATCGGAATAGGCTGACCCGCTGAGGCTCCCCGTTTGGTCAGAGAAATGTCCAGTAACTGTGATGCTTTACGGGCGTCGTCGTAAAACAATTCATAAAAATCACCCATACGGTAAAACAGCAAAATTTCCGGCTGCTCTGCTTTAAGGCGCAGATACTGCTGCATCATTGGGGTATGGGAATCTAAATTTCCTGATGTACTCATAGTGTTGAGATATCCATTATCATAAAAATGAGAGAGTTAAGTGATTTTATGTTTATCATTGGTTCTCACCTTGTCTCACTGGCTCTCATGAAATTCTGCATTTATCGGTCAGCGCGTCGCCCGCCCAAAATATCGTGGCAGTGACCACTGGCTGGTTTGTCTTTTCACAAGTACAAAGTGGATATGATAACGGACTCTGTTAGCCGGGAAAACCTGTGACAAGGCTTGTTTCTTCGTACTGGCCCGAAACAATGAAATCTTTTGACTGAGCAAGATCGTGATTAATTAATATTACGCCTGAGCAGACCAACATTCGGCCAGAAATCGGTTAGAATTCTGCCGGATATTTTCTGCCTGATCAGTTTTCAACATGATTTATCAATCATCAGAGGTGACAGATGACAGACCCGCAATACAGTGAACGACTTTTTTCATACGGAACGCTTCAGTTAACAGAAGTTCAGCAGGCGAATTTTGGGCGACTGCCGGAGGGAAAATCTGATGCAATGACCGGCTGGCGCAAAGATATGGTCGAAATTACTGATCCGCAGGTACTGGCAGAAAGTGGTGAGCGTTTTCATCCTATTGTCCGTAAGAGTGAAAATGACTCCGATCAGGTCTCCGGAATGGTCTTTACAGTATCGGCAGAGGAGTTACTCAATGCCGATGCCTATGAAGTTGATGACTATCACCGCATTCAGGTCAGATTAATGTCAGGTGAAACTGCCTGGGTATATGTAGCCAAAACTTCCGCGTAAATCCCTCTGTTTTAGCATTTTCTTCCGCTGACGGATGTCTGACATCCGTCACTGAAATTATCTTTATAGTCACGTCGATAAACAGCCTGTGGTTGTGTTTAGTGGCTGCAGGGAACAGGGTAAGAGCCGTGTTTTCTTTCTGCCCTGGATATCAGGCAATAATCCACTATGTTGTCTTGCATGCAGAGGCAGGTGAGGGGGTGTTTGCTGATTATAAACGGATAATTTTTGGAGCCCCGTTTCTTTCCTCAAGGCCGGATTGATGTTTTTCCCCCATCGCGGCTGGGATTTTTACTATTTTATTCGATAAACGTGGTTTTTATCGGCTTTTTTTGCACGAGTCTACTGTTTGTCTGTTAAGCAAAGCATTAACATGAGCAAATGTCTGTTTCTGGTTAATAGGTTTCTGATGCGCTACAAAATTTCATTGTTACCGTTATTTGTGTTGCTGGTTGCCTGCAGTAGTAAAACCGAAAATGTCCCGCGTTCGGCGACCGTACCACGGGGTGGCTTTTTACAGGCACCTCCTGCCGGACAGGCAATGCTTTCCGGTGATTTTATCGGGCGCCCGGAAACCGAAAAATTTATTAATATGATGGTGGCAAAGCATGGCTTTGACCGTCAACAACTGGAGTCGTGGCTGGGACAGGCTAAACGCCTGGATTATGTGCTACGCCTGATGGACCAGCAGGCTCCCACTACGGCAGCCCCGGTGGGACCTAATGGTGCCTGGATACGCTACCGGAACAAATTCATTACCCCTGGCAATGTCAAAAATGGCGTAGCCTTCTGGAATCAGTATCAGGGAGATTTACTGCGGGCTCAGCAGAAATACGGTGTTCCTCCGGAAATTATCGTTGGAATCATCGGGGTGGAAACCCGTTGGGGACGTGTGATGGGTAAAACCCGAATCCTTGATGCGCTGGCCACCTTGTCCTTTGACTATCCGCGACGCTCTGCCTACTTCAGCAGTGAGCTGGAAACTTTCTTGCTGATGGCCCGCAGCGAACAGGACAATCCGTTGGAGCTGAGAGGCTCATTTGCCGGAGCAATGGGTTACGGTCAGTTTATGCCTTCTGCGTATAAACAGTACGCGGTGGATTTTGATGGTGACGGACATATTAATCTCTGGGATCCGGTAGATGCTATCGGCAGTGTTGCCCACTACTTCCAACAGCATGGCTGGCAGGCAGGACAGGCAATAGCTATCCCGGCCAGTGGATCAGCTCCTTATCTGGATAATGGTTTTAATGCCGGTTATACCGTTAGCCAACTGGCTGCTGCCGGTCTGAGACCTCAGTCGCCACTTGCGGGTACACAAAAGGTCAGCCTGTTACGTCTTGATATGGGGCAAAGTTACCAGTACTGGTTCGGGCTACCCAATTTCTACACCATTACCCGTTATAACCACAGCACACATTACGCTATGGCCGTATGGCAGTTAGGTGAAGCCGTGCGAGATGCAAGGAGTCAGGGCGTTTTTTAACGACATGACTTCCCTTAGTGTTTGTAAGGATATAGGATGGCGCCCTTTGCCGGCGCCTCTGCCTGATGCAATTATAAGGATTCCTGATGCAAACACTTCCTCCCTGCCCACAATGCCACTCACTTTACAGCTGGCAGGACGGCGAAAATCTTAACTGTCCTGAATGCGGACATTTGTGGCCTGCCGGTCAGACAACTCCGTCTGATGAAGCTCTGAGTGTTCGTGATGCCAATGGTAATCTACTGGCTGATGGTGATTCGGTCACTATTGTCAAAGACCTGAAGGTCAAAGGAAGCTCATCAGTTCTTAAGATTGGTACACGGGTGAAAGGTATTCGTCTGGTCGATGGTGACCATAATATCGACTGCCGTATTGACGGCTTTGGCCCTATGAAACTGAAATCTGAATTTGTTAAGAAAATTTAACTCCTGAACCAGACAGTATTCGCCTTCTGAGCAGGTCAGTGAAGGCGAATACTGTGCTGAATTACACAATAAATCTGCACACTTCATCTGTCTGACGCATTCTGTAGCGTGTCTGTTCTGAATTTCCGCCGCTGTAACTCCTGATGACTTGAAAAGCTGTCATTAATCCCTAGTATCTTCTGTAGCTGAAGATGAACCACTCATATAGCAACATGGAGGGAAAGGGATGGATAAGGATTTACGTCAGTTAAGCATCACCACCGGGCAGTATTTACTGTCACGAGGCGCCACACTCACCAGTGCCGAGTCCTGTACCGGCGGCTGGATTGCCAAAGTTATTACTGATATCAGCGGTAGCTCAGCATGGTTCGGGCAGGGATTTGTGACCTATAGTAATCAGGCGAAAATGAGCCAGTTGGGGGTGAGTGCTGCCACGCTGGAAGCCCACGGGGCAGTAAGTGAAGCTACGGTTCGTGAAATGGCCTCCGGAGCATTGCACACCGCAAGGGCCGATTTCGCGGTGTCAGTGAGCGGTATTGCCGGACCGGACGGCGGTAGTGAAGATAAACCCGTTGGTACGGTCTGGTTTGGCTTTGCTTCGGCAGATGGCCGGGTGTTGGCGGAGTGCCGACATTTTAGCGGAGACAGAGACAGCGTGCGCTCTCAGGCCGTGGCATTTGCGTTGCGAACGCTGTGCAGTGAGTTTCTGGAAAAATAAACTTGATACTGTATGACTATACAGTATAATTGCTTTCCATCAGAGACAAAGAATACCCACAAATTTGCCTGGCTAATCCGGCATAATCAGGAGTTGAAATGGCGATCGACGAAAACAAACAGAAGGCTTTAGCCGCAGCGCTGGGGCAGATTGAAAAACAATTCGGCAAAGGCTCCATTATGCGTCTGGGTGAAGACCGCACTATGGATGTTGAGACCATTTCAACCGGTTCACTGTCACTGGATATTGCTCTGGGTGCTGGTGGATTACCAATGGGTCGTATCGTCGAGATCTACGGACCTGAATCTTCCGGGAAAACCACACTGACTCTGCAGGTGATTGCAGCCGCTCAACGTAAAGGTAAAACCTGTGCGTTTATCGATGCTGAACATGCGCTGGACCCGGTATATGCCAAAAAACTGGGTGTAGATATTGATAACCTGCTGTGTTCTCAGCCTGATACCGGTGAGCAGGCTCTGGAAATTTGTGATGCGCTGGCTCGTTCAGGAGCGGTGGATGTTATTATCGTTGACTCCGTTGCTGCACTGACACCTAAAGCCGAAATTGAAGGCGAGATTGGTGATTCTCATATGGGGCTGGCAGCTCGTATGATGAGCCAGGCGATGCGTAAACTGGCAGGTAACCTGAAACAGTCTAATACTCTGCTGATCTTTATTAACCAGATTCGTATGAAAATTGGTGTTATGTTCGGTAACCCGGAAACAACTACCGGCGGTAATGCACTGAAATTTTACGCCTCTGTACGTCTGGATATTCGTCGCATCGGCGCTATCAAAGAAGGCGATAATGTCGTTGGTAGTGAAACCCGCGTCAAAGTTGTTAAGAACAAAATTGCTGCACCATTTAAGCAGGCTGAATTCCAGATTATGTACGGAGAAGGTATTAACTTCTACGGCGAACTGGTCGACCTGGGTGTTAAGCACAAGCTGATTGAGAAAGCCGGTGCATGGTATAGCTACAATGGCGATAAAATTGGCCAGGGTAAAGCGAATGCCGGCAATTACCTGCGTGATAATCCTCAGGCTGCAACAGAAATTGAGCAGAAATTACGCGATATGCTGCTGAATAATCCTACGCCGGAATCGTCTGAAACTGCCAAAGAATCTGACAGTCAGGATGAAATGAGCGAAGATCATCAGGAGTTCTGATACAAATAATCTGAAAATGATCAGATAAACGGGAGATGGCTGTGAGGCCATCTCCCGTTTTTGTTTTTTTACTACCGACGCTGGTAAAATAATGGAGTAACAGCAGTGATACCTGACCGAAAAAGGAGCCGTTATGTTATTTACGGAAACTGAGCGCCACCCCATGTTTTCTTCTTTGCTGGACAGGGCAACGCGCCTGCTGGCCCAACGTGATCATTCCGTTCAGGAACTGAAAGAGAAAATTCGGCTCTCGGTCTGGCGGAGTCAGCAACGGGATGGTGAGGAACATATTGCTGTCGATGAAACAGCCCTGGCATCAGTGATTGCCTGGTGTGAAGAAAATGGCTGGCTGGATGACCAGAGATTTACCCGGCTATTTATCCAAAGCCGCGGCCGCAATGGTTACGGACCGCAGCGAATTCGCCAGGATTTGCAGCAAAAAGGAATTGAGCGTGAGCTTATCAGTCAGGGGCTGGCAGACGCTGATATCGACTGGCAACAACAGGCGGAAGATGTTGCGAGAAAAAAATATGGTCATAAATGGCCAACAGAAGCACGTGAAAAAGCCCGGTTACAACGATTTTTACACTCCAGAGGGTTTCTGATGGAGGATATTCGTTCTGTTTTGGTAAATTTTACCGGCTGAGTCATAATGAGATTTTACTTCCCTGTGAAGAAAACTTATCTTATTCCCACTTTTTTGTTCCACTGTCACCGGCAGACCATGATCCACAGGTTGCCCGGACCCAAAGGAACTTCCGTTAGCGTGATACCAGGATATATATGAGCAAGAGTACTGCTGAGATCCGTCAAGCGTTTCTCGATTTCTTTAAGAGCAAGGGACATCAGGTTGTAGCCAGCAGCTCCCTCGTACCAAATAATGATCCGACGTTGCTGTTTACTAACGCCGGTATGAATCAGTTTAAAGACGTTTTCCTGGGTCAGGACAAACGCGATTACAAGCGCGCCACAACGTCGCAGCGCTGTGTTCGCGCCGGTGGTAAACATAACGATCTTGAAAATGTGGGTTATACCGCCCGCCACCATACTTTCTTTGAAATGCTGGGCAATTTCAGTTTTGGCGATTATTTTAAATCAGAAGCCATTGCTTTTGCGTGGGAACTGCTGACCGGATCAGAATGGTTTGCCCTGCCAAAAGAGCGTCTGTGGGTCACCGTATATGAGACCGATGATGAAGCCTACGATATCTGGGCAAAAGATATCGGGATTCCTGCAGAGCGCATTATTCGTATTGGTGATAATAAAGGCAGTGCTTACGCGTCAGATAACTTCTGGCAGATGGGCGATACCGGTCCTTGTGGACCGTGCAGTGAAATTTTCTATGATCATGGCGATCATATCTGGGGTGGCCCTCCGGGGAGTCCGGAAGAAGATGGCGATCGTTATATCGAAATCTGGAATATCGTCTTTATGCAGTTTAACCGTCAGCCAGACGGAACCATGCTGCCATTGCCGAAACCTTCAGTTGATACCGGCATGGGGCTGGAGCGAATCAGTGCTGTACTTCAGCATGTAAACTCTAACTACGAAATTGACCTGTTCTGCGAACTGATTAGCTCTGTGGCTGAAGTCACCGGGGCTAAAGATCTGAGTAATAAGTCTTTACGGGTAATTGCAGATCATATTCGTTCCTGTGCGTTCCTGATTGCAGATGGCGTTATACCGTCTAATGAAAACCGTGGTTATGTATTGCGTCGTATTATTCGCCGTGCAGTCCGACATGGAAATATGCTCGGAGCCACTGAGAGCTTCTTCTATAAACTGGTACAGCCATTAATTAACGTCATGGGTAGTGCCGGTGAAGACCTGAAGAAACAACAGGCTCATGTTGAATCGGTACTGAAAACAGAAGAAGAACAGTTTGCAAAAACCCTGGAACGTGGGCTGGCATTGCTGGACGAAGAACTGGCTGCGCTGAAAGGGGATACCCTGGATGGCGAAACTGTCTTCCGCCTGTATGACACTTTCGGCTTCCCGGCAGACTTAACCGCTGACGTATGTCGTGAGCGTAATCTGAAAATTGATGAAGCTGGCTTTGAAGCCGCGATGGAAGCGCAGCGTCAACGTGCCCGTGATGCCAGTGGTTTCAGTGCTGACTACAATAATCTGATCCGTGTTGACAGCGAGTCTGTATTTACCGGCTATGAGCATTTACAGGAACAATCAAAAGTCACTGCTATTTTTGTCAATGGGCAGGCAGTGGACCAACTGACAGGTACTGAAGAAGCTGTGATTATCCTCGACCAGACTCCATTTTATGGTGAATCTGGCGGGCAGGTTGGTGATACAGGTGTACTGAATACCAGCGGAGCCGCATTCTCTGTAACCGATACCCAGAAATACGGTAAATCCAATGGTCATGTTGGACGACTGACCCGGGGCAGCCTGAAAGTTGGCGACAGTGTGACAGCGCAGGTGGATGAAGCCCGTCGCGCACGGATTCGTCTGAATCACTCGGCAACTCACCTGTTACATGCGGCATTGCGTGAAGTGTTAGGTGATCATGTGGCGCAGAAAGGCTCACTGGTTAATGACAAATATCTGCGTTTCGATTTTTCTCACACTGAAGCAGTGAAACCTGAGCAGTTACGCCGGGTTAATGAAATCGTCAATTCGCAGGTGCGTCGTAACCTGGCTGTAGAAACCGATATTATGGATCTGGACGCTGCCAAAGCGAATGGTGCAATGGCGCTGTTTGGTGAGAAATATGATCAGAAAGTTCGTGTTCTGACTATGGGTGATTTTTCGGTAGAACTGTGTGGTGGTACTCATGCCAGCCGTACCGGTGATATCGGACTGTTCCGTATTATTTCTGAATCCGGAACAGCAGCAGGTGTGCGCCGTATTGAAGCAGTAACCGGAGAAAGCGCACTGGAAACAGTATTCGCTCAGGATCTACAGTTACATGATATTGCTCATCAGGTGAAAGCGAACAGCAGCAATCTGAATGAGAAAGTGCGTTCACTGGTTGAACAGGTACGTTCACTGGAAAAAGAACTGCAGCAGTTGCAGGACCAGCAAGCCGCCCAGGAAAGCAGCTCACTGGCGACCAAAGCGGTAGAAGTGAAAGGTGTAAAACTGCTGGTCAGCGAATTACGTAACACTGAACCAAAACTGTTACGTACTATGGTCGATGATTTAAAAAACCAGTTAGGATCTGCCGTCATTGTGCTGGGAACAGTCAGTGAAGGTAAAGTATCGCTTATTGCTGGTGTAACGAAAGATTTAACTGACAGAATTAAAGCAGGGGAACTGATCGGCATTATTGCCAGCCAGGTCGGTGGTAAAGGGGGAGGGCGTCCGGATATGGCTCAGGCCGGCGGTACCGATCCTGCAGCATTACCAGCGGCTCTGGCAGGGGTTGAAGCCCTGGTCAGCGGGAAATTGTAAAAGATAAACAAGCTACCGGTGAAGGCGCCCGGGGAAGATTCTCAGGGCGTTTTTTACACGATAAGCAACCTAAAATGATAAAGTCAGGTAGTAATGGTGTATTTCGGCTAAACTAACTATTAGCGAAATGTATTGGCGGACTGGTTGAATTTTCTGTATCAGTCGTAGTCAATAGATAGCAATACGTTATACGATGGATTTGCCGGGAGCCAGAACTGGCCCGACTCTTTTAATCTTTCAAGGAGCAAAGAATGCTTATTCTAACTCGTCGAGTTGGTGAAACTCTCATGATTGGCGATGAGGTGACGGTCACGGTATTGGGTGTGAAAGGGAACCAGGTACGTATTGGCGTGAATGCTCCCAAAGAGGTGTCTGTGCACCGCGAAGAGATCTATCAGCGTATTCAGGCAGAAAAAACCCAGCAGCCGGACTATTAACATATTCAGCGCCTCGTATTCGACGAGGCGCGCCATCTTTTCGCCCCTCATTTTTTAGTGAAGCCCCGAACTATCCCTGTTGCTGTGCCGTTGAAAATACACTCTTTTTGGCTTTTAAATGCCCTGATTGATGACTAAACGCGCAAACAAACAATCTGGCGGAAAAATTGTTTGACTTATAAGTCGGGGAAAGTAATATGTGCGCCAACGCAGCGACGAAGAGCAGTCTTAAGCACAACGTCGGGGCGGGTAGCGTAGTAACAAGTGGTGAGGTGGCCGAGAGGCTGAAGGCGCTCCCCTGCTAAGGGAGTATGCGGTCAAAAGCTGCATCGAGGGTTCGAATCCCTCCCTCACCGCCATTTACGTTGCATCCGTAGCTCAGCTGGATAGAGTACTCGGCTACGAACCGAGCGGTCGGAGGTTCGAATCCTCCCGGATGCACCATACGTAAACGGTAAATCAGACTTGTTAATTCACTACTAAGATGTGATGTCAGCACTCTGCATTATACAAGAATTCAGAAATGCATCCGTAGCTCAGCTGGATAGAGTACTCGGCTACGAACCGAGCGGTCGGAGGTTCGAATCCTCCCGGATGCACCATTCTCGTGTAGTTTCCCAGGTTGTACAAATCCATCAATAGTTTTCCGATGCATCCGTAGCTCAGCTGGATAGAGTACCCGGCTACGAACCGGGCGGTCGGAGGTTCGAATCCTCCCGGATGCACCATTTCCTGAGAGCAATTATCTTCGCTATCACAGTGAATTGAGCTTTCGGAAATTTTTAGTTGTCAGCCACAAGCCGTTGTATCAGGCAGTGGTGAGTACTACTGCACATATATTTTGTACTGCATCCGTAGCTCAGCTGGATAGAGTACCCGGCTACGAACCGGGCGGTCGGAGGTTCGAATCCTCCCGGATGCACCATTTCTGATGTAAATTCCTGTTCTTCACGCCAGCTACCGGTTTCCGGTGTTGCGGGTAAACAGGCAGCGAAGTATCTGTGGTGAGGTGGCCGAGAGGCTGAAGGCGCTCCCCTGCTAAGGGAGTATGCGGTCAAAAGCTGCATCGAGGGTTCGAATCCCTCCCTCACCGCCATTTGTACTGCATCCGTAGCTCAGCTGGATAGAGTACCCGGCTACGAACCGGGCGGTCGGAGGTTCGAATCCTCCCGGATGCACCATTACTTTCCCCTTAGTTTTTCAACTCTGATAATTTCTGACCCTGTTTAAAGCAATCTCCCGGATCAACCCGAAATTTCTTCATATTATCTCCCGGCACTGACGCCTGCGTTCAACAATTATCGCGCTGTCTTTTAGCAGATTATTTGCATTGCACATCAGTCCGTTAGCTGTTTATTGTTGTTAGCATTTACGGTTTACTACGGACGGCGACAATTCACCTGCATTAATATAAAGTAACGACTTATCGGTTTAGTCTGGAGTTACTATGTACGATCATTATGACGGGCTTATTTTTGATATGGATGGCACGCTGGTTAACAGTGAGCCGGCACACCGCCAGGCATGGAAGCAGGTACTGGAAAAGTACGGCCTGACATTTTCTTTCGAACAAATGGTTGCTCTTAATGGCTCTCCGGGCTGGAAAATTGCCGGGCAGATTATTATAGCCAATCATGCCACACTGGATCCTCAGCAGCTGGCGGCTGAAAAAGAGCAACAACTGGACAAATTTTTACTGGTGACCTCAACGCTGTTACCGTTGATTGAGGTTGCCAAAAAGTATCACGGTAAGGTGCCCATGGCTGTCGGTACCGGTAGCAGCCGCAGCATGGCAGAACGCCTGCTGACCCATCTGGGTGTCCGTCATCTGTTTAACGTCCTGGTGGCTGCAGATGATGTCAGTGCGCATAAACCAGATCCCCAGACTTTTCTGGAATGTGCCAGGCTGATGGGAGTACCGGCCACCCGTTGTGTAGTTTTTGAAGACGCAGACTTTGGTGTACGTGCTGCTAAAGCTGCCGGAATGGATGTCGTGGACGTCCGACACTTGTAACTACCCGCAACTGTGACGGTAGCAGCCGGCGTCGCAGAGGTAGTTTCATGGCAATTATTTTGGTTTATCGTCTGTTTTGGTTCATTGTTACACGCAATCGTACAGAACTATAAGACATAATTATCACCGTGGGAGGTGACAGTGATACCTGACGTATCTGAAGCATTAAGCTGGCTGGAAAAGCACCCTGAAGCAGTACAAGGCATTGGTCGTGGCATAGAGCGGGAAACATTACGTGTACAGCCAGACGGGCAACTGTCTTTACAGGGGCATCCTGAAACGTTGGGCTCTGCGCTGACCCATGACTGGATAATTACCGATTTTGCGGAGTCTTTACTGGAGTTTGTGACTCCGGTCGATCGTGATATTAAGCATTTACTGGCGTTCCTGCGCGATATTCATCGCTATGTTACCCGTTCTCTGGGTGATGAACGTTTGTGGCCCTTCAGCATGCCTTGCATTATCAATGACCCGGAAGATATCACTCTGGCTCAGTACGGCAGCTCGAACATTGGCCGGATGAAAACAGTTTATCGCGAAGGGTTAAAGCATCGCTATGGTTCGCTGATGCAGGTCATTTCCGGGCTGCACTATAACTTCTCTTTACCGGAGGCGTTCTGGCAGGCGAGGCTGGGCATTGATACCTTAGCAGAAGCAAAAGATGAAATTTCTGCCGGGTACCTGCAGCTGATTCGTAACTATTATCGCTTTGGTTGGATCATCCCTTATCTGTTTGGAGCTTCTCCGGCTATTTGTGAAAGTTTCCTGCCACAGGGCAAAGGTGAACTGCCGTTAGAAAGTAACGATAAAGGGACATCCTGGCTGCCTTACGCAACATCTTTACGTCTTAGCGATCTGGGATATACCAATAAGTCACAGAGCGCGTTAGGTATTACGTTTAACACTCTTGAAGGCTACGTGGCAGCTCTGAAAAAAGCCATCAAAACCCCTTCGGAAGAGTATGCTAAAATTGGTGTGACAGACAGTGAAGGCAAACGTATTCAGCTGAACACCAATGTATTGCAGATTGAAAACGAGCTGTATGCGCCAATTCGACCGAAACGGGTGATTCGCGCTGGTGAAGCCCCTTCGGCTGCACTAAGCCGTGGTGGGATTGAATATATTGAAGTTCGCTCGCTGGATGTTAATCCGTTTACCCCGATTGGGATAAACGAAGAACAGATTCGTTTCCTGGATATGTTCCTGATTTGGTGTGCTCTGGCAGATGCCCCGGAAATGAGTGTTGATGAACTGCAATGTACCCGTGGCAACTGGAACCGCGTTGTGATGGAAGGACGTAAGCCGGGGCTAAAACTGAGCGCTGGTTGTGGTGAGCAAATTTATTCGCTGCAGGAAGCCGGTCATCAAATGTTTGCCGGTTTGCAGCGTATTGCCCGTGTGTTAGATGCACCTAATGGTGATGAAGCTTACCAGCAAGTGTGTCGTCGGTTATTAGAGTCGATAGATGATCCGGCAAAAACCTATTCGGCGAAGATTTTGCAGGACATGCAGCAGCAGGGGCTGGCAGCAGCGGGTACACAACTGGCAGAAAAATATCGTCAGATGTTAATGCAGGAGCCGCTGGAAGTATTAACTGAAGAAGAATTTCGTCGTCAGGCGCAGGAGTCGTTTGCTGCGCAGGCCAAAACTGAAGCCGCAGATACACTAAGTTTTGAAGATTATCTGGCAGGCAGGGAAGGCTGAAAAAAGAAAAGGCCACATCACTGTGGCCAAAGTAACATCTCTGTTGTCAGGGATGATGATAACAAATGCGCGTCTTTCATATACTCAGACGCGGGGCAGACGAAAAAGTTTCATTGATTGAAAAAATTTTTTTAAAAGAGGTGACCATATGCCATTGTTGGATAGCTTTACTGTTGATCATACACGCATGGCCGCGCCGGCTGTCCGTGTTGCCAAGACTATGAATACGCCGCATGGCGATACCATCACTGTGTTCGATTTACGCTTCTGTATCCCGAACAAAGAAGTTATGCCTGAGCGTGGTATTCATACCCTGGAGCACCTGTTTGCCGGGTTTATGCGTAATCATTTGAATGGCCAGGGCGTCGAAATTATCGATATTTCACCGATGGGCTGTCGTACCGGGTTCTATATGAGCCTGATTGGTACTCCGGCAGAACAGAAAGTGGCTGACTCCTGGAAAGCAGCAATGCAGGATGTACTGAAAGTTACTGACCAGCGTAAAATTCCTGAGCTGAATGAGTTTCAGTGTGGTACTTACCAGATGCACTCTCTGGAAGAAGCACAGGATATCGCTCGTCACATCATCGAGAATGATGTTCGTGTGAACCACAATGAAGAGCTGGCATTACCGCCGGAAACTCTGAAAGAGCTGCATATCTAGTTTTGCAGACTGCCGGCCACTCCAAAGGCCAGGGCAAAAAAAGGCGCCATGCAATGCATGACGCCTTTTTTATTGTCAGCGTAACACCATCACTGCGCTGAGAGAGGTGGCCATCTGCTGGCAGATTAGCCCAGAGAATGCTCCAGAGTAGTGTGTGGAGTAATCCGGGTTTGTTTAATCATATTATCCTGCACATCAAGTATCTCGATGGCATAGTGGCCAATTTGTACCCGACGATTAACCTCCGGGATCTCTTCGAGAACTTCAAGGATCATCCCGTTAATTGTTCTGCCACCATCTTCCGGTAAGTCCCAGTTAAAGACTTTATTAATTTCTCTGACGTTGGCACTGCCATCTACCAGCACTGAACCGTCATTCTGCGGTAAGACTTCTTCGGCAAGGGTAGGAGACATGGAGGTTGTAAAATCACCGACAATCTCTTCCAGGATATCTTCGATAGTGACCAGCCCTTTAATATCACCATATTCATCCACTACCAGACCGGCTTTCTTTTTATTACGCTGAAATTTTACCAACTGGGTGTTCAGAGCTGTCCCCTGTGGCACGTAATAAATTTCGTCGGCTGCACGTAACAGGGTTTCCTTGGTGAACTCTTTTTTCTCGGTCATCATCCGCCAGGCTTCACGAACCCTGAGCATTCCAACCGCATCATCCAGCGTATCGCGGAACAGTACAATCCGGCCGTGCGGAGAGTGAGTCAGCTGACGGATAACCGATTTCCAGTCATCATTGACGTTAATCCCGACGATTTCGTTGCGTGGTACCATAATGTAATCGACGGTGACCTTTTCGAGATCCAGTATCGACAGCAACATGTCCTGATTACGGCGTGACATCAGAGTCCGTGACTCATAGACGATGGTACGTAATTCTTCCTTACTCAGTGCTGAGCTCGCAGAACCATTGGCCTTAATTCCGACCATCCGCATCAGCAACCGGGTAATAGAGTTCAGCAGCCAGACAATCGGCATCATAATGACCTGCAACGGAGCCAGTAAGAAACTGCTCGGGTAGGCCACTTTTTCCGGGTAGAGCGCTGCAATGGTTTTAGGCAGAACTTCGGCAAACACCAGCACGACAAACGTCAGAATTCCGGTAGCGATTGCCACCCCGGCATTGCCGTATAAACGAATACCGACGATGGTGGCGACCGAAGAGGCCAGAATATTCACCAGGTTATTGCCAATCAGCACCAGGCTTAACAGCCGGTCAGGTCTGGAGAGTAGTTTCTCTACTCGTTTTGCTGCGCGGTTACCGTTTTTTGCATTGTGGCGCAGCTTATACCGGTTAAGTGTCATTATCCCGGTTTCAGAACCAGCAAACCAGGCAGAGATCAGTACCATAACTACCAGGGTAATGATTAGCGATGTGGTTGAAACATGTTCCAACGCGAAATTTCCTTTATTTTATACAGATTAATGAGTTAGCAGATGTTGTAAAATACGGCTGCCAAAATAGGCCATGGTCAGCAGAACAGCTCCGCTGCAGTTGAACCAGACAACACGGCGTCCACGCCAGCCTTCATGGAAATGTCCCCACAGCAGCACGATATAAACAAACCAGGCAAGCAGGGAAAGTACAGCTTTATCGACATTCTCTGCAGAGAACAGATCACGCATATAAAACAGCCCGCTGCAAAGCACCAGCGTTAACAGTACAACCCCAACCTGAGTGATATGGAACATCTTGCGCTCTATCACCATTAATGGCGGCATATCATGACTGAACGCCAGTTTCTTATTTTTCAGCTGATAATCAATCCAGGCCAGCTGTAATGCATACAGCGCAGCGATGATCAGAGTGGCATAGGCAAATAATGCCAGTCCGATATGAATCATGATCCCCGGTGTGGTTTCGAGGTGAGTCAGGAAAGCATTGGGTACAAAAGTGGCAAATGCCAGGTTAATCAGTGCAAATGCATACACAAAAGGCAGCAACAGCCACCCACGGTTGCGGGATGCAACAATAGTCATTACCGCACAAATCATCAGGCTGACCAGTGAGCCCGTGTTTAGCAAACTAAAATTTTGTTCTGAATTCAGAATAAAAATCCGTTGCTCAATCGCGACACCGTGGGTAATCAACGCGACAATCGCTGAAAGCATAGCCATACGCCGCCAGCCACTTCCCCGGGTTAACAAACTGGGGATGATCAGGGCAAGACTCAGTGAATAGGCAAATAGCGCCACAATCGCAAAAACTGACATATTAAGGGTATCGTGTTAGTCATCATTGAGAGTTCAGACAGGCAGTATAGCGTCAGCAACGACTCGCGCCAAACGATCTCATGGTCAATTGCAGAGATCGGCTACGCTTCATGTTATACTCCCTCAAAAATGTCGCCCGGGCGGCTTCGCAATATTTCAGAGTGAAAGGTAATGTTTGATAATTTAACCGATCGTTTGTCGCAAACACTGCGCAATATCAGCGGCCGCGGAAGGCTGACAGAAGACAATATTAAAGACACTCTGCGTGAAGTACGCATGGCGTTACTGGAAGCAGATGTTGCACTCCCTGTAGTGCGTGATTTTATCGCACGGGTGAAAGAGAGCGCGGTGGGGCAGGATGTTAATAAAAGCCTGACCCCGGGCCAGGAATTTATCAAAATTGTTCGCGACCAGTTGGTGGCGGCAATGGGTGCAGAAAATAACACTCTGAATCTTGCCGCACAGCCTCCTGCCGTGGTGCTGATGGCTGGTCTGCAAGGGGCCGGTAAAACTACCAGTGTCGGGAAGCTGGGTAAGTTCCTTAAAGAGAAACACAAGAAAAAGGTTCTGGTGGTCTCAGCTGACGTATATCGCCCTGCGGCGATTAAACAGCTGGAGACGCTGGCTGAACAGGTAGGCATTGATTTCTGCCCGTCAGATATTACTCAGAAACCTGTCGATATCGTTAAACATGCCTTAAGTGAAGCACGCCTGAAATTTTATGATGTGCTGCTGGTGGATACCGCCGGTCGTTTGCACGTAGACGAAGCGATGATGGATGAGATAAAACTGGTCCATGCTGCAATTAACCCTGTAGAAACACTGTTTGTGGTTGACGCCATGACCGGTCAGGATGCGGCAAATACGGCGAAAGCATTTAACGAAGCCCTGCCACTGACAGGGGTGATCCTGACAAAAGTCGATGGTGATGCCCGCGGCGGTGCGGCACTGTCTATTCGCCACATCACCGGTAAACCAATCAAGTTTATGGGTATGGGTGAAAAAACCGATGCCCTGGAAGCTTTCTATCCGGATCGTATTGCTTCGCGTATCCTCGGCATGGGCGATATGTTATCGCTGATTGAAGATATTGAAAGCAAAGTTGACCGTGACCAGGCTGAGAAGCTGGCGAAAAAGCTTAAAACCGGTGATGGCTTTGATCTGAACGATTTTCTGGCACAGCTCAAGCAAATGCGCAACATGGGCGGGATGGCCAGCCTGATGGGTAAATTGCCGGGCATGGGACAGTTACCGGACAATGTGAAATCACAGATGGACGATAAAGTGCTGGTACGGATGGAAGCGATTATTAATTCCATGACCCGTAAAGAGCGCGAAAAGCCAGAGATTATCAAAGGGTCACGTAAACGCCGTATTGCCATGGGCTGTGGTTTGCAGGTCCAGGATGTCAACCGCCTGCTGAAGCAGTTTGATGATATGCAGCGGATGATGAAGAAGATGAAGAAGGGCGGTATGGCCAAGATGATGCGTGGCATGAAAGGTATGATGCCGCCAGGATTTCCCGGCCGTTAAGCCGGAAAACTAAAAGCCCTGAAGCTAATTTACTTAACAGGTTGCTTTTTGCGCCCAAACGAGTAAAATTTTGGGGCTTTTTATATTGCACCCGGCCTCCTCCCTCGATGGGGGCCGGGTGTTTTATTAACTAAAGAGGATGTTATGGTAACAATTCGTTTGGCACGTCACGGCGCTAAAAAGCGTCCGTTCTATCAGGTTGTCGTTACTGACAGCCGTAATGCGCGTAATGGTCGTTTCATTGAGCGTGTTGGCTTCTTCAACCCGGTTGCTTCTGGTCAGGCTGAAGCAGTGCGTCTGGATCTGGACCGCATTGAACATTGGGTTGGCTTAGGTGCCACCGTTTCTGACCGCGTTCACGCGCTGGTTAAAGAAGCAAAAAAAGCAGCTTAATCTGTCACGGTGGCGAACATGAGCATAACCAGAAAAACTACCGCACAACCTCCGATGAATTCGCTGGTATTAGGAAAAATGGGAGCGGCCTACGGTATTCGCGGTTGGCTCAAGGTGTTTTCATCCACTGAAGATGCTGAGCGTATCTTTGATTACCAACCGTGGTTTATTCAGCGTGCCGGTCAATGGCAGCAGATTGAGCTGGAAGGGTGGAAAAATCATAATCAGGACATGATTATCAAAGTCAAAGGCATTGATGATCGTGATGCAGCAGCGCAGTTAACCAATTGCGAAATATTGGTTGATTCCACGCAGCTGCCGACACTGGAAGACGGCGATTACTACTGGAAGGACCTTATTGGTTGTCAGGTAGTTAACGTTGATGGTTACGGGATGGGGAAAGTCATTGATATGATGGAAACCGGCTCTAACGATGTTCTGGTGGTAAAGGCAAACCTGAAAGATGCGTTTGGCGCGAAAGAACGGTTAATTCCGTTTCTTTATGAACAGGTTATCAGAAAAGTCGATCTCGCTACTGGCACAATTGAAGTAGACTGGGATCCTGGTTTTTGATCTCCGGACATAACGGTAACCCAACGGCGAACGCGATGTGGATTGGTGTGATTAGCCTGTTTCCAGAGATGTTTCGTGCGATTACCGATTACGGGGTAACTGGCCGGGCTGTGAAAAATGGTCTGCTCAGCATTCAGTGCTGGAGTCCAAGAGACTTCACACATGACAGGCATCGTACTGTCGACGATCGTCCTTACGGGGGCGGGCCGGGAATGCTGATGATGGTGCAACCTTTACGGGATGCAATCCACGCAGCCAAGGCAGCGGCAGGTGAGGGCGCTAAGGTAATTTACCTGTCACCTCAGGGGCGCAAACTGGACCAACAGGGTGTTTGCGAGTTAGCGACAGACCAGAAGTTAATTCTGGTATGTGGACGCTACGAAGGTATTGATGAGCGGGTAATCGACGCCGAAATTGATGAAGAATGGTCAATCGGTGATTACGTACTCAGTGGCGGGGAACTGCCGGCAATGACGATGATTGACTCAGTGGCCCGGTTTATTCCGGGAGTACTCGGGAAACAGGCATCGGCTGATGAAGATTCGTTTTCTGATGGATTGCTGGATTGTCCGCATTATACCAGGCCTGAAGTGTTAGAGGGTGTGGAAGTACCGCCGGTTTTACTGTCGGGCAACCATGCTGAAATTCGCCGCTGGCGTCTGAAGCAGTCGCTGGGCCGCACCTGGCTTAGAAGACCTGAACTTCTGGAAAACCTGGCTCTGACTGAAGAGCAAGCTAAATTGCTGCGTGAGTTTCGTTATGAACATCAGCAGCAGCAACATGATGATGCGGAAGAATAGTCTTCCCTATATATCAGTTTACCCAGGATAAGAGATTTAATTATGAGCAACATTATCAAGCAACTTGAACAAGAACAGATGAAACAGGATGTACCTTCATTCCGTCCGGGTGATTCCGTGGAAGTGAAAGTATGGGTCGTTGAAGGTTCTAAAAAACGTCTGCAGGCATTTGAGGGCGTGGTTATCGCTATTCGTAACCGCGGTCTGCACTCTGCATTCACTGTTCGTAAAATTTCTAACGGCGAAGGTGTTGAGCGTGTATTCCAGACTCACTCACCGGTAGTTGACAGTATTACTGTTAAACGTCGTGGTGCTGTACGTCAGGCCAAACTGTACTACCTGCGTGAGCGTACTGGTAAGGCTGCTCGTATCAGAGAGCGTCTTAACTAAGGTATCGCTAACGCGACATCTAAAAGTTAATAGAGAACAAGGGGTTGGCCAATGGCCAGCCCCTTTTTTTTGTGCCGGTAGTTCGGCTTCCCGTCATCAATATGCTAAGTCTTGTACTGTCACTTCCTGTCTGCTTTTTCCAGATTCTTCAGTTAGTTATCACATTATTTGCGTTGTAACCGGCGAAAGCAGATAAAGTTTTAATTCTTACTGTGTCATTATCTGGCAGCTAACGAAATAACAATACCAGCCGCTGATGGCTGCTTACAGACACAGAGAGAAATAATGAATCAGCTGAAACGCACACTCCGTCTGCGGGATATGGTGGTGATGGGACTGCTGTTTATCGGTCCTGCCGCACCGGTAGGGCTATACGGGACACTGGAAGCCAGCAGTGAGGGCGTGACACCGCTGGTATATCTGATTGCCACACTGGTGATGGCGTTTACAGCCTGGTCCTATTCGGTTATGTCTGCAGAAGTCCCTAATGCCGGAGCAGTATATGCCTATGCATCCCGAGGCATATCACCAGCGGCCGGATTTATCGCTGGCTGGGTCATTCTGCTCGACTATCTGTTTATTCCTGCAGTGGCTTATCTGTTTAGCGGTATCTCACTGAATGCCTTATTTCCCGCATTGCCGGTCTGGTGCTGGACGTTACTGGCGGTTGCAGTCACTACCGGGCTGAATGTGATTGGTCTGCAACGGGCCCGAAAAGTTTCTCTGCTGGTTGTCAGTGCTGAAGTTGCCGTGCTGTTGATGATCCTCATTGGCGGTGCATGGGTGGTGTGGCATAAGGGAAGTGCCGTTCCGCTTATGCAACCAGTGACAGGGACCGGTGGGATTCATACCGATCTGCTGTTGTCCTCAGTTTCAGTGGCATTACTGTCATTTCTGGGATTCGATGCCATCTCTTCGTTTGGTGAAGAGAATAACGGTGACCGCAGACAAACTGGCAGAGCGACGTTGATTTGCCTGTTTGTTGCAGGCGGCCTGTTTGTTGCCCAGACCTGGCTGGCCTCATTACTCAGCCCTTGGAGCAGTCACTGGCTGACTGAACATCCGGAAATGCAGGGTAAAGCTTACTACAGTATTGTGAGCCAATCGGTAGCCGGCTGGCTGGGCGATTTACTGGCGATAGTAAAAGCATTCGGTGCTGCATTCTCGGCAATGATTGGTCAGGCGGCGGCAGGAAGGCTGCTGTTCAGTCTGTCCCGGGACCGAATTTTACCGTCTGCCTTAAGTAAGGTGAGCCAGTCTAACGGTCTGCCGGTTATCAGTATTTTGCTGGCAGCCGCAGTCAACAGCCTGTTGGCGATAGTGGCTGCTCTGACCCCGGATGGGTTGTCGCATCTGGTTTCATTTGTTGATGTCGGGGCGATTTGTGGATTTATTTTTCTGCATTTATCTGTCACAGGCTGGATGTTGGTCAGACAAAAACGTCTTGGGTTGCGTAATATCCTGCTGTACGGACTGTTACCGTTGGCCGGTTTGTTGATGCTGCTACCGGTACTGTTCAGCATGCATGCTTTCGCTCTGGGGGTCGCTGCGGGTTGGCTGGTTATCGGACTGTTTGTTTACTGGCTACGCCGTGGGCAGCAACAACTGTTTCGGGTGCTATGATTTCTGAAAAACGCAGCTCAGGGCAGGGCGTCGGTTCGGGGCTGATTTGCAGTGCTGTCTGAATATCTTCCTGGTGACAGGTCTGAAGCTTGCCCGGGGTAATATCTGAATCTCCCGTTAATTTACGGGATGAAGAACAAAAGGAACTTTGTATGAGTGATGGTAAAAGCCTGAAAACCCGTCAGGGAGAGCACCAGCTGCACCCTGAAACATTAATGACCAGTTACGGTTATGATCCACTGCTCTCAGAAGGTGCAGTTAAACCGCCGGTATTTCTGACCTCAACCTTTATCTTTCGAACAGCGGAAGAGGGGCAGGAGTTTTTTAATGTTGCCAGCGGGCGAAAGCCAGCGCCTGAAGGCACCAGGGAGGGGCTGGTTTACTCAAGATTTAACCATCCAAACAGTGAGATTGTCGAAGATCGCCTGGCACTGTATGAAGGTGCCGAACGTTGCGCATTATTTTCTTCCGGGATGTCGGCTATCAGCTCAGTGTTACTGACGCTATGCCAGCCGGGGGATGTCGTACTAAAAACTCAGCCGTTATACGGAGGGACGGAAACTCTGTTTAACAAAACGCTGGCCAGGCTCGGTATCAGCAGTCAGCCACTGAGTGATTCACTGGATTATCCGTCGATGTTAGCCACCGCGAAGCAGGCAGCAAATGCCGGCAGGATTTCAGCAATTTTCGCCGAAACACCGGCAAATCCGACCAATTCACTGGCGGATATCCGGCTACTCGCCAGGCTCGCCGATGAACTGGAACAGATACAGGGATTTCGTCCGCCGGTGATTTGTGACAATACTCTGTTGGGCCCGGTGTTTCAGCGTCCTCTGTCGCTGGGGGCTGATATCAGTGTGTATTCTCTGACAAAATATGTCGGCGGGCATTCTGATCTGGTCGCCGGGGCGGCAATGGGTAACCGGACGCTGATGGCACAGGTAAGGCAGATGCGTAGTGCGATTGGTACTCAGCTTGATCCTCACTCATGCTGGATGCTGGGGCGTTCTCTGGAAACTCTGCAATTGCGGATGGAGAAGGCGAATAGCAATGCACAACGGGTAGCTGAGTTTTTGCGACAACAGCCGAAAATTACTGCAGTGCATTATCTGCCGTTCAATGATCCTGCGACACCCGCAGGCAGGTTGTATCGTGAACAGTGTACAGGGGCAGGTTCGACTTTTTCCTTTGATGTCGGGCAGTCGCAGGCAGATGCATTTCGCTTTCTGAACCAGCTGAAAATATTTCGCCAGGCGGTCAGTCTGGGTGGAACCGAGTCACTGGCCAGTCATCCGGCGACGACGACTCATTCCGGTGTTGCCCGCGAGACCCGCGAAGCCTTTGCAATTCTGGAAACGACAGTGAGGGTTTCGATAGGGATTGAACATCCTGACGATCTGATTGCCGACCTACAGCAGGCGCTGGACGTTTTAGACCAGTGATCATGGACAGGCCGGTGGTGACACCGGCCTGAAGATAAGAGGCACTTAGCGGGCAATAATAAAACGCTCGCTGTCAGCGATATACGCTTTTTCGCCGGCAGGTGCTTCAATGGAACCGAAGTTCAACTGAGCACGTAACTTCCAGGATGCAGGAACATTCCAGGTTTTACGTACGTCTTCATCAACCAGCGGGTTATAGTGCTGCAGGTTCGCACCAATCCCTTGTTCAGCCAGTGCCAGCCAGACCGCATACTGTGCAATACCGGTACTGTGTTCTGACCAGACAGGGAAGTTATCGGCATAGGCCGCAAATTTCTGCTGCAGTCCGCTAACTACATCCTGATCTTCGAAAAACAACACTGAGCCGGCAGCAGCCGCGAAGCTGTTAATCTTGTTATCTGTTGCTTCAAAAGCATCTGCCGGGACGTGTTTTCGCAGTTGCTCTTTGGTCAGGGACCAGAAGGTTTTATGCTGATCACCGAGCAGAATCAGTGCGCGGGAGCTTTGCGAGTTAAAGGCAGAAGGTGAGTTTTTGATAGCCGTCTGAATCAGTGAGATGACCTGATCATCTGTCAGCGGTAAATTTGGGCCCAGCGCATAAATAGTTCTGCGTTTAGCCGACAGTTCATTAAAACCTTGTGACATAGTGTCTCCTTAACTTTGGGATAACCGCCCCGGGTCCAACGCCTGGAGTGGTGAGGTTTGCCTGTCAGGGAACAGCATAACCGATCGGTTCAGAGTCTACCTGCCTATCTTAAGCAATATTTCTGATGGTAGAAATCAAATGATATGAATAAGGGCAGCGGGCAAAACTTTCAGGGCGCTGAGCACTTTTTCATCAGGTCAGTCAGCCGCATATCAGTCAGTACTGCTGACCAGGTACAACCTGGCAGGCAGGTATAGAACCAATGATTATAGAGAAAGGATTCTTATTCTCATTTATGTTTAATTGCATCTGGTCAGCCTGCCGGAGAAGCTGCTACAGTGCATTGGTGTTAAAAGGTCAGTTTATTTAATCTTTCTGTGATAATTATCAAAGCCTGCCGTCTGAGATTCACTAAAGTGAACTCAGCCAGGGTTATATGGTTTTGTTCACCTTTTTACAGGAGTCCCGGTATGAAAGCTGCTGTCGTTACTAAAGATCATAACGTTGAAATTGTTGATAAAAAGTTACGTCCTCTTGAACATGGCGAAGCATTACTGCAAATGGAGTATTGTGGGGTATGCCATACAGATCTTCATGTTAAAAATGGCGATTTTGGTGATAAAACCGGAGTAATCCTTGGTCATGAAGGTATCGGGATTGTTAAACAAATTGGCCCTGGCGTGACGTCTCTGAAGCCTGGCGATCGTGCCAGTGTGGCCTGGTTTTTCCAGGGGTGTGGTTACTGTGAATACTGTAACAGTGGAAATGAAACACTGTGCCGTAGTGTGAAAAACGCCGGTTATACTGTGGATGGTGGTATGGCGGAAGAGTGCATTGTGGTTGCTGATTATGCGGTAAAGGTCCCTGATGGGCTGGATTCTGCAGAGGCCAGCAGTATTACCTGCGCCGGGGTGACCACTTACAAAGCTGTTAAGGTCTCTAATATTCGACCTGGACAGTGGATTGCTATCTACGGGCTGGGGGGGCTGGGGAATCTGGCTTTGCAATATGCTAAAAATGTATTTAACGCCAAAGTTGTTGCCGTTGATGTTAATGAGGCGCAGTTAGAATTCGCCCGTGATATGGGGGCTGATCTGACCATTAATCCTTTGAAAGAGGATGCAGCCAAAGTCATGCAGGAAAAATGTGGCGGTGCACATGCGGCTGTAGTCACTGCAGTAGCCAAATCTGCTTTCAACTCAGCAGTCTATTGTGTACGTGCTGGTGGCAGGGTGGTCGCGGTCGGGCTTCCACCGGAATCAATGAGCCTGGATATCCCTCGCCTGGTTCTGGATGGTATTGAGGTTGTAGGATCGCTGGTGGGTACCCGTAAAGACCTTGCTGAAGCCTTCCGCTTTGCCGCCGAAGGTAAAGTAGTGCCTAAAGTTGAAAAACGTCCGGTAGAAGATATCAACGATATTTTCCACGAAATGGAACAGGGCAAGATCAAAGGCAGAATGGTTATCGATTTTTGTAGCCACGCACACTAACTGATTCACAAAGTACTTTCTTAGGGTGTCACAAAAGCTCTGATCCTGGTGGTCAGAGTTTTTTTTTGCTGGTCACCCGGATAGCAAAACAGCAGTTATCCATGTCACTGGTATTTTAGTCTGTTCGGAAAATGTACTTTTGGTCAGACCAGTCACACCGGAAAAGTAATCTCATTCACAGAACACTGATCCAGAATGTGATCTTAAACGTATTTAGTTAACGAACTTAGGTTCCTGTGGTTAGGATATCTCTGACAACACAGTGTTAACATTAACAGAACTGTTGAAACTGCCAGCCTCTGAAATCCGGAGGAAGCGGAGAAATGTATGACCCGGTCACCCGAAAAAATCACCGATCGGCTGGTGAACCTGCTGCAGCAACTGATCAAACAGCAGTCATTGCATGCAGGAATGCGCCTGCCTTCTGAACGTGAACTGGCCAGCCAGTGGCAGGTATCGCGTGCGTCGGTTCGTGAAGCACTCCAGAAACTGAACAGTGCAGGGGTGGTTTATACTCAGCCGGGCGGTGGTACCTTTGTCCGGCAGCGGATTACACCCTGGACAGAACCGGTGATGGTGGAACCCGTGACTACCTTGCTGACTGATGATCCCGGATACCGGCTCGATATTCTGGAAGCCAGGCATACTCTTGAAGCAGGCACCGCATGGCATGCAGCGCTTCGCGCCAGCAGCAACGATAAACAGCGACTGCAGTATTGCTTTGATGCAATGAGTGAACTGCGGCCGGGCAGTGATACCAGCCTGATAGCACAGGCTGATGCACGCTTTCATTTAATGATTGCGGAAGCTTCGCATAATGCTGTGTTGTTACAGACGATGCGTGGATTGTTTGGTTTACTGCACAGCTCAGTGTTACAGAGCCATCAGCAAATGTTTGCCAGTCAGCAAATTGTCAGTCAGCTGACTAAACAACACTGGCATCTGTTACAGGCTATCCTCAGCGGAGATGCTCCTGCTGCAAGGCTGGCCGCTGGCAGTCACCTCAGTTTCGTGCATAAAACGACCCAACAGCTGGATGAAGATTATGCCAGACAACTCAGAGTTATTTGTCTGCCTGATGAGCTTCAGCCCCGAACAGGGAATTGATCATGATTATATCTGCTTCTTCTGATTACCGCGCTGCTGCAAAACGACGCCTGCCACCCTTTTTATTTCACTATATCGATGGTGGTGCTTATTCCGAGTACACTCTGAAACGCAATACTGATGATCTTTCTCAGGTCGCATTACGCCAGCGTGTGCTGAGGAACATGTCTTCTCTGAGTCTGGAAACTCAGTTATTTAATGAGACATTGTCGATGCCAGTCGCTCTCGGGCCGGTCGGACTGACAGGAATGTATGCCCGGCGGGGCGAAGTTCAGGCGGCAAAAGCTGCCTCTGCTGCCGGAATCCCATTTACCCTCTCTACCGTATCTGTCTGTCCGATTGAAGAAGTTGCACCGGCAATGTCGAGGCCTATGTGGTTTCAGCTTTATGTACTCCGGGATCGCGGGTTTATGCGTAATGCCCTGGAAAGGGCTAAGGCTGCCGGTTGCTCGGTGTTGGTCTTTACTGTCGATATGCCGACACCCGGTGCACGCTATCGTGATGCCCATTCCGGGATGAGTGGACCATTCGCAGCTTCCCGCCGTTATCTGCAATCGGTACAGCATCCTCGCTGGGCATGGGATGTCGGATTACTCGGCAGGCCTCATGACCTTGGTAATGTGTCTGCTTATCTTGGTAAGCCGACCGCGCTGGAAGATTATATTGGCTGGCTGGCAAATAACTTTGATCCCTCCATCTCATGGAAAGATCTGGAGTGGATTCGCGATTTCTGGGATGGTCCGATGGTGATTAAAGGGATACTCGATCCAGAAGATGCCAGGGATGCTGTACGTTTTGGTGCTGACGGAATTGTAGTATCAAACCACGGTGGCCGACAGCTGGATGGAGTACTGTCTTCAGCACGAGCTATGCCGGCGATTGCGGATGCGGTGAAAGGGGAAATTACATTGCTGGCAGACAGTGGTATTAGGAACGGTCTGGATGTCGTGCGGATGCTGGCGCTGGGAGCTGATACTGTACTGCTGGGAAGAGCATTTATCTATGCGCTTGCCACCCATGGACAGCAGGGAGTAGACAATTTACTGCGACTGATTGCCAGTGAAATGCGTGTTGCAATGACACTCACCGGGGCCAAATCGATCAGTGAAATCAGCCGGGAGCTGTTGGCTAATGTTGCAAGCCTGGGATAATTCATAAAACCCGGTTGTGTGTTGCATCAGGTCTATACTTAATTCTTTATACCCTGAACCGGAGGAAAGTATGACGATACATAAAAAAGGCTCGGCACATTGGGAAGGTGATATTAAAGGTCAGGGTACCGTTAGTACCCAGAGCGGTGCTCTGAGTCAGCAACCCTATGGATTTAATACCCGGTTTGAAGATAAGCCAGGGACTAATCCTGAGGAGCTGATTGGTGCGGCACATGCTGCCTGTTTCTCGATGGCATTATCTCTGATGCTCGGACAGGCGGGACATCCGCCGAAAAGTATTGATACTACTGCCGATGTTTCACTGGATAAAAAAGGAGAGGGATTTGCTATTACCAAAGTCGCTTTGGTGAGTGTGATTGAGTTACCAGGGATTGATGCGAAAGCATTTGAAGAAATTATCCTGAAAGCAAAAGCAGGTTGTCCGGTCTCTCAGTTACTGAACACCGAAATTACTCTCGATTATACCTTAATCAACTGACGGTTTATCCGGCCCGCAGTTACTGCGGGCTGTGAACTCTCTTCCTGCAATTACTCATCATTTTCCTGCTCTCCGGCCAACAGTCCAGCATACTGAATACCCTGACGAATTTTTCTGCGACTGGCAGGCCTGCAGGAAGACTGAATACGAGTGACACGGGAAGGATCGGCTGCGATAAATTCAAACGTCGGTGCGTAGTAAAAGGGCAGCCAGCCACCAAAACCCGATTCCCACTCCCAACGGACAGGGCAGGGCCAAATAATATCCTGATATAACAGGTAATAAACCCAGCGCCCGGAAGGTTTACGTGGTCGGGATTGTTTCTTTACTCTCATAAGATGCCCGAAGTTCAGCGTAATACATTAATCATCAGAAATGGCGGATGATGAGCCGCAGATTCACCGGTATACAGGGTGCGTTATTGTGGTTGTGGATCCCGATGAACTTCCCCGCAAATCAAAACTGCGTGCGGGCGTACTTTATGAATCCTGTCAGCCATCATTTCACAACTGGCCTGGCTGGGGAAAATATGTTCTGACACGGGTAAAGCGTCACAGGCATCGTTGCCACAGGCACTGACTAGTAATACAAATCCGATTAACATAACTGACTCCTTAGCTCAGTATCCTCGTGTCCCGGCAGCCGGAATATTAGTATAGCATTGTCGCTGGGTTCATCCTTCCAGCCGGTAATGCCTGAATCCGGCAACTCTGTTGCATCCGTTCGCCATCAAAGACCGAAAAAGAGAGCGGTTACTCTGCCAGAGAGTAGTTAACTGCGTTACACTTTCGGTTTGCGTTATTCCATTCAATATCCACAGGTACTCTTTATGAATGAAGCGATTTCCCAACCCGCAGAACATCCAAAGCAGGCGGCATTACAGCTGGTCATCGAGCTGGTGCGTGCCGGCAAACTCAGTCCGCTCCAGGGTGATGCAGCCAATATGATTTCGATTTATGAGCAATTTAAAAATCATTTTGAGCAGGAGAACGCTTAACTGAAATAACTCTGGCTTGCGCCAGCGGGGAGACTAATGTGGTCTCCCTGAGCTTCATGCTCAGAATGCTGAAAGATACAATGCCGGAGCCAGAGCAATCAGATTATTCAGGGTGTGCAGAAATACCGGTAATGCCAGCCCGTTACTCTTCAGCCTGGCCCAACACAGTAACAGAGAAAACAGTGTCAGGGCAGCAATTGATTGCCAGTGTACATACTGAGTATGCATCGCTGCAAACAGCAGAGATGTCAGTAGCATACAGGCGAAGCGGCTTTTCGGCGCCCACAGCAGAAAAGTTTGCAGCAAAAATCCA
Source organism: Tatumella citrea (assembly GCF_002163585.1). Classification (NCBI taxonomy): domain Bacteria; kingdom Pseudomonadati; phylum Pseudomonadota; class Gammaproteobacteria; order Enterobacterales; family Erwiniaceae; genus Tatumella; species Tatumella citrea. Next base: position 1,068,168 of record NZ_CP015579.1, read on the forward strand.
CGAAACAGCACTTCTTCAAACACCGGAGCCAGACATACTGCGGTGATCAGTAAAATCAGCTGTGAACTGCGTGCCTGGCTCGCCTGCTCTGAAAGCCAGACTTCAGGTAGCATGTACTGCGTTTCGGCCACCATCAGCACAAACAGCGCCAGAGTGAACAGCAGGGTCTGCAATGGCTGAAGCTGATTAAACGGAATATCTGTCCGACGTTGGCAGTAGAAACGATATAACGGATAAATGACCGCAAATTCAAACAAACAGAGTACCGGCACCAGTAAACCACTGGTACGCAGTGCAGCAAAATTAGGGAACAGCGTTATCATCAGTGTTATCAGGTAGTAGATAACAAAACTGCCAAGATAAAACGCGGTCAGTGTTATTTTGTCTGATTGAGTGTTCATTGGTCGCTCAACGTTAAGAATCTTCCGAATAATATCAATGGTACAAATCACTGTCGAGTCATGGCACGCAATCACCACAGAGTTTTGCCGCCAGGCCGCTCACCATCAGGCTTTACAGGTATTGTTTTTTTATGGAATAGATTGAATCTGAATGATTTTAGTCGTACAGATCCGGCTGAGTTGTTGAAAAAAATAAACTGCTGAGGCCCACTATCTGTGGTGAACTTAAGCTAATTTTAATCCTTTTCAGGACGGATTTTCCGTGCCATATGTGTCATTTCGTTATTAAATTAGGCTCTGAATTATCTGGTCGTTGTGGCGTCTTACCAGCCAGAACGGAAAGTATGGATATGAACAGAGGAATTGATATGACATTACACGGAAAAGCACTACTGGTGTTTGGGATTGTACTGCTGGCCGGCTGTCAGTCAGCCAGCCATCACGATAAAGCACAAACCACATATGTGCCGGATGATGATATGTGTGGCGCATCCGATTATCAGCAATATATCGGTAAACCGCTGTCATCAGTCAATAATCTGCGCTTTGACAACCCTGTCAGAGCGATTGCACCTGACTCAGTCGTCACTATGGATTTTAACCTTCGTCGCCTGAATTTTTTTGCCGATGCACAAAGAAACATTACCAAAGTCTATTGTGGTTAATGTCACTGCCTGTCATCAGAAAGTCATTATCGGCATTTATTATCATCCGCACTCGTTACCGAATCCTTTTTCCCGCTCCGGCGGGATTTTTTTTGGGCAAAATTCATAGTAACGTGCATTTGAACTACTCCACGTCTCTTCAGTAACGGGCCTTTATCTGCAGATATAGTCGAATCAGAACGTGAGGAAAGTAACAGTTTCCGGCAATTTTGTGGTTTTAAAGCCAGTTTCCTGTCTGTTAACTGTAAGAAAATCGTCATGATTAGTTTCACAAAATCAATAGCCATGTGATGCGGATTTTTCTTACCTACCTTAGAGATATACTGAGGATGTTTTCAGATAACAACCACAATATCGAGGTTATTATGGTACGACTAGTTAAAATTGCTGCAGTGCTGGGGTTCGTTGTTATGCTGAACGGCTGCATTTTCCCACCTCCGGGTGGCGGTGGTGGTGGCTGGGGCGGTGGCGGCCATGGCGGCGGCGGTCCTCACTACGGTTATAATGGACACTAATCCGCTAACAGTTGAATCAGGGCTGGTTTCATACCAGTCCTGAAACTCCGGCAGATGTCCTAAGCCGGTTTTGCTTTAGTATAGTTTTCGCCTCGGTAATTCACATTTTTCTCTTCTGATGTTCACATTACTCTTCTTTTAGTGAACAACTTTGTTTCTTCAGGAAGCTCCTGCTTCTGTTTGTACCCGGTTTAATAAAAAAATCTGTTTTTTTATGAATTTGGTGTTAAGTTCAGGCCTCAGAGAATGCTGAGGCTTAAGTATGAAAAACCTGATCGCTGAGCTGTTAATTAAACTTGCTGAAAGAGATGAAGAATATAAGCTTCAGACGGAGCGACTCGCAGCGATGGAGGTTATTTTATCGGCGATGCTGGATAGCCTGCCGCCCGAATCGCTCGACCGGATTGAAACAAAACTTCATAAAAAGATTGCTGATAATAGCGATTCAGCTCACGGAATTCGTCACGATGATGCCTACTCCCGGTTGATTGCAGAAATTTCTGCAATTAATCATCCTTAGTCAGATGGATAATCCTCAATAAGTCGCAGATAATATTATTTCCGCCATATTAAAGGCGGCTTTATCTCCGGCCTGATGACCGGTATCTATTTGACAGGAGTATGCAATGAAAAAGATGATGATCGCACTGGCTCTGTGCGGACTTTGTGCTGCAGGTTCTGCCTCCGCTGCAGAAAAAACTGCACAACAACAAAAAATGACTGACTGTAACCATGAAGCCAGTTCTCAAAGTCTGAAAGGTGATGCCCGTAAAAGCTTTATGAGCAGCTGCCTGAAAAAAGATCATAAAGTTGATGGTCTGACACCACAACAACATAAAATGAAAACCTGTAATGCTGATGCAAAAGAGAAAGCATTAAAAGGCGATGCACGTAAATCATTTATGAGCAGTTGCCTGAAAAAAGGCTAATCTCCCGCCAGTAGTAGTGGGTAGTCATTTACAGACAGCCTCCTGATGAGGCTGTTTTTTATTGAGCAGATGTACGCTATATATCTTTCCCTGCCATATCCCGCACTCAATGCAACAACAAATAACTTACGTTACTATAAATTATCCATCGGTCAGATCTTAGATTAAAATTTACATTTTTTCATATCCGGAAATCTGTATTCAGACATCATTAACTTAAGGATGAGAGTGGTGGTTGCACTTATTATTATCTGCGTATTTATTATTAGTGTTTGCTATGCCCATTCACGCGGGAAAGTAAAACAAAAAATTTCCCGACAATTATTTGACCATTCGACATTTATGGCACCGGTAAATATATTTATGACCGGATTTTCGTCTCTGCCATCACAACAATCGTGGTTTTCAGATCAAACCTTTCCTGAGTTACAACCTTTAAAAGAACACTGGCAAACGATTCGTAATGAAGCTATCAGTCTGCAGGATCACATTAAAGCGGCCAGTGGAAATAATGATGCCGGTTTTAATACTTTCTTTAAACGTGGCTGGAAACGCTTTTATCTGAAATGGTATGGTGACGCTCATCCGTCGGCAGAACAACTCTGTCCGGTGACCACCAGACTGGTAAATTCCATCCCCGGAATTAAAGCTGCGATGTTTGCTGAATTACCGGCGGGTAGCCACTTAGGTCAACATCGTGATCCTTATGCGGGTTCGGTACGCTATCACCTGGGATTAGTGACTCCGAACAATGACCAGTGCTTTATTGAGGTCGATGGAGAAAGACGTAGCTGGCGTGATGGTGAAGCCATTATCTTTGATGAAACCTTTGTCCACCGGGCACAGAATGATACTCAGCAAACACGGATAATTTTATTCTGTGATATTGAACGGCCTATGAAATGGCACTGGGCTCAGGCAGTTAATCACTGGGTTGGAAAAAATCTCATGTCTGCGGCGGCTTCACCTAATGATGAAAATGACCGGACTGGAGCGATTAACCGGATTTTTAAATACATTAGTGCTGCTCGTGATGCAGGACAACGTCTGAAAAAGCGCAATCGTAAACTTTACTACGTGCTAAAAAATGGCGTGATTGTACTTATTTTTCTGTGGCTGCTGATATCTGTATTCAGACACTGGTAGCACTGATATGCGGAGTTCCGGCCTTAGGCCGGAACCTGCGAAAGATTTACTTTTTGCTTAAAAATTCTGATTTTTCCATGCATTTTTGCATAGCCAGCATAACCGCTGAGCGGAACCCCTGGCTTTCCAGAGTCTGTACGGCTTCAATCGTAGTACCGCCTGGCGAACAAACATTGTCTTTTAACTGTGCGGGATGCAGTCCGGTTTCCAGCACCATCTGTGCAGCCCCTTTCACTGCCTGAGCAGCAAATTCGTAAGCCTGTTTTCTGGGCATTCCACCCAGAACTGCAGCATCAGCCATCGCTTCAATCAGCATAAAAATATATGCAGGGGAGGAGCCGCTTACCCCGACCACTGAATGGATTAAATATTCGCTAACCAGCCCGGCTTTACCGAAACTCTGGAAGATTTCTAATACGATTGCAGTTTCATCGGCGGTGACCAGAGCATTGGGTGTGACAGAACTCATGCCTTCACCCACTAATGCCGGGGTATTAGGCATCACGCGAATAATTTTCCGTGAATCACCCAGGACACCAGATAAAGTTTCCAGGGTAACCCCTGCCGCAATGGAAACGACCAGAGTCTCTTTTTTGATCTGCCCGGCAATATCGCTCAATACTTTGCTGATCACATTGGGTTTGACTGCAGCAACCAGAATATCTACCGCACCGGCCAGCGATTCCGGGCTTTCAGCAGCATTCAGACCATATTTTTCCGCCATTTCCTGGTTGGTTGCGCTTTTACGATCGAATATCCAGATATTTTCCGGTGCAATGACCTGGCTTTTCACAATGCCGTTAACGATTGCTTTGGTCATATTGCCACAGCCGATAAAACCAATTTTTTTGTTGAGCATTACCTGTCCTTTGTTGGTGTCAGAAAATTAATTGAGTATCTGATATCACCCTGACAACACGGAGATAAATAGTTGTTCTCCGTCGGCATAATAGTTCACAATTCGGGTTTAGTCCCTGGCAGGAATGATTATGGCTATCTGGGTTGACGCAGACGCTTGTCCGACAGTAATCAAAGAAATACTTTATCGTGCGGCAGAAAGAACGCAAACACATATTACTTTTGTCGCTAACCAGTCACTGCGGTTGCCTCCGTCACCCTGGCTGCACAGTTTACGGGTCGCTGCCGGGTTTGACGTGGCGGATAACGAAATTGTCCAGCGGGCTATGGCCGGAGATTTAGTGATCACAGCTGATATCCCACTGGCGGCTGAAGTGCTGGAAAAAGGGGCTGCAGCGCTCAATCCAAGAGGAGAGCGTTATTCTCCGGCTACCATCCGTGAACGTTTAACCATGCGCGATTTTATGGACACGCTACGGGCCAGCGGGATTGCATCAGGCGGGCCACCGGCTCTTAATCAGAAAGACCGGCAGTTATTTGCTAATGAACTGGATAAATGGTTCAGGCAGCGCTGAGGCTGCCTGAACTTTTAGTGGGGGCGATTACAGGAAGCTGTCATCGTCATCGTTGAAGTTATTGTCGCCAAAGAAGCTGTCAAATCCGCCACCATTATTATTATCATCCCAGCGATTATCATCCGCCGGAAGGCCGTTATCCCCGTAATTAAACGTATCCAGGTTCTGGTTAAAATCCGGGGTCTGCGTTGGAGTTTCGTTAATAATATTCACGATCTCTTCGGGCTGAGAGTGGTGGAACATGCTGGTCAGCATATCAGCCAGCACAACCCCACCAGCGACACCTGCTGCCGTTTGCAATGCCCCGCCCAGAAAGCCGGTACCGCGTGCTGCTGCAGGAGGAGCGTTATAGGTAGGTTGTTGCGAAGGTGCCTGCTGAGGTTGTTGCTGATTTCCCCACGCAGAAGATTGCTGTGGTTCCGGCTGACGCGGCTGAGAATTACCGCCACCAAACAAACCTGCCAGGAACCCGCCACTGCTTTGTTGTGGCTGCTGTTGCTGTTGCTGCTGAATCCGTGTTTCCAGTTCAGAAACCCGGTCATTGAGTTTTTTCATTGCGGCTTCCTGAATGATCAGGGCTTGTGACATATAGTAAGCCGCCGCCGGCTGATTTTGCAGATGGCTTTTAATCAACTGTTCTGCCGCAGGATCCCGCGGGCCGGTTTGGCTTTCAGCCTGTTGTAAACGGCTAAACAGACCATCAATCAATTTTTGTTCTTCGCTCTGCATGGTGAAACCTCTCATCATCTTTAATGTCATTATCCTCTGAAGTTCAGGGATAATGGTTGTGACATTTTGTTACAAAATGACCCCGGCAGTTGTCACAGGTGTCACCGGAGCCCTGAAATTATGATACTGTTGACTGAATCTGGCAAAATCCCGTTTCAGCTCTCTATATATGGGGGTGCTGCCAGCTAAAGTAAACGTAATCGCGGTAAAAAAATATTGCGGTCGGCCTGAAGTGGCGCGGACTGGCGTATTTAGCGCGTTTAACCGCTGTCTTCAGGTGGCTGTCGACGCTATTTCCGGTTATCATGCATACGTTTTATATTCAGTCTCTTTATAATTATCCCGGCGGAGGATCGGCCTTTATGTCATTACCCATCTATCTGATAGGTGCCCGGGGTTGTGGAAAAACAACCATCGGACATCTGTTATCACAGACATTGGGCTATGCATTCCATGATACGGACCATCATTTGCAATCGTCACTGCAGTGTACCATTGCACAAATTGTTGCCGAGCAGGGATGGGACAGTTTTCGAAGTAAAGAATCTGAATCGCTGGTGGCGGTAACTGCTGAGTCATCAGTGGTTGCGACCGGAGGCGGGATTATACTGCGCCAGGAAAATCGCCAGTTTATGCGTGACCATGGTCGGGTATTCTGGCTGAGCGTTGAACCGGGAGAGCTGGCCAAGCGCCTGAGTGCTGACCCCGAAACCGAACAGCGTCCTACACTGACCGGCCGGCCGATCACCGAAGAGATGAGTGATATCCTTAAAGTCAGAAGTCCGCTCTATTCTGCTACTGCTCATCATATTATTGATGCTTCCCGCGCGCCGCAGGAAGTTGTCAGCAATATTCTGCAGGTTTTATCACAGCAGCGTGCCGGGTAATATTCCCGGCACCATTCATACCCACTGACGACGGCTTTTTTGCCAGCGTTTTGTCAGCAATTCCAGACCTAAGCACAACAGATAATAGACAGCACCGGTGAACACGAAAATAGCCACCGGGTAAATCTGTACGCGGTTATTTACCTGCCCGGCCAGTGTGGTCAGTTCCGGGACATTGACGATAAAAGCCAGCGAAGTATCTTTTAACAGGCTGATAAAGATACCTGTCAGCGAAGGCAGGATATTTCTGAGTACCTGAGGCAGCAAAATGTACCAGAGGGTCGCTGCCGTTCCGAAACCCTGTGCCCGTGCCGCTTCCGACTGACCGGCAGGCAATGCAGCCAGTCCGGAAAGCACGCTATGCATCACTGACGCGGAAGTGAACCAGGCCAGCGCCAGGGTTACTGTTAATGGTCCCGGAATTTCGATACCACTCAGCATCGGTAGCAGATACCACAACCAGAAAATCACAAATATCAGTGGAATACCGCGAATCAGATCAGCCCAGATAAACAGTAATCTGCGCCAGCTGACGGAGCCGTAGTTCGCACTGGCAGCCAACAGGATCCCCAGCGGTAAAGCCAGAAGGGCAGCACCGGCTGCCATCAGCAGAGTCAGTAATACGCCCCCCGGAGTTCCCTGGGCAGTCTGTCCCCACAGTAAATATCCCAGATTATCGGTAATCACCGAAATTTCAGCGTTCATCAGGTTCACTCTCAGGCAGAACAGAAACGGTGGCAGGGCGGTGAGCAATTGGGCGGCTAAATGTCTTACGCCCCAGTGCTCCCAGAGCACTACCAAGCAGTAACCCGACAACCAGATAGATAGCGGACCCTACCGCAAATGCTTCCAGAGCATGCGCGTTGTAGCTTTCAATCTGCCTGACCTGATAAGTCAGTTCTGCAAAACCAATGGCGCTGGCCAGTGAGGAAAGTTTCATCAGATTCAGGTACTGCCCGACTATCGGCTGCCAGGCATTGCTTAATGCCTGCGGCAGGATAATCCATCGCAACAGTATCCAGCCGCGAAATCCCTGAACCAGTGCTGCTTCATGTTGCCCGCGTGAAATAGCGCGAATCCCGGATTCTACCTCGCCCAGCAGAAATGCCGATCCAAACACCGCCAGCCCCCAGGCCGAACAGATAAATTCCGGTGTCAGCCACCAGACGTTACCTGGCAAAACCGACCAGGGATAAACATTATTCACCACCGCTTTCCAGTCGGCGGGCAGTAAATTCCATGCTGCAAAATACCAGAACAGCAGTTGTACCAGGATTGGAGTGTTGCGAAACAGCAAAACCCAGACAGCCACAATAGCCTGCGCCGGGCGAAACTGGCTGAGCTGCAAGGCGAGTAACAGTATTGCCAGCACTGTGGCCAGAATGCAGCCAGCGAGCGTGACCCACACCGTGGTAAGAAAACCGGAAATGATCCACTGCAGTGGTTGCCCGGAAAGCACGCCGTGCCAGTCTAAATGAATCATAGTGGTTCTGATTCCTGATGCAGAGGATTAAGAACTTTTTGCAAAAAGCGTTGTGCCCGTGGATGCTCAGGAGCCCTGAAAAAATCTCCGGGATGGCTGTTCTCCAGAATCTGTCCCTGGTCGATAAACACAATCCGGTCGGCAATCTCTCTGGCAAACTGCATTTCATGGGTGACGACCAGAAGCGTAATACCACTGTGAGCCAGTTGCTTCATCACCAGTAACACTTCACCAATCATTTCCGGGTCAAGTGCTGAGGTAGGCTCATCAAACAGTAATATTTTCGGTTCTGAGGATAGTGCCCGCGCGATAGCGACCCTTTGCTGCTGACCGCCGGAGAGCTGTGCAGGGAAGTGGTCTGCTTTATCTTCCAGACCGACCTGCTTCAGTAAGCTTACCGCCCGTTGTCTGGCCTGCTCAGGAGTCTGGCGGTGAATTTTCTCCAGAGCCAGTGTGATATTTTGCAGTGCTGTCAGATGTGGGTAGAGGTTAAATTGCTGAAAAACAAAACCTATCTGCTGACGCAGGTCCTGCAGGGCCCGACCTTTCAGAGTACTGACCGGTTGTTGATCAATATAGATCTCGCCGCTGGTAATGGACTCCAGCTGATTGACCAGACGGATAAGGGTCGATTTTCCGGAACCTGAAGGCCCAAGGATGGCGATAACTTCCCCTGCATTGACCGACAAATCGATACTATTAAGCACCTGATGGCTGGCATAACTTTTGCTGACCTGGCGAAAAAGGATCTGTGCCTGTTGCGATGAACTGTCCGCCGTAGCGGCGGACAGAGATGAGTGAGCTGACATATCAGTTGGCTTTAATAGTAAAATTACGCGGCTGAGGAGCCGGAGTGCCCGGACCGAACCAGCGGTTATAGATGGCCGCTGCCTCACCACTTTTCTCCAGACTGACCAGTTCGTCATTGACTGCATTGAGCAGAGCTGGCTGATTTTTAGAAACCCCGACACCAATTTCTTCTTTACTCAGCAGGTCAGGCAGGATTTTAAATTTCTGTTTATCAGGAGCTTCTGCCAGGAGTCCGGCCAGAATCGTACTGTCCTGAGTAATCGCCTGCACATTACCGTTGCGCAGGGCAGTTAATGCCAGCGGAATATCATCATAAGCCAGCACACGCGCTTGCGGGAAACGCTGATGCAGAGCCTGTTCACCGGTAGTCCCTTTTACTGCGCCTATCCGGTCTTTACTGTAACTTTCCAGAGAGTTTCCGGAACTGGCGGGCACCAGAAACTGCTGGCCGGTCACAAAATAAGGGGTTGAAAAGTCCACCACCTGCGCCCGCTCAGGAGTAATGGTAATATCGGCCACAATCAGGTCTGCTTTACCGGACTGCAACAGCGGAATACGGTTGGCCGGGTTGGTGGCGACCAGTTGTAATTTAACTCCCCAGGCTTTGGCCAGTGCTTTAGCAAAATCGATATCGTAACCAACCAGTTCATGAGTCTTAGGATCGATCGATCCAAACGGTGGATTGGCATCAAAAGTGGCAACCCTTACCACTCCGGCTTTTTTAATATCCGCTAATTGATCTGCATGAGCTGCAGAAATGGCCAGGCTATTCAGCGCCAGCAGGCTAAGTGCAAAAATCGCTTTTTTTCCGTTAGTTAGCGTCACAGTCATCGTACCCCCGGGAGATTATTATCATCATTTGTTGTCTGATAACTACGCTCCCATAAATTCGCACCATCTCAAAATTCATAAAAATGCTTATCTATAAGAAAAATGTATTAAAGAGAATTTGCGCAGGGAAACTGCCTGAATCCGGGGGAAACTGCTCTGTGGTGAAACCCGCACAGCGTAATTCATTAAGCTGATGATCGGTCTGATTATTTACGTGACAAGTTGATTGCACTGCTTTTACACTGTCAGAAACACCCTGCTGACTAATAAGGAATCTGCATGCTGAAGTCTAATGAGTACTTTGAAGGTAAAGTGAAGTCGATTGGTTTTGAAAATTCGCTGTCCGGGGTTTCTTCGGTCGGGGTTATGTCTGCAGGTGAGTACACTTTTGGCACCGGAAAGCCGGAAGAAATGACGGTTGTCAGCGGGTCGCTGAAAGTTTTACTGCCAGGTGAAACCGAATGGCGCTGGTATGAAGCCGGTCAGGTATTTAATGTCCCGGGCAACAGCGAATTCTATTTACAGGTTGCGGAAGACAGCGCTTACCTGTGCCGTTACCTGTAACGGATTTTCCATGCTCTGCGAATGCAGAGCATGGAAGCCTGTTATTGCTGTGCTTCGCCACCCAACGCGGCAACCAGGGCTTCTGTAAACGCCGCCAGTTCTCCTGTCATCAGCACAAAATCCGCATCAAAACGTAATGCCGGATCTTCACGATCAATATCGTCGTTCTGTTCACGCAGTGTATCGCTGAACTTTAGTCGTTTGACGGTACCGTCATCGCAGACGATAAACTGCAGACGTTCCTGCCAGTCCAGAGCCAGTTTGGTCACTCTTTTTCCTGCTTCGATGTGATGAGCAATTTCATCGCTGACCAGTACCTGTTTCTTACAACGAATCACTCCGCCTTCTTCCAGGGTAGATTTCAGCTCTGCTTCGTCCAGCAGGGCAAACCCTCCGGGCAGACTGCCGGAACGGACCCATTCGGTTAGTGTCAGTTCAACCGGCGTTTCCAGCGCGAGTGGCACCACGGGTAATGATCCCAGGCTTTTTCGTAACAGTGCCAGTAAATCTTCAGATTTTTTGGCACTGGCGCTGTCAGTCATAATCAGCTGATGCTGAGTGTCAATCCACAACCAGGTCTGGCTGTAGCGGCTGAAAGCCCGTGGCAACAGGCTATGAATAACCTCATCTTTCAGAGAATCTTTTTCGGTTTTTTTCAGTTTCCGTTGCTGTTCGGCTTCCAGACGACTGATTTTGGCCTCAAGTGCCTGTTTAATTACCGGCGAAGGCAGGATTTTTTCTTCTTTGCGGGCACATAACAACATCTGACCATTACTGAAATGCACCAGCGAATCGGTCTGGTTATTCAGTGGCGGGACCCAGCCGGTTTTCATCTGATCCTGGCTTCCGCAGGGGGTAAAACTGCACGCGCTCAGTTGTTTCTCCATATCGTCTGCAGACAGCGGGATTTCCCGACTAAGACGATAAACCATCATATTTTTAAACCACAGCATCTGAATTCCTTAAGCCAGCATTGTCCGGGATAGCGGGGGAGATGATACCCAATCGTTGAGCGCGTTTCAGCATTCGCGGTAATAAATGAGAGAAACTTACATGGAAAAGGGAAAGGACGTGGCAGGAAAGGCTTCCTGCCACGTTGGACTCTGTTTACTCCTGGCTCATCAGCAACTCATCGCGCGGAGCCTCACGGCGCTGGGCTGAGGTCAGACGGAAATAGCAGTAACCCGCTGCCATAATTGCCACAAACAGCAGAGCAATGATCGGGTTAAACCAGATCATAGATACCAGACAAATAACGGCCAGCACCAGAGCAATGCCTGGTACCAGCGGATAACCAGGTGCCATAAAACTCCGTGGCATATCTGGCTGGCTGCGACGCAATTTGAACAGGCTCAACATGCTCATGATATACATCACAATGGCACCAAACACGGCCAGGGTGATCATAGCTGCAGTCAGAGTCATACCCTGCAGATGGATCCAGTTATCACTGAAAATCGCGATGATGCCGATAACACCTCCGGCAAGTGTTGCACGGTAAGGGGTTTGAAAGCGTGACAGTTTGGCCAGCGAGGGAGGCAGATACCCGGCACGTGCCAGTGCGAAAAACTGCCGCGAGTAGCCAAGGATAATTCCGTGGAAACTGGCAATCAGCCCGAACAGGCCAATCCACACCAGCATATGCATCCAGCGGGAGTGTTCACCAACAATCATTTTCATTGCCTGAGGCAGGGGATCGTTGATATCTGAAAGTTTGCGCCAGTCACCGGCTCCACCGGCCAGCAGCATAACGCCAAGCGCCAGCACAACCAGCGTCAGAATCCCTGCGATATAGGCACGCGGGATATTTTTACGTGGGTCTTTTGCCTCTTCGGCGGCCATGGCTGCACCTTCAATGGCCAGGAAAAACCAGATAGCAAAAGGAATAGCGGCAAAAACACCACTGATCGCCTGCATTCCAAAACCTTCAGCACCGGCCCAGCCGTGAGCGGTGAAATTTGCCAGGCTGAACCCCGGAGAAACTACTCCCATAAACACCAGCAATTCAATGACTGCCAGCAAGGTAACAATCAGTTCAAACATCGCTGCCAGTTTAACGCCAAGGATATTCAGCCCCATAAACACCAGATAGGCCACCACTGCGGCAATCTTCGGGTCCAGAGTAGGGAACTGCACGTTGAGATAAGCGCCAATCGCCAGAGCAATTGCCGGAGGTGCAAACACAAACTCAATCAGTGTTGCCAGCCCGGCGATAAGCCCGCCGGTTTCACCAAATGCCCGTCTGCTGTAGGCGAAAGGGCCACCGGCATGAGGAATTGCGGTCGTTAGCTCGGTGAAACTAAAAATAAAACAACCATACATTAATGCTATCAGGAGGGTGGTTATCAGAAATCCGAGTGTCCCTGCGACACCCCAGCCATAGCTCCAGCCAAAATATTCGCCTGAAATAACCAGACCTACGGCAATTCCCCACAGTGAAAAGGTACCAAGCGTGGGCTTAAGTTTTGTTGTCATCATTGTATCCCCGTCGTATATGCATTCCCCGCCGGATCTGAGATCTGCGGAATAAGCTGTCACAAGGATAATGCCGCGCGAAGAAGGCTGAATACCTGACCCGGGCTGTCATAAATTTGTCATGTGAAGTCAACTTCGCTCTCCGGTTCTGTGTCATTGTCGTGTAAAGCCAGGTTTTGCTGTTACAGAGTCAGGAAATCCATGGCTTACCGCAGGCATGCTGATGTTAACGATGACTGAATTAATTAACGACCGGGGTGCGGATAATGGACGTACAACAGAATGACTCTTTAACTGATCAGCAATTGATGCAGATAGCAGCGGCGGCGTTGCTCCGCTATCCGCAGTTGAGTGACGGGCAGCTGTCACTGATTTGCCGTTCTGAAAATGCGACTTTTTCGCTGGAATCTGCAGGGCAGCGTTATGCTCTGAGGCTGCATCGGGCCAATTATCACAGCAAGCAGGATATTGTCAGTGAATTACTGTGGCTGGATGCGCTCAGAGAAAGTGGTACTGAAGTACCGCAGGCGGTGAGTGATCCGCAGGGAGAACAGGTACAGACGCTACAAACAGAAGACGGGGATGTCCGCCATGTCGTGATTTTTCACTGGATGGACGGTGAGATGCCAACCACCAATGTTGATCCCGTGGCTTTCCGTGCTCTCGGAGAAGTCACCGCCAGATTGCACCAGCACAGTCGCCAGTGGCAGCGGCCGGAGTCCTTCCGGCGCATTGTCTGGGATCATCAGACCATGGTGGGAGGGCAAGGGCACTGGGGACGCTGGCAGGATGCTCCCTTGCTGGAGAACCATCACCACCCGCTGATTTTTCAGGCGCTGGATAAAATTAACCACCGGTTGTCTGCTTATGGTCAGTCGCCGGAACGCTATGGTTTGATTCACGCCGATTTGCGCCTGACTAATCTGTTACACCATCAGGGACAAACTAAAATTATCGATTTTGATGACTGCGGTTTTGGCTGGTATATGCACGATTTAGCAGCGGCTATCAGTTTCTTCGAACATCACCCACGGGCAGCAGAATGGATAGAAAACTGGCTGACAGGTTATGAAAAAACGGCCCATATCAGTGATGAAGATCTGGCTATACTGCCGGACTTACTGATGCAGCGCCGGTTACAGCTTAGTGCCTGGATGGGTTCTCATGCCAGTACGGAAATGGCGCGTGGCCTGGAACAGCAGTGGTCGGCAGAGACAGTACGTTTATGCCACCGCTATCTGGAGACTGATCGCTGGCCGGTAGGGCAGTAATGCACAGTGGCTGTGCAATGTGCCGCTCAACGGCAGTTATTATCGCGGTTAAATGGTGGTTTTGCTTCACCGGACACTGGTACGAAAATTGCATTGATCAATGCTGTTTCGGCCAATCCGGGGAGGCACAATGGAACAACCGATAGCACTTTTGCACAGCACTTCGCAGGCAATGTCCGGTCTGATGGCCGGTAACCGTGGAGTACTGGCTGCTGCAGCCACCGGGCTGAGTGATTTTATCACCGGTCAGGGCGGCGATGTCGACAGAATCTTCGGGCTGAGTGGCGTCGATCCTGAACTACTGAGCAGCCCGACACTGAGTCTGGGGCTGGTCAATTATTGCCGTGTTCTGGAAGAAGCTGCCCGTCATTCCGGCACGGATAATTTTGGACTGCATTATGGCCGTCAGTTTAAACCTCAGTCTCTGGGGCTGATTGGCTATATTGGACTCTGCTCGCCGACACTGGAAAGCGCTCTGAATAACGTTGTTCAGGCATTCCCCTGCCATCAGCACGATACTCTGGTACGTCGTACCGATAAAGGTGATTACTGGCGTCTGGACTACCAGGTTCGCCACGGCGCTATTCTGAGCCGTCGGCAGGATGCTGAGCTGACACTGGGAATGTTTATGAACCTGATTCGTCATGGGGCCGGCCAACACTGGGCACCTCGCGAAGTGCATTTTGAACATTCCCGCCCTGAAAACTGGCATGAACACTGTAAAATCTTTGATGCACCGGTCTATTTCGACCAGCCATACAATTCACTGATAATTGCAAAACGTGATCTGCAACGCAGCATGCCGGATAACGACCCCATGCTGTTAATGGTGATGCAGGACGCTCTGCAACGGTTGAATATTACCCGTGACAGCCAGGGACTGACCGGCAAAGTCCGCGCCGCTATCCATCTGTTACTGAGCAAAGGCGAACCGGTGCTGGAAGAGGTGGCGGAAAATATGGGGCTGTCTGCCTGGACGTTGCAACGCCGACTGCGTGAGCAAAACGTCAGTTTCTCCGGGCTTGTGGACAACGTCCGCTGTGAACTGGCGACTCATTACCTCCAGCAGAAATCTTTGTCAGTCTCGTCAATGGCGATGTTGCTTGGTTATTCAGAAGTGAGCGCATTTTCCCGGGCCTGCCGACGTTGGTTTGGTATCAGCCCGCGGCAATGGCGCCGGCAGGAAACCCGGCCGGCGGAGACAGAGACGGCTTAGCCAGTTTCTGAGGGCAGTTCCAGTTTACTGTAACCTAAGCCGTTGACCTTAATAACGCGGATTTGCAGCGGAATTCGTTCTTTCATGGCTTCCACATGACTGATGACTCCGATGTTTTTACCGCTGGCATTCAGGCTGTCCAGAGCATCCAGAGCAACATCCAGTGTCTGTCCGTCCAGAGTGCCGAAGCCCTCGTCCAGAAACAGTGATTCAATGCGGTTTTTATCGCTGACCAGGTCTGACAATGCCAGCGCCAGAGCCAGACTGACCAAAAAGCTTTCTCCGCCTGACAGTGTGCGGGTATCACGCTGATTATCTGCCTGCCAGGTATCAATCACCGATAGCTCAAGAGCATCAGTTGCCTGACGTTGTAACAGATAGCGACCATGCAGCCGCGCCAGTTGCTGATTAGCCAGCCATACCAGATGATCCAGTGTCAGTCCCTGAGCAAAGCGACGGAATACCGCACCGGTGGCTGAACCAATCAGCCGGTTCAGATGATCCCAGTCAGCCAGTAACCGTTGCTGTTGACTGATCTGAGCCAGTAACTGTTGCTGTTGCTGCCGGTAACGATCATCCGCATGCAGCCTCTCACGGATTTCTCCCTGATGATGCAAATTCTCTTTAAGCTGCTGCTGTAATGTTTGTTGCTGCTGTTCCAGGAGCGCAGCCTCCTGATGGCTCTGCTCAGGGCGCTGCAACAGATGTTGCTGATCGGTTTCGATGGCCTGGCGATGCAAAATATCGGTCTGGCGAAGTGACTGATCCAGTTGCTCAAGTTGCTGACGAAGTGCTGTCGCTTCACCTTCGTCCAGTAAAGCATCGCTGAAAGCCTGGCGGCTACTGAAGCCCTGTTGTTGCAGAGCTGAATCGAACTCTTGTTCACTCTCTGTGATTTGGGCGGTCAGACGAGTTATTTGCTGTTGCAACTGGCTGTGCTGACCATTCAGCAGGCTTAGCTGGTCGCGGGTCTGTTGCCATTGCTGTTGCAGGTTGCGTACCTGCAATTCCTGTTGCTGTATTTGATCGTGCATAGCCTGACGGGCAAGACTGACCTGCTGATCACCGAACAATTGCTGTCGCTGCAGACGAAGTTGTTCCAGTTCAGTAAGTTGTTGTGCGGTTGCCTCTTCAGCCTGCTGTACGGCATTTTTCTGCCGGGTCAGCTCCTGATGCAGACTCTCCAGGAGAGATGTCAGGCGGATATGTTCAGATTCACTATCCCGGAGCTGTTTTTCATTTGCCTGCCAGTCACTCCAGAGCTTAAGTTGCTCTGAAAACCATTGTTCTGCGTCACTACTCTGTTCGGGTAATTCCAGTGAAAACTGGCGAATATCAGTACGCAATTGTTCTGAACGTTCAGCTGCCAGCGCTGTGGCCTGCCGGTGACGGTCACCTAATTCACTGGTTTTTTTCTGGCTGTTTTCCAGTTGCTGGTTTAGCAAACTTAATTGCTGCTGATGTTGCTGTAATTTCTCCCGGCAGAGATATAACGCTTCCCGTGCCTGCTGGCAGGAAAGCGCGGCAGCTTCATGTTGCTGCAATTGCTGACGGGTTTCTGCTTCCTGTTTTTCGAGGGTTTGAATCTGTTGGTTAAGTGCAGTGTGGTCGCTGATTTCAATGTTGCTGTTGTTACTGTCTGCGAGTTGTTGCCACTGCCGGGAAAGGCTTTCCAGCTCACTACTCAGCGCATCAATATCCGTTTGCAGCTGCTGAGTGCGTTGTTGTGCCTGAATCAGACCGGTTTTCTGTTGGATCCCCTGTTCCTGAAGTGCGGCAACACTCTGTTCCAGGCGTTTTCTTTCCTGCTGATTCTCATCCGGCTGTAGCTGGCGATAGTGTTCCACGGAAGGATGTTCACCGGACCCACAGAGCGGGCAGGGCTGTCCCGCGATCAACTGATCGCGCAATACCGAAAGATTGGCAATTTTAGCTTCAAGCTCACACAGTGCAGTGACAGCCTGCAACTGCTTTTTTTCGGTCTGATAGTGACGGCGAAATTGTTCCAGCGATTGTTCATCATTAATGATTTGCTGGTTTAACCGGATCTGTTCCTGTCGCAGACGGTCAAGTTGCTGTTTCAGAGGCGCCGCTTTAGAGGCCAGAACTAACAGCTGCTGGTGGAGATTACGCTGTACCTGATATTGTTCCAGCGAGTGACGTAATCCGGCGGTGTTGGCCGTAACCTCCAGTGCCCGAAGTTGTTTCTCGTGTTGTTCAAATACCTCAGCAGCTGTCTTTTCAGCATTTTGTAATGGCTGAATCTGCTGATTCAGTTCCGTCAGTGACTTTTCCAGCAGGGCCGTCTGTTGCTGATGTTCATTTAATTGTCGTTCAGCTTCCAGAACATCCTGTTGCTGCTGTTGCCAACCGACCAGACGGTGTTGCCAAAGCTGCAGATGTGTTCCATAACCGGCAATATTCTGGTGGTTTTCCCGCCATTGCAGCCACTGCTGCCTTTGTTTACTGAGAGTTTCAGACTGTAGTGAAACAGTGCCGTGTTGCTGACTTAAAGGTAACAGCTGTTGCTGAACTGCACTAAGTTCCTGGCGGCTGCGGTTATACTGCTGTTGTCCGGTGGTTATTTGTTGATCCAACGGGATCACCTGTCCGGTCAGTAAGGCTTCCTGTTGCTGTTGCTGCTCCCGCAACTGCTGAAGCCCGGACTCAGCCTGTTGATACTGAGTCGCTGACTGTTGTTGCAGTGTTTCTGAGTGGTTCAGTTGCTGTTGTGAAGTGACCTGCTGAGCCAGTAATTGCTGTTGCTCCTGCTGCTGGCGTAGCAGTTGCTGCCAGAGTCCTCGCACTTTTTCTGCGGGTTCACTTTCGGCCAGGCGTTGCCTCCCTGGAGCTGCCTGCCGCCATTGAGCGGCCATTGCCTGATGTTCCTGCTCACGTTGCAGACGTTTGCTGGTCAGTAACTGGTGTTGCTGCAGCCACTGCTGCGCCTGACTAATCAGCAAACTCTCCTGCTGTAGTGCCTGCTCCTGCTGCTGCAGGTCAGTCTGTTGCAGGCTGAGTTGATCACGAGTCTCCTCATTCAGTAACAGGACGCCGGAGGCACCGGCTTGCAGGTTATCCAGTTGCTGGCGTAACTGCTTGTGCGTTTCAAATACTGCCTGTGAAATTTGCCCGTAAATTTCGGTACCGGTCAGTTCCTCCAGCAGTTCTGCCCGCTCTGCTGAAGGCGCATTCAGAAAGGCCGCAAACTGTCCCTGAGATAACATCATTGAACGGGTGAAGCGCTGGAAGTTCAGCCCCGAAAGCTGTTCGGTGATTCGTAATTTATCCTGAATTTTGTCGGCGACGATAACATTATCCTCGCAACGCGCCAGTTCAACCCGTGGAGGTTGTAATTTGCCATTATGCTGGCCACGCGCTCTGTTCTGGCTCCAGAATGCCCGCCATGCCTGACCTTTAATCTCAAATTCGACTTCCGCCAGACACTCGCTGGTTCCGCGTGACATCAGTTCATTCTGGGTCGGTGTGACCGGGCCCAGGCGTGGCGTCTGATGGTAGAGTGCCAGACAAATAGCATCCAGCAGGGTGGTCTTACCGGCTCCGGTATCACCGGTGATGGCAAACAGACCGTTGCCGGCAAACGGTGGCTGACGAAAATCGATCATCCACTCGCCGCGCAGAGCATTCAGGTTTTTGAACCGCAGGCTTAGTATTTTCATTCGTTGTCCTGCTCCTGTCCGGCGTGTTGTACCTGTTCCAGCGTCTGCAGATAAAGGGTCAGTAGTCGCTGGCGATCATCTTCTGACAGTTGTTGTTCCAGCTCAAGGCGGCGCAGAAATACATCTTCTGCGGTGAGTTCATTGAGCGTTTCGTTCTCCATCCGCTGAATGCCTGCCGTCGAGCGTTCACGACTGCGGCGTAGCAGTAACACTTCTGCAGGTTTGCCTGACACCAGGGTTTCGATGCGTTGTTGCAAGTCACTGAGATAGTCCTGTTGCGTGACTTCAATATCCAGCCATACCGGCCGGCCACTGTCATCGGCAGTCAGTGCATTGATTTGTGTTTCTATCTCTTCCAGTGAACCTCTCAGGGTTTGCATGGGCTGGAAACAAGGAACAGGCAGAGTAGTTACTGTGAGTGGCTGGCCGGGGCCACATTCTACCAGGCAGACGCTTTTCTCCTTACCTGGTTCATCGAAACTGAGTGCAATGGGTGATCCGCTGTAGCGGATGTGTGGTTGCCCGCCGACCTGTTGCGGGCGATGAATATGTCCCAGGGCGATATAATCCGCGGGAGGGAACGCTGATGCCGGAAATGCATCCAGGCTGCCGATATAGATATCCCGTACCGACTCACTGCTGCGGGAACCCAGCGCGGTCAGATGTCCGGTGGCAATAACCGGCAGTTCAGGTTGACCCAGTTCATCCCGCAAACCAAGCGCGCCGTCATAGCATTGCCGGTAATGATCGGTGATCGCCTGTAACAGGTTTTGTTGTTTCTGCTGGCTGTCCAGACCGGCCTGACTCAACTGAATATCCCGGGGACGCAGATAGGGGATGGCACAGAGTACCGCCGCAGGCTGCTGTTGCTTATCGCGGAGAATAACCAGTTGATTACTAATGTCAGTCCCGGCACTGGCGATAACCCGGGTGTTCAGGCACGCAAGTAATTCCCGTGATTCGTTAAGCATGGCAACTGAGTCGTGATTACCGGCCAGAATAACCAACTGGCAACCTGTCTGTTGTAACGAGACCACAAAGTGGTTGTAGATTTCCCTGGCATAACTGGGTGGCGAACCGGTATCAAAAATATCACCTGCGACTATCAGGGCATCGACCTGGTGGTCGGTAATTTGTTGCAATAACCAGTCGAGAAAAGACTGATGTTCATAAGCCCTGCTACGGGTATAAAAAAACTGACCCAAATGCCAGTCAGAAGTATGGATAATTTTCATAATGTTCCCGGTTTCACCCTGCTGCACGCAGTATACCTGTTACCGGCTCCCGGATAAAAAAAGAGTGGCTTGTCCGGATTTGTATTACAGGATGGCCACTGGCACAGTACGGTTAGCAAAAATCAATAAATTTTTATGACATGTTCTCAGAAAATAAGCTGGCATTTATTCATAAAACTGTCATAAAACTGACTCATAATGGCGCCGCAACTTCGGAAATACCCGAAGATATTCGCTGGAGAAACAATGGCTAAACGCATTCTGGTCGTAGAAGATGAGGCTCCGATTCGCGAAATGTTATGTTTCGTGCTGGAGCAGAATGACTATCATCCCATCGAAGCTGAGGATTATGACAGCGCAGTAAAAAAACTGATTGAACCCTGGCCCGATCTGATATTACTGGACTGGATGTTACCTGGTGGTAGTGGTATTCAGTTTATCCGTTATCTGAAAAAAGAAGCGATGACCCGGGATATTCCGGTCGTGATGTTGACGGCCAAAGGGGAAGAGGAAGATCGGGTTCGCGGGCTGGATGCTGGCGCCGATGACTATATGACCAAACCTTTTTCGCCGAAGGAACTGATCGCCAGGATAAAAGCGGTGATTCGTCGTATTTCGCCGACGGCAGATGATGAGCTGATTGATATTCAGGGGCTAACGCTGGACCCGACCTCGCACCGGGTTATGTCCGGAGAAACTCCGGTAGAAATGGGACCAACTGAATATAAATTACTGCATTTCTTTATGACTCACCCGGAACGCGTTTACAGCAGAGAACAATTGCTGAATCATGTCTGGGGAACTAATGTGTATGTTGAAGACCGGACGGTAGATGTTCATATCCGTCGTCTGCGTAAGGCACTTGAAGTCACAGGCCATGAGCGTATGGTACAAACAGTCCGTGGTACAGGATATCGTTTCTCTGCCCGTTTCTGAATGGAGTGTCACTCGTGCTGGACAAACTTTCGTGGCGCACCCTGATATCTGAATTTCTGCTTGCCTGCCTGGCCGGTGGTGTGGCTGGGTTACTGACCCGGCAACTGGCCTGGTGCCTGCTGCTGGCGGTTGTCTTATTACTTTTCTGGCATTTCTTCCAACTAATGCGTTTATCACACTGGCTGTGGGTCGACAGGACCATGACTCCGCCAACCGGTAAAGGCAGTTGGGAACCTCTGTTTCATGGCTTATTTCTGATGCAGGTGCGCAACCGGCGGCGACGCGGAGAGTTGCGTAATCTGATTAAACGCTTTCGCAGTGGTGCAGAATCGCTGCCTGACGGGCTGATCCTGACCACCGAAGAGGGCAATATTTTTTGGTGCAACGGGCTGGCACAACAATATCTGGGTTTACGCTGGCCGGAGGATAACGGGCAAAATATCCTCAACCTGCTGCGTTATCCTGAGTTTTCCCGCTATCTGCAGGCTAAAAATTTCGAAACTCCTTTGACCCAGCTACTGAATAACGGGCATCACATGGAGTTCAGGATTATGCCCTACAGCGAAGGGCAGTGGCTGATCAGCGCCAGAGATATGACGCAGATGCGGCAGCTGGAAAATATGCGGCGCCACTTTTTCGCTAATGTCAGCCATGAACTGCGTACCCCATTGACGGTTATCCAGGGTTATCTGGAAATGATGGAAGACAATCAGCTGAATGATAAAGTCTATTTCAAAGCTGTGGGGACTATGCAGGAACAGTCGCGGCGCATGGAAGGGCTGGTTAAACAGCTGATGACGCTAACGCGTATCGAAGCAGCACCTGCACTGAATATGAAAGAGATAGTTGATGTTCCGGCAATGTTACATATGCTGCAACAGGAAGCCGAAACTCTTAGTCAGGGCCGACAAAAAATCACTTTTTCTATAGATGAAAAGCTACGGATATACGGCAACGATGAGCAGTTACGCAGCGCTATCTCCAACCTAATCTATAACTCAGTCAACCATACCCCCGAAAAAACCCATATTGATATTGTCTGGAAACGCTCTGTTGAGGGAGCATATTTTTCGGTATCCGATGATGGCCCGGGGATTGCTGCTGAACATATCCCGCGTCTCACCGAACGTTTCTATCGGGTAGATAAAGCCAGATCACGTAATACCGGCGGCAGTGGTCTGGGACTGGCGATTGTGAAACATGCTCTGGGGCATCATGGTGCCCGGTTATCTATCACCAGTGAACCTGATCACTGTACCTGCTTTAGTTTTTCTCTGGCTGCACGGATGATTGTTCCGGGGAATGCTGCCATTCCTGTGACCAGCCAATAGCTGACAGTCACCGCAGTACGTTCTCTGCGGTGACTGTGTTCCCACTGATTTATCCCGTAACTGAGATTGCCGGTCGCTTTCGGACTACAGATGAAATAAATTCATTACGAATGAATTATATTCAATTGTCAGGCTGATTTTCTCATGCCACCCTGAAAAAATCACAATTTAGCCGTCTGGATGGCTTAAACAGATCTGCCGGTCACCTCCGGCATCAGGAGAGTAATTATGCAAAGAGCTGAGGCACCGTTTCGCGCCGATATTGTCGGGAGTTTTCTGCGACCCGAAGCGATAAAACAGGCACGGATACAATTTTCGGCAGGAAGTCTCGATGCCGAAGGGTTGCGTAAAGCTGAAAACGCAGCGATTCGTGATGTGGTTGAGCAGCAGCAGGCTGCGGGCTTAAAGGTGGTGACCGATGGTGAGTTTCGCCGCGCCTGGTGGCATTTTGATTTTTTTGACGGGCTGGAAGGGGTTGAACCTTTTGAATCTGACCACGGCATTCAGTTTAACGGAGTGCAAACTAAAGCCCGTGGTGTTCGGGTAACCGGGAAACTGGGGTTTGGTGAACATCCTATGCTGGAGGACTTTCGTTTCCTGCAGAGCGTTGCCGGTAAAAGCGTGGCGAAGATGACTATCCCCAGCCCGAGCGTGCTGCATTTCCGTGGCGGGCGCAAATATATTGATGAAAGCGTCTATCCTGATCTGGCTGAATATTTCGATGATCTGGCCACGACCTGGCGTGATGCGATTCGTGCCTTCTATGATGCAGGCTGCCGTTATCTGCAACTCGACGATACTGTCTGGGCTTATCTCTGTTCAGAAGATCAGCGAGCTCAGGTCAGAGAGCGGGGGGATGATCCTCAGGTGCTGGCTGCCACTTACGCTCAGGTACTGAATAAAGCGCTGATCGGTAAACCTCATGATCTGACCATTGGTCTGCATGTCTGTCGGGGAAATTTCCGCTCCACCTGGATCTCTGAAGGAGGATATGAGCCAGTGGCAGAGATCCTTTTCGGTCAGGTCAATGTCGATGCCTTTTTTCTGGAATACGATAATGAACGATCCGGTGGCTTTGAGCCGTTACGCTTTATTAAACCCGGACATCAGCAGGCGGTGCTGGGATTGATCACTACTAAAAACGGAACGCCGGAAGATCCCGCCCGGGTGAAGGCGCGAATTGCCGAGGCCAGTCAGTACCTGAGTCTTGATCAAATCTGCCTGAGCCCGCAATGTGGTTTTGCCTCCACCGAAGAGGGTAATAGCCTGACCGAAGAGCAGCAATGGCAAAAAGTCCGCAGCGTGGTGACTATTGCCAGCGAAGTCTGGTGATTTAACGCGAACTTGTACTACATAAGGCGCAAAATTTGCGCCTTATGTGTACGGTCCATAGGATAAATGCATGGATAAACCAGCATCCGGACAAATAATAAACAAATCATCATCCTTATCTAAACCATAATCCACTAATTTCCACTGTCTTTAATGCCAGATACGGCATTTAATACTGGTTTTTCGATCTGATATTGCCTTTCTCCGCTATAAAAGTTTTACTTATGGCCGTTGTCATTCAGCATCGGTGAAAAAAAATAATCCTAATTTCACTCAGTTTTGTTGATCGGGCCTGTTCTGATCACTCAATTCAGGTGAGTCATGGCTCACGGTGCAATGATGATCAAACCCAACTTCCAGGTACTTTCAGCACATGGTGTGCAGAGTAATTTATGACTAAAAGTTTAACTTCAAAAGATATCCTTGCGCTGGGCTTTATGACATTTGCCCTGTTTGTTGGCGCGGGTAATATTATTTTCCCACCGATGGTGGGTATTCAGGCCGGGGAACATGTCTGGACCGCTGCGATTGGTTTTCTGATCACTGCAGTAGGCCTCCCGGTACTCACAGTGATTGCACTTGCCAGAGTTGGCGGAGGTATCGACTCCCTCAGTTCGCCTATTGGTAAGGCGGCAGGTCTTGTGTTGGCAACCGTCTGCTATCTGGCCGTTGGCCCGTTATTTGCGACCCCGCGCACCGCAACCGTTTCTTTCGAGATTGGTATTGCGCCGCTGGCGGGAGACGGGGCAGTGCCTTTGCTGATTTATAGCCTGATCTATTTCGCGCTGGTTATTCTGATTTCGCTCTATCCGGGAAAACTGCTGGATACAGTAGGTCATTTCCTGGCGCCACTAAAAATTGTTGCACTGGCGATTCTGGGTATAGCCGCGATTATGTGGCCGGCTGGCGGTGAAATTCCGGCAGTTGATGCCTATCAGCACGCAGCTTTCTCGAATGGTTTCGTTAATGGTTATCTGACCATGGATACCCTGGGTGCGCTGGTATTTGGTATCGTGATTGTTAACGCTGCCCGTTCACGTGGTATTGAAGACAAAGGTCTGCTGACCCGTTATACCATGCTGGCGGGTATTATTGCCGGAGTGGGCCTGACGCTGGTTTATTTGTGTCTGTTCAAACTGGGTTCCGGAAGCGGTCACCTGGTTGCGCAAAGCTCGAATGGTGCGGCAATCCTGCATGCCTATGTCCAGCAGACATTTGGTAGCGGTGGCAGCCTGTTCCTCGGAGCACTGATTTTTGTTGCCTGTATGGTAACGGCAGTGGGCCTGACCTGTGCCTGTGCTGAGTTTTTTGCTCAACTGCTCCCGTTATCTTACCGTACGCTGGTATTTATCCTTGGCCTGTTCTCCATGGTGGTGTCTAACCTTGGACTGAGCCATCTGATTCAGCTGTCTATCCCGGTACTAACTGCAATTTATCCACCATGTATTGTGCTGGTACTGTTGAGCTTTACCGTGCGCTGGTGGAATAAAAGCAGCCGTATCGTGGCCCCGGCCATGCTGATAAGCCTGCTGTTTGGCATTGTTGATGCAGTGAAAGGCAGCGAATTTAAAGACTTACTGCCAGGATTCTGTCAGAATCTGCCGCTGGCCGATCAGGGATTATCATGGCTGCCACCGACACTGGTGATTATTCTGGTGTGTGTCATTGTTGACCGGATGAAAGGAAGCCAGCAGGTAGAAGTACGTCAATAATCACTGCGATTGACAGGTAAACCACGGGCCCGCCCGTGGTTTTTCTTTTTACAGGTACAGAGTGTTATGCAAAATAAAAATCAGCTTAGCCGCGGGCTAACCACACGACACATTCGCTTTATGGCATTGGGTTCTGCCATCGGGACCGGATTGTTTTATGGATCAGCCGATGCCATTAAAATGGCAGGCCCGAGTGTGTTACTGGCCTATGTGATTGGCGGGGCAGTTGCCTACATCATCATGCGCGCGTTGGGCGAAATGTCGGTGAATAATCCGAATTCCGGCTCGTTTTCCCGTTATGCCAGAGACTATCTGGGCCCGATGGCTGGTTATATCACCGGATGGACCTACTGTTTTGAAATTCTGATTGTCGGCATTGCCGATGTCACCGCTTTTGGTGTCTATATGGGAATCTGGTTCCCTGATGTCCCGCAGTGGATTTGGGTACTCAGTGTGGTGCTGATTATCGGCGCTATTAACATTATGAGCGTGAAGATATTCGGCGAAGTCGAATTTTGGTTCTCGTTCTTCAAAGTCGCTACCATTATTATCATGATTCTGGCCGGGCTTGGGATGATTGTCTGGGGTATCGGTAACGGCGGGCACCCGACAGGAATCAGTAATCTTTGGATCCATGGCGGGTTTTTTGCCCATGGGGTGACCGGTATGCTGCTGTCATTGCAGATGGTGATGTTTGCCTATGGCGGTATTGAGATTATTGGCATCACTGCCGGTGAGGCTGACAAACCAGAGAAATCTATCCCTCAGGCAATCAACTCTGTACCGTGGCGCATCCTGGTTTTTTATGTCGGGACATTGTTTGTCATTATGTCTATCTATCCGTGGAATCAGGTCGGCACCAACGGCAGCCCGTTTGTACTGACTTTCCAGCACTTAGGTATTGCTGCCGCGGCTTCACTGCTTAATTTTGTGGTGATCACTGCTTCTCTGTCGGCGATTAACAGCGATATTTTTGGTGTGGGCCGGATGCTGCACGGTATGGCAGGTCAGGGTGATGCGCCGAAAGCCTTTATGGCAGTATCAAAACGTGGCACCCCCTGGCTGACCGTAGTCGTCATGATGGTGGCATTACTGATTGCAGTGCTGCTGAATTATCTGATGCCGGAAAAAGTGTTTCTGGTGATAGCCTCACTGGCCACTTTTGCGACCGTCTGGGTATGGATTATGATTTTGCTGGCCCAGATTGGGTTTCGTAAAAAAATTGGTGCAGAAGCTGCCGGTAAATTGCAGTTTCCGATGCCTGGTGGTTCGGCGATGTCAGTGGTGGGAATTTTATTCCTGGTGTTTATTATCGCCATGATTGGCTATTTCCCTGACACCCGGCTGTCATTGTATGCCGGTGCGGTGTGGGTCGTGTTACTGCTGCTGGGTTACCGTTGGATAAAAAAACGGGATACGGCAACGGCTAAGCAATAACGTCCACTGCCAGACCGGAAGCCCGGTCTGGCAGGTTTTTCAGAGGTTTGTTGGCCGGTCATCTTTTGCTGTCGCCGGATTGACTACAGCGGCCAGTTCAACACCGAAAGCGCGCATATCGCTGCCAGTCGGGCTCTGATGCACCCGCAGGCCAAATGACGGTAAAGCGGCATAAATATAATCAAAAATATCACTCTGGATTTGTTCGTACTCCGTCCAGACCGTGGTATTGGTGAAGGCATAAATTTCTATCGGCAGGCCATTTTCAGTAGGTGCCAGTTGGCGCACCATCAGTGTCATTTCCTGATGAATTTGTGGATGGATACGCAACCAGTTTTCCAGCCAGATTCTGAAAGTGCCGACATTGGTCAGTGCCCGGTAATTCAGAGGCGACAAACTGCCTTCCGCATTGATTGCATTCCATTGTGTAACTTCATGACGCTTCTTCTCCAGATAAGGCACCAGTAGATGAGCTTTGCTCAGCTTTTCGGCTTCCTGTTCAGAAAGAAAATGAATACTGGTGGTATCAATATTCAGGCTGCGTTTAATTCTTCGTCCACCGGATTCAGACATTCCACGCCAGTTTTTAAATGAATCGGAAATCAGGGCGTAGGCAGGAATAGTAACAATGGTGTTGTCCCAGTTACGCACTTTGACCGTGGTGAGATTTATGTCAATGACTGCGCCATCGGCGCCATATCTTGGCATATCCAGCCAGTCATTAAGTTTCAGCATATCGTTCGCTGCCAGCTGAATACCGGCGACCAGCCCAAGAATCGGGTCTTTAAACACCAGCATCAACACCGCTGTCATGGCACCCAGGCCGGTTAACAACACTCCCGGGGATTTACCCAGCAACACTGAGATCATCAGGATGCTGATCAGGATAGCGGCAACCAGTTTGACACTCTGCAGAATCCCCCGCAGTGGCAACTGGCTGGCCAGCATGCTTCTGGCCGAGACATACTGCACCACGTCCAGCAGCGAAAAACCAATCAGCATGGTGTAAAGGATGGTCCACAGTTCGCCTGCAGTCATGAGTGCATTGAATACCGGGGTGTTACTGTCCAGCAGGATCTGCGTTAAAAACTGGAACAAAATCCCCTGTAATAACCAGGCCACACGGTGGAATAATTTATTGCGTAACAGCGCTTTTGGCCATTGATGCGGGCTTTTTTCTGCACGCCGTTTAAACATCGGTAACAGGCATTTGTGCAGGATCAGATGGATAATCAGAGAAATAAAAACGATGGCTACTAATACTGCTACCACCGCCAGAATATTGGTGTAATGCGTCAGTCCTAAAGCCTGAAGCCAGTCCGTAATTTGTTGTTGCATATGTCTCCCTGTATATGTGTTATCTCATACCGGTAAGCTTAAAGTTTTAGCGGGAGAAGTGCGAATTACTAAGGCAAATACGGCCTGCTAATACATATCTTTACTCATGCAGGCCATTGGTATCAGTGATTATTCGTCAGATGTTATGACAATTGGATGATAGCCCTGCCATTGGGGTGTATAGCGCTGACCTTGTGGGTCTGCTTCCAGCCGCAGATACCAGCCACCAATCTGCTCCAGCAATATGCAGTCATCGACATCTTTCAGGTTATCTTTATGTTGTTGGTCGTGACCGGTCAGCAGAGTATTCAGGGCTTTTTGTCTGGCAGTTGCCGCATCTTCTGCGACAAACAGGTCAAAGGCATGCAATTCTGCCAGCTCATCAGGGCGGTAGGCTCCTGCATTGACAAACCATAACCGCAGATGGCTTTGAGAGGGTTGCTGTGACAGAGTAATCCGGTAACCATCGGCCCACTGCAATTCGGCAAAGCCATCAATATGCAGTTTATCTTTATCACCAAACCATACTTCACGCAGATATGGCCAGGCCTGCTCCGGGGTTTCACTGACAGCAAACTGGATATCATGCACTTCAATATTCGATTTCCCGGCGCTGCCGCCCAGGTAAAACATAAAAAGCTTCATAAACGTTGTCGCAGAAGAGTGGTGGATTTATCGCTGTACAATAAATTATATAACGATAATAAAAAAACTGATTGAGTAACAGAACTGAGTCTGGCTGTTGAGAGAAAGGAAAGGGGAGGCTGAAAGCCAACAGAATTCAGATAAAAAATAACCCGCCGTAGCGGGTTATTAAAATGCAGTATTACAGCTTGCCAGCGTTAGCGGTAAGGTATTTAGCAACACCTTCAGGGGACGCGCCCATACCTTCCTGGCCTTTTTCCCACTGTGCAGGGCAAACTTCGCCATGCTCTTCGTGGAATTGCAGCGCATCAACCATACGCAGCATTTCATCAATGTTACGGCCTAATGGCAGATCGTTAACTACCTGATGACGTACCACACCTTCTTTATCAATCAGGAACGAACCACGCAGCGCAACGCCTGCATCCGGATGTTCAATACCGTATGCCTGCTGGATTTCACGTTTGATATCAGCAACCATGGCATATTTCACCGGACCGATACCACCGTCGTTGATTGCAGTGTTACGCCATGCGTTATGCACGAACTCTGAATCAAAGGAAACACCAACTACTTCCACACCACGTTTCTGGAATTCAGCATAACGTTTGTCGAAGGCGATCAGTTCGGAAGGACAGACAAAGGTGAAGTCCATTGGCCAGAAGAACAGCACAACAGGTTTGCCTGCAGTGTGTTTTTTAAAGTTGAAATCTTCAACGATTTCACCGTTGCCGAGTACGGCAGCAGCCGTAAAGTCAGGGGCCTGACGGGTAACCAGTACCATAATCACTCCAATCGCTTAGGGGTTAAAAACACTGACCATGTTACTGTCAGTGAGCACAATAATCATCTTGTAATTTGCAGACAGGAGTATGACAGCAGCAACGCAGTTTTACAGCCTTTTTTCTGTGGCTGAATGCATCAGACGCGGGTAAAACTGAGAAAAAAGGCGTTCCAGTGCGCTGTAGTTATCCACAAAATCCTGATATGACTGCTCTAATTTAGCCAGTTTAGGTCGTCTTCTGGCCATGCCAAGTAAAACCACTTCCAGCCGTTCCGGTCGGGCATATTTTTCCAGCCACTGCTCAGGCCACATCAGTTCATTCAGTTCACGAAAGTCCGCTGGCGTTTTGGGCAGATACGGTCGAATCTGCTGTTCTGCCTGCTGACAAAAATCAGCCAGTGAAAATTGCGGATGGTATTTATCCCAGTCGCGGGCCAGAAAGTGATCCCAGATAACATCAAGGGTAATCGGAGACACCCGGCGCGTTTCGTCACGGAACAGTAATCTGGCTTCACGGACTTCAGGTAGTTGATCGGTCAGACTGTCCAGCCGGCGGTGCAGGCGAATACCGTCAGCGATTCCGGCATCCCATTGTAAGGACGGGTCACCACGGACAAAATCGGCCATCAGATTTCCCAACAGAGAACTCTGTGACAGGCTGGCAAGATGGAGGTGGGCTAGAAAATTCATGCCGCATTATAGGCGAATATTTAGCTGAACAGCCAGTGGTTCAGTAATGGCTGCTTTTCCGCTACACTATGTCGCCTGATTTTTTGCCCGGAATATTCCGCCATGCGCGTTGCTGATTTTAATTTTGACCTGCCAGAGTCATTAATAGCTCATTATCCCCAGCCTGACCGGAGCGGTTGCCGCCTGCTGTCACTGGATGGCCCTACGGGTGAGATCTCCCATGGGATTTTCACTGAAGTGCTGGATAAGCTTAATGCCGGCGATCTGCTGGTATTTAATAATACCCGGGTGATCCCCGCACGGGTGTTTGGTCGTAAAGCCAGTGGCGGAAAGATTGAAGTGCTGGTTGAGCGCATGCTTGATGAACACCGTGTGCTGGCTCATGTCCGTGCCTCCAAGTCACCTAAACCCGGCAGTGAACTGCTACTGGGAGATGACGAAAGTGTAAAAGCGACAATGGTAGCCCGCCACGACACCCTGTTCGAGATTGAGTTTGCGGATGAGCGCGCGGTACTGGATATCCTCAACCAGGTCGGGCATATGCCGTTACCACCCTACATTGACCGTCCGGATGAAGAGTCGGATCGTGAATTGTATCAAACCGTGTACAGCGCTCGCCCGGGTGCAGTTGCTGCACCTACCGCAGGCCTGCATTTCGATGAGCCATTGTTACAGGCATTGCGCGATAAAGGGGTTGAAATGGCTTTTGTCACCCTGCATGTCGGGGCAGGGACATTTCAGCCGGTGCGGGTCGACAGTATTGAAGACCATAAGATGCATTCTGAGTATGCGGAAGTTCCTCAGGAAGTCGTCGATGCAGTTCTGGCCTGCAAGGCCCGGGGTAATAAAGTGGTAGCAGTAGGAACCACTTCTGTCCGTTCACTGGAAAGTGCGGCACAGGCTGCCAAAGAACAACTTATTGCACCATTTTTTGATGATACGCAGATTTTCATTTATCCGGGCTATCAATACCAGGTGATTGATGCTCTGATCACCAACTTTCATCTGCCGGAATCAACACTGATTATGCTGGTGTCGGCCTTTGCCGGTTATCGTCAGACGATGGAAGCCTATCGCCAGGCCGTGAATGAGCAATATCGCTTCTTCAGCTACGGCGATGCCATGTTTATTCATAAAAACCCCGCGGCTGCTGAGCAGACGATCGGGGAATAGGAAAGCTGGTCGGTAAAATACCGACCATGATCAGGATGTTTAACTGTTAACATCAGACTGTTTATCTGGTGGAGGTTTTGTGAAGTTTGAATTAATGAAAACAGACGGGCGTGCGCGTCGTGGCCGGTTAGTGTTTGACCGTGGTGTGGTAGAAACTCCGGCATTTATGCCAGTGGGAACCTATGGCACGGTAAAAGGCATGACTCCGGAAGAAGTTAGAGAGACCGGAGCACAAATTATTCTCGGGAATACGTTCCATCTGTGGTTACGTCCGGGCCAGGAAATCATGAAGCTGCATGGCGACCTGCATGACTTTATGCAGTGGCAGGGGCCGATTCTGACCGATTCCGGAGGCTTCCAGGTTTTCAGCCTGGGGGACATTCGTAAAATTACCGAAGCTGGTGTTCATTTCCGTAACCCGATCAATGGCGACCCGATATTCCTCGACCCTGAAAAATCGATGGAAATTCAGTACGATCTCGGTTCAGATATCGTTATGATTTTTGATGAGTGCACGCCATACCCGGCTGACTGGGATTATGCTAAACGCTCCATGGAAATGTCGTTACGCTGGGCAAAACGCAGCCGTGACCGGTTTGATTCACTGGGTAATAAAAATGCGCTGTTCGGTATTATCCAGGGAAGTGTTTACGAAGATTTACGAGATGTCTCAGTTAAAGGGCTGGTAGAGATAGGATTTGATGGGTACGCTGTGGGCGGTCTGGCGGTAGGTGAGCCAAAAGCAGATATGCATCGTATCCTTGAGCATGTTTGTCCACAGATTCCTGAAGATAAACCTCGCTATCTGATGGGAGTGGGTAAACCGGAGGACCTCGTTGAAGGGGTTCGTCGCGGCGTTGATATGTTCGACTGTGTTATGCCAACCCGTAATGCCCGTAACGGTCACTTATTTGTGACTGATGGTGTAGTCAAGATTCGTAATGCGAAACATAAGGACGACACTTCTCCTCTGGATGCGGAGTGTGACTGCTACACCTGTCGTCATTACAGTCGTGCATATTTGCATCATCTGGACCGTTGTAATGAAATTTTGGGTGCGAGACTGAATACTATTCACAATTTGCGTTACTATCAGCGTCTGATGGCGGGTTTACGTAAAGCTATTGAAGACGATAAATTAGAGCACTTTGTGGCTGATTTTTATCAAAAGACGGGGAAAGACGTCCCGGCTCTGAACGTTTGACTATAAATCTAATGAGGGAAATTTAATGAGTTTTTTCATTTCTGACGCTGTTGCCGCTGCTGGTACTCCGTCTCAGGGAAGTCCATATTCTCTGGTGATCATGCTGGTCGTTTTCGGTTTGATTTTCTATTTTATGATTTTGCGTCCACAGCAGAAGCGTTCAAAAGATCATAAAAAACTGATGGATGCGATCGGGAAAGGTGATGAAGTTTTAACTAACGGTGGTCTGGTCGGCCGCGTGACTAAAGTTTCTGAAACCGGATATGTGGTGATTGCACTGAACGATACGACTGAAGTCGTGATCAAACGTGATTTCGTGGCTGCCGTTCTGCCGAAAGGCACAATGAAGGCGCTGTAATTTTTTCTCCCCTAAGGGAATTGCCGTGTTAAACCGTTATCCTTTGTGGAAGTACATCATGCTGATCGTTGTCCTTATCGGCGGTCTGCTGTATGCACTTCCCAACCTGTATGGAGAGGATCCGGCCGTGCAAATCACTGGTGCGCGGGGTGCCGCCGCCAGTGAGCAAACGTTGGATCAGATCCAGAGTATTCTCAGTAAGGACAAGATCCCGAGCAAATCTATTGCTCTGGAAAATGGTGCTATCCTTGCCCGCTTTACTAATACCGATATTCAGCTGCGTGCCCGTGAAGCGTTGGTCAGTGGTTTAGGTGACAACTATGTTGTTGCACTGAACCTGGCCCCTGCAACTCCGGCATGGCTGGCGCTGATTTCTGCTGAGCCAATGAAGCTGGGGCTTGATTTACGTGGTGGTGTCCACTTCCTGATGGAAGTCGATATGGATACTGCGTTAAGTAAGCTGCAGGAGCAGAACTCAGACAATATCCGCAGTGACCTGCGTGATCAGAAAATCCCTTATACCACTGTTGGCAAAGCGCCAAACTATGGTGTCACTGTCAGCTTTGCTAACAGTGATGACCGCGATAAAGCCATTAGTTACCTGAGCCCACGTCACAATGATTTAGTGATTAAGAGTGATGGCAGCACTGGCCTGACTGCGGTGATGACTGATGCCCGTCTGAGCGAAGCCCGTGAATATGCGGTACAGCAGAACATTAACATTCTGCGTAACCGTGTGAATCAGCTGGGTGTGGCCGAACCACTGGTTCAGCGTCAGGGTTCTGACCGGATTGTGGTTGAGTTACCA
Source organism: Tatumella citrea (assembly GCF_002163585.1). NCBI lineage: Bacteria > Pseudomonadati > Pseudomonadota > Gammaproteobacteria > Enterobacterales > Erwiniaceae > Tatumella > Tatumella citrea. The sequence continues at coordinate 1,102,186 of NZ_CP015579.1, forward strand.
GGTATTCAGGATACTGCCCGTGCGAAAGAAATTCTTGGCGCCACTGCGACTCTGGAATTCCGTCCGGTAAACACCAGTGTTGATGCTACGGCAGCTGCGCAAGGTCGTGTGCCGGGTGACTCTGAAGTGAAACTGACTCAGGATGGCCAGCCGGTAGTGCTGTACAAGCGTGTTATCCTGACCGGTGATCACATTACAGACTCCACCTCCAGCATGGATGAGTATAATCAGCCACAGGTTAATATTTCCCTCGACAGTGCCGGCGGAAATATGATGTCTAATTATACCAAGGATAATATCGGTAAACCGATGGCAACCCTGTTTGTTCAGTATAAAGACAGTGGTAAGAAAGATGCCAACGGCCGCGCTATCCTGCAGAAAGAAGAAGAAGTTATTAACGTCGCGAACATTCAGTCTCGCCTCGGTAACAGCTTCCGAATCACAGGGATCAACAATCCGAACGAAGCTCGCCAGCTGTCGTTGTTACTGCGTGCCGGTGCTCTGATTGCACCTATTCAGATTGTTGAAGAAAGAACCATCGGTCCAACTATGGGACAACAGAATATCAATCAGGGTCTGCATGCCTGCCTGTGGGGGCTGATTGCCTCGATTCTGTTTATGGTTGTCTGGTATAAGAAGTTTGGTGTGATTGCAACGACTGCACTGATCTCTAACCTGGTGCTGATTGTTGGTATCATGTCCTTGTTACCGGGCGCGACACTGACCATGCCGGGGATTGCAGGGATCGTTCTGACTCTTGCCGTCGCCGTCGATGCAAACGTATTAATCAATGAACGTATCAAAGAAGAACTCAGGAACGGCCGCAGTGTTCAGCAGGCTATTCATGAGGGATACCGTGGTGCGTTCTCCAGTATCGTTGATGCCAACATTACGACGCTGATTACTGCGATTATCCTGTATGCCGTAGGTACCGGGTCTATCAAAGGATTTGCGATTACGACAGCCATTGGTGTTGCGACCTCCATGTTCACAGCAATCGTTGGTACACGTGCTATCGTGAACCTGCTGTATGGCGGCAAACGTATCAATAAGCTGTCAATCTGAGGAGCGCGTAATGGCACAGCAATATAGTGTTGAACAATTAAACTATGGTCGTAAAGTGCATGATTTTATGCGCTGGGACTATCTGGCCTTTGCTATCTCCGGATTACTGCTGGTGGCTTCCGTGCTGGTCATGGGAGTCCGTGGGTTTAACTGGGGGCTGGACTTCACTGGCGGGACCGTTATCGAGATTACCCTCGAGAAGCCAGGTGAGCTGGATACTATGCGTCAGGCGTTGCAAAACGCCGGCTTTATGGAACCCCAGGTCCAGAACTTCGGTAGCAGCCGTGATGTTGTTGTCCGTCTGTCACCCAATGCGGGCAACACCGGACAGGAATTAGGTAACAAAGTCGTTTCTGTGATTAATCAGGCGACCAGTCAGACTGCCGTCGTGAAACGGATTGAATTTGTCGGACCAAGTGTGGGTAGTGACCTGGCGCAGGCCGGGGGCATGGCTCTGTTGGTGGCATTAATCTGTATTCTGATTTATGTCGGTTTCCGCTTTGAGTGGCGACTGGCGTTGGGTGCCGTTCTGGCACTGGCGCACGATGTGATAATTACGATGGGTGTTCTGTCGTTGTTCCATATCGAAATCGATCTGACGATTGTGGCATCACTGATGTCGGTAATCGGTTACTCGCTGAACGACAGTATCGTGGTATCGGACCGTATTCGTGAGAACTTCCGCAAAATTCGTCGCGGAACGCCTTATGATATTGTTAACGTCTCTCTGACCCAGACACTGAGCCGTACTATCATGACATCTGCCACTACGCTGGTGGTTGTTCTGATGTTGTTCCTGTTTGGTGGTGAGTTACTGAGAGGTTTCTCACTGACGATGCTGATCGGTATCACTATCGGTACTGTCTCTTCGATTTATGTGGCTTCTGCGCTGGCGCTGAAGCTGGGCATGAAACGTGAGCATATGCTGGTACAGAAAGTCGAAAAAGAAGGGGCTGACCAGAAGTCATTACTTCCGTAATCACCTTCTTTTCAGCAGTAAAAAAGGCAGCCCGCGGGCTAATGCCGATCGTTTAAGGATCATTTGACCGATCCGGTGGTTGGTGTAAAAAGGGTTCATGTGCAGACATGGACCCTTTTTAAATGGAACTTTCGCAAGCTCTCGGCATTATTAATCTCACTGCTCCCGAAGAAGTACAAAGCCTCTCTGACCTGCTCTCTCCTGACCTCATCCGACAGGCGTTTTCCCTCACTGATACCGTCACGCTGCGTAAGCGTAAACTTCCCCTTGAGTCGATGGTCTGGCTGGTTATCGGTATGGCCATATTCAACAATAAGCCCATGAGCCATATCGTGAATTTGATGGATATTGTTGACCGGACCGGACGGTCATTTACCGCACCCAGCTCTGTGATTGCCCGCCGAAAAACACTGGGCGAAGATGCCATCCGGGTCCTGTTTGATCTCACTCAACAACACTGGCACGAAGAAGCCAGACATCCCCTCTGGCACGGGTTGACGCTTAATGCTGTTGATGGCGTTGTCTGGCATACCCAGGACACTCCTGAAAATGCAGAGGCCTTCGGCAAAGCATCTAATCAGCATGGTGAACGCGGTTATCCTCAGGTTCGTATGGTGTGTCTGATGGAACTCAGCAGCCATCTGCTGCGTGCAAGTGTGTCAGGTCGCTACGATATCAACGAAATGCGGCTGGCCGCTCAGCTGGCAGAAAATGCACCGGATAACAGTATTACGCTGTTTGATAAGGGCTTTTACTCTTTAGGGTTGTTACATGACTGGCATAATGCAGGTGAAAATCGCCACTGGCTAACGCCGCTGAAAAAGAACACTCAGTATGAAGTGGTACGAAAGCTCGGCAGGCAGGACGAACTGATACGACTGAAAACCACGCCTCAGGCCAGAAAGCAATGGAAAGGCCTGCCGGAAGAACTCATAGTGAGGCTAATCAGGCGGAAAGTGAACGGGACGGAACGGCAGGTAGTCACTTCCATGACAGATGCGATGCGTTATCCGGCGACTGACGTGGCAGAACTTTATAAGCATCGCTGGGAAATCGAGCTGGGATATCGTGAGGCAAAGCAGTTTTTACTGGGAAACCGCTGGACGCTGAGAAGCCGGTTGCCCGATCTGGTGAAGCAGGAGCTATGGGGAATACTGCTGACGTATAACCTGGTGCGTTACCAGATGATTAAAATGGCGTTCAGCCTGAAAGGAAATTACCTGCCTTACCAGTTGAGCTTCAGCGGTGCAGTATCAGAGATATTACGGCTACTGATCGGTCTGCCGTGGGCTTCACCGGGAGTCATCCCGGGTCACCTTAAACACTTTTACAGTAATGCCGGGATGCTGAAACTGCCACCACGACGAGAACGGGAATATGTGAGAGAAGTGAGGGAGAAAAGGTCGAAATATCCCTTTAAAAACAATGCCGGTCACCTTAAGTGACCGGCATTAGCCCGCGGGCTGCCTTTTTTGTTTAACAGGACAGGCTATTTAAATGGCCGGAACTGATGAACATTAACTACCAGTGACTGATCATGGGCCATCTCCGGGGCTTTCAACACAAACTGTGCCTGTTCTCCGGGGGACAGCGGCGTTATCTGCCGGATGACCTGTTGCGTCAGAGGCGATGGAGACGAAGTAGCCTCCTGTTGGTCAGCGGAAATGGCTGACAACTCCGCAGTCAGTTCAAACGGTGGCAGTACCGCAGTCCCGGCATTTTTTACCTGCAACACGGTGCCGGTATCCGAAGACTGTGGCACCAGCTGTAACAGTAACTTTGCCTGAGGGTCGAGCAATTCCACAGGGCTGTTGGCCAGAGGCACTAACCATGCACCATGAGTAGAGGCTGCATTCATCCGGTGTTGATAAGCCAGAGCCGACGATTGCTCAGACAAATGACTCAGAGAGCGGTTCAGTTGCCCTACAGTAGTATCCAGTGTTGTGGCTGGCGGCACCGAATGGCTGCATCCGGCCAGTACCAGTGAGGACACGAGCACCCATAAATGCCTGTTTTTCATCGCCGGATCTTAAGCTTGTGGAATGCGCAGAGCCTGTCCTGGATAAATTTTATCCGGACTGGACAGCATCGGCTTATTGGCTTCAAAAATTTTGTTGTACTTACCAGCGTCGCCATAAAACTGTTTGGAGATAGCGCTCAGTGTATCCCCGGATTTGACGGTATAGAAGGTCGGACTGCTTTCCGCGCCGCTGGCGGTAATTTTATCGTCTACCTGTGTAATACCCGCGACGTTGCCGACAGCAATCAGGATTTTTTCTTTCAGTTCCTGGCTCAGACCGTCACCCGAAACTGTCGCGGTGCCGTCATTGACACTGACATTAACTTTGTCACTGTCAGGAATTCCCAGTTTGTTCAGGTGATCCTGAATTTTAGTGCCAGCATCAGCAGATACGGCATCCCACAGTTTCTCACCTGCTTCTTTGACAAAACTAAACAGTCCCATAATTTCTCCTAAATTTTTCCTAAGTGCGTACACAACCTGTGTCCGGTTAAGGATAGTTGAAATAGTCGGACATGAAAAATAAACAAAATCTGATTCTCCAAAATGAAACTAACAGCACGTGAATACGTTTAGTTAACACTGACTTCGCGTTACACTAGAGCCATTGAATCTCTGTACCGGGAATATTCCATGCATTGTCCGTTTTGTGCCGCAGTGGATACCAAAGTAATAGACTCTCGTCTGGTCAGTGAAGGGTCGTCTGTCCGTCGTCGGCGTCAGTGTCTGGTTTGCCATGAACGATTCACTACTTTTGAAGTGGCAGAACTTGTTATGCCAAGAGTGGTGAAAAGTGATGATGTGCGCGAGCCCTTTGATGAAGACAAACTGGTTCGCGGCATGATGAAAGCTCTGGAAAAACGCCCGGTGAGTGCGGATGATCTGGACAGTGCCGTACACCGGATTAAAGCGCATCTGCGGGCGACCGGAGAACGTGAAGTCCCGAGCAAAATGTTGGGGAATCTGGTGATGGATGAACTAAAAATGCTGGATAAAGTGGCTTATATCCGCTTTGCCTCTGTGTATCGAAGTTTCGAGGACATCCGTGAGTTCGGTGAAGAAATTGCCAGGTTACAGGACTGACACTATGTCTGATCAACACTATATGGCCCGCGCTCTGGAACTGGCGCGCCGCGGACGTTTTACTACCGCACCTAATCCAAATGTCGGGTGTGTCATCGTCAGGGACGGACAGATTGTCGGTGAAGGCTGGCATCAGCGTGCCGGTGGCCCGCATGCAGAAGTTCATGCATTGCGGGCGGCCGGGGATCAGGCCAAAGGGGCAACAGCTTATGTCACACTGGAACCTTGCAGCCATTTTGGCCGTACACCGCCTTGTTGTGATGCGCTGATAGCAGCCGGAGTCAGTCGGGTTGTTGCCGCAATGCAGGACCCTAATCCGGAAGTGGCGGGCAGGGGACTCTATCGCCTGCAACAGGCCGGGATTGAAGTGAGCCATGGTTTAATGCAGCAGGACGCCGAAGTACTTAACCGGGGATTTCTGAAACGGATGCGTACAGGCTTTCCGTGGCTGCAACTGAAACTGGGAGCATCACTCGATGGCCGGACCGCCATGGCTAACGGAGAGAGCCAGTGGATTACTTCCCCCGAATCGCGACGCGATGTTCAGCGCTTTCGCGCTGCCAGCCATGCAATACTAAGCACCAGTGCAACAGTGATTGCTGATGATCCGGCGTTGACAGTACGCAGCCATTCTCTTGATAGTGACAGCCTGTCAGCGATAGGGGGAGAGGAAAATCTGCGCCAGCCGGTCAGGGTAATTATCGATCGCCAGCAGTTACTCAAACCCGAACAGCAGTTGTTTAACCAGCCAGGAGAGACATGGCTGATGCGTTCGGCATTATCCGGTGACTGGCCGGAAACCGTAAAACAATTTGTGGTTCCTCAGCATCAGGGGGCAACTGATCTGGTCGCAATGATGATGTTGCTGGGCCAGCAACAGATTAACAGCGTCTGGACTGAAGCCGGACCTACGCTGGCGGGTGCATTACTGCGTGCGGGGCTGGTTGATGAGCTGATAGTCTATATCGCCCCGAAATTACTCGGTAATGATGCCCGCGGTTTATGTACACTGCCGGGACTCAGCCATCTGGCTGATGCACCAGGCTTTAGTTTTACTGATGTCCGCCGTGTCGGAAACGATCTGCGGGTCATTTTACGTCCGGAATAACAGTTTGCGCAAAAGCGAGAGCAGAGCGCAAAAGAGTATGCTAAAATTCGCCCCCCTTGCCGGGCGACCCGACTAATACCTGAAAGGAAAAGTATGAAAATTATTGAAGCTCCGGTAGCAACACCTAACGCAAATATTGCCATTGTGATTGCTCGTTTTAATAACTTTATCAATGACAGCCTGCTGGATGGTGCGGTTGATGCACTGAAACGTATCGGTCAGGTCAAAGATGACAATATTACTGTGGTCTGGGTGCCTGGTGCATATGAATTACCACTGGCGGCCAGAGCACTGAGCAAAACCGGCAAATATGATGCGGTAGTTGCGCTGGGTACTGTGATTCGTGGCGGTACTGCACACTTTGAGTTTGTTGCGGGTGAAGCCAGTTCAGGAATTGCCGATGTGGCAATGAACAGTGATATTCCGGTAGCCTTCGGCGTGCTGACCACTGAAAATATCGAGCAGGCTATTGAGCGTGCCGGTACCAAAGCGGGTAACAAAGGTGCCGAAGCGGCCCTGACCGCACTAGAAATGATTAATGTTTTAAAAGCTATTAACGCCTGATTTTAAGGGGAATTTTGTGAAACCTGCTGCCCGACGCCGTGCCAGGGAGTGTGCCTTACAGGCATTGTACTCCTGGCAGATATCCAACAATGACATTGCCGATGTGGAATACCAGTTTCTGGCGGAACAGGACGTCAAAGATGTTGATGTTAACTACTTCCGTGAATTACTGGCAGGTGTCGCGACCAACAGCGCCTATCTTGATGATCTGATGAAGCCGTACCTTTCCCGTCGTCTGGATGAACTGGGAGAAGTTGAGAAGGCTGCTCTGCGTATTGCTCTGTTTGAACTGAGTAAGCGTTCAGATGTGCCATATAAAGTGGCCATCAATGAAGGGATTGAGCTGGCAAAAGTATTTGGTGCCGAGGACAGCCACAAATTTGTTAACGGTGTACTGGATAAAGCAGCGCCACAAATTCGTCCTAACCGTAAGTAATTAATCTGAGGCCGGTTAATCCGGCCTTTTTTTATGCCTGTTAAATTACCCGCTGAGTGAACCTGTTTATGTCCTGTGGCGAATTTGAGCTGATAGCTCGCTATTTCAACCGTGTCACCAGTTCCCGCCGCGATGTGATTAAAGGTATTGGTGATGACTGCGCCCTGCTGGCAGTACCGGAAAAACAGGTACTCGCTATCAGTACAGATACTCTGGTAGAGGGCGTGCATTTTTTGCGGGATATCCACCCGTCTGATCTCGGCTACAAAGCCCTGGCTGTCAATCTGAGTGATTTAGCCGCTATGGGCGCTGACCCTGCATGGCTGACACTGGCACTCACCTTACCGGAAGCAAATGAAACCTGGTTGCAGGCCTTCAGTGACAGTCTGTTTGAACTGCTTGATTATTATGATATGCAGCTGATTGGCGGTGATACTACCCGCGGTCCGCTGAGCATGACGCTTGGAATTCATGGACTGGTACCCTCCGGCCGAGCGCTGAAGCGTTCGGGAGCAAAACCAGGAGACTGGATTTTTGTGACCGGCACCCTGGGAGACAGTGCCGCCGGTCTGGCATTATTACAGCATCATTACCGGATTGATGATCCGGCTATCCATGAAGCTCTGATTAAACGTCACCTGCGGCCTGTACCGCGTATTTTGCAAGGTCAGGCGTTACGTGATTTAGCCACTTCGGCTATCGATATTTCTGACGGCTTACTGTCCGACCTGGGACACGTGCTAAAAGCAAGCAGGGTAGGTGCCAGGATTAATACCGAGGCGATTCCACTGTCTACTGCATTACTGGAAGGTTTCGATAAGTCTCAGGCATTGCGCTGGGCACTGAGTGGCGGTGAAGATTATGAATTATGCTTTACTGTCCCGGAAGTTAACCGGGGAGCGTTGGCGGTTGCTCTCGATCATTTGGGGGTCGGCTATCACTGTATCGGGCAGATTGCCCCGGAAGCTGACGGACTGGTATTGCTGGATAACGGTAAGCCCGCACGGTTTGACCTGAAAGGATATGACCATTTTGGCCGAAAATAGACAACAGATACTTTCACGTATTCATCTCAGCAATCCATGGCATTTGCTGGCGACAGGTTTCGGCAGCGGACTGAGTCCTGTTGTTCCCGGAACTGTCGGGTCGCTGGCTGCGTTACCCTTCTGGTATCTGCTGATACTGTTGCCAGAGGACCTCTATTACCTGGTGGTACTGGCGGGAATTTGCCTTGGGGTTTATCTCTGTCACCGTACTGCGAAAGATATGGGCGTTCATGACCATGGCAGTATTGTCTGGGATGAATTTATCGGGATGTGGATCACTCTGATAGCAATTCCAAATCATCACTGGCAATGGGTGGCTGCCGGTTTTGTCGTATTCCGTATTCTTGATATGTGGAAACCCTGGCCTATCCGTTGGTTTGACCGGAATGTCAGCGGCGGAATGGGAATTATGATTGATGATATTGTGGCAGGAATTTTATCTGCAGTGATTTTGTTTGCTATCGGTCACTACTATCCGGGGCTGTTGCCGGTCTGACCTGATATTTATGATTCAGGAGGCTGCCAGTGGCGGCCTCCTGACTGAGCTTTAGCGGTTCTGCCACTCTTTGATCGCTGACTCAATGCCTTCGGCATCCAGTCCCAGATCATGACGAATTTCTTCCTGTGTACCCTGCGGAATAAATTTGTCAGGCAGGCCCAGATTCAATACCGGAGTCATACGACGGGAAGCCATCAATACTTCATTGACACCACTTCCTGCACCGCCACTGATTGCACCTTCTTCCAGCGTCACCAGATCAGAATGCTGTTCAGCCATTTGCAGAATCAGTTCAGTATCCAGTGGTTTGACAAAGCGCATATCAACCAGGGTGGCATTCATCGATTCAGCAACTTTCTCTGCTTCCGGCAACAGTGTGCCAAAGTTCAGAATTGCCAGTGATTCACCCTGACGTTTAATCACACCTTTACCTAAAGGCAACTGTTGTGGAGCCTCCTGCTGCAGGCCACGTCCACTACCGCGCGGGTACCGCACAGCGCTCGGGCCTTGCTGATAGTGGTAACCGGTAAACAGCATGTCACGGCACTCATTTTCATCGCTGGGTGTCATGATGACCATTTCAGGAATACAGCGCAGGAATGAGATATCAAAGGCACCCTGATGCGTCTGTCCGTCAGCACCGACGATTCCGCCACGATCAATTGCAAACAGCACCGGTAATTTTTGGATCACCACATCATGAATCAACTGATCATAAGCGCGCTGCAGGAAAGTCGAATAAATGGCGACCACGGGCTTGTAGCCACCGATAGCCAGTCCGGCCGCAAAAGTGACCGCGTGCTGTTCGGCAATAGCGACATCAAAATACTGTCCGGGAAATTCGCGGGAGAAGCGCACCATACCTGAGCCTTCTCGCATTGCGGGTGTAACGGCCATCAGTTTCTCGTCCTGAGCAGCCATTTCACATAACCAGTCACCGAAAATCTGTGAATAGGTTGGAATCCCGCCTTTGCTTTTCGGCAATTCACCGCTGGCCGGATCAAAGGTAGGAACCGCGTGCCAGGCGATTGGGTCCTGTTCGGCAGGAGCGTAGCCTTTCCCTTTCTTAGTAATAATATGCAGAAACTGAGGACCCTTCAGGCTGCGCATATTGGTTAATGCGCTTACCAGTGCCAGAACATCATGTCCGTCAACCGGCCCGATATAGTTGAATCCCAGCTCTTCAAACAGAGTGCCCGGAGAAACCATCCCTTTCAGATGCTCTTCTGTGCGTTTCACCAGTTCTTTAATCGGCGGAATTCCGGTCAGTACCCGTTTACCGCTTTCGCGCAACCAGGAGTAGGTTTTTCCGGAAAGAATCTGCGCTACACGATTGTTGAGTGCTCCGACATTTTCAGAGATCGACATATCGTTATCGTTGAGGATCACTAGCAGATCAGGTTTGATATCACCGGCGTGGTTCATAGCTTCAAAAGCCATTCCGGCGGTCAGTGCTCCGTCGCCAATCACACAAACGGTACGACGGCCGGCGGCTTCTTTTTCAGCAGCGACGGCCATTCCCAGCCCGGCACTGATCGACGTGGAAGAGTGGCCAACACTCAACACATCATGTTCACTTTCTTCACGCCACGGAAAAGGATGGAGCCCGTTTTTTTTGCGGATCGTACCGATACGATCACGCCGGCCTGTAAGAATTTTATGCGGGTAAGCCTGATGGCCAACATCCCACACCAGATGATCAAACGGGGTGTTATAGACATAATGCAATGCAACAGTCAGTTCCACGACCCCCAGACCGGACGCAAAATGTCCGCTTGACTGGCTGACACTGTCGAGCAGGTACTGGCGCAACTCATTGCACAAGGCAGGGAGCTTGTCTTTTGGCAATAAACGTAATTCCTGAACTGTGCTTGCCAGTGCCAGTGTAGGGTATTTGGTGGTATCAAAACTCATCAGTGACTCATTATGGATGTTATTTATCACGTTCAATTATGTAACCCGCCAGTGCCTTCAGTAAGGCAGTATCTAAAGAGTGAGCGGCGAGTCTGTCTAAAGCATCCATGGCTTCCTGGTACAGCTGCAGGGCTTTCTCCCTGGCACCGTCCAGCCCCAGCAATGCCGGGTAGGTACTTTTTCCCAGAGCCAGGTCAGCACCCTGGCGTTTACCAATGACTTCGGTATCTCCGACAATATCCAGGATATCGTCCTGAACCTGAAAAGCCAGGCCGATAGCATTGGCATAACGGTCTAAATCTGGCAGTAATGCTTTACCGCGTTCTCCTGCAGATAAGGCTCCCAGCCGTACCGCAGAACGAATAAGTGCTCCGGTCTTATGACGATGAATGGTTTCGAGCTCCTGCAGGCTGACAGACTGCCCTTCGGCGGCTAAATCCAACGCCTGGCCACCACACATCCCGCCAGCACCGCTGGCCGCTGCCAACTCGGAAATCATTGCCAGCCGCGAGCGGTCAGAAACCTCTGGCATGGGCTGATCAGCCAGCACAGAGAATGCCAGGGTCTGTAAAGCATCACCTGCAAGAATGGCAGTATCTTCACCAAAAGCGATGTGGCAGGTCGGTTTCCCGCGGCGTAACGCGTCGTCGTCCATCGCCGGTAAATCGTCATGGATCAGTGAGTAGGCGTGAATACATTCAATGGCAGCGGCAGGAATATCCAGTGCTGCCTGAGGGGTGCCCAGCATTTCACCCGTGGCATAAACCAAAAAAGGGCGCATCCGTTTGCCGCCTAACAGTACGCCATATTGCATAGCTTCGATCAGAGGAGAACTCTGAAAAGGGACATCCTGCAATAATCCGGTTAATACATTGTCTACCCGTTCACGATAGGCAGCAATCAGTGTCGAAAAATCCATCAGTGATTATCCGGAGTGAAAGCATCTAATTCAGCGTCGCTGTCTGGTTTAAGCAAAATCTGCACCCGCTGCTCGGCTTTCTGTAAAGTCTGTTGACCAGTTTTTGCCAGTTTAACGCCTCTTTCAAATTCATTCAGGGCTTCTTCTAACGGTAATTCTCCCGTTTCAAGACGCCGGATGATGGATTCCAGCTCCTGCAAAGCACTTTCAAAGCTGACAGAAGGTTCGGTTTTTTTTGGCATAGTCAGTACCGGCTCAATGAGTTATTTATTCATTTCTAATTGCTTATGGTAGCCGACGACGAACGATAAGCAAAATGATCAATGTGACGGAGGTTGCAGAAGCAGACTTTCAACAAAGGTGATATACTTGCGCATCCTGGATGCGGGGCAATGTTTTGCCGTCCGCAATAATCTGATTTTAACAGTTAAGTGTGTCGTTATTAACACTTATTTCCCTGAATAAGCCTTTGCCGCCATGAAGTTTATCATAAAATTGTTTCCGGAAATCACGATCAAAAGCCAGTCTGTCCGGCTGCGTTTTATTAAGATCCTGAACGGAAACATTCGCAATATCCTGAAGACCATTGATGAAGAGATTAAAGTTGTTCGTCACTGGGACCATATTGTCGTGCGCTCTAAACGCGAGGAACTTAAGACGGTCATTGCTGAAGAGCTGACCCGAATTCCCGGCATCCACCATATTCTGGCGGTTGAAGAGCACAGCTACACTGATGTGCATAATATCTTTGAGCAGACTCTGGAGTTGTACCGTGACCGTCTGGAAGGTAAAACCTTTTGTGTGAGAGCCAAAAGGCGCGGTAAGCATGACTTCAGCTCCCAGGACGTAGAACGTTATGTGGGTGGTGGTCTGAACCAGCACATTGCTACTGCCAGCGTTAAACTGACCAATCCGCAGGTGACAGTTAATCTGGAAATTGAAGATGATCGCCTGTTGATGATCACCGAACGCCGTGAAGGGATTGGTGGTTTTCCTATCGGAACTCAGGAGGATGTACTGTCTCTGATTTCCGGAGGTTTTGACTCGGGTGTTTCCAGTTATATGCTGATGCGCCGCGGTTGCCGTGTCCATTATTGTTTCTTCAATCTGGGCGGGGCTGCGCACGAGATTGGTGTCCGCCAGGTTGCCCACTATCTGTGGAATCGCTTTGGTCGTTCTCATCGGGTGCGTTTTATTGCGATCGATTTTGAGCCGGTGGTCGGAGAAATTCTCGAAAATATCGATGACGGTCAGATGGGCGTTGTTCTCAAGCGTATGATGGTACGTGCGGCGTCAATGATTGCCGAACGCTATGGCGTTCAGGCGCTGGTCACCGGAGAAGCACTCGGCCAGGTTTCCAGCCAGACACTGACTAACCTTCGGCTGATTGATAATGCCAGCGACACTCTGATTCTGCGGCCACTGATTTCACATGATAAAGAACATATCATCAATCTGGCTCGTGAAATTGGCACCGAAGATTTTGCCCGCACAATGCCGGAATATTGTGGTGTTATTTCCAAAAGCCCGACAGTGAAAGCAGTAAAAAGCCGTATTCACGCGGAAGAAGAGAATTTCGATTTCTCAGTGCTTGAAAAAGTTGTCCAGGAAGCCAGCAATCTCGATATTCGTGAAATTGCTGAGCAGGCAACCCGTGATGTCGTGGAAGTCGAGACAGTGGCAGCCTTTGGCGAAAATGACAGCATTCTGGATATTCGTTCGATTGATGAACAGGATGATCGTCCGTTAAAAGCAGACAATGTGACTATTCAGTCATTACCTTTCTACAAACTGGGCAGCCAGTTTGCTTCGCTGGATCAGTCTCGCACATGGTTACTGTACTGTGACAGGGGAGTGATGAGTCGTTTACAGGCTTTATATCTGCGTGAACAGGGCTACACTAACGTTAAGGTGTACCGCCCGTAAGTACTGCGTCAGAAAGATAACAGCTAAACCCGCATACCTGGTATGCGGGTTTTTTTATCCGTTCGTTTCCTGATAATTATAAATGCCCGGTGCAAGCACCAGTGGCTCAGCAACTTCCCTGGCGGTATCGTGCCCGGCCAGCAGGTCAATCAATTTCAGTGCAAAGTCAAACGAAGTCCCCGGACCCTGGCTGGTCAGCAGGTTAACCCGTGGATCCCAGACCACCCGACGTTCCATCCATTGTTGTTCAGGGATCCCGGATTGCAGTCCAGGAAAACCGGTCATATTTCCCACCGGAAACAGACGATGCGCAGCCAGAACTTTGGCAGGTGACGCACAGATAGCGGCAACAATCCGGCCGGTTGCGGTAAACTGCCGCACGGTTTCCAGCAATAACAGGCTGTCGCTGAATGTGTCCGCCCCCTGAACTCCTCCGGGCAGAACGACAGCATCAAAAGGCTGATCAGCAACAGCTACCAGAGTGGTATCACTTTGAATTTTAACGCCGCGTGAGCAGACAATCAGGGTTTCGCCATTACTTTCCACACTGGCGGTAGTGACCCGGATACCCGCTCTGACCAGCAGATCAATAACGGTAACCGCTTCGATTTCTTCACTACCATGTGCCAGGCAAACCAGCACTGATTTCGGGGTGCCCATTGGCAGACTCCTTGGATTTTACGAGTTGAAAGAGTTTGCGATTCACCGGAATTGCGATTCCAAATTCGGTGGCCTTACGTAGCAGGTAACCGGTGATGTAATCAATTTCGGTACTGCGCCCGGCTTGTATATCCTGGAGCATGGATGAAAAATTTCCGGCACTGTTTTGAATAACGTGAGTGGCATTAGCCTGTAACTGACGGGCATCGGCATGCAAATTTGCCCTGGCCATTACGGCGGCCATCTCCTCGCAAATCTGCTGTATTTCATCCTGATGCTGCAGAATTTCACCATTGCGGCAGTTGTATTTGATGCTCAACGGATTAATCACGCAATTGATTGCCAGCTTATTCCAGCTGGCGGGTAAAATATCGTTATGCCAGGCCACATCCGGTAGGGCCGCATGCATCATGTCGGCTAGCGGACTGAGCTGGTCCTGGTTGCGTGCTACCGGCCCCAGATGCGTTATTCCATGGGCGACATGAATGACCCGGCCCTGGGTACGGTAAGAGGAGTGGGTGGTGATTGCCCGAAGTACCGGCTGTTCCAGAGGGGGTAGTTCATCCATGACTCCCATGCCGTTATGCATCAGTACAATAGTACAGTGGGCAGGAATCAAGGGCTGAATCTGTTGTAAGGCACTGGAAATCTGTGCGGCCTTCAGAGTGACCAGTAACAGATCACTTTCTGCCAGAAATGCCGGGTTATTGGCCGGGAAAAAATGGCGATACACTTCACCTTCCGGACTGGTGACATGCACCGTAGTATGGGGATGAGTTACCCTTAACCAACCCTGTACCTGATGTCCCTGGCGGCTCAGTGCAGCAAGCCAAATCTGTCCTAATGCACCGCAACCCAGTACGGTTATATTCATGATTACTCCAGCATGTCAGCAGCGATAAAACGGTATTTTTTCACCCTGAAGGGGGCCTTTTCTGAATGGAGGCATTTGTTTACCGCGTTAATCTGCGTATTATGCATGGCAAACCAGAGTCAGGAGAAGAAAAGATGCCATCTTTCGATATTGTTTCTGAAGTCGAGCTTCAGGAAGTGCGTAATGCGGTGGAAAATGCCAGCCGCGAATTGTCTACCCGGTTTGATTTTCGCAACGTGACAGCCAGCGTTGAATTAAACGAAAAAAATGAAACCATCCGCCTCAGCTCAGAATCTGATTTTCAGGTAAAGCAGCTGGTGGATATTTTGCGCGAGAAGTTACTGAAACGTGGAATCGAAGGTGCTGCGCTTGAAGTACCTGAAGAGATTGAACACAGTGGTAAGAACTGGGCGGTCGACGCAAAATTAAAAAAAGGCATTGAGTCAGATGTGGCGAAGAAAATCGTCAAGCTGATCAAAGACAGCAAACTGAAAGTGCAGACTCAGATTCAGGGAGAGTCACTGCGTGTCACCGGAAAATCCCGTGATGACCTGCAGGGGGCGATGAATCTGGTGCGTAACGGTAATCTGGGTCAGCCGTTTCAGTTTAAAAATTTCCGCGATTAGTCGTCGTCCGGCAAATATAATAGTGCAATAAAAAAGCGCGGTCCTGTCAGGTCCGCGCTTTTTTTAACTCTGCCGGCAGGGCAGGGGATTAACGGTGCAAAGGCTGATATTCCGCAACAATAGCTTCCAGAGCTTCGCGGTTAGTCACTTTGCTGTCAATTTTAACGTAAATACTTTTTTCCTCAGGAACCATCATCACTGAAGAAACCCCTTCCAGAGTCGCCAGTCGCTGATCCAGTCCTTCAGCGTGCTGCAATTCACCGGAAACCAGCCGCAGGCTGCTAACATAAGGAGGTTCCTTCATGGTCAGGCTCACCAACAACCAGACGACCGCCAACAAGGTTCCTGCAAGAAATACAGTCTGAGCATCGATATGGCCAAATATCCAGCCACCCACACTGCCACCAATCGCAACGCCGATAAACTGGCTGGTAGAATAAATTCCCATCGCGGTGCCTTTATAACCGGCAGGAGATTCTTTGCTGATCAGTGACGGCAGAATCGCTTCCATCAGATTAAAGGCGAAGAAAAATATCTGAACACCGACCACCAAAGTCCAGAAATGAGTACCGGCACCCCACAGAATAATTTCAGCAATCACCAGTAATGCCACGCAACTGACAAAGACCAGCTTCATCTTACGTTTTACTTCGGCAATGATGATAAACGGCATCACTGCAGCAAAAGCAATCAGCATAGTCGCCAGATAAACTTTCCAGTGCTGTGATGCAGGAAAACCGGCATCCTCGAATTGTCCCGGCAGCGCGACAAAACTGGACATCAGCAGGATATGCAGGCAAAGGATGCCGAAATTCAGTTTCAGCAGCCGCGAATTCCCCAGTACCTTGCGAAAACTGCCTTTGACCATTCCTGACTCACGGTTCAGAACATGGTCAGTTGCTGAAGGAACAACCAGCAGGGTAATCACAATTCCCAGTACGGCGAGGATAGCAATCATCCAGAACAGGGCATGCAGACCCAGAATATGGGTAACTATCGGGCCCAGTACCATGGCAATCGCAAATGTAACGCCGAAGCTGATGCCGATAAAGGCCATCGCTTTGGTACGGTTCTGCTCACGGGTTAAATCAGAAAGCAGGGCCATTACGGCGGCAGCAATAGCTCCTGAACCCTGCAAAGCACGACCAAGAATAATACCCCAGATAGAACTGGTGGTGGCGGCAATGACACTGCCCAGAACAAACAGCAGCAACCCGCCGACAATCAGTGGCTTTCGACCAATACGATCAGAGAGTAAACCGAAAGGAATTTGAAAGATTGCCTGGGCTAAACCGTAAATACCTATTGCCAGACCTATCAATGTTTCTGAAGCCCCCTGCAGTGCCATTCCATAAGTTGTCAGTACCGGGAGAACCATAAACATGCCCAACATGCGCAGGGAAAACACTGTCCCAAGGCCCCAGGTTGCTCTTAACTCCAGGGGCGTCATTTTATTATCGTTCATTAAAACCTCTTTTCATTTTCTGACGCTATAGTACGGGGCAGAGCAGGGCGGGTAAAATAATTGTTTTTAACCAGTGGTAACAAAAAAAGAAAAGGCGCGAAATCGCGCCTTTTCTTAGATCCACAGCAGAGTTACCAGACGTAGGTCAGGAGGTCTTTAGAAGCCGGTGTCATAAAATCGACTGACATCATGACACTCAGTGCCGTGATAGCAACAATCGAAAAGACGAACAACTTACGTGCCCAGATACGATCATCATTCGAGCTTTTATACCCCGAAAGCGCCATACCCAGCCACCAGACACTGACGGCTGCTGCAACCACCAGGTATTTATAGCCTGCGTAGCCACCCAGTGACAGCATCAGAGTTGCTACCATAAACGCCACGATATACAAGGTGATATGGTTTTTAGCGACTGAGATACCTTTCACCACCGGTAACACCGGGATATTTGCTGCCTGATAATCTTTAAACCGGTAGATAGCAATCGCATACGAATGCGGCATCTGCCACAGGCTAAAGATGGCTAACAGAATCAGTGCACCAGCATCAAATTCGTTGCTTACAGCACAGTAACCAATGACCGGAGGCGCAGCCCCAGATAAGCTACCGATTAATGTGCCGTAAACTGAATTACGCTTCATATAGAGGCTATAGATGCCGACGTATACGATGAAGCCAATCACTGACAACCACATTGCCAGTGGGTTGGCTCCAAAGTACAGCAACGCAAAGCCAGCAATACCTAATAATGTTGCATAAACCAGGCTAGTTTTCGCGGAAATGAGCCCTTTTACAAGGACCCGGTTCTTCGTTCTCTCCATCTTTCGGTCAATATCACGGTCAATCACGTTGTTAAATACACAACCTGATGCAACGACCAGCGATACACCAACCAGTGATGCGAGAAAAAGAGTGAAGTTTATGCTGCCTTTAGAAGCCAGCAGAAAACCACCTATCACAGAAATTAAGTTTCCGAAAATAATTCCTGGTTTTGTGACTTGCAGGTATTGCTTAATCATTACGTATAACTCTGTTAGTGGGGCATCATGTTGTAGTTAAGGTTCCACATGATCCACAGTGAGCCAACGACAACAATCAAAATAATGACTGCTGAGAAGACTATGGCTACCAGGTTCCAGCCGCCCTCTGACTTACGGTCCAGATGCAGGAAGTATACCAGGTGAACAACGATCTGTACCACGGCACAGAGCACTACCACTGCCAGAGTTGTGCTTTTTGCAACGCCCCCATCCATAACCAGCCAGAATGGGATACCGGTCAGAATGACAGAGAGAATGAAGCCGACAACATATGACTTCACACTACCGTGAGACGCGCCATGTTCGGTTACTGAATGGCTCATTACATGGCCCCCATCAGATAAACAATGGTGAATACACAAATCCATACCACATCAAGGAAGTGCCAGAACAAGCTCAGGCACATGATACGGGTACGGTTTGTTGCCGTCAGACCACGGGTTCCTACCTGGAACATCAGGACCAGCATCCAAATCAGACCACAGGTCACGTGCAGACCATGGGTACCGACTAAGGTAAAGAATGCTGACAGGAAGCCACTGCGTTGCGGACCCCAGCCTTCCTGAATCAGGTGATGGAATTCGTTGATTTCCATACCGATGAATCCGAGACCAAACAGGAACGTCAGCAGCAACCAGCCAATGACGGCACCTTTGCTGTTTTTGTTCATGCTGATAACGGAAAAACCGTAAGTAATCGAGCTCAGCAGCAGTAATGCTGTTTCACCCAGAACATAAGGCAGTTCAAAAAAGTCTTTCCCTGAAGGCCCGCCAGCAGTGCTGTGAACCATTACTGCATACGTTGCAAACAGTGTTGCAAAGATAATGCAGTCACTCATCAGGTAGATCCAGAAGCCAAAGACTTTATTGGCTCCTGCATCGTGATGCCCATGCTCCGCATGGGCGTCGTGGTGTTTAGTGAGAGTTTCAGAAGACATTATTTAACACCTGCTTTGCTAAGTTCTTCAAAGTGCTTGTTTTCGATCCGCTCAATTTCTTCAACAGAGACATAGTAGTCCACGTCTTCATCAAAGCTTTTGCCGATCCACAAAACAATCATCGCAAGGAAGGACAGGCCAGCCAGCCACCAAATCCACCAGATCATTGCGAAACCGAAAATTGTGGCAAACAGGGCAATGATAATCGGAATACCACTGTTTTTCGGCATATGAATAGGTTCATATTTCGCAGGCTTCTTATAAGCTTCACCACGTTCTTTCATTTCCCAGAACGCATCACGCTCATGGATTTCAGGAATGATAGCAAAGTTATAGAACGGAGGAGGAGATGAGCATGCCCAGTCCAGCGTACGGCCACCCCAGGCATCACCCGTCAGATCACGGTTCTGATCACGGTCACGGACCGATACCCAGAACATAATCACCTGGCAGATGATCCCGATAGCAATCAGGCCAGCACCGCATGCTGCAACTACCAGCAGTGGGTGGAACTGAGGATCAATGTTCTGGCTCAGACGACGAGTCATACCCATAAAGCCCAGTGCGTACAGTGGCATAAAGGCAACGAAGAAACCAATAATCCAGAACCAGAATGCACGTTTACCCCATTTTTCGCTCAGGGTAAAACCAAAGGCTTTCGGGAACCAGTAGCTGACACCGGCCATGATACCGAACACTACACCACCGATAATAACGTTATGGAAGTGAGCAATCAGGAACAGGCTGTTGTGCAGTACAAAGTCAGCACCAGGAACGGCTAACAGTACCCCGGTCATACCACCGACAGAGAAGGTCACGATAAAGCCGACGGTCCACAGCATAGCAGAAGTCATCTGAATACGACCCTGATACATAGTGAACAGCCAGTTAAAGATTTTAACCCCGGTCGGAATCGCGATGATCATGGTCATGATACCGAAGAAGGCGTTAACGTTGGCACCGGCACCCATCGTGAAGAAGTGGTGCAGCCAAACGATAAACGACAGTACGGTAATGGCCACGGTTGCCCACACCATTGAGGTGTAACCAAACATACGCTTTTTGGCGAAGGTTGCGGTCACTTCAGAGAACACACCAAATACCGGCAGAACCAGAATATAAACTTCCGGATGTCCCCAAACCCAAATCAGGTTGACGTACATCATCATGTTGCCGCCCATTTCGTTGGTGAAGAAATGGAAGCCCAGATAACGGTCCAGGGTCAGCAGTGCCAGGGTCACGGTTAATACCGGGAACGCAGCGATAATCAGTACGTTAGTACACAGTGATGCCCAGGTGAATACCGGCATTTTGAACATGGTCATGCCAGGAGCACGCATCTTCAGGATGGTCACGAAGAAGTTGATCCCTGTCAGCGTGGTACCTATACCCGATAGTTGCAGACTCCATATCCAGTAGTCTACTCCGACACCCGGACTGTATTCGGCACCCGAAAGAGGCGGGTAGGCCAGCCAGCCGGTCTGAGCAAATTCACCCACACCCAGCGACAGGTTTACCAGCACTACACCGATCACTGTAAACCAGAAACTCAGGTTGTTCAGGAACGGGAAGGCAACGTCACGGGCACCAATCTGTAACGGAACTGCGATGTTCATCAGACCGACGACAAATGGCATCGCTACGAAGAAAATCATAATTACGCCGTGGGCAGTAAAGATTTGGTCGTAGTGATGGGGGGGCAGGAAGCCAGCTTCTCCGGCAGATGCAAGCACCTGCTGGCTACGCATCATGATGGCATCGGCAAAACCACGCAACAGCATGACGAATGCCAGAATCATATACATGATTCCGAGTTTTTTATGGTCAACCGAGGTCAGCCATTCTGACCACAGATACTTCCACTTACCGAAGTAAGTAATGGCGGCGAGAACTGCGATACCACCAACAATGATAGCAGCACAGGTCACCATGACGATAGGTACGTCTAGTGGTACCGCTGCTAAGCTCAATTTTCCTAACATGGTATTATTCCCCTGCTCCGGCGGAAGCTGCGTGGTCCATGTTCATGCCATCATGTGCAGACATGTCCATTTTCCCGTCGTGTGACATAAACTTATCAACAACCTGTTTGAACAGATCAGGATTAGCAGAAGAGAAGTACTCGACCGGGTTGTCCTGACTTGGTGCTGCCAGCTTGTTGAAGTCATCCATAGTCGTCAGCGTATTTGGTGAAGCTTTCACCTTCGCTACCCACTGCTGGAAGTCCGCATCGTCTTTAGTTGCGATGGCTTTAAATTTCATGCCAGAGAAACCAGGACCGCTGAAGTTTGAAGAAATACCGTCAAAAGTTCCTGGTTCATTCGCAATCAGATGCAGTTTAGTCTGCATACCTGCCATGGCATAGATCTGGCTGCCAAGGGTAGGAATAAAGAAGGAGTTCATGACTGAATTTGAGGTAATTTTAAAGCTGACCGGTGTATTTGCCGGGAATGCAATCTGGTTCACGGTTGCAATTCCTTGCTCTGGATAGATAAACAGCCATTTCCAGTCGAGGGCAACAACATCAATCTCTACAGGTTTTACGTTTGAAGCGAGTGGCTTACTTGGCTCGAGAGCGTGAGTAGATTTCCATGTCAACACACCAAGGAAGATGATGATGAGGATTGGAATGGTCCAAACCACAGCTTCAATCTTATTAGAATGCGACCAGTTAGGTGAGTATTTAGCGTTCGTATTGGATGCCCGATATTTCCAGGCGAATACGATAGCCATTAAGACTGCCGGGATGACTACCACTAACATCAAGCCGAAGGCTGTCAAAATCAGTGAACGTTGCTCCAGTGCAATCTGACCTTTAGGATTTAACAATGCACTATCACAGCCACTAAGCAGAGCAGCGCCGGTGATAAGTGACAAAATCCCCAAACTTTTATTGTATTTCCTGAGTCTCATTTAACGACCTCAATGACAAAGGGCTCTATTGTCGTTTAAGTGTGGCGGCATTTTACGGGAAGGTTTATGTACTGTAAACCAGCTTGAAGTTCTGTCAGTGAACTGTATCCACATTTTTTACGGGATTTAACATGAATTGTTGCCGCTCCGAAATTATCATTCACATCAATCATTTGGCTTTATATAACTAAACGGAAATAACCCTATGGCTAATGTTCCTAATTGCTATAACCACTCTAAATTGTTATCAAAAAATTAACATTCAGTTATCTTTTGGTCATCATGTTAACTTAAATGCAATATCCTGGCGGCACTGAGATTACGTAAATGTTAAAGACAATCATTAAATGCTAATTGAAAAAAAATACTCATCAGTTAAAAAAAGGTTGAGCGTTAAATATCTTTTTTCAGGCTCAGACAGTCCAGGAACACTCCAAATAACACTGCGCAAACCAGAATAACCATTCCTGCTTCAAACAGCGGTGCATCCCGAAAACTTTCAGGCAGCCAATGCATTGCACCCAGGGTAAGTGTAGCCAGCCATGAGAAAAGTACCAGGCAACCGACGAGGAAAACGCGAAATGCCCAACGGTAGGCATATGAGAAATGATGACGTTGTGTGAACTGGCCAGTCACGGCAGGTACCAGACTGTGGCGGGTGATAAACAATAGAACCAGACCAGGAATACCGGCTATTACACTAAAGGCATAGAACCCTGGCCAACCCCACAATTCAACCAGCCAACCGGCAGCGGGACCCACATAAACCCGTCCTACGGCTGACAATGCAGACAACAAAGCAAACTGGGTCGCCGAAAATGAAGAGTTACATAACGCCATTAGCAGGGCAACAAAAGCAGCCGTGCCCATGCCACCACACAGATTTTCAATAAATACTGCGCTGGCCATACTCCACAAATGTACGCTGGTGACAGTCAGTAGCCAGTAAGCAAGATTCGAAAGGGTTTGCAGAATTCCGAACCACATCAGTGCGCGGTACAAACTCAGCTTCTGCATCAGGACTCCGCCATACAGTGCCCCGATAATCGTGGCCAGTAATCCCAACGATTTATTCACCAGTCCCACATCACCCGGGTTAAATCCTAGTCCGCGAATCAGAAAAGTAGTGGTCAGGGCACCCGCAAAAGCATCGCCCAGCTTATAAAGGATAATCAGGGTAATCATCAGCCAGGCGTTGTTGCGACTAAAAAAGTCCAGCAAAGGTGAGACTACGGCCTGGCGCAGGGTTAACGGAGGGGTTGCAGGGCCGACAGGATTTTTTGCCAGCAATGTCCCGGCAATTCCCGGCAGCATCAGTAATGCCATCAGCCAGTAGGTAGCGTTCCATCCCAGATAACGGTCTGCCAGCCATAAAGCTAAGCCGCCCGAAACCATCATGCCCAGCCGGTAACCCAGCACGGTGATCGCCGCACCACTGCCTCGTTGTTCAGCAGGTAACACATCGGTTTTCCAGGCATCGAACACAATATCCTGTGAGGCTGAGCAAAAGGCTACCAGCACTGCCAGTAGCGCGAGCAAAGTCAGATGACCGGCTGGTTGTACAAAACCCAGTGCAGCAATCACGAGAATTAATGCGCATTGTGTCAGCAGCAGCCATCCACGACGACGGCCTAATAAAGGAGGAGAGTAGCGGTCCATAAACGGCGACCAGAGAAACTTGAAAACATAGGCCTGTCCGACCAGAGAGAAAATACCGATAGTTTTTAAATCAATATTTTCGACAGTCATCCAGGCCTGAAGTGTGCCGGATGTCAGTGCCAGTGGCAGGCCTGAAGAGAACCCCAGCAACAGCAGAACAGCAAAGTTACGCTGGGTGAAAATCTTTAAATAGTCTGAACGCATGGCATCCTGGCTGCACGAAGAAAATTCATGCAGCCATCATAGCATTCAGTGGGAGTTTTGTTTAATGAACTCGTTAATGCTGGTGTCTGCAGCCATATCAGAAATAACATCGCCAAGGGTGGAGTTAACAGCTTTGGTGATTTTATCGTTGTTTGCGGTAAACGGACCTTCAACACTGTAAGTCTGACGATAGGTCTTCATCTGCTTGTTACCATTTTTCGCGGTAGCAGTGATAGAGACATCCGCATTGGTAGTAATGCTGTAACGCAGGTTACCCTGAGTCACGTCGGCATACAGTTTATTAACCACGATCTGCAAATCAACTGCACCGTTAGGGCCAATCATATAACCCCTGGCTGTCATCTGTTTCTCCAGGACTTCCTGCAACAGGAACCGCAGATCGCGGGACGGAGTCAGCGTGACCAACTGGTTATCACGGGTCACCTGTGCCAGCGCCTGGCTGCTTCTCTGATCAGCACCGTTAATGCTGACAGTCACACCCATCAGGCTTGGATCCTGCTGAGGTAATGTTATCTTTGGCGTAACATCAAGAGTATTGCTGCTGGTCGCACAACCGACCAGGGCAAACGCAGCCAGCAGAGGAAAGATTGCTCTTTTTAACATACACATTTTCTCATCACATGATAAAAACAGTAGGGCCGCAATGGCCGCAGTCAGGGACTATTCTTGCGGCGGTCAGGGCTGGTTAGCGGTTAAATCTGAAAAAGTCTCTGGATTTCAGCAGCTAACTCATCCATAGTCCGGACATCGCGCGAAGCTATCATGCGCAATTGGTTATAAAATAGCACGTTTTTTTTTGTGCTTTCACACAGTAATAATGAAAAACAAACTAGTATTGATTAAAAGGGCAGCGCGCTCGCCAGTCAGGAGTGTCAAAAATGATTCGTGAACAGATAGAAGATAAGTTGCGTGACGAATTTCATCCGCTGTATCTGGAAGTGCAGGATGAAAGCTACCGTCACAACGTACCTGCCGGTTCTGAGAGTCACTTCAAAGTGGTGATTGTCACTGACCGGTTCAGCGGGCAGCGCTTTCTGGCTCGCCACCGTGCGATTTACGGTGTCCTGTCCGAAGAACTGGCCGGGCCGGTGCATGCACTGGCGTTGCATACTTATACTGCCAGTGAATGGCAGGGGTTACAGGACACAGTGCCTGCATCACCTGATTGCCGGGGTGCAGGATTGCAGGTATAAGTCTTAAATACTCAGTAAAAGATCATTAATGACGGCCGAAAGGCCGTTTTTTTTGAAAAAAAATCTGCAACAGGTCAAAAAGCCGCAATATCGCAGGTCTCGTCTGCATGTGGCTTCTCGACTCAATCGATCGATGCCGCTATAATGCTGCGTCTATTTTTCCGGAATGTCTTCGGGACGCTTCTGGTAACAGGGATCGGAGTTTTCTTCACGGAAGCCTTCCCGGTTGTTAGATGGCGCGTATTGTATAATGCGTGATGTCTGAAGTTGACCGAGCACGTGATTTTTTGAGGTAACAAGATGCAAGTTTCAGTTGAAACCACACAGGGCCTTGGCCGTCGCATTACCATCACTGTCGCTGCTGACAGCATTGAGACTGCGGTGAAGAAAGAGCTGGTAGAAGTAGCTAAGAAAGTCCGTATCGATGGTTTCCGTAAAGGCAAAGTGCCTAAGAACATCATTGAACAGCGCTATGGTGCATCTGTACGTCAGGATGTACTGGGTGAACTGATGTCCCGCAACTTCATTGATGCGATCATCAAAGAAAAAATTAATCCGGCGGGCGCACCTAAATATATTCCTGGTGAGTATAAGCTGGGTGAAGACTTCACTTACTCTGTTGAGTTTGAAGTGTATCCGGAAATCGAACTGAAAGGTCTGGAAACTATCGAGGTTGAAAAACCTGTTGCTGAAGTGAAAGACGAAGATGTTGATGCCATGCTGGATACCCTGCGTAAGCAGCAGGCTGACTGGAAAGAAACCGATGCTGCAGCGACTGCAGAAGATCGTGTCACTATCGATTTCTCTGGTTCAGTTGACGGTGAAGAGTTTGAAGGTGGTAAATCTTCTGACTTCGTACTGGCAATGGGACAAGGTCGTATGATCCCGGGCTTCGAAGAAGGCCTGGTAGGTCATAAAGCAGGTGAAGAATTTACCATCGACGTGAAATTCCCTGAAGAATACCACGCCGAAACTCTGAAAGGTAAAGACGCTAAGTTTGCGATTGTTCTGAAAAAAGTTGAACAGCGTGAACTGCCAGAATTTACTGAAGAGTTCGTGAAGCGTTTCGGTGTTGCTGATGGTTCTGTTGCTGGTCTGCGTACTGAAGTACGTAAGAACATGGAACGTGAACTGAAAGGCGCGGTACGTAACAGCATTAAAACCCAGACTATCGATGGTCTGATCAATGCCAACGATATCGATGTTCCTGCTGCACTGATCGACAGCGAAGTTGACGTTTTGCGTCGCCAGGCGGCACAGCGTTTTGGTGGTAACGAAAAACAGGCACTGGAATTACCACGTGAACTGTTTGAAGAACAAGCTAAACGCCGTGTTGTTGTTGGCCTGCTGCTGGGCGAAGTTATCCGCACCAGCGAGTTAAAAGCTGACGAAGAGCGTGTGAAAGGCCTGATCGCAGAAATGGCTTCTGCGTATGAAGATCCTCAGGAAGTGATCGAGTTCTACGGCAAAAATAACGAGCTGATGAACAACATGCGTAACGTTGCACTGGAAGAGCAGGCAGTTGACGTGCTGCTGGAAAAAGCCAAAGTTACCGAAAAAGCAGCTAACTTCCAGGATCTGATGAATCAGGGACAGATGGCATAAGCCATTTTTGATCCGCTCTGATATAAAGCCCGTGATCAAAATGATCACGGGCTTTTTTACTTTAGACGCAGTAAAACGGTAACGGTCTGTGCTTTTTGTCGGATTATCATGGATTAACCGACAGATTATCGGGTAATCTCTGGTGTAATATTCGCGAATTATCAAAAGATTGTTATGCTTGAAATACCGGTAGTTACCCCTCATATAGGGGTATGTGATATGAGACTGGCTGATTAACCGTCCTGACGTTGTCGGAAGGAGGCAGGCTTCGTAGATTCGTAGCTTTCCTAACGTAAAAATCGGTACAGAGTGTTACCAATGTAATTAATTCAGGAGACGGTTATGTCATACAGTAGCGAACGTGAAATGCTGGCCTCACAAATGGCATCCCAGATGGCATTGGTGCCAATGGTGGTGGAGCAGACATCACGCGGAGAGCGTTCTTACGACATCTTTTCCCGCTTACTTAAAGAGCGTGTGATTTTTCTGACCGGACAGGTTGAAGACCAGATGGCCAACCTGATCGTCGCACAAATGCTGTTTTTAGAAGCTGAAAATCCTGAGAAAGATATTTACCTGTACATTAACTCGCCTGGTGGCGTTATCACTGCAGGCATGTCAATTTATGACACCATGCAGTTTATTAAACCGGATGTCAGCACGATTTGTATGGGGCAGGCGTGTTCAATGGGCTCTTTCCTGTTAACCGCCGGTACTGAAGGCAAACGTTTCTGCCTGCCAAATTCCAGGGTTATGATTCATCAGCCATTAGGTGGCTTCCAGGGTCAGGCTACTGATATTGAAATTCACGCCCGCGAAATTCTGAAAGTGAAACAGCGGATGAATGAATTAATGGCTAAGCATACTGGCAAACCGCTGGAACAGATTGAGCAGGACACCGAACGTGATCGTTTCCTCTCGGCAGCAGAAGCGGTAGAGTATGGTTTAGTTGACTCTATTCTGACGCAGCGTAAATAAGACTATTTGCTACACTGCATAAATGAAAGGATGTGCAGTCAGACGAAGTGAATAGTACATTGACGATGTCAACCTGTAGCACAATGACTGGCGCTGCAGGTTGCCGAAACTATTAAAGAGGTTACTGATGACAGAAAAGCGCAAAGACGGTTCAGGTAAGTTGCTGTACTGCTCTTTTTGCGGCAAGAGCCAGCATGAAGTGCGTAAACTGATTGCCGGTCCGTCAGTGTATATCTGTGATGAATGCGTTGATTTATGCAATGACATCATCCGCGAAGAGATTAAAGAAGTCGCGCCTCATCGTGAACGTAGCGCTTTGCCTACACCACATGAAATTCGCGTTCATCTCGACGATTACGTGATTGGCCAGGAAAAAGCCAAAAAAGTGCTGTCGGTAGCGGTGTATAACCACTACAAACGCTTGCGTAATGGCGATACCAGCAACGGTGTTGAACTGGGTAAAAGTAATATTCTGCTGATCGGACCGACCGGTAGCGGTAAAACATTACTGGCAGAAACTCTGGCCCGGTTACTGGATGTTCCTTTTACTATGGCTGATGCAACCACACTGACCGAAGCGGGTTATGTGGGTGAAGATGTCGAAAATATTATCCAGAAACTGTTGCAGAAATGTGACTACGATGTGCAGAAAGCTCAGCGCGGAATTGTCTATATTGATGAAATTGATAAAATTTCACGCAAATCTGACAACCCGTCGATCACCCGTGATGTATCCGGTGAAGGCGTTCAGCAGGCATTGCTGAAGCTGATTGAAGGCACTGTTGCTGCAGTACCACCTCAGGGTGGGCGTAAACATCCACAACAGGAATTTTTACAGGTCGATACCTCAAAAATTCTGTTTATCTGTGGAGGTGCATTCGCCGGCCTGGATAAAGTGATTGCTCAGCGTGTTGAAACCGGCTCTGGCATTGGCTTCGGCGCAACCGTGAAAGATAAATCGCAGAAGGCGACCGAAGGGCAGCTGCTGTCTCAGGTTGAGCCAGAAGATCTGATTAAATTTGGATTAATTCCGGAATTTATCGGTCGTCTGCCAGTGGTTGCAACGCTGAACGAGTTAAGTGAAGAAGCATTAATTCAGATCCTGCGGGAACCAAAAAATGCTCTGACTAAACAATATCAGGCATTGTTCCACCTGGAAGGTGCTGAACTTGAGTTCCGCGAAGAAGCATTGACTGCAATCGCCAAAAAAGCGATGGCCCGTAAAACCGGTGCCCGCGGATTGCGTTCAATTGTGGAAGCCGCGTTGCTGGATACCATGTATGACCTGCCTTCAATGGAAGGAATTGAAAAAGTCGTTATTGATGATTCGGTCATTGATGGTCAGTCTGAACCGCTGTTGATTTATGGTAAGCAGGAAGCTCAGGCTTCTGGCGAATAAATCGACAAAATCTGCAGGTTATTAGCAAATAAGGGGGAAATTGTTTCCCCTTTTATTTTTTCTCGCATTTATGACATTGAATGTCGTGTCATCATCCCCATATACTCAATAACCTTTGGGCCTGAAGTACCCTGGCTGTGAAAAAGGGTGGCTGAGCCCATCACCTGGCGGAAATTAAACTAAGAGAGAGCTCTATGAATTCTGAGCGTTCCGAACGCATTGAAATCCCCGTATTGCCGTTACGCGATGTGGTGGTTTATCCGCACATGGTTATTCCGTTGTTTGTCGGACGTGAGAAGTCGATTCGCTGTCTGGAAGCGGCAATGGACAACGATAAAAAGATCCTGCTGGTTGCTCAAAAAGAAGCATCTACTGATGAGCCTGGTGTAAATGATCTTTTTTCTGTCGGTACAGTTGCTTCTGTCCTGCAAATGCTGAAGCTTCCTGATGGTACAGTCAAAGTACTGGTGGAAGGCTTGCAGCGTGCGCGCATCGAGTCGCTTACAGATAACGGTGAACATTTTGTCGCCCACGCTGAGTATCTCTCCTCTGCTGAAATTGAAGAGCGCGAGCAGGAAGTGTTGGTGCGTACTGCGGTTAACCAGTTCGAAGGCTACATCAAGCTAAATAAAAAGATTCCTCCTGAGGTGCTGACATCACTGAACAACATTGATGATGCTGCACGTCTGGCCGACACCATTGCTGCACATATGCCGCTTAAACTGGCGGACAAGCAGTCTGTGCTGGAAATGACAGACATCAATGAGCGTCTTGAATATCTGATGGCCATGATGGAATCCGAAATCGACTTACTTCAGGTCGAAAAACGGATTCGCAATCGTGTGAAAAAGCAGATGGAAAAAAGCCAGCGCGAGTATTACCTGAATGAGCAAATGAAAGCTATTCAGAAAGAACTCGGCGAAATGGACGATGCGCCAGACGAGTTTGAAGCGCTGAAGCAGAAAATTGAAGCGGCTAAAATGCCAAAAGAGGCGAAGGAAAAAACCGAAGCCGAGCTGCAAAAACTGAAAATGATGTCTCCAATGTCGGCAGAAGCAACGGTAGTCCGTGGCTATATCGACTGGATGGTACAGGTGCCATGGAACAGTCGTAGTAAGGTGAAAAAAGACCTGACTAAGGCTCAGGAAACACTGGACACCGACCATTACGGGCTCGACAGAGTTAAAGACCGCATTCTGGAATATTTAGCGGTCCAGAGCCGTGTCAACAAGATTAAAGGGCCAATCCTGTGCCTGGTAGGGCCTCCGGGTGTGGGTAAAACCTCACTTGGTCAGTCTATCGCCAAGGCTACTGGTCGCCAGTATGTCCGTATGGCGTTAGGCGGAGTTCGTGATGAGGCTGAAATCAGAGGCCATCGTCGGACTTATATTGGTTCTATGCCTGGTAAGCTTATCCAGAAAATGGCTAAAGTCGGGGTAAAAAACCCGCTGTTCCTGCTGGACGAAATCGACAAGATGTCCTCAGACATGCGTGGTGATCCGGCTTCTGCGTTGCTGGAAGTGCTGGATCCCGAGCAGAATATTGCGTTTAACGATCACTATCTGGAAGTCGATTATGATCTTTCTGATGTGATGTTTGTTGCAACATCGAACTCGATGAATATCCCGGCTCCGTTGCTGGATCGTATGGAAGTGATTCGTTTATCGGGTTATACCGAAGATGAAAAACTGAATATTGCTAAGCGCCACCTGCTTCCGAAACAGATTGAACGCAATGCACTGAAGCCTAAAGAGATTACTGTGGATGACAGTGCGCTGATGGGGATCATCCGTTACTATACCCGTGAAGCTGGGGTCCGTAGCCTGGAACGTGAACTGTCAAAACTGTGCCGGAAAGCAGTGAAAGCACTGCTGCTGGATAAAAAGAAAAAGCATATTGCTATTACCGGTGACAATCTGAAAGATTATCTCGGGGTACAACGCTTTGATTATGGTCGTGCTGATGATCAGAACCGGATTGGTGAAGTTACCGGACTGGCCTGGACTGAAGTCGGCGGTGATCTGCTGACCATTGAGACGGCCAGCGTTCCTGGTAAAGGGAAGTTATCCTATACCGGTTCACTGGGCGAGGTGATGCAGGAATCTATTCAGGCGGCGATGACTGTAGTACGCGCCAGAGCAGATAAGCTGGGCATTAACAGCGACTTCTACGAAAAACGCGATATTCACGTTCACGTACCTGAAGGTGCAACGCCAAAAGATGGCCCGAGCGCCGGGATCGCGATGTGTACTGCACTGGTTTCAGCCTTAACCGGGAACCCTGTCAGAGCGGATGTGGCGATGACCGGAGAGATTACTCTTCGTGGCCAGGTACTGCCCATTGGTGGTCTGAAAGAGAAACTGCTGGCGGCACATCGTGGTGGCATCAAAACGGTACTGATTCCGGATGAGAATAAACGTGATCTGGAAGAGATTCCGGATAATGTGATTGCTGACCTGAAGATTTATCCGGTAAAACGCATCGAAGAAGTTCTGAAGCTGGCACTGGAACGTGCCCCTGAAGGCTTTGAGGTTGCAGCAGCAAAATAAGTTTATCGTACAGGGAAGGTCATTGTTGCAGAGAAATTGCGCAATGACCCCTTTGTTTATTCTGATGTAGCAGGCATAGAAATTCAGAGTAATACCGTTGTGTATACCTGAGATGCTTGCTATAACAGGCTGTTCTTTGTCTGCAGAGCGTTCTGTCGATAAAGTGAAAAAATAAAAGGGGATGATAGAGTGAATAAATCACAGTTGATCGACAAAATTGCTGCGAGCGCGGATATTTCGAAAGCAGCAGCCGGACGTGTTTTAGATGCATTTATGGGTGCAGTGACAGATTCACTGAAAGAGGGTGATGATGTGGCTTTAGTTGGTTTCGGTACCTTCTCCGTACGCGAACGTGCTGAACGTACTGGCCGCAACCCACAGACCGGAAAAGAAATCACTATCCCGGCTGGTAAAGTCCCTGGTTTCCGTGCCGGTAAAGCACTGAAAGACTCTGTTAATTAATAGTATTTAACCATCTGAAAGGATTTTCTTTCATGGATTGAGGACTGTACACTCGTTCTCATGTAACATACAGGCACATCATGGTGATGTGCCTTTTTTTATGCCGTTCAACGGCGAACTTAAGACGGCACATCACCAGACGCGAACGGAAATCATCAGCATTGTAGTCTGAGTGGTTTTTGAGTTGAACGGCGACGGTAAAGCGTCATATTTATACTACAGCGGAGTGTTGCCATACCATGATGGACAATTTACGCACGGCCTCTAGCCACATCGTGCTGAAGATTATACTGGGACTGATCATTGTTTCATTCGTGCTGACCGGCGTGGGTAACTATTTGATTGGTGGTAATAATGATTATGCTGCCAAAGTCAACGGTGTCACTATCAGTAGTGCAGACCTGCAAAACGCATTCAGCAATGAACGTGCTCGTCAGCAACAACAGTTAGGTGCACAGTATTCACAACTGGCAGGAACTGACAGCTTTATCCAGCAGATGCGCCAGCAGGCGATGTCTGATCTGATTGACCAGGAATTGCTGCAACAGTATGTGAAATCACTGGGGCTGGATGTCACTAACGATCAGATTAAACAAGATATTTTTTCTCAGCAGCCTTTCCAGACTAATGGTCATTTTGATAATGCCCGTTTTACCAGTCTGCTGAGCAATATGGGGCTGACTCCAGACCAATATGCTGCTGCATTACGTAAGAGCCTGAGTACTGGCCAGCTGGTTAATGGTGTCAGCAACACAGATTTCATGCTGCCGTACGAGACTCAGCAACTGGTCAGCCTGTTAGCCCAGAACCGCGATATTCGTGAAGCTGTGATTAATACCGATGCCCTGGCTGCGAAGCAGACTGTGTCAGACGATGAGATCAACAGCTATTACCAGCAACATAAAGACAGCTTCCTGGCACCTGAGCAGTTCCGTGTCAGCTATATCAAACTGGATGCTGCCAGCCTGCAGAAAACTCCGACACAGCAACAGGTGCAAGCCTGGTATGACAGCCATAAAAGCGACTATACCACCCCGCAACGTACCCGTTACAGCGTAATTCAGGTGAAAACTCAGGCCGATGCCGATGCAATTCTGGCTCAGCTGAAACAAGGTGCAGATTTTGCCACGCTGGCAAAAACAAAATCTATCGACCCAATTTCAGCACGTAATGGTGGTGATATGGGCTGGCTGGAACCTGAGACACTGCCTGACGAACTGAAAAATGCCGGACTGACCACTAAAGGCCAGTTGTCTGGCGTGATTAAGAGTTCTGTAGGTTTCCTGATCGCTCGTCTGGACGATATTCAGCCTCAGCAGATTAAACCATTATCTGATGTTTATGCGACTGTTGCCCAGAGCGCTGAACAGGATGGTGCTGTCAGTGATTTCTATAAACTGCAGCAGAAAGTCAGTGATGCTGCCAGCAACAACAACGCCTCTCTGGCAGGTGCTGAAAGTGCTGCCGGAGTTAAAGCTGTCGAAACAGGCTGGTTTACCCGTGATTCATTACCTGCAGAACTGAATTTTGATCAGGTTAAACAGGTGATTCTGGGTGGCACTTTACTGGGGAGTAATGGTGCACCAGGCAATAATTCAGACATTATTACTGTTGATGGTGACAGAGCTTTTGTATTGCGTATCAGCGATCATAAACCTGAGTCGACTAAACCTCTGGATGAGGTAAAAGGTCAGATTGCCGATGCCATTAAGCATGACAAAGCATTGCAACAGGCACGTAATCAGGCTAATACACTGCTTGCTCAGTTGAAGCAGGGTAAAACCGCTGACTTCGATGCCGCAGGTCTGAAATTTGGCGCGACTCAAACTCTGCAACGCAACAGCCCGAATGCTGCCACTGAGACTGTTTATGAATTACCTCAGCCTCAGGAAGGTAAGCCTTCCTACGGTATCGGTGAAGACGGACAGGGCAATATTGTTATTCTGTCTCTGGATAAAGTCACTGAAGGAACTCTGCCGCAAGGCCAGGTTAATTCAATGAAAACCGGAGTGGCACAGAACAATGCTCAACTGGCATTTGCCGCATTACTGCAAAACCTGCGTCAGAATGCCAAAATCAAATATGGTGTCGGGGCGCAACAGGTTCAGTAACACCCCGCAGATAAAACTGTAACACTGTAATCAGAAAGGCTGCCTTGTGCAGCCTTTCTGCTTTTTAAATACTCACTGAATACCCCCGTTCAGAACTCTGCCATGCTGATCCTGAATTCAATCAGGGAGAATTACCTATGCAATCAGGAATATCACACACTCTGCGTCTGACTTTGTTATTACTGGCAACCAGTGGGCTAATACCGTTGGAGGCTTCAGGAAATGAGGCTAAATCGCCAGATGTCACGCAGTCCGCTGCTGCCCCCCGGGTATCAGAGAAAGTGAGCATTAATCAGGGAACTGCAGAGATGCTGGCAGGGGCAATGAATGGGGTTGGACTGAAAAAAGCCCGTTCAATTGTTGAATACCGGGAACAATATGGTCCATTCACTTCTGTTGAACAATTGTCTGAAGTGCCTGGTTTTGGCACAGCACTGGTTGAAAGGAATCTTTCCAGGCTGAAACTGTGAATTGATTCCCAGATTTATGTCATTTTCAGGTTGTCATGAGCAGAATTTGTCAGAATATAGTGGTCATACCAGTTACTACTGACGGAGAGTGCCACTCATGACAACATTGATTAAAGTTCGTGGTTATCATCTGGATGTTTATCAGCACGTGAATAATGCGCGTTACCTTGAGTTTCTGGAAGAAGCTCGCTGGGAATGGCTGGACAAAAGTGGTGTTGCAGACTGGCTAACTCAACAGCATCTGGCCTTTATCGCCGTTAATATCAATATAAATTACCGACGGGCTGCAAAACTGGGGGACTGTCTGGAAGTGACCTGTCGGATGGCAGAAATTTCAGAGAGAAGTGCAGTGATGGAGCAAAAGGTCACTCACAGTAGTGAAGGTACTCTGGTTGCTGATGCCCGTATCACTTTTGTTTGCCTGGATTTAAAACAGCAGAAAAGCGTACCGGTGAGCGGGGAAATCAAAACTTTTCTGGAGATGATCAATCAGCAATAGTTGCAGTAAAACAACCAGAGCAACCCCGTTGCGTTGCTCTGGTTAATCATTAGCGCAGGCCGGTTTTACTTTTCATAGCATCCATTACTGCCTGTGGAGCTTGCTGATATTCTGCCAGACCCTTGGCCCGAAGATGGCAGGCGGCACATTCGCCACATCCATCACCCTGTATGCCGTTATAGCAGGTCAGCGTAGAGTGCCTGATCAAAGGCAGTTGTTGCCAGTAGTCTGCCAGTGCCCAGGTTTCAGCTTTGTTCAGCCACATCAGCGGAGTTTCAAAACGCACGTCCCGTGCCATACCTAACTGTACAGCTGTATTTAGCGCTTTAACGAAATCGTCCCTGCAATCCGGGTAACCTGAAAAATCTGTTTCGCACACACCAGTGATCACGGCTTCTGCGTTCACCTGATAGGCATAAATTGATGCAAGGGTCAGGAACAAAATATTTCTGCCCGGCACAAAGGTGCTTGGCAAGCCATTGCCGTCAGGATCGTAGGCTGGTACCGGAATGTTATCCCGTGTCAGGCTACTGATAGCCAGTTCATTCAGCAGTGTCACATCCAGGACTTTGTGAGCGCGAGCGCCTAATTGCTGGCATAAATCGCGGGCAACTTCGATTTCCTGACGATGGCGCTGGCCATAATCAAAAGTAACACAGTGCACTTCATCATACTGGTTAAGGGCCTGTATCAGGCAGGTGGTTGAGTCCTGACCACCACTAAAAACAACTACCGCAATTTTCATTATCTTTATTCCTGTCAACGTTCACCGGTATGTTAACGCCTGGCAGCCAAAAGGACAAAACTGCGTGAGATATGATTCCGGAAATAGGTTTATTTGTCACAAATCCAGTTCTGTCTGCCACTGGCTAATATCGCCAATATTTTCGGCAACCCACTGTGGATTGTAATAGGTGTCGGGATAACGTTCACCACTGTCACAGATCAGTGAAACCAGTGAGCCTTGTTGTCCGCGGGCTTTCATCTCTCTGGCAGCATGAATCATTCCGCAAAAATTGGTTCCCGTAGAAGCACCCACTCGTCGGCCAAGAATTTTTTCCAGCGAGTACATCGCCGCCAGTGATGCGCCATCAGGAACTTTAAGCATCCGGTCGACCACTCCCGGTAAAAAGGAGGGTTCAACACGAGGGCGTCCAATTCCCTCTATCCGGCTGCTTGTCGGGCAGGTAAGAGAAAGATCACGTTGCTGCCAGAAATCATAAAAGACTGAGTTCTCAGGATCGGTGACCATCAGTTGAGTATTATACCCGCGATAACGGATATAACGACCCAGGGTTGCTGTGGTCCCGCCGGTGCCGGCGCTCATTATAATGCTGGCGGGCACGGGGCAGGGTTCATCCTCCATTTGCCGGAAGATACTGTCGGCTATATTGTTGTTACCCCGCCAGTCGGTTGCTCTTTCCGCATAGGTAAACTGATCCATATAGTGCCCGTCTAATTCCCTGGCCAGCAGGGCTGACTGCTGATAGATCTTTGCCGAGGTTTCGGTGAAATGGCACTTACCACCGTAAAAGTTGATCTGCTCTATTTTTCTTTTAGTGGTTGCTGCCGGCATTACTGCAATGAAAGGCAGCCCCAGCAAACGGGCAAAATATGCTTCGGAAACAGCGGTGCTGCCGGAAGACGATTCAATAATCGTTGTATTGCGGGTTATCCATCCGTTGCTCAGTCCGTAAAGAAACAGCGAACGGGCCAGACGGTGTTTCAGGCTACCACTGGGGTGAGTGCTTTCGTCTTTAAGATAAAAACGGATACCAGGAAATTCGCGCAGCGTAAAGCGAATCAAATGAGTATCTGCTGAACGGCGAAAGTCTGCGTTGATTTCGTTGATTGCGTTACGAACCCATTGGTCGGCCATGAAAAATTTCCTCAGTGTTGCAAAAAAACAGCATAAAGCACCCTGCGGAAAATAAACTGATTAAATATCCGTTATTATGCCACCCTAAGAGAAAAATATTCTCCAGAGAGGGCGCAATGATAGATAAAACAGACCGTAAACTCCTGTCGTTACTGCAGGAAGACAGTACAATGTCATTACAGGCACTGGCAGATGCGGTTAATCTGACATCCACTCCTTGCTGGAAACGACTGAAAAAACTCGAAGATAACGGGATTATCCGTAGTCGGGTGACGTTACTGGATGCTGAAAAACTGGGTTTAAGCCTGACGGCATTTATGTTCATTAAGACGCAACAGCATAATAAACAATGGTATCAGAGCTTTGCAGCACTAATCGATGAGCTGCCTCAGGTGATGGGATGCTACAGAATGTCCGGCGAGTATGATTATCTGCTACGCATTCAGGTCGCGGATATGAAGGCTTATGATGCACTCTACAAAAAACTGGTAGAGGGTATTGCTGGTTTAACGGAAATCACCTCCAGTTTTGCGATGGAAGAAATAAAATATACCACTGCCATTCCGCTGAATTTATAACCCATAATAATGAGATTCTTCTGTGCTGCTATTTAGTCAATTGCGCGAATATTTTGCTACAGAATGGCGAAGGTATGGCGGCGCCGTCAGCCTGCTGATCGTCGTTGCTTTACTGCAATTGCTGCCACCCAGACTGGTCGGGATTATCGTTGACGGAGTCACTCACCACAGCTTTTCTCATCGACAGTTGGCAGTATGGATTGTTGCCATACTGGCCATTGCCATGCTGACTTATTTGCTCCGTTATGTCTGGAGGGTATTGCTGTTTGGCGCGGCCTATCGACTGGCCGTGGTGCTACGCGAAAAGTACTATCGTCAGCTAAGTCAGCAGAGTCCGGAGTTTTATCTGAACCATCGCACCGGTGACCTGCTTGCCAGAGCAACTAACGATGTTGACCGGGTAGTATTTGCTGCAGGCGAGGGTGTTCTGACATTGATTGATTCGCTGGTTATGGGGCTGGCGGTTCTGGTTGTCATGAGTACACAAATCAGTTGGCAGCTGACCCTTATCGCTTTACTGCCTATGCCGCTAATGGCGTGGATTATTAATCGTTGTGGTAAACAACTCCACCAGTGTTTTCGCGATGCCCAGGCTGCATTTTCATCCCTGAATGACCAGACTCAGGAAAGCTTAACCAGTATCAGAATGATTAAATCATTTGGCCTGGAAGACTATCGCTCAGCTCAGTTTCTTAACACTTCTGAGCAGACCAGTACTGATAACTTACGTGTCGCACGGGTTGATTCTTTGTTTGAACCCGTCATTTATCTGGCTGTTGCCTGTTCTAATTTTCTGGCAATTGCCGGCGGTGGCTGGATGGTCTGGCACCAGCAACTCACGCTTGGTCAGCTAACCAGTTTCGTAATGTATCTGGGATTAATGATTTGGCCAATGCTGGCTCTGGCATGGATGTTTAATATTGTGGAGCGGGGGAGTGCGGCCTGGATAAGGATCGAAGCTCTGCTCTCCCTGAAACCGGCGATCATTGACGGGAAATATCGGCTGTCGGAAGAACAAAGTGATATACAAATAGATATCAGACAATTTATTTACCCACAAAGTGAGACCCCGGTTCTGCAGCAGGTCAGTATTACAATACCCCGTGGCGCTATCCTTGGCGTTTGCGGTCCGACCGGTAGCGGGAAGTCTACACTGCTGGCACTGATACAGCGTCATTTTGATATAACAGACGGTGAGGTGCGCTATCAGTCACAACCTCTTCCTTACTGGTCACTTGATGACTGGCGACAACGGCTGGCGGTCGTCAGCCAGGCACCTTTTTTGTTCTCTGATACTATTGCGAATAACATTGCGCTGGGAAATCCACACGCCAGCCCACAACAGATTACCAGAGTGGCTCAGATAGCCTGTGTAGACAAGGATATCCAGCGTCTTCCTGACGGATACAATACTCAGGTGGGAGAACGCGGGGTAATGTTATCCGGTGGACAAAAACAACGAATTTCCCTGGCCAGAGCACTGCTAATGGATGCAGAAATACTGATCCTTGATGATGCCTTATCGGCAGTAGATGGCGGGACAGAGCACCAGATACTGACGAACCTGCGCCAATGGCTGGGCCAGCGTACGGTTATTATTACTGCCCACCGGCTTTCTGCACTGGCCATGGCTGATGAAATTGTGGTGCTGCAGAACGGCAAAATTGCACAACGTGGTCCACATCTGCAACTGGAAAAGGTTCCTGGTTGGTACAGAGAGATGTATCAGTATCAGAAAATTGAAGCATCCCTGACCGGTAGTCCGGATCCGGTTTGCGAGCCCCTCCAGGAGGTTTGAGTGTCTCAACCGGTATCCTTTATGAAAACCTTAAAGCGGTTACTGATTTATGGTATGCCGTGGAAGAAACAACTGCTTACTGCGGTGCTGTTGCTGGTACTGGCAGCTGCGGCACAAGTGGCTGGCCCCGTGTTAATTAGTTACTTTATTGACCATTTTATCAGCGCTGATCAGTGGTTGTGGGGGCCGGTAATCGTTATTGGGGCTGGTTTCCTGATACTGCAGATTCTGGCGGCATGGTTTAACTACCGACAGTCATTACTATTTAATCAGGCTGCTATTGGGGTGGTGCAGAAACTGCGTTGTGAGGTGATGGATGCCGCATTACGCCAGCCGCTGAAAGCGTTCGATACCCAGCCGGTAGGACAACTGGTTTCCAGAGTGACTAATGACACTGAAGTAGTCAGGGATCTGTATATTACTGTTGTTGCCAGTGTGTTGCGCAGCGCGACTCTGATTATTGCCATGCTGGTAGCAATGTTTGCTCTGAACTGGCAAATGGCGCTGATAGCAGTCTGCATTTTTCCGCTGGTTTTTGGCGTGATGATTGCCTATCAAAAACGCAGTACCGGGATCGCTCGTCTGGTCAGAACCTATCTGGCCGATATTAATAACAGCCTGAATGAAGTCATTAATGGAATGACGGTGGTACAGCAGTTCCGCCGTCAGAAACATTTTGCTAAGCAGCTTAAGCAGCATAACGAAAACCATTATCAGGCCAGAATGAAAATTTTGCGGCTGGATGCATTTTTGCTAAGACCACTATTAAACCTGTTTACGGCAGTGATCCTGGCGATGCTGGTGTTAGTGTTTTGTCTGGCTGCTCCGGGGCATTTTGAGGTTGGAGTACTGTATGCCTTTATCGCTTATCTGGGGCGAATCGAAGAACCTCTGATTGAACTGACCACCCGTCAGTCATTACTGCAACAGGCGGTTGTTTCGGCGGAGCGGATATTTGAACTCATGGATACCCCTGCGCAGCATTATGGACAGGACAATCAGCCCATCCAGTCCGGCCAGTTGGCAGTCAGCAATTTGTCATTCGCTTACCAACCGGGGCGTGACGTTTTGAAAAATATTTACTGTCATGCCAGTGAAGGAGGCTTTCTGGCGTTGGTTGGCCATACCGGTAGCGGTAAAAGTACTCTTGCCAGCTTGCTGATGGGATATTATCCGGTGGAACGTGGGTATATCACTATTGACGGGCGGTCAGTGAGTGAGATGAGCCATCAGGTATTACGCAAGGGAGTGGGGATGGTTCAGCAAGACCCGACGGTGCTGGCCGACACTCTGCTGGAGAATATCCGGTTGGGCAGAAATATCTCCGAAGCAATGGTACTGGATGCTCTGCAACAAGTGCGGCTGACCGGCTGGATGGAAAATCTGCCTCAGGGTATTCATACCCCACTGGGCGAGCAGGGTAGTAGTTTATCTGCAGGGCAAAAACAGTTACTGGCCCTGGCTCGTATTCTGGTCGATGTGCCGGCGTTGCTGATTCTTGATGAAGCAACGGCAAGTATCGATTCCGGAACCGAGCTGGCGGTGCAACAGGTGCTTGCTCAGTTACGTAATAAAACAACACTGGTGGTTATTGCGCACCGGCTATCAACCATTACCACCGCTGATAATATTCTTGTTCTTGACCGGGGAGAAATTATCGAAAGTGGCACTCATGCGCAGTTGCTGGCAATGAAAGGACGCTACCGCCAAATGTATCAGTTGCAGCGGGCAGGTCATGAACTATCACATAGCAACACCTCATCCCGCTAAGCGAGCGATGCACTCTATTAGTACATTTTAATCAGACGACTCCGATGAATGCACCACGTTGATGCCTGTGGCACCAGTATGGTGCATAAGTGTGGCGCTTTTTTCTGTCTCCCTCTTTTCTTCTGTTATGACTGGCAGACCAGCCGCTGATTTCGCGCTTTCGATTAACTTTAGAATAAGAAAATAAATGGCATGGCGTTTGCTTCTGATAGAGCAGGTTCAGTGCAACTTATAATTTTAATACCCGGAGGGAGTGATATGAAACTGGTGACCGTGGTTATCAAGCCATTTAAGTTAGAAGACGTGCGTGAAGCATTATCTTCAGTAGGTATTCAGGGATTGACCGTTACTGAAGTCAAAGGTTTTGGTCGTCAGAAAGGTCACGCAGAACTTTATCGTGGGGCTGAATACAGTGTTAACTTTTTGCCTAAAGTAAAAATTGATATTGCAATTGCAGATGACCAGCTTGATGAAGTTGTTGATATTATTAGTAAAGCCGCTTATACCGGCAAAATTGGTGATGGGAAAATTTTTGTTTCAGAACTGCAACGGGTCATTCGTATCCGTACCGGTGAAACTGACGAAGCTGCGCTTTAATTTAGCCTTTGATTGTTGAGGGAAGGGAAAAAATGAATAAACTTCTGACGAAACTGGCTCTGGTGGGTGCGGCACTTTCGCCATCGCTCGCATTTGCTGCCCCTGCGGTAGCAGATCAGGCCGATAATGGATTTATGATGATTTGTACTGCTCTGGTGCTGTTTATGTCTGTACCAGGCGTAGCTCTGTTTTACGGCGGTCTTATCCGTGGTAAGAACGTATTGTCAATGCTGACTCAGGTTGCGGTGACTTTTTCTCTGGTTGCAGTCATTTGGGTTATTTACGGCTATTCACTGACCTTCAGTGACGGCAACGATTATTTTGGCGGCTTTGGTTGGGTGATGCTGAAAGGTATCGAACTGAAAGCAGTCATGGGCACCATTTATCAGTATATCCACGTAGCATTCCAGGCTTCATTTGCCTGTATTACCGTTGGACTGGTACTGGGTGGCCTTGCTGAGCGCGTACGTTTCTCAGCGGTACTGATTTTTACTATTATCTGGGTAACGCTTTCTTACTTCCCAATCGCGCACATGGTGTGGGGCAACGGTCTGCTGGCAAAAGATGGTGCTCTGGATTTTGCTGGTGGTACTGTGGTGCATATTAATGCTGCAGTTGCTGCGCTGGTGGGTGCCTACATGCTGGGCAAACGTGCTGGTTTTGGCAAAGAAGCCTTCAAACCACATAACCTGCCGATGGTCTTCATTGGTACCGCGATTCTGTATATCGGTTGGTTTGGCTTTAACGCCGGTTCAGCTGCCTCTGCAAACGAGATTGCTGCTCTGGCCTTCCTGAACACCGTAGTTGCTACCGCTGGTGCAGTATTGTCCTGGGTGTTTGGTGAGTGGGTATTACGCGGTAAACCTTCTCTGCTGGGTGCATGTTCCGGATTCATTGCTGGTCTGGTAGCGATTACTCCGGCTTGTGGTTACGTTGGCGTGGGCGGTGCACTGATTATCGGTCTGGTCGCTGGCCTGGCAGGTATGTGGGGTGTAACTTCACTGAAACGCTTCCTGCGTGTTGATGACCCTTGCGATGTGTTCGGTGTACACGGCGTGTGTGGTATCGTTGGTTGTATCCTGACTGGTGTGTTCGCTTCCTCTTCTCTGGGCGGAGTGGGCTATGCAGAAGGTGTCACTATGGGCCATCAGGTATGGGTGCAGATTCTGAGCTGTATCGTAACTATCGTCTGGTCTGGTGTGGTTGCTTTCATTAGCTTCAAAGTGGCTGATATGGCTGTCGGACTGCGTGCTCCTGAAGATCAGGAACGTGAAGGTCTGGATGTGAACAGCCATGGTGAGAATGCTTACAACCAGTAAGTTATATAAATTAACGGCTGGTGGCCGGTAATAAGAAAAAGGGCGCTTGTCGCCCTTTTTAATTCCTGAATTAACGTCGTTTTATGCGGTGATTATCCTGCAAAAGAAGACGGCTAAATTATTGATCATTAATAAATCTTACCACCAATGGATTCAGTTGTTCCGGGCATTCCTCAGGCAACCAGTGTCCACATCCTGCTAATACATGCCCCTCGACATTGGTCGCATATTCTTTCATTTGATCAATCTGAAACTGCCCCATTCCCCCATGCCCGCCGCCGCCAATCGCCATGACCGGTATGTTAAGTTTATCTTTAGCCAGGATTTTATTCTGTTCAATGGATTGATTTAACGCCCTGTAATATTCGAATGATGCCGTGAGGGTATGCGGTTTGGCATAGGATTCAGCATACATATGCAGTAGCTCTGGGGTAAAAGCATCTTTATTGCTGGCATGTTCTTTAATGAAGTGGGTCAGAAAGAATTCTTCGTTTCCTCTAATCAGTGTTTCGGCCAGTTGCTGTTTTGCCGCGAAAAAACTGAAGTGCCATACCAGAGACTCGCCTTCAGGAGAAAATGCCGGGAAGTCGTACATGCGTTTATCCGGAATCGGGGCTTCCATAAAGATAAGCTTGCTGATTTTGTCCTGGTGTTTTATCGCCATGGGGTAGCTATTCCAGATACCGATGTCATGGGCGACAAGCGAGAATTTGTTATCGCCACTGAAGTTGATTGCCAGTTTATAAAGATACTCAGATATGTCCTCACCGGTATATGAACTGGCAGGTGGCTGCGATAGTCCCAGACCAGGCAGGTCAACGGCCACTACAGTATGTGTTTTTGCCAGTTCCGGCATTATCTGATGCCATTCAAACCAGGATTGACCGAATCCATGAACAAGATAAACCAGAGGACCCTGTCCGCCTTTAACATAATGCAGCCTGATTCCATCGATTGTCTCGTATCCACTATTAAATCCCTGAGGTACGGGGAACTCTTCGGGTTGTGCTTCAGCAAAGGCTATTGAACTGCCCATAGCGGAACTTAATAATTCGGTACTGGTTGATTTTTTCTTTAAACTCATGGGGTTATTTCCTGTTCTAAGAAGATGTCGGACTGTAAATGACCCCTGACCAGGGGCCGGTAATGGGAGGATAAAAATTATGACCTGCGGGACCTGAAGGGAATCCATGATTTTTGGCACCGAAGGCAATAAGCAGAGCAACGATGAGCAAAGCCAGTAAGACCCGGGGGAAAGCATGGACCCCTGCATGTCTGAGTAAAAGGCCGCCGGTATGGTCACCAGGTGTCCAGGTCAGGACATTCATTGAAAGCGTAATATCAGCATGCTCACCCGCAGTTTCCGACAGGGTTGTTTGCAGTAATGTGGCTGCGCCTCCGAACGTCAGGCCCCGGGCAGTAATTCCGGGATAAATGACGGCAGGGGATGTCGCAGAAATTCCAGATATGACCGGGGCCAGGGCAAAGACAGCCAGTGAAAGAAGCACGACAATGCGTAATCTGGGTCCGGTCACCCGGCAGGTAATGAAGATTCCGGCCATCGCCGCCAAACCAAAAACCAGCAGAACAATATCCACGCTTGATGACAGTCCGGCCTGA
Organism: Tatumella citrea; assembly: GCF_002163585.1. Taxonomy (NCBI): domain Bacteria; kingdom Pseudomonadati; phylum Pseudomonadota; class Gammaproteobacteria; order Enterobacterales; family Erwiniaceae; genus Tatumella; species Tatumella citrea. Next base: position 1,146,974 of record NZ_CP015579.1, read on the forward strand.
GGCAGGAAAGGGGGAATGTAGCTATAGAGAATATTGTGCGCAAGCATCCAGGTCAGAACACCTACCGGAATCGGACGGATACCGGGAATTAGCAGGGCCCGGGTAAGACGCATTTTTTGCCCAACGGCCTGGCCGGGAAAATAAGGGACCACCAGAATGATCCTGGCTATCAGCGTTACGGATAATCCGGACATCAAAGCAAAAGACAAACGCCATCCCAGGAGATTCCCCAGCCAGGTTCCTGCCGGCATACCAAGGGAAAAAGCGACAGGGGTGCTAATCATAGCCAGAGCCAGTAAACCAACAACAGGCAGGCTCTCAGCCTCATCATTTTGCGAATGCTTTTTCATCTAAGTAACACTCCGGAGTGCATTTCACTCTGTGTGTGAATTTCACGCAGTAGCGTTAATTTATTATTTATATATCGATTGGTATATATGTTGAGTGCAGAGTGGGGTGCTGTCAATCTATTTTATATCGATTGGTATGTATTAGTGAGGGCAGGAGGATGAAAACAGGCAGACCAAGGCAATTTGACCGGGATGAAGCGTTTGTACAGGCAATACACTTTTTCCGGGAACAGGGGAATGAGGCAGCTCACTTACCCGGTTGAAGGCCGTGATAGGTTAGGGGAGCACTGCCCCGGGTTTTTATGCAGGGTTGGTTCTAAGGCGACTCTTATTATCGGGGCGGTTGTCTGTTATCTGAAAACAGATGTTCAGGTCACTGTGTCGCTCCTGGATGTCAGTCTGGCCTCCGGGTCATGCGTTGAAATAGCATTAACAAATTCGGCTAAAATGCAGTATAAACCCGGGCATTAAAGGGGATGTATGGTTGCATTCAGTGTTATGTCACCTTGCCTGGATGAAAACAGCGACCTTCCGTAACTACTGGCAGAGTTCAAAATCCGGCCCGGGAAGGGATAACGTATTGTTGGCAGAGAGTGATAAGCAGTGGTGAGCTTCACAACAGCGAAGAGTCACTGCTACTGGCAGCCAGTTTCAATAGCTTTCAGCCGGGAATATCTATTCTCGCCCCTGATGATGTGGCATTGACGGAAACATCGCAGGGGATAACATAAATCATGAAATTGTGGGGTTTTGCTAGTTATACAATGTTACATACTGTTCAAAACAACGATATGAACTGCTAATGAAATTGCCGGAGTTGTCAGTCAAAGTAGTAACAGCCCCCTCAACGGGGGCGGAAATATTTCGGGAGGCCTTTACCACCGGTGTTCTGCACCTGCTTGTCTTGAGAAAAGTCAGTGGCGAACTCATCAGTTTTTACGTAACCGGATAACGCCTTCCTGAACAGCAGAAGCCAGCAACTGCCCATCCTGACTATAAAATTCACCACGCACAAACCCGCGGGTTCCTGAAGCTGAAGGGCTGTTCACACTGTAAAGCAGCCATTCATTAAGGTTTATGGGGCGATGGAACCACATTGAATGATCGATCGTGGCGACCTGCATATCTGGCTCGAGAAATCCTTTGCCATGAGGTTGCAAAGCCACTGGCAGAAAATTGAAATCAGAAGCATACCCCAACATATATTGATGCAGATTTTGATTTTCAGGTAGTTTACCGTTGGCTTTTAACCAGACCTGACGGACAGGCTCGCTAACATGGCCCTGTAATGGGTTATGCAGTTGCACCGGCCTAAATTCAAGAGGGCGCTCAGCACTCATCAGTGGGCGTAACTTTTCGGGAATTTTATTAAATAACTGAGCAGCCAGCTGCTGCTCACTGGGTAGTCCTTCCGGTCCGCGAATCTCCGGCATCGTAGTCTGATGTTCAAAACCTTCTGCCGCAGCCTGAAAAGAGGCTGTCATAAAGAAGATTGGAACTCCGTTTTGAATGGCTTTAACTCTGCGGGCACTGAGGCTTCTGCCATCCCGCAGAATTTCAACGTCGTAAATAATCGACTGACGACTGTCACCCGGTCTCAGAAAATAGCTGTGAAACGAATGTACATGGCGATCACTCTCAGTGGTTTGTTGTGCAGCACACAGAGCCTGACCAACAACCTGTCCTCCGAACACCTGTGGCAAGCCAAGTTCTTCACAGTCTGCCCGAAATAACCGGCTATCCAGTTGTTCTGGTTGTAATAATTTGAGTAATTTCTCTAATGCCTGACTCATAGTTACCTCAGAATGATCAATAGGTTATTAACCAGGAATTTTCTTATAATTTGCCAGTTCAGCAAGTTTGGCATTAATAAACAGGAAGAAACCGGACAATCTGCCAGAATTATTGCATAGCGGTGGCAAAAAACACTATTGAGTAACTATAGAGCACCGTTGTTCATTCTGTTCATAAGGAGACGACATCAATGAAACCTATGCATATTATCAGTGGTTTAGTTATAGCATTGTCCGTTACAGCATGTGCTGATAAATCTGATGTACCCGTGGGTGCGCTGAAAGCGCCTGGCATTAGTGCCAATGTTGCGCAACCTGTAATCTCCGGAGCTGTATTTGTCCGCCAGCGTATCGCATTGCCTGAAAATGCCTTACTGACTGTGACTTTGTCAGATGCTTCAGGCGGAACAGGGCCTACCCGGGTAATAGCGCAGAAAGTTCAGAAAATTTCCGGACAGCAGGCACCTCTTCACTACAAACTTCCGTTTAACGGCAGAGATGTCAATCCTCAGGGGCAGGTACTGTTAAGTGCAGCCATAACACTGGACGGACGGGTTATTTTTGCTTCAGAGTCACTGCAGCCTGTGAGCTCTGGTGTCACACAGCGTAAAGATCTGATGCTGGTTGCCGTTCCTCAGGTCGCTGTTCCGGTTGCGACGCCGGCAAGTGCACCTGTTGCACCATAATCCGCGCAAATCTGGTCAGGTGATAATTAATCGCCTGACCAGCGATATTTAGCCAGAGAGATTGTTTGCCGGGGACCAATTTCTATATTCTCAGCTAACAGGGCATTTCTCTGGCGCAACAGGTTTTCTCCCTGCAACGAAATTTGTCCCATCCGGTTGACTACCCGATGCCAGGGCAGGGTTGAACCTACCGGCAATTTACTGAGTACCCCGCCGACCTGTCTGGCAGCTTTAGAATTTCCTGCCAGCCTGGCAATATCTCCGTAGGTAGTCACCTGCCCGTGAGGGATGGCTGCAACTATCATCCATACTCTTTCCCGGAAATTTAATTCTTCTTTCATTTTCTACCCTGATGCTTTTTATCTGACTTACAGGTAATTATAGTTGGCAGCAGTGCTCAAGAAAACAACGGTTAACTGTCACAGACTTGCAATTAACCTCACCATCACTGATAATGCCTGCGCTTTGAGAAATCAGAGCTTTTCAATGGGGACTCTGCTGGTTCTCCCGCAATGCTAACTTGTGAACCCGGTCAGATCCGGAAGGAAGCAGCCGCAGCAGGTGACGCATGTGCCGGGATGTCGCTGGCAGAGGCCCCACCCAATCGATTCTTCAGAATCTCTTCTCAGTTATCCGTTCTGTTTATATTTCCGTCAGAAGCTACAGCCTGATTACTCTACGCCCACATAGCAAGTTCATGTTACTGATAGTCATTTATATTCTGATTTTCAATCGTGTTTTGTCTGCTAAGTGTTATTACTTACGCAGGAAAGCAATATCCTGTCTGCAGAACTAGTCACTACAGCAAAGGGTATTAACAGGGCAGGACCTAAGGAAATATCTGTCTGCGGGAAATAACAGACCCCCGCAGGTATTATTCATTCTATATTCAATCGTCAGCGGCTCTGAAGTGTCAGACAGGTAATCTGTTTAATCACGGGAATAAAAATGCAGTATTGTTACCTTACATACTTCCATACGGTTGCCGGAACTTTGTCATACAATTTATTCATGGTCAGTTCAGCAAGACGGTGATCAGCGGCTGAATAAAAAACCACCAAATCTTCGTCAGATAATTCATATTTATTCTTCTCGATTACCCGCTCAAGGGTATCAATAGACCGACAACGTCTCAGACGCATCAGATAATCTGTTTTAGTTAGTGTAGGGCTGCTCATATTAAAACCACTCCTGGCTAATGTGTGAAGCTGTGTCCATTTGTCTCACAGGGACTTGCCTCAAAAAATAATCTAAATAACTGGTTTGACGATGTTTTCCAGAAACTAAAGTCCTGTTTATTTACAGTGTAACCACTGAATAATGTAAATGTGTCGTCAAGATATTTATCAACCTGTTTAATCAGTTGTTCGTCTTCGCTATGTTTTAATTTATAGAGAATACTGAAAGCTGCAATGTGTTCAATCAGTTCGTGCAGTTGCAGGTTTTCTGCTGAAGCAGGGTCATTTATCCAGCAAGCCTGCTGTACGTTGAGGGTCGCGATACTTTCATCAAACAGATTTTCACACAGAAACTTCAACTGCGCCACATCATACCGTTTAGGTGAGTATTCATCCATCTTTTCCACCTCTCATAAACCCGGCTGAAGATAATTTCAGCGAAAATAGAAAGCTACGGAAGATTCTCAATGACTGATGTTGCTTAACTTACATGCCTGGCATTTCATTGTGAATAGTTTTGAAAATTAACCGCCTCACAACATAAATGATCAATGATGTAAATTCTGACCTCTGTCCAACAAAATAGTTTAACTGTCAGCAGACTTTTTATTCCCAATAATTTGTCTCAGATGTTTATTAAAATACCCGGGATTAAATAGCTATAACACCAGGGTAAGCATTCATCAATAAACAGTACAGGGGTGATTAAACGGGACTAGTTACAGTATGAACCTGATTTGAACATACTGGCAAACTATCATCTATAGATTGAATCTATCAATAAAGATTTTTCTTAAAAAACGGCCTGTGATAATCAGTAATCTTCAGGCTGACACGATAATTACTCCTCACGGTTCCTGCGAAAGATTAATCATCGCTGCTGGCCAGCTTAGCATAACAGTTGCCAAAGATTAATCCCTAGCTGCTGTATGCCCAGAGTTTTGATATTTAGAAACACTTATTTGCTTTCGTTTACGGCTGATGCTGTTGGATACGCCAGTGCATAACATTTTTGTATCTCTCTGGTGTCCTGTAATCATCATCCTTTGACCTCTGAAGATCTTTCTGGCGTCTTGTCCCGGAGGAGGGAAGGGGATTCAGTCGCTGGCTGAACAATGGTTGTGCCGGGCGATAATCGCGTTGATAAATCTGGCTTGTTCAGGGCAGACATCGCATATTTACCCGTTCTCTCTGACGATTGACAACGCTCTCTGCCGCATGCTCACCGTCAGGTTTGCGTTGCAGCCAGCCTGAAAGACAACTCCTGTTAACCGTGTTTGAACGGGTGGCTATGGAGCATCTGTCCGAGGTCTGAATTTGGTGGCATTAACCGTGACTTTCTTACGAATACTTGTCAGGTATCGATCAACGAAGGTTTATACAGTACTGGCAGCTGGTGCTTCCTGCTATGGGTTCCGGTTTGTGTTTCAGGCAGGATTTAATATCTATCTGCAAGCCAGTGCTTTCGGCGAAACTGTGTCGGTTAATCAGATAAAAGCTGTCGTCATTTATCGCTATTGTATTGATTATCAGACCGGGGTCATATGAGTTGTACTGGTTAATGTCGCTGCAAAAGAGAACGCGTGGAAGGGCTCTGCCCAAAGGTTTTTTTCGTGCCTGGTGTGATGGTAGCGATTAACGTACAGATATTTCGGACGAGTGTCTGAAAGGCATAGGGTGATGATAATATTAACTTACCACTAAAAAGCGGCCCAAACGGCCGCTTTTCTGGTTTTAGCGTTTCTTTTTTCTGCCCTGAACCGCTTTGAAGCGTGGATTCGATTTACAGATTACATATACCCGGCCATGACGACGAACCAGCTTGCAGTCGGGATGGCGCTGTTTCGCAGATTTAAGTGAACTGAGCACCTGCATGGTTATTCTCCTGTTTTATTTCCCAGAAAACGGCCATACCGTTGCTGGAATCTGGCCGCACTACTGTCTTTAGAAATGGATTTCTGTTTGCCGGTATAAAAGCTGTGAGACACAGAAGAAACATCTAATGTGACATACGGGAAAGTTTCTCCCTGATACTCAATGGTCCGGTCAGTTTTGATGGTTGAACCGACTTTGAAATATTCATTTGCGGTTGTATCGTGAAAAACCACAGGTCGGTAGTAAGGATGAATTTCCGGTTTCATAATGCCTCTAATTTGTTATGTTATAACATATCAATAGTATGGCGATTTTAATCGTTACAGGCAAGGCTTAGCAGTGATGGTTTTTAGTGACTGGAGTGAAGTGGTTGAATTCAGGATAAAAAAAGAGGCTGCCGGGGCAGCCTCTTTGTCAGTTAATTTATACTATGGCAGACTATTTGTGTTCAATATGAGTGGTGTTCTCATCCACAGCTTTAGTCTTGCCGAACCGACGACGTACTACGACGAAGAATACCGGAACAAGGAATATTGCCAGACAGGTTGCTGTCACCATACCACCGATAACACCAGTACCTACGGCATTTTGTGAGCCGGAACCTGCACCGGTACTGATAGCCAATGGCAGTACCCCAAGGATAAAGGCCAGCGAGGTCATCAGAATCGGCCGCAGACGCATACGAACTGCTTCCAGCGTAGATTCGACCAGGCCTTTGCCTTCCTTGTCCATCAGGTCTTTGGCAAACTCGACAATCAGTATGGCGTTTTTCGCGGAAAGCCCGATAGTAGTTAACAGGCCAACCACAAAGTAAACGTCATTACTCAGTCCGCGCAGGGTAGTAAACAGCAGGGCACCAATAATACCCAACGGAACCACCAGCATAACTGAGAACGGAATTGACCAGCTCTCATACAGCGCTGCCAGACACAGGAACACGACAATCAGTGAAATGGCGTACAGCGCAGGTGCCTGGTTTCCTGACATTCGTTCCTGATAAGACATTCCTGTCCATTCATAACCAACTCCGGCCGGAAGTTTAGACGCCAGTTGTTCCATTAACGCCATTGCTTCACCGGAACTTTTACCAGGAGCGGGTTGCCCCAGAATCTCCATTGACGGTAAGCCGTTATAACGTTCCAGACGCGGAGAACCATACTGCCATTTCGCCGACGAGAATGCCGAGAATGGAACCATCGTTCCGCTACTGTTACGGACATACCACTTATCGATGTCGCTAGGCAGCATACGATCGACGGCTTTACCCATCACGTAAACTTTCTTCACACGGCCACGGTCGATGAAGTCATTGACGTAACTACCACCCCAACTGGCACCAATGGTGGTATTGATATCCGAAATGGACACGCCCAGTGCGTTAGCCTTCTCCTGATCGATGATCAGTTTGTACTGAGGGGTATCTTCCATGCCGTTAGGACGAACTCCGACCAGTACATCAGGATGCTGTGCTGCCATACCTAACAACTGATTACGGGCTTCCAGTAACTTCTCATGGCCCAGGTTACCTTGGTCAATCAGTTCAAAGTCGAAACCTGTAGCATTACCTAACTCGATAATTGCCGGAAGGTTGAACGGAATAACAAAGGCATCTTTAATCTGGCTTAATGCAGCCATAGCCCGTCCGGCAATCGCCGGAACTTTGTTATTACTTCCGGAACGTTCATCCCACGGTTTCAGACTGACAAAGGCAATACCGGTGTTCTGCCCGCGACCCGAGAAACCAAAGCCGTTTACTGTAAACACAGACTGAACGTTATCTTTCTCTTTGGTCAGGAAGTAGTTGGTGATTTGATCCATAACCTTCTGGGTACGCTGTTGGGTCGCTCCGGCAGGTAATTGTGCCTGTGCGAGTAACAGTCCCTGGTCTTCATCCGGCAAGAATGAGGTTGGCAGTTTAGCAAACAGCCACACCATTCCGACTACGATGACAAGGTAAATCACCAGATACCGCCCGGTACGACGGATAATGTGACTGACACTGTTTACGTAGTGGTTTGTGCTCTTGTCGAAAATCCGGTTAAACCAGCCAAAGAAACCTTTCTCTTTTCCGTGATCACCTGGTTTGATCGGTTTCAGAATGGTTGAACACAGAGCCGGAGTCAGAATCAATGCCACCAGAACCGACAGCGCCATCGCCGAAACGATAGTAATAGAGAACTGACGATAAATTACCCCGGTAGACCCGCCAAAGAAGGCCATAGGAATAAATACCGCAGACAATACCAGGGCGATCCCGACCAGTGCCCCCTGAATCTGCTCCATTGAACGTTTAGTGGCTTCTTTTGGCGGGAGATTTTCTTCAACCATGACACGTTCAACGTTCTCTACCACCACGATGGCATCATCGACCAGTAGACCGATAGCCAGTATCAGCCCGAACATCGTCAGGGTGTTTATCGAATAACCAAAAGCGTTCAGGATGGCAAAGGTTCCCAGCAACACTACCGGCACCGCAATGGTCGGAATCAGTGTGGCACGGAAATTCTGCAGGAACAGATACATCACCAGGAACACCAGCACAATCGCTTCGAACAGTGTTTTAACCACTTCGAAAATAGAAATCTTCACGAATGGCGTGGTGTCATACGGGTAAACAACTCTCAACCCGTGCGGGAAGAAAGGCTGCAGTTTAGCCAGCTCCGCTTTTACTGCTGCAGCGGTATCCAGGGCATTTGCCCCGGTAGCCAGCTTGATCCCCAGACCCGCGGCAGGTTTTCCGTTATAACGAGCAATAACTTCATAGTTTTCGCCGCCCAGCGCCACATCAGCAACATCACCCAGAGTCACCTGAGAACCGTCAGGGTTCACTTTTAGCAGGATTTTCTTAAACTCATCCGGAGAAGTCAGACGCGTCTGAGCAATGATAGATGCATTCAACTGCTGGCCTGGTGCCGGAGGTGAACCCCCTAACTGACCGGCAGCCACCTGGGCGTTCTGGGCAGTAATGGCAGAAATAACATCGACCGGGGTGAGCTGGTAATTATTCAGTTTTGCCGGGTCCATCCAGATACGCATAGCGTACTGGGCACCGAACAGCTGAGTATCACCTACCCCCAGGGTACGACTGATAGGATCTTTGATATTCGAAGCCACATAGTCAGCAATATCATTCTGGTCCATGCTGCCATCATCACTGACAAAACCCGCCACCATCAGGAAGCTGCTGGAGGATTTTTTAACACTGATCCCCTGTTGCTGTACTTCCTGAGGCAGTAATGGTGTTGCCAGTTGTAGTTTGTTTTGCACCTGAACCTGCGCGATATCAGCGTTGGTTCCGGCCGCAAAGGTCAGTGTTAACTGCAGTGTCCCTGAAGAGTCACTGCTGGAAGACATATACAGTAAACCATCAATCCCGTTCATATTTTGTTCTATGACCTGGGTGACGGAATCCTGAAGCGTTTTTGCATCAGCGCCCGGATAGGTTGCCTGAATCTGCACCGCCGGAGGAGCAACCGCAGGGTATTGCTCAATCGGGAGGTTCAGAATCGACAATGCTCCCGCCAGCATCACAATGATGGCGAGTACCCATGCAAAAATCGGGCGATCGATAAAGAACTTAGCCATGTATCAGTGGCTCCTGTAATAACAAAGGTTTTTCTGATAGTTACTGTGCATTGCTGTTTGCCTGGCTGTCTGCATCAGGTTTTACTTCTTCAGGAGTAACCTGGGCGCCTGGTTTAGCGCGTTGCAGACCAACAGTAATCACTTTATCTCCGGCACTCAGCCCTTTAGTGACCAGCCATTTATCACCGATAGCCTGATCAGCTGTGACAATGCGCACTTCAACTTTATTATCTGCACCAACAACCATGGCTGTTGCCTGGCCGGTAGGGGTACGGGTAATGGCTTGTTGAGGCACCAGCAAGGCATTAGGGTTTGTTCCCTCATCCAGTCGGGCACGCACGAACATACCTGGCAGCAATGTATGGTCAGGGTTAGGGACAATTGCCCGCAGAGTGATAGAACCGGTGGTTTCATCTACGGTAACGTCAGAGAACTCCAGGGTACCGGTCTGGCTGAATGTTGCACCGTTATCCAGTACAACAGACACCTGAGCTTTGCCGTTCACCTGTTGTAATTTTCCAGAAGCCATCTCAGATTTCAGCCGCAGAAATTCATCGCTTGACTGGGTCACATCGACATACAGCGGATCTAACTGTTGAACGGTTGCCAGAGCAGTGGTCTGCGCACTTTGCACCAGTGCACCTTCGGTCACGGATGACTTACCGATACGCCCGGAAATAGGTGAACTGACTTTGGTGTAAGCCAGGTTAATTCTGGCGGTTTCTACACTGGCTTTTGCTGACTGAACAGCCGCATTATCCTGCGCTGCGGTAGCCACAGCGGTGTCATAATCCTGCTGACTGATATATTTGGTACCCATCAACGGTTTATAACGACGTACGGTTAACTCAGCGATACGTGCATTGGCTTGTGCCTTGGCTAAATCGCCCAAAGCACTGTCATAAGCGGCCTGATAGGTTGCAGGGTCAATCTGATACAATGACTCACCTGCTTTAATATCACTCCCTTCGACAAAGTTTCTTCTAAGAATAATTCCGGAAACCTGCGGTCGGACTTCTGCCACCCGAAAAGCTGAAGTACGGCCAGGTAACTCTGTGATGATTTTTAGCGGAGCGGTTTGTAACGTCACCACACCAACCTGTGGAGCCTGCTGCTGTCCGGATGCCTGTGTTTTATTATTATCACACCCGGTAAGAGCTACGCTCCCGGATAACATCAGGATGGCCGCCAGAGGTGACAATCCTCTGTTTTTTTTCATAAATAAACCTCTAATATCCGGAATTTAACGAGCTACTGTGCCCAAAGATAACGACCTGTAGCTGTGCAAAAATACAAACCATGCTATCGTACATATATACATGAATGTATGTAAATCGGTATATGCCTGATGGCGGGGCATATACACCTCGACCCTTATAAAGACAGACTTTCTATGGCACGAAAAACTAAAGAGCAGGCACTGGAGACGCGAAATCAGATTATTGAAGCCGCGATCCACTGCTTTTCCACCAACGGAGTTTCTTCCACTTCGTTGTCAGATATTGCAACCCGGGCTGGCGTTACACGTGGAGCGATTTACTGGCACTTCAAAAATAAAATCGACATTCTTAATGAGATCTGGCTGCAATGCGATGCGCATCTGGATGAACTGGAACAGGAATATCAGATTCAGTATCCGGATGACCCGCTGGCTCAGATGAAAGCACTGCTCGTTACATTGTTGCAATCGACTGTGACAGACCGCTCACGTCGTGCACTGATGGAAATTATATTCCATAAATGTGAGTTTGTCGGAGAAATGGAAACATTTCAAAAAATTCAGCAAAGCCTCTTGCTGGAATGCTATCCAAAAATTGAAGCTTCTTTACATAATTGCATATGCCAAGGGCAGCTTCCCCCTAATCTCAACACCCGCCAGGCTGCCATATTAATGCGCAGTTATATCAGCGGTTTGATGGAAAACTGGTTGTTTACTCCGGCAAGCTTCAACTTAGAAAAGGAAGCACCCGATTTAGTTGAAGCTTTTATTGATATGCTTCGCCTGAGTCCGGCACTGCAAAAATAACCCACAGACACCAGCAATATCAGGTACCTGGTGTCATTCCTTTTTCTTCTATATCTCGCTTGGCAATGTAATCCTGTCGGACAATTTCCAGCGCTTTTAGTACCAGCCGGGCTGGTATCTGGTTCTCTTCTAAAAGCATAATTAAATCAACAGCAAGTTTAACCTCTTCAGGTGCAGATTCCAGCGACATAAAGTTAACCTGTTCTGTAAAAAAGTGATTTACCTGTATGTGCGGTAATTCCGGGTGATCCGGTTGTCGCATTAACGGCTAAGCCGCTACCGAAAGGGCAGGTTGTCACCTTTTGGGCACGATGTCAGCCAGAAATGGGTTAAGCGGGTCACTGACTGACCTGGAAGAAGCGCGACTAATTCTCTTGCGGTGTTCGCACAGAGGTCTGCCAGTAACTTTCCTGCAAAGCGGCCCGGCAGCGCGCCAGTCTTTGCTCCAGCAGATCCAGTTTGTTGGCGATCAGTTGCTGTTGCTGTAAAGTCTCTGCGTTATTTAATTGTTGCTCGTGCTGAGAAATCATCTCGCACAATCTGGATTCATAACCCCGTTGCTCCTGATACTTGTTTAGCCAGTAGTCTGCCACCGTAGGTAACACGGCACGTCTGCTGTCTAAAGTATTCAGTTCCCGTTGCATGGCCTGGCATTGATCAAGTAACCGTTGTGACAGCCATTGAAATTCAGGTGATTCAGCAGAGCTAATCCCTGACAGCTTTTCCAGGCTGGCATTCACTTGTTGAAGATAATCCTGAAGCCGGTTGCCATTATCCATAAATAACTGTGGGTCAAAGCGTTTTTCCCGGCATACGGGGTTGCCAGCCTGTTCCGTTTGCCGGCGCAAATGGTCTGTTAATGCCGTAAACTGGCGAATGACTTTTTGTTTATTCATATTTACTCGCCTGTCACGAAGAACTCTGTACCCGTCGGGTGTAACTGGTGGAATAAAAGCCATCTCCTCTGCCAGACTGGCACTCTGTAAACAGACTGATTGCACACAGAGAGAGGACTGATTTATTGTAAGAACATTGATCCTGGATTGTGCAACAGTATAAATAAGCACAAGCCACGGCTCTGAGGTTGCAATTGTTTTGCAGTTTGCTTAGATTTGTCCGTTTTCGTGCGCGGTCCCTCTGATAATGACTTTGCCGTCCACGGTGATGTCACCGTGAGAGGCAGGGGCTGCGTGTTACTGAGACTTCACCAGGCGTACCATTATGAGCGTAACTGAGCAACAGCTTGAATCCATTAAAAATAGCATTAAAAGTGTTCCGGACTATCCAAAACCCGGGATCCTTTTCCGTGATGTTACCGGACTGCTGGAAGATGTAAAAGCGTATTCAGCGACCATTGAAGTGCTGGTTGAACGTTATCGTGGCAAGGGCATTACCAAAGTTGTCGGGACCGAAGCTCGCGGGTTTTTATTTGGCGCACCGGTGGCGCTGGGGCTGGGTGTGGGTTTTGTTCCTGTGCGTAAACCAGGCAAGCTGCCGCGTGAAACTTACCGTGAAGAATTTTCTCTTGAGTACGGTACCGATGTGCTGGAAATGCATACCGATGCGGTAAAACCTGGCGATGTAGTGCTGGTGGTGGATGACCTGTTGGCCACTGGTGGTACCATTGAAGCGACGGTTAAACTGATTCGTCGCGCCGGTGCCGAAGTGCATGATGCTGCCTTTGTGATCAACCTTTTTGATCTGGAAGGTGAGTCCCGTCTGCGGGCGTTAGGTATTGACTGTTTCAGTGTGGTTAACTTCCCGGGCCACTGATAAGCGCAACTGATCACAGCCTGGTCCTGACCTAAATTTATAGGCAATGGGCCAGGTGGCTGATACACTAGACAGTGCACAGACAAGCAGAGTCAATCTCTGTCTGCTGCCGCTATCGATTCGAGATGCAGTGTCACCTCACGGGGCGCTGCATGATGTGTTAACCCTATCCAGTGACTAAAATTCCATGAGTTATCAGGTTCTTGCGCGAAAGTGGCGGCCTCAGATTTTTGCTGATGTTGTCGGCCAACAGCATGTTTTGACCGCGCTGGCCAATGGTTTGTCATTGGGCAGACTCCATCACGCCTATCTTTTCTCCGGCACTCGTGGTGTCGGTAAAACTACCATTGCCCGCTTGCTGGCAAAAGGCCTGAACTGTGAACAGGGGATCACTGCTACCCCTTGCGGGCAGTGTGAAAATTGCCGGGAAATTGAGCAGGGCCGGTTTGTCGATCTGATTGAAATCGATGCGGCATCCCGTACCAAAGTCGAAGATACCCGCGACCTGCTGGATAACGTGCAATACGCTCCGGCCCGTGGTCGTTTTAAAGTGTATCTGATCGATGAAGTTCACATGTTATCGCGCCATAGTTTCAACGCATTACTGAAAACACTGGAAGAACCGCCGGAACATGTGAAATTTTTGCTGGCGACGACTGACCCGCAAAAATTACCAGTGACCATTCTTTCCCGTTGCCTGCAGTTTCATCTGAAGGCGCTGGATGTAGAACAGATTAGCCAGCAGTTAACACGGATACTTAACAGCGAAAATATCAGTGCCGAACCCCGGGCCTTGCAGCTACTGGCTCGTGCGGCAGACGGCAGCCTGCGCGACGGTTTAAGCCTGACTGATCAGGCGATTGCCATGGGGCAAGGGGCCGTGACCACCGAAACGGTAGCCGGAATGTTGGGGACTCTTGACAGCAGTCAGCCCCTGGCATTGATTGAGGCACTGTCCGCCGGTCAGGGGGAGTCCGTGATGACTCTGTTACAGCAAGCCGCTGCCCGGGGAGTGGAATGGGAAGCCCTGCTGGTGGAGATGTTGCGCCTGTTGCATTGCGTAGCCATGCTGCAGTTATTGCCTGGTTCACTGAATGAAGAGTTTATTACCAGTGAGCAGCAACTACGGGAACTGGCAAGAAAACTGCCTCCTGAAGAAGTTCAGCTCTACTACCAGACACTGCTGATGGGCAGAAAAGAGCTCTCGCTGGCGCCTGATCCTCGCATGGGAGTTGAGATGACCCTGCTGCGGGCTCTGGCGTTTCATCCGCTGGCCGTTATTGAAACAGCTCCGTCGGTAGTGCCTGCCGGAGTCCCGGCGGCGATGGTTCAGCCAGTAGCAGTTGCGCCAGCACCGGCACCTGCGGCAATCAGTCCGGCGCCATCGGAGGCCCCGTCGGAACCTCCTCCGTCCATCACGGGTACTACCAGCCAGTTATTACAGGCACGAACAGAACTGCTACGCCGGGGAGCCAGCGGCACAAAAAAGACTGAGCCGGCGGTGCAAACCGCGCAGCCGGCGCAGAATGCTTTGCAGCGACTTGCAGCAGTGACTGAGCGGGGGAGTAAAGCCCGCTCCGCACAAAGTGATGCGAACGGCCAGCCTGAAAAAAAGGAACGTTATCGCTGGAAAACACAGCTACCGGAAGCGGAAGTTGTGCAGCCGGTGACAACACCTAAGGCGTTACGTACTGCGCTGGAGCATGAAAAAACACCGGAACTGGCGGCCAGACTGGCCGAAGAAGCTCAGCAACGTGATCCCTGGGCTGCGGAAATTGCGCAGCTGAATTTGCCAAAACTGGTGCAGCAACTGGCGCTAAATGCCTGGAAGCAGCAACAGGGGAGCAGTGTTTGTCTGCACCTTCGTCCGGCGCAGGGACACCTGAATTCGCCTTCGGCGCGTAAAGTGTTGGCGGAAGTTTTGTCGGCGCAAGCAGGCGAAACAGTTGAACTGACCATCGAGGCAGATGATAATCCCGCTGTACTGACACCACTCGAATGGCGTCAGGCTATTTATGAAGAAAAGCTGAGCCAGGCGCGTCAGTCTATGGTTAATGATCCTTATATCCGGACATTGCAGAAATTATTTGATGCGGATCTGGATGAAGAAAGCATCCGACCCGTGTAATCATGCTGCAGGTCATCATCAGGATGACTGTGGCCTAAGCAGAGAGAGAGTATTATGTTTGGTAAAGGTGGTCTGGGTAACTTAATGAAGCAAGCCCAGCAAATGCAGGACAAAATGGCTCAGGTTCAGGAAGAGATCGCTGCGCTGGAAGTAACTGGTGAATCCGGTGCCGGTCTGGTTAAAGTTACCATCAATGGTGCTCATAACTGCCGTCGCGTTGAAATCGACCCAAGCCTGCTGGAAGACGACAAAGAGATGCTGGAAGATCTGGTTGCTGCCGCATTTAACGATGCCGCACGTCGCATTGAAGAGACTCAGAAAGAGAAAATGGCTTCAGTTTCTGCAGGTATGCAGTTACCTCCTGGCTTTAAGATGCCATTCTGATGCAGACAAGCCCGCTGCTGGAATCTCTGATGGAATCGCTGCGTTGTCTGCCCGGTGTCGGGCCTAAGTCAGCGCAGCGCATGGCCTTTCATTTGCTGCAACGGGATCGTAGTGGCGGGATGCGTCTGGCACAGGCGCTGACCCGCGCGATGTCGGAAATTGGTCACTGCTCTCATTGTCGGACCTTTACAGAACAGGAAATGTGTACCATCTGTGCGAATCCAAGACGCCAGCAGAATGGTATTATTTGCGTTGTAGAGAGTCCTGCAGATATTCACGCAGTTGAGCAGACCGGGCAGTTTTCAGGCCGCTACTTTGTACTGATGGGGCATCTGTCGCCATTAGACGGTATCGGGCCGGGCGACATTGGCCTGGATATTCTGGAACAGCGACTACAAACCGAAACCATCACTGAAGTGATTCTGGCAACTAATCCGACTATCGAAGGTGAAGCGACCGCGAATTATATCGCTGATCTTTGCCGCCAGTACTCCGTGGAGGCCAGCCGCATCGCACATGGTGTTCCTGTGGGCGGAGAACTGGAAATGGTGGATGGTACAACACTGTCGCATTCGCTCGCCGGGCGTCAAAAGTTTAAATATTAATCGCTTGCTGATGTTCCTGTGGAACATCAGCTTGAAATCTCCGGTTTCATCCCCATCTTATATCCCGACATTCGTTAATCCTGATTTTTTGAGGTATCAATGACAATGAAAGGACAAGAGACTCGTGGTTTCCAGTCAGAAGTAAAGCAACTTCTGCAACTGATGATCCATTCGCTCTACTCAAATAAAGAGATCTTTTTGCGTGAGCTTATCTCTAACGCATCTGATGCAGCAGATAAACTCCGTTTTCGTGCCCTGTCAAACGCTTCGCTGTATGAAGGTGACGGTGAATTACGTGTTCGCTTATCCGTCGATAAAGACCAGCGCACGCTGACTCTGAGTGACAACGGTATCGGTATGAGCCGTGAGGAAGTTATTGACAACCTGGGCACAATCGCCAAATCAGGAACCAAAGCTTTCCTTGAATCAATGGGATCGGATCAGGTAAAAGACAGCCAACTGATTGGTCAGTTTGGTGTTGGTTTTTATTCGGCCTTTATCGTTGCTGATAAAGTGACGGTCCGTACGCGTGCTGCGGGTGCGCCTGCCGATCAGGGCGTATTCTGGGAATCTGCCGGTGAAGGCGAATATACGCTGGCAGATATCGAAAAAGCCGATCGCGGAACAGAAATTACATTACACCTGCGTGAAGGTGAAGATGAGTTTCTCGACAGCTGGCGGGTGCGTAATATAGTCAGTAAGTACTCAGACCATATTGCACTTCCGGTTGAGATCGAAACTAAAGACGAAGAAAACGAGACCACGACCTGGGAAAAAGTAAATAAGGCTCAGGCACTGTGGACCCGTAATAAGTCAGAAATTACTGACGAAGAGTACAACGATTTTTATAAACATATTGCCCATGACTTTACAGATCCACTGATCTGGAGTCACAACCGGGTCGAGGGAAAACAGGAATATACCAGCCTGCTGTATATCCCGGCTCAGGCTCCCTGGGATATGTGGAACCGCGATCATAAACATGGTCTGAAGCTGTATGTACAGCGCGTATTTATTATGGACGACGCAGAACAGTTTATGCCGAATTATCTGCGATTCGTTCGTGGTCTGATAGATTCCAATGATCTGCCGCTGAATGTCTCCCGTGAAATTCTGCAGGACAGCCGTGTGACCCAGAGCCTGCGTAGCGCGTTAACTAAGCGTACTCTGCAAATGCTGGAAAAACTGGCAAAAGATGATGAAGCTAAATATCTGCAATTCTGGAAGGCCTTTGGTCTGGCACTGAAAGAGGGGCCAGCAGAAGATCCGACTAACCTGCCAGCCATTGCGAAGCTGCTGCGTTTTGCTTCGACTCATTCTGAAAGTTCAGAGCAGACGGTGACCCTGGAACAGTACATCAGCCGGATGTCTGAGGGTCAGGAAAAGATCTATTACATCACTGCTGACAGCTACGCAGCAGCGAAAAACAGTCCACACCTGGAACTGTTCCGTAAGAAAGGGATTGAAGTCCTACTGCTGTCTGAGCGCATCGATGAATGGATGATGAGCTATCTGACCGAGTTTGATGGCAAGATCTTCCAGTCAGTGAGTAAAGCTGATGATACGCTGGATAAGCTGGCCGACGAAGAAACCGAAGAGCAGAAAGAGAGCGAAAAAGCCCTTGAGCCATTTGTTGAGCGCGTGAAAACTCTGCTCGGTGACCGGGTGAAAGATGTGCGTCTGACGCATCGTCTGACCGATACCCCGGCCATTGTGGTGACCGACGCCGATGAAATGAGTACTCAGATGGCGAAACTGTTTGCTGCTGCGGGCCAGGAAGCGCCGGAAGTTAAATATATCTTCGAAATTAATCCGGATCATCCACTGGTGAAACAGGCGGCAGGAACGACAGACGATAGTCGTTTTGCTGACTGGACTGAGTTACTGCTGGATCAGGCTCTGTTTGCTGAGCGGGGAACGCTGGAAGATCCGAACCAGTTTATCCGCCGTATGAATCAGTTACTGCTGGGTTAATCTTTTTTCTCTCAGCGTAAAATGCCCCGGTTTACCGGGGCATTATTTTTGGTAAGGTTGTCCGGGCTAAAGTTCTCATCTTTCGCACGATCGGTGATGATTTCGCGGTTATTTTGCTGTCTGAGGCAGGTGTTACCGATAACAAGCTGTCTTTCTGTACATATCCCCCATTTACCCGACTCCGGGCCGCTCCTTTCCTTGTGGATAGCGGGACATAATGTTATGTTTTTGCCCTTCTGAAAGTTTATTAAACGCGATTCGCAAGAGGTATTACGCAATGCGTATTATTTTGCTCGGTGCTCCGGGTGCAGGTAAAGGAACTCAGGCTCAGTTCATCATGGAGAAATACGGTATTCCGCAGATCTCTACCGGTGATATGTTACGTGCGGCAGTAAAAGCTGGCACAGAGCTGGGTATGCAGGCCAAAGCCATTATGGATGCGGGTAAACTGGTCACAGATGAGCTGGTCATTGCCCTGGTTAAAGAGCGCATTGCGCAGGACGACTGCAAAGCTGGTTTTCTGCTGGATGGTTTCCCGCGGACTATTCCTCAGGCTGATGCCATGAAAGACGCCGGAATTACTGTCGATTACGTCCTGGAATTTGCAGTTCCGGATGAAATTATTGTTGACCGTATCATTGGCCGCCGTGTGCATGCACCTTCAGGCCGTGTTTATCATGTCACCTATAACCCGCCGAAGCAGGAAGGGCTGGATGATGTGACCGGTGAAGAACTGACCATCCGTAAAGATGACCAGGAAGAAACGGTTCGTAAACGTCTGGTGGAATATCATCAGATGACAGCTCCTCTGATCGCTTATTACAGCAAAGAAGCCGCTGAAGGTCATACCCGTTACCAGAAAATCGACGGTACCCGCCCTGTGGCGGATGTCAGCAGTGAGCTGGCAACTATCCTGGGTTAATCCCTGTGCGGACCGGATTTTACCGGTTCGCGCTGTCACCAATAGCAGTAATTGCTTTTCCCTTCGTCAGGATACGCTACAATAAGCCTTTCTTTGTACAAGCTTATTATCAGGAAATTACTATGAGGCAAGATAAGCCAGGTGTCCTGCTGGTGAATTTAGGCACGCCTGATGCGCCAACCTCTTCTGCAGTCAAACGCTATCTGAAGCAATTTCTTAGTGATAAACGGGTGGTGGATGTTCCGCGTCTGATCTGGTGGCCGGTACTTAACGGCGCTATTTTGCCATTGCGCTCTCCGCGGGTCGCCAAACTCTATGCCTCGGTATGGATGGAAGAAGGGTCACCGTTGCTGGTGTTCAGTAAACGTCAACGGGATGCGCTGGCTGCGAAGACCGATATGCCGGTTGCACTGGGGATGAGCTATGGCAATCCGTCGCTGGACAGTGCCGTGAACCAGCTTCTGGAGCAGGGAGTGACCCGGCTGATTGTCCTGCCTCTCTATCCGCAATTTTCCTCTACCACTGTATCGGCGGTCTGGGATGCACTGCATCAGATCTTTCTGCCAGTCCGGACACTGCCGGATATCCAGTTTATTCGTGATTACGCCACTCATCCTGGTTATATCGCTGCCCTGAAAGCATCGGCCGAACGCGCCTTTGCCGAACATGGTAAGCCGGATGTCTTATTGTTGTCGTTTCATGGTATTCCGCAGCGATTCGCCAATGAAGGGGATGACTATCCACAGCGTTGTGCCGAAACCACCACGTTGCTGCGTGAAGCACTGGGAATGTCAGAGCAACAGCTTATCATGACCTACCAGTCACGATTTGGCCGGGAACCCTGGTTGTCGCCATATACCGATGAAACGGTTAAATCGCTGCCAGCTAAAGGTATTCGTCATATTCAGGTGATGAGCCCCGGTTTTTCTGCCGATTGTCTGGAAACCCTGGAAGAGATTAATGGTCAGAACCGGGAATTCTTTATGCACGCTGGCGGAGAGAAGTTTGAGTATATCCCGGCACTGAATGACGATGAACTGCATATCGAAATGATGCTGCAGCTGGTCAACCAGTACCGATGAGATAACCGTTAATCGCCGGAATTATGCTAGTATTCGCCTTTTATTCCTGCGATTAACAGAAAAACATGAAATTTCCCGGCCAGCGTAAATCTAAACATTATTTCCCGGTCAGTGCCCGTGACCCGTTACTCCAGGCAGCTCCTGCCGAATCAGAGACGACACCTCCGGTGGTTGGTATCGATCAAATCATGGTTGATATTGAGGCAAAAGTAGACGATAGCTTCCTGGAACGTTACGGTTTAAGTCGCGGGCATTCGTTGGTGATCGAAAATAATGTGGCCGATGCTCTTTATCAGGAACTGGTGGCAGGGCAGTTGATAACACACCAGTTTGCCGGCGGCACTGTCGGCAATACCCTGCATAATTACTCGGTACTGGCAGATGACCGTTCGGTATTACTGGGCGTGATGTGCAGTAATATAAAAATTGGTGATTATGCCTATCGTTACCTGTGTAATACCTCCAGTAAAGTTGACCTGAACTGCATGCAAGGAGTAGAGGGCTCGATTGGCCGTTGTTACACCCTGATCAGTGAGCAGGGGGAGCGGACATTTGCGATAAGCCCGGGGGATATGAACCAGTTGCATCCGGAAAGTATTCCCGAACAGCAGATTGCTGAAGCGGCAGTGCTGGTACTGACATCTTACCTGGTAAGGGCGAAAGCTGGCGAACCGATGCCGCACGCCACCATGAAAGCTATTGAATACGCTAAAAAACATCAGGTGCCGGTGGTGCTGACCTTGGGAACAAGGCACGTAATTGCCGAGAACCCACAATTCTGGCGTGATTTTCTGAGTGAACATGTTTCAATTGTGGCAATGAATGAAGATGAAGCCTGTGAGCTAACCGGAGAGTCTGACCCTTTGCTGGCAGCAGATAAAGCTCTGCAGTGGGTTGATCTGGTATTGTGTACCGCCGGACCAGCTGGCCTGTATATGGCTGGATTTACTGAAGATGCCAGCAAACGAAAAACCAATCTGCCGCTATTACCGGGGGCAATCCCTGAGTTTAATCAGTACGAGTTTAGTCGGGGAATGCGTCGTCAGGACTGCCGGCAACCGATAAAGATCTATTCGCATATTGCGCCTTATATGGGCGGTCCTGAAAGGATTATGAACACCAACGGCGCCGGAGACGGTGCACTGGCGGCGGTGTTGCACGATATCACAGCCAACAATTATCACCGGCAGAAAGTGC
This sequence comes from Tatumella citrea, assembly GCF_002163585.1. Lineage (NCBI taxonomy): Bacteria > Pseudomonadati > Pseudomonadota > Gammaproteobacteria > Enterobacterales > Erwiniaceae > Tatumella > Tatumella citrea. The sequence continues at coordinate 1,168,532 of NZ_CP015579.1, forward strand.
CAAATTCAGCCAAACATGCGCATCAGTATCTTACGTACTCCTCGCTGGCACAGGTGTGTAAATATGCTAACCGTGTGAGCTATCAGGTGCTGAATCAACACTCCCCACGTCTGAGCAGAGGCTTGCCGGAGCGGGAAGATAGTCTGGAAGAAGCTTACTGGGATCGTTAAATCTATGCTGCCCGGCTACGGGCAGCATGCAACATTGTCAGACAGGGCATTCTCTGCTGACAGGCTGCTCTTCTATTTCTGTTTCCAGAATATCCAGCATGCTGTTAGCAATTTCTCGTTCGCCCATAATCACCCGGTTGGCTCCACGTTCCATAATATAAGTCACTTCATCATCGTAGTGAGCCCGCGCAATAATCGCGATATCCGGGCGTTTTTCTCTGGCAGCAGCAATGATTTCTCCGGATTCATACCCATTTGGGATAGTCAGTAATAGCCAGCGGGCACAATCCAGACGAGCTACGTCCATAATTTCATGACGTGCTGCATTTCCGGACACTGCATGAATACCTTGTTCCCGGACAACTTCCACCCGCGCCCTGGTGGTTTCAATAACCACCACCGGAATCCTTAGTTTGTTGAGCTTCTGACATAACAGACTTCCCACCCGGCCATAACCGACAATCACTGCATGGTTGCAGATTTCAAGCGGAACCAGGGGCTCTTCTTCCTGAAGATCCGGCTGGCTGTTATCACTCTGCTGCTCTGTTTTCATCAGATAACGCTCAGCCAGAGTAAACATCACCGGGTTAATCATTATTGACATAATCGCGGCGGCCAGCACCAGGTTGCGCCCGTCATCATTTAACAGCCCCAGAGAAACGCCCAGACCTGCAAGGATAAAAGCAAATTCACCAATCTGTGCCAGGCTGACCGAAATAGTCATTGCGGTACGGCGGGAGTGTCCCAGCCAGGTAACCAGCAACCAGGCCGCTATCGATTTGCCGAACAGGATGATAGCCAGAGCCCCCAGTACTGCCAGCGGCCGTTCAATCAGAATGTGCGGGTCAAACAGCATACCGACCGAGACAAAAAACAACACGGCAAAGGCATCCCGAAGCGGCAAAGTATCATGTGCTGCCCGGTGACTCAGTTCTGATTCGTTGAGAACCATCCCTGCGAAGAAAGCGCCGAGTGCGAAGGAGACATCAAAGAACTCTACGGCTCCGAAAGCAATACCCAGCGCCAGTGCCAGAACGGCCAGGGTAAAAAGTTCGCGTGAGCCGGTAGCAGCACTTTTCGCCAGAATCCATGGCACAGCACGCCGGCCAAAAACCACCATAATCACCATAAAAGCAACCACTTTACCGATGGTGATTAATAGATCCCATAACAGCAGGCTGAAACTGGCATTTCCCTGTTCCATCATTCCTGCAATGGCCGGGAGTAAGACCAGGGTCAGCACCATTACCAGATCTTCAACAATCAGCCAGCCGATAGCAATCCGCCCACGCTGGCTGTCCACCAGTTGCCGCTCCTCCAGTGCTCTGAGCAATACGACGGTACTGGCGGTGGAAAGACAGAGACCAAAGACCAGACCGGTCATCAGACTCCAGCCAAGGGCCGAGGAGAGCCCAAGCCCAAGCAATGTTGCTACAAAAATTTGTGCAATCGCGCCCGGGATGGCAATCCCTTTTACCGACATTAAATCTTTCAGCGAAAAATGTAATCCCACGCCGAACATCAGCAAAATAACACCCAGTTCAGCCAGTTCCGGAGCAAGATTGGTATCAGCGACAAATCCCGGAGTAAAAGGCCCCGCCAGTACGCCAGCCAGCAGGTAACCGACCAGCGGAGAAATTCGCAGTTTATTCGCCAGCATACCGAGCAGAAAAGCCAGCACCAGCGCGCCGACAATGGTGGTGATTAGGGGAGTGGTATGGTGCATGATCTCTCCTTAACGGCATGGCAATCCTTGCCAGTCGTGAATGATGGTACAAATCAGAGGCTAATCCGAAATAAATTTATTTATCCAAAATAGCAAAAATTGAAGGAAAGCTGGTGAAAAATTACTCTTCTTTATAAAGCAGCAGTAAATTTTCAGTGTTAACAATAAATAACGGCACAAAACGATATCGTAGTGTGCAGCGAAATATTGTCAGATGAGGTAACAACGGGATTGTAAGCCAGCAGATTGAGAAAGTTGGACCGTTTTTATGACCCGGAAGCATAAATTATACAATCATTAATCTGGCTGACCGATGAGAAATTGCGACAAGTCAATTAGCGCCGAACCGAAGACTGAACCGCAGTAAGGCTATGATTAATACAGTACGGTATTCTTCTGCATAATTTATCCCGGTCGCCGTTTGGCGACCGGAGAAGCACTGTTAACGGATACAGGGCCGGGATTGTCTTAATCTGTTCACTGCGGCTGGCAGTTTGTCCCAGCACCAGTTAAACAGATAAGTATAAGGCAGATAAAACAGAAGAAACCCGATATCCAGCATCAGAGCGCTGACCAGGCTGATATTCAGCATAACTGCGGTCAGGGGGACCGCTATCACAACGAACCCGCCTTCGAAACCGACAGCCTGAAGGGTACGGACCAGCAGACCGCGCGGGACATGCGGTGAAAACCAGCGATCAAATAAAATATTAAAAATCACGTTCCAGACCATCGCTGAAACCGATAGTACAATGGCGGTGATGCCTATTCCGCCGATTGGGCGGTCCATAATCCAGGCAGCGCCCGGTATGGTGATCAGTAACGCAAAGAATTCATAACTGACTGTGTGTAATAAACGTCCTGTCGTCGAACGGCTACGCATAAAATATGCTCCAAAAAAAAGTTGCGACTATTTTCACCGGAGTTGTTAGCAGGGTAAAATGAGGACGTATCGTAAAAACCGATAGGATGAAGATGCGTTATTCACCTGAATCACTCGAAGCTTTTGTACAGACTGTCGCCAGCGGTTCTTTTTCAGCGGCCGCCAGGGCATTAGGGAAAAGTCAGTCCACCATCAGTGCGGCAGTTGCACGCCTGGAGGATGATATGGGCTTTCTGTTGTTTGAGCGTAGCGGCAGACAGCCTGTGCTTACGGAAGAAGGTTTACGTGCTTTAGCGCGGGTCAACGATATCCTGGCAGCCAGCCGGCGACTGGATGATTTGGCAATTCGCATGTCGCGCGGTATTGAACCACGGCTGACACTGGCTATTTCTGATATCTGGCCTGCGGACCACCATGAAACATTATTGCACCGGTTTGCTGAGCGTTATCCTGATATTGAATTTGAATGTCTGGTGGCCGAAGATGATGATGTACTGGAACTATTGCAGACCGGGAGGGCGCATTTAGGAGTGATCCGCGAGCAGCCGGTACTGTCACCAGAGCTGGAAGCCAGACGGTTAAAGGTGCTGGTTACTATGGGAATTTACATCCATCATCAGCATCCGTTGGCGGCAGAGTCTCAACTGACGGCATCGGGGCTAAAGCAGGTTCGCCAGTTGCGGCTAAATACGTGGATCCGTCCGCCGGAAAGCAAAGCAACAGGCCAGTCCTGGTCTGCCTCGTCTTATTTGTTACTAATGGATATGGCAGAGCAGGGATTTGGCTGGAGCGAGTTGCCCTGTTGGATGGTACGGCAATTTGGCCGGGGAGTATTGCAGGAGCTGACTCTGCCAGGCTGGCAGCAGCAAAGCCGGATGGATGTTATCTGGTCAACCCGCCATCCACCCGGACCTGCCGGTTACTGGATGATTGACCAGTTATGCCAGCAGAGTGATTAATCGTGGCGTGCAATATCTGCAAATGGTGCAGCAAGCAGGGTAGCCAGATCTGCGGGGGCAAGTGAAATATCCAGCCCGCGCTTACCTCCGGAAATGTACATAGACGGAAACTCAGTTGCGCCCTGGTCAATCACTGTCGGTAAACGTTTCTTCTGGCCTAACGGGCTAATCCCGCCCACCAGGTAGCCGGTAACACGCTGTGCAACCATAGGATCTGCCATATCCGCTTTTTTAGCTCCAAACGCCTTCGCTACTTTTTTCAAATCCAGTTGAGTCGCCACCGGGGTCACTGCAACCGCCAGATTTTTTCCGTCGCCATTCAGGGATACCAGCAGCGTTTTAAATACCTGTAGCGGATTAAGTTGTAACTTGCGCACCACTTCATCGCCAAAATTGGTTTCATGGCTGTCATGTTCATATTGATGGAGCTGAAATTTTATTTTCTGTTTTTCCAGCAGCAGGATTGCAGGTGTCATATATTTTCCTTGTTGCCCGTTGTTCCGGAACCACCGGCAGGCGATAACTGCCGGCAGATTATTTCCGGCCAAACATGGCGGGTAAATTATCCTCGCCATACAGATGCAGTGCCCCGACCGCGACCAGATACCGGCCCGGTGACAGGCGGCTGAGTTGCTGTTTCCATTCAATATTACGTTGCCGGATAAGCGTATCATTCAACGAACTACTGAAGGTGGAAGGCAACAAACTGGCCTGTAAATCACCGCGTGGCGGGCCTTCCACCCACCAGCTAATCATGGTCTGCAACAGCCGCGCATTGGTATGCCAGTGTTGCAGGGAATCGCTGAGCAGTGCCAGTCCGTCATCGGGAAGCTGTGTCAGTAGTGCCAGCTGAGTACTGGCTCCTTCCAGTTCAATGACCGGTTTCCCCATCGATTTTGCTGCCTGTAGCAGCTGATAATCAATCCCGTATTCCGGCCGCAGACCGAGTCTCTGAGCCTGACGGCTTTGCAATATCAGAGCGATTTGCCAGGCAGGCAGGTGTTCAATAGTCTCAGGCAGCACATCATTTTCTGAGCAGCGTTTTAGCAGCTCCGTTGTCAGTTCCGGCTCAAAACGTTCAGCCAGCGGAGGGCGTTCATCATCATGGTTTAACGGAGACGGGTCAGAAAGGATATCGGCTTCAACGACCAGCGCGTCAGCGGCACGCAACTGTCTGAGTAAAGGTTCGGAGAGCGGATACATATTGCGGGTACCCATATGAATACTGCCGACCAGATGAATCCTGTTGTTGTTCACCCGCAGATCGACGGCCGGCCAGCTGTAACTGACCGGCATCATCACTTGCCATAATTTTTGTAGCGATTGCCACAGTGATGCCATTACCGGATGTCCTGTATCAATACCTTTAGGACTATGCTAGTCATTTCCGACGGGCAGGGATAGCTTATTCTGCTCAGGTAAACGGAATCTTAACAGTCGGTTAGCATTCGACACTACCGTAATGGAGGATAATGCCATTGCAGCTCCTGCAATAACCGGATTGAGCAAAGTCCCTGTCAGCGGATAGAGCACCCCGGCAGCCAGAGGAATACCCAGACAGTTATAGACGAAGGCTCCAAACAGGTTCTGCTTCATATTCCGCAATGTCGCTACCGAAATCATCAGTGCGTCTGTGACAGCCCTTAAATCCTGACGCATCATGGCCATAGTCGCTGTTTCTACTGCTATATCGCTGCCGCCGCTGATAGCTATCCCCGTCTCAGCCTGAGCCAGCGCGGGTGCATCATTGATTCCGTCGCCAACCATTGCCACACGGTGTCCTTGTTGCTGAAGCTGTTTAACGGCATCGGCTTTATCGGCCGGCAACACTTCTGCAATGACCTGGCGTATTCCGGCACTGGCTGCGACTACCTCTGCAGTTTTTTGCCGGTCACCGGTTAACATGACGACCTGATAACCCTGCTGTTGCAGCTGTGCCACAACCTGAACGGTTTCCGGACGCAGTGGGTCGCTGATGGCCAGTAATGCTGCCAGCTGGCCGTCAATGGCCAGTAGTACTGGTGTGGCGCCCTGCAGGCTGGCGCGTTGCAGCTCCTCTTCGGCGGCTGTGACATCAATACCGGCATCGGACAGCAGGCGCTGATTGCCCAGCAGTAACTGATGCCCCTCACATTCGGCAGAAAGTCCTTTGCCTGCCACAGTCTGAAGCTGGCTGACTGCCGGAAGAGAGGTTTCCGCGACCTGTGACACTATTGCCGTAGCCAGCGGGTGTGACGAATGCTGTTCAACAGCCGCCGCCAGGCTCAGAACATGCTGTTCTGAATAATGATGAAACAGTGTTACGCCAGTAACTGCCGGCCGCCCGGTGGTCAGAGTACCGGTTTTATCAAATACCACGGTATCCACATTGCTGGCCTGTTGCAGGGCATCAGCATCTTTCACCAGAATCCCTGCTTCTGCAGCACGTCCGACCCCGGCAATAATAGACATCGGGGTTGCCAGACCTAAAGCACACGGACAGGCAATGATTAACACGCTGGTGATCACCACCATACTGTAAGCAAACTGAGGAGTGGGGCCTGCCAGATACCAGATAAGTCCGCTAAACAGGGCAATAATGATGACTGCCGGGACGAATATGGCTGAAATGCGGTCAGCAAGCTGGCCGATCCGCGGTTTACTGCTCTGGGCATTTCTGACCAGAGAGATAATTCGTGCCAGCGCAGTATTTTTACCGGTGGCTGTAGCCCGAAAACTCAGCGTCCCGTCAACCACCAGTGTCCCTGCGTGCACAGGATCTGTCGTGGTTTTTTGTTGCGGCCAGGCTTCACCGGTCAGCATTGATTCATCAATGGTTCCTTGCCCGGAGTCGATAACACCGTCTACCGGCACTCTGTGTCCGGCCCGTAACCGCAGGCGCATTCCGGGTTCAATCTCACTGACAGGCAGAGAAATATCCCCCTCGTCACGGATTACTGTGGCTTCCTGAGGAGTCAAATCCAACAACTTTTCCAGGGCCTGAGAAGAGTGCTGTCTGGCTCGTTGTTCCAGCGCATGTCCCAGATTAATCAGCCCGATAATCATGCTACTGGCTTCAAAATAGAGATGCCGCGCCGGCAGCGGGAAACTCTCCGGGAACAATACCACGCTGGCAGAGTAGGCCCAGGCGACTGTGGTGCCCAGGGCAACCAGCGTATCCATGGTAGCCGTACGGTTGCATAAGCTTTTCCAGGCGCTGCGATAAAAATGCCCACCTGCGATGATCATCACCAGCAATGTGACGATCCCGATAATTTGCCAGGTCAGCAGATTTTGGGGTGTCAGCATCATATTATGGCTGGTCATTCCCCAGATCATCACCGGGATCCCGACCAGCAGTGCGAGCGCAGCCTGCCAGCTGAAACGAATAAAATTTTGCCGTGCAGATTTCTGTTGCTGTTCACGTCGTTCAGTTTCATCGACAACCAGCATCGCGCCATAACCGGCGGCGGTGACGGCAGCAATCAGAGACTGAGGATCGGCGTTTCCGCTGATTAAAGCACTGCGATCCGCCAGATTAACTCTGGCCTGGCGGACCTTGTCGACCTGGTTTAATGCTTTTTCAACCCGGCTAACACAGCTGGCACAGCTCATACCATCAATCAGCAACTGTACCGGCTGGCTATTATCTTCTGCCGGGGAGGCCGGAATAACAGGATCCGCTGCCAGCCCGTCCGGCGCGGGTGAATTTGCTGTCAGCGGTTCAGACTTTGGGTGCGATTGTTCCTGCGGCTGGCTGGCATGATATCCGGCCTGTTCAATCACCGGAATCAGATCCTCTGCCGAGGCTGTACCATTAACTACCGCTTGTTCCAGAGTGACATCGGCCGATGCTACATCGTCACGCTGTTCCAGAACTTCTTTAACTCGTTTAATACAGTGACCACAGGAGAGGCCATCCAGTTGTAAAATCAGGGGTTCAGACATTGTTTTATCTCCTTCTGACACAGAGTGTCTATTCACAGTACCAAAAGTGTAAACCTTCCTGTAAGGTAAAGGTCAACATAAAAGCAGTAATCTGTAGTGAACTCTGCCGGCTGCCCACCGGGGCCGATTTATTCAGTGACGGAGAAGCTTAATGAACATCAGTGATGTCGCCCGTAAAACCGGTTTATCCAGCAAAGCGATTCGTTTTTACGAAGAGAAGGGCATTATGACCCCGCCGCAACGTAGCGCCAATGGCTATCGCAGCTACGCCGGACACCACATTGAGGAGCTGACCTTGTTACGCCAGGCAAGGCAGGTCGGGTTCAGTCTTGAAGAGTGTCGGGAACTGGTGGGCATGTTTAATGATCCGCACCGTCACAGCGCTGATATTAAGGCCCGTACTTTACGTAAAGTCAGTGATATCGACCGGCAGATGCAGGAACTCCAGGAAATGCGTCAGCGTCTGATAACGTTGGCAGATAGCTGCCCGGGGGATGATGGGGCAGATTGCCCGATTATCGACAGCCTGTCAGGAAGTTGCCACCACGGATAGCCACATATACTGATAGCCATATAGTAGCAAACCGCATTACTGAATCGTGTTTGTTTGCAGGATTTTAGAAACAGACCAACGGCCTTCTAAGCCGTAGGTCAGCTGTCACAGAGCAAGGCTTAAACTCAGATTTTCTGAACAGTGCTTTTAATTCTGGCATGGCCGATTATCGACAGCCTGTCTGGAAGTTGCCACCACGCTTAGTTACGCGGTGGCAGTAGGTAATTAATAGAGCAGGGAATATAACTGACGGCGATATTTGCCGGCCAGTGCATCACCGGTGCCCAGTGCTGCCAAAATTTCCTGGAAGGTTTTACGCAATTCACCGCCACCGGCAGCCAGATCAGTTTTCAGAAAGCTGAACAGCAGTTCCAGAGCTTCTTCGTTACGTCCTACCTGATGAAACTGAATCGCCAGTTTGGCGGCAATTCCGGTATTGGTTGGGTCTGCATCAAGCTCAGTTTGCAGCTGTTGTATCTCCGGGGTATCTGCTGCCTGACGCAGTAAATCGATCTGCGCCAGCAAGCTTTGATAGCGGGTATCCTGATCCTGCAGTGGCACGTGTTTTAATACTTCTTCAGCCTCATCACTGCGGTTGAGTTGCAGCAGAGTTTCAGCCAGCAGGAATCCGGTTTCGCTGGCATGCTGGCTAATCTGCCAGGCATCTTTCAGCAGCGGCAGAGCTTCCAGTGGTTTCTCTTCATCCAGCAATGCCAAAGCCTGCTGAACTTTGATCTCGTCTTCACGTGGTAACACTTTTTCCAGCAGTGCGCGAATAGCCTCTTCCGGCTGTGGTCCCTGGAAGCCATCGACCGGCTGTCCGTCTTTAAACAGATACACTGTCGGGATAGCCCGTAAACCGAACTGTGATGCCACCATTTGCTGTTCATCGCAGTCCAGCATAGCCAGCAGGAATTGCCCGCGATACTCTGTAGCCAGTTTTTCCAGAACCGGCGTCAGTTCCTGGCAGTGTTGACTTCGTGCTGACCAGAAATAGAACAGCACCGGAACCTGCATAGACTGTTCGAGTACCTGCTGCAGGTTGGATTCATTAACATCAATAATCGGGGCTTGCGGTGACATAAGCTGTGTTCCTTGGTCTGAAAATTTAACCGTTATCTGTCAGATATGGGGACATGCTGCCTGAGTTCAAGCGGCTATTTTTCTGGTGATGAATGACTGCTTAAAATTCGATCCAGAAGTATACCCGGTAGCAGCCGTCGGGCCACAGACATTACATGAGCGACCACTGTGACAGGATAGCGTTGACGTGGGTGGCGACTTTCCAGAGCGTGACGCAGTTTTGGCAAAATTGCCTGAGGTGGCAGCGTAAAACGGGCTGCAATCCCGGGATTGGTCACCGGACGATCGGATTCACCCTGTACGACATTGTCGGTAAATTCTGTTGAAACAGGACCTGGCTCAATCAGGCTGACACGGACCTTGCTGTGTTGCAGTTCCATTCGCAGAGCATCTGACCAGGCTTCCAGGGCATATTTACTGGCCGCATAGGCGCCACGCCCCGGGGTGGAAATCAGCCCCATCACGGAACTGGTATTCACTATTCTGGCATTTCCACTGGCCTGTAAACAAGGAAGCAACAGCATGGTCAGTTGGTGAACGGCGAAAAAGTTGGCAGAAAATTGTTGTTCAAGCTGGTGGCGCGAGAGGGTATGTAACGGACCATAAACCCCGAAACCGGCATTATTAAACAGTGCATAGAGTTTACCATCGCACAATTCTGCGACCTGACCGGCGGCTGTTTCCACGCTTTGTGGGTCATCCAGGTTGAGTAAAACACCGGTGTATCCGAGTTGCTCCATCCGGCTAACATCTTCCGGTTTGCGACAGGCAGCAAGAACCCGGTAACCACGCATCAACAGGTCACGGGCAGCAACCGCACCGATACCACTGGAACATCCGGTGATTAAGATATTTTTTTGCATAAATTCACACGTTACTGGCGGAAGAGGAGCGTAAAACGCGTTTCAGGTATGCCGGAGTATTACACAGAAAGTAGCGACAGCACCAATGGCTGGCCGGGAATTAACGGTAAAAACAGAGAGGCTGCACAGGAATGCCGGAGTTTCCTGTGCAGAGAGGAATTACAGCTTATCGCTGGCCCAGTCGATAGCTGCGGCATATTCTTCCGGCAGCTGTGAGACCAGGGCTCGAAGATTATCTTTAAGTCGGAGTTTGTCACTGTCAGTCAGATTAAGGTGACCCAATTTACGGCCAGGACGCACTTCTTTTTCGTACCAGTGCAGGTGAACCAGAGGCTGTTCCAGCCATTGCAGATTCAGAGCACAGCCAATGATATTCACCATTACAGAAGGAGCAAAAACCACTGGTTTGGGCAGCGCTAAACCAAGAATGGCTCGCAGATGCAGTTCAAACTGGCTGACAGAGGCACCATTTTGTGTCCAGTGGCCACTGTTATGTACTCTTGGCGCCAGCTCGTTAATCAGTAATCCCTGTGGAGTGACAAAACACTCCATGGCGATCACACCGACATAATCCAGTTCCTGCATGATGGCAGAGAGCATGCTTTCCGCCTGACGCTGTTGGTCAGCATCTGGTTCAGGCAGTGCCACGCTGGTCAGCAAAATACCGTTATGATGCAGATTATGAGTCAGTGGATAAAATACGGTAGTACCGTCACGACCACGAGCACCGACCAGAGAAACTTCACCTGAGAAATTGATGCCCTGCTCGACAATACACTCACCGTAGCACTCTTCCGGCAAGGTCAGGCAGTCAGGCTGGCGCAGGCGCCACTGACCACGGCCATCGTAGCCACCAGTGCGCCGTTTAACGATTGCCAGCTCGCCCAGTCGTGCATAAACTTCCGGCCATTCGCTGGCATCGCTCAATAGTTGCCACGGTGCAGTGGCCAGTCCCAGCTGATCCAGCAATTGTTTCTGAGTCAGGCGATCCGCCAGACGTGGAAAAATATCGCGGTTAACGAACGCCGGGTGGCTTGCCAGTTCGCGGGTCAGCGCAGTTTCCGGCCAGCGTTCAATTTCCGCGGTGATCACACTCTGGCGAATCGGCAGCGCTTCCGGTTCAGCATCGGTGCCAACCGGATAAACGGCTATCCCCAGCGGTTCTCCGGCCTGGCGCAACATCCGGCCAAGCTGTCCGTTACCGAGTACGCAAACTGACTTCATGCTTCCTCCCGTGGGTCCGGGTTTTCCAGAACCGCATCGCTCTGTGCTGTCCGCCAGGCGCTCAGACGGCTTGCCAGTGCAGGATCGTTAACTGCCAGAATCTGGGCGGCCAGTAGTGCTGCGTTCGCCGCACCTGCTTTACCGATAGCCAGTGTTCCAACCGGGATGCCGCGTGGCATCTGCACAATCGAGTAAAGGCTGTCGACACCGCTCAGCGCGGCACTTTGCACCGGAACACCCAGAACCGGAACTAAAGTTTTTGCCGCCAGCATACCTGGCAGGTGAGCTGCTCCTCCGGCACCGGCGATAATCACATGAAAGCCCTGTTGTTGGGCATTTTCAGCAAAACTAAACAGTTTGTCCGGGGTGCGGTGGGCAGAAACCACTTCCACATGATGAGCAAGATTCAGTTCGTTAAGGATTTCTGCAGCATACTGCATCGTAGCCCAGTCACTTTTAGAACCCATAATAATAGCGATACGGGCCGGGGCAGTATTCGACGACATGCGGTCAACTCCTGTGAGCAGTTAAAGAACCTGTGCGGTACAGGTTATACACATTGAGAAGGGCGTGAGAATAGCATGAGACAGCGCTGAGGAAAACGGTTGCGTCACTACACAACCGGACATTTCACCTGAAATTTACCACGGGAAAGCGTGAAGAGTGACGCCATTTTCATCAACAATGATCACCGATCCCTGTTGATGCCATGCACCGAGTACTGCACGTTGCGCCGGCTGTTGACTGACAGTCAGGTTGTGGATTTCCGGACGATGAGTATGTCCGTGAATCAGCAATGTGGCATGGTGGCGTTGCATTGCCTCTACTACCGCCTGTGGATTCACATCCATTATTTCCATGCTTTTTGACTGGTTAGCCTTGCTACTGTCATTCCGCATTCTGGAGGCAATTTTCTGACGGACAAACAACGGTAGCATCAGGAAGACACGCTGTAGCCAGGGTTGGTGGACTTTTTTGCGAAAGCGCTGGTAACCCTCGTCGTCAGTACACAGGGTGTCGCCATGCATAATCAGCACCCTCCGGCCATACAGTTCCAGCAACTGTTCTTCCGGCAGTAACTGCATCCCGCAGCGTTTAGCATAAGTACGGCCCAGCAGGAAATCGCGGTTACCGTGTATAAAAAATACCGGAACACTTAACGATGCCAGGGCTTCGGCGACCTGCTGATGCAACGGGTTTGGGTCATCGTCACCAATCCAGCTTTCAAACAGGTCACCGAGAATATACAGCGCTTCACACTCTGTGGCTTCGCGTTGTAAAAAACGCAGAAAACCGGCAGTGATTGCCGGTTCTTCCTGACACAGATGTAAATCTGCTATAAAAAGCGTTCGCGGCATTACTCGCTGACGGTCACTTTCTGGATAACAACGTCATCTTTTGGAACGTCCTGGTGCATACCACTGCGGCCGGTAGAAACGGCTTTGATTTTCTCAACCACGTCCATACCTTCAACCACTTCAGCAAATACGCAGTAACCCCAGCCCTGCAGGCTTTCGTCACGGAAGTTCAGGAAGTCATTGTCTGCAACGTTGATAAAAAACTGTGCAGTGGCAGAGTGTGGCGCAGAAGTACGAGCCATTGCCAGGGTGCCACGGGTGTTTTTCAGACCGTTGTTAGCTTCGTTACGGATTTCTTCTTTGGTAGATTTCTGTTTCATACCAGGTTCGAAACCACCGCCCTGGATCATAAAGCCGTTAATAACGCGATGGAAAATAGTGTTGTCGTAAAAACCTTCGCGGCAGTACTCCAGGAAGTTTTTCACGGTAGTAGGTGCTTTATCGTCAAATGTTTTAATAACGATATCACCAAAATTAGTCTGGAAAGTGACCATAATTTCATCCTGTCATGGTTATTGTCGGTATTTAACTCTTCCTGATTACAGGGAAGGGCAATCGCAGAGGCTCCTTATATCATAAATTTTATGCTTACGGCAGTATGGCGAAAACTGATGATGCCGGATGGCTTGCATTACGTCGCAGTCGCGTGAAAAATACGGCACAATAACCAGAGTTATCGCACACGTTTAAACGGAATAGTTAAATGCTAAAAATTTATAACACTCAGAGCAGACAAAAAGAGGAATTCAAACCTATTCATGCCGGCAAGGTGGGCATGTACGTGTGCGGTATTACCGTTTATGACCTGTGTCATATTGGACATGGCAGAACTTTTGTCGCTTTTGACGTTGTTTCACGCTATTTGCGTTACCTGGGTTACCAGCTGAAATATGTCAGAAATATCACCGATATTGATGACAAAATCATTAAACGTGCCAATGAAAATGGTGAAACCATTGAGGTTCTCACCAACCGGATGATCGGCGAGATGCACAGCGATTTTGATGCGCTGGGGATTCTGCCGCCAGATGTGGAACCGCGTGCTACCCGACACATCAGTGAAATTATTGAACTGGTAGAAAAACTGCTGCAGCGTGGTCATGCTTATGTGGCTGACAACGGTGACGTGATGTTTGATGTACTAAGTGACAGCCACTATGGTGAACTCTCCCGTCAGGATCTGGAGCAGTTGCAGGCCGGTGCGCGAGTCGAAGTCGCTGATGTGAAGAAAAATCCAATGGATTTTGTGCTGTGGAAAATGTCTAAAGCGGATGAGCCGAGTTGGCCTTCTCCGTGGGGAGCGGGCCGCCCTGGCTGGCATATTGAGTGTTCGGCAATGAACTGCAGCCAGTTAGGCGAGCATTTTGATATTCATGGCGGTGGTTCAGACCTGATGTTCCCGCACCATGAAAACGAAATTGCCCAGTCGACCTGTGCGCATGGCGGTGAATATGTGAATTACTGGATGCACTCCGGCATGGTAATGATTGATCGTGAAAAAATGTCCAAATCTCTGGGTAACTTTTTTACGGTTCGCGATGTTCTGAAGCATTATGATGCCGAGACCGTCCGTTATTTTCTGATGTCCGGTCATTATCGCAGTCAACTGAATTACAGCGAAGATAATCTGAAGCAGGCCCGCGCGGCGCTGGAACGCCTGTACACTGCATTGCGTAATACTAATCCTCAGGCAGAAGCTGCCGAAGGTGCTGAGTTTGAGCAGCGCTTCCGGGACGCAATGAATGATGATTTTAATACTCCGGAAGCCTATTCGGTGCTGTTTGATATGGGACGCGAAGTTAACCGCCTGAAAACTGAAGACAGTGTTGCTGCTGATGCTCTGGCCGCCAAATTGCGCCAGATTGCTAAAGTGCTGGGTATTCTGCAGCAGGACCCGGAACTGTTTCTGCAAAGCTCTGCCGCGAGTAACGACGAAGAAGTGGCGGAAATTGAAGCGCTTATCAAAATGCGTAAAGATGCCCGTGAAAGTAAAAACTGGGCTCAGGCAGATATTGCACGAGATAAGCTGAACGAACTGGGAATTATTCTGGAAGACGGTCCACAGGGAACCAACTGGCGTCGTAAGTAATTTTCAGTCGGCAGTAATAGAAAGGGCGACCGGTTCACCGGTCGCCCTTTTTGCAGATTCAGGCGATAACTGAAATTGACTGTCCGGCAAAACTAACGGTCTGACCGCTGACAATTTTACAGCGTTTACGGGTCTCTACCTGACCATTAACGGTAACAAGTCCGTCGGCAATAAATGCTTTTGCCTGAGCGCCACTTTCGGCCCAGCCTTCCAGTTTCAACAGATCACACAGTTCAACGTGCGGGAATTTACCCAGTGAAAAGGTTGCCATTATGCATTTACTCCGTCGTGATACTCTTCACAGGCCTGTAAAGTGTTCTGAATTAAGGTAGCTACGGTCATTGGGCCTACGCCGCCCGGAACCGGGGTGATCCAGGATGCGCGTTGTGCTGCGGTCTCAAATTCGACATCACCGACTACCCGGCCATCTTCAAGGCGGTTGATTCCGACATCAATCACCACTGCACCCGGTTTAATCCACTCTCCCGGAATAAAATTGGCTTTACCTACCGCAACCACCAACAAATCGGCGTTTTCAACATGCTGACGCAGATTACGGGTAAAACGATGGGTCACAGTTGTGGTGCAACCGGCCAGCAGCAATTCCAGGCTCATTGGACGACCGACAATGTTGGAAGCCCCGATAACTACGGCATTGGCACCGAAAGTTTCGATATTATAACGTTCCAGCAGGGTCATAATGCCGCGCGGGGTGCATGGGCGCAGCAGTGGGGCGCGCTGACACAGGCGTCCTACGTTATACGGGTGGAAGCCATCGACATCTTTGTCGGCTGCAATCCGCTCCAGTACTTTGATGTTATCGATGCCTTCAGGCAGAGGTAACTGCACCAGAATGCCGTCGATTTCATTATCATTATTTAACTTATCGATCAGTTCCAGCAGCTCCTGCTCACCGGTCGTGGCCGGTAAATCATATGAGCGCGACACAAAGCCTACTTCTTCACAGGCTTTACGTTTACTGCCTACATAAATTTGTGATGCCGGGTTTTCTCCGACCAGTACTACCGCCAGACCAGGGGCGCGTTTACCCGCTGCAAGACGCTGTTTAACTTTTTCCGCAACTTCCAGACGAACCTGCTGCGCAATCGTTTTACCATCAATAATCTGTGCTGACATCAGAGAAAAAATCCACGGAGTTAGAATCATAAGGTGAAGGCACCTATTTTGTCAGAAGCGGCGCACGCTGTCAGGCAAAGAATCACTGCCAGTTGCCTAAACCTTCATCAACAGAACGGAAAGTCGCGTAAAAACATTGACTCAGTGACCGGTGACCGTATAATTCGTCGGAAATCAGGGCGCCCTTAGCTCAGTTGGATAGAGCACCGGCCTTCTAAGCCGTAGGTCATAGGTTCGAATCCTATAGGGCGCACCATTTTCCCTTCTACTACTGTCCTGTAATGTCTACTTATCCCAATAAAAGCAAGCTATAAGACAGGGGCAATATCTGTCCACGTCGACTCACCTATTCACATCCAGATCCACACCATATTGTGAACATTAACCGGTTCAGTCAGTTCGATGCCCTGAACGAAGCCCACATCCGCAAAAATCAAGTCCGTACACAGGGAATCATCATTCTGTTGATTAACGGCCGGATGGGGCAGTATAGCGATCCGGTTATCTGGTAAGCAACAATTGCTATACCAACCTCAGTCGGTTACTGTCATCAAATCAACATGATAAAGTGCCCCGCAAATTCAGGAGGGGGTACTCAGTGATAACTAAGAAAAATGACACATTAATCGACTTTAAGGGAAAACCAAACCGCCTGGTATTTTTCTCTTTCCTGGTATATACAGTTTTAGCATTAGCGGTGATCGGGGTGCTGGCATTCAAAGCGAAGCCATATTCTGAGATAGAATTTTATTTCTATATTGATTTCGCCACCTCAATAGCAATTGCATGGTTTTTATCCAAGTCCCTCAGAACTCAGCCGTACGAAAGATACGTTGGATTTTTTAGGTGTGGCCTGTTTATTATTTTTAACTGTTTGCTGGTGATACTCGTTTCAGGATTAGGCTATTTCGCCTCCCGGTTCGCACTGATCATTGTCTCAGTGCTGTTTATACCCGCGATACTACTCATCATTGTATCTTTCAATGAGTTTGTCTCGTTTGTTAACTTTAACTACAAGTCAGCTGTCAGTTTGTCATTAACCGATGAGCTGACAGGGTTACCTAACAGACGAGCATTGAACTTCACACTCAGGGATATGGAAAAACAAGCAGGGACGGTTTGCATCTTAGATATAGACCACTTTAAACGTATTAATGACTCACATGGCCATGAGACCGGAGATAAAGTGTTGATCGCGATAGGACTTGCTTTAAGTGAGTTCGCAAATGAAAGCGTTTCTGTCTCCAGGTCTGGTGGGGAAGAGTTCTGCATCATCATGAAGGACAGTATCAATGCTAAGGAATTGGTCACCAAAATAAAGAAAGCTATCACGATGGACTACAACAAAGACATTAGAATTACCATCAGCGCGGGGGTATCAACCAAGAGCCGCTATGAAAACTTCACCTCAGCAATGATATATGCTGACGAAGCCCTCTACAGAGCAAAGAGAGAAGGCAGAAATTGTATTGTTTACGCAGATGACGGCTCTGTTGAAAGATAACTGATGCTACAGATGGCGCGTATGCCGGTTGATAATCTGGAGAGGCATACGTGATACAGCGTCAGAAACGAGACTGGAAAAACGGCCAGCAATAATTGCTACAACCGGACAGTGCATCAGGGTTATTGCGTAGGGCGGTTCGGGAACTGTTTTTGCTTCGAAATCAGGGCACCGTCTTGCGCTTCTTTCCGTTGAGCAGAATGAGGCGCTTACGACCACTCCGGGTGAAGAAGTAGCCACGCGCTACGTGTAATGTCCTAAGCTGTTAAATGAGGAAAACGTGGGCACGAGTGGCTACCATAAACCCCGGAATTATTTATACACCTCTGGCTAATGATGAATTCCAGGCACCGAGTGGTACTGGATATCGAGATATGCTGGAACACTCTCCAACTGGACGCGGTGGTGCGGCTGTAGTCGCGACCGGAAGGCAGTATTATCAACGGCAGCGATTTCCTGATGGATGGTGGAGTGACTGTTTCATATTGGTATGGTGATCTTAAACCTTCAAAATAACTTCCCGCGAGCTCAACCTTAAGGTGTATTTACTGGTCTTGAGTGGCGAGCTCGCGGTAGCGACGCCTTAACGTTTGCAGGAATGTCTGAAACGCTGGTGAAAGCAGGCGACGGCTGGGATAATAAATGTGATAGCCAGAGAAAGGTCGACACCAGTCATCCAATACGCGCACCAGTCTACCCTCCGCAATTTGTGTGATGACTTGATCTTCCATGACGATTGCCAGCCCTAGCCCTTCTTCTGCTGCTTTTGCTGCGGCGACAATATTATTCACGACAAATTGTCCATCAACCCGAACATGCAGCTCTCGTTCCCCCTGACTGAATTCCCATGGATAAATCCCCCCAGCGCTTGGCATACGCATATTGATACATGAATGGCTGGTTAAATCCTGCGGTGTTAGTGGTTGCGGATTTTTCGCCAGATAACCTGGTGCGCCAACCACCGCCATACGAATATCCGGGCCGATACGTAATGCAACCATATCCTGAGCAATTTGTTCACCTAATCTGATACCAGCATCAAAACGATCACTAACAATATCGGTTAACGCAGAATCCAGCGATAGCTCTATTTTGATGTCGGGAAAGGCGTGTAATCTTTCAGCTACAGCTGGCCAGATCAGCGTATCCGCAGCATGTTGCCCGGTAGTGATTCTCACTAATCCAGCTGGCTTCTCACGAAACTGACTCAACGCCTGCAAACGGTTATTGATATCGTTTAACGCGGGGTGCAGCGTATTCACCAACTGCTCACCAGCTTCGGTGACAGCGACATTGCGTGTATTTCGTATTAATAAACGCACGCCTAATCTCTCTTCAAGACGGCGTACTGTCTGGCTTAATGAGGGCTGAGAGGTGGAAAGGCGGGCTGCAGCACGGGTAAAACTTCGTTCTTCTGCGACCACTAAGAAAGCAGCCAAATCGCCGAGTTCATCACGCAACATTAATAAATTCCTGATATAGGTGCATTAAGTATTAAGCATCTTATCATCTGAATTTAGGCAGGATAGACTTTCATTATCGTTGGATCCACATACGTCATTACGTAACTGGCATATGAAGCTTTGTGTCATGTGTTAGCACCTTAAAATTTTGGAGTAAAAATGTCTAAAGATATCGTGGTTATCATTGGTGCTGGCGGCATCGGTATGGCTATCGCACGTCGTCAGGGATTTGGAAAAACTGTCCTGTTAGCTGATTTCAACCAACAAACGTTGCAGAATGCGGCCAGTCAACTGAGCGACGCGGGATATCAGGTTAAAACCCACCCTGTCGATGTCGCTTCCCGTTCTTCTGTTGAGTTGTTAGCCTCTTATGCAGCATCACTGGGCAACGTGATGCAAGTAGTGAATACCGCGGGTTTGTCGCCAAATATGGCACCGGTTGATAAAGTATTAGAAGTCGATTTATATGGTGCTGCAGTGGTATTTGAAGAGTTTGAAAAAGTGATTGCTCAAGGTGGTGCAGGTCTGATTATTTCCAGCATGGCAGGCCATATGATGCCTGCCTTAACACCTGAGCAGGATCATGCGTTGGCATACACGCCAACGGAAGAATTGCTCAGTCTGTCATTCCTGCAACCTGAAGCCGTTCCTAACACTCTGGTGGCTTACATGCTGGCTAAACGAGCAAATCATCTCCGTGTGCAAGCATCAGCGATGACATGGGGTGATAAAGGTGCGCGCGTTAACTCCATCAGCCCTGGTATCATCGTTACGCCGCTGGCACTGCATGAACTTAATTCTGAAATTGGTGATATCTACCGTGCTATGGTTGATGCATCGCCAGTGAAACGTATGGCACCACCTGAAGAAATTGCAGTAACTGCTTCATTCTTACTCGGGCCTGATGCCGGATTCATTACGGGCAGTGATTTGCTCATCGATGGTGGCGTGATCGCTGCGATGCGTGCGGGTAAATTACAGACTCCTGGCTAATATTCATTGAATATAAAACAATGGGGGAGCTAATTTGTTGATCCCCCATTCTTTAACGTAGGCAATAAGTATAATCAGATAAGCGTTGAATATGTTGCATCGGTGTAAACCCATTCGGTACCATATTAGGTCGTTGGTGATGATAAAAGCATTACCATGTTGTCGCCAGGTGCTGGCCCAGCCATAGCGCACTGTTCAGTTATCATGCTCAATATAAACATTCTGCTGAGGTTTTTCGTTTGGAAAAAATTGAGCTGGATATTTTGTTTTTTAGTGTATGAAATTAGCGTATTACCCACATATTCCTCGCCGTTTTCATAACGGATTGCCATCAATCACATGGAGCAGACAAACAGAACGAGCATCTGATAGCCGATCATGCATTGTGGCTTGCGGGTACCGCCAATGACTCAGGGCTTTGATTGTTTAAACGCTTTTTGGGTTTTATAGGTATGTCAGAGACGGTAAGCCTTGTTGTGGTTCCATCTGAACTATTTCACATTATGTGACCCATCCCCCCGTTTTTCTGATTGTCTGTAATCCGATTAAGCCAGTCAGAAATTTGCAGGTTTTCTCTGAGGAGAACGGGTTTATCGCAGTCACTGTATTGGCTAACAGCAAGGATCTGGCAGCCCTGATGAAAACTGCCCCTTGAAAAAAGACTGCATGCTGTGCCATCAGCTTCCGGTCTGATGGCTTCATCGCTTTTTTGTCATGGCCTCCGGAATGATTTCGGCTTTTAGTTACGCTGTTTCCGCCGGAAAATTCCCCCTGGCCTTACGGGCTAACAGACAGGAGACCAACAGCCCTGTAATTAACCCGATGGCGGCAAGATAAAAAGCCAGTTGCAGAGCATGTTCAGGGCTTGTTACCGTCTTTTCATTATGTAGATTGTCAACCCCGCCACCAGATAACGCTGTCAGTAAAGCAATACCAATAGCATTACCTATATTCAACGTAGTAGAGGCCATGCCGGAAGCAATCCCCTGCTGGCGATGAATTATGCCTGAACCCGAAGCTATCCACATTGCTGTCCAGACAATTCCCTGTCCTGTCCCTGAAATCACCAGCCCCGGGAAAATGTTTGCATAAGACGATCCAGAAAATGCTGCCGCCGCAAGTACCAGCGTACGGGTAATTTACCTGAAAATCTTAAGGGCGGAGATGCATTTAAACAACAATTTGGTGAGTCATTTTATGAGTATTGGAGCAAGGATAATAATAAAAATTCTCTTTATGATTTTCACTCCTGCATGTCCTCAATGTCTGAAGTAGAAGATAGCTTTTTAGTCCGCAGCTATGATTTCCCCAAAAATGCTACAGTGGTCGATATTGCTGGCGGAATGGGAGGGTTATTGCTTGCTGTATTACGAAGTAACCCCACATTGACAGGTATACTGTTTGACCGGGAAGCGGTTTTATCCAGAAGCCGTCTTAGTGAGTTAAATGATGATTCCCGATGGCAGCTTCAGAACGGGGATTTTTTTGTTTCCTGCCCCCTGGCTGATATCTATCTGTTAAAATACATTGCAATGGACTGGCCGGATGCACAGGCCACGAAAATCTTAAAATGTATACGTCAGGCAATGCATGAAAATTCTAAGCTACTTATCATGGAACCGATTATTCCACCAGGCAATACCTGGTATGGTGGCAACGAAATTGACTTGTTATTACTCAGCAGTTTTGATGGCGGTAAAACACGTGATGAAGAAGAACTCAGTATTTTACTCGGGAAGGCTGATTTGAAACTGAATCGGGTAATTACTACCGGTTGTTATGTGTCTATTGCTGAGGTGGTTATTGTATAAATAATCAACTGGTGAATAATGCGATTTATTACAGGGTTACATGCTCTGTGGCTTAAAAGCACCGGGCATGTAAATCATTTAAATGAATTTTCATTATCCAGGCAGAGGATAAGCCGACTGCCCGTTAATGTCTGCTGTAATTTAGAAAAGTGGGGCGGCGAAGTACCTGCATTCCCTGAGTGACTATTCGCGGGGGGAAATTATGAAAATGGGGTGCCTGAGCCTTTAGATAACGGACAAAAAAGAAAAGTCGATCCCGGTTCGTATTTTCCAGTTCAGAGTTATTCAACGAGAGGTTACATTCGACAATAGTATTACGGAATATAGTCGTGATGTTTATAATATTGTCAAGAACATGAGAACAGATTTAAAATCTGAGTTGTTTTGCGATGCCTCTGCCTGAGAATTGTCCTGCTAACAAGGTGCCTGACCTGGTCAGCTGCAATTGTTGTCGCCACCACTGCATAACACGCAGTCCTGTATCAGTAATACATAGCCTCGCCAGGGGCAGTCACTAACAGCAACTTTATCATCCTAAAATCTCGTCATGTCTGACGGATATTACGGGCTGATCAGAAATTTTAATTTCTTTTCCTGATTAATTCCCTTTATGGTTAATGCATCAACACAGGATATTAACAGGGCCAGGTCATGGTCCGGGGGAGAGCAATTGAATACAGAGCGCTGTGCTGAATCTGGTAAGGCTTCACCGATTGGTGTTTTTGATGCCGGAATTGGTAGTTATGCCATTGTCGAAAAACTCAGGAAAAGTTATCCGCAGCAAGACCTGATTTATCTGGCAGACAGAAAACAGTTTCCTTATGGCAAAAAAAATTACCGTCAGTTGCTGGATGCGACACTCTCCGCTTCACAGTTTTTGCTGTCGGAAGGCTGCAGTGCCGTGGTTCTGGCGTCCAATGCACCTTCAATCGTGGTGATACAGGAGCTGAAGCAGCAGCTACCCGTCCCGTTACTGGGCGTTGAACCCCCGCTGGCAGAAGCCTGCCTGGTTTCAGTTAACCAACAGGTCATTGTGTTGGGGGTTGAGAGTATGGTGAGCAGCGAAGCTTTTTCCCGCTTCCTGGACAGAGAAACTGTGGCCGGATGTTCGGTATCGGGAATTAATGCATCTTCTCTGGTCGGGTTGGTGGAGGATTTCTCGTTTATTCATCAGCCACAGAAAACACAACAGCTGGTGTCGGATTTTATCACTGCGATGTTACAGGCCTATCCGCAGACAGATGTAGTCACCATGTCTTCAACCCATCTGCCCTGGCTGAAACCTTATTTTACCAGCGCAGCACCACAGATTGCATTTTTAGATCCTGCCGATACTCTGGTCAGTAATATTGCCCCGCTGGTGACCACCGGCAGGGGAGTGACCCGCTGTATTGCCACTGAGAGCAGGCAATATCCCGTACATGAGTTCAATATCGCCCTTGCCTCGCTAAATAGCGGGCTGGTTGCAGAACTGGTCAGTTTCTAAGCTAATGTAGCGGCAGTGGGTAGAGATTCTGCCGCCACTTTTCAATAGCCTGCATCAGATCAGATCGTGGCTAAGGTACATTGCTTCATAACCCTGTGTGATTTCGGGGGGAGTGGTGAAAAAAGAACAGTCTTCCGGTACAGATGACTCGCTTAACATTGATGTATTCCAGCTAAGGCCATTGGCAAAATCTACCCATTCCACCCCGGTCTGGAATTTACCCGATTCGGCCTGATCCACCAGCCGCACCGAACCACCGTCAGCGGCCCCGGCGCTACTTTCGGCAATGGTCAGCAGCATATCGGCCCCGTCACGGCTGACCGTCACCTGAGAGGCGGTGATATCTTTCAGCCACAGCCGGTCGTCAGTGCCTTCGAAGGACGATTCCATAATCGTGTCGTGCCCGTCACCCCGGGCGTAGATATACAGATCATTGCCGTAGCTACCATTCAGATAGTCGTCGCCGTGCCCGCCCTGCAGCCGGTCATCCATATTTGAGCCGGTGATCCGGTCATCCCCCGGGGTTATGGCGGTGGCAAACATCTGCTCGCGCAGTTGCTGCTGGTTCCAGCGCGTACCGTCGGCAAACTCAAGCCATTCCACTCCGGTCTGGAATTTGCCCGATGCGGCCTGATCCACCAGCCGCACCGAACCACCGTCAGCGGCCCCGGCGCTACTTTCGGCAATGGTCAGCAGTATATCGGCCCCGTCACGGCTGACCGTCACCTGAGAGGCGGTGATATCTTTCAGCCACAGCCGGTCGTCAGTCCCCTCGAAGGACGATTCCATAATCGTGTCGTGCCCGTCACCGCGAGTGTAGATATACAGATCATTGCCGTAGCTACCATTCAGATAGTCGTCGCCCTTATTGCCATACAACGTATCAGTAAATTTTGAACCGGTTAGTGTGTCATTGCCGTCCAGCCCATACATAACCGATGCTATCTCCCCGGCAGAAAGAGTATCGTCACCGAAGTTTCCAATTACCTGATGGGCGGAAAGTTCGGGCATGAATATATCCAGTATGCGCTCAAAAGCATCGCCTTCTGCATTGCTAAGCATTGAGAGTTGTTCGGTCAGTTGACGCGTAAAATCACTATCCAGGTGCTGTACAACAAACAATAAATCGACCAGCTGATCCCGGGCAGCCAGATCGGACTGATTTATCCCTTCCCGTAGTGTCCTGATAAGAGTGCTGGTATCCGCAACGATTTGCTGGTTTTCTATCTGCCAGTTAACCTGCTCAATTAATGGTGCCAGGTGGGTTTGCACGGTTAATTGTGCATAAATGTTGTTCAGTAAAATATCATAGGCTGATTCAAGACGTTGGGCTGCATTACTCAAGGGGGCCGGATGACCATTTTGTCTGAATTCGCTGCCTAAAAAAGCTTCCAGAGCAAACAATTTCTGACCACTAATAAATGCTCCACGACTATCTTCGGTATAATTTATGGCTCCGCTCATTTGTCGCATAATTTTATCGGTCAACTGAAAACGTAATTGCTGATCGGGTTGTTGAATAAATTGCTCCACCAGATCTCTGAGAACATGGTCGCCACGGGCGATTAACTGATGTAAATTACTGACATTCCCAGTGGCGGTAATATCTGGCAGGCTGGCGATATCGTCGCTGACCGCTACTTTATGTTTGTCCAGGGTATTACTGCGGGTTTCTCTGAACCAGACATCTACGATTTCTGCCAGACTTCCGTCGGTTTTTATATACTGGCCTTGCTGGCGGAACTCATTCCCATATTCATCGGTGACTTTACTGTTGCTCCAGTTCAGCTGAATAGCCGCAATACCCGCCTGTTCCAGGCTGAACAGCTCACCTTCATCAGTCACGCCGTTTCCGTTACGATCCTGCCAGATTTGCAGGCGGGTAAAAATGTCGTCCTTGCTGCTAATCATCCCATCGCCGTTGCTGTCATAATCTGCCAGTGCAAGGAAACCGTTGTTCGCCGTCTCACCGGAGGAACTCACTGTATTATTGCCAAATAACTCACTGCCATCATCTATGATATGGTTGCCGTTACGGTCCAGTACCAGTAACCCATCATCTCTACCCACCCAGCCAGAAAGTTGCGCGTAACCATTGCCGTCGTGGTCGAAATAAACCGGAGACTCTGCTGTTTCTACACCATCTCCGTCTAGATCGACGATCAGCGGGCTGGCCTGGTTGGCAGCATCCTCAGCCGCAGCAGCAGCCTGGTCGGCTGCGTTATTGGCGGCGTCCCTGGCAGGATCCTCGAATAATGACCGGGCAAAATTTGCCAGTGACTCCATGGCATCATTCATATAATCCGTCAGCGCATCAAATGCGTTAGCTGCAGAATCCACCATATCCGACAAATTTTCTATAGCATTATCGTAGGCATCACCCAGCGCATCACTGAGCGGTTTTAAGGCATCCCTGATATTATCCATATACTTACCCGGGTCAATAGAACCCTTGGCTGCCATACTGGCTATCGATAACACTGCCGCGAGGACGGTTAATCCACCAGCAGCCCCAAGCGCAACAGGTGCAGAGGCAGCCCCAGCAGCTGCAGCCAGAGCGATAGCACTGGCTACAGAAGCAACATTCCCCAGAGCCGAGTAGATATCACTTGTGTTAATTTTCCCGGTCGATTCATAGGCTCTTGCCATTGAAGAAAAATCTGTTAAAAGTCCTGCAGCTGACAGGGCTACCGCAGCAACCGGAATATTTTTTCCAGCAATATTCATTAGTGGGAAGCTTTTCCCAACCGTCTCTAATGCAGAACCTGCTGTTTGTAGACTACTGACAGTTGCTTTAAAGTAAGAATTATTTTCATTAGCTTCAGCAATGTTTTTAATTGTGGGGGCGATATTTGTATTCCAGCTTATGAAAGATAATAAGTTGCCTAACCCAGCTTCAATTGTTTTATTTCCCATTTTTAATATCCCTATTTAATATGATTCTATTGGTGATTGTTGTGATGATAACAAATAATGGAGATGATATTACCAAGGTAATAAACCAGTTGTTTTTTTCCCAGGCAATAGTATCAATTACATTTTTATTTGAAACCACCTCCTCGTCACTAATGATAACCTGTACAACTCTTCTTCCAGTACTAAAAATGTTATACCTCTGTCTGAACCAGCCTATTATTACGGGTTTACCCTTCCATTTTTGATATAATTTTTGAAGAGGGATCACATTTTCAGGTTTATTATTTTTTTTTAAAAGATCAAATAACTGGTTGATGTATATGCGGTCTACTTCACAAACGTCAGGACTGAGATAAGATGACTTACATGAAAAAAATTCAGTATTAGTACTGGAGCTTACTCCCATCTGGTAGTTTTTTCTACCTACCTCTCTGTAAGTGAATACTCCTTCAGAGTAATGAATTTCATCTTTGTTTGGAAATTCAATAGCGTGAGAGAAAAATAGTGGAGTAATCACAAAGTACAAGTAAAAAAATATTAGTCCCAGATATGATAATATCCACCCGGCAGGTATGCCTGGTATAAAAAAAAGCTTCCCACTAAGTTTTCCGGTGTTTTCTTGGTTATTCCTATCCATGATACACTCTTGCATTTTAACTGTGAAATATAATTTTTTGTTATAGACCTTTTTTTCTTAGATTATCATGTTTATTGTCCTTATTTAATATTAGCGTTAAGGTGAGGTAGGAAGTAAATGCCAACAATGGTAATGATATTATTAGATCAAGAATCCAGCTTTCCTTGCTTCTGATGATATTCTTGTTAACATTCTCCTTTGAAACGACTTCTTTGCCATCAATGATGACCTGGACAACTCTTCTGTCGGTACTGAATAAGCTATATCTCTGCCTGAACCAGCCGATTTTTGCTGGTTTTCCCTGCCATTCTTGATAAATTTTTGGTTCAATAATAATATTGGTTCGTTTATTGTTTCTTTTTAACTCATCTTCTAATTGCTTATAATATTCTTTGTCTATTTCGCAAAGGTCAGGGGCGAAATAAGATGAACGACATGAAAAGAAATCAGTATTACTATCTGTAATCACGCCAATCTGGTAATGTTTTCTTGCCACTTCTCTGTAAGTAAACAAACCTTCAGTATAGTGGATGTCTTGTTGTTCCGGGAACTGAACAGCTAATGTAAAAAAAATAGGGATAATCATGCAGTACAGGTAATAGATGATTGCACCCAGGCAAACCAATAAGCTGCCAGCAGGTCTCCCTGGTATTAAATAACTATTTTCAGCAAGGGTTTCAGGTTTTTTGGTAGTGTTATTATTCATGGTGTGTATTTTCTTTACTGACACTGGGCAGTGTGGAGAGTTTAAATTTTCATGAAATTAATGTTAATTTCATGAGTATTAATCTGTCGTTTGATTATTAGTTTCTTTTCCTCCATTATTTAAAATTAACACTGAGGCAAGGTAAATTATGCCAGCCAGAAAGGGGAGTGAGATTATTATATCAACAAACCAGGTATCTTTACGTTTATTAATTATTTTTTTTACACTCTCAATTTTAACCACCTCTTTACCGTCAACGGTAGCCTGGATAACCCTTCGTTTGGTACTTAAAAAACTATAGTTTTGGCTAAACCAGCCAATTCTTGCTGGTTTTCCCTGCCATTGTTCATACAGTTTATGTTTAATATCTACATTCGTCTGTTTATGTTGTTTTTCTAAATCTTCTATGATTTGACTGTAATAATTTTTATCGATTTCACAAAGGTGAGGGCCAAAATAATTTTGTTTACATGAGAAAAATTCAGTGTCTTTTCCTTTTTTTAAGCCTATCTGGTAATATTTTCTTCCCACCTCTCTGTAAGTGAATAGACCTTCAGTATAGTGGATATCTTGTTCTGTCGGGAGTTGGATTGCTAATACATAAAATACGGGGATAAGCATGGAGTAGATGTAATTGAAAATTGCGGAAAGACAAAGCAGCAAGAGGCCGGCAGGCCTCCCCAGTATTAAATACTGCTTTCCGGTAATAGCTTTCGGATTTTTTCTGATGCGATTTTCCATAATCTATTTTTCCTGGTGGCCTGAAAGATGTGATATCTGGCTCTGCTCCATGCGAAACTTACTGTTGCAAGGAATTTAGCATAATTAATCTTATATCCTATCAATATCTTAATGATTGACTATAAAATATCACTGCGGATACTCTTCCGGGTATGTGAATATTTCATTTAAGAAAATTAAACACGAAAAAATCTTAAAAATTAAAAAATATGCGAGGGATCAAAATCAGGATGACTGTCTGTAAGTAATATAAATTAATGAATTAACTGGTAATTTAAAATTAAGCCGTCAGTGAATTAATAATTATTCTTCCCGGGCATCGACAAAAAGTGCTTTTCTTGCCATTATTTTTGTGTTCACTATGAACTGTGAATGCCAGTGCTAAAACCGGGGTGCCGACTGGGGAGTCGCACTTTGGCGTGTAATCACCGACAGCGAAGGTCGACATGGATAGTCAATGGACAAAATGAGAAAGTCTGCATCTGAATTTTCCGGAAGAAACGAGTTAACCGCTGCTGTATTAAGTTGCAAAAAAGAGCTGTGGAGTATTGTTTTTTTCAGTGTGATTATTAATCTTCTGATGCTGGCTCCTTCGGTTTATATGCTGCAGGTGTATGACAGGGTATTATCTTCCGGAAATAAAATGACTCTTATCATGTTAACTGTCATGGTTATCTGGTTATTTTTCTCCATAGGAGTTGTTGAATGGATTCGCAATGTTTTGTTAATTCGGTTGGGGGCTTATTTAGATACAAAAATAAATAAGCGTATATTTTTCAGTGCATTTGAAGGTTTTCTTCGCCAAAATACTACGCATTCCTCCCAGGCTCTGAATGATCTAACCCTGTTAAGGCAGTTTGCCAGTGGCAATGCATTATTTGCTTTTTTTGATGCTCCCTGGTTTCCCGTCTACTTGTTGATCATTTTTTGGCTACATCCCTGGCTGGGGATAATGGCATTGGCCGGAGCAATTATTTTAATTCTGCTGGCGTGGCTGAATCAGCGTCTGACACATGAAGCCATGAATCAGGCAGGATCGATCTCTGCCTCAGCAACTCTACAGGCTAACACCTGTTTGCGCCAGGCAGATACCATAACGGCCATGGGCATGCAAGAGGCTATGTACCGCAAATGGTTGATACAGCATGAAGCATTTTTACAGCAACAAAATCTGGTCAGTGAGAAAGGCGCCGCGATTTCAGCTATAACCCGTTTTGTCAGACTGGTACTCCAGTCCGGGGTATTAGGTCTCGGCGCATTGTTGGTCCTGAATGGTGAAATTACGCCGGGGATGATGATTGCCGGTTCAATCCTGACGGGGCGGGTGCTGGCCCCGGTCGATCAACTGATAGCTGTATGGAAAGGCTGGACGCAGGCACTCCAGGCATGGCAACGGTTAAGTGCGTTGTTAGAACAGTTCCCTGCGGGCAGACAGGCTATGCCGCTACCTTCACCTTCCGGAAATCTGCGCGTAGATAATCTCTCAGCAAAACTACCGGGCCTGGCTCAATACCCGCTTCGCGATATTAGTTTTGAATTACAACCCGGTGACGTGATGATGGTTATGGGTCCTTCCGGTGGCGGGAAATCGACGCTTGCCAGACTGTTGGTGGGTGCAGTTGAACCTTTTATGGGATCAGTACGGCTGGATGGCGCAGATATTCATCAGTATGACCCGCTGACTCTTGGTCCTTGCCTCGGTTATCTGCCCCAGGATATTCAACTTTTTGAAGGGACTGTGGCTGAAAATATTGCCCGGTTCTCTGATCCGGATGAAGAAAAAATAGTGACGGCAGCCCGCAATGCAGGGATCCACCGTATGATACTGCAACTGCCAGCGGGCTACGATACGCTGCTGGGGCCGACCGGGATCATACTTTCAGGTGGTCAGAAACAGCGTTTGGGCCTGGCAAGAGCCCTGTATCACTCCCCGCGAATGATAGTACTGGATGAACCGGATGCCAGCCTG
This sequence comes from Tatumella citrea, assembly GCF_002163585.1. Classification (NCBI taxonomy): domain Bacteria; kingdom Pseudomonadati; phylum Pseudomonadota; class Gammaproteobacteria; order Enterobacterales; family Erwiniaceae; genus Tatumella; species Tatumella citrea. Next base: position 1,198,730 of record NZ_CP015579.1, read on the forward strand.
GATGATGAGGGTAAACAGGCATTGATTGCTGCCATCAGGGCGCAACAAGTTGCCGGAAGTACACAAATTATCATTACTCATACCCGGTTACTGCTGCCCTGCAGCAATAAAATACTGATTCTCACTCACGGACAGATGAGCTATTCAGGCAGCACTCAGCAGTTTATGCAGAGTATTCGTGCTGCGGAACAGCCAGCGCCAGCCGTCAAAAATCGTCCAACTCCGGACAACATGACAAAATCCACCCGGCCGCCGGGAGTGAACTAAAATGTCAAAACCCCCTCAGGCAGAGAAAACTGACTTTCCCCGGCCCCGGAGGCTGATGCATAACGGTGTTGCCATTGTTGCTGTGGTTTTTACCGGTATGTTGGTCTGGGCGATCCGGGCGCCACTGGATAAAGGAGTGACGGTTCCTGGCGTGGTTATAGTGGCAGAAAACAGAAAGGCGGTGCAGCCTGTGTCAGGAGGAAGGATAGCCAGGCTTGAAGTAAGTGAAGGACAATATGTCCGGTACGCCCAGAGACTGGTGGTACTCGATGATACCTCCGCGCGAGCTTTACGCGATAATCTGCGCAATCAGCAATCCGAAGCCAGGGCAACGCTGAGCCGGCTTCTGGCTGAACGTGATAATTTGCCTCTGGTTATCTTCGGGGATGAACCGCTAAAAGCGGGTACACCCGGGGGCTCACCATTTATTTCAGCGTTACGCACTGCACAGCAACAACTTTTCCTCAGTCGCCGGGCTTCGCGGCAGCAGGAAATCACGGCTATTCGCTCAGCAATTAGCGCAATGACCGCTCAAATCGCCGGTGCGCAGGCCATGGCGGATAACTACCAGTCGCAACTTCGTTTGCTTAGTCAGCAACTACACAGACTGCGTCCGCTGGCAGAACAGGGGTACGTTGCAGCTAACCGCCTGTCAGAACTGGAGCGGCAATATTTTCAGCTATCAGGAACCCGGCAGCAGGAAAGCAGCAATATTACCAGCATGCAACAACAGCGCATGGAACTGGAACACAGGTTGATTCAGCATGAGCGCGATTACCAGAAAGAGATCCACAGCCAGTTAATTGATATTCAACATGTTCAGCAGGATCTCAGCCAGCGTTTACGCGTGGCTGAATATGAACTCGATAATACAGTGATTACTGCTCCTGCCAGTGGACTGGTGGTGGGTCTGGCATTACATACCCAGGGAGGGGTTGTCGGGAGCGGGCAAATACTGATGGAGATTGTCCCGGATAAGCAACCGTTGCAGATAGCTGCACAATTACCGGTAAATCTGATAGATAAAGTGTCGCCAGGGGCTCAGGTTGAGCTGTTATTTACCGCATTTAATCAAAGTACCACCCCCCGGGTGAGCGGCCGTATCAGGTTAGTCGGCGCCGATCAGTTACAAAATCCCACCACCGACCAGCCTTATTACGCCCTCTATATTCAGGTGGAGGGGGAGAATAATGACTTTATTGAAACCTTTAACGTCCGCCCGGGAATGCCTGTCGAAGCTTTTGTTCGCACCGGTGAACGTTCACTGTTCAACTACCTGTTTAAACCCTTGTCTGATCGACTGAAACCGGCGTTTACGGAGGAGTAATGATGAAAAACAGAATGCTTCCTTCTCAACAGGCAAGCTATTGCCTGTTAGTGATATTGGCCTGTATTCAGCCAGTGCACGCGTTGGGGATAACAGAGGCCTGGCAGCGTGCACTGGTGAATGATCCGCAATATCAGTCGGCCATACAGGCCAGTCAGGCAGGTAAGGAACAGGAGTTTATCGGGCTGGCGGCTTTATTGCCTAAAGTGGTTTATGACTATCAGAAGTCGTATCACGATTCTACGGTCACTTCCGGCAACCGTAGTACTGAACGCCAGTACGGTAGCTATGTATCGTCGCTATCCTTACGTCAGCCGCTGCTGGATTATGAAAGCTGGTCAGTTTACCGACAGGGGACTGCGGGTGCAGAACAGGCAAAACAGCTAATGCGGGATCAACAGCAGAGATTACTGCTGCGTTTATTCAACGCCTATACGGCGGCCTTGTATCACGCAGAACTGAATGAACTGGTGTTGCAACAACAACGAGTTTTCACCGAACAGCATCAACTCAACCAGCGGCTGTATCAGGCCGGCGAAGGAACACTGACCGATATCCTTGAAACAGAGGCCCGGATAAATCTGGCCTGTGCGGAGCAGATAGCGGCACAAAACAATCTGGACCTCAGCCTGCAGGAGCTGCAATTAATCACCGGAACAGCGGTGACCATCGAAGAACTTACTCCGCTGCTGAAAAATCCGGGGTTACTACTCTCAGAATCTAACGGCTACCCGCACTGGCTGGCACTGGCCATAAAACACAATGCGCAACTGCAGGCGCTTAATTATTCTCTTGAGGTGGCTAAGCATGAAATTGAAAAGCAGCGCGCCGGGCATTTTCCGCAGGCGAGCCTGGTGGTCAGCTACAGAAACACCTATTCGGACGGTGAATCAAATTATCATCAGCGCTATGACACAGGGACAGTGGGTATACAAATCAGTATGCCGATTTTTTCCGGTGGCGGCACAGCTGCAGCAACCCGCCGTGCTCAGGCACAATATCAGCAAGCCATTCATGGTAAGGACTTACAAAACAATGAAATTCGCAAACAGATACGTAAACAGTACCATCTGCTAAACAGCTCCCGGGCAAAAATTGCCGCCTATCAGCTGGCTGAACGTACTCAGCAGACTCTGATAGTGGCGACAAAGAGCAGTGTTCGGGGAGGGGAACGTATCAATCAGGATGTGTTGAATGCAGAACTGCAGCTTAGCTCGGTACAAAGGGATCTGTCGGAAGCCCGTTACAGTGCGGTCTCAGCCTGGCTGGAACTGCATTATTACGCAGGGTTAGTGGATGGTAAGGTGTTGCAGCAACTCGCCTCATTATTTGAACGTCGGTAAACCGCAGGCCAGTGGCTCTGAATATTGGCTTAAAGCCTGACGGGTGGTTAAACAGTGTTAGTCAGCCTATCTCGTGGAGTGCTGGCAATGAGCGCTGCACTGCCAGCAACGGATACGTCACCGCGGCTGGCAGAACAGGATGGTGCTATCTGTTCAGCTTTTCAGCTGAAAAACTCATTCAGTGCACTGGCCAGTGCAGCGGGTTGTTCATCCGGAATAAAATGGCCACTGTGCGCAATGGTTATTGCGGTAACATTCTCTGAAAACTGGCATAACGGAGCAGCCATATCGGCTATTGAGCCCTGATCAGCACTGACCGCCAGCAGAGGAACTGTCAGTTTGCCCTGGTCACGAAGTTGTCGGTTCTGTTCTGCAGACAGTGCTATTTCACGATAAGGGGCCAGGCCTGCACGTAATGCTCCTTCCTTGCGAAAAATCCGCAAATACTCCGCCATATCTCCGTCGGTGAAAACCATAGGGCTCACAGTTTTACGGCGTAAAAACCATTCCAGATAAATATCTTCACGTCCACGAATCAGGGATTCAGGCAAATCAGGTACCAGATGAAAGGCAAAGTGCCACAGTTTCCAGGCATTATCCGGAGAAACCGGTAAAGCCTCCGGTAAGGTAATCCCGGGGATACCTGCATCCAGCAAAGCCAGTTTTTTAACCTGCTGGCTATATTTCATGGCATAGGGCCAGGCCACCCAGGCGCCGACATCATGTGCTGCCAGAGAGTAACGTTCTATACCTAAAATTTGCATCAGTGCATGAATTTTCCCTGCCAGCGCCAGCGTATCATAACCATGTAAAGGTTTGTCGGAATCGCCCTGGCCTGGTAAATCAGGTGCAATAATCCGGAAACGCTCAGCAAGGTGTGGCATCACTTTATGCCATGCATACCAGCTCTGGGGAAATCCTGCCAGCAGCAACAAAACTTCGCCCTGCGGATTTCCGCCACTGACATAATGTATTCTTACTCCTTCAACCGTCTGGTAGTAGTGATTGAATCCGGGTAGCTGGTCGACCGGCTGTGACCAGCAATGTGAGTTGGTAGTGTCTGGCATAAAGGTCTCCTTATATTTTAAAATGATCATTTCCTTATTTGATGGGGTTTTTACGACCAGTTAATTTGATTCTAATTAGCTGGCATCAATAGATATAAAAATAAGGAAATGATCAATTCCTTAATGGTTGCATATCTGAACGGAAATGAAAAGAGGAAATCGTTGGCCGCAGACAGAAGAGTGTCGCCGTGAGTCTGATTCTCCGGAGTATGGCTGATATAGCTGCGGAGCGCATTAGCAGTGGTTTTACACCGAAAACTATTAAGCTGAAACAGCCCGAATCTGGCAGGTAATGTTTGAACTGATGATTGGTGTTAATAAACTATTTAATATAGGAATCAAGTATTTTCAGTACTACATCCAGATCTTCCTCGCGTTTTTGAACTTCATCCTCATGAACAATATGCTCTGTTAAATGCCCTTTGATGACTTCACGCATTAAACCATTTACGGCGCCTCTTATGGCTGCAATTTGCTGCAAGACTTCCGCGCAGTCGTGAGGTTCATCCAGCATATTTTTCAGAGCAGCTACCTGTCCCTGGATTTTACTGGCTCGGTTTTTAAGTTTTTGTTTTTCCTGAGTAGTATGTGACATTTCGAGGTTCCTGCAGGAGGTGGTATAGGCATTATTATATCATCACTGGTCTACAGGGGGGGGAGTATATTATACTGGGGGGGAGTAGATTGCTGCTCTCTATTGTTAACCAGGACATTTTTATATGACCGAATTTACCGCTCTCCTCCAGCAAGGCAATGCGTGGTTTTTTATTCCAGGGGCTATTCTGCTTGGAGTGCTTCATGGACTGGAACCGGGGCACTCGAAAACTATGATGGCGGCTTTTATCATCGCCATAAAAGGCACTACCCGACAGGCTGTGATGCTGGGGTTGGCAGCAACACTTTCACACACCGCTATTGTCTGGTTAATTGCGTTTGGCGGGATGATGATCAGCCACAAATTTACCGCTGAATCTGCCGAACCCTGGCTACAACTGATTTCCGCAGTCATTATTCTGGGGACCGCTGGCTGGATGTTCTGGCAAACCTGGCGCGGAGAAAGAAACTGGCTGGCAGGTATGAACACTCATGAACATTCGCCGCATGGTGATGTAAAACGAATTGATACTGGTCACGGCGCTGTAGAACTATCGGTGGCAGGTGAAGGGCAGCTTGCCCGTTGGCAGTTTCGTACGCTAAGCGGCCGAAAATGGCAGGCAGGGGACGTCTCATTAGTTATTCCGGGTCAACAGAGTACATTCTCGCAGATTTACAAGTTTGTTGATCACGGGGATTACCTGGAATCTGTTTACCCGGTTCCGGAGTCGCGCCGGTTTAGTGTTCGATTGTCTCTGGGACATCATGGCCATCATCATGATTATGATTTGAACTATGGTGACCACGACCACGACCACGACCACGACCATAACCATAACCATGACCACGATAATGGTACGTTATCTGCAGGCATTGGCAGGAACCTGCAGGAATATCAGGATACCCATGAACTGGCTCATGCTAATGATATCAAACGGCGTTTTACCGGGCAAAAAGTAGGCAACTGGCAAATCCTGTTGTTTGGGTTGACTGGCGGACTCATTCCCTGCCCGGCGGCTATTACTGTGTTATTAATCTGCCTGCAGCTCAAAGCTCTGGCTCTGGGGGCAACCCTGGTCATTTGCTTTAGTATTGGCCTGGCATTGACATTGGTTTCTGTGGGAGTGGGTGCGGCGATAAGTGTGCGGCAGGTTGCTAAACGATGGAAAGGTTTTAATACCATAGCCCGCAGAGCTCCTTATTTTTCGAGTGTATTAATTGCGGTCACGGGAATCTATATGGGAATCCACGGTTGGAGTGCTCTGGCCCATCAGTAAAACGAATTTGCCTGAGTTGCCTTTAGGTCTGATGTTTGGGGACAGAACAGCGTGCCTGTTCTGTTAGCTTCTGATTTTATCCGGCAGCAACATACGGGTGCTTTGGTAACGTTAAATGCCAGACCCGACCTGTAATGGTGTCAGACATAAGTCGCGCCTTACCCCCGGCCTCAGTTAAAAGTTAATCCGCTTACGGTCATCAGTTCCAGAAAACGCTGCACCTCGGGTTTGCTTTCCGCTGCCTTCGCTATCGTCAGGGTAAAACAAACCTGAGGCAAAGGCGGTAAACCAGTGCTAATTTTGTTAAATTCTGAAGGAACAAAGCATTCCGCAAGAGGGGCTATCGCAACCCCGGCAATGACTGCTGCATGAATGGCACTGAGTCCGGGACTGATCACCGTAGCTTCCCAACATCTCCCGGCACTATTTAAGGTGCTGACTGCCGCACGGCGATAAACACAGCCTTCATCGAATAGCGCCAGTGGTACAGGTTGTTGAGAATCACTGACCAGATCGGGGTCTCCTACCCAGACCAGCGGGGAGCTGCCAATCATCCTGCTGTTGGAGTTAAGTTCTAAAGATTTAGCCAGAATTATATCGCTGCAACCGCGCTCGCCACTCTCCAACAGCTGGTCGGTGATACCCACATTGATTTCAAGCCGGACATTCCGGGTACATTGATGGTACCGCCGGATAATGTCAGGTAACCAGTAACTGGCCAGATCATCACAAACTGCCAATGACAGATGGCCGGCGATTTCATTATCCAGTAACCGTGTATGAGCTTCATTCGCCAGTTTCAATATAGAGCGGGCATAATCAATTAACAGGTGGCCGTCTGTTGTCAGGTTTACCGAACGGGTAGAACGCAAAAACAGAGTTTTGCCTACCCGTTCCTCCAGACGTTTAATCTGCTGGCTAATCGTTGACTGGGTCAGGCTGAGCCTGTCGGCCGCCAGGGTAAAACTCCGGTATTCCGCCACAGTGACAAAAGCATTAAGTGCATCAAGTTCAAAAGCAGTTGCGCTATTCATTAAGGAATCAACTTAATTAGGTTATTTATTATTAATTTAACAAATTAATTGCAGGTGACCATAATCCTGACTGAAATTATTCACTCAGGAGTTAATTATGTTTGAAGGTTTTGAGGATACTAAAATCACCCTTCCGTCAGGTCTGAAACTGCGCGTGAGGATGGGCGGGGAGGGGATACCCTTATTGCTGCTGCATGGCTACCCGCAGACTTCTGCCTGCTGGCACAAGGTCGCTCCTGCACTGGTAGCCCGGGGATTTCGGGTCATAGCCCCTGATCTGCGGGGCTACGGTGGTTCAGATAAACCGTCATCGGATGCAAAACATCTGACCTATTCTAAACGTGTAATGGCGTCAGACCAGATTAGCCTGATGCAAGCTCTTGGATATCAGACCTTTATGTTAGCCGGACATGACAGAGGTGCCCGGGTGGCATATCGCATGGCCCTGGATTATCCACAGTCAGTTGAAAAACTGGCACTACTGGATATTGCGCCAACAGAGGAGATGTATGCCCGAACTGACAGGAAATTTGCGACCGGTTACTACCACTGGTTTTTTCTGATTCAACCATCCCCGTTACCTGAAAGGCTTATCGGTGCACAGGCTGATTTTTATATGGAAAGTAAACTTAAGGCGTGGGGAAGGAGTGGGATGGCTGTCTATTCGAACGAAGCACTGGAGGAATATCGCGAAAGTTTTCGTGATCCGGCGGCTATCCACGCCAGTTGTGAAGATTACCGTGCATCAGCGGGCATCGATCTGCTCCACGATAAGGCTGATGCAGGCAACAAGCTGGAAATGCCATTACTGGTATTGTGGGGCACCAGCGGACTGGTAGGATCGCTTTATCCGGTTGAAGCATTATGGCATCAACGGGCTGAACAGGTGACTGCAAAAGGATTACCCTGCGGACATTTCTTACCTGAAGAACAACCTGAAGAAACGACCAGACAACTGGCTGATTTCTTTAATTCACCTGAATGCTCAGCAATGAATCAATAAAACAGTCAGTCTCAGGTTGTACTTCTGGCCACAGGCTACCCGGCAGGAACAGATGGGTCTTATTGCCGCCCGGGCTTACTGCAAAATAAACCGGTAACCGATACCGCTTTCTGTGAGTAGATGGCAGGGCCTGGCAGGATCATTTTCCAGCTTTTGTCGCAGGTGCCCCATATATATTCGCAGATAGTGGTTACTTTCTACGGCATTAGGTCCCCATACCTGGCTCAACAACTGATAGCGGGTTAGTACTTTGTCGTGGTTTTTCAGTAGCACGGCCAGTAAACGAAACTCGATGGGAGTCAGATGTACATGGCTACCATTGCGGGTGACTGTCCGTGCCGCAAGGTCAACGGTGACCTGTGAAAATGTATAAACCGCGTCACCACTATCTGGCTGATGTATTCGTCGCTGCAGAACCCTTAGCCTGGCAAGAAATTCGCCGATACCAAAGGGTTTACATAAATAATCATCGGCACCAGCATCCAGAGCGATAATCTTATCCGCCTCATCGCTGCGGGCAGAAAGGACGATAAGTGGGGCCTGGCTCCACTGACGAAACTCACGGATAAAATCCACACCATTACCGTCAGGCAATCCGAGATCGAGGATCACCAGTTCAGGTTTGCGCGTGGCCGCTTCAATCAGGCCTCGTTGCAGGGTATCCGCTTTATGAACGCGGAAAGATTCGGCTTCCAGTGCTACGCGCAGAAAACGACGGATATGCTGCTCATCCTCGATTATCAGTACAGAAATTGCCATGGTTACTCCAGATCCTCCAGTTGTGGTGGTTCGGGTTGAGGCAGAATAACCGAAAATACAGCTCCGCCTTCCGGGCGGTTAGCTGCGGTTATGGTACCTTCATGCACGCTCACAATGGCCTGGCAAATGGCCAGCCCCAGACCAATCCCCGGGATATTTGACTCTTTATTTCCGCGGGTAAACTTATTAAATATGTCCAGGAATTGGTCGCCGGGTATTCCCGGACCATCGTCCAGAATATCAACACGAAATTCGCCGTTATGTGTTACTGCACGTAGTTCTATACTGGCATGTTCCCCGGCATATTTAGTGGCATTTTCTAATAAATTCATCATCACCCGTTGGAACAATGCACCATCCAGCCAGACCAGAGATAAGGGGTCAGCTATGATTAATTTGACGTTATCACGCTGAGAAACTCCCGGCATAGATTGCAGGGCGCTACCTGCGACTTCCTGCAAGGTCATCCATTCTTTATTCAACGTAAAACCGTCAGACTGAAAACGTGCCATATCCAACAGGTTATTGACCAGACGTGAAGTGCTGATCACCTGCTGGTGGATCTGTTGAGCCTGAAAAGTATGATCCGATTGTTCCCGTAACAGGTCTGCAGATAACATTTCTGCCTGCCCGGAAAGTATGGTCAGAGGAGTTCGCAGATCGTGTGACAAAGCAGCGAGGAAAGCATTGCGTAGTTGTTCCCGTTCGCTGTTCAGACGCGCCTGCTGCTCACTGCTAAGCAGCCGTTGTCGTTCAAGAGCACCAGCAATCAACATACTAAAGGTTTCCATCAGACGTTGTTGTTCAGGGATCATTAACTGACGCAGACTGACGGGTTCAATAATGACTAATCCATGGGTTCTGTCGCCGCTGTTGAGAGGGATAATCTGGTAAGGCACTGCCGGCAGAGTATCTGTCCCGGCACCGGCAGCCAGACCTTTGCCTGCACTCCAGCGGGCGATGCTCTCGTCCCAGGGTGTCATTGGCTGTCGGGCCGTCAGTGGCAGCAGATTGCCCTGATCATCCGGCAGTAACAACTGGCAGGTTGCATTGAAAGTCGAAGCGATAAAATTTTCGCTGACTGCAGCCAGTTCGGTGTTACTTCTGGTATGAGCCAGCGCTTTCGACATTTCATACAACTGCCGGGTTCGTTGTTCCCGGTAGCGGGCAATACGCGCCTGGTGGCGGACACCGGCGGTGAGATTTCCGATAACAATTCCGACGATCAGCATCACACCAAAGGTGACAAGATACTGGATATTGGCAATTTCCAGAGTCCCTTTAGGCGCAATAAAAAACAGATCGAAACTAATGACATTAATGATGCTGGCAATTACCGAAGGCCAGCGGCCATACAGCAAAGCAATAATGACTACATTCAGCAGGTAAAGCATTGCCAGATTAGAATCATCAATCTGTGGTAACCAGCGGCTTGTTATTAATGTCGTGACGGCACACAACACCACAGCCATTGCTGAACCTCGCAAATAGCCGTGCCATGCGATACGCGTTACAGGGTTATCGTGGGTTTTATCCGCAGGTGTTGCAGCGACATCGTCCAGTGCTATAACGATAATATCCGGGCCATCCTGACGGCGGGTTAACTGCTCAGTCAGGGTTTTACGTGGATCCCAGCGTGGTTTTTCTGTTCGTCCGACCATGATTTTTCCCAGCCGGTGTTCGCGGGCATAGCGCATAACCGCCAGAGCGCGATCCGGATCGGATAATGTTGCTGTTTCTGCCCCCATATCACGGGCCAGCCGTAATGCCTTGAGAATAGCACGACGGCGCTGCTCCGGAAGTTTGTACAGCCCTGGTGTTTCAGCATATACCGCATGCCAGTCGCAACCGAGTTTTCCGGCCAGTCGCGCTGCAGTACGTATCAGCTTTTCATTGCCACGTTCAGAGTCCAGACACAACAACAGAGTATCGCGACTGTGCCAGAGCTGATCGTTTTCCCGGTTGTCACGCCACAGGCGCATTTGCTCATCGACTCTGTCAGCAGTACGACGCAGAGCAAGTTCACGCAGGGCTATTAAATTACCTTTGCGGAAGAAATGCTCAATCGCCCGCTCAGCCTGTGCCGGAATATAGATCTTACCGTCTGCCAGTCGTTGTCTGAGATCATCAGCCGGCAGATCCACCAGGATAATCTCATCTGCTGCATCAAAAAACGGATCGGGAAGCGTTTCTCTGACTCTGATGCCTGTCATTGTACTGACCAGATCATTCAGACTTTCCAGGTGCTGTACATTGAGGGTCGTCAGCACATCAATCCCGGCCTCCAGCAACTCTTCAACATCCTGCCAGCGTTTTGGATGACGACTGCCGGGGGGGTTGGTGAATGCCAGTTCATCCATCAGAATCAGCGCCGGGTGACGGGCCAGGGCAGCATCAGGATCGAATCCGCTGATACGTTTTCCCCGGTGCAGATACTGCGCCGGGGGAAGCTGTGGTAAACCCTGTAACAAACGGGCTGTTTCTTCACGCCCGTGGGTTTCTACTACACCGCACAACACTTCCAGCCCCTGATCCCTTAATCGCCGTGCTTCCTGCAACATCGCGTAGGTTTTGCCGACCCCGGCACTGGCTCCGAAGTAAATTTTAAGCTTTCCCCGGTGACTGCACTCAGGCTGTTGTAGCAGAGTATCCGGGTCAGGGCGCTGGTTGTGCTCTGTCATGAATCGGGTTACCTGGCGTTCAGATTATCGAGGTCAACATTTAACCGGGTTACATTGACATAGCTATCCCCGATAAATGCCGGCCACGGATGGACGGTATTTTTGGCTATCATAATCTGCAATTGCTGCTCCGTCATTCCCCTGGCTTGAGCCACGCGAGGTAGTTGCCATTGTGCAGCGGCGGGCGATATGCCGTTATCCAGACCACTGGCAGAAGCAGTCAGTAAATCGACGGGAATTTTGCCACGGGCCAGCGGGTTTTGTTGGTGCAGCAGCATGGCCTGTTGCGCAATTCTGGTATCAAGCAACGGATTACTGACAGCCAGATTACTGCCACCGGAGGCCAAAGGATTGTATGGAAATCCACTGGTGGCGGAAGGCCGGGCATGAAAGTAGCCTGCTGACGTGAAATCTTGTCCCAGCAGAGCCGAACCACGGATTTGATCACCGGTTGTAATCAGTGACCCTTGAGCCTGGTACGGAAACCACCACTGGCCAGCCAGCGTGGTCAGCAGCGGATAGACTCCGGCAGTTATCAGAAAAAGGACTGTAAATACGATAAGTGCAGGGCGTAACTGTCTCATAACACCTCCTGTGCCCGTTCCAGGAACGTTAACAGTAAATCGATAATTTTGATGCCGACAAAGGGCACGACTAATCCCCCCAGGCCATAGATCCATAAATTACGGCGCAATAGTGCCGCAGCACTCATGGGTTTCCATGGAACGCCTTTGAGTGCCAGTGGAGTTAGGAAGAAGATGATCAGTGCATTAAAAATAACGGCACTAAGAATGGCTGATTCCGGTGAATGCAGATGCATAACATTCAGGGTATTCAGTTGCGGGTAGCTGGCCGCAAAAGCTGCCGGAATAATGGCAAAATATTTAGCCACGTCGTTGGCAATGCTAAAGGTGGTCAGTGAGCCACGGGTCATCAGCATCTGTTTTCCGATATGTACAATTTCGATCAGTTTGGTGGGGTTTGAATCCAGATCAACCATATTGCCGGCTTCTTTTGCTGCGCGGGTTCCTGAATTCATCGCGACTGCGACATCGGCCTGGGCTAAAGCCGGAGCGTCGTTGGTTCCGTCACCGGTCATGGCGACCAGACGACCCTCGTTTTGGTACTGTCGGATCAGTGCCAGCTTTGCTTCCGGTGTCGCTTCCGCCAGAAAATCATCAACGCCAGCCTCAGCCGCAATTGCTGCTGCAGTCAGACGATTATCCCCGGTAATCATCACGGTTTTAATTCCCATGGCCCGTAACCGGGCAAAACGTTGTTTAATGCCTCCTTTAACAATATCTTTCAGGGCGATGACCCCCAGTACATGGCTACCTTCTGCTACCACCAGAGGTGTCTCTCCCCGTCGGGCAACCTCACTGACCGCCTGTTCGACGGCGGCAGGAAACTGGTTACCTGCGGCTTCAATATAGCGCTGAATGGCATCCACTGAGCCTTTACGGATGATCCGCTCTCCAATATTGATACCACTCATTCTGCTCTGAGCCGTAAACGGTACAAAAGTCGCCGTACCAATATCTTTCTCTTTCAGACCGAACCGTTGTCTGGCCAGAACCACTATGCTGCGGCCCTCAGGCGTTTCGTCTGCCAGCGATGACAGTAGTGCTGCATCTGCCAGTTGTTGCTCATTAACCCCGGGGGCCGGAATAAAATCCGACGCCTGGCGGTTGCCAAGGGTGATGGTGCCGGTTTTATCCAGCAATAACACATCAATATCGCCGGCGGCTTCCACCGCCCGCCCACTGGTCGCAATAACATTAGCCCCAAGCATTCTGCTCATACCCGCCACACCAATCGCTGAGAGTAAACCGCCAATAGTGGTGGGTATCAGACAGATGAGTAACGCAATCAGAGAAGTCACTCCGACGGCAGTGCCGCTATAGGCCGAGAAGGGCCATAAACTTGCAGTGACTAAAAGAAAGATAAGTGTCAGCGCTACCAGCAGGATGGTCAGGGCGATTTCATTCGGAGTTTTACGCCGCTGAGCGCCTTCTACCATAGCGATCATCCTGTCGAGAAAGGTCTCTCCCGGGTTAGCTGTGCAACGAATCACTAACCAGTCAGAGAGTATTCGCGTACCACCGGTCACCGAAGCAAAGTCTCCTCCGGATTCACGAATCACGGGAGCAGATTCACCGGTGATAGCACTTTCGTCGACTGACGCTCCCCCCTGAATCACTTCTCCGTCGCAGGGGATAATGTCGCCGGCTTCTGCCAGTACGACATCGTCCTTACGTAATGCGGAAGCAGGGGTCAGTTGCGTGGCGGAACCGTAGTGGGCGTTGACTAATTTTTTAGCCATGACTGTTTGCCGGGCATCCCGTAACGCACTGGCCTGAGCCTGGCTGCGGCCTTCGGCCAGTGCTTCAGCAAAATTAGCAAACAACAGTGTCAGCCACAGCCAGCCACTGATGGAGAGAGTAAACATCACATGGCCATCAGTCAGCCCAAAAACTGTCAGCAGCGTAGTGAAAATACTGCCAGCCAGTACAATGAACATTACCGGATTACGCCACTGAACCCGTGGATTCAGCTTGGCAAATGAGGCGATGATTGCCTGGCGGACCAGCTGCGAATCTGAGAAGATCACAGAAGATGATTTCATAGCTAAGCTCCGGCTCACTTAGTGTGAGGATAAGTAATCTGCCACCGGGCCTAATGCCAGGGCAGGAACAAAAGTCAGTGCACCAATCAGCATCACGGTGCCGGTCAGCAGGCCGATAAACAACGGACCATAGGATGAGAGTGTTCCCGGACCTGCCGGCTGGCTTTTCCTGACCACCAGGGAACCGGCGATTGCCAGCACCGGGATAATCACGGCAAACCGGCCAGCCAGCATGCAAAACGCGAGCAGAATGTTCCAGAACGGAGTGGTAGCATTGAGCCCGGAAAAAGCGCTGCCATTGTTATTGGCGGCAGAGGAGAGGGCATAGAGAATTTCAGTAAATCCATGCGCCCCGGGATTAAGAATGGCACTCTGTCCGTTGCCAGTCAGCAGTGCCAGAGCGGTACCTGCCAGGACTAATGCCGGACTCACCAGAATGGCGAGTGCAATCAGTTTCATTTCCCGGGCAGTAATTTTTTTCCCCAGATATTCCGGCGTGCGTCCAATCATTAGCCCGGCAATAAACACCGCCAGCAATACAAACAGCATCATGCCGTAAAAGCCGGAACCGACACCGCCAAAAATCACTTCACCAATCTGCATCAGCCAAAGCGGGACCATTCCACCTATCGCGGTAAATGAATCTGGCATCGCGTTAACTGCCCCGCAGGATGCTGCGGTGGTTATCACGGTGAAAAGAGAACTGACCGTGATTCCAAAGCGGCTCTCTTTACCTTCCATATTTGCCGCAGACAACCCACCTTGTGTCAGCAGGTCAGGATTACCCAGCCATTCGGCGTGGATAACCAGTAACGCACAGAGAATAAACACCAGGCTCATCACCCATAACAGACTGTGACCCTGACGGTTATCCCTGACGGATTTGCCGAAAGCAAAGCAGAGCGCGGCCGGAATAAGAAAAATAGCCAGCATCTGAGCAAAATTACTCAGGGCAGTTGGATTTTCGAAGGGATGCGCAGAATTTGCGTTAAAAAAGCCACCACCGTTAGTTCCCAGCATTTTAATTGCTTCCTGAGACGCGACGGGTCCCATAGGCAGACACTGGTGCAATCCCTGCAATGTGGTGACCGGCAGACAAGCTGAGAAATTTTGTAATGTCCCCTGCCAGATAAGGAATATCGCCAGCAGGAATGAGAGTGGCAACAGCAGATACAGTGTAATGCGTAGCAAATCGTACCAGGCATTGCCCAGGGCTTGGGTTTCACGCCGGCTTAATGCCCGTATCAGTACGAAAGCGACGGCAATTCCGGTAGCTGCTGACAGAAAGTTCTGTACTGTCAGTCCGGCCATCTGGCTAAAATAACTCAGGGTAGTTTCACCTGCATAAGCCTGCCAGTCAGTGTTGGTCACAAAACTGACCGCTGTATTCAGTGCCAGGTGCCAGCTCATTCCGGGCAGATGCTGAGGGTTAAGCGGAAGATAGCCCTGAGCCATCAAAATAGTGAACAGTACCGCCAGTCCTGCCAGATTAATCAGCAGCAAGGCAGACAGATATTGGCGCCAGTTCATTTCGCTATCGCGAATCCCGGTGAGCCGTCCGGCCCATTGCTCCAGAATGACAACCGGTTTTCCGGGAGCACCCGCTATCAGTAACGCGATAAAATTACCCAGCGGTTTTGCCAGTAGCAGCAGAATAATCATAAAAGCTGCCAGTAAATAAATTACAGAGGTATTCATCAGAACTCCTCCGCATGAATCAGAGCATAAATCAGATAACCCGAAAGCAGGATCACCAGTATTACGCCACCCACAATATAAGCTGTCATTGCCGTTCTCCGGGGCAGAATTAACAGCTGACGAGTGTAGAATTTCACAGGAAAAAAAAGGGTAAAAATACACAGGTGAAGCCGTAAAAAAAATATAAAAACTGGCGATTTTAACAGCAGTTAACCTGATGACTGGCTTCAGGTTACCGGAATCAGAGGGGCTACAGGGAGCCGGAACAGCACTTGCCGGGTCAATCTGTATATCTCACTATCATTACCAGGTGTTTTCAGCTGTTTGTAATCTGATGACTTCGGTATTTTGGAGGAAGGAACCGGAAAGCGACTGTGTTATTGATTAAATAACCTGCATCACCGGAGTGAATATGAGTAATCAAATTTTCGGGGGCACTGATGAAATATAAGTTTTTTATACTGGTACTGATATGCATTACCCTTGCAGGTTGTACCACACTTTATTACCGGTAACTTTTTATGAGACGGATAATTTTACTGTCGGTGCTACTGTTATGTGGCTGTATTAATATTTACGGTCCGGAAAAAAGCGAAGGTCAGGAAAATAAGACCACAGCCCCTGACTCGACAGGAATGGATGCATCTGTGCAAACATTAACCATCGGAAACCGCACCCCGCAGGAACTGATAGCAGTGGTTATCCGTTATTATCAGCAGGCAGGTGTGACACCCACTGTCAGGGATAGTAACAATGGTATTATAGCCGCCAGTGGTGATGCTCCTGGGTTGGCAGGAAAATGGTTAGATTGCGGGTCATATCAGGCCCCTGAGCAACTCACTCTGCATTATCGTCTGGTGACTCAGGTCTGGGCGGCGGCAGAGGGAAGTCATGTGATGATTCAGGTGAGTGGCCTGGCCGGGAAAATAGCCAGTGATGGAAACGATAAAGTGAAACCACAGGAATGTTCATCATCCGGGATTTTCGAAACAAGACTTGAAGAATTACTCAGAAAATAAGCGGTATTGTTTTTTATTCACATCAGTATGGATAGTTTTGTGCCCGGAAAGATTTTGTCATTATTATATCTTTGTTAAGTGTTTGACATTTTACCTGAACGCTTTATGGTCTGTAATGCGGTTTGTCGCACGGAGATATTTATTGTGCGGTCACTTATCAGTTACCCGATGCAATAAATATATTACAGACTATCTGGCAGGTGTTTTATATCTTACTGAAATTTTACAGAGTGTGTTTTTTTATTTCATGACGATAATAAAACTCTGCCCGGGAGGATCGAATGGCAGGTAAAAATAAGTTATTCCTGAATACCATTTTGTTGGGTGGTACGACGGAGCAAAAAATTGAAGCTGCGGCCGCGGCCGGATTTGCTCAGATTGAGTTGTGGCAGCAGGATATCTGGCAAACAGAAGGTGATGCTCATCAGGTGAAACAATGGCTGGCAAAGTCACAGATGACACTCACCGATTATCAGGTATTACTGGATTTTGATGGTGCTTCAGCCTCTCAGCGGGAAAGTAAATGCCAGCAGGCACTGGAAATACTGGATACTGCGGTACTTGTCGGGGCGAAGACAGTGTTGGTTCCGGCAAATACATCAGCCGATTGCCTCGAGGGCAATATCATTGCCGATTTGCGCTGGCTGGTGGAACAGGCAGTGCAAAGAGGCCTGCGAATTGCCTATGAAGCTATGAGCTGGAGTACTTTTATCCATACCACACCCCGGGCCTGGGAGATTGTACGTGAAATTAATTCTCCTGCTTTAGGGCTGGTGATTGATGCTTTTCATATTTTTGCTCTGAACAGAACTGCCGATGATCTGAACGAGATTCCGGCAGAAAAAATTTTTCTGGTGCAACTGTCCGATGTCAGTGAAATTCCATCACCTGACCGTCTAATCTCAGTTGCCAGGCATAACCGCTTATTGCCGGGAGAAGGTGTTTTGCCGGTAAAAACATTATTACAGCGTCTTTCCGAACTGAATTACCAGGGGCCTGTCGGACTGGAAGTATTTAATGATCAGTTAAAAGCGCAGGAACCTCGTCTGGTGGCACAGCAGGCCTTTGCGGCACTCAAAGATATTTTAGCGCAGGCTAATTTTTAGATTATCCCGGTGGCCGGTAGCCCATATTATGCCGGACACTGTTCCTTCAGGTGCCAGATAAACCCCGTTACACACCCCGTACCGGTAATCACTGCTATGCTGTAACTTAACAGTTATTACTGATTGTGTCTGTGGAATGAAAAATCTGCTGATTATCGTGCTGTTTAGTCTGACGACCCTGTTTCTGGTTGGGGCTTCGCTGCCGGGAACCTGGTACGCAGAAATGATGAACGGGCGGGACGAAGACCAGCGTGCCTGCCCGGAGCTGACCTCTCAGCGTGTTGTCGAAGGAGTGATCCATAATCTGATGGCAAAACGTGAAACCCGCGGGGAATGGTATCTGTTGAGCCGTGACGAGATAATTATTAATCCTGCCGATGTTCAGATTACTAAATTCGATTTCTTTGTGCCATTTCACTACACCCGTAAACCCGGCACAGAGTATTTGGGGATGGGCGGCTGTGCTTACCCGGATTCGGTGGAATACAGTTTCGACAATGGTCACTGAAATTAGTACCAAACGACATTTGCGTATACTGGTCTACGGAGTCCTGTTTCGTACTAAGACCGTTATGCTGATTGTCGGAATTTTGCCGGCGTCCGTCCAAAGTGCTGTCGGAAAGCTGCGATATAAGCACTGGTATTGGCATAACCAAAGTTTTCGGCAATCCCTTCAATTCTGTTACCCGCCAACACGGCTTCCAGAGAGGAAACCAGTTTCGTCTGTTGTCGCCACTGGCTGAAACTCAACCCTGTTTGCTGGCGAAATAACCGACTAAGGGTTCTTCCGCTGAGCCCCTGTTGCTCTGCAAGTTCTGTCCGGGTCAGACATGAATCCGGGTGAGCGATAATGAACATGGCAACTGCTCTGGCCCGGCGATCCTCTGGCAAAACAATATGATGGGGCAGTGGCGGAGCAGCGGTAATTTCATGGGCCAGCAGAGCAAGGGCCAGTTGGCAGTATTGCTGGTTGGAGTTATCACGGAGTCTTTCCAGTATTCCGGGAATAAATGTCCCTGCGCGAAACAGGTGGGGTATCTCGGGGCAGCACAGTTTGTCTGTTGTCTGAAAATAGATATTGATTCCTGATACCTGACTGCCGGATGTCGAACGATGTACTGTACCAGATGGAAACCAGGCCATAGTCCCCGGGGTAACCAGCCATTTTTCAGTGTGGGTTTCTGTCATCATTGTTCCGGTTAACGGATAGTAGAGCTGGCCACAACTGTGCTGATGCCAGTCTGTACATTGCTGTTTTTCATACTTAAAGTCGCGGAAAATTAACATGGCCGGTTATCCGTATTTTATGTCCTAATCAGGTTAACAGGTCATGGCAGTTCTGTGCGAGGCTGATTTTGTCTGTTTACTGAGGAACTGAAATGAATAACCCGCTGAAACTGGTCAGCCAGGCATTAGAGACTGTGATTACTCGTCCCGGACATGATGAGTCTGCGTTACTGCAATTTTTTAGCCCCGAATATCAGCAGTGTGTTGATGGTAAAATACTTAACTACCAGCAGTTTGTAAGCCATTTGCAGAGGCTGAAACATCATAGCCGACAGATGAAACTACAAATCATCGCGAGTGCTGAATCCTCACAGAATGTATTTACCCGCCACCAGGTCATAGTGACTCAGGCCAACGGGCAGGTCAGTGAGTTTGAAGTAATGGCGCATTTTGAACTCCGCGATGACAGAATTTATCGCTGCCATGAGCTGACCCGCCAGACTGCCGGCCCTCAGGAGAGCAGGGATCTGGGTAGCTGTTAATGCACTATCCGGAGGTTAACTGAGACTGCTGGTAATGTTACCCTGTCAGTGAACTCTTTCAGGAAAGGTAAGCTTATGTGGATTCAAAAAACCGTAAAACTCGCTCCGCGTAGCCGGGGGTTTCACCTGATTACTGCAGAAATAGAGCGGGCTATTTCTGATATGGCGCAAATCAGGACCGGGTTGCTGCATATTTTTATTCAACACACATCCGCCTCTCTGACAATTAATGAAAATGCTGACCCGACAGTCAGAGGTGATTTTGAACGGTTTTTTAATCATGCGGTGCCGGAAAACGAGCCGTATTATCAGCATACTTATGAAGGCAGTGATGATATGCCTGCGCATCTGAAAAGCAGCCTGTTGGGACCGGCGTTGATGATACCGGTGACTCATGGGCAACTGAATTTAGGTACCTGGCAGGGGATTTATTTATGTGAGCACCGCAATCATGGCGGAAGTCGTACTGTAGTGCTGACATTACAGGGTGAGACTTTTGGCTAAACTTTACGCTTTATTACGCTGTCAGATCAGCTAAAAGGTTTTTGTGAGTTATTATTTACTACTGGTATTACTGAGTGAATTTAATGGAAGCCTACAAAAATATTAACTGTGATTGCAGGAATGCGTTTTATTAGGTTGCATCATCAGATAAAGGTTTTTGTGGGTTATTATTTACTGTTGGTATTACTGAAAGAATTTGATGAAAGTTAGCAAAAATATTGACTATGAATAAAGTCGGAATTAACAGATATTTAAATCCATAATTAAACATCCCACTTAACTACCCGGAGTATTTGATGAGATTTAATAAAGCCTTGTTACCTCTGATTACATTAGCCAGTTTGTATATTCCTCTGTCACATGCACAGGAACTGACCTATCAGCTGGACCCTAATCATACATCAGTTATTGTAACCTGGAACCATTTCGGTTTTTCTCACCCGACAGCAAATATTCCATCTACGTCAGGAACTCTGGTATTTGATCCTCAACACCCGGCTAAGGCCAAACTGGATGTGACAATTCCAGTTAGTCAGATTGATACGCATGTTCCGGCTCTGACTACAGAATTTCGCGGCGATGAATATTTCGATGTGGCTAAATATCCGACCGCCACTTTTCACAGCACCAAAGTTGTCGCAAAAGGCCACAATAAATATGATGTTTATGGTGATCTGACGCTGAAAGGGATTACTAAACCAGTAACGTTGCACGCTACACTGAATAAATTAGGTGAACAACCTATGCTCAAAAAGCCTGCCGTTGGGTTTGATGCGACAGCCACACTTAAACGCTCCGAATTTAAACTGGATCAGTTTATACCGGCGGTTGCTGATGAGGTAACACTGACCATTTCGACTGAAGCTCACAGCCAGTAATCTGGTGAACTGCCAGCTTCAGATAGCCCGGTGATTAACTTACCGGGCTTTGGCTTATTTCACGCAAAACTCTGCAGGGATTACCCGCTGCCACAACGTTAGCCGGGATATTTTTAGTCACCACACTGCCAGCGCCAATCACACTGTTATCCCCCACCGATACACCAGGTACGATATTCACACCGGCCCCAATCCAGACGTTATTACCGATAGTGATTGGCAGGGCATATTCCAGTCCCTGGTTTCGGGTCTGATAATCCAACGGGTGACCCGCCGTGTGCAACCCGACATTCGGGCCGATAAATACATTGTCACCAATGGTGACCCTGGCGGCATCAAGAATAATCAGGTTGTGATTAGCATAAAAATTTTCGCCGAGGAAAATATGCGAACCGTAGTCACAATAGAATGGCGGCTCAATAATAATATTGGGGCCACATTTTCCAAGCAGGTTTTTTAACAACCGGCATCTTAAATTGATATCTTCGGCCGGAGTCTGGTTATAACGGGCGCAGGCCTGCTTTACATGCGTTCTCAACGCCAGAATCGCCGGGTCATGGTTGGCGTCATACAACTGGCCATCAGCGACCCGGGTAATCTTATTCATCATTATTATTCCTTGTCAGAACTTTAGTTCGTTTGCTGAGCATACGGTAATTATCTGTCTGAGCACTGCTCTTTTTGTCTGAATTGCGTGATGACAGGGGAAATTGTCCGTTATGCAAAGATGACTGTCAGTTAACGCGGCGCAGCTGTCGGCAATTTGCATCATACTCACTGCATATTCTGATGTTGAGCGAAATGGAGAGTAATTATGTTAGCTGACCCGTCAAAAAAATATCTGGCCTATCCTGTCGTCAATCTGCCTGACCGCCAGTGGCCCGGTAATACATTGACCAAAGTTCCACAGTGGTGTTCCAGTGATTTGCGTGACGGCAACCAGTCACTGGCTGAACCCATGGATAATCAGCGTAAACGGCAGTTTTTTGAAATGCTGGTTAACTGCGGCTTTAAGCAAATTGAAGTTGCTTTCCCTTCTGCTTCGCAAACGGATTTCGATTTTGTTCGCGGTCTGATTACTGAAAATGCTATTCCCGATGATGTGATTATTCAGGTTCTGACGCCTTCACGTAATGACCTGATTGAGCGAACCTTTGAAGCGCTGAAAGATGTTCCTCAGGCGATTGTCCATCTCTATAACGCAACTTCTCCGTTATTCCGTGAGGTGGTATTTAATCAGGATAAAGCGGCGACCCGGGAACTGGCGGTCAGAGGTGCGAAGCATATTCGCCGTCTGGCGGAGCAATATCCACAAACCCGCTGGACCTTTGAGTATTCCCCGGAGACATTCTGTTTTACTGAGCTGGAATTTTCGCTGGAAGTATGCGAAGCCGTAGCTGAAGTCTGGGATCCCAGCGACGAGCGGCCGATGATTATTAACCTTCCTGCGACCGTTGAAGTCAATACTCCGAATGTCTATGCCGACCAGATTGAGTGGTTCTGCCGTCATTTTAGCCGTCGGAAACAGGTGTCCATCAGTGTTCATCCGCATAATGACCGTGGCACCGGAGTGGCCAGTGCTGAACTGGCGATGCTGGCAGGTGCCGATCGTGTTGAAGGTTGCCTGTTTGGTAATGGTGAACGTACCGGTAACGTGGATCTGGTAACTCTGGCGCTGAATCTCTATACCCAGGGTATTTCACCTGGTTTAGATTTCAGTAATTTGCCGGCGATAGTTGAACTGGTAGAACAGTGTAATCAGTTGCCTGTACATCCCCGTCATCCGTATGCCGGAGAGTTGGTGTTTACTGCGTTCTCAGGTTCTCATCAGGATGCGATTAAAAAAGGATTTGCTGTTCGTCAGCAAAATCCGGACCAGCCATGGCAAATTCCTTATCTGTTGCTGGATCCCCTGGATGTCGGTTGTAATTATGAAGCAGTGATTCGTGTGAACAGTCAGTCTGGCAAGAGCGGAGCCGCCTGGTTGCTTGAGCAGAACCATGGTCTGAAATTACCACGAGGGGTGCAGATTGACTTCAGTAAAGTGGTACAACGTGAAACTGATGCTACCGGCAGAGAGATGAGCAGTGGCGATATCTGGCGATTGTTCCGCCAGAGTTACGGTCTGAGTGAACAGCCCGTGATTGAACTGCTGAGCTATGAAATTCGCAGTGATGAACGGGATATTCGCCATTTCACTGCCACGGTTGGATATCAGGGGGAACAACGTCAGATTAGTGGCAGTGGCAATGGATTATTGTCTGCGGCGGTAGATGCTGTATGCCACAGTTTCGATATCCAGGCACAGATTGGCGATTACGATGAGCATACACTGGGGCATCAAAGCCACAGTCGTGCGGTGGCCTATGTGAGCTGTCAGTCTGGTAATGGTGAACGTTTAATCGGTGTGGGTATTGATAACGATGTTTCAGCGGCGTCTTTGCAGGCTCTGTTTAATGCCTGTGGTCAGCTGGAAAGCATTAAAGGTGTTTCTGCCTGACGGCAGAGTCAGACGGGCGTCTGTGCTGGTGGAGCACTGTATTCACTGGGAGAGACGCCCAGTACGCGTCGAAACATAACACTGAAGGCTGCCGGACTGTCATATCCGGCTTCCTGGGCAGCCTCCAGTACCGAATGCCCCTGGCTCAGTGCATTCATTGCTGCAATTATTTTCGCCCGTCTTACCCAGTCACTAAAACTCAGTCCGGTTTCGCGTTGAAAGCGGCGCGACAAAGTTCTGCCGCTAATCGCAAGCTGGCTGGCAACCTGTTCGAGTTCGTAGTTTTCCGAGATATTCTGTTTAATCTCTTCACACAATGCCAGCAATTGTGGATCGCCGGGCTCGGGTAAATTCAGTGGCAATATTGGCATTATCCGAAGCTCGTCCAGAATTAACTCTATAATTCGTTCATCGCGCCCACCAGAAGGAAAACTGGCAGAAATACCCAGTGATGCATTAATCAGTTCTCTGAGCAGCGGGGTGATTTGTACTACCTGACACTGAGCTGGCAGATCAGCACGAGCCAGTGGATCGACAAATAAAGTTCTGGCCTGCACACGGCCGGTAAATTTCAGGCTGTGACGGGTTCTGGCGGGTAACCAGACCCCCCGGCCCGGTGGGACCAGCCAGTCTCCGGCAGAGGTAGTGACTCTGACCAACCCACTGAGGATATGAATAAGCTGGCAGCTGCGATGGCTATGTGCGGGTTCTCCGGCCCCATGCGGATAATCTATAGCGACGGTTGTCAGTGACTGGCCGGGAGCCAGAAAGTCATCGTGCATGAAGTTACCTTTGAATATCCGTAAGCTATTATTGACTGAAACTATAGTCGGGTCTGGTAAAGACTATAACCGGTAATTTTCGGGGGAGTGGTGATGAAGTTGAAAATGATCATGCTGAGCGGGCTTTTTTTCTCTCTGCCGGTAATGGCAGAACCGGAATTTGCTGCATCGATTGACAACTCACTGAAAGAGTGTGGTCAGAAAGCCGTCAGTACGCTTGATAGCGTGGACTGTTATTCCGTTGCTGAACAGTCCTGGGATAAAGCCTTAAACCAGCAGTACCGGTTGCTGACTGATGGTCAGTCGCCGGAATTTAAAGCAGCAATGAAAATGTCACAGCGCGCATGGTTAACCTATCGCGACCGTTATCTTGATTCGTTAAGAGCATTCTACCGACAACAACAAGGGACTGTCTGGTCGATAATTATGAGTGAGGCCAGTATGCGCCTGACGCGTAATCAGGCAATAGAGTTGTATACCTTACGCAACAGCACTGACCTGCAGGGCTGAGTATGCCCCCGGATTTGCCTGCGGAGGCATAACACAACACTACAGATCAGCTACAACGCATTAAATTAATGTGCGCCTGCAGGTTTTTCTGGCTTCGGTGGCAGTGGCAGCACTTCAATTTTTACCTGGTATTTACCGGCATCAACCTGAGGCACCTGAGACACCAGATTCTTCAGTGTTTCGGCAGGTGTTGAGGTTGTTTCGGTCACAGCGTAAACCGGCATTGGATGCGGAGGATGCATACCGCCGTGCATATGATGTTCAAAGTCATGGTGGTCATCAGACTGTGGGCCCGGCGCAGCATAAGACAATGCAGAGACCAGTAACAGTGGAGCAGTAAGACAAATCGCCAGTTTTTTCATGATGAACTCCTCAAAATTTAAGTCCGCCATAGAATCTGTGAAGTGCTGTCTGTACTTCAATCGCTTTTGCGTGTTGTTTACCTGTTTTTCGATATCCCAACAGTTGTTTCTGCTACAGATAAAAACGTTCCCCCGGGAATCGTTTCTGTACGGGTTTTAGCCAGAATCAGTGGCTCTGACCGGGCCGGATTATACAAAATAATAGGTTGTATTTCTCAGAGGCAAAGCGAGGCGGAAATATGCAAACCGGCATTTGGTCAGGCCGCCGGCTCTCCGTGATGAGTTTCAACCACATCAGGCAACGGCTCCAGACATCAGAAATCGCCTTCGGATTTTTTTATCAGATAAAGTAGTGGCGACCAATATACATTCTGAAACGTTTTAATTTATTTAATCGTTATATAAATAACTACATAGCGTTATATTCCTTTTTCGGCTCCCGAAAAGCAGTGGCAACCGTTTGTTTCGGGAATAATTAAAAATAAAAATAGTAGCGGAAAAAATAATGTTTACGGGTAAGGATTTTCAGGGCAAAAAAAGTCTGTTATGTCTTTCATTACTGGCAAGTATCTCAGCGTCGGCGGCTGTTCAGAACCCCGGGCAAACTCTGGTGGTAAAAGCAAAGCCGGCTAACAGTGCTGATGCAACCAAACAGCAGGCAACTCTGGGTAATCTGGGAAAAACCAGCGTCAAAGATACTCCATGGTCGGTACAAACGTTGTCTGCACCGATGATGAAAGCTCAGCAATTAAAGAGCGTTAATCAACTGTACCGTTATATGCCATCGGTACAAGGCGATGGTGCCCGGCCACAGACCCGTGGGATGCAAGGCAGCGTTGTACAAAATAGTATGATCGATGGATTGAATGTAGTTTCGACGACTGATTATCCGGTTGAACAGTTTGATCATATCGAAGTTCTTGATGGTCTGGCAGGATCACTCTATGGACCCGCAAACCCGGCAGGGCTGTTTAATTTCGTGTCAAAACGCGGTACGGATACCCCATATCATTCCATTACCGTTGGCGGAGGGACAGGTCTGACCCATAAACTGGCCGGAGACTTTGGTGGTCCGCTCGACAGTAATGACAGAATTCGCTACCGGGCTAATGTGCTGGATGATGAAGGCGACGGCTATGTGAAAGGTAGTAAAATCCGCCGCCAGATGTTCAGCCTGGCGCTGGATGCTAACCTGACTGATAAGACACTGCTGGAAACCAATTTCAGTTATTACCATTATTACGATAAAGGTCTGCCGGGGAAATTTGCGCTGGCCAATGGCGTTTCTTTCCCTTCTGCCCCGAATCCGAAAACAGCCCATCTTGGCCAGTCGTATGCCGGTGATAACAATCACACGATGACAGCCGGTATTCATCTGAAACACGACTTCAATGGCAACTGGCTCGGCGAGGTTGGTTTTTTACGTCAGATTGCTGATCGTGAATCTACGGCCGTCACCAATACGCTGACCAATAATGCCGGTGATTACACCACTACCGCCTCGACCAGTACGGCCAGTCGTTTCACGATTAACAGCTATATGGCGAATATCAGTGGCGAAGAAGCAACCGGGTCGGTGACTCATCAGATTTCTGCCGGGATTCGTGGTTTTTCGTGGAAGAACTATAACCCGGTGTCGGGGGGAACATATACTCTGGGCAGCGCCTCACTGGATAATCCACAAGCGTTTGCAGAGCCTGATTATCCTGACTTTACTCATCGTTATCACTCGGCGAGTACCACCCAGACATCACTGTTGTTAAGCGACACCCTGACGTTTTCACCGCAGTGGAGCACCATCCTGGCAGGAAGTGAAAGCCAGTTAGCGACCTCAAACTACGGAGCCAGCGGAACAAGAACCAGCGATTCTTCTGACAGTGGTTTCAGTGGTTCTGCCAGCCTGCTGTACAAACCTGTCGATCCTCTGACATTGTATGTGACTTATGCCGATAGCCTGCAGCAGGGGGATACCGCACCTACCGGAGCTTCTAACGCAGGTAACATTCTGGCACCTTACCGCAGCAAACAAATTGAAGCCGGTAGTAAACTGGCGGTAGGCCGGATGCTGCTGACCGCTGCGTTGTTCCAGATTAAACGTCCGTTCGCTTATACCAATAGTGATGGGGTGTATGGACTGGATGGTGAACAACGCAACCGGGGTCTGGAGTTAATGGCCGAAGGTGATGCGACCCAAAGTATTCATATCTACGGTGGTATGACCTGGCTTGACCCGCGTTTGCTGGATACGGCGAGTACCACTACCAGCGATAAGCAGGTGGTTGGTCTGGCCCGTTATACTGCCAGCCTGTTCGCTTCATATGATCTGCCGGTATTGTATGGCTCTGAAGTGCACGCCGGAGTTCGCTATGTCGGGCGGCGCAGCACTGATAATACGAACTCCGGTTGGGTCGGCAGTTATACGACGGTTGATCTTGGGAGCTCATGGAAAACCCACCTGTTTGCGAAAGCAACAACCTTCCGGGTGGATATCACTAACCTGACTAACCGCCATTACTGGACCAATATCGTGCCAGGTGGTCTGAACGGATATACCGGAGCGGGTTATGCGAGTGCTTATCTGGGGGAACCGCGGATGGCTGAAGTCTCTATGCAGGTGCAATTTTGATAAAAACTACATTGCCGGGTAAACTCCCGGCTTTAGCCACTTTGCTGTTCAGTTTGTGTGCCAGTCCGTGGGTGGCAGCACAGACGGTCACGGATGACGCAGGGCACCAGGTCACAGTGCCAGACAGCGCCCTGAGGATTGCCGATGGCTGGTTCGCACATCACTCACTGCTGATGACCTTAGGTGCCGGGGATCGTATCGTTGCTACGGTAAACCATCCTAAAGATCGGCCATGGATGTTTAAAGTCCAGCCCTCTCTGTATAACGCGCTCCAGACGCCGGGGCATGAGTTTTCCAGCGAGGCACTGGTATTAAGACATGCAGATGTAGTATTTGTACCAAAAAATGATCCGGCAGCAGAGAGTTACCGTCAGGCCGGAATTCCGGTGTTGATGATGAATTTTGATGATTTTCCGTCGATGGAACGTTCGTTGCTAACCACGGCTGCGGTAGTGGGGACGCCACAAACCCGTCAGCGTGCGGAAGCTTATAACCGTTACCTGAACCAACAAATCTCAATGATCAGTCAGAAAACCAGTGGACTGAGCCAGCAACAGCGCCCGACAGTGTTACATATTCAGTCGCTGAAACCACTGAAAGTTGACGGGCGTAATACGCTGATTGACACCTGGATCAAACTGGCGGGTGGCAGAAATGTCGCTGCAAGTGTTGACGGTAATATGAAGCAGATTACCCCTGAGCAGGTACTTGCCTGGCAACCGGATTACATTATTCTGGATGCATCGGCAGGAACGCTGGAACAGTCTCCGTATCAGGCGATATTTAGTCAGTTACGTGCCGTAAAACAACACCATGTGGTGCGCAATCCGTCAGGGGTTTTCCCCTGGGATCGTTACGGAACCGAAACTGCTCTGCAAATTCAGTGGGCAGCCCGGTTACTGCACCCTGCATTATTCCCTGGGCTGGATATGGTTCGTCAGACCCGTGATTTCTATCAGAAATTTTTCGACTATCCACTGACTGACGATCAGGCAAAACGTATTCTGGCTGCTGAGCCACCACAATGAGTATGATGCCGCCCGCAAAATACACGGGCGGCGCAACACTTAGCCAGCGACATGATCCCAGCGGGTTCGTTGCATATCGATAACGAAGCGGTATTTAATGTTCCCTGACAACATCCGACTAAATGCCTCCTCAATATCCTCACCACCAATCATCTCAACATCCGCTGTAATATCATGCTTACCGCAGAAGTCGAGCATTTGCTGGGTTTCTGCAATGCTACCAATTGACGAACCACTGATGCTCAGACGTCTGAAAACCAGCGGAGTGATTTCCGGGCCCGGATGTGGATTATCAGGAATACCCACCAGTACCATTCGGCCATTGGTTTTCAGCGTGTTCAGATAGGGATCCAACGAGTGCGGAGCCGCAACACAGTTCAGAATCAGATCCAGTTTTTGGCTGCATTCTGCCATTTGCACGGCATCGGTTGAAACCACCACCTGAGTCGCGCCCAGACGTAGTGCATCGACGCCTTTTTGCGGCGAGGTAGTGAATAAGGTGACTTCTGCTCCCAGGGCACTGGCCAGTTTGACCGCCATATGACCAAGACCGCCCAGACCAATTACACCGACTTTCTGCCCGGGTTGCAGATTGTGATTTTTCAGGGGAGACCAGACGGTTACTCCTGCGCAGAGCAGCGGTGCAACAGCATGCAAAGGCAGGTTATCGGGCACGGAGACAACAAAATGCTGATCGACAATAATCTGCTCAGCATAGCCACCGAAGGTTGTTTTACCGGTGTAACGATCGGTTCCGTTATAGGTCGGCGTAAACCCCTGACTACAATATTGCTCTTCCTGCTGTTGGCAGAACTGACATTGCCCGCAGGAATCAACCATCACTCCGACGCCGACATAGTCTCCGGGCCGAAAACGGCTGACTGCAGCTCCGGTTTCCCTGACTCTGCCGACAATTTCATGCCCCGGAACCAGAGGATATTGGCTGACGCCCCATTCATTACGTGCCATATGCAAATCGGAATGGCATACGCCACAATAGAGAATATCAATACGGACATCACCGGGTTGTACAGGACGGAGAGAAACGGGCCCGGTTGCCAGCGGAGTTTTGGAGTTCAGGGCCATAAGAGAGTTAATTTGCATAGTCTGCCTGCCAGCGGGACAGCCCCGCGAAGTGTTACGACATAAAAAGAGTGGCACACTATAGATATGCAGAACCATAAATGGTAGTAGTCACCATTTGGTGACTACCCGTCAATAACGGAGCAGAGCATGCCGGAGTGGGAAGGGGATAAGTTGTATTTCTATGCAGATTCAGGGCCTCGCAGGCTGATGGATCTGTTTTCGGTGAAATGGAGCAGCATGGTGTTGCATGCACTCTGGCACTGGCCTCATGGCGCAGCCAGAACCGGGGAGCTGCAACGCAGCCTACAAGGTATTTCCAAAAAGATGTTGTTTCAGACGCTAAAGGAACTGGAGTTACGGGGGCTTATTCACCGGGAAGTGTTTAGTGTCGTCCCGCCGAAAGTGGAATATTCGCTGACCGCTTTGGGGAAAATAGTGGCAGAGCCTGTAGAGCAAATGTATTTATGGGGGCTGGCTAATCAGCAGGCACTGGATGAAATGTCTGAAAATTTGCTGCGTAATACACAAAATCAGACCTGACAGGCGTTGGCCTACGCGGGATAAAAAACTGCCGGCAGATTTGCCGGCAGCCAAATACAACAACGTCTGACACAGTTAATATTTCCTGTCGGACACAGATTCGCAGGAAATTTGGGGGTAATAAAAATTGCTACTGTCGGGAGATACTGTATTTTCCCGCACCGAGCAACATAATGATCAGGCCACCAAAGAAGTAAAGTGCTTCGGTTTCCAGTGCCCATGCACCAACCTCGGTAGTTTTGAAGAAGTTACCACCTACTACCAGTACGACGGCGAATAACAGGTTAATGGCGTAAACCAGCCCGGCAACCCGGGTCCAGACTCCCAGTATAATTAATACTGGTGCAATAATTTCTCCAATGTAAGCACCATAGGCTACAAAACCTGGTAAACCATGGGCCGCCAGCATCGGTTTAATCCAGTCGACCCCATGTACCAGCTTAAAACTGCCGTGAAACAGCATCAGCAACCCGAACACCAGACGCAGCAGCAGTTTCGCAAAATCAGGATGATCTACAACACGATCAAAACCAGCAATCAGCTTATTCATAAAAATTCCCCGTTTAAAAATAGTAAGGTACGTCAAAAGCGCCAAAAACATCACCACTATTTTTTGAATAAAAACATCAAAAATTTAGAGTGGCAATTTTGGTTTTTGTGCTCCTGCTGGTGTCTTTCCGGGCAGATTCTGCCATTCAGAAATGCACGCTGTCAGCCGGACAATAACAGACATATTTTCAGGTTCGTAATGCCTATTATGAAAATAATAAGTCTGTTTTTGACTTCTCCCGGACAAGGCAACATGCCAGAGTGAAAATGACGAACCGTAAGCTGAGGGTAGCTGGTAGTACCAACAGAGAGTAACGGGAATGTGGTTACTGGCAATATATATCATTATTTAATCTTTACCAGACTGGAATTATAAAATTACTTTTCGGGGTTTTGTTGTCATATAAATTTAGTCACGGTTTTATCTCTTTCCTGGATTATTAATATATTTTTCTTATGTTGAATTGAATTTTTCATAGGTTATTTTTATGGGGTGATTATGAGTAAATTTAAAATGATGGCAGCCATTGCCAGCCTGGCGTTGAGTAGTTTTTATGCCTGTGCCAATGGTTTTTCATCTGCGGGTAACCTGACTATTGGTTCAGATATGACATATTATCCTTATGAATATGTCAAAAATGACCAGCCTCAGGGCTTTGATATTGAGTTTATGACTCAGGTTGCAAAATTAATGAATCGCAAACCGGTATTTATGGATACCAGATTCGCTAATCTTGTTGTGGGGCTGATGAGCGGAAAATACGATATTATGAGTTCGTCATTATATATTACTCCGCAACGACTTCAGGCAATGGATATGATTCCTTACCTGAAAGGAGGGCAGGCAATAGTGATGCTGGCCAGCGCTCCGAAAAACCTGACAAATATGACGATGCTGTGTGGAAAAAAAGTGGCCACAATGCAGGGATCATTTGCCGCTAAACAGATGCGGGTAGCTAACGATTCACTCTGTGCTGATTCAGCGACACATCAAAAAATAATCATCGAAGAATATCCGTCTAATCCGGAAGCAACCCGTGCTTTATTTAGTCATGCTGCCGATGCTCAGCTTACCGATGCTGCATTATCTAAAGGGCTGACTGACCGCTTTAAAAACAGGCTGAAAGTGACTTCAGATGAATTGCTGACCCCGGTACTGATTGGTATCGGAGTCAGAAAAGGTGATACTGAGGTTAAAGAAGCTTTGACCCGTGCTATCACGGAGTATCAGCAAACCCCGGGTTATCAGCAATTGTTGCAGCGTTACGGATTTACTCGTCTGACGCCGCAGGATATCGCAACACTGATGCCAAAATAACTTGCCCACGGGCCGGATCATCGTTAACCGGCCCCGTTTACCATAGGTCATTACTATGCAGGTCACCGTCGACACCGGACTGAGTGCGATTACCGGAACCACAAATGGCAGGATTAATTGCTTCCGGGGAATTCCGTATGGCGAGCCGCCAGTGGCTGAACGACGTTTTCTCGTTTCTGAAGCCGTCATAAATCCGGCACAGATGATTGATGCCACACAGTTTCGGCCTGCGGCTCTTCAGCCAGAACGCCGATCCGGCCTTTCAGCTGAGCTGATGATTTCGCCATTCTCCGTCAGTGAGGATTGTCTTTATCTGAATGTCTGGGCACCTGCAGCACCCTCGCCGGTCAATGGTTACCCTGTGCTGGTCTGGCTGCATGGTGGGTCAGCAATGTACGGTAGCGCCAGCCAGCCGGTCTATGACGGACAGACTCTGGCCAGTGAAGGCATCGTGGTAGTGACGGTCAGTTACCGGCTGGGATGTATGGGATTTATGGAACTGGGCCAGGCCCTGGGCCACCAGTTCCACGGCAGCGGTAATGTCGCTCATCATGACCAGATACTGGCCTTACAGTGGGTGCAGGAAAATATTTCTGTATTTAATGGTGATGCTGGCCGCGTGACTCTTGCCGGAGAGTCATCGGGGGCAAAATCAGTGGCGGCGTTGCTGGCCAGCGGGCAGGGAAGAGGATTGTTTCATGCGGCGATTTCAGCGAGCGGTGGAGGTTCTTGTGTACATTCATTGCAGCAGGCTAATGATGTCACTACGATTTTTTTACAGCACCTGGAACAGATTAGCGGCAGCGATTCCCCCCTGCAGGCCAGTGACCGGCATCTGATGATGGCGCAAACCCGCACTGTCGAAGAGTACGGTTTTCTGTTCCCGTTTCGCACGGTGACTGACGGAAAGTTTTTACAGGACTCCCCACAGCAGGCCATTGCAAAAAAAACGGCCACCAGAATTCCTTTGCTGGCGGGTTTTAATCAGCATGATGGCTATTTTCAGCTTCCTGCCAATCTTTGCCGGGCTAAACTGACTCACTATCTGCCCCGCCAACTACAACAGTGTGTTGAGCAGATTCATCTGCAATATTCGGATTATCCGCTGATCGATATTATCTCTGACCTCGAATATATTTTGCCAACACTCGATCTTGCCGAAGCTCATCAGATGACTGATGCCGGTACTTACCTTTACCGGTTTAATCTGTTGCAGACCGAAGGAGTGTTTGAAGGCTACTGCGTGCATGCCTGTGATTTACCCTACATCTGGCGTAATTTTAACGATCCTTATATGCAAGGTTTTGTAGCATCCGATGCACAGCATTCTCTGACAGGCGCACTGCTGATGCAGCACTGGGTTAATTTTATAAAATATCATGACCCGTTGTTCTATGGGCAACCCGGGGGGGATGATGTGCTGTCACAAAGTCTGTCGCTGAATAACGAGGGAATTTCTTCGCTGGGGGATACTGTTGGCTGTAAACGTAAGATCTGGAACAGCGTGAGAGAACCACTGGCATGAAGATATTTTCAGGGGCGTTGAAGGCCCCTGAACGATTTTAAGGAAAGCAGATTATTTGCTGACAGTATCCAACAGTGACAGCTGCTGAGGTGTCAGCGAAAGCAGCAGTGCTTTAGCAAAGCTTTCGACCTGACTGGTACTGGTGGCACTGGCAATCGGTGCCGTGACTCCTTCGCGGGCAATCAGCCAGGCCAGCGCTACTTCAGCGGGTTTGGCATTATGTTCTTCCGCCACGCTGGTAATGGCATCCACAATTTTAAAACCACGCGGATTCAGGTATTTACTGATTCCTGAGCCACGTTTGCTTTGTTGTAAATCGTCCTGTTTGCGGTATTTTCCGGTCAGGAAACCTGAGGCCAGACTGTAGTAGGTAACAACACCAATATTTTTCTTAATGCACAGATCACGCAGTGGACCGTCAAAGCTGCTGCGATCATACAGGTTATACTCTGGTTGCAATACCTGGTAGGCCGGCAGTGAGTGTTGAGCGGCAACATTCAGGGCATCAGAAAGCTGGGTGGCATCGAGGTTAGATGCACCTATGGCACGAATTTTTCCGTCAGCCAGCAGTTTTTTGTAGGCTTCCAGAGTCTCTTCGTACGGAGTTTCAGGATCAGGCCAGTGAGAGAAATAGAGATCAATATAATCAGTATTCAGACGGCGTAACGAGTCTTCTACAGCCTGGATAATCCATTTTTTCGATAATCCTTTATGGCCTTCAATACCTAAATCTGAACCGACTTTGGTGAATAATTTTATCTGTTCACGGCGGCCAGGATGGGCTTTCAGCCAGCGACCGATAATGGTTTCAGATTCTCCCCCCTGGTTACCTTCTGCCCAGCGGGAATAGACATCGGCAGTATCGATGGTGTCAAAACCGTGATCGATAAAAGCATCCAGTATTTTAAAGCTGGCGGCCTCATCAATGGTCCATCCGAACACATTGCCGCCAAATACCAGTGGGGTGATGGACAAACTCGTCTGTCCCAGTAGTCGTTTAGTCATCTCTGAAATTCTCCTGATAGTAAAAACATAGGCAGTCACTGACAGCGACCCGGCCTGATACTTACTCTGTCCGCTCAGCGGCGGGATTTCCTGAAGACAACTCTCAGCATATCGTGACTTTTACTATCTGGCAGAACCAATGTTGCGATATAACATGAATATTCCTCAATATCTGGCCGTAAAAAATATCGGGGTCTCTTACACTATAACTGTAGTAAAACGTTGCCAGCCCTTGTGCTTACAGGGATAGGGTGACTGTTGCTATAGCAATAAAATCATCTCAGGGAGTGAATCAGGACGCATGCTGTTACTAAAAACTGGTTTGTTATTTATTCTGACGGCGGTGGCAGAAATCGCCGGGTGCTGGTTTCCGTATCTGGTATTACGTGAACACAAAAGCCACTGGCTGCTGCTACCCGGAGCACTTTGCCTGATAATATTTGCCTGGTTATTAACGCTTAATCCGGCGGCGGCTGGCAGGACTTATGCGGCTTATGGCGGTGTTTATATTTGTGTTGCGCTGGCCTGGTTAAGAATTGTCGAAGGAATTTCACTCACCCGATGGGATATTGCCGGTGGGGTGGTCGCACTGGCGGGGATGCTTATCATAGTCTGTCAGCCGACATAAATTGCCAAAGGATCCTGTGCAAAATGGCAAATTTTCACTGTCTGTTATAATCAGTGAACTGGCCGGAAATTAATTATTCGCGGAGAAAGGGATATGTCATCTGTTGAGTCTGTCAGTGGGTTAACGCGATTAATGGCTATTATTGGTGACCCGATCGCCCGGGTCAGGGCTCCACAACTGATCAACCGGGAGTTAAGCCAGCAGCAGAGGGAAAACGTACTTATGATCCCTTTGCATGTTGCCCCTGATGGACTGCAGTCGGCACTGGAGGGGTTAAGGCATTGCCAGAATTTTTCAGGTGCCGTGATTACCATGCCACATAAGCGTGCAGTAACAGGGTTACTGGATTATATTTCGCCAGAGGCACAACTGGCCGGTGCCTGTAATGTGATTAAAAGACTGCCGGACGGAAAACTGAGCGGAGCCCTGTTCGACGGAGAAGGATTCGTCTCCGGATTACAGCAACGGGGTTATGAGGTTGCCGGGAAAAGAATTTATCTGGCCGGGGCTGGTGGCGCTGCCAGTGCTATTGCTCATGCGCTGGCCAGTCATGGCGTTACCGAGCTTATTTTGTATAACCGATCTGAACCCGCAGTATTAGAACTGGCAGGGCAGTTGGCCAGCCATCACCCCGGACTGGTCGTTATCCACGGAACCCGTAGCCCGTCTCATTGTGATATTGCCATTAATGCGACGCCTGCCGGAATGGGCGATGATGACCAGCAGGCATTCTCACTGCAACATCTGGGGCCGGGAACTCTGGTGTGTGACATTATTATTTATCCCGAAAAAACGCCGTTGCTGCTGGCTGCGGAACAGGCCGGGCTGCCGGTTCATACCGGGGAAGCCATGCTTTCGGCGCAAATCTCTCTGATGATAAAATTTATGCTGGAATCCTGAACGGGGGACTTTTCCTCCGGAATGCAGAAGAAAACCGAAACCGGGTGTTGATATTTCAGGGGCCAGCCATTTCCCGGTTTCGGCTGCTTCTGTGCAGTAAACTGATTTACTTATATATCAGTGAATGGGATCCGATGATCAAAGACCTGTTTATAATAGTCTGTCTGTCTGTTGTTCTGTCTCTGTTATTCTTCCGCGATTGTTTATTATCATATTTTCGACCGGTTTTATTTTTCCACTGGTGGTATTCATCAGCAGTATTTATCTGACGAAAAATCGCGGTAATAATTTTTTCCTCTGGATAAGTTGGGCATTTTTTTTCGTTGGTCTGACAATAAATTTCGTACTTTCCTTACAGGCAATATTTGGTTGAAAGTAACTACAGCCGCAAGATTACTGCGGATATTACTGGGGCAGTAATGATATGCACCCGTGAAGTCTACCCCCGACAGTAACATATTATCGCAGGGCGATTGCCTCAGCAGGAGAGTCTTATGAAAGTGACCCATTCGTTGTCCTCAGTGCGGTGTTTATCAGCAGCGTTAGGTTTAGGATTACTGGCAATGGCCAGCCAGGCTAATGCCGACTTTCTGAAACCCGGGGTTATCACCGCCGGTTCAGATATTACTTTTGCTCCTTATGAATATATGCTGAATGGCCAGCCCGCCGGGTTTGATATTGAAATGCTAAAGGGCATTGCCGCGTCCTTAGGTAAAACCTCAGTGAATGTCGATACCCGTTTTCCTAACCTGATTCCGGGCCTGCAAGGCAAACGCTTTGATATCACTAACTCTTCGATGTATATCACGGCTGAGCGCCTGAAAGTGATTGATATGATCCCTTACCTGAAAACCGGTGAGAAGATAGTGACTCTGTCCGACAGCAAATATAAGCCTGAAGACCCGGCCGAAATGTGCGGCCATAAAATTGGTACTATGGCGGGTACTTCTTTCCTGCAAGGTCTGATGAAATTCTCTCAGGACTCCTGTGTAGCCAAAGGCAAACCGGCGATTACCATTAGCGAGTATCCGACAGATCCACAGGTAACTCAGGCATTGCTTTCTAAGGCGGTTGAAGCACAGATTACCGATGTAGCCGTGGCCCAGGGTGTGGTTCAGCGGCTTAAAGGTCGGGTCGTTATCACTTCTGACAAATTGCTGTATCCGGTTCTGATTGGATTCGGGGTACGTAAAGATGACCCTGTCGTCAAAAAAGCTATGGAAGAAGGGTTGAGTAAGTTCAGTAAAACGGCGCAGTACAAACAACTGTTTGAAAAATACCATTTCATCCCGGTAACAGCTGAAGATATTAAAACGATTAAAGCCAGTTAATTTTCATTTCTGCACCAGGGAAGGTTTAACGCCAGACACTCCTGCCGGCGTTAAACCTTGTTATTGCATCAGTGACATCACCGTGGAGGTAAGGCAGGTAGCTCCGTGGTAGTAATGAGGCAGTTATGATTGAACAATGGCAGGTAGACCAGTTTAATGAGCAGGGTGTTCTGGTTGTCGAACAGGTATTTTCAGCCGAAGAGATCGATGCATTACAGACGGCATTTGCCGCATGGGTTGAAGAAAGCCGCCAGCACAACAGTGCCTATGGTGAAACTATTGACGGACGTTCGCGCTTTGATGTTGACAGTGATCACTCAGCAGATCATCCCTCTTTACGCAGGATTGCCTCTCCTACAGAAATATCCGCACTTTATTACCAGGCTGCCTGTCAGTCGCGGATGAGTGAGATTGCGGCGCAGCTGATTGGTCCTGCTGTTCGTTTTCACCATAGTAAAATCAATTCAAAACTGCCTGGTACAAAAACCGAGGTGAAGTGGCATCAGGATTTTCTGTTTACGCCACATACCAATGATGACCTGGTGACTGCCTTGTTAATGGTCAGTGAAGTGACGGCCGATAATGGTCCGTTACAGGTGATCCCGGGAAGTCATAAGGGGCCGTTACATAATCACTGGCAGGAAGGAAAATTTACCGGCTCAGTGGATGACCAGGTCGTAAAAGAACAATGTACCAGTCCGGTTGCCTGTCTTGGACCTGCCGGTAGTGTTTGTTTTATGCATACCCGCTTGTTACATGCTTCTGCGCCGAATAACAGCCCGTTGCCACGAACTTTGTTTATCGCTGTTTATTCAGCCGAAGATGCTTTGCCTCTGGCCGAAAATCCGTTGCCTTCGCAACATGAACGTCAGGTAGTGGCAGGTGAAGAGAGTGGCAATATTCGTTGCGTGGATAACCAGTTCCGTTTGCCTCAGAAACCGAAAGGTGCTTCATTTTTTGTGCAGCAGGCAGGGGAAGACCAGCGCTGATCGCTGTTAACTAAACGATATTGTTGTCGGGAACCCGTTTCCCGGCACAACCATTGTGTTTTTCGGTAATTTGGTTCAGGGTTGAGCGACAGATTTATGTTTAGCTCTTGCCGGTGTAGCCGGCTGAACCTTTTACCGGAATAACCGATGAAAAAAACGTTGAACAGTTTGTTGTTAGCCAGCCTGAGTCTGACTGCAGCATTTAGCGCAACTGCGGCTCCTTTCACTTTAACTTCCCCTGATTTTACTTCCGGTCATGTTATGCCTTCGGCAATGGGCGGAAATCTTCCTCACGTCAAAAGCTGTCATGGGCAAAATATTTCTCCGCCACTGAGCTGGGAAAACCCGCCTGCTGCCACACAGAGTTTTGCATTGATTATTCAGGATGCAGAAGGTCGTAACGGGCTGGGTGCTACCCATCTGCTCGCCTATGGTATTCCGGCCACTCAGCATCAGTTTCTGAGAACTGCTCTGGCTAACGGCCATGGGTTTATCGGCGGGAAAAACAGCTTTGATAAACTGGTGTATGACGGTCCGTGTCCGCCGGTGAATGGCGATATTCACACTTACACTTTTACTCTGGTAGCCACGAATCTACCTGCGGATAGTTTGCCGGAAGGGTTGAGTCAGGCTGAGTTGCTACAGAAACTGGAAGGGCATGCCCTGGGCGCTGCGGGGATGACCGGATTATATTCGGGTAAAAAATAGTCTGCCCGTATAAACGGGCAGACCGGGGATGACTACGGGTCACGGAGGACTGATGCCTCAGTAAATCCAATGCTGCCGGTGACTCTCAGCAAACACTCATTTAGTAAGATCGCGATACGGTTATAAAATTTTAAATTGTTATCACTTTCCCTGGTTGAGAAATCCTGGCGGCCATACTACAGCGATTCGCGCAAAAGAAGCGGACTTTCCACCCGAGTGATATCGCTGTGTGTTAGCTGATTAATAATGTGTAGCGCACTCAAGCGACCAATCTGATAGTGCGGTAGCTGTACCGTCGAAAGCGGGGGGACGAAGAGATCGCCAATACCCACCATATTGTCATAACCCAGTACAGCAACGTCCTGCGGGATACGTAACCCCTGCCCAAGCAATGTTTGATACACCATAAACGCGATGCGATCGTTGCCGCAGATCACTGAGTCGTGCTGCGGCTTGCCGTGTAGCATATGCGCCAGCAGTATCCCGGGCATATCGCGATAGTGCTCATCGCCAGATTCCATATACACGTGAGCGAGCGTATCCGGATCGACACCGGCTTCGCGGCATGCGCGTTCCAGTCCCTGGCGGCGTCGGATAGTTGCCAGATGTTTTGCGGGTAAGTGCAGACAAAGCGGACGACGATAACCAGCAGCCAGCAGCGCCTGCACCGCGTTATACTGACCCTGTTCATCATCCGGAATGTAGCTCGCGACCGGAGCGTGCTGGCTTTCACAGTTCGCCAGCACGCAAGGCAATGTCAGCAGCTTGGGAGGCAACGGAACCTGGCGCAGACCCATGGTGGTATAGATGATGCCGTCCGGACGGTGAGAGAGCAGCAGATCGACCATGGTTTCCGGGCTGTCATCGGAGAACATGTTGACCACAAAACTGTTCCAGCCTCGTGCGCGGGCGGTTTCTTCAATGGATAGGGTAATCTCCACAGAGAACGGGGTAGTCACGGTATCCAGCGCAAGAACGCCGATGGTATTGGGGGAAGCATGAGCATTGCGGATCTTCTTTGCTGACAGATCCGGCACATAGTT
Organism: Tatumella citrea; assembly: GCF_002163585.1. NCBI lineage: Bacteria > Pseudomonadati > Pseudomonadota > Gammaproteobacteria > Enterobacterales > Erwiniaceae > Tatumella > Tatumella citrea. Next base: position 1,239,112 of record NZ_CP015579.1, read on the forward strand.
CGTCAGCTCGATGGCCTTTTGCACGCGAGCCAGGGTTTTTGGTTTTAGACGGTCCGGGCTGTTAAGCGCGCGGGACACGGTCATCAGTGATACGTTTGCCAATTTTGCCACATCTTTTAGAGAGGCCATTGTCTTACTCCATCATTACCGTGTTGCTACGGCATTATAACTAATTTGCTGATGTGAAAGGGATAATACGTGACTCTTTTCGGGCAAGCCGCAAACCTTTTATCACAAGTGTTGAGCTGGATCTCATATCTCGTATGTTAACGTTAACTTTTGTGATTAACCTCATAAATGGAAGGAAAATGGGGTGATGATTATTTTATGTTAACGTTACCATCTAATCATTGCTTAAATATGAGATAGCTATGATGAAAGTCCATCATTCCCGCAGTTACCCTTTACTCAGTGCTCTGCTGTTTTTCTTTTTTGTCAGCTGGTCTGCCTCAGGCTCATTACTTTCCATCTGGCTGCATCAGGAAATCAGGCTGAAAGCCGGGGATACGGGGATTATCTATTCGGTTCTCTCGATCTCCGCGCTGTTCGCGCAAATTTGCTACGGCTTCATTCAGGATAAGCTTGGCCTGCGCAAACATCTTTTGTGGTATCTCACGGTGATGCTGATCCTCTCCGGCCCGGCTTTTCTGCTGTTTGAGTACCTGCTGAAAGTTAATATTCTGCTCGGCAGCGTATTCGGTGGCATTTTCATCGGTCTGACCTTTAATGGCGGTATCGGCGTGCTGGAATCCTTTACCGAGCGGGTGGCTCGTCAGAGCCAGTTCGAATTTGGCAAAGCGCGGATGTGGGGGTCATTGGGATGGGCGGTAGCAACGTTTTTTGCCGGGCTGCTGTTTAATATTGACCCGAAGTTGAATTTTGCGGTGGCCAGCTGCTCCGGGCTGATGTTTATGGTACTGCTGGCCCGGCTGCGAGTGTCCTCTGCGGCCCATGCCATGCAGGAAGCAGTGGCAGGAGGAAAAGTGACGCTGCAAGATGCGCTGCGTCTGCTGACCCTGCCGCGTTTCTGGGCAATGGTGTTTTTCGTCGTCGGCACCTGTATTTACAGCGTGTACGATCAACAATTTCCGGTCTATTTTTCGTCGCAATTTGCCTCGTTTCAGGAAGGTAATGAGATGTACGGCTATCTGAATTCATTTCAGGTATTGCTTGAAGCGGGTGGGATGTTTTGTGCGCCGTGGCTGGTGAACCGCGTGGGTGCTAAAAATGGCCTGATCTTCGCTGGCATGGTGATGGCGATGCGCATGATTGCCTCCGGGCTGGTAGAAGGGCCGTTGCTGATATCCATTGCCAAACTGCTACATGCCGTCGAGCTGCCGGTTCTTCTGGTGGCGATCTTCAAATATAACAGCTTGAATTTTGACAAGCGTCTTTCATCGACGCTTTATTTGGTGGGTTTCGCCTGCACCAGTTCGGTTATCGCCACGGTGCTATCACCACTGGCGGGTTACAGCTACGAAAGATATGGTTTCGCTGAATCCTATCTGTTTATGGGCATGCTGGTGTTCTGTATCACCTTTATCTCAATGTTTTTACTGCGAAACAGCGACGCTTCGGCGAATTCGCAAATCTCAAAATTTTCCGCTATCTGAATGAAAAGAGTGTAAATAATGACCTACTCAATTGCTGAAGCTGAACAGGAACTTAAAGCGAAGAGCGATGCGCTCAATCTACGCTGGTACCCGCACTACCATCTGGCCGCCCGGGCGGGATGGATGAACGATCCTAACGGACTAGTATGGTTCGACGGCTGGTATCACGCCTTTTATCAGCATCATCCATACTCCACCCAATGGGGACCGATGCATTGGGGACACGCGCGAAGTCAGGATCTGCTGCACTGGGAGCATTTACCCGTGGCGCTTGCCCCGGAAGGGGCGGAAGACAAAGATGGCTGCTTTTCCGGCTCAGCGGTGGTGGACGGTGATACCCTGGCATTGATCTACACAGGCCACAAATTCCACGGTGACGCCAGTAACGAAGACAACCTCTATCAGGTGCAGTGTTTGGCAACCAGTCGCGACGGCATTCACTTTGAGCGGCAGGGGATTGTGGTAGATACACCGCAGGGTATTCACCATTTCCGGGACCCGAAAGTCTGGCGCGAAGGAGACTTATGGTACATGATCGTCGGCTCACGTATAGGTGAGACCGGGCAGGTGCGCTTGTATCGTTCTACAGATCTGCATCAGTGGCAGGAAGAAGGCGTGCTGGACGAAGCGGAATCAGGAATGGGCTTCATGTGGGAATGCCCGGACTTCTTTACCCTAGGTAATAAGCGAGTGCTGATGTTCTCCCCGCAGGGCATGACTGCACGAGGTTTCAACCATCGCAATCTGTTCCAGAGTGGCTATCTTCTTGGTGACTGGCAGCCAGGGCAACCGTTTGTCCGCACCAGTGGCTTTGTCGAAATGGATCACGGCCATGACTTTTACGCTCCTCAGAGTTTCCTGACGCCTGACGGACGACGCATTGTCATTGGCTGGCTGGATATGTGGGAATCGCCGCTGCCGGAACAGCAGGATGGTTGGGCCGGTATGCTGTCTCTTCCGCGGGAACTCAGCCTTAGTAACGATAATCGTCTGCAAATGCGTCCGGCCAGAGAAGTGGAAAGCCTGCGTCAAAGCTGGTTGCCCTGGCCGGTTAGCAGGTTGAGCAATCAGCAGGTCGGCGTGGCGGAAAATGCCGAAGCTATGGAAGTGGTGCTTAACTGGAAAACGTCTGACAGCGATGCCGAACAGTATGGACTGGGTCTTGGTGATGGGCTGAGGGTATATGTTGATGCCCAGCAGCAGCGTCTGGTGCTGGAGCGTTGCTATCCTCAGCATAGCCTATGCGGAACACGCAGCGTGCCAATACTCCTCTGTCGTGATCTGCATCTGCGGCTATTTATCGACAGTTCATCAGTTGAAGTCTTCGTCAATAACGGCGAGGCGTGCCTCAGCAGTCGTATATATCCTGAGGACGGACGTCGGGAGTTATGTTTATTTTCCTGGAGTGGCAGTGCTTTATTATCTGATAGCGGTGCATGGCAACTTGAATAAATAAAACAAACATTAAAAATAACCCGTCCCTGGCGACGGACGGGTTCTTGCTGCCTATTTATCCGGATTGTTCTCCTGAGCCATTAATGATGGTTTAACGCAATAATAAAAGGTTTCCCGATGAAAATAATCTTAATCGGTTGTGTGTTGACATCTGTATTTAGCGGAATGGCCTGTGCGCAGGAACGCCTCTCTGTTGAAGAGCGTCTGGCGCGAATGGAAAACCGACTAAAAGCCACCGAAGCGCGCGCCGCCAGTGCAGAAGCCGAGATCCGCGAATTAAAACAGAGTGAACCCCGCACGATTGCCAGCAGCGCATCTGCAAAACCTTCGCTACAGGTTAATGATAACGGCGATTTAAAATTCTATGGTGATGTTGAGTTTAATATGGACGAGGCTAGCCGTACCGACGGCCTTACCTCGCTTAAAACGAACGCAAATAAAAACTGGACGCCAGGTAAAAAAGAACGCTGGGATATTAATGGGCGCATTCTTCTTGGTTTTGATGGGATGAGAACAGGTGTTAATGGTAAATATGTCGGTTTCAGCGTGCAGCCGTTAGCGGACCTGAATGGAAAAATGAATCTTGACGACGCAGCATTTTTCTTCGGTCAACAGGATGACTGGAAAATTAAAACAGGTCGCTTTGAAGCCTGGGATATGTTCCCGCTAAATCAGGATACCTTTATTGAGTACTCCGGAAATACCGCTAACGATCTCTACAGCGACGGTTACGGCTATATCTACATGATGAAAGAAGGCCGGGGTCGCAGCAATAGCGGTGGCAATTTCCTGCTAAGCAAAAACATAGATAACTGGTATTTCGAAGTCAATACGCTGGTGGAAGACGGCAGTTCGCTCTTCGTCGACCAAACCTATCACGGCAATGCACTGGATAACCGTAAAAATGTAGTGTATGTGCGTCCGGTGGTGGCTTGGCAGTCTGACTCGTGGTCGGTAGCTGCCGCAATGGAGAGCAATCTGGTGAATAATGCCTATGGCTATCAGCAGATGAACGGCCGCTTTGAAGATAAGTCCAGCCGTACCGGTTACGGTATGACAATGAGCTGGAACACTCTGAAAACCGATCCAGACCACGGTGCTATAGTAAATTTAAGCACGGCTTATCTTAATGCTGCAGATGAACAAGATTTTACTACCGGAATCAATGCGTTGTGGCATCGAGTAGAGCTTGGTTATATCTATGCCCACAATAAAATCGACAAATTCAATATGGCGGGGGTAAGAGCCGACTGTGACAACGACTGCGCGATCCTCGCTCCGGGCCGCTACGACATTCATACCCTCCACACTTCATGGCAACTGCCAGATATCATGGATATGCCCAATTTCATTATTTACCTCGGGGCTTACGCCTCCTGGCTCGATTCATCGGCATCTGATAGTGGCAGTAACGACGAACGTTACGGCGCACGGATTCGCTTTAAATATCTGTTCTGATATGTGATTTATATTAAGGGAAAATTATGAAAGTCTGGACATTAGGCGACGCGGTGATTGATTTACTGCCACAGGGGGAAATGCAGTTCAGTGCCTGCGCGGGGAGCGCTCCGGTCAATGTCGCTGTCGGTGCCACGCGTCTGGGATGCGACTGCGGTTTTATCGGCCGTGTCGGCGACGATCCCTTCGGCCATTTTCTGAAAAATTTGCTGGTTGTGCACGGTGTGGATACCCGTTATATGCAGTGTGATACGCAGCACCGAACCAGCACCGTGCTGGTTTCACTCGGTGACAAGGGTGATCGCAGTTTTACCTTTCTGGTCGCCCCGTCAGCTGATCAGTTTTTGACGGACGACAATCTCCCGGAATTAGGTAAAGACATTTTACATTTTTGCTCACTGGCCCTGGTCGCTACGACCTGCCGCAACACCCTGGAGCGTGCTATTGATACTATCAGGCAGGGCGGCGGCCTGTTGAGTTTTGACATTAATCTGCGTGAGCAGATGTGGCCAGATGCCCAAAAGATGTTAGAGACTGTGCGCCATTTTGCACTTAAGGCAGATATTCTCAAGCTCTCACTGGAGGAGTTGTACTGGCTGGCTGGTACTACGCAGCATCAAAAAGCACTGAGAACCTTAAACAACTATCCGTCACGGCTGAAGGTGGTGACGTGCGGCTCTGAAGGGGCAATTGTGCTATGGCAGGCTCAGGTCATTCAGGTGAGCGCATACGATGTAGAAAGTATTGATACGACCGGTGCGGGCGATGCGTTTATGGCAGGATTACTGGCAAGTGTAGCTCAGGGAAATAGTTTAGAAAATCTGATGCAGCTCAAACAGGCTTTGACGCAAGCCAGTGCCTGTGGTGCGCTCGCAACCTCTGCAAAAGGGGCGTTAACAGCTCTGCCTGATATGCAGGGTGTGATGGCGTTTAGGGAATCAACACATGAGTTATTGTTTAACACAGAGGAAATTTTTTAGCTTTCAGGCCAGAAAACAGAACGCCTGATATGGCTCTCCGGGGGGAGCATGTTCATTATTCTGTATAAATGCCTTTTCCCGGACCTGACCAATCAGACGGTTACCGAACCCGATAATAAAAAGAGGCTTATCGCCATACGCCAGTCCCTTACCCGTAGCGTCCATTGCTGTGATGCCGTCTGGATTGCCAGTCACAGGGCCTTTTTAGCGGGTCGGCAGTTGGGAAGGCTCTGTTAAAATTTTTTTGATGGGAGAAACTCTGGTGTAACTTAATGTCTTATATTTCAAAGAGTATGCTCACCAGACGCATACCCCACGAGGATCTCAAAATAAAATGATTCGACCTGACCTCTGCGCAGTGCACGCATCATTTTTCTCCCCTTTATTCCGGAGCAGGCGGTCTTAAGGGATTGAAACCCTGAAGTGCCACTGATTATTTGTTTTAGCTTTTTGTTGTTAATGGCCCGGTGCGGATCAGCCCAGCGGCTGTTAACATTGATATAAGCTTTGTCAGGGTACCCTGAACAGAAGCCGGAAGGTGGGTACTACTACCAGTACAGTTGTTTCTCCATCTCTGACCCCGGTGTTGCATATTCTCCTAAGTATCTTTAAGTGACATTTAACCAGTGGCAGTCAGACATTCGTCTCTCAGGCTGCCATTAAAAGACCCGAAAGGAATATTATCTGTGGGTTTTCCCTGACGGTTAAATCCATGGCGCCCCCCAATGCCAATGAATTTCTTCCTCTGCCATAGAATTTTACATCGTTGTCAGTGATGACTCCGAAATTAAAAGGCTCCCGGTCGTTTGAGTTATAAATCCTGGACTGGCGATGATGTTATCCGTATCCATCAGGTTATCGTTGCTTTTTTCTGGAGCCACTCCGCATTACTGAAGTAAGAATGTGATAATAATGAGAGTGAAACTGGAATAATAAATTTAATAATCAGTTGTTTATATAACTACACTGGAATGATTAATTCACGCACAAGTGTAAGGTTATGGTTCTGAGCGGTGTATATACAGTGACTGGTTTGTCCTGTTCACAACTGCCGGATCGGAAAATTACCGACATCAGCCGCCATACCGCTAATTTGTACTATTATCAGCAGTAATTACTCAAAGGTAGTCTTACCGACAGGACAGAAGGAGTAGTCGTGATTTATCTGGATTGTTTTTTGACTTTACTGTTGGCGTTGGTCAGTCTGGCATCTCTGTCACGCCACTCTGCATGGTGGGTCAGGGTTTGGGATTTCCCCAGAGTACAGCTGCTGGTAATTTCCGGAGTACTGGTGTTGACGCAATGGTATGCCTGGCCAGATGCACCACTGCTTTGCGGGATCCTGTTGATTATTGCCTTGCTGTGTTTTGTTTATCATGGCTGGTGGGTACTGCCTTACACCCCCTGGGGTAAGAAGCAGGTCAGAGACGCCAGCGGCTATATCAGGCAACCAGGTATTCGACTTCTGGTCTCCAATGTTCTTACGCCAAACCGTGGGGTGGATAAGCTGCTGAAACTGGTCAGCACTGAACGTCCCGATATTCTGGTGGCTGTAGAAACTGATTTGTGGTGGGAACAGCAACTGAGTGTTCTAGATGGTGACTATCCGTATAGCCTTAAATGCCCTAAAGATAACCTTTACGGCATGCATGTCTGGTCGAAACTTCCACTGAGCGATGCGCAGATTCAGTATCTGGTCGATGATGAAATCCCGTCAATGCATATGCTGGTAAAACTGAATGACGAGGTTTCAGTTCGCCTGCATTGCCTTCATCCTATGCCGCCAAGTCCTACTGAAAATGATGAGTCAACAGACAGAGATGCCGAACTGGTGATGGTAGGAAAAAGTGTTGCTCCCAGCCGTTTACCTACAATTGTCACGGGAGACCTGAATGATGTGGCATGGTCAGCGACTACCCGGCTGTTTCTCAAACTGAGCGGTCTGTTAGATCCACGCAGAGGCAGAGGCATGTATTGCACTTTCCATGCCGGTTACCCAATTTTCCGCTGGCCACTGGACCACGTTTTTCACAGCCAGGATTTTGTGCTGGGTGCTCTTCGGCGCCTGGAGAGTATCGGTTCCGATCATTATCCGTTTCTTGCCCACCTGATCTACTCACCGAAAAAAGGATCTATGCAACAAGGACTTGAAAAAGATCCGGAAGATGAACAGATGGCACAGGAAATTCTGGCGCAGACTGATTCAGAAGTCTCTGCAGTGCATACTCCCGGCGAACGCTTCTGACTGAATGCAGAACACAGTTTCAACAACACCCTGCTGGCTGAAACTGTGTCCTGTTTTTGAGCGCCTGTCGTCAGTTAAATACAGGGATTTCATGCTCTGGCATGCCGGCTTTCCTGGCTGCAGCCACAATATCATTCCAGCTTTGTATATCCAGTGGAATACCATCCCGCTGCCTGAGTTGGCGATTCATTGCTTCCCATTCACCAGGCACTTTTATCGAACCTTCTCCGGCTTCGGGAGAGTTTTTAACCCACTCAATAAAAGCTTCTGCTTCCTGCTCCATGTGCGGTGCGCCGAAGGCTTCCGGGTTAATAATCACTGAGGTCATGCAATTGAATATTGCATCATGGCTGGATTGAAGTGTTTCTGTGTAGGTCGTCTGGCCGCCGGAAAGTGCACCTCCCAGGATTTCACACATCACCGCCAGGGCATATCCTTTGTGCTGACCAAACGGCAACAGTGCTCCATAGGGTGACTGATGCATCACTGATGGTTCACGGGTTGGCTGTCCTGTACTGTCAATCAGAGAACCTTTAGCTACCTGGACACCTTTATTCCACGCGACTCTGGTTTTACCGTAGGCAATAGCACTGGTAGCGAAATCCAGTAATAACGGTGGTTTTCCGGCTCTCGGGAAAATGGCACAAAACGGGTTTGTTCCGAAACGACGATCACTGCCGCCAAACGGAGCGACCATCGGATCGCCGGTGACGTTAACAAAGTGAAATGATACCAGTCCATGTTCAGCACAGGCCTCAGCCCAGTAACCGATCCGTCCAATATGGTGAGCATTATGTAAACCGACAGCAGACATTCCAAACTGCAGGGCTCGTTCTATACCGGCATCTATAGCCTGACGGGCAGCAACCTGACCGAATGCGGCCTGACCATCAAAAGTCAGAATAACCCCGCTGTCTTTGACCAACCGGGCCTGCTGGTTGAGTTGCAGATGCCCTTGTTGCATTGAACGCATATAAGAGGGCACCATTCCTGCACCGTGTGAGTCGTGACCGGCCAGATTCGCTGAGATCAGGTGATCTGCAATCAGCCGCGCTTCTGTAGTTTCACTTCCCGCATACTGCCATAAAGAAAATATGAACTGGTGTAAATCACTGGCTGAGATAATAACTTCGCTTCCTGAGACTGACATTGGTTAATACTCCTGTTTGAAAGTACTACAAATGGTCTGGCGTTAACCGGCGTGTCGCTGGCTGATCCTAATAGCATTTAGGGCAAAAAAGCGGGGCCTGAACCCCACAGGGCATGCCGGTTAGCATTTGTTTACAACCGATAACTGGATTTTTTTAGAAAACTGCCCGATACCAATAGAGAGAAATAGTTTTTATCTATCATATACAGCACGTTATTTAAGAAATGTCGTCTGTTTTTTTTCTAAGTCCTGATGTCTAATTGCTGGCTAAGGTTCAGGGAATATGATGATACGCATCTTTCGGGACGTTTCTGTCGGGAAACAATATCGTTAATCGCCGGGAACCGGACGAGCCACCTGGCCGTCAGAGAACCGCAATTTAGAAATCATTATCTGGCAGGTTAATCTGGTGTATACGAAGAGAACGATTCAAATGGCCGTGGTGCTGGCCGGGATGCTAAGCACTTCAGTGACAGAGGCTGCGGGGATAGGGCAGACAATATCGCAGGGCTGGGATACATTTACCGGTAATGTGGCCGAAACATGGAACTCACCGCAAACTGTCGATTTATATCTGCCGGCTATTACCTGGCATAATCGACTGACTTACGATCGTGAGCATATTGATCGCTATAACGAAAGACCCTGGGGCGCAGGTGGTGGTATCTCCCGATACGATGAAAAGGGAAACTGGCAGGGTCTTTATCTGATGGCGTTTAAAGACTCCTTTAACAAATGGGAGCCGATAGGCGGCTATGGCTGGGAGGCTACATGGCGGCCATTCAGTAACCAGAAGTTTCACCTGGGAGCGGGTTATACGGCAGGGGTGACTGCACGTAACAACTGGAACTATATTCCTATCCCACTGGTATTGCCGCTGGCATCCATTGGCTACGGTCCGGTCAATTTTCAGATGACCTATATTCCCGGAACGTATAACAACGGAAACGTTTACTTTGCGTGGGTCAGAGTACAGTTTTAAACTTCATTACTGTGCAAAAAATGCCCTATTGTGACAAATTTGGGATATTTATCACTTTTTCTTTAATTGGCGCTGGACAAATTGCACCGGAATTGATGTACTGGATGCCGACACAGTTTAGTGTCCATTTTTCATGTAAAGGTAATAAGATGTCCAAGATTAAAGGTAACGTTAAGTGGTTTAATGAATCTAAAGGATTCGGTTTCATTACTCCTGAAGATGGCAGCAAAGATGTATTCGTACACTTCTCTGCAATCGTGAGCAATGGCTTCAAAACTCTGGCTGAAGGTCAGCGTGTAGAGTTTGAAATTACTGACGGTGCCAAAGGCCCATCTGCTGCTAACGTTATCAGCCTGTAATTTTCAGTCAGAATCTCTAAAACCCGCCACGGCGGGTTTTTTATTGCCTGAATTCCACCAAAACTATTTTTAGTAAAGTGGCTAATTATCAGGCAGAAGCTATTTAACGATTTGTTCTGTAAGGATACTGCAGGCTTTCGGTATGATTAGTGCTATTCGTAGTCTGTTACAGAATTGTTTTGTGTTATACTCAGCTTTGCGTATTAATGTAGATGTAACGATCTTCGCAGAGGTTTAAAGGTATATTATGGAAGGTATCAGTATTGCAAAACTGCTGATCATTGGTGCTCTTATCGTATTGCTTTTCGGCACCAATAAATTACGCTCATTAGGTGGTGACCTGGGTAGCGCAATTAAAGGCTTTAAAAAAGCCATGAAAGATGATGATTCTGCAGTTGCTAAAAGTGAAGCAGAGGAAATCCCTGCCGAACGTGTGACACATAAAGAATAATGGCAGGTCCCGCAATAAATACCCGTATTTATTGTCAATAAAAACCAGATAGTCAGGCTGTCTGGTTTTTTGTTTTTAAGGGGCTGAGCAGAAGTTCTACGGTCACCAAAGCTTTACGCCAGCAATGCTGTGGCAGCCCGGTAGAGATACGCAGAGGCTGCTGGCTAATGCATCCTCTGCGCTGAGGGAGTTACTTAATCTCGATGCCCTGAGCCTGCATGTCGGCGTGGTAAGAAGAGCGCACAAACGGGCCACAGGCAGCATGGGTAAAGCCCATTGCCATAGCTTCTGCTTTCATTTCATCAAACTCATCCGGGCTAACATAACGCTGTACCGGTAGGTGATGACGGCTGGGCTGCAGGTACTGTCCCAGAGTCAGCATGGTGACTCCATGACGGCGTAAATCACGCATCACTTCAACAATTTCGGCATTGGTCTCACCCAGACCAACCATCAGTCCTGATTTTGTCGGAATGTCAGGATGAGCCTGCTTAAATCTTTCCAGTAGTGTCAGCGACCATTGGTAGTCAGCCCCTGGCCTTACCTGACGGTAAATACGCGGCACATTTTCCAGATTATGGTTAAACACATCCGGCGGAGTCGCTGTCAGAATATCGAGTGCCCGGTCCATCCGGCCACGAAAATCCGGGACCAGAGTTTCAATTTTTATTGCAGGGCTTTTTTCACGAATAGCTGAAATACAATCAGCAAAATGTTGTGCGCCACCGTCCCGTAAATCATCGCGGTCAACAGAGGTAATCACCACATAACGCAGTTTCATGTCAGCAATTGCCTGGGCGAGCTTACCGGCTTCGGCAGCGTCCGGAGGCAGTGGTCGTCCATGTGCAACATCGCAAAACGGACAACGGCGGGTACAAATAGCCCCAAGGATCATAAAAGTTGCTGTACCGTGGTTAAAACACTCTGACAGATTCGGACAGGAAGCTTCTTCACAGACGGAATGCAGGCCATTTTTACGCATGGCCGCTTTGATACCCTGAATCCGGGTGGAGTCAGCAGGGAGCTTGATTTTCATCCACTCCGGCTTACGCAGTAATTCCTGACGTTCACTGACAACTGTTTTTACAGGGATCAGGGCCATCTTATCTGCATCACGATATTTGACGCCGCGTTCTATCTGAACAGGTTTACTCATTTCTGCGGGTTCCGTTTGCTGATTGACTACAGGACTGTCTGTATTCAACTAATTTTGTAACATTGAAAAAAGTATATCATTTTGCCTGCGGCTGAGCAGCCCCGTGAGGCTGCAAAAGTTACATATTTGTAAAGCTTTATTCAACCTGACAGGGGGCCTGTTGGGTAAATTCTATCCGGGGATAGCTTATCAGTCGGGTGAAATGATCAACCAGCCGGCGGGGGACTTCATCTAAATGACGGCCATCGGTTAAATCTGCCAATCGCGTCATTTCCATACCGGCGTAACCGCAGGGATTGATTCTCAGAAATGGCCCAAGATCCATATCAACATTCAAAGCTAGTCCATGGAAGGAACAGCCTTTACGAATCCGCAGGCCCAGGGAGCATATTTTCTTCTCTTCAACATAGACACCCGGAGCATCATCTCGTGAGCGGGCTGCCACCGAAAAATCGGCCAGGGTAGCAATCACTGTTTGTTCAAGTACCGTGACCAGTTCACGAACTCCCAGCTTACGACGACGAATATCAACCATGACGTAAAGAATTTGCTGACCAGGGCCGTGGTAGGTGACCTGGCCGCCTCTGTCGCTCTGCATCACCGGGATATCGCCGGGAGATAACAGATGCTCCGGCTTACCCGCCTGACCCTGAGTGAATACTGCAGGATGCTGGACCAGCCACAGTTCATCGCAGCTTTCCGCAGTTCGTTGATCGGTAAACTGGTGCATTGCCTGTGAAACGGTATGCCAGTCACGTAATCCTAGCTGTCGGACAATAAGGTGTTCAGACAAGAGGTTAACCCGGTAGAAAACAGATAAGAGGAGTATAGCGCCGGGAGTGGCGGCTGAACATCAGCCATTACCCGGCGCAGGGGGGTTACAGCACCATACGAACAATTTCGATATTGCCGAGTTCTTCGTAAAGCGTCTCGACCTGTTCAATATGAGTTGCGTTAATCGTAATAGAAACTGAGTGATAATTGCCTTTGCTACTTGGTTTTACATCCGGTGAGTAATCACCAGGGGCATGGCGTTGTACCACTTCAATCACCTGATCAACCAGCTCTGGCTGTGCCAGCCCCATAACTTTATAGGTGAACGGGGTTGGGAATTCGAGCAATTCATTAAGTTTGGTTTTCATAGTGACTCCGTGAACAAAAGATGCCCCCGAAAATTCGGGGGCATGGTAATACTTTACTATATTGGGGTGGTTACGGGGAATTCAACCCGTCAGGTCACCCCAGCCAGTGGTGGAACATCAGTTTAATATAATCGATTATCCGGCTAAAGAAACCACCCTGTTTCACCTCATTCAGCACCACCAGCGGTTCTTTGGCAATGGTCTTGCCATCCAGCTGAAAGTCAATTGTGCCAATGACCTGGTTTTTCGCCAGCGGAGCGTGCAGTTCAGTATTATTCAGTACATAACTGGCTTTAAGATCTTTGGCCCGACCTCGCGGTACGGTCAGCCAGACATCTTTTTCCACGCCGAGTTGAGCATGATCGCTGTCACCAAACCAGACAGGCTCTGAGGCAAAATCTTTACCTGCTTTGAGCGGAGACACCGTTTCAAAGAAGCGGAATCCCCAGGTGAGCAATTTCTTGCTTTCGGTTTCACGCCCTTTGTAAGTGTGCCCGCCCAGCACAGCAGAAATCAGACGCATCTGTCCTTCTGTTGCTGAGGCTACCAGATTGTATCCGGCAGAGTTGGTATGGCCGGTTTTGATGCCATCAACATTCAGACTGGTATCCCATAACAAGCCATTACGGTTAGTCTGACGGATGTTATTAAAGGTAAATTCTTTTTCTTTATAGACTGCATACTCTTCCGGCACATCGCGGATCAGCGCACGACCAATCAGTGCCATATCGCGGGCAGAACTATACTGGCCATCAGCATCCAGTCCGTGGACCGTCATAAAGTGGGTGTTTTGTAAGCCCAGAGCTTTAACATAGTTGTTCATCAGCCCGACAAAGGCGTCCTGGCTGCCGGCAACATAGTCAGCCATTGCAACACAGGCATCATTACCGGATTGCAGCACAATGCCGCGGGTAAGCTGTGAAACCGGGACCCGGTCGCCTGGTTTCAGGAACATGAGTGATGAACCTTTAAATACCGGGTTGCCGGTGGCCCAGGCATCCTGACCCACAGTCACCATATCATCCTGATGAATTTTACCCGCTTTGATTGCCTGACCAATGACGTAACTGGTCATCATTTTGGTCAGGCTGGCGGGATCCCTGCGGGTATCGGCATTCTTCTCTGCCAGCACGGTACCGGAATTATAATCGATAAGAACGTAGGCTTCTGCATCGATGTCCGGCACTCCCGGGATCATGGTTTTTAAATTAACTTCATCAGCCAGGGCTGAATGACTTAACAGCAACGCAACCAGAGATACTGCGCTGAATCTGGAACATAAATATAAAGAGGTCTTTCTGTTCATTTTTATAATAACTTTATCCGCGGGCAGTAAATGTTTGTCACAAACTATAACAGGATGCCTGGCTTACAGGCATCCTGCTTTACTTAAGTTTATGCTTTTACTCGCAGTAACGGGATGATTAATGTGCAGTAGTCACAAATGAAGTGATTTGCTCGCTGGCTAAACGTTGCTGTAACGCTACGGCTTGTTTGCGATCAGCATATCCACCCAACTGCACACGGTAGACACTTCCGTTAACGACTTCAGTATGTCCGGCCACGCCAAAACGTTGTCCCAGCTTTTGAGCCAGTTGAGTTGCGCGCTGCTGGTCATTAATGGCTGCCACCTGAACCACAAATCCATGACCTTTGCCGGTTGAAACAACCGGTGCTTTAGCCGCGGGTGTTTTGGCTGCCGGAACAGGGGAGGTCACCGGACCCGGGTCAGGAGCTGTAACTGCTGCCGCTTCTGCAGCTGCCTCTGATTGTGGTGCCGTATGGGCCGGGGCTGCTACTGCCGCCGCAGCCGGGGCTGAAGGGGTATCAGATTCCAGAACACCACTGGCCAGAGGTTGTGGTGCACCAAGGAAGCCATTACTGTGCACCGGCGCACCCATGCTGTTATTACTTTGCAGGGTACTGTTAGCAACAGGCATCACATTACCCTGAGTGTCACTGGCCTGAGCCGTTGGCGCTGTTTCAGGCAGTGCAGTACTGCTTCCGCTCATAACAGGGGCTGATGGCATCGGACTATCAAGATTTGGCCGTGCCGGCAGGTCATAACTCTGGATGGCGACTTTAGTGCCAACAGTGCCGGGACCGGATAACGTACCGTCCGGCGACACAGTAATCGCATCGACACGCACGCGGGTGTTGTCAGAGATATTCAGGCGATTGGCTGCAGATGAGGATAAGTCAATGATACGACCCTGAACAAACGGCCCGCGGTCATTAATTCGTACCACCAACTGGCGTCCGTTAGCCAGATTGGTTACCCTGGCATAGCTGGGGATCGGCAGAACCGGAGAGGCTGCGGTATATGCATTAGGATCAAACGGTTCGCCGGAGGCCGTGGTATTTCCGGCAGACTCCTGTCCGTAAGAGCTGGCCAGCCCGATCTGACTAAAATTAGACGTATCTTTTACGACGGTATAACTGGAACCATTGACCTTGTAGTCCTGGTTAGCCGATGGAATTAATGCTTCATACTTTGGTTGTACCCCCGGAATTTCGACCACAGGGCCGGTCCAGGCGGGTTGAGGAGGAGCCGCATACTGTTGCTCCTGGTTGCCGGAACACCCCGCCAACACTAACGATGCCAGCCCAATACTGATCAGCAATTCCTTACGCATGTATCGCCTCTTAAACGCTTTTTGATAACATTTTTCGATGAGTATGGATCGACATTACGATGCCAAATCCTGCCATTAATACGATCAGTGCTGAACCGCCGTAACTGATTAACGGTAGCGGAACACCTACGACCGGCAAAATACCGCTTACCATACCAATATTTACAAAGACATAGACAAATAATATCAGCATGATGCCACCCGACAATACCCGGCCGAAAGTGGTTTGTGCTTTGGCGGCAATGACCAGCCCGCGTATAATTAATAACAGATACAGTGCCAGTAATGCCAGCACGCCGACCAGCCCCAGCTCTTCTGCCAGTACCGCAAAGATAAAGTCCGTATGCCGTTCCGGCAAAAATTCCAGCTGCGACTGTGTACCGTGCAACCAGCCTTTACCGTGAAGGCCACCTGAGCCGATTGCAATTTTCGACTGAATAATATGGTAACCAGCGCCCAGCGGGTCACTTTCCGGATTCAGCAGCATCATTACACGATCACGCTGATAGTCGTGCATCAGGAAAAACCAGAGGATAGGGATAAACGCAGCCACCAGCAAAAAGGCAACCGCAATCAGTTTCCAGCTCATTCCTGACAGGAACAGTACAAACAGCCCGGACGCCGCAATCAGTATCGCCGTACCCAGGTCCGGCTGAGCCGCGACCAGCAAAGTGGGTAAGAAAATCAGTATCAGCGCTAATGCGGTATTTTTCAGTGTTGGCGGACAAACATCCCGGTTGATAAACCTTGCAACCATTAACGGGACCGCGATTTTGGCAATTTCTGAAGGCTGGAAACGGATAAAACCGAGGTCCAGCCAGCGTTGGGCCCCTTTACTGATATGACCAAAAGCATCAACCGCTACCAACAGGATGATACTCAGAATGTACAAATAGGGAGCCCAGCTTTCATAGACCCGTGGCGGAACCTGAGCCAGTGCCAGCATCAGGGTGACTCCCATAGCTATCTGCTCCAGCTTACGTTCCATCATCCCGGGATCCTGACCACTGGCACTCCAGATGACAAATCCACTGTAGGTGAGCAGGGTAAAAATTATTAGTACAAACAGAGGATCGATATGGATACGGGTCCAGATCGATTTTTTCTGCGGACTATCACTCAAAGACATATTTACTCACCTTCGTAACCTGGAGGAAGCGGTACAGCCTGAGGGAGATCAGTATTGTTGTCTCCCAGCATGATGTGATCCAGAATCTGCCGCATTATGGTACCGACTGCAGCACCCGCACCGCCGTTTTCTAAAATCATAGTGACAGCAACCCGTGGATTATCGTAAGGAGCAAAGGCGGTCATCAGTTTATGATCCCGCAGTCTTTCGGCAATCCGATGGGCGTTGTATGTTTCATTCTCTTTCAGGCCAAAAACCTGAGCGGTACCAGATTTGGCCGCAATTTTATACGGAGCATTATCAAAACTTTTGCGTGCCGTACCGTTTGGCCGGTTAGCGACGCCGTACATTCCGTCTTTGGCGATTTCCCAGTAGCCGGAATGTATTTCACCAATGGTACCTGCCTCTGCCGGACGGAACGGAACAATTTCAGAACCACGACTCTCAGCCATCAGAAAATGAGGGACTTTCACCACCCCGTCATTAATCAGTGTCATCATCGCTTTATTCATTTGCAGCGGCGTGGCTGTCCAGTAACCTTGCCCAATGCCTACCGGAATGGTATCACCCTGATACCAGGGTTTTTTAAACCGGCGTAGCTTCCATTCACGGGTAGGCATATTCCCGGCACTTTCCTGGGGCAAATCAACTCCGGTTCGTGAGCCATAACCAAATTTCTGCATCCACTCTGACAACCGGTCAATGCCCATATCATAGGCGACCTGATAAAAAAATGTATCAGCAGATTCTTCAAGAGATTTCGTGACGTTAAGCCGGCCATGCCCCCATTTTTTCCAGTCCCGGTAGCGTTTATCGGATCCTGGTAATTGCCACCAGCCAGGATCGAATAATGTGGTGTTACGATTAATCACACCTGCGGTTAACGCTGAAACAGCTACATACGGTTTGACCGTGGATGCCGGTGGGTAGGCCGCCTGAATGGCCCTGTTGTACAGAGGACGGTTCTGGTCGGTCAGCAACGTTTTATAATCGGTCGCGGAAATCCCGTTAACAAACAGGTTGGCATCGTAACTAGGGTTGGAAACCATCGCGAGTATTTCGCCATTGCGTGGGTCGGTCACCACCACGGCAGCGCGGCTGCCCTGCAACAACGTTTCAATGTATTGTTGTAGTTTCAGGTCGAGGCTCAGATAGATGTCGTGACCAGCAACCGGCGGTTCCTGATTCAGCTGGCGGATCACTCTGCCGCGGTTATTGACCTCGACTTCTTCATAACCGGTTTTCCCGTGCAAAGTATCTTCGTAAAAGCTCTCGATACCCAGTTTCCCGATATCATGAGTTGCCGCGTAGTTACCGGTTTTTCCTTCCTGATCGAGCCTCAGCACATCCCTGTCATTAATTTTAGAAACATATCCCACTACATGGGTGAGGGTGGCGCCATAAGGATAAAAGCGTCGCTGATAGCCTTTGATTTCTACCCCGGGGTAACGATACTGATTGACGGAAAAGCGGGCTATCTGTAGTTCGTTGAGATTGCTTTTCAACGGAATAGAGGTAAAACGCCGGGAACGTTTGCGTTCTTTCTCAAACGCATCAAGGTCTTCCTGGCTTAAATTCAGAACGGTCTGTAATTCACGCAGAGTCTGTGACAGATTTGCCACTTTTTCAGGTACCAACTCGGCCTGGTAAATGGTCCGGTTGATGGCCAGAGGAATTTTGTTCCGGTCGTAAATCATTCCCCTGCTGGGGGCGACAGGCACCAGCTTAATGCGGTTCTGATTTGACCGGGTGCTGTAATCATCAAAACGCAGAACCTGCAGATGCCAGAGATTAAACACCAGAATCGCACTCAGCATAAAAATGCCGAGAAAAGCAATCAACGCCCGTCTGGCGAACAATTGTTGTTCGGCACTGTAATCCCTGAAAGCACTTCTGGTTAGATTCATCCGCGGCCTGTCAGTCCGGAAGTTACCTTATCTGGCTATTCGCGGTGATAAGGGTGGTTAGTGGTAATACTCCACGCCCGGTAGAGGCTTTCCGCGACCAGAACACGCACCAGCGGGTGAGGGAGTGTAAGCGCTGATAGAGACCAGCTTTGTTCGGCAGCAGCTTTGCAGGCAGGAGCCAGTCCCTCTGGTCCACCGATCAGCAGGCTGACATCACGCCCGTCCTGTTTCCAGCGTTCCAGTTGTTGCGCCAGTTGAGGGGTTTCCCAGGGCTGTCCCGGGATATCCAGTGTGACTATCCGGTTACCTTTCCCGACAGCAGCCAGCATCGCATCGCCTTCTTTTTCAAGAATGCGTTTAATATCTGCGTTTTTCCCCCGCTTACCGGCAGGAACTTCAGTCAGCTCAAACGGCATATCTTTAGGGAAACGGCGCAGATAATCCATAAATCCGGTCTGCACCCAGTCTGGCATTTTAGTACCGACGGCGACAAGTTGCAGTTTCAAGCATCAGCTCCAGAGTTTTTCCAGCTCATACAACTGGCGGCTCTCTTCCTGCATAACATGCACAATAACTTCACCGAGATCGACGACTACCCAGTCACCGCCGGCTTTTCCGTCGGTGCCCAGTGGGCTTACTCCGGCTGCGCGTGATTCCTGAACCAGGTGATCGGCAATTGAAACCACGTGACGGTTAGATGTTCCGGTACAGATAACCATACAATCGGTAATACTGGATTTTCCACGGACATCAATAGCAATGATATCCTGAGCTTTAAGGTCATCGACTTTATCGATAACAAAGGATTGGAGTGTCTGGCCTTGCAAAAGGTTCCCCTCGTGATGAACTGACTAAACAGAATGACCGTCGCTTCTGGCGACCAGCCGAATTTGAAGCGGCGCAGTATAGCACGCAACAATCAATCGCGATATAAGCCAGCCTGTTCGATGTAGTTTATCACCGCTTGAGGTAACAGATCCGCACAGGAAAGACCTGCATGGCGACGCTGGCGGATATCGGTCGCTGATATTGAGTATAGCGGAGTATCGGCCAGTAGGATCAGTCCGGACGGTTGCTGATGTAATTGTTGTACATCACGGGTCAGATGCTGGTTGATCCATTGCTGCAATTCAGCGGACTCAGGTTGCTGCTGATAGCCGGGACGACGACAGATCAGCAGATGGCATAATGACGTCAGCTCTCGCCAGCGATGCCAGGTGTTGAGTGCCAGCAGAGAATCCTGACCAATAATAAATGCCAGAGGTTGCGAGGCTCCGCGTTCGGCCCGTAATATTTCCAAAGTGTTAACCGTCCAGGACGGCTCATCACGGTGCAATTCCCGATCATCAATATCAAACAACGGCAAACCGGCAATGGCGCAACGCAGCATCGCAAGGCGTTGTTCTGCGCTGGCTTCCGGTTGCGGCCGGTGAGGGGGCAGGTTATTTGGCAACAAAGTGACTTTATGCAGCCCGGTCTGTGCTGCCAGCGATTCTACGGCATGTAAATGGCCATAATGAACCGGATCGAAAGTACCGCCAAACAGTGCATGCAATTCAGACATGATCGAGTGCCGGTGAGCTGTGATCAAGAGAGAGTTGCAGTGTCAGAGACGAGAGTGCCGGCCAGACATCGCTGCCAAAATCCTGTTTGATCATAAGTTCAATAGCGGTCAGCAGGCGGATTGACTGGTGAAGCCGGGATTTATCCAGTCGCTCCAGCGCGGCGCTAAACAGCGGCCTGCGGTTTTGCCAGATTCGATGCTGGTCCATGAGCTGGCGGAGCGGTTGTGCTCCCTGATCCTGCTGTAAACGCAGCAGTGTCATGACTTCACGCTGTAATGTGCGTAGCAGAATGACCGGCTCGGCTGCTTCTTTTTGCAGTTGCTGCAGAATATGTAATGCCCGGCGGCTCTTTCCGCCCAGAATGGCATCGACCCAGTGATACGGAGAGAAATGGGCTGCATCATTCACCGCCTGCTCAACTCTCGGTAAGGTCAGCTGGCCTTCAGGCCACAACAAAGATAAACGTTCCAGTGCCTGAGAGAGTGCCAGCAGATTACCTTCATAGCAGTAGCACAATAAATTAATGGCCTGCTGATCCACTGATAATCCAAGCGCACTGCAGCGCTGACTAACCCAGCGTGGCAGCTGTGCCTGTTCCGGGGTGGTGCAGGGTACCATAACACCGTTTCCGGACAGTGCTTTAAACCACTGGCTGTTTTCCTGGGCTTTAGAGAGTTTGTTCAGGTGAACAATCAGGATCAGATCGCTGTGCAGCATTTCGGCCAGTTGTACCAGCCGGGTTGCCAGTGCCGTGGCCGGACCATTTTCCGGCATCTCCAGTGTCAGCGTCTGACGCTGGGTAAATAAACTAAAGGACTGGCAGGCAATGAATAGCGCATCCCAGTCAGTATGATTATCCACGCTGAAACTGAGATTTTCGAGGAACTGCTGCTGCCGTGCGGCAGCGATAATGGCATCGTGACTTTCCTGGCGTAGCAACGGGTCATTGCCACACAGAAAATAACTGCCGCGCAATCCCTCAGAGAGTTGCGCGGCGAGTTGTTCAGGGTAAAGCCTAATCATTGTGAGGTCGCGGAACCTGCAGAGTCACTTTGTTGTCCGGAGTGCGATGTGATCGTTTCCGGGGCAGGCAAAGTTTCTGCTGAATTTAACTGTGCCGCATGTACAGCGATCAACTGGCGAACCAGCTGGTCTGCGGCTCGTACCCGCATCTCCTGGTAAATCATGTCCTGCTCAGAATCTTTCGCCAGCGGAACCCCGGAGTTATCAAAGAACGTCCGGTAAACCGTAGTACTTAACGGGTAAATTCCTTTACCTGGCAACAATACCTGTGCTGTCACGGTCAGATGCAGCTGATACTCCGCCGCAGTACCATCAATAAACACAGAGGCAGTAGAGCGACCGGTATTTTCTGCCTCAAGACGTAATGACGGAATGTTATTACGTCGGTCAGCACTATCATCAACCAGTGTAATCGCATTTAACCGCAATTCCTGACGCACGGTTCTGGCCAGTGGGCCATAAGGATCACTACTGGTTAAAATCATGGTCTGCATTTCCTTCGGGATTTGCGTTGTCCCGCGGGTATGAAAACCACAGCCTGCGGTGGCCAGTACAGCCACCGCAAGTATCAGAGTTGAAAAAAATTGTCGCACATTGCCTCCTGCGCTTAACCTACGACCAGGTTAAGCAGTTTACCCGGAACGTAAATAACTTTACGTATAGTCACGCCTTCCAGATATTTTGCCACAAGATGTTCTTTAGCAGCCAGTGCCTGAACCTGTTCCTGGGTTGCAGTGACCGGAACCGTGATTTTGCCACGAACCTTACCATTCACCTGAACCACCACTAACACGGAGTCTTCAACCATGGCACTTTCATCGGCTACCGGCCAGGCGGTATTGTCGACAGTGTCGGTATGACCCAGTGTCTGCCACAGTTCGAAGCAGGCATGAGGAGTGAACGGATACAGCAGCCGGACCACAGAATCCAGAGCTTCCTGCATCAGTGCACGGTCCTGGTCGGTATCCTGTGGCGCTTTCAGCAGTTTATTCATCAGTTCCATAATAGCGGCGATGGCGGTATTAAAGGTCTGACGACGACCGATATCATCCGACACTTTCGCAATAGTTTTATGAACATCACGACGAAGTGCTTTCTGGTCTTCATTAAGCGCATCAACCTGCAGGGCCGGTGCATTGCCTTTACTGCTGTGGTCGTAAACCAGTTTCCAGACACGCTTCAGGAAGCGGTTAGCCCCTTCAACACCGGATTCCTGCCATTCCAGAGTCATATCAGCCGGAGAGGCAAACATCATAAACAGACGTACGGTATCTGCACCGTAACGTTCGACCATCAGTTGTGGGTCAATGCCGTTATTTTTAGATTTTGACATCTTACTCATACCGGCATAAATCACTTCACGTCCGTCTTTATCGGTAGCACTGGTAATACGCCCTTTATCATCGCGTACTACTGAGACATCAACCGGAGAAACCCAGTTACGCTCTCCGCTGTTACCGGTGTAGTAGAAGGCATCAGCCAGAACCATTCCCTGACATAACAGACGTTTGGCTGGCTCGTTAGAGTTCACCAGACCCGCATCACGCAATAACTTGTGGAAGAAGCGGAAATACATCAGGTGCATGATCGCATGTTCAATACCGCCAACATACTGATCAACCGGCAGCCAGTAGTTGGCAGCAGCCGGGGCCAGCATCCCTTTATCATAATCAGCACAGGTGTAACGTGCGTAATACCAGGAGGATTCCATAAAGGTATCGAAGGTATCAGTTTCACGCAGTGCCGGCTGACCGTTGACGGTGGTTTTTGCCCACTCAGGATCGGCTTTAATTGGGCTGGTGATCCCGTTCATTTCGACATCTTCAGGCAAAATCACCGGCAGTTGATCTTCAGGTGTCGGGATGACGGTACCGTCTTCCAGAGTTACCATCGGAATTGGCGCACCCCAGTAGCGCTGACGGGATACACCCCAGTCACGCAGACGATAGTTTACTTTACGCTCACCCACACCTTTAGCTGCCAGAGCATCAGCAATGGCATTAAAACCGTCCTGATAAGAGAGTCCATCAAACTGTGCAGAATTAAACAGTGTTCCTTTACTGGTCATTGCTGCTTCTGAAATATCCGGCTCACTGCCATCTTCATTGAGGATTACAGGCTTGATCGGCAGGTCATACTTACGGGCAAATTCCCAGTCACGCTGATCATGTCCCGGAACGGCCATTACCGCACCAGTGCCGTATTCCATCAGTACAAAATTAGCTACCCAAACCGGTAATTTTTCACCCGTCAGTGGGTGAATCACAAAGGTCCCTGTAGGGTGGCCTTTTTTCTCCATCGTTGCCATATCAGCTTCGGCAACTTTGGTATTCCGGCACTCATCAATAAATGCTGTCAGCGCAGGGTTATTCACTGCGGCTTGTTGTGCCAGCGGATGCCCGGCGGCTACTGCAACATAAGTGGCCCCCATAAAGGTGTCCGGACGGGTTGTATAAACGGTCAGTTTTTCGCTGCTGTCGGCGACATCAAAGGTAATTTCAACCCCTTCAGAGCGACCAATCCAGTTACGCTGCATGGTTTTAACCTGTTCAGGCCAACCTTCCAGAGAATCCAGGTCGTTCAACAGCTCTTCTGCATAGGCAGTAATTTTAATAAACCATTGTGGGATTTCTTTGCGTTCAACTTTAGTATCGCAACGCCAGCAACAACCATCGATAACCTGCTCGTTAGCCAGTACAGTCTGGTCATTCGGGCACCAGTTTACTGCTGAGGTTTTTTTGTAAACCAGGCCTTTCTCGAACAGCTTCGTGAAGAACCACTGTTCCCAGCGGTAATATTCAGGCTGACAGGTGGCCAGTTCACGGCTCCAGTCATAACCGAAACCCAGCAGTTTCAGCTGGTTTTTCATGTAGGCAATATTTTCGTAGGTCCACGGGGCAGGGGCGGTATTGTTTTTCACCGCCGCACCTTCAGCAGGTAGACCAAAAGCATCCCAGCCTATCGGCTGCAGAACATTTTTCCCAAGCAGTCGCTGATAACGGGCAATAACATCACCAATGGTGTAGTTACGCACATGTCCCATATGTAGACGACCAGAAGGATAGGGTAGCATTGACAGGCAGTAGTACTTCTCTTTCCCTTCCTGTTCAGTGACTTTAAAGGTTTCCTGATCGTGCCAGTGTTTCTGGACTTTAGATTCTATCTCTTCCGGGCGGTATTGCTCTTGCATGGCAGCCTGTGGTCCTTGTTGAATTGCGCGAAGCTAACTGCAGTGATTTTCATATGATCCGCATAGCATACCCATAAGCCCGGTGCGCAACAACACCCGCATCACTCCGGAAGGTGATTTATCCGGTAAACCGGTGAAGGCAAGCAAGTGAAAGCAGAATATTTCGGGACAGAGGTGCGGGGCAACCGCCGAAAACAGGAGGTCGATACCGGAAATAGCGGCATTTCACTGCCGTCGCAGTGAAATGCCAAAAGTGAAGATTAATGAATAATTTTTGCCAGGAAATCTTTGGCACGTTCTGAAGCAGGATGATTAAAAAATGCATCCTTATCAGAATCCTCGACAATTTTTCCTTCATCCATAAAGATGACCCGGTTTGCTACCTTACGGGCAAAGCCCATTTCGTGGGTAACCACCATCATTGTCATGCCTTCATTTGCCAGTTCTACCATGACATCCAGCACTTCATTAATCATTTCCGGGTCCAGTGCCGAGGTTGGCTCATCAAACAACATGGCGATAGGGTCCATGCAGAGAGCTCTGGCTATTGCTACCCTCTGTTGTTGACCACCAGACAGTTGCCCCGGAAACTTCTCTGCATGTGCTGCCAGTCCAACCCTGGCCAGTAATTTCAGCCCCTTGTCCCGGGCCTCTGCTTTATTTCTGCCCAGAACTTTTACCTGAGCCAGCGTCAGATTATCGACAATACTCAGATGCGGGAATAACTCAAAATGCTGGAAAACCATCCCCACCTTACTACGCAGTTTTGCCAGGTTAGTTTTCCGGTCATTAACTTCGGTACCGTTGACCAGAATACTTCCCTGCTGAACCGGCTCCAGACCATTCACTGTTTTGATCAGTGTTGATTTTCCTGAGCCCGACGGGCCGCATACCACCACAACCTCACCTTTTTTAACTTCCGTGGTGCAGTCTGTCAGCACCTGAAAGTGGCCATACCATTTAGAAACATTTTTCAGGTTTATCATCAGACGGTCCTTCTCTTTTTCATATAACTGACCAGCAGTGAAATGCACAGACTGATAACAAAATAGACCAGGCCGGCAAACAGTATCATTTCTACCTGGGTACCATCCCTGTCGCCTATGGTAGAGGCGGTACGGAAGAAGTCAGCCAGGCTGAGGACGTAAACCAGGGATGTATCCTGAAACAGCACAATTCCCTGAGTAAGGAGTAATGGCACCATGGCACGGAAAGCCTGTGGCAGAATCACCAGCCGCATAGCCTGCCCCTGAGTCATCCCCAAAGCCAGCGCTGCACCAGACTGGCCTTTACCAATACTCTGGATTCCTGCACGGATAATCTCTGAATAGTAGGCGGCCTCAAACAGCGAAAAAGCCACCATCGCAGAAATCAGCCGGATATCGGTTTTTGGCGACAGGCCTAATACCGATTGCAGAAAACCCGGAACGATCAGATAAAACCATAACAAAACCATGACCAGCGGTACGGCCCTGAACAGGTTGACATACAGACGGGCGAACCAACTGATGATCCCCACGCCGGATAAACGCATGACTGCCAGTAATGTGCCCCACAGAATGCCGACGACGATGGCGCAGACTGTGATTTTAAGAGTAACGATCATCCCGTCGGCGAGGAATGGCAGGCTTGGCGGAATTGAGCTCCAGTCAAATGAATACATTATTTACTCCCTATATGGCCAGGTAAGCGCAGTTTGCGTTCCAGCAGACTCATGACCAGCATGATGGCAGCATTGATAATGATATAAGCCACAGTAATGGCAGTGAATGACTCGTAGGCATGGGCAGAGTAGTCAAGCAATTTACCTGCCTGGGCCGCCATATCGACCAGGCCAATTGTCGAGGCGATGGCTGAGTTTTTCACCAGATTGAGCATTTCTGACGTCATCGGCGGAACGATGATCCGGTAAGCATTAGGCAATAACACATAACGGTAGCACTGTGGCAGTGTCATACCGAGTGCCATACTGGCATTTTTCTGACCACGGGGCAGTGACTGGATAGCCGTTCTCACTTGTTCACACACACGAGCAGCGGTGAATAATCCCAGGCAAATAACGGAACAGACGAAGAACTGAATATTTGGATCAAGTTCAGATTTAAACCACATCCCGAGGTTTTCCCCTACCAGTTCCGGGGCGACCAGATACCAGAAGAAAAACTGTACAATCAGTGGAATATTACGAAACAGCTCGACATAGCAGGCACCGATGGCTGACAAAAAGCGATTCGGTAAGGTACGCAAAATTCCAAACAGCGAACCGACCAGAAAAGCGACCACCCATGCGCACAACGAGACTGCAATCGTGACCTGGAAACCGGACCATAACCAACCCAGATAAGTGGTATTGCCGAACGGGGCCTGTTCAAAAAATATCCCCCAGTTCCAGTTTGTGCCCATAATCAACTCCCGGTAAAAAGGATAGCAAGGCTACCCTGAAGGCTGACGAACTCAGCCGCAATGACGCTACCACCCGCCAGAATGCTGCGTATGCGGTAGCGTCAGAAGCCTCCGTTATGCCTGAGGCACTGTCTTGCTGTTAGGGTTGTGGTTAGTTAAGTGCTTTGTCATTAGGTGATTTGAATAACGCTTTCATATCCTCTGACATATCGAAGTTCATGATCATATTTTTTGGCGGAATAGGCTGTTTGAACCAGCGCTCATACCATTTGGCAGCTTCCCCGGAGGTCTGCGCCTGAGCAATGGTGCTGTCCATCAGCTGTTTAAAGTCCGGATCATTTTTGCGTAACATACAACCGTAGGCTTCATGAGATTGTGGGGTACCCACAATGACCCAGTCTGCAGGGTTTTTAGCTTTGGCTCGTTCACCGGCAAGTAACGCGTCATCCATCATAAAAGCGACGGCCCGGCCGGTTTCCAGAGTACGGAAAGAATCACCATGATCTTTGGCGCTGATGATTCTCATACCCATTTTTTTATCGTCATTGAGTTTATTCAGCAGAATTTCTGAAGTGGTTCCGGAAGTCACAACCACGGTTTTGCCTTTCAGATCCGGGAAATCTTTAATCGGGCTGCCTTTTTTAACCAGCAGGCGTGTGCCGACCACAAAAATGGTGTCTGAGAAATCGGCCTGCTTCTGTCGTTCGAGGTTATTGGTGGTTGATCCACATTCAAAATCATAGGTACCGTTTTGCAGCAGCGGGATACGGTTCTGTGAAGTGATAGGTAACATTTTTACCGTCAGATCAGGCTTATTCAGTTTCTTTTTAATTGCTTCGACAATCGCGTTGGAATAATCCTGTGAATATCCCACCACTTTTTGCTGATTGTCATAGTAAGAGAAAGGCACAGATGACTCGCGATGGCCTACTACCACGACACCGTTTTTAGCAATTTTATCGAGCGTGGAGGGCTGAGCTGAAGGGGCATCTTCGGCATAGACCACACCAGACAGAACACCAGTGATCGCAAGGCCAAGGGCCAGTTTCCGTAATTTCATATCAGTGCTCCTTTAGTCTCCCGCTTTCAGCCTGCGGGAGGCAGAAATTGATGATTGGGTGAGTTTGCTGTAACTGGTTACAGTTTTACCTTAGTTCATTGTTAATGAAATGAAACGTTCTTGTTTCTTAACTGAGACGACGGACGCAATCTGAACAATAATTTGCGCAATTAACCAACAGGAGTCGGTATTTGCACTTTATTGGTGCGATTCAGGCTTCCGGCTGCTGTTTCAGTATGTTTCTAAGCATCACTAATAATTAAGCAATATGTATGCCATCCATAGGTAAGGATAAAAACAATTAATTTATGGCGGCATACCGGGTATGGGCGTGGGGGCTGAAAATTCAGGGCAGATATTTCAGAACAGAAACGGAAAGGCATAACCGGGGGGAGAGCTGCCGGAGTCAGGCTCCGGCAGACAGTTTAACGACGGCGACGCAATACCAGTGCACCAGCAACGGCAAATGCCGATAGCAGCCACACGGTCAGATTGCCACTACGGGCATAAGGAGTGATTCCTCGTGTCGGGGTTACTTCAGCCTGCAATACACCTTCATGGAATTGAGGGATTTCCTGCGTAATATCACCCTGAGCATCGACAATAGCAGTGACTCCGTTATTGGTATCTCTTAACAGGGGCCTGCCAAGCTCCAGAGCACGCATTCTTGCCATTTGCAGATGCTGCCACGGACCGATGGAGTGACCGAACCATGCATCATTTGACACTGTCAGCAGAAAATCGGTATCGGGACGGAAATTATCCCTGACATGCTCACCGAGGACAATTTCGTAACAGATCGCAGTAGTCAGCTGATAACCATCAAGGTTTAACGGTGGCTGAACATATTTGCCCCGGCTAAATCCGGACATCGGTAAGTCAAAAAATGGTGCCAGTGGCCTGAGAAGGCTGGCCATAGGAACAAACTCGCCAAAGGGTACCAGGTGATTTTTCTGATAACGGTTCTGACTCTGATAACTGTAGGGCTGTGGATTACCTAACACCACGACGCTGTTGTAATCGTGGTAACGGTTATCTGCCTGCAATCTTGAATCAACAATACCGGTCGCCAGTGTGCTGCCTTCACTTCGCAGTACCTGATCTAACTGAGTCAGGAAAGGCTGTTCATTGGTTTCCAGATCGGTGATGGCAGACTCTGGCCAGATAACAATTTTAGCGTTACCCAGTACCGGACGGGTCAGCCGCAGATAGGTATTTAATGTGGACTGCAGCTGCTGAGGATCCCATTTCATTGACTGCGGAATATTTCCCTGCACCAGAGCAACTGAAACTTTGCGGTCGTTTTGCGGCTGGTACCAGTGCAAATATCGTAATGGCCAGCCGATAATAATGATGGCCACGGCTACCAGTAATGCCC
The DNA here is from genome assembly GCF_002163585.1 of Tatumella citrea. Classification (NCBI taxonomy): domain Bacteria; kingdom Pseudomonadati; phylum Pseudomonadota; class Gammaproteobacteria; order Enterobacterales; family Erwiniaceae; genus Tatumella; species Tatumella citrea. Next base: position 1,268,394 of record NZ_CP015579.1, read on the forward strand.
GAAGGTTCCGCTGTACCAGACTGTAGGTAATCAGCCCCGCGACGACCATTAATACCAGCGTGATGCTCTCTACTCCGGCAATAGGGGCCAGGCCTTTCAGTGGGCCATTGATCTGGCTGTAACCAAATTGTAGCCAGGGAAATCCGGTCAGTATCCAGCCACGTAAAAATTCAGTAGTCTGCCACAATGCAGGGGCAGCAAGAATCAGTCGGGTCAGAGTTGCTGCTGGCCAAAAGCGGTTTAACAGGGCGCTGAAAAACATCGGAAACAGTGATAACCAGGCGGCTAGTAACACCACCAGGAATACATTGACCGGGCCCGGCATACCACCAAAGGTCGCGATACTGACGTATACCCAGTTAACGCCTGAACCAAACAGGCCCATTCCCCAGACAAAGCCAATAGCCAACGCCTGAGGGGTAGTGCGTTTCAGAGTTAACGCCTGTAATCCCGTCAGGGATAACAGGGCGGCAGGCCAGAAATCATAAGGAGAAAACGCCAGGGTGCCAACGGCACCCGTAAGTAAAGCCAGCAACAGGCGTATTTTCTGTTGCCGGAGTAACTGATTCAGTGCCGTCATAGGCTGTTATTCGTCTTCAGGTTGAGGTGTAGTGGCATCGTCAGGAATTTTAACATGGACCTGGAGGATCCGGCGTCGGTCAGCCATGGCAACTTTAAACTGATAACCATCAAGGGTGATACTTTCCCCTCTGGCCGGCAGGTGGCCAAAGCTTTGCATCACCAGACCACCGATGGTATCGACTTCTTCATCACTGAAGCTGGTACCAAACAGCTCGTTGAAGTCTTCTATCGGGGTCAGTGCACGTAAGGAATAGGTATGGCGGCTGAGCTGGCGGATATCGCTGTCGTTCTCTTCGTCGTACTCATCTTCAATTTCGCCGACGATCAGCTCAAGAATATCTTCGATAGTCACCAGTCCTGATACACCACCAAATTCGTCGATGACAATCGCCATATGGTAGCGCTGTGACCGAAACTCTTTAAGCATACGATCAACACGTTTGCTCTCCGGCACCACCACCACAGGGCGCAGGACATCAGCGATACTGAACGGAGCAGAGCTACTGCGCATAAACGGCAGTAAATCTTTGGCCATCAGTATACCTTCCACATGATCTTTATCTTCACTGATCACAGGAAACCGGGAGTGTGCGGACTCAATAATCACATCCAGGCACTCTTCGAGTGTCTGATCTTTTTTCAGGGTGATCATCTGGGAGCGGGGGATCATAATATCTCGTACCCGCTGTTCGGCGATTTCCATCACGCCTTCCATCATATCGCGGGTATCCTGGTCAATCAGTTCTTTCTGTTCAGAATCACGGATGAGTTCCAGTAATTCATCACGGTTCTGTGGTTCGCCGTGGAACAGTTGATTAATCAGTAATGAGAAGAATCCCTTTTTACTACCGGGGGTGTCGCTGTTTTGTGAATGGTCATCGCTCATGGCGTATTTATTTAGTACTCACTGTATTTGAATTATACGCTGTCAGGAAACGACACTGACAGCAGGGGTCCGGGATTCACCGGTCATCAATCGATGTCTTTCTCGGAAATGTACGGGTCAGGATAGCCCATAGCAAGCATTATCTCAGTTTCGATCCCTTCCATCTCTTCGGCTTCTTCATCTTCGATGTGGTCATAGCCTAACAGATGCAGGGTTCCATGCACGACCATATGTGCCCAGTGGGCCTCCGGTAACTTCTGTTGTTCAGCGGCTTCACGTTCCACAACCTGCCGGCAGATAATCAGGTCGCCAAGCAATGGCAGATCTTCAATACCAGGTGGTGCCTCAAACGGGAACGACAATACATTAGTCGGTTTATCCATCCCCCGATAGGTCCGGTTCAGTTCATGGCTCTCGGCTTCATCCACCAGCCGGATAGTGACTTCACTCTCCGGCTGAAACAGAGAAACAGCGGCGGTCAGCCAGCGCATAAATGAGGCTTCATCGGGTAATCCCTGCGGATTTTCACAGGCATTCTGCAAATCCAGTGTTACGGTACTGCTCATACATTCTCCTGAGGGGGGGACAGCGCATCACGTTTGCGCTCTTCAGCCAGACGCTCACGGCGTTTCTGGTCTGCTTCTTCCCAGGCTTCATAGGCCACCACAATCCGTGCAACAACAGGATGGCGGACCACATCTTCGCTGTGGAAAAAATTAAAACTGAGTTCTTCAACCCCGGACAGCACTTCAATCGCATGTTTCAGTCCGGAACGGGCGTTTCTTGGTAAGTCGATTTGTGTTACATCCCCGGTGATTACCGCTTTAGAGTTAAAGCCAATACGGGTCAGAAACATTTTCATCTGCTCGATGGTGGTGTTCTGACTTTCATCCAGGATGATAAAGGCGTCGTTAAGAGTTCGTCCGCGCATATAAGCCAGTGGAGCAACCTCGATAACATTACGCTCAATCAGTTTTTCAACCCGTTCAAAACCGAGCATTTCGAACAATGCATCGTAAAGCGGGCGCAGATAAGGGTCTACTTTTTGACTAAGGTCACCTGGTAAAAAGCCCAGTTTCTCCCCGGCTTCCACTGCCGGACGGGTCAGCAGAATGCGGCGAATCTCCTGACGTTCCAGGGCATCTACGGCTGCGGCCACCGCCAGGTAAGTTTTACCGGTACCGGCCGGACCAATACCAAAGGTAATATCATGATCCAGAATATTGGCAATATAACTTGCCTGATTTGGGGTACGCGGTTTAATAACTCCGCGTCGGGTCTGAATATTGACCGCTTTACCATAGTCCGGCACGCTTTCAGCAGTCTGTTCCAGAACGCGACTCTCTTTGATAGCCAGATGGATATCTTCCGGGTCGATATCCTTATTCTGGCCACGTACCGGAGCGGTATCCACATACAGTGTCTTCAGAATATGTTCTGCAGCATCGACACACAGAGGTTTTCCGGACAGTGTAAAACGGTTATCACGACGGTTAATTTCTATCCCCAGTCGACGCTCCAGATGTTTCAGATTATCGTCAAAAGGGCCGGTCAGACTGAGCAGACGTTGGTTGTCTGCGGGTTCGAGGGCAATTTCGCGGGTTTCGATATTCAAAGTAATCCTATGGGTCGCTCAGGGCCGGTTAATCAGCAACGAATGTTCCTTCAGAGAAAGGAGACATAACAGAGTATTTATGCTGTTTACGAGAGATGCAATGGTATAACAAGATATCGGGGCTGTATCGGGAAATTCCAGCCCCGGGCAGGCAAATTTGCGGCAACAGAGTGCTGCCGCAACAGATATGCTAATCAGGGTTGCCAGACACCAACGCCGGATTCATTCTCTTTGCGGGTACGGGCAATAACAGAAGCCGGTGATTCTGTGACACGCAGCCCCATATCTTTTTCGGTCAGTACTACCACGCCGCGCAGTGAGTTCGGATAAACATCGACAATTTCGACATCAACAAACTTACCGATCATTTCCGGAGTTCCTTCGAAGTTAACCACGCGGTTATTTTCGGTGCGCCCTGACAGTTCCATCAGATTCTTACGGGATGTGCCTTCTACCAGTACACGCTGAACGGTTCCCAGCATCCGACGGCTCCAGGCCATGGCTTGCTGGTTAACCCGCTCCTGCAATATCCACAGACGCTGTTTTTTCTCTTCTTCGCTGACATCATCAGGCAAATCAGCCGCCGGGGTACCCGGACGTGCTGAGTAAATAAAACTGAAGCTCATGTCAAAATTAACATCAGCGATCAGTTTCATAGTCTTTTCAAAATCTTCGTTGGTTTCACCCGGAAAACCGACGATGAAATCAGAGCTTATCTGAATATCCGGACGAGCCAGCCGCAGTTTGCGGATGATGGCTTTAAATTCCAGCGCGGTATGGGCGCGTTTCATCAGTGTCAGGATACGGTCTGCACCGCTTTGTACCGGCAAATGCAGGAAACTGACCAGTTCTGGTGTATCGCGATACACCTCGATGATGTCATCGGTAAATTCAATAGGATGGCTGGTGGTAAAGCGAATACGGTCGATGCCATCAATAGCTGCCACTAAACGCAGTAAGTCAGCAAAACTGCACTCTGAACCGTCAAAATTCTCACCACGATAGGCGTTAACGTTCTGGCCCAGCAGATTGACTTCACGCACTCCCTGAGCAGCCAGTTGGGCAATTTCGAACAGGATATCGTCACTTGGACGGCTGACTTCTTCACCACGGGTGTAAGGCACCACGCAGAAAGTACAATACTTATTGCAGCCTTCCATAATTGAAACGAAAGCGGTCGGACCATCCGCCCGGGGTTCAGGCAAACGGTCGAATTTTTCGATTTCCGGGAAACTGATATCAACCACCGGACTGCGGTCACCGCGAACGCTGTTAATCATTTCCGGCAGGCGGTGCAGGGTCTGTGGACCAAACACGATATCCACATAGTGGGCACGCTGGCGAATATGGTCACCTTCCTGGGAAGCAACGCAACCGCCAACCCCGATAATCAGGTCCGGATTCTTTTCTTTCAGTATTCTCCAGCGTCCCAGCTGGTGGAACACTTTCTCCTGGGCCTTTTCCCTGATGGAACAGGTATTGAGCAACAATACGTCGGCTTCTTCCGCATTTTCGGTCAGCGTGAAGCCATGAGTAGTGTTCAACAGGTCTGACATTTTAGATGAATCGTATTCATTCATCTGGCAGCCCCAGGTCTTAATATGCAATTTTTTTGTCATCAAACTGGCCATTAATTCAGTGCAAGGATGTGCAGGCGACACATTGTAATGCTTTGCTGCTGTTGTGACCAGTGTAGCGGCTTTTCTGATTGTCATAGAATTTTCCGGTACACTGTCGTGAGTAACGTTACCCGGGCATCAGCGGGTATCTGTCTCAGGAAGGATAATAACATGCAGCAACAGCAGTTTGACGTGGTGATCACCGGAGCAGGCATGGTGGGTGCCGCGCTGGCCTGTGGACTGGCCAGACATCACTTCAGAGTGGCGGTTATCGAACATCAGCAGCCACGCCCTTTTGATCCCCTAAGATCGCCGGATGTGCGGATTTCAGCCATAGGTGCCGCATCAGTGGCTCTGTTGAAAGAACTTGACGTCTGGGATGCTATCGTAGCGATGCGCTGTGCAGCTTATCGTCGTCTGGAAACCTGGGAATGGCAGAATGCCCATGCTGTATTTGACGCGGCCTCCCTTGGTTTGCCTGAATTAGGCTTTATGGTGGAAAACAGCGTCCTGCAATGGGCATTGTGGGAAAAAATGCAGGCACAGGGCATCACGGTAATTTGTCCGGCATCTGTCTCTGCTGCGGAATATCAGGATGAGTACTGGAATCTGACTCTCGATAATCAACAGCAGATTTCGACCCGGTTATGGACCGGGGCTGACGGAGCCAATTCTCAGGTTCGTCGCCTGGCCGGGATTGGCGTCAGTGGCTGGGATTATTCACAATCCTGCATGTTGATTTCAGTGGAATGCGAGGATTCGCCCGGTGACAGCACCTGGCAACAGTTCACTCCTCAGGGGCCACGTGCCTTTCTTCCACTGTATGATAATTTTGCTTCTCTGGTCTGGTACGACAGTGTTCCACGTATTCGTCAGTTAGTTAAACTGACACCGGAACAACTGACCGAAGAAGTTACCCGCCATTTTCCGTCGCGACTGGGTAAGGTCAGGGTACTGTCTGCGGGCGCATTTCCGCTGACCCGTCGGCATGCCAGTCAGTATGTTCGTCCGGGACTTGCCCTGGTGGGAGATGCTGCTCATACCATTAACCCTTTAGCCGGGCAGGGCGTTAACCTTGGCTACCGGGACGTTGATGCACTGATTGATATATTGGCCGGTGCAAAACGTACCGGCAGCGAATGGTGGCAAATGCCGGTACTGAAACGCTATCAGCGCCAACGTTATAAAGACAATCTGCTGATGCAAAACGGGATGGATTTGTTCTACCTGGCATTCAGTAATCAGAGCCATCCGTTAATGCTGGCAAGGAATCTTGGGCTGATGGCTGCCCAGCGTGGTGGGTGGTTGAAGAAAAAAGCACTCAGCTATGCTCTCGGATTATAGACAACGCCGTGATATGACAACATCCGCCAGCTGAGCAAAAATTAAAACGACCTTCGGGTTAATGCCGATCGTTTAAGGATCATTTGACCGATCCGGTGGTTGGTGTAAAAAGGGTTCATGTGCAGACATGGACCCTTTTTAAATGGAACTTTCGCAAGCTCTCGGCATTATTAATCTCACTGCTCCCGAAGAAGTACAAAGCCTCTCTGACCTGCTCTCTCCTGACCTCATCCGACAGGCGTTTTCCCTCACTGATACCGTCACGCTGCGTAAGCGTAAACTTCCCCTTGAGTCGATGGTCTGGCTGGTTATCGGTATGGCCATATTCAACAATAAGCCCATGAGCCATATCGTGAATTTGATGGATATTGTTGACCGGACCGGACGGTCATTTACCGCACCCAGCTCTGTGATTGCCCGCCGAAAAACACTGGGCGAAGATGCCATCCGGGTCCTGTTTGATCTCACTCAACAACACTGGCACGAAGAAGCCAGACATCCCCTCTGGCACGGGTTGACGCTTAATGCTGTTGATGGCGTTGTCTGGCATACCCAGGACACTCCTGAAAATGCAGAGGCCTTCGGCAAAGCATCTAATCAGCATGGTGAACGCGGTTATCCTCAGGTTCGTATGGTGTGTCTGATGGAACTCAGCAGCCATCTGCTGCGTGCAAGTGTGTCAGGTCGCTACGATATCAACGAAATGCGGCTGGCCGCTCAGCTGGCAGAAAATGCACCGGATAACAGTATTACGCTGTTTGATAAGGGCTTTTACTCTTTAGGGTTGTTACATGACTGGCATAATGCAGGTGAAAATCGCCACTGGCTAACGCCGCTGAAAAAGAACACTCAGTATGAAGTGGTACGAAAGCTCGGCAGGCAGGACGAACTGATACGACTGAAAACCACGCCTCAGGCCAGAAAGCAATGGAAAGGCCTGCCGGAAGAACTCATAGTGAGGCTAATCAGGCGGAAAGTGAACGGGACGGAACGGCAGGTAGTCACTTCCATGACAGATGCGATGCGTTATCCGGCGACTGACGTGGCAGAACTTTATAAGCATCGCTGGGAAATCGAGCTGGGATATCGTGAGGCAAAGCAGTTTTTACTGGGAAACCGCTGGACGCTGAGAAGCCGGTTGCCCGATCTGGTGAAGCAGGAGCTATGGGGAATACTGCTGACGTATAACCTGGTGCGTTACCAGATGATTAAAATGGCGTTCAGCCTGAAAGGAAATTACCTGCCTTACCAGTTGAGCTTCAGCGGTGCAGTATCAGAGATATTACGGCTACTGATCGGTCTGCCGTGGGCTTCACCGGGAGTCATCCCGGGTCACCTTAAACACTTTTACAGTAATGCCGGGATGCTGAAACTGCCACCACGACGAGAACGGGAATATGTGAGAGAAGTGAGGGAGAAAAGGTCGAAATATCCCTTTAAAAACAATGCCGGTCACCTTAAGTGACCGGCATTAACCTTCGGGTCGTTTTTTTTTACGTCTCATTCAGTGCTGTACACGGGCAGCGTGGGCTTCTGGCCGGGAGAATAGCTGGTGGCCGGAAAATCCTGACAGCAGGGGAGTGAGATGCTGATACGGAGGCACAAAAGAAAAAAGCCCACCTAAGTGAGCTTTCAAAAATGGCTGGGGTGCAGGGATTCGAACCCCGGAATGCTGGTATCAGAAACCAGTGCCTTACCGCTTGGCGACACCCCATTCGGTGCTTTTTTAATTATAAAATTGGCTGGGGTGCAGGGATTCGAACCCCGGAATGCTGGTATCAGAAACCAGTGCCTTACCGCTTGGCGACACCCCAATAGTGTCTGGTGGCTACGACGGGATTTGAACCTGTGACCCCATCATTATGAGTGATGTGCTCTAACCAGCTGAGCTACGTAGCCATAATACTGCTATTCAATGTGGCTGGGATACCTGGATTCGAACCAGGGAATGCCGGTATCAAAAACCGGTGCCTTACCGCTTGGCGATATCCCATCTTCGATTTAGGGAACTCAAAGCACATCAAATTTGGCTGGGATACCTGGATTCGAACCAGGGAATGCCGGTATCAAAAACCGGTGCCTTACCGCTTGGCGATATCCCACCTGCTAAACTTTAAAGATAACGTGAAATGGTGCGGGAGGCGAGACTTGAACTCGCACACCTTGCGGCGCCAGAACCTAAATCTGGTGCGTCTACCAATTTCGCCACTCCCGCAAAAACTGGTGGCTACGACGGGATTCGAACCTGTGACCCCATCATTATGAGTGATGTGCTCTAACCAACTGAGCTACGTAGCCATGTTTTTTTTCGCGTTACCTTCATCGGCGTTGCGGGGCGCATTATGCGGAGTTGACCCATGATCGTCAACAAATTTTTTGACGTTTTTTGCCAGAATGGGTTTGTTTGACTGGTGAATAACCATTATGGCGAATTGTTAATCGCTTTGTGCTGCTTCTTCACCGTGAGAAGAGGGGATTTATGCCGGTAAGGCATCACAGGAGTAAAAGGGATTCAATACGTTGCAGGTAAAAGCCGTAAAGGGAGGGGCGTTGTAAATTAGCGGTGCAGGTGACAAAAAGCCATAAAAAAGGCCGCGACAAGCGCGGCCTGAGAGTAAAGCAGATTACAGGGCTTAGTAAGCAGCCTGGTGGACGCCTACCGCACGGCCTGATGGGTCGTCCATAGTTTTGAACGCTTCGTCCCACTCAATGGCTTTCGCTGAAGAACAAGCCACTGACGGGCCGCCAGGGACACATTCTGCAGCACTGGCCACCGGGAACAGTTCTTCAAAAATCTCACGGTACAGGAACGCTTCCTTAGAAGTTGGCGTGTTGTACGGGAAACGGAAGTGTGCCATCTCCAGTTGCTGATCAGTAACCTGTTTTGCTGCAACTTCTTTCAGGGTATCAATCCAGCTGTAACCTACGCCGTCAGAAAACTGCTCTTTCTGGCGCCATGCTACGCTGTGTGGCAGATAAGAGGAGAAACATTCGCGCAGGATGTGTTTTTCCATCTTGCCGTTACTGCCACACATCTTATCTTCAGGGTTGATACGCATTGCCACATCCAGGAAGTTTTTATCCAGGAATGGGACCCTGGCTTCAACACCCCAGGCAGACATTGCTTTGTTCGCTCTGGCGCAATCGTACATGTGCAGGGCAGCCAGTTTACGCACGTTTTCTTCATGGAACTCTTTAGCATTCGGCGCTTTATGGAAATACAGATAACCGCCAAACACTTCATCAGCGCCTTCGCCAGACAGGACCATCTTGATGCCCATTGCCTTGATCTTACGTGACATCAGATACATTGGCGTTGATGCACGGATAGTCGTTACATCATAAGTTTCAATGTGATAGATAACGTCACGGATGGCATCCAGACCTTCCTGCTCAGTAAAGTGGATTTCATGGTGTACTGTACCCAGTGAATCTGCCACTTCTTTGGCTGCTTTCAGATCCGGAGCACCTTTCAGGCCAACCGCAAATGAGTGCAGTTGAGGCCACCAGGCATCACTTTTATCCTGATCTTCAATACGTTTAGCAGCAAAACGTTTGGTAACTGCTGAAATGATAGAAGAATCAAGACCGCCCGACAGTAACACACCATAAGGAACATCTGACATCAGGTGGCTTTTTACTGACTCTTCCAGTGCTTCTTTCAGTGCTGCTGCATCGGTCTGGTTGTTGGCAACATTTTCGTATTCCATCCAGTCACGTTTGTAGTACTGATGGATTTCCCCGTCGGTGCTGGACATATAGCTTCCAGGAGGGAATTCACTGATAGTACGACATACCGGAACCAGGGCTTTCATTTCAGAGGCGGCAAACAGGTTACCGTGCTCATCATAGCCAATGTACAGAGGAATAATGCCGATATGATCACGGCCGATCAGCCAGCTGTTTTTCTCTTTGTCGTACAGGATAAAAGCGAACATTCCCTGCAGCTCATCCAGGAAATCGATACCTTTTTCCTGGTACAATGCCAGAATGACTTCACAGTCAGAATCGGTCTGGAACTGGTAACGGTCACCCAGTTCTGCACGTAATGCACGGTGGTTATAGATTTCACCGTTAACGGCCAGAACATGAGTTCCGGCAGCATTGTACAGTGGTTGCGCTCCGTTATTGACGTCAACAATTGATAAGCGCTCATGAGCCAGAATCGCCTTATCATCGGCATAAATACCTGACCAGTCCGGGCCACGGTGGCGCATCAGACGGGAAAGTTCCAGCGCTTTTTTACGCAATTCAACGGGATCAGTTTTCAGATCCAGAACCCCAAAAATCGAACACATAATCTACTCCTGAGTTCACATACGGTAATATTGTTTATACAAAAAATCGTGTCTTACAGCTGCCTGTCCGGGCGCGATGTATAAGAAAATGCGCTATTTCCCCTAACCATTGCAAGATATTTAGCCATGAAATTGAAAATAATCGCACGCCAGCCTTAAACTTTGATGTTTGTTCATTTTTTATGGTGTTTTTTTAAATTATATTCAATGAAACTGGCTGTGTGGTTGTTTTTTAATCTTTATGATTTATCAGGTAACAGACTAGGGATCTGGTCTGTAGAGGGCCAGTTTGCCGGTGATGAGCCACCGGCAGAGATGTCTGACTGCGGCCGCCAGGCCGCCAGTTATCAGTAAAAACTATGTTCAGAACAGATCTATATCGGCAACAGACGGGAAAATCCAGTCCGGGCGGAACGGCATATTATTGACATCTGTCGCCTGAGATACGCCCGACAATACCAGAATTGTTTTTAAACCCGCCTGAAATCCGGCCAGAATATCGGTGCGCAGATTGTCTCCAATAATGACTGTATCTTCGGAGTGAGCATGCATTTTATTCAGCGCAGCTCTCATGATATACGGGCTCGGTTTACCCACCACAAACGGGCTGCGGCCAGAAATTCGTTCAATACCTGCACATAATGCACCACAAGCCGGCACATATCCCCGGCCATGGGAATCGGGGTTTGTGGCAATAAACCGTGCTCCGCCGGCGACAAAAAATGCTGCTTTGTGCATCATTTCCCAGTTAAAAGACCGTGTTTCTCCGACTATGACAAAATCAGGATTGATATCGGTAATGGTGAAACCGGCTTTATACAGTTCATGGATCAAAGCGCCTTCGCCAATTACATAGGCCTTTTTTCCTTGCTGCCGTTGCAGAAAGTCGGCTGTCGCCATTGCAGAAGTATAAAATACTGATTCCGGCAGGTTAATTCCAGCCGAGGCGAAACGATTTGCCAGGTCCTGTTCCGTCTGTGACGGGTAATTGGTCAGAACCACCAGTGGGATCTCTTTCTCCAGTAACCCATGTAAGAACTCTTTGGCACCTTTAACGGCGGTGTTGTCATGCATTAACACGCCGTCAATATCGCAAATCACATTTTTAATCGTCATTAGTAGTTGTCCGGGAGTCTCAGTACAGAGTTGATAAATTATTCTTCGAGTAAATGCTGGAGCAGAACGCCATTGAGCATAGCGCGCTTAGCCAGGGCAAAAGCGCCGATAGCTGAACGATTATCCAGTTGTGAACGTACGACCGGCAGATTTTGACGAAAATCGCTCAAAGCCTGGGTATCAATGCAACGCTGGATCACCGGGAACAGGACAGACTCCGCTTCCGTTAATTCGCCAGCCAGCACCACTTTTTGCGGATTAAACATATTAATGGCAATCGCCAGCGCTTTACCAAGATGAGTACCCACCTCTTTAATTAATCCCTGAGCCAGGGCATCGCCCTGATTGGCTGCCTGGCAAATATCAGAGATAGTCATGGACGACTGTTTCAGTTTGCCAGGATACCCCTGGGCAACCAGCGCTTTCGCTTTTTGCAGGATGGCACTATTTGAGGCGATGGTTTCCAGGCAGCCAAAATTACCGCAGTAGCAGCGTTCCCCCAGCGGATCGACCTGAATATGCCCAATTTCCCCGACATTTCCGTTGGTACCGAGGAAAATATTGCCATTAACGATGATACCGGCACCGGTTCCACGGTGAATGCGAACTAACAGTGAATCAGCACAGTCGCGGGTTGCACCAAAGTAGTGTTCAGCAAGTGCCAGACTGCGAATATCGTGGCCGACAAAGCTGGCAGTATTAAACCGGGCGGTAAGGTTACTCACCAGAGGCCAGTTGGTTTTACCAATATGCGGCATGAAACGCACAATCCCCTGCACTGGATCAACCAGCCCGGGCAGAATTACTGAAATAGCGATCAGTTCATCCAGCAGGGATTGTTGCTGTGAAATAAATGCCTCAATCGCGGCAAACAACGCCTGTTCAACCGCCTGTTGGTCGGTCTGGTCAATAGGGTAGTGCTGTTCGGTTAGCAAATGGCCGCCAAGGTCAAACAGGGCCAGGGTCGCATCCTGGCGCCCTAATCGTACCGCAATGGTATGAAAACCCCGGCTTTCGGTGACAATGGAAATGGCCCTGCGTCCTCCGGTTGAGGCTTGCTGATCAACTTCTTTAATCAGACCACGCTCAATCAGCTGACGGGTTATTTTTGTGACACTGGCGGGGGCAAGCTGGCTTATCTCTGCTATCTGGATACGGGATATTGGCCCTTCCTGATCAATCAGCCGATAGACTGCTGCGCTGTTTAACTGCTTTACAAGATCAATGTTGCCAATTTGCGTCTGTCTGCCAGTGCCCATTAAATACTTACCCGCTGAAAACCTCGTTACCATTAACGATGGTTTTTAATATTTTAAACTCACGTGAAAATACAGTCAGGTTAGCAACTTTACCTTGCTGAATTGTCCCCAGCTGTTTTTCAACACCCATGGCGCGGGCCGGATAAAGGGTTGCCATTCTCAGAGTCTCTTCCAGAGAGATACCGATATGTTCAACGCTGTTACGTACAGCCTCAATCATGGTCAGAGAAGAACCACTCAGCGTACCATTTTCATCCACACACAAGCCGTCACGATAGTATATTGTTTTATCGGCAAAAATGAACTGTTCTATATCAGCTCCCGCCGGAGCGGTCGCATCTGTGACGAGGATCAACTTATCGCCTTTCAGATGTTTAGCATTTCTGATATTTGCGTAGTGAACATGCAACCCGTCGGCAATCACTCCACAAAAGACTTGTGGTGCATCAAAAATAGCTCCCGCCAGACCTGGCTCGCGTCCGACAGCGGCACTCATCGCATTATACAGATGGGTTGCGCTGGTAATACCGGCATCAAATCCAGCTATCGCTTCCTTATAGGTTGCATTAGAGTGCCCGGCGGAAACCACGATTCCGGCTTCGCATAATGCGCGAATATCCTGGCTACTGACATTTTCCGGGGCCAGGGTAATCTGACAGATGGCATCGGCGTTATCACAAAGGAATTTTAAAAGCTCCGGTGAGCAGGGGCGAATAAGATCCTGGTTATGTGTCCCTTTTTTGGCTTTATTCAGCCATGGGCCTTCTATGTGCAATCCCAAAGCCTGATTTTTGCGCTGCGCCAGCCATTGTTGCATGGTGTCGACGGCTTTATGAATCATTTCGTCGGTGCTGGTGATAAGCGTTGGCAGAAAGCTGGTGCAGCCTGACTTTTCGTTAGCACGTTGCATGATATCCAGAGTTTCGATACTCAGGGCTGATAACTCATCATTGAACTGCACGCCTCCGCAACCATTCAGCTGCAGATCGATAAAGCCGGGAGAAATAATGGCTCCGTCAACATCACAGCGACGGGTATTTTCCGGTAACTGGCTGACAGGGCAGAGCTGTTCAATCAGTCCGTTGTTGATCACTACCGCATGATCATCAAGCACCTGGTATCCGGTATAAATCCGGCCATTGACTAAAGCGTACATTCGGGTTTCTCCACGAGATAGCCAACGCCTGGTAGCAATCACAGGCATTGATTATCTGCATTACTTGCTGAGTTAAATATCTTTAATATTGTCGGCTTCCATTTCACGGAAGTACTTCACTGTTTTAACTTTGAGTTCCTGGGTAGCCGGTTCGTCGCAGACGATAATCGATTTCTCATGAAGTTGCAGGCAGCTGATGGTCCACATATGGTTAACATTCCCTTCAACGGCAGCCTGCAGGGCCTGAGCTTTTACCTGTCCGTTCACCAGGATCATCACTTCTTCAGCTTCCAGCAAGGTACCGACGCCCACCGTCAGAGCATGTTTAGGTACCAGATTCACATCTCCCCCAAAGAAGCGGGAATTGGCCACCCGGGTTTCATGAGTCAGGGTTTTAATCCGTGTTCTTGATGCCAGAGAAGAGGCGGGTTCATTAAAGGCAATATGTCCGTCGTTGCCTACACCACCCATAAACAGATGAATTTTACCGTACTGACGAATTTTATCTTCATAACGGCGGCACTCTGCATCTACATCCGTTGCAGTACCATTCAGTAAATTAATGTTTTCAGCGGGAATATCAATATGATCAAAAAAATTCTGATACATAAAGGTATGATAGCTTTCCGGATGATCAACAGGTAGCCCGACATATTCGTCCATATTAAAGGTGACGACATTTTTGAAGCTGACCTCACCTTTTTGGTGCATTTCTATCAAAACTTTGTAAGTTTGCTGGGGCGTACTGCCTGTTGGCAGGCCGAGAACGAAAGGGCGGTCAGCGGTTGGGCGAAAAGCGTTAATTCGTTGGGCGATATATCTGGCTGCCCAGCGAGCAACACTGGCGGAGCTTTCCAGCGGGATAAGTCTCATACATTACCTCAATTTAGTGTGTAAATCGGTAAACGGTGAGGTTGTGCCGGTGGCCGGTGGCTTAACATCTGACACAATAGCACCGTGTTCGGGATGCTGTATCGATAATTAAAATCATAAAATAAGTGCTGGTTTATTGCTAGTGGCATCCATCTTGCAAAGTGGTTTTTGTTGATCCTTGTCACGATAAACTGGGAATTAATTTGCGAAGCGAATTAAAAACTACATACACTCAATGACAGAGTTTACATGCTGGCACTGTCTGAACGTCTGAAGCCTGGAGTTCAGCGGGCATATGCGTCTTACAGCCTGTGTTAAGGGGGAATTTGGTGAAAATACTTGGTTATTTACAAAAGGTCGGGCGTGCACTGATGGTGCCGGTAGCAACTCTGCCCGCCGCCGCCATCCTGATGGGGGTCGGTTACTGGCTGGATCCGGATGCCTGGGGAGCCGGTAATGCATTAGCTGCTTTGCTGATTAAATCCGGTTCTGCAATTATCGATAATATGTCGGTACTATTTGCTATCGGGGTAGCTTACGGCTTATCAAAAGATAAAGATGGTTCTGCTGCACTGACCGGATTTGTCGGTTTTCTGGTAGTGACAACACTCTGTTCACCTGCCGCGGTGGCAATGATTCAGAAAATCCCTGTCGATCAGGTGCCTGCCGCATTTGGTAAAATTAATAATCAGTTCGTCGGTATTCTGGTGGGCATACTATCGGCAGAAGTCTATAACCGGTTTAGCCATGTTGAATTACCGAAAGCTCTGTCCTTTTTTAGTGGCCGCCGGTTGGTTCCGATCCTCGTTTCTTTCCTGATGATTGTGGTCGCGTTTATTCTGATGTACGTCTGGCCGGTTATTTTTGGTGGGCTGGTATCATTTGGCGAACATATTCAGAAAATGGGTGCTGCAGGGGCGGGCATCTATGCTTTCTTTAACCGTTTGTTGATTCCTGTCGGTTTGCATCATGCGCTGAACTCTGTGTTCTGGTTTGATGTTGCAGGGATTAATGATATTCCTAAATTTCTGGGTGGTGCTGAATCTATTGCTAATGGTACGGGTATCGTCGGGATCACTGGTCGTTATCAGGCAGGATTCTTCCCGATAATGATGTTCGGCCTGCCGGGAGCTGCGCTGGCAATCTGGCAGTGTGCTCGTCCTGAGAACCGTGCAAAAGTGGGCAGTATCATGCTGGCCGCAGCTTTTGCCGCCTTTTTTACCGGGATCACCGAACCCCTTGAGTTTTCATTTATGTTCGTTGCACCGGTGTTATACGTGATTCACGCGGTACTGACCGGAATTTCGGTGTTCATCGCAGCATCAATGCACTGGATTGCCGGTTTTGGTTTCAGTGCGGGATTGGTGGATCTGGCGTTGTCTACCCGTAATCCGCTGGCGACACACTGGTATATGCTGATACCTCAGGGGCTGGTGTTCTTCGTTATTTACTATGTCGTGTTCCGTTACACCATCATCAAATTTGATTTGAAAACGCCAGGACGGGAGCTGGCGGTGAGCGGCGATGAGGCTGACGGTTATGATGAAGATGTTGACCATTCCACCAGCAACGAATCAGACACTGAAACTCTGGCGCGCCGTTATATTGGTGCTGTCGGCGGATCAGACAATCTGACGAATATCGATGCCTGTATTACCCGCTTACGACTGAATGTGGCAGATGCCGATCAGGTTAACGACTCTCTGGCTAAAAAGCTGGGAGCGGCAGGTGTCATCCGGCTGAATAAGCAAAGTATTCAGATTGTGGTGGGTACTCAGGCTGAGAGTATTGCCAGAGCCATGAAAACGGTGCTGAGCAAAGGTCCGGTATCCGCAGTGGGTGGCCCGGTAGCCCAGGAAAGCAGCCAGAAAGTATCAACACCGGTTCAGGCCGTACGTAATGTTTCTTTACCGGTTGTCGCTACGCTGGTGGCCCCGGTCAGTGGTGAAGTGGTCGCCCTGGAACAAGTCCCGGATGAAGCCTTTGCCTCTAAAGCTGTTGGTGACGGGCTGGCTATCATACCTGACAGTGGGACCGTAGTGGCACCTCTGAACGGTACGGTGGTAAAAATCTTTGAAACCCATCATGCGTTTTGCCTCATTTCGGATGAAGGGGTTGAAGTGATTGTTCATATGGGGCTGGATACTGTTGCTTTACAGGGGCAGGGCTTCACCTGTCTGATTAATGAAGGTGACAACGTGGTCACCGGTCAGCCGGTACTGGAAATGGACCTGGATTATCTGAACACTCATGCGAAATCTATGGTGAGTCCGGTGGTGGTCAGCAATATCGAAGACTATAGCGGGCTGAAACTCCTGGCAGGCAGTCATGTAGTTGCAGGTGAAACAGCCATTTATGAGATAAAAGGCTGATTTAGCCCCGGTAGTTATCAGGCAGGAAGCAATTCCTGCCTTTTTTTATCTTTGTTTATCAACAAA
Source organism: Tatumella citrea (assembly GCF_002163585.1). NCBI lineage: Bacteria > Pseudomonadati > Pseudomonadota > Gammaproteobacteria > Enterobacterales > Erwiniaceae > Tatumella > Tatumella citrea. The sequence goes on from NZ_CP015579.1 coordinate 1,285,580, forward strand.
CGGTTGTTTCCCGGTGTCGCTTTGTGGATCATATCCGTTAACTGTTATGGGTAAATTACCCTGATCTACGTACTGAGGAAATTGAGATGAGTGAGGCTGAAGCCCGCCCAACTAACTTTATTCGTCAGATAATTGACGAAGATTTGGCGAGCGGTAAGCACAACACTGTGCATACACGTTTTCCACCCGAGCCGAATGGCTATCTGCACATTGGTCATGCAAAATCCATTTGTCTGAACTTTGGAATTGCCGAGGACTATCAGGGACAATGTAATTTGCGTTTCGATGACACTAACCCTGTCAAAGAAGACGTAGAGTTTGTTGAGTCCATTAAACGCGATGTGCAGTGGCTGGGCTACCAGTGGAACGGTCAGATTCATTATTCTTCAGACTATTTTGATCAGTTATATCACTACGCGACAGAACTGATTCAGAAAGGGCTGGCTTATGTTGATGAACTTTCTGCCGATCAGATTCGTGAATATCGTGGTTCACTGACCTCTCCGGGTAAAAACAGCCCTTACCGTGATCGTTCGCCTGAAGAGAATCTGGCGCTGTTCGAAAAAATGCGTAACGGTGGTTTTGCCGAAGGTACTGCCTGCCTGCGCGCTAAAATCGATATGGCTTCCAGCTTTATGGTCATGCGCGACCCGGTACTGTACCGGATTAAGTTTGCTGAACACCATCAAACCGGAAATGCGTGGTGCATCTACCCGATGTATGACTTCACCCACTGTATTTCGGATGCGCTGGAAGGGATTACTCATTCACTGTGTACGCTGGAATTTCAGGATAACCGTCGTCTGTATGACTGGGTGCTGGATAATATTTCTATTGAAGTCCACCCGCGTCAGTATGAGTTCTCACGGCTTAATCTTGAATATGCAGTAATGTCAAAACGGAAACTGACTCAGCTGGTGTCTGAGAAAGTCGTGGAAGGATGGGATGACCCACGTATGCTGACCGTGTCAGGTTTGCGTCGTCGTGGTTATACAGCTTCTGCTGTCCGTGAGTTCTGCCGTCGTATCGGTGTGACTAAACAGGATAATATCGTTGAGATGGCGTCACTGGAATCCTGTATTCGTGATGATCTGAACGAAAATGCTCCACGGGCAATGGCAGTGCTTGATCCTGTGCGTGTCATTATTGAAAACCTGCCGGAAGGGCATACTGAAGTCCTGACCATGCCGAATCATCCTAATCGTCCGGAAATGGGGACCCGTGAGGTGATCTTCAGCCGCGAAGTGTGGATTGACCGCGCTGATTTCCGTGAGGAAGCGAATAAGCAGTACAAGCGTCTGGTAACGGGTAAAGAAGTTCGTCTGCGTAATGCTTACGTAATCAAAGCGGAGCGGGCAGAAAAAGATGCAGAGGGCAACATTACTGCCATCTACTGCCAGTGTGATATTGATACATTAAGTAAAGATCCTGCCGATGGCCGTAAAGTGAAAGGTGTGATCCACTGGGTATCTGTGGCTGCGGGAGTCCCCGCTGAATTCCGTCTGTATGACCGGTTATTCAGTGTTCCAAATCCTGGAGCAGAAGAGGACTTCTTATCCGCGATTAACCCTGATTCTTTGCAGATCCGTCAGGGATATGCAGAACAGAGCCTGAAAAACGCTGAAGCTTCTTTCTCTTATCAGTTTGAGCGTGAAGGTTATTTTTGCGCGGACAGTGTTTACTCTGGCCCTGAAAAATTAGTCTTTAACCGCACGGTAGGCCTGCGGGATACCTGGGCAAAAGTTGACGCCTGATTGCAGTGACTGACCTAAAAACGCCACGATTGTGGCGTTTTTTTTGATATAAATACGATCACAATCTTCATATATTCCATTATTCCTGCTGAAATTTACGCTAATTATCCCGTTGATTTTAATAGAAATCTCCCTTTTGTCTGTTTTGTGAACAGTATCAGGTATTTGAAACTGCGGTAAAAATCTGATTGATAATTCGCATCGCGAAAAATAATCTTGAAGTGATAACTTATTATCAGGTGTGAGCACATCGCGGCTGTCAGGAAAGATGGCTGCTAAATTATCAATCCGCAGGCAAGAATTATCGGGAAGGATCCACGATATGACTGACAACACCCGCAATTTTAAGATCTTAACCCTGTCACTCTTCACTGTCAGCTGTGGAATCAGTCTGGCACCGCCAGTAAACGCTGCAGGATTTATCGATGACAGTCAGCTGACCGGAAATATCTACTACTGGCAACGAGAGCGGGAACGAAGAGACTTATCCGACGGAAAATACAGAACTAACCTTTCACACGGTACATGGAACGGTAATCTGGATTTTTCTTCAGGCTATGTATCCGGAGTTTTTGGTATTGATCTGGCTGCTTTCACCGCAATAGAAATGACTGAGGCCGGCGAGAGTGGACACCCGAATGAAATAGCTTTCTCATCAGCCAACCGTGCCTATTCTGAGGACTGGAGAGGTGATAAGAGCGGGTTGAGCCTGTATAAAGCCGCCGCAAAAATACATCATGACTGGTTTAATTTGCACGCTGGCTATATTCAGCCGGAAGGTCAAACCTTACTGGCTCCCCACTGGAGTTTGTTGCCAGGCACTTATCAGGGAGCCGAAGTTGGAGCTGACTTTGATTATGCTGCCGCCGGTAATCTGAAATTTTCGTATATGTGGGCCAATCGCTATAAATCCCCCTGGCACCTTGAGATGGACAGATTCTATAAGAATGATCGTCATTCAAAGATAGCCTGGTTGCATTCTTTAGGGGCGAAATATTCCCTTAAAAACGGTCTGATCCTGGAAGCAGCCTATGGAGAAGCTAAAAATTATACCCGTCAGTTTCTGGTCAAAACCAGCTATTCATTCTATCTGGCCGGTAGTCCACTGAACAGCAGTTATCAGTTTTACGGCTCACAAAATTATTCGGGTCAGCAGGGCGAAAACCAGTTATATGATGGCACTGCATGGTTGCAGGCTTTAACGCTGGGTTACCGGTTGGGGCAGCTGGATCTGCGTCTTGAAGCCACCGCGGTCAAAGCCGAAGGCAGGCAAGGTTATTTTCTGCAGAGAATGACACCCACCTATGCTTCATCAAACGGGCGTATGGATATCTGGTGGGATAACCGTTCCGACTTTAATGCTAACGGTGAAAAAGCTCTGTTTATTAGTGCGATGTATGATCTCAGCCACTGGCAGCTGCCAGGTTGGGCAGTAGGTGCCTCAATTGCTTATGGCTGGAATGCTAAACCTGCATCAGTGATGGATTCTCCGGATTACTGGTACCGTAAGGGAAACAAAATCAGCGAATCCGCATGGAGCCTTGACGGGTTATACACTGTTCAACAGGGCAGGGCTAAAGGCACGCTGTTCAAACTTCATTTTACTCAATACAACAACCATTCTTCGATCCCCGGAGGTGCCGGAGGATATGGCAATCTGTTCCAGGATGAGCGTGATGTAAAACTTCTAATGATGATCCCTTTCCGGCTGATTTAATTTTTCTCTGTTAAGGAATGACAATGAAATATTTGATCTGTTTTTTTACCCTGGCGGGGCTGACAGGCTGTCAGCAATCCCGGATGGCAGGAGCAACCGAAAACACAGAAACGGTCAGCCCGCTCGATTACCAGATTTGTATCAATACGCTGAAAAGTGGTGATGATGAAGATGCCATCATCCGTTGTGACCAGGTAAGTAAAGAAATCAGGCCAGAAAAACATTAACTCCATGAATTAAGGATGACTCATGAGAATCAATCCAAAATGTCTGCTGGCAGGCACGGTAAGTGCGCTGTTGTTGGGTGGCGCTGCCCAAGCAGACCAGAAGACAATTGATGCTATTAGCCGTTTTTCGGTTAAATTTTCTGTGCAGGACAACCTGGCCTCCAGTCATGGCGTGGATTGTGCGGCTCTGGGCGGGGACTGGGGCAGCTGTTACCGGGCGACAATTACTCTGGTCAATCCCGGAGTCACTCTCAGAGATAATGACTGGGCAATTTACTTTTCCGGAATTCGTCAGGTACTACAGAGTGATAATGATCAGTTTACTGTTACTCATCTGGTGGGGGATTTGCACAAAATCGAACCGACGGCTAACTTCCGCGGATTTCCGGCCGGGCAGGCAGTCGTATTGCCGCTGATTAATGAATACTGGCAGGTGTCACAGAGTGATGTATTACCTCGCTGGTATGTCACCTCGGGCAGCGGTACACCAAAAGTTATTGCGGCCACTGCGACTTCTTCGCTCACGGAAATGGCTGAAGTACCCTTTAGTCAGTGGCGGCGGGCAACATCTGATGTCAATGTCCTGATGACCGCCGGGAATCGTTATCAGAAAAACCAGCACACACGCTGGCTGGATCCCGAAGAATTGCGTGGTCAAATTATTCCTACACCGCTGCAGGTGGTATTAAGTGAAAAAGATATTAATCTGAAACAAGGAGTTAAGGAAGATCTGACAGCGCTACCTGCAGAGACTGCTCTCATGGTGAATCAGGCACTGAAATCTGCCGGTATCACTTCCGGGCAAGGTTATCCGTTAGAGACAAAAATTGAACCATCAGAATTTCAGGGGCAAAAAATAAAACAAGGAGCCTACCGGCTGGCAATTTCCCTGGAAAAAATCCTGGTCACCGGATATGACGAACAGGGTGTGTTTTATGGCCTGCAATCATTATTGCAACTGATTCCGTTGCAGGGCGAACCACTAATTCCTGTAATGACAATCTATGATGCACCTCGTTTTGCTTACCGCGGAATCTTCATTGATGTTGCCAGAAACTTTCATTCTAAAGCCGCTATTCTGCGTACCCTGGATCAGATGGCGGCATACAAGCTCAATGTCCTGCATTTGCATCTCAGTGATGATGAAGGATGGCGAATTGAGATACCGGGGTTACCCGGGCTCACTCAGGTTGGAGGGCAACGTTGCCATGACCTGAGCGAAACCCACTGTCTGCTACCCCAGTTGGGTTCCGGTCCGGACAACACGACCTCCGGCAGCGGCTATTTCACTCGTCAGGACTATATCGATATAGTGAAGTATGCGGCTGTCAGACAGATTCTTATCATGCCGGAAATTGATATACCTGCGCATGCCAGAGCAGCGGTCATTTCAATGGAGGCGAGATATAAAAAACTGATGTCGGAAGGCAGACCATTACAGGCAATGGAGTATCGCTTACAGGATGAGGGTGATAATTCTCAGGTCACCACCGTGCAGTTTTATGACAGGACCAGTTTTGTGAATCCTTGCCTGCCTTCAACCTTACGCTTCACTGAGAAGGTGATGTCGGAAATTATTCAAATGCATCGGGAGGCCGGGCAACCCCTGACCCGCTGGCATTTTGGCGGAGATGAAGCCAAAAATATCTATCTGGGGGCGGGCTATACTGATGTTGCACACCCTGAAGCAGGTAAAGGTCAGCGAAACCTCAGTCGTCAGGACCAACCCTGGGCGAAATCTGCCCGATGTGCATCGTTGGTGAAAAGCGGGCAGGTGACGAGTTTAAAGGCATTGCCTGGCTGGTTTGCTTTGCAGGTCAGTGAAATAGCGCAAAAACAAGGTCTGGAAGGGATTCAGGCCTGGCAGGACGGTCTGAAAGAGAATCGTGATAACCAACAGTTCGCCACTCCGGCTAATGCCCTGAACTTCTGGGATACTCTGTACTGGGGCGGAGCTGAATCAGTAAATGACTGGGCAGATAAAGGCTATCAGGTGATAGTTTCTAACCCGGATTATCTGTATCTGGATATGCCTTATGAAGTGAACGGCGCGGAACCTGGTTATTACTGGGCGACAAGATATAGTGATGAGCAGAAAATTTTCGGTTTTACCCCGGATAATTTGCCACAGAATGCCGAAATTTCGACAGATCGTGACGGGCAGGTATTCGCCGCCACATCAGAAGGTCACTGGCCCGGGGCTTATGGAATGTCAGCACAGGTCTGGAGTGAAGTCGTCCGTTCCGATCAGGATATGGAATACCGGTTATATCCGAGGTTATTTTCTGTTGCTGAACGTGCATGGCATAAAGCTGACTGGGAACTGGATTATCAGCAGGGCAGGCGATTTGAGAAGGGCGTAACACATCATGTCGATCTGCGACGATTGAATAGTGACTGGCAGAGATTTGCGAATCTGTTGGGTCAGTCAGTGCTTGCGCGGCTTGATGCCAGCGGTATTGCATACAGAATTCCGGTGCCGGGAGCGGAAATTCGTTCGGGTTGTTTGCTGGCAAATACATCTCTGCCAGGAATCAACGTGGAATTTTCTACTAATGGAGGCCGGCAATGGTTGCGTTATAATTCGCAGCAGGTGCCGGCGGTGAATGGTGATTTACTCGTCCGATCAGTCAGTCCGGATGGGAAACGCTTTAGCCGGAATGTGCCGTTGACCATGACAGATAACGACCAATGCTGTTTTCAGCAATGCCGTACATCAGCAACCAAACGTTGGTTACTCTCGTTTAAACGTTTTTATCATCGCTGGAGTAACAGCTGGCACAGCGAAAAGTAAGCTGGCCCGGGGGACTCTTTAATACCGAAACAGATAACAAAAAACCCGCAACGAAGTGCGGGTTTATCAGGTACAGGCTGTATTGCGGGTAGAAAATAGTCCCTTCATCGCCTGAATAATCAAAACGGATTCTGATTATTTATCGTTATGCAGTGACTCATCTTCGCGGCAATCGCCTTCGGTACAATGGCCGTACAGATACAGGCTGTGGTTCGTCAGCTTAATACCAAACCGTGAAGCGATTTCACGCTGGCGTTGTTCAATCGACTCATCACTGAACTCAATCACTTTACCGCAATCGAGGCAAATTAAATGGTCATGATGCTGTTGTTGAGTCAATTCAAAAACTGACTTACCGCCTTCGAAGTTATGGCGCGTTACAATGCCCGCGTCATCAAACTGGTTAAGCACACGATATACAGTGGCCAGGCCAATTTCTTCACCCATATCAATCAGGCGTTTGTACAAGTCTTCCGCACTGACGTGGTGGCATTCTGGTTCCTGAAGCACTTCCAGAATTTTCAGTCTCGGAAGCGTCACTTTCAGACCAGCCTTCTTCAATGCGGAGTTGTTGTCAGTCATGCAGTTTGTGTCCTGTTACTTTTGAAAAATGACTTTGGCAAGAAGCCCTGAAGTTTGGTAATGACCTTATAATTTTTAGTTCATTATAGAACTGATGCACCAAAATTGAAACTACAGCCCTTAAAACACCCCGGGTGAAATGCTCACCAGGCAAGTAACTGGCAGAGAAAACAGACAGTTCGTTGCTTTCTGTCCGGTTCAGTCTGTATACACTGAACAGATGAAAGATTCGTGTCCGTGCTGAAGAAATTAATGCGGGAACTACTGGTCATCTTAGTCATTCCCGCAGGTGCCTGAAGCTAACAGTACCACAATTCTGATGAAAAACCCTATTAAGCGTCGAGGATTTCTTTCAGTTGTAGCTCTTCTGCCACCTGGTTAACCCACTGACTAACACGTTGGCTGGTTAATTCCGGCTGGCGATCTTCATCAACGGCCAGTCCCAGGAAATGACTGTCATCAGCCAGACCTTTAGAGGCTTCGAAGTGGTAACCGGCGGTTGGCCAGTGGCCGACAATAACTGCACCGTTCGGCTCAATAATGTCGCGGATTGTGCCCAGAGCGTCACAGAAATATTCCGCATAATCTTCCTGGTCACCACAACCAAACAACGCTACCAGCTTACCGTTAAAATCAATTTCTTCCAGGGTAGGAAAGAAATCATCCCAGTCACACTGTGCTTCTCCATAGTACCAGGTTGGGATACCCAGCAGCAGAATATCGAAAGCTTCCAAATCTTCTTTGGTACTTTTAGCGATGTCGTGCACTTCAGCAACGTCTTTACCCAATTGTTTTTGGATCATTTTTGCGATGTTTTCTGTGTTGCCGGTATCGCTGCCAAAAAAGATGCCTACGATTGCCATGTGGGGATAACCTCTTGAATCTTTAGTTCAGATAATTGTAATTTCAGTACAGATATGCAGATGATAGCAGACCTGAGTAGTGTGAGAAACTTGTAAACCGGCCAGTTTTGTTCCTGAGTGCGGTTGTCCCGGGCTAGCCCTGTTTTAGTTGCGCCAGAATGATTTGTTCTATGAGCTCACTTCGACTCAGGTTTTGTTCTGCCGCCAGAGAATTCAGAGCATCGACAATGTCACTGCTCATTTTAAGTTCAACCCGCTGCAATCCACGGACTTTATCTCGTTTCAGCTGATTGCGTTTATTTATCCGCAGTTGCTCATCCCGCGAAAGCAGGCTGGTTTTGGGACGTCCCGGCCGGCGTTCGTTGGCGAACAAATCGAGCGTGGTACGATCCGTATTTTCTTTTGCCATGATTTTTGAAACTGACACCTGCGTTATATCAGATACACGCAGCAAAGTGATGAATGAATACAGTTATCATGTTAAAAGCACACGATAAAAATTTAGCGCGCAATCATACTCCAGTGCGATGAATGACGCCAATACTTATACAGCATCACTCCGGAGTTTTCGCATTCAGTGACAGGAAACGTTGTACTGCGCTGATGACTGCCTGCGGTTTTTCTGCGTGAACCCAGTGTCCAGCACCCGCAACGATATATGCTTTTGCATGAGGAAACTGTGCCAGTAATTCAGCACGATAACAGTTATCCAGGTAGGGTGAGGAGCCACCGGCAATAAACAAGGCAGGGCCAGGCCAGGCAGGGCAGGTCTCCCAGCCAGTGATAGCGGCATAATTATCCCAGAGAACCGGGACGTTAAATAACCATTCCCCCTGATGGAAGGATTTCAGCAGAAAACTGATCACCATTTCATCATTGAGAATAGGGCGCATTAATTCTGCCGCCGATTCTCTGCGTGTAACGGCAGCATCTGTCACTGCCCGCAGTGCGGCAAAAATATCATCATGTCGCCTGGCCTGATAATCCACCGGAGCGATGTCGATCATTATCAGCCGACGCACCCGCTGTGGCGCGAGAGCGGCCAGTGCCATCGCAATTTTACCACCCATTGAGTGGCCTATTACATCCACCTGTTCCAGCTGGTGGTGATCAAGCGTATCCACCATATCCCGGGCCATCGCGGCATAACTCATTTCCGTGGAACGTGGGGAGTGGCCGTGATTTCTGACATCCACCTGTAACACCCGGGTATGGGATTTCAGGCTACGAGCCAGGACTCCCAGATTGTCCAGACTGCCGAACAGGCCATGAATCAGCAGGGTCGGGGATGATTCTTCATCAATTTGTTCAGTTTGCAGACGGCTGTTTAAAATCATGGCAAAGTTCTTACAGTGGAAAGGCTTGCTTAGGGTATCATGGTTTAATCTTTCAGGAACTCAGCGGCAAATCTTTAGGGCATTTTCTGACTTTTAACGGAATCGCTATTCAGCGCTACCGGCTGGTCTGAGTTTAATTTTATAATCAACAGGTAAAATACCGCGCACAGAATCCCCGGAAATTTCCGGTATACTGATGTTTACAGGATTTTTACCTCAGTCATAACAGTACGGAAAAAGATGAAAACGATTGAAGTAGACGATGACCTTTATCGCTATATTGCCAGCCATACACGTCATATTGGCGAAAGTGCCTCTGATATTCTGCGCAGAATGCTGAAAGTTTCTGAGCAGGCGGTTTCTGGCTCCGATCAGGGCAAAGCGGAAAAGGATGAAGCACCTGCACTGGCTGCTGTGCGCAGTGATGTTCGTCCGCAGGATCGGGTCCGTACAGTACGTGAACTGCTGTTATCCGATGAATATGCAGAGCAGAAGCGTGCGGTTAACCGGTTTATGATGGTGTTGTCAACACTTTACCGACTGGAACCGCAGGAGTTTCAGCTGGCAACCACCACCATGCAGGGGCGTACCCGGGTCTATTTTGCCGGTGATGAACAAACACTGTTACAGAATGGTACTCACACCAAGCCAAAACATATTCCGGGAACTCCGTATTGGGTTATTACTAATACCAACACCGGACGTAAGTGCAGCATGATTGAACATATTATGCAGTCAATGAAGTTCCCTCAGGAACTCGCTGATAAAGTTTGCGGTACTATCTAATCCGAACATAAGCGTTAGGGAGAAATGCCATGGCCAATCACCCAAGAGCAGGGCAACCTGCTCAGCAGAGTGACCTGATTAATGTTGCACAACTTACATCACAATATTATGTGCTGAAACCGGATACAGCTAACAGTGAGCATGCTGTTAAGTTTGGTACTTCCGGTCACCGTGGCAGTTCAGCCCGACACAGTTTCAACGAAACTCATATCCTTGCTATCGCCCAGGCTATTGCTGAAGAACGCAAAAAAAATGGCGTTACCGGGCCTTGCTATGTTGGTAAGGATACTCATGCACTTTCAGAACCCGCGATACTTTCGGTACTGGAAGTTCTGACGGCTAACGGTGTTGAAGTGATTATCCAGAAGGATAACGGTTATACTCCAACGCCTTCTGTCTCTAACGCGATTCTTGAACATAATAAACGTCACAGTTCACAGGCTGACGGTATTGTGATTACGCCGTCTCATAATCCTCCGGATGATGGCGGTATTAAATACAATCCGCCTAATGGCGGACCTGCTGATACCAATGTGACGAAAGTGGTTGAAGTACGGGCCAATCAGCTGATTAAAGATGGCCTTCGTGATGTCAAACGTTTCACGCTTAATCAGGCTTACGAGAGTGGTCTGATTAGTGAGCAGGATCTGGTGCAGCCTTATATCGAAGGTCTGGCTGAGATCATTGACTTTGATGCGATCAAAAAAGCAAACCTGACCATCGGTGTTGATCCACTGGGTGGATCCGGCATTGGCTACTGGCCACGGATCGCCGAACATTATCAGCTGAATATTACCCTGGTTAACGATGCCATCGATCAGACCTTCCGCTTTATGCACCTGGATAAAGATGGTGTAATCCGCATGGATTGCTCTTCTGAGTGCGCGATGGCAGGGTTGCTGGCTTTGCGCGACAAATTCGATTTAGCTTTTGCCAACGATCCGGACTACGACCGTCACGGAATTGTTACCCCTGCAGGGCTGATGAATCCGAACCATTACCTGGCTGTAGCGATTGATTATCTGTTCCGTCACCGTAAACAGTGGTCAGCCGATGTAGCTGTTGGAAAAACGCTGGTTTCCAGCGCCATGATTGACCGGGTGGTTGAAGATTTAGGCCGTAAGCTGGTGGAAGTTCCGGTGGGCTTCAAGTGGTTCGTGGACGGGTTATATGATGGTACCCTCGGCTTTGGTGGTGAAGAGAGTGCCGGTGCTTCGTTCCTGCGTTTTGACGGTACACCGTGGTCAACCGATAAAGATGGCATCATTATGTGTCTGCTGGCTGCTGAAATTACCGCAGTGACAGGTCTGAACCCGCAGCAGCACTATGATAATCTGGCGGCTAAATTTGGTTCTCCAAGCTACAACCGTATCCAGGCGACGGCCAGTTCTGCACAAAAAGCAGTGTTGTCTAAGCTGTCTCCGGAGATGGTCAGTGCTGACACTCTGGCAGGTGACCCAATTATCGCTCGTCTGACAGAGGCTCCTGGCAACGGTGCTTCGATTGGCGGTCTGAAGGTGATGACCAAAAACGGCTGGTTCGCTGCCCGCCCCTCAGGTACCGAAGATGCTTACAAAATTTATTGTGAAAGCTTCCTGGGTGCTGAGCATCGTGAAAAAATCGAACAGGAAGCTGTTAAGATTGTCAGTGAAGTTCTGAAAAATGCCTGACAGTTAACACTGTTATAAAGAAAGCGCCTTCGGGCGCTTTTTTGTTGTCTGAATTTTATCTGTTCAATGGCCTGTACCGGGCTCCGCACTCGCTTTTGTCTGAAATTCTTCAGGGATAGTCTGTAAAAAACAGTACAACAGAGGATTTTCATCTCTGGCATGATTATACTGTAAACCTGTACAAGAAGATAAAATGGTACAAGTTTATGAGTGAACCGTTAATTATTGGCGTGCTCTCCGACGAGCAGAGTCAGCGGATTGTAGCAGGGAGTCAACCACTGCTGCCTGCCGGGATCAGTTTGCAGCCGGTTGCCTGCCATAAACAACGCCCTGAAAACAATGCAGAAACTGTGCTGGCAGACGATGGGACGATTGTCGGATTTCCCGGAGAGGAGGAATTTAGGGTTAATGGCATGCTCGTTGAGCAATCTTTACCGTCCGGGTTTCCCGACGATATCCCTTTTTGTACTGTCGACGCATTAGTGGATTCGGATCTGCGACACTCATTTATCGCGGCTGTTTGCGCGCGGGCAGAATTCGATGCCATGTGCGCGCAGCCTTTGACGGCTCATAAATTAATCCAGTTTCACAGTCACTATAAGATGTTGTTGCTGGCTCATTCTCAGCCACTGTACCGTGAATTGGGACCATTGGTCGCCGGGGTGGCGGCCAGCAGTAGTCTGAATGAGTTTGCCCGGCAGTATCGCCGTAAACTCATGCAGATACTCATGTTGCCGGCGAATCGTCGTGATAACACTAATGCATTGATGCATATGCAGGGTTACTTCAGGCCATTTATCACGGGACAACGGCGCCAGCATCTGACAGAGACAATTGATCAATACCGGCGCGGATTGCAGCCCTTAACGGCTGCTATCGATGAATTGCGTCATCTACAGGCTGAATATCCTCATCCATGGCTGGCTTCACAACGATTTTTATTCCCCTGGTTACCTGACGCTCAGGCAGGGAAAACGCAACAGGAGATACCGTGAAAACCCATTTTGTCTGGCTGAGAAATGATCTGCGACTTCATGACCACCCGGCATTATATGCTGCCTGTCAGGATCCGCAGGCAAGGGTGATTGCACTGTTTATTGCCACTCCGGAACAGTGGCAGCAGCATAATGTTTCCGGAAGGCAACTGGCGTTTATGGCCGATGCACTCAGATTACTCAGTGAGGAACTGCTTTCACTCGGAATCCCCCTGTTATATGCCACGGCAGACAATTTTACTGACAGTGTCAGTTGCCTGAAGGAAATCTGCATCAGGTATCATGCGACACAGCTATTTTATAATTATCAGTATGAACTGAATGAACAGCGAAGAGACCGGCTGGCTGAGAAGGAATTATCAGATAACGATATTATCTGTCAGGGATTTCAGGACGGGACACTTTTACCGCCTGGCAGTGTCCTGACGGGTAAGGGCACGATGTATAATGTTTATACACCGTTCAGCAAAGCGCTGATTAATGCTTTAACTGCGGAGCTACCGGAATGCTATCCGGCGCCTGCGGCAAGAATACTGCCATCAGATATCACTGCCGATGCCATTCCGTCACTCAGTCCACACAGCAGTGATTATGACCGAAAACAATTTCCGCCCGGACATCGTGCGGCGCTGCAACGGTTGCGTAGTTTCAGCCAGCAAACCATTCGGAATTATGCAAAGGACAGAGATTTTCCGGCATTAGCCGGAACCAGTGCCCTGTCTCCTTATCTGGCAACAGGGCAAATTTCAGCCCGGCAGTGTCTGTATCGCATTCTGCACGATCACCCTCAGGCACTCTCCGGCGGACCGGAAGCGGTCTGGCTGAATGAACTGTTCTGGCGTGAATTTTATCGCCATTTGTTGGTGGCTTATCCGCAGTTGTGCCGGCATCAGCCATTCACTGACTGGACTCGTCATATTCAATGGCGACAGGATGAAGAGCAACTGCTGGCATGGCAGCAGGGCAATACCGGCTTTCCGATAGTGGATGCAGGCATGCGACAACTGCGGGCGACCGGGTGGATGCATAATCGCCTGAGAATGATTGTTGCCAGCTTTCTGGTCAAAGACCTGCTGGCAGACTGGCGGGAGGGAGAACGCTATTTTATGACGCAGTTGCTGGATGGTGATCTCGCTGCAAACAACGGAGGCTGGCAATGGGCTGCATCAACCGGCACCGATGCCGCTCCTTATTTTCGGATTTTCAATCCACAGCTTCAGGGAGAACGATTTGATCCTCAGGGCGATTTTATACGCCACTGGGTGCCTGAGCTGGCTATGATTCCGGGGAAAGCCATCCATGATCCTCAGGCCTGGGCAAAAAAACAGCAGGTAACTTTGGATTATCCTCTACCCATTGTTGATCACCGACAGGTACGGCAGACTACTCTGAAAGCATTCGAGGCCGCAAAGCGTGGCGGAACATCAGCACAGGAAAAAAACCATGAATAATATCCGGCTTGAACAATTAATTAACCAGCAACTGAACAGCCAGAGTTTCAGTGACTATGCCCCGAATGGTATGCAGGTTGAAGGACGTAGCGAGATCAAAAGAGTGGTCACAGGGGTGACCGCCTGCCAGGCATTACTGGATGAAGCGGTCAGTTTGCAGGCCGATGCGTTGATTGTTCACCATGGGTATTTCTGGAAAAATGAATCACCACTGATTAAGGGAATGAAACGTCAGCGGTTGCGGACATTACTGCTGAATGACATCAATATGTACGGATGGCATTTGCCGCTGGATGCTCATCCTGAGCTGGGAAATAATGCCCAACTGGCAAAACTTCTGGGTATTATTCCGGAAGGTGAAATTGTGCCTCTGGTGCCTTTTGGGCGACTGGAAACGCCACTTTCCGGGGAGGTTTTTGCCTCGCTGATCGCTGAGAAACTTGGTCGTACTCCGTTGCATTGCGGAGATAATGCACCACAGGTTATCCAGACTGTTGCCTGGTGTACCGGTGGTGGTCAGGGTTTTATTGACGATGCTGCGGACTACGGTGTCGATGCATTCATCAGTGGGGAAGTGTCCGAGAAAACGATTCATATTGCACGTGAGCGAGGCTTGCATTTTTTTGCCGCTGGTCATCATGCAACAGAACGTGGTGGAGTTAGAGCACTTGGCGAATGGTTAGCAGAGACCCAGGGGCTGGAGGTTATTTTTGTGGATATCGATAATCCGGCCTGATTTAGGGGACTGACACCAGACAGACGCAGTATCAGCGGTGAAGCAGAGCTCATGCTTCACCTTTTCCCTCTCCAGCCCGCAGGTTCCTGGCCTTTTCCCGCATTTTAACAGCAATTACTGCCTGCACACTGATTCTAAAACTCGCTGTAAATCAAACCGGTAATTAAAATTATTGACACTTATCGCCGGGTTGCGGATAACAGTTAGCAACTGTTCTGCTCCGTGTGGCGATTCCGGCAGCCCTCTCAGATGCAGAACGAAAAGATCTCAGTGGAGGCAAGGTAGTGCAGCAAATCAGATTTTATATGCTGGGCGAGCAGGCAGCGGTTCTGGAGTTATCTCCGCCGGTGACCCTGGAAGCCCAACAACGAATATGGGGCCTGGCACGCCGTCTTACCTCGCTTGAACAGGTACGGGAGGTTGTGCCTGGCATGAATAATCTGACGGTGATTTTTCATAATATTCCTGACGATGCCAGTGCGCTATTACTGCAGTTAAATGTCTGGTGGGATGAGAGTGATGCAGAAATCCCACCTTCGCGAACTATTGATATCCCGGTGGTTTACGGCAAAGAAGCCGGACCTGATCTGCAGGATGTTGCCCGCAACTGCCAGCTGTCAGCCTCTCAGGTGGTTGAACTGCATAGTTCCGTTCTGTACACCGTGTATTGCATTGGCTTCCAGCCGGGATTTCCTTATCTTGCCGGGCTTGATCCTAAAATTCATTGCCCACGTCGTGCTGAGCCTCGTGTTGCTGTGACGGCGGGAAGTGTTGGTATTGGGGGCAGCCAGACAGGCATCTATCCGCTGGTAGCGCCGGGGGGCTGGCAACTGATAGGCCGAACAACGCTGTCGCTGTTTATGCCGCAACGCACGCCACCGGTGCTGTTGGCACCGGGAGATCGGGTTCGTTTTGTTCCGCAAAAGGAGGGGCAATGTTAACTGTCATTCGTGCCGGGATGGCGACGTCGGTACAGGATTTCGGGCGTCCTGGCTATGGTCAGTCGGGGATCAGTCTTACCGGTGTGATGGACAGACCGGCGATGGAAACCGCGAATCTGCTGGCGGGTAATGCTGCTGACAGTGCTGTGTTAGAAATTACCCTGGGGCAGTGCCAGTTTCGGTTTGAACGGGACAGCTGGTTTGCTCTCACAGGAGCCGGGTGCCACGCAGAACTGGATGGTAAGGCCGTGTGGACTGGTTGGAGAATTCCGGCCCGCCAGGGGCAGATTCTGACACTAACCCGGGCTATTCGTGGTGTTCGCAGTTATCTGGCGGTGAACGGCGGCTTTGATATTTCACCAGTGATGGGATCCTGTAGCACGGACGTGAAGGGCGGTTTCGGGGGCTGGCAGGGCAGGTATCTGCGCGACGGAGATATGTTGCCGCTAAATTTGCCTACCCATAATTTTTCACAAAGTGTCGGGGTCAGGCAATTACTGTGGGGGAATCGCATCCGCGTGTTGCCAGGGCCAGAATACCGGGAATTTAGTAGGGAAGCACAACAGGCATTCTGGAGAACCGGCTGGGTATTGTCGCCACAGAGTAACCGGATGGGTTACCGTTTGCAGGGCAGGACCCTGCAGCGCAGCAAACCAAGGGAATTGCTATCGCATGCAGTAGTGCCGGGGACTGTTCAGGTGACTAATGGTGGACAGCCAGTCGTGCTGATGTCAGATGCCCAGACTACCGGAGGATACCCACGTATCGGGGTCGTTATCTCTGCTGATTTATATCATCTTGCGCAAATCCGTCCGGGAGAACCGGTTCACTTTATTTATTGTACGTTAGACGAAGCCAGGCAGGCTAAACAGCACCAGCAACATGCGCTGGATATGATGAAATGGGGACTTATCGGGTCATGAAAATAGATTTAAATGCCGACCTGGGTGAAGGCGGGAAATTCGATCAGCAGCTACTGCAACTGGTGAGCTCGGCGAATATTGCTTGCGGTTTTCACGCCGGGGATGCACAGACAATGTTGCAGTCAGTACGCTGGGCGAAAGAGTATCAGGTAAATATTGGTGCTCACCCGTCCTTTCCTGACCGGGAAAACTTCGGCAGAACGGCCATGACACTGCCACCGGCTGAGGTTTATGCCCAGCAACTGTTCCAGATTGGGGCATTACAGGCAATGGCAGTTAGTGAAGGAGTGCGACTATCGCATGTGAAGCCTCATGGCATGTTGTATAACCAGGCCGCCCGTGAACCTGAACTGGCTGATGCTATCGCCCGTGCAGTGGCTGCGGTTGACTCATCGCTGGTACTGGTTGGGCTGGCGAACAGTGAACTGATAAACGCGGGTCGCCATTATGGCCTGACTACCCGCGAAGAAGTGTTTGCCGATCGCGGTTACACCGCTAACGGGCAACTGGTACCGCGTGGTCAGCCTGGCGATTTACTGACGAGTGCAGAGCAGGCTATTGCACAGACACTGATGATGGTTAGCCGTGGAGAAGTAATAGCAGTGAGTGGTGAACGGGTAAAAGTGAATGCTGAAACAGTTTGCCTGCATGGTGATGGCGAGCATGCTGTGGAATTTGCCCGCGAACTGAATGCCGCTTTCCGGCGTGAAAATATTAGTATTTCTGCATAATTTTTTGTGCTGTTTATACCAACTACCATCGGCAGGGATGCCGGGGTTTGGTAGGTTCAGTTAATTAATGCTATGATCAACAAGCTAATTATTCAGGAATCTGGTGTTATTATTTTGTCCAACCCTTAAATGACCCGATAAAAATCAGGAGCAAATAATGGCTGAACAACAAAATTTTCTCAGCGATCTTACGGGGTCTTTTTCCTCCCCCTGCAATGAAAACCCGACCGTAGCAATGATGGAAGAAGCATATCGCCATCAGGGAATCAACGCCCGCTATATTAACTGTGATGTCGGACAGCAGCAGCTTGAAATGGCCGTTGCCGGCGCTAAAGCGATGGGCTGGCGAGGTTTCAACTGCTCAATTCCAAATAAACAAACCATTCTGAAATACATTGATGAAGTCGGCACGTCAGCAAAAGTTATTGGGGCTGTTAACTGCGTGATTATCCGTGACGGTAAGCTGACAGGTGAAAACACCGACGGTAAAGGATTTGTGGAAGCCCTGAAACAGCAGATTGATCCACAGGGTAAAAAACTGGCTCTTCTGGGGGCGGGCGGCGCAGCTCGGGCTATTGCTGTCGAATCTGCCCTGGCGGGTGTCCGTGAAATCACTATCTTCAATCGTGATAAAGCGAAGGGACAAGATTTAGCAGAGCTTATCAATAATAATACCGATGCAACAGCAAACTATGCTGAATGGACGCCCGGACTAAAGATTGATAATGACTTCGATATTCTGGTGAATGCTACTTCTGTCGGGCTGGATGATGCGGATGCCATGCCGGATATTGATACAGACAGCCTGCCTGCGAAGTTATTCGTTGCTGATGTGATTCCTAATCCGCCACAAACAGCTCTGTTACGTGCAGCAGCTGACAAAGGATGCGAAACGCTTAACGGGTTGAATATGCTGGTTAATCAGGGAGCGCTGAATCTGGCGTACTGGTTTGATATTTCAGCCGATAAAACACCGATGCGCAAAGTTCTGCAAACGTTGTTTACCGGCTGACGGAATGAAGGTGCCCGGGGGCACCTTCGCAGGCTTACTTTTTAAGTCTGGACTGGAACTCACGCTCGGTATAGCCAGTATACAACTGACGTGGACGGGCGATTTTCATGCCTTCTTCATGCATTTCAATCCAGTGAGCTATCCAGCCAACTGTACGGGCCATTGCGAAAATGACGGTAAACATGGAGGTCGGGATTCCCATCGCCTTAAGAATCAATCCGGAGTAGAAATCGACGTTCGGGTACAGTTTACGTTCAATAAAATACGGGTCGTTGAGCGCAATATGTTCCAGGGCCATTGCTACTTCCAGCAAATCATCCTTCATATTCAGTTCTTTCAGAACTTCGTGACAGGTTTCACGCATCACGGTAGCTCGTGGATCATAATTTTTATAGACGCGGTGGCCAAAGCCCATCAGGCGGAATGAATCGTTTTTATCTTTGGCACGACGGATAAATTCAGGGATATGATCGACGGTTTCAATCTCTTCCAGCATTCGCAAAGTTGCTTCGTTGGCACCGCCATGAGCTGGTCCCCACAAAGAAGCAATCCCTGCCGCGATACAGGCAAACGGGTTGGCACCGGATGAACCAGCAGTACGTACTGTGGAAGTTGAGGCATTTTGCTCATGATCGGCGTGCAGAATCAGTATTCTGTCCATCGCTCTTTCCAGCACAGGGTTGACTACATAGTCTTCACAGGGAGTCGCAAACATCATATGCAGGAAATTGCCCGCGTATGAGAGATCATTACGTGGGTAGATAAACGGTTGACCTAACGAATATTTGTAGCACATCGCTGCAACGGTAGGCATTTTTGACAGCAGGCGATAGGCGGCAATATCACGGTGACGCTCGTTATTTACATCCAGCGAGTCATGATAGAACGCTGCCAGCGCACCGGTCACTCCGCACATAACTGCCATCGGGTGTGAATCCCGGCGGAAGCCGTGGAACAGACGGGTGATCTGCTCATGAATCATGGTATGGCGGGTAACAGTGATTTTGAATTGTTCATACTGTTCAGGAGTCGGGGCTTCGCCATACAGCAGGATATAACAGACTTCCAGGTAGGTGGAATTTGTCGCTAATTGTGAAATAGGGTAACCACGATGTAACAGAATCCCCTCATCACCATCGATGAAAGTGATCTTTGATTCACAGGAGGCTGTGGAGGTGAATCCCGGGTCAAAAGTATATAATCCGCTATTCCCCAGAGCACGAACATCTACCACATCCTGGCCCAGTGTACCTTTGAGGACATCGAGCTCTACAGACGTTGTTCCCTCCAGGGTTAACGTCACTTTCTTATCTGTCATTTTGGTCTCCTTTAGCGTCTCATTGCAACCATCAAGAACGCCAAAATATGCGCAATACTGGCCTGAAAAAAAACATACCTCACATTCTTTACTGCTCAGGTTGATTACATTTTTTAAAAAACCTGTGACCGCAGGAAGGTCTATGATTGTGATTGCCCGCTGAATTTTGGCATTGAGATGTCTCTATAATAATTGCCTAAGCGATGTGCTTCCGAACAGTTATATAACTTACGGTTATCGGAAAGTCTATCCTGATCAACGTAAGACTATGATAACGATTTCCCGAACAAATATGTAAAAAAAATGTTTATTTAATGTAAATTTACCCGGAGGTGTCGGCTAAGTTGATAGTATCGTGATGATGATCACTCTTCTGCCGAAATTTACCCAAACAGTTTGTAGGGTAATTGTAATCAGAATGTGATCAACCTATACTTTACGAAGGTCTCCGGAATCACCTGCAATCAGGAGTCACCCAGCGTTTTTACGCGTCATTTAACACTGGATGTTACTGTCAGGGGGTCGGAAAAGTCAGGCTACAGGCTGTCTTTAACGTTCCTGCAGGACCGGAGGAAGCTAAAATAATAAAGAGCTGTGTGGGCAAAACCTTGAAAAAACAAAGACCTGTCAATCTGGATCTCTCAACGATCAAGTTTCCCTTGACTGCAATAGCATCCATCCTCCACCGCGTATCCGGCGTGATTACGTTTGTCGCTGTCGGTATCCTGCTCTGGTTACTTGGATTATCTCTCTCCTCCCCTGAAGGTTTTCAACAGGCCGCGGCAATCATGAGTGGTTTCGTGGTCAGGTTCATTGTCTGGGGCATTCTGACGGCACTTGCGTATCACATTGCCGGCGGTATTCGCCATCTGTTGATGGATTTTGGCTTTCTCGAAGAGACACTGGCAGCGGGTACCCGTTCTGCTCAGGTCACTTTTGGGATCACTGTTGTTCTTTCTGTTCTGGCGGGAGTTCTTGTATGGTAACTAACGCATCTGCACTGGGCCGTAACGGTATTCATGACTGGTTACTGCTGCGGGGTGCTGCAATAGTCATTGCCCTCTATGTAGTCTATATACTGGGTTTCTTTATTTTTACCAGTCACATCACCTTTGATGTCTGGCACGGTTTCTTCTCTGCAACATTCACCCGTGTATTCACTCTTCTGACGTTATTTTCGATTCTGATTCATGGCTGGATCGGTATGTGGCAGGTGCTGACCGATTATGTCAAAAATGTAGCATTACGGCTGGTAGTGCAGGGCCTGGTTGTCCTGGCGTTATTAACGTATGCGATTTACGGAACGATTATCGTGTGGGGTGTGTAAATGAGTTTGCCAGTCAGAGAGTTTGATGCCGTAGTTATTGGTGCCGGCGGCGCAGGTATGCGTGCAGCACTACAGATTTCTCAGTCAGGGCAGAGCTGTGCCCTGTTATCAAAAGTTTTTCCTACCCGTTCGCATACAGTATCTGCGCAGGGCGGTATCACCGTTGCGCTGGGGAATACCCATGAAGATAACTGGGAATGGCACATGTATGACACCGTAAAGGGGTCTGACTACATTGGTGACCAGGATGCTATCGAGTATATGTGTAAGACCGGACCGGAAGCGATTCTGGAACTGGAGCATATGGGACTGCCGTTTTCCCGTCTGGATGATGGCCGTGTCTATCAGCGTCCGTTTGGCGGCCAGTCTAAAAATTTTGGCGGTGAGCAGGCAGCCCGAACTGCGGCAGCAGCTGACCGTACCGGCCATGCTTTATTACACACCCTTTATCAGCAGAACCTGAAGAATAAAACGACTATTTTCTCCGAATGGTACGCACTGGATCTGGTGAAAAATCATGATGGTGCCATCGTCGGCTGTACTGCGTTGTGCATCGAAACCGGTGAAGTAGTTTATTTCAAAGCAAAAGCCACCATCCTGGCGACCGGCGGTGCCGGACGTATTTATCAGTCAACCACCAATGCTCATATTAACACCGGTGACGGTGTCGGGATGGCGTTGCGCGCCGGAGTTCCTGTTCAGGACATGGAAATGTGGCAGTTCCATCCTACGGGCATTGCCGGAGCCGGTGTTCTGGTGACAGAAGGTTGCCGTGGGGAAGGCGGGTATTTGCTGAACAAGCACGGTGAGCGTTTTATGGAACGTTATGCACCGAATGCCAAAGACCTGGCTGGCCGTGATGTGGTTGCCCGTTCAATGATGATTGAGATTCGTGAAGGCCGTGGTTGCGACGGTCCGTGGGGACCTCACCTGAAACTGAAACTCGACCATTTAGGTAAAGAAGTTCTGGAGTCTCGTTTACCGGGAATTCTGGAATTATCCCGTACCTTCGCCCATGTCGATCCGGTGAAGGAACCGATTCCGGTCATCCCGACCTGTCACTATATGATGGGTGGTATTCCGACCCGCGTGACCGGTCAGGCACTGAATATCGATGAGAATGGCAACGATGTTGTGATTCCGGGCCTGTTTGCGGTGGGCGAAATTGCCTGCGTTTCAGTACATGGTGCAAACCGCCTGGGCGGCAACTCCCTGCTGGACCTGGTGGTGTTTGGTCGTGCGGCCGGGCTGCATTTGCTTGAGTGTATTGAAGAACAAGGCCCTCTGGCCGATGCCAGTGAAGAAGAGATCAACGCAGCTCTTGAGCGTTATCAGCGTTGGGATAATAACACCAGCGGCGAAGATCCTGCGGAAATTCGTAAAGCCTTACAAACCTGTATGCAGCACAACTTCTCGGTATTCCGCGAAGGTGATGCAATGGCAAAAGGACTGGAAGAGCTGAAACAGATTCGCGAGCGTCTTAAGTCGGCACGTCTTGATGACCGTTCCCCGGATTTCAATACTCAACGTGTTGAGTGTCTGGAGCTGGATAATCTGATGGAAACCGCCTATGCCACCGCTGTGGCTGCGAACTATCGTACTGAAAGCCGTGGTGCCCATAGCCGCTTCGACTTCCCGGATCGGGATGATGAAAACTGGTTGTGCCATAGCCTGTATTTGCCACAAACCGAGAGCATGACAAGACGTGAAGTCAACATGCAGCCTAAGTTACGTCCGGCGTTTCCGCCGAAAATTCGTACTTATTAATCGGTGGAGAGAGACAAATGAAACTAGAATTTTCGCTGTACCGGTATAACCCTGAAGTTGATGATGCCCCTCGGATGCAGGATTACACGCTGGAGGCAGAAGATGGCAGGGATATGATGTTGCTGGACGCGCTTATCCGCCTGAAAGAACAGGACCCGACCCTGGCTTTTCGCCGCTCATGCCGCGAAGGTGTTTGTGGATCTGACGGCGTAAATATGAACGGTAAAAACGGTCTGGCATGTATTACGCCGGTCTCGACTTTGCGTGGAAAAGGTAAAATTGTTATCCGTCCTTTACCGGGTCTGCCGGTCATCCGTGATCTGGTGGTGGATATGGGGCAGTTCTACGCCCAGTACGAAAAAATTAAGCCTTTCCTGCAAAATAATGACCGTAATCCACCGGCCCGTGAAAACCTTCAGTCACCGGATGAGCGCGCTCATCTTGACGGATTGTATGAATGTATTCTATGTGCCTGCTGTTCTACATCCTGCCCGTCATTCTGGTGGAACCCTGACAAATTTGTCGGGCCTGCCGGTTTACTGGCGGCGTATCGTTTCCTGATTGATAGCCGTGATACTGAAACAGATGCGCGTCTGGATGATTTGGATGATGCATTCAGTGTGTTCCGCTGCCACAGCATTATGAATTGTGTGAATGTTTGTCCAAAAGGACTGAACCCGACCCGCGCAATTGGCCATATTAAGTCTATGCTATTGCAACGTGGTGCATGATATCGCTACCGGGAAGCCAATGCTTCCCGGTACTTCATGGAAACCTCTTTAAATCTTTTATCTCTGATTCAGGACGATAAAAGGTTTACAAAGGTTCCCTTGCGGACAAAGGAAGATTTTCTGTGTTCGCTTCGTTGAACCTGTGAGGCAGTGTGGCTGTTGAAAGTAATCTTGCATGTCCATAACACCTTGTTTAATGGTATAAAACAGGGTGATGGTCACAGCAGACAGTCATTCAGGAGAAAGGTTAGCTCCTGACTGAGTGTCTGAAATGACCGGATGAACTAATATGCAGTTTTTACTGCGGAATGGCATTCATCGGCCGACGCATTGTCCCGGAACATCCGTGAAAACGGCAACAACAACTACGAAAAGCATGATAATGCATAAGGGATCACCATGCAGAACAGTGCAATGAAACCCTGGCTGGATTCTTCCTGGCTGGCGGGCGCGAACCAGTCTTACATAGAACAGTTGTATGAGGACTACCTCACCAGCCCTGATTCTGTGGAACCTGTCTGGCGGGAACTGTTTGACCAGTTTCCGGCTAATGACCTTCGTCCGGAACAGTTTCATTCGACGACCCGTGAGTATTTCCGCAGACTGGCGAAAGATTCAACCCGCTATACTTCCTCTGTCACCGACCCGGCTGCCAATTCACGGCAGGTAAAAGTATTGCAGTTAATCAATGCTTTCCGGTTTCGCGGACATCAGCAGGCTAATCTTGACCCGTTAGGGCTTTGGAAACAGGAGCCGGTCCCTGATCTGGACCCTGCATTTCACGAGTTGACCGCAGAAGATTTCGGCGAAACCTTTAATGTCGGTTCCTTTGCGATTGGCAAAGACACCATGAAGCTTGCCGATTTATATGAAGCGCTGAAACAAACCTACTGTGGTTCAATCGGTGCTGAATATATGCATATCAACAACACCGAAGAGAAACGCTGGATCCAGCAAAGAATTGAATCGGTTGTGGGGCATGCCAGCTTTACTCAGGCTGAGAAAAAAGGCTTTCTGAAAGAGCTGACCGCGGCCGAAGGTATGGAAAAATACCTTGGGGCAAAATTTCCCGGAGCTAAACGTTTCTCACTGGAAGGTGGTGACGCTTTAATTCCTATGCTGCGTGAAATGATTCGCCATGCAGGAAAACACGGCACCAAAGAAGTGGTACTGGGGATGGCACACCGTGGCCGTCTGAATGTACTGATTAATGTCCTCGGTAAGAAAACTCAGGATTTGTTCGATGAGTTTGCCGGGAAACACAAAGAGCACCTGGGCACCGGTGACGTAAAATACCATATGGGCTTTTCATCAGACGTCGAAACTGAAGGCGGACTGGTGCATCTGGCTCTGGCTTTTAACCCGTCGCATCTGGAAATTGTCAGCCCTGTAGTGATGGGCTCTGTTCGTGCTCGTCTGGATCGCCTGGCACAGCCGTCAATTGACCAGGTTCTGCCTGTCACTATTCATGGTGATGCAGCAGTGACCGGCCAGGGGGTAGTTCAGGAAACTCTGAATATGTCTCAGGCGCGTGGTTATGAAGTCGGCGGGACTGTACGGATTGTTATCAACAATCAGGTGGGATTCACCACCTCTAACCCACACGATGCCCGTTCAACCCCGTATTGTACTGATATCGGGAAAATGGTGCTGGCACCGATTTTCCATGTGAATGCGGATGATCCGGAAGCGGTGGCTTTTGTCACACGTCTGGCACTGGATTATCGCAATACCTTTAAACGTGACGTATTTATCGATCTGGTGTGTTATCGCCGCCATGGTCATAACGAAGCTGATGAGCCAAGTGCAACTCAGCCAGTCATGTATAAGAAAATCAAAAAACATCCAACGCCTCGCAAAATCTATGCCGATCGCCTGCAGGAAGAAGGGGTGATCAACGGTGAAGATGCGACAGAAATGGTGAACCTGTACCGCGATGCCCTTGACGCCGGAGAGTGTGTGGTGGAAGAGTGGCGTCCGATGAGTCTCAATACTTATACCTGGTCACCGTATCTTAACCACGAATGGGATGAAACCTATCCGGCGACCGTTGATAAAAAACGGCTGCAGGAACTGGCAAGACGAATCAGCCAGATTCCCGAAGGGATTGAAGCCCAGTCCAGGGTGTTGAAAATCTATCGTGATCGTCAGGAAATGGCGGAAGGCAGCAAACCGTTCGACTGGGGCGGGGCTGAGAACCTGGCCTATGCCACTCTGGTAGATGAAGGCGTGCCGATTCGTTTATCCGGTGAAGATACCGGACGCGGGACCTTCTTCCACCGTCATGCGGTTATTCATAACCAGATTAATGGTTCAACCTATACTCCGCTGCAACACATCCATAATGGCCAGGGTAAATTTAAGGTCTGGGATTCGGTCCTGTCTGAAGAGGCGGTACTGGCATTTGAATATGGTTATGCCACTGCAGAACCGCGTACGCTGACTATCTGGGAAGCGCAGTTTGGTGATTTTGCCAACGGTGCACAGGTGGTGATTGACCAGTTCATCAGTTCAGGCGAACAGAAATGGGGCCGGATGTGTGGTCTTGTGATGTTGTTGCCACATGGCTATGAAGGTCAGGGGCCTGAGCACTCATCTGCCCGTCTTGAGCGCTATCTGCAACTCTGTGCTGAGCAGAATATGCAGGTTTGCGTACCTTCAACACCGGCTCAGGTCTATCACATGCTTCGTCGCCAGGCGCTGCGAGGTATGCGCCGTCCGTTGATTGTGATGTCGCCTAAATCTCTGCTGCGCCATCCGCTGGCAATATCCGGGTTGGATGAACTGGCAGAGGGCAGTTTTATGCCGGCGATTGGCGAGATTGATGAGCTGGATCCTAAAAATGTCCGTCGTGTGGTGATGTGCGCCGGCAAGGTTTATTACGATTTACTTGAGCAGCGTCGTAAGAATGGTCAGCAGGATGTCGCCATTATTCGTATTGAGCAACTGTATCCGTTCCCGCATCAGGTTGTGCAGGAAATCCTGCAGGCGTATTCACATGTAACTGATTTTGTGTGGTGTCAGGAAGAGCCGCTGAATCAGGGCGCGTGGTATTCCTGTCAGCATAATTTCCGTGAAGTTGTACCGCAGGGAGCGTCATTGCGCTATGCAGGTCGTCCTGCATCAGCCTCGCCTGCTGTGGGTTATATGTCTGTTCACCAGCAGCAGCAGCAAGATCTGGTTAATGATGCGCTGAACGTCGATTGATTATAAGGAAAGACAATGAGTAGCTTAGATATTCTCGTTCCCGATTTACCGGAATCTGTTGCCGATGCCACCGTGGCTACATGGCATAAAAAACCGGGCGATAGCGTCCAGCGCGATGAAGTGCTGGTAGAAATTGAAACCGACAAAGTTATCCTTGAAGTGCCGGCTGTGGCTGACGGGGTACTGGAAGCGGTACTGGAAGATGAAGGTGCAACAGTGACTTCACGTCAGTTGCTCGGCCGTCTGAAAGAAGGCAACAGCAACGGTAAAGAATCTGCGGTGAAGACCGAGGCCACTGAATCGACTCCGGCACAACGCCAGACCGCGTCACTGGAAGAAGAGTCCAACGATACTCTGAGTCCGGCTATTCGTCGGCTAATTGCCGAGCATTCTCTGGATGCTTCACAAATTAAAGGCAGCGGTGTAGGCGGTCGTCTGACCCGTGAAGATATCGAGAAACATCTCGCAGGCCAGCAGAAACAGGACAAACCAGCCGCAGCCAGCGCAGCACCAGCTGCACAACCGGCTCTGGCGAATCGCAGCGAAAAACGTGTTCCAATGACGCGTTTACGTAAGCGTGTGGCAGAACGTCTGCTGGAAGCCAAAAACAGCACCGCCATGTTAACGACCTTCAATGAAATTAACATGCAGCCGATCATGAATCTCAGAAAACAATATGGTGAAGTTTTTGAGAAGCGCCATGGCGTGCGTCTGGGCTTTATGTCGTTCTATATCAAAGCAGTGGTTGAAGCACTGAAACGTTATCCGGAAGTCAATGCTTCTATCGATGGCGATGATGTCGTTTACCATAACTACTTCGATGTCAGCATTGCGGTTTCTACTCCGCGTGGACTGGTAACTCCGGTACTGCGTGACGTTGATGCATTAAGCATGGCCGAAATTGAGAAGAAAATTAAAGAGCTGGCGATTAAAGGTCGTGACGGCAAACTGACTGTTGAAGAGCTGACCGGCGGTAACTTTACTATTACCAACGGCGGGGTGTTTGGATCGCTGATGTCTACGCCAATCATTAACCCGCCACAGAGCGCCATCCTTGGGATGCATGCGATCAAAGATCGTCCAATGGCCGTTAATGGTCAGGTGGTGATCCTGCCAATGATGTATCTGGCACTTTCTTATGATCACCGTTTAATCGACGGACGCGAGTCTGTGGGTTACCTGGTTGCCATTAAAGAGCTGCTGGAAGATCCGGCTCGCCTGCTGCTGGATGTCTGATTTTTAGCCTGGCGCGTCTGTGACGCGCCTGTTTTTTTTCTTTTCAGAACTGAATGGACAGAACATCATGAATCTACATGAATATCAGGCAAAACAACTGTTTGCCCGGTACGGTTTACCTGCTCCTGTTGGGTATGCCTGCACTACGCCACGTGAAGCCGAAGAAGCTGCTTCGAAAATCGGTGCCGGCCCATGGGTGGTAAAATGTCAGGTCCATGCCGGTGGGCGTGGTAAAGCTGGCGGCGTTAAAGTCGTCAACAGCAAAGAAGATATCCGCGCATTTGCGGAGAGCTGGTTAGGTAAAAATCTGGTGACTTACCAGACTGATGCAGCAGGTCAGCCGGTTAATCAGATTCTGGTTGAAGCCGCCACTGATATTGATAAAGAGCTTTACCTGGGCGCAGTTGTCGATCGTAGCAGCCGTCGTATCGTATTTATGGCTTCTACCGAAGGTGGTGTTGAAATCGAAAAGGTTGCTGAAGAGACTCCGCACCTGATCCATAAAATGGCGATTGACCCACTGACTGGCCCGATGCCTTATCAAGGTCGTGAACTGGCTTTCAAACTGGGCCTGCAGGGTAAACAAGTCAGCCAGTTTGCTAAGATCTATATGGGCCTGGCAACCCTGTTCCTGGAACGTGATCTGGCACTGGTTGAAATTAACCCTCTGGTTATCACCAAAACCGGCGATCTGATCTGCCTGGATGGCAAACTGAGCATCGACAGTAATGCGATGTTCCGTCAGCCGGAACTGCGTGAAATGCATGATCCAAGCCAGGAAGATGCCCGTGAAGCTCAGGCTGCACAATGGGAACTGAACTACGTGGCTCTGGAAGGCAACATTGGCTGTATGGTTAATGGTGCCGGACTGGCGATGGGTACCATGGATATCGTTAAACACCATGGCGGACAGCCAGCTAACTTCCTGGATGTTGGTGGCGGCGCGACGAAAGAGCGTGTGACCGAAGCCTTTAAAATTATTCTGTCTGACAGTGCCGTGAAAGCTGTATTTGTTAACATTTTCGGCGGCATTGTACGTTGTGACCTGATTGCTGACGGTATCATCGGTGCTGTTGCCGAAGTGGGCGTGAATGTGCCTGTGGTGGTGCGTCTGGAAGGAAACAACGCAGAGCTGGGCGCGAAAAAACTGGCAGAAAGTGGTTTAAATATTATTGCAGCAACCAGTCTGACTGACGCGGCTCAACGCGTGGTTGCAGCAGCGGAGGGCAAATAATGTCAATTCTGATCGATAAAAATACCAAAGTTATTTGTCAGGGCTTCACTGGCGGGCAGGGGACTTTCCACTCTGAACAGGCGATTGCCTATGGAACTCAGATGGTTGGCGGTGTTACGCCAGGCAAAGGCGGAACCACTCACCTTGGACTGCCGGTATTTAATACTGTACGTGAAGCTGTAGAGCAGACCGGTGCTACTGCGTCAGTTATCTATGTGCCTGCGCCTTTCTGTAAAGACAGTATCCTTGAAGCTATTGATGCTGGTATTAAACTGATCATCACGATTACTGAAGGTATCCCAACTCTGGATATGCTGACAGTAAAAGTGAAGCTGGATGAAGCCGGTGTGCGGATGATCGGTCCAAACTGCCCGGGAGTTATCACTCCGGGTGAATGTAAAATTGGTATTATGCCAGGCCATATCCATCTGCCAGGCCGCGTAGGTATCGTTTCCCGTTCAGGGACTCTGACCTATGAAGCAGTTAAGCAAACCACAGATATTGGCTATGGCCAGTCTACCTGTGTAGGTATCGGTGGTGACCCGATTCCTGGTTCAAACTTTATCGACATCCTGAAAATGTTTGAACAGGACCCACAGACTGAAGCTATCGTCATGATTGGTGAAATCGGCGGAAGTGCTGAGGAAGAAGCGGCTGCCTATATTAAAGAACATGTTACCAAGCCTGTTGTCAGCTATATCGCTGGTGTCACTGCACCAAAAGGCAAACGTATGGGCCATGCAGGCGCCATCATTGCTGGTGGTAAAGGGACAGCAGATGAGAAGTTTGCTGCGCTGGAAGCCGCAGGCGTAAAAACTGTTCATAGCCTGGCAGACATTGGCGATGCAGTGAAAGCAGTTTTACCTGCCCGTTAATTAGTTGAGTTATCAGAAAACCACCGGCTGGACCGGTGGTTTTTTTTGCCTGCAGAAACTCCGGGCGGGTTGTCTTACGATAAAGATTAACCGGTTGTAATAACAGCGTAAAAGATTGTTCCTCTGCGAATCCGGATATATTTTGTTGTTGAAATATCATTAAACTGTAAATGAAATATATCTAAATTAATCACAATCCGTTAAGCTGTTTTTGTAGTCCATAAAACAGGGGTATTAAAGCCACACCCTTTATTTCTCAATGGAACTGAATGGTTCTCTGTTACGCTTCTTTTACACTGCTCTCTGATTTTTGATTGTTTTACAGAGTACGTTTTCACCTAACAAACTTTTTATCGACAAATAACGACTTAGATCAATAAACCATGTTTTATATCTGTTTTTCCACTGGCTATAAATAAGCATTTTGGATTAAATTGTCTTACGTCAATTTGGTTTTTTTCTTTAGATTATTCCCTTAATTACTGTTTGATAAAAATCAATTATTTACGCCTGAAGAACTGCTGAGGATCCCCAAAGGAGGTCAGGTATCACCTGCCAACCCGCGGATATCCGAGGCTGACGCTGAAAAAAGGTTAATTAGCTGCCGAAGTAACGGACTCACAGTTAACCGCTAAAAGTAACGACTTATTCTCTGAAGACCGGAAGCAACAATATGTTATCTGAAGAGAATTATTTATTAAAAAGAGCAAGGAGTCAGGATGTTTGATATCGTCGAACTGTCTCGCCTACAGTTTGCCTTGACTGCAATGTACCACTTTCTGTTTGTGCCACTGACGCTCGGTATGGCGTTCTTACTGGCTATCATGGAAACAGTATATGTATTGAGCGGCAAACAAATTTATAAAGATATGACCAAATTCTGGGGCAAGCTGTTTGGTATAAATTTTGCCCTCGGTGTTGCTACCGGACTGACTATGGAATTTCAGTTCGGGACTAACTGGTCTTATTATTCCCATTATGTCGGAGATATCTTTGGTGCGCCGCTGGCCATTGAAGGTTTGATGGCTTTCTTCCTCGAATCTACGTTTGTGGGTTTATTCTTTTTCGGCTGGGACCGTCTGGGTAAAGTCCAACATTTGTCTGTCACCTGGCTGGTGGCGTTGGGTTCAAATATGTCTGCACTGTGGATTCTGGTGGCTAACGGATGGATGCAGAATCCGGTCGCTTCAGAATTTAACTTTGAAACCATGCGTATGGAAATGGTGAGTTTTTCAGAGTTAGTGCTGAACCCGGTTGCCCAGGTTAAATTTGTCCACACTGTTGCCGCAGGCTACACCACTGGTGCGATGTTTATCCTTGGGATCAGTGCTTACTATCTGTTGAAAGGTCGCGATACTGCTTTTGCCAAACGTTCATTTGCTATCGCAGCAAGTTTTGGCATGGCCGCAGTGTTATCAGTAATTATCCTTGGTGATGAGTCAGGTTATGAAATTGGCGATGTGCAGAAAACCAAGCTGGCTGCCATCGAAGCCGAATGGGAAACTCAGCCCGCACCGGCCTCTTTCACCCTGTTTGGTATTCCTGACCAGAAGACAGAGAAGAATAATTACTCCATCCAGATACCTTATCTGCTCGGGTTGATTGCCACGCGGTCTGTCGATACTCCGGTGACGGGGCTGAAAGAATTGCTGGCACAACATGAAGTCAGAATCCGTAATGGTATGAAAGCCTATGCTTTACTGAATGAACTGCGGAATGGCAGCCAGGATCCGGCTGTGCGTGCTGAGTTTAATCAGACCAAAAAAGATCTGGGTTACGGATTATTACTGAAACGCTACACCCCGAATGTAACCGATGCTACTGAGGCCGATATTGCTAAGGCGACCAAAGATTCTATTCCACAGGTCGCCCCACTTTATTTTGCCTTCCGCATTATGGTGCTGTGTGGTGTGTTGTTGCTGGCCGTTATTGCATTTTCATTCTGGAGTGTATTACGCAACCGTATTGGTAAAAGCCGCTGGTTACTTAAAGCTGCATTGTACGGTATTCCGTTACCGTGGATTGCTGTGGAGTCTGGCTGGTTTGTGGCCGAATATGGTCGTCAGCCGTGGGCTATCGGTGAAGTATTACCTACTGCAGTAGCAAATTCGTCGTTAACCGCAGGAGACTTATTGTTCTCAATGGGGCTGATTTGTGGACTGTATACCCTGTTCCTGGTGGCGGAAATGTACCTGATGTTCAAATTTGCACGACTGGGTCCAAGCAGTCTGAAAACCGGCCGTTATCATCACGAAAAATTGTCAGCAACTACACAGCCGGCACGATAACTCAGGAGAGCTCACATGTTTGATTATGAAGTATTGCGCTTTGTCTGGTGGCTGCTGGTCGGTGTGCTGTTAATCGGTTTTGCCGTCACAGATGGTTTTGATATGGGAGTGGGGATGCTAAGTCGCATTATCGGGCGAACAGATACTGAACGCCGGATAATGATCAACAGTATTGCCCCGCACTGGGACGGTAACCAGGTTTGGCTGATTACGGCGGGCGGCGCATTATTTGCTGCCTGGCCAACAGTTTATGCAGCGGCATTCTCCGGATTTTACGTTGCGATGATTCTGGTACTGGCATCACTGTTCTTTCGGCCGATTGGTTTCGATTACCGTTCAAAACTGGCGGATAGCCGCTGGAGAGGGATGTGGGACTGGGGAATCTTTATTGGTAGCTTTGTTCCGCCGCTGGTGATTGGTGTCGCGTTTGGCAACCTGTTGCAGGGCGTACCCTTCCATATGGATGAATACCTGCGGCTGTTCTATACCGGCAATTTCTTTATGTTGCTTAATCCGTTTGCGCTGCTGGCCGGGATCGTGAGCCTGATGATGATTCTGACCCAGGGGGCTGCATATTTACAGATGCGTACCACCGGTGAAGTCTACCTGCGTAGTCGTAGTATGACGCAGATTACTACACTGATTATGCTGGTCAGTTTTGTGCTTGCCGGCATCTGGGTAGCCTATGGTATCGATGGCTATGTGGTCAAAAGTGTTATTGACCATCATGCGGCGTCTAACCCTGTAGGTAAAGATGTGGTCAGAGAAACCGGCGCATGGATGGCTAATTTCAAAGCATCACCAGTATTGTGGGTCTTCCCGGTGTTGGGAGTGGTATTACCCTTACTGACAGTGCTGTGCTCACGGGTGAATAAAGGTGCATGGGCTTTCGTTTTCTCATCTCTGACGATTGCCTGCGTCATTATGACAGCCGGTGTAGCGATGTTCCCGTTCATTATGCCTTCAGACACTAATCCGGGAATGAGCCTGACCATGTGGGATGCAACGTCCAGTTTGCGGACCCTGACCACCATGACATTTGCGGCGATTATCTTTGTCCCGCTGATACTGGCTTACACCGCATGGTGTTATTACAAAATGTACGGCCGTATCACTAAAGATGATATCGAACGTAACAGCCATTCACTGTATTAAAAGAGAGGTCAACGATGTGGTATTTTGCCTGGATACTTGGCACGCTTCTGGCTTGTTCTTTTGGCGTCATGACTGCGCTGGCACTTGAAAATGTCAGCAAAGGCCATGAAGACGAGCAATCCTGATGCAGGAAAT
The DNA here is from genome assembly GCF_002163585.1 of Tatumella citrea. Taxonomy (NCBI): domain Bacteria; kingdom Pseudomonadati; phylum Pseudomonadota; class Gammaproteobacteria; order Enterobacterales; family Erwiniaceae; genus Tatumella; species Tatumella citrea. Next base: position 1,319,372 of record NZ_CP015579.1, read on the forward strand.
GGCAGGCAGGTTATATAACCTGACAGATAAGGCCCTTTTGCGGGGCCTTTCACTCTGCGCAGCTTTGCTGATTGCCGGGTGTGTTCTCTGGGATCCTTCACGAATTTCCCTGGCCCCCGGAGTCCACAATACGCTGTGGGGCTTAGTACTAATTTGGGCAGTATGCAGTGGGGTGATTCATGGTTCAGGTTTTGTGATTCACACCACACTGTGGAAAGTGGTGTTTAATCCGCTGATCGCCTGGCTTATCCTGCTGGCTGCAGTGCTGCGTTATTTTGTTTTCTGACCCCCGGGCGGTCCTGCCGGCTCAGTTATAAGAGTAATAAGATATTTCACCCCGCATGATTTAGTGCGGGGTTTTTGTTTGTCTCCGCACAACTCTCCATGGTTTCCATCTGTTTACTAAACCACTAAGTAAAAAATCTTAAGGTTTTGTCAGATTCATGCAACTGTCGTTGCTGTAGTGTGTCAGCCGAAATAATTATTTTCTCTGGTCAGGATTGTCCCATTCCAAACCCCATTTCACTTGCGTATAGTATGCTGGTTTAAATTAATGCCAGGATGTAGGGTGAGTAACGTACTGTTTCATTGGCCGGTCAGGGTCTACTACGAAGATACTGATGCGGGTGGGGTGGTTTACCACGCCAGTTATATTGCTTTTTATGAACGAGCCCGGACAGAAATGTTGCGCCAGTGCGGTTTTACACAGCAAGAGCTGTTAGAACAACAGGTGGCATTTGTGGTACGGCGCATGACGGTGGATTATATTGCTGCGGCCCGACTTGATGACTTACTGCAAATTGAGAGTGAAGTCAGCGATTTAGGGCGGGCAACCATGACTTTCCGTCAGCGGATGCTAAATTCAGAAGGCAAGCTGATTAATGAAGCTGAAGTTCTTATTGCCTGTATCAACACACACCGTATGAAGCCTATTGCGCTTCCTAAGTCCATTGTCGCGGAGTTCAAGCAGTGACTGACATGAACATCCTTGATTTGTTCCTGAAGGCAAGCCTTCTGGTCAAATTCATTATGTTGATTTTGATTGGTTTTTCTATTGTTTCATGGGCCATCATTATTCAACGAACTCGCATCCTTAATGCCGCGGGCCGTGAAGCCGAAGCGTTTGAAGACAAATTCTGGTCGGGTGTAGATCTCTCCCGTTTATACCAGGAAAGCCAGGGGCGTCGGGAAGAACTGAATGGTTCCGAACAAATTTTTTATGCCGGCTTTAAGGAGTTTGCCCGTCTGCATCGTGCCAATGGTCATGCTCCTGAGGCAGTGGTTGAAGGTGCCAGTCGCGCGATGCGAATCTCGATGAATCGCGAACTGGAAAGCCTGGAAAACCATATTCCGTTCCTTGGTACTGTCGGTTCCATCAGTCCGTATATTGGTCTGTTTGGTACAGTGTGGGGGATTATGCACGCCTTTATTGCTTTGGGTGCTGTGAAACAGGCCACTCTGCAAATGGTAGCACCGGGAATCGCGGAAGCACTTATAGCCACGGCTATTGGTCTGTTCGCAGCCATCCCGGCGGTAATGGCTTATAACCGTCTGAACCAGAGAGTTAATAAGCTGGAACAGGGCTACGACAACTTTACCGAAGAGTTTACCGCAATCCTGCATCGCCAGGCATTTACCAGCGAAAGCACTAAGTAAGCAGAGGTTGACTCATGGCCAGAACGCGTGGTCGCGCTCGTCGTGACCTGAAGTCAGAGATAAATATTGTTCCGCTACTGGACGTATTGCTGGTGTTGTTACTGATCTTTATGGCAACAGCACCAATCATTACCCAGAGTGTCAATGTTGATCTGCCTGATGCTACTGACTCTAAGACAGTATCGACAGACGATAATCCGCCGGTAATTCTGGAAGTTTCTGGTGTCGGGCAATATACCATCGTTGAAGATCATCAACGGCTGGAACAACTCCCGCCGGAGCAGATTATCAGTGAGGCCCAGCATCTTCTCGAAACTAACCCGAAAAGTATCTTTTTGATCGGGGGAGCAAAAGATGTGCCTTACAACGAAATCATTAAGGCTCTGAATTTACTGCATCAGGCAGGAGTTAAGTCAGTAGGCCTGATGACTCAACCGATTTAATTATCATCCGTTTTTGGGAACCGAGAGTGTCGAAGGCAACCGAGCAAAACGATAAGTTAAAACGCGCAATAATCATATCTGTTGCCTTGCATGTTCTGGTGATCGTGATACTGATTTTTAGTTCGTTTGACGAGAATATCCAACCCAGCGGTGGCGGGGGAGGAAGTGACATCGATGCGGTCATGGTTGATCCAGGAGCCGTCGTTGACCAATACAACCGTGAAAATGCTCAACCGGCGCAACAACCAGACGTAAAACAACAGCAACAGGCTGCGGCAAAACAAGCGCAGGAACAGGCTGATAAACAGGCTGCTGAACAGGCGAAAGAAGCTAAGCAGCAGGCAGAAAAAGAAGCTAAAGAGGCTGCAAAGCAGGCCGCTGAACAGGCGGCTGCGGCGAAAGCAGAGGCTGCGCAGCAGGAAAAAGCAGCAGAAGCCAAAGCGGCAGAAGCTAAAGCAGCTGCCGCCGAAGCGAAAGCCCAGGCTGACCAGCAGGCGAAAGCGGCTGCTGCCGAAGCCAAAGCTCAGGCCGAGCAGCAGGCGAAAGCCGCTGCAGCAGAAGCCAGGGCTCAGGCTGACCAGCAGGCGAAGGCCGCCGCAGCACAGGCAAAAGCCGAAGCTGCAGAACAAGCTAAAGCCGCTGCTGCTGCAGCTAAAGCAAAAGCTGCAGAACAAGCGAAAGCCGCCGCAGCTGAAGCGAAAGCTAAAGCTGCAGAGCAGGCCAAAGCAGATGCTGCGGCAGCTGCTAAAGCCAAAGCGACTGCCGATGCAAAAGCTGCTGCCGAAGCTAAAGAGAAAGCAGAACAGCAGGCTAAAGCTCAGGCCGCTGCAGAGGCGAAAGAAAAAGCCGAACAGCAAGCTAAAGCGGAAGCCGCTGCTGAAGCTAAACAGAAAGCTGCTGCCGAAGCTAAGGAAAAAGCTGCTGCTGAAGCTAAAGAAAAGGCTGCCGCCGAAGCTAAAGCTAAGGCAGCTGCCGAGGCTAAAGCTAAAGCCGCCGCAGATGCTAAAGCTGCAGCAAAAGCGAAAGCTGCGGCCGCGGCTAAGCAAACCAGCGAAGTCGATGACTTACTGGGAGGGCTGTCCTCGGGTAAAAATGCGCCTAAGAGTAGTAAACAAGGGGGAGCTTCTGCAGCCGGTCAGGGAACCCAGAAAAAATCCGGGGCTTCCGGTGCTGCAATTTCCAGCTATATGAGTCAGGTACAGGCAGCAATTCAGAGCAGGTTCTACGACCCTGATAGCTACGCAGGCAAAACCTGTGATGTACATATAAAACTGATGCAGAATGGAACCCTTGTTTCAGCAGTCGCAGCAGGTGGAGATAGCGCATTATGCCAGGCGGCGATTACTGCGGCGAAAACTGCGCAGTTCCCTAAACCAAGCCCTGAAGTCTGGGAGCAGGTAAAAGATTCAACACTGGTGTTTAAACCCCAATAGTGAAGCCGGGGAAAGTATCGACTATGCTGTGAAGGGTAGTCGTACTTTTGTCAGATAATTATCGGAATTTATACGAATTATCATGAACACAATGTTCAGATAAGGGAGAGAAGATGAAGCATGCATTTCGTATAACCTTGAGTGTTTTCTTACTGCTGTGGACAGTGGTTTCGCAGGCCGAAGTCCGTATCGAAATCACTCAGGGGGTTAACACCGCACGCCCGATTGGTGTGGTTCCGTTTCAGTGGGTAGGAAGCGGCGCAGCACCTGAAGACATTGGCGGAATTGTTGCCGCTGACCTGAGAAACAGTGGTAAATTTAATCCGCTGGATCGCTCTCGTCTGCCACAACAGCCTACCACTGCTCAGGCAGTTCAGCCGGCAGCATGGTCTGCTTTGGGTATTGATGCCGTTGTAGTTGGACAGGTTCAGGGCAACCCGGATGGTAGCTACCAGGTTTCTTATCAGTTAGTGGACACCGCAGGTGCGCCGGGAACTGTGTTAGCTCAGAACTCTTACAAAGTGACCAAACAGTGGTTACGTTATGCAGCTCATACCGCAAGTGATGAAGTTTTTCAGAAGCTGACTGGTATTAAAGGAGCATTCCGTACCCGTATTGCTTACATTGTGCAGACTAACGGCGGCCAGTATCCATGGGAACTTCGGGTTGCGGATTACGACGGCTATAACCAGTTTGTAGTGCATCGTTCTTCAGAACCATTAATGTCCCCGGCATGGTCACCGGATGGCAGCAAACTGGCCTATGTAACTTTTGAAAGTGGTCGTTCTGCACTGGTGGTTCAGACATTGGCTAACAGCTCAGTCCGGACAATTGCAGATTTCCCACGACATAACGGTGCCCCGGCATTTTCACCTGACGGGACAAAACTGGCATTTGCATTATCTAAAACTGGTAGCCTGAACCTGTATGTAATGGACCTGGCTTCAGGACAGATTCATCAGGTTACTAATGCCCGTTATAACAGCACTGAACCTACCTGGTTCCCGGACAGTCAGACACTGGCGTATACTTCGGATCAGGCGGGTCGTCCGCAGATATATAAGATTGGTATTAATGGTGGAACACCACAACGTATTTCCTGGCAGGGTAACCAGAACCAGGATTCCGATGTTTCTCCTGATGGTAAATTTCTGGTGATGATTAGCACTGTTAACGGTGCTCAACATGTCACTAAACTGGATCTGGAAACGGGAGCCGTTCAAACTTTAACGGACACGTATCTGGACGAGACGCCAAGTCTTGCACCTAACGGCACAATGGTTATTTATAGCTCTACTCAGGGTTATGGTTCCATATTGCAGTTGGTTTCAATCGATGGGCGTTTCAAAGCGCGTCTTCCGGCGACTGATGGACAGGTATCATCGCCTGCCTGGTCTCCGTATATGTGATGCATGTGTAAATATGTATGGCAAACTATAATAGGATTTTGAAATGCAACTGAATAAACTGCTGAAAGGGTTAATGCTGGCTCTGCCTGTAATGGCTGTCGCTGCGTGTAGCTCTCATAAAAATGATAATGATAGCGGTGCAACTACCGGTGGTGCTGACAGCGCATACGGTAATGGCGCTAATGGCGGCAATATGTCTACTGATGCACAAGCTCGTCTGCAAATGCAGCAGCTGCAACAGAACAATATTGTTTACTTTGGTCTGGACAAGTATGACATCCTGCCTGAGTTCGCTCAGATGCTGGATCAGCATGCTAACTTCCTGCGTAGCAACCCTTCATACAAAGTGACCATCGAAGGTCATGCGGATGAGCGTGGTACTCCTGAGTACAACATCGCACTGGGTGAGCGTCGTGCAAATGCAGTTAAAATGTATCTGCAGGGCAAAGGCGTAGCCGAAGACCAAATGTCTATCGTTTCTTACGGTAAAGAAAAACCAGCAGTACTGGGTCATGACGAAGCCGCATGGGCTAAAAACCGTCGTGCCGTACTGGTTTACTAAGAGATTTATATGATTAGTAACTTCAGACTTCATACTCTGAGTCTGTCGTTACTGATTGCTGTAGCGGCCGTTCCGGCCGCTCATGCTCAGGCGTCAATCAGTAGCGTTGGCTCTGGCTCGGTAGATGACCGGGTCACCACCCTTGAACGCATTTCAAATGCGCAAGCTCAATTACTGCAACAACTGCAACAGCAACTCAGTGACACTCAAAATGACATTGATTCGTTACGCGGTGAAATTCAGCAAAATACCTATCAGTTAAACCAGCTTGCAGAACAGCAGAAGCAACTCTATCAGCAGATTGACTCATTAAGCAGTAATGCTTCCGCTCAAGGATCTGCGGCAGCAGCACCTGTAGCAGGCGGCGATAACGGCGCTTCTGCGACTGATCAGACTGCAACAGCCCCTGCAGCTGGAAACAGTCAGGCAACCCAGTCAGGCGATGCTAACAGTGATTACAATGCGGCTGTGGATTTGATTCTCAAACAGAAAAAGTTTGATGAAGCGATCTCTGCTCTTCAGGCATGGGTGAAAAAATATCCGGACTCCACTTATCAGCCAAATGCTAATTACTGGCTGGGCCAGCTTTATTACAATAAAGGCCGGCTGGATGATTCCGCATATTATTTTGCGACCGTGGTTAAAAACTTTCCTAAATCACCTAAGGCACCGGAAGCGTTGTACAAGGTGGGGGTAGTTATGCAGGATAAAAAAGACACCGCAAAATCCAAAGCCGTGTTCCAGCAAGTGATCAAACTCTATCCTGGTACTGCAGCTGCTAAAGCAGCACAAAAAAGGCTGACTGCAGGATAACGAGCGGCATTCTGACCAGTAATTGTTGGATTTCTGGTCTTGCCGGGTGAAAGGTAAGCAACCAGTCAGTTTTTTTTAAATAAGGGTTGCGCTACCCAGTTAAATCAGTAATATATGCCGCCGTTGCCGGGTGATAAACAAATAGCATCCGGTAATGATAAAAGAGGGTCGTTAGCTCAGTCGGTAGAGCAGTTGACTTTTAATCAATTGGTCGCAGGTTCGAATCCTGCACGACCCACCATCTTCTGAGATGGTGATATTTATTCTCTTTTATGTTTGTTTTGTGTTTTGTGACGGGTCGTTAGCTCAGTCGGTAGAGCAGTTGACTTTTAATCAATTGGTCGCAGGTTCGAATCCTGCACGACCCACCATTCTTAAAGAGTGGCACAACACAGAATATCCCGCGAGGGGTCGTTAGCTCAGTCGGTAGAGCAGTTGACTTTTAATCAATTGGTCGCAGGTTCGAATCCTGCACGACCCACCAGTTTCAGAAGTAAGCAGTGACAGTAACGTGCAGCATGAGAACCTGCTGCAGGTTCGGGTCGAACGAAGTGAGACAACGTTGTTAGCAACGGCCCGCAGGGCGAGCGTCAGCGAGTCATCCTGCACGACCCACCATTCATAAAGAATGCCACAGCACAGAATATCCCGCGAAGGGTCGTTAGCTCAGTCGGTAGAGCAGTTGACTTTTAATCAATTGGTCGCAGGTTCGAATCCTGCACGACCCACCAATTCAGAAAAAGCACCCTTCAGGGTGCTTTTTTAGTTTGTGAGATCCGTAAAATAAACGTGCAGTATGAGAACCTGCTGCAGGTTCGGGTCTCACGCAGTGGGACAACGTTGGTAACAACGGCCCACAGGGCGAGCGTTAGTGAGTCATCCTGCACGATCCAGCTGTTTCGAAATAGCACTCTACTGGTTGAGAACGGATTTTTGTTTAAACGCCAGTCTGAACACTCAGGCGGTATGGCTGTGGATATGCTGAAGCAAGGATCACGGCTGATAATATGAGGAACTGATGTCTGTGAGCCACTCAGACGCCCTCAGAGCAATAATAATCTTGCTGGTCTGAGTTACAGTGATTGAGAGTCTCTGTGACACAGAGTACGTGACAGGGCCTGTCAGACGGGTGCCTTATTCTGCAGAGTAGATGAAACTCAGAAGCCTCTCTTGCCTCTCATTACCCCTTCGCGGCCAATATCAGATAAGTATCCAATTGAAATGTTTTTATATAAGATAAAAATTAATCAGCAGAAGCATGCATTAGCTTATATAAATAGCCTGCTAAGTTTATATGAGGGGGCAGGACTAAGCTAAAAGTTTTGAAAGTTCAGAAGTGACCTCAATTATAAATAAATCCAAAACAAAATGATTTTATTTTCCGGAATGATGAACTTATTAATTATTAAGATAACATTATGAAGTTAATAAATTATCGATATTACTGAGTTATTTTTTTACCTCTGCCAGACAGGCTGCGCTATGTCAGTTGCCCTGATATTAAACCGAAATTAAACCATTCCGTTTTTCTCGTGTGAAATACCGGGAACAATACTATTCTTGCAAAGCAGATGGTTTCTTCCTTTGTAAAAAGTTGAGACTGATTGTATTAAGTTAACGCATTGATTATTAATGTTTAAAGGGAATTTTATCGATGACGGGCGTTTTGCATTAACGATACTCATTCGTTAGTCACGGAAATTATAACTGTGAAACAATTAAAAACACATCTGCCAGGGTTTTAAGGATTGAATAAGATTATCAGGAGTGATTCCAGGGAAAATTTAATGTTCTTTTATTACAGTCTGCCATTGGGCGAATGCACTGCCGTCATGAGAGTGAATGTCGCCTGAATAAGTCAGGGGAGGGGTGATTTCTCTGCCAGATTTAGGTTAAACAAAAATGCTGTGAATGCAGACAAAACTTCGGGCGGTGGGAAGAATACTTTCCGTATTCGGCCCTGTATGGTTTATTTAACAATGATATGGTTATGAAAAAAATATTAATTACAGGTTCTACCGGTTTTCTTGGCGGGGCAGTTGTTGCCAGCCTGGTAAAAAATCATCAGGACAGTTTATTGCTACTGGTCAGAGCGGGTTCAGCCGAAGAGGGCTGCCAGCGGGTGCAGGCTAATCTGAAGAACTTTGGGCTAACTGAATCGCAATTAAAACGTATCACTCCCGCAGATATCATTCCAGGTGACCTTGCGAGCCCACAGGATTTTACTGAAGACTCCAGACTGGATGAAGTCACACACGTTATTAATTGTGCTGCAGTGGCCTCGTTTGGTAATAATCCATACATCTGGAAAGTTAATGTTGACGGTACATTTTTGTTTGCAGAACGGATGAGCCGGGTCAAAACACTGGAAAAGTTTATCCATGTTGGCACTGCGATGTCATGCGCCCCGCAACCTAACAGTCTGGTCACTGAAAACAGCCTGAATTCCACCCGCGAGCAACACGTTGTTGAGTACACCTGGAGCAAAGCGGCGATTGAAAACAAACTCACCACTCTGGAAAACTTTCCGTTAGTTATAGCCAGGCCTTCGATTGTGGTTGGTCACTCTGATCATGGCTGTTTACCTTCTGCGAGTATTTTCTGGGTATTCCAGATGGTACTGATGCTGGGGAAATTTACCTGTGGACTGCAGGATCGTATTGATGTTATCCCGGTAGATTATTGTGCCGATGCTCTGGTAATGATGCTGGATGCTAAAAATGTAGTGAATGAAGTTATTCATATTTCTGCCGGTACGCACAGCAGTGTGACTTTTGCTGAAATTGATCAGGCGATGGCGAAGGCATCGGGGAAAAAAGCGCTGGGAGTGGATTACCAGAGAGTGTCTTATAAACAGTTATCCGCCAGCCGTAAAAGCTTTAAAGCGGTGTTCGGACCGTGCAACGAGCGGATAGTTTTGCGGGCTATGAAGCTGTATGGGCACTTTTCAGAACTCAATGTCGTTTTTGATAATACCAAACTGCTGAATCTTGGAATGCAGAAACCTTCCAGATTTACTGATTATCTGGAGAGATGTGTTATATCCACGCAGAACTCAACGATCGCTGAGCTGATGCAGGTAGATTTCAAATAATTTTACCCGGTATTTAGTGGGGAAAATGTTGCCTGAGATGATTTTGTTGCTACGGACGGGTAAATGTCCGTAGCAGCAATTTATACTGGCGGGTAGCAATGTTATCGAAAAAATATGTGCCTCAATGCCATGACAGGGGCCGCGAACTGGCATTATTTACCGCCTGACTGGACGATTTTTGAGAGCTATTGTGTACCCAGCGAACGCCATAGCAACATAACTGCATAGCTACGCCACGGGCGCCATGCCTGTGACAATTCTTCGGCCTGTCGGGCAGTGATTCCCCCCAGGGCTTTGCGGATTGCAATATCTTCTTTTGGAAAGGCATCCGTCCACGAAAACGCACGCATTACTATATAGTGTGCTGTCCAGGGGCCGATTCCCGGCAGTCCGGTCAGTGAGTTCAACAATTGCTGATGATCGATTGCATATTTCTCACTGAATAATCCTTCCCTGCAGGCTTCAGCCAGGGCCAGAATAGCTTTAATCCGGCTACCGACAATACCCAGCGAACCAATATCATCTGCGACAGCATCAATAAAATTCTCTGGCTGTGGAGACAGTCGACTAAGTTCCGGAAACGGGGTGACGAGCGGCTGGCCAAATCTGCGCGCCAGCCTGCTGCTTAGTGTAGTTGCTGCAGCCACGGTGACCTGCTGACCAAGAATCGCTCTCAAAGCCAGTTCAAAACGATCAAAACAACCAGGGACCCTTTCTCCGGGATAAGCCGCCACCAATGGTGCCATTAGGGGATCAGTCGCCAGTTGTGCGGCAATAAGATCCGGCTGGCAGTTGAGATCAAACAGCTGCCGTAAACGTTGTAGCAGCACCGGGAGTGCCGGTGCCAGAGAATGACTGAACTCCACCTCAAGGCAGGGTTGTTGAGGATGCTGACCAACACGAATCCATCCCTGATGTTCCCCTATAGCAACAGTTCTCAGATAATGATCGTTATCCACCCACTCAACTTCCTTGATTCGTCGTTTTTCAAGGAACCTCAACAGAGCGGGCCAGTCGAACGGTGGCCGATAAAACAGTCGGACCCGGGATGTTTCAGACGAGTCAGATGATGGCTGCTGAGGTGCATTTTTTCTGAATGCGCCCGGAGGCAGCTGATACTGTTGTAGAAATACCGAGTTGAACTGACGAATGCTGCCAAAACCGCTGGCAAAAGCAATGCTGGTAATTGGCAATCGGGTCTCACTAAGCAACTGGCGCGCCAGTCTCAGACGCCGGCTTTGTCGAAGCTCGCCCGGGGTGACCCCTAACTGCTGACTGATTATTCTGCGTAACTGGCGTTCACTCAGCGAAAACTGGCTGGCAATTGTTGAAATCCGGAAATCCTGTTCCAGTAAGCCGGCTTCTACTGCATCGATCAGTTGCTGACATAAAACACCGGACTGATCTATGGGTGAATGGCCTGGTGCCAGTTCCGGGCGACAACGCAGGCATGGACGATAACCCGCTTTTTCGGCTTGCTCTGCATAACGAAAAAACTGACAGTTCTTGCGCAGTGGTGTTCTGGCAGGGCAGACAGGGCGGCAATAGATGCCGGTTGAGCGAACAGCGGTAAAAAACAGACCGTCAAAGCGGCTGTCGCGACTAACCAGTGCCTGGTAAGCGCTCTTCTCATCAGTCATAAATTTCTCCCCGGAAACCAGATAAGTATAGATCTGATTGCATCAGTTACTGGCGGTTTTCGGACATCTATACAAAATATGCTGATGTCCGAAAACCGCCAGTTTTGCTGCGGAACAATGGCATAATAGGTTATCTGATTCTGCTAACGGGACTCACACTATGTATCGTTATAAATTATTGCTTACCCCTGTAGGGGAACTGACACTAATTGCCGGAGAACAAGGGCTGGCGGCTGTAGCCTGGGAAAATGAACGCCCGGCACGTATCAGAGCCAGTGCAGACCTGCTGTCACCGGATCACCCGTTATTGATGCAGGCGGCAGAACAGCTCACCGAATATTTTGCCGGACAGAGGCAACAATTTGAATTGCCGCTGCAGCCGGAAGGTACTCTTTTCCAGTTGCAGGTCTGGCAGGCGCTGGCGGAGATACCCTATGGAGAAACCCGCAGTTACCGCGATATTGCCACCCGCATTGGTCGTCCGAAAGCGGTCAGGGCTGTCGGGGCGGCAAATGGCAGAAACCCGTTATCGATTATTGTTCCCTGCCACCGGGTGATAGGGGCTAATGGTAGTCTGACAGGATTTGCCGGAGGGTTGGGAGTTAAACAGCAGTTACTGCAGCTGGAAGAAGATTATCCAGGTTAAACTGGCTGATTCAGTCCTCGCTCCGGCACAAACAGGTTGGCATCAGTGTGAATGAACATGGCCGCCGTTATGAGCTTCGTGCTCATGCCCATGCCCTGCATGAGAATGCGGGGAGTGAGTGCCTGAACTGCTCATCAGCAGACATTCCATTTGCTGGCAGGGCTGATACTCAATCTGTACGGTGGCATGATCTATCGCGTAATTACTACGCAGCCACTGATGGATGCGTTGCAGTAACTGGTCATGCTGATAATTGGGAATAACCTGAGCATGCAGGGTCAGTATATTTTGCTCACCCACCTGCCAGAAATGCACATGGTGAACGTGACGAACTTCAGCAATATTCAGTGTCAGTTGTCTGGCCAGTTTCGTTACATCGACTTCTGCGGGAGCACTTTCCAACAGTTCCCGCGAGCTTTGTCGTAATAATTGCCAGGCACTGCGTACTATCAGCAGTGAAACCAGCACAGACAAGATTGGATCAAAGGGCGTCCATCCGGTCCATATAATCAGCAGTGCCGCGATAATAGCACCGACAGACCCGAGCAGATCCCCCAGTACATGGAGTGCTGCACCCCGTACATTCATGTTCTGCTCCCCGTCGCCCTGACGAAGCAGGAAAAAGCACAACAGGTTGGAAAAAAGCCCGGCCACAGCAATTGCGATCATTAGCCCTCCGGCTACCGGTTCAGGAGCAAAGAAGCGGACAACAGCCTCCCACACAATCAGCACAGTAATCACCAGTAATGCCAGCGCATTAACGAACGCAGATAATGTGGTCAGCCGTAACATGCCATAAGTCTGATGAGAGGACGCTTTACGCTCTGCAAAATGAGAAGCAAGCAGTGAGAGTAATAATGCTCCGGCGTCTGTCAGCATATGCCCTGCATCAGCCAGCAATGCCAGAGAACCAGACATCCAGCCACCAAAGACTTCAATCAGCATAAATACCGCAGTGACAATAAATGCCGCCCTTAGCCTGGTACGGTTTACGTTGGTTTGGGTGTGATGATGAGCATGAGCCATAGCGATAAAGGATCCTGAAAGCTTCTTGCGGGTAAAAGTCACGCAGTAATCACATTGCGGTGACTGAGGTAATGTTGCGGTTTAGTATGGCATAAGGAAGCAGAGAGTAGAAAATGGCGGTGCTTGTTTTAGCGCAAAAATATTTCTTCTCTCCGGGAGCAAATTAACAGACAGTGGTGATTATTCGGGCAGAATTGTCCCGGTAAAGCTGATTTACTCCTCAGGTACAGCAAGCTAGAGTACAGAGGACCATGTTGACTTATTTTTAGCGGAAGCATTATGAACTATCAGAATGACGACTTAAGGATCAGAGATATTAAAGAACTGCTGCCACCGGTAGCCCTGCTGGAAAAATTTCCGGCAACCGGAGAAGCAGCGTCAACAGTTTTTCGTTGCCGTGAGGCAATTCAGAAAATCTTACAAGGACAGGATGATCGTTTGCTGGTGGTCATTGGACCTTGCTCAATCCATGATCCAAAAGCGGCTCTGGAGTATGCCGGGCGCTTATTGTCACTGCGCAAGGAGCTTGCTGCAGATCTGGAAATTGTTATGCGGGTTTATTTTGAAAAACCACGTACAACGGTCGGCTGGAAAGGGCTGATCAATGATCCGGATATGGATGGAAGCTTCAAAATTAATGATGGTCTGAAAATTGCCCGTAAGCTGCTGCTGGATATTAATGACAGCGGGCTGCCGGCTGCAGGTGAATTTCTGGATATGATTACTCCGCAGTATCTGGCGGATATGATGAGTTGGGGAGCGATTGGAGCCCGGACGACGGAATCTCAGGTGCATCGCGAGCTGGCCTCAGGTCTTTCCTGTCCGGTCGGCTTCAAAAATGGTACAGACGGCACAATTAAAGTTGCTATCGATGCTATTAATGCCGCCTCCGCAGGGCACTGTTTCCTGTCAGTCACCAAATATGGCCATTCGGCGATTGTCGAAACACAGGGCAATCAGGATTGTCATATTATTTTGCGTGGTGGAAGGGTTCCGAATTATAGCGCTTCAGATGTTGAATCTGTTCGCCAGGGGCTGGTAAAAGCGGGTCTGAAGCCACAGATTATGATCGATTTTAGCCATGCAAACAGCCTGAAACAGTTTCAGAAGCAGCTGGATGTTGCCGATGATGTTGCGGGTCAGATTGCCGGTGGAGATCGTGACATTATTGGTGTGATGATCGAAAGCCATCTGGTGGAAGGAAATCAGAATCCTGACAGCGGACAACCACTGGTTTATGGCCAGAGTGTAACGGATGCCTGTATCGGCTGGGAAGCTACTGAGAAAGTGTTGAAACAGCTGGCAGCTGCAGTACGTGAACGTCGTCAGAAGTAACCAGTAAAAACGGCCGGGAATCGCTCCCGGCCGCAAATCGCAAGTGCTGTCGGTGACAGATTACTTCGCTTTACCCTGGTTCGCGACGGCAGCAGCTTTAGCTGCGATTTCGTCGGCATTACCCAGGTAATAGTGTTTCAGTGGTTTGAAGTTTTCATCAAACTCATATACCAGTGGAACCCCGGTAGGAATATTCAGTTCCAGAATTTCATCTTCTGACATGTTGTCCAGATATTTGATCAATGCCCGCAGAGAGTTACCATGCGCCGCAATGATCACTTTCTCACCGCTTTTAATGCGTGGCAGAATAGACTGTTCCCAGAATGGAATAACGCGCTCAATGGTCAGCGCCAGGCTTTCGGTGGTTGGCAATTGTTCAGCGGTTAAAGAGGCATAACGCGGGTCATGGCCGGGGAAACGCTCATCACTACGATCCAGTTCCGGTGGAGTTACTGCAAAACCACGACGCCACTGTTTTACCTGCTCATCACCGTATTTTTCTGCGGTTTCTGCTTTATTCAGGCCTTGCAGTGCGCCGTAATGGCGTTCGTTCAGGCGCCAGGATTTCTCAACCGGCAGCCAGACCTGATCAAGTTCATCCAGTACATTCCAAAGAGTATGGATAGCACGCTTCAGAACCGACGTATAAGCAAAGTCGAAGCTGAAACCTTCATCTTTCAGTAACTTCCCTGCGGCTTTTGCTTCTCCGCGGCCCTTTTCAGACAGGTCCACATCGTACCAGCCGGTAAAGCGGTTTTCCTGATTCCACTGGCTTTCGCCGTGACGTACCAGAACAAGCTTGGTTACTGCCATCGCTTAACTCCTTAATGCTCGAAAAGTTCTATGATAATGGAAACTGTGCCAATACCGGAAATATACCCCGGACAGGATAGTGATTAACATATCCGAAATCCGCCTCTGGCGTAAGTCCGGGGATCAACTCAGCAGACTATTTCTCTGCAGATTATCTGACAGTAAACCGGTAACGTGTCGTAGTGTGTATTTTTTCGCCAGGCTCCAGCCAGCAATCTGGTTGCGGCCATTCAGGGTGATTAGGGGAGTCTGGCAGAAAACCGCTTTCTAACGCGATCCCCTGATAGTCCTCATATTCTCCCTGTCTTGCTGGTGTTCCGGCTAAATAGTTACCGGTATAAAATTGTAATGCCGGTGCATCTGTATATACCACCACACTGAGTTTTCCGTCTTCCGATGTTAAACAGGCTGCCGGTACGCTGTCGGGATCACGTTGGTTTAGCAGAAACGCATGATCATAACCACGAACTTTTTTCTGATCAGCATCTGTCAGAAAATCATCTGCGATTTGTTTTTCCTGACGAAAATCAAAACCGTTTCCAGCCACTGGCTGAAGATCGTTATCCGGAATACCATCGGTGGCAACCGGCAGATAGCGGTCAGCAGTTATTTGTAACCGATGCTGGCGGGCATCACCTTGATTCGCATCAAGGTTAAAATAGGCGTGGTTAGTCAGTACCACCGGACAGAGCTGGTCAGTTTCAGCTTCGTAACTTATCAGAAGTGAATTATCGTCAGTGAGCTGATAACGGACCTGTACGGTCAGATTGCCCGGGAATCCCTGGTCACCGTCAGGGGAGTGCAACCGGTAAGTGACTTCATCGGGTGCCTGACTGACAATCAGCCAGCGACGATGGTTAAAGCCCTCCGGGCCGCCGTGTAACTGATGCGGCGGTTGGTTGGCAGCTAACTGATGGCCGGTGCGGATTAAATGTGCCTGATTAATCCGGTTGGCATAGCGACCGATGCAGGCACCAAGATAGGAAGACTGGTTCAGATAATCAGCAGGGGATGCACACCCTAATACGGCTTCACGAACGGAACCATCGGGCAGCGGAACTCTGGCAGAAAGCCAGGTCGCACCCCAGTCCATAAAAGTGACGTCCATCCCGTTAGCATTACGTAATACGGTCATCCGCCAGGGTTGACCATCTGGTGCTATTGACTGGTTACTGTGTGACATGTTCCTGCCCCCTGTGATGCATGGCATACATAAAAGGTTTCAGTAATACCCGTCTGCGCAGCATACTGTTCGGCCACTGCCTGACGGACTTTTTCTGCCAGTTCTGACGGTATCAATGCAACAATACAACCGCCAAAACCTCCGCCGGTCATACGAACCCCACCCTGGTCACCTATCACTGATTTGACAATCTCAACCAGCAGATCAATCTGCGGGACAGTAATTTCAAAGTCATCACGCATTGAGGCATGAGATTCAGCCATTAAACGACCGACAGTCACCAAATCTCCCTGAGTCAGTGCTTCAGCCGCATCAAGGGTGCGCTGGTTTTCGGTCAATACATGACGGACACGTTTGGCGACCAGTGGATCTATTTCTGCCGCAACTGCGTTGAACTCTGCCAGTGTAACATCACGTAACGATGCTTTGTTAAACAGACGGGCCCCGGTATCACATTGCTCTCTTCGGGTATTGTACTCACTGCCGACCAGTGAACGCTTAAAGTTCGAATTAATGATAATTACCGCAGCATTCGTCGGGACAGAGACAGCGCGGGTGGCCAGTGAACGACAATCCAGCAATAAAGCATGGCCCTTTTTGCCCAGAGCAGAAATCATCTGATCCATAATGCCGCAGTTACAGCCAACAAACTGGTTCTCCGCTTCCTGGCCAATCAGTGCCAGTTCAGCAGGTTCGAAGGGTAAATGCCAAAGTTGTTGGATAGTCGTACCAATAGCAACTTCCAGAGAAGCTGACGAACTCAGCCCCGCACCCTGTGGCACGTTGCCGCTAATCACTAAATCCATTCCCCCGAAACCGGCATTACGCTGGCGTAAATGCTTAATCACACCCCGGACATAATTGGCCCATAAAGGCTCTTTAACACTAACAATGGGTTCATCCAGTGAAAATTCATCCTGTGCGTTATCGTAATCGGCAGCGATCACCCGGACCAGATTGTCAGTACGTTTTGCACAACTGATAACTGTCTGATAATCAATGGCGCAGGGCAGGACAAAGCCTTCGTTATAATCAGTATGTTCACCGATCAGATTAACCCGGCCCGGGGCCTGGAAAGTATGAGTTGCCGGATAGCCAAAAAGAGTATTGAAAAGAGTCTGAGTTTTTTCCTGTAATTGCATCTTAGCGTGCCTCATTGAAATGGATATCACTTAACGCCCGCAGTTTTTCAGCGGCTTGTTCAGCAGTTAAATCTCGTTGTGTCTCAGCGAGCATTTCGTAGCCCACCATAAATTTTCGTACAGTCGCTGAGCGCAATAACGGCGGATAGAAATGAGCGTGCAATTGCCAGTGCTGATTAGGCTCACCGTTAAATGGTGCACCATGCCATCCCATAGAATAGGGGAAAGAGCACCTGAACAGATTGTCGTAACGGCTGGTCAGTTTTTTAAGGATCAACGCCAGATCCCGGCTCTGTTCTGCATTGAGGTCTGTCAGTCGAAGTACATGTGCCTTTGGCAGCAATAGTGTTTCAAACGGCCATGCCGCCCACCAGGGGACTACAGCCAGCCAGTGTTCAGTTTCAACCACAGTGCGTTGGCCGTCGGCCAGCTCTTTGGCCACATAATCCAACAACATCGGGGATCCGTGCTGCTGATAATAGCGTCGCTGATGGGTATCTTCGCGCTCAGCTTCATTAGGCAAAAAGCTGTTAGCCCACACCTGACCATGAGGATGCGGGTTGGAACAACCCATTGCCGCACCTTTATTTTCAAATACCTGAACCCAGGGATACTCTTTCCCCAGCTCTTCGGTCTGTTCCTGCCAGGTACTGACTATTTGTTGCAGTGATTCCAGCGGCAATTCAGGCAGTGTTTTACTGTGATCGGGAGAAAAACAGATGACCCGGCTGGTGCCTCGTGCGCTTTCACAACGCATCAGTAAATCATCGCTCTCCGGAGCCGGAGGTGTGTCTGTCATCAACGCGGCAAAATCATTGGTAAATACCCAGGTCCCGGTATAGTCGGGATTTTTATCGCCGGTGATCCGTTGATTGCCGGCACACAGAAAGCAGTCAGGATCGTGAGAGGGCAGTGATGTTACTGCCGGAGTTTCCTGCGCACCCTGCCAGGGGCGCTTTGCCCGGTGGGGAGAAACCAGTACCCACTGGTCAGTGAGCGGATTGTAACGGCGATGCGGGTGATCTACCGGATTAAATGTAGGCATAAATTATCCTGAAATTCATCATGTCTGGTGAGCGGATATGCTATGAGGTTAGCACAGGGAAACCGGAAATTTTGTGATCAGTGTGGAGTAATGGAAACGTTTACACAACAGGAATTTTGCGGGCTAATGCAGACTGGTGGGGCAGAATGGGGCTTAGCTGAGATGGCGTAACCGAACAGGATTTGCTTAACGGGGCCGGGGGAATACCCGGCCCTCAGGGAAGGCTACACTTTCAGAGAATCCTGCTGAAAACCATAACCGCCGGTTTGTTTCGGCACAAAAGTCAGGCGATGAGTTATACAGTCCGGGGCATCTTCAGCATGATGTGACACAAACAGTAACTGAGTACGGCCTTCTCCAATCAGTACATTTACAAACTGACGAATCAGTTGTCGGTTAATCGCGTCCAGTCCCTGCAATGGTTCATCCAGAATCAACACACGAGGATGTTTCACCAGAGCGCGTACAATCAATACCAGCCGTTGCTGACCCCATGACAGGCTGTGGAAAGACGCCGAAGCCAGCGAGTTGTCCATTCCCAGCAACGCCAGCCACTGTGTGGCCAGCTGGTTTTGCCGGTCAGATACCGCCTGGTACAAACCTATCGAATCGAAGAATCCGGACAGAATAACCGTGCGTACTGATGCACTAACCCGATATTCCAGGTGCAGGCTGCTGCTGACATAACCAATGTGCTGTTTGATATCCCAGATAGTTTCACCACTGCCACGGCGAATGCCAAACAGAGTTAAATCATTACTGTATCCCTGGGGATGGTCACCAGTGACCAGGCTAAGCAG
Source organism: Tatumella citrea (assembly GCF_002163585.1). Lineage (NCBI taxonomy): Bacteria > Pseudomonadati > Pseudomonadota > Gammaproteobacteria > Enterobacterales > Erwiniaceae > Tatumella > Tatumella citrea. The sequence continues at coordinate 1,338,412 of NZ_CP015579.1, forward strand.
AGTCGATTTACCTGCGCCATTGGGCCCGGTGATTTGCCAGTGCTGGCCAGGCTCTACCTGCCAGTTCAGGCCATCAATGATGAGTTTGTCGTCCCAGGAGACTTTACCGTTTCGCAAAATGATAGGGGGCTGGGTGTCATTTTCACTGTTGTGGCTTGCAGGGTCATCAGCTTCCGGTAGCGTCACTGTTTTTATTTTTTCGCTGTGTGCCAGCTGGATAATCAATGCCTGCTTCAGTATTTCTGCTTGTGGACCGATATGGCTGAGTGTCCCTTCAGCCAGTACTCCGACTTTATCGACAAACTGCGGGATATCCTCAAAGCGGTTAAGAACCAGGACCAGTGTTGTTCCTTGCTGGCTCAGAGAATGTAACTGGCGGCTGAGATTTTCTCTGGATCCGACGTCCAGACCATCAAAGGGTTCATCCAGCACCAGCAAATCCGGGGAAGACATGAGTGTCTTACAGAGTAATGCTTTACGCGTTTCTCCGGTCGACAGAAACCTGAATGGTCTGTCCAGCAAATGCTGAATCTCAAACTGTTCGCTCAGCATCCTGCAGCGTGATTCATCAGAGACATCATCCATAATGATCTGCCGGGTCAGCCGCCCATCTTCGCTTTCACCTTCACTGTAAAGGTCAGTGTTATTGCGCTCCCACTCAGCAGCCACCAGCTGTGACAGCTGTTCCAGCGATAAGCGGACGGCACGTTTAAAGCCGGAATTAACGCTCCCTGTCGCTGCCGGAAGTTCTCCGGTCACTGCTTTTGCCAGTGACGATTTTCCGCTGCCATTTGTTCCGACAAAAGCCCAGCTTTCGCCGGATTTAATCTCCAGTTGCTCAATATGAAGTTTCCAGTGTTTACCCTGGCGAAACGTGCCTTGCGTTATTTGCAACGATGTCATGTTGTGTTCCGTTTTATGCATTGTTTTACACAGTTGTATCTGCCCGGAGAAAACTTGTCAAACATAAGCAGCGATGCAGGTGAGGGCAGGAGGGATTCCTGCCGGATGGGCTAGTTCAGGCTGGCCAGCAAGGCATCTTCCGGGCGAAAACTGGCTTGTACGTGTTGGCCCACAGTGAAATTATGTTCACCGGAGGGATGAGTTGCACATAACGTTTCGCCATTAGCCAATTGCAGAATGACTTCATCGCTGGATGGCCCGTGAACGATATGGCTGATCACTACCGGAAACTGGTTACCAGCGCTGACCGGCTCTGAATGAATCTGTAGCCAGGAAGCTTTAATCAGCACCAAAACCTCTTTGCCGTCAGACAACAAAAGCCGGTGGCTGCTGTCCCGGGTAATTGATACCTGGACTGTCGTTTGTTTATCACTTAGCAGGACAGTGATGATGTCAATCGGACCGGTGTGCTGTATCGCACTGACAGTACCGAACAGCTGGTTACGGGCACTGGTTTGCAGTGAGGAACGGGCTATGGCCGCCAGCAGGCTGTTAAGGGGCAAGGTATCTTTTTGCAAATTATCGAAGGCTTTTTGCTGTATTTGCCCCAGTAACTGGTAGAGCTGAATCAGACGCTCGCCATAAGCGGTAAGAGACGCGCCACCACCGCCTTTCCCGCCAGTATTACTGGCTACCACGGGGTTTTCAGCCAGTGTATTCATTTCGTGTATGGCATCCCAGGCGGTTTTATAGCTGATTCCGGCCTGGCGGGCGCCCTGGCTGATGGAACCGGTCTGCTGTATTGCCTGCAGCAATCTGATTCGTCGTGGATCGGCAAATAACTTATTGCTGAGGTGAATATTTAATGAGATGTCAGCCTGCATAGTGGCTCCTGCTTCGGGATGTTAACCGGATTTACCGGCGGGATAGTAGCATCAGGCACGGTCACAGATAAGACCGGTCAGCGTGAAAGCACAAAAAGCAATGGGCTTTCGCTGACGCTCCCGGTAAACTGGCTTTTTTGGTGAACATACCGAGGTTGATATGCTCGAACTGCTCGAAAGCCTGCTGATGGCCATTATCATGGTACCAATCGTGATGGCCCTTATGCTGGGACTGATCTACGGACTGGGAGAATTATTCAACCTGATTTCCGGTTCACGTCGTAATGATCAGGCATCACAGCAGACTACTCATTCGTAATCTGTCTGATTTAGCGGCCAGCCCTGAAAGGGCCGGTCGCTAATCTCATATTCAGAGTACTTTTTCGTAAATCGCTTCAGCAATTGATGGCCGGTTATTATCACCGATCACCCATCCGGCTTTGGCCTTAATCGCCTCGTCCGCATTACCCATCGCAACACCTAATCCGGCAGTTTCCAGCATACTCAGGTCATTATAGTTATCGCCGAAAGCAATCACGTCCTGCATCGATAACCCGCGGGTTGCCAGCCATTGTGCCAGGCGCTTGCCTTTGCTGTTTCCCTGACGGGCAATATCCACCTGATCAACCCATGACCACTCACAGGTCACCTGAGCTTCTTCCGCGATACGTTGTGCGAAATCCTGTAACTGAGGAATATTGTCGTGAGAAAGGGCAAATTTCCATAATCTGTCTGACTGTTGTGCCACATCTGCCAGGCTTTCTACACGGGTAAACACCGGTCGCTGATCGACGGGAAGAGTCTCTCCCCACGCTTTGGTGCGGATAACATGTGGAGTGGGTTGTTCGTAGAGCATGGCATCATCCGCATACAACAGGCCCTTTATACCTTCTTCTTCCAGCCGTTGAATGACTTTCCCGGCCTGAGCGACCGACATCGGGTCATTGTCCAGTACCTGACGCTTCTGATAATCGTACAGATAGGTACCGTTACAGCAAATTGCCGGGGAAGTGAGTTGCAACGCCTGATAGAACGGATGGATGGCACTATGATGACGGCCAGTCACGATCAATATCTCAACCCCGGCTTCGCGGGCTTTTGACAGTGCTGCAACAGACTCGGGCAAAATCTTTTTTTCAGACGTCAGCAGCGTTCCGTCCAGATCAAGGGCAATAACACGATAGCTCATAGCGGAGTTTACCTGAAGATAGAATAGATTCCGAAGTCTACCCCGGTTCTGTCTTTGCCAGCAAAAAACCGCATCAATAAATCATTTTTTGCGCCAGGATATTGCGTTACAGTGGAGCAAACCCGAAAAATCACCGATTCCAGGTAAGGAGAATTCATGCAACAAGTTGTTTATATTGCCAGTCCCGAAAGTCAGCAAATTCATGTCTGGCAGCTCTCTGAGGCCGGAGCACTGACACTATTGCAGGTAATTGATGTTGACGGACAAGTTCAGCCAATGGTGGTTAACCCACATAAATCCATGTTGTACGTGGGTGTGCGCCCTGATTTTCGCGTTATTGCGTTCTCAATTGCCGCAGATGGCAGCTTAACTCAGGCCGGACAAGCTGCACTGCCCGGCAGTGCAACACATTTATCTACCGATCACCGGGGCAATGCGCTGTTTGCCGGTTACTACCATGACGGACTGGTGACCGTGACACCACTGGATGCACAGGGGCTGCCGCAGGCAGTAAGTCAGACTATCTCCGGACTGGATGGTTGTCACTCAACCAATCTCAGCAGTTCAGAACTGTTATATGCACCCGCTCTGAAACAGGATCGGGTCTGTGCGTTTCGCTGGAATAGCGACGGTACGTTAAGTGAACCGGCCAGCGGACAGATTACGACCCGCGAGGGAGCCGGTCCCCGACATATGGCTTTTCATCCCGACGGGAAATTCGGTTATCTGGTCAATGAACTGGACAGCACGGTGAGCGTACTGAAACTGAATGATCAGGGAGCTGAAACCGTACAGACTCTGGATATGATGCCGGAAGATTTCAGTGGCACTCGCTGGGCTGCTGATATTCATCTGACGCCGGACGGACGCTTTTTGTATGCCTGTGATCGTACCAGTAGCATCCTGACTATTTTCTCTGTCAGTGATAGTGGTGATAATCTGACCCTGACAGGTTTCTGGCCAACAGAAACTCAACCACGTGGGTTTAATATCGACAACTCCGGGAAATATTTGATTGCAGCCGGTCAGAAATCGCATCATATCGGAGTCTACGCCATTGCAGCAGACACCGGGGCACTGAGTGATCTGGGTCGGTATGCGGTTGGGCAGGGGCCGATGTGGGTGACCATCCACCTGCTTAACGCGTAATACTGAGTCGGCAGGGAGATTGCCTGAGAAGCTGCGGCAATCTCCCCCGGCAATGTCAGTTAAATGTCACTGTCAGGCTGGCACTGGCCAGAGCATGAAAATGGACATTGAAGCCAACCATCGCACCGCTGGCATCGCTGGACAGATCCAGTTTATCGGTATCCATAGCATGTACCGTAAATACATAACGGTGTTTTTCACCCGCAGGCGGTGCAGCGCCGCCGTAAGCTGACGAACCAAAGTCAGTACGTGTCTGTAAAGCACCAGCAGGCAGGGCTGCTACCCCAGAACCTGCACCTTGTTCAATTGTGGTGACTTCTGCCGGAATGTTGACAACTACCCAGTGCCACCAGCCACAACCAGTGGGCGCATCCGGGTCAAAACAGGTAATGACAAAACTGCGTGTTCCCGCCGGTGCATCTTCCCACTGTAGCTGAGGTGACAGATTATCACCCTGATATCCCATACCATTAAATACGTGGGCTTGCGGCAAAGTCTGTCCGTCTGATAAATCCTGACTGAATAAACGCATTTTTATTCTCCTGAAATCGATAGCCTGCTTAGTGTAACCGATTAGCAACCCAAAATCTGCGCGACGGACAGCCACTTAGCGCTGTACCGGCCCGTAATGGACCTGAAGCATCGTTTACTCCGGCAGGGTAAACAGTGATGGTTGCTGAACGGCCATTCTGATTGCCTCTGTCAGGCGGGTCAGCTCATCGGGGCCAATAATATAGGGCGGCATCAGATAGATCAGTCGACCAAACGGACGTATCCAGACTCCTTGCTGAACAAAGAATTGCTGAATTTCTGCCATTCGGACCGGGTGCCGGCACTCCACGACTCCAATTGCACCCAGTACCCGGACATCAGCCACCAGGGGAGAGTCGCTTAGCGGCATTAGCTGCTCTTTCAGTTGTTGTTCAATACGAGGGACCTGTCGCTGCCAGTGGCCTTCTTCGAGCAATGCCAGACTTTCGCAGGCGACGGCACAGGCCAGAGGATTCCCCATAAATGTCGGACCATGCATAAAACATCCGGCAGGGCTGCGGCTGATTTTATCAGCAACCTTTTCGGTCGCCAGCGTGGCCGAGAGTGTCATTGTTCCGCCTGTCAGCCCTTTACCCACACACATAATATCCGGAGAAATACCGGCATGCTCACAGGCGAATAACCTGCCGGTACGACCAAAGCCGGTGGCTATCTCATCAGCTATCATCAGAACACCGAAACTATCACATAACTCCCTGACTTTTCGCAGATAATTCGGGTGGTAAAAACGCATTCCGCCTGCACCCTGGACGATGGGTTCCAGAATAACGGCGGCCAGCTGCTGGTGGTGTATAGCCAGCATCTGTTCCATTTCATCAATATCGCTCTCCTGCCAGGCATCATCAAATCTGGTCGCCGGGGCAGGAACAAACAGATGTTCAGGCAGATAGCCTTTCCAAAGTGCATGCATCGAATTATCAGGATCGCAGACTGACATGGCAGCAAAAGTGTCTCCGTGATAACCGTGGCGGACTGTCAGAAATTTATGACGTGGAGCAGCATCTCCACTGTAATACTGAACCGCCATTTTCATCGCAACTTCGACAGCTACTGATCCGGAATCGGCCAGAAAGACTTTCTCCAGCCCCTGCGGAGCCATAGCCACAAGCTTTCGGCATAATGCCACCGCCGCCGGATGAGTAATCCCGCCAAACATTACATGTGACATCTGTCCCATTTGTTCGGTCAGTGCACGGTTAAGCCGTGGGTGGTTGTAACCATGGATGGCTGCCCACCAGGAAGACATACCTTCAATCAGATTGCGACCATCCGCCAGCGTAAGAGTACATTGCTGCGCCGATACCACCGGATAGCAGGGCAATGGATCGATCATCGAGGTATAAGGGTGCCAGATATGCTGGCGGTCAAATGCGAGGTCCTCGGCTGTGAACATTTCTTGTAAACCAAATTAAAAAGATTTAGTTTACAAGTATACGTATAACAGTCGCATTTGTTAATTATTCGGAGCATGTCATGTCACAACGCTGGACACTTTCCCAGGCCGGGGCCCTGTTTGAAAAACCGTTACTGGAACTTCTTTTTGAAGCTCAGCAGGTTCATCGCCGCCATTTTGACCCGCGTAAAGTCCAGGTCAGTACACTGTTGTCCATCAAAACAGGAGCTTGTCCGGAGGATTGTAAATATTGTCCACAGAGCGCCCGTTATAAAACCGGGCTGGAATCAGAACGATTAATGGAAGTTGAGGAAGTTCTGGCTTCGGCGCGTAAAGCCCGTCAGGCCGGCTCCGCACGTTTTTGCATGGGGGCTGCGTGGAAGAACCCGCATGATCGTGATATGCCTTATCTAGAGAAAATGGTGGCAGGGGTGAAAGCCATGGGAATGGAGACCTGTATGACTTTAGGCACTCTCACTCCTGCTCAGGCTGACCGACTGGCTAAAGCCGGGCTTGATTTTTACAATCACAACCTCGATACCTCTCCTGAATTTTACGGCAGCATCGTTACCACTCGTACCTACCAGGAGAGACTTGATACCTTAGGTGCCGTCAGGGACGCAGGAATGAAAATTTGCTCCGGAGGCATTGTCGGTCTGGGAGAAACGGTGACCGATCGTGCCGGATTGCTGGTACAACTGGCTAATTTGCCGGTTCCTCCGGAAAGTGTGCCAATCAATATGCTGGTAAAAGTGAAAGGGACTCCTCTCGCTGATAATGAAGATGTTGATCCGTTTGATTTTATTCGAACGATTGCTGTTGCGCGGATCATGATGCCGGCTTCCTATGTACGTCTTTCTGCCGGGCGGGAGCAGATGAATGAGCAGACTCAGGCCATGTGTTTTATGGCAGGTGCTAATTCCATTTTCTATGGCTGTAAACTACTGACCACCACTAACCCTGAAGAAGACAGCGATCTGCGTTTGTTCCGGAAACTGGGGCTGAATCCTGAGCAAAATTATACTGAACAGGGTGACAATGTCCGTGAACAGGCTCTGCAGCAGGCACTGCAGGAGAGTGATACGGCACTGTTTTATAACGCGGCTCTGTAATGAGCTGGCAACATAGAATAGAACAGGCTCTCGACGTTCAGAGAAGTAAAGGATTATGGCGTCAGATGCAGCCGGTGACGACCGGCCCGCAGGGCCTGCTGTCGGATCAACACCGGCAGTATATCCACTTTTCCTCTAACGATTATCTCGGGCTTAGCCGGCACCCTAAGATTATCGAAGCATGGCAGCGGGGATTAAACCGGTGGGGAGCAGGGGCTGGTGCATCAGGTCACGTCACAGGTTATACGCCGGCACATCAGCAGTTGGAACAGTTGCTGGCAGACTGGCTGGGCTATGGCGATGCACTGCTCTTCAGCAGTGGATTTGCTGCCAATCAGGCGCTGATTTTTGCGCTGACCGGGCAACATGACCGGATACTGGCTGATAAGTTAATGCATGCTTCTTTGCTGGAGGCCGCTGCGCTCAGTCCTGCCACTTTGTGCCGGTTCCGGCACAATAGCCCTGAGAGCCTGGACAGGTTGCTGGTTCGCGCCTGTGAAGGCGAAACGCTGATTGTTACCGAAGGTATTTTCAGTATGGATGGTGATAGTTCCCCTCTCGCGGAACTTCGCCGTCTTGCTGACCAGTCATCGGGTTGGCTGGTGGTGGATGACGCGCATGGTATCGGGGTAACCGGTGCTGAAGGGCGCGGCAGCTGCCATCAGCAACGGATAATGGCAGATATCCAGATAGTTACCTTTGGCAAAGCGTTAGGGGTGGCTGGCGCCGCAATATTATGCTCAAAACAGGTTGCCGATTACCTGCGCCAGACTGCACGTCACCTGATTTACAGCACAGCGATGCCTCCGGCACAAGCCGATGCTATCTGTTGTGCAATTGCACTGGTGCGTCAGGGTGATGAGTTGCGTGATCAGTTACAACAAAATATTGCTTTTTTCCGCCATCAGGTCAGTGGATTAGGCTGGGATTTATTACCTTCTGACAGTGCTATCCAACCGTTAATCATTGGTGATAATCATGCTGCGCTCCAGCTTTCGGCTGCACTGCGACAACGTGGGTTCTGGATTAATGCTATCCGGCCGCCCACGGTACCGGCAGGCAGCGCCAGGTTACGCATTACGTTATCTGCGGCTCACCAGAAGGAACAAATAGAACAACTGGCGGAGCAGTTATATGCGCTTGAAAGCTGAAGATCAATCGCTGATGACGGTCAATAAATCAGCCATCGGCCGGGCGTTTGGCCGGGCAGCGGAGAACTATGAACAGTATGCGGCCCTGCAACAGATGACGGGAGATCGTCTGCTGACGATTTCCGATCTGCCGGTTAATGGCCGGGTGCTGGATGCAGGTTGCGGGAGTGGACGATACAGTCGTTATTTTTCCGGGCAGGGTTATCAGGTAACCGCACTGGATATTTCCGCAGAGATGTTGCGTACTGCCCGGGAGCGGGACCCCGGGTCCTGTTATCTGCAGGCGGATATTGATGCACTGCCTTTCCGCGAGAAAAGTTTCGATATTATCTGGAGCAATCTGGCACTGCAGTGGAGCAGTGATCTGAGAAAGGCATTAGCTCAGTTACGCTCAGCACTGAATCCTGGCGGATCTCTGCGGTTCTCCACTGTCGCTGCCGGGTCACTACCGGAAGTGAATCAGGCCTGGCAGGCAGTAGACAATACGACACATGTAAATCGTTTTTTATCGGCCGAAGAGCTAGCCCATGCAACTGAGGGTTTTGGTCTCCGGCTGCACAGTGAGCAGATGACGCTTTGGTTTCCTACCGTCAGAGATGCGTTGTGGTCTCTGAAAGGGGTAGGTGCCAGCTATTTGCACCAGCGTGATCAGGGATTGCCACTCACCCGGCGGCGCCTTGCATTGCTGGAAGCTGGCTGGCCGAAAGAATCACAAGGTTACCGTCTGAGTTATCAGATAGTTTATGGAGTATCAGAATGAAGAATTGCTGGTTTATTACCGGGACCGATACTGAGGCCGGTAAATCGGTGGCAACCTCTGCCTTACTTCAGGCAGCCACCAGCCAGGGGTTTCGTGCTGCCGGCTACAAGCCGGTGGCTTCCGGAGCCGAACGAACCCCGGACGGATTGCGTAACAGTGATGGTTTACTGTTACAGCGCTCAGGATTAGCCGGGTTAAGCTACAGTGAAGTGAATCCGTTGGTATTCGAAGAACCAACTTCTCCGCATATTGTCAGTGCTGCAGAAAACAGGCCAATAACTCAGCAGGTAATGTCTGAAGGACTGCGTCATCTGGAACAGAAATCGGACTGGATTGCTGTCGAAGGGGCGGGGGGCTGGTTTACTCCCCTGACTGATGATTTTCTGTTTTCCGACTGGGTTGTGACAGAGCAGTTACCGGTTATCCTGGTGGTTGGTATGAAACTGGGATGTATTAATCATGCGCTGCTGACGGCCAATGCCGTTCAGTCTGCAGGACTGAGACTTGCTGGCTGGATTGCTAACTGCGTACAGCCTCCGCAATACCGCCATCAGCCCTACCTGCAAACACTCATTCAACGGTTGCCTGCCCCGTTGCTCGGTGAAATCCCGCAGTTAACCAGTGAACAGCAGTTTGCAGCCTGCGGGAAATATATCAGTTTGCCTGAAGGTATCAGCTGACAGTCATCCATTTATTAATCATTCCTTCATCCAGTTGATTGACCCGGCCGTTTGCTACGTTGCGTCCGCGATGCAGTAACAGAAAATAGTCGGCTACCCGACGGATGAAGGATACCCGCTGTTCGAGTAATAAGATGGTCATACCATATTCATGATTCAGGCAACGTAGCAGATTGCCCATATCTTCTTCCAGCCACGGGGACATACCTTCAGTTGGCTCATCCAGAATCAGCAACTTCGGTTCGAGAACCAGAGCTCTGGCCAGCGCCAGCTGTTGTTGTTGATCCAGCGATAAATCACCACTGCGTTGATGGCGTAAATCATACAGATGCGGGAAAAGATCGAAAATCATTTGTGGTATAGCATGGGGCGGGGTGCTTTGGGCGGCTTTCAGAGCAATTACCAGATTATCTTCCACACTCATTTGTGAAAATATTTGCCGGCCTTTAGGAACATAACCGATACCCATTCTGGCCCGTTGCTCAGAGGGTTGTTGCTTTAAATCTTTTGGCGGGGAGTTCTTCTCCTGCCAGGTGATCGTGCCGCTGTTGACTGGCAGATAACCCATAATGCAGTTAACCAGGGTGGTTTTTCCCATTCCAGGTTGGCCCAGCACAGCAGTGCAGGTGCCGGGCATCAGGTCCATATCTACATCCCAAAGAATATGATTTTGACCATAAAACTGATTGATTGCACGTAAACTCAGCATCTGTTGCACTCCTCTGTGTGGGTAACGCCAGGCCAATGAGCGAATGTCCTGTGACTTTCGCGCCATCTCTCCTTCAGGCGACAGCTTTATACTGAATAAAGCAATAATCAGGCCAGTAATGAAATAATTGCCTTTTATAGTGGGAAATCGCGTCGGGTCTGTGATGTGAATCCCGGTTCGTTATGACCGGAGGTTTGCCTGAGGTGAGATTGCACTTTGTAGGTGCTAACCGGAAAGTTTTACGGTGCATTCTGACCCGGAAAAAGGCAGAAAATCTGAAGAGAGCTACTTGATTGCAGTCAAATATAACGAAAAAAGCGATGGCGGCAACGAATTGAAAAACGCAGAAGTTTCGCAAAAAAAAAGCTGAAAAAATTTTTTTTGGGTCGCCCGGGAGGGTATTGGCATTTTATGCACAGCTGATGCTGTCAGGGCTAAAATCAGTTATCCACCATTCCTGTGGATAACTATGTGCATTAGCATCTTAAAACAGTGCTAACCCAAGGAAATATGCGGCCTGGCATCAGGCTGGCTGTAAATCGGACTTTTAATAATAATTCTGTTCTTTCAAATAGTTAATTAAAAGCAACCCTGCGCGGTTAGCTCCCGGATATTCTAAGGACAATTTGTTACATTAACTTGACAAACCAATTTGCAGCTGGGTTGGCAGTGGATAACCCTTCAGGCTGAAAATTATCACCCGGTGGATGAAAATTAATTCGTATAGAATTCCGTAACTCACGCTATTTATCTCACATTAGCTGTCTGCATATCCAGTATTTTGATTGGCATATTTTGGGGCAGTGAGTAAACTATTCAGCCCGCCCGAAAAAAAGCGACAGGTGATCAAACGATGAGCAAGGCTTTCAAACTTCACTCCGAATTTAAACCGTCCGGTGACCAGCCAGAGGCTATCCGGCGGCTGGAAGAGGGTCTGGAAGACGGACTGGCGCACCAGACATTGCTTGGAGTGACCGGCTCAGGGAAAACATTCACAATAGCCAATGTCATCGCTGACCTTAACCGTCCGACCATGGTGCTAGCTCCGAATAAAACACTGGCTGCCCAGCTTTACGGTGAAATGAAAGCCTTTTTCCCTGATAACGCTGTCGAATATTTTGTCTCTTACTACGATTATTACCAGCCTGAAGCTTACGTTCCCAGTTCAGACACCTTCATAGAGAAGGATGCCTCGGTCAACGAACATATTGAGCAAATGCGATTGTCGGCGACTAAAGCATTACTGGAACGTCGGGATGTCATTGTGGTGGCATCGGTATCGGCAATCTATGGACTGGGTGATCCTGATCTGTATCTGAAAATGATGCTGCATCTCAGCCGTGGGATGATTATTGACCAACGCAGTATTTTGCGCCGTCTGGCAGAACTGCAATATACCCGCAATGATCAGGCATTTCAGCGCGGTACTTTTCGGGTGCGTGGCGAAGTTATTGATATTTTCCCTGCGGAATCAGACGAAATTGCACTGCGGGTTGAGCTGTTTGATGATGAAGTAGAGCGTCTGTCGATTTTTGATCCGCTGACAGGGCAGGTCGCACAGACAGTGCCACGTTACACCGTCTATCCCAAAACGCACTATGTCACCCCCCGGGAACGTATTATCGAGTCGATGGAAGAAATTAAGGTTGAACTGGCGGACCGGCGCCGGGTGTTGCTGGAGAATAATAAATTGCTCGAGGAGCAACGTATTGCACAGCGAACTCAGTTTGACCTGGAAATGATGAATGAACTGGGCTATTGCTCGGGTATCGAAAACTACTCCCGCTATCTGTCCGGACGTGGTCCCGGAGAGCCGCCACCAACTTTATTTGATTATCTGCCGGCAGACGGTTTGCTGGTTGTTGATGAATCCCACGTGACGATACCGCAGATTGGCGGGATGTATCGTGGTGACCGTGCGCGAAAAGAAAATCTGGTTGAATACGGTTTCCGCCTGCCATCTGCTCTTGATAACCGCCCTCTGAAATTTGAGGAGTTTGAGGCGCTGGTTCCACAGACAATCTATGTTTCGGCAACACCCGGCGCTTATGAGCTGGAAAAATCCGGCGATGAGGTGATTGATCAGGTGGTACGGCCGACAGGGTTGCTCGACCCGATTATTGAAGTCAGGCCGGTGGCGACTCAGGTTGATGATCTGTTGTCGGAAATTCGTCAACGGGCAGAAATTAATGAACGGGTACTGGTGACTACGCTGACCAAACGGATGGCTGAAGATTTGACGGAATACCTTGAGGAGCATGGAGAACGGGTACGTTATCTGCACTCTGACATCGATACGGTAGAAAGAATGGAGATCATTCGTGATTTGCGCTTAGGGGAATTCGATGTGCTGGTGGGCATTAACCTCTTAAGGGAAGGGCTGGATATGCCAGAAGTTTCTCTGGTAGCCATTCTCGATGCGGATAAAGAAGGATTTTTACGTTCGGAACGTTCTCTGATTCAGACAATTGGGCGTGCAGCACGTAACATTAACGGTAAAGCGATTCTCTACGGAGACCGTATTACGCCTTCAATGGGTCGGGCCATAGAAGAGACTGAACGTCGCAGAGAGAAACAGCAAGCCTGGAATACGGCTCAGGGTATTGTACCGACAAGGCTCAACAAGAAAGTGACCGATATTCTGGAACTGGGTCAGGGGATTGGACGGAGCAAAGGTAAATCGCATGATAAACGCCAGAGTTCTGGACGTGCTGCTGAGAACAGTGGTCAGTATGCTGCGCTGACCCCACAGGCGATGCAGAAAAAAATCACCGAACTGGAAGCCAGAATGCATAAACATGCAATGGACCTTGAGTTTGAGGAAGCAGCACGTGTTCGTGATGAACTGCATGAAATCCGTGCTCTGTTTATTGCAGCTTCCTGATATTAACCGAGGCTCTGTACTGCCTGTTCCAGGGCGATATGCAATAAGTGGCGGTCATGGCGGTATTTAATGTCCCCGGCTTCCAGAGGATGTTGAATGACATGACGCCCTTCAAGGTGACTGATATCTGCCGCAGGGCTGACGACAATGGCATCAATCACCTTTCGACCTATCACCTGTTCGATGTATTGCAGCTTATCGCTCACAGTCAGTGAACCGGCAGGGCTTTTTTCTTTACCCAGATTGCCAATAAAAATCATTTTTGCCGGGGTGCGACGCAGCGCTGTGGCCATCTGTTCCATCAATAACACCGGCATCAGGCTGGTGTAAAAACTCCCCGGACCAATAAGTATCAGATCAGCTTCTGCCACAGCTTCCAGAGCTTCGCGGGTTGGCGAGACATCAGGGAATAATTCCAGAGTGGCAGGAATTTCACTCATGGCATCGATAGCAGTCTCACCGTAAACAGCATTCCCCTGGCGATCGGTTGCCACTAAATCCACCGGTTGTTCGGACATTGGGATTAAAAATGCATCCACTTTCAGCACATTTCGGATCAGGTTAATGGCTTCCAGTGGCCGGACACTGAGGTTATCCAGCGCTTTTAGCATCAGATTACCCAGATTATGTCCTGCCAGTTCACCCTGACCACTGAAGCGGTATTCAAACATCGCAGAAGCAATGCCGGGTTCCGTGATCAGCTGGTTAAGGCAATTACGCATATCTCCCCAGGCGATACCACCCTCGGAACGACGAATTCTGCCGGTAGACCCTCCGTTATCTGTGGTAGTAACGATACCGGTTAACCGGGAACCCAGCGCGGACAGCGAAGACATGACACGTCCTAAGCCGTGGCCTCCACCAATGGCGACTACGCGGTCTAAATCTGCCAGTGTACGATTCATAAATCTCCTTTTAATGGCGGCTATCCTGTCAGAATAATACAGCTACAAAACAGCGAACCGTTCAGTTCACTATTCTCGCTGATTGGATGTCTGTTTTACAGCGGATTAATCTGCAGACCTCACTGAACATTTAAGGCGGACCAGGGCTAACAACATGGCTTATTCAGGCATTTCGCGCTAGAATTTAGCCAGACGATTATCTGTACTGATAATTTACACTCCAAGCCCCTCTGGCCTGTGTTATTCCTAATAATATGGCTGACGGGCCGCAGTTTTCACTGCCAGGGTGTGGGAAGAAATGACCACATCTCCCGACTTCGGAAAGGTGTTCTTGTGTCTCAGTTAATTGATACGTTTGACAGGCGCTTTTACTATCTGCGCCTGTCAATTACTGATGTATGTAACTTCCGCTGTACTTACTGTCTGCCGGACGGTTACCGGCCAAACAGTGTCCGCAATAAAGGTTTTTTATCACTGGATGAAATTCGTCGGGTGACGCGTGCGTTTGCTGCTGCGGGTACCGAGAAAATTCGCATCACCGGGGGCGAGCCTTCCATGCGCCGTGATTTTACCGACATCATCGCCGCTGTCCGGGAAAACTCAGGGTTGAAGAAAATCGCCACCACGACCAACGGTTACCGGATGGCTCGTGATATCCGCGAATGGCGTGATGCCGGGCTGACTGCAGTCAATGTCAGCATCGACAGCCTTGATGCCCGCCAGTTTCATGCCATCACCGGACAGGACAAGTTTCATCAGGTGATGGCCGGTATTGACGCGGCGTTTGAGGCCGGATTCAGCATGGTCAAAGTAAACACCGTGCTAATGCGTGATGTGAACAGCCAGCACCTGCAAACTTTTCTGGAATGGATCCGTACCCGACCAATTCAGTTGCGTTTTATCGAACTGATGGAAACCGGTGATGGCAGTGATTTGTTCAGAAAACACCATATATCTGGTCAGGTTATTCGTGATCAGTTGCTGCAACGTGGCTGGCAGGCTGGAGTCAGAGCCAAAGATGACGGACCCGCCCAGGTATTTACCCACCCGGATTATCAGGGCAGTGTGGGCCTGATAATGCCTTATGAAAAAGATTTTTGCCTGAGCTGCAACCGGCTTAGGGTATCGGCAGTCGGTAATCTGCATTTATGCCTGTTCGGTGATCACGGCATACCGTTGCGTGATTTGCTGGCCAGTGATGAGCATCAGGATGAGTTGCAGGCCAGAATCGCCTCCAGCCTCGGACAGAAGAAACAGACTCATTTTCTGCATCAGGGCATTACCGGTCATACCCAAAATCTTTCGTTTATTGGCGGTTAGTCAGGAGAGACATCATGAGTAAAGCACCAAAGGAGTTTGTCCCGTTAACCGTGGCTGTAATGACTGTTTCAGACAGCAGGGATCAGCATAACGATACTTCCGGCGATTATTTACGCGAAGCACTAACAGAGGCAGGCCATCAGCTGGCGGAACAGGTTATCTGTAGTGACAATCGCTACCAGATTCGTGCGGTCGTTTCACGCTGGATTGCCAGTGAGCAGGTTCAGGTGGTTATTATCAACGGAGGCACGGGTTTTAATCTGAAAAACAGCACGCCTGAAGCATTGTCGCCGTTATTCGATCGCACAATTGATGGTTTTGGTGAACTGTTCCGAATGATCTCATTTGAGGAGATCGACTCATCAACACTGCAATCCCGTGCAGTTGCCGGGATGGCTAACCAGACCTTAATTTTTGCGGTCCCGGGGTCGACAGGAGCGTGTCGTCAGGCGTGGGAGAGAATTATCTCAGCCCAGATTGATGCAACCACCTCACCCTGTAATTTTGTTTCACAACTGAAGAAGCCCTGAGTATGTCTCAACTGACCCATATTAACAGTGCCGGTGAGGCACATATGGTCGATGTTTCGGCCAAACAGGAAACAGTACGGGAAGCCCGTGCTGAAGCTTTTGTCTATATGAGTGCCACCACGTTACAGATGATTGTCGATGGAAGCCATCACAAGGGTGATGTATTTGCCACCGCAAGAATTGCCGGAATCCAGGCGGCAAAACGTACCTGGGATCTGATCCCTCTTTGTCATCCTTTAATGCTGAGTAAAGTTGAAGTTTCACTGACTGCATTACCGGACGAAAATCAGATTCATATCGAAACCCTTTGCAGACTCACCGGTAAAACAGGTGTGGAGATGGAAGCTCTGACAGCTGCCTCGGTAGCTGCGTTGACTATCTATGACATGTGCAAAGCGGTGCAGAAAGACATTGTCATTGACCGGTTACGACTGATCAGTAAATCCGGGGGCAAGTCGGGAGACTTCAGAGCAGATAGCCATGATTAATATTTTATTATTTGCCCGGGTTCGTGAACTGGCGGGCTCAGCCAGCCTTGAAGTCCCTTTCGGGTTCAGCGATGTAGAATCATTGCGCCAGGCGTTAAGTGACCGTGATAAAAACTGGGCGCTGGCGATGGAGAAAGGAAAATTACTGGCAGCGGTGAACCAGACGTTGGTTCCGTTCAGTCACCCACTGCAGGACGGCGATGAAGTAGCATTCTTTCCGCCAGTTACCGGAGGCTAACCCCTATGAATCAGACCCGTATCCGGGTAGGCGAAGCATCATTTTCTGTCGCAGAGGCTCATCAGTGGCTGTCTGAAAATGATGCCGACGGCGCTATTGTCACCTTCACCGGCAAAGTGCGTAATCATAATGCTGGTGACAGTGTGGCAACATTGACGCTGGAACATTATCCTTCGATGACTGAAAAAGTTCTGGCTTCGATAGCCGATGAAGCCCGTGGTCGCTGGGAACTGCAGAGAATCGTGATTATTCATCGTGTCGGTAGTCTGGTAGCAGGGGAGCAGATTGTATTTGTCGGTGTCAGTTCAGCGCACCGCAACAGCGCGTTTGCCGCAGCAGAATACATTATGGATATTCTCAAGACCAAAGCTCCGTTCTGGAAACGTGAAACGACGCCTCAGGGCGATCGCTGGCTGGATGCGAAAGAGAGCGACCAGCAGGCTGCAGAACGCTGGTCTGCGCCGCACTAATGCAGGGATATTTGTCGGGTTCTTTCGGTTATCGCTGTTGTGCCGGGCGTCCGGTGAGCAGGCTGTTGGCCTCAGGGCTTACCGGTATGCTGGTAATGCTATTACTGAATGGTTGTAGCCAGCATTCAACTACGGCTCCGGTGCAACAACCTGTCACGGTGAAAGCGAAAATTCAGCGTCTGTTACCGCCCACTGTCACCGATAAAGCTGGCTGGTCTGAAGATATCTATCAAAGTTTTCACCATCAGTCCTTGCCACCTTCAGCCAGTAATCTATGCGCCGTTATTGCTGTCGCTGGCCAGGAATCCGGGTTTAATCCCGATGCACCGGTCAATGGTTTGCCAGATATCGCCCTGAAAGAAATCTACCGCCGGGCTGCAACGCTCTATATCCCGCAATTTCTGGTCAACACAGCGCTGAAAATACCTTCATCAGACGGGCGCAGTTATGCTGAACGTCTGAGAACAGTGCATACTGAAAAACAACTGAGTGATATTTTTGATGACCTGATCGACAGAGTTCCTCTGGGGCAGAGACTGTTTGGTAATCTGAACCCGGTACATACCGGCGGACCAATGCAGGTCAGTATTGCCTTTGCCGAAGCTCATGCCACCGGTTATCCATGGCCGGTAAAACATTCTGTACGTCAGGAAGTGTTCAGCCGCCGTGGGGGTGTCTGGTTTGGAACTCTGCATCTTTTGGGCTATCCGACAGATTACCCGGCGATGTTATATCGCTTTGCGGATTTCAATGCCGGATGGTATGCCAGCCGCAATGCTGCTTTTCAGGCTGCGGTAATGCAACTCACGGGACGCAAACTGGCACTGGATGGCGATTTGGTGCGTTATGACAGTGACGCTGCAGGAGCAACCGAACAGGCAGTGCTTAGCCTGCAGTCGCAGCTCGGTTTAAGTGCTGCTGAAATTCACCGTCAACTGGCACAGGGAGAGTCGCCCGATTTTCAACAGAGTCGTGTCTGGCAACAGGTTTTCCGGCTGGCCGATAAGCAGCAGGGAAGTCCGTTACCTCGTCAGAGGTTACCGGGTATCGAACTGCATAGTCCCAAAATTACCCGTAATCTGACCACCGCCTGGTTTGCTCAGCGGGTTAACAGCCGCTATCAGCAGTGCCTGACACGGCAGTGATCGGCGACTGGCGTAACTGCCCTGAATTGTGTCACACTGACCCTATCTGTTTAACCGTCTAAAGAGGTAAATCATGGAGCGATATCAACGACAGGATAATTCGACACTGCAACGCGCAGGCTCTGGCCTGCAAACGTATATGGCACAGGTCTATGGATGGATGACCTGCGGGTTGTTGCTTACAGCATTTATCAGCTGGTATGCGGCCAGAACCCCACGGGTAATGGACTTTATTTTCTCCAGCCAGTTAACGTTTTTTGGATTGATCATCATTCAGCTGGCAGTGGTATTTGTCTTATCCGGAATGGTTCATAAAATGAGTAGCGCGCTGGCGACTTCATTATTTATGCTCTATTCAGCACTCACCGGTCTGACGCTGGCCAGTATTTTCCTTGTCTACACCTATTCTTCTATTGCCAGCACTTTCTTCGTGACGGCCGGAATGTTTGGTGCCATGACTCTGTTTGGCTATACCACTAAACGCGATTTGAGCCGACTGGGCAGCCTGATGTTTATGGCGCTGATTGGTATCCTGATTGCTTCACTGGTGAATTTCTGGCTGAAAAGTACCGCAATGATGTGGGCCATCACCTACATTGGTGTTGTCGTGTTTGTGGGTCTGACAGCCTACGACACTCAGAAACTGAAAAATATTGGTGAATCCATCAATGCTGACGATAAAGAAAATCTGCGCCGTTACAGTATTGTCGGAGCGCTGACTCTGTATCTTGATTTTATCAACCTGTTCCTGATGTTGTTGCGGATTTTTGGCAACCGTCGCTAACCAGCTTTCAGTCTGTCACAGGGGCCATATGGCCCCTGTTTTTTTATGCAATTGCCAGTTTGTTTGCCCCTTTTCTGGAAACGCCCTCTGTTGTCTTCGTAATCGAGAGGCGGGTCGTTCAAATCAGTGATTTTTGTGGCTTTAAAGGCCGTCAGAACAGTGCTAATCGAAAATATCTGTTTTCGCCTCATCTCACTAAAATCAGGCCTTTCGGGCGCATAACTGACTGTCTGGTGGGGGGACGGATTGCAAAAAATGAAATAAAAGTGATTTTTGTGGCATAATACTGCCGCTGAGTCACCTGGTCCGCAAAGAAAACTGGTGTTCTGATCACATTTGGACATCAGGAAATCAAAAATCACAGGTGCTTTTTTTGAAACTGGATTAGTCTGATAATCCTTACCGACTTGTCGGTTTGTATCGGCGGCGTTTTTGCCTGCCAGGAGAGAAAAATGAAATGGTCTAATCGCGTTAAGATTATCACCGGTCAAACCTGTTTCCATATTGCGATGCATCTGAGCGTCATGCTGCTACTGGTGTGGGGATGGAAACACCGATGGCTGACCGAAGTCAGTGCCTCCCTTGTTGCGGCTTATGTCGTATTATTGTTGGCAATGATAGTGACGCAACGCATACCTCGTCTGCGTGTGGTAGGCGATTATCTCGAAGAAGCCAGTACCACCTACTATTTTGGCGCAGCAATGCTGTCATTATTCCTGTTCTCACGGGTGATACATAATCCTTTACTGGTGGGTGCCTTAGGCGTGGTTATGCTGGTAGGCCCGGCGTTAATCTCACTGCTGGCTAAAGAACCTGTCCGCCAGGTCGAAAAAAAACGTAGTTAATTCCGTTGTTTTAGCAGGATCAGACATGACAAAATCTGCTGATCCTTTGCCTTTCCGGTATGATTGATAGCCCGGGGCTCTCGCACAGTGACCTTAACTCTGTTAAACTACGCTCATCATGCATCGTAGTTTTTGCCCCTGACTTATCTCTGAGTCACATGACATAACCCCCTGAAAACTGCACCGTTATCTTACGGTCAGGGCGTCCCGGAGTAATAATTTTCCATGTCTTTTGAATCTCTCGGTCTAAGTGCCGATATTTTGCGTGCTGTCAGCGAACAAGGCTACAGCGAGCCAACCCCTATTCAGAAACAGGCTATTCCCGTAGTACTTGCGGGCGGTGACCTGTTAGCCAGTGCCCAGACAGGTACCGGTAAGACAGCCGGTTTCACCTTGCCGATGTTGCAACGGTTATCTGCTACACAGCCATCAGTCATTAAAGGGCGCCGTCCGGTCCGGGCATTGATCCTGACACCTACCCGTGAACTTGCTGCTCAGGTGGGTGAAAACGTCCGTGAATACAGTCGTTATCTGAATCTGCGCTCACTGGTGGTTTTTGGCGGAGTTAGTATTAATCCGCAGATGATGAAGTTGCGTGGTGGTGTCGATATTCTGGTTGCTACCCCTGGCCGGTTGCTTGATCTGGTTCATCAGAATGCTGCTGATTTGTCGGCGGTAGAAATTCTGGTACTGGATGAAGCTGACCGTATGCTGGATATGGGCTTCATTCATGATATTCGTCGTGTACTGGCAAAACTGCCTCCACGCCGCCAGAATTTGCTGTTCTCGGCCACTTTTTCTGACGATATTAAGGCGCTGGCAGAAAAACTGCTTGATCGCCCGTCATTGATTGAGGTTGTGCGCCGTAATACGGCTTCAGAGCAGGTCAGTCAGCAGGTTCATTTTGTTGATAAAAAGCGTAAGCGGGAACTACTGTCATACCTGATAGGTCGTGATAACTGGCAGCAGGTACTGGTGTTTACCCGCACAAAACATGGTGCTAACCACCTTGCAGAACAGCTGAACAAAGACGGTATCACTGCCGCTGCGATTCACGGTAATAAAAGTCAGGGAGCACGTACCCGCGCGCTGGCTGATTTTAAAACCGGCGAAATTCGTGTGCTGGTTGCTACTGACATTGCGGCACGTGGTATTGATATTGAAGAACTGCCACATGTCGTGAACTATGAACTACCTAATGTTGCAGAAGACTATGTACACCGTATTGGTCGTACCGGTCGGGCGGCATCTACCGGGGCTGCATTGTCTCTGGTATGTGTAGACGAGCACAAACTACTGCGTGATATCGAACGGCTATTGAAGCGTGAAATTCCGCGTCTGGCGATTCCGGGTTATGAGCCTGATCCTTCCATCAAAGCCGAACCTATTCAGAATGGACGCCAGGGTGGACGTGATCGGAGACCAGGCGGGCAAGGACAAGGTGCAGGTCGTGGCCAAAATTCCCGCCCACCGCGCGCGGATAACAATGGCAGTCAGCGTCCACGACGTCCGGCAGCAGCTAAGAAAACAGAACGGACCTGATTGTATGCGGGTATTGCTGGCCCCGATGGAAGGTGTCCTTGACTCTCTGGTCAGGCATCTTCTTTCCGAAGTGAATGAGTATGATCTCTGTATCACCGAATTTCTCCGTGTGGTTGATCAGCTGTTACCCGCAAAATCTTTCTACCGGCTCTGCCCCGAATTGCATCATGCCAGCCGGACATCCTCAGGCACCCTGGTGAGAATTCAGTTGCTTGGTCAGCATCCTGGCTGGCTGGCAGAGAATGCGGCACGGGCAATTGAACTGGGATCGTACGGTGTCGACCTGAATTGCGGATGCCCGTCAAAGCTGGTGAATGGCAGCGGTGGCGGGGCGACACTACTGAAAGATCCTGACGTGATTTATCAGGCAGCGAAAGCGATGCGTGAAGCCGTTCCCGCCGCCTTACCGGTGACAGTTAAAGTCCGGCTTGGGTGGGACTCAATTGCCAGATGCCATGAAATTGCAGATGCAGTCGCCAGTGCCGGAGCCACCGAAATTGTGGTTCATGGTCGCACCAAAGAAGACGGTTACCGTGCCGAAGCTATTAACTGGCAAGCTATTGGTGAAATTCGCCAGCGATTATCCATCCCGGTAATTGCAAACGGTGAAATCTGGGACCATAACAGTGCCGCCGCTTGTCGTGAGGTTACCGGATGCGATGCGGTGATGGTGGGCAGAGGAGCGCTGAACGTTCCTAATCTCAGCAGAGTTATCAAATATAATGAAGCACCGATGCCCTGGCCAGAGGTCGTGCAGTTGCTGAATAAATACTGCCGGCTGGAGAAACAAGGGGATACCGGTTTATATCATGTCGCTCGTATTAAGCAGTGGCTGGGGTATTTGCGAAAAGCTTACCCGGAAGCCAGTGAAGTCTTTACCCGCGTACGTGCATTAAAAACGTCAGCAGAGATTGCTCAGACGGTTGACGCCATTGCAGCTAATACCTTGTGACACATAGATGTTGTTATCACCATCAACTGTGATAATGTGCATTTAGTCCATACTCTCCGGGTTTTCACTTTATCATGTCCGAATCTGCGGTCCTGAGTCGTTCTCAGTTAAACAAACGAATCTTATCTGTCATTATTTTTACATTCTTTTGCTATTTATCCGTCGGTCTGCCACTGGCGGTATTACCTGGATTTGTCCATCACCAGCTTGGTTATAGTTCCTTTATTGCCGGAGTTATCATCAGCCTGCAATATTTCTCTACTCTGATCAGCCGTCCGCAAAGTGGCAGGCTGGCCGACAGTATGGGGCCAAAAAGAGTCGTAATGCTTGGCCTGATATTATGCGGAATGAGTGGGGTACTGACGATTATTGCCGCCTGTTTAACCTCAAAACCGTTACTGAGTCTGTCGCTGCTGGCCGCTGGCCGGATATTTCTTGGTTTTGGTGAGAGTTTTAGCAGCACCGGTTCCACATTATGGGGTATGAATATTGCCGGTCCGGTGCATACGGCGAGGGTTATCTCGTGGAACGGCGTAGCAACCTATATGGCTATGGCGATAGGCGCTCCACTCGGGGTGATGCTAAATCAGGGGCTGGGGGTGTTTGGTTTTGCCGGCCTGGTAGCTGTGATGGGTGCTCTCGGCTTCTATCTTGCCAGCCGTAAACCCGCAGTAGTGGTTACCGTAGGTCAGCGGGTTCCGTTTAGTCAGGTATTTCGTCGGGTCTGGATTTACGGTGTCGCATTGGGACTGGGAACAATCGGGTTTGGGGTGATAGCGACTTTTATCACGCTTTACTTCAGCAGCAGGGGCTGGAGTGGTGCCGCCATGACCCTGACTCTTTACAGTCTTGGATTTGCAGGAGTTCGGTTAGTTTCAGGAAATGCGATTACCCGGTTTGGCGGGATTAAAGTATCACTGGTGTCATTTATTGCTGAAGCAATCGGGTTATTTCTGCTGTGGCATGCAGATTCAGTGCTGGCGGCAGATATCGGAGCACTATTAACCGGTTGTGGTTTTTCTCTGATATTCCCGGCTCTGGGGGTAGAGGCTGTGAAGCAGGTAGAGCAGCAAAGCCAGGGGTCGGCACTGGGAACTTATTCGGCGTTCCTCGATTTTGGTCTGGGAATGACCGGGCCGGTGGCCGGACTGCTGATGAATCACCTTGGTATCCGGTCGGTTTATCTGGCAGCCTCTTTGGTAGTGATTGCCGGTGTACTAATGATGATTCGTCTGTTGGTGTGCCCGCGGAAACCGTTAGGAACCAGCTAGCTGAGCGGTGACAGCCATTTTTGCAAATAAACGCTCTGTATCAACAGGGCGTTTTTTTTGGCCTGCAACTATGATTCCTAAGCCATTACACAGCAAGACTTCATGGTGAAAGAGTAGTTAGCTCTGACGGGTAGAGCAGAGGCTGTAGCCATTTAAAATTCTACGGTATTTGCAGTCTGAGACTTCTGGCAGAGAGATCTTCACCGGAGTTGGCCTGTTGTCCGGGAAATCAGGCAATAAAAAACCGCCAGTTCATACAGGCGGTTTTTTAACATTTCAGTCAGAGTGATCTGTTACTCAACAGGACCCGGCTGAGTAATGGTCAGCGGAGCATCCGTAGCCGGGGCATTCGTCTGAATGATATTGGCACCCTGGTCAGACATAGGTGTCATCGGCTCTTCTTTTGGCAGTGCAGTATCATTTTCAGAAACCGGATGCGGTGAAGTATCGATGTTATTTTCCACACCATTAATTTTCACTGGCATACCACTGCGTGCTTTCAGTGCTGCATTCAGTACATTCTGATTAATACTCGGGTCTGACAGCAGTTTGCTCACTGCAGGAGTAATAGGCAGTGGAACTTCAACATTAGAAGTAAATTGCTCTTCTGTGGTAGACAGAGGGTTATGAACTTCAATGTAGCGTGAGCCATCTGGCTCTACAGCAGCCTTGACGGGTTCATCGATAAACTGGACACGGGTACCGACTGGTACATGTTCAAACAGCCATTTGATGTCATCAGCGCGCAGACGGACACAACCGTGGCTGACACGCAATCCAATACCAAAGTTAGCATTGGTTCCATGAATGGCATACAGGTTTCCGATGTACAGCGCATACAGACCCATCGGGTTGTCAGGGCCAGCCGGGAATACATCTGGCAGGTTTTGTCCGTTAGCCAGGTATTCTGCGTGCATCGCTTTTGTTGGGGTCCATGTTGGGTTCGGGCGCTTATGCTGAACGCTGGTAACCCAGTTCAGTGGCGTATCTTTACCTAACTCACCGATACCAATGGGCAGAACCACCACGGTGTTGGTGCCCTTAGGATAGTAGTACAGACGCATCTCTGCACTGTTGATAACAATACCTTCACGCGGTGCATCTGGCAGCAGCAACTGCTGTGGAATCACCAGATTCGTTCCGCCTTTTGGCAAATAGACATCCACACCCGGGTTTGCTTCCAGAATATTACTCAGACCCATCTGGTACTGAGAAGCAAAAGCTTCCAGCGGCAACTGGCTGTTGTCGGGAATAGTAATCTGCAGATTTTCGCCAATCAGACTGCTCTTTGCCGAAGGCAAAGGATAAACCACTGCTAACGCTGACTGGCTGTATGCCACCAGAGCCAGCGCAAGTGAAGCTAAGACGCGAATGCTATTTTTCATGATTATACAATTTGTTAGTGCCTGAATATCGGCTTGTTAAGGTTCTTATGGCCGGACTATGTTTTGTCCGGCTGCACATTATATGGACTTATACCGGGTTCGGGAACTGACATTTTTCATCAATACATTTCCCGTGATATTCATCTGTTATTGTTGCTGTCGCCGTTGTTGCAAAAAGCGTATGCCTTTCCAGACTATGTACAACACCACAGCAATTCCTGCAACCCAGAACACCGGTTTCAGATATTCATCCAGTTTATCAAACCAGGGGGTAATTAGCTTGCCGGCAAAGTAACCAAGGCTGACAAACAGTAACGCCCAGATAAACGCACCGATAACATTAAATATCAGAAAACGCCGGGGTGATAGCTGACTTGTTCCGATAATGATTGGCCCGATAATTCGGAAACCATACATAAAACGTACACCAATCACAAATAAACTGGGGTGGCGGTTGATCAGTTCACTGGCACGGGCGGCCTTATCCTGGTGATTGCTGAACTTAGATAATAACCGGGTACCATAACGGCGGCCCAGCCAGTACAGCAGCTGATCACCAATGATCCCTCCGGCCATGGCAGCAATCACCACACCAGCAAAATGCAGTAATCCTTTATGAGCTGCTATCCCGCCCAGCAATACAAAAGTCTCACCTTCAGCCATACAACCCAGCAACAGGGCGAAATAACCGTAATGGTGAATCAGTGAGTTAATATCAATATGCAACGTTACGAGTCCTGGTCTGATTCAGCGAAATTTTAGTTTACACGTCATTACGCTTTGGTGCGATGTTGATACTCCGGGATATCAACATGCGGGCTGGGCAGTTTTGTCAGACTTTCTTACAAAATCCGTGCAATAGCTGCTCGCTGTGATTTGGGCATTTTTCCTGTGATCAGAGTATGATGCTGCCGCCAGCGGGATGAAATCAGCAATGGCTCCGCGGCCTGTGTCTGCACAGCACTAAAAAAACATTCAGGTATCTTTAAAAAAAATGTCCTTACAACTACGTCATTCTTTACTTTTTTTTGCACTTTGTACTCCTCTGACAGCAGCGGTAATCCCGGCTCATGCTGAACGCAGTACTCCGGATGTTAGCAGTACCGTGCAACCGCAGATTGCTTCCGGAAGTGCCCTGGTGATTGACCTGAATACCAATAAAGTGCTGTTTTCGAGCCATCCTGACCGGGTACGGCCGATTGCCTCACTGACTAAACTCATGACCGTCATGGTAGTTCTGGATGCTCATCAGTCACTGGATGAGGTGATTAATGTGGATATCAGCCATACGCCTCAGATGAGAGGCGTATTTTCGCGGGTAAAACTGAACAGTGAAATCAGCCGTCGTAATATGATGCTGCTGGCCCTCATGTCGTCAGAAAATCGTGCAGCGGCCAGTCTGGCAGCCCATTACCCTGGTGGCTATCAGGCCTTTATCCAGGCCATGAATAATAAAGCCCGTTCCCTGGGCATGATGCATACCCACTACGTCGAACCAACGGGTTTATCACTGGAGAATGTTTCAACTGCCAGTGACCTGGTGAAACTGCTGAAAGCAACAGAGCGTTATCCGCTTATAGGTGAGCTGAGTAAAACAAAAGAAGAAACTGCGGTGTTTAGTCATCCGTCTTATGCACTGCCGTTCCGTAATACTAATCATCTGGTGTATAACGATAAATGGAATATTCGTTTAACCAAAACAGGTTATACCGATGAAGCCGGCCATTGTCTGGTAATGAGAACTACCATTAATGGTCGCCCGGTCGCTCTGGTTGTGTTGGATGCTTTTGGCAAATATACCCATTTTGCTGACGCGACCCGGATTCGTAGCTGGCTGGAAACCGGTAAAGCAGCTCCGGTTCCTGCTGCTGCACTGGCGTATAAAAAAGAGAAAGGGCTTTAACCCAATACGGTATTAGTATTCATTTATCAGATTTCCGGGATATCAGTTCCTCTGAGCCTCCCGGAAGTCCATTTTCAGTGCCATTCTTATAGCTGAGAAGGTAATAACCCTCTACAACCTATGGCTGGCCAGTTATTTTTGATTTCACTGTTCTGTATATCTGTGGATGCAACCTCATCATGCGTATTTTATCGATCACCTTCAGACTGTTTTTACTGCTGATTAGCTTTCAGTTTTCGGCGTTTGTCTATGCAGACAGTACCGATGCCAGCCAGCAAACTCCTGCTGCGCCGCAGATTAATGCCAGTCGTGAACTGACTCAAATGCAGGTGGTGCTGGATAAAATTAAAGGGCAGGTGTCGGGATCGACCAATGATTCAACACTGAGTCAGCTCAATGAGATGGCACAACAGTTGTCAGAGAACGCTGATACCCTGGGGCAGAGTCTGATCCCTGAACGTCAGAAAGTGGATGCTCAGCTTGCGGTACTGGGCGCTGCACCGGCGCCTGGCAGTGGCGTTAAAGAAACCGCAGAAGTCAGCAACAAGCGGCGCTCACTGGAAGCCCGTAAAACAACCCTCGATAACCAGATAAAGCAGGCCGAAGGGCTGAAATCGGGTGGCCTTAATCTGTCGGCACAAATACTTAATCTGCGCCGCGATCAGGTGAAAACACAACTGGCACTGAATTCAGGGAGTATTTTCTCGTCTGCATTCTGGCAGCCGCTGTATAACAGCAATCAGTTTGACCGGGATAAGATCACAGAATTTGGCGGTGAACTGCTGAATGCAGCAACACTTTCCTGGGGCCCGGAATGGCGGGTAGGCACAATTTGTTGGCTGCTTGCGGCGGTGCTGGTGATGGTACTAGGCCGACGCTATACGGAAGAATTTCTGGCCTGGGTCAGCATCAACAAATTACCGGAAGGCCGGCTCAGACGCAGTTTTCTGGCGACTGCAATTGCGCTGACGACCCTGCTGGCCATTGTTCTGTCATTTAATTTCCTGGCACAGGCGTTTACCCGCATTGATGAAGTAGACAGTGATGTTGAAGAGTATGTTAGCCGTCTGGTACATCTGAGCATTAGCTGTGGTCTGATTGCAGGATTAGGCAGAGCATTCCTGTCTACTCGTCGTCCTTCATGGCGACTGGCCAATATTACCAACGAAGTCGCTCTGGCGATGAAGCCGTTTCCAACCATTATTGCTTCACTGGTGTTTATTTTTCAGGCCCTCGAAACCTTTAACTACAGTGTGGGAACCAGTGTTAACACCACAGTGTTTGGGAATGGTCTGACAGCGTTGTTGATCGGCATCTTTTGCGTGGTCATTATTCTGAGAATTAACCGTACCCGTCGGCGGATGAGAAATGATGAAGAGGCTCCTCCGGTACGTTCGACGCTGGCAGCCCTGATTGAGTTTGCTCTGTTTGTCACTGGACTGGTGATTCTGCTGGCACTGGCGATAGGATATGTTTCCTTTGGTCGCTATGTCAGTTATGAAACGGTCTGGATTGGTATCCTGTTCAGTTCTTTCTATTTACTGAGCCAGCTTGCTGGCGACAGCTGTGAGGCCATTTTTTCTACCAGTAATGCCTGTGGTCGCAGGGTACAAAGTTCACTGAATATCAACGAACGTTACCTGCACCAGATCTCTTCTCTGCTGTCAGCCTTGTTAAAATCGGCTCTGGTACTTCTGCTGGTATTCGGCTTATTTAATGGCACTATTACCTCTTCCTCACCGGCAGACATGCTACAGAAAGCGCTGGCGTTCTGGGGAGGTAAAGGGCTGGAAAAGCTAAATATCGTCCCTTCTCAGGTAGTCAATGCCATTATTATGTTGATTGCCAGTATCTGCGTTTTACGCAGGGTACGCCGTTGGCTGGACGAGGAGTTTTTACCTAAGACCGCTATGGATAAAGGGATGCGGGTCTCAGTAGTCACCCTGTTCAGTAATGTGGGTTATGTGTTAGTGGTACTGATGACACTGTCTGTGATGGGGGTACAGTGGAATAAACTGGCATGGATTGTCAGTGCATTATCGGTAGGGATCGGTTTTGGCCTGCAGGAGATTGTTAAAAACTTTATTTCTGGCTTGATTCTGCTGACAGAACGCCCGGTCAAAGTAGGAGACCTGGTGGGGATTGGTGGTTATGAAGGGGATATCCGGCGTATTAATGTCAGGGCGACAGAAATCCAGCTGTCGGATAAATCCACGGTGATTGTACCTAATTCTCAGTTGATTTCCCAGAATGTGCGGAATGCAACCATGGGCAATGCTCAGGGTGTGGTGACTATTCCGCTGACTTTCCCGCTGGATATTGACCCGGTGCAGGTAAAGGATATTTTGCTTGGCGTCTACAATGACAATGAACGTATTCTTGATACTCCGGCACCTTCCGTCAGCTTTAAAGATCTCTCTTCTCAGGGGATCCTGCTCAGCGTTACCGGCAACGTTGCGACTCAGAGATTGATCTCGTCGGTGAAAAGTGAGTTGCTGTTTGAGATTCTGGTGCGTCTGAGAAACGAAGGCATTGCACTTTCATCTCCGCAGACCATGGTTATTGAGCAGAAAGCGTCAGCGACTCCGGCGAATCCGGCAGATATATTGTCCTCAGACCATCAGGGTTGATAGCCCGGCCGG
Source organism: Tatumella citrea (assembly GCF_002163585.1). Lineage (NCBI taxonomy): Bacteria > Pseudomonadati > Pseudomonadota > Gammaproteobacteria > Enterobacterales > Erwiniaceae > Tatumella > Tatumella citrea. The sequence goes on from NZ_CP015579.1 coordinate 1,368,198, forward strand.
TGGCATTCGTTCCCGCCGGCAGCGATGCATGCTATGCTTTTCTTAAGCCTTTTCAGGCCGGTGCAGGACATTGCACCGGGTCCAAGCCTGTTATCTACTGCTGAGAATCTGCCGATGAAATGGATTTACCCGTTACTGTTTGCAAGTATTACCCTTCCTTCGGCCATTGCTGCTACGTCACAACCCGCTACGTTTGGTGATGAGAAGGCACGCGATGCTTATGTCACACAGTTGCTGGCAAAAATGACTCTGAACGAGAAAATCGGTCAGTTACGTCTTATCAGCGTAGGTCCGGATAATCCGAAATCAGCTATTCGTGAAATGATCCGCAAAGGGCAGGTAGGAGCAATCTTTAACACCGTCACCCGTCAGGATATTCGGGCGATGCAGGATCAGGTTATGCAGTTAAGTCGCCTGAAAATCCCGTTATTCTTTGCCTATGATGTGGTGCATGGTCAGCGAACCATCTTTCCTATACCGCTGGGACTGGCCGCCAGCTGGGATTTGGATGCTATCAAAACTGTAGGTCAGATTTCTGCTTATGAAGCCGCAGATGACGGGCTGAATATGACCTGGGCACCCATGGTTGACGTCAGCCATGAGCCGCGCTGGGGACGGATGTCAGAAGGTTTCGGTGAGGATACCTTGCTGACTGCCGAAATGGGGCGGGCGATGGTACAGGCGATGCAGGGCAAGAGTCCGGCGGATCGTTATTCGCTGATGACCAGCGTTAAGCATTTTGCTTTGTATGGGGCTGTGGAAGGTGGGCGCGAATATAATTCCGTTGATATGAGTCCGCAGCGTATGTTCCAGGAATATATGCCACCGTATAAAGCAGCTTTAGATGCCGGTAGTGGCGGTGTGATGGTGGCACTCAATTCAATTAATGGCGTACCGGCTACCGCGGACAGTTGGTTGCTAAAAGATGTATTGCGGGATCAATGGAAATTCAAAGGGATCACCATCAGTGATCACGGTGCGATAAAAGAGTTGATCAAACATGGCGTTGCCAGTGATCCACAGGATGCGGTGCGTATTGCGCTAAAATCCGGCATCGATATGAGTATGAGCGATCAGTATTACAGCCAGTATTTACCAGGCCTGGTGAAAAGCGGTGCTGTGACGATGGCTGAAATTGATGATGCTACCCGGCATGTACTGAATGTTAAATACGATATGGGGCTGTTCCGTGACCCGTACAGCCACCTCGGACCCGCAGGCAGTGATCCGACAGATACTAATGCGGAGAGCCGTCTTCATCGTCAGCAGGCTCGCGAAGTCGCTGCAGAAACACTGGTTTTGCTGAAAAACCGGCTGGATGTTTTACCACTGAAAAAGCAGGGAACGATTGCGTTAGTCGGGCCACTGGCTGACAGCCAGCGCGATATTATGGGAAGTTGGTCGGCAGCCGGAGTTGCAGGACAGTCAGTGACATTGTTGCAGGGAATGCGTGAAGCACTCAATGGTAAGGCTACTTTGCTGTATGCCAAAGGGTCAAACATTACCGATAATCCACTGGTTCAGAAGTTCCTCAACAGCTATGAACAGGCGGTGACCGTGGATAAACAGTCTCCGCAACAATTGCTGGATCAGGCCGTTGAGGCAGCTAAAAAAGCCGATGTTATAGTGGCGGCAGTAGGGGAATCACAGGGGATGGCGCATGAAGCCTCCAGCCGCAGTGATATTCGTATTCCGGAAAGCCAGCGTAAGTTACTGGCTGCGCTGAAAGCCACCGGTAAACCGTTGGTGATTGTATTGATGAACGGTCGTCCTCTGGATATCAGTAAGCAGGCGACTCAGGCAGATGCGATTCTGGAAACCTGGTTTAGCGGTACTGAAGGCGGCCATGCCATTGCGGATGTTCTGTTTGGGGATAAAAACCCTTCCGGTAAACTCCCTGTTTCTTTCCCGCGGTCTGTGGGACAGATTCCAATTTACTACAATCATCTGCCTACAGGGCGCCCGTACGATTATCTTCACCCGGATAAATATACCTCTCATTATTATGACGCGATGAACGGACCGCTCTATCCGTTTGGTTATGGCCTGAGCTACACACAGTTTACGGTCTCACCGGTGACATTATCAGCCAGCCACTTCTCACACGGTGGCAGCTTACAGGCCAGCGTTACCGTGACCAACAGTGGAAAGCGTGAAGGTGCGACCATAGTTCAGATGTACCTTAATGATCCGGTGGCGAGCCTGAGCCGTCCAGTCGAAGAACTGAAAGGATTCCGGCGGGTAAACCTGAAAGCCGGTGAATCACAAAAGGTGACATTCACCGTTGATGAAGGTGATCTGAAATTCTGGAATTCACAGATGAAGTATGTGGCAGAACCCGGTAGTTTCAATCTGATGATTGGCCTGGATTCGGTTCGTACTCAGAAAACGCAGTTCACCTATCAATAACCCGGGAAACTGTCAGTTCAGGGCAATTGTTCAGCCCTGAACTGCGAAAAGTATGATGAATGTAATACGCGATAAAATTGCCCGGCAGGTCTACCGGCTGAATGGATTATCTCTGAATGAGTTTGATCTGACTTCTCCGGCAGGTGATCCGGGGCTGTTCGGGCCTGACAGTATGGTCTGGACTGTTCATGGCGATTTTTCATCGATGATGTGCGGTGGAATTGCTGCCCTGCTGCTACAAATGCAGCATCCCTCTGCGCTGGCCGGAGTCTGGGATCACTCTGACTTTCGAAATGATCTGTTTGGTCGTTTACGCAGGACCAGCCAGTTCATTGCGGTTACCAGCTTTGGCAACCGCCAGGATGCTGAGTTTTTGATTGATAAAGTCAGGCGTATTCATTTGCGGGTTGCAGGTACGAATCCGGACGGGGAGCGATATCAGGCCAGTGACCCCGGCTTGCTGCGCTGGGTCCATGTGGCTGAAACCTCCAGTTTTCTGGCGGCCCATCTGCGTTACAAAAATCCTTCACTCAGTCTGGCTGAGCAGAATCGTTATTATGCGGAAGCTTCGCTGACCGGTACTGCGTTAGGGGCGACAGATCTTCCTCTGACGGTGGCTGATGTTGAAGACTATCTGCAAAGCATGCGCCCTCAGTTACGTACTGATGAACGTACTCTGCAGGTTAGCCGGTTATTATTTTCTGCACCAGCACCGTCTAAAGCTGCCCGGCCGGTGATGAATATTATGCTCAGAGCAGGAGCTGACCTGCTGCCGGCATGGACTCCGGTTCCGGGAGTGCCATTGCGTAGCGCCCGACAACAGGTTGCTACCCGTTACAGTATGCACTGTATTGCCGCGCTGCTGCGCTGGTCAATCCGCCAGGGGGCCTGGCACAAAGCGATGCGACGCGTTGGACGAATTCCCTGATGCAAACAATTTCCCGGCACAAAGCAGAGGTGTATACTTGCCGCAGGTTGATTAAGGAATTTTATGCCAGTGATAGAAGTTATTCTTGTTGATAAAGACGATAACCCCACCGGAAAAATGGAAAAACTGGAAGTGCATCAAAAAGGACTGATGCACCGGGCGGTGACTGTCTATGTTTTCAACGCCAGAGGTGAGCTCCTGCTACAGCGCCGCGCAGAAAATAAGTACCATTGCGGTGGTTTGTGGAGCAATACATGCTGCGGTCATCCTTTTCCCGGTGAGACAACTCAACACGCAGCCGAAAGGCGCTTGCGTGAAGAGATGGGGTTATCACTTTCACTGAAACCTGCATTCGAAATCAGTTACAAACTGCCCCTGAAAAACGGGTTAACTGAACATGAATATGGACATATATTTTTCGGGGTTTCTGACGCACAGCCAGAACTTAATCCACAGGAAGCGGATGCATGGCGCTACAGCAGTCTGTCCGAATTGCAGCTGGAAATTGCTGGCGATGAAGAAAGGTTTACGCCCTGGTTCCTGTATACGATTCAGAAGGTCATAGACAGTCAGCGGCCATAGAATCAGGGTGGGCTTACGGGCAGAAACGATGATGGCTCAGATAAACTACCCGCAGGCTATGATCAGCTGGTGATGATAATGCTGTAACCGACCAGCATCAGGCCACCTACGCCACCAAGGGCCAGTAACAGGAAAAGAAAAGTAATGCCGATTTTTTGCAGGTTCATTTCAATGCCACTCCTCATTCAGATAATTGATAATAACTCTTAACTGACTTGTGATAAACGTTAACATCGCGTTTGTCGGGAATTTTCATTTTATTGGTTGTTTTTCTGTTTTCTCATGGTCAGTTTCACTGGTTGCTATTGTTTTACGGAAGGACAGCGTGTTTTTTTGGACTAATAGTCTGTCGGGGCTGCCGTCAGAAGAAATACTGTGTAAAAATACAGGCTGATTCTTTTAGCCGATGGTCGTTATGGTTCTGACACCCGCAATAAAATTACAGATTGGTGAGTGGTATAAGCAGCTGCAGGCACAGGTGACTGATTTTGTCCCCCGTCAGCCTCAGCGGCAAATGATCGCTGAGGTCGCCAAAACACTGTCAGGGGATGAAGGGCGCCATCTGGCAATTGAAGCCCCGACCGGAGTCGGTAAAACTCTGTCTTATCTGATCCCGGGCATAGCCATTGCCCGGTCAGCCGAAAAAAAGCTGGTTATCAGCACCGCGAATGTTGCCTTACAGGATCAGATCTTCGATAAAGATCTGCCGCTGCTCAAACAGTTTATTCCTGATCTGACTTTTACAGCAGCTTTTGGCCGTCGTCGTTATGTCTGCCCGCGTAACCTGAGTTTCATGACTGATCAGCAGGATGCTCAGGGTGATCTGCTGTTTTATCTGGAAGAAGGTTCGGCAACTAATGACAGCGGTTTGTCAGGAGAAGCCCGGCAAAGGCAACAAAAAGTCGCTGACCGGTTGCAGAAACAACTCAATAGCGGAGAGTGGGATGGCCTGCGTGATCACTGTAATGTGCAGATTGATGATGCTCACTGGTTGCGAATGTCGACGGATAAAACCAGCTGTCTTGCTCACCATTGTCAGTGGTATCGGGAATGCCCGTTTTTCCTTGCCCGCAGAGAAATAGAACATTCCGATGTGGTGGTTGCTAATCACGCCCTGGTGATGGCGGCTCTGGAAAGCGATGCTGTATTGCCGCCAGCAAAAGAGATGCTGCTGGTGATGGATGAAGGCCATCATCTGCCAGAAGTTGCCCGGGATGCGCTGGAAATGAGCAGTGATATATCGCCGGCGGGAGCCGGGCTGCAACTGGATTTATTCTGTAAGCTGGTCGAAACCCTGCGCAGCTGGTTTACTTTCAAATCACCTCCACCACTGGCTAATCCGGAGCGGCTTACTGAGCATTGCGCCATTGTCCGCCAACTGATCATGGAGCTGGTGGCTGAGATGCTTCCCTTGCTACCTGAGCAGGGTGAAACCTCTGTTGAATACCGCTTTGTGCTTGGTGAACTGCCGGAAGAGACGGCAGAACGCTGCCAGAAGCTATTTAAGCTTTGCGATGCCTTGCGTGGGCTGACAGAAAATCTGATCAATATGCTGGGAGAGATGACCGGCAAAGAAGATATTGTGCGTATTCACCGTGGACTGTTGCAGCTGAACCGTTTTTTAGGCTGGTTTGAATCGCTGAGCAAACTCTGGTGGCTGGCGGGACTAAAGCAGCTGTCAGGGGCTCCTGTCTCAAAATGGCTGACGACGGAATGGCACGAAGGTAAACGTCAGTTGTTTTTTCACTGTGCCGGTATCCGGGTGAGTGACCAGCTGGAAAAATTGCTGTGGCGGAAAGTCCCGCATGTCATTCTCACCTCAGCAACGCTACGTTCGCTGAACAGCTTTCGTCGGTTGAGTGAAATGTCCGGGCTGAACGAAGCTGCCGGGGATCGCTTTATTGCGCTGGATTCACCCTTTGACCATGTCACTCAGGGTAAGCTGGTGATTCCAAAAATGCAGTACGAACCACAAATTAGCCAGGAAGCTTTGCATATTGCCGAAATGGCCCGTTACTTCCGCCAGCAGGTTGAAGAAAAAAAGCACACCGGCAGTCTGGTATTGTTTTCCAGTGGCCGGGCAATGCAGCTATTTTTGAATGAAGTGGCTGATTTAAGGCTTATGTTGCTGGTACAAGGCGATCAGCCGCGTTCACGGTTAATCAGTTTGCATCGTCAAAGGGTTAAAGAAGGACAGCAGAGTGTGCTGGTCGGTTTACAGTCATTCTCGGAAGGGCTGGACCTGAAAGGTGAACTGCTGACTCAGGTTCATATCCATAAAATTGCTTTTCCTCCGGTAGACAGTCCGGTTATTGTCACGGAAGGAGAGTGGCTACGAAGCCAGCAGCGCTACCCGTTCGAAATCCAAAGCCTGCCAAGCGCCTCATTCACGCTGATTCAACAAGTCGGGCGACTCATTCGTAGCCACCAGTGCACCGGTGAGGTGATTATTTATGACCGGAGACTGTTCAGCAAGGCCTATGGCAGCAGACTGTTGGCGGCATTGCCTGTGTTTGCCATTGAGCAGCCGGATATTCCGCCAGTCAGTGAGAATAAAGCAGCAAAGCGGGCAGTGGCAGCGAAAACTAAAGCCCGGCGGCGTCCACGACGCTAGCCGGATAATGTGATTTTTGAGCAGCATCGACTGCGCACAGACAGGATATCAGATGGATATTATCCGGATAGTTAAAGAGATTGGCCGCGGAAAAAATCATGCCCGGGATCTCGATCAACTGACGGCCTTCCAGCTCTATCAGGCGATGCTGGATGATCAGATCGAGCCATTAATCCTTGGTGCTGTATTAATTGCTTTGCGGATTAAAGGTGAAAGCGAAGGCGAAATGTTGGGGTTCTGGCAGGCATTGCAGGAAAAACTGCCAAAGCTGCAGGTGCCGGAGCATCAGCCGATGCCGGTGGTGATACCAACCTACAATGGAGCCCGCCGTCAGGGAAATCTGACTCCGTTACTGGCCTTATTACTGGAGAAAATCGGTTTTCCGGTCTTTGTCCATGGTATTGATTATGACCCGACCCGGGTCACCACCGAGGCGGTACTGGCAGAGTTAAAAATTTTTCCTGTCAGCAGTATGTCTGAAGCACAGCAACAGCTAAATCAGGGTAAAATGGTGTTTATGACGGTTAGCCAGTGGTGTCCGCCTCTGGCCAGACAACTGGCTTTGCGCTGGCAACTTGGACTGCGCAACAGCGCCCACACTCTGGCTAAACTGGCGACTCCGTTTCCTGACAGTGCTGCATTGCGCCTGTCGGCAGTCTCTCATCCGGAATATATTCCGAAAGTGGCAACATTTTTCCAGCAAACCCGGTCACCCGCCTTATTGCTGAATGGTTGTGAAGGCGAAGTCTATGCTAATCCACAACGTGGGCCGGCATTATTTTGGGTGAACAGTCAGCAGGATCAGCCGGAGCAACTGACCGAACGCCTGGCGGAAAAGCCGGTTGATTTGCCACCGTCAAAATCGGCGCAGGATACGGCTCACTGGATTACCACTGTGCTTGAACGAAATATTCCGGTACCTCAACCGCTGCGTTTACAGATTGCCTGCTGTCTGGTCGCTACTGGTCGTAGTGAAACTGTTGAGCAAGGACTGGCTGTATTAGAAAGCCACGGCTATTAATATCTGCCAGTCTGTAAACAAAGCCCCGCGGGTACCACTTTGTATTACTGGCCGGCAGGGTACTAAACTGTCGGTCTTTCTTGTGAAGAACTATGAAAAAAACTATCTCTAAACCTGCCCTGCATCCGCGTAATCGTTACCAGGGTCAGTATGATATCGGGCAATTATGCAGTATTAACCCGCAACTGCAAAAATGGGTCACAACAACTCCTGCCGGGACTACCTCGGTGAATTTTGCTGAGCCGGATGCCGTCAGAGCGCTGAACCAGGCGCTGTTGAAACAGTATTACAATCTCAACTGGCAGTTAGCTGAAGGATTTTTGTGCCCGCCGGTGCCAGGAAGGGCCGACTATATTCATCATATCGCAGATTTGCTGGCTGCAGACTGGCAGGGCGGTATTCCGGCAGCGGTGGATGTTCTGGATATTGGGTGTGGTGCAAACTGTATTTACCCACTAATTGGTTATGCAGAATATGGATGGCGGTTCACCGGTTCGGATATTAACCCGGCTTCAATAGCCTCGGCCAATTCCATTGTCGCTGCAAATCCCGGGCTTCAGCGGGCAGTCCGGCTGAGACTGCAAAAACAGCCTGCTGCTGTGTTTGAAGGTATTATCCGTAAAGGTGAGTTTTATCATCTGACCCTGTGCAACCCGCCATTTCACCGTTCTGCGGAAGAGGCTCGTCAGGGTAGTGAACGTAAAATTCGTAATCTTGGTCAGTCTGGTGACAGTAAACTGAATTTTTCCGGGCAGCATAATGAGTTGTGGTGTGATGGCGGAGAACAGGGATTTGTCGGGCAGATGATCCGTGAAAGTGTGGATTTTGCGGAGCAGGTGGTCTGGTTCAGTAGCCTGGTTTCTAAAAAAGATAATCTTCAGCCTTTAAAACTGTTGCTACAGCAATGTGGCAGTAAAGAGGTGAGAGTACTGGAAATGGGGCAGGGCCAGAAGCAGAGCCGGATACTGGCATGGACCTTTCAACCCGGAGCAATCAGGAAAAAACGTCTCAGTCAGCGCTGATTTAGTAAAAGAAAAACCAGGCCCCCTGGGATGGGGACCTGTTAGCGAATGCCAGCATTACTCAATGTTGGCTTCGATGAACCACAGAAATTTGTCTAAATCTCTGGAGGCAGCGGTGAAGATATCTGCACTGTCCTCATCCGGAACTTCATCAATCGCTTTACGGACATCGTTGGCGACCAGAGCATAACGTTCTGCCAGTGCGACCAGATGTTCCTGAACAGTGTGAATATTCAGCGGGTAAGCTTTCAGGGGAGATTTGTCATTGACCACCTGAGTGGTGCCCAGTGCTACACCACCTAACTGAACCACACGCTCAGCGACAGTATCCTGGTGCTCAGTAATGGCAGTACGGAAGCCATCCAGCATTTCATGAACAGCAATGAAGTTTGCTCCACGCATATTCCAGTGGGCCTGCTTGGTAATCAGCGAGAGATCGATTAACTCAACCACCACACGGCTTAAAACTTTAATCGCTGCCTTTTTATCTTTCTCGACAACGTCGTTGCGGGTGTAAATCAGATCAGAAGCCTTAGTTTTTACCAGTTTTGCGGTACTCATTTAATGATTTCCTCTCTTGGTTGATCTTGTCTGTCAGATCTCGTGAACACGAGAACAATTATAGCAACCCTAATCAATTTTGCACGGAGGTTACGCCAATCACTGGCATTGTCCGAAGCGATAAAACCTGATATCGGGCGCTCGCAGATGACAAACAGAAACTGCTGTGGCCAGGACAGTATTTACAGCACAGGTTTTTTTATCCGGCAACAACAAACACTAAACCACGCATTGTTTATCAATACTCAGGAAGCCAACAACACGAAGAGGCATTCTTTCTGCGATGCAAAATTTGTTGTCGCATAGCCGTTGGGGGCGCTTTATCCGGTGACGGAAATAGCGTGTCAGTTTTTTGCTGCAAGACCTCGTTTCGACCGTAATCAGGATTCTGTTGGAGATAGCAATGTAGCGACACTCATTCTGATGGTTAAACGCTCAATTAACAGAAAGAATTAACTACGAATCTGAACAGGGAACAGTTGCCCGGGGAAAATCTGAGAGAAATGATTAAGGAAAATATTTTAAAAGTGATTTTTGCCACTCTGATTGCTCACTTTATAACCAAAAAGGCTTTAGAAACGTAAAGAAATGTCCGTGGTTTTTAAGATTATCCTTAAAGATTTGTCGATAGCACAAATTAATTACGGAGAGATTACAGGGTTAATTTAAAATAAAATCATGGCATTACAGAATTCTGTTTACTTTCTGTTACACCAAACAATCTGTTAGACAATAAAATTCCAGCAGAGTTTCTTGCTGGTTTTTGTTATATTTTCCCTGTTGTCAGAAAAAAAGTCGTTTCACATTTGAGGTGATTATGAAAAAAATTGCATGTCTTTCAGCATTAGCTTGCGTACTGGCGGTTTCTGCCGGTTCAGCAATGGCACAGAGCACCGTTAGCGCAGGTTACGCACAGAGTGATTATCAGGGCGTACTGAACAAAGCTAATGGCTTCAACCTGAAATATCGTTACGAAGATGGTTCTAACCCACTGGGTTGGATCGGATCTTTCACTTATACCGAAAAAGATCGTAACACCGGTAATGATTATCAGAAAGGTCAGTACTATGGCTTCACTGGTGGTCCTGCTTACCGTCTGAATGACTGGGCGAGCATCTACGGTGTTGTAGGTATCGGCTACGGTAAATTCCAGCTGAACAACCAGACTTCTTACCAGAAGCAAGATACCAGCGATGTTGGTTTCTCTTATGGTGCAGGTATGCAGTTTAACCCAATCGAAAACGTTGCTATCGACGTTGGTTACGAGCAGAGCCGTATCCGCAGCGTAGACGTGGGTACCTGGATCACTGGTGTTGGTTACAGCTTCTAATAAGCTGCTTGCCAATACGAAAAAACGGCCCAACGGGCTAATGCCGATCGTTTAAGGATCATTTGACCGATCCGGTGGTTGGTGTAAAAAGGGTTCATGTGCAGACATGGACCCTTTTTAAATGGAACTTTCGCAAGCTCTCGGCATTATTAATCTCACTGCTCCCGAAGAAGTACAGAGCCTCTCTGACCTGCTCTCTCCTGACCTCATCCGACAGGCGTTTTCCCTCACTGATACCGTCACGCTGCGTAAGCGTAAACTTCCCCTTGAGTCGATGGTCTGGCTGGTTATCGGTATGGCCATATTCAACAATAAGCCCATGAGCCATATCGTGAATTTGATGGATATTGTTGACCGGACCGGACGGTCATTTACCGCACCCAGCTCTGTGATTGCCCGCCGAAAAACACTGGGCGAAGATGCCATCCGGGTCCTGTTTGATCTCACTCAACAACACTGGCACGAAGAAGCCAGACATCCTCTCTGGCACGGGTTGACGCTTAATGCTGTTGATGGCGTTGTCTGGCATACCCAGGACACTCCTGAAAATGCAGAGGCCTTCGGCAAAGCATCTAATCAGCATGGTGAACGCGGTTATCCTCAGGTTCGTATGGTGTGTCTGATGGAACTCAGCAGCCATCTGCTGCGTGCAAGTGTGTCAGGTCGCTACGATATCAACGAAATGCGGCTGGCCGCTCAGCTGGCAGAAAATGCACCGGATAACAGTATTACGCTGTTTGATAAGGGCTTTTACTCTTTAGGGTTGTTACATGACTGGCATAATGCAGGTGAAAATCGCCACTGGCTAACGCCGCTGAAAAAGAACACTCAGTATGAAGTGGTACGAAAGCTCGGCAGGCAGGACGAACTGATACGACTGAAAACCACGCCTCAGGCCAGAAAGCAATGGAAAGGCCTGCCGGAAGAACTCATAGTGAGGCTAATCAGGCGGAAAGTGAACGGGACGGAACGGCAGGTAGTCACTTCCATGACAGATGCGATGCGTTATCCGGCGACTGACGTGGCAGAACTTTATAAGCATCGCTGGGAAATCGAGCTGGGATATCGTGAGGCAAAGCAGTTTTTACTGGGAAACCGCTGGACGCTGAGAAGCCGGTTGCCCGATCTGGTGAAGCAGGAGCTATGGGGAATACTGCTGACGTATAACCTGGTGCGTTACCAGATGATTAAAATGGCGTTCAGCCTGAAAGGAAATTACCTGCCTTACCAGTTGAGCTTCAGCGGTGCAGTATCAGAGATATTACGGCTACTGATCGGTCTGCCGTGGGCTTCACCGGGAGCCATCCCGGGTCACCTTAAACACTTTTACAGTAATGCCGGGATGCTGAAACTGCCACCACGACGAGAACGGGAATATGTGAGAGAAGTGAGGGAGAAAAGGTCGAAATATCCCTTTAAAAACAATGCCGGTCACCTTAAGTGACCGGCATTAGCCCAACGGGCCGTTTTTTTATTTCCGGTAACCAGTGCTACTTAGCAGCCTGAGAAGCGGGTTTCGGGATTAGCTTGCGGATATCGGCAACCTGACTGGCTGTGACCGCAGCAGCATTATTCCCCCATCCCTGACGGATAAAGGTGGCGACATCCGCGACCTGCTGATCCGATAACCGCCAACCAAAGTCCGGCATGGTTAATCCGGTCGGCATATCTGGTGTCACTGCGCGTTGTCCCCCCTGCAAGATAATATGAATCACTGATGAAGGGTCACTGTTCAGTACTGCGGAATTGCCTGCCAGTGACGGGAACGTTTTATCATACCCTTTACCATCCGAGCGATGACAGGCAGAACAGTTATCCAGATAAACCTGTGCACCCGTAGCAGAAACATCGCCTTTAAAAAGTGCCTGAGCGGTAGCATTATTACTGGCTGGCGCCTGCGTCTGGTGTGCCGCAGGCAGCGATTTCAGATAGACTGCAATTGCCTGAAGATCACTGTCGGTAAGATAGCTGGTACTGTCATGAACCACCTCTGACATGGAACCAAAGGCAGAGCTTTGTGCCGTTACACCATTTTTCAGGAAACTGACAATGTCCTGTTGTGACCAGCGACCCAGACCATCAGATTGCGTGCCGGTGAGATCCGGTGCATACCATCCTTCCAGTGTGTTACCCGTCAGATAAACCGGATCACTTTGATCAAGTGCTTTCTCCTGGAATGCTATACCTCTCGGAGTGTGGCAGGCTCCGCAATGTTCCAGCCCCTCGACCAGATACGCCCCCCGTTGCCATTCTGCCGATTTACCTTCGACAGGCTGAAAACGCTTATCATCGGTAAATGTCCAGCGCCAGAATGCCAGTGGCCAGCGCATACTCAAAGGCCAGGGGATATCAGAGGCTTTATTCTGCTGGCTGACCGGTTTAACCTGCTGCATAAAATAGTTATACAGATCATGCATATCCTGGTCTGATATCCTGGTAAAAGAAGCATACGGCATCGCCGGATAGAGGGTTGATCCGGATTTACTGACTCCCTGGCGTACAGCTTTGACAAAGTCATCGTAACTGTAATTACCGATCCCGGTATCTTTATCCGGAGTGATATTTGTTGAATAGATGGCCCCTACCGGCGTCGTCATTTTCAATCCACCGGCAAAAGGTTTGCCTCCTTCTGCTGTATGGCAGGCAACACAGTCGCCGGCTCTGGCCAGATATTCTCCGCGGGAAAGCGATGTGCTGTCTGACGAGGCAGGACTGTTATCAGCGTAAACAGAGCCACAAAACCCAGCCAGCATAATAGCCAACGGGGTAAACACCCTTAATTTCTGCATACCATGTTCCTTATATTGTAACCAGCGGGCCAGGTGCAGCCAGATAGCGGGTTTTAATCGCATGTGCCGAGAACAATGCTGTAGCACAGACAATACCTGTCGGGTTGTAGGCCAGGTTTTGCGGGAAACAGCAGGCTCCAAGGACAAACAGGTTAGGAACATCCCAGCTTTGCAGGTATTTGTTGACGACGCTGGTGCGGGGGGAGTCGCCCATGACTGCACCGCCGGTAGTATGTGTTGACTGATAAGGGCGAACATCATAGTGACTGTTCATGTTCATAAAGCCCATTTCATAGTGTGGCGGATTAATGACCTTGATGATCTCTTCAACTTTTCCGCCAATAAACTCAGTCATTTTCAGTTCATTAGGTTGCCAGTCGAACGTCATTCTCAGTAATGGTTGTCCGTTAACATCATGATAAGTCGGGTCCAGATCGAGATAACATTGCCGGTAGGGCATTACCGAACCTGAAGCACCAATAGACATGGTATGTGCATAGTGGGTTTTTATTGCGGTTTTCCAGCCACTTCCCCAACGGGGAGCGTCAGAGGGTAGCAGTGTCTGTTGAATAGGACGGCCACCACTGAATGCTGCAGAAATTGTTGAGCCGCCGACAAATCCAAGCGATGAATGGTCGAAGTTTTCGGCATTAAAGTTGTCGATAAAGGTTGCTGTGGTACCTGTAGCCGCGAACGGTTTAAAATCCTGATCAGGTCCAAAAAACAGTTTTGAACCTCCTGTCATCTGGTAAGCATAATTTCGCCCGACAACACCTTCGCCGGTTTGCGGATCATAGGGCTTACCGATTTTAGAGAGTAATAACAACCGGACATTATGCAGCTGGAAAGCACTAAGAATCACCAGGGATGCAGGTTGTTCCACTTCATTACCGCTGCCATCAATATAGGTCACTCCGGTAGCTTGTTTACCCGTATTATCGGTATTGACCCGAATCACCTGGGCGTTCGTTCGCAGTTCGAAATTATCATAGGCCTTGAGTGACGGAATTACGCAACTTTGTGGAGAGCCTTTGGAATAATTGAAACAACCAAAGCGTTCACAGAAACCACAATAGTTACATACTCCCAGTTGCACTTTATAAGGGTTGGTCCAGGCTTCGGTACAGTTAGCAGCAGGGCAAGGGAATGGGTGATAACCCATTTTTTCTGCCGCTTTGGCGAACACATCACCGGCATACAAGCGTTGCAGTGGTTTGGTCGGGTAGGGGTTTTGTCTGGGCTGTTCAAACGGGTTTCCGCCTGACTGAATTTCACCATTCAGATTGCCAGCTTGTCCGGAAGCACCACATATTTTTTCGAATTTGTCGAAAAAAGGTTCCATCTCTTCATAAGTGAAAGGATAGTCCTGGACGGTCATATCCTGCGGAATAAAATTCGCGCCATATTTCTCAACCAGAGTTGAGTGCATTTTTAAATCGGCGGCCAGTGGACGCCACAACATGCCATTCCAGTGGACACCTGCGCCACCCACACCATTACCTGGCAGAAAGGACCCAAAACGCCGATAAGGCAGTGCTGTCTGGGACGAAGTATGACGGACGGTGACGGTTTCCCGTGCTGCGTTCTGAAATAATTTCAGACGAATGCCATAGGTGAGTTCATCGGTTATACGTGGATAAGCAAAATCCGGATAAGTATCTCGTTGTTCACCTCGTTCCAGCGCGACGATCTTTAATCCGGAATCTGCTAATTCACGGGCCATCAGAGAACCTGTCCAGCCAAAGCCAACAATGACGATGTCGGCTGCCGGTTTTTTAGTTGTTGCCATCAGACACTCCTTTTACCGGAAATACTCACAGGGCCCAACGGGTATGGGACATTTGGCTGTGCTACGGTGTCGGTATAATCTGCACGAGCCCCCGGGTAACCAATCAGTTTCCATGAAGCCAAAGTCTGATTGCCTCCATGTACCGGGTCTGCAAGGTAGCCTTCCTTGGTGTTATCCAGCAGTTGCTCAAAAAATAACGAACCACTCAGATTGTTATCCGTCAGGGTATTCTTTTCGAGTAACTGTAATACCTGATCCTGCTGGTCGGTGGTGAGTTGAGCAAACGACTTATGAAATGTTTGCTGGCAGTAGTGCTCAGTGAGTGCAATCCCCTGGCGATAAAGCTCACGAGGCACCAGAGGGGACTGGTAGCCCAGGGTCGGGTCGCTGTGGGATGCGAAAGGGGGCTGCATATACCAGAGGTGTCCGTAACCATAAGGGAGTTCCATCTGACGATCGATGTAGACCGGAACACCTTCACTGACAGCTCCCGCCCCGTTCTGATCTTCCGGAATTAGCCGATCAACTGCGGCATTAATAAACGCCCATTGCTGAGGGTCAAAAAATTGCGGTACGTAATCCTGAGTGACTGCCGGAGTTTTTTTTTCGGCAGCCTGGCTGGTGGCAAAAGGAGTACCTGTGGCTGCAACTAAAGGGATTAGCGATAGAGAACGTTGTAAAAAAAGTCGTCTGCCGGTGGAGTCCTTACTCCGGGGCGTATTTTTCATACCATTGCTCCTTCCATAAGTATTTTCAGATAACGGCCTGTGAATTAAGGCTCTGAGGCTAATAAATCACCTGAAAATGGAAGTTACAATGCAAAAGATAGCGTGCTATCTATACGACAGGAAGAGGTGGTTTTTTTACGTTGAAAAACAAGCTTATACCCATGGTTCTGATAAGGGTATAAAGTGTAAATATTTATTTTATGTAACTCTAATGTTAATTTTTTGTATATTTTCAAATGACGATTTAGAGCAAATCACTGGAGAATCCCCCCGGCTTATGCTTTTAAACTGTCGAAGCACAATGTTGACCAACATCAGGCGTAGGCTAAAAGGGGAGTGAGAATAGAGATATTTCAGCCACTGAGAGCTGTTGACCTTTGTTTCTGCTGATGAATGGTGTCGGCAGGCTGTACATTGTAATGAACTGTTCACAGTTGTCTCTCCTTTAACCGGACATCCGACCGCAATTCATCCCCTTTTGTTACCGGAAAATTGCGCGTGGATGTATAATCAATGAACAAGGTATAGCATTAGCTATAACTTTTAGCCACGGCTATTGATGAAAAATTTGAGCTTCTGCACAGCTGGTTTACAATACGCGGCAGATTGCCGGTTTCTAATCAGGAGATCGGCAAGATTATAAAGAGGAAGTTGAATGAATCGTCGAGCAAATAATGTCAGCACTCCTTTGGGTGCAATAAAGGATGTCGAAGAGCACGTAGAAGGATTCAGGCAGGTCAGGGAAGCACACCGTCGCGAGCTTATTGATGATTATGTTGAGCTAATCTCTGATTTGATTCATGAATTTGGCGAAGCACGCCAGGTGGACATGGCTGCCAGGCTGGGCGTTTCTCAGCCGACTGTCGCTAAGATGCTGAAGAAGCTTGCCAGTACCGGGCTGGTGGAACAGGTTCCTTATCGTGGTGTTTTCCTGACCCCGGAAGGTGAAACGCTGGCGGAGCAAAGTCGCGAACGTCATCATATTGTTGAAACCTTCCTGCTGACATTAGGTGTGAGTCAGGAAATTGCCCACCGTGATGCCGAAGGCATTGAACATCACGTGAGCGAAGAAACACTGGCCATATTTAAAGCTTTTTATCAAAAGCAGCAGTCTGGTAAATAAATCTCTGAGATTTAAGCTTTACGCTATTGCATGAATATCACCAACCTGGCTTATCCTGAGGTTGAATCTTTCCCCCGGGAGCCAGGGGCATAGAGGTAGCAGTGATCTGTTACCTGCTGATACCGGCGGCAGGTCACTTTATTCCTGATAAAAAAAAATAAAGTTCTGTTTATGCCTGCAGCGATATCGTGGAAATTTTCTGACGGTAAATCGCAACAAAGCCTGTAGTAATAGTAAATGAGTCAGACAATTAATCACCACCACTGTCGCCGTTTTCCGGTAAAAGGCCCATTTTCAGGATGGGTAATGAGCTGAATTTTGATTAATCACATCACCGGATTGTATCAATATAAGCAACAGCCCTGTTTTTTCTGTCATGTTATGATTAGAAAAGAAGACTTAAGTAATTAATCAGGACTAAATGTAATGTGGTGCTTATGTCATATACAGATTAGCGATATCAGGAAACTCTACTTCTGCTACCTGTAGGTAAAGCTTAGGCATAAAACTGTTACACTGTTAAACAACCGTTAATTCTTATTCTGCCTGTAACCGATAATGCTAATTTCAAAATTTAAATTATATAATCAGTAATAGGCTATTTATTTTTCTATTTAAATTAGGTAACCTCAGCCCCACAGTTAATTGTACCCGGATAAGCAAGGAAAATATGATGAGTGATGCATTTAAAGTTCTCAATAACATTCGCACTCTGCGTGCACAGGCCCGTGACCTGGCATTGAGTGATCTGGAAGAAGTTCTGGAAAAACTGACCGTCGTTGTTAATGAACGTCGTGAAGAAATTGAAGCTGAACAAGCTCAGAACCGTGAAAAAGAAGAGAAACTGACAAAATACCGTGAAATGCTGTTAGCCGATGGTATTGACCCGAACGAATTACTGGGTGCGATTGAAGTCAGCAAAAAGCGTGTTAAACGCGCTCCGCGCCCGGCTAAATATAAATACACCGACGAAAACGGTGAAAGCAAATCATGGACTGGCCAGGGCCGTACCCCGGCAGCTATCAAAAAAGCGCTGGACGAAGGTAAAAGTCTGGACGATTTCCTGATCTAATCAGGTGCAAAACTCCTTGTTAGTGGGAGAGCCAGTGACATTTTGTTGCTGGCTTTTTTGCTTTTATTGAGTAGCATGATCATCTGGTCAGGGACAGTAAACAGATTGTCTCTGATGTCACCGGCATTGTTCCGGTATCCGGGATTGCCAGCCTGTTGTCTGCAGTCCCGCAACCACAGTATCCTGAGGTGCCAGAAAGCATTGTATACAGACAGCGTTCTGGCAGCATTTTTCCTGAGTTTGATTTATCTATAAGGCTATCCCGTGTTAGTAACCAGTAATGTGACGATGCAGTTTGGCAGTAAGCCATTGTTTGAAAATATCTCTGTAAAGTTTGGCGGAGGGAATCGTTATGGTTTAATTGGTGCCAACGGCAGCGGTAAGTCAACGTTTATGAAGATCCTTGGCGGCGATTTGCAGCCAAGTAATGGTAATGTCTCTTATGATCCCAACGAACGTATTGGTAAATTACGCCAGGATCAGTTTGCTTTCGAAAACTTTACCGTCCTTGATACGGTCATTATGGGACATAATGAACTTTGGGAAGTAAAACAGGAACGTGACCGTATTTATTCTTTACCTGAAATGAGTGAAGAAGAAGGGTATAAAGTGGCTGAACTGGAAGTTCAGTATGGCGAAATGGATGGATATACTGCCGAGTCCCGTGCCGGTGAACTACTATTAGGTGTGGGTATTCCACTTGAGCAACATTATGGTCCGATGAGTGAAGTTGCTCCGGGCTGGAAATTACGTGTGTTGCTGGCTCAGGCTCTGTTTTCTAATCCCGATATATTGTTACTCGATGAACCAACCAACAACCTCGATATTGATACTATCCGTTGGCTGGAGCAGGTTTTAAACGAACGTAACAGTACTATGGTTATCATTTCGCATGACCGTCATTTCCTGAATATGGTCTGCACTCATATGGCTGATCTGGATTATGGTGAACTGCGGGTTTATGCCGGAAATTATGATGAATATATGACGGCGGCAACTCAGGCCCGTGATCGTTTATTATCAGATAATGCCAAGAAGAAAGCTCAGATTGCTGAATTGCAGTCATTCGTCAGCCGCTTTAGTGCGAATGCCTCTAAATCACGTCAGGCAACTTCCCGTGCTAAACAAATCGACAAAATTAAACTTGATGAAGTTAAAGCCTCCAGTCGTCAGAATCCATTTATTCGTTTTGACCAGGATAAGAAACTGTTTAGGAATGCTCTGCAAACGGAAGAATTAAGTAAAGGTTTTGATAAAGGACTGCTGTTTGACCGTTTCAACCTGTTACTTGAAGTCGGAGAAAAAGTGGCAATTATCGGTGCCAACGGTATTGGTAAAACCACTTTACTGAAAACACTGGTAGGCGATTTAGCTCCGGATAACGGTACCGTTAAATGGTCTGAAAATGCCAGTCTGGGATATTATGCCCAGGATCATGCAGCAGACTTTGCCAATGACCTGACAGTATTTGACTGGATGAGTCAATGGAAACAGGAAGGTGATGATGAACAGGCGGTTCGCAGTATTCTCGGACGTCTGTTATTTTCTCAGGACGATATTAAAAAGCCTGCGAAGGTTCTGTCCGGGGGTGAAAAAGGGCGGATGCTGTTTGGTAAATTAATGATGGAAAAACCAAACGTGCTGGTAATGGATGAGCCTACCAACCACCTGGATATGGAATCCATCGAGTCGCTGAATATGGCGCTGGAAATGTATGAAGGGACACTGATCTTTGTCTCTCACGACCGTGAATTTGTCAGCTCACTGGCAACCCGAATTATTGAGATTAAAGCCGGAGATATCACTGATTTCTCAGGCAGCTACGAAGATTATTTACGTAGCCAGGGTATTTCCTGATTCACAGGCTGTCCGCCAGGACAGCCTGCAGTGGCTCACTGCCAGCACAGAATACAGGCGTAGCGGTCTGTATTCTGTGCTGTATCTTTAGTGGGCAGCCTGACCGCAGACTTCACACTCAGGGTCTCGCATCAGACGGATTTCACGAAACTGTGACGTCATCGCTTCATATAACATAATTTTACCACTCGCTGTCTCACCATATTCTGTGAGTACCTTGATAGTCTCCATGGCCTGCATAGCACCAATAACCCCGACCAGAGGGGCCATCACACCGGCTTCTACACAACTCAGGTTTTGCTCACCAAACAGACGGCTCATACAGCGATAACATGGCTCATTTTCCTGCCAGCGAAATACGGATAACTGACCTTCCATTCGGATTGCTGCGCCAGAAATCAACGGTACTTTATGCCGAAAACAGGCAGCATTCAGGCACTCCCTTGCAGTTACATTATCACTGCAATCAACGACTGCATCATGGCTACGAACCAGACTGTCAGCGTTATCTTCACTCAGTGGCTCACTGAGGGTATTCAGCGTGACCCACGGGTTGATTTTTCGGAGTGACAACACTGCCGAATCTGTTTTCGCCATTCCGAGAGTGTCGTCACTGTGCAGTATCTGCCGCTGAAGATTGGAGAGCGATACCTTGTCAAAATCAACCAGAGTCAGTTCCCCGACTCCTGACGATACCAGCCACGGGGCTGCTGCACAGCCCAGACCTCCCAGACCAACTATCAGTACCCTGGATGATTTCAGTTGCTCCTGCCGGTCAAAATCAAATCCTTTAAGCACCAGTTGTCGGTTATAGCGAAGTATCTCTTCATCGTTCAGCGGCGTCATGGCTTAGTCACTCAGCAGAGAGTTAAATGGCTCGATTATCACGGTCTCGCCAGGTTGCACGTTGCTGCGATCACGTTCCAGAACAATAAAGCAGTTGGCTTTGGAAAATGAACTGAATACATGTGAGCCCTGGTGAGGGGTTGGAGCCACCTGCAAGCTGCCATCGGCTGCAGTAGTAAAATACCCACGCTGAAAATCGAGCCGGCCAGGCATTTTTTTCAGTAATGTTCCGGCACGGGCGGTCAGTCGCTCAGGGAGAGCACTCTGTGTCTGTCCCAGCAAGATTGCCAGCATAGGCTGAACCAGTTGATAGAAGGTGACTACTGCAGAAACCGGGTTGCCCGGCAAGCCACAGAACCAGCTTTCCGATAACCGGCCAAAAGCAAACGGTTTACCGGGTTTCATCGCCAGTTTCCAGAAGGTAACCGTGCCTAATTCTTCAAGCATATCGCGGGTGAAATCGGCTTCACCGACGGAGACCCCTCCGGTGCTGATGACCACATCAGCCTGCCGGTTAGCCTCTTCGAACGCATTTCTTAGCTGTTGTGGATCATCAGCAATAATTCCTAAATCGACAACTTCACAGCCGAGCTTTTCCAGCATCAGACGGATAGCAAAGCGGTTGGTATCATATAGCTGGCCTTCCTGCAGGGGCTGACCAACAGGTACCAGTTCATCACCGGTGGAAAACAGTGCAACACGTAAGCGACGCAGGACACTGACTTCACTGATACCCAACGAGGCCAGTAAAGGCAATTGTGATGCTCCCAGCCGGATTCCGGAATCCAGAATCTGTTCACCGGTACGGATATCTTCTCCTGCACGGCGAATATTTTGGCCCAGGGAGGCTTCTGTACTGAAACTGACGCCTTGTTCGGTCACTTCGGCCTGTTCCTGCATGATCACGGCATCAGTGCCGGGAGGGATTGGGGCGCCAGTCATAATCCGGACGACTGAACCTGCAGGCCACTCTCCGTGAAAAGGAACGCCTGCCAGGGCTTTACCTGCCACAGGTAGCGGGTGTGAAAGTTGCAGGTCTGCTATCCGGACAGCATATCCATCCATAGCTGAATTATCGAAGACCGGCACTGCCATCGGAGAGATCACTGGTTCAGCAGTGATTCGTCCTACAGCATCGTTCAGTGCAAGACTCACTTTGTCCCGGATGGGGGAGAGCTGCTGGCGGATTAAGTTCTGTGCATCTTCCAGAGAGATTAGTCCGGAGGTAAAGGGTTCCATATTGGCTCCTGCCTGGTTTTCGCTATGCGGGAAGGGACAAGATGTTGGTTGTACTTGTCCGGTCAGTCATGACAATCAACTGAGGATAGCATTTTAGACCGTTGTCGGGGAACTGATGGTGCAGGAAGGGCAATTATTGGCAATACCAAAGATTTCGGTAACTCTGGCTAAGTGTATGCAGAGCAGCTCTGTGGCCTGTTAACCAGGCCACAGAATGTCAGGAATTAGCTGACTTTACTGCCCCACAGATCGTATTCGTCGGCATGTTCTACCCGTACATGCACGATATCGCCTGCTTTGACAGAGAACTCACCGTTAAGATAAACCGAACCATCAATTTCAGGTGCATCTGCCATGCTGCGTCCAACGGCTCCTTCTTCATCAACTTCGTCGATCATCACCATAATTTCACGGCCAACTTTCTCTGCCAGTCGTTCGGTGGAGATTTGTTGCTGAAGTTGCATAAACCGGTGATAACGCTCTTCCTTAACTTCTTCAGGGACCTGATCTGCCAGCTGATTCGCAGTTGCACCTTCCACAGGGCTGTATTTAAAGCACCCGACACGGTCAAGACGAGCTTCTTTAAGGAAGTCGAGGAGCATTGCAAAATCTTCTTCGGTTTCCCCCGGGAACCCGACAATAAAGGTCGAGCGTAGTGTCAGTTCCGGGCAAATTTCACGCCAGCGCTTAATCCGCTCAAGTGTGCGTTCCACAGACCCGGGGCGCTTCATCAGTTTCAGAATGCGCGGGCTGGCGTGTTGTAAAGGAATATCCAGGTAAGGCAGAATTTTCCCTTCAGCCATTAGCGGAATAACATCATCCACATGAGGGTAAGGGTAAACATAATGCAGACGTACCCAGACACCCAGCCGGGCGAGTTGTTCGCACAGGCTAACCATGCTGGTTTTAACCGGTGATCCGTTCCAGAATCCGGTGCGATGTTTAACATCAACACCATAGGCAGAGGTATCCTGTGATATCACCAGCAGTTCTTTCACCCCGGCCTCAACCAGACGACGGGCTTCATCCAGAACAGAGCCAATAGGACGACTGTCGAGGTCGCCGCGCATGGACGGGATAATACAGAACGTACAACGGTGATTACACCCTTCGGAAATTTTCAGATAGGCATAGTGGCGAGGAGTCAGTTTTACTCCCTGCTCAGGCACCAATGATAAAAACGGGTTATGGGCTGGTTTAGGCGCATAGTGATGCACATGTGATAAAACCTGCTCATAACTATGAGGACCGGTGATTTCCAGAACTTTCGGATGAACCTCACGGATCTGGTCTTCTTTCGCTCCCAGGCAACCGGTCACAATGACTTTACCATTCTCGGTCAGTGCTTCGCCGATAGCTTCCAGCGATTCCTGTACCGCACTGTCAATAAAACCGCAGGTGTTTACAATGACCAGGTCTGCATCGTTATAACTTGGAACGACCTGGTAACCTTCAGTTCTTAGTTCTGTCAGAATTCGCTCTGAATCCACCAGATTCTTTGGACATCCTAATGAGAGAAACCCAACTTTCGGGGCAGCAGGTAAATTATTTTCTGTAATAGTATTTGTAGTTGTATCCGACATCGCTCAGCTCCGCTTAAGTGCAGCAATAGCGCGCGATTTTAATCCAGGATTGGGGGAAATTACACAGTAATCTGGCAGAATTGACGCTTGTTATGTAAAGGCCTGCAAAGCGGATAGTTAACACAGCGAAATATAACCCTTTTTATCGTTACTACAGCTAATAAAGGCAGTTAAACTGCTCACCTCGTGGCCAGCAGGAAACAACGGGCAGGTCAGTGCAAATCTTGCCGGTAAAGTATACAACCACCTCTGGCTTATGTTATTGATAGTATCGGGAACAAAATCAGTAGATTAAATTATCTGTCGGTGCTGTCTGGTCCGGATGAAACTGCTCTGCGGCAGGGTGGGACTTCAGTCCGGCGAATGTATTTGCTGGTTCAATGACAGTAAGTTTCCGGTTGCCAAAATCCTGTGGATGGACCACATTTGCGAATACTCTTTTTTTAAACAAGGACGGACTGTTAATGATGCAAAAAACATGTCACTCCCCCCGTTATCGTGCCGTGATGGTGGCTCTGTTACTGGTATCTCCAACCCTGGTGCAGGCAGACCAACCTTCAAATGCGCCGCAAATAGATGCTAAAGCCTGGATCCTGATGGATTATAACAGTGGCAAAGTTCTGGCGGAGTCCCATGCGGATGACCGGCTTGATCCTGCCAGCCTGACTAAAATGATGACCAGCTATGTCATCGGGCAGGCGTTAAAATCAGGGAAAATCAAATCCACCGATATGGTCTCGATTGGGCAGGATGCCTGGGCAACAGGTAATCCTCAGTTACGCGGTTCTTCTCTGATGTTCCTGAAGCCCGGAGACCAGGTTTCTGTATCTGACCTGAATAAAGGTATTGTGGTTCAGTCCGGTAATGATGCCTGTATTGCCCTGGCGGATTATGTCGCGGGTAGCCAGGGTGCCTTTATTGAGCTGATGAACAATTATGTTAAGCAGCTGGGTCTGCAAAATACCCATTTCTCCACAGTGCATGGTCTGGATGAGCCAGGGCAGTACAGTACTGCGCGGGATATGGCTCTGATTGGGCAGGCGCTTATCCGTGACGTTCCGGATGAATATGCGCTGAATCAGGAAAAGGAATTTGCTTTCAATAAAATCCGTCAGCCTAACCGTAACCGTTTACTCTGGAGTACGGATTTACATGTTGATGGGATAAAAACCGGATATACCTCAGGGGCCGGTAATAACCTCGTCGCTTCTGCCACCTCAGGTAATATGCGATTGATCTCGGTAGTGCTCGGTGCAAAAACCGACGCGATTCGTTTCAGAGAAAGCGAGAAGTTACTCAACTGGGGTTTTCAGTTTTATGAAACAGTTTCTCCGATTAAATCTGATAAGCCGTTTGTGCAGCAGAGAGTCTGGTTCGGTGATACTAAATATGCCGATCTCGGGGTGATTAAAAACCCTGCAGTGACAGTACCGAAAGGCCAGGTGAACAATCTGAAAGCTGGCTATACCCTGAATTCACCGGCACTGGAAGCTCCGCTGACCAAAGGTCAGGTTGTAGGTACCGTTAACTTCCAGCTGGACGGGAAAGTGATTGAGCAAAAACAACTGGTCGTGCTGGAGGATATCAAACAGGGCGGCTTCTTTAGTCGGATCTGGGATTACATCAGCCTGCAGGTGAGTTCTTTATACCACAAGTGGTTTGGCTAAAAACGTAGCGGGCAAAGTCTCAACTTTGCCCGCTATCATTGTTAATGGTGTACCCAACCTTTACGAATCAGTGGGCCGAAGATAAAACGGTATACCGTACTGGCCAGTGCTAGCAGGCGGTCACCATATAGCGCCCATCCGCATTGTGACGCAATACAGCCAAGCATCCCAACCAGAAAACCACCCAGCATATCCATTGGCCAGTGAATCCCCAGATAGACGCGGGACCATGCAATGGCTACTCCGGCAATCAGTAAAATTATTCCTGACCAGACCCTGTGCCAGCAGATAAATGCCAGCGCGAAGGTGAAGATAGTGGTTCCATGATCACTCGGGTAGGAACCATCAGCGCTATGGCTGAGGAACTGATAGCCCAGACCTACAGCAAACGGTCTTGGATGTGGATAAAGAAACGCAACGATAGTGGCAATTGCCAGGGCGTATACCAACGCTGTAGCGGTTTTCAGGACCAGTACTCGCTGGCTGGGCACCTGACTGTCCGGCCCCCATAACCACAGGGCAACGATGAGTAACGGAACAATTGCAATCAGGTCTTTAGCAAAAAACAGGGCAAGTTCGATAAATGCGTGAGGTGAATCAGGGGTGGCATTAATCCACAGGAACAGAATGTGGTTAAGGTTTTCCATTATTTCATGCGGTCCTTATCATCGATCGGCGCGATGTTACAACGTTCAGCGTCGGGGATTAGTTAAAATCAGAACCTCAGCCTACTGTCTGGTGATTAAGTTAATCTTAACAGCATAAAACAACGTCACAGAAAGTAAATAATCCTGGTCTTATTTCTTGTTTTAATGTGCTTTTACCGATGAGTGGCACGAAATGTCGTTGCAGAGAAGAAACTGAGGAACCACAGAAATAAAAAAACCGCCAGTAAACTGGCGGGACCCGAACATCAGGGGACTTTAAAGAAAAGCAGTGGCACAAGTTATGACGACCAGAGTCAGGGAAAGTTCGCTTCGGTATGAAAATTTAACTAATAAGCGGCCAAATAAGCACAATAAGCGTCCCCGCCAGGGTCAGAAGCACATTGGCAATCGCATAAGTTCCTGCGTAACCCAGTGCCGGGATACTGCTGCGCGCGGTATCGGTAATAATTTCCATGGCAGGTGCGCAGGTCCGTGCTCCCATCAAAGCCCCAAACAACATGGCACGGTTCATCTTCAGAATATAGGCACCGAACAGATAGGCGATGACTACCGGGATCAGACTGACCAGCAAACCGCAGAGCAGCATAGCCAGTCCTGCACTACCCAGACCATGGTTTATCCCGCTACCGGCACTTAATCCGACGCCAGCCATAAAGACCATCAGACCGAACTCCTTGACCATTGTCAATGCCCCCTGTGGGATATAGCCAAACGTAGGGTGGTTAGCGCGTAAAAAACCAAGCATAATCCCGGCAAACAGCAATCCTGCTGCATTGCCTACTCCAACGTTGAAGTTACTGAACTGAAAAGTGACCATGCCTATCATCAGGCCAATAACGAAAAAAGCGCAGAACGCCAGCAGGTCTGTTACCTGACTATGTATAGCGACAAAACCTATCTGGTCGGCGATGCTTTTCACTCGTTTTGCTTCGCCACTTACCTGAAGAATATCGCCTTTATTCAGCATGATATTGTCGTCGATAGGCATTTCTATCTGGTTACGTATTACACGGCTCAGGAAGCAGCCGTGATCGGTGAGACGCAGTTTACCCAGTCGCTTATTGATAGCATTGTGATTTTTAACCACAATTTCTTCGGTCACAATACGCATATCCAGCAAATCGCGGTCGAAAACTTCCTTGCCGTGTCTGAAACTGGGGTCGAGTCTGGCATGCGCATCCGGATAACCGACCAGCGAAATATCATCTCCTTGTTGCAGCACTGCATCTCCGTCGGGGCTGGCCAGTATTCCGTTACGCCGGATTCGTTCGATGTAACAACCGGTTTGCCGGTAAATGCCCAGCTCACGCAGGTTTTTACCATCACTCCATTCAACCAGCTCAGGTCCAACCCGATAGGCACGGATCACCGGTAAAAACACTTTACGCTGGCTGTCGGCATCGAGCCCGCGCTCACGGGCTATTTGCTGGGCACTGGTGGGGAGATCCTGATGCTGGAGTCTGGGCAGGTAACGGGCTCCGAGTATCAGACTGACCAGACCTATCAAATAGGTCAGCGCATAGCCAAGACTCAGATGATCCTGCATTACATTTAGCTGTGCGCCGTTGCTGACACTCTGTCGAAGGGTATCACCGGCACCAACCAGCACCGGCGTCGATGTCATTGAGCCGGCCAGCATGCCTGCTGTCAGTCCAATATCCCAGTGGAATGCTTTACCCAGAGCCAGGGCCAGCAGTAATGCACTGATGACCATCACTGAGGCAAGCATAAAGTAATACTTGCCGTCCCGGAAAAAGATAGAAAAGAAATTAGGGCCGGCTTCAATTCCCACACAAAAGATAAACAACATGAACCCGAGACTTAGCGCACTGGTATTGATTGCAAAATGCTGCTCTCCGAGTAGCAGCGACATAACCAATACTCCGATGGAACTACCGAGTTGAATGCTACCGATACGAAGTTTTCCAAGACACAATCCAAGGGAAAGCACCACAAACAGCAACAGGACGTCATTGGCGCTGAGCAGGTTAACGACATTAATGTTCACAAATTGACTTCTTATCCGTAAGAGCAGGGAGAAAGACAGCATCCGTCCGATCGGGGAGGGCTGAGATTAAAGGCGGCTATTCTAAAGGGAATTACCAAGACAGGCTATGATCAGTGATAAGGATTTTCAGAGCCGGACAGCGGGGGGGAATGGGCAACCTGACACCAGGTGCATGGCAGGAACCATGCACCTGTCTGAAGCATTACTGGTAGAGACCCAGATTTTCTTTTGCATACGCTTCGAAGTCGGTAAAGCCGCCGACGTGCAGTTCATCCAGGAAAATTTGCGGTACGGTTTCTACCGGTTTACCGACAGTTTTTTCCAGATCAGCTTTGGTGATCCCTTCAGCATGAATATCGACATAGCGATAGCTAAAATCATCGCGTTCTTCGGTTAATTTCTCTGCAAGGTCTTTAGCGCGGACACAATACGGGCAGCCGGGACGACCAAAAATCACTGCAAACATAGCGATCTCCTGAGTAAGTAATATCAGATTTCAATACAATAAAGTCTGTGTATCATGCCTGTCAGTCAGCATGAATAAAAGCAGGAAATACCTGTCATTCTGAATGCTACTATCAATCAGCGGTCTGAGACTATGTCGTCCGCACAATCGGTAAAAGAGGAGCCAACTGAATGCAGGATAGTACCCGATTACCCCGCAGGCTGATTATTCTGGAAGTTATTGGTATTTTCTTCGTCCTGATTGCATTGGTATTGCTCAACAGTGGCACTGAATTATCGTCGGCAGCGAATCACCATGTACTCGCCAAAGTCAGCCTGTTTTGTGGCGTAATTTTGATTTTGCCTGCGGTTATTTTGCTCATCTGGCGTACCTTCAGAGCAATGTTCCCGAAATTATCCGGGCCAAAATAAGTACGACCGTCACCCTATTTATTGAGGAGAAAGTAATGACCCCAACGATCGATTTACTCTGCGATCATAGTTCCGTACGGGCCTTCAAACCACAGCCGGTTACCGAACAACAGTGTCATGCCATTCTCAATGCGGCGCAATCTGCTTCTACTTCCAGCTTTTTACAATGCAGTTCGATTATTCGTATTAGCGATAGTCAAAAGCGTGATCGTTTGGCCGAACTGGCAGGACAACAACCCTGGGTCAGCGCGGCTGCTGAATTCTGGGTGTTTTGTGCCGATTTCAATCGCCATCAGCAGATTTGCCCGCAAGCAGAACTGGGGCTAGCCGAGCAGTTATTACTGGGTTGTGTAGATACGGCTTTGATGGCTCAAAATGCGATGGTCGCTGCAGAATCACTGGGAATGGGTGGTGTTTTTATCGGCGGTTTACGAAACAACCCGCGTGAAGTGAGTGAATTGCTGCAACTGCCGCGTTTTGTTTTACCACTATTCGGGTTGTGCATTGGCTGGCCGGAAGCAAAACCGGAAGTGAAACCTCGCCTCCCACATTCACTTCTGGTGCACGAGAATCAGTATCAGCCTGTCGATCCGCAGGCGCTGGAAGAATATGATCAGCATATTCTCGCCTATTACCAGCAGCGTGCCACCAACAGCCGCCAGGAAAGCTGGAGTGACATGATTCAACGAATGATAATCAAAGAAAACCGCCCGTTCATGTTAGATTTCCTGCATCAGCAAGGCTGGGCAACCCGCTAATCTGCTTATCCTTCAAAAATTATTTGCCGGTTTTTTGGTGTTGCACAAAAAACACCCGGCATTGTCCGGTCACACCATTCTGGTGCAGAGGTTTGCATCAGGATGGTGCGTGACTCTGCGGATTATAAATTATCCGATCCCGCTGATTTGGTGACAAGTTCTGCCAGTTTATGTGGCACGGGTTGTGCTTTTTGCCGTATGCGATGGTGTTTACTGTCATTTATGCGTAATCTATTGCGCTGGTTCTTTAGCCGGATACGAAAATGGAAACACTGGTAAGACCAGAAACCCAAACGCTGTGTGAATGGATGGATAAGCAACATATCGAATGGTTCGAATGTGACAGCTGCCAGGCACTACATTTACCTGCGATGCAGAATTTTGACGGGGTTTTTGATGCAAAGCTGGATATCGCTGACAATGTCATTTTATTTACTGCCAGGGCAGAAGTCAGACCTTCCGCTCTGTTATCTCTGGCAGGTGAATTGTCCCACATTAATGCCAGTTCACTGACAGCCAAAGCCTTTCTGGATGTTCAGGATGAAACTATCCCGAAACTGATAGTCTGCCAGTCTCTGAATATTGAATGTGGTATTACCCGTTCCCAGTTCGTTTACTTTATGCAGCAAAGTGAAGCCCAGGCTTCAATGATTATTATGGAAGCTTTTGCCAGCAATATGCTGGTGGTCGCTGATGACAGCGATACATCGCAACCACTGCTGCGGCAGGCTGTTCTGCATTAATTCCCGCTGCTGCTCCCCGCCGGGGGAGCAGTGGTTTTGTCCACTTCTCCTCCAATACTCCTCATTAATATATTTCGGTTAATCTGACCGGTACTGGCGATTTATTCTAATCAATATCCATTGATGCCACATAATGTTCTGATATTTCTTTCTGATGCCGACTGAGTTGGTTTTTTCTGCCTTCGCATGGCACAAAACTGTGTGGAGTTATATTCTTGCAACAGCCTTGTGTAACCTTGGGTTTCTGTTGTTACTTCGGCGAAACAACAACACAAATTGTTTTTATTGAAGTTGTCAGGAAAATGGCGTCAATCTTGCATCGCCTGAGCGGATTATTTCATTTTTGGTGTCGGAGGAAGGAAAATATGTTCAGCCAGGGTAAAAAATGGTTACCGGCAGTTATTGCCGGGGCACTGATGGCAATTTCTGCAACCACGGTGGCAGAGCAAAAAGTCTTACATGTTTACAATTGGTCGGACTATATTGCTCCGGACACTGTCGCTAATTTTGAAAAACAGACGGGCATTAAAGTCGTTTACGATGTGTTTGACTCGAACGAAGTTCTGGAAGGGAAACTGATGGCCGGCAACACAGGCTATGACGTAGTGGTTCCTTCTTCCAGTTTCCTGGCTCGTCAGTTGCAATCCGGGGTATTCCAGCCGCTGGATAAGAGCAAATTACCTAACTATAAAAACCTTGATCCGGAACTGATGGCAAAAATTGCTCAGCATGATCCGGGTAATAAATATGCCATTCCTTATCTGTGGGCGACGACCGGTATTGGTTACAATATCGACAAAGTACGACAGGTCCTCGGTAAGGATGCACCGGTAGATAGCTGGGATCTGGTCCTTAACCCTGACAATCTGAAAAAACTGCAGAGTTGTGGTGTGTCGTTCCTTGATGCACCGGAAGAGATCTTTGCGACAGTACTGAACTATCTGGGTAAAGATCCTAACAGCAGCAATCCGAAAGATTATTCCGGTGCTGCGACCGATCTGTTACTCAAATTACGTCCAGGCATCCGTTATTTCCATTCTTCTCAATATATCAATGATCTGGCCAACGGTAATATCTGTGTCGCTATCGGCTGGGCAGGGGATGTACTGCAGGCGAAAAATCGCGCTGATACCGCAAAAAATGGTGTTCATCTGGCTTACAGCATACCTAAACAAGGTGCTCTGGCCTTCTTCGATACGATGGCTATTCCGAAAGATGCCAAAAATACTGAAGAAGCGTACGCATGGCTTAACTACATCATGGATCCTAAGGTCATTGCCAATATCTCTAACAGTGTTTACTACGCAAACGGAAATAAAGCTTCATTGCCGTTGATTAATGCAGATATCCGTAATAATCCGGGGATTTTCCCGACGCCGGATGTGATGAAAAAACTTTTTGTCCTGAAAGTACAGGATCCTAAATTAGATCGTGTCCGTACCCGTGCCTGGACCCGGGTGAAAAGCGGCCAGTAATTTAGCTGTGTAATGAAAAACGTCAGTAAGCGCTGGGTAAATACCAGGCTTACTGACTCATTGTTCTGATTTTGCTGTCCCGGAGATATGCCGTGGTTAATGATATTCGCCCGCAACCTAAAACGGCTAAGCCGCTTACCCCGTTACTTGAAATACGTAATCTCACCAAATCGTTCGACGGACAAAATGCCGTCGATGATGTCAGTCTGACCATCTATAAAGGGGAGATTTTTGCTTTGCTTGGGGCTTCCGGCTGCGGTAAATCAACCTTACTCAGAATGCTGGCAGGCTTTGAAACGCCAACCCACGGGCAGATTATTCTGGAGGGCAAAGACCTCTCCAGCGTACCGCCTTACCAACGTCCGGTGAATATGATGTTCCAGTCTTATGCTCTGTTTCCTCATATGACCGTTGAACAGAATATTGCCTTTGGTCTGAAGCAGGACAGGCTGCCTAAAGCCGAAATTGCTGCCCGGGTTGAAGAAATGCTGCTGCTGGTTCATATGCAGGAATATGCCAAAAGAAAACCTCACCAACTCTCCGGTGGACAACGGCAACGGGTGGCATTGGCCCGAAGTCTGGCAAAACGACCACGGCTGTTACTGCTTGATGAGCCGATGGGGGCACTGGATAAAAAATTACGGGATCGGATGCAGCTTGAAGTTGTGGATATCCTGGAACGGGTAGGGGCCACCTGTGTCATGGTAACCCATGATCAGGAAGAAGCCATGACGATGGCAGGTCGAATTGCCATTATGAATCGCGGTAAATTTATCCAGCTGGGTGAACCGGAAGATATCTATGAGCATCCGACCAGCCGTTACAGTGCTGAATTTATTGGTTCAGTGAATGTGTTTGAAGGTGTGCTGACAGAAAAACTGCCTGACGGCATGATTATCAGCAGCCCGGGGCTCGAGTTTCCGCTAAAAGTTGATAGTGCAGAGACCGTTGCTGAAAATGTCCCTGTCTGCGTTGCATTGCGTCCCGAGAAAGTGATGCTTTGTACAGATTTACCTGAGGACGGTTACAACATTGCCCGTGGTGAAGTGGTGCATATTGCCTATCTTGGGGACTTATCCGTTTATCACGTCCGCCTTGCCAGCGGTCAGATGCTCAGCGCTCAGCTTCAGAATGCGAACCGCTACCGGGCTGGTGCTCCGGTTTGGGGTGACCAGGTGAATTTGTGCTGGGAAACAGATAGTTGTGTGGTTTTAACCGCCTGAGGAGGATGTGATGACTGAACTGTTTCGTCCGGAACAGGACAAGCCTTTGGTGGCGGATAAAATAATGCCCCGACTTATAGAACGTTTGCAAATGAAACATGGCCGTAAGCTGGTGATCCTTATTCCTGCCTTGTGGCTGGTGGTGTTTTTTTTACTGCCGTTTCTGATAGTCCTGAAGATTAGTTTTGCTGATATTGCCAGGGCTATTCCACCGTATACAGAACTGCTGAGCTGGGCAGACTCTCAACTGAGTTTTGTTCTGGATCTGGGTAACTACCTACAGTTAACCGACGACCCGTTGTATCTTGATGCTTATCTGCAATCACTCAGGACAGCGGCTATCTCAACGGTAATTTGCCTGTTTATTGCTTATCCTTTGGCCTGGGCAGTGGCCCATAGTAAACCGGCAACCCGAAATATCCTGTTATTACTGGTGGTATTACCATCATGGGTCTCTTTCCTGGTCAGAGTTTATGCCTGGATGGGACTGTTAAACAATAACGGTATTCTTAACCGTTTCCTGTTGTGGCTGGGAGTCATCGACCATCCACTGGTCATTTTGTATACCAATGTCGCCGTGTATATCGGAATCGTTTATTGCTACCTGCCATTTATGGTATTGCCAATTTACACCGCATTAACGCGCATTGATTACTCGCTGGTTGAAGCCTCCCAGGATTTGGGTGCGAGGCCGATAAGGACATTTTTCAGCGTTATTGTTCCGCTAACCCGCGGCGGTATTATCGCCGGTTCGATGCTGGTATTTATTCCGGCGGTGGGTGAGTACGTTATTCCTGAACTGCTGGGAGGGCCGGACAGCATCATGATTGGCCGGATTTTGTGGCAGGAGTTTTTCAACAACCACGACTGGCCGGTCGCATCCGCACTGGCAGTGATTATATTACTGATTCTGATACTGCCTATTATCTGGTTCCATAAGCAGCAAAATAAACAATCGGGAGCTGAACGATGAATGCATTACCGGTATCACGTTCGCCATGGCGGATTATTATTCTGCTGCTGTGTTTCACGTTTTTGTATGCACCGATGTTGTTGCTGGTGGTTTATTCGTTTAACAGCTCAGCGCTGGTGACTGTCTGGGACCATTTCTCTGTCCGCTGGTACGGGCAGTTGTTCCAGGACAGCGCCATGATAGATGCTGTGGTGCTTAGCTTATCGATTGCAGCAATGGCGGCCTGTATGGCCGTGGTGCTGGGCACGCTGGCAGCATTTACTATTGTCAGATTTGGCCGGTTTCGCGGTAATAAAAGTTTTGCATTTATGCTGACTGCACCATTGGTTATGCCGGATGTGATCACCGGTCTATCGTTACTGCTATTATTTGTGGCGATGGCAAAAGCATTTGGCTGGCCGGCTGACAGAGGGGCGCTGACTATCTGGATGGCACATGTTACTTTCTGTACGGCTTATGTGTCAGTAGTGATTAATGCCCGGTTACGCGAGCTGGATCGCTCTTTCGAAGAGGCGGCACTCGATCTGGGGGCGGGGCCTGTTAAAGTGTTTTTTGTCATTACCCTGCCAATGATATTGCCAGCGGTGGTGACCGGCTGGTTACTGGCATTTACCCTGTCACTGGATGATTTGGTGATTTCCAGCTTTGTAACGGGGCCCGGAGCGACAACCCTGCCAATGGCTATCTTTGCGGCAGTGCGGCGCGGCGTTAATCCGGAAATTAATGCACTGGCATCGTTAATATTATTTATTGTGGGGCTGGTCGGGTTTATCGCCTGGCGGCTGATGGCTCAGGAAGAGAAAAAGCGGATTCGGGATGGCCACAACGCGCGTCGTGAGACTTCCTGACCGCCAGAACCGGAAAGGGCAGTAACATACAGGAGATGCACCCGATGCCAGGGAGACCGAACAAGGCACAAAATGCTTTACCGGCACCGGTGATTACCGCGGTGCTGGCGATAATTTTAACGCGGTTGTTTAATCTGCTGATGTTCATTCAGCAGCCTGAAGGTGTACCGCGTGATGGTGTATTTGAAGAGCTTAGTAGTCTGCCGGGATATATATTGCTGTTCAGTGTCCTGATGGTTCTGTTAATTACTGAATTGTTAAGTGCCGGGCTATTGTTGTCAGGCCGCCGTAGTGGCAGGAGTATTTTTACCGCCTGCCAGTGTCTGGTGTTGCTGATAGCCGGAATAATATTTGGCTGGCACGGTCTGGAGATTGCTGAGGGGGTGGATGTGGCTGATATCAGTCAGTTGCGTAACCATCTGCTGTTGCAGAAAATTCCGGATATGGTGATTTTACTGATGCTCTATCTGCCGGCCAGCAGCCGGCATTACTTCCGTCGTAAACCGTGATAGCCGGTCATTCCGGCTACAGTTTATCCGCGAAGCCGTCACCAGGGTGCCGGGTGAGTTTCGCGGGCAGGGAAGGATACTCTGCCCGCAACTGGTTAGTTCCGGCGTTCAAAACGTAGTGCATAGTGCTCCACACCACGTAATAACAGTGTCAGCAGACCGTTGATACACAGATAAATAATCCCTGCCGCAACAAATACTGTCACGTCATAGCTTCTGCCAAATAGCAGCTGGCCCTGTCCCATCACGTCCATCAGGGTAATGGTGTAAGCCAGAGAGGTGCTCTTAAAAATCAAAATCACTTCGTTTGAATAAGCGGAGAGGGCGCGTTTAAATGCGAAGGGCAATAAAATACGCAGCGTCTGTCCTTTACTCATCCCCAGAGCTGCACAGGATTGCCATTGTCCGGGGGCAATCGCTTTTACCGCACCATAGAATAGCTGGGTGGTATAGGCTGCGCTGTTTAGCGACAATGCTACGATGGCGCATAACCACGGCTGTGAGAGCAATGACCATAAATGCGGATAGTGTTGTAACTGTGGAAACTGACCCGGCCCGTAATAAATCAGGAAGATCTGCACCAGCAGTGGAGTGCCGGTAAACAGCGTGATGTATATTTTAACCGCTCTGCCAGCCAGTGGCTTTTTCAGTGCCAGGATCAGCGTAAAAATGACGGCCAGAATCAGGGCAATCACGATGGATGACAGAGTCAGAAACAGGCTGACAGGCAGGCCTTTCAGCAACTGAGGAAAATACTCAGCCATCAGGCATTCTCCTGTTCAAACCGGGTAGCACGAAGCTCCACCCGCCGTAAAATAAACTGGCTGACTAAGGTCACCAGCAGGTAAACCGCTGCGGCAATTAAATACCATGTAAAAGGCTGCTGGGTGCGGATAGCAATACTTTTGGTTTGCAGCATCAGGTCGTTGACACTGATTAGTGACACCAGTGCAGTATCTTTCAACAGTACCAGCCACTGATTTCCTAGCCCCGGCAGGGCATGGCGCCACATTTGTGGCAGAATCAGGCGACGGAAAATGGTGAATTTCTTCATTCCCAGGGCTTGCCCTGATTCCCACTGGCCACCGGGCACCGCTTTCAATGCACCGCGCAGCGTCTGGGAAGCATAGGATGAATATAACAATGCTAATGCAATGACCCCGCAAAGAAACGGGCTGACATTGAAATCGCTGATAGTCATCTGGACATGAAACCGGGTGAATCCTAACGAGATATCAAAACCATCAGACAGCGTCAGAAGTACCTGTGAAGCACCAAAGTAGATCCCAAGTACCACCAGAATTTCAGGTAATCCTCGTAATACTGTCACCAGCAGGGTTCCGGGCCATGCCAGTACTTTAAAGCGCAGGGACTCCCAGCCGGCAAACAACATTGCCAGCAGCAGGCCAATCACCAGAGCACAAACGGCAAGGCCGACGGTCATCCCGGCGGCACTTGCGATAGCAAATAAGTCAATCATCAGAAATTACTGCTGGAACCATTTGTGGTAAATAGTCTGATATTCACCGTCGGCTTTTACCGCGGTCAGGCCATCATTCAGAGATTTTTGCAGCGCTGTGTTGCCCTGGCGAACAGCAATACCCAGACCGGTACCAAAGTAATCTTTGTCTGTCACTTTGTTGCCTACAGCTCCCAGTTTAGGATCTTTCTTCAGCCATTCATTGACGACGGCAGTATCTCCAAACACTGCATTCAGACGGCCATTTTGCAGATCCAGCATGGCATTCTGGTAGCTGTCATAAGGCACCATCGTAATTTCAGGGTGCTTATCAGTCAGATATTTTTGGTGAGTGGTCCCGTTCTGAACACCAACACGCAAGCCCTTCAGTGCCGCAATATCAGTGAACTTACCTTTCTGAGCAATGAACAATGCTGAGTTGTCATAATAAGCCTGAGTGAACAGCACCTGTTTTTCACGATCAGGAGTAATATCCATACCCGCCATGACAGCGTCATAACGGCGGAATTTCAGTCCCGGGATCAAACTGTCAAAGGACTGATTGCTGAATACACAGGTAGCATCAATCTTTTTACAGATGGCATTGGCAAGATCCACGTCGAAGCCCTGGATTTTGTTATCCGCGCCGATAAATTCAAACGGAGGATATGAGGCTTCGGTAGCAAAATGCAGTGTAGTGGCAGCAGAGGCACTAAGGCTGGCACCGGCCAGCAGGGCAGCTAAAATGATT
Organism: Tatumella citrea; assembly: GCF_002163585.1. Classification (NCBI taxonomy): domain Bacteria; kingdom Pseudomonadati; phylum Pseudomonadota; class Gammaproteobacteria; order Enterobacterales; family Erwiniaceae; genus Tatumella; species Tatumella citrea. Next base: position 1,405,649 of record NZ_CP015579.1, read on the forward strand.
TTTTTCATCGTTATTATCCGGTTAGTGAGACAGGTAGTGTGCAAATTCAGGGGTCTGCGGCTGACTAAAATGTCCGGCATCACCCTGTTCGATAATATGACCGTTTTCCATGTATACCACGCGGCTGGCAGTTTTGCGGGCAACCTCCACTTCATGAGTAACGATTACCTGAGTAATATTAGTTCGTGATAACCCGCGGATGATATCAACCACCTGGCTGGTAATCTCCGGGTCCAGCGCAGCGGTTGGTTCATCAAACAGCAATACCTGGGGTTCCATCATCAATGCTCTGGCAATCGCGACACGTTGCTGCTGCCCGCCAGACAGATGCAGCGGAAAACGGTTAGCAAACGGAGTGAGTTTCAGCCTTTCAAGCAAGCCGTTAGCACGCTGGACAGCAGCATCTTTACTCAGACCCAACACTCTGCAAGGGGCCTCTGTCAGGTTCTGCATTACTGTCAAATGTGGCCAGAGATTATACTGCTGAAAGACAATTCCGACATTGCGCCTAAGTTCACGGATATCATTTTCTGAAGGTTTATTCCGGAAATTAAACTGATTACCGGCAATAGAGAGTTCGCCGGAACGTGGCATTTCCAGTAAATTGAGTACCCGCAGGAGCGAGCTTTTACCTGCACCACTCGGACCGAGCAGTACCAGTGTTTCACCCCGGGGACAATTCAGACTAATGTCGAACAGTGCCTGGTGTTCGCCGTAAAAGCAGTTAATCCCGTTTAATTGAATACTCATGCGCAAAAATTGAATAGTGGTAAAGTGGTCAGATAGTAACGTTGCCAGCATAGTTATGCAATTCCACTGGCTGAAAATTATTTTAATGCCTTATGTGGTCAGAACTGCAGCAGAATGTGTTGTGGTGCGTGATGTAGTCAGATATAACAGGCCCCGGAGTCAGAGGCAGGAAACAAAATGAAACGAAGTTGGCTGGTAATGGCCATGCTGCTGAGCGGCTGTCAGGCCCCCGGAATCAAACAATATCCCGGTTATTCGGTGGATTATCACCACCAGGCCAGTGGTCAGGAACCACGGGTGCAGATGATTGTTATTCATTATACCGCCGAAAATAATCCGGATTCATTGCATATTCTCACCACTGAGAAAGTCAGTGCTCATTATCTTATTCCTGATCCGACAAAACCCGCAGCCGGCCGTGCAGACATTGAACAGCTGGTTCCTGAATCTCAGGTGGCATGGCATGCGGGGCAGAGTAGCTGGCAGGGAGTCACTCATCTGAATAACATTTCGGTCGGTATAGAACTGGTGAACCGGGGATATTATCGTACGTCCTATGGTTATCGTTGTGATGTTTACCCCGCCAGGCAAATTGCGGTACTCACAAAATTACTGCGGGATATCGTCACCCGTTATCACATTCGCCCGCAGAATATTGTTGGCCACAGCGACATTGCACCATTGCGAAAGCAGGACCCGGGCCCATGTTTCCCGTGGCAGACTCTGGCACAGGAAGGGCTGGGAGCATGGCCTGACCCACAAACGGTGGCATCCCTGATAGCCGGCCGGCCACCTCTGCAAGCCTCAAATCCGACTGTTCTGATGGGGCTGTTGCGTCAGTACGGATACGGTTTTGACGACTCAGAGTCTGAACCACAACAGCAAACAGTAATTAAAGCTTTTCAGATGCATTTCAGACCGTGGCTGGTCAGCGGCAAAGCCGATGTGCAAACCGAGGCTATTGCCCGGGCATTACTGGAAAAGTATGGCTCACCGCACTAACGCGGCGGCAAGCCGAAAGATTATTGCTGTAAAAAGGCTTTCCAGACACTGATGACTTGCTGCAATGCATGGCGGTCAGCATCAATATGAGTAACCAACCGGGTCCGCGTTGAGAAGCTGATACGGATATTGTGCTGATCCATCCACTGTTGCAGCGGGGCAACCTGTTTTTCTGCCAGGCGAATAAACAACATATTCGTATGCTGACATTCTACATCAACACCAAGCTCCGCTAACTCCTGTGCCAGCCAGCGGGCATTTTCGTGGTCTTCTGCCAGACGTTCAACGTTATGGTCCAGCGCATAAATTCCGGCAGCGGCCAGAATTCCTGCCTGGCGCATTCCGCCCCCTGTCATTTTCCGCCAGCGATTGGCTTCATCAATAAATTCACGGCTGCCACACAACAAAGAACCTACCGGAGTGGCCAGCCCTTTAGATAAACAAATCGACAGGCTGTCGCAATAACGGCTTAGTGCCTCCAGAGGCTGACCGCAGGCAACCGCTGCATTGAAAATACGAGCTCCATCGACATGCAGCCCCAACTGGTGCTGGCGTGAAAAATCAAACACCTCTTTCAGATAGGGCAATGGCAGCACTTTTCCATGATGTGTATTTTCGATGCTGATAAGCCGGGTGCGGGCAAAATGAATATCGCGGGGTTTGATAACCTTACGAATTTCCTCTAACGGCAGGGTACCGTCATCCAGTGCCATGACCGGCTGAGGCTGAATACTGCCCAGTACCGCAGCACCACCTGCTTCATATTTATAGTTGTGGGCAAGCTGACCGGCAATATATTCATCGCCACGCTGACAATGGCTGAGCAATGCCACCAGGTTAGCCTGAGTACCGGAAGGGAAAAACAGAGCGGCCTGTTTGCCACTCAACGCGGCCGCTTTTTCCTGCAGAGCATTGACCGTAGGATCGTCACCATAGACATCATCGCCGGTGGGGGCGGCAATCATCTTACGTAACATCTCAGCACCAGGCCGGGTCACAGTATCACTTCGTAAATCAATCACAGGCTGCTCCGCAGTATCAGAAAAAGAATCAGGTGAGGGTGCCGCCATGGCGGCTATATTCCTTTTTAACGCAACCAGTTAGTTTTTGCCAGATCGATAACTTGATCGCCCCGTCCGTTAATAATTGCCCGTAGCATATACAGACTGAATCCTTTGGCCTGTTCCAGTTTGACTTTAGGCGGCATAACCAGTTCTTCCCTGGCCGTTGTCACATCTACCAGGACCGGGCCCGGGTGCGCAAAAGCCTGCTGCAGTGCTTCGGTCAGTTCTGATGCTTTTTCAACATGAATACCTTTGATATTACAGGCCGCGGCAATTGCGGCAAAATCCGGATTATCCAGCTCAGTACCATCTGTCAGAAATCCACCCGCTTTCATCTCCATGGCCACAAAACCAAGCACACTGTTATTGAAAATAATCAGTTTAACCGGCAACTTATGTTGCGCGATGGATAGCAGGTCTCCCATCAACATGGCAAATCCTCCGTCACCGCACAAGGCAACGACCTGACGTGCTCTGTCAACGGTCTGCGCTCCCATCGCCTGAGGCATTGCATTGGCCATAGAACCGTGATTAAACGACCCGAGCAGGCGGCGCTTACCGTTCATTTTCAGGTAACGGGCAGCCCATACTGTCGGGGTACCGACATCGCAGGTGAAAATGGCATCATCATTGGCCAGTTTACTGATTTGATCGGCCAGATATTGCGGATGGATCGGCAGTTTATCGTTGGGGGTTGCCAGATCATCCAGATCTTTACGCGAGTCGTGATAATTTTCGATAGCTCTGTCGAGATGCTTACGATCCTGCTTCTCCTGCAGGCGTGGCAGCAACAGTTGTAGTGTTGCTTTAACATCTCCAATAACCGGAAAGTCCACATGACAATGCGCACCCAGGCTATCAGCCGATAAATCCAGTTGAACGACTTTGGCTTCCGTCGGGTAAAAAGCCCGGTAGGGGAATCGGGTACCCAGCAACACCAGAGTATCAGCATTCAACATGGCATGATAACCCGAGGAGAAGCCAATAAAGCCGGTCATTCCCACATCATAAGGATTATCGTATTCAAGATGTTCTTTGCCACGTAACGCGTGAACTATCGGCGCCTTCAGCATTTTGGCCAGTTCAGTAACCTGCTGATGTGCACCGGCACAGCCACTGCCACACAGCAGAGTAATATTTTGTGACTGATTCAGCATGGCTGCCAGTGTATCCAGTTGCAGCAGAGGAGGAACGGTGACAGGTAACGCCGGCGGGTACCAGGCTAATGGCGCATGTTCCGGGGCGGGTTCCAATGCAATATCACCAGGTAAAACAATGACCGATACCCCTTTGTTCAGTATGGCTTTACGCATGGCTATTGCCAGAACTACCGGTAACTGTTCCGGATTGGACACCAGTTCACAATAGTGGCTGCACTCTTTAAACAGCTCCTGAGGATGAGTTTCCTGAAAATAGTTGCTGCCAATTTCGCTGGAGGGAATGTGGGCGGCAATCGCCAGAACCGGAACGTTATTGCGGTGACAGTCAAATAATCCATTGATCAGATGGAGGTTACCGGGCCCGCAGGATCCGGCACATACCGCCAGTTGCCCTGTGACCATCGCCTCGGCGCCCGCAGCAAAAGCAGCGGCTTCTTCGTGGCGGGTAGACATCCATTCGATAGTTTTCAGGTTATTCAGGCTGTCACTGATTCCGTTTAATGAGTCACCTGTGACTCCCCAAATCCGTTTAACACCGGCAAGTTCCAGGCTTTTTACGATAAACGAGGCAACCGTATTCTTCATTCTCTACTCCTGTGATAGTGAAACCGGTACTGTGAAGTATCAATTTACGGCAGAAATAATGAACAAAAGTGTAGCTTATATAATGAAGCCCGACAGGATGTTGAGTGGCATTGCTGCTGCCTGAGACCCGGGAAAGAGAAACGGGATGGTTAAATACGCGTGAAGCTTACTTTGGCAATCAGGCCGTCTGTAAGAGATATGTGAGCGGGAATAGCTGTGCATTGATCATGATATGACAGGCGCAGCCGCTTAAAATCAACTATCTTTGGCTGGGAGTCAGGTAAGTCGCCACGGTCTGATTAACTACCGTCCGGCTGCTGAATTTACAGCATTTCTAATGCCTTTCCAACGGAGTGATGAGTGACTGATGATGCTGGAACATATTGAGATAAAAGACTTTCGTGGAATAGCTTACTTATCATTGCCGTTTAAGCAGGTCATGCTGTTAATAGGCGAAAATACCTGGGGTAAATCCAGCTTACTGGATGCACTTAGTCTCAGTTTATCGCCACAAGCCATGGATTATCGTTTTACATCCCGTGATTTTTTTCTGACACGGGATAACTCCCCGGCCCCGCGATGTCATATTTTGCTGACTCTCACTTTTGGTGCGGAGGCAGATGCGTTGCCTGATTCACTGAAAACTCTGCTGACAGAAACGTCCGGTGGAGGGCGGGTCTTACGTTACGGCGTATATGCCGTGCTGGAAGAAGGGCAACCCCGCCAGTATTGCCAGTTTCCTGACAGGTCAGACCTGTCTGAGACTGAAGCCAGTAATGCCGCAGAATCTTTGCGTCGTCTGTTTCCGGTACTGCGCTTACGTGATGCCCGCTTTAATGCCAGGCAGCCCGGGTCGCACCGGAGGCTGGCAGACGCAACTTATGCGTCAGAAACAGCCGAACAATTGACAACGTTATCAGACCGTTTTGCAGATCCTGTCCGGGGTGTCAGTGCCAGTCTGATACGCCAGGCTCTGGAGACCCTGTATCAGCTTGCAGATCACTATTTCCGGATTCAGCGCTCAGCGGTACCTGTTGATAGCCAGGAAGTTGCTTCGTTACGTAATGATTTACCCTGGCAGCAACTCAGCAATCTTAGCCGTCGTATTGCCGCAATGCCTGAGAGTGAACGCGATCCCTGGTTACTGGAACTTTTTTCTGCGGTGTTACAGCCTCAACCAACAAATATTTTGTCGGACAGAGCCAGACCGATACTGCTGCTGGAAGACCCTGAAACACGATTGCATCCGAGGATGCTGTCTGTGACCTGGGAATTTCTCAGCCTGCTGCCGCTGCAAAAAATTGTGACTACTAATTCGGCAGAACTGCTTTCCATGGTCACACTGGAGAGCATTTGCCGGCTGGATCGCGGCAGACAATCCACCACCAGTCGTCAGTTGTCGGCCGGACAACTGCCCTCTGATGAATTACGTAAAATCACCTTTCATATTCAGGTTAACCGACCGTCTGCCTTGTTTGCCCGTTGCTGGTTGCTGGTGGAAGGCGAGACTGAGGTCTGGATGATTAATGAACTGGCACGCCAGTCGGGATTATCGTTAACTTCTGAAGGAATATGTGTGGTGGAGTTTGCTCAGGCCGGGCTGAAGCCACTTCTCAAATATGCGCGTCTGATGGGAATCCCGTGGCATGTTCTGACCGATGGCGATGAAGCCGGTAACAAATATGCGGCGGTAGCCCAAAGCCAGCTGGCAGAGCAGCAGCAGGTACGCCATCACCTGACCCGCTTTCCGGCAAAGGACATTGAGCATTATTTTTACCGGCAGGGCTTTGCCGATATCTATCGTCAGATTGCCGGGCTGTCACCGGAGGCGGGAGTGAATATGCACCGTGTCATTACCCGTGCGATCCAACGCAGCTCAAAACCGTCACTGGCGATTGCAGTGGCATCGGCGGTCGCTGATCGTGGGGTACAGTCGATTCCTATGCTGCTGAGAAAGATGCTGGGCAGAGTGCGCGGGCTGGCGCAAGGTAAACATCCCTGACCCCCGGGATTTAACGTGCTGTGCGGGGGATACTTGCGCAGCCCGTTGGATTATGACAGATTAATTCCAGCGTCATTGACAGGAATAATCAGACTTGCCTGGTTGCCTTTGGCGCCTTCGCTGGCGTTAAAATTAACTTTCTGGCCAGCTTTAAGTGTTTTATATCCTTCCATCTGAATGGTGGAGTAATGTGCAAAAATATCTTCACCTCCTGTGTCCGGACAAATAAAACCAAATCCTTTGGCATTGTTAAACCATTTTACAAAACCCGTTTCCATGTGACGATGCCTCTCACCTGAATTGCAAAATTGAAAAGAAGATGGCTGAAAAAAGTCGCCATCTGATGAAAAAACAGACAAGCCGTAAACTGAGACTATCTCTTTGCCTGTATTTATCGTCAAGAAATTCAGACATGCAGTAACAGATAATTGCTCAAACTTTGAAGTAGTTAACGCTATGGGATATTGAAGCGAGCATGTTTTATCTTTATCAATCGGGTTGCAGGCTGCGCATCATTTTTGCAGCATGATAGACTTAGCGGATGAAACTTACGCAAAGTAGCGGGCACTTCAGTGGGATATTATGGCGAACACTAACGACTGGCTGAATTTTGAACACCTTGCAGAGGATAAAATCCGTGAGGAGCTAAAGCCACCGTCTATGTATAAGGTCATTTTGAACAATGACGATTATACACCTATGGAATTTGTTATTGACGTACTGCAAAAGTTCTTTTCTTATGATACTGAACGCGCAACGCAGTTAATGCTGACGGTACATTACGAAGGAAAGGCCATTTGTGGTGTGTTTACTGCCGAAGTGGCAGAAACTAAAGTCGTCAGAGTGAACCAGTACGCACGGGAAAATGAACATCCCTTGCTGTGCACTCTGGAAAAAGCTGATTAAGCCACCATATATACAGGCAGACATCAGAGCGTTAATTGAGGGGAGGTGCCTTATGCTCAATCAAGAACTGGAACTCAGTTTAAATATGGCTTTCGCCAGGGCGCGGGAGCACCACCATGAGTTTATGACAGTGGAACACCTGTTACTGGCATTGATCAGTAACCCGTCAGCACGCGAAGCACTTGAAGCCTGCTCAGTGGATTTGGGAGTTCTGCGTCAGGAACTTGAAACCTTCATCGAAAAAACTACCCCGGTCCTTCCGGACAGTGATGCAGAACGTGATACCCAGCCGACGCTAAGCTTCCAGCGGGTATTGCAACGTGCTGTATTCCATGTGCAGTCTTCCGGCCGCAGTGAAGTCAACGGTGCGAATGTGCTGGTGGCAATTTTCAGCGAGCAGGAGTCTCAGGCGGCATATTTGCTGCGTAAGCATGAAGTCAGCCGTCTGGACGTGGTGAACTTTATTTCTCACGGGACCCGTAAAGACGAATCTGACAGTTCGCCGAATACGGAGAACCAGGCCAATAACGAAGAACAGAGTGCAGGCGGGGAGGAACGTATGGAGAACTTCACCACCAATCTGAATCAGCTGGCCAGGGTCGGCGGTATCGACCCGTTAATTGGCCGGGACAAAGAGCTGGAAAGAGCGGTGCAGGTATTGTGTCGCCGCCGTAAGAATAACCCGTTGCTGGTGGGTGAGTCCGGGGTCGGTAAAACCGCAATTGCCGAAGGTCTGGCATGGCGCATCGAACAGGGTGATGTCCCTGAGGTGATGAAAGACTGCACTCTGTATTCACTGGATATCGGTTCTCTGCTGGCCGGGACTAAGTATCGTGGTGATTTCGAGAAACGCTTTAAAGCGTTACTGAAACAGCTGGAGCAAGATGAGAACAGCATTCTGTTTATCGATGAGATCCATACCATCATCGGTGCCGGTGCTGCCTCCGGAGGCCAGGTCGATGCCGCTAATCTGATTAAACCACTGCTTTCCAGTGGCAAAATCAGAGTGATGGGCTCAACGACTTACCAGGAATACAGCTCGATTTTCGAAAAAGATCGTGCGCTGGCCCGTCGTTTCCAGAAAATTGATATCACGGAACCTTCTGCCGAAGAGACTATCCAGATTATCAATGGCCTGAAAGCGAAATACGAAGCGCATCATGATGTTCGTTACACCGCAAAAGCGGTGCGCGCGGCAGTTGAGTTAGCTGTGAAATACATTAATGATCGTCATTTGCCTGATAAAGCGATCGACGTTATTGATGAAGCGGGAGCCAGGGCGCGTCTGGTGCCACAGAGCAAACGCAAAAAAACCATCAACGTTCAGGATATCGAATCTGTAGTGGCGCGTATTGCCCGGATTCCGGAGCAAAGCGTTTCAGCTACGGATAAAGATACCTTACGTAATCTGGATTCACGGCTGAAAATGCTGGTGTTTGGACAGAATAACGCTATCGACGCACTGGCTGAAGCGATCAAAATGAGCCGTGCGGGATTAGGGCAGGATCATAAACCTGTAGGATCATTCCTGTTTGCCGGCCCTACCGGTGTAGGTAAAACAGAGGTGACAGTACAACTGGCCAAAGCGTTAGGCATTGAGCTGTTGCGCTTCGATATGTCTGAATACATGGAACGACATACTGTAAGCCGTCTGATTGGTGCCCCTCCGGGATATGTTGGTTTTGACCAGGGTGGATTACTGACCGATGCGGTGATTAAACATCCTCACTCAGTGGTATTGCTTGATGAAATCGAAAAAGCGCATCCTGATGTGTTCAACCTGCTGTTGCAGGTGATGGATAACGGCACACTGACGGATAATAACGGCCGTAAAGCCGATTTCCGTAATGTGGTACTGGTCATGACGACCAACGCAGGGGTTCGTGAAACTGAACGTAAATCGATTGGTTTGATCCATCAGGATAATACGACAGATGCGATGGAAGAGATTAAAAAGACCTTTACGCCGGAATTCCGTAACCGTCTGGATAATATCATCTGGTTTGATCATCTCTCTGCAGAGGTTATCCATCAGGTAGTGGACAAATTCATTGTCGAACTACAGGCACAGCTGGACCAGAAAGGTGTTTCTCTGGAAGTGAGTGATGAAGCCCGTGACTGGCTGGCTGAAAAAGGCTATGACAAAGCAATGGGTGCACGACCAATGGCCCGCACGGTACAGGAAAATCTGAAGAAACCGCTGGCGAATGAGCTGCTGTTTGGTTCGTTGGTTGACGGCGGGTCGGTGACTGTAGCACTGGACAAAACCAGTAATACGTTAACCTACCACTTCGAGAGTGCTGAGAAGCGCAAAGCAGCAGGTACGGTGCATTGATCCGTTATCGTGTTCAGTAAAAACAGAAGGCCGGATATTCCGGCCTTTTTTATGCCGCTATTTCAGGCAAATTATTTTACTGAAAATCAGCGACTACGGAAGACAATGCGGCCCTTGCTCAAATCATAAGGCGTCAGCTCTACAGTGACTTTATCGCCGGTCAGAATGCGGATATAGTTTTTGCGCATTTTACCAGAGATATGAGCGGTAACCACGTGGCCGTTTTCTAGCTCAACGCGGAACATGGTGTTAGGCAACGTATCCAGTACGGTACCCTGCATTTCAATATTGTCTTCTTTGGCCATCGAATCCTCTGAATGGACTAGCTAAATTTGAATCGGCAAGATAATGCCGAATTCTGGTATCTATGTAAAGAATTGTTGGTGCTTTTACCAACAGTTCGCTATGCGTCATGTAAAAACATGCGCATTCTACGGAAATCTGGGTGCTGTGACGTCAATCGTGGAAATTAAGCAGGAGCTTTCATCGGAATAGCAAGTCGGGGAAAAACCTTCCTTGTTGTTCTTCTGGTACCTGGCGTATTCACTCCCGGTTGCGGTGCAGGAGAGTCATTTCGAAAACGCTAACGACATAACAAGCAGACGCAGTCTACCACTTTTCCTGCTGAATGTATGCAAAACATTACACCCGACTAAATCACCGGGCCTGACTGCCAGCAATTTGCATCCAACTGCAGGTCCTGCAATGTACTGATCTGTTGCAGGTAGTGACGACGAGGAATCTCTCTCACCCCCAACGATGCTGTATGTGGATTAAGGATTTGGCAATCAATAAGCTGCCCGCCATGGGCTGAAAAATGTTGGCAAAACTTCATTAGCCCGGTTTTAGAGGCATTTTCAGCGCGGCTGAACATTGATTCAGCACAAAACAACTGGCCGAGCGCCATCCCATATAAACCGCCAGTTAACTTACCGCCATCCCAAACTTCAACGGAGTGTGCCAGACCGGCGCAAAACAGTTCCTGCCAGGCAGCGATGACTTCATTGGTAATCCAGGTCCCGTCTTCGCGTTGTGTAGCACAGCCATGAATAACCGACGAAAAGTCCCGGTCGATGGTTACCGTGTAGCGGGATGTCCGTTGAAAACGGGCCATACTACGACTGATATGGAATTCTGTCGGATACAATACTGCCCGCGGGTCAGGAGACCACCAAAGTAGCGGATCCTGCTCTGAAAACCACGGGAAAATACCCTGACGATAGGCACTGACCATTCTTTCCACAGAAAGATCGCCACCGAAAGCCAGTAATCCATCAGGCTCACGCAATGCAGATCGAGGATCCGGAAAACTTACCGGGTGCTCAGACAATTGTGGCAAATACAGTGGCATGGTTGTTGTTCATTCACCGGTTAAACGCTGGCAAAATTGCCGGTAGCGGCCATGAAGCTTCAATAGCTGTTGATGGCTGCCTTGTTCGATGATCCCGCCATTTTCCATAACGCAGATTCGATCCATTTTATCCAGACCATTCAGGCGGTGGGTAACCATGATAACGGTTTTACCCTGAGTGACGCGCTGTAACAGCTCAAGGATCTGTTGTTCAGTGCTGGCATCCAGCCCCTCAGTGGGTTCATCAAGTAGCCAGAGATCACCCTGGTGCAATAATGCACGGGCTATGGCTAAACGGCGTAGCTCTCCACCTGACAGCGTCCGGCCACCTTCACCCATCCAACTGTCCAGACCTTCATTTTCAAGTAATGCATCCAGACCAGTGAGTTGTAGCACGGCGATGAGTTCACTGTCACTACTGTTATCTGCGGCAAGCCGCAGGTTATCACGCAAAGTCTGGTTAAATAATGCCACTCGTTGCGTAACCACACTGGTTCTCTGACGAAGTGAAGTTTCGTCCCATTCCTTAAGGGGCAGCTGGTTAAAGCAAATGTTACCCTGCAGCGGATCAGCTGCCCTGGTCAGCAGCTGGAGTAGAGTTGACTTACCGCAGCCAGTAAAACCGAGAAGCGCAATTTTTTCTCCGCAACTGACTTGCAGATTAAGCCCGTCGAGGACCAGTTGCTGTTGACCAGGATAAGCAAAACTCAGGTCAGTTACCTTCAATGCAATACCGGTGGTCTGTGATGCCGTGGATTGAGCGGGAAATATCACCTGTGGAGGTTTATCTAACAGCTCAGTTAAGCGGCGGGCCGACAGTACAACCCTTGAGATGTGCAGAAATGATGCTGCTACCGGTCCCAGCGATTCGAAAGCCGCCAGTGCGCAGAAGGCAAACAAAGCAATGAATGTCGGATCCTGTCCGGGAGAGTTCAGCCACAGCGAACCCAGCCATAATATCATACAGACGGTTATTCCGGTGATGATCATCAGGACGCTTTGTGATGCTGCGTTCAGAGAATGTTGTTGCTGCTTTGCATCAGCTAAATTCTGTCCGGTCTGAGATAACTGCTGTTGCCAGTGTTTATCATGTTGATAAATTTTCAGCTCTGCCATGCTGCTCAGCCAGCGTGTCAGTTGCAGGCGGTAAGCAGCACTCAGTGCGGTTACCTGCTGTCCTGAAGAAACACCCAACCGGTAAAACAGTATCGGAAGCAGCAGCAGGCTTAACAACATAATGCCGCCTGTTATCAGGGCCAGCGGCAGGCTCAGAAAACTCAGGCCGAAAGTCACGGCAATAATCACCAGTAATGCTCCCGCCAGTGGCGAGAGAACCCGCAGATACAGGTGATCCAGATTATCAACATCGGCAACAAAACGATTTAACAGATCACCCTGGCGAAATTCAGCTAAGCCGGCAGGGGAGAGGGGGAACAGTTTGCTGAAGGTATAGACCCGCAGATGCTGTAACACACGAAAAGTACCGTCGTGACTGACCAGTCGTTCAAAATAGCGGGCGGCAGTGCGAATAATGGCTGCCCCTCTGACACCGGCTGCCGGCAACATATAGTTAAAACTGTACAGACCTGCTGTGCCGGCCAGTGCGGAGGCTGCCAGAAACCAGCCGGAAAGCGTCAACAGGCTGATACTGGCCAGCAGAGTCACAATGGCCAGTAGCAGGCCAAGTGAAAGCAGTAATCCATGCCGCCGCCACAGACGCAGAAAAGGTAACAACGCACTCATAGCTGAATCTCCTGACGGGAATGAGACAACAGTTCACTGAACAGACCACGGGAATCCGACAGAGTCTGCCAGTCGCCTTGTTGGATGATCTGTCCGTGGCTCATCACCCAGATTTCGTCCCATTGCTGCAAACCTTCGGGTTGATGAGTAATCATCAACGTAGTTTGTTGCAGTGATGCCGCTTGTAGTGCCTGCATGACTCGTTGTTCGCTGTGACTATCCAGGCTGGCTGCAGGTTCATCCGGCAACAACACGCTGGAAGGCAGTAACAGAGCTCTGGCTACTGCGACCCGTTGTGCCTGCCCGACGGATAATCCAGTGGCATTATCACCGATGAGCGTATCAGCACCTTGTGCCAGCTGAGGGATGAACTCAGTTACCCCCGAAGCAAGCAGAGCCTGCTCAAATTGTTGCTCGCTACAGACCCGTCCGAAGGTAATATTCTGCCGCAAACTGTCAGCCGGCAGTGTCGGGTTCTGCCCGACCCATGCAATCATCTGCTGCCAGTGAACAATGTCGGCGTCGCGTAGTTCACAGCCATTGACTTTCAGCGATCCCTGATAAGGTAAAAACCCCAACAAAGCATTAATCAGCGAGGTTTTACCGGCACCACTGGTCCCCAGCAATGCGACCCGTTTACCGGCTTGCAGGGTGAAATTTAATGGCTGTGTCAGAGGATGGCCGCTGGCAGTAGTAACAACCAGATCTGTTGCGCAAAGAGTGACCGGGCCGTTCCACTGCGGCTGAGTCTGTGATCGGGGGATCTCTTCTGGCTGTGTCTGTTGCATAAACTCCTCCAGTACATCCGCGGCACCGGTAGCCTGCGCTTTGGCGTGATAAAAATTTCCCAGGTCGCGCAACGGTTGAAAGAATTCAGGAGCAAGAATAAGCACCAGAAAGCCGGCAAATAAGGTAACTCCGCGGTGATAATCCCCGAAGTGCAATACACCAAGGTAGGAGAAGCCAAAATAGACGGCGACAACAGCAATCGAAATTGCTGCAAAAAACTCCAGAACCGCTGACGATAAGAAAGCCATTCGCAAAACTTCCATTGTGCGTTGGCGAAACTGTTCCGAGCTGTCAGCGATAGCCCTCTGTTCAGCAGCACCACGCTGAAACAGACGCAATGTTTCCAGTCCACGTAACCGGTCAAGAAAGTCACCACTTAATCGTGCCAGTGCATGGAAGTTTTTGCGGTTTGCTTCTGCCGCTCCCATGCCAACCATCGCCATGAACAGCGGGATCAGCGGGGCGGTACAAAACAGTATTAACGCGGCTGCCCAGTTGAGTGGAGCCAGTACCAGCAGGATCATTAACGGAATGAGTGCAGCCAGCGACATCTGCGGCAGGTAGCGGGCATAATAATCCTGCATATTGTCGACCTGTTCCTGCAACAGGGTAGTCCAGCTCCCGACCGGTCGGGTTTTAATCCACACCGGGCCACGAGACTCGAGGCGTTCGATGACCTGACCGCGGATGGCTTCGCAGATGGCGGTACCGGCCCGAAAACCAAACAGTTCTCTGAAATAATGCAATATCGCCCGCAGAATGAAGCATCCTGCCAGAGCAGAGAGTCGTGGTAGCAGTGGGTTATCCGTCGCTGGCCGGATAATGATAGATTCGAGCAGACTGGCTAACAGAGCGGCCTGAGCAATAATCAGAACGGCGCTGAATATTCCGGTGATCACAGAGAGACGTAACCAACGCTGGCCAAAATGGCGTTGCTGTTTCAGCCAGCGTATTAAAAACTGTTGTCTGGATTTATTCATGAGTTTTTGCTGTGAGTCCGGCAAGCTGAGGAAATGATTAATATTCCTTAATTTAATGCAGGAACTCTATCATGGCAGGCAACAAAAAGGCGACAGATTCGCTGTCGCCTTGTTTCATATCAAATACTCAGTAAAAATTTACCAGTCAGTTCCGGCTAAACCGTCCAGATAGCGCTCAGCATCCAGTGCTGCCATACAGCCAGTACCTGCGGAGGTAATCGCCTGGCGATAGGTGTGGTCCATCACATCACCGGCAGCAAAGACGCCGGGGATACTGGTCTGAGTAGCATTACCATGCAGGCCCGACTGAACCACAATATAGCCATTGTTCAGTTCCAGCTGATCGGCAAAGATCGCAGTGTTTGGGCTGTGCCCGATAGCAATAAACACACCTGCGACATCAATCTGCTCAGATTCTGACTGTCCGTCAGTGGATTGCAGACGAGCTCCTGTCACGCCCATTTCATCACCGGTAACGGCTTCCAGAGTCCGGTTAGTATGCAGAACAATGTTGCCGCTGGCGACTTTGTCCATCAACCGGTTGATCAGGATTTTCTCGGCGCGAAAACTTTCACGACGGTGAATCAGGTGCACTTCGGAAGCAATGTTAGAAAGATACAGAGCTTCTTCAACGGCAGTATTACCACCGCCAACTACCGCGACTTTCTGCTGACGATAGAAAAATCCATCGCAGGTCGCACAGGCAGAAACACCTTTTCCTTTAAATTCTTCTTCCGAAGGCAGACCGATATAACGGGCGGAGGCTCCGGTAGCAATAATCAGCGCATCGGCAGTGTATTCGCCGCTGTCACCGGTCAGACGGAAAGGGCGGTTTTTAAGATCGACAGTATGAATATGATCAAACACGATTTCAGTATCAAATTTCACTGCATGCTCGTGCATCCTTTCCATCAACCCCGGGCCGGTCAGGTGCTCAGGATCGCCTGGCCAGTTTTCGACTTCAGTCGTAGTAGTCAGCTGTCCGCCTTTTTCAACTCCGGTAATCAGCACGGGGTTCAGATTAGCCCGCGCAGCATAAACGGCTGCGGTATAACCTGCAGGCCCTGAACCCAGGATAAGTAATTTACTGTGTTTGGCCATGCTTTTTTCCTCAATAAACAGTCTGCTGAAAAACAATCTGCTGATTGTAGGCAAAGTGGAGAGCGAAAAAAAGAGTTCCGGGCTCGGGATTACTTATTATTGTGAATGCTAAAAGTAATCAGTCAGCGATAACACAGGTTTCAGGGCCGGATTTTGTGGACTATGAAGGTGAAAATGACCAAAAACAGCTTCCGAAAACCATTAATAACGGCCTGCTGCGGAATGATGTACTGAAATTGGATGTTTTGCTTTGACAATCGCCTGCTGTTTTGCGAAAACATGGGGGTAAGCAAATAAACTTCAGCAAACCTGAACCTGCATGAGTGCGGGGTCTGGTCACTGAATCATTAAACCTGAGCTTAATTTGGCAGCTTTTAGCGTGGACAGACAATGAAAGCTATTGAAAGCATCAATATACAGGTATTGCTTAAACATAACTCAGGTCCCGGATCAGTGACAGATTAAGGGGCAAGTAGTCTTAGGGAAGGAAAAAGAGAGACAATAATAATGACAGACAATAAGAAGCGTCCGGGCAAAGATCTTGATCGTATTGATAGAAATATTCTGAATGAGCTGCAGAAAGATGGCCGAATTTCGAATGTTGAACTTTCAAAGCGTGTCGGATTATCCCCCACGCCTTGCCTTGAGCGGGTTCGGCGTCTTGAGCGCCAGGGTTTTATCCTTGGTTACACAGCATTACTCAATCCACATTACCTGGATGCCTCGTTACTGGTTTTCGTTGAGATAACTCTGAATCGTGGCGCGCCGGATGTGTTTGAACAATTTAACGCCGCAGTACAAAAACTTGAGGAAACTCAGGAATGTCACCTGGTTTCCGGTGATTTTGACTATTTGCTGAAAACCCGTGTACCAGACATGTCTGCCTACCGTAAATTGCTGGGTGAAACCTTGCTGCGCCTGCCTGGCGTGAATGACACCCGTACTTATGTCGTGATGGAAGAAGTGAAACAGAGTAACCGCCTGGTGATTAAAACTCGCTAAATCAGGCAGGTGCAATATCTTCAGCAATTAGGTACACTCCTGTAAATTCATACAGGGACAGTGCTAATACCGGTGCTGTTCCTCTCTTAAGTTGACAGGCACCTGGAGAGTTCTCTTGAGCCAGGAATATACAGAAGACAAAGAAGTAACTTTAACCCCGCTAAGCAGTGGGCGGCGACTGCTGGAAGCATTGCTGATTCTGGTGGCGCTTTTTGCTGTTTATCTTATGGTTTCCCTGGTCAGTTTTAACCCTTCTGACCCCAGTTGGTCTCAGACAGCCTGGCATGAACCTATCCACAACCTGGGTGGCAGCCCCGGTGCATGGCTGGCAGATACCCTGTTATTTATCTTCGGGGTCATGTCCTATGCTATTCCGGTGGTCATCATCGGACTTTGCTGGATAACCTTCCGTCACCGTCATAATGACGAGTTCGTTGATTATTTTGCCATTGGTCTGCGACTGATTGGTGTTCTGGCTCTGGTGGTTACCACTTGCGGGCTGGCAGCCATTAACGCGGATGATATCTGGTATTTTGCTTCCGGCGGCGTGATTGGCAGCCTGGTGAGTAGTGCCATGAGTCCCTATTTAAATCAGGCCACAGGAACACTGGTGTTGCTCTGTGTCTGGGCTGTTGGCATTACTCTTTATACTGGCTGGTCGTGGCTGACGATTGCCGAGAAAATCGGTGGGGCAGTGATGTCAGTGCTCACCTTTGCCAGCAATCGTTCACGGGATAATAACCGCTGGGACGATGAGGATGACGACGAGGAATTCGAACCTGCACCGGTCGCCAGAAAAAATCGTGTACCTGTGGCCGCTGATCCTACAGCTGGCCGGGAATCACATGATCCTCTGACCGCAGTGCCGCCAGTGAATAATCCAGAGATGGCAGCTGCACAAAAACCGTCTGCTGTACAACATCCTTCCCATGATGACGAGGATAACGACCCGCTGTTCAGTACCCGACGTTATGATGAAGACGATAACGATCCGCTGTTCAGTCGGCCGAAAACTACGCCTGACGCAGAAGATAATGATCCGCTGTTTAGCCGTGCACCACGTCAGACAACGGATAACGATGCTAATGACCCATTGTTTAATCCTTCACAATGGTCTCAGCCAACAGAACCAGCCAGGCAGCCAATGCCTGAAGCTCAGGGATCAGTTGCTCATACTGCAGTGAGCACTCCTGTGTCCTCAGCACCACAAGCGAATCCTGGCGCGGAAAATATTGTTGCCCGCCAGGCCTACACCGCGCCTGCTGAAACAAGAACAGTACAGGTAGCCGAGCCTCCGCGTTATCGCTTTGAAGTGCCCGAACAGGCAGCACCTGTTGCACAGCAGCAGCCGACATCGCAGCAATATGCACCGGCACAACAGCAACCTGCGTCACAGCAGTATGCTCCGGCACAACAGCAACCGACGTCACAGCAGTATGTTCCGGCGCAGCCTCCTGCATCACAGCAGTACGCTCCGACGCAACAACCGGCGTCTCAGCAATTCGTCCCGGCACCTACAGCTCCGTCTGCCCCCGCAGCGGCAGCGATTCCTGCGGCGACAGCTGCGGCAGCTGTGGCAAAGCCGGCCGGACAGTCTCCGTTTGCCGTTGCTGCCAGCATGGGCAAACTCTCTTCACATAACCCGGTATTTGATGTTCCACGGGACAGTGGTAATCCACAGGTGAAGAAAGGCGTTGGCGGACCAGAACTGCCACGGCCAAATCCGGTCCGGTTACCCACCCGCAGGGAAATGGCTTCTTATGGCATCAGGTTGCCTTCTCAGCGAATGGCTGAAGAAAAGGCCCGTGAGGAACAGCTGAAGGCCCGAAACGACGAGTTTAGCGCTACCTACAGCGATGAAGAACAGGCTGACTTCGAGCAAGCTGAGTTACGTCAGGAGTTCGCAGCGCAACAGAGCCAGCGTTATGGTTTTACTGACAGCGATCAAACTCAGGACGATGAAGAAGCGTTGCAACAAGCTGTGTTGGCGCGACAGTTTGCTGAGCAGCAGCAACAGCGGTATCAGCCAGAGCCTGAAACCCGGCAGCATACACCTGCAGCGACTGAAACTTTTTCAGCATTCGATTTCTCACCCATGGAAGATCTGCTGGATGACGGTCCTGGTGAACCTCTGTTTACTATCGACCCGGTAAATGAACATGATCATCATAATGTTGCGCATGCCGGATATGATTCTACGTCTGAAAAATCGGCAGCACCGTTAACTGATCCACAGGCGATGCAGAGTAGTCAGGAAGCTCATCAGTCACCAGAAGTGGTTAAGACAGAACAACAGAGTCTGTTTCATCCTTTCCTGGTTCGGCATGAGCAACCATTACAAAAGCCATCAACACCGTTGCCGACTTTGGATTTGCTGACGTCTCCGCCGTCAGAAGAAGAACCGGTAGATATGTTTGCTCTTGAACAGACCGGGAAACTGGTTGAGGCAAGGCTAAGTGATTTCCGTGTTAAAGCGGAAGTTGTCGGAATATCTCCCGGGCCGGTGATTACCAGGTTTGAGCTGGATTTGGCTCCGGGAGTAAAAGCCGCCAGGATTTCTAACCTTTCCCGCGACCTTGCCCGTTCATTATCAGCGGTGGCTGTACGTATCGTTGAAGTCATACCGGGTAAACCGTACGTGGGTCTTGAATTACCTAACAAACACCGTCAGACCGTTTATCTGCGTGAAGTGTTGGATTGTGCGAAGTTCCGCGACAATCCATCGCCACTGGCCGTTGTACTGGGTAAAGATATTGCCGGACAACCGGTTGTGGCTGACCTTGCCAAAATGCCACATCTGCTGGTTGCAGGTACTACCGGTTCAGGTAAATCGGTTGGGGTCAATGCGATGATCATCAGTATGTTGTACAAAGCAACGCCTGATGAAGTCCGGTTTATTATGATTGACCCTAAAATGCTCGAATTGTCAGTCTATGAGGGGATCCCCCATCTTCTGACCGAAGTTGTTACCGATATGAAAGATGCGGCTAATGCCTTGCGCTGGAGCGTCGGTGAGATGGAACGCCGCTATAAACTGATGTCGGCGTTAGGGGTTCGTAATCTGGCTGGTTACAACGAGAAAGTTGAACAGGCTGAGGCTATGGGCCGGCCAATTCCAGATCCATTCTGGAAGCCTGGTGACAGTATGGACACTACGCCTCAGGTACTGGAAAAACTGCCATATATTGTCGTTATGGTGGATGAGTTTGCTGATTTGATGATGGCTGTTGGCAAAAAGGTAGAAGAACTGATTGCCCGTCTGGCTCAGAAAGCCCGTGCAGCAGGGATCCATCTTGTGCTGGCGACTCAGCGCCCATCAGTTGATGTAATCACTGGTCTGATTAAAGCGAATATTCCGACCCGTATTGCTTTTACTGTTTCCAGCAAAATTGACTCGCGGACCATTCTGGATCAGGCCGGCGCAGAATCGCTGTTGGGAATGGGGGACATGCTGTACATGCCACCTAACTCATCAATGCCGGTTCGTGTTCATGGCGCATTTGTGCGTGATCAGGAAGTGCATGCCGTTGTTCAGGACTGGAAAGCACGTGGCAGACCACAGTATATCGACAGTATTACTGCCGGTGATGAGACTGAAGGTGGTGTCGGAGCTGCTGACGGTAGTGGTGAAGAGCTTGATCCTTTATTCGATCAGGCGGTGGCATTTGTGGTTGATAAGCGCAGAGCCTCGATTTCAGGTGTTCAGCGTCAGTTCCGCATTGGCTATAACCGCGCTGCGAGAATTATCGAACAAATGGAAGCTCAGGGTATTGTCTCAGAACCTGGCCATAATGGTAATCGTGAGGTTTTATCTCCCCCGTCTCATGAAATGTAATTCTTTTACATTGCAGGACTGAGTTTCTATGGGCCAGAGTTTTCTGGCCCATTGCTTATCTGCTGCGTCACCCCCATAGTAAAGATCAGTTTTCAGTTTTATCTCCTGTCGGAATCGGGTGACAGTGACCAGGATAATGAATGCCGGGTCGGAACGACACAATAAGGAATGGTTTGAGATGAGAAAATATCTAATCGCCACAGGTGTATTAAGTTTAATGATGTCTGCCAGCGTGATGGCTGATGCTGCAGCAGGTCTGCAGGCTCGCCTCAATAAAGTCGGCAGTTTTCATGCAGCATTCAGCCAGAAAGTGACCGATGGTTCAGGTAATAATGTGCAGGATGGCCAGGGAGAGTTGTGGGTAAAACGCCCAAGTTTATTTAACTGGCATATGACTGCACCAGATGAGAGTACCATTGTCTCTGATGGTAAAACCTTATGGTTTTACAACCCGTTTGTTCAACAGGTCACCGCCAGCTGGTTAAAAAATGCAACCAGCAATACGCCGTTTATGCTGATCGCACGTAACCAGTCATCCGACTGGAAGAATTATAACGTTAGTCAGCAGGGGGATACCTTTGAACTGACACCAAAAAGTAATGGCGGGAATCTGAAACAATTTACCATTAACGTCACTCCGGATGGCACCATTCGCCAGTTCAGTGCCGTTGAACAAGACGGCCAACGGACCAGTTATCAGTTAACTTCGCAACAGAACGGGGCTATCAGCCCGGATAAATTTAAATTTACCCCGCCAAAAGGCGTTACCCTGGACGATCAGCGTCAGTGAGGTAACTGTGAACACACTCTCTCTGGATTTCTCTGCTAACGAATTTCAGCCACTGGCCGCACGGATGCGGCCTCAGACACTGGCAGAATATGGTGGTCAGCAACATTTGCTGGCTGCCGGTAAGCCTTTGCCGCGTGCTATTGAGGCCGGACATCTGCATTCGATGATTCTGTGGGGACCTCCGGGAACCGGCAAAACTACACTGGCTGAAATTATTGCCCGCTATGCTGACGCCAGTGTAGAACGAATTTCGGCAGTGACCTCCGGTGTTAAGGAAATACGTGAGGCCATTGAGAGAGCCAGACAAAGCAGGCAGGCCGGGCGAAGAACTATCTTATTTGTCGATGAAGTTCATCGTTTTAATAAGAGCCAGCAGGATGCGTTTCTGCCGCATATCGAAGACGGGACTATCACCTTTATTGGTGCAACGACCGAAAATCCGTCATTTGAACTCAATTCAGCTTTACTCTCCCGTGCACGGGTCTACTTACTGAAATCGCTGACTCCGGATGATATCGAAAAAATTATCAGTCAGGCGATGGCAGATAAAGATCGTGGTCTGGGTGGACAGAATATTGTTTTGCCAGACGAAACCCGGAGAATGATCGCGGAATTAGTGAATGGCGATGCACGCAGGGCACTGAACACTGTAGAAATGATGGCCGATATGGCTGAGACAGATTCACAGGGCCAACGGACTTTAACCCCGCTATTATTAACTGAGGTTGCAGGTGAACGCGCGGCCAGATTCGATAACAAAGGCGATCGTTTTTACGATCTGATCTCAGCACTGCATAAATCAGTGCGGGGTTCGGCGCCTGATGCTGCATTGTACTGGTATGCCAGAATAATCACCGCAGGCGGCGATCCACTATATGTTGCCAGACGTCTGCTGGCCATTGCTTCTGAGGATGTAGGTAACGCCGATCCCCGAGGTATGCAGGTAGCACTGGCAGCCTGGGATTGTTTCACCAGGGTGGGTCCCGCAGAAGGTGAAAGGGCGATCGCACAGGCGATTGTATACCTGGCATGCGCACCTAAAAGTAACGCGGTTTACTCGGCGTTTAATGCGGCAATGCGCGCAGCCAGAGAGTTTCCCGATTATGATGTTCCGGAACATCTGCGCAACGCACCGACTAAATTAATGAAAGAAATGGGCCTGGGGAAAGAGTACCGTTACGCGCACAATGAACCCAATGCTTACGCGGCCGGTGAGAATTATTTTCCGCCGGAAATGGCGGATTCGCACTATTATTCGCCAGTTGAACGTGGTCTGGAAACTAAAATTGCAGAAAAGCTGGCATGGCTGGCTGAACAGGATCAAAATAGCCCGACAAAACGCTACCGCTGATAAAAACATTACGGTAAGGTGAGTCGTAAAACTTTGTGTTGTGGTTTTTCCCAACGAAAATTCAATTCATTAACTCATACACAGGATAAGCATGCTCGATCCCAATCTGCTGCGTAATGAGCCAGACGCAGTTGCAGAAAAACTGGCACGCCGGGGATTTACTCTGGATGTTGAAATGCTGCGTTCTCTGGAAGAACGTCGTAAAGTGTTGCAGGTAGAAACTGAAAACCTTCAGGCTGAACGCAATTCACGATCCAAATCCATCGGTCAGGCCAAAGCGCGTGGGGAA
Source organism: Tatumella citrea (assembly GCF_002163585.1). Lineage (NCBI taxonomy): Bacteria > Pseudomonadati > Pseudomonadota > Gammaproteobacteria > Enterobacterales > Erwiniaceae > Tatumella > Tatumella citrea. The sequence continues at coordinate 1,428,684 of NZ_CP015579.1, forward strand.
GATATCGAGCCATTGCGTAAGGAAGTGAATGATCTGGGTGAACGTCTGGATGCAGCAAAAGCTGAACTGGATGTATTGCAGACCGAAATCCGCGATTTCTCACTGGCATTGCCTAATTTACCTGCAGACGATGTTCCGCAGGGTAAAGACGACAGCGATAACCTTGAGGTGAGTCGTTGGGGTGAGCCGACAGTTTTCGATTTTACTGTGCGTGACCATGTTGACCTGGGCGAAATGGCTGGAGGGATGGATTTTGCCTCCGCAGTTAAACTTACGGGTTCAAGATTTGTGGTTATGCAAGGACAAATTGCACGTATGCACCGTGCCCTGAGCCAGTTTATGCTCGATTTGCATACCAGCCAGCATGGGTACACAGAAATGTATGTGCCTTATCTGGTGAACCATGATTCTTTGTATGGGACAGGGCAGTTGCCTAAATTTGGTAATGACCTGTTCCATACCCGCCCTCTGGAAGAAGAAGCTGACAGTAGTAACTATGCTTTGATCCCAACGGCAGAAGTACCGCTGACGAATCTGGTGCGTGATGAAATTCTTGATGAAGATACATTACCCATCAAAATGACTGCTCACACACCTTGCTTCCGTGCTGAAGCGGGTTCTTACGGACGTGACACCCGTGGTCTGATCCGTATGCATCAGTTTGATAAAGTCGAAATGGTACAGGTTGTAGCACCTGAGAATTCTATGCAGGCGCTTGAAGAACTGACTGGTCATGCTGAAAAAGTGCTGCAGTTGCTTAATTTACCTTATCGTAAAATGCTGTTATGCACCGGCGATATGGGATTTGGCGCCAGCAAGACCTATGACCTTGAAGTCTGGCTTCCGGCTCAGAACACTTATCGTGAAATTTCATCGTGTTCTAACACCATGGATTTCCAGGCTCGTCGTATGCAGGCTCGTTGCCGTAGCAAATCAGATAAAAAGACCCGTTTGCTGCATACTCTGAATGGTTCCGGACTGGCTGTTGGACGTACTCTGGTTGCAGTGCTGGAAAATTACCAGCAGGCTGACGGTCGTATTCGTGTTCCGGATGTCCTCCGCCCATATATGAATAACCTTGAGTTCATTGGTTAATTCAGTGATGTTGTTCTGAAAAACCTGCCTGACCGGCAGGTTTTTTTTTGCATGGTTCACTACATCTGATATCTGCCAGGTCATTTACAGCCAGCACCGGCAATATGCATAACAGAAACTATGAATACTATTACTTTGTTATTTTAGCCATGTAATAGATAGGTACCTGATAAAAACATATGGTGATAAATTAGAGGCTGGAATCTATATAGTGTTTTATATGGCGATAAAATGAACAGTAATTTATTTTACGTGTCTGATATTGTCATTTAACCCGGATACCAGCGGATTTTGTATTTTCATATCTGGCAGCAATACCTTGCATTGGTGGTTATGTATCCATAACAGGTCGTTTTTTTTCCATTAATTTACCTGAAATTCACATTTACTGGTTTTTGTTTATAAAATAATCAATTATCAGTCAATAATTTTAAATTTAGCAGAGTTAATCGTTCAGTTAAATTGCAGAGTTTTACACTGTTTATTTTGACAGAAAATAAAGTTTTTCCACAGGTTAACAATCTGACCCATCAGGAGTTTATGTTTTTTTTGAGGGTGAGTCTCATCCTTTATGGGAATTTTAAAGTATTGTGGTAGTTTTTAATTCTCCCAAAATGGCAATGGCGATATTATGCTCTGATGGGGTATCGATCAGAAATTATCCAGTTCTTCGATTGTTGGTTTTTTATATTTGACGAGTATAATGCTGCCGCATTGCGAATCATCCAAAATACTTACCAGTCTCTTTATGGCAGGTTAATTACTATGATGATTCAGATGCAATATATTATTTGAAATAATAACAAAGAGAAAAATATGTTTAAAAAATCACTTGTTTTGCTTTCTTTAAGCTCATCACTGCTGTTTACTGCTGTAAGTCATGCTGACGATACAACATATACTGCGCAGGCAACTGCTAATATGAACGTCTACCTGACAGTATTAAAGGCATGCAGCATTACTGCCGGTGATATGAATTTCGGCAGCCAATACAGCAATGCTGGTGCTTTATCTGCAGAAGCAACAGCAAGTGTGGTTTGTACTAAAAATACCCCTTATGAACTTTCTTCTGATAGTTCACATGATTATGAAATGTCAGATTCAAGCGGCAATAAAATTGCGTACTCACTTTATTCCGATGAAGCCGCGTCTTCTGCATTAACCAGTGGTACTACTAATACCGGTACTGGTGAAGAGCAGGATATAAAAATTTATGGTCAGGTAAGTGCTGATGCACTTAAAGTCGCCCCTGCAGGTGATTATACCGATACGGTATTGCTGAAAATTGACTATTGATTGATATTTACAGGCCGGCATATGTTACGTTCGTTGCGTTCTAAGATTTTTATTATTGTCTCTTTTTTATTGCCTTGCTTTTCATATGCCGCCAGTTTGCAGGTATTCCCGGTAAATATTAATTTTTCTCCGGGTGAGAATGTCAAACCAATTTATGTCAATAACATCGGTAACGATCCGATCAGCGCCCAGGTCCGGGTTTATCAATGGACTCAGGTCAATGGCAATGATGTTCTGACAGAAACTCAAAACCTGGTGATAAGCCCGCCAATGACGGCAATACCTGCAGGAAAACAGCAGCTATTGCGGGTTATCATGCCTTCTGCACCTGCTGACAGTGGAGAGCAGTCATATAAACTGGTCGTTGATGAATTACCAGGAACTGCGGATAAAAGTGGCAAGCATGCTGTCCGGTTTTTATTACGTTATACCTTACCGGTGTTTATCAATACTCCAAAAACAGCACTGAACATGAGTGATTTTGTTTTCCATCTGAATACTCATGTTTCGCCGGAACGTTTAACGATTGAAAACCGTGGTTCTCAGCATTTGAAACTGAGCAATGTTATACTCTCCTCTGGTCAGCATCAGGTGACTCTTAACCGGGGTTTACTGGGATATGTTTTAGCGCATAGCACCCGTTCATGGTCTTTACCGAAAGGGAAGTATTCCGGTTCAACACTGATGTTTACCATAAATGATGATACAACAACTAAAACAGTACCGATCATTATTCAATAATTCTTTTATTCTTTGCACAGCATTATTCATTTCATCCAACGCCTTTGCTGCGCAGGATGAAATGTTATACCTGACTATTACAATTAATGGCTCTGCGGTTAACGGGCTGTTTCAGATCAGGAAAAGAGATCAGCACTTTATTATCTCAATGGAAGATGCCAGTAAACTGCACCTTAAATTGCAGGGGTTAGTGGACGGCAAAAATAGTGTTGATTTCAGCTCAAAGCCCGGGTTGAAGATTAATTATGACTCCCTTAAACAAGTTCTGGATATTCAGGCGGATAAACGCTGGCTGGGTGGTGACCAACAACTGGAAACCTCTAACCATCGTGGGTTAATTACAAGCAGTCAACTATCCCCGGCAGTGCACGGGGTCGCACTGAATTATGATCTCTATGCCAGCCACCAGGCTGGTGATCAGGCTGTCACTGCTTACACTGAGCTGCGATCTTTTGGAATTGGCCCGGGGAATTTCAGTAGCTCATTTAATAGTCGTGCAGAACAGTTGCGGGGACAATCAGACAATAGTACCCAGCGGCTGATGACGTCATGGAGTTATGAAAACCCGGATAAACTGGTCAGCCTGACATTAGGTGACAGTTATACTGGTGCTCAGTCCTGGACCAACAGTGTGCGTTTTGCCGGGATGAGTTTGTCACATAATTATTCACTGCAGCCCAATTTTAATACATCGTCTCAGGATATTCTGTCGGATACTGCTGCGTTACCTTCTACCGTTGATCTTTATGTTCAGGGAATAAAGCAGTCATCGCAACGTGTGACTCCAGGTCAGTTTACCCTGAATACTGCGCCGTTTTTTACAGGAAGCAGCACTGCTCAGGTGGTGATTACTGATATCAATGGTCAGCAGCGGGTTATTAATCTTAATCTGTATGGCTCGAATCAGTTGTTATCACGTGGTTTAAATACCTGGAGCCTTAATGCCGGGTGGGTACGTGAAAATTATAGTTACCGGTCTTTCAGCTATGATCCAAATTTTATGGTGGTAGGTAACTGGCGATCCGGTGTCACTGATCGTTTTACCGTTGAAGGACATACAGAGCAAAGCCAGCCGTTGCAGGATGGCGGAGCCGGCTTTAATTATCTGCTTTCACCTGAGATAGGTATTTTACACAGTGATCTCTCGGTCAGTCGTCATGAATCTGAGACCGGAAAACAGTGGGGAGTAGGGTGGCAGTGGGCTAATCAGCGTTTCAGTGCTTCAGCTACTGAGACCCGGCGCGACGGTCAGTTTCGCGATATGTCGGTACTGGCAGAAGGTACGCTGGCGACCCGCTCCGATAATGCTTTTGTCAGCTGGTCGTTCGACAATATTGGCACGATCGGCATGAGTTGGATAAATCTTCAGTATCCGGGAACTCACCAGCAATATGCCGGACTTTCATGGTTCAGAACTTTCACGCACCGAATCAATATTTCGACCAGTGTGACTCAGTCATTATCTGACAGCCGCGATAAAACAGTATATATCAACCTGACTCTGCCATTGTCTGATCGGCAGTATGTTGCGGTGCAGCATTCTCAGCAAAGTGGGGCAGTTTACAATCAGCTCAGTTGGTCCCGCGAACTGGACTCAAATAAGCCGGACTGGGGTGCTGATGTATCGGTTCAGGACGGGACTAACCCGAATAAGCACGGGGATTATCGCCAGCGTACTCGCTGGAGCGATCTGGAGCTGGGATACAATCAGTACAATCATCAGAACAGTTATTATGCCTCGATGTCAGGGGCACTGGGCCTGTTTATGGGACACCTGTATGCGACGCGTGAGCTGGGTGATGCCTTTGCAATCGTGGATACTGCAGGGGTTCCGAATATTCCGGTCTATTTACAACATCGTCCGGCAGGTAAAACGGATAGCAGTGGTACGTTGTTCATTAATAATCTTGATCCATACTTCCGCAACAATATTTCTATTGATGTGCTGTCGTTGCCTGAAGATTATCGTGCCTTGTATACCGAACAACAGGTGGTACCTAAGAGTGGTGGCGGGGCAGTCGCGGCATTTTCTATTTACCGGACTCACGCATTGATGATCACCGGCAGGCAGGAAAATGGCAGTGTACTTCCGTTTGCTGCCGACGTTGGAGTCGTTGACGCCAGAGGAAACAATGTAACCAAAGGCACAACACATACTGTGGTTGGGTATGAAGGCAATATCTATCTTGAAGATCCTCCGGCAGGTGGTGAGGTAATTGTTCACCGGGCACAAGGGGACTGCCGGATAGCATTGCCGACCAAACTACCTGCAGAAAAAAATGTTGTGCAAATGGAGTCGATATGTCATTAGTCAGAGTCATCTTGTTAGTCATGGCTGCAACAGCAGGATTTTGTTTTTCCGGCTCTGCCTCAGCAGCCCCTACCTGCTGGAATGGAAGCGGTACAACTTTTAGTTTTGGGACCGTCACTGCAGGCCAGGCTGCGACTACTTCCGGGCAGGTTGTCTTTACCTGCAATAATTACGATGGAAAGACGGAATATATCCGGGCCTGTTTGTTTCTGCAGGATAATGCACCACTGCAGATGAATCCAAACGGGGTCAGTGGTTATCCGCTCTATTTTAATGTGTATCCTTCAACCGACCCTTCCAATGCTTTGGGGGCTAACAGCGGGGGATATGCAGAAATTGATTATCAGCTACCGACAGGACAATCTCTGGAGCAATATTTCAGTCTGATTGCTAAGGTAGTGTCGGGCCAGAGCAAGCTGACTGCGCTGGATTATTATAATTACGGCTTTTGGTCGAATATTAAATACAGTTATGCTTCCAGTGCCAGCCAGCTACCTTCCTGTGCCTCTATGGCTCAGACCAGTATGGTGCAGGTCCAGCTGGCCGCGAATGCGGTGGTAAAAAACGGCTGCACCATTAATGATGTCAGCGATTTAGATTTTGGTCAGCAAAGCCCTGCCGTTTCTTCATCGTTGTCGGCAACATCATCATCAACGGTGACCGTCACCTGCCCGGTAAATACTGCATTTTCGGTGGGAATGGGTACCGGCTTACACAGTCAGCAGTCTGACCGCTATATGTGCAACAGCACAGACAATCAGTGTGTTGCTTATCAGTTGTATCAGGATGCTGCCCATAGCACGGTCTGGAATAATACCAATACTGAGTCAGTTCGCTCGGCTACCGGTAGTAGCCAGAGTCTGACAGTGTATGGGGTTGTCCCGTCTCAGACATGGCCAACACCTGGCGACTATAGCGATACGGTAACCGTGACACTTAACTACTAATTCTTCCTCTGATTGCACAGTTACCGCCCGACTGTGCAATTTTATTTCTGCTTTTGTTTTAACCTCTCGTAAAGCTTCCAGTTATTTTTTAATCATAATAAATTCATAAGTTTCTATTATCATGATTTTAATCATTAAAATTTATATTTTTATTTGAATTCAGTTTGCGCCTCTTGTATATCTAAATGAGCAGGCAGCACAGATTGCCACATTTAATTTATGTTTCATTGGGGATGGAAGGCGGAAAGCATAAGCCTGATGCAGTAACTGCAAGGGGGAAGGGGTATGCGATATCCGGGCAACACTCAGTTAGTCATAGTTCTGTCGTTTTGTTTAGCCATAGAAGGTTCGGGTTGGTTTACTCCGGCCTCTGCGGCGATTATTGAAGCTGCAGTAAATGTTCATCTGCGCGTTGTTAACCGTTGTGCAATGTCGGTGACATCTTTCACGGCTAATCCCCGGGTGGATGTCCGCTGTAGCCGGCCAGTTGCTTATGATGTCAAAGTACACCAACAACCACCTTCGGCGGTGAGTGACTCAGAATACGGCAGGGTAGTAATAAGCTATTGATTCTCTAAATTACAGTAAGCTGATAGTACCAGGTTTACTCTGTGTGTCTCTCCCCGGATACTGTAAGTACCGGGGAATTTCTTATGCCAGGTTTTATATTTAAAATTCTGAATAAATACTGTTTAAAATACTGTCAAACCTTTTAATTTTGTGCCTGTTTTTTGGCCCGCCAGCAAAAAATGCTTTGCCATTTTTTGTTAATTGACTTTAATTTTGTTGGTGCCATTATTCGCCACAATTATTATTTTTTTGTGGTTATGGCTATGTCTGCATGGTCCCGTCCTGTCTTGCTTTTACTTTCCGGTTTATTGTTACTGACTATCGCGGTGGCGGTATTAAATACACTGGTACCATTATGGTTGTCCCATGATCAGTTCGCTACCTGGCAGGTGGGCGTGGTGAGTTCTGCCTATTTTACAGGGAATCTGTTAGGAACAATCATTGCCGGGCGTGTAATAAGAAGACTGGGCTTTAATCGTAGTTATTACATAGCCACCATCGTGTTTGCGATAGCTACCTGTGCACTGTTGGCCACTGGTGGTTTTCCCGGATGGACAGTCTGGCGTTTTCTGGCCGGGATCGGATGTGCACTGGTTTGGGTGGTGGTAGAAAGTGCCTTACTTTGTTCAGGTACGTTAAGTAACCGTGGACGGTTACTGGCCGCCTATATGATTGTTTATTACGGCGCGACGGTCCTTGGGCAATTACTGGTGAGTTTTTTCCCGGACGATGTTGGTTATATGATCCCAATGCTGGTGATGTTTATTGTCGTGGCATTATTACCGTTGTTTTTTGCCCGCATCAGTACTCCACAAATGGCAGAAGAGGCCGGCACCCCAAAAATTCGCAATATGTTTACCCGAAGCTCGTCACGTCTTGGGATTAACGGCTGTATTCTGTCTGGTATTGTGCTGGGATCTTTGTACGGCTTGCTGCCGTTATATCTTTCTCACCGGGGTATGAGTGACGCGAATGTAGGTTACTGGATGGCGTTGCTGGTCAGTGCTGCGATTCTTGGTCAGTGGCCGGTAGGAAGGTTGGCAGATCGTTTTGGCCGGCTGACTGTGCTGCGGGTGCAGGTTTTCATGGTCATCCTGGGCGCTGTCGCGATGTTATCTCAGCTGGCAATGGTTCCGGCATTGTTTGTGTTGGGCTGCTCCTGCTTCACTCTCTACCCAGTAGCAATGTCATGGGCATGTGAGAAGGTTGCTCATCATGAACTGATTGCAATGAATCAGGCACTATTGCTGAGTTATACGGTGGGAAGTCTGGTTGGTCCGGGGATGATCTCACTGCTGATGGAACGTTATTCAGATAATGTTTTATTTACTATGATTGCTGCAGTGTCGTTCGTGTATCTACTGATGCTGCTGCGTAAGGCCAATCATCAGACCACTCCGGTGGCACATGCCTGATAATCTCGGATGAGTACAGTAAACAAAAAGGGCCGCCAGGCCCTTTTTTGATCGCTAAATTCAGTTAGTAGATAACTTTGTGCCCGTAACTGGCAAGAATAGTTTTTACCCGCTCCATGGTCTCTTTGGAAGGTGGTTTGACTCCTTCCAGCTGATATTCTTCTCCCATTGCAGTCCATTTATGTTTACCAAGCTCATGATAGGGGAGTAACTCTATTTTCTCGATATTCTCCATTGGAGCAGTAAATTTTCCCAGCAGATGAGCTGATTCATCATCATCACTGTAGCCAGGTACTACCACATACCTTATCCAGGTACGCTTACCAATTTTATGCAGATGTTCGGCAAATTCCAGCATCCGGTGATTTGGTACGCCGGTGAGTTTCTGATGAATTTCATCATTGATTTGTTTCAGATCCAGCATCACCAGGTCGGTGACATCCAGTAATTCTGTTATCACAGAATCATAACGTCTCACAAAACCGTTAGTATCCAGACAGGTGTCGATACCAGCTTGCTTACAAGCCCTGAACCAGTCACGAACAAATTCAGCCTGAAGAATGGCTTCACCGCCTGATGCGGTAACTCCACCGCCGGATGCAGAAATATAGTGGCGGTAGGCAAGCAAATCATTCATCAGTTCCGTAACAGTGACATCTTTACCGCCATGCAGATCCCATGTGTCGCGGTTATGACAATACAGGCAGCGCAATAAGCACCCCTGAAAAAAGACAATAAAACGAATTCCCGGACCGTCTACGGTGCCACAGGATTCAACGGAATGGATATGACCAGTGACTGACATGCGATGGTTCCTCCGGAGTGAGCTGCGATACAAACGCAGGCCGGGATTAGCAGGTATTCATACGTTGTCGTTAACTTCAGTATTGGCCAGTAAGACCAGAAAGGCTCCCGTCGGGAGCCTTTTATCTGAGCCGACAGTCTTAGATAGATTGAGTAAAGGTACGGGTAATAACATCCTGTTGCTGTTCTTTAGTCAGCGAGTTGAATCTGACCGCATAACCTGAAACACGAATAGTCAGCTGTGGGTATTTTTCCGGATTATCCATAGCTTCCAGCAGCATTTCACGGTTCATGACGTTAACATTCAGATGCTGTCCACCTTCAATATCTGCTTCATGATGGAAATAACCGTCCATCAGACCTGCCAGGTTAGCCTTACGTACATCGTCATCTTTACCCAGTGCGTTAGGTACAATGGAGAAAGTATAAGAGATACCGTCTTTTGCATAGGCAAATGGCAGTTTTGCTACGGAGGTTAGTGAAGCAACCGCCCCTTTCTGATCACGTCCATGCATTGGGTTTGCCCCTGGACCAAACGGAGCACCGGCACGACGACCATCCGGAGTATTCCCTGTTTTTTTACCATATACCACGTTAGAAGTAATGGTCAGCACTGACTGGGTAGGAACGGCATTGCGATAAGTTTTCAGTTTCTGAATTTTTTTCATAAACCGCTCAACCAGGTCACAGGCCAGGTCATCAACGCGTGAATCATTATTACCAAACTGTGGATATTCCCCTTCAATTTCGAAATCTATCGCCAGGCCATTTTCGTCGCGAACCGGTTTAACTTTTGCATATTTAATCGCTGACAGTGAGTCAGCAGCAACAGATAACCCGGCGATACCACAAGCCATGGTCCGGTAAACATCACGGTCATGCAGCGCCATCAGGGCAGCTTCATAACTGTATTTGTCATGCATATAGTGGATAACATTCAGTGCGGTGACATACTGTGTCGCCAGCCAGTCCATAAAGTGGTCCATCCGTGCCATAACTTTATCGAAGTCCAGGACTTCATCGGTCATTGGTGCTTCTTTAGGGCCTACCTGAATTTTGAGTTTCTCATCGACACCACCATTAATGGCATACAACATGGTTTTTGCCAGGTTGGCCCGGGCACCGAAGAACTGCATTTGTTTGCCGACGACCATTGGGCTGACACAACAGGCAATCGCATAGTCATCACTGCTAAAGTCAGGACGCATCAGATCATCATTTTCATACTGGATAGATGAAGTATCGATGGAGACTTTCGCCGCAAATTTTTTGAAGTTAAGAGGTAATTGTTCAGACCACAAAATGGTCATGTTTGGTTCTGGTGAAGGTCCCATGGTGTACAGAGTATTCAGGAACCGGAAAGTGCTTTTGGTCACCAGAGTACGCCCGTCCAGGCCCATACCGGCCAGTGATTCTGTTGCCCATATAGGATCTCCTGAGAACAGTTCATCATATTCCGGAGTACGCAGGAAACGAACCATACGAAGTTTCATTACCAGATGGTCTATCAGTTCCTGAGCATCGTCTTCACTGATTTTTCCGGCCTGCAAATCACGTTCGATATAGATATCCAGGAATGTGGATACGCGACCGAATGACATTGCCGCACCATTCTGTGATTTCACAGCAGCAAGATAACCAAAGTAAGTCCATTGTACGGCTTCACGCGCATCAGTGGCAGGCTGAGAAATATCACAGCCATAGCGGCTGGCCATTTCTTTCATATCTTTAAGGGCCTGGTACTGATCGGCAATTTCTTCACGCAGACGAATGGTTTCTTCCAGCCCGTTCCCGTTTTCCAGATCACTTTGTAATGATCCAAACTGAGCCAGTTTATCTTTCATTAAAGCGTCAATACCGTAGAGCGCGACACGGCGGTAATCGCCGATAATACGGCCACGACCATAAGCATCAGGTAACCCGGTCAGAATCCCTGATTTACGGCAGCGCATGATATCCGGGGTATAGACATCAAAGACGCCCTGGTTATGTGTTTTACGGTATTCAGTGAAGATTTTTTTGAGCGAAGGGTCCAGTTCACGGCCATAAACCTGACATGAACCTTCAACCATACGGATACCACCGTAAGGGATAAGTGCACGTTTCAGCGGAGCATCAGTTTGCAGACCGACAATTTTTTCGAGAGATTTATTAATATATCCGGCATCATGAGAAGTGATAGTTGAGGCCAGGTCAGTATCAAAATCAACCGGAGCATGAGTACGGTTTTCAATTTTGATACCCTCCATCACTTTATCCCACAGTACAGTTGTCGCATCTGTTGCTGTACTCAGGAAGGCTTCATCGCCCTGATAAGGAGTATAGTTTTTCTGAATGAAATCGCGTACGTTCACGCTGTTCTGCCATTCTCCGGCAGTAAAACCCTGCCAGGCCTGGCTCATTTTTTCATTAAGTTCAGTCATGATATACCTGCCTTGTTAAGTTGAATTCAGCATACAGCCGACAATGTTTTCGCCAGCCGGTACAAAATATGTTCAGTGCAGTATCGATAAATTAATCTTCACTATTACCGTTACGCAAGTAAATAATCCAGTAAGTGAGTCCCACTAATAAACCACCACCGATAATATTGCCGAGAGTGACAGGGACCAGATTACTGCTAATAAACTGCCAGGGAGTCAGGGACGAAAACTGTTCTGCAGAAGTGCCGGCAAGTTGCCAGAAATCGGCAGAGGCGAAGTATTTGATCACAATACCCATTGGGATCATGAACATGTTCGCAATACTGTGTTCAAACCCACTCGATACAAACATGGTGACTGGCAAAATCATTGCCAGCGTTTTGTCTGCCAGCGAGCGTCCGGAGTAACTCATCCAAACCGCCAGACAGACCAGTAAATTCGCCAGTATTCCCAGGGTTACAGCTTCGGTGAATGTGTGATGCATTTTATGATCGGCAGTCTGTAAGACATTCAGTCCCCAGGCGCCATTCCCAGTCATATGTTCCCCGGAAAGCCAAATCAGGCCGACGAAAAACAGTGCGCCACATAAATTTCCCAGATAGACAATTACCCAATGGCGTGTCAGTTGTCCCCAGCTAATGCGTCCGCTGGCTTTAGCCACCACAATCAATACTGTTGATGTGAATAAATCAGCGCCACATATCACCACCAGAATCAGCCCCAGTGAAAAACAGAGACCGCCAATGAGTTTTGAAATACCAAATGGCAGTGATTCGGCACCTGTTGTAGCGGTGATATAGAAAGTGAAAGCTATTGAAATGAAAACACCGGCAGTTATCGCCAAAAAAAAGGTGGTTAATGGCGCTTTTGACGCTTTATACACCCCGGCATCTTCGGCAACTTTTGCCATAGCTGCGGGCATTAACAAATCAAAAGGATTGTCAGTTTTCACACCAGACCCTCAGGTTTTTTTCTGTATACAGAGTACCAAACGGTATAACTCTCTAAGTTGACCTGGATCAGTTTTAACAGTGTGAGATAAGCCTGGTGGGCCGTGATTTATCAATTTTTAATGGTAAGGTTATGATATTTAAAGTTAAAATAATTTTTAATATCTGCTTTTTTTTTTGATTTATGGCAGGGGGATGGCTAAGTTAATTATAACGATGGAAAGTGACATTTCAGTTAAAGAGAGTGGGGCATCAGGCTGAAAGGATTACAAAAAAAACGCCGGATCACCGGCGTTTTAAAATATTAATTTGTGAACCTTAGGCTAGCTGGTGCTTTTAGTCGCCCAGTACTGGCGTTTTGCTGCCTGAAGTTTCTCGTATGCTGCCAGCAGTGACTGGTGAGCAGGGAAAGCAGTAAGTTCCAAATCGACTTGATGCAATCCGTAGAAAGGTTCTTCACCACTAATGGCCGCCGAGGCAGCCTGTACGGCATCACTGCCATACATCCGGTTAAACGCATTCAGGTATTCAGCCGGGGTGCGTTCCTCTTCCAGAGCCAGCAGCAGCAGGGTTTGCAGACAACGATAATAATTTGCCCGTTCTGCACTGAATACTGAGTTATTAAACTCGATAGTCCACTCGGTCCAGATGAGTGCCTGCTCGGTGTCACCACCCGCCAGCGCCAGCATTGCTTTTAGTTCGCCAACCCGCAGAGTTGACCAGCCATTATCTTTCCCGGTAGCAAGGCCCAGTAACTCACGGACACGGGTGAAATCATCCAGACCTTCATCGTCCATCTGTGAGATGAGGTCAAGATAATCCTGAGCTTCCCACTCGCTTCCAGGCAGACTGAGGAAAGTTTCGCGGAAACCTGCTCCCATATTATTGTTAGCGAGTAACAGATCTTCCGCCGGGTAGATATCAGACATTCCGGGAACAATAATACGGCAGGCATAAACGCCCAGATGCTCATAATCGGCAATATAGACTTCTTTATTTTCGGCACGGAAAATATCCATCAGTGTCGAAAATTCCTGACCAGTTGTCCCTGAGAATGACCAGTCTGCAAATGGATAGTCAGGAGTTTCTTTAAACATGTCCCATGAAATCAGACCACTGGAATCAATAAAATGAGTTTCCAGATTAGTGTGCTCTGCCACTTCTTCATCGTCAAAAGTAGGAGGAGTAAATACATCCAGGTCTTTCAGACTACGCCCTTGCAGTAATTCTGTAACCGTTCTCTCCAGGGCAACACCGAAATCAGGATGCGCACCGAACGAAGCGAAGCAGGTCCCGTTTGACGGGTTAAACAGTACTACGCAGATAACCGGATAACGACCGCCTAATGACGCATCATATGCAAGGATTGGGAAGCCTTCAGCTTCGAGTTGCTCGATGGCAGCAACCACACCAGGGTAGCGTGCCATTACAGCGTCAGGAATCGCGGGCAGACTAATAGATTCTGCAATAATCCGGTTCTTAATATAACGCTCAAAAACTTCAGAAAGCCCCTGTACCCGGGCTTCACTGGCGGTATTACCCGCAGACATTCCGTTGGAAACATACAGGTTTCCAATAATGTTCATCGGAATGTAGACCACCTGATCATCTGACTGGCGGGTAAATGGTAGTGCACAGATACCACGATCATCATTACCGGATTGCAGATCAATCAGCAGGCTGGCACCCAGTACATTCTCAGGATCGTAAAAACTGCGCAGTTGTGGATCAAGTAAACCTTCCGGCAGATCGTCATCTTCGGTCAACGGGAACCATTTCTCATTGGGATAATGGACAAAATCACCCGAAGAAATGCGGTTACCCAGCCAAAAATCAGCGAAGAAGTAGTTGGTGGATAAGCGCTCGAAATACTCACCTAAAGCAGAGGCTAACGCGGCTTTTTTGGTGGCTCCTTTGCCGTTAGTAAAGCACAGAGGGCAGTCGCGATCGCGGATATGCACGGACCAGACGTTAGGTACCGGGTTCAGCCATGAGGCTTCTTCGATATTAAAGCCCAGAGCCTGAAGTTTAGTCTGGAACCGTGAAATCGAATCTTCCAGAGCGGCATCTTTGCCAGGTATAAATGTTTGCGTCATAGCGCCGCGTTCTCCCGGGGAGTAATAAACAGAGGGTTTGCTATGCATGATACGGATTTTATCGGTTTACTGCTATCCGGCTGTGTGAAAATTACCTTCTGTTATCCCCTGGTGTTTGTAAGGGTTATCAACGGCAAAAAAAAGCTCTGAAGCATAAATAAGCAGGGAGAGTCAGGTGATTAGCCATTGATGAATAAAAATGTCGTTACGGGGAGATTAGTTATTGCAGCTGTTTTCCTGCAGTGATACAACCGATGGATATCCGATAATCCTTTCGATGTAATCATGGTGAGTAGAAATGACGCAGGTGTATAATTTTAGTTCTGGTCCGGCAATGTTGCCAACAGAAGTTCTTCGTCGTGCGCAGCAGGATCTGGTCAACTGGCAAGGACTGGGCACTTCAGTAATGGAGATCAGCCATCGTAGTAAAGAATTTATTCAGGTTGCCGAAACTGCTGAGCAGGATTTCCGTGATCTGTTAAAAATCCCGTCCAACTATAAAGTTCTGTTTTGTCATGGCGGTGGCCGTGGACAGTTTGCGGCGGTACCGGGAAATTTACTGGGCGATGCCAGCCATGCAGATTATGTCGATGGTGGTTACTGGGCGCATAGTGCCGTAAAAGAAGCTGAAAAATACTGCACACCAAACGTCATTGATATCAAGGTCAATGAAGAAGGCAAAACAGCTCTGTTGCCAATGAGCCAATGGCAGCTTAACGATAATGCCGCTTACGTCCATTATTGTCCGAACGAAACTATCGATGGTACGGCGATTGATGAACAGCCGGATTTCGGTGATAAAATTGTGGTTGCCGATTTCTCGTCTACCATTCTGTCACAGCCAATTGATGTCAGCCGTTTCGGTGTCATTTACGCTGGTGCGCAAAAAAATATCGGCCCGGCAGGTCTGACGCTGGTGATTGTGCGTGAAGATCTGTTAGGTAAAGCGCGTAAAGAACTGCCTTCAATTCTGGACTACACCGTACTGGCCGAAAATAACTCGATGTTCAATACACCGCCGTCGTTTGCCTGGTATTTATCCGGACTGGTGTTCAGCTGGCTGAAAGAGCAGGGCGGCGTTGCGGCAATGGATAAACTGAACCAGCAGAAAGCCGACCTGTTGTACGGTACCATTGATCGCAGCGACTTCTATCGTAATAATGTAGCAGCCAGAAGCCGCTCACGGATGAATGTACCCTTCCAACTGGCAGATTCTGCGCTGGATAAAGTGTTCCTGGAAGAGTCTCTCAGCCAGGGACTGCATGCACTGAAAGGACACCGTGTTGTTGGCGGGATGCGTGCCTCAATCTACAATGCAATGCCTCTGGCTGGTGTTACTGCACTGACCGAATTCATGCAGGACTTTGAACGCCGCCACGGCTAAATCTGCAGGATTTTTAGGCTTTTCTGTTTACCCCGTCACCGACGGGGTTTTCATCTTTGATAAAGAGTGATTTTTACATGCCGGATTCTCTGACCTTACAACCTGTAGCCCATATCGACGGTACGGTAAATTTACCCGGCTCGAAAAGTGTGTCCAACCGCGCCCTGTTGCTGGCTGCGATGGCCAGGGGAACTACCCGTCTGACCAACCTGCTGGACAGCGATGACATCAGACATATGCTGAATGGCTTAACCCTGCTGGGTATCGACTATTCATTATCTGAAGATCGTACTGAATGCGTAGTGACCGGAATCGGCGGACCATTACATGCATCAGCACCTGTTGAACTTTTTCTTGGTAACGCAGGCACTGCCATGCGTCCACTGGCTGCCGCACTGAGCCTGGCGGAGAATGATATTGTTCTCACCGGTGAACCGCGTATGAAAGAACGGCCTATTGGTCATCTGGTCGATGCGCTTCGCCAGGGCGGAGCTGATATCAGTTATCTGGAAAATGAGGATTATCCTCCATTACGTCTGAAAGGCGGATTCCGGGGCGGGGTCATCAGCGTTGATGGTAGCGTCTCGAGTCAGTTCCTTACCGCGTTGCTGATGACCGCGCCTTTAGCCAGTGAGCAGACAACTATCACAATTAAAGGTGATCTGGTTTCTAAGCCGTATATTGATATCACTCTCAATCTGATGAAGTGTTTTGGTATTGATGTTGAAAACCAGCAATATCAGACGTTTGTGATTCAGGGCGGGCAGCAGTATCAGTCACCTGGTCATTACCTGGTCGAAGGAGATGCCTCTTCAGCCTCTTATTTCCTGGCGGCCGCAGCTATTAAAGGCGGTACGGTTCGGGTGACCGGTATTGGTCGTAACAGTGTTCAGGGCGATATCCGTTTTGCTGATGTACTGGAAAAAATGGGCGCTGTTATCGAGTGGGGAGATGATTATATTTCCTGTCGTCGGGGTACTCTCAAGGCGATAGAGATGGATATGAACCATATTCCTGATGCGGCGATGACTATTGCTACTACAGCTCTGTTTGCCGAAGGCACCACGCTGATGACCAACATTTACAACTGGCGGGTGAAAGAGACTGACCGGTTGGCAGCTATGGCAGCAGAATTGCGTAAAGTAGGGGCAACTGTCGAAGAAGGACATGATTTTATTCGTATCACTCCGGCACAAACGCTGAAGCATGCCGAAATTGAAACTTATAATGATCACCGTATCGCCATGTGTTTCTCACTGGTAGCTTTATCTGATACGCCGGTCACTATTCTTGATCCAGGATGTACTGCGAAAACATTCCCTGACTATTTCCGTCAGTTGGCAGCAATCAGCCACGATTAATCTGACGATCCGCTATTTTCTGGTCTATGGTTAGTGTGTGGGAGTGCCGGTATGATTTCATACCGGCATTTCCTGGTTTAGCGTAAAGTTCTGTTTTTTTGACCTGCTGGTGGCATAAGTCACTGCTACTTCCCGCGGGAGAGGGTATACTTAACGCCAGTGGCGTATTTCTATGCCTGAAATCCAGAGCAGCGATGAAGGAGAGATTAATGACAATGGTGCCGGTAATTACTATTGACGGTCCAAGCGGGGCCGGGAAAGGCACTCTGTGCAAAGCAATCGCTGAACAACTGCAATGGCATTTACTGGATTCCGGGGCAATTTATCGGGTGCTCGCGCTGGCGGCTTTACATCACCATGTCGATATCAGTTCAGAAGAAGCTCTGGTACCGATTGCAGCACATTTAGATGTGCGCTTTGTTCCTGCCAGGGATGAGATGCAGGTGATTCTGGAAGGCGAAGAGGTCACTCATGAAATCCGGAGTCAGGAAGTGAGTAATACAGCGTCAAAAGTTGCCGCTTTCCCCCGGGTACGTGAAGCGTTGTTACGTCGTCAGCGTGCTTTCAAAGAAGCTCCGGGATTGATTGCTGATGGCCGGGATATGGGGACAGTAGTGTTTCCGGAAGCCGCGGTTAAAATTTTTCTTGATGCCAGTGCAGAAGAAAGAGCTCAGCGACGTATGCTACAGTTGCAGGAAAAGGGCTTTAGTGTTAACTTTGAGCGCCTTTTATCTGAGATAAAAGAGCGTGATGACCGGGATCGTAATCGTGCTGTAGCACCATTGGTGCCTGCTACTGATGCGCTGGTCATTGATTCGACCGGAATGACTATTGAGCAAGTGATTGATATGTCACTGGAATATGCCAGGTCACGGTTGGAAGAACTCCGATAACTGCAACGCAAATTATCGGCCGAATGCTATACCCTCGTTCCATGGATGGTGCGGGGAATGTGAAACAACCCCATCCGACAAGAAGTCAGATGGACGTTAAATTGAAGAATCCTGAAGATTATCAATATGACTGAATCTTTTGCTCAACTCTTTGAAGAGTCCCTGAAAGAAATCGAAACCCGTCCGGGTTCCATCGTTCGTGGTGTTGTTGTTGCTATCGACAAAGACATCGTCCTGGTTGATGCGGGCCTGAAATCTGAATCTGCAATTCCTGCAGAGCAGTTCAAAAACGCAGCTGGCGAACTGGAAATCCAGGTAGGCGACGAAGTTGACGTAGCCCTCGATGCTGTAGAAGACGGCTTCGGTGAAACTCTGCTGTCCCGTGAGAAAGCTAAACGTCACGAAGCTTGGATCACGCTGGAAAAAGCGTATGAAGAAGCTGAAACTGTTACCGGTATTATCAACGGCAAAGTCAAGGGCGGCTTCACTGTTGAGCTGAACGGTATTCGTGCGTTCCTGCCAGGTTCACTGGTTGATGTACGTCCTGTCCGCGATACTCTGCACCTGGAAGGCAAAGAGCTTGAATTCAAAGTAATCAAGCTTGATCAGAAACGTAACAACGTCGTGGTTTCACGTCGTGCAGTTATCGAATCTGAAAACAGTGCTGAACGTGATCAACTGCTGGAAAACCTGCAGGAAGGCATGGAAGTTAAAGGTATCGTTAAGAACCTTACTGACTACGGTGCATTCGTTGATCTGGGTGGTGTTGACGGCCTGCTGCATATCACTGATATGGCGTGGAAACGTGTTAAACACCCAAGCGAAATTGTCAACGTTGGCGACGAAATCACTGTTAAAGTGCTGAAATTCGACCGTGAACGTACTCGTGTGTCTCTGGGCCTGAAACAGCTGGGCGAAGATCCATGGGTTGCTATCGCTAAGCGTTACCCTGAAGGTACTCGTCTGACTGGTCGTGTGACTAACCTGACTGACTACGGCTGCTTCGTTGAAATCGAAGAAGGCGTTGAAGGCCTGGTTCACGTTTCAGAAATGGACTGGACTAACAAAAACATTCATCCGTCTAAAGTTGTTAACGTGGGCGATGTTGTTGAAGTTATGGTTCTGGACATCGACGAAGAACGTCGTCGTATCTCCCTGGGTCTGAAGCAGTGTAAATCTAACCCATGGCAGCAGTTCGCAGAGACCCACAACAAAGGCGATCGCGTTGAAGGTAAAATCAAGTCAATCACTGACTTTGGTATCTTCATCGGCCTGGACGGTGGTATCGACGGTCTGGTTCACCTGTCAGACATCTCCTGGAACGCGACCGGCGAAGAAGCTGTTCGTGAGTACAAAAAAGGCGACGAAATCGCTGCCGTTGTACTGCAGGTTGATGCAGAACGTGAGCGTATCTCTTTAGGCGTTAAACAACTGGCTGAAGATCCTTTCAACAACTACATCACCCTGAACAAAAAAGGCGTGATCGTAACTGGTAAAGTTACTGCAGTTGACGCGAAAGGTGCTACAGTTGAGTTAGCTGACGGCGTTGAAGGTTACCTGCGCGCTTCTGAAGCTTCACGCGACCGTATTGAAGATGCAACTCTGGTTCTGAATGTTGGCGACGAAGTTGAAGCTAAATTCACCGGTGTTGATCGTAAAAACCGTGTTGTTAGCCTGTCTGTCCGTGCGAAAGACGAAGCTGACGAGAAAGATGCAATCGCAACTGTTAACAACAAACAGTCTGACGAAGGCAGCTTCTCTAACGCAATGGCTGAAGCGTTCAAAGCAGCATCTAAAGGCGAGTAATTGCCTGAAATGACGGACAACGATGTATCATCGTTGTCCGGTCAGGTCAGCTGTCAAATGTTCCATAAAGGAATTAACCGGAGGATTCATGACTAAGTCAGAGTTGATCGAACGCCTTGCCAGCCAGCAGACACATATTCCGGCCAAGGCTGTTGAAGATGCTGTAAAAGAGATGCTTGAACACATGGCATCGACCCTGGCTCAGGGTGAGCGTATCGAAATCCGGGGATTCGGCAGTTTTTCTCTGCACTATCGTGCTCCCCGTACTGGCCGTAACCCGAAAACGGGTGACAAAGTGGAACTGGAAGGTAAATACGTTCCCCACTTCAAACCAGGAAAAGAGTTACGGGATCGTGCAAACATTAGTGAATAATGTCTGAGCCTGAACTCATTGGATGCTAAAAACGATACCTTAGGGTATCGTTTTTTTTGCCTGTAATTTATTCACCCTCTGCTCTGCGAGTATTCCCTAAGCCATTTTGCTCTGTAAACAATGGCGGATTTTACTTTGAGCCACCCCCCGCAAACTGAATATTTACCACTGAGCCATTACCTGATGTTGCGACACTATATTTCTCTGACTGACAGGAGAGTATGTGAGCGCTATTTCATTTGCCTGGATTACGCCGGGAAGCCTGGTGCTGTTACTGTTTTTGCCTTCGCTGCCGGGGCCATCGATTCTGCTACTTATTGTTTTAGTCGCAGTGTTATTACTGCGGTCGAATTATCAGTGGTTATGGTTAATTGCATGGTCCGGGCTGATATTTTGCTGGGGTACCACCGTTGCCAGGCAGCAATTACAGCAGGTTGAAGAGCTGACGCTTCACCCTGTTCGCTTGGTGATCAGAGTTACTGCAATTGAAATCCACAGGCAGAGGATTAAGGTCACTATTCTCAACGCCGGGCAACAAATCAAATTTCCCACCTTATCGGCATGGCTGACTACCGGTGATTCAGTGGAGGAATTTTGTGCAGGACAGCGTTGGGAGATGCGTCTTAGATTAAGGGCTGTCCATAGTCAACTGAATGAAGGAGGCTATGATCAGCAACGTCAGGCGCTGGCAAACTATACGCCGTTGCACGGACGGGTTCTGGATAAGGTGCCACTGCAAACTCAATGCAACCTGAGACACCAAATCATTCAGCAGGTACAAGACGAAACCCGGTTGATGGAAAGTAGCGGGATATTGCAGGCACTACTTTTTGGTCTGCGGGACAGTATTCCTCCGCGCGTTAGTCAGCTGTTCCGCGATACCGGTGTTGCTCATTTAATGGCAATTTCAGGCATGCATATCGGACTTGCGGGCGGGGCAGGATGGTGGCTGGCTGTTGGTGTACAGCGTTGGTTGCCCAGCCGTTATGTCAACCGGGTGACATCACAGGCAATTAGCTGGCTGATGGCTGCAATTTACACCTGGCTGTCGGGGATGCAGCCTCCGTCATTACGTGCAATGCTGGCCGTGTCATTATGGATGGGATTCCGTCATCAGCGACTAAACATGAATAGCTGGCAGATCTGGATTTGCTGTGCAGCATTGTTGCTGTTGGCGGATCCAATGCTGATTTTGTCTGACAGTTTTTGGTTATCGATGCTGGCTGTCCTGATGCTACTGATTTGGTATCGATGGTTTAGTTTACCCCGGCGGTACAGGCGGCAACGGCGTTGGTTTATTTTACGCTTACTC
Organism: Tatumella citrea; assembly: GCF_002163585.1. Taxonomy (NCBI): domain Bacteria; kingdom Pseudomonadati; phylum Pseudomonadota; class Gammaproteobacteria; order Enterobacterales; family Erwiniaceae; genus Tatumella; species Tatumella citrea. The sequence continues at coordinate 1,450,461 of NZ_CP015579.1, forward strand.
CATCTGCAACTGGGAATGATGGTATTGATGTTACCTTTGCAGGCGTTGCTGTTCAGTGGTACCAGCCTGTTTGCACTCCCCGCGAATTTACTGGCTATACCGGTAATCTCTCTGCTGACATTACCTCTGGCAGGTATCGCTCTGTTGCTGACTCCGTCAGGATATTCAGCGCTGGCCTGGCAACTGGCTGATAACAGTGTGATGTTATTGTGTAATGCGCTTGAAGTTCTGCCCTCCGGCTGGCTGACCATCAGCGATGCCTGGTTGTGGAGTGGACTGATCTGGGGTGGTCTGCTATTTGTCCGTGCGGGTGGATATGCCGGCTTTAAAATGTCGGGTATGGCAGCCTTGCTGAGTTGCTTGTTGTGGCGTTTTCACGGTTCATCAGAATTGTGGCGGGTGGATATGCTTGATGTAGGGCATGGGCTGGCAGTAGTGATAAGCCAGCAGCATGAGGCGGTGATTTATGATACCGGAAATCGCTGGCAGCATTCGGATGCAGGGCAGAGGTTGATTATTCCCTGGCTGTTACACCGGCAACTGGATCTGAAACAAATAATTATCAGCCACCGGCATCTTGACCACTATGGCGGGCTTAGCAGCATAAAACAACGCTGGCCAGGAGTGCCTTTGCGGACCGCCCTGGGCAGACCACAACATCTCCCCTGTTTCAGAGGGGAAAACTGGCAATGGAAAAAACTGAAGTTTACCGTGTTATGGCCACCCGTCGGGCAAAACCGGGGGCAAAATGATGATTCCTGTGTTTTGAAAGTGAGTGACGGGCGTATAAGCCTGCTTCTGACCGGTGATATTGAAGGGCGGGCAGAAAAACAGCTGGTCAAACTGGAAAAAGAACAGCTGCGATCAACATTTATTCAGGTGCCTCACCACGGCAGTAATACATCATCAGTACCTGTGTTACTGAGAAGAGTAAACGGCGAACTGGCAATGGCCTCTCTGGCCCGCTATAACAGCTGGAGAATGCCATCTTCGGCAGTGGTCGGGCGTTATCGTCATGCCGGTTTTCGCTGGCTGGATACTGCGGTTTCAGGACAGATATCTGTGATAATTTATAAAGATAGCTATCAGGTTTTAGAAATGCGCGAACAAATTTTCCCGCGCTGGTATCATCAGTGGTTTGGCGTGAAAGCCGAATCCAGGTAGAATAAGCCGCAATCTCTAACAACGTGAAGAAATAATGCATCCAGATAAAGATCTCTCAACGTGGCAAACATTCCGCAGGCTCTGGCCACTCATCGCACCACACAAAGCAGGACTCTTTGTGTCGGCTGTTGCTCTGATACTGAATGCTGCAGGCGATACCCTGATGTTATCGTTACTCAAACCCTTACTTGATGATGGTTTTGGCAAAGCCGATAAATCAGTGCTGATATGGATGCCTTTAGCCGTTATTGGTCTGATGCTGATCCGTGGTGTTACCAGTTATATTTCAAGCTACTGCATTTCCTGGGTTTCCGGGAATGTTGTGATGGCTATGCGCCGTCGGTTGTTCTCTCATATGATGGGAATGCCGGTTGCGTTTTTCGATCAGCAATCGACCGGTACCTTATTATCACGTATCACTTATGATTCTGAACAAGTCGCTTCGTCATCGTCCAGTGCTCTGGTTACGGTAGTCCGTGAAGGCGCATCCATTATCGGCTTGTTTGTGATGATGTTTTACTACAGCTGGCAGTTATCTTTGATTCTTATTGTGCTGGCTCCGGTTGTCTCTGTAGCGATACGAATGGTCTCTAAACGTTTTCGTGGCATCAGTAAAACCATGCAGAATACTATGGGGCAGGTGACGACCAGTGCGGAACAGATGCTGAAAGGGCACAAAGAAGTATTGATTTTTGGTGGCCAGGAAGTAGAAACCAAGCGCTTTGATGTGGTCAGTAACCGCATGAGGCAGCAGGGGATGAAACTGGTATCAGCATCCTCAATTTCTGACCCGATTATTCAGCTTATCGCTTCGTTGGCACTGGCATTTGTTCTGTATGCCGCCAGTTATCCCGGAGTAATGGAAACACTGACCGCAGGTACAATTACGGTCGTGTTCTCTTCTATGATAGCTTTAATGCGTCCGTTAAAATCGCTGACCAACGTCAATGCTCAGTTTCAGCGCGGTATGGCGGCCTGCCAGACACTGTTCACCATCCTGGATTCTGAACAGGAAGTGGATACCGGGACTCGCGTGGTAGAGCGGGCTGAAGGTGATATTGAGTTCCGTCATGTGACATTCAGTTATCCTGGTCGCGAAATTCCGGCACTGCGTGATATCTCCATGAAATTACCTGCAGGTAAAACAGTGGCTCTGGTGGGGCGTTCCGGTTCGGGCAAATCAACTATCGCCAGCCTGTTAACCCGATTTTATGATATTCAGTCCGGGGAGATTACGCTGGATGGCCATGATCTGCGGGAATACACACTGCATTCATTACGTGATCAGGTTGCGTTAGTTTCTCAGAATGTCCACTTATTCAATGACACCATCGCGAATAATATCGCTTATGCCCGTGAATCTAAGTACAGCCGTGAGGAAATAGAGAAAGTCGCTAAAATGGCTCATGCGATGGACTTTATTAACAAAATGGAGCATGGACTGGATACTGTGATCGGCGAAAATGGGGTGCTGTTATCCGGTGGTCAGCGTCAGCGTATTGCTATCGCACGCGCTCTGTTACGTGACTGCCCGGTACTGATTCTGGACGAAGCAACGTCAGCACTGGATACTGAATCTGAGAGGGCAATTCAGGCAGCTCTGGATGAACTGCAAAAGAACCGTACTTCATTGGTTATTGCTCACCGGTTATCAACCATCGAGAAAGCGGATGAAATTGTCGTTGTTGAGGATGGCAGAATCATTGAACGCGGCACTCACTCGGCGTTACTGGAAAAAAGTGGTACCTATGCTCAACTCCATAAAATGCAGTTTGGTCAATGATCGATAAGCTGTGGAGTGGTAAATCAGGGTGGTGGCGGTTGCTGCTACCCTTTTCATTTTTGTATGGTGCCATCAGCGGATTAATTCGCCTGAGTTATATTAAAGGCTGGCGAAAAAGCTGGCGCGCCCCGGTACCAGTAGTCGTTGTGGGTAATCTCACGGCTGGCGGAAATGGTAAGACTCCTGTCGTTATCTGGCTGGTTGAACAGCTGCAGGCCAGGGGGCTTAACGCCGGCGTCGTGTCACGCGGTTATGGCGGGAAAGCTGCTCATTATCCTCTGCTACTTGATGAACATACTACTACGGCTGAAGCCGGAGATGAGCCGGTGTTAATTTTCCAGCGAACTGGTGCTCCGGTGGCCGTTGCCCCCCGTCGGGCTGATGCCGTTGCTGCATTACTTCACTCCGCAACGATTGATGTCATTGTTACCGATGATGGTCTGCAACATTACGCATTGCAGCGGGATATTGAGATAGTCGTGGTTGATGGCGTCAGGCGTTTTGGTAATGGCTGGTGGTTACCCGCCGGACCGATGAGAGAACGGGAATCAAGATTACGCGACGTTAATGCAGTGATCATTAACGGTGGTCATGCCGGACCGGGCGAGATCAGCATGCAGCTTGTTGCTGGTGAGGCCGTTAACCTGCTAAGTGGTGAGAGGCGGTCTCTGTCCGAATTTTCCCGGGTTGTAGCGATGGCTGGCATTGGACATCCTCCGCGATTTTTCGCCACTCTCAGGTCAATGGGGGTCGTCCCGCAGGCTGAAATTGCTTTTGCTGACCATCATGCATATAGCGCTGAAGAACTGGCACAATTACAGACGAACGATCAGCAGCTGTTGATGACCGAAAAAGATGCCGTCAAATGCCGTAGCTTTGCCCGCGATGACTGGTGGTATTTGCCGGTTACAGCACAGCTCTTTGGTGATTCTGTCGAGCCACTGCTGGAAAAAATTACCCGTCTCTGTCGGTCATAACATCCCTTTTTAACGATTACCCCACCAATCATCAGCTCTGAAGCGGGGGGATTTTATCTCCTCCCGAAATCCTGTTAACGACAAACAATGTCTCCTGTGTGGGTGGCTGTGGTATGCTAATCAGCTGCACCCTGCGGTCCGTGATGGAGGAAATATGGATCACCGTTTACTTGAAATAGTGGCATGCCCTGTCTGCAATGGTAAGTTGCAATTTAACCAACAATTACAGGAACTGACCTGTAAAGCGGATGGCTTAGCCTACCCCGTTCGTGACGGAATTCCGGTTTTACTGGAATACGAAGCCCGTTCTCTGACTGCGGAAGAGAGTCTGCCATGAGTTTTGTGGTCATCATCCCGGCGCGTTATGCTTCAACACGGTTGCCCGGCAAACCGCTGGTGGATATTAATGGTCAGCCGATGGTTGTTCATGTATTGCAGAAAGCCCTGGCTTCGGGAGCATCAAGAGTCATTGTGGCTACTGATCACCCGGACGTTGCTGCTGCGGTGACAGCAGTTGGCGGCGAAGTTTGTATGACCCGTGAAGACCATCATTCAGGCACTGAACGCCTGGCTGAAGTTATCGGGAAGTATGAATTTTCTGATGATACGATTATCGTTAATGTTCAGGGTGATGAACCACTTGTCCCGCCAGTAATTATCCGTCAGGTGGCGGATAATCTGGCAAAAGCGACCTCCGGTATGGCGACATTGGCCGTCCCGATAGCTGATGCGGAAGAAGCATTCAACCCAAATGCAGTAAAAGTTGTCACCGATCATCAGGGTTACGCACTCTATTTTTCCAGGGCGACGATCCCCTGGGATCGCCAGCGGTATGAGCATTCCCGCGAACAGGCAGGGGATACTTTGCTACGGCATATTGGTATTTATGCTTACCGGGCCGGCTTTATCAGACGTTACATCAGCTGGCAGCCTTGTGCACTGGAGCAAATTGAATTACTGGAACAGCTTCGTGTGCTTTGGTATGGCGAAAAGATTCATGTCGATGTAGCTATAGAAACGCCACAAGTGGGTGTCGATACACCGCATGACCTGCAACGTGTACGTGAAATTCTGACCAGTAAGTAATCTGTGGTGTCAACGGGTAGCGAAACGGTATCCGCTGTCTGGCAGTCAGTTTTCAGGAGGTAACATGGAACTGTTAAAATCAGAGCTTAGTCTTATCCTCGGTGAATCGGTCAGCAGAGTCGAGACCCTGAACTGCCAGCCACAGTCCTGCCTGTATGCACTCTATGATCAATCCGGGCAGGCAATGCCCATGGCCGTCCGTTATTTTTCTCAGCCAGGTCTGGCTGAACAGGAAGCCAGGAAACTGATGTTGTTACGCCAGAAGGGAACAGTTCATGTACCCACTGTTTATGGCGTCGTCCTCAGTGAAAGACCTCCTTTTCACGAATTACTACTGGTGGAACGATTAGGCGGAATTTCTGCGGAAGTCCCGACCCATTCGGCCCCGCAATGGGAATTCCTCGAACAGCAAATTATTGATGGCCTGTCATCCTGGCACAGCCAGACTGCTGACGGCATGAGTGGCTACATTGACAGCAGTCAGAATCTGAGCTGGCCGGACTGGTATTTTCAGTACACTTCAGTACTTTTTTCATTGTTACAGCAAAAACAGCCTTCAGTCCTTTCCGCGGAAGATTTGCAAATTTTACACCGGACGCAGGTCCGACATGATGATTTATTTGCCGATCTTAGTCAGCCAAATGTAATGATTCACGGTAATCTCGAATTAAAGAATATTATCAAAGATTCGCATACTGACCGGTTACTTGCCATGGTTCAGCCTGGCAGAATACTCTGGGCACCAGCTGAGTATGAATTGTTTCGGCTGTGGACAGAGGCTGCCGGCCAGAGTTTGATCCTTGCTTATCGTCAACGCTATCCACTGGATGAAGGGTTTATCTGGCGTTGCGCCTTATACCGGTTATGGCATGAAGCTGAGCAGGTGGTGTACAACCGGCCATTTTCTGCCCGGTTGTTTGCACAAGCCAAAACTGATCTTCTCCCCTGGCTCGGCTGATGGCCTAACCGGTCAGCTTCTGCCACCATCCGCCCAGTGTTTCGTACCAGGCTCGTTCACTGTGCGAAAGCCATAGTGCAGAAGGTGTTATCCTTTCCCAAAAGTTTAACGGACTGTTGATCGCGAGCTGGTTGGCGGGCGCGGGGAAGGGGTGTAATCCCTGACGTTGGAAAAATATCATGGCCCTTGGTAAGTGGTTCGCCGAGGTCACCAGCAGCAGGGAGTGGTTGCCTACCACATTTTTTACTGCGGCAGCTTCCTCCGCTGTATCTTTAGGCTGATCCAACTCGATGATATCGGTGGCCGGAACACCCAGTGACATAGCGACTTCAGCAGCAACACTGGCATTGCTACGAGGATTCCCCCCGGCCTTTGCCCCTGTGAAAATTAATTTTGCCCCCGGGCTGAGACGCCATTGACGGACCCCTTCTGCCACCCGTGGCAGGCTGTTACCAATCAGGTTCGATCCTGGCGCCCACTGTGGATTCCAGGTGTAGCCACCCCCTAAAACCACGATATAATCAACCGGCTGATTTCCCTGCCAGGTGGGATAATGATCCTCCAGTGGGGCAAGTAATCGATCAGCAACAGGCTGCAGGCTTAATAGCAATAAAATCAGCCAACTGGCCGAAATCATTATTTTGGCTGTTTTTTGCCGCCGGGTGAACCAGAGTAATAACAGCCCACAGGCCATGAACAGGATGATGATCGGCAAGGGAGATAACAGTGCGCCAATCAATTTTTTAACTATAAACAGCATAAATATCACCAGTTTTGTCTGAAAAAACAGCAGCCGGTCGCGATCTCAGGGATGAAAGCTACATTCTTGCAAGAGCTGTGACAAAATAGCATATTTCGTTTCACCACCCGCTCGGAGCTTTAGCATGAAGGATCGTAATTTCGATGATCTTGCGGAGAAATTTACTCAAAATATTTACGGTACCGCGAAAGGTCAAATCCGTCAGGCAATTCTTTGGGATGAACTGAATGTTATATTAGCGAATCTTCCACAGCGAGCATTATCGGTGGTGGATGCTGGTGGTGGTGTCGGGCAAATTTCCAGCAAGCTGGCATTACAGGGGCACAACGTCCTGTTAGGTGATGTTTCTGAAGAGATGCTGAAGCGTGCTGAAGAGCATGCCAGGCTGCTGGGTGCCGACAATAATATGGTTTTTAAACAAATGCGGGCTCAGGATATCGCTGACCATTTGGTTAAGCCCGCGGATCTGGTATTGTTTCATGCTGTGCTGGAATGGATCGCGGAACCTGAACTGACGCTAAAGGCATTATATGACGCGTTAACCCCCGGAGGGATATTGTCGCTTATGTTTTATAATCTTCATGGACTGACGATGCAGAATCTGACGCTGGGTAATTTTGGCTATCTGCGTGCAGATATGAAAAAGCGCAAGAAGAAAACGTTGTCGCCGGATTATCCCCGCGATCCACAGCAGGTCTATGGTTGGCTGACTGACTGCGGATTTACCATTGAACAGCGGGCAGGAATCCGGGTGTTCAGTGATTTTATTCGTGATATGCCACCCAGTGCTAATGGTTTTGATGGGATCCTCGAAATGGAGCGCCGGTTCTGCCGTCAGGAACCTTTTTTGAGCCTGGGCCGGTATATTCATGTCACAGCGCGTAAACCTCTGCAAAAGGATCAATTATGAGTGATTTCTCCCAGACGATCCCGGAGTTGGTTTCCTGGGCCCGTACCAGCGATTTTTCTATATCGCTGCCGACGGAGCGTCTGGCTTTCCTGCTGGCGATCGCGACACTGAACGGCGAAAGGATGGATGGTGAACTGAGTGAAGGTGAACTGATTGATGGCTTCCGCCATGTCAGTAAAGCCTTTGAACAAACCAGTGAAACAGTTCAAGCCAGAGCGAATAACGCAATTAATGATATGGTAAAACAGCGATTATTAAATCGCTTTACCAGCGAACAGGCTGATGGCCATGCGATCTACCGTCTGACCCCGTTGGGGATTGGAATTACCGATTATTATATTCGCCAGCGTGAATTCTCAACGCTGCGTCTGTCAATGCAACTGTCAATTGTTGCCAATGAACTGAAACGGGCCGCCGATGCTGCCGAAGAGAATGGCGACGAATTTCACTGGCATCGAAATGTGTTTGCACCGCTTAAGTATTCAGTGGCAGAGATTTTCGACAGCATTGATTTGACTCAGCGTACTATGGATGAACAGCAGCAGGGCGTTAAAGACGATATTGCCGCTTTGCTGAATAAAGACTGGCGGGCTGCTATTTCCAGCTGTGAATTATTACTTTCCGAAACTTCCGGTACCTTGCGTGAACTGCAGGATACGCTGGAAGCCGCCGGTGATAAATTGCAGGCCAGTCTGATGCGTATTCAGGATGCGACACTTAACAGCCCGGATTTGGGGTTTGTCGATAAACTGGTGTTTGATTTGCAGAGCAAATTAGACCGTATTACCAGTTGGGGCCAACAGGCAATTGACCTGTGGATTGGCTATGACCGCCATGTTCATAAGTTCATCCGAACTGCCATCGATATGGACAAAAACCGGGTTTTTGCCCAGCGTTTGCGCCAGTCTGTTCAAAATTATTTTCAGTCTCCGTGGGCTTTGACCTATGCAAATGCTGAACGTCTGTTTGATACCCGTGAAGATGAACTGGCCTTACGAAATGAAGAGGTCACCGGAGAATTACCGGCGGAGCTGGAGTTTGAAGAATTTAATGAAATCAGAGAACAACTGGCAGCAATGATTGAAGAAGCATTGCGTATCTATAAACAGCAGGCTATTCCCCTGAATCTGGCCGATGTCATGAGAGAATATCTGGCGCAGTATCCACGGGCGCGGCATTTTGATTTAGCGCGAATTGTTATCGATCAGGCCGTACGGTTAGGTGTTTCCGAAGCTGACTTAGCAGGACTGCCTGCTGTGTGGCAAATTATAAATGATTACGGAGCCAAGGTGCAGGCACATGTCATCGACAAATATTGAACAAGTGATGCCGGTAAAACTGGCACAGGCACTGGCTAACCCGATTTTTCCGGCACTGGACAGTCAACTGAGAGCAGGCCGGCATATTGGTTTTGAAGAATTAGACAATCATGCCTTTTTAATGGATTTTCAGGGTGAATTTGAAGAATTCTATGCCCGTTACCACGTGGAGTTGATTCGTGCTCCGGAAGGGTTCTTTTATCTGCGACCACGTTCCACTACGCTGATTTCCCGATCTGTGATGTCTGAACTGGATATGATGGTCGGAAAAATTCTTTGTTATCTGTACCTTAGCCCAGAGCGGCTGGCCAATGAAGGTATCTTTACTCAGCAGGAACTGTACGACGAGTTGTTATCGCTGGCCGATGAGTCGAAACTGCTGCGTTTCGTTAACCAGCGTTCAACCGGTTCTGATTTTGATCGGGCGAAATTACAGGAAAAGGTGCGTGCCTCACTCAACCGCCTGCGCAGACTGGGTATGGTCTGGTTTATGGGGAATGATAACAGTAAGTTTCGGATTATGGAGTCAGTATTCCGTTTTGGTGCTGAGGTTCGAAGTGGTGATGAACCACGTGAAGCACAGTTGCGTTTAATCCGTGACGGAGAAGGTGTTTCGCTCGAGCAGCGGGATACAGCCAGTCAGACAGAAGCAGAAAATGAGATCAGTGATGATGCCGCTGACAGCGGGGAGGATGACGAGGAATGATTGAACGTGGAAAGTTTCGATCGCTAACGTTGATTAACTGGAACGGCTTTTTTGCCCGGACCTTTGATCTTGACGATATGGTGACCACGCTGTCCGGGGGAAATGGTGCGGGTAAATCGACCACCATGGCTGCCTTTATTACCGCCTTAATTCCTGATCTGACATTGCTGCATTTCAGAAATACAACTGAAGCGGGAGCCACCAGTGGCTCACGCGATAAGGGTTTGCACGGTAAATTGCGTGCCGGGGTTTGTTATGCGGTGCTGGATGTCGTTAATTCCCGTGGGCAGCGTTCTGTCGTGGGAGTGCGCTTACAACAAATCTCAGGGCGTGATAAGAAAGTCGATATTAAAGCTTTTAGTGTCCATGACTTGCCTGAGTCGGTTGCTCCGACCGAATTGCTGACTGAAATAGTTAACAGCCGCCAGGCTAAAGTACTGCCTCTTAATGAAGTGAAAGAGCGACTGGATGCACTGGAAGACGTAACTTTCCGTCAGTATAACTCTGTAACTGACTATCACAGCATGATGTTTGAGCAGGGAATTGTGGCGCGTCGCCTTCGTACTCAGGGAGATCGCAGCAAATATTACCGTCTTATTGAAGCCTCATTGTATGGCGGGATCTCCAGTGCGATAACCCGTTCACTGCGTGATTACCTGTTACCTGAAAACGGCGGTGTGCGTAAAGCATTCCAGGATATGGAAGCGGCTCTGCGCGAAAACCGTATGACACTGGAAGCGATACGTGTCACTCAGTCAGATCGTAATCTGTTTAAGCATCTGATCACCGAAGCGACCGATTATGTCGCCGCGGATTATATGCGGCATGCCAATGAGCGCCGTATTCATCTGGATGGTGCTCTGTTACTGAGAAATGAATTGTTCACCGGGCGTAAAGAGCTGGCCAGTGGGCAATACCGGCATGTCGAAATGGCCCGGGAGCTTTCAGAGCATTCAGCAGCAGAAGGATCTCTGGAATCCGATTACCAGGCGGCAAGTGATCATCTGAATCTGGTTCAGACTGCGGTGCGTCAGCAGGAAAAAATTGAGCGTTACGAAAGTGAGCTTGAAGAACTGACCTTCCGTCTGGAAGAACAAAATGAAGTCGTGGCGGAAGCGGAAGAGATCTTTGAAGATAATCAGCAACGATCTGAAGCTGCTGAGCTCGAGGTTGATGAACTGAAGAGCCAGCTGGCCGACTTCCAGCAAGCACTGGATGTTCAGCAAACCCGTGCTATTCAGTATCAGCAGGCTATTCAGGCACTGCAGCGCGCCCGCGAACTTTGTCAAATCCCTGACTTATCACTGGAGAGTGCTGAAGAGTGGCAGGAGCGCTTCAGTGCCCGTGAAGAGGAGGCGACCAGCCAGTTACTGTCGCTTGAACAAAAACTGAGTGTGGCTGAAGCAGCCCACAGTCAGTTTGAACAGGCACTGGAACTGGTCACCCAAATTTCTGGTCCCGTGAGCCGTCACGATGCCTGGCAAACCGGGCGGGAAATTGTCCGTGAGGCAGCGACCCAACGACATTATGCGGATCAGCTTTCTTCACTCCGGCTGCGACTGGCGGAACTTGAGCAGCGGTTACGTGAACAAAATGAAGCCGAGCGTTTGCTGGCTGATTTCTGTAAAAGTCAGGGACAGCAATATGATGCCGATGCGCTGGAAGGGTTGCACCGTGAGCTGGAAGCACAGATTGAAGCCTTATCTGAAACCGTAGCTAATGCCGGAGAACAGCGGTTATCTCTGCGCCAGACTCTGAGTCAGATTCGGGAAAAGATCACGTCTCTGACCAGCAAAGCACCACACTGGCTGGCAGCGCAGGAAATACTGACCCAGTTAAGCGAGCAAACCGGCCAGGCATTAACCAATAGCCAGCAGGTTACGGGTTACATGCAACAGTTGCTGGAACGTGAGCGCGAAACGACGGTTGAACGTGATGCCGTTGCCGCGAAAAAGCGTGAAGCAGAGCAACAAATCGAACGTCTCAGCCAGCCAGGCGGTGCCGAAGATGCACGCCTTAACCAGCTGGCAGAGAAATTTGGCGGTGTTTTATTATCTGAGATCTATGATGACGTAACACTGGATGATGCTCCGTATTTCTCGGCATTATACGGCCCGTCACGCCATGCCATTGTGGTCCCGGATTTATCTCTGGTTCAGGAACAGTTGTCCGGTCTGGAAGATTGCCCTGAGGATCTTTACCTGATTGAAGGTGATCCACAGTCATTTGATGACAGTGTATTCAGCGTCGATGAGCTGGAAGGCGCGGTTATTGTTAAGGTGGCTGATCGTCAGTGGCGTTATTCCCGTTTCCCTAAAGTACCGTTGTTTGGCAGAGCAGCCAGGGAAAATCAGCTGGAATTACTGCATAACGAACGTGAAAAACTGGCCGAAACTTATGCCACATTATCTTTCGATGTCCAGAAAACCCAGAGGCTGCATCAGTCGTTCAGCCGTTTCATCGGCAGCCATCTGGCGATTGCCTTTGAGCAGGATCCTGAGGAACAAATTCGTCAGCTGAACAGCCAGCGCATTGATATTGAGCGTTCACTGAATCAGCATGAAAATGAGACCGTTCAGCAACGCCAGCAGTATGAAGCTGCAAAAGAGGGGGTTGCCCGCCTGAACCGGTTGCTGCCGCGGGTCAGCCTGCTGCAGGATGAAACACTGGCAGATCGTTGTGAAGAAATTCGTGAACATGTTGAAGAAGCACAGGAAGCTTCCCGTTATCTTCATCAGCACGCCAGCAAAATCACTAAACTGGAAACTTTGTTACCGGTTCTGCAAAGTGATCCTCAGCAGCATGCACAGTTACAGGCTGATTATCAGACAGCGCAACAGAAGCAACGGGAATATCGTCAGCAGTCATTTGCGCTGACGGAAGTTCTGCAACGCCGCGCCCATTTCAGCTATGCCGACTCCGGCAGCATGCTGGATGGTAATAGTGATCTCAGTAACAAATTGCGTAAGCAGCTGGAACAGGCCGAAGGTGAACGTGCCCAGGCCAGAGAGAAACTTCGGGAACATCAGTCTGTACTGACTCAATATTCCCGTGTACTGGCTTCTCTGAAAAGCTCCTACGATGCCAAAAAAGACATGCTCCGTGAATTACATCAGGAGATGCAGGATATCGGTGTGGCTGCGGATACCAGTGCAGAAGAGCGCTCCAGATTGCGTCGTGATGAGTTGTATAACCAGTTAAGCCATAACAGGGCCCGCCGTAATCAACTGGAAAAACAAATCACTTTCTGTGAAGCCGAAATGGATGCCTTACAGAAAAGGTTACGTAAACTGGAACGTGACTATGCGCAAAACCGGGAGCAGGTTGTCCGTGCCAAGGCCGGATGGTGCAATGTTATGCGGCTGGTCAAAGACAACGGTATTGAACGTCGTCTGCACCGTCGTGAGCTGGCGTATCTGAGTGGTGATGAACTGCGCTCAATGTCAGATAAGGCACTCGGAGCATTGCGTCTGGCGGTCGCCGACAATGAACATCTGCGTGATGTATTGCGATTGTCGGAAGACCCGAAATATCCGGAACGTAAGATCCGCTTCTTTATTGCGGTGTATCAGCATCTTCGCGAGCGTATTCGCCAGGATATCATTCGTACTGATGATCCGGTTGAAGCGATCGAACAGATGGAAATCGAGCTGAATCGCCTGACTGAAGAACTGACTGCCCGTGAACAAAATCTGGCAATCAGCTCACGTAGTGCAGCGAATATTATTCGTAAGACTATTCAGCGTGAACAGAATCGTATTCGTCAACTTAACCAGGGGCTGCAGGCCGTGAGTTTTGGCCAGGTCAATAGCGTTCGTCTGAACGTTAATGTTCGTGAAGCCCACTCTGTGTTACTTGAGACTTTAGCCAGCGATCACGAGCAGCATCAGGATCTGTTTAACAGCCAGCGTCTGACATTTTCAGAAGCACTGGCAAAACTTTACCAGCGCCTGAATCCGCAGATTGACCTTGGACAACGCACACCGCAAGTGATTGGCGAGGAATTGCTGGACTACCGTAACTATCTGGAAATGGAAGTTGAAGTTAACCGTGGTTCTGATGGATGGCTACGGGCAGAGAGTGGTGCATTGTCCACCGGGGAAGCTATCGGTACCGGGATGTCAATTCTGGTTATGGTAGTTCAGAGCTGGGAAGAAGAGTCACGTCGTTTGCGCGGCAAAGATATTTCTCCTTGCCGGTTGCTGTTCCTGGATGAAGCAGCACGTCTTGATGGCCGTTCGATTGCAACACTGTTTGAACTCTGTGAACGTCTGGACATGCAACTGGTGATTGCTGCCCCGGAAAATATTAGTCCGGAGAAAGGCACGACCTATAAACTGGTACGTAAAGTCATTAATAATACGGAGCATGTGCATGTGGTCGGTTTAAGGGGATTTGGTCCTGAACCTTCAGCGGCGACACCTCCGGCCGGACAGTTGACAGAGAGTTAACTGAAGGTTGCCGGGTTCAGTGAATCCGGAAATTAATTAACATAAAACGGCATTTGTTTTTCAGCAAATGCCGTTTTATTGTTTAAACTGAATGTGATAGTGCGAAAATTCTAAGTCTGGACTACTGTTGTTGCTTACGGTAAGACATAAGGGGTCAGGGATGTTGAAAAATGGTCATAAATTCAGGCCTTTATTATTAATCTGCGGGCTGTCATTAGCATTGATGCCTGGTTCATCACTTTTGGCAGCACAAGGGATGACCGGGACTGAAGTTCATCATCAGCATACAAATCTCCATGCGCCGGCAGAAAGCTTTAGCGCTATTACCAGTGCTTTGCCCGGCGGGATACATCCTTACTACTTATCTGAACTTGCAGCTCTGTATCATGCGCGGCATATGCAGCCAATGTGGCAGGATCAGCAGGCAGTTGAAAGATTCCAGCAGCAGCTGGCGGAAGTCGCACTTTCTGGTGTGCAACCTCAATTCGGGCAATGGATCAGCTGGCTTTCGCGCAGTGATATTACCGGAATGCAAAGAGATCTTATTTTATCTGACGCAATGCTTGGTTATCTGCAATTTGCTGCTGAAGCGCCGATAAAAGGGGAAAGCTGGTTGTATGGCAATACTCCGTATGCGCTGGCTATGCCGCCGTCAGGACAGATATCGTTATGGCAAAGTGCTGTGAATGGCCACCGGGATGCGGCGTTTATTACCGGATTAGCTCCGCAGCACCCACAATATCTGCCAATGCAGGACGCATTGAAAAAATTACTTGCTGACCACGAGACCTGGCCGCATATGAATGGCCGGGGATCTGTCAGGCCGGGAGACAGCAGCCCGGAAATTCCGGTGCTGCGTGATATCCTGATCCGTAGCGGAATGCTGAGCGCAAATGCCTCACCAATGGATAATACACCGTCACCAGCCGTTCATCCGGTTGTTATCTCTCCTGCCGCTGCCAGCACATCATCAGCACCTGCTACACCGGCAGTTCAGAAGAGTTCTTTAGTCACAGATAGCGGTAACGGAACGCCTCCGCTGACAAGTCAGGGAACTGCACCTGTAACGCCTTCAGCTACTCCGGTTGATCCGCAAACTGTTTACAGCCCTGAACTGGTTGATGCCGTCAAACGGTTTCAGCAATGGCAGGGGCTGGCACCGGATGGTGTTATCGGGGCCCGCACTCGAGAATGGCTGAATGTCACACCACGTATGCGTGCCGGATTGCTGGCTCTTAATATGCAGCGGTTGCGTTTGCTGCCTGACGATATGCATAACGGTATTATGGTGAATATCCCTAACTTCTCGATGAATTTTTATGAAGACGGGAAAACTATTCTGCGCTCAAGGGTCATTGTCGGCCGCCCTGACAGAAAGACGCCTTTGATGCGTAGTGCGTTGAATAACGTGGTACTTAATCCGCCATGGAATGTCCCTACCAGTCTGGTCAGGGAAGATATTGTTCCTAAGGCTAAAAGCGATCCTTCTTATCTGGAAAAGCATGGTTTCACGCTATTTTCTGGCTGGAGTGCTGATTCCACCGTGGTGAATCCGGAAACGATTAACTGGACTATGGTGAACCCTGCCACTTTCCCGTACCGTATCCGCCAGTCACCTGGGCCGCAAAATGCGTTAGGTCGCTATAAATTTAATATGCCAAGTTCCGATGCTATCTATCTGCATGACACCCCAAATCACATGTTATTCCAGCGTGATATCAGGGCATTAAGCTCCGGTTGTGTCAGGATAAACAAGGCATCAGAGCTGGCGGGGCTGTTACTGCAGAATGTGGGCTGGGATGGCAGCCGGATTTCCGGTGCAATTCAACAGGGTGATACCCGTTTTGTGGCTATCCGCCACCGGATACCGGTGAATCTCTACTATCTTACTGCCTGGGTTGCCGATGATGGTAAACCGCAGTTCCGCACCGATATTTACAATTATGATAATCTGGCACGTAACGGGCAGAGCAGTGTCGGTAATGCCGGTAAATTTATTCTCTGAAGTCTGAGCTGAAGCAGTTGTCACCCTACTAAATTGTGATGGTGGCTACTGTTTCAGTTTTTTATTTCAGGTATTGAGCATTTATTGCCTGTGGTCTGCTTGACGCATCCTGCCCATCTGGTTATGGTTCGTTTTGTCTGTTTTTTGTTCCATTGCCTCAGGTTATAGCTTTTCATGGATAAATTTGATTCCCAGCGCCGCAAGCTGCTGTTATTAGGCGGAGCTTCCGCCGGACTGGTTTTGTTACCGGGTCTGGCAGAAGCTTCAGTATCCTCTTCACGTCCGCGAATTCTGACTCTTAATAATCTCAATACCGGAGAGTCACTGAAAACGGAATTCTTCAACGGAACCAGTTACAATAAAAGTGAACTGGCTCGTCTTAACCATTTCTTCCGTGATTATCGTGCGAATCAGGTTCGGTCTATCGACCCGCGGTTATTTGATCAGCTTTATCGTCTACAGGTAATGCTGGGAACGCGTAAACCGGTACAACTGATTTCGGGTTATCGCTCTCTGGCAACGAATAACCGGTTACGTGCTCATAGCAGTGGTGTAGCCAAACACAGCTATCATACACTTGGCCAGGCAATGGATTTTCATATTGAAGGGGTTCAGCTGTCGACCGTTCGTGCGGCAGCCATGAAAATGCGCGCCGGCGGAGTAGGCTATTATCCGAAAAGCGATTTTGTACATATTGATACCGGACCTGTGCGCCACTGGTCATAATATTCTGTTTTATTTGAGGTTTATTCTTTGAGTCAATTGCACTATCAGCTTGTTACAGTGACTGCGTTTTCCCAGAATTGTTCGATTATCTGGTGTGATGAAACAGGTGAGTCTGCAGTGGTAGACCCCGGCGGAGATGCCGATGTCATTTTGCAGGCGCTGATGACCTTACAGAAAACCCCTAAACAAATTCTTCTGACCCACGGACATCTTGATCATGTGGGTGCCGCAGCGGTGTTAGCCGATCGTTATCAGATTCCGGTGATTGGGCCAGATATCCGCGATAAATTTTTGCTGGATTCATTACCGGCACAAAGCCAGATGTTTGGTTTCCCATACTGCGAACCTTTACAACCCGATCAGTGGCTGACCGCCGGGGAAACGGTTGCCGTGGGTAACCATACTCTGGAAGTGTTTCACTGTCCGGGGCATACTCCGGGACATATCGTTTTTTTTGACCGTCAGGCCAGGTTACTGATTTCCGGAGATGTTATCTTCAGAGGCGGAGTGGGGCGTTCAGACTTCCCTCAGGGCAATCATCAGCACCTGATTGAGTCGATTGTCGATACTCTGCTACCGCTGGGAGATGATGTTACTTTTATTGCGGGTCACGGGCCACGTTCAACATTAGGGCGGGAACGTATTTCGAACCCATTTCTCACCTGAATCGTGCCAAAAAAAGCCATCTCAAAGGATGGCTTTTTTAATGGTGCGGTAAGTTACAGCACTGCGATAATCGATTCGCACAGCGTTGACATATTGTCCGGAGTCATCCCGGCAATGTTAATCCTGCCTGAATCGACAGCATAAATACCAAACTCACTCCGCAGGCGGTGTACCTGAGCAGTTGTCAGGCCACTGTAAGAAAACATTCCGTTCTGCTTATTGATAAAAGTGAAATCCTGATTAGCGCCTTTGTCAGTCAGTGTATTCACAAATAACTGACGCATTCTCTGAATACGCTGGCGCATATCTGATAACTCCTGCTCCCAGATAGAGCGCAGATTGTCATCGCTAAGAATGGTAGCCACAATCGCCGCGCCGTGTGATGGCGGGTTAGAGTAATTTGCGCGAATCGCAAATTTAATCTGACTGAATGCAGCGGTCGCCGCAGCTTCATTTTCTGCAATCAGTGTGACAGCACCCACACGTTCGTTGTACAGGCCAAAGTTTTTGGAATAAGAGCTGCAGACCAGCATTTCCTTGTGTTTTTCTGCAAACAGGCGCAGACCCGCAGCATCTTCGTCCAGTCCGTTACCGAATCCCTGATAGGCGAAATCAAACAGAGGCAACCATCCACGCGACAGCGAAAGTTCTGCAAGCTGCTGCCATTGCTCAGGTGTTGGGTCGATGCCGGTTGGGTTGTGGCAGCATCCGTGGAACAGAACGACATCACCGGCAGCAACCTGCTGTAAAGACTGCAACATGGCCGGAAAATCCAGCTGATGATTTTCTGCATCATAGTAACGGTAAGTACAGACTTCGAGGCCACTGGCAGTGAAGATACTTTTATGATTAGGCCAGCTTGGGTCACTGACCCAGACACGTTTTACGGCAGTCTGTTGCACCAGAAAATCGGCAGCGACTCTTAACGCTCCGGTGCCTCCCGGGGTCTGTGCGGTGCGCACTCGTCCGGAAGCCAGCAGCGGGTTTTCTTTACCAAACAGCAATTCCTGAGTCACGCGGCCAAAAACCGGATAGCCATCGATACTCAGATAATTTTTGGTTGTTTCCGTTTCAAGCAAATATTGTTCTGCTTTTTTCACACTGGTCAGTACTGCGGTTTTTGCTGTTTCATCTTTATAAACACCAATGCCGAGATTAATTTTATTCGGACGTTCATCGGCGCGAAACAGATCAGCCAGGCCTAAAATAGGATCAGCAGGTGCAGCAGAAATTAGTTCAAACATGAGTGAGACCCGATAATGAGTAGAGAAACGGTTAGCAATAGTTCAAGGTTATCCTGAGCT
Source organism: Tatumella citrea (assembly GCF_002163585.1). NCBI lineage: Bacteria > Pseudomonadati > Pseudomonadota > Gammaproteobacteria > Enterobacterales > Erwiniaceae > Tatumella > Tatumella citrea. Next base: position 1,469,276 of record NZ_CP015579.1, read on the forward strand.
CAGCAAATTGCCAACAGTTGCAGGGCAATTTTATCTGCCCGGGATCATTATTTTTTCAAATAACGCCGGTGGTTAGGATGAATGCAGTAATGTCCTGAACTTTGTATGAACAGCAACATAGCGCTATATCACAGGCAAAAAAAACGGGGCCGTAAACGGCCCCGCAGATAATTTCCGTAGTGGAAACTTAGAACTGGTAAACCAGACCAACAGCAACGGTGTCGTCGCTTGCAATGCCCAGTTGGTTGTCTTTGTTCAGCTGGTTGATTTTGTAATCAACATAGGTAGACATGTTTTTGTTGAAGTAATAAGTTGCTGCAACGTCAACATATTTAACGATATCTACGTCACCGATACCTTCAACATCTTTAGCTTTGGTCTGTACGTAGCCCAGGGATGGACGCAGACCGAAGTCGAACTGGTACTGAGCAACGATTTCAATGTCCTGAGTTTTGTTAGCAAAACCAGAATTAGTAACGGTGTCTACAGTTTTAGAGATTGGCGAAATGTTCTGACCTTGAGCATAGGTTGCTGCCAGGTATACGTTGTTCGCATCATATTTCAGGCCGGTAGCCCAAACCTGTGCGTGGTCGCCTTTTCCGTAATAGCCAGTTTTCTGTGCGTCAGTACGGTTCTGAGAAGCAAATGAACCAGTAATGCCAACACCAATTGGTGAAGTATAGCTGGTAGAAATACCGTAGCCGTCGCCGTTTGATTTCTGGAAGTTAGAATCATCACGGTCATTTTTGCCCTGGTACTGAACAGCAAAGTTCCATCCGTCAACCAGACCAAAGAAGTTGGTGTTACGGTAAGTAGCAACGCCAGTAGTACGACCAGTCAGGGTGTCAGATACTGCGTAGTCATCACCAAATTCTGGGATCATATCGGTCCAGCCCAGAACGTCATAGGTGATACCGTAGTTACGACCGTAGTCGATAGAACCGTACTGGCCAGCTTTCAGACCAGCGAAGCCCAGACGGGTTTTGTTGCCGTCTTGTGCATCAGAACCTTCAGAGTTGTTTGCCTGAACGTTGTATTCCCACTGGCCGTAACCGGTCAGCCAGTCATTAATCTGAGTTTCACCTTTGAAACCAAAACGGATGTAAGACTGGTCGCCATCGCTTCCGCTATCTTTAGAAAAATAGTGCAGGCCGTCGACTTTACCGTACAGATCCAGCTTGTTGCCGTCTTTATTATAGATTTCTGCAGCGTTTGCTGCGCCAGCAACGAGTAAAGCTGGGATCACGACTGCCAGGATGTTGCGCTTCATCATTTATTACCCTCATTGGAGTTTATTGTAGACTACTGCCACTACCGTCAATAATTCTTTACGAGAACCGATTGCGAAGTTTCGTGTCTTTCTGTGTCAAAGGCATCTTTCCATTCATACGATGCCATTTCTAGCCCGAATATGCTACAAAAGTAGTATTACAGTTTCATTGTGCAAAAATGTATTACAACATGTAAATTCTACGGAACTTTGTGAGACTAATCAATATTTCAGAAAACAAAAAAGCCGGACGATGCCGGCTTTATTATCTATATGAATTTGTTATGCTTTAATTTCAATTTAGAAATTAGCATTCCTTGGGGTACGTGGGAAGGGGATAACGTCTCTTACATTTTGTACGCCGGTGACATAAGCGATTAAACGTTCGAAACCCAGTCCAAAACCTGAGTGAGGCACGGTGCCGTAACGACGCAGGTCGCGGTACCACCAGTAATCTTCTTTATTCAGTCCCATATCCGCCAGACGCTGATCAAACACATCCAGCCTTTCTTCACGCTGTGAACCACCGATAATTTCACCAATCCCCGGTGCCAGTACGTCCATAGCTGCTACTGTTTTACCGTCATCATTAAGGCGCATATAGAAGGCTTTGATGTCTTTAGGGTAGTTTTTAACCACGACCGGAGCACAGAAATGTTTTTCAGCCAGGAAACGTTCATGCTCTGAGGAGAGGTCAATACCCCATGACACCGGGTTCTCGAAGGTTTGCCCGCTTTTTAACAGAATCTCGATGGCATCGGTATAATCAACCTGGGCAAAATCAGCCTCGATAAAGGTTTCCAGGCGGGTGATGGCTTCTTTATCTACACGTTCGGCAAAGAACGCCATATCATCCGGACGTTCCGCCAGCACCGCTTTAAACGCATATTTCAGCATGGCTTCAGCCAGCGCTGCAGCATCGTTAAGATCAGCAAAGGCGATTTCCGGCTCAATCATCCAGAATTCCGCCAGGTGGCGACTGGTGTTAGAGTTTTCTGCACGGAAAGTCGGACCAAAGGTGTAGATTTTGGACAGGGCGCTGGCATAGGTTTCACCATTCAGCTGTCCGGAAACGGTCAGAAATGACTCCTGACCAAAGAAGTCTTCACTAAAGTCGACTTTGCCTTGTTCGGTGCGTGGCAGATTTTCAAGATCAAGGGTAGATACGCGGAATAATTCTCCGGCACCTTCGGTATCAGAGGCGGTGATTAACGGGGTTGAAACCCAAAAGTAGCCATTTTCATGGAAGAAACGGTGAATAGCCTGAGCAAGAGTATGACGAACACGGGCCACCGCACCGATCAGGTTAGTTCTCGGACGCAGGTGAGCAACTTCGCGCAGATATTCGATACTGTGACGTTTAGCCGCCATCGGATAGCTATCCGGGTCTTCGACCCAGCCGGTCACTTCAATTTCAGTGGCCGCAATCTCAAAAGCCTGACCTTGTCCCGGAGACTCAACGACCTTGCCGGTGACAATTACAGAACAGCCGGTGGTCAGATGTAATACTTCATCCTGATAATTATTAAGAGAATTATTCACAACTGCCTGAACGGGATTAAAGCAGGAACCGTCATAAATGGCGATAAAAGAAAGACCGGCTTTGGAATCTCTACGGGTACGAACCCAGCCGCGTACTGTGACTTCACTGTCAACAGCAACCCGGCCTTGCAGTACGTCCACTACAGGCACTACGCTCATAATTATCTCTCTATTCAATAATGTTTATAAATGCCCCATCAGGGGATGGCAGATATGTTACTTGCGAGTTTTCAGGAAACAAGAAAAATTACGCGAAGCGGAGTGATTTAGTCATGCGGGCGGAGAGAATCACTCCTCTCCGCGAATTTTAGCTGGCTCGTTTGACCGGTGGCAGGTCGAAAGCTTTTTGCAGAGCACGAACGAATGACTGATCATGGCAGATCATTTTACCGGGGCTGTCAGATAACTTGGCGACGGGCTTACCGTTGCAACTGACAAGCTTAATCACAATATTCAACGGCTGTACGCCCGGAATATCACAGGTAAGACGGGTCCCGACACCGAAAATGACATTAATTCGACTGTCAAAATGGCGATAAAGCTCGAGTGCTTTATTCAGCGTCAGATTATCGGAAAACACTAATGTTTTAGTCTGCGGGTCAATACCCAGCTTGCGATAGTGGGAGATAACTTTTTCGCCCCATTCGCGAGGTTCACCTGAATCATGACGCAAGCCCTGATAACGGCTGGCAAAACTAAAATCAAAATCTCGCAGGAAAACATCGGTACTGATACAGTCAGTCAGGGCAATGCCCAACTTATCATGGTATTCATCCAGCCATACCTGCAAGGCAGCGCGCTGGCTGTTTGCCAGGTCCGGGCTGATTTGCTGGTGAGCCTGGAACCATTCATGAGCCTGGGTCCCTACCGGGGTGATGTCCAGGCGTCTGGCCAAATCGTAATTACTGGTGCCGGTGAGCCAACTGACATCCTGTTTCAGCGTTTCAACAATCGCCTGTTGAACCTGACGAGAGTAGCGGCGGCGGGTACCAAAATCCATCAGCCGGAATCGACTGAGATCAAGATCAGCTGAAGCCTGTCTGAATTCTGTCAGTTTGGTTTGCAGGTAATCAATTGCCTGAGTGACACCAGTTTCAGGTGTACGGTCACGGTGCACCAGTTCACTGATCATTGCCAGCAACGGTACTTCCCACAGAATAACCTCTACCCACAAGCCACTAATCGTAATAACCAGTTTGTCTTGCTGGTCAGTCACCGTGACCTGTTGCGGATTAAACCGGAAAGTACGCAGCCACTGCAGATAGTCAGCACTGAAGAATGGGAGCCGGCTAAGATAATCATATTCTTCGCTGGTAAGAGCCAGAGACTGCATTAGCTGAATCTGCTGGCGAATTTCATCAGCATACCGGCCAGGCAGGTCTTCTCCGCGACTGCGAAATTCCGCGGTCACAGAGACCTCACGATAGCGGTGATAGACCGCCTGCTGCATATGAAGCTTGTAAGCGTCGGTATCCAGCAATGAAGACAATATTGGGGAAGCAAGTTGTTTCATGTCGCGTATCTGCATCCTATTCCGCGGCGCAGGGCCTGGTCAGGTAAAAGTTAAGAATATTAAACAACAGTTGCAGTATAACCTGATCTTATGAAAAGTGAATTGGATCACAACACACTTTATGCTTTCAGGTCGAGGTTAAATCGTGCTTGATGTTAAAAAAATGTAGATAATTAGTCAGCTTATGCTTTCCATCTGGAAACATAAGCCGGGGAGGCTTAAACTCAGTAACTGAGACTATTTTCTAAGGCTGAGAAGGAATTATGACAGATCAACCGCAAATTAAGTGTCGTCACGATTACCGGGCTCCGGACTTCACTATCACTGATATTGACCTGAGTTTTGATCTTGATGAGCAACAAACCATAGTGACCGCAGTAAGCCAGGTCAAACGTCTGAATGATCAGGCAACAGCTCTGGTTTTGCAGGGTGAGTCGTTAACTTTACATTCCATCACCATCGACGGAGTCAACAGGGAAGATTACACCATTGATGGCAGCCTGCTGACTATTCACAATGTCCCGGAGCAATTCAGCCTGCAGATTGTGAATACCATTCATCCGGATAAAAATACCGCCCTCGAGGGGCTCTATAAGTCTGGTGATGCTCTCTGCACCCAGTGTGAAGCCGAAGGGTTTCACCATATTACCTGGTATCTGGACCGTCCCGATGTGCTGGCCCGGTTCACAACGACTATCAGTGCTGATAAGAAAAAATATCCTTATTTACTGTCTAACGGTAACCGTCTGGATTCCGGCGAAGGTGAGGATGGCCGTCATTGGGTTAAATGGCAGGACCCATTCCCGAAACCATGCTATCTGTTTGCGTTGGTTGCCGGTGAATTCGATGTGTTGCGCGACAGTTTTACCACCCGATCTGGCCGTGATGTTGCCCTGGAAATTTTCGTCGATAAAGGCAATCTCGATCGCGCCGACTGGGCAATGACCTCTCTTAAACAGAGTATGAAGTGGGATGAAGAACGCTTTGGTCTGGAATACGATCTCGACATCTTTATGATTGTAGCGGTCGATTTCTTTAATATGGGGGCTATGGAAAATAAAGGGCTGAACGTCTTTAATTCCAAATATGTCCTTGCTAAAGCCGAAACTGCGACCGACAAAGATTATCTGGGTATAGAGGCGGTGATTGGTCACGAATATTTCCATAACTGGACCGGCAACCGTGTGACCTGTCGTGACTGGTTCCAGCTCAGTCTGAAAGAGGGGCTGACGGTTTTCCGTGATCAGGAATTTAGTTCCGATCTAGGTTCACGTCCGGTAAATCGTATTGATAATGTCCGTGTGGTGCGTGGCGCACAGTTTGCCGAAGATGCCAGCCCGATGGCGCATCCGATCCGCCCGGATCAGGTAATGGAAATGAACAATTTCTATACACTTACCGTGTATGAGAAAGGTTCAGAAGTGATCCGCATGATGCATACTTTGTTGGGTGAGCAGAAATTCCAGCAGGGGATGAAACTCTATTTCCAGCGCCATGACGGCAGTGCAGCAACCTGTGATGATTTTGTTCAGGCGATGGAAGATGCCTCAGGTGTAGATTTGACCCAGTTCCGTCGTTGGTACAGTCAGTCTGGCACACCGGTACTGACCGTACAGGATGAGTATGACCCGCATACTGAAACCTATAAACTGCACGTAAAACAGCACACACCACCGACAGCAGATCAAAAAGAAAAGCTGCCGTTACATATCCCGCTGGATATTGAGCTCTATGACGGTGAGGGTGGGGTGATTCCGTTACAGTATCAGGGACAGTCGGTGAACCCGGTACTGAATGTTACGCAGAATGAACAGACCTTTGTCTTTGATCATGTGTACTTCCAGCCAGTTCCTTCTCTGTTACGTGAGTTTTCTGCACCGGTAAAACTGGATTATCAGTGGAGTGATGCGCAGCTGACCTTCCTGATGCGCCATGCCCGTAACGATTTCTCTCGCTGGGATGCCGCTCAGAGTCTGCTCGCCACCTATGTGAAGCTGAATGTTTTGCGCTTCTCACAGAAGCAGCCATTGTCTTTGCCACAACATGTGGCCGAGGCATTCCGTGCAGTATTGCTGGATAAAGGTCGTGACCCGGCGCTGACTGCATTAATTCTCACATTACCTTCTGAAAACGAAATGGCAGAATGGTTTGAGGTCATTGATCCTCAGGCGATCGCTGCAGTCAGAACCGCCATTATCCGGACACTGGCTAAAGCGCTGCATAACGAATTACTCGAAACGTATCAGCAGAACCAGACGGGTGAATACCGGGTAGAGCACCACGATATCGGCAAGCGCGCATTGAAGAATATTTGCCTGAGCTATCTGGTGTTTGGTGAGCAGCAGGCTGCAGATTCACTGGTACGTCAGCAGTATCAGCAGGCGAATAATATGACGGATGCACTGGCCGCCTTAAGTTCTGCTGTCTCGGCTCAACTGCCATGCGTTGATGAACTTCTTCAGCACTGGGACGATCGCTGGCATCAGGATGGTCTGGTGATGGATAAATGGTTTATTTTGCAGGCAACCAGCCCGGCTGCAGATGTTCTGGCAAGAGTCGAATCACTGCTTGGACATCGCTCATTTACCATGAGTAATCCTAACCGCGTACGTTCACTGGTCGGTGCCTTTGCTTCTGCAAACCCGTCAGCGTTCCATGCAGCAGATGGCAGTGGTTATCGGTTCCTGACACGCATGCTAACCGACCTGAATAAGCGGAATCCTCAAATAGCGGCACGGATGATAGAACCACTTATTCGTCTGAAACGTTATGATGGAAAACGCCAGCAGATGATGCGCGAAGCGTTAGAAGAGTTGAAATCACTGGAAAATCTGTCCGGCGATTTGTATGAGAAGATCACTAAAGCCCTGACCGCCTGATCATCAGAGAGTAGCGATCCACTAAACAACCACTGGTGAAAGCCGGTGGTTTTTTTATGGGAGAAGTCATAAGGTTTGTTGATGTCCCTCAGTATTGCGCCACTCCGTAAGGGTTAAATTTACTTTTGCCTGAAAGCTCTTTACCATTCCGGCGCAGAATTCAGAATCGGCCAGAGGCCGCCAACCGCGACCAGTGTTCCCAGGGAGAGTGCATGTTATATCCAATCATCCGTCCTGCATTATTTAAACTTGATCCTGAACGGGCTCATGAACTGTCGATTAAACAATTAAAATTATTACGGGGTACGCCGTTTGAGCGCCTGATCCATCAGCGGCTTCCTTCCCGGCCGGTGACCTGCATGGGGCTGCAGTTTGATAATCTGCTCGGGCTGGCCGCGGGTTTAGATAAAAATGCAGAATGCATTGATGCCTTCGGGGCAATGGGGTTTGGTTTTGTTGAAGTCGGTACGGTGACACCGCGTGCTCAGGCAGGAAATGATAAACCCCGTTTATTCCGTCTGGTAGAAGCGGAAGGGATCATCAACCGGATGGGATTTAATAATTTTGGGGTTGATCATCTGGTTGAGAATGTCAAAAAAGCGAAGTATCGCGGCATTATCGGAATCAATATCGGAAAAAATAAAGATACTCCTGTTGAGCAGGGAAAAGATGATTACCTGATTTGCATGGAGAAGACCTATGCACATGCAGGCTATATTACTGTCAATATATCTTCTCCGAATACACCAGGATTACGCAGTTTGCAATACGGTGAAGCCTTAGATGATTTGCTGTCAGCAATAAAAAATAAACAACAGGAATTGCAAAAGCGTCATCTTAAATATGTACCGGTGGCAGTAAAGATCGCGCCGGATCTTTCTGAAGAGGAATTGATCCAGGTAGCTGACAGTTTAGTGCGGCATAATATTGATGGTGTAATTGCAACGAATACCACACTTGATCGATCACTGGTGGAAGGTTTACCTCATGCAGGTGAAGCTGGTGGGTTGAGCGGGCGTCCGGTCCAGTTACGCAGTACTGAAATAATCCGTCGTCTGAACGTTGAACTTAACGGTCGGTTACCCATTATTGGTGTTGGCGGTATTGATTCATTAATCTCGGCTAAGGAAAAATTAGCTGCAGGTGCAACACTGATTCAAATATATTCCGGCTTTATTTATAAAGGCCCGACTCTAATCCGGGATATTGTGAAACATATTTAAGCAGAAAAAGTGTAATATTTAGCCAGAGGGGTTTATTTATTCCTCTGGCTCGTTTATATTTTATCCGCATGAGGGCAACATCGGGTTTACTCCGGCTATTTAAGATTTAGCATCGGTAGTGATTTATATTTCAGGGAACGGTAAATGACCGTATTAAGAGAGGCGGCAATATATGACATTAAAGCCTGATGATCGCTGGCAGTGGTATTATGATGATACCCAGGATCGTATGATGCTGGATTTAACCGAAGGATTGCATTTTAGATCCCGTTACCCTAAAAAAATGCTGACCCCTGATGCTTTTGAATCACAGAGTTTTTGTGTTGATGATGCTGCGAGTTTTTTTAATTTCGAAGAAAAATGTCGCGATGTAGATTTCAATCATCAACAGCGCGCTGAGCTGGTATTAAATGCACTGGTTGCCAGCCGTTTTCTGAAACCCTTAATGCCCAAAAGCTGGCATTTTGTGGCCTGTCATTCCGGATGGCAACCCGAAGCCGGCCAACTGGCAGAAACGACTTTATCAGACACCCGGCAACCGGTACTCCTGCTGGTGGTTGAAAGTGGAAGCAGTGCCGCATTGTGCGTGGTAGCTCAGACTTCACTGGAATTGTCCGGCAAGAAATTGTTGCTTGGAGAAGCGATCAAAATAATGAATGACCGCCTGCGTCCCCATGAACCGGTCACGACTATGCGTTTTGAACAGGCCGGTTAATTTTAAACAGCCTGCAGTACCAAATCGCTGTGTGGAATACAGCTGCAGCTTAAAATGGTATCGCCGTTAATCGCAGAAGAATTAAGAGCAGTGACTTCTCCGCTAACTAATTTCATCTTGCAACAGCCACAGGACCCTGCTCTACAGGAATACGGGATCCTGAACCCTGCACCTTCCAGTTGTTCTAATAAAATCTGCTGAGTATTACCGACAAAACTCTCCCCCTGCCAGCTGATATTCGCCGGTCTAACCTCTGTTTTCACCGGAGTTATGCCAGCTTGTCGTTCACTCACCGCATATGGGCGGCCAGGTCTGGTACTCAGTACCTTAACTTCATCACCACAACGAATAACCCCACTGTTGCGGGCAACCAGATTCAGCCCGAAGTCAATATCTCCACTTTCGTCACCCGCCAGCCTGAAGGTTTTAAGGGTCGTCATCGGTTCACCTGACGAGTGTTTTTTACCACGACTGGTGCTTACGGTAGTAAAAATACAACGGCTGCAGGGTTTGGTGACATCAAACGTGATATCGCCGACACGAATAACTGACCACTGATCTTCCTGCCAGGCATCAGAGCCACTCACCACCAGATTCGGGCGGAACTGTTCGATACGAATGCCTGCCGGGCAGCGATTCTGCAAATCATAAAATGATGCTTCACTGACCAGTAAAAAAGGGTAGCCGTCGGCAAAACCTACCGGAATCTCCGGAAGATTTTTGACTCTGCGGGTCGGTTGATTTCCGGTCCAGCGTAACTGGACAGGATGCGGGAAAAAACGGCTCAGCCAGTGGTTGATATTATCCGGAGCTATCTGCGCGGCAAAATGTGTTCCCCAGACTTCGGTCGTGGCTCCATCTTCACTGAAATCCTCAAAACGGACCAGTATCTGGCTGCCGTCAGTGGCCTGAATAAACAATCCTTCCGGGACCACCAGCGGTGAAAACAACACCATTTCAGGGTACTGACGCGCTGTAATAAATGTTCCGTCAGTCGTTGTTAGCATAAACGTCCGATCCCAGGACAAACCCTGAGGACGCACCAGCGACTGAGAAACAGAAGTCCCGCGCATTGATTTAACCGGATGAATAAACAGCCGTGACAAAGTGATCATCGGGCCTCCGTTCCAGGCTTCTCATTAATAAAGACGCTAACTTTATGACATAGCGCCGTGATTCGCTATAATGCGCAACAATTTTCCATTAAGTAGACTTAAAAAATATGAATTCTCTGTTTGCCAGTACAGGCCGTGGGCTGGAAGAACTTTTAAAAACTGAGCTGGAAGCGTTGGGTGCTCAGAATATACAGCTGGTGCCGGGCGGTGTTCATTATCAGGGCGATGACAAAATGTTGTATCAGAGCCTGATGTGGAGCCGGCTTGCTTCACGGATCCTGCTGCCATTGGGAGAATTCGGCCTGTGGAGTGATCTTGATCTGTATGTGGGTGCTCAGTCTGTTCCATGGACAGAATTGTTCGACAGCAACCGCAGTTTTGCAGTGCACTTCAATGGCACAAACGAAATTATCCGTAACAGTCAGTTTGGTGCAATGCGGGTGAAAGACGCTATCGTAGATAGTTTCACCCGAAAAAATCTGGCACGCCCTGACGTTGACCGTGAATCACCGGATATCCGGATTGTTGCATGGCTGAACAAAGACAAAGTAAGTCTTTCACTGGATTTAAGTGGAGATGCGTTGCATCAGCGTAATTATCGCCAACAGACAGGTCAGGCACCGCTTAAAGAGAACCTGGCTGCTGCGATTGTCATGCGTTCCGGCTGGCGTGCAGGAACACCAATGATCGATCCAATGTGTGGGTCAGGTACTCTGCTTATTGAAGCCGCGATGATCGCTGCTGATCGTGCTCCGGGACTGGCCCGTAAACACTGGGGATTCAGTGCATGGAAAGGGCACAATGAAGCTGTCTGGCAGGAAGTCAGCAGTGAAGCCAATCGTCGCGCCAGCCTGGCGATGCAGGGTAAAAAAGTCCGGTTCTACGGATACGATAATGATCCGCAGGTGATCCAACGGGCACAGGTCAACGCCCGTAAAGCAGGAATGGCTGCGTTTATCAGTTTTAAAGCTCAGGATGTACTTCAGCTGAAAAACCCGTTGCCGGCAGAAGAAACCGGAACGATACTCAGCAACCCGCCTTACGGTGAGCGCCTGGAAAGTGAACCAGCGCTGATTGCATTACACAGTCAGTTTGGACGAATTGTAAAACGTGAGTTTGCAGGCTGGAAATTGTCTCTGTTTAGCGGCTCTCCGGAGCTGTTAAGCTGCCTGCAACTGCGTGCCGAAAGACAGTTCAAAGCAAAAAATGGTCCGCTTGACTGTGTACAAAAAAATTACCAGTTGATGGCCGGCTCATCAGAATCGACGCGGGATATTGCCGAAGATTATGCTAACCGCTTGCGTAAGAATATTAAGAAGCTGGATAAATGGGCGAAGCAGGAAGGAACTAACTGCTACCGTATTTATGATGCGGATTTACCGGAATACAATATTGCGGTCGATCGTTATGCTGACTGGGTGGTGATTCAGGAGTACGCACCACCAAAAACGGTAGATGCTCAAAAAGCCCGTCAACGCCTGTTTGATGTTATCAGTGCCACCCTGACAGTGCTGGATATGCCGGCAAATCGTCTGGTTCTGAAAACGCGTGAGCGACAGAAAGGAAAAAGCCAGTACCAGAAACTGGGTGAAAAAGGGGAGTTCTTCCCGGTTGAAGAGTACAACGCGCGTTTACTGGTGAATCTGACCGATTATCTGGATACCGGTCTGTTTATTGATCACCGGATTGCCCGCAAAATGTTGGGCGAGATGAGCCAGGGTAAAGATTTTCTTAACCTGTTTGCTTATACCGGAAGTGCCAGCGTTCATGCGGGCCTCGGTGGCGCCCGTTCAACCACCACAGTAGATATGTCACGTACTTATCTTGAATGGGCCGAACGTAACCTGCAGTTGAACGGACTGTCCGGCCGGGCGCATCGGTTAATTCAGGCTGACTGCCTGAGCTGGATGCAGGAAGCACATGAATCATTTGATTTGATATTTATCGATCCACCGACGTTCTCGAACTCCAAACGTATGGAAGATAGTTTTGATGTGCAACGGGATCATCTTGATCTGTTCAGCGATCTGAAACGACTGCTGCGTAAAGGTGGCACTATCATGTTCTCGAATAATAAACGCGGATTCAAAATGGATCTCGACGGGCTGGCGGCACTGGGACTGCAGGCTCAGGAAATTACGCAAAAAACCCTTTCTCAGGATTTTGCCAGAAATAAACATATCCATAATTGCTGGCTAATCACTGCCACGGGTAAGGAATAATTTTTTATGTCATTAATTAGTATACATAATGCCTGGCTGTCATTCAGTGATGCGCCGTTACTGGATAATACCGAACTGCATATCGAAGAAAATGAGCGGGTTTGTCTGGTCGGACGTAATGGTGCTGGTAAATCAACCCTGATGAAGATCATTAATCAGGAAATTCCGCTGGATGATGGCAGGATTATCTACGAGCAGGATTTAGTGGTTGCGCGCCTGCAGCAGGACCCGCCACGAAACATCACCGGTTCGGTCTATGATTTTGTCGCAGAAGGTGTCGCTGAGCAGGCAAAATATCTGAAAGAATATCATGCCATTTCACATCTGGTGATGCAGGACCCCAGCGATAAAAATCTCAATGAGATGGCCAGACTCCAGACACTGCTGGACCACCATAACCTCTGGCAGTTGGAGGGGCGCATTAATGATGTATTGCAAAATATTGGTCTGGATGCGGAAACAGAATTGTCTTCACTGTCCGGTGGCTGGTTAAGAAAGGCAGCGTTGGGTCGTGCCCTGGTCAGCAACCCTAAAGTGTTACTGCTGGATGAGCCAACCAACCACCTTGATATTGAAACTATCGACTGGCTTGAAACTTTTCTTAAGACATTCAGTGGCAGCATCGTGTTTATTTCTCACGACCGTTCGTTTATCCGCAATATGGCAACGCGTATTGTCGACCTTGATCGCGGCAAACTGGTGTCCTGGCCGGGTGACTATGACAATTTTGTACTGGGTAAGGAAGAAGCACTGCGGGTTGAAGAGCTACAAAATGCTGAATTCGACCGCAAGCTGGCCCAGGAAGAGGTGTGGATTCGCCAGGGGATAAAAGCCCGCCGGACACGCAATGAGGGGCGGGTTCGGGCCCTGAAAGCTTTACGTCGCGAACGTTCCGAACGTCGTGAGGTGATGGGCAAAGCCAATATGCAGGTTGAAGAAGCTTCCCGTTCAGGAAAAATTGTCTTTGAACTGGAAGATGTCAACTATCAGGTACAGGGCAAAACACTGGTTGAAAATTTCTCCGCTCAGGTTCAACGTGGCGATAAAATTGCACTGATTGGAGCTAACGGTTGCGGTAAAACGACACTGCTGCGCCTGATGCTGGGGGATTTAACGGCTGACAGTGGCAAAATCCATCGTGGAACCAAACTGGAAGTCGCCTATTTTGACCAGCATCGTGCTGAGCTGGATCCTGACCGTACAGTGATGGACAACCTGGCCGAAGGAAAACAGGAAGTGATGGTCAACGGCAAGCCACGCCATGTTCTGGGATACTTACAGGACTTCCTGTTCCACCCGAAACGTGCGATGACCCCGGTTCGTGCGTTGTCTGGTGGTGAACGTAACCGTCTGTTACTGGCGCGGTTGTTCCTTAAACCCAGTAATTTACTGATTCTCGATGAACCAACCAATGACCTGGATGTGGAAACACTGGAGTTGCTTGAGGAACTGATCGACGGCTATCAGGGAACAGTTCTGCTGGTTAGCCATGATCGTCAGTTTGTTGATAATACAGTGACCGATTGCTGGATATTTGAAGGAAATGGTGAAGTCGGTCGCTTTGTTGGCGGGTACCACGATGCCCGGGGGCAGCGTGCAGCCTATAAACTGGCAAAAAAGCCAGCTACCAGTAAACCTGCGGCAGCACCGGTAGCGAAAACAGCGACTACAACGGATGCTAAAACCAGTAAACCGGCTAAGCTAAGTTATAACCTGGCGCGGGAACTTGAACAGTTGCCACAGAAACTCGAAACACTGGAAACTGAAATCGCACAACTGCAGGCGACAATGAGTAAAGCTGATTTTTTCAGCCAGCCGCATGATAAAACACAACCGGTTATCGATCAGCTTTCGGTGGCCGAACAGGCTCTGGAAGAAGCATTTACCCGCTGGGAATATCTTGAAAATCTCAGGAATGGAGAGTAACCCCGATGAACATTACCCGGTGTGAGCAGCTCAAAGATGCAGACACATGGGTTTTGTGTCCTCAGTGTGACATGGCATGCCGCTTACCGTCTTTGACTGTCGGGACGAAAGCGGTGTGCCCGCGTTGTCATACCACTCTGGATATGCGCTGGCCGGATGCGGCTAAACGGCCTACTGCTTATGCTATTTCGGCATTGTTGATGCTGGTGCTCGCCAATCTGTTTCCGTTTATCAGTATGCATGTTGCTGGTTTGAGCAGTGAGATCAGTCTGACGCGTATTCCGGGGATCATGGTATCTGATGATTACCAGCCACTGGCGGTTCTGTTTCTGTTGCTGGTGCAGGGAATTCCGGCCTGCTGCCTGATCATCATTATCCTGCTGGTGAATCACGCGAGTATGCCACTGCCATTGAAGGTTCAACTGGCAAAACTGTTCTTCCATTTGCGAAACTGGGGAATGGCCGAAATTTTTATGGCTGGTGTGCTGGTAAGTTTCGTGAAACTTATGGCTTACGGCGAAATAGGGTTAGGGATCAGCTTCTGGCCCTGGTGCCTGTTTTGCATTTTTCAGTTACGCACCTTTCAGTGTGTGGATAAGCGTCGGTTATGGCAGCACATTAAACCTGCTCCGGCACTTCCTAAAATGCCGATGGCAGGTTTGAGCGGACTCGCGCAGGAGCTACGTTCCTGCCCATGCTGTACTGCTATTTTGCCACTGCACGACTCTGTCTGTCCGCGCTGTTTTTCACACGGCACGGCACGGAAAAAGCAAAGTTTGCAGTGGACTCTGGCCTTGTTACTGACTTCTGTAATGCTTTATATTCCCGCTAATATTATGCCGATTATGATCACCGATGCTCTGGGGTCTAAAATCACATCAAATATCATGGCGGGTGTCGTTTTGCTGTGGAGTGATGGCTCATATCCTGTTGCGCTGGTGATTTTCATTGCCAGTATTATGGTGCCAACACTGAAAATTCTGGCCATTGCCTGGCTCAGTTGGAACGCCAGCGGCAGAGGGCAGAGGGATAATGAAAAAATGCATCTGGTGTATGAAGTGGTCGAATTTGTCGGTCGCTGGTCAATGATCGATGTATTTGTTATTGCAATTTTGTCCTCTCTGGTGCGGATGGGAGGGTTAATGAATATCTATCCGGCACCTGGTGCTTTGCTATTTGCTGCTGTTGTTATTTTAACCATGTTTGCCGCACTGACATTTGATCCCCGCCTGCTGTGGGATCGTGAATCAAAGAACCCCGTTGAGGAATCCGGTGTTGAAAGAGAATAATCAGGAAACAGCCCGCATAGAGAACATCAAAAGATGGTCTCCGGTTTGGATTGTACCGATAGTCACGGTACTGATTGGTGCATGGATATTGTTTTATCATTTTTCGCATCAGGGTCCTGAAGTCACGCTGATCACCAGCGATGCGGAAGGTATTGTGCCGGGCAAAACGGCAATAAAAAGTCGTAGTGTCGATATCGGTATGGTGGAGAGTGCCGAACTGAGCACCGATCTCCGGCATGTAGAAATTAAGGCGCGACTCAATTCCGGCATGGACAAAATGCTGCATGAAGACTCGGTCTTCTGGACAGTGAAGCCTCAGATCGGCCGTGAGGGAGTTACCGGCCTCGGGACTCTGCTTTCCGGTTCTTATATCGAATTACAGCCTGGCACACATGGTGAGCAGCCGGAACATTATCAGTTACTCGATTCACCACCGCTGGCAGGTCCGGATGCTAAGGGGATTCGTATCATTCTGGATAGTGCGAAAGCAGGGCAGCTTAATGCCGGAGATCCGGTGTTGTTCCGTGGTTTCCGTGTTGGTTCGGTAGAAACCAGCAAGTTTGACACGACAAAAAGAATGATGAGTTATCAGCTGTTTATTCAGGCTCCGTATGACAGGCTGGTAACGACTAACGTGCGTTTCTGGAAAGACAGTGGCATTGCGGTGGACATGTCGGCCTCAGGTATGCGCGTTGAAATGGGCTCACTGACAACATTGTTCAGCGGTGGCGTCAGTTTTGATGTTCCTGATGGATCTCCTCTGGGTGAACCGGCAGAGAATAAAGCTGACTACCATTTATTTGATGATCAGCGTTCGATTCAGGAGTCAATGTACACCGAACATACGGATTTCCTGTTGTTCTTCAATGAATCTATCCGCGGTCTGGAACCTGGCGCGCCGGTAGAATTCCGGGGTATCCGTTTAGGAACCGTAGAAAAAGTGCCTTATGTTATCCCTGGCCGGTTTGACACACTGAACAATGACTACCGGATTCCGGTACTGATCCGGATAGAACCGGGCCGGTTTGCTTCCAGTGTCGGCAATAATTTCAATATGGAACAACATCTGCAGCAAGGCCGTCTGAACGGATTAAGAGCCAGCCTGAAAACAGCGAACCTGATTACCGGTTCCCTGTATGTTGATCTGGACTTTTACAACAATGTTCCGCAGTTTACCGGTCCGGATTCTGTAGCAGGTTATGAAATTATTCCAACAGTAGTCGGTGGCCTTAATCAGATACAGCAGAAAGTCATGGCCATTCTCGACAAAGTGGAGAAATTACCTTTGGCTCCAATGCTCAATGAGGCTACTGGCACACTGAAAGAAAGCCAGAAAACAATGAAAAACCTGCAAACTACGCTGGATAATCTGAACAAGATCACTGGCAGTCCGGCAATGAAAACCTTGCCGGCAGATATGCAGCAAACATTGCGTGATCTTAACCGCAGTCTGAAAGGCCTGCAGCCAGGGTCCCCGGCTTACAATAAGCTGGTAGGTGATATGCAGCGACTTGATCAGGTATTGCAGGAGTTGCAACCGGTACTGAAAACACTGAATAACAAGAGCAATGCATTAGTCTTTGAAGCGAAGCCAGGCAAAGATCCTGAGCCTAAGAGGGCAAAACAGTGAACAGAATTTTGGTTTTAATTACTGCACTGTTACTCAGTGCCTGTAGTAGTGAAGCTGACAAGCAATATTATCAGTTACCGGCAATGCCGGTGACTACACCTGTTGCGACCAGTTCTGCTTCGCTGACCAGTGATCAGCATGTGTTATGGGTTGAACCGGTCAATGTGTCAGATTATCTGTCCGGCAATGGATTAGCGTATCAGACCAGTGATGTGCAATATGTCATTGCCACAAGTAATTTATGGGCCAGTCCCCTGGACCAGCAGTTACAGCAAACACTGGTCAGTAATCTGAGCCAGTTAATGCCAGGCTGGCTGGTGACCGGGTCACTGGCAGGTAATAACTACGATACGCTGTCAGTAACTGTCACTGGCTTCCACGGTCGATATGATGGTAAGGCGGTGATCAGCGGTTCATGGATATTACAGAAAGGAGATCAGTCAATCCGCAAACCTTTCTCACTGGTCCTGAAGCAGGATAAGGATGGTTATGCTGCGCTGGTCAGAACTCTGGCAGAAGGCTGGCAACAGGAAGCCAGACAGATAGCACAGCAAATCAGCCAGTAATCTTTCAGTATCATAAAGCCTCCCTGTGGAGGCTTTTTTTTTGGAGCGAGCCCGGCTCAGAAAAATCCGGACTTTTGCTTAGATTTGTAAAATTACCAGAGCTGAAAAACGTCTGTTACCGCTAACGCCTTGTCTTAAGTCTGTTTCCTGAAAAGCTATTGCATTAATGTGACAGCCAGATGAATTTTAGGCATTGATCTTTTGGTTTTTAGGCGGTAGAAATAGGACGTGGTTGAGCATTTATTAACCACGGATCCTTTCTATCCCGTCCCACCTTAAACTATGAGGGAAAGCTGGTATGAAGAGACAAAAAAGAGATCGCTTAGAGCGGGCACATTCACGCGGCTATCAGGCCGGAATAACCGGACGACCGAAAGAGAATTGTCCGTATCAGACCACTGACACACGCTCACATTGGCTGGGCGGATGGCGGATGGCAATGGCCGAACGTTCGGTGTTTGCTTAACTCTGAGGATCTAAGCGTGCCGGAGCCTTTGCTGATGTCAGGGGTTCCGGCAGAAAATAACTGGCAAAAACTACTACCGGTACTGTTTCACTTCACTCTGATTTCTGTCCTGCATTTCATAACACCCCGCACCGACTTGTTCTCTGATAACTTCCTCAAATCACCAGCAGATAAAATAATGATTTTCACTGCTGATTTACCCGGCTTAGCTTGATTCCCCGGCGCCCGGGTTTCCGGCATAAATGTATTGTGTGGCAGTCAGCCTGACGTGAGCCAAAAGCGGTTACTCTGCTAAGCGTTGTGATGTAAGTCAGAAGGGTTTCATCCGGAATATTCAGGTCCGGGGCAGTCCTGTTATATCCGCAGGATAACCGGAGATTGATATAACACAGGTAACATAAGGGGAATCGGCGAGCCTGCTCAGTCGCAGCAGATAACTCAGATAACAGTGGAATAACAGAAACAAAAAAGGCGGGGAAAACCCGCCTTTAGAAGATATAGCTG
This sequence comes from Tatumella citrea, assembly GCF_002163585.1. NCBI lineage: Bacteria > Pseudomonadati > Pseudomonadota > Gammaproteobacteria > Enterobacterales > Erwiniaceae > Tatumella > Tatumella citrea. The sequence goes on from NZ_CP015579.1 coordinate 1,488,136, forward strand.
AATCTGGATTAGAACGCCGCAGCGTCCTTGAACAGACCCACTTTCAGATCGTTAGCGTTGTAGATCAACTGACCATCAACGAAAACTTCTCCATCAGCAACACCCATTACCAACTTGCGATTGATAACGCGTTTGAAGTGGATTTTGTAAGTGACTTTCTTCGCTGTCGGTAATACCTGTCCGGTGAATTTAACTTCACCTACACCCAGTGCACGTCCTTTACCTTCGGCACCCAGCCAGCCAAGGTAAAAACCAACCAGTTGCCACATAGCATCCAGGCCCAGACAACCAGGCATAACCGGGTCATTGACGAAATGGCAGGCAAAAAACCATAAATCAGGAGTGATATCTAATTCAGCTTCAACGAAACCTTTATCGTACTTACCACCCGTTTCGGACATTTTGACGACACGGTCCATCATCAGCATGTTCCCTGCTGGTAATGGCGGGCCATTCTCGCCAAATAGCTCTCCGCGTCCGGAGGCAGCAAGGTCTTCTTTTGTATAGGAATCGCGTTTATCTACCATGTCTGTTTTTAGCCTTAAATTTGTGAATTGGGGAGAATAGCTTACAGTTGTACGCTGAGCAAGTCCGATTAACGCTGGTTGAACCAGTTAAGCCAACGTAACAGCCCTGTACCGCCTCTGGTTTCAGGTTGAGTTGCTCTGGTAATACGCTCCTGGATCAGCGATAAAAGATCCTCGCTTTCGTCATCAGCACGCCATTTCTTACCAGTGAGTAATTCAATAGCTTCTTCAGCACTGTCTACTGCCCACAAGTGAAACTGTCCTGCTTTTACCGCTTCCACCACTTCAGTACTTAGCGAAAGGTGACGGACATTCGTTTGCGGAATAATCACCCCTTGTTTGCCGGTGAGCTCCCGTTGAGAGCATACCGTGAAAAAACCTTCGATTTTTTCATTGAGCCCGCCAACCGGCTGAATATTACCCAACTGATCTACTGAACCGGTAACCGCGATTGACTGCGACAGCGGTTGCTGAGATAAGGCACTGACTAAGGCACAAAGTTCAGCCAGCGAGGCACTGTCTCCGTCAACTTCTGAATATGACTGTTCAAACACCATTGATGCACTGAAAGGCAATTGTTGTTCGAGTTCAAGCTCAGAAATCAGATACGCCTGGATAATCATCATACCTTTAGCATGAAGATTACCGCCCAGTTCAGCTTTTCGTTCAATATCCATTACTTCGCCATCGCCGTAATGAACCACACAGGTAATACGTGATGGCTCACCCCAGGGGCGCGGATGACCAGGGAAATCCAGTACAGACAATCCGTTGACCTGACCAGTCACTTCACCATCAGTATCAATAAGAATCTGTTGTTCGCTGATTTCTTCCTGCATTCTTTCAGGGAGAAAGCTTTCACGCCATACTCTGGCTTCCAGCGCACCACGCAATGATTCAGCATTAATTTCGCCACCGTAAGTCACCGCGTCCATCAGTTGTCGCTGTATCCAGCGTGGGCAAAGTGGTAGCAAGGTTTGATCACCGGTATAACGACAACCTTCAACCACCAACAGTGGCCAGCCATCATCAGCAATTTCAGGCAACATGAGCTCACGGCACAGGGTTCTTACCCACTCACACCATAGCGTCATATCTTCATCATCGTGGATACGCCACTGCTCTTCAAATTCGCTATAAAGAGCATTCTCCATCAGTTCAGGCTCCGATTCCTGAAACGCTGCCAGAGCATCACGATCGCCACACAGGATCAGTTTTACATTCAGAGGCAAGGCTGGCAAAGCAAAAGGGAAGGGCTTACGTTCATCAGCCGGAACCCATTCAAAAGAACCGTTGGTAAGGTATTTTTTGAGGCGCAACCACATCAGAGGTTGTTCAAGCAGGGTTCGAACGGAAAGGATCAGTGTCCCTCCGTTAGCCTGATGGAGTAAGCCAGGCTCAGGAACCAGTTTGTTACCCTGTTGGCGAACAACTCCGAACAATTCGCTGCATTCGACCCATTCACTGAAATAAATCCCGGATTGCTGGCAGAATAATGCCTGGTCTGCCGGGGCTTCCGCAAGTAAATAACTACCGTCAGTCTGTTGCTGGTAATTCCAACCTTGGGCAACAGCAGGATTCTCTGGATCGGATTCAGACACCGCCATACAGGCGGAGGCAATTCGGGAAAGATAGTCAGTATTTTCCTGACTACGTACCATCAGCACTGTCATTAGGGTCTGACTGTCTAAATAGGCCAAAGCGTTCATTAAACGGGGCTGTACAGATGCCTGAATATCGTCATCATCATCGGACGGCCGGGAGAAAGCAGCCTCATATTGGCTGGTATCCGGCTGCAGGGCTTGCCAGGAAAGTTGAGAGCTGATCAAAGTAATCGCATTTATCCGGTGTAAAGAAAGCGACGATTATACAGGAAATAAGGGGATGAAACAGCGTGCTTTGATAGGCGTACAGCACAGAATAGGCTAAAGTAATCCTTACTACAGCGGCGAAAAAAACTGTTATTCTTATTCTGATACCTGAAGATGATGAGACCCCGATGAAATATCTGCAACTTGAGAATCTGGAGTCCGGCTGGAAATGGAAGTACCTGGTGAAAAAGCACAGGGAAGGTGAAGCCATCACCCGATATCCGGAACAGAGTGCTGCGGAAGAAGCGGTGAGAATACTGATCACTCTTGAACACCGGCCCGGAGAGATTGCTGGCTGGATTGAACAACATATGAATCCGGTGTTGTTTAACCGGATGAAGCAAACTATCAGGGCTCGCAGGAAAAGGCATTTTAACGCGGAGCACCAGCATACCCGCAAGAAATCAATCGATCTCGAATACCTGGTATGGCAACGACTGGCGGGGCTGGCACAGCGTCGCAACAATACATTGTCAGAAACGATTGTTCAGTTGATTGAGGATGCGGAAAGGAAAGAAAAATATGCTTCGCAGATGTCTTCACTGAAGCAGGATCTGCAATCAATTCTCGGGCAGGGTTCTGAGAGTAAATAGGCTGACAGCTATCATTATGTTCAGGCGGGTTGCTTTACCGCCACCAATAAAAAACCCCGCTTAGGCGGGGTTTTTTTACGCTGTTACTTATTAGCCCTGTGGCTGAGTAACAACGTCTTTGATACCTTTAACTTCGATCTCAACACGACGGTCTGGACCCAGGCAATCGATCAGGGCAGCACGGCCTTTCACGTTGTCACAGGTGCTACCGGTAACTGGGTCAGATTTACCCATACCTTGTGCAGAGATTTTGTTAGAAGGGATACCTTTAGAAATCAGGTAGTTAACAACAGACTGTGCGCGCTGCTCAGACAGTTTCTGGTTGTATTGTGCTGAACCGATACGGTCGGTGAAGCCCAGAACAACAACAGAACCATCTTTAGGATCTACAGAGCTCAGCTGGGTGTACAGCTGATCCAGAGCCTGCTGGCCGCTTGGTTTCAGAGTTGCTTTGTTGAAGTTAAACAGTACGTCTGATTTCAGAGTAAAGTGTTTGGTTTCAACAACCGGGGCCGGAGCTGGTGCCGGAGCTGCAACAGGGGCTGGAGCATCATCCTGACCGAAACGGTAAGAAACACCAACACTCAGCATTGAGTTATCAGGACGTGCACCAACGGTCTGTGCATCACCGATGTTGTTAACCCACTGGTAATCCAGACGGGTTGCCCAGTTCTGAGTGATTGCGTATTCAACACCAACTGCTGCCAGTGGAGAAACACCGGTATCGTGGTCAGAGTAACCATTGCGGTAGTCTTTGCTGTCTGCACGCCATACCATGCCGCCCAGACGGGTATACACGTCCAGATCGTCCATGATTGGGTAGCTCAGTTTAGCTGCTAACTGAACGCCCTGTGCTTTGAAAGCACCGTGGTTAGTTGAACCGTAAGGCATGCGGCCTAACCAGTCATAACCCAGTTCAAAGCCCAGGTACTGGTTTGCCTGATAGCCAACGAATGCACCGGCACCCAGCTGGTTTTTCTTAGGAGCGTTACTGACGTCGTAGTTGTTACCGTAGAACCCGGTATCGTGGTACTGAGACCAGCCCAGTTTACCACCGGTGTACCAGGTGTTATCTTTCGGTGCGGCCTGCGCTACGGTAGCGAAACCTGCCAGTGCCACTGCAATTGCGATAGCTGTCTTTTTCATTTTGCGCCTCGTTATCATCCAAAATAGGCAATGAGCATAAATGTTGCTCTTGGTTGTAATCCTTCGCCGGGTTATATCGCTCGATTTTTACTCTGCCAAAAAGGAGATTATTGAGCACCCTGGCGAGCTAAAGTCTACAACGAGATTAGAAAGTTACAAGTAGGATATGATGTTGTACAGTAAAAAAACAGCAAAACGTACACAGTTTGTTACATTTAAAACTGAACTCTGCTCAACAAACCCATCACAAATTGGCCTTAAACCATTGTTGGCTCAGGAATGTCGCGCGGCATCAGTAATTTATTTTTCTTCACGCAATTTTTCCTGGGAAAAATCTTATTTTAGCTCAATGTAGTAAGGGAGACTGAATTTTCAATCGATTTTCCTGTCTGCCGGAATAATTAAAGTCATTTTCTTCCCGCATAATCAAACCAAGAGTACGACCCTCTTTTGCTGCCTGTTCGAGTTCTTCGCGTTCAGCGGCTGTCAAATGTCCGGGCAACCAGGCAACAACCACACTAAAATTACCTGAGCGAAGTGCTTTGGCCATTGCTCTGACACCCCCTTCAGTGGTGAGTGACGGCACCTGCATGCTTTTATCCAGTGGCAAGCCTGATTGCTGCAGCCAGTGGCGGTTTAGTTTATGAGCCGGGGTCAGCCAGAGCTGCCAGCGTGACTGTTCACTGAGTTGCTTCAATAAAGGTAGCAGTAAACTGTTCAGCAGGGCAGGATGCTGTGCATGATAACTTAGCTCACTGATGCAGCCGCAAGCCTCAGAAGAGGGGGCTGAGTGACGGTGAACGTTAAAAGTCTCTGATTTCAGTAGCTGAGTACGCATTTTTTTACCCATCCGCAATAAACTGTATGGATATACAGTATTCCTGTTATGAACAAAGATCAATCATTTTTCTGAAAACAGTTCGCAGAATCTGAAACTAACTCACCAAACCGTGATTTATACATTGAACATCTAATAGCTTTTGTTTACCTTCCAACATGTTGATAAATATTATTTTATTGGCATCTGTTCCATTGCCTGAACCAGGGAGGTTCGCGATGAATATATCCGTTCAACGTGTTGAAGAATCGAAGAAACAGTTGGCTGAACTCGGCGAAATTCAGTCACGTACCCAGTTTGGTGGGTACTCCTTATCAGTGGAAAAGATTGTGTTTGCACTGGTGAGTGATGGTGAGCTGTATTTGCGGGCGAGCGAAACTATGCAGCGTTACCTGCAACAACGCGCATTACAGCCATTTATTTTCCACAAACGTGGGCAATGTATTAGCCTGAATTACTTTAAAGTAGATTCCAGACTCTGGCACCACACCGATGATCTGCTGGCCCTATCCCGGGGATCCCTGAATGAAGCCAGAGCCTTGCGTGAAGCACAACTCAACTGCCAACGGCTTAAAGATTTGCCTAATCTGAGTATTCGCCTGGAAATGTTACTGATTGAAGTTGGAGTCACCACGGTGAGCCGGTTACGTGATCTGGGTGCCAAACAATGTTGGGCGAGGCTCAGAAGTAAAAATCGCCATCTTGGTCTGAAAACATTGTACGCATTACAAGGCGCAATCTCTGGACAGCACCAGGAAGTGCTGGCCAGAGAGGTCAGAGATGAGCTTAAACACTGGTATCAGCAATTTACTCAGAGTCCGATAATTACCCTGCGTAAAGGGACTAAAGGGCCTTCAACTCCTTCCTGATGCTGATAAGATCAGGGAGCACTTTCAGTAACAAGCCAATCTGTTGTAGCATCACCGGCTCCCGGCTTTCCGGATTGGCTTCAATATTGTTCATCTCTTTAATCAGAACATGCAGCTTTTCGGTAATCTGCTGCTCGCTGTCAGGGGTTGTTTGCACAATGTTTTCTGACAGGCTGACGGTATCGTCCAATAACTGCAATAAGTCCTCTCGTCCGGTCTTTTCCCTGTGGGCCCCTAATGCTGAGATGTAACTGAGGAAACTGTGATTGAGGCATAGCACTCTGAACGCCAGATCCTTGACTGGTAAAGTCAGGTCATTTCCACTGTTCAGATTAGAAATAACCAGTGCCAGTTCCGCATCAGCATTGTGCGCATCCCTGCGGGCAACACGATAGGACATACGATTATCTTTACCCTCGTGATATTGCTCGAGAATTGCGTCCAGATATCTGTTATTCGCAGCCAGTGCTTTGTTAATCACGTCAGGTAACTGACGATAGCGCCAGTCCGGGAAAATCCAGGCAACAGCCATCCAGGAAAGAGCACAACCGATGAGTGTGTCTATAATTCTGGGTAAAGCGACATCAAAACCTTCACCTAACAGATTGAAGCTGAGTAGCGCCAGTAAGGTGATAAATATTGTTGCCTGTGCATACTGAATAAGCCGGAAGGCAAAAAACAAGACTCCGCTGATAACTATCAAAATCAGCTGGCCCTGGATAGAGGGGACCAGCCACAGCACCGGCAGGCCGATAATAATTCCGGCAAGAGTACCAATGATTCGCAGAGCCAGACGCTTTTTGGTTGCTGCGTAGTTTGGCTGGCAGACGAATAAACTGGTCAGTAATATCCAGTAGCCCCGGTCCATACCGGTCAGCATAATAAACGCATAACCGACACACAGAACCACTGACACGCGAACCGCATGACGAAACAGAGCCGATTTTGGGCTCAGATGGCGGGTCAGACGAACCCTGACGTCCTGCCAGCCAGTTAGCCCTTCCTGTGAAAGATGCGTATCACTGTTCAGCCATAAATTATTCAGTAGCTGTTCCGAAGCAATAGAGATCAACTGGTCATCTATCGCTTTCAGATTACGCAATAACCAGTGTAAGCCCCGTGACTGAGGGTCTCCCGGTGAGTGAAGCGCCAGGCGATCCAACGCTTGTTGCAGATGGAAGAATGCCCGTTCAAACCGGGAGTCATGATGATATGGCTGCTTCATAATCACGGAATGAGCGACCTGACGGCAGGCACCAGCCTGCATGTGCATCAGGCGCTGAAAACGGAATAAAATTTCGCTGTATCGCCACTCATTACGCAACTGATGGTACTGAATGTGCGATGAGTTGGCCCGTTCATGAATTTCCTGAGCTGCAAAATAATAGAGCAATGAACGACGACTATTACGGGCTGCGCGCTCGCCGCTTAGCCGGCTCTGAATAGCAGTTTTGGTCAGATTAAACTGCGAAACCAGTTGGCTGTTAACCAGGGCAGCCTGGATTAATGACGGATCATCTGTTGCCTCTGCATCAGGGTCAAACAGATTTGCTTTTGCATCCAGATAACCTGCTAACTGGTTGTAGGTCTGAGCAAGTTGTTCCTGGACTGGTTGTACAGGGAACAACAGATGCATCAGCATAGTCAGCAGATAGTACCAAAGAGCACCGCTAAGCAGCAGGAGAGGTTGCAGGTACCACAGGCTGAATAAGTGGATACCCAGCATGGTGTAAATAGCCATCAGCAATGCACCGAACGCAATGGTGGCATAGCGTTGACCCAGGGCTCCTAATAAAATATAGAGCCAGCTGGAGATGGCGAGACCGAAGAAAAACAGCCAGGGATGTGGGAATAACAGCTCAACCGAAACCGTCGCCAGACAAAAACAACCGAGTGTAATGCTCATATTACGCAGCCGCCCGGTTAAGCGATCATCGATATCGGTAAGAGCAGCTGCAACCACACCAAGAATCAGGGGAATGGTCCAGGTGATATTCTGCAATGACCAGGAAAGTATCACGCATCCGGTCATTGCGATAAAAATTCTGACCGGATCGCGCCATAGTTTATTCATTAAAAACGTACGCCAGCCGTTGAGTAAACCCGAACCAAACTTCATTAATTCTGTTTTCCTTAAAAACGCCTGCGGGCCGCATTCTCGCGGGCATATTTTGCTTCTTCAACAGAGACAACCCGACGACCCACCGGCCATAAAGCAATCGCAGCAATCTTGAAATTAGCAATACCGACCGGAATGCCGATAATGGTAATGCACTGGACTATTCCGGCCGAAATGTGGGCCAGGCATAGCCACCATCCAAAAAAAATGAACCAGAAAATATTTAACAGCGTCCCGCCGGAGTTACGCAGCGAGCTTTTGTTTTCCGGACGCAGCAAATCCACATGGACCGCTTCATTACCGAAGGGGAACAGAGATAAACGAGTAATCTCCCAGCAGGAACGAGTCAGGGGCAGAGTAAAAACCAGAACAATGGTGATCAGAGTGGTCAGTAACCAGGCCAGTGTTGTGGCAAATCCACCCAGGATAAAATTCAGTATATTCAGCACAGTCCGCATATGTCAGGGCTCCTTTTATCTGTGTGACTCATAATGCATAGTGTAACGTTGTTTTTTGTCTGGAGCACTCAGTGACTCACAGTTAAACTGTTACTTAAGCATGGTATTGATAATGGCGTGAAGCATGGAACTTAAAGCAACTTCAATGGGCAAACGGCTGGCACAGCATCCTTACAACCGGGTTCGCCTGTTGCCTGCAGGTGTTGAAGTCAGTGGCGACCGCCATGAATATATTATACCTTTTAATCAGTTACTCGGTATTCAGTGTAAACGAGGGGTGGTTTGGGGAGAACTGGAATTTCAGCTTCCGGAAGACAAAGTTGTCAGGCTGCATGGCACCGAATGGCAGGAAACTCAGCAGTTTTATCACTATCTGCTGCAATCCTGGCAACATTGGAGCCAGCAAATGGCGGATGTTTGTTATCAGGTCCTCAGTGAACTGCAGCAGTATCTGCTGAGTCAGGTACAGCGTGATAGCTGGCTTACCCGCAGTGACATTCGTGGTTTTCGCGAGAAAATTGAGCAAAAATTCTCAGCTTTACCGCTTCCCCATGAACGTATCCCCGAATTTGAACAGTGTCTGCCATTATGGCAGTTTTGCCTGAGCTGGCTGAATTCCACTGAACAGCAGCGTAACGAGCGAAATCGCCAGTGGACAGAGGAGATTCTGGAACGTTATCAGGACTTCTTTGAAACGGTTGAATCTTCTCCTCTTAACCCGGCCCAGTGCCGGGCAGTGATTAACGGAGAGGATAATCTGCTGGTACTGGCCGGGGCCGGTAGCGGCAAAACCTCTGTGCTGGCTGTCCGCGCAGCCTGGCTGATAAAACGGAAACTGGCTTCTGCAGACCAGATTTTGCTGCTGGCATTTGGCCGGGATGCTGCAGATGAGATGAACCAGCGGGTGATTAAATCCACCGGGGAAGCAACCATTACAGCCCGGACGTTCCATTCCCTCGCGTTACATATTATTCAGCAAAGCAGTAATAAACAGCCGAAGATCAGCCAGCTTGAAAGCGATGCTGGTTTCCGTCGCCAAATGCTAACTGAAGTATGGCAACAGCAATGTGCGGAAAAAAAATCTTTTGCCAATGGCTGGCGTCAATGGTTACAGGAAGAATTGCAGTGGGAGATACCTGCTGATGCCTTCTGGCAGGATGAAAAACTGCTTACACAGATCTCTGGCCGGCTGGAGCGTTGGGTCTCACTGATGCGTAACCATGGCGGGGCGCAGGCAGCAATGATTGACGAAGCTCCGGAGGATATCAGGGTTTTATTCGGCAAACGAATCAGGCTACTGGCTCCGTTACTGAAAGCGTGGAAGAGTCATCTCAAACAGGAAGGGGCCGTTGATTTTACCGGCTTAATTCAGCAGGCCGTTGCTTTGCTGGATAAAGGGCGTTTTATCAGTCCCTGGAAGTATATTCTGGTTGATGAGTTTCAGGACATTTCCACACAACGCTCATCACTGATTAAAGCCTTACGTGAGCAGAATAAACGATGCAGCCTGTTTGCTGTCGGGGACGACTGGCAGGCTATCTATCGTTTTGCCGGGGCGGAAATTAATCTGACAACCCGTTTTCACCAGCAATTTGGAGAAGGTGACATCTGCGTACTGGACACCACTTATCGCTTCAACCAACAGATTGGCCTGGTCGCTAACCGGTTTATTCAGCAAAACCCGTTGCAGATGAAAAAAAGTCTCAACAGCCTGACAAAAGGGAACAAAAAGTCAGTATCACTACTGCCGGAAGACCAACTGGAAGCACTGCTAAATAAAATGAGTGGCTACGTTAAAGATGACGAAACAGTGTTGATTCTGGCCCGTTATCACTACCTCAGACCGCCGGTACTGGCTAAAGCTGCGACCCGCTGGCCTAAATTATCGGTCAGCTTTACGACCATGCACGCCAGTAAAGGGCAAGAGGCCGACTATGTCATTGTCATTGGCCTGAACGAAGGAAACAGCGGATTTCCTGCGGCAACCAGAGAATCCGTGATCGAAAAAGGGTTACTGCCTGAGCCGGAGGATTTTCCTGATGCTGAGGAACGACGACTGGCTTATGTCGCGATGACAAGGGCAAAACAGCAGCTGTGGTTGCTGTACGACAAACAAACACCTTCATGTTTTGTCGAAAACCTCAGGGATCTTGGTGTCCCTGTGGTTCGCAAACCCTGAACGACTTAATCGTTTTTCAGTAACGGTTCCTGCAATCGTTCAGCCATGTAGCGCGGATAGTCAGGAATCGTAATCTCAACACTCTGCCGGTATAAGACGGAGTTTACAATGAAATCGGCAGTTGAGCGGTTAGTTGCCACGGGGATATTCCATACGGTGGCCAGCCGCAATAATGCTTTCACATCAGGATCATGGGGCACTGCGTTTAACGGATCCCAGAAAAAGATTAACATATCCACTTTACCTTCAGAGATCATAGCTCCAACCTGCTGATCCCCACCCATCGGGCCACTCAGTAACGGATTTACATGTAAACCACAGTGCTTATTAATCAGATTACCGGTAGTACCGGTCGCATAAAGCGTATGCGATTCAAGTGAAGGCTGATTTTGCGTGACCCACTCCAGAAGAGAAGCTTTGCAATTATCATGAGCAACCAGGGCGATATGTTTCTTTTCCGGCAACGTTCTGACCGTCTGCTCCATTATTTATCCTTTTGATTGAGCGAATTCGCTGGGTTCTAAAGCAGTGTAGCGCGGCGGGGAATAACTGTTCAACTGGTTCGGAATTCACGTAACCAGGATAATAAAGACTGGAATGAGCGGCCGGCAAAGGATAAAGAACTGCTCAATGAAGAAACATCCTGATTAACATATTCACGGTTATCAGTATCAGTCAGAATATTTCCCTGCAAACCGGCTCCGGTAAATTTTTCTACTGACGCTTTTCTTTTTAACTGATTATAAGCTGTCATTTCGGCAACATAATCGACTCCGGGTGCGAGTGACAAATGGTCCTGAATGGCAGGAACATCATGATCGTTCTCATCAACAACCCGGAAGCGGGTTGCGCTGGAAACCTGCTTTTGTAACTCACCTGGAGCGGCTGGTTTCGGGAATAGCACATTAACCTTCTGGCCTTGTGCGGTGAAAGTAATAATAAATGCCGGGGAGTTTTTTTGCTGATCAATGGTAAATAAAATCTGATGCTGTCCGCGGTTCAGTTCAATACTGTCAGCACCTTTCAACAGGCTACCGGGCAAAGGATGTCCGTCCAGAACCAGTAAATTCATTTCCGGATTAAGTCTGAAGCTTAATGCTTCGGCAGCAGATGAAAAACTACCAAGCAACAGGCAGAGGAGAGGTGCTAAAAACTTCATCTTTGCTCCGGGGCAACCTTACGACCATGCATTTATCAGCAGTTAGTATTATGGCATTAAATTTTACAATTTGTCATATTTATTGTGCGGTAGCGCCGCTGGTGATACTGAGTTTTAGCGATACACTGAGGATAACCTCTGGGAACAATGACGGGCCAGGCAAGGGGGGAATAATGAACCAACCAGATATTGGCAGGATAATGACAACAGCGCGGCGTATTGCGTTGGTAGGGGCCAGTGATAACCCGGAGCGTCCGGCATGGCAGATAATGATGTTTTTATTACAGCACGGCTATGAAGTCATTCCTGTGAGCCCGCGGGTTGCAGGCAAAACACTGGCGGGTCAACTGGGTTATGCTTCGCTTGATCAGGTGCCCGGGCATATTGATATAGTCGATGTATTTCGCAATCCGGAAGTGGTGCCTGCAATTGCAGAACAGGCGGTTGCTCATGGCGCAGATGTGCTCTGGCTGCAGCCTGGCACCTTTAATCCGGAGGCTGAAGAACTTGCCAGTAAGGCAGGGCTTACGGTCGTGGCGGATAAATGCACTAAAATTGAAATAATGAAACTGGGACTGCCGCCTTTAACTGCATAGCTGAAAAAGGCGACAGTGATTAGTGACAGCGGTGTGGCGCGCGCAATTGCTGGCGGACGTTCTCGGCCAGCTCATCCAGTACCGGCTGATCAGGGTGTTCATCATAAACTTCCCCGGTCAGCTGGAATTCAGCGACATAAGTATGCACAGTTTCACCGGCTTCATCTTCCATCACTACATGATACCAGGGACGGGTACCGTGTAGGTCATAGCTTGGTTCCTCAGGAACCGGCATATCCAGTGAAAACTCAGCATCTACATCAACGACTACTCCGAGAGTTCCGGAGAGTTTGTGCCGGACCTGCTGGCCAATACCAAATTTGCTGCTAATCATAAATACCTCCGGAAGATCATCATTCCAAAGATATAAGGGCAGGGTCACTTTTTTTCAAGCTATTCTACGTAACAAACAAAACCTTTCAGATACAACCCTTCAGGATAGGATGAAATGACCGGGTGATCGGCAGCCTGGCGCAACTGGTCAACAAACTGGACATTCTTCCCTGCATCCAGCGCGGCGTCTGCGATGACTTTCTGAAATAAGTCCACGGTCATCAGTCCGGAGCAGGAAAAAGTTAATAGTATCCCGCCGGGATTCAGCAACTGCATCGCCAGCATATTGATATCTTTATAACCACGACAGGCTCCCGCCAGTTGATTTTTGTTTTCAACAAATTTAGGGGGATCCATGACTATTACATCAAATTTCTCACCGCTATCACGGTAACGACGCAGCAACTTAAACACGTCGTCCCGGATAAATTTGGCTTTATCCAGTGGCAACTGGTTGAGCTCGATATTCTGTCTGGCCACATCCAGTGCAGCTTCTGAGGTATCAACGCTCAGTACTTCGCGACAACCGCCGATTAATGCTGAAACCGCAAATCCGCCGGTATAAGAGAAGCAGTTCAGTACCCGTGCATTTTGACTGTAACGACGTAATGCATAACGGCTGTCACGTTGATCCAGATAATATCCGGTCTTATGTCCTTCCCTGATATCGACCAGCAGTTTCATACCATGCTCGGTAATCGGTAACAGGGCCGGAGGTTCCTGACCTGAGATCATACCGTGGGTGAGGGGGAGTCCCTCTTTTTTACGTACCGAAACATCGGAACGATCATAGACAGAACACTCAGGGAAACAATTCTGTAATGCGGTGACAATAGCAGGGCGCTGATATTCAGCACCGGCAGATAACAACTGTACCACCAGATAATCGGCGAACTTATCAATTGTCACACCGGGCATGCCATCTGATTCCCCGGTAATCAGACGATAACTGTCGAGATTGTCGGCTTTAGCCAACCATTCGCGCCATTGTCTGGCCTTGATGAGCCGTTGTTCGAAGAAGGCAATATCAATCGTTTCATCCTGTTCCCAGCTCCATACCCTGGCGCGAATTTGCGATTGAGGAGAGTATGCCGCACGTGCCAGCCAGCTACCTTTATGGTCACAAATATCCACAGTTTCCCCGGAGTTGGCGGAACCTTCGATACGGCTGATTGCGCCGGAAAAAACCCATGGATGGCGGCGTAGCAGGGATTTTTCACGTCCCCTGGAAAGAATTAATCTGGCAGTCATAATATACAGGTAGCAAAGAATAAAGGCGGTATTGTTAAGCGGATACCGCCAAATTGCAAACTAATCAACAGCGGGGGCAACAAATGCATTCAATCTGCAAAGTCCGGGTTACCGGACGGGTACAGGGGGTGTTTTTCCGGGACAGTACCAGGCGACAGGCGTTGAATCACGGGATCAATGGGTATGCTATTAATCTCAGTGATGGCAGTGTAGAGATCCTGCTGTCCGGTGAGCTCACTGCCGTCGAAACCGTTGTAGCGTGGATCACTGCCGGCGGCCCGCCTGCTGCCAGGGTAGATAGTATTGATGTACAGCCTCTGGAATCTGATGGTGGAGTTACAGGATTCACTACTGGCTGAACACTCAGAGGGTTAAAGGCATTTTGCCGGCTTAGGCAGTCCGGCTATTTTTGTTGCCTGCTTTGCAGGTCCGTCAGGAAACAGACGGAACAAATAACGGCTGTTGCCTTTCTCTTCACCGAACTTTTTTGCCATCGCTTTCACCAGCATACGTATGGCCGGGGAGGTGTTAAATTCCAGGTAAAACTCCCTGACAAACCTGACAACCTGCCAGTGGGCCTCTGTCAGTGTAATACCTTCACTGGTAGCTATTTCCTCAGCCAGGGCTTCTGACCAGTCGGCCGGAGATTTCAGATAACCTTCTGTATCTGTTTCAATGTCATGACCTGCAAACTTCACAATATATCCTCTTCAGTAACTGTCTCGCAGTGTAGCAAACTGTGAAGGACGAAAAAATACCCGCCGGAGCGGGTATTAAAAGGAATATGGCGGGTCTGTCAGTTGCTGCGTGAGAAACCTAACAGGCTCAGCAGGCTGACAAAAATATTATATAGCGACACATACAGGCTTACTGTTGCCCGGATATAGTTGGTTTCGCCGCCATGAATGATATTACTGGTTTCCCACAGGATGGCACCGGCAGAAAACAGGATAAACAGCGCACTCAGAGCCATTTGAAGTGCTGGCAAATGCAGGAAGATATTGGCAACCATTCCAACCAGCAGTACGACAAAACCTGCCATCATCATTCCACCCAGGAACGACATATCCTTACGGGTGGTGAGCACATAAGCTGAGCAGCAGAAAAATACTAATGCAGTACCACCCAGGGCCAGAGCTATAACATCACCCATACCTGCGGACAGGAAACTGCTGAGTATCGGGCCCAGGCAGTAACCCAGGAAACCGGTAAAGGCAAACGCAGCCAGAATACCTGCCGGCCGGTCAGCCAGTCGGTAAGTCAGAAACATCAGACCGTAGAATCCAACCAGCATAAGAATCAGCCCGGGAGCGGGTAATGCCAGCATAGTACTTGCGGTTGCGGTGACTGCAGAGAAAGCCAGAGTCATTCCGAGTAAGAAATAGGTATTTCGCAGTACCTTATGGGTACTGATTAAACTGTTACTGCGTCCAGGGGCAAGAATTCTGTCCATACAGGCTCCTTAAACTATTAAAAATGTTTTTTGTAATGCCCGCAGAATACGCACTGCCGGGCAATGGATGAAGTCGTTTTACCCATCTTTACGTGGAAAATTGCTCCATAAACCGGCAATCTGCTGTTTTTGCCAGCACTCATTAATAATTTGGCTGTTTTTCAGGCAAATGGAACATTCAGGGCTTTACAATGTTCGGGGGGATGTTTATAGTGCGCCTCATTGCGGAGGGGTGGCCGAGCGGCTGAAGGCAGCGGTCTTGAAAACCGCCGATGGGCAACCATCCGAGAGTTCGAATCTCTCCTCCTCCGCCATCTTTAGTACTCTGTTTTATTTGCTTTACAGAGCAGTATATCGTCTGTTCTGACCCTTACGGAGGGGTGGCCGAGCGGCTGAAGGCAGCGGTCTTGAAAACCGCCGATGGGCAACCATCCGAGAGTTCGAATCTCTCCTCCTCCGCCATATCTTAAGAAAGACCAGCCTGATGGCTGGTTTTTTTTTGCCTGCGGTTTATTGATGTGCAACTTTTCATTCTCCGGGAACTTTCATCAGCACATGGACTCTATTCCCTCTTACGTAGTGAATTAAGTTTGATATAGTGATGTAAACTTTTTGCTCTGACATCATTAACTGACAAGGAGAGAACAGTGGCCAAAGCGGTATTCATCCGGATGGACAATGTCAGAGACAATTTTTCTCGCGCCCCTCAGAATTCATGGAACAGTTATAATGATTAAGAAATTGAGCTTGTGTACACTCGCTGTACTGGCAGCACTACCTGTGAGCCTGCAAACTTTTGCGGCAGAAAACAGTATGCAGCTGGAACAGGTGTTAATGCTTAGCCGTCATAATCTGCGGGCTCCCCTGGCGAATGGCGGTAGTATCCTTGAACAGTCGACTAATAAGAAATGGCCGCAGTGGGATGTGGCGGGTGGCGAACTGACCACTCGTGGAGGTGTGCTTGAAGCTTACATGGGTAAATATACCCGTGAATGGCTGGCACAACAGGGAGTGGTGGACAAAAACCAGTGCCCGGCGTCAGATTCTGTCTTTGTTTATGCCAACAGCCTGCAACGCACAGTAGCAACAGCACAATTTTTTGTGAGCGGAGCATTTCCGGGATGTGATGTCGCGGTAACCCATCAGGATGCCATGGGTACGATGGATCCTGTATTTAATCCTGTCATTGCTAATGACAGTGCTGATTTTAAAAAATCAGCACTTCAGGAGATGTCTGCCGCTGACAAACAGCAACA
The DNA here is from genome assembly GCF_002163585.1 of Tatumella citrea. Taxonomy (NCBI): domain Bacteria; kingdom Pseudomonadati; phylum Pseudomonadota; class Gammaproteobacteria; order Enterobacterales; family Erwiniaceae; genus Tatumella; species Tatumella citrea. The sequence continues at coordinate 1,504,784 of NZ_CP015579.1, forward strand.
ACAGCAATTACAGGGCGCTTATAGCCAGCTGAGTAAAGTGGTTGATTTCTCAGCGTCTCCGTTATGCAAAGGCAAAGATAAGTGCTCTCTGGGCAGTCAGTCAGATAATTTCAGCCTGGACAAAGGTAAAGAACCCGCTGTTGAAGGCCCGCTGAAGATTGGTAATGCTCTGGTTGATGCATTCACCTTACAGTATTACCAGGGGTTCCCTGCAGACCAGGTCGCCTGGGGGCAAATCAAAACGCCTGAACAGTGGAAAGCTTTATCAGAAATCAAAAACGCCTACCAGAATATCCTGTTCACCACTCCTCAGGTTGCACGTGATGTTGCGGCACCTCTGGTTGATTATATTCGTAGCCAACTGATTGATCAGGATAAAACCAGCGCCCCGGCTTTCACTTTTATGGTCGGACATGATTCAAATATCGCATCAGTTCTGGCGGCGTTGAAAGTAAAACCATATCAACTGCCAGGTCAGTATGAGCAAACGCCTATTGGTGGTCAGCTGGTCTTCGAACGTTGGCATGATAAGAAAACCAACAAAGATCTGCTGAAAATTGAGTATGTGTATCAGAGTACTCAGCAGTTGCATGAAGCATCGACACTGAGCCTGGCGAACCCGCCACAGCGGGTGACTTTACAACTCGAAGGTTGTCCTGCAGACAGTAATGGTTACTGTTCATGGGATGATTTCAGTAAGGTTCTGAATGAGGCTCTGCAAGGTACCGCGATGCAACCACATATGGCGCCTGCTGAAACTCCGGCGGCACCGGCAACGGCTTCAACTGCTGACAGTACTGCTTCGTCAACTCCGGCAGCGGCAGCGCCTGCTGCGACAGACAGTCAGACCAAATCGCCAGCGGCTAACGCTCCGGCTGGAAATCCATCAGCCAGTAAATCAAATTCAGCTGATGCCAACCATTCATCTGCCGGCCACAGCTCTGGTGGTGGAAAGGGCGGTGATGCAAAATAAATAGCCGGTAGCTCTCACCTTCCGGTGATCCCTGGCTGATAAAAATCCTCGCAAAATGCGGGGTTTTTTTTTATCTGAAACCAGCGAATTACCCGGCATCCGGTAAATAATGCGCGGCTGTATAACAATATTTTAAGCGTATCGGTGGGCGGTTAATGCCTCAGGCAGAACGGGAAGTTTAATACTCACCAGATGATCTGATACTGACGGAAGATGATGCTGTTTTTGAAACTTTTGCTTCGCGGACCGCCACAGAAAAACCATCACTGGTAATTCTGTGGCTGGAACAGCCGGGTGATACAACATTGAGTAGCTACTGTATTATCCGGCGGGCAGGATTATGCAATTTTGCGCTTCTGTACCTGCCAGCCAATAGCCAGCACGATAAACCAGAGTGGAGTGACCATCAGTGCCTGACGGGTATCCGGCTGCAGGGTTAATAACACCAGCACAAAGGCAAAAAAGAGCAGACATACCCAGCACATCAGTTTTCCTGCAGGCATTTTGAACACGGAAGCCTGATGCAGTTCAGGGCGCTGACGGCGATAGACCAGATAGCTGCATAAAATAATCGACCAGACGAACATAAACAGAATCGCTGAAACGGTAGTGACCAGCGTAAATACAGTCATAACATTCGGGATCAGATAAATCAGTGCAATCCCTGCCAGCAAACAGAAGCAGGAGAAAAGCAATCCGCTTACCGGTACCGCACGGCCCGACAATTTCGCAAACCGGCTGTGGGCTACCCCTTGCTCTGCCAGGCCAAACAACATCCGGCTGGTGGAGAAAATACCACTGTTAGCCGAGGAAGCTGCTGAGGTCAGTACGACAAAATTGATGATACCGGCGGCTGCAGGTAAGCCAATCAGCACAAACATTTCTACAAACGGGCTACGTGACGGTACCACCTGATCCCACGGAGTGACGGCCATAATAACCAGCAGTGAAAAGACGTAAAACATAATAATACGCAGTGGTATGGCATTAATGGCACGTGGCAGGACCTTTTTCGGGTCATGGGTTTCTGCCGCCGTAGTCCCGACCAGTTCGATACCCACAAAAGCAAACACCGCAATCTGGAATCCGGCAAAAAAGCCGCTTAGCCCTTTAGGAAAGAAACCGCCATGAGTCCAGATATTACTGATGGCAGCATGCGGGCCGCCAGGAACACCATAGTGAATACAGACCAGAACAATACCAATCGCAATCAGAGCGATAATGGCTACGATTTTAATAATGGCGAACCAAAACTCCATCTCACCAAACATTTTTACAGTAGCGATATTCAGGACCAGGAATATTGCAATACAGAGAATTGCGCTCATCCACACCGAAAAACCGGGTATCCAGAACTGCAGGTAAGAAGTGATAGCCACAATATCTGCAATACCCGTCACCACCCAACAGAACCAGTAGGTCCAGCCGGTAAAATAGCCGGCCCAGGGCCCGAGCAGGTCAGCGGCAAAATCGCTGAACGATTTATATTCAAGATTAGACAGCAGCAACTCACCCATCGCTCTCATGACGAAAAACAGCATAAAACCAATGAGCATATAAACAAAAATGATTGACGGGCCGGCAAGACTGATAGTTTTACCTGACCCCATGAACAACCCTGTCCCGATAGCTCCGCCAATCGCTATCAACTGAATATGGCGGTTATTTAAATTACGTCGCAGTTTTTGCGTGTCCTGAACGGGCACATTTTCCTGAGGTTGGTGTGTCATTCCTTCATTTCCTGTGATAATTGTGTCAGCTCTGCTGGCTGTTTTTATTGTTTTCTGCCCTCAGTTCATCAGAGGACAGTGACGGGTAAATCAGTTAAGTGTCTGCAGGAGTCACCTTTTATCACACTCTCGATAACGTGAGAAATAACAAGCGCGATATCTGTGTCTGAGTGATGTTTTTTCGTTCGCAACTTTTTGTAAGGTGTACACAGTGAAAAACTGTAGATGAGTCTGGTGAGAGAAAAAGAGCGAAAAAAGTTGTTTAGAAGAGAGATTTGGTGAGGAACTCCTGCCTCAGTAAAGAGACAGGATATTAACGGATTACTGCAGATATCCGGCTTTAATCTGTTTCAGCGTTGCAATAAACGCTTCTGAATCAGCAGTATTTTCCAGTGAACCCAGGTAACGTTCCATATTCAAAATGGCTTTACCTGCATCTACCTGACTCATAGATTGCAAAATACAGGTAATCATCATTTTCAAGCAGGTCACTTCTCTGGCCAGTGATTCAGGGGTTTTATCTGTTGGAAATTCTACATAATTCATTATTTCAGACTCCGTTAACCAGCGATAACTCGCCATAATTGCGGATATTATAACAGAATCAAAATGTTGGCATTAGCATTTTAGGGGGTGTGGCACTTTCTGTAGTTTTAAATGTGGTTCCGGGTATTAATAAAAGAAAGTTACTCTGATTTTCAGTCGCTGACGCAGCTTGATTTTATATGGTTAAACAGTAAAAGCCATAAATTATGCTATAATCGAAACTTGATTTTCATCAAATAATGGTCGCTTATAAAGGATCTGCCCTGGCGATTATGTAAGACTGTTTGTGGCTAACTCTGCCAAAAATTCCTCTGCAAGCCTTTTGGAGTACACCCTTTTGATTAGTATCCTCCTTGTTGATGACCACGAATTAGTCCGGGCCGGTGTACGTCGTATACTGGAAGATGTTACTACCATGGTGGTTAGCGGTGAGGTGTGTTGTGGAGAGGATGCCATTAAGTGGTGCAGGCAGAATACGGTAGATGTCATCCTGATGGATATGAATATGCCTGGCATTGGCGGGCTTGAGGCTACCAGGAAAATTATGCGTATCCATCCGGATGTCAAAATTATCATGCTGACCATCTATTGTGAGAATCCCCTGCCGGCCCGGGTCATGCAGGCTGGAGCAGTAGGGTATCTGACGAAAGGATCAACGCCTCAGGAAATGATTAACGCTATTCGCGCGGTTAATGCAGGGCAGCGTTACATTGCCCCGGATATTGCGCAAAAAATGGCGCTTAGCCAGGTTGAATATCATGGCAGTGAGTCTCCTTTTTCCAGCCTGTCAGAGCGTGAGTTGCAGATTATGCTAATGATCACTAAAGGCCAGAAAGTGACCGATATTTCTGAGCAGTTGAATCTTAGTCCTAAAACAGTTAATAGTTACCGTTATCGTATGTTCAGTAAGCTGAATATTAGCGGTGATGTTGAGCTGACGCATCTGGCGATACGGCACGGGTTAGTTAATTCGGATTTGGTAATCAGCAGTGAGTGAAATTTTTGATTCTGTCGATTTTCTTCGTACGGTCACACATCAGCCCGGGGTTTACCGGATGTACGGTACCGGTGATGAAGTCATCTATGTAGGAAAAGCAAAAGACTTAAAGAAGCGACTCAGTAGCTATTTTCGTATTCAGGTCAACAGCCGTAAAACGGAAGCTTTGGTGGCTAATATCCGTCATATCGACGTGACGGTGACCCACAGCGAAACTGAAGCCTTACTGCTGGAGCATAACTATATTAAGTTATACCAGCCACGTTACAATGTATTGCTGCGTGACGATAAGTCCTATCCGTTTATTTTGTTAAGTAATGACAAACATCCTCGTCTGGCATCCCATCGTGGTGCCAAACATGTTAAAGGTGAATATTTCGGCCCTTTTCCGAGTGGTAGTGCCGTGCGTGAAACGCTGGCTATCCTGCAAAAAGTGTTCCCTGTCCGCCAGTGCGAAAACAACGTCTATCGCAACCGCTCACGCCCCTGCCTGCAATATCAGATAGGGCGGTGTCTTGGGCCATGTGTTGAAGGTCTGGTTTCTGAAGAGGAATATCAGGAACAGACTGAGTACGTCAGACTGTTTTTGTCTGGCAAGGATGATCAGGTTCTGAAATTGCTGATTAGCCGGATGGAGCAGGCGAGTAAGGAATTGAAATTTGAAGAAGCTGCCCGGATACGTGACCAGATTCAGGCGGTCAGGCAAATTACTGAGAAACAGTTTGTCTCAAATCAGGGGGATGACCTGGATGCCATCAGCATTGCCTATGATTCAGGAATGGCCTGTGTCCATGTGCTGTTTATTCGTCAGGGCAAGGTGCTGGGCAGCCGGAGCTATTTCCCGAAAGTACCGCCGGATACTGAACTATCAGAAGTAGTACAGACGTTTGTTGGTCAGTTTTACCTGCAGGGGAGTGAAGTTCGTACGTTGCCCGGGGATATATTACTGGACTTTGCCTTGCCGGAAATCAGTGTACTAAGTGAATCATTGACAGAACTGGCAGGCAGGAAAATCAGCCTGCAGAGTAAACCTCGGGGTGATCGCGCGCGTTACCTTAAGCTGGCAAGAACCAATGCTGCCACAGCGCTGGTATCCCGACTGGCACAACAATCGACAATTCATCAACGACTTGCGGCATTGGCCAGTTATCTCAGATTACCGGCTATTCGCCGGATGGAATGTTTTGATATCAGCCATACGATGGGGGAGCAGACTGTTGCCTCATGCGTAGTGTTTGATGCTAATGGCCCGGTACGAGCCGAGTACCGACGTTATAATATCACCGGAATTACTCCGGGGGATGATTACGCGGCCATGAATCAGGTTTTGCAACGACGTTACAGTAAGTCGCTGGAAGAAAGTAAAATTCCTGATGTCATCGTAATTGATGGCGGAAAAGGCCAGCTTGCTCAGGCGAAAGAGGTATTTGCCGGACTCGATGTTGACTGGGATAAGAATCACCCTTTGCTGTTAGGGGTAGCAAAAGGCAGTGACCGTAAGGCCGGTCTGGAAACGCTGTTTTTTGAAGCCGAAGGGGAAGGGATGTCATTGCCACCGGATTCCCCGGCATTGCATGTCATTCAGCATATTCGTGATGAATCTCATGATCATGCTATTTCCGGGCATCGTCTGAAACGTGCCAAAGTAAAGTCAGCCAGTAGCCTGGAAGGTATTGAAGGGGTCGGACCTAAGCGCCGCCAGCAGTTGCTAAAATATATGGGTGGGTTGCAGCCACTGAAAAATGCGACGGTTGAAGAAATCGCCAAAGTTCCAGGTATTTCTGTGACACTGGCGGAAAAAATATTCTATTCTCTCAAACACTAGCATTGAAACAGCAGGGGCAATGTAGGAACATAGAGACAAACACCACCCCATCCAGGCCGTTAGTGCTCTATGCAATTTAATATACCGACATATCTTACGCTTTTCAGGGTTGTTTTAATTCCCTTCTTTGTATTGGCGTTCTATTTGCCATTCAACTGGGCACCTGTTTGCTGTGCATTGTTGTTTGTTATCGCAGCAATAACTGACTGGTTTGACGGTTTTCTGGCTCGCCGCTGGAAGCAAACAACAGCTTTTGGCGCATTTCTTGACCCTGTTGCCGATAAAGTGATGGTCGCTATTGCGCTGGTGCTGGTGGCTGAATATTTTCATGCATGGTGGGTGACTTTACCCGCGGCAACAATGATTGCTCGTGAAATAATTATTTCGGCCTTACGTGAATGGATGGCAGAAATTGGCAAACGCAGCAGTGTTGCAGTTTCCTGGATTGGTAAAGTAAAAACCACAGCTCAGATGCTGGCACTGGTCGCATTACTCTGGCGGCCGAATGATATGGTAGAAATGGTTGGTGTTCTTGCATTATACATTGCCGCAGTACTAACTTTCTGGTCGATGTTTCAGTATCTTAGTGCGGCAAGAAAAGATCTGCTGGATGAATGAGCATAATGCTGCAAATAACAGCAAACGACAGTTGTTTTGTAATAAACTGATTGACTGAATTGCCGCTGTCAGTAAAATGCGGCACATCAAAGGTTGTCCTGCTTATCTGTTTACAGAGTTCAGAACAATTTTGCGGGAATAGCTCAGTTGGTAGAGCACGACCTTGCCAAGGTCGGGGTCGCGAGTTCGAGTCTCGTTTCCCGCTCCAGATTCTAAAGTGTCAGATTATTATTTTCTGATACTCACAAAAAAAGGACCTTAGGGTCCTTTTTTTGTTGCCTGATATCCCATTGTTAATGCTCTGTGTTTCCGTAATCTTTTCACTGCCAGCCGTAATATTAAGCCAGAACTTAGTCAGCACAGGTTATTCTGCAATGGCAGGATGAATAATCAGGTGTTCGGGGACTAAGCCGGGGACCTGGGGACTCAGGTGTTCAAACAACCGGATTATTCGTGACTCTGCAGCAGATGCCTTTGGCCAGACCAGATAATATCCGTCACCGGTTGCCACTGCCTCATCAAACGGAAATGCGAGTAAATTATCATTCACTGCGGACAGGCAAAGCAATACATCACCGATCGAAACACCATGTCCTCCGGTAGCAGCCTGAATCCCCTGTTCAAGAGTATCAAATACCTTACCCTGCAGCATATTAAGATCGCGAAACCTGCCAGACCCGTTTATCCATCTTCTCCAGTCCCGACGATCATAAGAAGGGTGCAGCAGTTCGCAACGGCAGATATCTTTTCTGGCATCGCTCACCAGAGCAGGGCTGCACACCGGAATTAACCATTCTTTAAACAGCAACCGGCTGATGGTCCCGGCGCCGAACTGACCGTTGCCAAGCAGTATTGCGCAGTCGTAAGGCTCACGGTGAAAATCGATACTGTCAGTATCCATCCATACGCTGGTGATTTCTGTCTCCGGGCAATCGGCTTGATTGCTCAGGCTACGAAGTGCTCCCAGCAGCCAACGCATAGTGAGTGTCGAAGGAGCTTTTAGCCGCAATTTGTGGCGACCACTGCGAAAATGATCACAGGCCCGCTCCAGGCTTTGAAAACCTTCTGTCAGTTGCATGGCAAGAATCTGCCCGGCGCTGGTGATTTCTACCTGCGGTCCTTTGCGATGGAAAAGCTGACAGTCGAACCATTGTTCAAGGGTACGAATGTGTCTGCTTACAGCTCCGGGAGTAACATTGAGCAAATCTGCGGCTTTGCTGAAAGAGCCCGATCGGGCTGCGGCTTCAAATGCCCGTAATGCATAGAGTGGTGGTAAGGACATAGAGGATGCTTAGTTGAGTTTTACTCACATTGAACTGCATTTTTTTCCGTTTTTCAATCTTCTGATACCCGTCAATAATAGGTTACGAGATTTAATTCAACAGCAGGCTGTGCCGAAGACGGAACAGCTGTTTTTTGATGGGGTACATTACCGTGCGTTTTAGCGCTGGCATGGAAAGGACATTATTGTGAAGGTAAAAAATCAGTCAGACAGTGGCGGCTGCAGTATAAATAGTTATAGGAATATCTCCCCATGAATCCTGGATTATTACTGGCTTACATCGTTGCAGTAATCACGCTGCTGATCACTCCCGGTCCGGTGGTAGCCCTGGTTACAGGCACTGCCGCACAATATGGTGCTCGCAAAGCATTCGCCACCGTCATAGGGACTAACAGTGCTTCCCTGGTGCTGATTAGTATGGCTGCATCAGTTCTGGCAGGGGTTGTGGCTTTGCCAGCGATTTTTCTGATGCTGGCGGGGATTGCTGGTTCTTTGTATATCGGCTGGAACGCGTTATCCGGCCTCAGACCACAGATTGCAGTTCAGCATGATACAACGCCAACAGTTGGAAACAGTAAAAATGCTGTTATCACCGGATTTTTGACGGGGATTTCGAATCCTAAAGATATCCTGTTTTTTGTCTCATTCTTTCCGCAGTTCATTGCTGTGACAAATAATTTTGCCACCAGTATTGCCACTCTGACCGCCATATGGGTCGTTTTTGATTTTGCTGTTCTGTCGTTTGGGATTCTGCTGGTCAGATACTGGTTACCGGACCGCTATGCGGCAAAGATTCACCGGATAGCTTCATTTTTTATGCTGGGGGTAGCGATATTCGGACTGCTCTACAATCTGGCGGAAATGATCAGACTGTTCCATTAACCGGAAATGTTTTCAGGGATCACCGTTAACCCGGCGCTATAGTCGTTAAAGGGATATATCTACTGTATTTCGCAAAGCTGACGATTCCTGAGAAAGTCTTTTTCCGGACAAAAGCAGCATAAAGATATCTGTATCGGAACTGCAGGGTTGCTGGAGCAATGGCAGGATAATAAGGGGCTAATTTCACCACTTTAACTGCAGGGTGTTTGCTCTGTGAACAGGTTGCTGAATTTTCGGGCATTCGGACATTAATATCGGAAAAAAAAGGGGATAGCTCTTGCCAAGCCCTGGGAACCAGTCCATAATAGCGACCATTCCGAAGACGACAGGTAATTAAGTCTTTAGGAATCAACAAGTTAAATCGAAAGCTTAGGTTTGACTGACAAGAATTAACAATTGTAACATCTCTAAGGTGTTGTAATTTAAAAGAATAAAAGGCGCGTTGGCAGAGTGGCCATGCAGCGGATTGCAAATCCGCCTACCTCGGTTCGACTCCGGGACGCGCCTCCAGATTTGCCCAGGTGGTGAAATCGGTAGACACAAGGGATTTAAAATCCCTCGGCTGTAAGGCTGTGCGGGTTCAAGTCCCGCCCTGGGCACCACCGATTATAATGAACAAAAATAAGCACATATGTGCAATGTCGTTTAACCGCCGTCAGGCGGTTTTTTGTTTTCTGAAGTTGTGCGTTATTGTCAGGCAAAAAAACCAGCTTTAACGCTGGTTTCGGTGGTTAGGGTGTATCAGGAGAAAGTGCCGGGATCACATGCTGAGGATCGCGTTCTATCGCTCTCAGCAATGCTTTTGCCGGTCCGGTGGGTTCGCGTCGTCCCTGTTCCCAGTTCTTCAGCGTGTCAACATTCACTGAAATCAGTTTCGCGAACCCACTCTGTGAAAGACCGGTGGCTGTTCTGATTGCCTTGACCTTAACTGCGGTAACCGTTGTTTCACGGGAGGGTTCACGTGAACCCTCAACGATTTCATTCATTTGCGTCATACTTTCTGTCAGACGCTCAAACAGTTTCTTGTCCATTACCAGCCCTCATTCAACGCCCTTAGCAAACGTTTTTCTTCCTCAGATAAATCATCCCTGATGCCTTTTTTATAGATGAGCAGAAGTCGGATCTGTGATTCGGATAGTTTATAGTAGTAAATTACCCGAACACCGCCACGTTTACCTTTGCCCCTGGCAGCCCAGCGTACCTTACGCAGGCCACCTGTATTCTGAATCACGTCTCCCCAGGCAGGGTTGTCTGCCATGAACTGCTGAAACTCGCGGTATTCATCATCGTTCAGTAGTTCCTTTACATCTTCGGTGAATATATGGGTTTCAATAAACAGCATAAGTGTACGTCATTGGCGTATGGTGTCAGAGATACTAACACTTATAATCTATAAGTCAATGGCGTATAGCAAGAGGGGGAAGTGTAGAGCAGAAGATCTCGTAAAAAATGGCGGCGAAAATTAGCAAAAAGCTGGATTGTGTAGTCATAAACAATCTTTTATTTAAATTAAATCATAAAATTAAATCATAATCTTATGATTTAAAAAGCAGAGTCGTAGTTTTTAAAAGCCCTCGGCTGTAAGGCTGTGCGGGTTCAAGTCCCGCCCTGGGCACCACCGATTAAAATGAACAAAAATAAGCACATATGTGCAATGTCGTTTAACCGCCGTCATGAACTGACCCCATAAAGTTGGACGGTTCATGTTAAACGGCTACCAGGGGCTGGGTTCGGTACTCTACCGGACTTAGCCCTTTTAGTTTCAGTTTTATTCTTTCATGATTGTAATAGTGGATATACTCATCGATTGCTATGCGTAACTCTTTTATATCTCTAGATTCACTGAGGTAAAAGCATTCCGCCTTTAATGTCCCGAAGAAGCTTTCTATTACCGCATTGTCATAGCAGTTGCCCTTTCGTGACATGCTCTGTTTCAGCCCTGCTTCCTTAAGTCGCTTCTGATATTGCACCATTTGATACTGCCAACCCTGATCTGAATGGAGCAACGGGTATTCACCTTCGTTCAGCACTGATAACGCTTTAGTCAACATATCATCTACCATCGACAACCGGGGGCGATGTTCCATTTGATATGCCACGATTTCACCGTTATAAAGATCAAGTATCGGAGATAAGTACAGCTTTTCCCCGCCAACTTTAAATTCCGTAACGTCCGTGACCCACTTCTGATTTGGTCTGTCCGCAGTAAACTTACGATCCAGCACATTACCGGCAGCTTTGCCGTATCGGCCTTTGTAAGAGTTGTACTTTTTCACTCTGATACAGGATGCCAGCTGTAACTGCTTCATGAGCCTCTGAACCGTTTTATGATTCAGTAAACACCCCGACCCGCAAGCGTGATCCTGCGATATCCATATCGCCCTTTATGGTGATGGAACAACGCCAGGATCCGACGCTTATCATCGGCATATTTATCTGCCTTTTTGCCGCATGACAACTGCCAGTAAAACGTACTTCTGGCTAACTCAGCGGCTTTCAGCAAACGCGCCAAAGGAAATTGTGACCTTAGCTCATTCACGACTTGCGTTTTATCCCGCGTTTTGGCGTGTTTTTTTCCCTGAGTAAGGCTTGAAGCTTTTTTAAGTAAGCCACTTCGACGCGTAGTTGCTCAAGCTCTTCGCGTTCGTCCGTATTGAGGGTGGTCTGAGAAAGGTTAACCGCTTTCTTTTCAGGTGTATCTGGCATCGTTTTTTTCCTGCCGCGGTTGACTTTGAGGGCTTCAATACCCCCCTCATCATACAACCGTTCCCACAGACATACTGAGGAAAAAGCAGGGATAGCGAATTTGGCACAGACTTCGCGAACAGACAGACGGTGTTCACGCATAGACAAGATAACAGACTCTTTGAAAGCCGGAGAATAGGTGAAGCACCGCATAGTCAGCCCGGCTTCGCCATGAAGCTGCCATAAAGCAGTCCACTTTCTTACGGCACTGTTATCGATACCAAACCGTTTTGCTGTCGCTTTCTGTCCCTCCAGTCCGGAAAGGTAGTGCTGCACGACCTCAAGTTTGAAGCTGAGAGAATACTTACTCATAAAAAACTGCACCTTACTCAGTTGGGTGTCCAACTTTTGGGGTGCAGTTCAATCAGGCGGTTTTTTGTTTTCTGCGGTAGGAGCATAATATCACTTCATAATATTATTTAACTGACGTGTTAATTCAGATAACGTGAATGGCGTTGTTTTTTTGCTTGTTTTCTAAGTTCTCTCCCGGGCCTCGATCGCCTGAAATTACCGGCTTCTGCTCCAGGCTTCCTTCCGTATCAGATATTGCTCTGGCCTCTAAATCATGAAACGTGAAATCAGTTTTCAGGTATGGATATTTTTCCTGAGTCATTATCTTCGTGCCGTTCCGGGTTGAATTGAAAACATCGCTATGGGGCTTATTTCGGTGGGGGTAAAGCACCAGCAATTTAGTGCTAACCTCTTTCTGGTCTTACGACGACAGGCAATACATAATTTCCCGGACATCTGAGGTTTACCCGTTTTTATTCATGAACCAGTGCCTTGTTTATCGTCAGCTAAGCGGATTAGCAGAGAAAATACATGAGCGCCACGGGCCAAAGGACAAGCCAGCGTATTTCACCATGGATGGCAGTGAGGTCAGGAGCCTGGTCATCACCAAATATTTTCAATCCAAAAGAGTGTTTGCTGCCTGAACTGGCCCTGTATGGCCTGCGGGTATTTGCCATTTCCCGGACTGTACAGGTGTTAAAAATCTACAGTAATGTGTAGCAACATTATGAATTAACGGGAAAATACTCAGATTTACCAGCCATATCAATGCAGCCAGTTACTACCTCCTTAAAAATATTTTTCATCTATCGTGAAAATTAACTAGACGACCGGTCTATTAGTTTGTTAGCTTAAAGCCATGGAACGAACTGACGAGATTCTGAAGTCATTGATACTGTCTGGTGTCATACCAGTCTAAGACCTGGCTCAGAAAATTGCTGGTTTAACTGCCATAGGTGACATTCATTTATAGTTGACCGGTCTATTATTTTAGTTTGCTAACGACCTGTTTGCTTAATTAAAAATCTGTTTTTGGAGAACGATGATGAAAATTCTGATGGTACTGACCTCACACGACAAACTGGGTGAAACTGGCCGTAAAACGGGTTTCTGGCTTGAGGAGCTGGCCGCACCTTACTATGCCTTTAAAGATGCAGGTGCCGAAATTGTGCTGGCATCTCCGTTGGGTGGAAATCCTCCGCTGGATCCGAAAAGTAACGAACCAGATTTTCAGACCGAATTTACTCACCGTTTTGAAGCTGATACCGATGCGATGGCGCAACTGGCTACCACTGTCCGTCTGGACACTGTTTCCCAGACAGAATTTGACGCTATTTTTTATCCGGGGGGACATGGTCCACTGTGGGATCTGGCAGAAGACAAGCATTCCATTGCACTGATCGAGTCATTTTTCTCTGCAGGTAAAAGCATTGCTTTTGTTTGTCATGCTCCCGGGGTACTGCGTCATGTAAAAGCTCCGGATGGCCGCCCGTTGGTTGCTGGTCGTCAGGTCACCGGATTCACTAATACGGAAGAAGAAGCCGTTGGTCTGACCCGTGTGGTGCCATTCCTGGTAGAAGATGAGCTAATAGCAAAAGGTGGTATCTATTCCAAAGGTGCAGACTGGAGCTCTTATGTGGTTACCGACGGTTTATTGATCACCGGCCAAAACCCGGGTTCTTCAGCGGCGGCTGCGGTTCAACTACTGGACCAACTGGCGAAATAAATCTTCCCGGGACAGGGGAGGTTGTAAGCCAGCCTCCCGTCTTCGGGTAACTAAAGATAACCCCACTGATAGTGATAAGTGAGATTTAGAATGAGCAAAAAATCATTAGGTTATGCTGTTTTAGGTTTGGCGCTATCTGCCTGTACTTATACATCAATGGCAGAACCGGTAAAAAATATCGTTCTGGTGCATGGCGCTTTTGTTGATGGATCTGGCTGGAATCCGGTTGCCAGCATCCTGACTAAGCAGGGTTATCAGGTTTCAATTGTGCAGGAACCCCAGACTTCTCTGGCAGATGACGTGGCAGCGACCAAACGGGTACTGAAGATGCAAACCGGGAAAACATTGCTGGTCGGGCACAGTTATGGCGGGATGATTATTAGCGATGCTGGTAATGACCCATCTGTAGCTGGTCTGGTCTACATTGCAGCCATGCAGCCAGATAAAGGAGATTCGCTGTTAAGCCTGGCAAAAAAATATCCCCCGGCCGGCCATTCGATTGTCGAAACGGATGATCACTTCCTCTACCTGAAGCCATCAGCCTTCCATGCTGATTTTGCGGCAGATCTGCCTGAAAAGGTAACAGATCTGATGGCCCGGTCGCAGGTTATGCCCGCAGTTGCAGCTTTTACCGCACCGGCAGGAGAACCGGCATGGAAACATAAACCCAGCTGGGCAGTTGTTGCAACCGAAGATCGTGCTATAAATCCACAGTTGGAGCGCTTTATGGCTAAGCGGGCAGACAGCATAGTTATCGAACTAAAAGGTAATCATGCTATTTATGCGTCACAGCCTCAGGCAATTGCATCCGTTATCGAAAAAGCGGCTCAATCGCTGTCCCGTTGACAGATAACAGGGTCCGTAAAGAACTGGCACTTTCCCGTTTGTGAACCGGTAACCCGTTACAATTACTGATTTATGAACGGGAAATGTGAATAAAAGTCTGTCGGGCATCAGAGTACCTAAAGTTCAGTGACTGCTAAGCGCGGGAACTATTATCTGAACCTTATTTTCCCTGTAATTGCATAAACGATATGGCAGGGCAGCAAGCATAAAACTGGCCGTAGCGAGGCGAGTTCAACCACAGGCTTAATCATCCCGGTTTTATTAAAAATGGCAGGTTACGGTGAACCATAAACCTGAGCTCTGCCAGACGGAAGTCGGGTTTTATCTGTCAATTCTGCCGGAAATCATTCCGTAGACGACCGGTCTAGTCTCTGATAAATTGACGCTATGAAAACTGCAACTAAACAACAAAACCAGCAAGTTCGTGAACATATTCTTGTTACCGGTCAGCGTATTATGGCGGGGAAAGGGTTCTCGGCGGTCGGTCTGAAAGAGATCCTTGAGGAATCTGATATTCCTAAGGGCTCTTTTTATTACTATTTTTCCTCAAAAGAAGATTTTGGCGTAGCCATGCTCGAACACTATTTTGAGGACTATCTGGACGATCTTAACCAGACGCTGGCTGAGCCAGGCCTTAACAATGCTCAGAGGCTGGTAAATTACTGGCAGAAATGGCGAGCGACACAGTCATTTCATGATTGTCAGGGGAAATGTCTGGCAGTAAAACTTGGAGCGGAAGTAGCAGATCTGTCAGATAAAATGCGTATGGCATTGATGCACGGAACCGCTGGTATCATTTCCCGTCTGGCAGAAGCACTGGAAGCAGGTGCGGCGGAAGGGTCTTTAACACTCGAAGACGAGCCTGAAAAGGTTGCCGAAAGTTTGTATCAGTTGTGGGTTGGTGCCAGTGTGATGGTGAAAATAGTAAGAACAGTCACACCATTCGATACTGCGATGAAAATGACCCTGCAGGTTTTACATATCTCAGTTTAACAGCCGGTGAGTTTCTGTGGCAGTAATACAGGCAAGGGGAACTCCGGTTTAACCTACCCGAAAGTAAATACCAGGATACAATGTGTGTTAACCGCTCTCATGCGGTTTTTCTTATCTGAGTAATTTTATCACCCGGTTATTCTCCAGTGATCTTTTAGCCTGCCTGTCAGTAAACACAGAAAAGAGTACTGATATCCCACCTTAAGAAACCAGGATATTTATTCTGATTAAAAATTTGCTATTGGGCTGAGCATAGCTGATACGCCCAATAAACTATGTTTTACTGAAAGTTACAATCAGGTTTCTAAATATTATTTTTCGGTTTATTACCTGAGTCTAAGTGAAGGGCGGGTTTGAAGGGTAGACCGGAAAATATTTATTTATCAAGCGAATTAACTGAAATAAAAGCAACATAAATTATAGGGTTAAACAATTTTCCCGTAATTACACATAGCTCTGCGGCTCCGCTTTGGCGGGGCCGTTTTGTTTTGGGCACAGGAATTATTTGCTGCAGTAACTATGCTTATCAGTGACAGGTCTGTTAAGGAGAAAACCATGAATATTACTTACGATGATTTAGTGGAAAAACAAAAACTTTTAGATCGGAAATATACGGAGCGGGTTGCAGATCTGATTGAGGGTGCAGAGAAAATTCTCGAAGAGTACCGCGAATCACTGGTATACCACGGTGATAACAGAGCAAAAATTGCTTTCATCGGGGAAATCCAGAATGGAAAAGCTGAGTTTGTCAGACTGAGTGAAGCGCAGCTGAATGAAGAGCAACGGTTAAAGTTCGCTATTCTGACGGACCTTTCCGTTAATGAGATTAAAAAGCGTTTTGCTAACGTTGAGCTCACATTATCCATGCGGGAAGGAAAGATCTTTGTGCTGGTGGGGGATGCGACAGGGGCCCCTTTCATTATTCCTGCAGATAATTCAGCATATAGTTACCATCAGGTTTGCCTGGCAATTAAGAAAAACATTTCTGACAGGCTTGATGCCGAAATGCCACGTTAATAACCTGCATAGAAACCCCGCAATGGCGGGGTTTTTTACGGGTGTGACTCCGGGGCTGCAGGAAGTTAGCCAGGGTGCGTGAAATAAGTAGCGCTCACTGGAAACTTAATTCTGAACTACTGTTGTAAACCGATGAGCTCACGGATACGCAGGATTGTATAAGAGTGGCAGAAAATCACCGTACAGAGACGTTGATTATGTTAACTCCGCGTGGATAAATCTTCAGTTCCGTTCAGGTAGCTTTCAGGCAGCTAAAATTTCAGGCACTTTACAGCAATGTGATTCCCTTTTGCTGTAACCATTCAGGCATCTGTTGTGCAGGATCCCCGTCGATTATCATCGTACTGGCCAGAGCCAAATCGCCAATAGCGTATGCAGAGGCTGAATTGAGTTTCTCTTTCGAGACCATGACAATGGTTTCTGCAGCACGGGAAGCCAGCGCCCGTTTTACTCCTGCTTCTTCGTAGTTTCCGGTGGTCAGGCCTGCGGTTTTATGTACCCCTGTTACCCCCATAAAAAACAGATCTGCGTTAATCCGGGCTATGGCTTCAAATACCGTGCTGCCGACAGCCACTAATGAATGACGATAAAGTTGCCCGCCAATCAAAATCACTTCGACCAATGGCAGCTCAGCTAATGCCACAGCAATTGTCGGACTGTGGGTGATTGCCGTAAATATCAGATCTTTTGGTAACTGACGAACCATTGCTTCAGTGGTCGTTCCACCGTCAATGATGACGACCTGACCGGGCTGGATCAGTCGCGCCGCCTTTTTGGCAATATATTGCTTAGAGAGTGTTTGCACGTTTTTGCGTGTTTGTATATCGGCCGTTGCGGCAGAAACCGGCAGAGCACCACCATGAACCCGCTGGAGTAATCCATCGGCAGCCAGCTCGCGCAGATCCCTGCGTACAGAATCTTCTGAAACCCCAAAGCGCAAGCTGAGGTCGCCGGACATCACCTGGCTTTCGGCTGCCAGTATTGCAAGGATTTGTTGTTTACGCTGAGCAGATAGCATGATTTTTCTTTCTTGTTTTTTCCTGAATGTGCGTTATTTTGCATGTTATGGTCATTGGTGTCATCTTAAAAAGAGAAATTTATGCAGCCGAAAATACGCAATATCCGTGAGCAGTTATTATCCGATAACTGGTACATCCTGAAAAAATATACTTTTGAACTGCTGCGTTCCGACGGGCAGTGGCAGGAACAGCAACGTGAGGCCTACGATCGTGGAAACGGTGCTGTCATCCTGTTGTATAACCGCCAAAAGCGTTGTGTTGTACTTACCAGGCAGTTTCGTTTTCCGGTATTTATTAATGGTCATCATGGGTTATTGATAGAGGCAGCTGCCGGGTTGCTGGACGATATTTCCCCTGAGGCACGGATTATTGCGGAAACTGAGGAAGAAACCGGCTACCGGATTCAGCAGCTAAAAAAGATTATGGAAGTCTATATGAGCCCGGGCTCAGTCACCGAAAAATTATATTTCTTTATCGCCGAATATAATGATGCAGATCGCTGCGGCACTGGAGGGGGACTGGCCGGGGAAGGGGAGGATATTGAGGTACTGGAATGGCCATTATCCCGGGCACTGGCTGCGATTGAAAGCGGGGAAATTGCTGACGCGAAAACGATTATTTTATTGCAATATCTGGCCTTAAATGTTTTATCGGCTCCGGGCAAAGCTGCCGAAGGTTAACGCGTGATATGGCGGCAGAAAGCCAGTCCTGTGGTTAACTGCGGGCCGGAGGTTCAGCCCGCCAGCACTTTTAGTGTGAGACTGATTTGGAGAATAGCTGGATGACGATGACACCACCAATGATCAGAGCAATACCGAGGATGGCCGGCAGATCCAGCTTCTGATGAAAGAATAACCAGGAAATCAGTGACACAAGACAGATACCCACCCCGGCCCAGATAGCATAAGCCACCCCGACATTCATCACTTTAACAACCTGTGATAAGCCGATAAACGAGATTATATATCCAAAAATAACTGCCAGAGAGGGAAGTAACCGGGTAAAACCTTCTGAAGACTTAATCATTGAGGTAGCGAAGGTTTCGGAAATAATCGAAATAAAAAGAATAATCCAGACTTTTAACATTGCGGCATCCTGTTAGCGTCAGAGGGCAGATACCGGCCTGTCAGGCCCTTTAATCATGCCATTATGCTGATTTATCCGTGCTGTTAAGCTGAAACATCGGATGTGAACAGATATTTTAGCGTTTTCCGGTGAAGGATGGCAATCCGGAAGACCCCAGGGAGAGACGCTTCACTATCAGTGAATGGCGACGATTATCAGGACTCCTGCAGCGGTAAATTGTCCGTGCCGCGAGCTTATTTCCCCAATTCAGTGCATGGTTCCGGCCGGAACACTTCGGTCGCTTAACCCGTGAGTGTCTGATAATTTCATTGTTTTCAATGGGATATATTTAATTCCTTTCTCGTGTTTTTGTCATGCCCGGGCTGGTATGGCATTTGCTTATTACCCATATCTTTTTAATTCAGATGGTTGCGTCATAGTTACCTGTCGGTAGTCATGCGCATGACCATCAGGAATCTTTTCCCGGAGGGAACAATGTGGGACCAGTCACGGGCATTTATGCCTTATCCGTTTACTGAACTGAAGCATGCAGAACAGGGACCGTTAAGTGGTTTAACTTTTGCGGTGAAAGATTTATTTGATGTGGCAGGATATCCCACAGGTGGGGGAAATCCGCATATTCTGGCGTTGTCCGGTATCAAAACCCGTACCGCTCCGGCAGTCCAACAGCTTCTGGATGCCGGAGCTCGCTTTGTCGGTAAGACGCATACTAATGAAATGGCGTTTTCGATGAGTGGCCACAATATTCACTATGGAACACCCTGCAATGGTGCGGCTCCGGACCGTATTCCGGGTGGATCTTCGTCTGGTTCTGCAGCAGCGGTTTCCAACGGATTGTGTGATATTGCCTTAGGCACCGATACCGGTGGCTCAGTACGTACCCCGGCCAGTTATTGTGGCCTTTTCGGTATCCGCCCGACACATGGAAGAATTTCGCTACAGGATTGCCAGGCGCTGGCTCCTTCTATGGATACCTGTGGTTTTTTTGCCTCAGATGCTAAACATTTCTCCCTGGTAGCAAAATGTCTGCTCGGTGAAGATACGCCACAGCCTGCTGAAATCCGGTTAGCCTGCAGTAGTGAACTGTTCGGGCGGTTACCAGCAGAAAGTCAGCAGGCGCTGACTCCCGTATTACAACAAATCAGCCGCTTATGGGGAGAGTTTCTGCCTATGCCAGGTTGGCCTGAACAGCGTGAAACTCTGTTTAATGCTTTTCGGGTCATTCAGGGATATGAGGCATGGCAGGCTCAGGGTGAGATTATAGAGCGTTATAGTCTGAGTCTTGGTCCTGACATCGCGGCACGCTTTGCTTTTGGACGTGGAGTTAGCTCTGATGAATATCAGAGCGCCTGTCGTGACCGGCAACAATTTACAGAATGGTGGGATCAACAACTGTCCGGACGAATCCTCGTATTACCGACAGTACCTGAGATTGCCCCGTTGCTGAGTGCGACGGCAGAACAAATCGAAGCGACCCGTCGTCTCTCTCAGGATTTACTGATTATTGCTGTAATGACCGCCGCTCCACAGGTCACCGTACCGATGGCTGAAGTGGATGGTGTGCCGCTGGGAATTTCTTTACTCGGCCCGCGAGGCAGTGATCAGCGGTTGGTTGAGATGGCCACAATACTTTCTTCCGGAGAAAATTAATGACTAACGATGTGCTGGTAAATTCAGTTGCCGCAGTCTCAGATATGCGGATTAACGGTGAAAGATTATGGGATTCGTTGATGGAGCTGGCCGAAATCGGCGCGACGGCAAAAGGGGGCTGTCGACGGCTGGCGTTAACAGACCTGGACCATCAGGGCAGAGATCTGGTGATCAGTTGGGCTAAAGCTGCCGGGCTGTCTGTGACCATCGATAAAATCGGCAATGTCTTTATGCGCAGGGAAGGCCGGAATCCTCAACTGTTGCCGGTGATGGCTGGCAGCCATATTGATACACAGCCGACCGGTGGAAAATACGACGGTAATTATGGTGTGCTTGCGGCGCTGGAAGTTATCCGCACGCTGAATGATCTGGATATTGTTACCGAGGCCCCTCTGGAGGTCGTATTCTGGACCAATGAAGAAGGTTCCCGTTTTGTTCCGGTAATGATGGGGTCCGGAGTATTTGCCGGCGTTTTTCCACTGGAACAGATTTACGCCGTACAGGACAGTGAAGGCAAAACTGTGGGCAGTGAGCTGGAAAATATCGGTTATATCGGCGAGCAGACGCCTGGCGACCACCCGGTAGGCGCCTATTTTGAGGCCCATATCGAGCAGGGGCCTATCCTCGAAGATGAAGAGAAAGTCATCGGTGTGGTGCAGGGAGTATTGGGAATTCGCTGGTATGACTGCAAAGTCACTGGTCAGGAGTCTCATGCGGGACCCACCCCTATGTCACTGCGCAAAGATGCCCTGCAAACAGCCACCCGTATCATGCAACAGGTGATTACTATTGCAGGGAAAACCCCGGAAGGGCGCGGGACTGTCGGCAGCGTTCAGGTTTATCCGAACAGTCGTAATGTGGTGCCGGGAGAAGTGACGTTTTCTGTCGATTTACGCAATATCAGTGATGAACTGGTAGCAGAAATGGATACTGATTTAAAAACCTTTATCTCAGATCTTAGCCGGCAGAGTGGTATGGAGATTGAACTGACAGAGGTCAGTCACTATCCGGCCGCCCCCTTTGATGCAGAGTGTCAGGCAGCTATTGCAGGGGCGGCAGATAAACTCGGTTATCCGTCACGGGAAATTGTTTCAGGTGCCGGGCATGATGCGGTGTATATGAGTTATCTGGTCCCTACCGGGATGATTTTCATTCCCTGTAAAGATGGTATCAGTCATAACGAAGCAGAGTATGCATCACCGGAACATGTGACGGCAGGAGCTAATGTATTATTGCAGGTGATGTTGCAGTATGCGGGAGTTGCCGGATAGCCGAAGTTGTCCGGTTAACAGGAGTGCAGGCCAGAGGTTGGCCGCGCACAGTAACAAAGATAATCACTCAGCCAACTGAGATGGCTGAGTGATTCATGGCATCAGAATGATGCTGTCATTCCCATTGAATAAGCGCGCCCCGGCTCATTGTAGGTAGATGCACCTTCATTTGAACGATAGATTTTCTTATTCAGCAGGTTACTGATGCCGGCATTTACCCGCAGATTTTTGCTGATCTTATAGTTAGCCGTCAGACCAAAGATAGAGTAAGAACCAACTTCAGTTTCATTCATTGCATCCACTTCTTTACGAATATCTGCGGATGAACGTGGTTTCTGGCGCCCGTAAGCTGTCCAGACAGCAGACGTAGTCAGCTTCGGTGTCACCTGGAATTCCAGGAAAGTATTCACGGTATATTTCGGGATCAATGATAATGGGTTGCCATTTGATTTGTACTTAGCATCGAACATATAAGTGGCATTGGTACGCCAGGTCAGCAGATCTTCAACCACCGGGACCGTCAGGTTGGCTTCGAGTCCCTGGGTCAGTGCCTTGCCGCCATTTTCCCAGCGATAGATATTGTAGCCTGAACTGCTCCAGGCACTGGCAACATTCACCGTTCCTACAGAGTTGGTTCCGGAGACAATTTTATTCTGATAATCATTTCGGAAGAACGTCAGCCCGGCCGCATAGCCTTCATCATTCCATTGCAGACCAATTTCTTTGTTAACACTGATCTCAGGTTTCAGATCTTTGTTGCCCATCAGATAACAACCGCCGGTAGTACCAGGAACACAACCATTACCGCTACTGGCCAGCAGATATCCTTCACTTGACTGGTAAAGGTTAGGTGCTTTAAACATTCTCGCGATGCCGGCTTTCAGGGTCAGATGCTGAGTCAGTTCCTGAGAGAAATTAAATGAAGGGCTCCAGTTGGTGCCAAAACGATCGCTGTAATCCATGCGCAGACCGGGAATCAGGGTCGTCCCCGGTAAAGCATCTATAGTATCTTCCAGATAGATTCCCGCCAGGTTCTGGCTGTTCTTTGGACTGCGATCTGCCGGGTTACCCGAAGTTCCGGCTATGTCATAGCCTGATGCATTAGTATCTTCAATTGACGCCGGATCATTGAGTTCTTCGCGGCTCCAGTCGAATCCGGCGGTCAGAGTATTATCCACCCACAGTTCAAACGGAATATTGACTTCACCATTACCTCGCCAGGTTTTATAGCGGCTGGTGGAGTAACTGGTATCATTAATCATCCCTTCCACTTTTCCGGTAGAACCTTCATTCAGACGGGTATTGTGGGTGTCTTCATAGCTCAGGGTGAATTTTGATTGCCCCCAGTCCCAGAAACCATTGTGAGTCAGGCTGTATGACTGACGATACATACGGTTGGTTTCCTGGCCATAAAGTTGTGGCACTAACGTACTGATATTGCTGTTACTGTATTGAGTGTCACCGGCATAAATATTGCCCTGACGGCTGTAAGCATAGTTAAAATCAATGATATGCTGCGGTGAGAGTTTCCATTCGAACATCGCATTGATATCGCGGTTGCGGACACCTTCATGCCCGGCAGCATAACTGCCATTTTCCGCCGTGTTAATATCAGCTGCATCTGCCTGCGTTTTATTAATATTGCCATATAACCGCATGGTCAGAACGTCGTCAATCAGTGGCCCGCTCAGACTAAAGTTAGTGCGGTTTGTCGCACCTTCTTTTTTATTTTCCGGCTGATTGGTAAACAGTGATACCGAACCGTGCCACTGGTTGGTAGGTTTTTTAGTGATAATATTCACCACACCCCCCATCGCTCCGGAACCATAATGGGCTGCGGCAGGACCGCGCAGTACATCGATATGGTCAACCATTTCCGGCGGAACCCAGTTAGAGTCACCGCGGGTATCCCTTTCTCCGGTACGGCTGTAACGAACTGAGCTGCGTGAGGATACCGGTACACCGTCTATCAGAATAAGTGTGTTTTCTGGTCCCATGCCACGAATATCGATCTGGCGATTATTACCTCTGCTACCGGTTGCACTGTTGCCGGTAAGATTAACGCCTGGCATTTTACGAATGATTTCAGACAGGTCGTTTACTGGCGGGGAGTTTTCAATGTCCTTTTGAGTGATCAGTGATGCACCGGGCTGTTGTTTTAATTCATCCTCGGCTTTGCCCTTAACCACAATCACGCCTTCGCTATGTTGGTTACGGGACGCATCGGTGATGCTGCTGGTTTCGGTTTCGCTGCTGCTGTCAGCCGCGAGTGAGGGGGTTGTCAACATACTACTCAGAGCAAGGCCGACAAACATAGCTAAGCGGGTACGACGAGGTTGCTGTGTAAGAGAATACATACGTATTTCCAGATACAATTTGTTACGTGTTGAATGAGTTTGATAATTATTATCATAAAGGTTTTCGATAAACATCTGTTTTTCTAAATCATTACTAAAAACTTACACTTTAATTACGTTTGTTAGTGAACTTTTCTTATTATCAATTTAAGTATTGATATTTAAAAATAAATTAAATGTCATTATGTTGTTAATTATTTCACATTGATGTTTTTTGATAAAAAAGTCCGGTTTTTAGCGAAGGGTTTGCATGATCAGAAGGCTGCTAAGGCTGGTTTTTGAAGTGATTTTTGTAAAAAAATAACAATAAGGTAAATAACTAACACGAAATCTGAAAAGCAAAGCAATCAGTTTTTTAGGTTTCGTTTACAGTGAAAAGAAGATGTAAGCCTGTCAGGCAGTGAATGATGGTCTGACAGAGCGAAAAGGACCGATAAACAGCGCAGGATTGCTGTTTATCGGCCATCGGGAGCCATAGGTGTAGCAACTACGGAAAAGGTGTCGGCAGTTAAGTCACTGGATCCTGTAACAACGTGTCGGCAATGCGTAAAGCTAATGCTGCACCTGTCAGGGTCGGATTAACACAGCCGACGGCCGGAAAGACACTGGTCCCGGCGATATATAAATTGGGATGATCGTGAGTCCGGCAATTTTTATCCACCACCGAATCAGTGGGTGAGTTACCCATAATCATGGTTCCCAAAATATGTTCGCGGTTTTGTTTATTGGTATCCGTTGCCACAATCTTTGCGTTCAGAATTTTTGCGATATTTTGTACGTCAGCGATAGCAGCATCGCGCCCTTTATTCCAGTAATCATCCACATCGTAGTGGATTTCCGGGACAGGGATCCCCAGGCTGTCAGTCCGATCTTTACTTGGGACAATACGATTCTGCGGGTTAGGCAAAGTTTCCAGATCGACGGCAATAGATAACTGACGGGCAGACTGATATTTAATTTGCCGGTAGAGCTCATTACCCATGATTCCCTGTTTAATCAGGGACTTAGTGACGGCAAAATTGACGGCGGTATTACGAAATTTAGTTTTATAAGACGCTCTTTCGGCTCTGAATTTCCCTTCACGGGCATTGAGCATCACCAGCAAGGCATTAGGCCCGGTACCTGGCCAGACTTCATCTTCGGTCACCAGATTAAAGCCCAGTCCGGTGTGATCCATCAGATTTCGCCCGACCTGACCTGATGTATTAGCAATACCCTGAGGATAGCGCTCCGATACGGACATCAGCAGCAATTTAGGCGTCTCAATTGCATTAGCAGCAATCACAAAAACTTTCCCGCTAACTGTTCCCGTTGACTTATCCGGCCGACGGAAATGCACAGCGGTAATTTTACCATCATCTCCGGCCTCGACACGGTAAACCACCGAGTTAGAAAGCAATGTACAGCCATGGTCGAGCGCTTTTTGCACATGAAAGTCAGCGGTATATTTAGCGCCGATGGGGCAAATAGGGTCACAGGTATTATTTCCGGCACAGGCCGGACGTTCGGCGGTAGCCACAGAAAGCCTGGCATTGGGTTCATGAATGGCAGAGTAACCCGCCGCCTCAAGTTTACCGGCAACAACCTGTTGTCCCCAACTGAACGGGTGGCCCGGAGTAGGATAGGGTTGTGAACGTGGAGGGTAATGATCTTTGCCCTGGCCACTCTGATCTTCAGTATCCCAGCCATTGACCCCCAGTTGCTCTTCAGCTTTCTGATACCAGGGTTCCAGCACTTCGTAACCAATCGGCCAGTCGCGGCCTACGCCATAGCGGGTTTTAAGTTCAAAATCTGACGGTAACAGTCTCCAGGTCGCAGAGTCCCAGTGCCAGGTAGTTCCCCCCACCATTCTGATATAAGTCGTCGCATAATTTACCGGGCCCTTTTGTTCCAGATAATGCCCGCCAATGGGATTGGGTGCCCACTCCAGATTAGGGTAGGGTGAATTATTGGCGATGCTTTTATCCGGCAAACTGCGGTAATGCTCTATCGCTTTCCAGCGTTGAATGTGATCGCCGGCCTCAATCATACAAACCCGTTTACCATGACGGGACAATTGCCAGGCAATCAGTGCTCCGGTAACGCCTGAGCCGACGATAACGTAGTCGAAATCTAAAGTAGTATTAGCCATTTTTCTGTTCCTGCTCGGTATCTTCGCTCAGTAAGTCGGGATGTTTAAGTGAGACCCAACTGTCAGGGCCCCCGCCATAACCGGGAACAAAAACGTATTCACGGGTTGGCTGGAACATCAGTGCGTCATGGAAGGCGATCAGAGTCGCCCCGGCGCCTTCGCCGACGATTCCCAGATACCAGGCTGAGGTGATTTTTTTAAGGGTATTAAAGATGTCACTGTCGTGAGGGAGTGATGCCAGCATCGTATCAATCCCCTGACTGCGAAACGGGACACTGGCAACCATCGCCTGATTCAGTTGTTGAATGAAATGTCCGTCTGCAGCCTGCAATGCGGCAAAATAACGGCCTGATAAAACAGGATCTACTGGCCGGCCAATAACAAAGGTTGAGAATTCATGAAAATCCGCACTGGCAGGCAAACCGCCAGCAAATGCCGGACAGGTCACCAGACGTAACCCACTCACAGAGAATACGGTCAGCAACGATAATGACTTAATCAGTTTTCGGCGATCTGTCGAAATAGTATCTGTGAGTTTCATGCTTTTCTCCCTTTGCGCACTACGGTGATAATCAGGCCAGCCAACAGCAACAGCACTACAACGATTAAAGCCTGTATTCTTCCGTCGGCCAGCCAGCCAATCAGCGGCTTAGGCCCACCCTGGTAAACCTGCTCTACCTGTTGTTCGCTGACAGCTTCACCTCCGGCGCCATAAGTCTGCCGGACATAGGTCGCCAGTGTGGCAATCTCTGCAAAGCTAAGACGGTCGGTATAGCCTTGTGGCCCAAAGGCGGGCATTGTGATGCTTTGTTGATCAACGGTACGGTGAACGCCAAATAACAGAGTGGCAATCAGATTAGTGGGATCGGTGCTCCCTACAGTGGTGTTGTGTACCAGTGACGGATAATTCTGGCTGTAGGATCCGGCACCGGAAGGCGTATGGCAGGCAGCACAGTTACCTGAGTACAGAATTGCCCCTGACATTGGGCCGGAAACCGGCTCTCCGCTGGCAACTTTGGTACCACGGATACTGTTTTCATCAGATATTGCTTTACCCTGCATCCCGCGATCTGCGGATGCAGTATTCACCGGTCTGGTTAGACGAAGGCTGGCTACAATCGCATGCAGGTCATCATCAGACAGGTATTGCAGGCTGTGTTCAATAGCTTCTGCCATTGGCCCGGCAGCCTGGGCTTTGCCGACAGCATGTCCGGTCTTCAGATACTGGTACAGTTGCTGATCGCTCCAGTTACCGATACCAGAGGACTTATCTGAGGTGATATTGGGTGCATACCATTGGCCGAGTGATCCCCCGGAGAGAGACTGGTCAGATTTTTCGGCCATCAGGGCATTTCGCGGTGTATGGCAGGTATCACAATGAGCCAACCCGTAAATCAGATAGTTGCCGCGGTTAACCTGATCGGTTTGCGAGGATGAAGGACGGAACGGCTTGTTGTCCGCATACAGAGCATTCCACAGTTTCATGCTGATACGCAGGTTAAACGGAAAGGGCAGCTGTGTGGCCCCAGCGGCGCGATCGACAGCAGTTACACCATGCATAAAATAGTAATACAACGCGTGGATATCGCTGTCGGTGAGCTGGCTGTAAGAGGTGTAAGGCATTGCAGGGTAGAGGTTTTCGCCCTGAGCATTAATACCTTTTCGAACCGCATCCGAAAATTGCTGCTCGGTATAACTGCCAATGCCATAGTGCACTGACGGGGTAATGTTACTGGCAACAATCTTGCCCAGTGGGGAATTTATACTGTTTCCGCCAGCCATGACATGGTGATCGGGACTGTCATGGCAGGCGCTACAGTCTGCAGCCACAGATAAATATTTTCCTTGTGCAAGCAGAGTTTCTGCTGTCGCGGGTGTTTCAGCCTGAGTGGCGGGCGAAAAACCGGCATACAGCAGCGTACTTATCAGTAAAGATAAATAAGCGCATTTCATGGATGACTCCGGACATTACTCGAATAGTTTTTAAAATTATTTTACGTTTCGATAACATTCTATCAGCTAACACAGGCTGAAATAATCTCAGGGAATTTCAGAATGTAAAAATAACACCATTAACATGTCATTGTGATTCTATGATTAAGCAGTAGTAAAACAGGATAAATCGCTCTTGCTGTGACGGATTATCAGGGTGGTGGTATTGGTTTTGTTGGTGCGTCTTAAATAAATTATTGATTTTAATATGAAAAAATAATATTCCCTGTAATGTGGTTGCCCGGGGGCAATGGTGAGTGTGACCGTAAAATAACTACTGTTGTTAAAACCTCTGATTGTTAAATGTTTCAACAAGGAGAGATGATCATAATTCCCGTGAGTGTCAGGAGTAAATAACCGGCTGATTTTATTTTCTGCAATTAAATTAATTACAGTGTGAGTTTTAAATACTGTTTCAGTTTTTCCGGGATAATTAATTAAATAATCTGCTTCTTTATTGAAGTTATTTTTTCTTAAATTTTTTCGGGTGAATGTCCGGGACTCTGCTGGCCGGAGTGATGAGGGTGAACCCCTGAGAGGATGCCGGTTGTGGCAGGTGTTATAAGCACTGCTTATGTTAATTTCAGGGTAATCTGCAGGATAAGATTAATTACATTACGGCTGTTACAATTTTTATCGTGCCCGACTTCGACGGTGTATTATACTAAAGTCTCTGAACAGAATTTTATTCTCAACTTACTGAGCCCTATGAATTTTTTAACAAAAAGTGCGTTTATTTTTTCGTTAAAAACGACACTTGCTGCTTTTCTCGCCTTTTATCTGGCATTAGAGCTCAATCTGGAAAAACCAACGTGGTCTCTGACGACGGTGTATGTAGTTTCGCAGATTTATACCGCTTCTACAGTATCAAAATCGCTATTCAGGCTGGCGGGGACAGTACTCGGCGGAGTATTTATTTTCCTGATTTATCCTTCCACAGTAATGTATCCGGTGATGTTCAGTCTGGCAGTATCCTGCTGGGTCGCTGTGTGCCTGTATTTATCCTTACATGACCGGACTCCCAAAAGTTATATTTTTATGCTGGCAGGCTACAGTGCTGCGATTATGGGGTTTCCTGATGTAACGACTCCTTCTGACATTAGCTATACCGTCATTTCACGGATTGAAGAAGTGGCTGTTGGGATAATTATCAGTAGCCTGGTACATGTGTTGATCTTCCCGGTCAGTATGCGTTCATTACTGGAAAACAGCGTTAATAACTGGTACCAGCAGGCGAAAAAAGTCTGCGGTTCATTATTAACCCAGCATCAGTCAGCGGATTCCCCGGAAAGGGATCAGATACTGGTACAGATGGCTAATTACCCGCTGAATGTAGAAGTGCTGATGACGCATTGCGCCTATGAAGCTAATCAGGTCCAGCGGCTGGTGCGGCTGGTGTCAGCTCAGTATCAGCATCTCTCATACCTGGTGCCTACACTGACGGCTATCGAAAAGCGTCTGAAATTACTGGCAGCGGAAAATATTCAGTTGCCCGAAGAGATGCGACTGAGCGTTACACGTTTTCTGGCATGGCTGGACGATTCGGCTGAAGAGAACAGTGAGTCAGTGACCCGCCAGTTGGAAGAAACCCAGTCAATTATCCAGCAGCGGTTTTTAACTAATGAATTGGGTACAGAGCAGAGTTTGTTGTTTACCGGGTTAATTGAACGACTGCAAAACTTTGTCCGTATTCTGACCGCTTATCACGGTGTGGAAGTCAGACTGTCGCAGCTGAAAAGACGTCGCGGGAAGCCTGAGGTGATGCATCGAAAAAAATATGTCGATGAAGGTATGGCCGCACTGTCATCGTTTACTGCTTTTATCGCCACCTTTGTCTGTTGTCTGCTGTGGATAGGTACCGGTTGGAGCAGTGGTTCTAACGCCGCTATGTTTGCTGCGGTAACCTGTTCATTTTTTGCGACCCACGACAGTCCCATCGGCGGAATGCGCATATTTATGAAAGGCGTGGTCATTGCCATAGCGATCAGTATCTTTTATTCAATGGTCATCATTCCGCGGGCTATCACTTTTGAAGCATTAATCATTTGCCTGTCACCAGCCTTAATTTTTATGGGGCTGATTATCGCCAACCCGGCCACCAATTTTATTGGTCTGATTATTGCCACCCAGTTACCGGGATATATTGGTTTCAGCCACGATTTCGCACCCAATACTTTCGCCACCATTAATGCCGCGCTTTCCACTACCGTCGGTATTGTTCTCTCGCTGGTAATTACATTGTTAATCCGTAACAAACGTCCTTCATGGATAGCGAGAAGGGCGCTGAGAGCGGGGCTGCGTGAGCTGCTTCAGTTACTGGGGGATATTCGTCTGCAGAAATCAACATTGCTGCAACGCCAGCAATTTATCCAACGAATGCTGGACCGGATTAATATTATTCTGCCCCGCAATGTGGTTGACCCCGGGATTAACATGACCATGGAAAATAATCTGATCACTGAGTTGTGGCTGGGGGCCAACTTATTCGACTTTTATGGCCGTTATTACCAGATACTGCAACAGGCAGGTGTCCGGACTGATCCACTATTTCATGAAATTAGCCTGTATCTGAAACGGCGGTTAAAAAATATCCACGAATTGCCTGGTGGGGATGTGTTACGGGAGCTGGAAAGAGTATTAGTGCAGATGGAGCCGCTGGCAAAAAATAACATTAATCTTTATATGCCTTTCTATTTTGTTTTCAATATCCGGTTAGCCTTGTTTCCGGCTGTCCGCTGGAGCAGTTCTCAGGGCCAGTGGCAGTTATCCGGTGACGTTGAATAGTGGTCATTAGTCATGAAATGTATTGAGGTAATCTGGTGAAAAAATCTCTTGCCGCACTAAGTATATACAGCTGTTTATTGGCGGCTCCTTTGGCGGGTGCTGCTGATCTCAGTTATTTATTTATGCCCGCCGCATTGTCCGGACAAAACCCCTCAATGCTGGTCATGATGCATGGCTATGGCGCCAATGAGCAGGACTTTAACGATTTCCCGGTCATTGTGCCAGGCAACATGCTGGTGGTTTCTTTACGGGCCCCGTTGCCGGTCGCCGGTGACAGTTATCAGTGGTACCGGAGTAACGGTAGTGAACAGCAGGAAGTGGACGATGTTGCGCAAAGTGATGATGAAGTTGTCAAAACAATCACTACTCTCCAGCATCAGTACCATATTTCGGCCAGCCATACTTATCTGGGGGGATTTAGCCAGGGGGCCGTCATGACCTATGCGGTTGCTTTGACTCACCCTCAGTTATTTCATGGTGTTGCGGTGTTCAGCGGACGTCTGCCTGCCGGTTTTGATCCGTCGGCAGTTCCGCTGGCGGCGGCGAAACAGTTGCAGGTGTTTGTGGGTCATGGTGAAGCCGACCAACGAATTCCGTTGAAAAAAGCCCAACAGGCAGTAAAACAATTAACGGCATTTACCCCGTCTGTCACGTTTAAAACTTATCCTGGTATGGGACACACCATCAGTCTGGACGAAATCCGCGATTTCAGACAGTGGCTATTCCATGAAGAAACGCCCTGATGCTCCCACCGGAGCTGAAACATTTTGTCCGCTGCATAGCAATATCAGCGGGGGAATGTTGAATATTTTTTATTGAAAATTAAAGAATTAACGGCTTCTCCCTGCCTGGTGGTTATGTCATTATAAGAAAAACTTACATTTTGAAATGACTCCGGGAGTTCAGGTGAACAAATTTATAAAGTTGCTGTTTCCGGCATTACTCATCCTGAGTGGCTGTCTGCTTGCAGGATGTGATAAATCGTCTGAAGACAGTCACCATATTAAAGTGGGTGTTATTAACGGCGCGGAACAGGATGTGGCTGAAGTTGCTAAACAGGTTGCGTTGAAAAAATACGGTCTGCACGTTGAACTGGTAGGGTTTAGTGGTTCGCTACTGCCTAATGAACCGACAGCTCATAAAGAGTTGGATGCCAATGTATTCCAGCACAGGCCTTTCCTTGAACAGGATAACAAGGCGAGAGGTTACCACCTGGTCGCAGTCGCGAATACCTTTGTATTTCCGATGGCCGGCTATTCACGCAAAATTCATCAGGTCAGTGAATTAAAAAACGGTGACACCATCGCCATACCTAACGATCCGACCAACCTGGGCAGAGCACTGTTGTTGCTGCAAAAAGAAAAACTGGTCACCTTACGGGAAGGAACCGGGTTATTACCAACTTTGCCTGATATTACCAGTAATCCACTGAACCTGAATATTATCGCAATGGAAGGGGCTCAACTGCCAAGGGTGCTTGATGATCCGAAGGTCACTGTGGCAATTATCAGTACGACCTATATCCAACAAACCGGGTTATCACCGACCCGTGACGGTATCTTTATTGAAGATAAAAACTCACCTTATGTGAATATTATTGTTACCCGTGAAGATAATAAAGATGCTGAGAATGTGAAGACATTTATCAAAGCTTACCAGTCGCCGGAAGTAGCTGCTGCTGCGGATGTTATCTTCAATGGCGGTGCGATTAAAAGCTGGTAGTCTCCTAAACGTTGATATCATAGGGCGCCGTCAGTGGCCCTGTGCTGTCTGACAAAGCCAGAAAAGGTCTATCATGAGTACAGACATTACATTTTACCGGCATTTTGCCCCGGATATTTTAGCAGGCAAAAAGACGATTACACTGCGGGATGAGAAAGAATCGGGATTCCGGCAGGGTCAACGCCTCCGGGCAGGTTATGAGGATAACGGGGAATATTTTGCCACACTGGAAGTATTGAGTGTCACACCGGTTCGCCAGTCTGAGTTGACGACTGAACATGCCCGCCAGGAAAATATGACAGAACAGCAACTCCGCCAGGTGATTGCAAAAATTTATCCGGGCGTCGAACAACTGTATACCATTCACTTCCGTGTCTGCTGAGTCTGTAACTGACTTTTTTCCGGCGGGTCATGCAAACAGCACCTCTGGCATTACTGCTTAACTTTCAAAAGAGTATGCAGGCTGCGGCTGTTTCTCAGGCAGTTGTGAAGAATTAAGCAACCGGCTGAATGACAGCTCTGCAGCGGTCACAGCATTCAGAAACTCTGCCGGAGACAAAGGCTCTTTCTGTGCAGAGACATAGGCCAGTGCCAGTTCTTTACTGTTAAAACGGTTTAATGAAAACATAGTCACCTCTGTCGATAATGTATTTTTGAACTGGTTAAATCATAACCTTCCGCGCTTTAGGGTTAAATCCGTTACTGCATATCAATTTGATAGGCTGCATCTAAGATAGGTGATGTTTGTCACGCTTTTGAACAGGGCTAGCTGTCATTTCTGCACCGGGATACCTTTCTGTAACGAAGCTTGTTTCACAACCGGTGACCGCTGATAAGCATTCGCAGTATCAAACCAGGCCGCTATCATGGCATCGCTTTGTGGAATAGCAGCATAATTATTTTATGCTGTCGGTTATATTCCCGGTTATTTAAACGCTATATATTTTATTTTTACACCCGGTAAATGAGAACTGATTCATCCGGGCTGAATTATTATTTTCTAATTGCATGACGATTTTGCTTTAGTGCTGAAAAATAGCGAATTTTCGCAAAATATCTGAAATAAATCGTTGGAATTACTTATGCATAATCTATATCAATGCTCTATGCTGAATTTATGTCAGACTACTCAGGAATGATCATGGAGCAGACAGATTGTAAGCCGGAGCAGTTAGTATGAATAAGAAAATAATACTCACCGTGTTATTAATGATTGCGGTGGTTTCCCTGGCCGTTTTTTTCAGGGCGCAGAATCAGGGGTTGTTATTACAGGGGGAAGTTGATGCACCTGAAGTTATTGTCGCCTCTAAAGCGAAAGGACGGGTGGTCGAACGACTGGTAGAGCGTGGCGATGATGTAAAAGCAGGACAGGTACTGATGAAACTGGACGCACCTGAGCTGATTGCTCAGTTACGTGCAGCTGAAGCTGCACGCGACCAGGCAAAGGCTCAGCTGGATTTATCGCTGAATGGCACCCGCGAAGAGAGCCTCCGCAATCTGCGGGCCGAACTGGACTCTGCAACGGCTGATTATCAGAATGCCCGTGACGAATATGAGCGCCAGCAAAAAATAGCGGCCAGAGGTTATATTTCTGCACAGGATCTGGAGACTGCACGAACCAGTCGTAATACCGCTTTGCATGCCATGCAGAGTGCCCGCGCCAACCTGGATGAAGGCCTGAACGGAGACCGGCTGGAGCAGCGTGATATCTATGCCGCTCAGTTAGATGAAGCTGAACAGCAACTGCTGGAAGTGAAAGCCCAGACTGATGACTTGCTGGTAAGAGCTCCGGTTTCCGGGGAAGTGGGCCCGATACC
The DNA here is from genome assembly GCF_002163585.1 of Tatumella citrea. NCBI lineage: Bacteria > Pseudomonadati > Pseudomonadota > Gammaproteobacteria > Enterobacterales > Erwiniaceae > Tatumella > Tatumella citrea. The sequence goes on from NZ_CP015579.1 coordinate 1,539,084, forward strand.
CGCAGAAGTCGGTGAATTACTCACGGCCTCCAGCCCGTTACTGACGCTGGTCAGATTGCCGCAGGCTTATTTCGTATTCAACCTGCGGGAAGATATTCTTGCCCATGTCCGTAAGGGGGACACTGTCAGGTTAAGAGTTCCGGCGTTAAACAACAAAATGATCGAAGCGAAGGTGCACTACATTGCCCCATTGGGAGATTTCTCTACCAAAAGCGCGACCAGGGCTACCGGGGATTTTGACCTGAAAACCTTTGAGGTTCGTTTGTGGCCGGTGATGCCGGTAAAAGGATTACGACAGGGAATGAGTGCATTATGGCAGTGGCAACACTAAAACGCAGCTGGCGCTGTTTCAGCCGTGCATTCAGTAAGGAAATACGGGTTGATTTTCGTAAGCCGGTTATTCACTGGCTGACCTGGTGTTTCCCGTTATTATTGTTCTGGCTCTTAAGCAGCAACTTTTCGGCAGGAACATTGCTGCATCTGCCAGTAGCGGTAGTTGATAACGATCACAGCGAACTATCCAGGGAGTTGATTCGCAAACTGGATGCCGGCCCTCATGCAAGGCTGACCGAATGGCCGGGAGGTTTACCGGAAGCTGAAGAAAAACTACGAACTGCAGAAGATTACGGCATTCTCTATATTCCGGTAAATTTTGAGTCCGATGCACTGGCTGGTCGCCAGCCTCAGGTAGTGTTTTATTACAATGCACTGTTCTATGCTGCCGGACTCTATTCAACCCAGGACTTTTCGGGGCTGATGACCGACATAAATACCCGTTACCGGACGATTATTGCCGGAAAAATTGGTAAGACAGTACCAACTCTGCCCCAGGTTTCCCTGACCTATCAAACCCTGTTTAATGCCAGTGGCAGTTACATTTATTACCAGCAGTTTGCTGCCACCATTCATCTGATGCAGTTGTTTGTGGTGACCTGCATGATCTATGTGCTTTCACGCAGCAAGCCATTGATCTATTCGAACTCCTTCACATTATCGTTGCTGGGTAAACTGGCGCCATACACACTGATGTACACAACGGTGTTGATGGCTCAGATAGCCTTGCTGGTCTGGAGTTCTGATGCGAGGGTGGTTGGAAATCCGGTCTATATGTTTTTTGTGGCGTTCTTTTACATTATTGCCGCGCAAAGTCTGGCTGTATTTTTGTTTACTTTTACCCGTACAGCTATCACTGCTTATACCCTGATGGCATTAATGGTCAGTATTGCCATGACCTTCTCGGGAATGGCTGTACCAGAGTTATCAATGCCCTGGCCAGCACAGTTAATCTCCAACCTTGAACCCTTGACTCATGCACTCTATGCCATGTTTGACCTGTTTCTGCGCGAGGTTCCGGCAATGCCTGTGGCTGAGGTCTGCGCAGTGTTACTGATCTACCCTGTGGTTATTAGTCTGCTGGTACGTAAAAGGCTTCCGGCACGGTTACGCGATCAGGAGGCGATGGTATGAAAGAGTATCGTCAGACGTTTATTACCGTGCTTTCCGGAATGCTTGCCAGGCCTATGTGGGCTATACTGCTGATATCTCTGTGTATTATGAGTATGGTTTATGCTAACCGTACTGTCTGGGATTTACCGGTTGCAGTGGTGGATATGGACCATAGCCCTGCCAGCAGATTACTTATCCGTTCTCTGGATGCGACTTCAAAAATTGATATGATTAATTACTCCAGCCTGGAACATGCCCGCCGTGATCTGGGGTGGCGTAAGCTGTTCGCAGTTATTGTTATGCCGGTTGATTTAGAGAAAAAAATGCTGGCGGGGAACAGTGTGGCCATACCGGTTTTTGGTGATGCCACTAACCGTCTGGCTAACGGGCAGATAGAACAGGATGTTATCGCTGCCTATCAGCAAATGTTGGCGCAGTACGAAACAACCATACTGCTGAATAACGGTTTTACCTTACCCGAAGCTAATGTGCTGTTAACCCCGATACGGGCGGTAACTCAGCCGGTGTTTAACCCGGGTATTAGTTTTGCTGCCATCATTTTTCCCGGACTACTGGTGATGTTGTTACAACACTCATTGCTGATTGCCAGCGTCCGGGTAAATCTGACCATCAGTGCCCGTGGTAAGCCTTCGCTGTCGGTGATCCTGGGGGCCTATTCGGCGCTGGTTCCGGTTTGGTTATTTTTGTCCATCGTACTGTTCGGGCTTTGGCCCTGGGTTCTGGGTTATCGGCAAACGGCCTCTATCCCCGAGCTTTTATTGCTGACATTCCCGTTTTTGCTGGCGGTAATAAGTCTCGGAAACCTGCTTACCGAATGTATCCGACGGGTGGAAATTGTTTATCTGACACTGTCATTTATTACCATGCCGGTATTCTATATATCAGGAACCATCTGGCCGGTGCAGGCAATGCCGTGGGGAGTTCGTCTGTTATCCGATTTGCTGCCTTCCACCTGGGCAGTCAAAGCAATTGCCGGGGTTAATCAGATGGGGTTACCGTGGCAAAATGCTTTGCCGTATGTGATGGTATTACTGCTGCTGTGTCTGCTGTTTAACCTGCTGGAATTTCTGATCAGCACGTTCCGTGACCGACAGCACCGGAATGCCTTTCTGCAATTTTTCCGGCGCTGACATGTCGGTTGCTGGTGTAAGTATCACCGGCAACCGGTTATTCACCGATAACCGGCCAGCTTTCGCGAATCATAAACAGCAACTGTTCACGGTTGTAAGTAATCAGTGAGTTTTTGCTGTTAGCAGTACTAAGTATTTTTTCCAGCTGTGCAGGGCTAAGTGACGGTGGCGACTGCCAAAAGTCACAAACTGTGTTTTTTTGCAGCCATTTAGCCAGATAGCGTGCCGGATTGGCCTCTTTCTGTGACGGAAATAAGTGATGATGTAGTTCGGTCAAACGGGCTTGCAGTTCAGGGTGCTGTTCCTCTGCACATAAAGCCAGGAACGGTAGCAGTAACCGACCACACACTTCGCCGTGGTGCCACGGCATAATAGCACCGGCTTCCCCGGCAATTCCGTGAATCACCCCGAGCCCTGCCATTGACAGGCTCAGTCCACCGAGCCAGGATGCCATCATCATCTTTTCACGTGCCTCGTCTCCCCGCTGGTCCTGACGGTCGAGATCGGGCCATGCAGCGATAAACAACAGCATGCCTTGCAGAGAGAACTGACGGCTGAAAAAACTGCTTTTAGAAGATAACCAGGCTTCGAACAGATGCGTAAACGCATCAATTCCGCAGCGGGTCAGCACTGCAGCAGGAGCATGGCGCAGCAGCAACGGGTCAAGGATAGCGATATCCGGTACCAGCCGAGGGTGGCGCAGAGATGCTTTAACCTGATAGTGCTGTTGGTCTGTGACCACTGAGTTTTGGGTGGCTTCACTGCCGGTGCCTGCAGTGGTTGGGACCGCGATTAATGGCAGCCGTTTGCCGTCCAGCGGTGTATCACCAATTTTTTCCAGATAATGCACTGTCGGAAGGGGTTGCAGGCAGAGAGTACTAAAGGCTTTGCCGGCATCCAGAACACTCCCTCCGCCAATAGCCACTACCCGTTCTGCTTTACCACGCCATTCTGAAATCCATTCATCCAGTTGTTGTGGAGAAGCTTCGTGGCTGACGGTGATTATCCCGAGGATCCAGGGAGAGAGGGATTCCTGTAACTGTTGCCAGACCTCGCTTTCCAGAAAAGAGCGGCAGCTGAAGAGCAGTGTTGGCAGCCCTGGCTGGGAGATTAGCTGACTGAGTTGCCGGATACTTCCCGGCCCGGAAATGGTCTGCTGATTACAAAAGAGTGTGGTCTGTTGTGTCACCGTCGGGCTCCTGACGTAAATTATCAGTGTCGTGCAGAGAGCCTGATAATTCCAGTAGGCGATAGTTATCCACGCGGCTTATCGGTGGCAATTTGCGATTAACCCGATCCTGATCACATACTGATTACAGTGCATTCTGATTTTTATCGCAGGAGTAGTATGAAAAAACAGCAAAATCTTTCTGCACTGGCTGCCGGAACATGGCATCTTGGCACCGGCCGTTATCCGGAAAAAACTGAGATCAGTGCACTACACCAGGCCATCGATGCAGGGATCACCACCATTGATACCGCCGAAATGTACGGACTGGGCCGCTCAGAACGTCTGGTTGGTAAAGTGATGGCAACCAGACGTGAGGAAGTGTGTCTGGTATCGAAAATATTTCCGTGGAATGCCAACCCGTTACTTGCCAGACGACAGTGTCTGGCATCGCTAAAACGGCTGAATACAGATTATCTGGATTACTATTTGTTGCACTGGCGCTATCCGGGGCATTTGCCCTGGGCAGTACGTAGTCTGGAAGTCTTGCGGGAAGAGGGGCTGATTGGCGGCTGGGGCGTTTCGAATTTTGATATTCAGGATATGACGCGATTACTGAATATTCCGGGAGGCGAAAACTGCCAGATTAATCAGGTGCTTTACAATTGTCAGAGCAGAGGCATTGAATACCGGCTGATTTCATTATGTCAGCGGGCGGGAGTCAGCCTGATGGCCTATTCTCCGTTGGGAGGCGCCGGGGCTCCTTTGTTAAGGGCACCGGTACTGGAACGAATTGCTGCGGAACATGGTACGGATGCTTCGGTAATTGCACTGGCATGGATACTGTTGCAAAAAAACATGACGGCTATTGCCGAAACGGGGAACCCCGAACATGCGCAACGCAATGCTCTGGCTACAGGAATCGTCCTTTCTGCAGCCGACATTGCTGCCATTAATGGGGTTTTTCCGCCTCCCACCAGTAAACAGCCGCTCGACCGGCGTTGAAAAGGGCGGGAAGATACTCCCGCCCTGCAGCTAATCAGGCTTTTTTCTTAGCGATCATGTTGTAGCCGATCATCAGGAGATAGATAACGACCAACAGAGAGATAATCACTGTCGGTGTCAGGTACTTAATGGCATTGCCCAGTAAAATGCCTACCACCCCAAAGTCAGAATCCGAGAAGGTCGTATTCTGCAGACCTACCTGACCAAGTAAAGGTAGCAAAATTGCTGGCAGGAAGGTGATCAATAGCCCGTTAGCAAAGGCACCAATGACTGCTCCACGCCGACCACCAGTCGCATTACCAAATACCCCGGCAGTAGCTCCGGTGAAGAAGTGAGGTACCACACCCGGCAAAATCAATACCCAGTCCAGTTTACCCAGAATGACCAGACCAACCAGACCACCGACAAAACTGGACACAAAGCCGATCAGTACAGCGTTAGGTGCGTACGGGTAAACAATAGGGCAGTCCAGTGCTGGTTTGGCATCGGGGACCAGACGTTCCGAAAAGCCCTGAAATGCCGGAACAATTTCAGACAATATCAGGCGTACCCCGGCAAGGATAATGTAAACTCCGGCTGCAAAGGTAATCCCCATAATGACCGAGAAGATAAAGAAGTTCTGTCCCTGGCTGAAATTCTGCTCAACATAGCTGCTGCCGGAACACAGGCAGAGAATGATGTACACCACCATCATGGTCAGAGAAATTGAAATGGTACTGTCACGCAGGAAGCCAAGGTTTTTGGGTAAATTCATCTCTTCTGTGGAAGCCGAGTTTTTACCAACCAGCTTGCCAATCACACCGGAGAGCACATAACCAATGGTTCCGGTATGTGCCAGCGCGACTTCATCTTCACCGGTGATTTTGCGCATAAATGGCTGAGCCAGGGCTGGCAGCGCAACCATGAAAATTCCCATAATCAGAGAACCACAAATCACTAATGAAATGCCGCTGAAACCAGCAATGCTTAAAATAACCGCCAGCATACAGGCCATATAAAACGAGACATGGCCAGAGAGGTAGATATATTTCAGTCGGCTGAATCTCGCCAGGAATATATTGGCAACCATACCGAACGCCATAATATAAGCGGTACTTTCACCATATTTACTCATGGACAATGAAACAATGGCTTCGTTATTCGGAATAACTCCCTGCACATTAAACGCATGTTCAAACATGCCACCTAAAGGTCCAAGAGTGGTGACCAGCACTGAAGCCCCACCGCTTAAACCAGAAATCCGAGGATAGTTTTAATGGTGCCCTGAATGATTAAATCGATACTTTTTTTCTGGGCACACAAGCCAATCAGTGCAATAAGACCCACCAGAATGGAAGGTACTTTCAGAATATCAAGGAAAAAAGAGAGAACTGAACCCATAGTAACGCTCCCGAAGGCATACAATTCAGATGGTTAACAGCAATCAGGCGTTATCCGCCAGCCATTGAGACAGTTTCTCTTCAAGCTCTGCTTTAGCAATAATACTTTTAAGTACCACGACTTTATGAGCATCGACTTTGCCGGAAATTCCCGGGGCGAGGTCCTGACCTACCACAAAAATATCCGCTAAATTATTAGTGACAGAGGCCAGATCAATATGACCAACTTCTGCTTCCTTACCTATTTTAGTCATTACAGTTTTAATATTTTTTTCCAGCATAAAACTGCTGCCCAGACCGTGACCACACACTGCGTAAATTTTCATAGTATTTCCCCTGAGATGTAAAGCAACCCGGAGAGCTGTTTCCGGGTCGCAGTTTAAATAACATCATTGTGTCGGTTAATAACGATTAATCAGTTCGTGGATCGTCTCGCTGTTGCCGGTGGCGAGAAGCCCAATATTCTCTTCTTCATCCAGCAATTCGGCCAGTGATGAGATAAGTGATATATGGCTGTCAGCATCTTTGGCGGCGAGGAAGAAGATGACTTTAACCGGGTCGTTGTCGGAACTGCCGAAGTCCACACCCTGTTTAACTATCAGTAGTGAAAGACCTACGCCGACAGAGCCGTTTTCCGGGCGACTGTGTGGCATCGCTACGCCCGGAGCCAGCACATAGTAGGGGCCGGTACGTCCGTGTTCGGCAATAATTTCATCGATATAACGCTGGGTGATGATTCCCTGTGCCAGTAGTGGATTTCCTGACAGCGTAATGGCTTGCTGCCAGTTATCTACCGAGTCACAAATATGGATATTCTGGTCATTCAGATAATCAGCTAACATTGCATACCCTTTTCATAATGAAAACCTCAGGGATTTAAAAAGCCTTTTAAATCAGTGTCTCACATTACATAAAGCCGGTAGTCAATGCTGTGATGCATTTCACAATTAATTGCGGGATGGCTGTAACAAAAAGGGCAGGTAGTGGATATCCGCCAGACAGCCCCAACAGGGTTGAAGCTGTCTGGCGGAGAGATGAAAATCTTAGCGGCTGATTAACTCACCACGATAGGTCCTGAGCAAAGCCTGCAAATCGTTGACGACAAGAGTTATTTTTTCGTTGTCTGGCAGGATATTGATCACTTCCAGATATTCGTGCAATAACTGCTGTAACCTGATGTAAGCCTGTTCCCGTTGAATAGCCATTTTTTGCCGGGATAAATCCTCTGCTGTTTCACGTATTTGCTGGTGAAACTCTGACAGTGTTTGCAGATAAGGAATGTTTAATGCGGTGATACGGCGATAAATAATAATCAAATTAATCGCCAGCCGGTAACGCATTAATTTGCGGCTGTCGAGGGTAATCAGCAGCAACAAGTCATCATACAGTGCACTCAGGCGGCTGACTTTCCGGCGTTTAGGGTTGGTGGTCAGAGTCTGCAGTGATGTAGTAAGGATATTACGCAGCAGAGAATTTGACATCGAACTCCGGCTGAGATCAGGGATCAACCAGATAATCAGTAAAGTGACGATGGCTCCAATAATCTGTCCCAGTGCACTGTCCAGGTAGTGATTAAAGCTGAAAGTTTCCGGGTTGGTAATTGGAATTAAGTTGAAGACAAACATCAGTGATGCGCCACTGCCAGGCATTTTCCACTGAACACAAAGCGAAAAGAAAAATACCAGAAAGCTGATGGAGATTATCAATAAGGTGAAGCTCTGCTGCGTTCCGGGCAAAACAATCAGATAATAGAAGATACTGATCGGCAGGATGTAAATCATTCCGTAGATAAAATCGATAGCCACAGTTCGTGGATTCTCAGCCCGCATTGCCAGAGTAGAAACAATACTCGAAATAATCAGAAATCCGGTGACAGCGCTGGAGGTAGTGGTAAACCACAGACAACAGCCGACGGCACCGGTTAGGAAGGTACGGAATCCGTTAACCAGTGCATGGGCTTTCTGCACGGATGCTGCGGCATTAATCTCGTAACGGCCGATGATCTCTTTTTCGACATCATGTAACGGCATTTTGGAGTGAACACCGGTACATAAAATACGTAACTCCTTCAGTCCTTTAATCCATGATGAGAGAGCATATGGAGTCTGTACCGGCGAAAGCTGATGAATCAGCAGGGTAAACTGATGAAGTTTCTGGGATAGCGTAATGTTAGAGTCCGGAATCTGGCTAAATAACATATACCAGCTGGTACTTCGTTTTTCAGGTCGCAGGTGGAAATATTGCCAGGTTTCATACGTCAGAGTACACAAATGGAACATCAGCCCGTTGATTCCTTTCAGACGCTGATGTAGCGCAGGATTGTTGTGGGTCGACTCCATTTTTAAGACCTGGCGCATGGCATTAAATTTCTTGCATTCGGCCAGCATAAGTTTGAAACGATCTTCAAATTCCTGCTCGGTGGTGGCGGTGAAACAGCAGGACATCAGCCCAAATAGTGCCATCGGACTTTCATCAATAAATCGTCTGATTTGCGGTTTAATACTTCGCGGCAGAAAGATTAAATCGGAAAAAATAATACACAGTAAGCCGAGCGATATTTCCAGAGAGCGGTAGATGGCAATCTGTGGCGCATCCTGCGGAGTCTGCCAGGCGGTAACCAGAATAATAAATACCGAATAGCCAGCCAGACCAAAAGCGTAAGAAATTTCCTGTTTGACCACGGTATACAGCCAGGAAAAGAATCCGGCCCACAGACAGCAGGCAAACAACATCAGTACCGGAGCGCGGGCAAGTCCGCAAATAATGACCACAGCCCCCAGAGAACCGACAGCAGTACCAATCAGTCGTAAAAAGCCCCTGAATCTTAAAACGCCGGTCATCGGCTCACCGCCGGAGGCGAAGGCCGGGGAGGCGGCAATAATCGCCACCGTCATCATTGACCACTTAGGTGTATCCAACTGCAGGACAAAGCTCAAAATTAACGCCATCACCAGGGCAAAAGTCGTTTTGCAGGCAAAACGTAGCCGAAAAAGTAATGAATTATGCATTTTTTATTGAATCATTATTGGAATAGTTGCAGGCAGCCAAAAAAAAGCCACATCATGACAAAAATAACCTTAAAAAAGGTTACATAACAGTGGGTTAAATTAACGGTGCATCTGGAGGATATCCACACTGGAATAAGGTGATAAGGGCCATATTACGCCTTTGTGAAGAAACACAAAAGTGTGATTTACATCAAAGTAATAAAAATTGTTTCAGGGGTGACAAAGCGAGAGGGTGTCAGGAAATAACGGTAAACAGGCCGGCTGTTTACCGTTTTAAGATTAGCCTTTGTGGATGCGTTCAGCCCACCGGCTTATCTCTTCACCACTGCCCATATCGGCCTGAATCAGACCATTAATCATAAAGGTAGGTGAAACATGAATCCCGTTTTGCCGTGAATATTTACAGTGCCATTTAATCAGTTGCTGTAACTCAGGCTTATCAAACGGTTCACTGACACTGACGCCACTGTACTTTTCCAGTCGTTCAACGATTTGCTGTGGTGTGGCATCCATATTCGGTCCACGGCAATGATCGGTAAATTCAAACTCTTCACGATGATCACCGATAGCTTTGAGAATTTTGAGTGCCGCTGCATTACCGTCAGGCAGTGTTGCTGCAGCCAGAATGGCACGGGTAATGACCCCGGAAAACATATGCCACGGCTGTGACTGCAGATAAATTTTAACCGTTAACTGATCTTCACCCATCAGACTGACCAGGCCATCCAGTTTATTAAAAGCGCGAACTGAGAAAGGGCAGGTTGGTTCAAGGAAAACTTCGAGTAACGCCGGGCCGTGGCCAAGCGTCAGGGCTTTGGCAGAAACAGGTGTTGCAGCCATAATTATCCTCATGATTCATAGCAGACCAGAAGTACCGGTCTGGTGCGATGGAAAACAGGGCTGAAAAGCCGTTGTTTTAATGATTCGAAAAGTGATTTCAGCATAAGGTGCATGACACAATGATGCAACGTCGGTCTGTGCTGTAGCGCGCAAACCGCAATAACCCATGGTTGGCTTGTTGCTCAGACGGGACTGAGATCAGAAAAGATTCCGCTTAGCGGTTTCGCCACCGGATAAGCCAGATCGCCATGTTTGCTGGTGGTCAGCCTTAAACTCAGCAGTGATTCCATCAGCTTTACCGCGGCGCTAACCCCGTCAATCACCGGGATACCCAGTTCTGACGTCAGTTGTTCTGCCAGACCGGCCATACCTCCGCATCCCAGTACCACCGCTCCACTATTATCCTGCTGTATGGCCAGATGGCACTGTTCACGTATCCGATCGCCAGCGATCGTGCTGCTATCTTCCAACGATAACACCGGTAAATCGATAGTACGGATCGCAGCACAGTGATCAGTAAAACCGTATTGTTGTAACAGGTGCCTGGCGATAATGACTGTTCTCGGCAGGGTTGTCACAATGCTAAACCGGGTGGACACCATGGTGGCCAGATGCATCGCTGCTTCGGCAATACCCAGCACCGGGCCGCTGGCCAGCTCTCTGGCAGCCAGTAGCCCCGGATCACCAAAACAGGCAATAATATGGCCATCAACACCTTGCTGACGGCCCTGATGGATCTGTTGTAGCACTCCCACTGCCGCGATAGCTTCGTCAAAATGGCCTTCAATTGAACCAACACCAGACTGCGGATTCACCGCCAGAATCCGGGTGCTGGCAGAAGCCACTGCCCTGGCCGCTGTGGCCATATTATTGGTCATTGACTGACTGGTGTTAGGATTAATTAATTGTATACAATATTGGCTCATCATTACTCCGGTCCATTATGCAGAAAACAGTTTCCGGAAATCCGGCGGAGGGGTTTTGTGGCTGCTGAAATTCAGGCTGCCCACAATATTGTCAAAGTGCTGCTGTAACAACGAACTCAGTAATGGCACATTTTTCTGCTGAAGCGCGTCCAGCAGCTGGTGGTGCTCAGAATCACGGCAACCCTGCTGCCACTGGCTCCCCCAGGCGGCTATCACCAACGAAGAACGCAGGGTCAGATTGGTAATAATGTCACTGACCACCGGATTGGCGGCCACTGCATGTAGCCGGATATGAAACATTGCCGAGTAGCGGATGGCTGCCGCGGCATCCCTCTGATGATGTGCTTCATGTTCCTGTGTCAGGATCCCTGACAAATCCCGGATATCGACCGGTTGAACCCGGTTAGTGACATCCTGCAAATTGGCCAGCTCCACCAGTGAACGGGTACGGAATATATGCCGTGACTCCTGCTCATCGGGGCTGGCAACAAATGCCCCACGTTTGGGCGTCATATTAACCATTTGCACTGTTGCAAGGCGTGTCAGTACTTTTCTGATCCCGGTACGGCTAATACCAAAGGCTTCTGCCAGAGCCTCTTCAGGCAGCTTACTGCCAGGCGGTAGCTGATGCTCAACTATCGCTTTCATCAAGGCTTCACGGATTTTGTGCTCTTTTTCATGACCTTCGGCGTTTTCGCGGTAGGGGCTGGCGCTCAGCATTACTGTTCTCCTGAATCACTGTCTTTATTAGGTATACTCATTTTTGAAATTTTGTATACAAAAAAAATGAAAACTGGTCCGGATCCTGCAGGGTGATAACAGTGCCGATGTTTAATCAGCCATCTACAGGGGACTGCAACTATGCCAAAAAATGAACCACAGAATTCCGGGCTCGTCAAACCAGCTTACAGCCCGGGATTAACTAATGATGATTTAGCACCGGTCCGGGAACAACACTGGAACTGGTACAACATTTTTTCCTTCTGGATGTCAGATGTACACAGTATGGGGGGTTATGTCGTGGCCGCCAGCTTCTTCGCGCTGGGTCTGGCAGGGTGGCAGGTACTGCTTTGTCTGCTGGCAGGGATCTGTATCGTTCAGTTTTTTGCTAATCTGGTCGCGAAGCCAAGCCAGCAAAGCGGTGTTCCTTACGCGGTAGTGTGTCGACAGGCTTTTGGGGTGTTTGGCGCAAATATTCCGGCGATTATCCGGGGCTTAATTGCGTTTGCCTGGTACGGTATTCAGACCTGGCTGGCATCGAATGCTTTGATGCTGGTACTGCTAAAGTTCTGGCCATCGCTGGTCCCTATGACAACCGCCCATTTTCTTGGTTTATCAGCACTCGGCTGGATCTGTTTTGCTGTGATGTGGGTATTGCAGGCACTGGTATTCTGGCATGGCATGAATGCCATTAAGCGTTTTATCGATATAGCAGGGCCTGCCGTTTATATCGTTATGCTGGCCCTGGCTGTCTGGATTATCTCGCAGACTGGTTTCTCGGGGATTTCTCTGACCTTGTCTGAGAAGGCACTTTCACCGGCTGCTCAGGGCTGGCAGATGATTTCTGCGGTAGCTCTGGTCGTTTCCTACTTCTCTGGCCCGTTACTGAATTTCGGCGACTTCTCTCGTTATGCCAGCAGTATGCAGGATATCCGCCGTGGTAACCGTTGGGGATTGCCGTTTAACTTTTTACTGTTCTCCATCATTACCGTGGTGATTGTTTCCGGTACCCACTCATTATTTGGACGCATGATTACCGATCCTATCGAAACGGTTTCACAGGTGGGGAGCGGGGTAGCAATGGCGGTTGCATTGCTGACGATGATCACTGCGACTATCGGAATTAATATCGTGGCGAACTTTGTCTCTCCGGCGTTCGATTTCTCTAACTGTTCACCGCAAAAAATCAGCTTCCGTATGGGCGGGATGATTGCGGCAGTTGGATCTGTCGTCCTGACGCCCTGGAATCTGTTCCAGTCACCCGAGCTGATTCACTACACGCTGGATGTGCTGGGATCGTTTATAGGTCCGTTATTTGGCATTTTGCTGTGTGATTTCTATCTGATTAACCGCAGCCACATCAGGACTGACGATCTGTTTAATGACACTCCGACAGGGGCATACTGGTACCGGAACGGTTTTAACCCGAAAGCGATTATGGCATTGATTCCATCGGTGGTTTTGTGTCTGCTGATAAGCTTTATTCCGGCATTGCATGAAGTGGCTAACTTCAGCTGGTTTATCGGTGTCGCACTGTCTGCGGGTATCTACTACCGTGTTGCTATGGTCAAAGGGGTAACCCGTGCTGATGCTACGATGGCAGCCAGCGCGACCAAAGATATCTGACCCTCTGATTGTCGTCAGCCGGGCAAGGATGCCAGGCTGATGCTATTCACTTAAAATCCTTCCCTGGTCACAATGAATCCAGTGGTTGCCATCAGTTCACCCGGATATAATCGCGGCACTTTCCGTTTTTCCCGTTTCAGGGGCGATATGCTTGATTCTGACGCGTTAGTTCAACAACTGTGTGAACAGGGGTGGTTTTATCAGCAAAACGTACTGGATGCCACTCTGGTGTCACAGTTAGCCGACCTTTGCCATAGCCGCACTTTCCTGCAAGCCGGCATTGGCCAGGGGGTGAAAAATATTATTAATGAGTCGATCCGTTCTGACAGCATCAGCTGGATAGAGAAGGATGAACAGATGCCGGCTATTCGCGGTTATCTGGGGCTGGTGGAAACCCTTCGTCAGCTACTTAACCGCGAATTTTATCTGGGGCTGAACGATTTTGAAGGGCATTTTTCCCGCTATCCCCCGGGGGCTTATTACAAACCCCATTATGACTGTTTTGCAAACGATAAGCGCAGGGCAGTGACGCTGATTGTTTATATTAATCAGAACTGGCACCCTCTGGACGGTGGACAACTCTGCCTGCATCTGCCGGAGGGCGAGCGACTGATTGAGCCAGTTGCCGGAAGTGTTATTTGTTTCCTGTCGGAACAAATTCTGCATGAGGTGAAGCCGGCACATAAAGAGAGAATGGCGTTGACTGGCTGGTATATTCGTAATAACGGGCAGGATTATTACTATAACTAACTGAATGGCTTGCCGGGGCAGTCAGCCTCCGGCAGGCCACTTTGCATATACTACTTACGGGTAGTTGCCACCTGGCTGCCGGCATTTTTCTCCAGCAACAGAATGTCCACCATTGCTATCAGGCATAATATCCCCAACGCGACAAATGACAGACGGAAGCTGATAGCCGGAAGTTGTGACAGCCATTCAGAAGCGTGGCTCAGACGCTCTGTAAGGAACAGGCTCAGTGCACAGAAAGTGATGCCGACTCCCATCGATAACTGAGATGAAGCGCTGAACAGGGAGTTCGCATGGCTCATCTGATCCTTAGGCACATCACAGAACACCAGAGTGTTAATGGCGGTAAATTGCAGAGAGCGGAACACTCCGCCAAGAAATAACACCAGCATAATCAGTGCATGTGGTGTCTCTGCGGTGAAAAATGCACAAATTACCATCCCCAGAACATTCAGAAAGCCATTAATCGTCAGAACCGTTTTAAAGCCAAAAGCCCTGAGGATGGAGGTGGTTGCAGGCTTAATGGCCAGGTTTCCGGCAAATACCGCCAGAACGAGTAAACCCGAGTGAAAAGCATCCATATGAAAGCCAATCTGGAACATCAGCGGAAGCAAAAACGGTACAGCTGAGATAGCCGCGCGGAACAGAAAACCGCCGACCAGAGTTGCGCGGAACGTTGGAATGGCAAGGGCATCCATACGAATCATTGGCTCCGGTACCCGGGTCATATGCCGCCAGCTCAGCCAGAATCCGGCCAGACTAATGGCCAGTAAGCCAAGAGTCAGCGTTACAGGAACCGATGAAGAAACCATCTCCATACTGCAGACGAAACCAATCATCGACAGGGTGGACAGGATAAAACCAGTCACATCAAACGGGCGTTTCTCTGTGTCACTGCTATTGTTCATCAACCGGCGGGCGAGTATCACGCCAATGATACCCAGTGGCAGGTTCAGGAAAAATATCCAGCGCCAGTTAAAATAGTCCGTAATAAAGCCACCTAACGGCGGGCCGATAATCGGGGCCACCAGTGCCGGCCAGGTCAGGGTAGCGATGGCGGTGATCAACTGATCTTTTGGCGTGTTCCTTAATACTGCCAGCCGGCCGACGGGTACCATAAGTGCGCCACCGGCGCCCTGCAAAATACGCATTGCAACGAACATGGGCAGATTATCCGACAGTCCGCACAACACTGATGAAAGAGTGAAAATCGCCAGAGCCAGAGAAAAAACGTTTTTTGCACCAAAACGATCTGCAATCCAGCCACTGACCGGAATCAGGACAGCCAGGGTCAGCAGATAGGCACTGATCCCCAGATTGAGTCGGGTAACTTCAGTGTTAAAGGTTTTTGCCATATAAGGCAATGCAGTAGCGATAACGGTGCCATCGAGGAACTCCATAAAAAATGCACCGGCAACCAGTAATGCAACAGCGGAGACGGACTTATTTGATTTATTTATCAATCCAGGCATGACTCTTGCTTATCAGGGATGAGATGATGGGGGTGAAATCATAATAACGAATGAGCGAAAGCTATGCACCTCATGAATGTATGTAATTTTGTTTACTGAATATTAATTAAATGTATTGGAGTTTGCGTGCAACAAAATAAGAATACAGGTATTGGAATGGCTTTGCTGGCCATGGCCATTGGTGGATTTGCCATCGGAACCGGTGAATTTGTGATTATGGGGCTGTTGCCTGACGTGGCTCATGGGCTTGGGCATTCGGTCACCAGTACCGGTAATGCGATTACCAGTTATGCTCTGGGCGTAGTTTTTGGCGCACCGCTGATTGCGGTATTAGGTGCTCAGGCTTCGCGTCAGCGGTTACTGATTTTTTTAATGGGATTATTTGCTGTTGGTAATATCGCCAGCGCACTGGCCCCGGAGTATATCAGTTTTGTGCTGTCGAGGTTTGTCAGCGGGTTGCCGCATGGCGCTTATTTCGGCATTGCATCACTGGTGGCTGCTTCAATGGTACCGGCAGAACAGCGTGGCAAAGCAATCGGGCGGATGATGACAGGTCTGACGGTGGCTACTTTGTTGGGTGTGCCACTGGCGGCATGGATGGGGCATCATCTTAACTGGCACTACGCTTTCCTGTTTGTTGGCATTTGTGCGCTGGTTTCTCTGCTGATGGTCATTCGTTATGTTCCGCATCTGCCAGGTGACAAAACTGCTCATCCGTTACATGAACTGACCGCGCTGAAAACGCCTCAGGTATTGCTGGTGTTGCTGACCGGGGCTGCCGGATTTGGCGGGATGTTTGCGGTATTTAGCTACATTACCCCGACTCTGATTCATGTGGCCGGGATGCCTGGCTGGGCGATTCCCTGGGTCATGGCGGCTTTTGGTCTGGGGATGATTGTTGGCATGTCCACGGGTGGCAGGCTTTCCGACTGGAGTGTCAGAAAAGGAATTACCGTCGCACTGGTGTGGAATCTGGTAGTGATGGTGCTGTTCCCGTTGATGGCGACTCATGCAGTGACCGGCGTTATCGCCACGTTCCTGATAGGTACTACGTCGATGCTGATCCCTTGCCTGCAAATCCGGTTAATGGATGTTGCCGGCAAAGCTCAGACCCTGGCTGCGGCGATGAATCATTCAGCCTTAAATATTGCTAATGCATTGGGGGCATTTTTCGGCGGGATGGTCATTGATGCCGGATACGGATGGACTTCAACAGCCGGTGTCGGCGGTGCATTGGGTATCATCGGATTACTGGCTTACCTCTGCTCATTGTCCCGCAAAAAAGCGAAGCAATCTTCCTGCGTTTCTTAAGCTTCAGACATTCTCTGAGACAATTTTCCGGAAAACATCCACCTCCCCGGCTTTACAAATGGCCGGGCGGGTTTTATACCTGAAAGAGCAGGATCGTTTCAGCTCGTGTCAGACACTACCGGTCTGTCGCATGTCATTCTCAGTACCGAATGTTCAGGTACTGTTAACTAATGCAAGGGGGAAAAATGTCTGTTGATTCCCGCCGGGATTTTTTGCGTGTGATAAGCGGAATTGCGCTAACCACACCGTTACTGTTATCTGCGGCTGCCCGTGGAGAAACAGTGTCCCGCATAACTCCGGAACATTTCAGATTATCCGCAAATGGCTGGGTGCCCAATAACCCAAATCTGCCGGTACTACTTTATCGCCAGGTTTTGCCATTATCCGACGATATTACCCAACATTCAGAAAGTGCGTTTCAGCAGCATGGCTGGCCGCCTCAATGGGTGGCCGGGGTATTCAATTTTCACCACTATCACAGTACTGCACATGAAGTACTGGGGTTTGTTGGCGGTGAAGCCAAACTTATGCTCGGTGGGCCGGGAGGCAAAACTGTCACGGTCCATGCCGGAGATGTAGCACTGCTGCCGGCCGGTACCGGCCATTGCAATCTTGGCAGTAGCGATGACTTTCTGGTCGTCGGGGCCTACCCGCCGGACCAGCACTGGGATATTTGTCGTTCTGCACCCACACAAGCGATGCAGAAAAGCATTGATACTCTGGCGTATCCGCATCAGGACCCTGTGAGTGGTCAGGCACAGCCATTAATGACGTTGTGGGATGCCCGGGCATAAATATCATTTATTGTTAAGCGAGGAGGTTTTTGTGACTGGATTCAGACGCTGGTTACTTGGGGGGCTAATGCTGGCCGGAGCTGTTACTGCACATGCAGAATCATTACCTGCCATCGGTATTATTGGTGCCGGTCAGATGGGCGGCACGCTGGCAACACTTTGGAGTAAAGCCGGTTACCCGGTGATTATATCTTCACGCCACCCGGAACAGCTCAAAGATCAGGTGACACAACTTGGCCAGCAGGCCAGTGCGGCCAGCCCACAACAGGCGGCTGCAAAAGCGAAAATTGTTGTACTGGCAGTTCCCTACGGCGCACTGCCATCGCTGGCTAAGTCGCTGGGAAGTGAACTGAAAGGAAAAGTGGTGCTGGATGTGACCAATCCTTATCCGGGCAGAGATGGTAACGTCGCAGAACAGGCCCTCAGTAAAGGGGTAGGGCTTTACAGTAGCGGGCTGTTTCCTGAAGCAAGACTGGTGCGTGGCTTTAATTCGATTGCTGCCGCGACACTGAATTCAGAAGCTCACCGTTCAGGGGAAAAATTGGCTGTACCACTGGCCGGGGACGATCCGCAGGCACTGAAGGAAGTTTCATCGTTAGTGAGCGCTGCCGGATTTGACCCGCTGGTGGTCGGTGGCCTGGATAAAGCACGGTTATTTCAGCCGGGGAGCTCACTGTTCCTGAGCAGTCTGACCCGTCAGCAGTTGCAACAGCAGTTCCAGCAACAATAAAAAAGGGGGCCAAATGGCCCCCTCGATTTTAGTGATGACTAACTTTTGCGTCGGCTACGACGAAGTCTGAATGCTACCAGCAGCAGGATAATGATAATGACCCCGACCGCAATTGCCGGAATCATATAAGGCTGCAGCGCAACCAGTGCCGGCGGATGCCCGCCTTTACGAACCCACGCCACATCGCCTGCTTTCACTGTAACCGCAGGATTACCGTAATTATGCAGTACATAGTTACTGATATCCGCAATCTGTTGATCGGTCAGGCTATCCACATAGGAGGTTGAAGCACCGAAACCTGGCATCAGCACCTGATGGTCTTTAGTGTTACGTTGGACACCAAACAGGATAGTTGCAATCAGGTTTTGCGGGTGAATCATGCCGGTCGCCGTGTTATTGAACAGCGAAGGATAAGTCTGATTCTTGCTTCCTGCACCGTCTGGCTGGTGACAGCTGGCACAGCTTCCGCTGAATAAAGCAGCTCCGCTGGTTAATGAGTCACGGGCATTATTTGGTGCCATTCCACGGACCTGATCATCAACATTGGTCGAAGACGAGCCATAGCTGTATGCCGCCTGAGTCTCGCCCGGGGTGCGGATCGGTGTGGTTTGCTTCAGATAAGTGGCAATAGCCTGTAAATCACTGTCCGGCAGATATTGCAGACTGTGTTCCACGGCTTCTGCCATCCCGCCAGCCGCCTGGTTTTTACCTGCTGCACGGCCAGTTTTCAGGTACTGAACTATCTCATCGTTACTCCAGCCGCCAATACCACTGACCTTATCTGAAGTAATGTTCGGTGCATACCAGCTTCCCAGAGGAGCACCTGCCAGCGGCTGGTCGGTCTGTTCATTCATCATAAAGCCACGTGGTGTATGACAGGTGTCACAGTGCGCAAGGCCATTGACCAGATAATTTCCGCGATTCCATTCCGCGCTCTTTTGCGGATCCTGTTGGAAAGTCTTAGTGTCGGCATAGAGCAGATTCCAGAACTTCATGCTAAAACGCATGTTGAACGGGAAGGAGAGCTGAGTTTCTGTATTCTGCTGGTCGACCGGTTTCACACCATGCATAAAGTAGTAATACAGCGCATGGATGTCACTGTCAGTCATCATCCGGTACGAAGTATAAGGCATGGCCGGATACAGTTGGGCACCATCGGCCCGAACACCATGACGAACCGCCTCGATAAACTGCTGCTCGGTGTATTTGCCGATACCTGTTGCCGGATCCGGAGTGATGTTGGTTGAATATATTGCTCCCATCGGAGAAGCAATTGCATAACCACCACTGAATGCGGTTTTACTGCCTGGTGCGGTGTGACAAGCCTGACAGTCAGAGGCTGTTGCCACCTGTTCACCTTGTTGCAATAGCGCCTGGTCAATGTCAGCTGCATTTGCCGCCAGTGAAGTCAGACCGCCGCACAACAACCCCAGTAAGGTAAGCTTTACCCGCGAGAATCGTTTCATGCGAACTCCTTCATGCGCAGAGAAATATCGTGTGCAGCTTTCAGGCCCAGTGCTGCCATGCTCAGAGTACTGTTCACCACACTGGCTGAAGGAATGGCTCCGCCGCCAGGCAACCATAAATTCTCATGGTCAAAGGTCCGGCAGTTACCATCGACCACGGCATCTTTGGCGCTTTTACCCATGATGGTTCCGCCCATAATGTGGTTATTGGCGTTCAGGGCAGTCGTGATATTGAACTCTTTACCATTAAACAGAGAACCGATGTGTTGCAGTTGTTCATGAGCCGCAGTCGCCCCTTTACGCACATAATCTCCCACGTCGTAATGAATATCCGGACAGGCCAGGCCATGTGGATCTTTACGAGTCTTGCTGAGAGTCAGACGGTTTTCCGGGTCTGGTAACGGTTCCAGACTGATGGAAAGATCGACACCATGAATAGAACGATAACGAATCTCTTCGTCCAGAGCTTTGCCGACCAGTCCTTTAGCCAGAGCCTGTTTGGTGGCTGGAACAACCCGTGAAATATTATTCAGGATCATTTTGTTAGCCGAATATTCGCTACGGAAGGCACCGTCACGCGGGCCGACCATACAGCTACTCTGAGCCGGGCCACGACCCAGCCACACAGGCTCTTCGGTCAGGAAGCTGCAATGGAAGCCGGAGTGGTCCATCATGTTACGGCCAACCATGTCTGAGCTGTTGGCAATCCCGGTCGGGTTAGCCTTATTGGCTGCTTGTAATAGCAGACGCGGGGTTTCAATCCCGTTACAGGCCAGTGCGAACGCTTTACCGGTCGCTTTGTGTGATGCGCCCTGGTTGTCCAGCCAGTGCACCGCAGTAACACGGTTATTATCATCAGTATCAATCTTGTAGACCACTGATTCTGCCAGAACCACCGCACCTTTGCTTTCAGCACGCTCTATATGGTGGATACCGTTATACATTGCACCGATTGGGCAGATAGGCTGGCAGTTATTGTTACCGCAGCAAACCGGGCGTCCTTCCCACGGACGGGTACTACGACCCTGCGGGATTGGCACCAGGTTATAACCATGCGGGTTAACCACGCTGGCAAAATAAGTATCACCGTGAGCAAATGGCACCATATCCATCGGATAAGGACGGCTACGTTCACTCGGTGACTGCATGGACGGGTCGCTCGGGCCGGCCACACCAATTTCATATTCGGCTTCACAATACCATGGCTCCATCTCGTCATAAGAGATAGGCCAGTCGCGGCCGACACCGTATTTGCTTTTCATCACAAAGTCACTTGGATGGTGGCGCCAGCAGGAAGCCGCCCAGTGCCAGGTGGTGCCTCCGACAGTTCGCAGATAGCCTTGCTGGAAGCTGCCGGCGCTTGGTCCGGTGACATTGACATAGTTGTTCGGCGGAAAATAGAGCGGGGCAGGCGCCAGTGGTGACTGCGGATATAAGCCCTGAAAATCTGAACCGGCACGGTTAGCAAACGGCATATTACGCCAGTTTTCTACTGCCTGTGCACGGCTGATTCGTAACCCTGCTTCAAGTATCAGTACGGAATATCCCTGACTGACCAGTCTGTCTGCAATCAGTCCACCAACAATACCGGAGCCCACAATAACAATATCCGCGGAGGCATCGCCACCCGGAGTAAATTCTGGTTTTTTCATCATCATCGTTTTTTTAAGTTTTATTTACAGGTTGTTGATCAGTTCAGGATCGAGTGGGTCGGGGACCGGCACTGTCCACCAAAGCGGGCCATTGCCGCAATAGGTCGGGACCACTAAGCCATCGCTCACGGTGTCGTACATCAGCGCTTCTTTGTAAGCGACCAGAGTGCCTTTGTAGTCATCACCAATCGTTCCGGTATACCAGGCGGTCAGGATCTGCTGCAGAAAATCGCCAAGCCCGGCGGCTACCGCTTTGTTTTTAAATACAATAGCTGTATCACCCGTCTGGTAGAGCTGCGCAAGTCGGGTAATTTTGCTGCTGAACTGATTATCCCTTTTGATAAACGCACTCAGGAAATGAGCGGCTAACTGTGGGTTGATATGTTTGTGTTCGGTGATTGCCTGCGAAACACTGATAAAGTCCTGAGTGGTATCGCCACCATGAACCACACTGCTGGCGAAACTACGCAATGGCAGAGACGCGACCAGACCACTGGCAGTTAATACCAGAGCGGACTTAATAAATCCTCTGCGACTGGAACCGGTTCCATTTTCCGGTAGATCGGTATGACTTTGCTCAAATATTTGCTTCATTGGAAACCCACATCTGTCATTCTATTTGTGATGGAAGTCACATTCTATAATCAAAAGAAAAGGATTTGTTAAAAATAATTAGTTTTCAGGACAAGAAAAAGCATTTTTTGTCCTTAATCTGAGGAGGGTTGTTATCTGGTGAACCCTGATTGCCCGGTATTGCAGCGCACAGGGTTAATCACAAAAAGAGCTACAAAGCTGCCATTTCCCGTTTAAATACCTGCAAAGTGTGAGCTTTTACCCGAATAAACTCCGGGTCACTCATAGCTTCAGCCGTGCGTGGTCGTGCTAAGGAGAAAGGCACAATTTCCGCAATTCGGGTGGGGCGTCGCGTCAGCAATAAAATTTCATCGGCGAGAAAAACGGCATCTTCAAGATCATGAGAAACAATAAACATGGTGATACCGGTAGCCATCTGTACCTGTTGTAACTTATCCCGGATGAACAGCGTCATCTCAAAGTCCAGCGCAGAGAAGGGTTCATCGAGGAACAGTACTTCCGGAGAGATAGCCAGCGCGCGCATGATACAAACCGTTTGCTGCTGACCGCCGGACAATTCATACGGATAGCGTTGTAAATCGAAGCGAATATCAAACAATGCCGCCAGTTCATCAACACGGGCTTTTACCTGAGCTTTGCTGTATCCATGACGAATTAACGGATAGGCGATGTTTTTCCAGCTGGTCATCCACGGGAATAATGCATCGCGGTAATTCTGAAAAACGTAACCAATACGGGTTTCCGCCAGGGTCTTGCCGTCAAAAAGAACCTGACCGCTGTCCATTGGCATCAGCCCGGCAATCATATTCATCAGCGTCGATTTGCCGCAGCCATTTGGTCCGAAGACTGAAATGATTTTCCCGCGCGGCAGGTCCAGATTAAAGTTCTGGTACAGCGGCTGTCCGGCAAAGCTTTTACACAGTCCACGAACCGAGACCTGTGAATCGGGTTTTGCATAATCAGGCAGACTCATGATTTCCCACTCCAGTGGATAAAGCGTTTCTCAATCAGTAAGAACGCAAGGTTCAGCAGATAGCCAAAAGCCCCGGTGAACAGGATAGATGCGTACATGTCATTAATATTAAATAGCTGTTGAGCATCAATAATCCGGTGGCCCAGACCGGTTTCTGAGCCGATAAACATTTCGGCGACAATCACTATCACCAGTGCCATTGACACCCCGGTACGCAGACCGACAAAGGTCTGGGGCAGGCTTTCTATCAGCATTACATCTTTGAACACATGCCAGGAGGAAACCCCCATGACCCGTGCAGCCATGATTCGGGTTTTACGGGCATTCATCACCCCGTAGGCACTGTTAAACAGGATCACCAGCACGGCAGCAAAGGCAGCAATCGCGATTTTGTTGGCATCTGTAATCCCGAAAATCAGCATAAATAACGGGATAAGTGCTGAAGAGGGGGTAGATCGAAAGAAATCCACCAGAAATTCAACACTGCGATACACTTTCTCGCTGCTGCCAAGTACCACACCGAGAGGAACACCAATGGCCGCAGCTATCACAAATGCCATCAGGGTTCGGTACAGTGTGGCTGCAATATCAGTATTCATGCTGCCACTGATTAACGCATGATAGAGATAAGAGAGTGTCTCCAGCGGTGCCGGCAACAGCACAGGGTTTAACCAGCGGGCACTGACGGCCGTCTGCCACAGCAGCAATAACACCACCGGGCCAATCAGCGGTAAAAATGTTCCGGCACGAAAACGAGTCATGGCCACTCCTTATGCGCGGTAGATCAGGCTGCTGACGTCGACTTTCTGACGGAAAATCTTACGTTCTGTGAATACATCATAGAATTTCTGGAACCATTGCAGATTATCCCCGGTAAGCTGCGGATACATCACAAAACCAGGTAACGGCACTTCACTGACCAGCGCCGGAGTGATGCTGGTGTAACCGGCAATATATTTACGTGCTTCAACCGGATTTTTAGTGACAAAATCAGCCGCATCTCCATAGGCTTTGATAAATGCCTGAGCTTTTGATGCATCTGAACTGATGAACTGGCTGGTGAGCGCGGCAGCACCACCGAACCACGGGGCATTTTCATCTCCCAGTACGTAGCGGGAGATCACACCGGTTTCCAGTATTTTCCCCATATGATTGACCCGTGCCACAGTCCCGGTAGGCTCCAGCGTATAGACTCCGTCAATCTGGCCTGCGGCCAGTGACGGCGCATGTTGCCCTACAGGCAATTCAATTACCTGTGGGTTTTCAAAGCCATTTTTTTCGAGAATAATTTTAGCCATAGTGACATTCTGAATCCCCGGGCCACTGGCAATTTTTTTGCCTTTCAGATCGGCAATGCTTTTGGCTGTACTGTTGGCCGGGATAAGAAACTCATCCAGAACCATATTTTTATTGGACGGATTTGCACAGATGATTTTGAACAGTCCCGGACTGGAGATTTCACCCAATCCCAGCGCCCCTGTCGCGGTTCCGTTGGCACAACCGTGGATTCTTCCGGTCAGCATCGATTCCACGACCTGCTGCGGGCTGGCGAATTTTACGGCTCTGACATTCAGTCCGGCCTGTTTAAAAATCCCTTTCTCAATCCCTGCATACAGTGGCAGGCCACCAACAATCGGCCAGTAGCCAATCAGTATTTCATCATCAGCTGCATAGGCCTGACTGATTCCGGTCAGCGGATTAAGTGCGAGCCCGCCCAGGGCCAGTCCTGACAGCTGAAGAAAGCGACGGCGTTGTGCAGAATAGTTGTTATTTTTATCGCGGGTCATAAGCATCTCCTGATAGCTAAAGTGGTATTCAAACTTGTATACCAACTACTAAGCAGAAAGCGTGCCAATCTTCCGGGTGGGGTTGCGGGCGCTGTCAGAGCGCATCAGAAAGGGGAGGATGGCGATCAGTGCATCATACAGGTGCATTGATCGCCGTCGGTTGTGCAGAGATTATTCAGTCAAGATTGCCACTCAGACGCTGATGAAGTTCCTTACTACGTCCGTTTAATCCGGTAATCGTGACTCTGGTATGATAACGCTGGTAGCGCTGTTCAATAGCATCCAGTGCGGCAACTGTGGATGCATCCCAGATCACTGCGGAAGAGAGGTCGATAGTGACTTCAGAAGGGTCATCGGCATAATTGAAATGCTCGTACAGATCATTGCTGCTGGCAAAAAACAGCGGTCCGTGAACCCGATAACAGACTGATCTGCCATCTTCCGACAACTGACGATCAGCATGAATTACATGGCTCAGCCGGCGGGCAAACCACAGAATAGCCAGCAGTACTCCGCTGACGACTCCCAGCGCCAGATTACCGGTAGCGACGGTGATGGCGACTGTTGCCAGCATAATTACTGTTTCTGATAGCGGAAAGCGTTTCAGTGTTTGCGGGTGCACGCTGTGCCAGTTCAGGGTTTTCACTGCCACAACCATCATAATGGCGGCCAGTACCACCATCGGGATATGCGCCAGAACTTTGCTAAGCACACTGACCAGTAGTAAAAGGACCAAACCTGCAACCAGGGTAGATACGCGGCTTCTTGCTTTCCCCAGCCCGACGTTCACCACGGTCTGGCCAATCATGGCGCAACCGGCAATTCCGCCATAGAATCCGGCAAGAATGTTGGCAATACCTAAGCCTGTTGCTTCACGTAGCTTTGAAGAGGGGGTATCGGTCAGATCATCCACTAACTTGGCTGTCAGCAAGGTCTCTATCATTCCGACCAGTGCCACACTGACGGCGGTAGGCCAGATAATCTGCAACGTCGCCATGTTCAGTGGTACCAGTAATTGTGTCAGGCCAGGTAATCCGCCACTCATAGAGCCTTCATCACCTACATTAGGGACAGAATAACCCATTCCCCAGGTAATGGCCGTGACCAGCACAATGGCCACTAACGGAGCAGGGATCGCGCTGAACACCCGGGGTAACAGCAGAACCACCACCAGAGTGATGGCAAAAAACACCCAGACAATAGGGGATTGCCCCCAGACATGGGGCACCTGGGCCGCGAAAATCAGTATTCCCAGGGCATTAACAAAACCGGTCATTACCGAACGTGGGATATAACGCATCATGCGGGTCATCCCGGACAGGCCGAAGATTATCTGCAGAACGCCCGCCAGCACCACCGTCGGCAGAATATAGTTAATTCCATGCAGCCTGACCATTGGACCAATAACCAGCGCGACCGAACCTGCGGCAGCACTGACCATGGCAGGGCGACCACCAAGAATACTGAGAGTCAGACAAATCACCACTGAGGCTATCAGGCTAACCTGTGGCGCAACGCCGGAAACTACCGAAAATGAAATTACTTCGGGAATCAGTGCCAGAGCAGTGATTACCCCGGCCAGAGACTCACGGGTCATTAAGGCCGGAGAACGCAATATTGAGGCTATACCGGGAGAGTGGTGAGGTGTCGCAGACTCGGACGCCGGGCTATTTTCCTGATTCATGGGGTCGGGGGCTCATCATCGGTCAAAGATACAGGGGTGAATACTACCTGAAGGGGTAATAGATGGATTATATATGATGAACCCTGTTTTCAGCCAGTTAAGATGCCAGTAAAAAGGCCTCCGTGACAGGAGGCCTTCAGACTAAGATTTGGCAGGCTTACCCGAAAACAGGAAGCGTAACAGCGGAATGCGCAAATGGATTTCATACAGCATAAAAGAGATACCAAACACGCAGAACAACCCGATAAAGAATCCCAGTGTGTCACTATGGATATAGGGCATCAGAAACAGACCAAACATCAGAGTCAGCGGATGGTGTACCAGGTAGATAAACAGGGAAGCATTCACCAGATACATCACTGTGGCAGAGGAACTGTTAAGAAACCGGTGGCCGAAGCTGAAACAGATATTCAGCATACACAGCCCCATCGCCATAGAGATAAATGCATCCAGTTCATAGAGCCAGCCATCGCCAGAACTGTATTGCTGATTCAGGTGATAGGCAATAAACACCAGTACGGCGCCAATCCAGATGGGCGGGTGTGGACGAACAAACAGCGCTTTGGCCTCCGGGTTGGTCCAGGCAATCGCCCCAAGCAGAAAGAACGGCAGATAGAATAGCGATTGCATAACAGCAATATTAAACAGCCCGTCTCCGAGCAGACCAGGCAACTGCCACAGCAGCAGCCGACGCAATATTCCCCACGCAGCAATACAGGCCGCCAGTGCCAGGAACACCCGCGGCCAGCTCATCTTCAGTGTACTGAGTCGCTGCTGGTGGTTTTTGACCATGGAGAATAACAGCATTCCTGAGGCTGTCAGCAGCAGCAATACCAGTAAAAACCACAGGTGTGAAATCAGTTCCCACACCAGAGTGTTATAGCGTTGATAGAGCGTAAGTTGTGGCCAGTCAGGAAATTTGTCGGACAAATTCTTTAGCATAAAGAATTGTGGCAGGGTAATCAGTGGGATGGCCGCCAGAAAAGGGATGCCGACACGTTCCATTCTGACTTTGAGCCAGCGTAATGGCTGATAACGCAAGTACAGCATGTATGAAAAATAACCGGAAATAACAAAAAACACCTGCATCCGGAAAGAGTGAATAAATTCGTTAAACAAGGTCAGCCACAAAGAATCCACCGGGCTGTTGACCGTCCACTTCTGGCTGGAGTAGATCAGTGATACATGGAAGGGGACACCGAGTAGCATCAGCGCGGCCCTGATAGAATCCAGAAAATACTCCCGCTGGGGTTTTGCATTAACCATAAAACTCACTCGTCAGATAAATTAGAACTTTCCGGCAGTAAGCACCGGAAAAATCATACTATAATTGTATCAGACAAGTGCCCGGGGGGCCGGGTTTCGTTAAACATTCTTAAAAAAAAGCGTTCCGCAAGATGATTGAGGACAATCTGTTGCCACCGCTGTCAGAATCTCAAATAATCAATTACTATGAGCGCGATTGATTCAGGCACACGCACGCAAGGGGGAGATGTGCTTATTAAAGAACATAAAAAATCAGGATTGATGAAAATGCACTGGGTTGGTGCTGCGGTCCTGTTTGCCATGTATGCCAATAGCAGTTGGGCATTTGATCTTAATGATGTTGCTAAACAAGCGAAATCTCTGGCCGCTAAAAGCTACGATGCTCCAAAAAGTAATCTGCCTTCTCAGTTCCGCGATATGAAATTTGCTGATTATCAGAAAATTCAGTTCCGCCGGGACAAAGCCTATTGGGGCAAATTGCGCACGCCTTTCAAACTCGAATTCTATCATCAGGGAATGTACTTTGACCTGCCAGTGAAACTGAATGAAGTTACGGCTTCATCGGTGCGGGAAATCAAATACAGCCCTGACTATTTTAATTTTGCTAATGTTCCGCACGATGCTGATGCGGTGAAAAATCTGGGATTTGCCGGATTTAAAGTTCTGTACCCGCTTAACAATAAAAATAAACTGGATGAAATAACCAGCTTCCTGGGCGCCAGCTATTTTCGTGTGATTGGTGCGGGTCAGGTTTATGGCCTTTCGGCGCGTGGCCTGGCCATTGATACTGCTTTACCTTCCGGTGAAGAGTTCCCACGATTTAAAGAGTTCTGGATTGAACGTCCGAAACCTCAGGATAAACAGTTGGTGATCTACGCGTTACTGGATTCACCACGTGCTACCGGGGCATACCGGTTTGTGTTACATCCGGGCAAAGATACAACTGTCGATGTACAGTCAAAAATCTTCCTGCGGGATAATGTCGGCAAACTGGGTGTCGCTCCACTTACCAGTATGTTCCTGTTTGGAGCGAATCAGCCTTCACCAAACATCAATTACCGTAACGAATTACATGATTCCGATGGTTTATCTATCCATAACGGTAATGGCGAATGGATCTGGCGGCCACTGAACAATCCTAAACGTCTGGCCGTCAGTATTTACACGCTGGAGAATCCGAAAGGCTTTGGCCTGTTGCAGAGAAACCGCGATTTCAGCCATTATCAGGACCTGGATGATCGTTATGATCTGCGTCCAAGTGGCTGGGTTGAACCTCAGGGTGACTGGGGTAAAGGCCATGTAGAGCTGGTTGAGATTCCGACGAATGATGAGACTAACGATAATATCGTAGCTTTCTGGTCACCGGAGCAAATGCCGCAGCCAGGAAAAGAGTCTGATTTCAACTATCGTCTGCACTTTACCAGCAATGAAGCCGAACTCCATTCACCGGATGTTGCCTGGGTGAAAGATACGCTGCGTTCAGCAGGGGATGTTAAACAATCTAATCTGGTTCGCCAGCCGGATGGCTCTATCGCGTTTGTGATTGATTTTGCCGGTACCGCGATGAGCAAACTTCCGGAAGACACTCAGGTTTCACCTCAGGTGAGCATCGGTGATAACGGCGACGTGGTAGAACAAAATGTCCGTTATAACCCGGTCACCAAAGGCTGGCGTCTGGTGTTGCGGGTTAAAGTTAAAGACCCGAAAAAAACCACTGAAATGCGCGCTTCGTTAGTGAGTGGCGATAAAACGTTGACGGAAACCTGGAGCTATCAGTTACCAGCCAATGAATAAATCAACTTTTACTCCCGAAAAATATGCTGAAGCTCTGCCGCTGTCTGCGGCGGAGCAGGCACATCTGCAATCTTCCGCGCAAAGCAGCTTTGCGGATTTTCAGCAGCAACTTGGTCATGATAATGCCGCCAGTGAACGCGAAGATGATGCACCGCTGAAATCGGTATCTGCCAGGATTCAGATGGCCTGGCCGGACTCCGTGGATAGTGGCCATCAGTTCGGAAAAGATGATCTGGACCGGACAACCCTGAAAGCTATGCCACCGGTGCAGAGGGCAGGGATGTACCCTGACCCCTGGGAAACCAATCCGATAACCCGGATGTGGGGTGCGATGCGTGGGCGGGCGAAAAAGCATGTCCACCATGATCAGGCCAGTATTGATGAGCGTATTGCTGAAGAGAAATGGCGTAATGTCGGGACGATACGTCGCTACATCCTGCTGTTTCTGACTATGGTTCAGACAGTTATCGCCACCTGGTATATGAAGACTATTCTGCCATACCAGGGCTGGGGGATGATTGACTCTTCAGATCTGCTGAGCCAGAGCTGGGAACAGACGGTACTGCAGCTACTGCCGTATGTATTGCAAACCGGGATACTGATTCTGTTTGCAATCCTGTTCTGCTGGGTTTCTGCCGGCTTCTGGACCGCTCTGATGGGCTTTTTACAGCTGATGATTGGCCGGGATAAGTACAGTATTTCTTATTCCACCACCGGTGACGAGCCACTCAATCCGGAAAATCGTACCGCTCTGATTATGCCTATCTGTAATGAAGACGTAGAACGGGTATTCGCCGGTTTGCGTGCAACCTGGGAATCGGTCGTACGAACCGGTAACAGCGAGCACTTTGACGTCTACATTCTGAGTGACAGCTACGATGCAGATATTGCAGTAGCAGAGCAGAAAGCCTGGATGGAACTGGTACGTGATGTTGGCGGGGCAGGTAAAATCTTTTACCGCCGTCGCCGTCGCCGCGTAAAACGTAAAAGCGGTAACATCGATGACTTTTGCCGTCGCTGGGGCAGCGAGTACAGCTATATGGTGGTGCTGGATGCCGACAGTGTGATGAGTGGCGAGTGTCTGACAGGGCTGGTACGGATGATGGAAGCGAATCCAAATGCCGGTATTATCCAGTCAGCACCGAAAGCCTCAGGCATGGATACCCTGTATGCCCGTTGCCAACAATTTGCCACCCGTGTGTACGGCCCGTTGTTTACCGCAGGTCTGCACTTCTGGCAGTTGGGAGAGTCGCATTACTGGGGTCATAACGCCATTATTCGTGTGAAGCCGTTTATCGAGCACTGTGCGCTGGCACCATTGCCCGGGGAAGGGTCATTTGCCGGTTCAATCCTGTCTCACGACTTCGTAGAAGCTGCGCTGATGCGTCGTGCCGGCTGGGGAGTGTGGATTGCCTATGATCTGCCAGGTTCTTATGAAGAACTGCCACCCAATCTGCTGGATGAACTGAAACGTGATCGCCGCTGGTGTCACGGTAACCTGATGAACTTCCGGTTATTCCTGGTCAAAGGGATGCACCCGGTTCACCGTGCCGTGTTCCTGACGGGAGTTATGTCGTATCTGTCTGCGCCGTTATGGTTTATGTTCCTGGCGTTGTCCACCGCTTTACAGGTGGTGCACACGCTGATTGAGCCACAATACTTCCTGCAGCCGCGGCAGTTATTCCCGGTCTGGCCACAATGGCGGCCTGAACTGGCCATTGCATTGTTCTCAACCACGTTGGTGCTGCTGTTCCTGCCAAAACTGCTAAGTATTATTCTTATCTGGTTTAAAGGCTCGAAAGCTTACGGTGGTCCGGTACGGTTGTTCATCTCCCTGATGCTGGAAATGCTGTTCTCAGTATTACTGGCACCGGTGCGGATGTTGTTCCATACCGTGTTTGTTGTCAGCGCTTTTCTGGGCTGGGAAGCGGTCTGGAATTCACCGCAACGTGATGATGATGCCACGCCGTGGAAAGAAGCCTTTGCCCGTCATGGTTCACAGATGGCTCTGGGGATTATCTGGGCGTGGGGAATGGGTTACCTTGACCTGAACTTCCTGTGGTGGCTGGCTCCAATCGTCTTCTCGCTGATTTTATCACCGTTTGTATCGGTGTTTTCCAGCCGGGCAACGATTGGCCTGAAAACCCAGCGTGCCAAACTGTTCCTGATCCCTGAAGAGTATGATCCACCGAAAGAGCTGGTTGATACCGATGCTTATCTGCAACTTAACCGTGGCAGA
Organism: Tatumella citrea; assembly: GCF_002163585.1. Lineage (NCBI taxonomy): Bacteria > Pseudomonadati > Pseudomonadota > Gammaproteobacteria > Enterobacterales > Erwiniaceae > Tatumella > Tatumella citrea. The sequence goes on from NZ_CP015579.1 coordinate 1,570,862, forward strand.
GCCCTGGAGAATGGCTTTATGCATGCCTTGTTTAACCCGGCGTTCAATGCGCTGGCGACTGCAATGGCTACCTCCCGGCATAAGCAAAGCCAGATACTGGATCATGCCAGGGATCGCAGAGTCGATCAGGCACTCAGTGATGCACCGGAAAAACTCAACCGTGATCAACGCTTAGGTATCATCAGTGATCCGGTTGTACTGGCAAGGGTGCATAGCCGGTTGTGGGAGTCTGGTGAGAAGTATCACCAGTGGCTCAGCAGCTATCAGAAAAATGAGCTGAACCCGGCCGCGCTACCTCACCCGTAACGGTATGACAGAAAAACCCCCTGATACAATCCGGGGGTTTTTTTTGCCTTTGAGCTGGTGAAATTAACATAATACTGGCAGAAAACAGACCATTCCTTATCGGAACTACGGCCCAATCCGGGCTAGACTAACGGGCTGTCAAAAGTGAAGGGTTGTCGGGAAATGAGAGTCATAATGATAGTTGCCTGCATGATGTTACTGACCGGTTGTGGCAGTATCATCAGCCGCACAGTGCCGGGACAGGGGCATGGACACCAGTATTATCCTGGTGTCCAGTGGGATATGCGGGACGGATCATGGCGCTATCTGACATTGCTTGATCTGCCATTATCGCTGATTGTTGATACGTTACTACTGCCTGTAGACGCACAACACGGCGCTTACGACTGATTGATTGTCTGTGTGCGATTACCAGCGTTCCGATTCGCTGTCATCGTCGCTCCATTCATCTGCGGCTGCAGCGCCTTCTTCAGTATCTGTCGGAGGCGACAGCTGGAATTCCCCTTCATCCCACTCGTGCAGCGTATTTTCTTCCTGCCATTCCTGTTCCAGTTCCTGAGGCTCAAAGTCTCCGGACCAGACAGCCTGGGCAGCCTCATCGTACAGTAGTGGCAGACATTCACTCTGTTCTTCATTTTCTTCATTGGAAAATTCAGCCTGCCACATAATGTCACCGTCCTGCATGACATATTTTTGTAGTGAAAGCTGGCTGATGACCGGATCGGAATCCTCATCAGGAGTATTTGCCAGATATTCTTCGCGCGCAGCTTCAATAGCTTCAGACAGGGTCAGATAAAGATCCATAGTAAGACCTCAGGTTATCGGTGGGGTAAAACTAAAGCATAGATCAAAATACGAGCCGGACAACCGGCAGGTGAGAGGAAAACTGAACGTACTCTGCCGGGCACAGAATACGTTCAGAAAATCAGTAAAGTGAAGGTTCGCCTTCCGGGCGGGTTTTAAAACGGCGGTGCAACCACATGTACTGATCGGGTGCCAGCAATATCGCCTCTTCGACAATCTGATTCATCCGTGTTGCGGTAGCAACTTCATCAGTCAGCGGAATAGAATCACTGGCATCCGGCAGTATCACCATTTCGTAGCCACGGCCGTTAGGCAACCGGCGCGGAACAAAGGGAATGACCGTTGGGTGGCTGGTACGAATCAGCATATAGGTTCCCCGGGTGGTGGCTGCTGTATCCACACCAAAAAACGGCGCGAACACACTGGCACGCGGGCCATAGTCATGATCCGGCGCATACCAGATAATCTGGTTCGCTTTTAGTGAGCGGATCATCCCTTTGATATCTTTACGGTCAATCATATCTTTATTCGACCGCATGCGACCGTAAGTCTGTAACCAGTCCAGTAGTTTGTTATCATTTGGCCGGTAAACACCGATCCCCGGATTAAAAACGCCGAAAATACGCGCCCCCAGTTCCAGAGTCAGGAAATGCATTCCTATTAGCAGAACGCCACGACCAGAAGCCAGCGCATTATCAATATGTTCCAGCCCGGAGACACGAAACCATTTGCGGATACGCCATTCCGGCCAAAACCAGGCCATACCGGTTTCCATCAGGCCCATACCTACCGATTCGAAATTATGCACCAGCAATGCTTCGCGATCAGCCACCGGCATGTTTGGGAAACAGAGTTCCAGATTACGTCTGGCTGTGATGACGCGACTTTTCAGAAAACGCATCGACAAGCGGCCCAGGTTACTGCCAATAAAGTACAGTACCGGATAAGGCAGTAATACCAACAGGTATAACAAACCGATACCAATCCAGGTAAACCAGTAACGTGGATGTAGTAAGCTGCGGTTAAATTGAGGTAACTGAGTCATAATCTTTATTCTTTTCCATGTTTTTATCCCGGCAGGAGAATCATTTCCCCTGAATTTCTGACTATTGTGCCATTTTTTTGGCAAACCGAAAACGGACGATCCTGGCCACCGGGCGCCTGCAAAAGGTTCCGGGCCGTTGATTTAGCATGAATTGTCAAAGAAAATGGCAGGATCATTTTGTGCAGATAACAATTCAGGTATCATACCGGCCCTCAGATAACAGTATAGATGACAGGAAAGAACACCATGCCAGTGTTGCATAACCTTGTTTCAAATAAAGAGCTTAAAGAACGGATGCTGGCGGAAGTTGAACCGCGCACTACCGTGTCTTTCTATAAATATTTTCAGATTAACGATCCTCAGATATTCCGCGACAACCTCTATCAGTTATTGACTGCTTTGCAGGTTTTTGGCCGGATTTATGTGGCACATGAAGGGATTAATGCCCAGATTAGTGTGCCCGCGAGTCGTTACGAAGAGATGAAGCAGGCGCTGTATCATTTTGATCCGGCACTGAATAATCTGCGAATGAATATAGCCCTGGACGATGACGGGAAATCATTCTGGGTTCTGCGGCTTAAAGTTCGTGACCGGATTGTGGCTGACGGAATTGAAGACAGCAGTTTTAATGCCGCAGATGTCGGGGATTATCTGAAAGCCGATCAGGTAAACCAGATGCTGGATGATCCTGATGCTGTATTTGTCGATATGCGTAACCACTATGAATATGAAGTGGGTCATTTCGATAATGCGATGGAGATTCCGGCAGATACCTTCCGTGATCAGCTGCCGATGGCGGTCGAAATGCTGGAGCAACAGAAAGACAAAAAAATTGTCATGTATTGCACCGGCGGGATCCGTTGCGAGAAAGCCAGTGCCTGGATGCGGCACAATGGTTTTGAAAATGTTTACCATATCGAAGGCGGAATTATTGAGTACGCCCGCCGGGCCCGTGAACAAGGGTTGCCGGTTCGTTTTAAAGGCAAGAATTTTGTCTTTGACGAGCGGATGGGGGAAAGAATTTCTGATGACGTACTGGCGCATTGCCATCAGTGTGGTGCTCCCTGTGATACACATGTTAATTGTCTGAATGATGGCTGCCATTTGTTGTTTATTCAGTGTGCAGAATGCGCTGAAAAATATCATGGCTGCTGCAGCCCGATGTGCATGGAAGAGTCTCAGCTGTCGCCGGAAGAGCAACGGTTGCGTCGTGCCGGGCGAGAGACCAGTAACAAGATTTTCAATAAATCGCGGGGGGTATTGCGTATGACACTGCCACAACCGGTGAAACCAGAGTAACCCACCAATAAAAACGCCTGACAAAGTCAGGCGTTTTTTTTAGGCGTTTTTAGAAAATCAGCCCGGGAACCGCAGGATCTCGGTTAAATCGCCCATCGGTTTAGAGCCATTTTTTGCCAGCCCTTCATCACGGGTTTTCAGGCCCGGCAGTTGTGGTAAATCAAACACACGGGTAATCAAACGCAGAATAGAACCCGTATCATACTGAGTATGTTCCACATGACCTTTCAGAGCATACGGCGAAACGACCAGCGCAGGAATACGTGTACCCGGACCCCAGCGGTCACCCTTAGGCGGTGCCACATGATCCCACCAGCCACCGTTTTCATCAAAGGTAATGACTACCAGAGTGTTTTCCCACTGCGGGCTCTTCTGCAGGCGGTTAACGATATGCGCGATATGACGGTCACCGGATTCGACATCGGAATAACCGGCATGCATATTCAGGTTACCCTGAGGTTTATAGAAGGTGACCGGAGGTAATTTACCGGCATCCACATCCGCCAGGAATTTATTCGTTTCAGCACTGTCACCTAACCCGCCATCACGCAGATGCTGGTTACGCTGTTCCGGATGTTCAGGGCCCAAATCAGCAAAATAGTTCAGTGGCTGATGATGCAACTGGAAATCCGGGCGCGCAGGGAAGGTGGTACTGTCTTTTTTACCGTCAACCGCAAACTGCCAGCCGCCAGCATACCAGGCCCAGTCAATCCCTTTTTCCGAAAGCAGATCACCAATATGCTGGTGGGTCTGAGGCGGCAGGGTTTTCGGGGAGGACATATCAGCCAGTGCCGGATTATTTTTATCGCGGCTGCCTGATGGCCAGTACGGAGGCAGCATGGTATTAACAGCAAAACCATCCGGAGTCAGCTGGCTGGGTCCGAATTTCGGTATTCCCTGCAATGCACTGGCCGGAGAATCATCTTTCGGTTTAAGGCGAGGATCGGCAGGATCATCACTCATCAGTGTTGCGACCTGGTCTTTGGCAGGCGACTGATGCACATCCGGATAAAACGGAGGACGGGCACACACCAGATACTGATGATTCAGGAACGAGCCGCCAAAGGCGCCCTGGAAGAAGTTGTCACACAGGGTATATTCCTGGGCCAGGTTCCATAAACGCATGTTATAGGCGCTGTCACCGTAATAGCCCATCGTCAGGGCACCTGAATCGGCCCAGGCAACGAACTTGTCATTCTTCCCGCCATTAATCTGCATCTGGTTCTGATAGAACACATGCCATAAATCACGGGTGATAACACCTTGTGGCAATGCTTCACCGTCAGGCCCTTTAAGCGGAAACGGTTCGTTAGGCAACTGCTGCATATAGGCGGCATCTTCGGCCACATGATACACGGTATGGTTTACCGTCTGTTCATCCGGGACCAGTCCTTTCCAGACCGGCGGGAAGTGACTGAGCTCTGAACCATCGCGGTCACGCTGCTGATAATGCTCAGGGCGAAGTTCGGCCAGTGGCTGACTTACCCCGGGAAAATTGGCAAACAGATTATTAAAACTGCGGTTTTCTGCATAGATAACCACAATATTGCGAATATGCTTTCTCAGTAACTGATCCTGTTGTTTCGCAGGCAGTTTGCTCAAAGCAATGTGCTCATGAGCAGGGGCGGCTTTAGCTCCGGCCAGTGGCAGAATCCCCGAGCTGAGGCCGATAACTGAGGCTCCGGCAAGGAAACGGCGACGGGCGGGATTATCCGGATTGGATGACTGTGCTTCGGGTTGAATTCCGTTGTCGTCTTGCTGCTCTTGTTCTGGTTTTTTCATTGCAGATAACCTTAATAGTTTCATCAGGGTGAAAGCAGGCTGAATCCTATAAGGGTCAGATTAAGGAATTATTACAGTGCTGAGCAGATAAGGGGGATGAAGTGTAATAACCCCGTAAAGAGCCAGTGTTTACCGGCCAGTGAGATAAAGATGACATTTTTGTGAAAGTTACAGTCAGATGAAAAACAGGCAAACTGTTTTCACCCTGCTGCACTGCAGGCTGGCTGTGCAGCAGGGTAAATCTTAGCCGTTAAAGCGGCTCAGTGAGAAAGGCGACAGGTTGTCTGGCAGTGGCTGTCCGGCAGCAAACTGGCTGGCAATTTCACCAAATAATGGCGCAAATTTGAAACCATGTCCGCTCAGCCCTGTAATGACCAGGCAGCCAGGGTTTCCCGGCAGCGTATCAATAATAAAGTCCTCATCCGGTGACATATCGTAACTGCACGATTCACCATACAGACAACCACCAACTCCCGGCAGGCATTGCCGCAGAAAGCGAAAACATTCGCTGCCATCGCTGGCCTCACTACCAAATGCCGGGCGTGGTTGATCCAGTGACAATGGTTGTCCGCCATCGTGGCGACCTACTTTCAGGGCGTTGTCCTGTGCAGGAAAACCGTAATACTGGCTGCCATCATCCAGCTCAATACTAAAGCCCGGGAAATGGTTATTTTCACTGTAGCGGCCATCTGCCTGAAACCAGGCAAAGACTTTACGGGTCGGCATTACCGGTAATGAAGGGAGCAAGCTTTGTACGCGGGTACCGCAACTGATCAGTAGTTTTTTTGCAAAGTATTCTCCGTCAGCGGTCTGAACCTTTTGCAGATTATCCTGCTGGGTGACCGCACTGACAGGACAGTTAAACAACTGACCACAACCTTGTTCGCGGGCTAAACGCACCCAGTGTTCGATGGCAGGCTCAGCGTCCAGGTAACCGGCATCTGTTTCAAATACCACCTGAAAATGCTCTGGCAGGGTAATTTCCGGCCAGCGTTGTTGTGCTGCGGCAGCGGTAAGTGTTTCGGTATTTAGTGACCAGCGTTCAGCGCTTTGCAGGATATTATTCATAAACTCAGAACCCTGTGGTCCGGCATTCAGTACGCCACAGGGATGCAGGATTTTCACCCCGGCGTGTTGCTCGAATTCCTGCCACAATGTCTGGCATCGCAGCAGCAGAGGTAAATATTTTTCACCTTCGCCATAGGCATAACGAATCAGCCGGCTTTTGCCGTGATGTGATCCTTCAGTGTGAGGAGGATGATGAGCGTCGATCATTAGCACTTTCAGCCCTGCCTGGCTGGCATAATAACCTGCCGCCGCTCCGGCAGACCCGCTGCCGGCAATTATTAAATCGTAAATCATTACCCGTTAATCCCCTGTGAAAGTGCGGAGAAACAGGATAACAGAGCGGGGGGTGATAACAACAATAAAGGCACCCGTCAGGGTGCCTGCAGATGAGAGATTAATGTCGGGAAGGTTGCCCGGTCCGGTTTTCTGCGGATTCTATCTTGGCGATACCGGCTTCAAGTATCGATATAAACTGTCGTGCAACGTCGGTGGTTAACCAGTATGTCGGTCCGATATCCGCTTCTTCTTCCTTCTGTTGTAACGAAGACAGTGAATGCAGGCGAATCATCATCGCATCATAGACATCGACAGTACTAATATCCCAGCCGACCAATGAATGGGTCTGAATAACATCGTTCTCTCTATCCATAAAACCCCCTGATTACTCGTTAAACGACGTGTAGAATGAGGTTTAAATCCAGCCTTCATAAACATGATACAAGGCAATCTAATTATAACATGTATCCTGAAAACCGGGAGAACTACGATAAAATTTTGCTAAGCAGCCTGAGAAAACAACAGTGCAAATCATCCGGGGATGTCTGGGCTTACTGTACTGTCTGGCAACGTGCGGTTCTGGATATCAGAGGCAAGATCGGCATATTGTTTCTGCAGATCAGGTTCGTTTTCCAAAACTCCGGCCTGGACAGACAGATAGCTTACCAGCTGCTGTTGCAGCCCCGGGCTAAGCAGAGTAATTAGTTGCGAGAAACTGCTTTCCAGCACCTGCAATCGCTGCTGTTGTTGATGGATTAGGGTCAGTAACTCGCCAAACGTCATGGCCTCTTCAGGCTTACTGTTATTCATCGCTCATTCTTCCCTTAAAAAAACATACTGGAAAAAAGAATAGGCAACAGAACACCCTACGTCCAGTCGCAGACCCGTCAGGTAGTGAGAATAAAAAAACCGGATGGCGACACCCGGCAGGCGTATTAACGCTTAATCGTGACATCGTTGTCAGTGACAACAGAAAAGCTACCGGCACAGCAACCTGCCGGCGGCATTAGTTTATGCTGTATATAATTACAGTATAGTGTGATTTAGATCAAGCATTCTCTGAAGTTCAGGCGACCACTGACCAGTTCAGAGTTTCTCCAGCCAGGAAAGGGATCAGAACATCATCACCCGCGGTGACTGTTTCTGGCACGGTCCAGGGCTGGCGCTGCAGGGTCACGGTTTCGGTACTCACCGGTAATCCGTAAAACTGCGGGCCATTCAGTGAACAGAACGCTTCCAGGTGTTGGAGAGCACCCAGCTCTTCGAATACGGTCGCGTAGGCTGGCAGTGCGCTTGGTGCGTTAAACACCCCTGCACAACCACAACTGGCTTCTTTACGGTGGCGCAGATGCGGTGCCGTGTCAGTCCCGAGGAAGAAACGAGGATGACCACTGGCTACGACAGCACGTAATGCTTCCTGATGGATGTTGCGTTTCAGGATTGGCAAGCAGTACAGATGTGGGCGGATTCCGCCGCTTAGCATATGGTTACGGTTGAACATCAGATGCTGAGGGGTAATGGTGGCACCCAGATTCTGATCCCCGGCACTGACGTACTCTGCGGCATCTTTAGTGGTGATATGTTCCATCACTACCCGTAACTCAGGGAACTGGTTACGTAACGGAATCAGTACCTGCTCGATAAACCGTGCTTCTCTGTCAAAGATATCGACATGTGAATCTGTCACTTCGCCATGAATCAGTAACGGCATTCCCAGTGACTGCATACGATCCAGTACTCCGGCAATATGCTGAATACTGGTAACTCCATGACTGGAATTGGTGGTAGCGTGCGCCGGGTAGAGCTTGGCTGCTGTGAATACTTTATCGCGAAAGCCGGTTTCGATTTCATCCGGGTCCAGGGAGTCTGTCAGATAGCAGGTCATCAGCGGTTCAAAACGATGTTCTGCCGGCAACGCTGCCAGAATACGTTCACGGTAAGCTTTGGCTGCCGCCACGCTGGTGACAGGAGGAACAAGGTTAGGCATGACTATCGCGCGGCCAAATACCTCACTGGTATAGGGCAGAACGGTGTTCAGCATTTCGTCATCACGTAAATGGATATGCCAGTCATCGGGACGGCGTAAAGTGATCTTTTCTGGATGGGCAGTCATGCATCAGGCTCCGGCGTGGAAAGTAAACGTTTGCGGGTTTTTACCGGGGACTAAGAATAAAGCCCCCGTGGCAGGAATGCACTGATTATTTGTACTGATTTTATGCCACAGGGGTGTTTATGTTAACGGGGCTTACTGTGTCAGGGAGATCACCAGCTCGCCAGGCTTAACTTCGAGACCTTTAGCCAGTTTTTTTGCCAACGCCTCAGCGGTACTGTGATCAGCACTCAGGACATAAGCAGGGTGATGTTCAAAATAATCCTTCAGAGACTGATTTAATAGCGGCATCAGCGCGTTAATGACATCGTGCAGTTTATCCGGAGTCACTTGTGTATCGGTAATTTGCAAATCCTGCAGATAGATTGCTGACTGTTGTGGATCAAATACCGGCTGTGCTTTCATTTTCAGATTAACAGCAGCATGCTGTGAACCAAACAGAGACTGTAACCGGATATCTGCCGTTCCGGAGAGAGTGACTTTATTGGGTTCTTCCCGGCCGATGGCTGCCTGCAGATTGCTCAGGGCTATGTGAGCGTTTGCCAGCCCGTTAACTCCAATATCTTTCTGATAATTATCATGCTTTTGAAGTTCTTTGTTCACTTGCTGTTCACTGATTGAATATTCTGTCAGATGATTACAGCCACTGAGCAGCAATGCTGCAAAAAAAACCGACAGGCAGATAACAAATTTACGCATTTATTCCTCAACTTACAGATAACATACTCGCTTGGCCGGGAAACATTTTGCCTGAGTTATCGGGGAGTGTCATCCGCAGGGCCAGGATGGCGATGTTACAGCTGTTGTCAGAAGTAGCCGACAGTGGTGCAGAATAGTCGCAAAACAGTGCGTTTTTAATGGGATAAATTCACTGCTGGTATTAACATATCCTGCCGGCCGGTCAGAAAGGACAGTGCCGCCTATTATCTGCTCATCAGTCAGGGAGTATTTATGTTTGGATATCGTACAGCATCATCGCGGGTGAGTCTGACAACTGACCGGATGGTGGTGCGTTTGGTGAACGATCGTGATGCGTGGCGAATGGCAGATTACTATGCAGGTAACCGTGCTTACCTGACGCCATGGGAGCCTATCCGTGACCAGAGCTATTTTCAGCCTTCCGGCTGGCAGACCCGTCTTTCGATCATGACTGAGCAGCAACGTCAGGGATCTGCCTACTATTTTATCCTGCTGGATCCTGCCGAGCAGGAAGTGATGGGTGTCGCGAATTTTAGCAATGTGGTGCGGGGCTGTTTTTATGCCTGTTACCTGGGCTACTCGCTGGGCGAAAAATGGCAGGGGCAGGGGCTAATGCAGGAAGCGTTGCAGGCAGCTATTCGTTATATGCAACGACAGCATAAAATTCACCGCATTATGGCAAATTATATGCCACGTAATCAGCGCAGTGGCAATCTGCTGGCCAGGCTGGGATTCGAGAAGGAAGGCTATGCGCGTCAGTATTTATTAATTAATGGCGTCTGGGAAGACCACGTGCTGACAGCACTGACCTGGGCGGAAGGCAGTGCTGATAAATACTGATGACTCATGTCTTGTAACAAACATGGCTGGTGATTTTTATCAGCCTCAGTAGACTAACGCCGGTTCGCTGGATGAGCGAGCCACTGGACGGAAGCCTGACTACCGTTCGGGACATAAATGTCGAAATTGCAGGATGTCTGAACACTTATGAATTTGCTTAAATCACTGGCTGCTGTCAGTTCTATGACGCTGTTTTCGCGCGTGCTGGGCTTTGCCCGCGATGCAATTGTTGCCCGGGTTTTTGGGGCAGGGATGGCAACTGATGCCTTCTTTGTCGCATTTAAATTACCCAATCTGTTGCGTCGCATCTTCGCTGAAGGAGCATTCTCTCAGGCATTCGTGCCGATTCTGGCTGAATACAAGAATAAACAGGGTGAAGAAGCTACCCGTGTTTTTGTGTCGTATGTTTCCGGATTACTGACACTGGTACTGGCGGTAGTTACGTTACTGGGAATGCTCGCCGCTCCCTGGGTCATCTATATTACGGCCCCGGGTTTCGCAGACACCGCCGATAAGTTTGCACTGACCACGGCTCTGTTGCGGGTGACTTTTCCGTATATTCTGCTTATTTCGATAGCCTCCTTAATTGGCGCTATTCTGAATACCTGGAACCGTTTTTCTGTACCGGCGTTTGCTCCGACCTTACTGAATGTGAGCATGATTTTCTTTGCGCTGGTGGCTGCTCCCTGGTTTCATCCGCATGTCATGGCACTGGCGTGGGCGGTGGTTGTTGGTGGGGTATTACAGCTCGGTTACCAGCTGCCGCATTTGCGTAAAATCGGTATGCTGGTTTTACCACGTATAAACCTGCGTGATGCTGGTGTATGGCGGGTTTTACGTCAGATGGGGCCTGCCATTCTCGGGGTTTCTGTCAGTCAGATTTCACTGATCATCAACACCATATTTGCTTCATTTCTGGTGTCAGGTTCTGTCTCATGGATGTACTACGCTGATCGCCTGATGGAGTTTCCTTCGGGAGTTCTTGGGGTGGCGCTTGGAACGATACTGCTGCCGTCACTATCGCGCAGTTTTTCCAGTGGCAATTTTACCGAATATTCTCACCTGATGGACTGGGGATTGCGGTTATGCCTGTTACTGGCAATCCCCAGCTCGGTCGCCATTGGTATCCTGGCCGGGCCATTGACCTCAGCACTGTTCCAGTACGGTAAATTCACCGCGTTTGACGCACTGATGACCCAACGGGCACTGGTGGCTTATTCTGTGGGCCTGGTTGGTTTGATTGTGGTGAAAGTGCTGGCACCGGGTTTTTACTCCCGTCAGGACATCAAGACTCCGGTGAAGATTGCCATCGTGACTCTGATTTCAACACAAATCATGAACCTGGCATTTATCGGCCCGCTGAAACATGCCGGATTATCACTGTCGATTGGTCTGGCAGCGTGTCTGAATGCGGCACTGCTGTTCTGGCAATTACGTAAGAAAAACTTCTTCCAGCCACAGCCTGGCTGGACCAGTTTTCTGGTCCGGCTGATCATCTCGGTACTGATTATGGCTTCGGTGTTATGTATTGTGCTGCATTACATGCCGTCATGGGGTGAAGGTGAGATGGTGTGGCGTATCCTGCGACTTGCCGGAGTGTGTGCGGTCGGTGGTGCCGTCTATTTTGGCAGCCTCGGGCTGCTGGGCTTCAGAGTGAAAGATTTTGCCCGTCGAAGCCTGACCTGATGCAACCTGACCGGTAGTTTCAGTCCTGTGACTGCCGGTCATTTTCCTTCCTTTGGTCGTCTGTTCGTTGACTGCTTTCTCTGTGAATCACATCAGATATTCATAACTTACAGCCTTATCAAGGCTGTACCGGTTTATCAGCCGGGTGCGAAATTCAGATAAAAAAACACCGGACAGGGGGAGCGTCCCTGGTCCGGGAATGGATGACGACACTTTTTTATCTGTTATTTGGCCTGGCCATCCGGGCCGTAAAAATGCTGGTTTTTAAGCGGGGCTAACACTGCCAACGCTTGTTGTGTCCACTGCATCTGCTGTTGTAAAAGCAGGCCGGTATGCTGATTGGTTTGCTGTAAAACTGACAACTCACGACACAGGTCCAGCCACAACGAATTTAGCTCTTCAGACTGCGCAAACGGGGCGGTTAAACCGCTTTTATTTCCTGTCTCTGACAAACGGTCATCGAGATAGCTCAGGGTATTGAGTGCGGCCTGTTTATCCTCAGTCAGGCTTTGTAACCGGTAACTGTCAGGCCGGGCGCTGCTCAGTTCCTGCTGTTCTTTCTGCATCATTAGTTGCAGTGAGGCAATCACCTGCCGCATATTCTGTAGAATAATCACCAGCGACCCGCTGATACTAGTCTGCATCACTTTCCATCCTTAACAGGCTTCCGGCTATCCCACGGGCGATAGCACTGCTGTCAGTCTGGTAGCTGCCCTCAGCCAGAGCCTGGCGTATTTCGTCTACCCGGGACTGGCGGATGTCCTGGCTATTGTCACAGTGCAGCATCTGCTGCGTTTTTCGAAGGTTAATCCGTGGCGCCGGGGACCGGGTATCAGGTGCCGGTGAGGTATCCCGCTGCAGAATGACCGGACCTCGCGGCTTAACTGTCGGTTTTATCACTGTGGCTGGCGGGGTTTTATCAATGCTCATAATTTTCGCTCCATTTCGGATGGTACACCGCCGGGACATTCAGGCGGGATACCCGGATTATCGGCAACTGACGTCAGAACATTAGGTTTAAGTTCTGCCTTAATTGATCTTTACCCTCAGCTTTCCGTGGACATCGACCAGCGCATTAACGATCTGTCCGTTTTCGGTACGAACTCTGACCTCGCCACCGGCAGCGGCATTATTCAGTGCGGTACCTGCCGCGCTGGCGCTGAACCCCTCACCAGACAGTTCAATCTGAACATTGTCGCCACTTTTTACCTGCCAGGGTTGCCTGAACAGGCTGGAAATAATCACCTTACCTGGTGGAACAGACTGCAGTGCGATAGCTGGCAACAGTGTTTCGGGGAACAGTAAGGTGCGTGCCGGAAGAGTATCTAACCTTCCGCTCCGCACTGACAGCATTTGCCGGTTAACCAGACCGCCCCGGCTGATGGCTTGCGCTGAAACGTAATATTTACCGGTAACCCGGAGTTCGATCTGTAGAAAATGTCGTCGCTGTCCGCAACGTGCGGCAATAGTCATTCGTCCCCAACGCTGGCTGTTTCCGGGCAGGCTAAATACTGGCTGAGTGCAGTGCGGCCACTGTGGTTCCGGGGTTCGGACGATCACCTGCATACCAGCAGCATATTGCGGATCCCGGCCGGCGAAATATGTATTTAGCTGCTGTGACAGGCTGTCGGCGTGAGCGAAAAATGCCGGGATTAGCAACTGTAAAAACAGACATTTTTTCATGAAGTGACAACTCTAATTGACTGTAATTTAGATTAATTTTATGCATTAACTGCAATTCTCAATCGCTAAACTAGGGTTGTTTTTTTTGGCTATTCTGCCGATGTCCTGCTGCTCTGGTCCCGTATTCTGGGCTAACTCATTTTTTCACCGGAGGGACCTATGTCCGACAGACTGGATGCCAGCCTGAGCTTTGCCAGCCAGGCTCTAAATCTACGCGATCAGCGCCAGAAGATACTCGCGTCTAACATTGCCAATGCAGATACTCCCGGCTATCAGGCCAGAGACATTGATTTTACTGCGCAGCTGGCTCACGCCATCCGGCAGCAATCACCACATTCTCAGGCGCTGTCACTCAGTCTGACTTCCGGACGACACATTGCTGCACAAAGTCACTCTGTCACTCACCCGGATTTACTGTACCGCGTGCCAGACCAGCCCGCCGCTGACGGTAATACCGTCGATATGGACAGAGAGCGGGTGCAGTTCGCCGATAACAGTGTGAAGTATCAAACCGATCTGACAATTTTATCTTCACAAATCAAACAGATGATCAGCGTAATGCAAGGATAACTGACGGTATGAGCCTCTTTTCTATTTTCGATATCTCGGGGTCAGCACTGACGGCGCAGTCGCAACGACTGAATGTCAGTGCCAGTAACCTGGCTAATGCTGACAGTCGTACAGGGCCGGACGGACAGCCTTACCGGGCAAAACAGGTCATTTTTCGCAGCAATGCTTCTGCCATGACCGGTGCCGGCGGGGTACACGTGGCCGGAATAGTGGATGATCCTGCTCCGTTCAAACTGGTTTATGCGCCGGGTGATCCCATGGCCGATGGTAAAGGCTATATACGCATGCCCAACGTGGATGTGGTTGCTGAAACCGTCAACACCATTTCTGCTTCACGCAGTTATCAGGCCAATGTGGAAGTGATGAATACCGTCAAAGGCCTGATGATGAAAACACTAACTCTGGGCCAGTAAAGGATAAAACGATGAGTATAAATTCCACGGTGGGCAACGTTAGCAGCCAGCCGGTAATGCGCGACAGCACGACCAGCAGCAACGGCAACAGTGCCGCTGACCTTCAGGATCAGTTTATGACTTTACTGGTGGCTCAGCTGAAAAATCAGGATCCCACCAATCCGATGGATAACAGCGAACTGACTTCGCAGTTGGCACAGATCAATACACTAAGTGGTATTGAACAGCTCAATACCACACTGAGTTCTGTGTCCGGGCAAATTTCGGCGGGCCAGTCGATGGAAAATACCCTGCTGATCGGTCACGGCGTTATGGTGCCAGGCAATAGCATCCTCGCCGGTAAAGACAGTAGTTCTGATGACGGCGGAATGACCACCACGCCATTCGGGGTGGAAACTCCGGTCAGCGTCAGTGATGCGGTAGCCACCATTACCGACAGTAACGGGAATGTCGTGGCGAAACTGGATCTCGGAAGTATGGATGCAGGAGTACATACCTTCCAGTGGGACGGAACCGGTGAAGACGGTAGTCCTGCTGCGGAAGGAAAATACACGGTGACCATCAGTGCCAGTACCGATGATACCCCGGTAGATGTGACCAATCTGAGCTATGCCAGGGTTTATGGGGTCACTCCGGGAGATAACGGTAATCCGGGAGTACTGAATCTCGGGGCTTTTGGTACCGCAACTCTCGATCAGATACGTCAAATTCTTTAACACTCTCAGGAGCTATTATGTCTTTCTCTCAGGCTGTCAGTGGCCTTAATGCCGCCTCAGCGAATCTGGATGTCATTGGTAACAATATTGCCAACTCAGCAACTTCTGGTTTTAAAGCCAGCACGGCAGCCTTTGCCGATATGTTTGCTGCCTCGCAAATCGGGCTGGGAACCAAGGTGTCGAAAGTGATTCAGGACTTCGGGGACGGGGCAACGACCTCTACCGGGCGTTCACTGGATGTGGCACTGAGTGGTAACGGTTTTTTTCGCCTGACTGATACCAGCGGTAATGTTTACTATTCACGCAATGGTCAGTTTTCTCTCGATGCTAACCGCAATCTGGTGAACACTGCGGGGCTGAGTGTTACCGGTTATCCTGCCAGTGGTATTCCGGCAGTAATTCAGACCGGAGCGAACCCGGGGCCGCTAAATATTCCGGACACCCAGATGCAGGCAAATGCCACCACCAAAGCCTCGCTGGTGGCAAACCTGAATTCGACCGATTCGGTTCCTGATGTCACACCGTTTGATCCTACCGATGTTGATAGTTTCAATGCCAAAAGTACCGTCACGGTATTTGACTCGCAGGGGAACCAGCACCAGCTTGACCTCTACTTTGTCAAAGATGCTGATAATCAATGGACCTGTAATCCGATAGATTCAACCACCGGACAAGCCTGTACCTCTTTCGATATGACGTTTGACGAGAACGGGGTACTGACCAGCGCACCGCAACAAACGCTGGTGATTCAGGGCAGCAATGGTGCTGCCGCCAATCAGTCGATCACCCTGAGCATGCTGAATAGTATGCAGCAGAACACCGGGACCTGCACATTTGGTAGTCCTGAGCAGGATGGATTTGCACCGGGCGATCTGACGGGCTATCGCGTTAATGAAGACGGCACCATCACCGGTACCTATTCCAATCAGAAAACTCAGTTACTGGGACAGATTGTGTTGTCGTCTTTTGCTAACCCCGAGGGGCTTCAGTCACAGGGAGATAATGTCTGGGCTGAAACCAGTGCCTCGGGTCAGCCGGCGATTGGCGTGGCAGACACTGGCAACTTTGGTTCACTGACTGCAGGAGCGCTTGAAGCATCCAATGTGGATATGAGCAAAGAGCTGGTCAATATGATAGTGGCACAACGCAATTATCAGTCAAATGCGCAGACAATTAAGACCCAGGACCAGATCCTCAACACGCTGGTTAACCTGCGTTAAGCGAAGGGCTGAGCAATGGATCATGCAATTTATACCGCGATGGGAGGGGCCAGCCAGACTCTGGAAATGCAGGCCATTACCACCGCCAATCTGGCAAATATCTCAACTCCCGGTTTCAGAGCGCAACTCAGTGCAATGCGGGCAGTTCCGGTGAACGGGCCGACGATACCTACCCGGACCTTAGTGGCTGCGTCCACACCAGCGGCTGATATGTCTGCCGGGAAGCTGGATTACACCGAACGTCCGCTGGATGTTGCGGTGGAGCCTGATGGCTGGCTGGCAATTCGTATGGCTGATGGCAGCGAAGCTTATACCCGTAACGGCAATATGCAGCTGGATTCACAGGGAATGCTGACCATTGCCGGTCACCCGGTGATTGGTGAAGACGGGCCGATTGCGCTTCCTCAGAATGCGCAGCTGACCATCGCTGCCGATGGTTCAATTACCGCTCTGAACCCGGGAGATCAGCCCAATGCCACTGTACAGGTGGCACGGCTGAAACTGGTTCATGCGGGTCCGACAACCCTGCAACGTTCTGACGATGGTTTTTTTCGGCCAACGCCACAGGTGGTTCAGCAGTCGGGACCAGTCTTACCTGCTGACCTGAATCTGCGGGTGATGCCCGGGGTACTTGAGGGTAGTAACGTCAACCCGGCCGAAACTATGGTGGCCATGATCAATCAGGCCAGACGCTTTGAGATGCAGATGAAAGTAATAGGCAGCGTTGACCAGAACGAACAGAAAGCCAACCAGTTATTGTCATTAAATAGCTAAGGGAACCGACTGACAATGATACGTTCTTTATGGATAGCAAAAACCGGTCTGGATGCTCAGCAGACCAATATGGATGTCATTTCCAATAATCTGGCAAACGTCAGTACTAACGGCTTTAAGCGTTCGCGGGCGGTATTTGAAGATTTGATCTATCAGACGTTACGCCAGCCCGGAACCCAGTCTTCCGAACAGGATACTTTACCTTCAGGGCTACAGATTGGCACCGGTGTTCGCCCGGTGACGACCGAACGATTGCATGCGCAAGGCAACCTGTCAAAAACCGACAATGCCAAAGACATTGCCATCAATGGCCAGGGGTACTTTCAGGTGCTGTTACCGGATGGCAGTTCGGCATATACCCGTGATGGCTCATTTCAGGTAGACCAGAATGGTCAGCTGGTGAATAACACCGGGTTTCAGGTTCAGCCAGGGATTACCATTCCTGCAAATGCGCTGAGTATTACCATCTCACGTGACGGTGTTGTCAGTGTGACTCAGCCCGGTCAGACCCAGGCCGCTCAGGTGGGTCAGCTCACTCTGAATACCTTTGTTAACGATGCTGGTCTGGACAGTAAAGGAGAAAATCTCTATCAGGAAACTCAGGCGTCCGGAGCTCCGACAGAAAGCACTCCGGGTCAGAATGGCGCGGGATTGCTCTATCAGGGCTATGTTGAAACCTCAAACGTCAATGTTGCCGAAGAATTGGTATCGATGATCCAGACTCAGCGGGCTTACGAAATTAACAGCAAAGCAATCAGTACTTCAGATCAGATGCTACAGCGTCTGACACAACTCTGATTATCCTGGCTGCCGGTGGCCTCTGGCTGCCGGTGTATTATTTCTGAAGAGCGAGATCCACTGTGGCGAAGTTTGCTTTGTACAAAGGAATGATCCCGGCCCTGTTGCTGATGACGGGCGGTTGCGCCCTGATACCACAGACCCCGCTGGTAAAAGGCACCACTACTGCGGTACCGCCGCCTCCGGGCAATCCGGTGGTGGACGGTTCAATATTTCAGGGAGTTGCCCCTGTCAGTTATGGCTATCAGCCACTGTTTGAAGACCGTCGGCCAAGAAATATTGGCGATACCCTGACTATCGTGTTGCAGGAAAATGTCAGTGCCAGCAAGAGTTCTTCCAGTAATGCCAGTCGCAAGGGCAGCAGCAGTTTCGGGCTAACCGCAACTCCCCGTTTCCTGAACGGGCTTCTTGGTGGTGATAAAACCAGTTTTGACGGCAGTGGTGGCCATGATTTTGACGGAAAAGGAGGCGCGACTGCGAATAACACCTTTACCGGCACCATTACTGTTACCGTGGATAAAGTGCTGACCAACGGCAATCTCAATGTAGTCGGTGAAAAACAGATTGCGATTAATCAGGGCACCGAATTTATTCGTTTCTCCGGAGTGGTCAATCCACGCACCATCAATGCCAGTAATTCTGTGGTTTCTACATCAGTTGCTGATGCCCGCATCGAATATGTCGGTAATGGTTATATTAATGAAGCGCAACAGATGGGCTGGCTGCAACGCTTTTTCCTGAATGTTTCCCCTATGTAGGAGGCCGGACTGATGATGGCATTATTTCGACGGGCCAGCGAATTGCTGATCTGCTGTGTTCTTTGTCTGCCCGCCCATGCGGAACGTATCCGCGATTTAACCACCGTTCAGGGCGTCCGTGAAAACCAGCTGATTGGTTACGGGCTGGTGGTGGGACTGGACGGTACGGGTGACCAGACCACGCAAACCCCGTTTACTACCCAGACGATGACCAATATGTTGTCACAGTTGGGAATCACTGTGCCTGGCGGGACCAATATTCAGCTTAAAAATGTGGCTGCTGTAATGGTTACCGCCAGTTTGCCGGCATTTGCTCATCAGGGACAAAATATTGATGTAGTCGTCTCTTCAATGGGTAACGCCAAGAGTTTGCGCGGCGGCACGTTGCTGTTGACCCCGATGAAAGGGGTGGATAATCAGGTGTATGCACTGGCCCAGGGGAATATCCTGGTGAGCGGTGCCGGAGCCCAGTCCGGTGGCAGCAGCGTGCAGGTGAATCAGTTAAATGGCGGGCGGATTACCGGCGGCGCCATCGTTGAACGTGAACTGCCCAGTGATTTTGGTACCCGCAATGAACTTGTATTGCAGTTGAATCAGCAGGATTTCACCACTGCGCAGCGAATTGCTGATGTGATTAATCGTTATACCGGTTATCCGGCGGCTGCGCCGCTGGACGGAAGTACTATCCGGGTAAAAGCCTCGCCTTCGCACACTCAACAGGTGGAGTTACTGGCTGGCATACAGAATCTGGAAGTGACGGTGCCGGTGGAAGATGCCCGTGTGATTATTAACTCACGAACCGGCGCGGTGGTTATGAACCGGGAGGTTCAGCTCAGCACCTGTGCGGTGGCGCAGGGCGGTTTGTCGGTCACTATTGACCGCCAGCAGCAGGTAAGCCAACCGAATACCCCGCTTGCCGGAGGACAGACTGTCACCACGCCACGTACGACGATAGATATGCGTCAACAGGGGGGAGCACTACAGCATGTACAGGCCAGCGCCACCCTCAACAGTGTTATCCGTGCGCTTAATACGCTGGGGGCTACACCTAATGATCTGATGTCTATCCTGCAGGCGATGCAGTCGGCCGGATGCTTGCGAGCGAAGCTGGAGATCATTTAATGCAAATCGGCGATACGGTAAATGATTTAGCGTATGACAGTAATGCGCTGGATAAACTGAAGCGGGAGGCCATTGCCCACCCCCGCACTCAGGCAATGGCGGTGGCCCGTCAGGTAGAGAGCTTGTTTATGCAGATGATGCTGAAAAGTATGCGTGAGACTCTGCCTGAGGACCCGCTGTTTGGTAGTCAGCAGGGTAAGTTGTTTACTTCGCTTTATGACCAGCAAATCTCCCAGTTGGCCGGGGGACGGGGACTGGGTATGGCAGAGATGATTGCACGGCAGATGGTTCCTGCTGAGAAACCCGATGAACGAACGGGCACAGTTCCTTTACCTCTGGGAGATGAGCGGCGGGCTGTATTGCCGCAGACCACGGCGATACAGCAACAGATCCGCGCGGCAGTACCTGACTTTTCAGCGCCTTCTGCCGGAGTGGAGGAGTTTCTGCAACGTCTGCGACAGCCCGCCCGTCAGGTCAGTGACCTTAGTGGTATTCCTCATCATCTTATCCTTGCTCAGGCTGCACTGGAAACCGGCTGGGGACACCGACAAATACTGCGCAATAACGGTTTACCCAGCTTCAATGTGTTCGGAATTAAAGCCAGTAGTGACTGGAAGGGAGAAACAACCACGGTGGTGACTACCGAGTATCAGCAAGGGATGGCTGCGAAACAGCTGGCCAGTTTCCGGGTTTATCACTCTTACCGTGAAGCTCTGGAGGATTATGCTCGCCTGCTGACCAGCAATCCTCGTTACCGTCAGGTAACGACTGCGGGTTCGGCTGAGTCCGGGGCGCATGCCCTGCAGGCAGCAGGATATGCAACCGATCCTCATTATGCGGGCAAACTGATTTCAGTGATCCGTCAGCTTAAACAGAGCAGCCAGCAGGCGGTACAGAACGTAACAAGTGATCTGCGCGATTTATTCTGATTTTTGTTCAGGTTCACCGCAATTCAACCGATAACTGAAACAGATAACCAGGCCTCAGGCCAATGATGACCTGTGGCATAACCGATTTCCGGAGACCAGCATGTCAGCTCTGATTAATTCCGCAATGAGCGGTCTGAGCGCCGCTCAGTCCGCACTCAATATTACCAGTGCCAATATCAGCAACTACACCGTTGCCGGTTATAACCGGCAGCAGGTATTACTGGCACAGGCCAACAGTACATTCAGTGGTAATGCCTGGTATGGCAATGGAGTGAAAGTGGATGGTGTGCAAAGACAATATGATGAACTGATTACCCGTCAGTTACGGACTGCCAGCGCTCTGAACAGCGCGGCCGGCAGCCAGTATACCCAGCTGTCGGGTATCGATAATCTGATGACCATGAACGGCAATGACCTGTCCGATTCATTCCAGTCATTTTTTAAAAATATCCAG
This sequence comes from Tatumella citrea, assembly GCF_002163585.1. Lineage (NCBI taxonomy): Bacteria > Pseudomonadati > Pseudomonadota > Gammaproteobacteria > Enterobacterales > Erwiniaceae > Tatumella > Tatumella citrea. The sequence continues at coordinate 1,592,214 of NZ_CP015579.1, forward strand.
AACGTAATTGATAGTGCAGAAGACCCGTCAGCCCGTCAGGCAATGTTCAGTGATGCTCAGTCACTGGCCGGGCAACTACGTACCATGCAGCAGTATCTGGATAATCTGCAATCAAATACCAATGACCAAATCAGCGATACGATTAGCAGCATAAATTCAGATACCCGGCAGATTGCTGCGTTAAATAAACAGATAGCCAGGTTATCCGGTAACGGTGAAGCCCCTAATAACCTGCTGGACCAACGTGATCAGCTGGTAAGTGACCTTAATAATCTGACCGCGGTGAATGTCTCTGTGCAGGACGGCAATATGGTGGTGTCATTGCCCAACGGTTTGACGCTGGTAAACGGGGATCAGACAACTCAGATGAAAGCCATGCCATCAGCGGCGGATCCTACCCGGCTGGTTCCTGGCTACACAGATAAGACTGCGGGTGATACTCCGCTTCCGGATAAATTATTTACCGGTGGTTCTCTGAGCGGTTTGCTGAAATTTCGCAGCGAAGACCTGGACAGTGTTCAGAGTCAGTTGGGGCAAATGGCAGTGACCTTTGCCACCAGGATGAACCAGATCCAGCACCAGGGTTATGACAGTGATGGCAATGAAGGGAGTGATTTTTTTACTGTTGGTTCACCGGTGGTTTTCGGTAACAGTAAAAATAGTTCAGATACTTCAGTCAGTGCGGCGTATTCAGACACCAGTGCTCTGCAGGCTTCAGATTACCGTGTGGCTTATCAGGGCGGGCAGTGGAAGGTGACCCGGCTTTCCGATAACCAAACGATTACCCCACAAATAAGCGATGACCAGGGAGAGACCCATTTGTCATTTGACGGGCTGGATTTGACCGTAAATGGTTCTCCGGCCGAAAAAGACAGCTTCCTGGTGAAACCTCTCAGTGAAGCCGGTCGTGATTTCTCGGTGGCACTGACCAGTGGCTCACAGATTGCAGCAGCCGGAGAAACCGGAGCAGCCAGTGATAACAGTAATGTCAAAAAAATGCTGGAGTTGCAGGATGAGAAAATGGTTGGTGGCAAGGCCACGCTGACACAGGCCTACGGTTCGATGGTCAGTTATGTCGGGAATAAAACCAGCAGCCTGCAAAGCAGCTGTGATACTCAACAACTGGTGGTTGACCAGCTGACCCAGCGTCAACAATCTGTTTCCGGAGTAAACCTGGATGAAGAGTACTCAATGTTGACGCAATACCAGCAATATTACATCGCCAATACCAAAGTACTGCAGACGGCAGACACATTATTCAATTCGTTGATCAGTATTACCGGTTGATGTGGAGCTAACATAAAGGAGAAAAGGTATGAGGCTCAGTACCAGTTTGATTTTTGCACGACAGATGCAGGGAATGAGTAATGCGCAGAGTCGCTGGCTGGAGAGCGGAATGCGGATATCAACAGGAAAAAGAGTGACTAAACCTTCCGATGATCCTATTTCGGCGTCCCAGGCAGTGAATGTGTCTCAGACGCAAAATAAAGATGCGCAATATGAGCTGGCACAGTCATTTGCGAACCAGTCTTTGGCCTATGAAGAGAACGCTTTAAGCAGTGTCAGCGACTGTATTGAAACGGCACTGACTCAGGTGGTTTATGGCTCTACCGGCACCCTGAATGATGATGACCGCGCCTCGATTGCCACCCAGCTTACCGGAATTCGCGATCAACTGGTGGACCTGGCGAACACTCAGGACAGTAATGGTCGCTATATTTTCGCTGGCTATAAAACCCAGCAACAGCCGTTTATCAACAGCGGCGGAAGTGTGATTTATCAGGGTGGAGATGACGCTATCAGCCAGAAAGTCAGCAGCCAGCGTACGATGACGATTGGCCATCCCGGCAATCAGATATTTATGTCGCTAACCGCAAATGCCACTCCGGAACCGGATGGCTCAGCCAGCGAAACCAGCGTTTTTAATATGCTTGATTCAGCGATAAAAGCGCTGAGTGTGCCGCAGTCTGGTGCGACTGATGGGACTATTGAACAGTTCGGCGACACTATGGATAAGGTGAACCGTGGTTTACACAACGCGCTGAATAATGTGTTGAGCGTACGTTCAGAGATTGGTACCGGACTTTCGGAGCTGGATAAACTGGACAGTCAGGGGCAGGATCGGGGCGTTATCCTCAGTTCTCAGATGAGCCAACTGACGGATGCCGATATTACTCAGTCGATCTCCGATTACACGATGCAGCAAACGGCTTTGCAGGCCAGCTATCAAACCTTTAGCGCAATGTCGAAATTATCATTGTTTCAGCTCAACAGCTGAACGCAGGCAATAAAAAACCTGACCGGTAAGGGTCAGGTTTTTTTTGGCTGTGTTTTGCTCACACGGGGAGCATCACAGGGTTTAGCCTTATGAAGCTTTGGTTACTGGTGCAGTCGCATGATGGCTGGCGGTATGTCCACCTGCAGCACCTTTTCCTGCGAAATCATAAACCGGACGTACCCAGTCACTGTGACGCGGTGGTTCAGCAACCCATTCAGGTGCCGGTGCACGGGTCATCGGAGCAGTCGCATGGAAACGAGGTTTAGTCGTCGGTGCCGCTACTGTTGCGGCGACCGGTGCTGTTTTAGCTTCCTGTGGGGCCGGAGCCGGAGCTTCTGGCTCAGCAGTGACTGCTGCCGGAGTTTCGGCAACCACAGAGCGCACTTCCTCAGTCTCAGGGGCTGATTCAACAGCTTCTGGTACTGCCGTAACTTCCGGCGCTTCAACCACTTCCGCAGCAGCAGTTTCTGCCGGGGCATTCACTTCAGCTGTTGCCGGAACAACTTCAACCTCAGTGCTGGCAGGACTGTCGGCAACCGGTGACGGCTGACTGGCCGTTTCAGTTGCAACAACCTCTGATTGTGCCGGTTCAGGCACTACAGTCTCAGCAGAAGTTACAGACTCGCTGACAACAGGTGCATCCGTAGCGACCGGGGTACTTTCCTCAGCACTTACCACTTCCTGAGCTGCAGAGGCAGCAGGCAGGGTACTGGCAGGTTCAGCAACAACTGGTGTTTCAGTTGCAGCGGCTTCTGCCACTTCTGGTACGCTGTCTGGCTGTGGCGCTGCAGGCAACGATGTTGTAACAACATCAGCCACTACCGGCTCAACAACTGTTTCGTTCACTGGTTGATCCTGCAGGTCTTCAGACTGAACAAATTCATCCTGTAGAACCGGGGCAGAATAGCTGATCCACACTTTACCGGAAGCTAACTCCGGAGAGGCAACGGCAGTTTCCAGAGGCATTGCGGACTGCTGCGGATAACGCTCGTCACGATAACGACGACGGCGTTGGCCACTGACGCGCAGATGGCGTGGAGAACGGCGTGAACGACGAGGAATATTGCCGTTATTATCACGGTTTTCCTGTCCATCTTCACGGGCGCTTTCTACAGCCACAACGTCATCACCGACCACTGTGGTTTCTGTTGTCGCGGCTACCTCAGCAGGAGCGGTGTCCCGGGTCTCTTCGACGCCATAACGAACTTTCTGTGTCAGAGTACGCTGTTTACGACGAACGCTGATTTGCACCGGTTCTTCTACGGCAGCTGCCTCGTTAGTCTGAACCTCAGCAACCACTGTCGGCTGTTCCGGAGCGGTGGCTTCCTGTTGCTGACGACGTTCTTCCTGGCGACGACGTTGACGCTCAGCACGCTGCTCACGACGTTGTTGCTCGCGTTGCTGACGTGCTTCGTCGGTCAGAGGTGTGTTCTGACGAGTCGGCTGTGTCTCTTCACGATTTTCTGTCGCAACAGTGTTACGACGGTTATTATTCCGGCGGTTATCCTGGCTGTTGGCATTATCGTTAGTGCGGGTCTGTCCTGAACGCTCATTGCGATCGTTACGTTCGGTGCGTTCGTTACGATCCGTTTTCTGCTCGTTATTACGGTCAGTACGTTCGTTACGGTCATTCCGGTCATTCCGGTCGTTACGATCAGTCCGCTCATTGCGGTCATTACGATCGTTACGGTTGTTACGATTATTACGACGACGGTCGTTACGGTTAGCCGAAGAAGCGTTTTCGCTGTTGCGGGCAGGCGTCTCTGCTTTGGCAGGAGCTTCACTGACGGTCTCTTTCTCAGAACCGCCAAACAGATTTTTCAGACCTTTAAGCAGACGACTAAAGATACAGCTGCCTTTGGCTGCTGGCACTTGTTCAGCTGCTACCGGCACAACCGGTGCTTCAGTTATTGTCGGTGGTGCTTCTGTCATAGCAAAAGCTGCCAGCGCTGGTTGTTCAGGGCGACGGCGTTCAGCAGGCTCTTCATCGGAAATGGCTGCCACTTCGATTTCATGCAGTTTCGGCAGGTGATAGCTAAGAGTTTTCGTCTCTTCACCCTTACGTACACGCAATACTGAATAGTGAGGAGTTTCCATACGATCATCAGGAACAATAATCGCCCGCACTCCACCCTGACGGGTTTCGATAGCATTGACCGCTTCACGCTTTTCATTCAGCAGGTAAGAGGCAATCTGTACCGGCACAATGGCATGAACTTCTTTGGTGTTTTCTTTCAGCGCTTCTTCTTCAATCAGACGCAGAATAGAGAGTGACAGCGACTCATTATCACGGATAGTCCCGGTACCACTACAGCGCGGGCAGACGTGATGACTGGACTCACCCAGTGACGGGCTCAGACGCTGACGGGACATCTCCAGCAGGCCGAATCGTGAGATATGGCTAATCTGAATTCGTGCACGATCCTGACGTACGGCTTCGCGCAGCCGGTTTTCTACAGCACGCTGATGACGCACCGGCGTCATATCGATAAAGTCGATGACAATTAAACCACCCAGGTCACGCAGACGTAACTGACGGGCAATTTCATCGGCGGCTTCCAGGTTGGTATTAAAGGCGGTTTCTTCGATATCGCCACCACGGGTTGCACGGGCGGAGTTAATATCGATGGCTGTCAGTGCCTCGGTACTATCGATAACAATCGAACCACCGGAAGGCAGACGAACTTCACGCTGGAACGCAGATTCAATCTGTGACTCAATCTGATAATGGCTGAACAGCGGGATTTCACCGGTGTACAGTTTAATTTTGCTGCTGAAATCAGGACGACCGAGAGCTGCGATATGCTGACGTGCCAGTTCCAGTACTTTCGGGTTATCAATCAGAATTTCACCGATGTCCTGGCGCAGATAATCGCGGAAGGCACGAACGATAACATTACTTTCCTGATGGATCAGAAACGGAGCAGGGCGGTTTTCGGCAGCTTTCTGAATCGCTTCCCAGTGTTTCAGACGAAAACTGAGATCCCATTGCAGTGCTTCTGCAGATTTTCCAACCCCGGCAGTACGGACAATCAGCCCCATACCTTCCGGTAACTGTAGTGAAGAGAGCGCTTCTTTCAGTTCAGTACGGTCATCACCCTCGATACGACGGGAAATGCCACCTGCCCGCGGATTATTGGGCATCAGCACCAGATAACTGCCCGCCAGGCTGATAAAGGTTGTCAGTGCTGCGCCTTTATTTCCGCGCTCTTCTTTGTCTATCTGGACGATAACTTCCTGACCTTCACGTAACACATCCTTGATATTCGGACGGCCGTGCATGGAATAATTGGCAGGGAAGTATTCGCGGGAGATTTCTTTCAGAGGGAGGAAACCGTGACGTTCAGCGCCGTAATCTACAAATGCAGCTTCAAGACTGGGTTCAATACGGGTGATTTTGCCTTTATAAATATTTGCCTTTTTCTGTTCATGGCCAGGACTTTCAATATCCAGATCATACAGACGTTGTCCATCTACAAGGGCGACACGCAACTCTTCCTGCTGAGTAGCGTTGATTAACATTCTTTTCATTTTGAGGTACTCGTCATTTTCTCATAAGTGACTCAGCTGCGGGCATCATTGCCCTGGACGACGATTAACCGATGGCTCCGTGGCTTATTGCAATCACGTCAGCCTCACGGCTGTCGATCGCTAAAGGAGCGCAAAAAATGTCGGAGGTGAGGTTTCAAACAGAAACCGCGACCAGATGAGGAGAAACCCACTATAAAGGCAGTGATACGTACACCCCACTACGTCCAGGCTACAACCCGCAGCCCGCTAAGTGCCTGATTAAACATTACGTCTTATGCCATTGCTGCGTGTCTGTTCAATCCGGCAAAAATTCTTCTTACACGATCTTATTTTCCGGGGTTTCCCGGCAAAGATACCTGAGCATTATTCCATTGCTCACACGAATATAGCAAGGTGACTTTCACTGCAGAGATCACTTTATTTGTTATTTATTTGATCTTCCGGACAGCAATGCCGGGATATTGTTTAAAAAGAGTGCGCTTTACTGTCACGACGGCTTGTCGGGTTGTCGGTTTCTACAAATTAGTAGCACCTGACAGCCACTCTCTATTACAATCGCAGCCATGAAAAATGAGAACCTGGGCGTACAATTTGTCGCCATCACGGCGGAACACGCCGGACAAAGAATTGATAACTTTTTGCGTACCTTTTTGAAAGGTGTCCCGAAGAGTATGATTTACCGTATTTTGCGTAAGGGTGAAGTGCGGGTTAATAAAAAACGGATCAAGCCTGAATATAAGCTGCTGGACGGTGATGAAATTCGGGTTCCACCGATCCGGGTCTCTGAGAAAGAGGTTCCGGAAGTGTCACCGAAGCTGGATAAAGTGGCAGAACTGGAACATGCCGTTATCTATGAAGATGATTCTATTCTGGTGCTGAACAAACCTTCCGGCACTGCGGTGCACGGCGGCAGCGGGCTAAGCTTTGGTGTAATTGAAGGTTTACGGGCATTACGGCCTGAAGCACGTTTTCTGGAACTGGTTCACCGTCTGGACCGGGACACTTCAGGTGTACTGCTGGTGGCGAAAAAGCGTTCAGCATTGCGTTCGCTGCATGAGCAGTTGCGCGAGAAAGGAATGCAAAAAGATTATCTGGCATTGGTCAGAGGTCAGTGGCCATCCCATGTGAAATCGGTTAAAGCACCGTTGCTGAAAAATATCCTGCAAAGCGGCGAACGTGTGGTGCGGGTCAGTGCCGAAGGTAAACCTTCAGAAACCCGGTTTAAAGTAGAAGAGCGCTATCAGTTCGCCAGTCTGGTCAAGGCCAGCCCAATCACCGGTCGTACTCATCAGATTCGTGTACATACGTTGCATGCTGATCATCCGATTGCTTTTGACGACCGTTACGGTGATCGGGATTTTGATCAGCAACTGGCTGGCACCGGACTCAATCGTCTGTTCCTGCATGCCGCGGCTATCACTTTTACCCATCCTGCAACCGGTGAAACTTTACGGCTGGAAGCACCAATGGACGAAACATTGCGTCGTTGCCTGACGCGTCTGCGCCAGCAAAAAAGTTAATCTTCTGCCGGACGGCGTTCCTGCTGTCCGGCAATTTGTGAGCTCACACACTCATCCTGCCAGCTCACCCTGTGGATTACCCCGCCAGGAGGAGGGCGCCGTGTGGTATCTGTGCCACACTACGCTGACATCCTTCCTGACGGGCATGCGTATGAAACCCTTGTTATTATCCCTGCTGTTATTTCCCGGTGTGGCACTGGCTCAGTGGAGTGCAACAGGGTTTTCAGACTTTCGGCCAACGGTGCCGGGCGTCGTTGAATCCGAAGCCTCGCTGACGAAAGGCGTGCGGGATTTTACTCTGCAACAGGCGGGACAATGCTGGCAACCTGAGCAGGCGGTCAGGTTGAACCAAAGCCTGTCTTTGCGCAGCTGCACTGGTACCCCTCCACAATGGCGGATTTTCCGGGACGGTGACTACCGGCTGCAACTGGATACTCGCAGTGGTACACCAACCCTGATGATTACCGTTCGTCAGCCGGAGTCTGACAGCTTATCGGTAGCCCCTGCACGCTGTCCGGTCTGGAACGGAAAACCCCTTAGTATCGATGTCAGCAGTACTTTTGCCGAGGGCAGTCGCGTCCGAGAGTTCTACAGCAGCACTGTCAGTGTGGTGAAGCAGGGGCACATTACCCTTGCCCCGGCGAGTGGCAGTGACGGATTACTGTTACTGGAGTCGGCGGACACAACAGGTCCGGCTCCTTTCAGCTGGCATAATGCTACAGTCTATTTTGCGCTGACCGACCGCTTTGCTAACGGCAATCCGGCGAACGACCATAGTTATGGCCGCAAGGATGACGGGATGCAAAATATCGCCACTTTCCATGGCGGGGATTTACAGGGGCTGACCGGTAAGCTCGACTACCTGCAACAGCTGGGGGTGAACGCGCTATGGATAAGCTCCCCGCTGGAACAAATCCATGGCTGGATTGGGGGCGGAGCAAAGGGCGATTTCCCGCATTATGCCTACCATGGATACTACGCACTTGACTGGACCCGGCTGGATGCCAACATGGGCACCGCTGCCGATTTACAGGCGCTGGTTACAGCGGCCCATAAGCGGGGGATTCGGATACTTTTTGACGTGGTGGTTAACCATACCGGGTATGCCACGCTGGCAGATATGCAGGAATTTGGCTTTGGGGCGTTATATTTATCCGCCACACAGCAGCACCAGCTCTTAGGTGAACACTGGACTGACTGGACACCTGGCAAAGGGCAGACCTGGCACAGTTATAATGACTATATCAATTTTTCCGATAAAGCAGGCTGGAGTCGTTGGTGGGGGAAAGACTGGGTCAGAAGCGACATCGGAGACTATGATGCCCCGGGATACGATGATTTAACCATGTCACTGGCGTTCCTGCCGGACCTGAAAACCGAATCGCCTGAGCCGGTCGCTCTGCCATATTTTCTGCAACATAAGCCAGACACGGGCGCAAAAACCCTTCCGGGCTATACAGTACGTGATTATCTGACTCACTGGTTAAGCCAGTGGGTCAGGGATTACGGAATTGACGGATTCCGGGTGGATACGGCCAAACATGTTGATAAAGCCACTCTCCGGCAGCTCAAAGCACAGTCCGTTGCGGCTCTGGCGGCCTGGAAACAGGCGAATCCGGAACAGAAACCTGATGATGCACCTTTCTGGATGACCGGCGAAGCCTGGGGACATGGGGTGATGCGCAGCATTTATTACGATAACGGCTTCGACGCGATGATCAATTTTGATTATCAGGAACAGGCCGCCGCAGCGGTAAATTGTTTTGCGTCAATTGACAGTGTCTGGCAACAGATGTCAGGACAGTTGCAGACCTTTAATGTCCTGAGTTATCTGTCCTCGCATGATACCCGCTTGTTCCGTGAGGGCGGGCCCCGTGGTGCAGAATTACTGATGCTGGCTCCCGGAGCTGTCCAGCTGTTTTATGGCGATGAAACAGCCCGGGCTTTCGGGCCGACTGGTTCTGACCCGATTCAGGGGACACGATCAGATATGAACTGGCCGGATGTGAACGGCAAGAGTGCTGCCCTGTTGGCACACTGGCAGAAACTCGGTCAGTTCCGTGCACGGCATCCGGCGATTGGGGCCGGTCAGCAGACCACACTGCCGCTGGCAGAGGGCTATGGTTTTACCCGGCAACTCGGGGACGACAAAGTAATGGTGGTGTGGGTGGGGCAACATTAACTTTAAATACCGGGGGCGGATATAATGCCCCCGGACTGTCGCCTCTGGCAGAATTACAAACTGGTCAGCGGATCCAGTCCGGCTTCACGCAGAAATTCGCATAAGGCGATTAACGGCAGCCCCACCAGTGTATTTGGGTCGCGGCCCTGTAGTGAGTCGAACAGGGTAATCCCCAATCCTTCAGACTTAAAACTACCGGCACAGTTTAGGGGCTGTTCTCTGGCAATATAGGCTTCAATTTCTTCGTCCCGCAGTTGACGAAAGTTAACCTGAAAAGTTTCGCAGCACTGCCAGAACTGGCGACGGCGGGAGCAGTAAAGCGTAAGTCCGGTATAAAAGGTGACGGATTGCCCGCTGGCTGCCCGCAACTGTTGATACGCTTTTTCCGCAGTATTGGGTTTCCCGAGAAAATGGCCGTTAAGAGAACCGACCTGATCTGACCCGATGATAAGCGTGTCTGGCGCATTGCCTGCCAGGGCTAAGGCTTTTTGTTGGGCCAGCCGGACAACCAGTTGCCCGGCGCTTTCGCCAGGCAGTGCCGACTCATCAATGTCCGGCGAAGCACAGGTAAATGGCAGCCCGAGTTTAGCCAGCAATGCCTGACGGAAAGGGGAGGAGGAAGCCAGTAGCAGGGGTTGTTTCATATTTTTTTCATAATCTATAGCGAATTGGACTCAGTCATTTTAAACTATCGCCCGCTACAGATGCGAATATTGGGTGAAAGATGCCGTAATGCGGCCTTTTTCTTTGACTCTATGACATTACAAAGTTAATATGCGCGCCCTATGCAAAAGGTAAAATTACCCCTGACACTGGATTTGCTGCGTTCTGCTCAGAAGCGCCTTGATTATCATGGCGTGTATACTCCTGAACTTACAGAACGTATTGCGGCTTCAGTTGTGAGTGTGGACAGTGATGTAGAATGTAATATGTCGTTTGCAATCGACAATCAGCGCCTGGCTGTGCTGCAGGGTACTGCCAGCGTTCAGGTCACCCTGAGTTGTCAGCGTTGCAATCAACCTTTTCCACATGCTGTACACGTAAGCTATACCTTCAGTCCTGTGCGTAATGACGAACAGGCGGAGGCGCTACCGGAAGGTTACGAGCCAGTTGAAGTCGATGAGTATGGCGAAGTCGATTTGCTTGCGGTCATCGAGGATGAAATTATCCTCGCATTGCCTGTCGTTCCGGTGCATGATTCTGAACACTGTGAAGTGTCCGACGCGGATATGGTCTTTGGTGAACTGCCTGCAGAGGCTGAGAAACCAAACCCGTTTGCCGTATTAGCCAGTTTAAAGCGTAAGTAATAGGAGTAAGGTCCATGGCCGTACAACAGAATAAACCCACCCGTTCTAAGCGTGGTATGCGCCGTTCGCACGATGCGCTGACCACTACCACTCTGTCAGTAGATAAAGTTTCCGGCGAAACTCATCTGCGTCACCACATGACTGCCGACGGTTACTACCGTGGTCGTAAGGTCATCACTAAGTAATTTCTTGCTGCGACGCAAGGCGTTACTTTGACACGTTTGACCCTGGCAGTTGATGCTATGGGCGGGGATTTCGGTCCTCCCGTGACGGTGCCTGCTGCATTGCAGGCACTGGCCTCTCACTCGCAACTTGAACTTCTTTTAGTCGGTTATCCCGACGAAATTCAGCCATTACTTGCCAGAGCAGATTCCTCGATACATCAGCGGGTGACGATTATCCCTGCCGAGTCTGTTATTGCCAGTGATGCCGCCCCTTCGGGTGCGATTCGTCACAGCCAGGGCTCTTCGATGCGTATTGCACTGGAGCTGTTGAAAGACGGACGAGCGTCCGCCTGCATCAGTGCCGGAAATACCGGAGCACTGATGGGCCTGGCAACCTTGTTGCTGCGCCCGACGGAAGGCATCCGGCGCCCGGCATTAGTGACGGTGGTGCCGCATATTCATCGTGGCCACACAGTCCTGCTGGATTTAGGCGCTAATGCCAGTGCTGACAGCACAATGTTAGTGCAGTTTGCGCTAATGGGGGCTGTGATGGCCGAAGAAGTGCTGGGGATCCCGGCACCCCGGGTCGCTTTACTGAATATCGGTCAGGAAGCCTGCAAAGGCCCGGAGCATATCAGACATGCTGCGGTTACACTGGAACAGATGGATAAGCTAAACTATGTTGGCTTTCTTGAAGGCAGTGAGTTACTGACCGGTAAGACAGATGTATTAGTTTGTGATGGCTTCGCAGGAAATGTCTCATTAAAAACCATGGAAGGGGTTATAAAAACCTTTCTGAACCTGATGACAGGCACGGAACAGACAACGAAGCGATCATGGTGGCGTCACCTGGTTGTTCGCAGTATGAAGGGACGTCTGATGAAACGTTTTGGTGAAATCGACCCCGATCAGTATAACGGTGCATCCCTGTTGGGGCTGCCCGGAATTGTTATTAAGAGTCATGGTGCCGCAAGTGAGCGAGCCTTTGCAGTGGCCATCGAACACGCAATTCAGGCGGTAGTACGTAATATCCCTGAAAAAATTTCGGTTCGGCTTGATACAGTACTAGCCAGGAGTGACATAGCCTAGATGTATAGCAAAATTATTGGTACCGGCAGTTATCTGCCTGAACAGGTTCGCACCAATGCAGACCTGGAAAAAATGGTAGACACTTCCGACGAGTGGATTGTCACGCGCACGGGTATTCATGAACGCCGCATTGCTGCTGCTCATGAAACTGTAGCTACGATGGGATTCACTGCAGCGACAAATGCCCTGGAAATGGCAGGGATCACCGCCAATGACATTGGTCTGATTATTGTTGCAACTACCTCTTCCTCACATGCTTTCCCGAGTTCAGCCTGCATGATTCAGCAGCAACTGGGAATTAAAGACTGCCCGGCGTTTGACCTGGCAGCAGCCTGTGCCGGATTCACCTACGCACTCAGCGTGGCTGATCAGTACGTGAAGAGTGGCGCAGTCAAAAATGCGCTGGTCATTGGTTCTGATACTCTGTCACGTACGCTGGATCCTAACGATCGCGGAACAATCATCTTATTTGGTGATGGTGCCGGTGCTGTGGTGTTGAGCCAGAGCGAACAACCAGGCATTATCTCTACCCACCTGCACGCTGACGGAAATTATGGTCAGTTGTTGACGCTGGCGTATCAGGACAGAGAGCATCAGGAAACTCCTCCTTATGTAACGATGGCCGGTAACGAAGTGTTCAAGGTTGCAGTAACCGAACTGGCACATATTGTGGACGAGACGCTGACGGCGAATAATATTGATCGTCAGGAACTGGACTGGCTGGTGCCACATCAGGCAAATTTACGCATCATCAGTGCTACAGCGAAAAAACTGGGCATGGGGATGGATAAAGTCGTCGTTACCCTTGACCGTCATGGAAATACTTCCGCGGCGTCAGTGCCAACCGCACTGGACGAGGCGGTACGTGATGGTCGTATTCAACGGGGGCAGTTAGTATTGCTGGAGGCCTTCGGCGGTGGTTTTACCTGGGGCTCAGCGTTAGTCCGTTTTTGATTGACAGGAACTGAAAATGACACAATTTGCAATCGTATTCCCTGGTCAGGGCTCTCAGGCTGTAGGCATGCTGGCTGAACTGGCCGCGCAGTTTCCGTTAGTTGGTGAAACTTTTGCCGAGGCTTCTGCTGCACTGGGTTATGACTTATGGCAATTGGTCCAACAGGGACCTGCGGAAGAACTGAATAAAACCTGGCAGACTCAGCCGGCACTGCTGGCAGCCTCGGTCGCAATTTACCGCGTCTGGTTAGAGCAGGGAGGCGAACAGCCTGCTTTACTGGCAGGTCACAGTCTGGGTGAATATTCTGCGTTAGTATGTGCCGGAGTGCTGGACTTTGCAGATGCAATACGTCTGGTTGAATTACGCGGTAAACTGATGCAGGAAGCTGTACCGGAAGGTACTGGTGCAATGCAGGCTATTATTGGCCTGGATGATGCGGCTATTCGTCAGGCGTGTGAAGAAAGTGCTCAGGGGCAGGTTGTTTCTCCGGTGAACTTTAACTCTCCGGGCCAGGTCGTCATTGCCGGTAACAAAGAAGCCGTTGAGCGTGCAGGTGCTGCCTGTAAAGCAGCGGGTGCTAAACGTGCACTTCCTCTGCCAGTCAGCGTTCCTTCTCACTGTGCACTAATGAAGCCTGCAGCAGAAAAACTGGCTGTAGCGCTTGAAAAACTGACTTTTAACGCTCCTCTGGTGCCGGTTGTTAACAACGTAGATGTGAAATGCGAGCAGACACCTGCTGCGATTCGCCATGCGCTGGTGCGTCAGTTGTACAGCCCGGTTCGCTGGACCGAGAGTGTCGAATTTATTGCTTCCCGGGGCGTCAGCCAACTGGTGGAAGCAGGGCCTGGTAAAGTCTTGACCGGGTTAACAAAACGTATTGCAGACTCATTGACTGCTGTAGCAGTGAATGATCCCGCATCTTTAAATGCGGCTCTGACAAAAGAATAAGAGGATAATCATGGACTTCAATGGTAAAATCGCCCTGGTTACGGGTGCGAGCCGCGGGATTGGCAAAGCCATCGCCGAAAAACTGGCTGCGCATGGCGCGACTGTTATCGGAACGGCAACCAGTGACAGAGGGGCTGATGATATCAGCACTTACCTGGGGACCGCAGGAAAGGGGATGACCCTGAATGTGACCGATGCCGATTCTGTAGAATCAGTTTTGAAAAACATCCGTGCAGAATTTGGCGAAATTGATATTTTGGTGAATAATGCCGGGGTTACCCGTGATAACCTGCTCATGCGTATGAAAGATGACGAATGGCAGGATATCCTGGACACCAACCTGACCTCTGTATTCAGGCTGTCCAAAGCCGTGTTGCGTGCTATGATGAAAAAACGCAGCGGAAGAATCATTACCATTGGTTCAGTTGTTGGAACAATGGGTAATGCGGGCCAGGCAAACTATGCAGCAGCAAAAGCAGGTTTGATTGGTTTTAGCAAATCACTGGCGCGCGAAGTTGCGTCACGTGGTATTACTGTAAACGTTGTGGCACCGGGCTTTATTGAGACGGACATGACGCGAGCACTTAATGAAGAGCAACGTGCCGGTATATTGGCAGAAGTCCCTGCGGGTCGTCTGGGTGGCCCCGGAGATATTGCTAATGCAGTGGCATTTTTGTCTTCAGATGAGGCGGGTTACATCACTGGTGAAACCCTTCATGTGAATGGCGGAATGTACATGGTCTGATAACTGCGAAATTAATTTGCTTTTTTTGTGCATTAAAACGCAAAATATGGCAAACCGTGGTTAGACCAGACTGGTTTTAGTTGCATCTTTTTCAACATTTTATACACTACGAAAACCGTCGCGAAAGCGAGTTTTGATAGGAAATTAAATAGTATGAGCGATATCGAACAACGCGTTAAGAAAATCATTGCTGAGCAGCTGGGTGTTAAAGAAGATGAAGTGACTAACTCTGCTTCTTTCGTAGAAGACCTGGGTGCCGATTCTCTTGACACCGTTGAGCTGGTGATGGCTCTGGAAGAAGAGTTTGATACTGAGATTCCAGACGAAGAAGCTGAAAAAATCACTACCGTTCAGGCAGCGATCGACTACATCAATAGCCATCAGGGCTAATGAACATCATCAGGCGGTCATTCGACCGCCTGAGTTTTATGTCCGCCCCACTTAGTGTTGTTTTTTTCCCCCTCTTTGGAGGACAAACGTGTCTAAGCGTCGTGTAGTTGTGACTGGTCTTGGCATGCTGTCTCCTGTCGGCAATACCGTAGAGTCTACCTGGAGTGCTCTCCTTGCCGGTCAGAGCGGCATCAGCATGATTGACCACTTTGACACCAGTGCCTATGCAACCCGTTTTGCCGGTCTGGTCAAAGATTTTAATTGTGACGATATCATTTCGCGTAAAGAACAACGCAAAATGGATATCTTCATTCAGTATGGAATTGCGGCGGGCGTTCAGGCAATGCAGGACTCAGGTCTGGTTGTTACTGAAGAGAATGCTACGCGCATCGGAGCTGCGATTGGTTCCGGTATCGGTGGCCTGGGGTTAATTGAAGAGAACCATTCTTCACTCACCAACGGCGGCCCGCGTAAAATTAGTCCGTTTTTTGTGCCATCCACCATTGTAAATATGGTGGCAGGACATCTGACCATTATGTATGGCATCAGAGGCCCAAGTATCAGTATTGCTACTGCCTGTACTTCAGGGGGACACAATATTGGTCATGCAGCCCGAATGATTGCCTATGATGATGCAGATGTCATGCTGGCCGGTGGTGCCGAAAAAGCCAGTACCCCATTGGGTGTCGGTGGTTTTGGTGCAGCACGGGCGCTTTCGACCCGTAACGATAATCCGCAGGGCGCCAGTCGTCCGTGGGATAAAGATCGTGACGGATTCGTACTCGGAGATGGTGCCGGTATTCTGGTACTGGAAGAGTATGAGCATGCGAAAAAGCGTGGCGCGAAAATCTATGCCGAAGTTGTCGGTTTCGGTATGAGCAGCGATGCTTACCATATGACTTCTCCGCCGGAAGATGGCGCAGGAGCAGCATTAGCTATGGCGAATGCTTTGCGTGATTCTGGTCTCTCTGTTGAGCAGATTGGCTACATCAATGCGCATGGTACATCTACCCCTGCGGGAGATAAAGCTGAGGCTCAGGCCGTGAAATCTATCTTTGGTTCGGTTGCAGATAAAGTCATGGTCAGTTCCACTAAGTCGATGACCGGTCATCTGCTGGGTGCGGCGGGTGCAATAGAGTCGATTTTCTCGATTCTTGCCCTGCGTGATCAGGCCGTTCCTCCAACCATTAATCTGGATAATCCGGATGAAGGTTGTGATTTAGACTTTGTTCCTCATACTGCCCGCCAGGTCAATGGAATGGAATACACACTGTGTAATTCATTCGGATTCGGCGGAACTAACGGTTCGGTGATTTTCCGTAAAATCTGATCCGTTGGTTTACCTGTCAGGCCCGCTTTGCGGGCCTTTTTTTTGCCGTTGTCGCCCGGGATGATGGGCGCGTTACAGAGGAGAATTCCGTGGTACTGATTGACGGAGCTGAGGCTGACAGCATTTCTGTGACTGACCGGGCATTGCAGTTCGGTGACGGCTGTTTTACCACGGCATTAGTAGTAAATGGCCAGGTTGTCAGAATCGATGATCACCTGCAACGTTTAAAGGAAGCTTGCCACCGTCTGGCTATTCCTTTCACTCACTGGTCAGTGACTGAGCAGGAGATGCAACAGCTGGCAGCAGGCCATCAGCAGGGCGTTGTAAAAGTCCTAATCAGTCGGGGATCCGGTGGCAGGGGCTATGCAATAAGCGGTTGTGACCAGCCACGACGAATTATTAGTGTTTCGGCCTACCCGACGCATTATGCACAGTGGCGGAAACAGGGAATACGTCTCGCTACTTCGCCGGTTCGTTTAGGACTAAATCCGGCACTGGCAGGGATTAAGCATCTTAACCGGCTGGAGCAGGTGCTGATTCGGCAGTTTATTGACAGTGCCGGAGTTGATGAAGCACTGGTGCTGGATTATCACGGACGGGTGGTTGAGTGTTGTACTGCCAATATTTTTTGGCGCTGCGGAGATGAATTATTTACCCCACGACTGGACGAAGCAGGTGTGGACGGTACAATGCGGCGTTATCTTATTCGTCTGCTGTCAGCACAAGGATATGCTGTGCAACAGACAGCCGCAGATGCCAGCATTTTGCAGGCGGCTGAAGAAGTGTTTATTTGCAACTCATTACTGCCGGTTGTGCCTGTCATCAGTATTGATGGCCGGAATTATGCCCCCGGCAAACTGACACGCAGACTTTCAGAAATATGTAATACACCAGGGTAAGCATGCAAAAAAAAATTAAATCGACACTGGCTACAGTGATTATTATTGGAGCAATAGTTGGCGGCGGCATCTGGAAAACCCGGCAGTTTGCCGGTTCGCCGTTGTTAATCACAGAACAGACGATTTATACCCTGCCGGCAGGTACCGGACGGGTAGCTTTGGAACAACAACTTGAACAGCAGAAAATTATTCCTGAGAGCTTCTGGTTTAGCTGGTTGCTAAAAGCTGAGCCGGAGCTGGCCCGTTTTAAGGCCGGAACTTACCGGCTGGAGCCGGGGATGACAGTACGCAGCTTATTGCAATTACTGGCCAGCGGCAAAGAGGCTCAGTTTCCGGTACGCTTTATCGACGGTCAGCGTCTGAGTGAGTGGCTGAAAACATTGCGGGACGCGCCTTATCTGAAACATGAGCTGGTGGATGATCAACTGTCAACCGTCGCCACTGCGCTAAAACTATCGTCCTCAGATCCTGAAGGCTGGTTCTATCCGGATACCTACCTGTATACCGCTCATATGAGTGATATTGCCTTACTGACTCTGGCACATCAGCGCATGGAAAAACTGGTGGATCAGGTGTGGGCACAACGGGCTGCGGGTTTACCTTATACCGACAAAAATCAGCTGGTCACGATGGCCTCGATTATTGAGAAAGAGACTGCCCTGAGTGATGAACGTGAAAAAATTGCCTCGGTATTTGTGAACCGGTTACGGTTGGGGATGAAACTTCAAACTGATCCTACAGTAATTTACGGGATGGGCGACCAGTACCATGGTGTACTTACCCGTAAAGATCTGGAGACTCCGACCGCTTATAACACTTACGTTATTCCGGGATTGCCACCGGGTCCGATAGCAATTCCGGGCAAGGCATCGCTGGAAGCAGCGGCGCATCCGCTGACCACCAGTTATCTTTACTTTGTCGCAAATGGTAGTGGCGGCCACACTTTTTCTACAAATCTTGCCAGCCACAACCGGGCAGTTCAGGCCTGGCGGACACTGGAAGATAAACAGGCTGCATCTTCGCAGGCATCAGCGGCAGAAAGAAATGTGACCGAAAAAAGTGAGCCACATTCTGACGGTGACGGGAAATCATTAACTTCCGGGACAACCCGTGATAACGTTTCTGCCGGTAGCGATCCTCAGAAGACAACGTCCACTGATAGCAGCCGGCAAACCGAATCCCCGTCGGCGGCAGGACAGGATAAGAAAACTATAAATGAAAAATAAATTTATTGTTATTGAAGGACTTGAAGGGGCAGGGAAAACATCAGCCCGCGATTTATTATTGGAAATACTTGCGCAACACGGAATTACAGATGTGGTGCTGACCCGTGAACCGGGCGGAACACCTCTGGCTGAACAATTACGAACCCTGATTAAGCAGGGGGTGAGTAACGAGCCTGTCACGGATAAGGCAGAATTACTGATGCTTTACGCGGCGCGGGTACAGCTGGTGGAAAATATTATCAAACCGGCGCTCAGTCGTGGCGCCTGGGTAGTCGGCGATCGTCATGATCTTTCTTCCCGCGCCTATCAGGGGGGAGGACGGGGATTCGATCAGCAACTTATGGATACATTGCGTCAGGCGGTGCTGGGAGATTTTAAACCAGACCTGACTTTGTACCTGGACGTGACTCCGGAAATCGGTTTACAACGCGCCCGTAGCCGTGGCGAACTGGATCGCATCGAACAGGAGTCTCTGGACTTTTTCCACCGTACCCGTGCACGGTATCTGGAAATTGCTGCCACAGATCCGACCATCCTTACAATTGATGCTACCGGCACGCCGCAGCAGGTCAGAGCGGCATTAACCGAAACCCTTACCCACTGGCTGACGGAAAACTGCTGATGCAATGGTACCCGTGGCTTAATGCCCCTTATAAACATATTGTCAGTCAGCATCAGGCTGGCAGGGCACATCACGCTCTGCTGATTCAGTCTTTGCCCGGGATGGGAGACAGTGCCCTGGTCTGGGGTGTATCGCGCTGGCTGATGTGTACTCAGCCGACTGGTGTTAAGAGCTGTGGCGAATGCCATGGCTGCCAGCTGATGGCTGCACATAATCATCCCGACTGGTACTCCCTGACGGCTGAAAAAGGTAAGTCGTCGCTGGGTGTCGATGCCATCCGTCAGGTCACCGATAAACTGTACCATTTTGCCCAGCAAGGTGGCGCCAAAGTGATTCATATCCCTGTGGCGGAGCAGTTAACCGAAGCTGCGGCCAACGCATTGCTGAAAACACTCGAAGAACCGCCGGCGAATTGCTGGTTCTTTCTCAGCACTCACCAGCCTTCTGCCTTGCCTGCTACCCTGCGTAGCCGTTGTATGACACTGCACCTGACAGTTCCGGCTGAGCAGCAGAGTCTGAACTGGCTGGCGGGACAGACAACTCAGCAGGAGTCTGATGCGCTGACGGCCCTGCGCCTGGCCGGGGGAGCACCGGCTGCTGCACTGGAAATGCTGACCGGCAACCAGTGGCAACAGCGCAATAAGCTGTGCCAGATGCTGAGTGAAACGTTGCCGGATCATACTCTGGCACTGCTTCCGTTACTCAGTCAGGATGATGTGGCTTTGCGTATTCACTGGCTGATGGCTTTGTTGCTTGACGCGGTCAAATATCATCAGCAAAACCTGCGCTGGATAACCAATATCGATCAACAACCGCTGATCGCAAAACTGGCAGGCCTGATGCCGGTGACCGTACTGCACCAGAGTCTGAATTTATGGATGCAATGCCGTCATCATATTCTTGAGACCCCGTCGGTAAACCATGAATTGTTAGTCACTGAAGCTCTGCTGGACTGGGAACAGTCTTTTCATGCAGGCTGAAAGGCATTAAATAAGTAAGAGAGCAGATTATGTTTTTAGTCGATTCCCACTGTCATCTGGATTGCCTGGATTATGAGAAAGAGCACAGCAATCTGGAAGATGTCATCAGTAAGGCTGCCGGGCAGGATGTCCGTTTTATGCTGGCCGTGGCAACCACCCTGCAGGGATTCGCCGGGCTGAAAACGCTGGTTAATGATCGGCCGGAAATCGCGTTGTCATGCGGAGTACATCCGCTGAATATGGAACAACCCTATCAGCAGGAAACCTTGTTGCAACTGGCTGCTGATCCTCAGGTGGTCGCGCTGGGTGAAACTGGTCTGGATTATTTTTATCAGAAGGAAGTTGCACAACAACAGGAACAGCAGCTCTCTTTTCGCCAGCATATCCGTGTCGGAAGGCAGCTAAATAAACCGGTCATTGTGCATACCCGTGATGCCAGGGAAGATACTCTGGCGTTACTGCGTGAGGAAAAGGTTGAAGAGTGTGGCGGAGTGCTGCACTGCTTTACCGAAGATAAACAGACAGCAGCAGAGCTGTTGGATATGGGCTTTTATATTTCCTTCTCCGGCATCGTTACATTCCGTAATGCGGAACAGATTCGTGAAGCCGCCCGCTATGTCCCGCTGGACAGAATTCTGGTGGAAACCGATTCTCCCTATCTGGCTCCGGTGCCTCATCGTGGTAAACCCAATCAGCCTGCGTATACCCGTGATGTGGCAGAGTATATGGCCGTTCTGAAAGGCGTGGATATTGAGACACTGGCCCTGCAGACCACCGAAAACTTTTCCCGACTGTTCCATATTCCAATGGACAGATTGGGTGCCTGAGTCTTTCGGGGACAGGAGCCAGGCCTGCCCGGTGGCAGCGGAAGAAAAACCTGCCGGTTGTCTGATTGCTGACTAAGCTTGTGTTTGCAGGGCCGGCAGAATTCACTGCGTTGCCCTGACAATAACAGCCGACATTTCCCCGGAGCCATATTTTGATGGCCTTAACCTGAGGGGATAATGTAAAGTTGTACAACTACTTACCGCTGGTTCCGGGGCTGAAACAACCCGGATCAGGGAATGAAATTTATACAGCCGTTACTTTTATCAGGAAATCAGCTCATGGCCG
Source organism: Tatumella citrea (assembly GCF_002163585.1). Lineage (NCBI taxonomy): Bacteria > Pseudomonadati > Pseudomonadota > Gammaproteobacteria > Enterobacterales > Erwiniaceae > Tatumella > Tatumella citrea. Next base: position 1,613,493 of record NZ_CP015579.1, read on the forward strand.
AAGAAACTATTTTCAGTAAAATTATTCGCCGGGAAATTCCCGCTGATATCGTCTATCAGGACGAACTGGTGACCGCATTTCGCGATATTTCACCCCAGGCACCTACCCATATTCTGATTATCCCTAATCAGTTAATACCTACAGTGAATGATCTGACCGCTGAACACGAGCCAGCTCTGGGCCGAATGATGACAGTGGCTGCTTCCATCGCTAAACAGCAGGGGATTGATGAAGATGGCTACCGGTTAATCGTTAACTGCAACCGTCATGGTGGTCAGGAAGTTTATCATATCCATATGCACCTGCTGGGTGGCCGCGCGCTTGGGCCAATGTTATCCCGTTAAGTTTCCGGAGGGGTCAGATGCGTGCAGGTTTGTTATGTCTTCCACTGGTGTTATTACTGACCGCCTGCGGAGGCAGTCAGCCACAAATCAGTATTTCACAACCGCTGGTGATGGATTCTGACGTGTTATCTGCGGGTATTACTGCTGATGGGCCGAAGCTCAGTAGTGACAGCGGACAGCAGAAAGCAACAGTAATTCTTTATAATGACCGTGACGTGGCGGTAACGCTACACTATCGTTATTACTGGTATGATGACAAAGGACTGGAAATTTTACCGGAACAACCCGCTGAAACAGTGGTTGTGCCTGCACACCAGAGTCGTGAAGCGATCTCCTGGTCGGGAAATCTGAGCGCAAGTCAGGTACGTGTGTCCCTTTATCTTTGAGGATGTTCAAGTGATTCGCAGCATAAAATTCAGTATTCCGTTGTTATTTGCGTTTGTTTTATCCGGTTGTGTGCTGAATCAGTCACAAAAACCTGCCCCGGTTGAACAGGCGCCTCAGCCGGAACAGCCGGCACCAGTTATCAGCGCGCAACAGCCACCGCCGCCGGTCACCCAGCCGCAGCCAGTGCCTGAACCACCTAAACTGAAAACCATTAACTGGCAATCCAGCGTTCAGCCATTAGTCAGCCAGATGATGAACGCCCAGGGAATTAACCCGGGCAGCGTATTACTGGTCGATCGTCTGAAAAACAGCACCAACGGATCGATTCAGAGTGCTAACGCTGACCTGGCGATTAACCAGGCGTTACAGAGCAACAGCAAATTTACTCTGGTGACAACGGCTCAGCTAAATCAGGCTAAACAGGCTCTGGGTCTCTCTCCACAGGATAGTCTCAATTCACGCAGTAAAGCGATTGGACTGGCCCGCAATCTGAATGCGCAATATGTTCTGTACAGCACCGCGCATGGTGATGCCAAAGCGCCACGGCTGCAAATGCAACTGATGTTGGTTCAGACCGGCGAAATTATCTGGACCGGCAGTGCCAGCGTCGCCGATTGATCCCTCGCTGTTACAGCTTGTCCGACAATATCAACCGGCAGATATTTCTGCCGGTTGTTTTTTACCCCTGTCAGGGCTGAGCCACCATTCACTCAAAATTGTTTTGCCGGAGCGGACGTTGCTGGCAAGACAGCAGCCGTTAACACCATTACCGTTTGTCGATCGTCGACGCGAATTCCGTGTGCTGAAAAAACTCTCTGCCGGTGGCGTGGTTGCACGCCCTCTGGGATATAATCAGCACTGGTTGCTGTTAAGCTGGCAGCCCGGTGAAATGCTGACCTGTCAGCAATTTTCTGAGCATTTTCGGGAGATATGTCAGGCTTTGGCAGAACTGCATCATCAGCCCCTGACCGGTTACCGTTTATCGCTAACCGCATTACTGGAAGATTACTGGCAGTTATGTCGTCAGAAAACGCACCACTGGTTACAGTACTGGCAGCGCCTGAAATCGCGTGGTGAACCATCACCGTTACGGCTGGTTCCGCTACATATGGATATCCATGCCGGTAATGTTTTACGAGTCAGTCAGCGCTGTTGTTTTATCGACTGGGAATACTCCGCCGACGGTGATATTGCACTTGATCTGGCGGTGATATGTCTGAATGATCCGGCGAATGAAATGCAGTGGATCAACTACTATGCCGAAATTACCGGCGTAGAACCCGGACAGTTCTCACGGCAGATTGAGCGCTGGAAGCCCTGGCTCAGGTTGCTCATGGCCTGCTGGTATCAGTTACGGGCCGAACAGACAGACAGCCCGCAGATGCAGGGGCTGGCAAGGCAGCACTGGCAGAATTTATCACTTTGAATATTATGTTTCACCGCAAGGACACAGGAACAGCACTATGACGACTTCTATCCCGGGACCACTGATGCTGGACGTGGAAAGCTACGAACTGGATGGCGAAGAGCGGGAATTATTACGCCACCCGCTGACCGGAGGCGTGATTCTGTTCAGTCGTAATTATCATGATCCCCGGCAGCTTGCTGAACTGGTTCGCCAGATTCGTGAAGCTTCTCATACCCGGCTGGTGGTTGCTGTTGACCAGGAAGGGGGAAGAGTTCAACGCTTTCGTGATGGATTTACCCGTCTGCCGGCGATGCAGTCTTTTTCAGCACTGAGTGAATCACTGCAGCAGGCCGGACAACTGGCCAGAGAAGCCGGCTGGCAAATGGCTGCTGAGATGACGGCAATGGATATTGATATTAGTTTTGCCCCGGTGCTGGATATCGGCCATATCAGTGCTGCGATTGGCGACCGCTCATTTCATGACGACCCGCGCATAGCGTTACCGGTTGCCGAACAATTTATTGCCGGTATGCACGAAGCTGGTATGAAAACCACCGGTAAACATTTTCCAGGCCACGGTGCAGTACAGGCGGATTCGCATAAAGAAACGCCGGTTGACCACCGTGATGCGAACACTATCCGTCAGCAGGATATGGCAATTTTTAGCCGGCTTATCCATGAGGGTAAACTGGATGCTGTCATGCCTGCTCATGTGATTTATCCGGCGATTGATCCGTTGCCTGCCAGTGGGTCGCCATACTGGCTGAAAAATGTATTACGCCAGGAACTGGGTTTTGAAGGGGTTATCTTCTCCGATGACTTATCAATGGAGGGCGCCGCAGTTATGGGGAGTTATACCGAACGAGCGCAACAGTCGTTATCAGCCGGATGCGATGTGATTTTGGTATGCAATCACCGCCCGGGTGTCGTAGCGATTCTTGATAACTTACCGATAACCTCTGCTGAACGGCTAACCCGTCTTTATCATCGTGGCCGGTTCAGTGATGCAGAGCTTCGGCAGCACAGCCGCTGGAAAGAAAACCATCAACAACTTTCACAATTGCAGCTGAACTGGCTGGAGAAAAAACAGAACAGTTAACGGCTAATCCCTGCCCGGCATATTGGCCGGGCAGGGGACAGGCCCGTTGTTCTGCTATATTTCCTTGCCTTTAATGTATTTCCTTCCCTGATTCCTGAAGTTTTATTTCTCTTTTCCCGTTAATCCGCAGTCAGTCCGGCAGGGCAAAATTGATCCAGATCATTTTGATAGGAACCCGTTGCCCGGTCGTGTTATTCTGATTTTAGTAACTCTTTATCGAGTATAACCCTATGTTAGCAAAGGTTTAATTTAACCATTTGTTAACTTCAAGCTCACAAATTAGGGGGTATGGTTGACTACTTCTGCGCAAAAAATCATCATCGTGGGTGGCGGTGCCGGCGGTCTGGAACTGGCGACTCAGTTGGGCAACAAGCTGGGTCGGTACAAAAAAGCGGAAATTACGCTGGTGGACCGTAATCAGACTCACTTATGGAAACCGTTGTTACACGAAATTGCTGCGGGTTCGATGGATGAAGGTATCGATGCTCTTAGCTATCTGGCACACGCACACCATCATCATTTCCGCTTTCAGTTAGGTACCCTGACGGAAATAGACCGCGAAAACAAATCGATTCAGCTGGCAGAAATTCGTGATGAACAGGGAAATCTGTTAGTTGCGGAACGCAGCCTCGCTTATGACACTCTGGTTATGGCGATTGGCAGTTCATCCAATGATTTCGGTACTGCCGGAGTCAAAGAGAACTGTATCTTCCTGGATAACCCGGCGCAGGCACGGCGATTCCATAATCAGATGCTGAACCTGTTCCTGAAATACACTTCCGGTCAGCAGACTGATCATAAGGTCAATATTGCGATTGTTGGTGGTGGAGCGACTGGCGTTGAGCTGTCAGCTGAACTGTATAACGCGGTTAAAGAACTGCACAGTTATGGCTATGAACAGCTGAATAAAGAAGCGCTGAATGTCACGCTGGTTGAAGCCGGCGAACGTATTCTTCCGGCACTGCCGCCACGTATCTCTGCTTCGGCACAACAGGAACTCCAGAAACTTGGGGTGAAAGTGCTGACTCAGACCATGGTCACCAGTGCCGGCCCTGAAGGGTTGCACACCAAATCCGGTGAATTAATCAATGCTGACCTGATGGTGTGGGCAGCAGGGATCAAAGCCCCTGATTTTATGAAAGAGATTGCCGGGCTGGAAACCAACCGTATCAATCAACTGGTGGTGACCCCGACTCTGCAAACCACGCGTGACGAAGATATCTACGCTATCGGTGACTGTGCTTCCTGCGCATTACCGCAGGGCGGATTTGTGCCGCCACGTGCGCAATCAGCTCACCAGATGGCTTCCTGTGTTCTGAACAACATTCTGGCGCGGCGTAAAGGCAAAGCGCAGAAAGAGTATGCTTACAAAGATCATGGCTCACTGGTGTCATTATCCCGGTTTACCACCGTGGGCAGCCTGATGGGTAACCTGATGCGCGGGTCGATGATGGTCGAAGGGCGCATTGCCCGGATGGTCTACATTTCACTGTATCGTATGCACCAGATTGCATTGCACGGTTATTTCAAAACCCTGCTGATGATGCTGTCGGGCAGTATTAACCGCGTGATCCGTCCTAAACTGAAACTGCATTAATTGTTGCCTGTAGCCCCGGGCAAAAGCACCGGGGCTTTTTAAGAAGCCTCTCAAAATTATCCTCTGCGGACGCTGTCACCGCGTTTTTTCCATTTGTCTGATAGTCTCAGAAATCTGATTCTGCGAAACTGCCGACCATCAGGCGAGGCACGCACGCCTTCAGTAGCATACTGATAGTTAAATGAATTTCATGCGTGGTTATCAGATAAGTCAGGAGGAGCCCTGTGAATAAATCAATGGTCGCAGGTATCGGTATCGGCGTTGCAGCAGCGCTGGGAGTAGCTTCGGTTGCAGGAGTGACTGCATTTCACCGTGGACCAGAGTATGCCCAGGTTGTGTCAGCAGTCCCTATCCGGGAAGTTATCAAAAATCCACGTCAGGAATGCCGTGATATTCAGGTCGTCCATCGTCGGCCAGTTCAGGACGAAAATCGTCTGACCGGCTCAATCCTTGGGGCCGTGGCGGGTGGGGTACTGGGCCATCAGTTTGGTGGAGGGCGTGGCCGGAGCCTGGCGACAGTCGCCGGGGCAGTGGCAGGTGGTTATGCCGGTAATCAGGCTCAGGCAGGGTTGCAAAATCGCGATACTTACACCACGACACGCCAGCAGTGCCGTACCATCTATGATAAACAGGAAAAAACCCTGGGCTATGATGTCACCTATAAAATTGGTGATCAGCAGGGCAAAGTCCGGATGGACAATGCACCTGGCCCACGTATTCCGCTGGATAATAACGGCCAGCTGATCATTAACTCTGCCCGCAGCTAAACTATTCAGCCGGTTTCCCCCGCAGCGGCGGGGGCGGCTATGTTACAGACGGTGCTCCTGCATCTGTTGCAGCAACTGTGTTACCCATTCCATCCGCTGTTTTCTCTCTGCCAGATCAAACGTGAAACGTAATTTAACCGGACCTTCCAGTTTCCAGTGCTGTGGTGCACTTTGCAGTAAACCGATTAGCCAGCCAGGATCAACATGATTTTTCTCGGAAAACTCGATGTAGCCACCTTTATCACTGGCCTCAATTTTGCGGATGCCGATAGTCACCGCCTGCTGACGCAACAGAGCGATATCCAGCAGATTGCGTGCCGGATCAGGAAGTAAACCGAAGCGATCGATAAGCTCAATTTTCAGATCCTGAATTTCACTGTCGCTGGCGGCACTGGCAATTCGCTTATAGAACGACAAGCGGGTGTTTACATCCGGAATAAAATCTTCCGGTAGCAGGGCAGGCATACGCAGTTCTACTTCGGTCTGCTGGCTGGTTAAATCCTCCAGCGATGGTTCACGACCGGCTTTCAGCGCTTCGACCGCATTCTCCAGCAACTCCATGTACAGTGTGAAGCCCAGGGTTTCCATCTGACCACTCTGGTCTTCTCCCAGTAATTCCCCGGCACCGCGAATTTCCAGGTCGTGAGTCGCCAGTGCAAACCCCGCGCCCAGGTCCTCAAGAGAAGCAATGGCTTCCAGGCGTTTTGCCGCGTCACTGGTCATCGCTTTTGGATGCGGGGTTAACAGCCATGCATAAGCCTGGTGATGAGACCGTCCGACCCTTCCGCGCAGCTGGTGCAACTGGGCCAGCCCGAAATGGTCGGCGCGTTCAATAATGATGGTATTAGCACTGGGGATATCGATCCCGGTTTCAATAATGGTGGTACAAACCAGGACATTGAAGCGTTGATGATGAAAATCATTCATCACCCGTTCCAGTTCCCGCTCCCGCATCTGACCATGCCCAATGCCAACCCGTGCCTCTGGTACCAGCGCCGACAGTCGTTCAGCAGCTTTGTTGATGTTCTCTACATCGTTGTACAGGTAATACACCTGACCACCACGCAGAATCTCCCTGAGAATTGCTTCGCGCACCACCAGTTCATCATATTCGCGAACGAAAGTTTTAACCGCCAGACGCCGGGCCGGAGGCGTGGCAATAATCGACAGATCACGCATTCCGCTCATTGCCATATTCAGGGTTCTGGGGATTGGTGTTGCGGTAAGCGTCAGAATATCTACATCAGCGCGCATCGCTTTAATCCGTTCTTTGTGCCGGACCCCAAAGCGGTGTTCTTCATCGACAATCAGCAGGCCGAGATCGTGCCACTGCAAATCACTCATCAGCAATTTATGAGTGCCAATCAGAATATCAATTTTGCCTTCGCTGGCTTGTTGCAATATCTGGGTTTGCTCTTTGGTAGTACGAAAACGGGATAACATTTCGATACGGATCGGCCAGTCGGCAAACCGGTCGCGGAAATTGTCAAAATGCTGCTGAGCCAGCAGGGTAGTCGGAACCAGCACCGCCACCTGTTTATGGTTTTCCACCGCGAGGAATGCCGCGCGCATTGCCACTTCGGTTTTACCAAAGCCGACATCACCACACACCAGCCGGTCCATTGCCAGTGGCTGACACATATCACTCAGCACAGCATTGATCGCCTGAGCCTGATCTGTTGTGGTTTCATACGGGAAGCTGTCACAGAATTTCTGATACATTTCCCGGTTGTGCTTAAATGCATAGCCACTTTTAGCGGCGCGCTGGGCGTAGATATCCAGCAACTCAGCAGCGACATCACGGACTTTCTCTGCGGCTTTTTGTCGGGCACGGCTCCAGCTGTCACTGCCCAGCCGGTGTAATGGCGCATTTTCATCCGCGCCACCGGCATAGCGACTAATCATGTGCAGGGATGAAACAGGCACGTACAGGCTGGCATCCCCGGCATAGGTCAGCATCAGATACTCTGCGGTAACCCCGCCGGTTTCCAGTGTGGTCAACCCGGCGTAACGGCCGACACCATGTTCCAGATACACAACCGGCTGTCCCGGATGGAGTTCTGCCAGGTTACGGATCAGTACATCCGGATTGATGGTTTTGCGGTTGTCCTGACGACGCCGTACCACCCGTTCACCTAACAAATCCGTTTCGGTAATAACGGCCCGTTGCCGCGCATGGTCGATAAATCCGGTTTCAGCCGGACCGATCATCAGATAGTGGCCGGGTTTATCCGCATCAGCCAGTCGGTTGATTTCTTTAGGACGGATTTTAACTTTGCTCAACTGCTCCTGTAGCCGTTCGCGTCGCCCCTGACTTTCTGCCGAGAATATAATGGCACCACTGAAAGACTCAGTGAATTTTCGCAACGCTTCCAGCGGGCTTTTGGCTTGTGCCTGCAGGCTGATTTCCGGTAACGGGCTATAGTCCAGGTTAGTATTAGCGGCTTTGTCTGTCAGTGTCGCGGCAGATAAGCGAACCAGCGGCCACTGTTTCAGCGTTGACATCAGTGCATCCGGGCGTAGCCACAGCCTGTCAGGGGGTAGCAATGGTCGTAACGGATCAACTTTGCGGTTTTCATAGCGCTGTTCGGTATCCTGCCAGAAACGCTCGCTGCCTGCCTGCAGGTCACTGCTGCTCAGCAACAAGGTATTGGCTGGCAGATAATCGAATAATGGCTGTAAATCACCGGAAAAAAACAGTGGCTGCCAATATTCAATTCCTACCGGCAAACTGCCTTTGCTGACCTGCTGGTAGATATGGCCTGCATCGCGCAGGACATCAAAATGCTCGCGCCACTGGCTACGAAACAGTTCAATAGACTGTTTATCGGTAGGGAATTCGTGAGCCGGAAGTAGATTTATTGCTTCTACTTCATCCAGGGTCCGCTGACTGTCAACATCAAACAACCTCAGGCTGTCGATTTCATCGTCAAAAAAGTCAATCCGGAAGGGCTGTTCGCTGCCCATCGGGAACAGATCGAGCAGGGCTCCACGGATGGCGTATTCGCCATGCTCCATCACCTGGTCAACATGCCGGTAACCGGCCTGGTCCAGCTGTTCCCGCAGTAAATCCCGCGACATTTTCTGGCCGCTTTTCATGACCAGTGCATGGCCCTGCAGGAACTGATGCGGGCATACCCGTTGCATCAGGGTATTCACCGGCAGGATCAGAACGCCTCTGTCCATAGTGGGCAGATGATAGAGCGTGGATAAACGTGCGGAAATGATGTCCTGATGTGGTGAAAAGCTGTCATAGGGGAGAGTTTCCCAGTCAGGCAAATGGCTGACCGGCAGAGCGGTAAACTGGCGAATCTCATCCTGTAAATGCAAAGCTGCCTGCATATCACTGGTGATCAGAAGTAACGGACCGGGATGACGTTCTGCGATGTCTGCGCACTCTGCGGCAAGGGCTGCACCTGTCAGCTGGCCAAGTTGACGGTGGTCACCGGCTTTGACTGGCAGGGAGTAATTTGTCTTATCTGACATGGGGATAATTATTCTCTCCAAAATTTCCAGGCAGCTATAATTTCACATAAACACATATGATTCATCTGCCTTGATGCATTTTCCGTTGAATAAGCGACAAAACCGCAAATGCCAGGTTCAGAGCAGGGAGCCGCTGCTTAACTGTCGGAAAAATGAACGAACCCGGGCGCTTTTTAGCTTTATCTGCGGATAATCAGATAACTTTACCTTTCAAACCGGGGGACAGAGGTTTTCATAACCGGCTGGCTCCTTTATCATCCACATACTGAATTTCAGGCAACCGTCCGGGACGGATTTAATGTACCAACCCGTAGCTCTGTTTATTGGTCTGCGTTATATGCGTGGACGTGCATCCGACCGCTTTGGTCGTTTTGTTTCCTGGCTATCCGCCATAGGTATCACTCTGGGAGTCCTGGCGCTGGTCACGGTACTGTCGGTGATGAACGGTTTTGAACGCCAGCTGGAAGGAAATATTCTGGGGCTGATGCCTCAGGCTTTGATCACCAGTGACAGCGGCAGTATTAATCCACAACAAATCCCCGCGTCTGGTCTGGGACTGCAGGGGGTTTCACGTATAGCCCCTCTGACCACGGCTGATGTGGTACTGCAAAGTGCCAGCAGTGTAGCGGTCGGTGTTATGTTGGGCATTAATCCGGATGAACAGGACCCGCTGTTACCTTATCTGGTTAACGGTTCTGCCAGCCAGTTACAGCCAGGTAGTTATCACGTCATTCTTGGTGAGCAGCTGGCCAGCCAGTTGGGTATTCACACCGGCGATACTTTGCGTTTAATGGTTCCTTCCATCAGCCAGTTTACCCCGGTTGGCAGGGTGCCCAGTGAACGTATCTTTACTGTGGTCGGAACCTATGCTGCTGACAGTGAAGTTGACAGCTATCAGATTCTGGTCAACCAACAGGACGCTTCACGGGTAATGCATTATCCGCTGGGTAACATTACCGGCTGGAGGTTATGGCTCAACCATCCGCTGGATGTGGACAGCCTCAGCCAGCAGACACTGGCTCCAGGGCTGCAATGGAAAGACTGGCGGGAACGCAAAGGTGATCTGTTCCAGGCCGTCCGGATGGAAAAAAATATGATGGGACTGTTACTGAGCCTGATAGTGGCAGTCGCCGCCTTTAATATTGTGACCTCTCTTGGCCTGTTGATTATGGAAAAACAGGGTGAAGTCGCGATTCTGCAAACCCAGGGGTTAACCCGCGGGCAAATTATGAGCGTCTTTATGGTACAGGGCGCCAGTGCCGGGATCGCAGGAGCATTATTAGGTACTCTGGGCGGCGTGCTGCTGGCCAGCCAGCTTAACCATCTGTTGCCGGTCCTGGGGCTGTTTCTGGATGGTGCCGCGCTGCCGGTCGATATCAATCCGACTCAGGTCGTTGCCATTGCGGTGACCGCAATGATTGTTGCATTACTGGCGACACTTTATCCTTCATGGCGCGCTGCCGCCGTACAACCCGCCGAGGCATTACGTTATGAATAACCCGTTACTTTTGCAATGTGATCAGTTATGCAAACGCTATCAGGAAGGTAACCTGCAGACCGATGTATTGCGAAATGTCTCGTTTACCCTGCAACCAGGTGAAATGACGGCGATTGTTGGTAGTTCAGGTTCGGGTAAAAGTACCCTGTTGCACCTGTTGGGAGGGCTGGACTCGCCTACCTCCGGGGATGTGCTGTTTAAAGGGCAGTCACTGAATCAGATGTCGTCGTCGGCCAAAGCTGAACTGCGTAACCGCGAACTGGGATTTATTTATCAGTTCCATCATCTGCTTCCTGATTTTACGGCACTGGAAAATGTGGCCATGCCGCTGTTAATTGGCAAAAAGAACAGCAGTGAAGCTCTGCAACGTGCCACTGAAATGTTGGCAGCGGTAGGGCTGGAAAAGCGTGCCAGCCATCGTCCTTCTGAATTATCCGGTGGAGAGCGCCAACGGGTAGCGATTGCCCGCGCGCTGGTCAACCGGCCAAGTCTGGTAATGGCTGATGAACCTACCGGCAACCTGGATGCCCGTAATGCAGATGCTATTTTCCAGTTGCTGGGTGAACTGAACCAGATGCAGGGTACGGCATTCCTGGTGGTGACTCATGATCTGGCACTGGCCAGACGCCTGAATCGCCAGATGGAAATGCGTGACGGGCAGTTAACGGCGGAAGTTACCCTGACAGGAGCGATGTAATGATTCGTCCGTTATCCCTGCAGCTGGCATTACGCTTCAGCCGCGGGCGTCGTCGTGGCGGCATGGTTTCGCTGATATCGGTGATTTCGACGGTCGGTATTGCCCTTGGAGTGGCGGTCCTGATTATCGGGCTAAGTGCAATGAACGGCTTCGAGCGTCAGCTGAATGAACGTATTCTGAGTGTTGTACCTCACGGCGAGATAGAGCCGGTGCATCAGCCATTCAGCCAGTGGCAACAGCTGATTGCCCCGATTGAACAGGTCCCTGGCATTGCAGCGGCTGCGCCTTATATTAACTTCACCGGGCTGGTGGAGAGTGCCAGTAAATTGCAGGCTCTGACGGTGCGTGGTGTCGATCCACAACAGGAACCGCGACTCAGTGCCTTACCTAAGTTTGTACAGGGTAATGCGTGGGCAGGGTTCAGTGCCGGTAAACAGCAAATCATTCTGGGGGGAGGGATTGCTAATAGTCTGTCGGTGAAAGCCGGTGACTGGATCACCATTATGATCCCCAATAGTGACGGTCAGAACCATCTGCTGCAGCCCAAACGTATCCGTTTGCAGGTGGAAGGTATTCTGCAACTGAGTGGCATGCTGGATCACAGCCTGGCACTGGTGCCGCTGGCCGATGCTCAGCAGTATCTGGATATGGGCGACAGCGTGACCGGGATTGCGTTGAAAATGAACGATCCGTTCCAGGCGGTGAAAGTTGTCAGGGCTGCCGGGGAAGTGACCCATAGTTACGTGTATATCCGTAACTGGATCAGTACTTATGGTTACATGTACCACGATATCCAGATGATCCGCGCAATCATGTATCTGGCAATGATTCTGGTGATTGGTGTTGCCTGCTTTAATATTGTTTCAACGCTGGTAATGGCCGTGAAAGATAAGAGCAGTGATATCGCGGTACTGCGTACCCTGGGTGCCGGAGATAAGCTAATCCGCACTGTGTTTGTCTGGTACGGATTATTAGCGGGGATGGCTGGTAGTATTCTCGGCGTGGTGGCCGGAGTGCTGGGTGCCCTGAATCTGACTGCGATTATCCGTGGACTCGAAAAACTGACTGGCCATCATTTCCTGTCAGGCGATATCTATTTTATCGATTTCCTGCCTTCGGAACTTCACTGGCTGGATGTCTGGTCTGTACTGGTCACCGCGATTGTGCTCACTCTGCTGGCCAGCTGGTATCCGTCACGTCGTGCCAGCCGTATCGACCCGGCCCGGGTGTTGAGCGGTCAGTAACCAGCAGTGGCCAGCGTTGGCTGGCCACTGGGTAGTCTCAGTACAGAGATTACAGCTCCGTCGGTTCACTGACTCCCAGTGCTTTCAGAAGTTGCTGCCGGTAAATCTCATGTTGTTCCGGCTGACGGGCAGACTGCTGTCCGATAGTCAGTTCCAGAGATATACCTCCCTGGTCCAGCACAATCACCCGCTGTGCCAGAGCAATCGCTTCATCCACATCATGAGTGACCAACAGAACCGTCAGCTGGTATTGGTGGCAAAGGCGACGTAACAGCTCCTGCATATTTAATCGTGTCAGTGCATCCAGCGCACCGAAAGGTTCATCTGCCAGTAACAAAGCCGGTTTGCGGACCAGGCAGCGGGCCAGCGCTGCCCGTTGCTGCTCGCCTCCGGAGAGGTCTGACGGCCAGTTTGTCTCTCTGCCTGCCAGCCCGACTCCGGCCAACACCTGAAGCCCTTCACGACGAAAACTTTTGCTGTTGTCGCCCAGCACGATATTGTCCAGGACACGCAACCAGGGCAGCAGCCGGGAATCCTGAAAAGCCACAGAAAAATTCTCAGGCACCTGCAATTCACCACTGCCGGTCGCCCGTGAATCGAGTCCTGCCAGGGCTTTCAGCAGTGTACTTTTTCCTGAACCGCTACGTCCCAGCAGCGCAACAAATTCGCCCTGTTGCAGTTCCAGTTGAATATTACTTAGTACCGTACGACCTGCATATTGTCGGGAAAGCCCCTGAACCGACACCAGCGGTGGGGCTAACTGCCCAGAGATTTGCGCCATGACAATACCCTCCTTTCCGCCATTCTGACCAGTCCGTCAGAAAACAGACCAAACAATGCGTACAACACCAGCCCGACCATAATAATGTCGGTCTGCCCGTAGGCTCTCGCCCTGGTCATCAGGTAGCCGATGCCGGAAGTCGCATTAATCTGTTCCACCACCACCAGTGAAGTCCAGGAGTGGGCGACAGCCAGCCGCAGGCCGGTAAAGAAACCGGGCATGGCTCCGGGCAGAATAATACGGCGAATAAATGTCAGCCGGCTGATTTTCAGCGTCTCTGCCAGTTCGACATAACGCTCATCGACACCCCGTACTGCAGCGTGAGTGTTGATATAAACCGGAATAATCACACTGAACATGATAATAGTAATTTTGGTGGCTTCACCGATACCGAGCCAGACGATAAACAACGGGATCATCGCCAGGGTAGGGATCGAACGCTTAATCTGCATCGGCCCGTCAATGAGTGATTCGCCCCAACGGCTAAGCCCGGAAATCAGCGCCAGTACCAGGCCTGTCAGAGTTCCTGCTACCAGAGCAGTCAGAGAACGCCATGCAGAAACCTCTATTCCCGGGATGAGGCGCCCGTCGTTCACCAGCCGGACAAAGGTCGCCAGAACCTGCCCTGGCGACGGCAGCGTCATGCTGTCGGTCCAGCCAGCGAGAGCCGATGCCTGCCAGAGGATCAGCAGCAGCAGGGGGCCGAGCGTGCGCCACGGCAGAGTCGTCCGTGGCGGAGTCAGACGGCCGGGGTGATTCTCCCGGCGCCAGAGATAACTATTTTTCATCCGCAGCCTGCTGTATTACCTGATCAAATCGCACATCAAACTCTTTCGCTGCATCCACTTTCTGACGGATGCTGCCGGACTTCAGCAGTAAGTCAGCGGTATGTTGTTGAGTTGCAAACAGCGCCTGGTCAATTCGCGGGAAGTGGGTCGGGCCGGAGACTTCATTGATAAGTTTACCTTCCGCCGGAGTCAGTCCCTGATTTTTCACATAGTAATCATTGACCCAGGCCTGTGGATGCTGGTTAGCCCACTGCCAGCCTTTCACCCAGTGGCTGACAAATTCACGCAGTGCGGCGGCCTTCGCCGGGTCTTCCACGGCACTTTGCCGCGCATACAGATAACGCAGGCCGGTTGATCCTCCGGCAGTCACTTCTGTCCCAAGCACTGTACCGCCTTTCGCTTTATAGGCATTCAGATACTGTGTCAGATTCGGTTCTTTTAATGCGGCGGCATCCACTTCTCCGGAGCGCACAGCATCGGTAAAATTCCCGGTCTGCAGGGTCACCAGTTTGACATCATCTGGTTGCAATCCTGCTTTTTCCAGCACCCGGTACAGGTAGGCTTCCCTGCCAGTCCCCGGAGCATTGGCTATTTTTTTGCCTCGCAGATCAGTCAGGGTGCGGATATGAGCCTCAGGAGAAATGGCCAGTTGATACTCTCTGTCACTGTTTTGTTGTACCCCGACAATCAGTATCGGGCTGCCATTAGCCTGAGCCTGAATGGGGGGAGCATCACCGACCACTGCCACATCTACCGCACCAGCCCTGAAAGCTTCAAGGATCTCAGGACCGTCGCTGAAATTACCGAAATGTACTTTCGATTTCAGTCCGTTGTCCTGGCCGGAGGATTTAAACAGTGTTTGCAGTACTTCATCCTGATCCGCCACATTAAGCCGGGTTCCGGCCGGAACGCTGTCCGGTAATGGTGCGTTAAGAGCCAGGGTGGCAGCACTGGCCCCCTGGACGGCCAGTAACAGAGTTGCTGCCAGTAAAGTCATTTTTTTCATAGTGATTCCCGGTTGAGGTAATAAATGTCCTGGTTGTATCTAAATGTAAAACTGAATGCATAGTTCATCATTAAGGTAACTAACCGTGGCGATGGGATGAAGCATCGATTTCAGATAAGCTTTTTTGCAGTACGGGATTGGAGGGAGGGTATTGTGTAGTAAGACAGGGAAAGCAGGCAAAATATACCGCCGGAGGAGAGTCATCCTGCCGGCGGAAGACATCAGTTATTGTTTATCGGCTGACCAGAGGGCAGAACGCACATTCACGCTCACCGGTATGACTCCGGCACGTTTAAGTGTATCCGCGAGGGTCTGCTGTTCAGCAAAAACTGCCGGGGTCATACGGCTGGCACCAAAAGGGATGCGTTTTAGCGCTTTTACCCAGATAGATTGTGATAACCCGGTGGAACCGGCTAACACCGCAGCTGCCTGATCCTGATGGTTATTGGCCCAGTCGCTGGTGGATTGCAATTCAGTGATCAGCTGTTTAGCGGTCTGCGGATAACTGTCGGCAAATTTTCTTCCCGCGAGGAAAAATGTGTAATGGGGTACCAGCCCGCTGGCATTACTGATTTCCCGGGCTCCGGTACTGGTTTCCACTTCTGCAAGGAACGGATCCCAGATAACCCAGGCATCGACAGAACCGCGTTGAAAGGCCGCTCTGGCATCGCCGGGCACCAGATAGACCGGAGTAATATCTTTATAGGTCAGACCGGCTTTTTCCAGCGCAGCAATCAGCAGATAGTTAACATCTGAGCCCTTATTAAGCGCTACCCGTTTCCCTTTCAAATCCGCGACAGTTTTAATCGGGGAATTCGCGGGTACCACGATAGCCTCGGATTCCGGGTTAGCAGGGGAGTGCGCCAGATAAACCAGGTCGGCCCTGGCTGCCTGAGCAATCACCGGCGGAGCATCACCGGTAGCTGCCAGATCAATGCTTCCGACATTTAATCCTTCGAGCATTTGTGGACCTGCGGTGAATTCGACCCAGTGAACATTAATTCCCTGCCGGGCAAAATCTTTATCGAGTGTTCCCCTGTATTTCAGCAGAGCAAAAATATTGGCTTTCTGGTAACCAATATTGACAATTTTAGGCAGATTCTCCGCCCGGGCAACGGCAGGCAGTAGCATGGCCGCGAACAGAGTGGCCGATAACAGGCCGGATAGTGTGTTTTTCATTGTATATTTTCCTGAGTTAATAAGGCAGCCAGACGAATCACAGGAAAAACATAACAAATCGGAAGGGACAGACTTAATACAATTAAATCATTAACTAATGTGAAAAGCGGCAACTGGTACTGCCAGTATTTCGCCTCTGTTGCCGGATACGGACAGAGTGCAGCCAGGAGCGTTGATTCTGCGTAATATACCAGGCTGATTATTTTCAGCTGCTGGTGTATCAGCTCTCTGTGGTATTTAAAGAGGACTTAATGGCGGTGAGTGAAAAGCCGTTCTGCTAAACAGTTTAACAGCCACCGTTTCCTTTACTGTGAGTGATTAGTTTGAATGGACACGCTGGGTGGAGGCCGGATGTCTTGCCAGCGCCGCTACCGGGCGTATTGGTCTGCGAACAAGTTCACCCTGACAGTTTGGGCAACATCCGTTGAGTCTGGTACTGACGCAATCGCTGCAGAAAGTACATTCAAAGGAACATATAAAAGCCTTTGTTGAATCAGCAGGTAAATCGCTGTCGCAACATTCACAGTTTGGACGAAGTTCTAACAATTATCTCTCCTTCACAGGGTGATATAGTCAATATCAGTGAGTGGTCAGTGGCATAACAGATGCCCGGTTTTAGCTGTACGGAAATAGCATCTGACTCAGAGCACTGTTTATCAGCCTTCTTTATGAACTTACATAAATAGCACTGGATTTTGTATAACCATTGAAGTTAATACCAGACAATATAAATAACTACACTGACCAGATAAATGTTTTTCCTGACGCCGGATTGATAAAAATCAGGGTCGTGTAACCTCCGCTATTCATTGTCATCTTCGCAGTTCGACTGCTCTGTCGTGACGATCAGTAAATCCATCAGTAATACGGGATTGTCTCTGACCTGCTGTAAATGAAGCAGCCCTTCGGCACTGGTTGCTGCATATGCAACAGTAACTTTGCCCGGTTTTTTAACCATGATTATGATTTATATGTATTTTTACTATCTTCTCAGACTGGCATAGTTTGTGCTCATGGTTATAACCAAGTTGTTGTCTTTCCTTTTCTTTTTACTGGATAAGGGTATAAGAAAAATTGCTATGGCGGTAATGAGCAGACAGTGCAGTAACAAGGCGTCAGGTCGTCGTTATTGCTGCAGCCCGCCAGACACAGAGAGCTGACAACCTCCGGTATTGCCTGTACCGGGGATTAAACCAGGGAGATCTGTATGAGTGACCATCAGAGTAATAAGCCGTTGCAGTTTGCTTACTGGGTACCCAATGTATCCGGCGGGCTGGTGATCAGTGATATTGAACAACGCACACGTTGGGATTTTGACTATAACCGCAAACTGGCTCAGATAGCAGAAGAGTCAGGGTTCGATTATGCCCTGACCCAGATTCGTTTTACTGCCGGTTACGGCGCGGATAATCAACATGAATCGGTCAGCTTTTCTCAGGGACTGCTCGGGGCGACAGACAAATTAAAAGTCATTGCTGCATTATTGCCTGGCCCCTGGAATCCGACATTAGCCGCCAAGCAGATTGCTACCATCAGTCATCTCACCGGAGGCAGGATTGCCGTAAATGTAGTCAGTGGCTGGTTTCGTGGTGAATTCAAAGCAATCGGTGAACCCTGGCTGGATCATGAAGAACGCTACCTGCGCTCTGAGGAGTTTATTCGCTGTCTGCGGGGTATCTGGCAGCAGGAAAGTTTTAGTTTTTCCGGTGATTTTTACCGCTACCGTGATTATGTGATGAAGCCGAAACCGTTACTGCCCTTGCCGGAGATATTCCAGGGTGGAAGCTCCCGCGCGGCAAGGGACATGGCAGCCCGGGTGTCTGACTGGTATTTTACCAATGGCAACACCCCTGCAGAGATTGCCCGTCAGGTGACAGATATCCGCCAAAAGGCGGCACAAAACCAACATCAGGTCAGGATTGGGGTCAATGGATTTGTAGTGGCGCGTGACACAGAGCAGCAGGCAAAGCAGGTAATCCGCGATATTGTGGCCCGGGCTAACCCTGAAGCTGTTAAAGGTTTTGCAGACCAGGTGACAAATGCAGGTAAAGCATCGCCGGAAGGTGAAGGAAACTGGGCAAATTCAGGCTTTGAGGACCTGGTGCAATATAACGACGGATTTAAAAGCAACCTGATTGGTACCCCGCAACAGATTGCCGAACGAATTATTGAGTTTAAAAACGCCGGGGCTGACCTGTTACTGTTAGGCTTTTTACACTTTCAGGAGGAAGTTGCCTATTTTGGCCGCGAAATCCTTCCGCGAGTGCGTGAACTGGAACGCCTTCAGCAGCAGTTAACCGTTAGCCACTAACCACCGCAACGTTCTCCTTTGTGAGGGTTACAGATTCAGGGTATGGCCGCCATCCCCGGTGGTCGTTGCCCTTATTCCCCGTGACATCTGCTTCGTAAAGGGCTGAACTGTCCGCCAGCCTGCGTTGCTGACTTAATACAAATGCTATATTGCCCCGGGTTTGATATTTCACCAGCGGCAAGTGGTTCAGAGAGACTATAAAAACTGTTATCCTGCTGGCGTATCAGCGGGATGCTTTGTCGTGCAAAGGTTACAGCCGGCAGGTATAACCTGATAGTCAGGGTTACAGGTCAGTGGTTTGGACACGGCACTGTGACCGGAAATTATCAGTGAATGAGTACCAGAGGGATAGTTATGCTCACACCGCGACGTCGCGTCCGGATTGCCCGTTTCAGGAAACATAAACGCAAGCTGCATCAGCGTCACCGGCAGTCTATTTTCGAATGTGATCGGGAGCAGCAGAATATGGCGAAGAACCGCTTACCGAAAGTGGTGGTGCTGACCGGTGCGGGGATCTCCGCAGAGTCAGGAATCCGTACCTTTCGTGCCAGTGACGGGTT
Organism: Tatumella citrea; assembly: GCF_002163585.1. Lineage (NCBI taxonomy): Bacteria > Pseudomonadati > Pseudomonadota > Gammaproteobacteria > Enterobacterales > Erwiniaceae > Tatumella > Tatumella citrea. The sequence continues at coordinate 1,632,645 of NZ_CP015579.1, forward strand.
GTGGGAGGATCATAAGGTAGAAGATGTGGCGACTCCTGAAGGGTTTCGTCGTGCACCGCAACTGGTACAGGAATTCTATAACCAGCGTCGCAGGCAACTGCATTCAGAGGAGATTGCCCCGAATAATGCACATCTGGCGCTGGCAAGGCTGGAATCAGTTCTGGGTGATAATCTGCTGCTGGTCACACAGAATATCGATAATTTGCATGAGAGGGCCGGAAGTCAGCGAGTGGTCCATATGCATGGAGAATTGCTGAAAGTCCGCTGTGAAGAGAGCGGGCAGGTGATCCAGTGGACTGGCGATATTACTGCCGATGACCGTTGTACCTGCTGCCAGTTTCCGGCACGTTTACGGCCGCACATTGTCTGGTTTGGCGAAATGCCTTTCGGGATGGAGCGGATTTATCAGGCGTTGTCAGAAGCGAATATTTTTATTGCCATTGGGACTTCCGGACATGTTTATCCGGCTGCCGGATTTGTGCATGAAGCGACCCTGCAGGGGGCGCATACTGTGGAACTTAATCTGGAACCCAGCCAGGTCAACAATGAGTTTGCTGAATGCCATTACGGGCCGGCTACCACCCTGGTACCGGAATATATCAGTGAGCTACTGAAACACCTGCACCAGTAAGATATTTGCAGCCGGGAATAAGCTAAGGCTTATCCCCGGCCCGTTATTGCCTGCCTGGTTATGATAGTAAACTTTGTTCTCCCGTTTCACCGGGCGTGTCGTTCAGGTCTGCATCAGACCTGCAGTTAAGCGGGATATTTGCTGACTCAGCCTCCGAATGCAGGGGATAACGTGCGGTAAACATAATTACCGCACCTACTTCATTCACGGTGACCTCACGAAACAGTTGTCGAAGCTGTGATTGCAGCAAGGCCGCACTGTCATGATAATTTGTGAAAATCCCCTTACGATTCATAATCTTCAACAGAATACGGCCGAAGATGTTATGTCGCTGCAATTCACCACTGATGGTGGTTCCAAACAACATTCCGTCAGCACTCAGTGCCTGGCTAGCGTTTTTCAGGGCAATAAACTTGTCTTCTGCGCTGCCATTCAGGCAATGCAGCACATAATATAAAGCCAGTGAGTTATAACGCTGGTGTAGATATTCGGGAAAGGGCTGGAAAATATCGTGACGGACAGTGGCCTTCACGCGTGCCGGCCCGATGCGCCGTAACGCCAGAAACAGGCATTCGGTATTCAGATCTAATAAGGTTAACTGGCAGATGTTCATACAGTGGCGGGGATAATAGCCGGTACCTGCACCTATATCCAGATGGCGGTTTGACAGATTTTTCCGGTAGAACGGTAACTGAATATCGGAGGTGGGACATCTCCAGGCAAAACGATTGGCGACTGACAAAACCCACCAGTCATATAAACTCAGTGAGAAGCTGTTATAGGCTCTGACTCCGGGCTGGCTGTCCATGGTTATCACTCCCTGTGATCCGCTGAAAGAGTTAAACGGGTTATTTCCCTCGTAGGTAATATCAGCTTTTGGCAATCTCCTGACAGCCGCAAGCCTGACAAATCTAACAGCATTGCCAAATAAACCCAAATCTTGTGTGGTTAATTTACGAATATCATTCAAAAAAACAACCGGGCAGCACGTCCTCTTTGCGGGTGGCCGGACTACGCCAGGGCAGATTGAGTTTCTGCAGGGAAAACCTGCGCACGACCCGCAGGCCAACTGACCATCACTGGTAAACCCAATGATGAGGCCATTTGACGGGTTGTATCATTATCTAACTGGCAGGCGATGACCTTTTCACCATTGAACAGACTCACACTGGTCTCGATTATCCTGCCCTGATAATCAGAGTGATGAATACTCCCCGGGATCCCTTCGACGCCCGGGTGTGACTCCGCAGGGGTAATGCTGAGATCTTCGGGGCGGACCAGTAACTGTACCTGATCTCCGGCATGGACAGGCCACCGGCACTGAACCCTGTTCTGATAACCGCCGACACTGACCAGTGCTTCTTCATCTGCCAGCGGTGACAGAACCCGGGCAGTGAGCTGATTTACTTCGCCGATAAATCCGGCAACGAACAGACTGGCCGGTTGCTGATAAATAGTTTGTGGGCTGCCATCCTGCATGACCTGGCCATCTTTCAATACCACTATCCGGTCTGACAGGGCCATAGCTTCATGTCGGTCATGGGTGACGAAAATAAAGGTAATCCCCAGACGCTGCTGCAGAATTTTTAGCTGGTTTTGCATCTGCTTACGCAACGGAAAATCCAGTGCAGACAGAGGCTCATCCAGCAGTAACAATGCAGGACGACTGATTACGGCTCTGGCGATCGCCACTCGTTGCTGCTGACCGCCGGATAACTGTGCCGGACGGTAACCGGCAAAATCTGCCAGTTGCACCATCTCCAGTGCTTCGGTCACCCGTTGATGGATTTCTGTCGTTGGGCGACGTTGCATACGCAGACTAAAACCTACGTTTTCCGCCACACTTATATGGGGGAACAGGGCGTAATTCTGAAAGACAGTCCCTACAGGACGCTGTTCGGCTGGCAGGGCTGTGATATCACTTCCGTTAAGCAAAAGGGTGCCCTGATCAGGGCTTTCCAGCCCGGCAATCAGCCTCAGCAGTGTGGTTTTTCCGCAGCCTGAAGGGCCCAGCAGAGTAACAAACTCACCCTGAGATAAGGTCAGACTGAGATCCGGAATTACGGTTTTTTTATCAAATACTTTACGGATACTGTTAAGCGTCACCAGTGCTGATGGCGCGGAAATTGGCGTCATAGGATTCACTCTGAACAATAAACAAGCCGCCGGCTGAAAGATAAGTTGGCTGAACGTTACCGGTGGATAATACCCCAATTGCCGGAGACTGTCAGGGAAACCGCGGTGAACCCCGGATTACCCCCGGGCTGGTCCCTGGCAACGCAAAACAGGGAAATACAGCAGCGTTTAATTAATTAATATAAACGAACGCTTTATGACTTCGGACAAAATAACAGGGCTTCGATATGTCAATAATAACCAATGATGACAAAGGAGCCTGAGATGGAAAAATTACTGGATAGATTTTTACAATATGTTCAGGTAGATACGCAGTCGAAAGTGCAATGTCGTGCCGGGCAGGTACCCAGCAGTGAAGGTCAATGGCAACTGGCCAGAATGCTGATGGCAGAATTAGAAACACTGGGATGTGTTGATATCAGTTTAAGTGAACATTGTTGTCTGACGGCAACCTTACCGGCTACGGTCAGCGAGCCGGTACCGGTAGTAGGCTTTATTGCCCACCTTGATACCGCACCGGATTGCAGCGGCAAAAATGTTCAGCCGCAACTGGTAGAAAATTATCGTGGCGGGGATATTGCGTTGGGTATCGGCGATGAAATTCTGTCACCGGTCCTTATTCCGGTATTGCATCAGTTACATGGTCATACCCTGATTACCACCGACGGTAAAACCCTGCTCGGTGCCGATGATAAAGCAGGCATTGCGGAAATTATTACTGCGCTGGCCCGCCTGAAACAGCAGCAACGACCCCACGGCAAAATTCGTGTCGCTTTCACTCCGGATGAAGAAACGGGAACAGGGGCCGCACTGTTCAATATTGAGGAATTTGGTGCTGACTGGGCTTACACGGTTGACGGTAGCGGTGCCGGGGAATTCGAGTACGAAAATTTTAATGCCGGCAGGGCTATCGTAAAAATTACCGGTAATAGCGCACACACCGGAGAGGCGAAAGGCAAGCTGCTTAATGCGCTGGAGCTGGCCTGGGAATTCCACGCGCAGTTACCTCCTGAAGAGAAGCCGGAAAATACCACCGATTACCAGGGTTTTTATCATCTGGATTCGGTGAAAGGAAATGCAGGGCGGGCCGAAATGCATTATCTGGTGCGCGATTTTGTCTGGCAGGATTTTCTGTTGCGTCAGCAACGGCTTGAAGCTATTGCCGGCAGAATGGATCATCAGTATGGCAGCCATGCGTCAGTATCGGTGAGTTTTCAACAAAGCTACCGGAATATGCGTGAGAAAATCGAGGCACGACCTCAGGTGATTGATCTGGCATTGCAGGCCATCGAACAGTGCGGAATAGTTCCGGTGGTGAAACCCGTACGCGGAGGAACGGATGGTGCAGTATTGTCCTGGCAGGGATTACCCTGTCCGAATCTGTTTACAGGCGGATTTAACTTTCACGGCAAACATGAATTTGCTTCACTAAACATTATGGACCTGAGTGTGCAGGTAATTATGCAGATTGCCGAACTTGCTGCGGTGGGCAAACAAGTCGCCCACTAATATTCCACAGAATTGTCCGGTGCGGGACAATTCTGTGTGGTTACAGATTATTCCTCAGCATCCTGATCGTCAAAATACCAGTAACCGCTGTTGACCAGCCCGGCCAGCTGATTCAGAAATGCAGGATCGTCCAGAGCATCGGCAAAATCATCCACAGTCAGAGTCATTTTATTGGCCAGCATATGTAATGCCTGCGGCCAGCGACAACTGAGACTTTCACCGTTAATAAATACCAATTCTCCGAGCGTAATCACCCTCAGCCCGCCAAGGCGCGTCAGGGTATCCCCCTGTTGCAACGCATCAAGGATCTCATCAGGCTGATACGGTGGTTCCGGCGGGGCGATATCCAGCTCATGGCGTGACTGGGAAATAAATTCGCCAAACCATTGATTAAAACTGGCAGGTTTGCTGATAAGCCCAAGCATCATGCCCCGGATAGCCTCAGTTTCGGCTGGCAAAATCTCTGATGGATTGTTGCGGGGGCTAATTTGCGGGTCACTGTAACGATGGGTGCCGATTTCGTTGGCCAGTGCATAGTCTGCAAAGCTGCTTAACAGCTCTTTTCCGGAAGGTGCGCGGAAGCCTACCGAATAATTCAGGGCATTTTCCAGCGAATATCCGTCATGAGGAAAACCCGGTGGAATATAGACAATATCGCCGGGTTCCAGAACTTCATCAATAATTGCCTCAAAAGGCTCAACCTGCAGCAAATCAGGATGCGGGCAGTGCTGTTTAATCTGCACATTATTGCCCACACGCCAACGTCGGCGACCGCTGCCCTGAATAATAAACACATCGTACTGATCAAGATGTGGGCCGACACCGCCCCCGGGCACCGAAAAGGAGACCATCAGGTCATCCATTCGCCAGTCGGGCAGGGTACGAAAGGGTTGCATCAACGCAGCCGAAGGCGCATGCCAGTGATCGACAGCCTGAACCAGCAATGACCAGTGAGTCTCTCCAAGATGATCAAAGCTCTCAAATGGACCATGACTGACCTGCCATTTATCATTATCCTGGCTGACCAGCCGACTGTCCGTTTCATTTTCCATCGCCAGCCCGGCAAGTTCATCGGGGGTGATTGGATCGATGAAATCATTAAACCCCTGCTTAATCACTACCGGCTTTTTCTGCCAGTAAGTTGCCAGAAATTCCGGCCAGTTGATGGAAAGTTGGTAGTCCATAGAAACCTTCTGTTTTGCTGAAGTTATGGCCCAGTATATCAGTCTGACCGGGGCGAAGTCTGGCAGAATTTACATCTGTTGCTGGCGGAATATCACTTCCATCCGGGTACCACCCAGAGCGCTGGAGTGAGCGATAATCTCTCCCTGATAGATATCGACGATTTCCCGGGCCACTGCCAGCCCGATACCCTGACCGGGACGCAGAGTATCAGCGCGTTGGCCGCGCTGGAAAATAAGATCACGTTTACTGACCGGAATCCCCGGACCATCGTCGTCAATAAAAAGGTGCAACTCAGTTTCGCTTTGCATGGCGGTGACTTCAATAAATTCCAGGCAATATTTACAGGCGTTATCCAGAACATTACCCATCACTTCCATAAAATCATTTTGATCGCCGCAGAAGGTTAACTCCGGAGAGATATCCAGTGACAGAACGATACCTTTCCGCTGATAAACTTTGTTCAGTGCAGAGCAAAGGCTGTCTGATAATGCCGGAACTGAATGCAGATCACGTTGCAACGGATTATGGTCAGCATGCAGGCTGGCACGATGCAGATAATAGCCAATTTGCTGCGATATCCGGCTAATTTGCTCTAACATCACCGGTTCAGCCTCTTCAATAGTTAACCGGTGCCCGCCACGCAATGAACGTAACGTACTTTGCAGGACCGCCAGCGGCGTTTTCAGGCTGTGAGTCAGATCAGACAGAGTTGTGTGGTAGCGCATTCCCCTCTGACGTTCGTTATTCAGTAGCAGGTTCAGGTTACGCACCAGACTGCGCAATTCCTGCGGTGGACTGGAGTCCAGACTGTCACGTTTATTGGTTTCAAGTTCGTGAATTTGAGAAGCCAGCAGCCCTATAGGTTTCAGGCTCCAGCGAGCGGCCAGCCATAACAGCGGGATCACCAGCAGCAGGTTGGCGGCCAGCACATAACTGAACCACATCCAGACTACGTCAGAGTGTTGCAGCTCCTGGGGAATCGAATCCACCACAACAATGGTCAGTGCCGGCAGGCTCGGTGTCGCGTCATAGCGGTTTACCGCGACGGAGTGAGTGAAGGTATCGTCATTGGCCAACTGGCTCATTTTTTGTCGCGCTACGCGATCATCGCCGATAGCTTCCAGGCTGGTATGGTTATTGGTATCAATTTCGTAGAAGTCGCTTTTCAGCAACCAGCTGGGATGAATTTCCGAGCGGATTTCCGGGACATCACGTAACTGCCACAGTAGCTGACCATGTTCATTATAAATAAATACCAGCGTCGGGAAATTAAGCTTAATACGTTCCGGTGTAGCAATGGTCAGTTTGTTATCCTGCCACTGCGCAAGGGTGAAAAACAGGTTACTCTCGCCGCGCAATACACGGTAGGTGTTATTGTCGAAACCAATCACATAGCCAACGACCGCCACCACTCCGTAGGACAGTGACAAAAACAACACCAGCACCGAGGCAGCTAACAAGAACCGCACCCGCAATGACAGCGGACCGTGCGGCGAAATAATATGGCGCAGGCGTTTAGCAATACTCAAAACGATAGCCCTGGCTACGGACAGTGGTAATCACATCACCATCATGCAATTGCTGTATCTTTTTGCGTAAACGGCCCATCAGCACATCAATGGTATGGCTTTCACGCAATTCCGCATCCGGATAGAGTTGCAGCATCAGAGACTCTTTACTGACGACCTTGCCGGCATTACGGATTAGCGTTTCGACAATAGTGTACTCAAAGACGGTCAGTTTTACCGGTTGCTGGTTAATAGTCAGTTCTTTGCGGGATAAATCGACCTGGAAGGGACCGGAATCGATCACCTGAGAAGCATGTCCACTGTTACGGCGCATTAGTGCCTGTAACCGCGCGGCGACTTCTTCAATATGAAACGGTTTGGTGACGTAGTCATCAGCACCGGCTTCGAGTGCTTCAACTTTAGCCTGCCAGCCTTCGCGGGCAGTCAGTACCAGAATAGGCTGTTTTACTGAGCGGGCTCGCCAGCGACGAATCAACGTCATGCCGTCTTCTCCGGGCAAGCCAAGATCGATTAGGGCGACATCGGGTTCATGTTCTGACAGAAAATAATCCGCTTCTTTGGCGTCTTCGGCAGCATCAACCTGATGCCCCATATCACGCAACTGGACCGCCAGATGGTGACGCAACAGAGCATTATCTTCAATAACCAGCACACGCATAATAAAACCTCAAACCAGGCAGGATGGACTATCTGGTCAGTATACGTGATTTGGGGTAAACAGGGGATGAACACAGACCGGATTATCCGGCCTGTGTTGGCAGGTTATTTCAGTTCATCAACCATAGTGACAGCACGGCCCAGGTAATTAGCCGGAGTCATTGCTTTCAGACGGGTTTTTTCTTCTTCCGGCAGCGGCAGGGTATCGATAAACTCCTGCATTCCTTGGGCATCAACGCGCTTACCGCGGGTCAGTTCTTTCAGTTTTTCATACGGCTTTTCGATACCGTAACGACGCATCACGGTCTGTACCGGCTCAGCCAGCACTTCCCAGTTATGGTCCAGTTCATCCAGCAGACGATCACGGTTAACTTCCAGTTTGGAAATACCTTTCAGGGTAGATTGATAAGCAATCACCGCATAACCGATACCGACGCCCAGGTTACGCAGCACAGTGGAGTCTGTCAGGTCACGCTGCCAGCGGGAAACCGGCAGTTTGGCAGCCAGATGCTGCAGAACCGCATTTGCCAGACCGAGGTTACCTTCCGAGTTTTCGAAATCGATCGGGTTCACTTTATGCGGCATGGTTGAAGAACCAATTTCGCCGGCAATGGTTTTTTGCTTAAAGTGGTTCAGAGCGATATAACCCCAGATATCACGGTCGAAATCGATCAGGATGGTGTTAAACCGGGCCACACAGTCAAACAGTTCTGCAATGTAATCGTGAGGTTCGATCTGAGTGGTGTACGGGTTCCAGCGGATACCCAGTGAAGTCACAAACTCTTCACTCAGCTGATGCCAGTTCACTTCCGGATAAGCGGCAATATGGGCGTTGTAGTTACCTACGGCACCATTGATTTTACCAAGAATTTCAACCTGCTCTAACTGACGAACCTGACGAGCCATCCGGTAAGCCACGTTAGCCATCTCTTTACCCAGTGTAGAAGGGGTAGCAGGCTGGCCGTGGGTACGGGAAAGTAACGGCAGATCACGGTACTCGGTGGCCAGAGTTTCCAGCGCCTGAGTCAGTTGCTGCCAGTAAGGCAGAATAACTTCACGACGGGCTGTTTCCAGCATCAGAGCATGAGACAGGTTATTAATATCTTCAGAAGTACAGGCAAAATGAATAAATTCGGAAACGGCCTGCAGGGCAGGAACTGATTCAACTTTTTCTTTCAGGAAGTACTCGACCGCTTTCACATCGTGGTTAGTGGTGCGTTCGATGGTTTTGATACGTGCTGCATCTTCTTCGCTAAAATTGGCGACGATCTGGTCAAGGTAAGCGTTTGCGTCAGCATCAAATGCAGGAACTTCCTTGATTTCTGCGGTTGAAGCCAGTTTTTGTAACCAGCGAACTTCAACCTGAACACGATATTTCAGTAAACCAAACTCACTGAAAATCGCGCGCAGCGGGCTGACTTTTTCCCCATAGCGTCCATCAACAGGGGAAACGGCGGTCAGTGCGGATAATTCCATCAGTGCAACTCCTGAATCATTGTAAAAGCAGTCATGCTGTCGCCAGTTAAAATCCGGGCGACAAACGGGATAAAATTGATTTCGCTTCTCCGACAATCCGGGAGCGACTAAACATTAAGTGCAGGCGGCTACCGCCTACCTGTTGCCAGAGTACCGCACTGCGGATACCCGTCAGCAGCGAGGCTCGTACTTTGCTCTGTACCTGGCTGTTCTGTAATACTGCCGATGATCCGGTGACCTGAATTCGCGGGCCAATCGGGCTGATAACATCGACGTAGATGCCAGCAATAGCGGCTATCACAGTATCAGAGTCCAGCGCATAATGCTGCAACTGACGGTCCAGCCCGGAAATTCGCTGTGTCAGTTGTTGCAGAGCCTTACGGTTACTGTGCAGTTTACGTTCCAGCATCAACAAACTGAGCGTATAACGGGTCAGTTCGGCACTCACACCCTGGCGCGAGGGATTATGCAGGACGGCAATCAGGGTTTCCAGACCAAAACGCAGGTTAGCTGCATCTCCGCCATAAACGGCGAGGGTATCGGGTGGATTAAGATCCACCAGACTTTGCAACGACACCCGAAACACCTCTGGTGGGCAACTGCCCTGATGGGCCAGTTGCTGTGCCAGATGAGCTGCCTGGCAAACGCCGGCCAGTGCCAGCGTGATTTCCCTGATATTTTTTGCCACGGTGTCCCCGTTATTATTCAGCGCCAGGCAGAGGCAGGCGCTGTTCGATAACGCCGCCGCCCAGACAAATGTCATCCAGATAGAATACCGCAGACTGTCCCGGAGTGACTGCTGCCACTGGCTCATCAAACCGCACTTCAATCCGTTCATCTGACAGAGGGATCACTTCACACGGAATATCGGTCTGACGGTAACGGGTTTTGACGGTACAACGGAACGGTGCGGTGACCGGCAGCCGGTCAACCCAGTCCAGTTGCTGAGCAATCAGGCCCACGGACATCAGACGCGGATGTTCTGCACCCTGAGCGACAATTAGCCGGTTGGTGGCAACATCTTTATCTACCACGTACCAGGGATCATCGTTGCTGTCTTTCAGTCCACCGATGCCCAGGCCTTTGCGCTGGCCGAGAGTGTGATACATCAGCCCCTGATGCTCACCCAGCACCTGGCCTTCGGTATTTTCGATAATTCCTGGCTGTGCAGGCAGATAGCGTCCGAGGAAATCTCGGAATTTACGCTCACCGATAAAACAGATACCGGTAGAGTCTTTCTTACGGGCGGTCACCAGATCTAGCTGTTCCGCAATACGGCGGACTTCCGGTTTTTCCAGTTCTCCGACCGGGAACAGACTCTGGCCTACCTGCTGGTGGCTCAGGGTGTACAGGAAGTAGCTTTGATCTTTATTGGCATCCAGGCCGCGCAACAGGCGACTTTTACCGTCAACATCCTGGCGGCGAACGTAGTGACCGGTAGCAATCAAATCTGCCCCGAGATCTTCGGCGGCAAATTCAAGGAAGGCTTTAAATTTGATCTCTTTGTTGCAGAGGATATCCGGATTTGGCGTGCGCCCGGCTTTGTACTCTTCAAGGAAATGTTCGAATACATTGTCCCAGTACTCTGCTGCAAAGTTAATCTTATGCAGACGGATACCCAGTTTATCGCATACAGCTTGTGCATCAGCCAAATCTTCGGCAGCAGTACAGTATTCTTCCCCGTCGTCTTCTTCCCAGTTCTTCATGAAAAGACCTTCAACCTGGTATCCCTGCTGTAACAGCAGCCAGGCTGACACGGAAGAATCTACCCCGCCGGACATACCGACGATTACTTTTTTTTGACTATTGTCAGACATGACCTACTCACACAAGACGTATTTATAAAAAAACCGGCGGCGCATTCTACCATGACACAGTCTGTTACGCATCCCTGACGGACGGCCAATTGAAGGCTGAAACCAGGCTCAGAGGATAGCGCTCCGGCTGCTGCCAGAGCCGTACAGATTCGGCAACCAACGGAGAACGCAGGTTATCTGCCGCGATAACAGCTTCAGGGGTTAGCCAGTGGCAGCGGTCGATATCACTGTCCTGCGGCGAGGTTTCCGCACAAATCGCGAGGTCCAGCCCGAACAGAAAGCGAATAAACGGTGTTTTATCCGGGGCAATCCACTGCTGAACTCCCAGGAAATAGTGCGGTTCTGCCTGCAGTCCGGTTTCCTCATACAACTCCCGGCTGACAGCCTCTGCCAGTGTTTCATCAGCTTCCAGATGACCTGCCGGCTGATTGAGAGTCGGTAATCCGTTAATCCGTTCTTCCACGACCAGTAATTTGCCTTCGGCGTGAACCATACAGGCGACGGTAATGTGCGGCCTAAACATAAATACTCCCGGAAACAGGGAAAAGATAGTGTCGGAAATCTGGTCTCAGACCTCTGACGAGGAACTCACTTCACGCCACTCTCCGGAGGTCAGATTATCCAGAGTATAGCTGCCGATAGCATAGCGGATAAGCCGCAATGTCGGGAAACCGATAAACGCCGTCATTCTCCGAACCTGACGATTACGTCCTTCATGCAGCACAATTTTCAGCCAGCAGTCTGGAACGGACTTACGCTCGCGGATGGGCGGCTGGCGTGGCCACAACCAGAGCGGTTCCGAAACCCGTTCAACCGTGGCAGGCAGAGTAGGGCCATCTTTCAGGGTCACTCCGTCACGCAGCCGTTGCAGATCCTGCTCTGTGGGATCACCTTCAACCTGCACAAAATAGGTTTTCCCGGTCCGTTTGCCGGGCTGAGTCAGGCGAGCCTGTAATTTGCCGTCGTTGGTCAACAGCAGTAAGCCTTCACTGTCACGGTCCAGCCGGCCGGCGGCATAAACACCGCTCAACGGAATAAACTCTTTTAGCGTCCGGCGCCCGCTTTCATCGGTGAACTGTGGCAGCACATCGAAAGGTTTGTTAAACAGAATGATCTTCCGGGGTTGTTGACTAACCGGAGTCCGGGAAGGGCGGGTTGACCGCTGAGGATGTCGGGATTTGTTAAACATAATGTGTATTATTGACCAGAATCACAGCAGTATAACCCGGATAGGGTATTTTGGCTGTAGTCTGTCGAAGAGTCATCCTGCGGAAAATATGCTAACCGCCGGTTTTTCGTACAGTTATTCAGCAGGCTGAACAAATCTGCCTGTAACTACCCATCTGCATCACAATTCCCCGGTCAGGGAAATAAAATGCTTATCACCGGTGAAAATTTGCGGTAATACTCTTAGTCACCACGTCCCCGGCAACGGGTAAGCGGATACATTTTTTTGCATGCTATTGCCTGCGTATTCGGGTACTATTGTCCGGCATCTTACAAATCATTAACATAAAATCGCTCGAAGGAGAGGTTGATGGAAAGCAAAGTTGTTGTTCCGGCGGAAGGTCAGAAGATTACTGTTAGTCAGGGAAAACTCGTTGTACCTAATAACCCTGTGATCCCTTACATCGAAGGGGACGGGATTGGGGTTGATGTTTCTCCTGTTATGCTGAAAGTAGTTGATGCCGCCGTAGAGAAAGCTTACAAGGGCGACCGCAAGATTTCCTGGATGGAAATCTACACTGGCGAGAAATCTGTTGAACTGTATGGTCCGGATGTCTGGCTGCCGAAGGAAACCCTCGACCTTATCAAAGAATATCGCGTTGCCATCAAAGGCCCATTAACCACTCCGGTTGGCGGAGGCATTCGCTCACTGAACGTTGCACTGCGTCAGGAGCTCGATTTATATATCTGTCTGCGTCCGGTTCGTTACTACACCGGTACTCCAAGCCCGCTGAAACGTCCTGAAGATACCGACATGGTGATCTTCCGTGAAAACTCCGAAGATATCTATGCAGGTATCGAATGGAAAGCAGGTACCGCTGAAGCGGACAAAGTGATCAAATTCCTGCGTGAAGAAATGGGTGTTAAAAAAATCCGTTTCCCTGAGCAGTGTGGTATCGGTGTTAAGCCGTGTTCTGAAGAAGGTACCAAACGTCTGGTGCGTGCAGCGGTGGAATACACCATTGCCAACGACCGTGACAGCCTGACTCTGGTTCACAAAGGCAACATCATGAAATTCACCGAAGGTTCTTTCAAAGACTGGGGTTACCAGTTAGTGAAAGAAGAATTCGGCGCTGAGCTGCTGGATGGCGGCCCATGGATGAAATTCAAAAATCCTAAAACCGGCAAAGAAATCATCGTTAAAGATGTTATCGCTGATGCCTTCCTGCAACAGATTCTGCTGCGTCCTGCTGAATACGACGTTATTGCCTGTATGAACCTGAATGGCGACTACATTTCTGACGCCCTGGCAGCTCAGGTCGGCGGGATCGGTATTGCTCCGGGTGCCAACATCGGTGATGACTGCGCGCTGTTCGAAGCAACCCACGGTACTGCACCAAAATACGCAGGTCAGGATAAAGTGAACCCGGGTTCAGTGATTCTGTCTGCAGAAATGATGTTACGTCATATGGGCTGGACCGAAGCGGCTGACCTTATCGTTAAAGGTATGGAAGGCGCTATCGCCGCTAAAACCGTCACCTACGATTTCGAACGTCTGATGGACGGCGCTAAACTGCTGAAATCTTCAGAGTTTGGTGATGCGATTATCGCAAATATGTAATTTCCGGTAACGGTGGTTACAAGTGGAACGGGTCCCGGATGGGGCCCGTTTTTGTTTAAACCCGCTGTTAAATTTACTCAATTCCCTGATAATTTTCCCGTATCCAATGATTTAAATTCCTTGCAATGGACATTGGTGAGCCAGTGTGAAATCAACTTGCTGAGTACTTCTGTATTTATCTAATACCAGCGAGGTATGAGCAGGTATGTTCATCAGGACTTACTTAGTTGTGGCAACGGAAACTTTTCTGTTATTGACTCTTTTTGGAGTCTTTTATTGCCTTAAGACCTGCCAGGGAAAACCGCTTAAAATGATCGGTCAGTTCCTGAGCCTGCATTGCCGCAACTTCGCTTACAGGTCCGGGTATTCGGTTTCCTGCTACTATCAGCATCATGCATGGCGCAATCACACTTAACATACAAGGCAATAACGCCGGGTCATCTTCGCTGATACCTGCTGCTTCGCTGACTATTTTCCTGACTGACTTAATTTTTCCCAACCCTTCACTGTTTACGAAATCGGCGAGTTGTACTGAGGGAGCCAGTAATTCTCGTGCTAATACGCGTCTGTACCAGCCACATTCTTCATTCATTTTTGAGATGAAAATTTCAATAAATGCGCCCAGTTTTTCATCCGGGTGCACCGGGCTGGCAGCAAGTCTAGCCAGTTTGTCACCATCCAGATAGTGTTGATGTGCCATCGAAAGGACTGCGAGGTAGAGTCCATCTCTGCCACCGAAATGATAGTTGATCGCCGCCAGGTCAACCCCTGCGGCACTGGCTATCGACTTGTTAGTCGTATGTGCAAGACCATGTTCGGCAATCAGTTGGCCAGCGGCTTCCAGGATTTTTATCCGGGTTAACTCACCATCACTACGACGTTCTCTGCTCATAGATCATTCCGGTTACAAATTTTTTTCGAATATAGGTTTATTATCTCACATTTAAAGTTTAAATTTAATTTAAACTAAGGGGTGAGATACCTAACTTAAGTAAAAGTAAAATAGTACCATGTGGCATTTTACTTAAATTTATCCAGATATCAGCTGGTTATGGGTGGGCGTGAGATATGAAACGAAAGGTTTTGATTGTAGGTTTAGGCATCAGTGGAATGTCAGCTGCTATTTCTCTTAAAAAACAAGGTTGGTTTCCGGTCCTGATTGAGCGTTCTTCTGAACGAAGGAAGGGGGGATATTTTATTGGCTTGCGTGAGGAGGGAAAACAAGCGGCCGAATCATTAGGTGCGTTTAAGTACATGCCTAACCGTACTCCTCAGAAAGCACAGTTCTACGATATTAATAAGGATGGTAACAGAAGGCCAATCAGAGATATTACGAATGAAACAAACGCTCCTGTTGCGTTACTCCGTGGTGATATTGAGGAGGCACTCTGGAAGGTCATTGATGAGAGTATTGAAGTCCGATTTGATACCGGTCCCGTAAGTATTACTAATAAAGAATTCACTGCTTCAGTGTCCCTCCGGCAGGGGGATGGCCCTGTATATGAAGAGGATTATGATCTTGTTATCGGCGCTGATGGCATACGTTCAAGCGTACGCGAAATGGTTTTTGGCTCTGACGACAATTTTTTGCATCCGGTTGGAACCGTTCTTTGCGCATTTCCTTTATCAGAACAGTTAAAAGGATTCTCTCAGGGGGATGGCATAATTATAGCTGAAAAAGGCCGGTCACTAACGGTTTTCCCGTTAGCCAACATGCCACCCACTGCATTATTTTCCTACAGAATTTCAGGAGAAAAAGTAACTTCTAAAAAACTTCCGGCCGAAACCTTACATAAGATTTTTAGCGGTCTGGATAACAGCGGGCTTATATCCTCTGTACTGGATGAATTGTCAGGTACTCAGGATTATGTGTTTGATACAGTAAATATGGTGAAAATGTCATCCTGGTCAAAAGGGCGGGTTGTTCTGCTTGGCGATGCTGCATGGTGCCTGACTCTGTATTCTGGTATGGGTGCGTCTGCCGGGATGATCGGCGGGGTAGCATTAGGTAATGCCCTTGCAGGAAATGAGAGCAATATCGACGATGCTCTTAATGAATATGAAAAGAGCATGAGACCTTTTATTGAAAAGCACCAGCGCTTCGTAAGGCTACGCTCGCAACTTTTCGTGCCATCAAGCAATTTCTTTGTGAAGATTAGGCGTTTCTTGTGGAAAATTTTGACTAAATCAATTAAGTAAATGTCTTTGATATATATAAGAAATATTGCCTGTAAAAAATAGTGTCACGGCCCTTGCAATAACAAACTAAATCGTCGGGCATTTACAGAACGAACAGGCTGCACAAATATAAAAGTGGCTTACCAGCGAATAAATCGAAAAAACAATCCCGGGAGAAAGATTAAGTGGTAAGCAGTTTTAGTTTATCGGCCAGCCTGGTAACACCAGATATCAATGGATGTATATTGACCGTAATGATATAAGACTAATCTCCATAACATTAAAAAGGATTTTTTTGTGGGATTCAATAGATTAATTACACCTCAGATAATTACAGTGTTATATGCTCTGACCCTGATATTATCCTTAATTGGCGCTTTGTTTAACCTGTCACAAGGGAAAGTTAGCGAAGCGATCGTTTTAATCATTATTGCTGTTTTCAGTAGAGTATTCTTCGAATGCGTTATTGTTAGCTTTAAAAATAATGAATATCTTAAACGTATAGCCGAGGCACTGGAAAAACGTCCGCTATAGTCATTTCAGATAAATACCCTCCATATGAGGGTATTACTGTTCTGACGATAAACTCGTTGTTCTGACTGCACTCCGGAGGCGGAACACCCCGGCCAGTCGGTGCAGTTTAGGCCAGACATTTGTTCAGCGATGACTGCTATTGGCGGTGAACAGGCGGCATAAAATGGTGATAATTTCCTGCAGCTGACTGCTGCAGGAAATTATCGACCAGAGTTAAGAATAATTAGTGTTTTGACAGTGAATATCAAAAGGGCGGCAATACCGGAATTACAGCTCATGCAGAGCCCGGGAGACAATATCAGTCATCTCACCAATACGTGGTTCGCAACGACGATAATAGGTCCATTTCCCCACCTTACTGGCTTCGAGCAGACCTGCATCATAGAGGGCTTTAAGACACAATGAGGTGGCGGGTTGTGACAAACCCGTCTTGTCCTGGATGAGGCTGGCACAGACACCATACTGTCCGAAGGGAAAGAGCTGAGAATAGCCTGCAAACGCTTCTTCGGGATTTTTTAGCCATTTCAGCACAGCAACCCGTGTAGGGTTAGCCAGTAACTTAATGGCATTTTCTGGTGACATGCCGCCTCACAAAGATTAGGAAGAGTAAACAGGGTAGTCAGTATATCCTTTCACGCTACCACCATACAGAGTCGATTGATCGGTGTCCGTTAATGGGTAGCCCGCTTTTAGCCGTTCAGGCAGATCCGGGTTCGCGATAAATGGTCTGCCAAAACCAAATAAGTCACCCCAGCCTTTTTCCAGCATAAGCATGGCTTTCTCCTGAGTGTAACGACCGGAATACATTATTGGTGACTGAAAAGTTTTACGTAAAGCAGTCCGGAAACTTTCCGGCAGGTCCGAGCTGTTATCCCAGTCAGCCTCAGCAATTGACAGATATCCGACGCCAAGTTCACTCAGGATTTCTGCTGCACGGATATAGGTGGTGTGAGGATCACTTTCAACCAGACCCAGATAGACCCGTTCTTCATCAGTACTGGAAAACAGGGGAGCAAAGCGTACGCCGACACGATCACTGCCAAAAACAGAACTGACTGCCTGAACTACTTCACGTAAAAAACGTAGTCTGTTTTCCAGCGAACCACCGTATTCATCACAACGGAAGTTAGTATGTTCAGAAATAAACTGGTTAATCAGATATCCATTGGCCGAGTGGAGTTCTACACCATCGAAACCGGCTTTTTTAGCATTCTCTGCCGCTGTCCGATACAGTTCCACAATCTGTTTAACTTCCTGAGTCGTCAATTCGCGCGGTTGGCTGGGTGATGTCAGAATCCCGGTTCCCGGCCCGGTTTCAATAAAGACTCTCACGTTGGTTGCAGCCGCAGGGGAAGGTGCTACCGGGGCTTGTTTCTCTGGTTGAAGTTCATTATGTGATACGCGACCGACATGCCAGAGCTGACAAAAAATTGTACTTCCTTCCTGATGAACGGCATCGGTCACTCGCTTCCAGCCAGCAATCTGTTGTTCGCTATGGATGCCGGGTGTCCACGCATATCCCTGGCCCCGGGGCTCAATCTGTGTACCCTCGGTGACCATAAATCCTGCACTTGCACGCTGGCGATAGTACTCGACCATCGTATCGCCTGGAATATTTCCCGGCTGATTGCTGCGGCAGCGGGTTAAAGGAGGAAGCGCAATACGGTTACGCAGAGTCAGTGAACCCAGAGATAAAGGGCTGAAAAGAGATGGCATAACAAACGATCCTTAAATGACAAAGTGGTAATATTATATTTAAAGATTTAAATGTGTAAATTGGTAGTTCGTGCTGAACTATGTCATTCGTGTTGTCGTCGATTGAGAACGCTAATTAATAATGTGCGAGTGGTTGCAGGCGTGTGATTTGCCTAATCCGTTATGGCAATAACACACATTGCCGAATGTCATGGGTATAGTTGGTGTGCAGGATACTAAATTAGCGCAATAAACTGATTGAAAGAGTGAAAATACAAATGCACTGCCCTATGTAGCGGTGGATAAACTTATGTTCAGATGATGAAACCGGGTCGGGAAAATCAGGGACCGAAAGTTTGTGTACTTCCTGTCCATGGAGCTGTTGGTCTGAAAACCTCTGAAGAGTGCCTCTGCCATTGAAGCTTTACCCGCTCTGGTTCAGTGCAAGCCCAGATAACCTCATATAATCTGGTCAAAAATAAGGCCGTGGGAATAATTCGTATCCTGCCGGATTATGCTGTTGAAGTGTTTGCAGGACGCTGCCCGGTTCAACCATCAAAACCTGATAATAAAATTATCGGGTAATACGTAACGCATCAACGACCAGTGAAAACGCCGGAGAAAGTTGTTTACGGCTGGGGTAATAAAGATAGTAGCCGGGAAAAGGGTGGCACCAGGACTCAAGTACGCGAACCAGACGGCCTTCGCTGATATGTGAACCACATTCCTGCTCAGGTAAAAAGGCTATTCCCAGCCCGGTCAGCGCAGCGTCCACAATATGCTCAGAAGTATTAAACGTTAGTTGCCCGTTAACCCGTACATTCAACTCATTACCTTCGTGGTCAAATTCCCAGACATAGATTGCACCGGACCGGACCATACGCAGATTGATGCACTGGTGTTCTGTCAGATCATAAGGCGTCTGCGGAGTCGAATGCCGGCTGAAATAATCTGGCGAAGCTACCGCCGCCATCCGTAATTGTGGGCCAATTGGCATCGCTATCATGTCTTTGTCAATCGTATCGCCCAGACGGACTCCTGCATCAAAACGGTCTGCCACAATATCCCGGAATCCGTGATTAGCATCGAACTCGATATGAATATCCGGATATTCCCGCAATAACGGGGTGAGTTTCGGCAGTAAGGTCGTTTTCAGCACATTCGGACCGCAGGTAATTCTCACCGTACCCGCGGGTTTATCCCGAAGTTCGGTGAGCATATCCAGCTCGGCTTCAATCTCGTCGATACGGTGGCCCACTGACTGCAGCAGACGTTCTCCTGCAGCCGTTGGCGATACACTACGGGTAGTGCGGGTGAGCAGGCGGATTTGCATCCGCTCTTCCAGTCCGGAAATAGCCTGGCTAAGTGCCGACTGGGTTACGCCAAGTTGCGCGGCAGCGCGCGTAAAGCTGGATTCCCGCGCCACGGTCACAAAGGAAAGTAAGTCGTTAAGGTTACGTCTGGCCATGACCGTTTTTGTCCTGTTTATTAATTTTACTTATAAGGCTGTTAAGCATTCATTAGCTAGTTTCACCGCTGCCTATTGGTAACAATAATGCGATGAAAAAGCCAACATTATCCGACAGGCGAAACACCCGCAATATACCGTCATTACTGCTGATGCTCATTCTGGCCGGGCTGCTGTTCGCCTTGTATGCAGATATGGCTGCTGGAAATGACCAAAGACCAGGAAAGGAGATACTTATGAAAATTAAACTTATCGTCGACGGAGAGACAGCCACTGCCACATTGTTTGACACGCCGACAGCGCGGGATTTTGCCTCATTATTGCCTCTTAACATAACCCTTGAGGACTATGCCGATATTGAACGCATTAGTGATCTGCCACGCAGATTATCTGTTGCACAGGCTCCGGCGGGTATGACGCCGCAAGCGGGGGATATCACGTTCTACGCGCCCTGGGGTAATCTGGCGATTTTTACCCACGGCAGAGCCTACGCTCGCTCACTGATTCCGTTAGGAAAAATTGATTCAGGTATTGCTGCTCTTGAGCGGCACGGGCCACTGTCAGTGCAAATCAGCGTTTCAGACTGAACAGTTGCACTTTGTAGTGCTGCCAATCCTGTTAATAACACGTTCATTCCTCACACCTTCGTTCCACTGTCCCTGATGGCCCTGAACCAGCCACAGCACGGCATCGTATTATTTTTAAAAAAGAAAGGCGTAAATGGGTAATCATCAAACTGAGATCAGAAACAAAAACAGACAGACTGGGAAACCGCAGGCGCACTGGAGTGGCGTTTTTGCCATGACGTTGTGCGTTTTCTCGCTAATCGCCTCCGAGTTTATGCCGGTCAGCCTGCTGACTCCAATGGCTCACGCACTGAATATTACCGAAGGTATGGCCGGGCAAGGAATCTCTATTTCCGGTGCGTTTGCGGTGGTAACCAGCCTGTTTATTTCCAGGCTGGCTGGCACACTTAACCGTAAGACCCTGTTGCTCGGTCTGACCTGCATTATGGCGCTTTCCGGGGCGGTGATCGCGATGGCGACTAATTACCTGACCTATATGGCGGGGCGGGCCCTGATTGGTATTGTGGTCGGTGGATTCTGGTCGATGTCTGTAGCAACGGCAATGCGTCTGGTTCCTGCACATCGTGTTCCGCTGGCGCTGGCTATATTCAATAGCGGCAATGCGCTGGCTACCGTAGTGGCGGCTCCGTTGGGAAGCTGGCTTGGTGCGGTGATTGGCTGGCGGGGAGCATTCTTCTGCCTGTTACCGGTCGCGCTGATTGCATTTATCTGGCAACTGGTCAGTCTGCCGTCTATGCCGGGAGCCCGACAGGAAGCTGGTTCACGGAATATATTTGCTCTGTTTCGTAGCAGATTAGTCACGCTCGGCATGCTCGGGGTCGGGATTTTCTTTATGGGACAGTTCACGCTTTTCACGTACATCCGGCCTTTTCTGGAGACGGTAACGAAGGTGCATGCTTCAGTGGTGACTATGATTCTGTTGATCATTGGTGTTGCAGGATTTATCGGGACCACGTTAATTGGCAAGGTACTTAAACCCGGTTTCTACCAGACATTAATGGCTATCCCTGTGTTGATGGCCATCACTGCACTGGCACTGATTGCTTTCGGAAGCCAGGTAGCGTTTGTGACGGTATTGCTTGGATTTTGGGGACTTATTTCTACCGCCGCACCGGTTGGATGGTGGGCATGGATTCCACGTACCTTCCCACAGAATGCCGAAGCTGGCGGAGGGCTGATGGTAGCCACCGTGCAACTGTCGATTGCCCTTGGTTCAACAGTAGGTGGCTTGCTTTTCGACCATCACGGTTATCAAAGTACCTTTCTGGCCAGTGCCGTGATGTTAATTATCGCGACTGTACTTATATTCCTGACTTCCCGTGCAGACAATACGGGCAGGTAACAGAATGAATCCTGGCACTGACAGAACGGTATTGCCGTATAAATTCAGTCTGCATATGGAATACAGACCGCTTTTTAACGGGCTTATTAAATAGCCCGCTGTATCAGGTCTGACATTTTATTCAACAGCCCGGGCATTCTTTCTACTGACCATACAGGTGCCCCCCGGGCCTCTGCCCGGTTATCTGTCGGTTGGACTGGTTTCAGCGGTAGCTGATTTTTGGGTCCTGACAATCAGATAAACGGGCGTGAAATTAACTCCAGCCCGGACAATATCAGAAACAACAGAAAGCACTGTCTGAAACGTCTGGCGCTGATACATGCGCGCACCTTTTGTCCAATCCACATTCCCGCCAGCGCCGGGAATATTGAGAGAAAGGATAATGAAAACTGCCCGATTCTGAATGCGTCATTAAGATAAAGCCCGATGGCCAGTGCAATGGTTGACACGGTAAATGACAACCCAAGTGCCTGCACCAGTTCATCTTTACTGAAGCGAAGTGACTGCAGAAAGGGAACTGCCGGCATAACGAACACGCCCGTGGCACCGGTGATTAATCCTGTTATTCCTCCGGTCACCGGTGACAGCCATGTTTCCCGGGTCTGAGAGATCGTGAGGGAAGGCGAAATCAGTGCGAAAGCAGCATAAACAATCAGAGCCACCCCCAGACAAAACGCTGACCAGGCGGGATTCATTCGGGTTATCAGGGGAGAGGCTGCTACCGTGCAAACCAGAATCAACATCATCATCAGCCACAAACGTCTGAAAATCAGTCGCACTGACGGGCCGGTGAAAAGCTGAAGTAAATTAGTGACAAAAGAAGGAATAACCAGCAATGCTGCCGCGACCGGCAGAGGTAAAAACAGACCCAGCAGACCTATTGCTACCGTAGGTAAGCCCATACCAGTCACACCTTTAACAAAACCAGCGAGGATAAAAATAAAGATAAGGCAGAGATACAGTTGTTCGTTCATGACATTTGCTCTGCTAAGGAAAGTTAAGTGATTCAAACACCACTGCGTTAAGTGGACAATCTGGTTTTAGTGCACCATGCTTCGGATAATCCGAAGCGTTAGGTGATTCCTGAATGAGACTGGATCTTTCTGATTTGAAGCTGGTTGTCTGTATTGCTGATGCGGGAAGCATTACCCGGGGTGCCGAACATGCCAGTCTGGCCGTGGGATCGGCCAGCGAGAGGCTGAAAAGCATCGAACAAGACAGCGGGGTGAAACTATTCTTTCGCCATCCAAGGGGCATTAGCCTGACAGAGGCCGGTGAGATACTGGTCGGCCACGCCAGAGAATTACTTGCCCGGCACCAACGACTCAAAACTGAACTCGATGCCTATGCCAAAGGTATCAAAGGTAAGGTCCGGTTATATGCTAATACATCAGCGATGGCCAGTTTTCTGCCGGGTAAGCTGGCAACGTGGCTGTCAGAACATTCTAATGTAACCATCGAGCTGGAAGAGCGAACCAGTGAAGATATTATTAACAGTATTCGTAATGGTATTGCTGAAGCAGGGCTGATATCTGATGCGGTTGATGCCGGTGAGCTTATTCTCGAACCCCTGGCCGATGACAGGCTTGCGCTTATTATCCCTGTCACTCATCCGCTGAAACTGAGAGATAATGCCACACTGTCAGAGGTGATCAGTGAACCTTTTATTGGTCTGTATCCCGGTAATGCGCTACAGGACCATATCAGTGGACATGCCAGAAAAACGGGTAATGCACTCTGTTATCGTATCAGAATGAGCAGTTTTGAAGGCATTTGCGAGATGGTCAGTAATGGGATTGGTGTTGCAGTTATTCCTGTGTCACTTGCTGAGCGCTTTAGTAAAAAATTTCACTACCATATATTGCCACTAAACGATTCGTGGGCACGGCGGCGGATCTGTATTTGCTATAAAACGCCGGATTCACTTAGCCCGGCAATGGCAGAGTTAATCGATTTTCTCAGAATAAAAAATCTATAAGGCTTAAGGTGGTAGCAGGTTAACCTGCTACCACTCAGTGTTAGACAGATTTAGAACAACACCCGTCAACCTTTTCAAAATACTCACCCTGATATGAATGGATGACTCTCAAAAACGATATCAACAGCCCGTTTTTAATAGCGGATACTACGCTGACACCAGGAAAATTAACCCTGCTCATTCACTGTCTCCCCGGCTGAGATACCGCATAAAAGACAGCCATTGCTCAGGACTGGATACAGGGTTCGGGATTTCGGGCAGGTATTTATACTTATGCGCTCCCCTGCAGAGGAGCGCTGCTCTCTTGTCTACAGTTCAGCCACTTCAGCTGACCTGTGGTATGTGGGGAAATCGGTATAACCGCGGGCATCTCCGCCAAAAAAAGTCTCGCGCTGATAGTGTGTCAGTGGCTGGCTGTGACGGATACGTTCCGGCAGATCCGGGTTTGATGTGAACAGCCGGCCAAAGGCAATCAGGTCAGCATCACCACTTTGCAGCATTTTCTCCGCATCCTCCGGTTTGAAACCACCGGCAGCGATAATCGTCCCCGGATAATAAGGGCGGAGATCGTGGCTGGCCACCGGCTCTGCATAATGATCTGCCTGTTTATCTTCCGGGCCAACAATCCGTGGCTCAATAATATGCAGATAAGCCAGTTGATAAGGGACGAGCTGACTCACCAGATAGCGGAAGGTGGTCTGCGGATCACTGTCATGCATATCACCATAAATACCACTGGGTGAAATACGAACGGCTACCCGGCCGGGGCCCCACACTTCAGTCAGTGCCGCAACCGATTCCAGCAGAAAGCGAGCACGATTTTCAAGGCTGCCACCATAGTTATCGGTACGCAGATTACTGCCATCCAGCAGGAACTGTTCAGGCAGATAACCATTCGCTGCATGGAGTTCAACACCATCAAAGCCGGCATCTTTCGCCCGTACTGCAGCCTGGCGCAATTCAGTTATCAGTCGCTGAATTTCGGCGGTTTCCAGTGCTCGCGGCTGTGGGAATAGCTTGGCCGCCTTGTTCATTTCTCACCACTCCGTAGGTTTCTCTGGCTGTCAGTGCGGAAGGGCCCACAGGTTGCTGACCTCCGGACAGTTCCGGCAGTGACTGACGGCCCGGATGCCAGAGTTGTAAAATAATCTGGCTCCCCCGGGCATGAACGGCTTCTGTCAGTCGTTGCCAGCCGGCCTGTTGCTGGTCGGTAAAAATGCCAGGGGCATCCTGATAAGCATTTGCGTAAGGCGACACCGCGGTAGCTTCGGCAATCAGCAGCCCGCCCTGACTGGCCCGTTGACGGTAGTATTCCGTCATCAGTTGACCGGGAACTCCTCCCGGCTCTGTTCTCATGCGGGTCGCGGGGGCCATGACAACGCGGTGTTCGAGCTGTAATTTTCCGGCAATGGCGGCTGATAGTAATTTTTTCATTATTAATACTCCGTAACTCAGCGGTGATCGTGTATGCCGCGGTCACCGGTGAATGATTTAGGTTCGGTGGTTTTCGCGTTTATTGTTGCGCCATAGTACGGGCAACCTGAGCCGCGCTGATTCCTTCCAGCGCCAGGCCATAACCAATACCTTCGTCTAACAATCGTTTCAGACGCTGTGTCAGTGCAATGCGGGTATAGCGTGAGGTGAGTGGCGGAAGGGCAGCAATCCCATCGGCGATTTCATGGGCACGGGCCAACAGATGGTCGGCGGGAACAATTTCATTAACCACTCCCCACTCTTTGGCGGTCTGTGCATCCAGTTTCTGGCGGGTCAGCAGAAAATAACGACCACGAACAGAACCAATCACTTCCGGCCACAGGATGTGTACACCGTCGCCTGGTACTATCCCGAACTCAAAGTGAGGTTTGTCCTGAAACACTGTTTCCGGCGTGGCCAGGATGATATCGTTCAGAAGGGCATATTCACTGTGCAGCAGCACAGGGCCATTGAGTGCAGTGATCATTGGTATTTCAATATCGAGAATGTTGCTGAGCACTTTCCGGCCTTCACGCAGAATTTTGTCGAATCCTGTAGGGGTGAAAAAGTCAAAACCTTCCGGACTGATGGCGTCCATAAAGGCATCACCGGAACCGGTCAGAATCACAACGCGGTTATCACGGTCTTCGCCAATGGCATGAAACAATTCAACAAACTGTTGGTGGGTGTGACCGTCGAACACCAGCTTTTCACCATCGGTGTTGAATTTAACTTCCAGTACCCCGTTTTCTTTGCGGGTCAGACGGGCGTTCGGGAATGCGTTGCGGTAGGTTTCAAATGCTGACATAGCGATATTCCTCAGGATGGCCAGACAGGATTGGCTGGGTGTGGAATCACAATATTCCATTCCTGCTTAAATGGGATCGCCTTCAAAACGGATAATATCTATTCCGTGGTGGAATAATTGTGTGGCGGTAAACTACTCCGGCAACTTTGTAGTAGTCGATCTGAATCACTGTACCCGGTTAGGCGGCCAGTTGCTGAATCCGGCAGCTTATCCCGGGAACGACTGGACAGCGTATGCCGCACTGACAAGGGGCACCACTGTCGCCCATGGGGATGTGGTGTTTATCTCCGGCGGTGCCGGCGCGATCGGTTCGATGGCCGGGCAAATCGCCCGTAAGCTGGGGGCGGGCAGGGTGACTGGCAGTACCGGAAGCCAGCGGAAGGCAGAGTGGATGAAACAGGAACTGGGCTATGATGAGGTGATAATCCGTGGCGAAGGGAGTATCAGCGAACAATTGCAGCGCTATGCGCCAGGGGGCATTGATCTGTTTGTTGATATTGTCGGAGGCGAACAACTGGCCGCTGCTGTCTCACAAAGCCGCGAAGGGGCCAGACTGGTTCTGCCTGGCGCATTATCTGCCGGGCTTGCCGAAGGGACTTCAACGAAGTATGCCCCGGTTGAAATTGATTCGTTTGAACTGATAGTCAAAGGTGTCACGATGCGCGGTTACAGTGCGGATCAACATCCGGAAGCGTTCAGTGAATGGCTGGAATGCCTGACACAGCCGTTATGGTCAGATATTCGTTTTCCTCAGACCTGTTTTAACGGGCTGGAATCTGCTCCACAGGCATTGAATGAAACCTGTAGTGGAAAAGCCCGGTGTCTGGTGCTGGTTAAACTGTAACTGAATCGAAAACCATCAGTAAAAACTGATACCGGGCAGGCAGAATGGGACCCGCTAACGTCCGGTTTTTTTGCAGCTTTTTCCTAAACAATAACGCCCGATTTGAAACCTCACAGGTTTAGCCTATGCTTTATAGGTGGGTGATTATTAAGGTGTTTGTGTTTTAAGGAAAAAAGATGCTAAAAATAAAACGTAAAAAAGTTAAACCAATGCGGCTGAAGGACGTCACGATTATCGATGACGCCAGGCTAAAAAAAGCCATAACAGCTGCGGCATTGGGTAATGCCATGGAGTGGTTTGACTTTGGTGTGTATGGATATGTTGCGACAGTTTTAGGTAAAGTATTTTTCCCTAATGCATCTCCTGCTATTCAGATTATCGCTGCGTTAGGGACGTTCTCTGTACCCTTTATCATTCGTCCGTTGGGAGGAATGTTCTTTGGGGTACTGGGCGATAAATATGGACGACAAAAAATACTGGCGACCACCATTGTTCTGATGACCCTCAGTACCTTCTGTATTGGTTTAATTCCCTCCTATGCCACTATCGGATTCTGGGCACCGGTACTTCTTTTGATAGCTAAGATGGTGCAGGGGTTTTCTGTGGGGGGCGAGTATACCGGTGCGTCGATCTTCGTGGCCGAATATTCCCCGGACCGAAAACGTGGCTTTATGGGCAGCTGGCTGGATTTTGGGTCGCTGGTCGGGTTTGTGTGTGGTGCAGGGATTGTGGTACTGCTTACCACTATGCTGGGGCAGGAAACCTTTAATGAATGGGGCTGGCGAATTCCGTTCTTCCTTGCATTACCGCTGGGTTTAATTGGCCTTTATCTGCGTAATGCTCTGGAAGAGACTCCGGCATTCCAGAAACATGTGGATTCGCTGGAAGAAGGTTCCAAACAGGGGCTGAGCGAAGGTCCGTCAGTACCATTTAAAGAAGTAGCTCGCAAACACTGGCGTAACCTGGTCTCCTGTATCGGTATCGTCATTACCACCAACGTTGCGTACTACATGTTGCTGACCTACGTACCAAGCTATCTGACTCACGATCTGCATTACTCTGAAGACCGGGGTGTGCTGATTATCGTGGTTATTATGCTGGCAATGTTGTTTGTACAGCCGGTGATGGGTCTGCTTAGCGATAAGTTCGGTCGTCGTCCGTTTATCGTTATCGGTAGCATTGCGATGGTGGTCTTCTCGATTCCGTCATTTATGCTGATTACACACAACAGTCTGCCTGCGTTATTTTTCGGGCTGTTGATTCAGGCGGTGATTCTAAACTGTCTGATTGGGGTGATGGCAGCGACTCTGCCGGCTCTGTTCCCGACAGAGGTCCGCTACAGTGCATTGGCCAGTACCTACAATATCTCTATCCTGGTGGCGGGTATTACCCCGACTCTGACCGCCTGGCTGGTGGAGGTAAGTGGCAATCTGTATATGCCTGCCTTTTACCTGATGGTAGTGGGTGTTATTGGGGTGGTCACCGGTATTTCGATGCGTGAAACCGCCAATAAACCGCTGTATGGCGGCACTCCGGCAGCCTCCTCGCTGGAAGAAGCGAAAGAACTGTTGCAGGAACACCATGACGGTATTGAACAGCGAATTGAAGATATTGATGAGCAGATTGAAGAGCTGCAGGCTAAACGCCGTAACTTAGTTGACCAGCATCCGGATATCACTAATTAAACTCAGTGAACCGTTAAATTAAATAAACCGCTATCTCCGGATGGCGGTTTTTTTATTTCTTCCATCTCAAATTTCCTCTGTTCAGCGAGCTCTGTTGGTACAAACAATCACGGAGAAGATGGTGTTTCCACAGTGCTGAAATGCTGGCGGCTGGCCCGGTTAATGCTATCTGAGATACACTACAGCCTTTGAGTTAGCATAAAGCAGGACAGTAAACATGACCGTTTCAATCGGAATTCTGGCTGGCATGGGGCCACGTTCAACCGCGCCATTTATTGATATGTTGATCTCGGAATGCCAGTCTCAGTATGCAGCGTGTTTTGATATGGATTTTCCTCGCATGCATATCATTTCATTGCCGACACCGTTCTGGCCAGGTAAACAGATTGATGATCAGGCGATGATTGCTGCCTTACGCTCAGGAATAAATGAGCTGGTCCGGGCCGGAGTCAGTTTTATTGCAGTGCCATGTAATCTGGCACATAACTATTTCAACGAAATGGAACAGGCGGCCGGGGATATCCCGCTGCTGCATATTGCCGGAAGTGCCGTTCAACAGATACCGCATCAGGTGAACAGTGTCACATTGCTGGCGACAGAACCGACGCTGGAGGCTGGCTACTGGCAACAAAAATTGCAGGCTGCCGGCAAACAACTTTTTGATACCCCGCAACTCCGTAAACTGACGACTACACTGATCAGCACGATTAAACAGCAGGGTTACCAGAGTGACGCCGTTTGCGAACTTTGGCATCAGATCACCGGGCTGATTGCGGAAAACAACAGCGGCGCCGTGTTGATAGCCTGTACTGATATCAGTCCGTTGCTGGATAGCGGCGACTATCCGTTTGTTACTGTCGACAGCGCAGCCAGCCTGGCGCAGGATGTGATCCGACACTATCTGCACCTGCGCGAGATCACGGCAAACCCGGTCTGATCCATCCTGCTGGCCTCTGGCTACCAACAAGAAGGGCAGGTGTTAGCCAAAATATTCAGTGATTTCACGGATAAATAGCTGACAACGACTCTCTTTAATCCTCTGCGGATCGCAGAGGAGATTGAGTGGACGTTCCGGAATCGGGTAATTTTGCAGTATCGGAATTAACTCTCCCCGCTGTAGTGGCAACTCAAGCCCTTTTTCATAGCCTATCAGTATTCCGTTGCCTTTCAGGGCTGCTTCCAGTATCGCTCCCCAGTCATTAATAACCAGTGGACCATTTACAGAGACCTGAATTATTTGCTGCTCACAGGTAAATGGCCACTGGCCGGCTAATCCTGCAGGCCAGGGTGAGAAACCAATACAGTCATGATGTTGTAAATCTTCCGGATGTTCCGGTATCCCACGGCGGCTCAGATAATCTGGTGATGCACAGGCGATAAACCGGTACGGAGGCAGAGGCCTGGCAATATAACGCAGGTTTTTATCCGGTTCTCCAATACGAAACACAAAATCGAAGTATTCCGCGGCGGGATTAATAATTCCGTCACTCAGTGTCAGTTCAACCTTCATCTGCGGGTAACGTCGCAGGAACTGGCTGACAAAACCGACCAGGCTGTAGCGGCCAAATGAGACCGGAGCATTAATCCGTAATGTTCCGGAAGGGATGTTGGAATGACCGCTGGCTTCATTGTCTGCCTGGTTAACCGCATCAATTATCGCTTCGCAGCGTTTCAGATACTGCTCTCCTGCCGGCGTCAGGCTTTGCGAGCGGGTTGTCCGGTTCAGCAATCGTGCAGATAACTGATGTTCCAGGGCCGTAATATGTCGTGCAACCATCTGCGGCGATATTCCCAGTTTATCAGCGGCAAAGACGAATGAACCTCCCCGTGCAGCTGCCACAAAGGTTCTCATACTGGTGAGTTTATCGGGCATTAAACACTCCTGATTGTTTCTGAAGTTTATATATGGCTATTTTAAATACTCATGGTGGTTATTATGCTGAATTTTTTGCAAAGCCACAGAGGAATAATCAATGAACATTTATCTGGTTACGATGGAACACCCTGAAGGTCCTGAATGGAATACATTTGTTCGTGAGCATGTGTTGTACCTGAAACAGTTGATCCGCAACGGGAGTCTGATAGCTTCAGGGCCACTGAAAAATACCCCGCTCAGGGCCGGATTTTTAATATTTCGGGCAGAGGATATCCAACAGGTAAATGCATTAGTTAATGCCGACCCGTTTGCGCGTGAAAACCTGATAGTAAACCTGGAAATACAGCAGTGGGACCCACTCTTTGGTCAACTGAGCAATATATCCAGCCGACAGACTGTGAGTGATTTACAGGATTTAATTGACTAAGCCCGGACGGGGGACAGGTTACTGGTTTATAAATGAGCCTGGCCCTGATAAACAGAGAACCACAGACCGGATTATTGTGATTAATTCTGCCAAAACCCGGATAAACGGTTAAAGTGTGAACTCTTCCGGCACCGACCGGTGAGTCAGTCAGGCATCGTCCAAAACTGACATCTCAGGATGATTCAAGGAGCATACGATGAACGATGCTGTCAGATTTGGTCGAATCGCTGCCGTACTGGCGGTGAGAAATATTCAGCGTGCAGAGCAGTTCTATACTTACGGGCTGAATTTTGAAGCAGTATTTAAAAACGGTAATCCTACCGGTTTCATGATTCTTAAGCGCGATGACGCTGAGTTGCACCTCACACTTCAGCCGTTTCATAAAGCCGCCGCCTATCCGGTCGCGCATCTGTTGGTGGATGACGCAGAAGCCTTTTTTGAACGTTGTCGTCAGGCCGGAGCAAAAATCATTAAAGGGATACAGGATAAAGACTATGGCCTGAGAGCCTTTGTATTTGCTGACCACGACGGTAACCGTATCGATGTCGGACAAATTCTGTCTGAATAACGGTGTTAAGCAGGCAGACGACGGGTTGCAATAAGTCCGTCTGCCTGTTGTTGTGGGCAGTTAACGACGGATGGCAGCAAATACTTCACTGACAGCTTTCGCGCCGGGATCGATATGGCCCTGCAGACTGTCGGCATTCAGATAAGCAGAACGCCCGGCACCCGCCTTGCTCATTTCTGCGGTGGATTCCGCGCCTTTTTGCGCGGCAGCCACTACATCAGACCAGTTTTTATCCTCAGCCATCGCTTCAAAAGCTGGTTGCAGTGCATCAATCATCGTCCGGTCACCAGGACGGGCACCACCATACTCCTTCATCTGTTCCAGCCCTTTAAGAAAGGCTTTACCGGGATTTTGTTGCGGATCATAGCCTTCTGCGGCAGCGGTAAACAGCAGAGATAATAATACTCCGCCTGAGCCACCCATTGGCGTGGTGATGCTTTCTCCCAGCCAGCCTAACAAGGCCGCCGGCTCATTGAGCGGTAATCTGCCATCCTGCAGCGCTTTGAGGACATATCTGGCACCTGTAGCCAGCGTGCTACCTGTGTCTCCGTCGCCAACATGGCTGTCGAGGGTATTAAGCGCTTGTTCATTATCAATCAGTGCCTGGCAGGCTGACTCAAGTAACGCCGCAGTACCGGCATTGTCCGAAGGCGTAACGGCGGTATTTTCCGGCAGAGCCTCAGCCTGCTGCCAGTGCATTTCGGCGGGTGGGTAGAGCGGGGACCACCCGGAAACGGCGACCGGTGCCTGTAACGCCTCTTCGAGTTGCTCATTCAGAGGCAGGACAGTCAGTGATACTCCCTTCATATCCAGGGCGCTGACCAGGGTTGCAGGGCCCTGCAGCAAACGAACCCGTTTTCCTAACGGTGAAGCCAGCAGGTGCTGGCTGAGCAGTGCCAGTTCCAGTACCGAGAATCCGCCGAGGTTATTGATCATCAATAATAAATCTGATTTATCGCCAATGTGTTGCAACAGGACCTTGGTTATTTGTTCGCAAATATCACGGCTGTTCTGAGTGTCCAGTGTCGCTACACCATGTTCACCATGAATGCCCATCCCCAGTTCACTCTTACCAGCCGGTAATCTGTCGCTGTTTTCAGCCCCGGGCAGGTGACATGAAGAGAGTGCAACACCTATTGTCGCCATCTGTTTCAGGGCTGAACGGGTTTGGCTGGCAACATCCTGTAAGGATAACCCCTGACTGGCGGCATAACCGGCAATCTTATGGGCTAAAATAGTGCCTGACAGGCCGCGTGGCCGGGGATTGTCAGGCAATGCAATATCATCTTCTACCAGAACAGTTTCTACCTTGTAACCCAACGCTCTGGCTTTTTCTGCTGCCAGGCCGAAATTCAGGCGATCACCGGTGTAGTTTTTTACAATCAACAGGCAGCCAGCCTCGCCGGTGACATTAATAATTGCACTGAGCACGGCATCGACACCCGGCGATGCAAAAATGTCGCCGCAGATTGCTCCGGTCAGCATGCCTTTACCCACAAATCCGGCATGCATCGGTTCGTGACCGGAACCGCCACCAGATAACAACGCAACCTGTTTTTTATCCCAGTCATTGCGCACTACCACACGCAATCCCGCATTGGTTTTCAGTCGGGTCAGGTTTCCATGTGGACTGGTACGGATAATACCTTCAATTACTTGATCAATAAGGTTTTCTTTACTGTCATAGAAAAAATGACTCATCGAAATCACTCCCTAATCAGATAAACTGTGACCCTAATTGTGAGCCAGTTTATCTCAGGCAATGGCCTGGCGACCGATTAGTGTGATCTTCATCACAAATAAATCCTGATCTTTAGCGGATGGCAAATAACGTATCCGGACAGCGGACAGTACGTCTGTAGTCAGAGTGTTCTGCCATGATGCCCGAAACCAACGGTCGCAGAGGGTGTTATCAACAAGACAGGGATAAAATCTGCCCCTTAATCATCCCGGCAGACGATATGAATTTTATTGCCGTCCGGATCTCTGAAATAGGCACCATAATAGTTATCACCGTAATTTTTGCGCAATCCCGGTTCACCTTCAGAACTGCCACCCAGAGATAGTGCAGCCTGAAAGGCTTTATCGACGGCATCAGGCGTGGGGGCAAGA
The DNA here is from genome assembly GCF_002163585.1 of Tatumella citrea. Classification (NCBI taxonomy): domain Bacteria; kingdom Pseudomonadati; phylum Pseudomonadota; class Gammaproteobacteria; order Enterobacterales; family Erwiniaceae; genus Tatumella; species Tatumella citrea. Next base: position 1,665,948 of record NZ_CP015579.1, read on the forward strand.
AAAGCCACCATACTGCCATTACCGGCAGTGGCCGCTGCGCCGTTAAATGGCAGATAAGTGTAGAAGCGGGGCAGATTGTGATCCGGGTGAATCCAGCATAGTGATGCCGGTCCACCATCCGGAATAACTGGCCGGTTAATCAATCCTAACGGGCTGAGAACGGCATCATAAAAACGACCTGCTGTTTCAAGATCACTGACTCCGACTGTAATATGACTGAACATAAAACCTCGCTGAATGATTTATCTGAAACTGAATTTGAGTCTTTTGCTTCCACAGCCAAACCGGCTCCTGAACCAGACAAGAGCTGCACAGAGAATGCTGATTAGCCTGCAGAACAGATATTAGTTATGATCCGCCGCCTGAAAGGGAGTGAACCGGATGATTTCTGAAATTAATGATACCTTTATTGCGCCACTTTGTGAGCAACAGATAGAAATTCTTTATCAGGATGAGTTTCTGTTACTGATAAATAAACCTTCGGGTCTGCTTAGCCTGTCGGGGAAAAATCCGCAAAACCTGGATTCGGTACATTACCGGCTGGTGCAGGAGTATCCTGACTGTACTCTGGTGCACCGGCTGGATTTTGGGACTTCCGGGCTGATGGTGATTGCGCTGAATAAGAGAGTTAATGCATTACTCTGCCAGCAATTCAGTCAGCGTAGTGTGACTAAAGAATACCAGGCACTGGTATGCGGGCACACGGAACAAAACTCTGGCACCATTGATGCAGCCATTACCAAAGACCCGGCATTATTTCCGCGCATGAGTATCTGTCCGGAAACAGGCAAATCTGCCCGTTCGGGATACCGGCTCTTGCAGCGGGAGTTTTATACTACGCCGGACAATATCCGGTTACCGGTGACCCGGTTGCGATTATTACCCGAAACGGGGCGGACTCATCAGTTGCGTATTCATTGTCAGCATCTGGGGCACCCAATTTTAGGCTGCGATTTGTATGGCGGAAAAGAGTGGCCGGGCACAGCAGAAATTCCACGACTAATGTTACATGCCAGTGAACTGCACTTTGTTCATCCCGTCACTTTACAGCCGATCGCTGCCCGTAGCATGGTACCCTTCTGACCAGGCCTTAAGTGGCCTGATCAGATGATATGCCAGTGCTTTTACCACATCAGGTCATCGGGGATTTTAAAATCTGCGTACGGATCATCTTCGTCCTGTTCCTGTTCACTCACAGGGCTGTTCAGGACAATATAATCTGCATCACGCTGAGCAATTTTATCGGCTACAACGGCAGGGATAATCGCATATTCGCTGCGGTTATTATCAGTAATCAACCGTGCAATAGCCAAGCGACCATTGGATAACTGGGTGTGGGTATTTTTGTCCACTGACAAATTTTTAATCAGATTGTTGTCGGTGAAATTGAAGCTGACCGGGCCATCCGTCTGAGTAATCCGGTTCATCTCGATTAACTGACGGATTTGAGCTTTATACTCTTTTGACTGTGTTGCCTGCTTCTGCTGCTCACTGAATTGCTTATCACGTGCCTGCTGGGCTTTTTTATTTTCTTCAACGGCTTCTCTGGCTTCCCTGGCCTGTAGCCGCGATTTTTTTGCAGTCCGTTGTACTTTTTCCATTTTCTTGCTGCTAACCAGTCCGGCTTTCAGCATCTGTTCCTGTAAAGTGAGTTTTGTCATTCTGGTTCCTGAACCGGTTAATTGGTTTGCCGGAGTATATCGTTAATTTACCGGAAAGTGAGTATTTTGCTGAATTGATGGCAGGGGCTTACAGAGATGACATAACACGGAGGCGAAAAAAATCCCGCCGTAGCGGGAAATGGATTATAGGCAAACTGCAATATTTGTTCTTAACGACAGTTACGGTTAAACAGTGGTTAACCGATATTGCATTGGTACGACCAGGTTTCCGGCCAACAGTTCCTTAAGAACTTAAGAAAATTACCGTCAGAGTTTCGTTAAGCTATTGATAAAACATCACAGTAACAACTGTGCTGCTATCAGCCTGACGAGCCCGTATGGCAGATTCTCTGCAGTGTAATAAAGGGTAAACCTGCTGTAACCCTGAAACCTGAGGGGTTATTATATCAGAATTATCCGCATGTTCGATGACTGACACGAATAGAAAAATGCGTGGTGACAAATTACTGTAACCTGACTATAGGATGATTCACAGGTAGCATAAAAAAAGGAAAATCTATGTTGGCAAAAATGTTTTTAAACGGGCGTCATTGTTACGTCGCTGTCACTGAGATGACAGAAATCGAAAACGGTCATCTGACCGGTGGTAGTAAAGAGTTTATGGTCAAGCTGGCCAATGGTATGCAGGAAAAAGTGATTGTTCGTGGCGACAGGCTGGCAGGCATTGATAATGGTTGTATTCGTCTGGGCTAAGTTTTTTCCTGTTAAGCAGTAAGCAGTAAGCAGTAAGCAGTAAGCAGTAAGCAGTAAGCAGTACACACCATAATGAGCTCTGTCAGATACGCTGACAGGCTCTGAGCAATGTCGAATTCTTTCAGGCGTTGAGTCACTACTCAGCGACAAGTCCGAAACACCGCAATCAGCGGGTAAAAATCTTGTTAGCCCTTTTATGCAGTGCCAGCTTATGTCTGGCATTGCCAGCACTCCTGCTTTATTACAGGCAAAAAAAAGCCCGCGGTCAGCGGGCAAAGATAACTGGAAGCAATGTGAGCAATGTCGTATCGAGTAGTTGATTAAAACAGTCAACTATTCGATAGAGCTAAAGATAGTGGTAATGATTCTCAATTGCAACCCCTTAATGTGTGCGGATTATCAAATATTTTAAAATATTTTTCTAAATAACCTCTGACTGACAGCCGGAGAGCCTCTTTGTACCCAAAATACGGTTATGCAGATAATTCACCTACGTGTAATAAGGGGTTTTCCGGGCACTCCGGGCGAGAGAAGAGGGCAGTCAGATATCCGGAGTGTTATCAGATGCAATAACTCTGGCAACCAGTTGCGGAACTTGTTGCTCAGAAAATACTTCAATACCGTGGCGACGCAATAATGCTGCTGCAACTCCGCTGCCGCTGATTTGTTTTCCTGAAAAATCACCCCGATAGATTGTCTGACTGCCGCAGGTTGGGCTGCCATCTGTCAGTAAGGCAAAACGACATCCCGATTGTTGTGCTACCTGAAGCGCCAGACGGGCGCCGTGAAGGTAGATTGCCGTCACATCATTCCCGCCACTTTCCAGAATAACAGCACTCTCTGCCAGCACATTATCGCCGTTGCCTCCACAGATTTCTGCCGGAAGGCGTGGCGTCGGAAGACCAGCGGCTTGCTCCGGGCAACAAACCACCAGTCGGTCTTCTCGTCTGAATTGTTCCAGTGCATCGAGGACCGCCGGCTTATCGCTGCCGTTATAACGGACCCTGAAGCCCATCAGACAGGCACTTACCAGTATTTTACTCTTCATTAGTATCGGGTAACAATTTGCGAAACGGAAAGGAATTATGCCGTGCTTTGCAGGGAAACGGCAGGCCATTTTTAATGATGACAGGGGAACAAAATAAAAACCCCGCGGGATAACCTGCGGGGTTTAGGTATAAAACAGATGCTGTATTAAGATGTTATCTTAAGCAGCGCAAGATAAATTACTTGCGGCCCAACAGATAACCAAACACGACACCAATAGCAGCAGCAATTGCCACGCCGGTGTAAGGTTTGTCAGAGACCTGCGTCTTAATGGTATCCGCTGCATCACGTACCGCATAGCTGGCGTGAGATGCGTACTTACGTGCGGCTCCTTTCAAAGAATGCTCAGGCGAATCGGTGATATCACCGTAAGCTTCCTGTGCTGCACCTGCCAGTTCTTCAGCTTTATCCTGAATTTTACCACTCATGCACAACTCTCCTTTGATTGACTGTTTTATCAGATGTTTTTAAGTATAGCAGAGGATTTTTAAGTGAGTGCGGAACCAGATTTTTCTGAATCATCCTCTGTAACGACAGGGCTGCAGGCTGATTTCAGCGCACAAGTTCACCTTCGACAAGACTGGCTCTGACTATAGTCACCGCGGGTATCTGTAAAGCCTGCATATAGCCCTGCACCAGTAATAAGTTACTTACATCGGTTGCGCGGTAATCACCTTTAAGCTGGCTGTCGGTTTTACTGACCTGCTGCTTAGCCAGAGCAGTAAGTTGTTGCAGATTATAGCTGCCCGGTTTCCCGGGGAGTTGATCACGTATTGAATAATCATGGACACCACCAATCCCCAGCACTTTTTTCCCGGAAATGGTCCGCTTCATTGCCGAATCCACATCATTACTGGCATAAAAACGAACAAATTTCAGGGCACTGTCGGCATAATTTCCGACAGGATTGGGCGAACTGTCAGCGGTTAATGGCTGATTCTTCAGCAGGCTGACGATATAGTTTTTTAAGGTGACTGAAGCCAGTTTCCCCTGATAAATATGCGGAATTTTCTTGCCCTGCTCATCCGACCAGGTTGTCATCTGCATCGATGCGCCACCGATATCCCAGACCACAATATCTTCATCCCGTAGATCTGGTTGATGTAAAGATGCTTTGGCTGAAGAGAAGCCGAGCAGCGCTTCCTGTTGCTGGCTGATAATTTTGATTCCCGCACCGGTCTGCTGATTAAGCCAGTCAATGACCTGCGGTCCGTTGGTTGCTGTCCGGAACACAGCTGTCGCGACACCAGAAACAGATGCCGGATGGAAGCGGCGAATATTTTTCAGTTCGGTTTGCAGGGCTGATAATCCTTGCTGAATCACAGTCTGCGGCAAACGATTATCGGGCGAATGCATCAGGGCATCGTTATAAGGTACGGCAATTTGTTGCTGATAGCGCATCTTCACAATCTGATGCTGGCAGGTATCGACATCGGCGACGGCAATTTTGCTGGAACCTGAACCTATATCAAGTGCAGCACGGGTTTGCAGACAGCCGGCATGTGCCGGAAAAGTGAACAGGCTCATCAGGGTGCTAATGAAAAACAGAGAACGGCAACGGTGTACTGGCATTTGATTATCCGGGAAGAGTCACAGACAGAAAATTTTACTACAAAATATGTCAGGCATTGCATGGGAGCACAATGCCATGTTGCCATATTTATTCAGTGCCAGGTGCAGGACAGGTCCAGGTAATCATCAGGTTTTGCGGTGCATTGATTAACCGGAAGCGGTTATTGCCTAACCGTTGAGCATAATATCCCTGAGTGGTCACGGAGGAGGGGATGTAACGTTGATTATCGCTGGATGAGAGCAGACCACTGTCAATCCGGACAGACTGTTTACTGATAGTAAAGTGGGTTACCTGATCAAAAATCCATGCATTGGTTTTACCCAGGCTTTTTCCGTACAGGCTGGCCACTTCACCGTCACACAGCCGTCCCTGCGGGCGCGACGCACAGCCATTCATCAGAACCAGAAGCGCAGCAATCAGCAGATAACGCATAACATCACCTTAATCCATTGCGGGTAATTTCGGCCATCACAAAGGCTAAGCATAGCATTGTTGCCGGATGGCTTGTGAGAGATTGTCGCTACCTGAAGTTATTTTTTTACCATCCCCGGTGTCGGTGGACTGGTAATCTCGCGTTGTAACCAGTAAAAAATCACGCCACAAATATATTGCTGGCTGGCTGAGTCCAGAGGCTGGTGGGCCGGGATATTATGCCATTTTTTCAGGCATCCCCGGCAGCAGGTGGCCGTAGCATGCTGCGCAATAAAAACCGGATGGCCGCGCATCGGTGTCTGTTTACCATCATTCACCGGTTCAGCATCTGACAGCCTCAGGCGGACAAAGTCAGCAGCGTGTTGCATTATCACTTCTGCACCCTTATCCATGCAGTATTGCCTCTCTTTATCACCCAGATGAAAGCGGCTGCGAAACGCTGAACCTGCCAGTCGGCGGAACAGTTGCTGATGAGTGTTCATCGGAAGGTATCCCTGCGAATTGTGTGTATAACCAGTCATCAATTTTATTATGTTGTAACGTGCAACGATAGTTTCTGTGAATTATCCTGGATAGTATCGGTTATCACCAGACGACATTATTTAAATCTCAGGATGAGGAATGAAAACACTCATTGCCATGATTGCTATCACAGCCGGTATTGTTTATTCACAGACTGCTGCAGCTTATGCGGCGCCAGACGACGGGGATGAATTTCAGATTACCTGTGCCGGGCGTCCAACCATGACGATTGACCGTGCAGAATACGGAATATCTACACTTATGTGGGGCGTAGATAATTTTCAGATTGCCGCGGGAGAGGACCGTACCCGGTTGCAGGATGGTCAGCCGGTGACCATTACCTTATTTCGCAATGGTGACCAGCTTATGGTAGATAAGGCTACGCAGAATACCTTTTTTGTCTATGCGGGGACTTCGGAACTGGTGCCATGCGAGCGAACTTACACGCGTCCGGATCCGTTGGTGACCCTGACTCCCTGGAGCAACGATATGGCATCAGCTCAGTCTGCCACTGGCTGAAGCCGTACCTGTTACTCTCCGGTTCCTGGGCGTAATACCGGATAACCGCTGAGTTTCAGTGAACGTTGCTGGCCAGTGCTTTCCAGCCGGGCGTTTGCACCAATTGGCAGAGTGACTGTTTCCTGCTCATGGCCGAATTGCAGACCATCAATAAACGGCACTCCGCTGATTTCCTGCATATATTGCCAGACAGAGTCCAGGTTAAAACCATTATCATAGTCAGATAATGAACCACCACTGAAGCTGCCGGTAATGACTGCCTGCTGGCGTTGCAAAATTCCCGCATGCCACAACTGCAACAACATTCTTTCAATTCTGAAAGGATGTTCATTAATGTCCTCGATCAGCAAAATTCCATTATCGACTTGTGGCATCCATTGGGTACCGATAAGCGATGCCAGCATTGCCAGATTTCCGCCCCACAGTACGCCTTCAGCACTGAAATCTTTTTGTGTATTTCCTGACCAGTGGATGGTATAACTTTTTTGCCCGAGAATTTTCCAAAAGTGCTGCACAGTAAATTCCGACGGCGGACTGGCACCAAAATTGCCTGCCAGCATCGGTGAACTGAATGTTACTAACCCGCATTGTGATAACAGCGCCAGCTGAATTGCAGTGAAATCGCTGTGGCCACACAGTGCCACGGGTTGACCGGCCAGACTCTCAGCCAGCGCAGGGTAATCTATTTTTGACAGTAGTCGGCTGGCGCCGTAGCCACCACGCACAGCCAGGACAATATCCGGTAATTCCGGGCAGTGTGCCAGCTGATTAATATCTGACAGTCGTTGTTCATCTGTTCCGGCGAAACGCTGAAAACGGCGACGAATAACAGATTCGTTTTCCAGCCGGTGACCGGCATCCAGTAAAAACTGTACACCGCGCTCAGCGGCCGGTTGGTTAATGCAGTATCCCGAAGGAGCGATCAGTCGAATCGTATGGCTGGCAGACATAACATTAACTCTGCAGGAGATAGCAAAACAGTAGACTAATCATGGCGAAAACAGCGGCGGAAGTCACGCCTTTCAGTGAACAGCGAATTCAGACAAACGGTAATTTTACCGGCAGGAGAGTTCTGTATCATAGGCGACGCAAAATTATCAGGATAAAGATAACGTGAAAATAAAATTCCTTGTGCTTTCTGCCTTGTTTTTGGCAGGGTGTGCCAGTGAGCCGCCGAAGCAGGTTGTTCAGCAAAAGTATACGCCTTTAATTGAAGCTCCACCTTCCAAAGTACTGACCAATAATAATGATGATTGGTCACTTTTCACCGAAGACGCTGCCAGTCATTATGGTGTTGATCAACGTTTAATCAGCGCCATTATTAGTGTCGAGTCCGGTGGAAATCCAAATGCAATCAGCCATTCTGATGCCATAGGTTTAATGCAGATTAAAGCGTCAACTGCAGGACGTGAAGTCTACCGGGTGCAGGGGAAGCGAGGACAACCGTCCCGCAGTCAGCTGCGTGATCCGGCGGTGAATATTGAAATCGGCACGGCTTATATCAAGATTCTGCAAGACACTATCCTTTCCGGAATTCATAATCCGGTGACATTGCGATACGCGACCATTGTTTCTTATTCTAATGGCGCAGGGGCATTGTTACGAACGTTCTCGTCGAACCGTGACAGAGCAATAGCCATGATTAATGATATGACCCCTCAGCAATTCTACCGTTTTATCGAACGCAAACATCCGGCAACTCAAGCACCGCGTTATCTCTGGAAAGTAACCACTGCCTACCAGGACAGCTAATTTCAGCCTCCGGCTGACATCTGTCAGCCGGTAGCATCTTTCTTCTGCCATCCTTTTTTTCCCGTCTGTAGAGTAGTTTCCAGATCAGTAAAATCCTGAATTAAAGGTTTTTCCCAGGCTTTTTACCTTAAAAAGCTGACAGTGTGTAAAAATGTACTACGCTAAATCACAGACAGTCTCAAGGTTGTCTCGCTGGTTTAACCACCAGACGTTGATCTGTTTTACGTTATCCGGATTTACTTAACGTCATCAAATGTAAGGAGCAGTTATGGGTATTATTTCATGGATCATTTTTGGACTGATCGCCGGTATTTTGGCTAAATGGATTATGCCAGGTAAAGATGGCGGCGGTTTCATCATGACAGTGATTTTAGGGATTATTGGTGCGGTAGTCGGTGGCTGGATCAGTACGCTGTTTGGTTTCGGCAAAGTCGATGGCTTTAATTTCGGCAGTTTTGTGGTTGCCGTCATCGGTGCTCTGGTAGTGCTGTGGATTTACAAGAAAGTAAGAGACTAACCACTGACCAGAGAAGATACCGTAACGAGGCATAAAAGCCACGGCTGAGTTTGCCGGGATTATGGTCACTCAGGTATCAGGGGCCTGTGCAAAAGCACAGGCCCCTTTGTTTTATCCGCTTTCCTACGCCGGACACCACCGCTCATTACCCTTCTGGCGGGATAATCGCCGGTTATTGCTGAAAATTAACACAATAACTGATAGCCTTAGTGCCGGTCAGGGTATTGCTGTCGCTGACAGAGGTCCGGACATTATGAAATCTCCCTGTCATTGTTATGTCTTAGTCTGCGGGTAACGGTGACCGCCACCCGGAACAGATCTGCTGTGTTGCATGCCATTTCAGAACTCTGTGGTCAGGGTGGGGGGAGTGAACAATAGCAATGACAAGGAAATATCTCCGGACAACCGGACTATGGAGTTTTACCTATTTTCCGGGCCATGCCCGGTGCTGATAAAGGAGTGAGCCATGTACCCTGTTGATCTTCACATGCATACTGTTGCCAGTACCCACGCTTACAGTACCCTTCATGATTATATCCACGAGGCGAAATTGCGCGGTATCCGCCTGTTTGGTATTACTGATCATGGGCCGGATATGGCAGATGCGCCTCACTACTGGCACTTTATGAACATGCGAATTTGGCCGAGGATGGTTGACGGGGTAGGGATTCTGCGCGGGATTGAGGCGAACATTAAAAATCGCCAGGGCGAGATTGACTGCACAGGCCCGATGCTGGATGCGCTGGATCTGATTCTGGCCGGTTTTCATGAGCCAGTGATGGCACCGTCTGATAAAACAACGCATACCGATGCCATGATAGCGACTATCTCTGCCGGGGATGTGCATATTATCAGCCATCCGGGCAACCCGAAATATCCCATCGATATTGCTGAAGTAGCAAAAGCGGCAGCAGCCAGTAATGTGGCTCTGGAAATCAATAACTCTTCTTTTATTCACTCACGGCCAGGCAGTGAACCTCAGTGTCTGGCGATTGCTGAAGCGGTTGGCAACGCTGGCGGAATGGTGGCGCTGGGTTCTGATTCACACACTTCTTTTACTCTGGGCAACTTTGATCAGAGTTTACGGATTCTGAAACAGGTGAATTTCCCTGAGCAACAGATTCTCAATACCTCGCCGCGTAAACTACTGGATTTCCTGGAAATGCGTGGCGGAAAACGTATCGACGAGCTGGCAGATTTGCGCTGACCGCGTAAGCTGATTCCACTGAGAACAGTGAATCCGGCAAAGCCGCCGGAGCCTGTTTTTGATTGTCCGGTTGACAATCACCAGTGAGCGACTTTAAATACCGCGCCATAACCTCTGCCATCCGCCGCTGCCATGCTGTCTCTCCTGATAGCGCCGGATGTAAATTTCATCTCCCACAGGAAGCTCGTCTGATGAATGAATTTTCGCTGATTTGCCGTATTCTCGGCTCTTTATATAACCGGGCGCCGGCTGATCCGGTGATGCAGCCTCTGTTGAGTCTGATAAGCGAAGGAAAACTGCAACAGCAATGGCCACTGGAGCAGGACGAACAGCTGGCTGTTTTACAGAAAAGTTGTGATTTACCGGCGCTGGAAGAGGACTATCGTGCACTGTTTACCGGCGAACATCCGGCGGCGTCACTGATTGGATCTGAATGGGAAGACGGCCCGGATGAACATGAGGTCAGAACCTTCCTGCAACAGCGCGGTATGCCACTTAGCGAAACTCCTGCAAATCAGTTTGGTGTATTGCTGCTGGCAACATCCTGGCTTGAAGATCAGTCACAACAGGATGAATTCCTGGCTCAGGTCACGTTATTTGAAGAATATCTGCTTCCGTGGTGTGGCACGTTTCTGGGGAAGGTGGAAGCCAATGCACGTACCCCATTCTACCGCAGCCTGGCAGGACTGACTCGTGGAGCAATTCAGGCGATGTATGAAGAGTTGTCTGAACAAGCCAGTGGGCAGCAGGACGAACAGGAAAATACTGAACAGCCGTAACTGCGGGAACCGGCTCAGGATAGTGAGGCACCGTCCTGAGCCAGATCAGATGGCTATCGTTGTGTCCAGTGATGGGTGCAGCGATAAACCCAGGCCGGTGGGACGTTTTTAAGTACCCGCTGGCGTTCCCAGGTAAAGTACCGTGAAAGTTCTGACTGAGTAAGTGAAGTGTATTGAAACTGCACAAACACACCACCGGGTGCCAGCGTTTTATGGACGGCGGAAAGAACGGCATGACGCACCGGTGGGTCCAGCGACAGAAGTGGCAGGCCGGAAAAAATCACATCATACTGACCGTATAACCGTTCGGCTGATTTCGCATGAACACTGACCCGCGGGTCATTAATCATGCGTAATGTTCTGACCAGCGGCGGGCTTATTTCGAACACATCAATTTCTGCATCCGCAGACATATGCTTAAGCAAAACTTTGGTGAGCACGCCATCTCCGGCCCCCAGTTCAGCCACACGACGTACATCCTGCCAGTTGGCAGCAGAAGCCATGGTTTCACACAATGCGATTGAAGACGGGGTAATGCTGCCCACTTTTCGTGGGTTACGAATAAACTGCTGAACAAAACCTGCCTTTGAACGAACCAGACTAATGGCAGATGCTAGCATGCAGACCTCCATGACCAAGTTAACCACTATTACTATGTACCCGATTCGTCGATAAAGTGCCTGCCTTCATCCGGAAACAGAACATTATCAGAATAGTCTGCATCTTCTCAGACTGCGATGTTAGTTGTTATCTGTACTGCTATTTATTTTAAAACTGAATAATTGCGTCTTACGCGAGGTAGTTGCGCCTGGATCTCCGGATAAAAGGAGACAGTTTTTATTCCTTTTTATGCATAAGTTTTGCTTATTTCTTGGTTGGGCTTGCCAGTCACTCCCCGCATAATCCCAGGCTAACTGCATCAGTATCAGTCGGTTATACGACATGTTACTGGTGTTATTTTTTCGGTTCCTGAAACGAAATACACGGAACGATGGCCGATAAGTACGGACAGAATAGGGGTTAATTGATGAAGAAAACATTGACGGCATTATTAATACTTAGCGGGACATGGGGTGTCGCACAGGCTGCTGATAATTATCCGTCAGAAGTCAGGGTTGCCTACAGCGGCGGCTCTCAGGTTATTCTGCTGGCGAAAGCCGATGGTTCACTGGATAAAGCTCTCCACAGTAAAGTGAAATGGGTCCAGTTTGCCTCAGGAGCCGATGCCTTAAACTACTTTGCCAGCCATTCGATTGATATTGCGAATTTTGGTTCCAGTCCGGCGACTGCCGGAATCGTACAGAAACTGCCGGTTGAGATTGTCGGGGTTTCAGGTGTGATTGCCAGTTATGAACGCCTGATTGGCAAAGCCGATGTGAAAAGCCTGAATGATCTGATTGGTAAGCGTGTGGCTTATCCGCCCAATTCGACATCACAGTATGCGCTGGAGGCTGCGATTAAAGTCAGTCATCTCGATCGCAGTAAAATCACCCTGATTCCTCTCAGGCCTGCAGAGATGGTCGCGGCATGGAAACGTGGTGATATTGATGCTGGTTATGTATGGGCACCTTTTGCCCAGGAACTGGAAGCTTCCGGCGGTCATCAGGTCTATGAGACCAAAGACCTTCAGAAAGCAGGGTATCTGATCTATAACAACTACGTGGTGAGCAAAGCCTTCGCAGAAAAATACCCACAGGAAGTGGTCGCCTTTTTAAAGATTCACCAGCAGAAAGTTGATGAATTCCGGGCGGACCCGGACAAAGCCGCTGCGATTGTTGCTCAGGTAGTTGGTGCACCACTTACTACGGCCAAAAATACCCTGGGCGGGCTGGAATATCCTTCGCTAAAACAGCAGGGCACTGCTGCATGGCTGGGTAACGGCACTGATACTTCAGACAGCGGAATAGGTAAAGCTCTGACTAAAACGGCGAATTTCCTGTCAACAACCGGGGATATCCGTCAACGGGATATTCCGAAGAACTGGGACAGTGCAATTAACTCGTCATTTATTCGTCAGGCAGCGGAAGCGAACAGTCAATGAAACCTGGCAGTTACCGGCTGATCAGCCTGGCCACCGTGATTGTCTTTTTTGCGGTTTGGCAACTGGCAGCTGTCAGAGGATGGGTAGATCCGCTGCTGCTGCCGTCACTGAAAGATATTGCTATTACTGCGGGGGAACTGGCCACAGAAGGATACCGGCAGGTGTCGCTGTGGCAGAGCATTACCGTGAGTCTTGCCAGAGCGTTGAGTGCCTTTGCCGCATCGGTGGTTATTGGCATTCCGCTTGGGCTGATGATGGGTATCTCTCCGTTGTTATCGGCCATTCTTAATCCGTTTGTTCAGTTTCTAAGGCCTTTGCCCAAGATAGCGCTGATACCGTTGGCGGTGGTCTGGCTGGGGATTGGGGAAGCTTCTAAATTCTTTCTGATTTTTATAGCTACGGTCCTCAGTATTATCGTGGGCGCCGTTTCGGCGGTAGAAAAAATCAGCCCGGCACATATCAGGGTCGCCAGGACGCTTGGGGCCTCGCGCCGGCAAATTTTTATGCGGGTGATACTGCCTGAAACGTTGCCGGATTTGTTTACAACGGTACGTTTATCAATAGGAATTGGCTGGACATCACTAATTGCGGCGGAGATGGTTGCTGCAGATTCCGGTCTTGGCTGGATGGTGATTAATGCCAGTTCTTACCTTCGCACCGATATTGTCATGATAGGCATATTATTGCTGGGGGGCGTGGGATATGGACTGGATCTGCTGTTACAGAAACTGCAACAGTTTATGGTGCCGTGGGCTGGAAAAGAGTAATGACTAAACAAATTGAAATTAACAGCGTGTCACTGCAGTACAGTACTCAGGCCCGGTCGCTGACAGTATTGAAAGATGTGAGCCTGTCGGTGGAAAAGGGGGAGCTGGTGGTGCTGCTTGGACCCTCTGGCTGTGGGAAGTCCACCATTCTTAATTTGCTGGCGGGCTTTATCCAGCCTGATCAGGGAGAAATTCTCTACCGGGGAGAACCAGTACGAAAACCTGGTCCTGAGCGGGGCATGATTTTTCAGCAACCCAACCTGTTCCCCTGGCTGACGGTACTGGACAATGTGACTTTCGGGTTACGGTTAACCCGCTACAACAGCCAGCAGGTTAAACAGAAAGCCGAAGAATGGCTCGACAAGGTCGGTCTCAACGGTTTTGCACAGCACTATCCCTGGCAGCTTTCCGGTGGCATGAAGCAGCGCGTTGCCCTGGCCAGGGCATGGGTAGCACAACCTGAGGTTTTGTTACTGGACGAACCCTTTGGGGCTCTGGATGCTCAGACGCGGCTGATGATGCAGGAACTGTTGCGTGATGCCTGGCTTGATACGGAAACCACCTTGCTGTTTGTCACGCATGATGTCGATGAAGCGATTTTTCTGGCAGACAGAGTGTTGATTATGTCAGCACGGCCTGGCGAAATTGTCAGTGATATCCGGCTTCCTTTTGGTCGTCAGCGGGATATAGAGACGCTGGCAGAAACTGAGGAATACCGGCGTATTCGTCACCAGATATTGCATCAGGTCCGGACTGAGGTCAGAAAGCACCTGAATCCGTTGAATAAATAAATGCCGGTTCAGCACAGGCTGGACCGGCGACGGGGAGCTTATTTAAAAAACATCACCGAGACACACAGAATACCGACGATCATAACCAGCAGATTAGCCACCGACCGGTAAGGGCGTAAAGCCGGCACCAGCCAGCAGGAGAGTGTCGGCATTATAAACAGGATCAGCGCAATCAATGGTCCGCTGATCGCGTAAATCATCGACAACGCATTCGGGTTCATGCAGCAAACAATAAATGTGATTGCAGAGACAATAGCGACTGACAGACCGCGGCTTAGTTTTGCTCCCGGGGTAAATCCGGCTTGCTGAGCCGCAGAAGTGACCAGTTGGCTGGCGCCTTCAATAACACCAAAATAGGTGCCAAGGAAAGATTTTGACATCGCAACCACCGCCACCACAATCCCCGCAACGCTCAGCCAACCCGCAGAAGAGGGCATCATTGCCAGTGCAGAAAGAATGGTCAGACCCTGTTGTTTAGCGACCAGCACATTTGCTGCCGGAATCGACATAAAACAGCTGAATACAAAAAACATCACGCTGAAAGCAATAATCAGGTAGGCGACTTTCATGATCTTTTTGCATTTAGCCATAGCCTGACCGGCATATTTCTCGCGTTGCGCCACGGCAAACGTTGAAATGATCGGTGTATGGCTAAACGCAAATACCATCACGGGGATAGAGAACCAGATATCATGCAGCGTGGTCGGGGTATATGTCAGACCGGAGCTAAGGAGTGAAGGTTGCCAGTGGCTACTGAGATAAACTGACAGGAACAGAAACCAGGCAATTAACGGAAAGACCAAAAGACCCATGACCCTGATAGTCACTTTGCGACCGGTCAGGAATATCAGGTTCAGTGCTGCCACAACTCCCAGACTTAATAACATCCGGGTACCTTGCCCGACCTGCATATGCCTTGCCAGTTGCTCAGCCAGCGAGTTGGTAATAGCTACGGCATAAATCAGGATAACCACAAAAAATGCAATGAAATAGAGTCCTGAGATTAAATTACCCACTTTCTGACCAAAAAACTGCCGGACTGCTGCGGTAATACCATCCTGATGGGGATCGGATTTGGAGGCCAGAATAAACTGACACAATGCTTTATGCGGCCAGTAGGTTAAAGGCCAGGCCAGTATTGCCGTCAGAAATAATACTATTGCTCCTGCTGAGCCTAGCTGAATAGGCAAAAATAACGTACCGGCGCCAACGGCAGTTCCATATAGTGCAAAACTCCACAAAGTCTCTTCTTTCGACCAACATTTAATCATTGTGCGGTAATTTCCACCAGGTAAGTAAAAAAAAGTGGCTTAATCTATCATAATAAAAACTGATATGTTAGCCCGAGAGGCCTGCTAACAATGTAAGAAAAATGGCTGTTCCTCCTGTTATTCGGTCTCTGTTGGTTATTTTATGAACTTATCCGGACGCTGGCCTTTTGTTGGCAGTGATTGATTAATGGTGGCAAATAAAAAATCCAGTCGTGGCACGCCATTATTTTAATTTCCGCTATAATTGCCAGCCGGGCACCTGCCTTAAATTGATACTGAGTAAACGGCCTGTCTGTGGCAGCAAAGTGCAGCTGGCATAATTTGAAGAGGAAATGACATGAAAATCTGGGCTCTGGGTGACGCCGTAGTCGATCTGCTTCCTGTCGGAGATATGCGTTATCAGGCCTGTGCTGGTGGTGCGCCTTTTAATGTGGCCGTCGGTGCTGCGCGTCTGGCCTGCGACACCGCTTTTATCGGCCGTGTCGGGGACGATCAGTTTGGTCGTTTTCTGCAAAAAACACTGGAAGAACAGGGCGTGGATGCCGGACATATTGTCCGTGATGCCAGCCATCGCACCAGTACAGTAATGGTTGAGTTAGCTGAAAACGGTGAACGCAGTTTTTCGTTCCTGGTGAATCCCTCGGCTGATCAGTTTCTGACTACTGATGACCTGCCGGTTTTTGGCCGCGATATTCTGCACTTCTGCTCGCTGGCGCTGGCGGCTCCATCCTGCCGTGAAACTACCCAACTGGCGGTCGCACGGATAAAAGCCAAAGGCGGATGGGTCAGTTTTGATCTCAATCTGCGAGAGCAGATGTGGGCAGACAAGCAACAGATGCGTACAATCATTGAACAACAATGTATGAATGCCGATATCTTAAAATTGTCGGATGAAGAGTTGTTATGGCTGGCGGATGATGACAGTAAACCGTGGCAACAGGCACTGAAAGCGTTGCAGCGTTTTCCCGCACCACTGAAAATTATTACCCGTGGCAAACAGGGCGGTGTCGTGATTTATCAGGATAAAACGGTCACTTTCCCGGGCTACATTGTGGAGAGTATTGATACTACCGGTGCCGGGGATGCCTTTATGGCAGGATTGCTTGCCTGGCTGGCGCGACATGGTATGCCTGAATTCTCAAAGCTCAGTCCAATGATTTCCCAGGCCAGCGCCTGTGGAGCACTGGCGACAACCCGCAAAGGGGCAATCCCGGCATTGCCGACTCCGGTACAACTGAACCATTTTTTAAATGACGCTGGTCTGCTCTCCGCTGCCAGTGCCTGACCGGACAGAACACTAATCACCCGTCTCAGGGGATTATACCGGTAAGAATCGGCAGAGTAGTGTATTACACTACAATCTGCCGAAGTCTTGTTCTGTGTCAAACATGCTGAGAACAGTTCTCATTATAGTTCTGCTATTAAACGTTGATGGCTGAATAAGGACTGTTTCTATGCCAGTACTCCCCGGACAGCATTATCTTATCCGTGCTTTTGATCCACATATGCCTCCGGCTTTCCGGCAAAAACTATTATCCCTGGGTCTGTTGCCGGGGACTCGCTTTCAGGCTGGCCGGATTGCGCCACTGGGCGATCCTCTGGAAATCCATACTGCCAGCCTGACATTGATGTTGCGGCAACGTGATTTAAATCTGCTGATTCTGGAACCCTGTGCCGGTTTTTCCGGAGAAAACAGGACATGATCAGAGAACCGTTAACCATTGCGCTGGCAGGTAATCCAAATACCGGAAAAACTACCCTGTTTAACCAACTGACCGGGTCCAGCCAACGGGTGGGCAACTGGGCTGGGGTGACTGTTGAGCGTAAAGAAGGCTTTTTTGTTACTTCAAATGCACTGGTACATCTGGTGGATTTGCCTGGCCTGTATTCGTTGACTATCAGCGTGTCAGAAGCTGCCGTTGATGAACAAATTGCGGCACAATTTATTGTCAGCCAGCAGGCAGATGTAGTGATCAATGTGACGGATGCCAGCTGTTTGCAACGTGATTTGTGGCTGACGCTGCAGTTAAGGGCAACCGGGATTCCCTGCATTATGGTCCTGAATATGATGGATGTTGCCGGGCAACGAGCAATGGCACCTGATGCAGTATTACTCTCTCAACTATTGGGCTGTCCGGTCATTCCCATGATTTCCACCCGGAGTGAGGGAACAGACCAGCTTAAGTCTGCTATTGATCATTTGCAGCGCGGCGCTGAGCAGCCCCTGCCACCAGAACTGATGCCGGTGCCTCCGGAGATTCAGCGTCAGGTGTTGCAGTTGGCTGCAGAGATTAAGCCGGAGTTTAAGCCTCCCTTGCGGGACTGGCTGGCAATGCAGATTCTGGAAGGTGATATTGTTGCCCGCGACTGCCTGCAAAACCAGGAAAGTGAACAGGTATCCGCTGCCGAATTCGCGACTGACGCAGTGGCGTTGCAACTGGCAGCTTTGCGCCATCAGGCCGGAGCACGGATTACCAGTCAGGTTATCGCGGCAGATCAGGCCAGACCGCACCGTCTGACACAGTTTGTTGACCGCATCGCCATGGATCGCTTTCTGGGATTGCCGCTGTTTCTGCTGATGATGTACCTGATGTTCTTTCTGGCGATTAATGTGGGTGGAGCATTACAGCCGGTGATCGACCAGGGAACGGTCACGATATTCATCCACGGTATTTTATGGCTCGGGCAGTTTCTGCCATTCCCGGTTCAGGTTACTGAGTTTATCGCCTACGGGCTGGGTGGTGGGATCAATACTGTTCTGCCACTGGTGCCGCAGATTGGCATCATGTACCTGCTGATGACTTTTATGGAAGACAGTGGCTATATGGCCCGGGCGGCCTTTGTGATGGACAGGCTGATGCAATGGCTGGGGCTTCCCGGCAAAGCTTTTGTCCCGCTGATTACCGGCTTTGGCTGCAATGTGCCAGCGGTAACCGGCACCCGTACTCTGGATTCTCCCCGCGAGAGACTGATAACTATGTTGATGGCTCCGTTTATGTCCTGCGGTGCCAGACTGGCCATTTTTGCAGTGTTTTCGTCATTGTTTTTTAAACAGCAGGGTGCACTGGCGGTGTTTTTGCTGTATCTGACCGGCATTGTAGTGGCGATACTGACCGGCCTGTTGTTGAAACATACTTTGCTGCGCGGGGAATCGCGCCCCTTTGTCATGGAGCTGCCGCTCTATCATTTACCTCACCTCAAAAGTCTGGTGCAGCAAAGCTGGCAACGCTTACGGCAATTTATCTGGCGGGCAGGAAGAGTTATCGTGTTGTTTAGTTTGTTAATCAGCGGGCTGAACAATTTCACCCTGAACGGCGAGCTGGCAGGGCCCGGCAATCCCCCCGCATTACAAACCGTTGGCCGTTTTCTGACACCATTGCTGGGGCCAATGGGAGTGAAACCTGATAACTGGCAGGCGACCGTCGGGCTGATTACGGGGGCTATGGCGAAAGAGGTAGTTATTGGCACCCTGAATACACTCTATACTTCTGAACAGAAAGATTTTAACCCTCAGGATTTTGACCCGCTTAATGAACTGCGTGAGGGCTGGCAGGAAACTCTGGACAGTCTGTCATCGACCTTTAGTGTCGGTGCACTGGCAAATCTGTTTCTGGCCAGCCAGGGGGATGCAGAAGCAGACAGCGGTGCTGCTGTACTGATGCAGCAAAAATTTGCCGGAAGCAGTGGCGCATTTTGCTACTTGTTGTTTGTGTTGCTGTATGTACCCTGCGCATCGGTAATAGGGGCTATCAGCCGTGAAAGCCAAAAGCGCTGGATGTGGTTTTCGGTGTTGTGGGGGCTCAGTATTGCCTGGTCCGTGGCGACGCTTGGCTGGCAACTGTGCAGTTTTAGCCAGCAGCCACTCAGTGCGGCACTGATAATCGCTGCCGTGTTACTGTACAACCTGTTGCTGATTGCTGTTTTGTCTCGTTGTCGGCCATCCCCGCTGAAAGCGGTGAACTCTGTCGCTAAATGCAGTGGCTGTGATTCGGAATCGGCTTGTCACTGAATTGTTTTTTCTTCTCTGCCGGAAATGTCCGGCAGGTTTTTTTGCTACAACTTAACCCGGGAATTTTGATGAACAAAGTATCTGCCACTCTTATCCTGCTGTCTGCCACTATGGCCAGTACTGCTTCTCTGGCGGCAACGGAGATAACTGATGCACAGTTAAAACCTTATCCTGCAGCTTCGGAAGGGATGCAACGGCATGTGATGGTTTTACCCCCTCTGAATAATGAACAACAGTATCGGGTCGAACTGGTGATTGGCCGCAAGATGGAAACAGACTGCAACCATTACCGACTGGCTGGCCGGTTAACCGAAGAAACCGCGAAAGGTTGGGGCTACAGTTATTATACGGCGACAGTACAGCCAGACGCGATTTCCACCCGGATGGCCTGTACCGACAGCGCGAAAAAAACCATCCTGGTGACACTGCCTGCTGCTGCACAGCAGTTAATCCGTTATAACAGTAATTTGCCTCTGGTGGTGTACGCACCGACAGATGTTGAAGTCGGGTATCGGGTCTGGCAGGCCGCTCAGCAGATTGTCCCGTCACAGGTTCGTTAATCAGAAGGGCACCGGAGTTCTTCCGGTGCCCCCGGGATTCAGGATTTCGCCAGATTGAGGGCCAGTCCGGGTTTCAGAAGGGCATACATTCCACCGGTCACCAGGCTGCCGATGATAATTGACAGCAGATACATGCCCACATGGCCGACTGCATGAGGGATTGCCAGTACAAACAGACCACCATGTGGAGCCATCAGAGTACAGCCAAAGTACATGGATAATCCACCAGCCAGCGCACCTCCGGTCATGGTGGAAGGGATCACCCGCATTGGATCACGTGCGGCAAAGGGTATTGCTCCTTCTGAGATAAAACACAATCCCAACACAAATGATGCCTTACCTGCCTGCAGTTCCTGGGTATTAAATTTAGATTTTGCCAGCCAGCAGGCAATACCCATCCCCAACGCAGGTACCATCCCGGCCGCCATAATCGCTGCCATCGGGCCGTAGGACTGTGATGCCAGTAAACCTACCCCGAAGGTATAGGCAGCTTTATTCACAGGTCCACCCAGGTCGAAACACTGCATAGCCCCAAGCAATACTCCGAGCAGAACGGCATTCGCGGTAGTCATACTGGCGAGGAAATGTGTCAGTCCTTCCATGACGCGTGCCACCGGTCCGCCAACCACAAAAATCATTACCAGGCCGGTCACCAGCGTTGCCAGTAACGGGATCACCAGTACCGGCTTCAGGGCTTCCATTGAAGTGGGCAGATGGATTTTTTGTGCCAGGAAACGAGCGGTATATCCGGCAAGGAAACCTGCCACAATCCCGCCTAAAAATCCTGCGCCTCCGGTGGCAGCCAGCATACCGCCGATAAGCCCGGGCGCCAGGCCAGGACGGTCAGCAATCGAATAAGAGATATATCCGGCAAGCACCGGCACCATCAGGGCAAATGCTGCTTTACCACCAATTTCCATTAACGCAGCGGCCAGTGTTCCCGGCTGTTTGAAGGCCTGAATACCAAACACAAAAGAAAGCGCTATACACAACCCCCCGGCCACCACCAGCGGTAACATATGAGACACGCCGGTCATCAGATGTTTATACACTGAGGGTAATTCGGTTTTCGTCGCAGAGGAACCGGCGTCAACTTTGCTGCCGTAGAGCGTGGCGGATTCAAGCGCTTCGGTCAGCGTCTGTTCCGGCTTTTTCAGTGTCATACTGGTGCTGGTCCGGTAGAGTCGTTTGCCGTTGAACCGGGCCAAATCCAGTTCAATATCCGCCGCAACGATAACAACGTCTGCCTGTTGGATATCGTCGTCACTGAGAGTATTACGTGCTCCCACCGAGCCGCGGGTTTCAACATGAATGGGGAAGCCGAGTTTCTCCGCAGCAGTTTTCAGAGCTTCTGCGGCCATAAAGGTATGTGCGACACCGGTAGGGCATGCGGTGACAGCCACGATGCGTTGGTTCATAGGATACACCTTATCATTACGTTAATTGTTATTGGGTAAACAGGTGCCTGTAGGTTGCAGGGTACAGAGTCCGTCATGTTATTGTCTGGAGTAGGCGGCTGCCTGCTTAAACAGTTCATCCGACGGGCGAATACCGGTGTACAGTGCAAATTGCTCTACCGCCTGAATGGCGAAAACTTCTGAACCAGTGATCACTGTTTTATTGAGTTCACGGGCGCAGTTAATCAACGGGGTGGTTTCCGGCAGAGCGACCACATCAAAAATAATCTGCGCTGCACCAATTTTGTCTTCACTGAAGGCCAGAGAGTGTTCTTCGCTGCCACCCGCCATTCCTACAGGTGTGGCATTAATCAGTAACTGTGGCTGGAGTGAACCTAACTCAGTGGCCGTCTGAAAACCGCAAAACTCTGCCAGTTGCTCGGCACTTTCTGTATTGCGACTGATGATTCGTCCGTCACGGAATCCTGCGTCTTTAAGTGCACAGGCAACGGCTTTAGCCATACCGCCGCTGCCGAGTAATACAAAACTCAGCTGGTTATTCACCTGGTACTGTTTCAGTAAGGCAGCAATCGCCATGTAATCGGTGTTATAGGCTTTCAGATAGCCATCGGTATTTACAATAGTGTTCACCGAATGAATCGATGATGCTGATATATCCAGCTC
Source organism: Tatumella citrea (assembly GCF_002163585.1). NCBI lineage: Bacteria > Pseudomonadati > Pseudomonadota > Gammaproteobacteria > Enterobacterales > Erwiniaceae > Tatumella > Tatumella citrea. Next base: position 1,688,191 of record NZ_CP015579.1, read on the forward strand.
ATCCACCAGTGGGATACATTGCTCTTTAAATGGCATCGAAATTGCGCAGCCACGGATACCTAACGCCCGGACTCCGCCAATCGCTCCCGGCAGATCTTTGGTGGTGAAGGCCTTATACAGATAATCCAGATCCAGTGCGTCGTAGAGAAAGTTGTGAAAACGGGTACCAAAATTACTCGGGCGCGCGGCCAGTGACATACAAATGGTGGTGTCTTTATTCAGATGACGGGTCATTAGTGACTCCTTGTGCGGTCGGTGATCGCGGTAACTGACGGTGGTGGGGCCAGAACGCGATTCAACAAAGTGAATACTTGCTGTATGACTCATAATGAACTAAAAAGAGGAAGTTAAAAACGGCTGAGTTTTTACCGTAGGAGTTCCGCTTTTATGCCTGAAACACGACTTGAGCAACATTACCGGCGTTTACTTAAATTATTCCCGTCACGTCAGGCCAGCCTGACCCTGGGCAGTCTGGCGGATCAGCTGTGTTGCAGTAAACGCCATATGCGGGGTCTGCTGTTGCGAATGCAGGACGCAGGCTGGCTGGAATGGCAGCCCTCAGCCGGGCGAGGGCATCATTCACTGCTGACTCTGCGTAGCAGTGAACAACAGTTGTTACTGTCAAAAGCGGAACAGTTACTGGATGGCGGGGATATCGGCAGTGCCGTGCAGTTGCTGGATCATGAACAACCACTGGTGGCTTCTCTGTTAAGAAAAAAACTGGGCTACAACGTTCGCCAGGATCACCAGTCCCTGCGTATTCCTTACTACCGGACAATGCCAAACCTTTTTCCCGGCACTCCGTTACGTCGTTCAGAAGCGCATCTGGTCAAACAAATTTTTAGTGGCCTGACTCGCGCTGACCCAGATACCGGGGCTCCGCAGCCAGATTTGGCGCATTTCTGGTCACAACAGGATGAGCTCAACTGGTCGTTTCATCTGCGTCCTGCCATACGGTTTCATGACGGTAAAGAGCTGACCAGCAAAGATGTGGTGGCATCATTGACTCGTAGCGCTGCGATGCCACTGTTCTCCCATATCAGGCGGGTAACTGCCGGGGGCAATCTGACGGTCAGGATTGAGCTCAGCCAGCCGGACCCTCAGTTACCCCTGTTACTGAGTGATATTGCAGCGCTGATTCTGCCTTTTGATTACGCATCACGGCAGAATTTTGCTTCGCAACCGGTGGGTACCGGGCCTTACCTGGTGGCCGAAAATGATCAGTGGCATTTAAGGATGCAGGCCTTTGACGATTATTTTGGTTATCGTGGCCTGTTGGATGAAATTGAGGTTATTGTCTGGCCATTGTCCGGGAACATTGATGAACTGCCTGCTGAGGGGCAAACCGTTGCTTCCCCCGCGGCTACACCAGCGGCCTGGCTCAGTTCCAGCCTGAGTGATATTGAATATACCTCAGGTATGGCCGCCGGGCTCAGCGGAACTCCCGCAGATGTTTCCGGTGAAATGTTTCCGGAGAAAGGGGGTTATTTTCTGCTGTGTGACAGCCGCTCCGCTTACTGGCAACAGATGGAATATCGACGCTGGATCCGTGAACTTCTGAATCCTTACGCATTAATTCAGCGCTTTATTGCGCCGATCCGTCCGTTTTGGGTACCTGCCGGTAGCCTGTTGCCGGACTGGCTTCATACGATGGATGACGGCCCGACCGAACGACCTCCACTGCTGAGCCTTCCATCCGGCGAAGCCACTCTGACTCTTGCATATCACCGGCAGCACCCGGAATTCACGATGCTGGCCTGTGAAATGCAACATATTTTGCAACAGCAAAATATTACTCTGCGGCTGCTGGAACTCGAATATGAACAGTGGGCGCGGGGTGAAGCAGAAGCGGATCTGTGGCTGGGTACCGTGAACTTTGCAGTGCCGGAAAGCTGGAATGTAGGTGCCTGGTTATTAGGTATGCCGTTACTGAAACACTCGGTGTCCGGTGGCGATATGGGGCAATTCGCTGGATGGCAGCAGGGCTGGCGCGATCAGTCACTGAACGGCAAACAACTTGCCCGTGAGGTACTGCGTAATGGATGGTTACAGCCGCTGTTTCATCACTGGATGCGGCTGAAAAGCCCCGGTCATGCCCAGGGCATCCATCTGAATAATCTTGGCTGGTTTGACTTTACACGGGCCTGGATGATACCGCCAGAACCGGAGCAATAACATTACATCAGGCGGCTACGCATCACTTCTCCGCAAAACAGCAGATTTTTTGGGTACTTCTTCTGCCGCTGGCTGATGGCAGCCTGGCAACGGGATTCGGTAGAATACAATGCGACAGACACAGGCATGACCCGGGAGTGAGCAAGCATCAAAGCGACAAATCCGGCTATCATCTGAAACCTCCGGTAAAGTTGTGATTAATCAGCGTAGTTCAGTGTAGCCGAAGCCAGGGATATTTCGGTCAGTAATGTGTTTTGAATGGCTAACGCGGGTAACAACCCGTTTCAGAGTAATCCTAAAACGGGTTGTGGCGGGGAGCACCAGTGGGAAAGTCAGACCTATCTCGCTGACATCTCCGGCTAAAACATCTGAGCAAGATCCAGCTGGCTCATTAGCAGTGAATTAGCGCTGTAATCCACAGGAATAGCTACCACCGCCGGTCCCTGGACATCCATCGCAGCACGCAGGGTGCTTTCCAGGGTGTCAGACGAGGTCACCGCAAAACCTTTAGCACCAAAAGCCTCGGCATAAGCTTTGAAGTCGATAGGACCGAAATCAACCCCGGAAGTCCTGGCATATTTTTTATCTTCCTGAATGGCCACCATGTTATAGCAGTTATCCACCCAGATAATATGCAGAATGTTGACACCCAGTCTGACCGCCGTTTCCAGCTCCATGCTCGACTGCATAAACCCGCCATCACCGGAGACTGAAACAACTTTGCGGCCGGGATCAACCAGTGCTGCACCAATCGCCCAGGGCAGGGCAACTCCCATGGTTTGCTGGCCGTTGGAAATTAACAGCTGACGGGCACGGAAGCTGTACAGGTAACGGGCAATCCAGATGTGAAAGCTCCCCATATCTACGCACAGTGTGACGTCATTATTTACGATATCCTGCATCGCCCGGACCAGGCGCAACGGGTGAATAGCAAACTGCTGCAGGCTGTGGCCTTTTTGCGCCAGCAGTTCTCTTTGCTGTTGGCGTTCCTGCAGGATTCGGGTAGCACCACTGCTAAGCACGTAGCGTTGACTGACCTGCTCAGTCAGTAAATCGAGGGTTTCAGCGATATCGCCGACCAGTTCAGTATCCGGTGTATAGTGGCTGTCACTTTCGGCTGGCAGCACATCAATATGTACCAGTTTTGCAGTACCGGGATTCCATTTTGCCGGTTCATACTCTACCGGGCTGTAGCCAACGGTGATGATCAAATCTGCGTTGCGCAGTAACTGATCACCGGCCTGGTTATTAAACAGGCCAACCCTGCCGGCAAAGCGTGAAAAATTGTTCTGGTCAATAACACCGGCCGCCTGATAGGTACTGGTCACCGGGATTTGGCTGTTATTCAGCAAGCGGCGTACAGCATCAGCATTTTTCGGCTGGCTGGCCATCAAACCCAGCAGCAGGACCGGATCTTTAGCATGGCGGATAAGTTCAGCTACCTCAGCAATCGCTTTTCGCGGTGCGCTGCCTGCAGAAGGTAAACGTGCCGGGAGAACCTGGCCGCTGGCAGGTTCATTAATAATATCCATTGGCAGACTGATAAAAGAGGCTCCGGGCCGTCCGAATTCAGCAGCGCGGAAGCCATTGGCTAACACTTCGGCTATCGCCGATGACGATGTGACTTCAGCTGCGTACTTAGTCACCGGCCGGAACATTGACACGGTATCCATCGTCTGGTGGACCTGTTTCAGGTGGTCCATCCGGCTGACGGCACCACCGATAGCAACAAACGGATCGCCTTCGGAGGTGGCTGTTGCGGCACTGGTTATCAGGTTAGAACAACCGGGACCTGAAGTGACCAGTGCTACTCCGGCTTTGCCTGTCAGGCGTCCAATGGCTCCGGCCATAAACCCTGCATTAGCCTCCAGCCGGACCGGTATTGTAATAATCGGTGAGTCTTCCAGTGAGTCAAACACCCGGTCGATTTTTGCTCCGGGGATCCCGAATACATACTTAACCTGCTGCTGTTCTAACTGGGCGACTACTAAATCTGCGCCACATTTCCACGCTGTTTTTTTGTCTGAATTTTGCAAAATATACTCCTTACTTTTCCGGTATGGCGTGGCTTAACCTTCGACAGACTGAATGGCAGCACTCAGGTCATCGGGATTGAGATCGGCATTACGGAAATCGTTGTCGGCAGGAAAATCGATCACCAGTTTATCGATAGTTCCAAAGGTCAGGCGGCCTTCACCGATAACATAATCCAGCAGATGGCCTCCGCTGCTACGTTGCTGGTTGATAAAATGTTCGTGATAGCCCGCCACATTAACCCCCTGCATATATTCAGGCGTCAGGAAGCCCACCAGTACGCCGTCCTGATGCTCAAAATGAAATACCGGCTGTTCTTCTACGGCCTGCATCATGGGTTTGTAAGGGCGGTGCTGTTGCGGGACGGTCCGCGTATCGGCTTTTTCAAAATGCCCGTCGATACGCAGGGCACAAAACAGATTTTTGCTGGCGATATTCTCATCAATGATCTGATGAATTTGCTGCCGGGTATGCGGTGTTGTAATGGTGTATTCGTGGGTGGGGTTGAAAAATGTCATCACAGCAAACGGTGTTTTCTGTTCTGCGCGGGCAGGGCGGGCAGTACCGTCACTGCGAAGCTGGAACACGTTACTGTTAAAGGCGATCATTTCACCGTCGAGATGGTTAAAGGTCCCCAGGCCGAAATCGCCGTGATCGAGTAACTGACGGATGGTGGTATCACCTTCATAGACACCACTCAGTAATGCACTCATCAATGATGCCTGGTAGATAACATTTTCACCGCGCTGGTGCTGTAGTTTCAGGGCGGCCCGCGTAATATCACTGAGACATGTACAACCGCAACTGGCTGTTTCCATGATGGTTTCCTGTATATGTTGTTCATCACCTTGAGGACTACAGGTTGACAGGAAGCCTTTAACAATACCAATATGATGGGGTGTCCACTTTAAGACGTTTTTGATATGGAATTGCGCCATTTACGCTATTTTGTTGCGGTTGCAGAAGCTGGTAACTTTACCCGTGCAGCAGAGACTCTGGGGATCTCACAACCTCCGTTAAGCCAGCAGATACAGCGGCTGGAGCATGAATTAGGTAGCCCGCTGTTTCGTCGTCTGACCCGCACGGTGGAACTGACTCCGGCAGGTCAGGTGCTATATGAAGATGCTATCAAAATACTGAAAATGTCTGATGCCGCCTTCGAAAAAGCGCGGAGCGTTGGCCGCGGTCTGAGCGGTTCATTACGCATTGGATTTGCTTCCTCCACCGCGCTCAACCCTCAGGTATTTTCGCTGCTGCACAGCTTCCGCGAACACTATCCGATGATTAATCTGTATCCCGGAGAGTTGCATATGGCTGCTCTGGTGAATGAACTGTTGAAAGGCAGCATCGACCTGGGTTTTATCCGTTTACCCTGTGCCCGCAGCCATGAACTGGAGTACCGGGTCATGGATACCGAACAAATGGTCGTGGCTCTGCCGGCGAATCACCCGCTGGCCGGTAAGGCAGAACTCGCGTCACTGGCTGAATTAGCCGATGAAACACTGATTATCTTCCCCCGGGAAATTTCTCCGGGTTTATATGACTCAGTCATCACCGCCTGTACCCGGGCTGGGTTTAATCCGCCGACCGTGGCTCAGGCTCCACAGACAACTTCGGCTATCAGTATGGTGGCGACAGGATTTGGCTATACAGTGGTGCCTGCTTCGCTGGGCAAAATTGATCAGGCGAATGTGCGTTATCTGCCGATTAACGGAACACCGCTAACCGCTCAGGTGGCACTGGCATGGCGCCGCCATAATCTGAGTAAGGCGGGGGAGCATTTTCTGGCGTTGTTGTAGTGAGCTGAGGGGCTGGCGGCGAAAAAATACGCCGCCAGCCGTTATAGCATCAGTCCCTGAAATTGCGGTCTTTAACAATTCTTAGTGGTTCGATGTCACTCTCTTTTTTAATGACCAGCGTCGGATCAGATCGCAGACAGGCGCCGCCGTAATGTCCTCCGACAGTGAAGGTGCAGACCTGAATATAACGACCGGCCACCTGTGGCAGGCACCATAATTGCTGATAAATATTGGTCTGATGGGCGAATTTACCGGCGGTCTCATCCAGTAACTGCTGCTGATGGCTGACCAGTCCGATATTATTCCCGCATCTTCCTCCCACCGGTTTAATTGCATAACCGGTCTGTTTGAGTTCATCATTCACCGTAAAATCGGTATCCAGCAGATACTGATGATGAGGGAACAGTGACCAGAGGATCGGCAGAATCGCTTTATTGCCCGGGATAACCGTCCAGAGTGGTTCGAATACCATCACTTCCGGGCGCAGTAGTACATCCATCAGCCTTACCTGGTCTGCTTCGCCGGTGCGGATAGGTAAGGCCGCAGCGCTGTCAGCTTCACTTTCCTGGCGTAACTGCTCCAGTACTGTTTCCCAGGCCCAGGTTTTCCAGACACAATTCACTTCCCGCTGATCAGCGTCTATTAAACGTCCGGTTGCACTCCAGTGCAGTTCACTAAGGCCATGCAGAATCTTACTGTCAAAACCAGCCTCGCGAAGCGCCTGCTGCATCAGTAATGCATGGTAGTTCTCTTCGACATCGTTATCCTGAAGGATGTGGACAAACGGCAACGCATCGCTGTGCTTCCAGGCCGCTGCCAGGTTCTCTACCAGCCGACGGCAGGGGTCTTTGCCCTCCGTGACTCCAGCTTGACGGGCCCAGTGCCCGAGGATAACACCGGCTTCGGTATGACATGAGGCTGAGTCTGCGTTGTATTCGTAAACTTTAAGGCCCCGGTGGTCCAGGCAGAAATCCAGCCGTCCGGTCACCATATGATGACGCCGCCGTTGCCAGGACAATCTCAGTCGTGGCCAGAGAATCTCCGGAATATCAAACAACCTCAGTAATGAGTCATCGCGCAACACTTTTTCGGTGGCATGCAGATACATCAGGTGAAGTTCGTTGGTAGCACTGATCAGTTCCTGCTCAGCACTGCGTGAAATAGTAAAATACTGATAAGGGTCAGCGTTGATGACATGACCATGGTTGGCAACGATATAGGCGTGCTGAACCGGATCACTTTCATCCAGCCACGGCCCCGAAAATTGTCCTTGCTGGCTGACTTGTTGTGCATGAATATCGAGTAGTGCAGCATCGGTTTGCGGGCGTGGCAGGCTGTCGTTGCTGTCGCAGGTCTGCACCATCCAGCCAAGAATTTCGGTATCATCGAAAGTATCTTTGATATAAAAACCGCCATTTTCACGGCGTAACTCGAGTTCACGGGTCCATTGCTGACCGGCGGGTAACGGGCTGTGAATCACGTTTTGTTCAACGATTTGCACTCTGTCCGCAAATACCCTGGTAATAATGGCCACATGCCCGGTTTCGTCAAATTCGCCTCCCTGTTGCCAGATTAACAAGGCTCCCGATACCGGTGGGCGCTGACTGCCGTTTGCGAACGCCTGCAAAGGCAATATTTCGTCGTTGATGACCTGACGCAGAAAGCGCAATGAGAAAATTTCATAGGCCATTCTGACATCGGTAAACACCATGCCGTAGTTGAGATAAAGAAAACGCCGGGCAAATTCCACACACTGCCATTTGTAACCCATAAATTCGCTGCCCAGAAAACTGCGCATCGAGGCATCATCGGGATATTCTTCACTGTCTAATGAATCATAATCGGAAGAATAGATAGCGACGCCACCGGGGGCATACCCCAGCAGGGTGCCAAACGGTGCATGTTTACTGGTGAGATCCACAGTCATACTTTTTGCCTTATGCCATACAGAATAACAGCCAACGGGCTGTCTGTTGCTGAAGGTTGCACGCAGCGACCCAATGGCCGCTGTTCGTTGCAACATTGGCCCGGAGCAAAATGCTGAGCAGAACGCTCAGCAGATGGGGCGGGTGTCACTATCATAGCACTGTTTTACCCGGATGTTGGTGCAGGCGGGGATTGCAGTAAAGTGACATTGTCACTAATTTTTCGCTTCGCTTTCAGCACCTTTCCCGATCCGGCGGGAGAAGGGCTACGGAAGATTTACAATGATATGGTCAATTCTCCCAGTTTATTCACCAGTGCCATATTTTCTCTATAATCGACCGGGCAGGCGATTACAGTGACACCGTTGCCATCCAGTGCCTGATTCAGCGCTGGCAATAACTGCTCTGCATGGTTAATCAGGCAGCCGGTAGCACCGAAGCTTTCAGCATATTTCACAAAATCAGGGTTACCAAAGTCCACTGAATCATGTGCCCCTTCTTCGATATCCATTTTCCACTTTATCAGTCCGTAACTGCCGTCAACCCAGATAAGCACCACCAGTGGGATTTTTTCGCGGACTGCGGTTTCAATTTCCTGAGAATTCATCATAAAACTACCGTCGCCCATCACCGCTAATACCTTGCGCTCAGGACAGGCCAGTTTAGCGGCTAACGCTCCGGGCAGTGAAAAAGCCATCGTTGATAATCCGTTAGACGTCAGACAGGTCAGTGGCTGCCATGCCGGATACAGACGCGATACCCACATTTTAATCGCGCCGGTATCTGCCAGCACAATATCCTTATCCCCCATAGCGGCACGCATATCAGCAACAATACGTTGAGGTTTCAGAGGGAAACTATTGTCCTGGCGACCATTTTCCAGCTCTTCCAGACGTAGCTGGCGGATTTTGCTCTCAGCAGGTTGTTGATGCAGTGGCGAACTTCCGAGGGCGACAGATAGTGCCTGCAGGCTCTGAGAAATATCGGCAATGACACTGATTTCGGCCGTATAGTGGCTGTCGGTATCCGGCAAAAAGCTATTGATGTGAATGATCCGCTTATCGCCTTCAGGGTTCATTCGTTCCGGGGCAAACTCCTGTAATTCATAACCTATCGCCAGAATCACATCCGCCTTATCGAAGGCAAAGTTTTCATAATCATGGCGCATGAAACCCATCACTCCCAGCGAATGCTTGCTGCGGTCGCTGATTACTCCTTTGCCCATGAAGGTTGTTGCGGTTGGTATCTGAAACTGTTCAACAAACTGGTTCAATGCGTCCGATGCCTTCTGACGTGCAACACCGTGGCCCGCCAGGATGACGGGAAACCTGCTGTTGCGCAATATTGCAGCAGCGGCACTAATCGCCTGGCTGTCCGGCGCTGAAGGAAGCGATTTTACCGGCAGCAAGGGTTGCAAAGAATCCGGAACCGGCATGGCTTCGATATCCTGTGGTACAGCAAGGTAGGTCGCTCCGGGGCGTTCCTGCTGTGCGATACGAAAGGCTTTGCGTACCATTTCGGCGCTGGATTGTGGGGTGAAAATCGTCTCCGCCCACTGAGACACCGGCCGAAACATGGCCGGCAGATCAACTATCTGGTGAGATTCTTTATAAATACGGTTTAATCCTACCTGAGCAGAAATGGCGACCAGCGGACTGGAATCAGTTTGTGCATCCGCGGTGCCGAGCAGCAGGTTGATAGCACCCGGCCCAAGCGTGGCAGTACAGACCCCGGCCTTGCCGGTCAGACGGCCATAAATATCGGCCATAAACGAGGCTGCCTGTTCGTGGCGTACCAGAATAAAACGTATTTTATCAGAGGCAGTGATCGCCCTGACAAATTTGATATTTTCCTCACCCGGAATACCAAAAACATATTCCACCCCTTCAGCTTCAAGGCAGGAAACCAAAAATTCTGCGACATTTCTCGTCTGATGAGTCATACATTTTCTCCAAAAAACGGTTTTGAAATAACACCAGGCAACGGAAATTAATTACCCCCCAGGTAGTACAACAATCCGCCCATAGTGATGATGGAAAATAAGGTGCTAAAAAACAGAATTGAGGCAATCTCCTGTTCTGCAGTGTTGTACTGCACCGCCAGAATGACGCATACCGACGCGGTAGGGATCGCCATGCTGACCACCGATAAGTGCAGTGTCTGACGGTCTGTATGCAGCCAAAGAGCCAGAGCCAGAATTGCCAGTGGTAACAGAATATTTTTTGCGAGTACTGCCAGAACAACCGTACGGTTAATAACGACGTGGTAGGAGTAGAGGATGATTCCGGAGGCAAACAATGCAACCCCGCCGGTAGTTCCCCCAAGCAGTTGCAGAGCACTGCGAATTTGTTCAGGAATATGCAGATTGAGCAGTAATAAGATTAAGGCCAGCAGTGGAGCCCAGACCACCGGCTCCTTTAACGTATGCAGAATATGCTGCATAAATCCTGCATCTTTTCTGTCCGGAGAACCTGCGGAGAGGATCAGTAACGTTACCGGGACCTGGAACAGGTTCATGATAATGCTGCATAAGGCGATGGGCAGGGTGCTGATAGTGCCATACAAATGCCCCATCACCGGCACCCCAACGAAAGGAACCGCCGGACCGGCTATTGCCAGCGCCAGCAAAGCCGCCAGGCCTGAAGGTTGCCGAAAAACATAACGCACCAGCACAAATACCAGCAGGTAACCACCGATCATGCCTGCCATTAATATCAGCGCAATGGTACCCTGAGAGAGCAGTACGGTTCGGGAAAGTCCCATCATTCCGGCGAATAATGTCAGTGGCAGAGCATAAAGCATCACCATCCGGTTAAGTATTGTCCCCTGACCGGAATCAAAATCATGGTGCCAGCCGGCCAGGAACCCCAGTAGCAACGTCACAACGATCGGTAACAGTGCTGCAATAATTAACGTAATCACCATTTCTCCCTGCTATTTTCAGGCGAAATCGCTGGCACTCAGACCAGGACTGAAGGTGAAGTATACAGTAGCCATAATTAACCATTATGTATATACGGTTAATGGTTGTTAAAAGCGATAACCGGGGTTATATGTCTTACGGTAACAGATTGTTGTCGATTATTATGCTGCTTTTAATAAACGTAGATAATTTTGAAAATAGTTACCTGGTTGAAATTAAACCATTGTTTTATTGAAATTTATTGTGATGTGGCAGGGTTGTGTAAATTGCGTGCTTTTCCCGGGGAAGGGCCATGTGCTGACAAATATGAGTCCCCGGAATCTCAGTAGCAGATAGCTGACGTAATTTATGTTACTCAATATATATGGGCTGTGGTTAATGATATTTTATGCTGCCCATATAAATAATATTGATAATTTTCTCTGGGCGGAGAATGACTACCGGTTGCTCCGGGCAGGCTGAAAACTTTGTACCTGCGGATGAATTCCATGCTGCAAATAAAATTGCCGGGGGCTATATTTACAGTAGGTATTGATGATACCGCTCCAAATCCCGTATTTTCTGATCACTGACCCGGACGATAATACTATGGAATTAAAGGATTATTACGCCATCCTGGGAGTAGAGCGTGGTGCAGACCTGAAGGCAATTAAAACTGCCTATCGTCGTCTGGCACGCAAATACCACCCGGATGTGAGTAGTGAAAAAGATGCTGAAGCACAGTTCAAAGAGGTTGCTGAAGCTTATGAGGTGCTGAAAGATGACCAGCGCCGCGAAGAATATGACACGCTTTGGCAACACCGCAATGACCCTCGTTTTAATTCACAGCAGTCTGCCGGAGAATCATACTCCGCCGGTGATGCTGGTGAACACGCCGATTTTTCAGACTTCTTTAATTCGATGTTTGGCCAGCAGAGGCAGAGACAACAGAACCGTCAGCCACGACCTGAGCGCGGCCAGGATATAGAGACTGAGGTCGCGGTGTTCCTTGAAGAAGCTCAACACGGGGAAACACGAACTGTCCGTTATAGTCTGCCGGTCTACAACCTGTTTGGTCAGGTTGTTCAGGAAATCCCGAAAACCCTGAATGTGAAAATCCCGGCAGGAGTCGGGGACGGTGAACGTATTCGCCTTAAAGGCCAGGGCGTTCCGGGAAGTGATGGCGGACCTGCCGGAGACCTTTATCTGGTGATTCGTATTGCTCCGCATCCGCTATTTGATGTGGTGGGAAATGATCTGGAAGTGGTTCTGCCGCTGGCCCCCTGGGAAGCAGTACTCGGCACTAAAGTATCATTACCCACTCTGCAGGACAGTATTTTACTGACCATCCCGGCAGGAACTCAGGCCGGACAGCGGTTGCGGGTAAAAGGTAAAGGATTGAGTGGCAAAAAACATCAGGGGGATTTGTACGCCATCATCAGGATTGTCGTGCCACCGGCTGGCGATGCGGCCAGTCGTGAGTTGTGGCAAAAACTGGCGGAAGCCCAAACCGGCTATGATCCGCGCCAGGGCTGGGGGAAAAAATAATGGCAACTGTGAATATCCGTTTTACGGTCACTGAGTTTTGTCTGCACACCGGGGTTTCAGCCGCCGAGCTGAACGAAATTATTGGCCTGGGAGTCCTGGAGCCTGCCGCCCAACAGCCTCAGGCTACAGAGTGGTTGTTTGATGAGGATGCCCTGGCTATCTGTCTGCGTGCGCAACGGTTACGCCGGGAACTGGAACTGGACTGGCCCGGTATTGCTGTGGCATTGTCTTTACTCGACGAAATTGATCGGCTGAACACTGAAAATCGCCAGCTTAATCAGCGGTTGTTGCGGTTTATTGCTGAGCAGTAACGAGACTTATCCGGCCTGCAGTCTGCAGAGCCGGAAACTATTGCCACACGGAATGCTTCATGACCAAAAAATTGTATTTGTTGCAGGTTCAGCCGGAAGGAAAAATTCTTGAGCTGGATCCGGATAATGGTGAGCTGCGTACGCTGGTAGACGGACTAAAAACCCACCCGGACGGTATCGCTCTCGACCGGTCTGCCAACAGGTTGTATGTCAGCTATATGGGGGCTGAAATCAGCCCTGACTCGCTGGAATTTTTCCAGGCCGATGGCCGACTGGAATCGATGACAACCGAAGGTACTGACCGGAGGTTGCTGGCAGGCAACGGGCTGTTTGTCACTGGCAAACAACTGGTACATGACGCGGAAAACCACTGGCTCTACTGGTGTGACCGCGAAGGTATGCGGGTATTCCGGGCCAGAGAAGATGGCAGTGAACTTACGGTGCTGGTGCAGGCCGGTTTATTCCCAGCCCAATCCCGTGATTACACTCGTCAGTGTGTCGGAGTCGCACTCGATCATCAACATGGTCATATTTACTGGACACAGAAAGGTCCGTCGAAAGGTGGTAAAGGCCGTATTCTGCGTGCCGGACTGACATTACCGAAGGGTGCCGAAGCGGATAACCGCCCGGATATTGAAGTCGTGATGGCGGATCTCCCTGAGCCAATTGATCTGGAATTTGATGCGGCGGCCGGAGTGATGTACTGGACAGACCGTGGCGATGATGCGAAGGGTGGAAATTCGCTGAACTGCGCCCGGCTGGTGGATGGCCGGTTCACCGATCATCAGATTCTGGCAGACGGGCTGGAAGAGGGAATTGCCCTGGTCAGTGACGCAGAGAGTGGCAGAATGTGGCTGACCGATCTGGGCGGTAATGTCTGGGAATACTCGCTGACCCGTGGTGGCCCGTTAAAACATATCCTCAAACTGGGCCCACTGACGGGCATTACTTACGGCTAATCCCGGCCGGTGTCAGAGCAAAATGGCGGGTTCTGCGCAGCACTGTTGGCAGATGGCTGTCTGTGCCTGCCGTGGTACCCGGCAAAAATGAAACTGACCTGAATCGCAGGGTTTCGGGTCAGCGTGTTACCCTGCCAGTTGCTGCCCGTCCAGTGGTTCCGGTGGAACTGCTGACAGTGCTTCCAGCTGAGCCTCACCTGCGTCATCCGTGGGCAGATAGACTAGCAGACGGGAGCCGTCACGTGGGGCAGAAAACCAGTTCATTTGCTGTAAGGTAATTGGCCCCAGTGCCGGATGAATAAATTGCTTGATATGGTTTTCAATACTGCGAATTTCGTAATTCTGATGCCATAAACGTTGAAAGCAGGCAGACACTGAGAAAAAACGTTCCAGTAATATCTGCCAGCGCGGATCACTGCCATGTTCGGCCATTCCCGCCCGATAGTAAGAAACAAAGAACGACAACATCTGCTCATCGTCAGCACTAAAGCGACTGCGCCAGCGAGGATCGGTCAGAAACAGATACAGACAGTTTCGATCTTCCGGATCGATATCGTCCAGCGGCACTCCCATCAACTGGCAGAAACTGTGGTTATAGCCAAGGATATCGAAATTAGGTTTTTGCATCGCCGCGGGATTAGGCATCAGCGAACGTAACAGCCGTTGTGAAGCCGGACCTGCCTGCTGACAGCCCGCCTGTGCTGGTGTTTCCGGAACCGGTAAACCTGCCAGGATAAACAGATGCCGGGTTTCTGCCGGGGTACATTGTAATGCCTCGCTGACTGAGGCCAGTACGTTAGCAGAAGGTTTCATCTCCCGTCCCTGTTCCAGCCAGGTGTACCAGGTCACTCCGACATCCGCCAGCATCGCGACTTCCTCACGTCGCAGGCCCGGAGTGCGGCGGCGACCACTGCGCGGCAGACCCAGTCGTTGTGGGTCCAGACTTTCTCTGCGGGTACGCAGAAAACTGGCCAGAAGCTGACGGCTGTTTTTGGGCGGAGTTCTTATATCAGACGGAGCAGTAATCAGAGTCATAGAGAGTCCTGCATAGTAGTGCCAGTACCAGTATAAGCAGGTACTGGTACCCTGTTAAATAATCATAAATACTACGGTCAGAAAATAAATAAAGCAATGGAGCACCTATGAGCAATTCACCCGCATCCCCCGGCAGAGCGGGGCTTATTTTACTGCTTACTGCACAAATGTTACCGATGATTGACACATCGATTACTAATGTCGCGCTGGATTCAATTACCCGTTCACTATCCACCACGGCGACAGACCTGGAACTGATTGTCGCCTTGTACGGGGTGGCATTTGCGGTATGCCTGGCGGTCGGCAGCAAACTGGGTGATAACTACGGACGCCGCCGGGTACTTACTACAGGAGTGCTGCTGTTTGGTCTGGCGTCACTGTTTTGTGGCCTGGCCGGCAATGTACATTTGCTGCTGTTGTCACGGACCTTGCAGGGAATTGGCGCGGCAATGATACTTCCGCAGATACTGGCAACGCTGCATGTCACCCTGAAAGGTACTGCCCACGCCCGTGCTATCAGTCTGTACAGTGGCATTGGGGGTATTGCCTTTATCATCGGCCAGGTCGGGGGAGGCTGGCTGGTATCTGCTGATTTTGCCGGACTGGGCTGGCGAAACGCTTTTTTTATTAATGTGCCGATCTGCCTGGTGGTATTGCTGTTAAGTCATCGCTATATCCCGGAAACACGTAATGAGCATCCATCGCGTATTGACTGGCAGGGCAGCGGTTTTCTGGCAGTGATCCTTTGCTGTTTACTGTTTCCCCTGGCACTGGGCCCTTCACTGCACTGGCCCTGGCAGATGCAGCTGGCATTGCTGGTGACGATACCGCTGGCGTTGTTGATGCGTCAGGGGGCAGTCAGACAGCAACTTCGCGGACAACAACCATTACTGCCTCCCCGGTTACTGAAATTGCCGACGGTTCGTTTCTCGTTACTGATTGCATTGCTGTTTTTTACCTGCTGGTCAGGCTTTATGTTCTGTATGGCGCTGACATTGCAGGCCGGTGCAGGTCTGGGGCCTATGCAGTCGGGAAATAGTTTTATTATCCTGGGGATTTCTTATTTCCTGGCAGCGTTAGTGGCGCCAAAACTGATCCGCCGTCACTCCATTGTCCCGGTATTATTAGGAGGCATTGCGGTTCAGGTGATAGCGATTCTGGTGCTGATTGCCACACTGCACTGGTGCGGTAACAACCTGACAGGGCTGGATATTGCCCCCGGGACACTGTTGATGGGGTGTGGTCAGGCGATAATTGTAAACAGCTTCTATCGTATCGGGATGCGGGAAATCCAGACCAGTGATGCAGGGGCAGGCAGTGCTATCCTGAGTACGCTGCAGCAGGCGATGCTGGGTCTGGGCCCGGCAGCTGCCGGGGCCATTTATCTGCACCTGCACCATAACAATCACGGTAATTATGCACTGGCAATGTCAGGTTTTCTGGTGGCAGAAATGCTGATGATGTTTTTGCTGGCAGCAGCTACGATGTATAACCGCAAACTGCTGCATGAAACAGAACATGTACCTGAGGCCGTGGTGGTACCTGCAGACTGACCTGAACAAGGGATTATCATCCCGCCGTCAGCTGGCGGCGGGATGTTCAAAGGAAACAGTGGATGCTTAAAGAGAATTTTAACGAACTTCAGCAGTTCCTGGTGGTGGCCAGTGAGCGTAGTTTTACCCGTGCGGCTGCACGGCTTGGGGTGTCGCAGTCTGCTCTGAGCCATGCGATGAAAGCCCTTGAATCCCGGCTTAATCTGCGGTTACTGACCAGAACGACCCGCAGTGTGGCACCGACGGAAGCCGGAGAAAAACTGATTGCCTGTCTGCAACCGCGGCTGGATGAGCTGGAACGTGAGCTGGATATGCTGTTGCATGTCAGCGGAAAACCCTCGGGAAGCCTGCGCTTGTCCGTCAGTGATCATGCCTTACGTACCTTGCTGTGGCCGAAAGTGAAACCCTTCCTGCAGAAGTACCCGCAAATTAATCTGGAGCTGGTGGCCGATAACAGTTTTGTGGATATTGTCGAGGGTCGTTTTGATGCAGGGATCAGGCTCGGAGAAAGCATCGAAAAAGATATGGTTGCTGTACGTATCGGTCCTGACTTTCGCATGGTGGTGGTCGGAGCCCCTGACTATTTTGCCAGCCACGGTATTCCTCAGATCCCACAGGATTTACAGCAACATATCTGCCTGAATATGCGGTTACCCAGCGTCGGTGGAGTGTATCACTGGGAGTTTGCCGTAGAGGGCAAACTTATGCGGGTAAAAACAGAAGGGCAGCTTATCCTGAATTCGCTGAGTGAGCGGATTGATGCAGCTGTTTCAGGGCTTGGACTGGCATTTGTTCCGGAAGATATGGTTACAGAACAACTGAATGACGGCCGCCTGGAACTGGCGCTTGAAAACTGGTGCCCGACGTTTCCCGGCTACTACCTCTACTATCCCAGCCGCCGACAACATCCCCCTGCGTTCAGCCTGCTGATAGAGGAACTGCGCTGGCAGCCTGTTACTGGCTAAACGGCAGATCATAATAGCGATTCAGAAACATATTTACAGGCTATAACCGCTCCCTGAATGGAGCGGGTGTAACCTGCAATCAGCTTGTCTGCAGAGCTTTCTCTCTGACCCATTGCTGTAACAATTGTGCATCGCTGCTGAGCTCAGTATCTTCTCTGGTGCACAGATAATAATCACGACCATCATCTATGGGTAAATCGAATATTTTGACCAGTACTCCCTGTTCCAGCAGATGACTAATCATAGGTTCACGCATTAAGGCACAACCCATTCCCGCCTGTACTGCCGCCAAAGTCAGTAAACCATCCTCAAATAGCGGGCCACCATGACGGATGAACTTCACTCCCTGAAGAGTAAACCACCGGGCCCAGGTATCGCGCTCTTCGTCATGCAGTAACGGCATCTGTGCAAGACGTTGTGGGCTGTCGATGTCTCCGTGTAAATGAAGAAATTGTTTACTGCAAACAGGAATCATTTTTCCGGAAATTAACTTTTCGGCCTGATAGCCCTTCCAGTGACCGCTGCCAAAACGAATAGACATATCTGAAGCATCACTGAGGTAGTTACGATGATTTGCATAGACCACATTAATTTCAGTACCGGCACATCGCGCCATAAAGCCCGGTAAACGTGGAATAAACCAACCCATACCAAATAAAGGGATGAGGCTGATAGTCACCTGGCGATGCCGGCCCTGTTCTGATATGGATTCTGTGGCCTGACGCAGCACCGAGAAGGCCGAGCGGATTGAACGATAATATTCACGACCTTCGGTACTTAAGATGAGCCTGCGACCCTGACGAGCTGTCAGAGGTTTGCTGAGATAATTTTCCAGAACTTTTAGCTGATGGCTGACGGCTGACGGAGAAATTTGTAATTCTCTGGCGGCCACATTAATGCCGCCGAGCCGGGCAATGGCTTCAAATACTCTGACCGCCCGCAAAGGTGGATCGTGGGGCATCGCGGTGGTGGGCTCAGAGTCACTCAATGCTGATTGTTCTGTTTTTTTCATATGATTATTTATTTTTTACCGGGAAATTAAATAACATTTTTAAAAAAGTAATAAATACAATGACTTGCTTGGATTCTATTTTCTAATAAGAAATAATATATCCGTATTTCACAATTAATTTCAATTAAACGATGTTATGCCCATGACGAGTCCCCCGGAATGAGCAATGAGCACTTTTCTTCAGCAAATAATAAATGGCCTGATATCTGGCAGTATCTACGGACTGATCGCCCTTGGCTACAGCATGGTCTACGGAATACTCAGGATCATCAATTTCGCCCATGGCGATATTTTAATGGTGGGCACCCTGAGCGCTTATTCAGTTCTTCAGTTTCTGAGTCTGCATTTCCCTACAATGAATCCTTTGCTTATGTTGGTTATTGCGTTGCTGTCAGCGATGGCTGTCTGCATGCTGCTGGCTATTTCAGTTGAGCGATTTGCATATCGCCGCCTGCGTCATTCTTCCCGGCTGGCTCCGCTAATCAGTGGTATCGGTATCTCGGTAGTGTTGGAGACGTTGGCGATGATCATCTGGAACCGTGACCCTAAAATGTTCCCGCAGATCTTGTCTATGGACCCGATAGCTCTGACTGTCGGCAGCGCCACTCAGGCACCGGTAATTATCACTGAAACCGGCATTGTTACCCTGGTAGTCGCACTGATGGCTATGGGCGGGTTGTGGCTGTTAGTCGAAACGACGCGACTTGGGCGTGGAATGCGCGCCGTCTCAGAAAATCCGTCAGTGGCGCAATTGATGGGGGTCAATACTGACACCATTATCCGCCGTACGTTTGCCATTGGCGGAGCCTTTGCTGCTCTGGCCGGAGTGATGATGGCCAGTAATTTCGGGAGTGCAGATTTTTCTATGGGTTTTGTTCCCGGAATCAAAGCTTTTACTGCCGCAGTGCTTGGCGGGATCGGAAATATTCGTGGGGCAATGCTAGGTGGATTGCTGCTTGGACTGATTGAGTCACTGGGTTCCGGATATCTTTCTGATCTGACAGACGGTGTTATTGGCAGCAATTACCAGGATATTTTTTCCTTTCTGGTACTGATTACTGTGCTGGTATTTCGTCCTTCTGGCTTGTTGGGTGAGCGTGTTGCTCATCGCGCCTGAGGAGAAACAATGAAACTGTTTAATCTGAAATACCATAAGACAGTACGTTTGGTGGTGCTGTTGTCCGGCATGGTGATTGTACCCTGGCTGATTGCGCTGCCTGGTGGTAATTACTGGCTAAGGGTTCTGGATAACACCCTGCTTTATATCATGCTGGCATTGGGGCTGAATATTGTTGTTGGCTTTACCGGATTACTGGATATGGGGTTTATTGCGTTTTACGCCGTGGGCGCCTATCTGACTGCATTGCTGGCATCTCCCCAGTTGCTGACAGTGTTTCCGGCACTGATGGCCTTGTTCCCTCACGGGATGCATACCTCATTTTTAGTTCTGATCCCATTGGCTGCCGCGGTTGCCGCAGTTTGTGGCATTTTGCTGGGTGCACCGACGCTGCGGTTAAGAGGGGATTATCTGGCGATAGTGACTCTGGGGTTTGGTGAAATTATCCGCATCCTGATGCGTAATATGGACAGGCCAGTCAATATTACCAACGGCGCCAAAGGTATCAGTAATATCGATAGTTTTGGAGTGGGTGATGTTCGCTTCACTGGATTTTTCCACCTGGCAGGTCATCGTCTGACAAGTCTCTACCTCTGGTACTACCTGCTGGCAGCCTTGATTGTCTGCATCATTTTTATCTGTGTCAGATTACGTTCTTCGAGAGTAGGTCGTGCCTGGCATGCCATCCGTGAAGACGAAGACGTTGCACGAGCGATGGGGATCAATACCCGTAACTTTAAACTACTGGCTTTTGCCATGGGAGCTTCCTTTGGTGGCGTTGCCGGGGTGATGTTTGCGTCATTTCAGGGATTTGTATCGCCGGAATCTTTCTCACTTCAGGAATCGATCAGTGTGCTGGCAATGGTTGTACTGGGAGGTATTGGGCATGTGCCAGGAGTCATTCTGGGTGCCGTGCTGCTGTCGGTATTACCGGAAATCTTACGCAGTGTCGCTGTTCCTTTGCAGCAAGCTCTTTTTGGCTCGGTAGTGATCGATCCGGAAGTGTTACGTCAGTTGTTTTACGGGCTGGCATTGTTGCTGGTCATGATTTTCAGACCTCATGGTTTATGGCCTGCCGGCAACACAAGGAGCGTGAAATGACGTTGTTATCTGTATCACATCTGTCTAAACAGTTTGGCGGTATCCAGGCTGTCGATGATGTCAGTCTGACCATCAATCGTGGCGAAATTTACGGACTTATCGGCCCTAACGGAGCAGGAAAAACCACCTGCTTTAACCTGATTACCGGACTAATACCTGCAGATAAGGGCCAGTTTATTCTCAATGACCAGCCCTGGTCGCCCCATGCCATTGAAAAGGTAACCCTGGCGGGTATTGCCAGAACTTTTCAGAACCTGCGTCTGTTTAATGAAATGACTGTGCTGGAGAACGTAATGATTGGCCGGCATGTCCGTACCCGCAATGGTGTGTGGGCCGCATTGATCAGGCACCGGCGTTCCCGACAGGAAGAACAGGAAACACTCCGCCAGGCAAGATACTGGCTGGAATACACCGATATTGCACGGTTTGCTGATTATCGCGCCTGCGACCTGGCTTATGGCCATCAGCGGCGGCTGGAAATAGCCCGGGCACTGGCGACGGAGCCCCTGTTGCTGGCACTGGATGAGCCAGCCGCGGGGATGAATGCAGCGGAGAAACTCGCTTTGTCTGAATTATTAAGAAAAATCAGAGACGACGGTAAAACACTGCTGATTATTGAACATGATGTGAAATTAATTATGAGCCTGTGTGACCGAATGTCGGTTCTCGACTATGGAAAAGTTATTGCAACGGGAACCCCGGAAACGATACGCCAGCATGCCGGGGTGATCCGCGCTTATCTCGGAGGGGATGATCATGCCTGAGTATCTGCTGGAAGTAGAAAATCTGGAGGTTTCTTATGGAGGCATTAAGGCTGTCAGGGGTGTGAGTTTTCGGCTGGAGCCCGGTCAGCAGGGCACACTGATTGGCGCTAACGGCGCCGGTAAAAGCTCAACAGTGCGTGCGATAACCGGGCAGCAAAAGTTCACAGGTGATATCCGCTGGAGCGGAGAGTCGCTGATTCATTGTCGGCCAGAGGTATTACTGAAAAAAGGTATCGTCATGGTGCCTGAAGGCCGGGGAATATTCAGCCATATGACCGTACTGGAAAATCTGCAAATGGGTGCATGGCTGCGTAAAGACCACGCCAGAGTCAGGCAAGAGACTGAGGCCATATTTGCGCGTTATCCACGGCTTTTACAACGTAAAAATCAGCTGGCCGGTTGGTTATCCGGTGGTGAGCAACAGCTTCTGGCACTGAGCAGGGCGATGTTAAGTCAGCCGAAACTGTTAATCCTCGATGAGCCATCAATGGGGCTGGCTCCCCTGATGGTAAAAGATATTTTTCGGACCATTGCAGGATTACGTGATTCAGGAATCAGTGTCCTGCTTATTGAACAAAATGCCCGTCTGGCGCTGGAAGTGACTGATCAAGCCTGGGTCATGGACAGTGGGAATATAGCCCTGCAGGGCAAATCCAGTGAATTACTAAAAAGTGAAATCGTACAACAAATATATCTGGGCGAGATGCCTGTGGATGAGTCAACACAAGGGGAAATTTATGAAGCAAGGTAATGTTGCGGTTCTGGTTCGCCGGATTCTGGGAGCTGGGGTATTGTCATTGGTTGTCAGTAACGCTATGGCCGATCAGAGTGTATTAATCGGGCTGGCAGGCCCGTTGACCGGTCCTTCCGCGCGAATCGGTAAAGACCTGGAGAATGGCGCTCAGCTAGCCATTGATGATGTTAACAAAACACATCCGGTCATCGATGGCAAAGCTGTGACTTTTAAGTTGCTGTCAGAGGATGATCAGTCTGATCCTAAAGTCGCTGTTACTGTGGCGCAACGTTTAGTGGATAGCGGGGTTGCGGGTGTTGTCGGTCACTGGAATACCGGGACCAGCATTCCGGCAGCACGGATTTATCATGATGCGGGTATTGCTCAGGTCGCACCAGTGGCTACCGGGCATGCTTATACCGAGCAAGGGTTTGATACCAGTTTTCGGGTTATGGGGCATGACGATGATGGTGGTAATTATGCAGCGTTGTATGCGGTGAAAAATTTGCAGGCAAAAAGGATTGCCGTACTGGATGACGGAACTGCCTTCGGCCAGGGACTGGCTGATGCATTTATTAAATCACTGAAGGCACAGGGAGTGACTATTGTTGACCGGGAATACATTGACGATAAAACACTGGATTTTAGCCCTGTACTGACCGCTATCCGGAGTAAAAATGCTGATCTGATCTTTTTTGGCGGAGTGGATAGTCAGGCGGCCTTGTTGGCGCGGCGAATTAAACAGCTGGATATTAAAGCAACACTGATGGGGGCGGGTGGATTTGTCAGTCAGACTTTCCTTACGCTGGCACAGAAACAAGGGGATGGGGTTGTGGCTCTCGAACCCGGACTGCCACTGGATAAAATGCCTGGTGGAAAAGCTTTTGACCAGCAGTACCGTGCCCGGTATCACCATCCGATAGAACTCCATGCCCCATTTTCATACGACGCGACGCGGGTATTGATCGATGCCATGGAAAAAGCCAACTCGGTGGATCCGGACAAATATTTGCCAGTCTTACACCATATTGATTATCAGGGAGTCACCGGTGAAATTAGTTTCGATGCACAAGGTAACCTGAAAAATCCTTCATTCACTGTCTACAAAGATATTAATAATCAGTGGGTACCTGTGGATGTGGTTGGCGGAAAGAAATCCTGAGAACAAACGGGAGAGCAATGTTATGAGCTGTCAAAAACAAGAGTTAGGGATCCTGGCCCGTCGAAAAATAGAGGCGGAAATCATTAAACCGGTCTACGACATACTCAAAAGAGAGCTGGGGAGTGAGCTGGCTAAAAAGTATATCGGAGAAGCCATTGAACAGGCCGCAGTTCAGGCTGGTGCTGAATTTGCCGCAGGCGAAGCCGGGGAAGCTGATCTGCGGAGTTTTGTTAATCTGCAATATTTATGGGAAAAGGACAACGCGCTGGAAGTCAGGGTTATTGAGAATGATGACCAAAAATATTATTACGATGTGACACGTTGTCGCTATGCCGAAATGTATCAGGAGATGGGGCTTGGAGAGATAGGCCACTTGTTATCCTGTGCACGTGATGAAAAATTCATTGTCGGATATGCACCGGATGTCGAATTAACCCGAACGACCACCATCATGTCAGGTGCTGCCTGTTGTGATTTTCGCTATCAGGTCAGGACCGATAAGGGGACGGTGTGACGACGACAGCCAGGATTAACGGAGCACGTCTGTGGGAGACGCTGAATACCTTCGCAAGTTTTGGGCAGACAGATGGCGGAGGAGTCAGCCGTCTGACGCTCAGTAATGAGGATCAGCAGGGCAGAGAACAATTACGCAACTGGTCCGAACAAGCGGGATTCCTCTGCCAGTCTGATGACGCAGGAAATATGTTTATTCTCAGGCGCGGCAGAGATTCATCGTTACCGCCGGTTCTCACCGGTTCACATGCCGACTCGCAGCCATTGGGGGGAAATTACGACGGAATTTATGGCGTGCTGGCCGGTCTGGAAATATTAAGGACTCTGAACGATCTTCAGATTGAAACAGAAAGAGATATTCTGCTGGTAAACTGGACAAACGAAGAAGGGGCACGATTTTCTCCGGCAATGCTGGGCTCCGGAGTCTGGTGTGGCATTTACAATACTGACTATGCCCGTTCGCGTACCGATTGCCATGGCGTCACATTTGGTGAAGCTCTGGACCGAAGTGGCTGGCGCGGGCATCTTCCGGCAAAAAGCAGACCACTGCATGCCTGCTATGAATTGCATATTGAACAGGGGCCGGTCCTCGAAGCCGAACAGGCTGACATCGGGGTTGTACACGCAGCAATGGGCCAACGATGGTTTTCGGTAACGATCAACGGATTTCCGGCGCACGCCGGTACCACACCTATGGATCTTCGCCAGGATGCCGTTGCGGGTTTTGCAGAACTGGTGTTGGCTGTGGAACAAACTGGCCACAGTTTTTCTCCGGACGGAAGGGCGACGGTGGGAAGGGCAAAAATAGTGCCGGATTCTCCTAACGTGGTTGCCGGTCAGGTTATCTGTAGTGTAGAACTCCGGCATCCTGAGTTCGAAACGCTGAATCTTATGGAAGCTAAATTACACCAGGCCGTCAGGGACCTCAGTAAGAGGCGCTTAGCTGCAGAGATTGAAAAATTATCAGATTACTCACCGGTACATTTCGATTCAGATTGTATTGCCTGCGTTCAACAGGCGACGGAAGAGCTTGGATATTCGTCGAGACCTATGGTGTCGGGTGCAGGGCATGATGCGTGTTTTGTTAGCAGGGTTGCTCCAACGGCTATGATTTTTATCCCTTGTGTTAAGGGCATCAGTCATAACGAGGCGGAAGCAATAACTCCTGGCTGGGCAACAAAAGGCGCGAATGTATTGCTACACACCGTGCTCAGGTCGGCGAATCAATAACAGAAGAACTGCCCGGCAGAACAGTCTGTGCACCACGCTGGTACAGCGTTTCTTTGTTGCAGTACGGAGCCAGTGGTAACAGCTAACTGACGGGCTTATACAGACTGAGTACATGTTGGAAATGTCGGGTCAACAGCCGGGGCGGCAAGATGACCCGACCAGACAACGGAAAGCCGTGGTTTATCGACTGACCGCTGTCGGTTCAGCTTTGTTTAGTTCGCTAAGCCGGACCAGCAATTGCCTGCTTTGATTCAGCATATCGATTTGTTCGTCAACCAGCGTCAGTTGCTGGCGAATTTTATCAGTCAGCGCGCTACAGAGTTGCACCGGCTCCGGGGTTGAACCCAGACAATCTGTCAGATGGCTGATGGTGTTGAGTGTCAGGCCCGCACGGTTCAGCAGCTCTATTTGTTTCACCGTATTGATATCAGAGATGGAATAACGGCGGTACCCTGCCGGTGTTCTTTCCGGGCGCAGCAACCCTTGTTGTTCGTAATAGCGCAGCATCCGGATACTGATTCCGGTCAGTGTGGCCAGCTTACCTATCTGCATTTCCCGCTCCTTGACTCTGACAGTAGTGTCAGAGTGTAAGCTAACACCCGTTGCTTATACAGGAGAGAAATCATGCTGAAATTAATTATGTGTGTAAAAAGGCTGCCGCAATTAACGCGGCAGGAATTTGATCATCACTGGCGGAATATACATGCGCCGCTGGTCACCGGTTACGCTGAATTGTTAGGCATAAGAAAGTACGTTCAGACGGTTCCCTTCGGCAATGAAGCAGCACAACTGGGGTTAGAAAAGATTAGGGGAACGGATGCGGTGAATTTCGACGGTTGTGCTGAATTATGGTGGGACAGCATGGAGGCTCATCTGGCAGCCCGAAAAACGAATGAGGGGCTAAAAGCATTACAGGCACTGATTGAGGATGAAAAAAGATTTGTCGATTTATCCGCATCACAACTCTGGTATGGAGAAGAGCGGTTGATTATCCCTGTCACAGAATAACCGGGGTCACCTGACTGCTGAAAAACAATATGATCCACTAAATGAGTGCCGTCATTAGAATGACGGCCGACAGCACCACAAATGGTAATTCGCCAGTGGCAAAGCAAGAATTAGTGGTGGAACAATACCCCGAACCAGACGATGACTGTCATCACTACAGCAACTAATTGCGCGGCACCGCCAATATCTTTGGCGCGTTTAGATAACGGATGAATTTCGTCTGAAATCCTGTCAACCACAGTTTCAATGGCGGTATTCAGCAACTCGACAACCAGTAGCAGGAAGCTACAACCAATTAACATTAATTTTTCAAGCAGGCTTGCATGCAGAAAAAATATGATAACAAACAGAACAATATTAATAAAAAACAATTGCCGGAATGCATCTTCGGTCTTCAGGGCATCAATAAAACCCGCCAGCGAATTATTAATACTGTAGGTCAGACGACTGATTCCTTTTTTCTTTTCCTGGGGCATGAGAACACTCTTATTATTTTGCCTGCTGACAGCATGAGTAATGGGTTACACATAACAGGATATCAGGCGCAGATGAATTAGTAACATAAAAAAGCCCCCGGGCTGATAAAGCAGTACCTGAAAAGCTTCTCTGTTGCAGAGAAGCTTTTCGGGCCAGCAAATACCGGCGGGCAGGGGCGTGGTGCTGTCAGTCAGTAATTACAGCTGTTTCTCATACAGACGATAGCGTTTATAGGGCACCGCACCAATTTTTTCCAGAATGGTACGCATACCGGTATTTGATTCGAGAATCCATGACATTTCCAGAGCGTCAATTTTGCGACGGGCAAACGGGTCACGCAGCGCTTCAATCAGTAACAGTGCCATTACCGGACCCATGCTGCTGAACTGGTAATCATGACGAACACCCATTAACGGGACACGGGCGGTTCGTACACCACTGACTTTCAGGCGCCACAACAGTTTCGCCCAGCCAAACGGGAACAGGCTGCCGTTAAGATCACTGATAGCCTCGTTGATATTTGGCAGGCCGACGATAAATGCACAAGGCACACCATCTGCTTCGGCAATATAGATCATATCGTCCGGCACCAGATATTTCAGCTGATCACCCATGGTGGCGAACTCATGTTCAGTGAAAGGTACAAAGCCCCAGTTGTTCTGCCATCCGGAGTTGAAAATTTCGCGTAATACCTGCATCTCTTCAGCGAATTTTTTACGGTTCAAAGGACGAATAGTCACTTTTTTCCGTACCCGCGCCATCAGTTTGCTTAATGATTCAGAAAAGTGCAGGTCAGTACGTTTCATCCAGTAGGCCAGCAAGTCGATACCCTGCTGATAACCTTGTTGCTCCAGATATTTAGCGTAATAAGGTTTACCATGAATCATCAGCGCAGAAGGAGGGGTATCAAAACCGTCAATTAATAAACCACTTTCCTGATTGATATTCAGGCTGAACGGGCCGGTAATTTTAAATGCGCCTTTAGATTTTAACCACTCTTCGGCAGCGGCAAACAAAGCATCGAAAACTTCTTTATCGTCGATGGCATCAATCATGCCGAAGTGTCCGGTATCCTGGCCATAAAGTTCGCGGTGCAGCGAATCAATCTGAGCGGTGATACGTCCGGCAATCTTACCGTCTTTTTTTGCAATCCAGGCTTGCCACTCTACATGTTCAGAAGCAGGGTTCTTTTTAGACAGGTGTTCTTCACGCTCAAGGAATAATGGGTCAATCCAGTTAGGGTCATTAGCGTAAAGTGAAGAAGGGAAGGCAATGAATTCTTTAAAACCTTGTTTACCCTGTACTTTTTCAATCTGAATCATAAAAAACCTTTATTGTTAAGCACCGGCTTAAAGAAATACATTTTTACAAAATGGCATTCCTGTGTAGCGTGCAAATAATTATGGGGACGTCATCCCGGTACGCGGAGAATGTCACAGGGCGATATCAATGAGCAACAAACGATACTTAATGACGGGGTACTGACGTGAACCTTCCCGGGCTGCAAAGTAATGCCAGAGCATATGATCGAACGTTAAGCAATTGATGCTTTTATTAAAAGTAAGACGTAACTATTATTTAATGCAATTTACTTTTCGTATAAGAATATTTCTGTCCCGGAATGGAACTTTCTTTTACCACTTAATGCTTTTAACTAAAACACGGTAAATCAGTAGTTCACTTTTACAGAACTTCCGGTTAATGTTTAGGATGTGTTTAAGTTGAGTCATAAACCTGTAATAAATTATTTTTACGTGGTGATGATCTTATGACGAATGTCAATGGTGGTTTACACGTTTCAGCCCTGAAACTATAAATCGCCGGACCCCGGCAGCTGGCCTACCCGGGCGATGGACAGGGCCGAATAAGGGATTATTCAAAGAGCGTCTTAAAAATAGAATATCAACTTTTTCACCAATGGTGTGGTTCACGGTTGGTGAATTGAATTTATGGCTAATTTGTCTATGTCAGAAACAAGCTCTACCCATTCTCTTCCCATGCGTTATGCAGATTTCCCATCCCTGGTAGAGGCGTTAGATTACGCATCCCGGGGCGAAACTGGCATGAATTTTTACGACCGGCGTAATCAGCTGACCGACGTGCTGGAATACCGGAAACTCAGGGACCATGCGGTTGCCGGAGCAAAACGATTGCTCTCTCTTGGCCTGAATAAAGGCGATCGCGTTGCTCTGATTGCTGAAACCAGCGTCGGATTTGTTGAATCGTTTTTTGCCTGTCAGTATGCGGGTCTGGTCGCTGTTCCTTTAGCCATCCCGATGGGGATTGGCCAGCGCGCATCCTACATTACAAAATTGCAGGGACTGATCAACAGTTGTGCCCCCGCAGCGATAATCAGCAGCGAAGAATGGGTACCGTTGATTACCTCAGCAACCGAAGATGCTCCGCCGACGCATATCCTCAGCAATGACGATTTTCATGCGTTGCCGGAAGCTGATGTCGAACTGCAAAAGCCTGCTCCGGATGACATTGCGTATCTGCAATATACCTCCGGCAGTACCCGTTTCCCGCGTGGTGTCATTATTACCCAGCGTTCAGTGATGGCGAATTTGCAGGTGATCAGTCATGACGGCATTAAATTACGTGCCGGTGACCGCTGTGTTTCCTGGCTGCCGTTTTATCATGATATGGGTCTGGTAGGTTTCCTGCTGACTCCGGTAGCAACACAGCTTTCGGTCGACTATCTGCGTACTCAGGATTTCGCCATGCGCCCTCTGCAATGGCTGAAACTTATCGATAAAAACCGTGGCAGCGTCACTGTTGCACCGCCATTTGGTTATGATTTATCACTGCGTCGCAGCAGCGAAAAAGAAACTGCCGGGCTGGATCTGTCCTGTCTGCGGGTTGCTGGTGTCGGTGCTGAACCGATTCCTGTTGAACTGCTTAACCAGTTCAGTGAGCATTTTGCTGCCATTGGTTTTAACCGCAATGCCTTTATGCCTTGCTACGGTCTGGCAGAAAATACCCTGGCGGTCAGCTTCTCTGATGAGAACAAAGGTGCTCAGGTTAATGAAGTTGACCGTGACATTCTGGAATATGAAGGTCGTGCGGTTGCACCGACCAGCAAATCCCGTGCGGTATCTTCATTTGTGAATTGCGGAAAACCGCTGCCAGGGCATCGTATCGAAATCCGGAGTGAAACAGGAGAAGCATTGCCTGAACAGCAGGTTGGTCATATCTGTATTTCCGGACCGAGCCTGATGAGTGGTTATTTCCGTGATCCGGTGACCCAGAAGCAGATTCAGTCTACCGGCTGGATGGATACCGGTGACCTCGGCTACCAGTCTGAGGGTTATCTCTATGTCACTGGCCGTAAGAAGGACTTAATCATTATTCGTGGTCGTAATATCTGGCCACAGGATATTGAATATGTGGCTGAGTCTGAACCAGAAATTCATGCCGGTGATGCCATTGCTTTTGTTACTGAAGAACACGGTGAATCAGCAAGAATCATTCTGCAAATTCAGTGCCGGGTCAGTTCTGAAGAACGCCGTAAGCAGTTGGTTCACTCATTATCTGCCAGTATTCAGAGCGAATTCGGGATTGCGGTAGATATTGAGTTGTTGCCTCCGCACAGTATTCCACGGACCTCTTCAGGAAAACCGGCCCGTGCAGAAGCTAAAAAGCGCTGGATGACCTCTTCACTCTACACTCCGGTACAGATGCCTGGTTTTGTTCAATGACATTAACGGTTGCCATTACCGGGGCAACCGGCTTCATCGGCAGGCAGATCACTAAAGATCTGCTGGCCCGTGGATGCCGGGTCCGGGCACTGACCAGAGCAGCAAAACAAAATACCGGTGAAAATCTCATCTGGGTACGTGGTTCGCTGGAAAATCCGCAGGCACTGACTGGACTGATGACCGGGGCTGATGCTGTGATACATTGTGCCGGGCAGGTCAGGGGCAGCAGTGAAGCGGTGTTTACTGAGTGTAATGTGACCGGGAGTGTGTCGGTCATGCAGGCTGCGCAAGCGTCTGGTAGTTGTAAAAAGTTTTTATTTATCTCCTCTCTGGCTGCACGCCATCCTGAATTGTCCTGGTACGCAAACTCTAAATACGTTGCCGAACAACAACTCCACAAGTTAGCGGGTGATATGACTTTGGGCATTTTCCGCCCTACGGCTGTCTATGGCCCGGGGGATAAAGAGCTTAAGCCCTTGTTGAATGGCCTGTTACGTGGCGTGCTTCCGCAACTGGGAAGCCGGGATGCTATTCTGACCTTTATCCATGTGTCTGATATGGCTGCCGCGGTAACGCAGTGGGTATTGGCCGATAACTCGCAGGCCGGTATCTATGAGCTTTGTGATGGAGTAGAGGGCGGCTATAGCTGGACGCGGATGCAGCAGATTGGTGCCGCAATACGACAGGGTCCGGTCAGGTTAATCCCTGTTCCGTTGTCACTGCTGAAACTGATTGCCACTTTAAGTATGATGTGGAACCGGCTGGTAAATACCGAGCCGATGCTGACACAGAGTAAAATCCGGGAATTAACCCACCCGGACTGGACTGCCAGTAACCAACAGCTAACCAAGGCCGTTGGATGGGTTCCTGAGGTGAGTCTGGAACGCGCGCTGCGTGAAGGTCTATTTTAATTAACTGAGTAGAGGTTGTACAAAGCTCTTATGCTAAATCGCGACGCTGTGATGAATTATATTCTGACTTGTCTGCAAGGTATTGTCGAAGGCGGATTAGAAATTAAACCAGATAGCGATCTTGTCAACGATCTGGGCCTTGAATCCATCAGAGTATTGGATTTGCTGATGATGTTGGAAGATAAACTGGATATTTCTATCCCGATTAATATTCTGCTGGATGTCAGAACTCCCGAGCAGCTGTTGAATGCCCTGCAACCTTATCTGGAGAAATCAAATGGGTCTTTATGATAAATTTTCCCGTTTGATGACTGAACGCGAACAATTCAGTACTTCCGGTCTTAATCCTTTCGGCACCTGTATCGATGAAATTTATTCAGCGACAGAAGGGCGGATTGGCGAGCATAAAATTATTCTGGCAGGTACCAATAACTACCTGGGAATGACCTTTGACTCAGAGGCAGTTGCCGCGGGTCAGGCAGCGCTGGCGCATCAGGGGACCGGCACCACAGGTTCACGGATGGCAAACGGCAGCTACGGTTCTCACCTGGCACTGGAACAGGAACTGGCAGAATTCTTTGACCGTCCGACGGCCATCGTTTTTTCAACCGGTTATACGGCGAACCTGGCAGTGATCAGCACCCTGGCGGGCCCCGGTTCAGTGGTATTAATTGATGCCGACAGTCATGCCAGTATCTATGATGCCTGTGCTCTGGGCGGTGCAGAGATTATCCGTTTCCGCCATAACGATGCAGCGGACCTCGAAAAGCGGATGTTACGTCTTGGTGAACGTGCTAAAGATGCGCTGATCATTGTCGAAGGCATTTACAGTATGCTTGGCGATGTGGCTCCACTGGTTGAGATCGTAGAGATCAAAAAACGTCTCGGTGGCTATCTGCTGGTTGATGAAGCGCACTCTTTTGGTGTGATGGGCAACAAAGGTCGCGGCCTGGCAGAAGATTTAGGCGTTGAGGATGATGTTGATATTATCCTTGGTACCTTTAGTAAGAGCCTGGCATCCATCGGTGGTTTTGCCGTCGGCAGTAAAGCGATGGATGTATTACGTTACAGCAGCCGTCCTTATATTTTCACCGCATCTCCTTCTCCGGCAAGTATTGCATCAGTGCGTGCATCTTTGGCAAAAATTGCCCGCCAGCCGGAATTAAGAGAAAAACTGTGGAAAAATGCCCACCGTTTATATCAGGGACTGGCGAAAACCGGTTATGAATTAGGGCCACGTATTAGCCCGGTGGTACCGGTAATTATCGGTTCCAAAGAAGCGGGTCTGGAATTATGGCGCGCCCTGATCGATAAAGGGGTTTATGTGAACCTGGTATTACCACCGGCAGCTCCGGCCGGGGTGACGTTGTTGCGTTGTAGTGTTAACTCAGCTCACAGCGACGAAGAAATTGATAAAATTATTCAGGCCTTCGCTGAACTGAAAGCTTAATAAAAAAAGGCTCCCGAAACCGGGAGCCTTTTTTTTGTCCGGCGAACAATCGGTCAGGCGTTCTGGGATATATTTTCTGCGGTCTGAAGCTGATATCCGTGAGTATCCATAAACTGGCGAATAGCTGATTCAGCATCAGAAATAACGTCAGCGATCGGCTGATTAGCATCAATATTAATAATTCGCGCCCCTTCAAAAGTCAGCAACGGGGTAGTGGCGATTTTCTTTTCCAACTGCTCTCTTGGATGATCCGGTTTACGTTGGCAGGCAACCTCCAGATCCACATTCAGTTTAATCACTAAATCGGGTTTCTGTGCAGCCATCCATTTAAACGCTTTGCGTTCACGGCCAGCCATCCAGCGAATAAAAGGATTGCCTTTTATATTTACCGGGAATACCGGGCCATCATAAGCGCCGGGAATTTGTGCCTGCGGAAAACGGTCCGTCAAAACAATTAACCCTTCACGACGATATTTCATCATGCGGCGAAAACGTAATACCCGACGCAGTACAAATGCCATAATGACCAGTGAAGGTAAAAACTTAACCTTAGACTTTCCGGTTTTTACTTTTTTAGTATTACGCGTAATGGCTTTGTCCAGAAAACGGCCGATCACCGGCCACTGAGCCACTGCACGGCCGACATTACCCGCCTGCTTTCCTAAGTGAACCCTGATGGCAGGGCCATAATTGTTCATATCGGTAATAAGTTGTTCACAGACAGTAGACTTTCCTGAGCCATCGCTGCCAATGACCGCAATAAGCGGTGGGAGTCTGGAATTCATGATCATAAGCTCTTATAACACAAGGTCACCAATATACCATTTTGTCGGTAAAATGTCGCCAGCAACTGGCAGGGATTTGATATTTATCCGCTTGTTAAAAAGTGCAATAAATATTAGTCTGGCTGCGCACAAAATATTAAGAAAAAACCAAAAATAACAAGGCTAATATTCCATTTTTTGACCGTCATGGCTTTATTTGTCACTGGTCGGATAAATTTCTTGAACCTGTAAATAATTAGAATAAAATGGGTTTTTTGCTATTGGATTTCTAGTGGTGTCAGAACAGAGAAACGCCGGAAAAACTCATACGGCAGGCCGCGTTATCGCGATCACTGGCTGTGACGGGTCCGGAAAATCAACACTTGCTGCCAGTCTGGTTAGTCACTTTTCTTCGCAGGAACCTACAGAATTACTTTACCTTGGCCAGTCCTCCGGGTTTATTGGTAAATGGATCAGTGATCTGCCGCTGATTGGTGGTGTGCTCGGGCGTTTTCTGATGTCCAAATCCGACAAGGTTCATGAACGTCCGTCGCAGCCGCCAGGCAATGCTACTGCGCTGGTTATTTTTCTGCTGTCCTGCTGGCGAAGCTATAAGTTCAGGAAAATGCTAACCAAAGGTCGCCAGGGCCAGTTACTGATTACCGACCGTTACCCACAGGCTGAAGTGGCTGGTTTTCGTTTTGACGGAGCTCAGCTGGCAAAAACCAGTGGCGGAAACCGTTGGGTAAGCTGGTTACGTCGTAAAGAACAACAACTTTATCGCTGGATGGCCTCTTATCCACCGTTGTTGCTGATTCGGCTCGATGTTGATGAACAGACCGCTTATGCCCGGAAACCTGATCATGATTTGTCGGCACTGCGGGAAAAAATAGCGGTGATCCCACAGCTGAATTTTAACGGGGCCCGGATTCTGGACCTGGACGGCAGAGACCCTGCAGCTCAGATATTAAGCCAGTCTTTGCAGGCGATTGATCAGGTGTTATCAGAGTCCGGCCGGTGAGCCGCGGACCTGAGAACCAAATTCCAGTTAACACAGAACAATCACAAACGGAGTAAAGTTTGTCGGCAGATTATATAAAGGGACTGATTGCGGTAGTCGGAAGTGACGGCACCGGAAAATCGACCCTGACCAATGATATTGTAAAAAGATTACAACAACAGCAGCCAACAGAACGTCGTTATCTGGGGCTTATTTCCGGTGAAGATGGCGATAAAATCAAGAAATTGCCGGTGATCGGAGTCTGGCTGGAGCGCCGACTGGCTGCCAAATCCGATAAAACTCAGCGTATGAGTAATGGTGGTCCGGCGCTCTGGGCTGCGGTCATCATGTACGGTTTTTCGTTATGGCGGGCATCGAATCTGCGTAAAGCGGTACAGCTGGCGCAAAGTGGTGTGCTGGTGATCAGCGATCGTTATCCGCAAGCCGAAATCTCGGGATTTTATTATGATGGTCCGGGAATCGGAGTTGAGCGGGTAACCGGCCGGCTGAAAACCCGGCTGGCCGAGAAAGAACGTCAGCTCTATCGCGAAATGGCAAAGATACGGCCGGAGCTGATTCTCAGGCTGGATATTGATGTGGATACCGCATTGTCACGTAAGCCGGACCACAGTTATGAAGAACTGAAAGATAAGATTTCGCAGATGGTACGCATTGAGTACAACGGGGCGAATATTGCCGAACTGGATGCCCGGGCAGCTTATGACCAGGTGTTGAGTCAGGCATTACAGGCCATCGCGGC
The DNA here is from genome assembly GCF_002163585.1 of Tatumella citrea. NCBI lineage: Bacteria > Pseudomonadati > Pseudomonadota > Gammaproteobacteria > Enterobacterales > Erwiniaceae > Tatumella > Tatumella citrea. The sequence goes on from NZ_CP015579.1 coordinate 1,723,100, forward strand.
ACGGGAAAGCCGGCAGCAGTAAAGCAGAAATTTTGCAGGCGAGGGCGGTCAACTCAGTATAAATAAAACAGCAGTCAGCACCGTACCGCACCAAAATTAAGGGTGGTTTCAGTCGCCCGCCGTGACGATGACAGGTAACAGACAATGAAGCATTGGTTTTCAGACGGTGCGTTCCGCTCGATGTTGCGGAATGCCGCCTATTTAGGCTCGGGCAGTGTGGCAAGTGCACTGCTTGGGCTGTTGGCACTCTCCTGTGCAGGCAAGGGGATGACCCCGCAGCTGTTCGGTGTGCTGGTGGTAATACAGGCTTATGCTAAAGCTGTCAGTGATCTGATCAAATTCCAGACCTGGCAGTTTGTTGTGCAATTCGGCACCCCGGCACTTGAAGCAAAAAATATTCCCCGCTTCCGTGAAGTGATCTCATTTTCATTCGGTCTGGATATCGCCAGTAGTGTTATTGCGATATTAGGCGGGATGGCTGTGCTGCCATTTCTGGCGCATTCGCTGGGACTGGATCGTGAAAGTTTCTGGCTGGCGATACTCTATTGTACTTTAATTCCGTCGATGACTTCCTCAACACCGACCGGTATTTTACGGGCATTTGATCGTTTCGACTTAATTGCGATTCAGCAGGCCGTCAGACCTTTTTTACAAGCCATTGGTAGCGTGATTTCTTATTTCTGCCACCTTGGCTTTGCCGGTTTTATTATTACCTGGTATTTATCTAATCTGGTAGGCGGGACACTCTTCTGGTGGTTTGCGGGCCAGGAATTAAAACGTCGTGATATCCATAATGCACTGAAACCCGCATTATTTAGCAGCGGTCGTCGGTTACAGGGAGCATGGGATTTTGTCTGGACCACGAATATTGCGCATACCATCTGGGCGGCAAGAAACTCCTGCAGTACGGTATTAGTCGGGATTGTGCTTGGCCCGGCAGCGGCAGGTTTGTTTAAAATTGCCATGACATTTTTTGATGCGACCGGTACTCCCGCACAATTGCTGGAAAAAAGTTTTTACCCGGAAATTATGCGTCTTGATCCCCGGACAACGAAGCCCTGGTTACTTGGCTTACGCTCGGCGTTAATTGCCGGCGCAATCGGGGTTGCGGTTGCTTTACTGGTATTTGTGGTGGGTAAACCACTGATCTCGGTGGTGTTTGGTCACGAATATCTTGAAGCCTATGATCTAATTAAAATCATGCTGGGTGCCACCATTGTTGCAATGATGGGCTTCCCGCAGGAATCACTGCTGTTTATGGCAGGAAAACAGCGGGCATTTCTGATAGTACAAATGCTGGGTTGTGTCTGCTATCTGAGCCTGCTAATCAGCATTTCGTATCTGTATGGCGTACAAGGGGCAGCATATGCCTATTTTGCCGGACAATGTCTGGATGTAGTGCTGACATTTATCCCGACACTACGTGCTTACCGGCGGCGTAGCGGACTACGTTTTACTATGGCCCCGGAGAGTCATTAATATGAGTAATAACTGGCAAAAATTTTCCACAGAATCGACTGAATTATTATTTAGCGCCGTGGATGAAGACGATGTGGTTGATGCCGAATATGCACTGCCGGAGCATATTGATCTGTTTTGTTCGCAACAGATAATGCAAAAAAATTATGCCCTTTGTCTGCAATTCTGGGAAGACGGATTCACCCGTGAAGAATTGCTCGGACTGGTTAATGATTTTCTGCAGGACAGCGATAAACCGCTGGCGGTTAAAATGCGCTATAAATATATCCGCGCGCGCTATAAACATTTACGGTTTGCTCAACGACTGTATAGCAAAAAACATCAGTCCGGTGCTTTGTTTAATATGACCACGGTATTACTCGGCCATTTTCAGGATGCTTTCCGTAACGGCAATCAGCAAAAGCTGCGCTTCTACGGCAATATCCTGCGGCTGTTTCTGAGTAAACCTGTCTGGTCAAAAGTGCGTTTCTCACTGCACCATATCAATATGGATTCTGAACAAGGCTTTGTGGAATACCGTCGCCACCAGATTCAGAAACTTCAGCAACTGATTGCCAACCCGCAACTGACAGGTAAACAGTTTCATGATGTACGCAAAATTGTCAGTCAGCAGGTATCCTTCTATGACACCCTGCGTTCTCTGGAGCCAGATAATAGCGAAGCGCGTAAAATTTCACGTTTTATGGCGGCTATTAACGGTTTAATGGGGGACAGGCACGATGTGATGGTTGCCGACAAACTGGCCGGGGGGAGTTCGTATGATCGTCCTGCGCCACTGGACAGTGATATTCGTCACCGTCTGGAACAACTGCTGGCAATATTTCCGGCATAGCGACTCACCCTAAGGGAGAGATGAAATGAACATTTACCGGTTACTGATAGTGTTAGTCACGGTATTACTACCGTCGATGGCTTTTGCGCATAATCTTGTCAATGGCCAGCCGGTCCCGTTGCTGTCCATCAGCGATCGTGGCGAGCTGTCACTGGTTAACGATGAAGTCCGTTATCATCGTTGGGATAGCAGCCAGCTTCCTGGCCGGGTGCGGATTATTCAATATATCGCCGGGCGAACTTCGGCCAAAGATTTGAATAATGCACTGATCACAGCGGTAAGAAATGCAGCATTTCCCCGGAGTAAATTTCAGGCAACGACCATCGTCAATACTGATGATGCCATTCCCGGAACAGGTTTTTTTGTCCGCAATAAAATTGAGAAGAACCTCAGGGAGTATCCCTGGGCGCAGTTTATTGTTGACAGCAATGGGGTAGGTCGCAGCCGCTGGCAGTTACTGCCTCACAGCTCCACAATTATAGTGCTGGACAGTACTGGCCGGGTTCAATGGGCAAAAGACGGCGCACTGACACCTGGCGAAGTTGTTCAGGTTATCGGCATGGTAAAAACACTGACCACCAAAGAGTAATGGTTATGTACAGATCTCCGGACTATTTACGGCGGACAATCACCCCCGGAAAAATGTTGTTGGCGGGAAAATGCAATGTCTCTGATTGAACGTTACGTAATGCTGGGGATCAACCGGCTGGTGATGATTATTGTCGGATTTCTGATCTTTATGTTCGCCAGTTATTCCGCACAGCGCTATCTGACAGATGCGGCAAATGGCACGCTGGCGTTGCAGGTTGTGTTCGATGTCGTCTGCTATAAAGTGCTGATTGCCCTGGAGATGTTACTGCCTGTGGGATTGTATGTCGCCACAGCGGTTTCTCTGGGGCAGTTATATACCGATTCGGAAATTACCGCCATCTTTGCTGCAGGCGCCAGCCCGTTGAGGCTGTATAAGGCGGTGCTGTTTCTGGCGGTGCCACTGGCGATTCTGGTGGCACTGTTGTCACTCTATGGCAGGCCCTGGGCTTACGCCAATATCTACCGCTTGCAGCAACAATCGCTGTCAGCGCTGGATGTGTCCCATCTGCAGGCTAACAAATTTAATGTCAATGGCAGCGGGAGGATGGTACTGGCTAAGCGTATTGAGCCTTCTGCACATCAGCTGGATGATGCATTGATCTATTCCCGTTCAGATAATAAGACCAATCTGTACCGGTCGCACTCGGTGGTAGTCACTAATCCATCGCCGGAGACTCCGACGGTATTGCTAAAAGGCGGCACCGCTTACAGTCTGGACAGGCAGGGCAAAGATGACAATATGCAGAATTACAACAATCTGAATATTGCTCTTAAGCCGGCTGCTGATACCACCGATATTATGCGTAAATCGGCACCGCTCAGTCAGTTAATGCACAACCCGACGCCCGCGAACACCGCAGAACTTCAGTGGCGTGAAAGTCGTGGCATTAATACATTGCTGATGGTGTTGTTGGCTATTCCGCTAAGCCGTACCCGTCCCCGTCAGGGCCGCTATGCCACATTATTACCGTTGACCTTACTGTTTATTGCCATCTTCTATGGCGGTAATGTCAGCCGGACTCTGGTGGCGAATGGCTCACTGCCGGCAATGCCAGGCGGCTGGCTGGTTACCATTCTGATGGCGCTCGGGTTACTGGGTTTTATTGTCAGAGATTTTTCGTTGCTGCGGAAAAAAGCCCGATGAGCATCATTAACCGTTATCTGATTCGAAATTTGCTGGCAGGTTTTGCCGCTGCAGCAGGACTACTGATCCCGCTGTTTACTACCTTCAACCTGATTAATGAACTGGAAGATGTCACTCCGACAGGCTATCACTGGACCCAGGCACTGCTGGTGGTTGTGATGACAATCCCGAGAAGCCTGATTGATCTGGGGCCATTTATTGCGTTATTGGGGGGGATTGTCGGGCTGGGACAGCTTTCCAAAACCCTCGAACTCACGGCTATTCGTGGTGCCGGGGTTTCAGTACGAAATATTGCGCTGGTCATTCTTGGGGCTGGCTTGTGTGCAGCCCTGTTATCCGGCGCTTTTGATCAATGGGTGGCATCTCCTCTGCAGCAACGGGCTCAGGAAATCAAAAGTACCGCCCAGGCACAGGGCGGAGAGGGTGAAAACTCAGGTAACAATCTGTGGGCCAGAAATAATAACGAGTTTATTACTGTCAGATATCTGAATTCTGATAATCAGCCGGTGGATATCGAGATTTTTGATTACAACCCCGATCTGACCCTGCATTCCTATATTTATGCGCAGACTGCCACTATCGGTAGCAAGGGAATCTGGACATTACATAATGTCACCGAAAAGCAGTGGGATAACGGCTCGGAAACGGTAAATAATTCCGATGAACTGCAATGGAAATCTATTTTTACCGATGTCCGTCTGAAAGACCTGACCCAGCCGTCTGACAGCTTCTCCGTGAGTCAGTTGCGTCACTATATCCGCTATTTACAGAATACCGGACAACCGGACAATGAGTTCCGGATTGCTTTATGGAAAAAGGCGGGGCAGCCGCTATTGATCATTGCAATGATATTGCTGGCTGTTCCCTTTACCTTCAGTGCCCCTCGTTCCACCGGGGCCGGGGCCAGGCTGGCCCTGGGCGTAATTGTGGGTCTGCTCACCTATATTGTTTATCAGATAATCCTGAACCTTGGATTATTGCTGTCGTTTAATCCCGCACTGACGGCAGTGGGACCCCCGTTGTTAATATTGATAGCCGCGCTGGTATTGGTTTCGCGCTTTGATAAACAGCAGCAATCGAGTTAGTATTCGTATCTGCCACCCTCATGGGTGGCAGGCTGATTTCTGATATCACGTCCTTTTCCCGCAGTTTTATTCCCTGACAGTGCTGTTCTCACGATCATTCTTCAGTCACAACAATTTTCTGTTACCTGCCACAGAGGGTCTGGTTTCGTCTCTGTGACACCCCACCAGGGCCAGAATGATTACTGCCAGAATTACAATATTAAACATTTCTTCAATCCCTGATTCATTGACAGTTGTATAAATGATACCTAGATTATATAGGTATTAGTTATAATTTTACTGCAGACATGGCCAGTAACGCTACCCTGAACAGGCTGGTGAACACCGTGATGAAAGAGTGAGTGGGTATGGAAAATACAAACGATCAGCGGCCAGAGTCCGAACAGAAGGTGAGTTTTTTAAAGTTTCTTAATATCAGACCCGAAGAATGGCGACCATTGTTGTGGTGTATTGCCTACATTTTTTTCCTGTTGTGTGCCTATTACATACTACGGCCGGTAAGAGATACTTTGGGTATTGAAGGCGGGGTGCATAATTTGCAATGGCTGTTCACTGCCACGCTTATTTGCATGCTGGTTCTGAATTTACCCTTTTCGGCATTATCTCAGTCAATACCACGACAACGACTTATCCCGATTACCTATCGTTTTTTTCTGTCTAACTTGCTTATCTTCGCCGGATTAATGGCGTGGTTGCCGTCAGGTGAACGGGTCTGGGTGGGGCGGGTATTTTTTGTCTGGGTATCAGTATTTAATTTGTATGTGGTGTCGGTGTTCTGGGTATTAGTTGCGGACATTTTCAGTACAGAACGAGCCAGACGCTTATTTGCTTTGATGGCAGCAGGAGCCACTGCAGGTGCTATAGGTGGTTCGTTGCTAACCACTGTATTTGCCCGGTTACTCAACACGACAGGATTGATTCTTTTTTCAGCTATTTTGCTGGAGTGCGCCGTGTTCTGTGTCGGTCGCCTGATACGCCACTCAGCTGGACTCAGTGGGTTTTCCGAATCGCATTCTACACACGAGGTTGAGGAGGATAAGCCACTGGGTGGCAGTGTGTTCTCCGGAATTACCCATACCTTCCGCTCTGCCTATTTACGTAATATTTGTCTGTATATGTTGTTGTTTTCAGTAACTTCTACGCTGTTGTATTTCCGTCAGGCTGAACTTGTCAGACACGCCTTTAGCAGCGAAGACTCACGCACGACTTTTTTCGCCACCACTGATTTAGCCGTAAATATCCTGACACTGATCACTCAGGTGTTTATTACCAGCCGGTTGTTAAACCGCTATGGCATTGCGTTGGTATTGTGCTTTTTGCCTGTTCTGACTATTGCCGGGTTTATGGCACTTTCAGTCTGGCCGGCTTTGTGGACGGTTATGTTGTTTAGCATACTTCGTCGTGCGGGTAATTTTGCTTTAGCCCGGCCCGCCCGTGAGGTGTTGTTTACTGTACTGCAACGAGAAGATAAGTATAAGGCTAAAAGTTTTATTGATACTGCAGTATACCGGGCCGGTGATCAGGTTGGCGCCTGGAGCTGGGCAGCGATGGGGGCGGTAGGCCTGGCTGCGGGCATGCTGGCCTGGGTAGCGGTTCCGCTGTCGGTTATATGGTGGATTAACAGTGTCTGGCTAGGCCGCAGGCAACGTTTTATGAGAGAGTTTAACCAATCAGCAATTGAGAGCAAAAAATCATGAAAAAAGTGACGATTAATGGTCAGTCTGTTGCACCATTAGGCATGGGGAGCTGGCACCTGGGGCAGGGGCGGCATAGCCAGGCGGAAGAAATCGATGCACTACGTACCGGAGTGTCGCTGGGAATGGACGTGATTGATACCGCCGAAATGTATGGTGGTGGGCGTTCTGAGAGTTTAATTGGTCAGGCCTTGCGAGGTATCAGGGACCAGGTATTTCTGGTCTCGAAAATTTATCCATGGAATGCTAACCGGCTTTTGATGGAGCGCAGTTGTAATAACAGCCTTAAGCGATTACAAACTGATTCACTCGATCTTTACCTGCTGCACTGGCGCACGGGTAGTATTCTGAGTGAAGCTGTTGAAGGGTTCGAAAAACTGAGAGCCGAAGGGAAAATCAAAGCCTGGGGGGTTTCTAACTTTGATACCAGCGATATGGAAGATCTGATAGCGGTGGAAAATGGCAAGAACTGCGTTACAAATCAGGTATTTTATAACGTTGCCAGCCGGGGAATAGAGTTTGACCTGGTACCCTGGTGCAACCAGCACAATATACCTGTCATGGCGTATTCACCACTGGGCGGCAGTGGGGCACATCTAATGGCACACCCTGTGATTACGCAGATTGCTGCAAAACGTCAAACCAGCCCTGCAACAGTGCTTTTGGCATGGTCTGTTCGTAACGGAAAAACAATTGCTATTCCTGAGTCTGGAGAAGCGGCACATATCCGGCAAAATGCTGAGGTATTTTCGTTTACTTTGCAGCCAGAGGATCTTCAGGCGATAGATCACGCCTTTCCTCCCCCAACAGAAAAGGTGTCCTTAGAAACGCGCTAGGATTAAGCTGACCTGCCGGCTTCAGTCATTTGTGGCGACTTTCTGCCATAGCTGACACATTATTTTGCTACGTTTTCTAATGTAAATGAAACGTCCTGCCAGCACGAAAGTCGCCGCAACTTCGAAACTGGCATAGATAATTGAAGTGTGGACAGTGAAGCAGCAGTCCCGGAGCAGGGCGAGTGCCAAAAACAGTGAGGTTATATGGCTGGCAATCATCGGTGTACATAGCCAGTGGTAGAGTTTACTGCCATTCAGGCCTTTAATCTGAATCCAGAGTAGTGCACCCCAGGTAACTGCACCTGAAATGCAGGCAAAAAGCACAGCCAGTCCTTCCTTGCTGGCAGACAGGCAATTGATGACTGCCAGTCCGATAGCGACCATAATGGATAGATCGATAAACAGGGAGTTACGCAGCTTACGAGTCATCAGGATTGCAGCAAAATCGGCAGCCAGAAACTGCGGGGAACCAAACTCCCTGGTGAGCTGCCTTGCGGTGTTATCACTGTCCGGGGCAGTTGAACAGGCAAGGGCATCATAAAAATGATTGCCAATCTCATCACAGATTTCAGCCGCGTATTTACGTTCAAATCGAAGCTCATAGGAGAGAGAGTCGAGGTAGTTACGCACAGCTTCCGGAAGATCGGTCATTTCAGACATAGTCATGTTCTCTGCAGCAGGGTTGATACAGCGCTTGAATAGTGTGACCAGGCGTTACGTTGTCTGGTTAGCTGTTGGCTTCCTGCGGGGGTCAACTGATAAACTTTACGCTTCCGGCCTGTCGTCGGAATCTCCCATTCAGATTGAATGGACCCTTTCATTTCCATGCGGTGCAGTAACGGGTAAACGGTACCTTCCTGAAAAGAAAGAACCCCGCCGCTGAGTTGTCGAATCAGTTCTATCAGAGAATAGCCATGGCAAGGACCTCGCTCAAGTGCGGCAAGGATCACCATTTCGACATGGCTTTTAAGGTTATCGTCGGGACTGGATCTCATTGTAATTCTCTGTTACTGCCTGGTTATATAAAACAGACTATAGCATCTTGACATGCAGAAGTCTTATGCCTAGTTTATCTAGGTATAAATTGTCAGCCTAAACAAAAAAGCAGGGGATCATCAATGGGCCAGTTTTCCCGCAGAAGCTTTATTCAAATGTTCGGTTTGCTTGGTATCTCATTACCGTTTGCCCCGATAGCATTCGCAGATGACCACAGCACCCCGGCGCTGAAAATTATTACTCACTGGTATTTAACGCCGGACGACTGGGTACCCAATAATTCGCAGCACCCTGTGATTAAATTCGCTATGGCTGAAGGTATTTCAGCTGACTCTGGCGCAATGACAGCTATGCTTAAACAGGCAGGGTGGGTGACTCAATGGCAGGCACCGCTCTATTCCTATCAGCATTTTCACAGCACCAGCCATGTGTTGCTGACTGTATTGAAAGGGCGGGGCAGAATGCAACTGGGAGGCGACAGGGGAGAGATTGTGTCATTGCAAACAGGTGATATCTATTTTCTGCCGGCAGGGACCGGTCAGCGTTTGATGAACAGCAGTGGTAACTTTGAAGTACTGGCAGCCTATCCTGAAGGACAGTGCTGGGATATTTGTCGCAGTACTCTTTCACAAACTGCGTTAAAACGCCTTTCGCAGATACCGCTACCCTCTGGTAGTTCAACTGTGTTCGTTCAGCTGCCAGTCTGACGGATAATTTCAGCATAAACTATTTCCCGGGAGGGATATTATGAGTCAGCCAGACAAACTTATTATTGCGAAATTTATTGCAAACCCCGGCCAGGCGGAAGCGTTGTTTAAGGTGATCAGTGCCTGTGTAAAACCTAGTCGTGACGAGGAAGGCAACCAGCATTATGATCTTTACCGTAGTACTGAAGATAACGACATCTTTCTCATTCATGAACAATGGAAAGGGGATGAGGCAATAGAGTTTCATTTTAAGCAGCCACACTTTTTGCGGTTAATTGCAGACAGCAAGCCGTTGCTGAAATCTGAACCACAAATCCAGTCTGTCACTCTGTCTTAATGTGTATGCTCACATTTATAATATTCAGGAGATCTTTCGTGAAGCGCTCAATATCATGGTTTATTTGTGGAGGGTTACTGGCTATTTCTTCAGTAGCTGCTGCTGCTCCTTTTCAACTGACGTCAGACAACTTTAAAAATGGCGGGAATGCACCACTGAATATGGGCGGAGGAGGCCAGTGCCCCGGCTCCAACATTTCACCACAACTTAGCTGGCACAATGCCCCTGCTGGAACCAAAAGCTTTGTGTTGATGATTGAAGATCCGCAGGGTGCAAACGGATTAGGCGTAATGCACTTTATTGGTTATGGGATTGAAGCTTCACGCCACCAGTTTGCGAGTGGAGAACTGGCTGATTCAGCCCTCTATACTGCGGGAATTAATCTCAAAGGTGTGCTGGGATACTCTGGTCCCTGCCCGCCAAAAAATGCAGATATACACAACTATAATTTCACTGTTGTTGCAACCAATCTTGATGTTCATGCGTTGCCAAAAGGTCTGGATAAAAACAGTCTGGTTGCAAAACTCAAAGGACACGCTTTGGGCTCTGCAGGCATCGTCGCACAATACAATCTGAATACAAAATAACGAGGGGGGATTATGCCTGAAGTAGTGGTTAACCTTGCGGAAGGCCGGACGCCTGAGCAAAAAGAGCAACTGATGCAAGGAATTTATCAGGTCGTCAGGCAGACACTAGGTGTTGCTGATGAATTTATCGTCGTTTCATTGGTGGAAGTGCCTAAGCAGCACAAAACCCGTGGCGGTATCCCTTATGATAAGCTGTAACTGCAGGGTATTAAAATGATTATATTAATTACGGGCGCGACAGCCGGGTTTGGTCGTGAAACGGCACTACGTTTTGCCAGGCAGGGTCACAAAGTGATTGCTACCGGCCGGCGCCAGAATAAGCTGGATGAGCTGAAACAGGTTGAAGGCGGAGAGAATATTAGCTGTTTCTGTTTTGATGTGTCTAAGGCAGACGAAGTCGGGAAATTTGTCGATGAATTACCGGCAGAATTGCAGGCGGTTGATATCCTGGTAAATAATGCCGGTCTGGCTCTCGGTCTGGACCCTGCCCAGCAAGCAAAACTCAGCGACTGGGAGACGATGGTTGATACTAATATTAAAGGGTTAATGTATCTGACCCATGCCATTCTGCCGGGAATGGTCTCCCGTAACCGTGGTCATATCATAAACCTTGGTTCAACAGCGGGTAGCTGGCCTTATAAAGGGGGTAATGTCTATGGTGCCACTAAGGCGTTTGTCCGGCAGTTTAGTTTAAATCTGCGTACCGATTTAAACGGTACCGCAGTAAGGGTTACTAACATTGAACCCGGACTGGTAGGAGGAACGGAGTTCTCTAGTGTCAGGTTTAATCACGACGCAGGTAAAGTTGGTCAGACATATGATGGCACCGAGCCATTAACGGCAGAAGATGTAACCGAAGCAATATGGTGGGTGGCGAACCTGCCAGCGCATGTCAACATTAATACGCTGGAAATGATGCCAGTCTGCCAGACTTATGGCGGGTTAACGGTTAATAAACAAAAAGCCTGATTAGCGGAAAGTAAAAAACCACTCTGTGGACAGAGTGGTTTCCTGTTCAGCAATATTTATCGCTATTATTTCTGACTGGTATTAAGACTGGCACGGACCTTAGCCACATCTGCTGCTGATACTGGTGGCGCATTATTTCCCCAGCCGCTGCGGACAAAACTGGCGAGCTCAGCAATTTGCTGATCATTGAGCCGTTGCTCAAATCCGGGCATAAACTGTACTGACGGTGCATTTGCCGTAGAAGGGGTCTGCGCACCTTTAAGCATCACCGATATCAGCCCTGTCGGGTTATCAGCAAGCACTATACTGGCCCCATTCAGACGTGGGAAAATCTTTTTAGCTCCTCCGCCATCGGTCAGGTGACATGCTTCACAGTTGTTCAGGTAAAGCATCTGACCAGAGTTGAGATTTTTGCCGAGCGTCAGAGTATCCACCGTTTTCTGAGTGTCATTCTGCAGATCGGGTTTCACATTATGCTGCTGTTTAGTACTGGCAGGTAATGATTTAAGGTACAGAGCAATGGCATGTAAATCGGCCTGGTTCATATGTTGCATGCTGTGTTGCACCACGCCCGTCATTTCACCACCGACACTGGCGAAGTCATTGCGCCCTGTAGACAGGTATTCTGCAATATCATTCACAGACCATCCGTCAGGATTTCTCAACGAAGGCACTGTCCAGTCATTAAGCATGCCGCTAGACAGAAAGCGACTATCACTGTCGTTCAACGCTTTTTCCTGCATCCCGATACCTCGTGGAGTATGACAACTGCTACAGTGACCTAAAGTATCGACCAGATATCTGCCCCGGCTTAATGCCTGAGCATCAGCACTGTCTGACTGAGTTGTTGGAGCTGGTGGATAGCTGTTTCCGGACGCGAAGGCAATATTCCAGAATTTCATTCCCCACCGCAGGCTGAACGGGAAAGTCAGGGAGGTTTGTGGTGCTTTTACACTCACCGGGGCTACACCGTGCATAAAGTACACATACAGGGCATGAATGTCTTTATCGGTAATACCGCTATAGTCAGGATAAGGCATTGCCGGGTACAGATTACTGCCATCCCGACGGACTCCTTTACGAACCGCCTCTGCAAACTGTTGTTCGGTGTAACTGCCGATTCCGGCATTTTTATCCGGAGTGATATTAGTTGAGTAAATGACTCCCATCGGACTCCTGATAGCCAGACCACCGGCAAAGGGTTTGCCGCCAGCTTCAGTATGGCAGGCTGTACAGTCTCCGGCGCGAGCCAGGTATGCACCTTGTTTTATCAGGTCTGCACTATCATTGCTGTCAGCATAAGCCTGCTTCAGCCCGATAACGCCAATAACTGACATTATGGCAAGAGGCAGAAGTTTCACAAAAATTGTTTTCATCTTCTCTGCCTTATGCCTGAACCAGCGGACCGGGGTTATTTAGATACGTTTCACGAATGGCCTTAGCTGACCAGTAAGTCAGCCCTGCAACCAATGCTGTCGGATTAGCATAGACATTTTGTGGAAACACACAGGCACCCATGACAAATACGTTATGCACATCCCAGCTTTGCAAATAGCGATTTACGACTGAGGTTTTCGGGTTATCTCCCATGATTGCACCACCTGCATTATGGGTATTAGCATAAGCCGGAGAACTGGCAAAATGGCTATCCATTTTTAGCATTCCAACGGAATAATGGTCTGGTTTTAGATGTTCAGCGATACCAACCATTTTCTCGCGCATAAATTGCAGCATGCGTAAATCATTTTGCACATAGTCATAAGTGACGCGTAGCAAAGGCATACCGAATTTATCTTTATAGTTAGGATCCAGATCAAGATAATTGGTCTGAGTGGCCATATTGGAGCCTTCCAGCTTAATGGCCATTGAATGTCCGTAGCTTTGTTTCAGGCCTTTCTTCCAGCGACTTCCCCACTTAGCGGCGGAATCAATCACCGGCGCGCCCATCGGGGTTCCCGTCGGCTGCGAACTATAGATTTTGGCACCACCGATAAAACCAAGGTCTGCAGTATTGATGTTTCCGGTACCAAAATCGGTAATAACGACTCCGGTCGGTCCTGCAGTTGCAAATGGATTAAATTCAAGTTGATTAAAGTAAAGCGTGATACCACCACCATACTGGTGGGTATAGTTACGTCCAACCACCCCTTCTTCGGTCACTGGATTGTACGGCTGACCAATTTTAGAATTTAGCAGCAAACGTACGTTGTTCAGCCCAAAACTGGCCAGAATGACGATTTTTGCTGGCTGAAAAACTTCATTATCGTTTTCATCGATATAGGTTACCCCTGTTGCAGTTTTGCCATCTGCATGTTTTTCTACACGGATAACGTTGGCATGAGTTTTGTAGTCAAAATTATCATACTGCTTCAGGCGATCCAGAATTGCCGTCTGAGGTGAGGCCTTTGAGTAATTAAGGCAGGAATAAAACTGACAGTAACCACAGTAGTTACAAGGAGCAATCTGCTGGCCATAGGGGTTAGTGAATGCCTGAGAAACGGCAGCGGAAGGGATTGAATAGGGATGATATCCCATTTCAGTGGCCGCCTGGCGAAACATACTGCTATTCAGTGTATCGATCAGTGGTGGATTTGGAAATGGACTGGAGCGAGGACCTTCAAAAGGGTCACCCCCTGGCAGGATTTGGCCGCGGACATTGCCTGCCTGACCTGATGATCCGCAAACCTGATCAAAAAAGTCCATATGAGGTTCAATCTCAGACCAACTTACCGGAAAGTCATAAATCCTCAGTTCTTTATCCAGCTGAGATTTTTCAAATTTTTCTCGGGCATAGGTTGCCAGTTTCAGGTCAACCGGAGTTGGCCGGGTAATCATGGCTGTCCAGTGTAAACCTGCGCCTCCGACACCATCTCCAAGCCTAAAAGAACCCAGTTCTCGCATTGGCAACGCAACTTCATTCAGATTATGTCGTGTGGTGAATGCGGCAACCGCCGGGCTTTGCATTATTTTGTGGCGCTTGGTGTAAGCCAGTTCATCTGCCGGAACCGGGTATGCAAATTCGGCGCTGGTACGATCGGCCCCACGCTCAAGTGCTCGTATCTTTAATCCTGTCCTGGCTAACTCAATACCCTGAATAGCACCGGTCCAACCCAGACCGACGATGACCACATCAACAGGTTCATTGGTAATTTTCATTATTTTTCTGCTTAAAAAAGATAATTAAGAGGATTGGGCAACATCACCATTCAAAGCTACCGGTCCTAATGGATATTTGACGTTGTGAATTTTTATCCATGTAGGGAAACTGGCGCGGGCACCAGGGAAGTTGATCATTACCCAGGCTGCCATGCCTTTATTTCCACCATATTTAGGATCAGACAGATAACCTTCTTTGGTATTTTCCAGCAACCGGGTAAAGAAATATGAGGCTGATAAGTCAGGCTCTGAAAACTCTGAGAAAGTGATCTTATTTTCTTCCAGTGCTGATAAGACAGCATCCTGCTGTGCCGCAGTTAATGCTGCAAAATCCTGATTGAAATGGAGGCGGGTATAGCTGTTGGTGGCTTTAATTCCTCTTTGATACATAACCTGCAATGGAAAAGGTAACTGGTAGCCAAATAATGTGCTGGCATGCGCATTAAAAGGGCCTTCCATATACCAGTCCTCACCTTTCCCGTAAGGTGTTAGCATCTGTTTATCAATAAAAACAGGTACATGTGTTTCAAGTGCGCCAGGCCCTTCCTCATCCTGTGGGATGAGACGATCGCAGGCAGCCATGATGAATTGCCACTCTTCGGGTTTAAAAAAAACGGGCTGATAACTGTTAAGTTCATCCAGTGGGGAGGTGACAGCTGCAAAAACACTACTTACACCACACTTCATGCCTAATGAAGCAATACCAATCAGAGATCCGATAATAAACGGACGCCTCCCGATACCACTTTGTTTCATTATGTATTACCTATACATGTGTTTTATATTTATCAATTGGCAGGGGTTGGTTAACCTGTTTTTTTGATGGTTCTTTGGTCACAAATTATTCTGTCGGCACTACTGATGAATACGAATACACCGGGGTTTGACAGTACTGAGCACAGAGGGGGAATGTTTATAATTTCAACCCAATGTTGTTTTTTTGTGAGCTTTTATGATATTTCAGGTTGTTATTGTCCTTCAATATGGATTTTTTATATAAATAAATGATATAATCAAATCTGGCACATCAGATAGCATTCTGTACCAAAAAATACAAAAGGATCACCGGGTTAAATTAATGGTCAGCCACAGGCTCATTAATTGACTTAGTAGAGTAATTAGCATGTTTTTTTCGGATGAACTGATTAAAATCATGTTACGGCTGTCGGAAAGTAGCGTTGTTGCTGAACAGAGGTTGTATGGAGTTAAACCAGCTAAGATGTTTTATTGCAGTAGCGGAAGAATTGCATTTCGGGAAAGCTGCTGCAAAAATGAATATGATGCCGGCGTCTTTTGGTCGGTTTATTAAGCTGTTGGAAAAAGAGTTCGGCCAGAGGTTACTTAATCGCTCAACCCGGAATGTTTCGCTGACACAGAACGGAATTATCTTTCTTGAAGAGGCAATTAAAATAGTCTCATTGGCAGATCAGCTAACTCTTCGGTTTAAAACTATCGGGAACAATATAAACCACCCGATGCGTATCGGCGCTATTGACAGTGCAGCTGCAGGGTTGTTACCAAATATTCTAAATATTTACAGGAAATTTCACCCTGATCTGGATATCCATTTACAGGAAGATAAAAGTATTAATCTTATTCCCCGGCTTAAATCAGGCTGGTTGGATATTATATTTGTCAGGCCACCGGAACGGTATGATTCAGCAATAGAATTCAGGCATCTTACCTTCGAAAACTTTGTCCTGGCGGTTCCGGTATCTCATCCGCTGGCCACCAGAGAATCAGTCACTGTTGATGAAATTGCTCAGCAGTCACTTATCCTGCCTGAAAGGAGGTTACGGCCTCATAGCCATGATTTGTCAATGAGTATTTTCCGTAGTGCTGGTTATCAGCCGCGAATATCCCAGTACGCAGACGAGAAATATACGATTGTTAACCTGGTTTCTGCCGGATTAGGGATAGCCGTTGTGCCCGCTTATCTCAGGCAACAGCACTTCCCTGGCGTCACCTACATCAGATTAGAGCTATCCCAAAATATCGTAGGTTTGCCACTGAGCGTGGCATGGATGAAAGGGAATGAAGATTATAATCTTAACGATTTTTTGCAATTGCTGGAAGAACATATCCAGTCACTGATAAAAGATTTGTAGCTGCAGGGTTCACGACCCTGCAGCTACAGGCTTAGCGACGTAACCTGGTAATAAGCCCCAGGCCCACCACACAACAGGCAGCACCCACCGCAAACACCGAAGAGTAACCCAGCTGAGTCGCCAGGACCCCGGTCAGCGGTCCGGTTGCCGCATATGAGACATCCTGAAACGCGGCGAAAGTCCCCATTGCGGTCCCTCTGACCTGTGGTTCGACACGTTTTACCACTTCGACCCCTAATGCCGGGAAGATCAGCGAACAACCGAAACCAGTCAGTGCTGTTCCTGCCAGCGCCAGTGCAGGTTGCGAGGCAAAAAAGATTAACAACAGACCCAGCGTTTCAATCACAAACGAAACCAGCGCCACCGGTAATCCACCCATTTTATCTGGCAGGTGACCAAAGAAAATTCGCATACAGACAAAGGCACCGCCAAAACAGGTGAGTGCCAGCCCGGCATGCGGCCAGCCCTGAGAGGTAAAGAGCAGCGAAACAAAAGTACCGATCACCGCAAACCCGACGCCCTGCAAAAATAGCGCAATGCCCAGTGGCCAGATATGACCGAGCATTTTCCACATTGATACCGGTTGTCCGTGATGCGGGGCGACCCCCGGAATCCGCAGATTATTCAGTAACCCCAGCAGCGGTAAAATAATCACCGATGCCCCGAGCGCCAGAAAGCCCCAATGCTGGCTGATGGCCATACCCAGAGGTGCACCAACTGCCAGTGCTCCGTACATCGCCATACCGGCCAGTGACATGACTTTTCCGGATTGTTGCTTGCTGACCAGACCCAGCCCCCAGGTCAGGTGACCGGTAATCAGCTGACTCTCACCAAACCCGAGTACCAGTCGCCCGGCCACCAGAATCCCGAATTTAACCATGTTATCCACCGGTAGCAGGTCGGCAATGATATAAGTGGCTCCGGCCAGAATGCAGGCACTGATTCCCTGGAGATTAGAACGTTTTCCTCCGCGGCTGTCGGCCAGACGACCGGCATACGCACGGGTCAACACGGTCGCCAGAAACTGAATGCCTACTGCAATACCAACCATGGTATTACTCAGACCAAGCTGGTGGTGGACATACAGCGGGACCACCGGTAACGGCAGCCCGACACACAGATATGAGAGAAACAGTGAAACAGAAATAGGTAACAAATGGCGGCTGCTGGCAGTCGTTGGCGGAAGAGTGGTAGTTTCAGATGACATTACATTACTCACTGTGCCGGGGAGGCACTACAGGTACGCGACATTCTTCCACCGAAAAATCTCTGTGGAAGCCGTGCGTTGGGTAACGTTAACGCTTACGCGTAACGGAAAGACCGTTACGTATACAAGAAGACTAGCCGGGCAACACCATTTGCCAAACTGATTAATTGCAAGAAAATGCAACAATTCAGCCAGTATCGCTGTCAGCGATGCGCCGCCTGACAGAAACGCAGCAGCGCATCACCGGGGCTGAAACATATTATCCGGCGGAAACGTCCGCAGGATTTGCAGCGCGGAAGAGTCGGGAGCAGAGCAGCACCAAACCAGCCGCCATCAGCAGGCTAACCAGACCCGCGCAAAATACTGCCAGTGAAAACCCGCTGGCATAGGCGTGACGTGTCAGAGTCACCAGCCCGTCGTGATCAGTTATTACCGGACGGGAACTCACGCTGATGTTCAGAGGCTGCTGATAAATGGGGGGAGCGGTCAGCAGGTGCCTGGCATGTAAACTCATCACACTGCCGAGTAATGCAATGCCGAGAGTCATTCCTGCCTGACGTACCGCATTCATGGTTGCAGATGCCATTCCGGCCCGGGGGGCATCGGCACTCCGCATTACCAGCCCACTGACTGCAGGGATAGCCACGCCCATACCGGCTCCCAGAATCATCAGCCACAGGGCCATGCTGCTGTAATGACTGTCAGCCTGTAACAGTGACAGCAGTAATAAACCTGCGCCCGTCAGAATAAAACCGCTGATCGCCAGCGATTCACTACGAAACCAGGCAGAAATTCGGCTAAATAGCGATGAAGCGAGCGCCATTGCAATAAACTGAGGAGCCATTTTCCAGCCGGTATCATAGGCAGTCTGTCCCTGAGCCTGTTGCAGAAACAGAGAAACTAAAAAAATGCTGCTGTAGGTGGAAAACCCGAGAACTGCCGATGCCAGGGTATAACCCGAGAAATGAATATTACGGAACAGACTGAGTGGTAGCAGGGGGCGGGCAACCCGCTGTTCAGTCCAAATCAGGGCGACAAACATCAGCGCAGACAACAGTAATGAGCCACAGGCCGCAATGCTTAACCAGCCATATTCGCCAGCCACAATCAGTCCGTAGGTCAGGCTTCCCAGGCCCAAAATGCTCAGTAATTGTCCCAGCGGGTCAAGTGCAGCATGCTCCGGATGTGAGTCTTCCTGTAAACCCCAGGCACCCAGCAACAGAGCAATTATCCCCAGCGGAAGGTTGATCACAAAGATCGACGGCCATCCTGAGCTGTTGACCAGCCAGCCGCCGAGTAGTGGTCCCAGAGCCAGTGAAACAGCACTGACGGAGGACCAAATTCCAATCACCTTTAACCGGGCTTTCTGTTCAGGAAACGCATGCGCCAGCAATGTCAGTGCCCCCGGAATCACTGCCGCCCCGGCAATGCCCTGTATCACCCGACCTGTCAGCAGAACCGGCAATGAACCGGACAGAGCACAGACCGCAGACCCAATGGTAAACAATGCAATACCTGCCATCCAGATACGTTTACGTCCGTAACGGTCCCCCAGTGGGCCGGAGGAGAGGATCAGTGCGGACAGACATAACGCATAAGCATCGACCACCCACTGTAATCCCGCCATGTTGGTGTTCAGAGAGGACTGCATTGTATCGAGTGCTACATTGACAATACTGATATCCAGTGAAGCCATAAAAGTGCCGAGGCAAACGGCAATCACCAGCGCCGGACGCTGAAACTGTTGCATAACGGATGACCTGATTATCAAAAGTTAGTGAGAATGATTATCAACATAGATTATGACTGACCGTCGGTCAATGGAATTTTAACTGTGGAGTGAAAGCAGGGCGGCTGGTCAATCTCTGTAACATCCGCTACGATGACCGCGAACTGCTTGTCCCGGGAAGATGACATGAAAAACACCGCATTACCTGAACACCCTCAGCCCAGAACTAAGCCCGCCGAGGTCCGGCTGGATGAGCTGATGGATGCGGCACAACAGTTATTTGTCAGTAAAGGATTTGAAGCCACCACAGTGAGTGACATTGTGCGTGATGCAGGCGTTGCCAAAGGCACCTTTTATCACTATTTTGCCTCGAAGAACGAAATGCTGGATGCGTTACGTGAACGTTTTACCCGCCAGTTTATTGCCACGATCCAGCAGGCCGTGGATAGCTGCGCGGCCGGAGACAGTATCGGACGGCTGCGGGCCTGGTGCCATGCGGGAGTTGCTGCCTATCTGCAAGGAATGGATCTGCACGACATGTTGTATCACGACCACCATTATCATACCCGTGGTAACCGGGATCGCGATGCCGTGCTCAGTCAGATTCTGGCAATCCTTAGCGCCGGGCAGGAGGCGGGAAGCTGGAAATCTGATGACCTGCAACTGACCGCCATACTGATGTATCACGGTATGCATGGTGCGGTGGATAATATTGTGGTGAGTGACCCGTTACAAGCAGAACGACTGGGTGAAGCGCTGACACGTCAGTTTATGCAGTTGCTCAGTTGCCAGCCGGACCAGGCCATTAATGTGTCTGTCAGTTAGTGCCAGCGGGCCAACCGGTGTTCTGACGGCTAACTTATAAGGTAATAATCTCCAGCATTATGCCCTGTTGCTGCCATTGTCCGGCCTGCCGGGCCATGCTCTGAGTCGGTGCACCGTGGGTGACCAGTAGCCAGCGTCGTGCGGAGATCACCTCCGGCGCCAGCATATCCGGTATCCCCGGCAGTACATCCAGCCGACAACCCCCGCCGCTGCGTTTTAGCGCTTCCAGCCATATTTCACAGGAGTCGGCCAGTTGCCAGCCACAGATCAGATAATTCTCGCCACGGCTCTTGCGGTCTTTATCCAGACAGAACGTGGTATAACCGATGATAATTCCATCAAGAATTTCGCGCAGCATCATCATTGCCGGGAGCCGGGCTGAAAATTTACTGCGCAACGGGCGCAATAGTTCAGTGACCAGTTCTGAACGTGGATAATCCCGCCCCGCAGCAAAAATTTGCTGACGCAATGCATCGGTTTTGCCCGCTTTCAGCAGTTCCAGCAAATTCTCCTGTAACTGTAACCAGTTATTGGACTGGCCGTGTTCCGGCCGCTCAAGCAACGGTCTGACCTGGCTAACCGGTACCCCTTTTCTTATCCAGTCGAGAATTTTCAGCGCCAGCTCAACATCGTCATCACTGTACAGACGATGGCCTCCTTCGGTGCGCTGCGGAGTTAACAGCCCGTAACGCCGCTGCCAGGCACGCAGAGTCGTCGCATTGATACCGCAACGTTTAGAAAATTCACCAATCGGATAAGCCATGCCATACGCCTGAAATTTAAAGTGACGCTAATATACTACGTCTGTATCCGACGGAGGAAATGCAACTCAGGGTTATTCAGGAAACAGGCAGCAGATAAGTGTATTTTTAGGGGATAAGCGGAAAATAACGGTGAGCCGGGGGGAATGGTTGCAGAGTATTATGAACCCGCCTGGTTTGTTATAAATTCCGGGGCGCAGAGCGGGTTCGGGCGATTTACAGCCTTGCAGGATAATCAGCCTGCTGATAATGCAAAGTGATTTTTCATCACGGCAGCAATATCCTGCTCATCAATCTGCTGTTTTTCAGAACCTTCGGCGGTAATGGTTTTTAGGGTATTACCCAGTAAAATCAGCCGCTGTGAAAGGTTATGCATCATGATTAATCGCTTCTGTACGAAAATGGTCTCCGGATGGGTGGAGTTCAGATAATTCGCGGGCAAAAAATCAATCCATTCTGTCGGGGACAGATCAAAACTGTACTGGTTCGCCCATACTCCTTCCGCCTTTGCCTGTAACAGATAAACTCCCTGATCATCCCTGGTTAGCCTGAAGGTATCGAAGTCCTGACTAATTTCGCAGTCAGTCATATCCAGTGCCAGTGGGGCCCGGATACCGTAGCTGCCAAATCCAAGGTCACACAGCCACTGGCGACCTTCGGTTTCCGCAACCAGCGCCATATGAGTTTTAGGACGACGGGCAGGGTAGAACATCGGCCGTGCGGCCACAAACTGGTAACGGATACCTGTTGCCTGTAATGCCATGGCGAACAGTCCGTTCAGTTCATAACAATATCCGCCGCGACGTTGATAGAGAAGTTTTTCGGTGATCTCTTCCGGAACCAGTGACACTATTTTACCGGCCTGTACATCCAGATTTTCAAACGGAATGGCAAACAGTTGATGGCGCATCAGTGCATGCAGGGTCGCGGTATCCGCAGCGGCCGGGCCGGTGTAGTGAATACGTCGAAAATAAGCTGAAAGATCAAAGTTATTGCTATGCATAATGCCTCCTTATCTGGTTGATGTTCATCACTATAGATGGCTCTACAGATTGGCTGTATAGTCAGATTTATCGAAAATTAACCTGTACAGATGGTTATGTCAGTTGTGACTCATTTACCTCCGCAGTATCGCCGGATTGCGGATATGTTGCGCCAGACGTTGTCCTCGGGTGCTTTAAGGGCCGGAGACCGGATGATCTCTGCCCGTAAACTGGCGGAGCGCGAACAGGTCAGCCTGCCGACAGCGCTGGAAGCGCTGCGTTGTCTGGAAGCCGACGGGCTTATCGAAGCCCGGCCTCGTTCCGGTTACTTTGTCAGCCAGCAGAGTCCTCGCACCCAACTTACTCAGACGCGGCATTCTGACGGCCCTGTGCCGGTAACACTTTCGGCGGTGGCCCGCTCGCTGTTCAGCAGTTCTGAAGCGCGGCTGGTGCCTTTAGGTGCAGCACTGCCTGATCCTGACTGGTTGCCGACAGACCTGCTACAGCGAGCGTTGCAATCAGCATCAAGACGACTGGAAGCCCACGGGCAGAGCTACAGCCTGCCTCCGGGCCGTGCCGATCTGCGCAACAGGATTGCCGTGCGTGCGGCGCAGTGGGGGGCGAGCTTTAGCGCTGATGAAGTGATTATTACCGCCGGGGCAACTCAGGGACTGCGGCTGGCCCTGAGAGCCGTTTGTCAGCCCGGAGATGTGGTAGCTGTTGAGCAACCCGCCTATTTTGGCAGTTTGCTATTGCTGGAGGATTTGGGGCTGCAGGCTTTGCAAATCCCGACGGATCCGGAACAGGGGATGCTGCCGGAAGCGCTAACCGGGGCGATTCAGCGCTACCGCCCTGCGGCAATACTGATTTCACCCTGCGTACAAAACCCGCTGGGGGCCAGTATGCCACTAGCTCATAAGCAACAACTGGTGGCAGTGGCTGAAAGTGCCGGTATTCCACTGATAGAAGATGATGTCTATGGTGATCTGGCCGGTGAAGGGCAACGACCTCCGGCCTGTAAGGCATTCGACCACTCCGGTAATGTCATTTATTGCAGCTCGCTATCAAAAACTCTCGCTCCGGGCTGGCGCATCGGCTGGATTGTCGCCGGCCGTTATTTTGACCGGGTATTACAGGCGCGAATGGCCGGTGACTGGGCTGGGATACCACTGCTGGAAGCTGCTACCAGTGATATTCTTGGCAGTGGCGACTATGAACGACACCTGAAACGTCTTAAACAACGGATCCATAAGGGGATTCAGGCGGTAATCCGTCAGATCAAAACCAGTTTCCCGCCAGCTACGCGGATGAATATACCCACCGCTGGCTTCCTGTTATGGGTAGAACTGCCGTCGCAGGTCAGTGCACTGGAAGTTCACCGTCAGGCACTGCTGCTGGGCATCGGCGTTAGCCCCGGCCCGCTGTTTTCGCCCGGGGCTGAATTGCATAACTATCTGAGACTCAATTGTGCCAATGAACCGACACCGCAATTACTGGAAGCCGTAGCTCAGATTGGTGAAATCTGCTGCCAACTGGCAGCATTGACACCAGAAAGTCGCTAACCGGTGAAGTAGTTTATTAAAAAGACCACAGCCGAAGTAACACAGAGGATAACCAGATGCAGCAAATTGATTTTTATATGATAGATGCTTTTACTTCCGCGACCTTTGGCGGCAATCCGGCTGCGGTTTGCCCGCTTGACCAATGGCTGCCCGATGAACTGATGCTGAAGATGGCAAAACAACACAACCAGTCAGAGACAGCATTTTTTGTCGCCAGTGACGATGGTTTTGAACTGCGCTGGTTTACTACTCAGAGTGAAATCAACCTTTGCGGGCATGCCACTCTGGCGGCGGCACATGTGATTTTCGAATATCTGAATTACCCCCACGACACTATTAACTTTGCCACGCGGTTTGTCGGCCCGCTGAAGGTGACCCGTGATAATTCGTGGCTGACTCTGGATTTCCCGGCTTGGCTCAGTGAACCGGTACAGCCACCGGCACTACTGACAGAGTGCTTAGGCATCACCGGTTATCAGGAAGTGCGGGCAGCGCGGGACTATATGGTAGTGCTGGAAAATCAGCAGCAAGTGGAAGCTATCCGCCCGGATATTTTTGCCATGAAACCGCTGGGGAAAATGGTCTGCGTTACAGCCCCGGGAGACGGTGAATATGATTTTGTCAGCCGTTTCTTTTGCCCGGGCGAAGGCGTACCGGAAGACCCGGTCACTGGTTCCGCCCACAGTATGCTTATTCCGTTCTGGGCCGAAAAACTGGGTAAAACAAAACTACTGGCTTATCAGAAATCAGAACGCGGAGGTGAGCTTCGTTGTCAGCTTAGCGGCGACCGTGTACTGATCGGCGGTCAGGCAAAAACCTATCTGGTAGGGAAGGTGTGGCTGGAGTGAGGGGAGAGGGAATGGCGGTGGTAACCAGCCGCGATATTTATACAGGGAAGGGCCCACAGCTAATGTTAAAACTAAGCTTTTGCATAGTTACACTTGTTATTAGTAATATTCTTATCAGTTATTATTAGATAAGCGTGTATTTTTTATGTTCTCAGATGAAAAGGAGGCAATACAAGATGGAATTGATAAAATACATAATTGGTATTCCACTATTTTCGACACTTATTATTAGCATCATTGGACCCCTTGTAAAAAAGTATGCCCAGTTTCAACGCTGGGACTTTTTTTCACGCTCATCTTCTGAGCAGATTAAAGCAGTCAAATGGATCAAAGAAACTACCGCGTCGACGCCCGATTTGTTAGCCAGGGTTGAGCAACAGCTAAGGCTACAATCGTTCGGTTTACACAGAGATTTTTATTTTTCATTTAAAATAATTTGCTTTCAATCAGTTCACCCGCAATCATTAATACCATTCCTGAAAACAGTGTTACGTTATCAGGGCTTGTACAGACTAGCCGACGGGAATATATACCCTCGTAGGAATAATGGTTGGTTTATCACCATGTTATCGGTTTTTTTGTTTTTCTTCACAGGCTCTGAAATATACAGAGGATATGTACAGCATAATATTATAAAATTCTGGATGTCGTTGAGTCTCTTCATATTTGCTTTCATGGCCTGTTTTTGGATGGCTTTCCGCGTCTGGGAGATATACTATATAAGCAAAAAACTCAATACCTATGTTCCACCCTCTAACGAGTTTAAATCTAAATCAGATGACTTCTGTACCATACTCAATAATACATACCCGTAGTTGGAATATATGCGAAAGAATATAGTGGCGGGATTAAAACGTTATAATATGAGAGGGTCTGTTATCTTCTTTTACGAGCTTAACAAACCACAAACAACCAGGGGACAAACTAGCTTTTGAAGATTATTTTGATGCGTCACGGAAAACCGGCATTAACCGGTGCAAAAACAATCTCTGTATCAGCGATGACGGAATGGATAAAACAGTACGATCTTTCAGATACTGGTGATGATAAGCCTACGGAATCCTGCCGGCAAAGGGTGAACAGGCCACTAAAGATTTTTAGCAGTCCGTTACCCCGGGCGCTTTCCTCTGTCGCTGCGTTAAAACTGGTACCTGAAATAACAGATGAACTGTTCAGGGAGGCTGAGTTACCCGTTTTTCATGTCCCAATGCTTAGATTATCTCCCTTCCAGTGGGCGGCACTCTTCCGTGTGCTCTGGCTTTGTGGCTTATCTCCGAAGACTGAATCATTGGCTATGGCAAAGTTGCGTGCACGGCAGGCTGCTAAGTTGCTGATGCAATCTGCGGCAGAGCACAACCAGTCAGTGCTGCTGGCAGGGCACGGTATTATCAACCGGTTGATTGCCAGAGAGCTGATATCACAAGGCTGGACTGAGAGTTCCCGGCCAGCTAAAGGCTACTGGGGTGTGGGAATTTTTGAGTCTCCTGCAGACAAGTAGCTGACCATACTTTGTTGATCTGCTGGCATTATTTACCCAGCGAACTGTTTAAGTCAGTTATTCCCGCGATACGGTGCCTGCATAGTTGAGTTATTACTACCTGCTGTAAGGAAGCTACTGATGAAAATAACAGAGTTATCGATTGAAGACTGTCTGGATCTCCGGCATCAGGTTTTATGGCCAGATTTACCCCGCGATGAAAGTCGGGTTGCAGGCGATGAAACTGCCCGCCATTTAGGCATCATCAGAGATGGCATCGTGATTAGCTGCCTGTCGGTTTTCCCGGACGGTAAAGATCGGGTGCAAATCAGAAAGTTTGCCACCAGACAGGCACTGCAGGGCCAGGGGATTGGAACGCTGCTATTGACCGGGGTGTTAAGCATGTTGCAGCAGGAAGGTGTGGATCAGGTATTTCTTGATGCCCGACAGACTGCGCTGTCTTTCTATCTTCGTGCAGGCTTTATCACCGAAGGCTCACCCTTTATCCGTAAAGGACTGATGTATATCCGGATGATCAATCAGCTGCAGGGCACCGCAGCGTCGGTTTGACCGGGTGTGAAAAAAACCGGTATGCGCTAACCGCCCGGAGAACGGTAAGCGGGTTAAAGGTTCGTTCAAGCTTTTCGGCAAAAAAACTCAGGTTTATAGCCGGGGAACAATATTTTAGATTCAGGACACCCTTATTATTCTCCTTATTCTGTGGGACCAAAATTCGGCGTGATAAATATCATATTCAGTGCCTTTGACGCTGTTCAAGTCACTGGCACGAACTGTATTTATATCTGAATTTTTCAAGGGTCGGGCTGTGTTTAAAAATAATCATCCCCTCGGATATATTTAAATAATCCGGGTTAGGGGATTAAAATTCTGGCTGTTAAATAACAAAATTGTCAGGAGTTTTGATGGCTGGCTACTCCTGCATAGAGGTTTAGTTCATTAATAATGCTCTCTGGTTCTTTGCTGAAGGGCATATTATCTATATCTAAAATTCCGTCATTTTTGTCAGGACTGTCACTCTGCAGGGCCGAAAACAGTGGGGTAAGGTCCTGTTGTGCTTCACCGCGGATTGCTATCAGCTCAAAGGTTTTATTTTTTGCCGCATCGTTACTCAGAGCATCAACCAGCACCCGGGCGATTTGCTGTCGTGATATCACTCCATCTTCCGGTGTGCCGGTATGGCGTTTGTCTCCCTGGAGCATAACGATTTTCTGCTCATCCTGATTGTTGTAATCGAACCAGCCAGGCCTGACGATGGTATAAGGCAGACCACTTGCACGGACCAGACGTTCGGCACGTCTTTTCCAGTCATGGACTTCAGTGTTTTGGTTCCAGGAACTGAGCCGTTCTGTCACGCCAATGGTGGTCATGAGGCTGATGCGAACAGAACTGTCTCTGAAAATTCGTAAAATGTTTCGTACACCACCGTAATCTATCGCTCTGGCACCAATACGACCCTGACCATCGGAACCCAGAGTGAAAATAACGGCATCAATATCTTTCGGTAAACCAGTGAGTGTTTCCAGCATTGAAACATCCCCGTGGAAAATATCAGTTCCACGAGGGAGTAATTTTATTTTTCGCCGATTTCTTACCAGGGCCATCGGCTGGTGTCCCATTTCAGTCGCAATTCTCACGACATGAAGGCCAATGCTTCCTGTCGCTCCGGCAATGAGTATTTTCATAAAAAACCTTTAGATGGTCTGAACTTATTTCTAAAAAATAAGAATATCAATTAACATTATTATGAGTAATAGGGATAAAATAATTGTGCCTATTAACGCCCTTCATAAATGATCCCCGCAGGGAAAACCTCTGTTAAGGAAATTGCCGATGCTCAAAGAAAACTTCAACGAGTTACAAATCTTTCTTGTGGTGGCAAGAGAGCGAAGTTTTACTAAAGCTGCAGGTAAACTTGGTGTCTCGCAGTCAGCACTGAGTCATGCGATAAAGGCACTGGAGGAAAGGCTAAATATTCGCCTGTTAACCCGTACCACCCGTAGCGTTGCACCGACAGAAGCCGGTGAGAGAATTATTGCCTGCCTTGAACCGCGTATTGCAGACCTTGAACAGGAACTGGAATCACTGGTTCAGTTGAATGGTATTGCATCCGGAAATATTCGTTTATCTGCCGGGGAGCATGCAGCCCGAAGTGTGGTCTGGCCGAAGTTAAAACCATTTCTGCGGGAATACCCGGAAATCAATGTTGAACTGTTGGTGGATAACGGTTTCGTCGATATTGTTGAGGGACGTTTTGATGCAGGGATCCGGCTGGGTGAAAGCGTGGATAAGTACATGATAGCTGTCCGGATTGGACCGGATATGCACATGGCGGTGGTCGGTGCTCCGTCCTATTTTGCTACCAATCCTGTCCCTGAAACACCACACGAACTACAAAATCATCGCTGTATCAATATGCGCTTGCCAACTGCTGGTGGGCTTTACCACTGGGAATTTGAGAAAGAAGGGAAAGCGTTACGGGTCAGAGTTGTAGGGCAGGTGACCTTCAATTTACTGACAGAAAGGATTGATGCCGCCTTATCCGGTTTTGGCATCGCGTGTATACCTGCGGACAGGGTGCAGGATTATATCAATTCGGGTGAGTTGATTCAGGTTTTGCAGGACTGGTGTCCTTCTTTCCCCGGATATTATCTTTATTACCCCAGCCGTAAACAACATCCTCCTGCTTTTGCATTAATGATTGATGCCCTGAGACATTCTGAATAAAAACACTTAACTGACTCTCAGGATAAAAAGGCCTTTCCGTTTTACCAGAAAGGCCGGATTAATTTGACGGATGGTTAAGTGATAACTGAAATCTTAAGGAGCCAGCTGTTTCACAGGGCGGACCAGTATTTCCTGCACCAGAACCCGCGGATGCTGTGCAAAAGCATAAACTAACGACTGAGCAACATCTTCTGGTGTCAGAGCATCCAGACTTTCCCGACGGGAATCCAGATCTGTTTTGGACACATTATGGCCAAACTCAGTCCATACAGCACCAGGCTCTATCAGCGTGATGCGGATTCCCTCAGCCCCGACTTCTTTACGTAATGCTTCATGAAAACCGACGACCGCATATTTGGTAGCGCAGTAAACAGACCAGCCCTCAACACCATAACGGCCACCGGTACTCGAGACAGAGGCAATCATCGCCCCGGTACGACCGCTCATTAAGGGGAGTGCAGCAGCGGTACAATCCATCAGGCCAAGTACGTTGGTTTCCACCATGGTACGCCAGTCATCAGGCTGACTTTCCACAAACGGACTAAAGATACCCAGACCCGCATTATTAAACAGCAGGTCCAAACCGCCGAAACGGTTTTTTATCTCAGAAAACAGGGCAGCAACCTGCGAACGGTCAGTGATATCGCAGGCTATCGCGATTGAACCATTGCCTAACTCAGAAGCAAGCATTTCAATCGCGTCAATCCGACGCGCAGCAAGTATTACCTGAACGCCTTCACTTGCCAGTAGACTCGCTGTTGCAGCACCAATCCCACTGGAAGCACCGGTGATTAATGCAACCTTGCCTGTCAAATCCTGCATTTTCATCTTTGTCACCTTATCATTCCGGGGAACCGCTGCCAGTGATTAACGGCCTACGCGAGCCTGATGCTCAGGCGAGTAACGTTCCCCGACGATTTTAATCGTTTCGAGTGCCTTGGTTATCTGCCGTGAATCATCCTGCGAAAGAGTAATTTCAACAGCCGCCAGATTTTCCTCTAACCGGTGTAGTTTAGTGGTGCCCGGTATGGGAACAATCCACGATTTTTGAGCCAGCAACCATGCCAGTGCGATTTGTGCAGATGTCACGCCTTTCTCTGTGGCCAGTTCACCCAACAATGTGACCAGCTTTTCATTGGCTTCAATGGCCTGTTCGGCAATACGCGGCACGGTGCTGCGGTAATCATCCTTACCAAATATCGTTCCTGGCTTAATCGAACCGGTCAGGAAGCCTTTACCCAATGGGCTGAAGGGAACAAAACCAATCCCCAGCTCTTCCAGCAACGGCAGAATTTCCTGCTCAGGCTCGCGCCACCACATAGAGTATTCACTTTGCAGTGCAGTGACTGGTTGTACGTCATGCGCACGACGAATAGTTTTCGCACCAGCTTCAGAAAGACCAAAATGCTTAACTTTACCTTCAGCGATCAGGTCTTTCACCGTACCCGCAACATCTTCAATCGGAACATCCGGATCGACGCGGTGTTGATACAACAGGTCTATAACATCAGTCTTAAGACGGCTTAATGACCCTTCAACAGCTTTACGGATGGACTCCGGACGGCTGTTTAAAATCTGCTGTTTGTTGTCCGCACCAAAGGTAAAACCAAATTTTGTTGCGATAACCACCTGGTCGCGATACGGTTTTAAGGCTTCACCGACCACTTCTTCATTAAGAAAAGGGCCATACACTTCAGCGGTATCGAACAGCGTGACACCACGCTCCACCGCTGAACGGATAAGCTCAATAGCCTGCCGCGTATCAGTAGCCGGGCCGTAGCCGTGGCTAAGTCCCATACAACCGAGACCTAAAGCAGAAACTTCCAGACCAGAATTACCCAGATAACGTTTTTTCATTGAATGAACACCTCATTTATCGTGGATTAAACATCGAGTTTGCGGCCAGTCAGCCATTCCACCATTGCCGGATCACGGTGAGAGAAAAAGGCGCTGGCAGCTGTATCGAGAGCGGTAATCTGCAACATATCTTCGGAACTGAGTTCAAAATCGAGGATGTTGATGTTCTCTTCCATGCGCTCTTTACGAACCGATTTCGCCAGCGAAATGATGCCTCGCTGGAAAATCCATCGCAGTACGACCTGGCCTACGCTTTTTCCGTACTTCTGACCAATTGCAGTCAGAACGGGATGCTGGAACAGGCCATTTTTACCCTCAGCAAACGGTGCCCATGCTTCCGGCTGAATGCCGTGGCTTTGCATCCAGGGAGCGGCCTGCAACTGCTGGTTGAAGGGATTGACTTCAATCTGGTTTACCGCCGGAGCCACTTTGTTAAAAGCAATAAGATCAGCCAGTCGGTCAGGATGGAAATTACTGACGCCAATAGCACGGATTTTTCCGGCCTGATGCAGTTCTTCCATAGCCCGCCATGCACCATGTACATCACCATAGGGTTGGTGAATCAGGTACAGGTCAACGTAGTCAAGTTGCAGGCGGTTCAGAGATCGTTCGAACTGCGCCTTCGCGCCTTCGTAACTGGTATCCTGCAACCAGAGCTTGGTGGTGATAAACAGTTCGTTACGTGCTATACCGGCCTGTTTCAGCGCGTTTCCGACCTGAGTTTCGTTCTGGTAAGAAGCGGCAGTATCAATCAGGCGGTATCCCGTTTCGATGGCATCAGTCACTGCTTTTTCGCATTCAGCGGCATCAGACATCTGAAACACACCAAAGCCCAACAGGGGCATTTCAATACCGTTATTCAGTGTTACCGTTTGCATGGCGTTATCCTTTAGCTGTTGTGTAGGAAAAGCATAACGCACAGGGATTTAGTTGATTAGACGGGGTAATTAGCTAGGGTTTATTAAAGGGGTTCATTAATAGAGGGTGGGGGATGGTCGGCTTTGTGCCGGGAGCGGACGTTTAATATGAACTCTTATGCTAGATTAATCAGGTTCTGACACGATAAATCTGGGACTGCAAGGAGTCATGGGTGGAAACATTTACAGTACGGCACTTAGTTGAGAGTGATCTGGACGATTTCAGGAAATTGAGGTTGGAGGCTTTACGGCTTCATCCTGATGCCTTTGGCGCATCTTATGAAGAATGCAACCAGAAACCACTGCAGTTCTTTGCCGAACAACTACGAACCAGTCATATCTTCGGCGGTTTTGATGTTCACAACACCTTGCAGGGTATGATTGGCGTGAACAGGAGCCCACTACCAAAGATGAGTCATATCGCGAATATCTGGGGGATGTATGTTCGTGCCGGGAAGAGAGGTTCTGGCCTTGCAGCCAGACTCATGGATACGGCGCTGGAAGCAGCCAGTTCAGCTAAAACAATAAAACTGTCAGTAGTTACAACTAACCGGGCTGCATATGCGCTTTATCGTTCCTTCGGATTCACAAAGTGGGGGACTGATATTTCTGCGCTATGTGTTGATGGGGAGTTTTATGACGAATTTCTGATGAGACGTGACTCATAGAGGGCTAATGTCCGCTTTTTGCTTTAAACAGACCATCACACCCCCATTTTATTTTTTTTGATAAAACTGATGGTTGTCTTGTGCCTTTACTGATGAAGGCTCAATACTCGCTATTCCTACTCCAAATTTTTCTCTTTCAGGAACTGCGTCACTAAATCAGCAATCTGCACATTATTTAAATCAGAGAACGGAAAGTGGGTATTACCTTTGATCCCAACCTCAGGCAGATGCGTTACTGTGACATCCCCACCATGTTTATTGGCTACATCAAGCCATTGACGAGCCATCGCCAGGCGCCCCCGCCAACTGTCCTGCGCAGGCATGGTGACAGGTTTATCTGGTATGTTATCGCCGTATATAATCAGAATCGGGATTTTGGTCAGCGCCATAAACTGCTTTATCCCAACAGGTTCACCCTCCAGCGTATCAAATGCGCCGGGCATAGGAGCGGGAGGTAATCCCCAACCAGACTAACCAGGGGCTTTTAGATATCTGACGTGCCTTTACTTTCACAATGTCCACTCCTGGCACAGGGCTGCAGTTGCAGCCCTGACATACTCAGATACGCTATTTCCTTTTAATGGCAGGGTAACGAACAGTACTGCTGCATTTCTTATGACTGGTAAAAGCTGAATTACCTTTATTTTTATATCAGGTCATTGCCCCGGGCTGATCTTTAACTCCTGGCGAAAGACAGTAAATCAGGGTTAATTTTTTCAGGATTGGTCGCGAACATTCCATGCGGCAAACCCGGATAGGTTTTTAGGGTGCCATGCTTCAATAATTTGACTGATTTATGGGCGGAGTCGTCAATTGGCACTATCTGATCATCTTCGCCATGCATCACCAATACCGGCACAGTGATAGCTTTCAGGTCTTCAGTAAAGTCAGTTTCTGAGAATGCAGCAATACAGTCGTACTGCGCTTTAGCACCGCCAGCCATTCCCTGACGCCACCAGTTGTTTATCAATCCCTGGATGACTTTTGCGCCAGGGCGGTTGAAGCCATAAAATGGTCCTGCTGGCACGTCGATATAAAACTGCGCACGATTAGTTGCCAAAGCAGAACGGAAACCGTCAAATACTGTCAGCGGTAAGCCTTGCGGATTGGCGGGGGTTTTAAGCATTATTGGGGGTACTGCACCCATTAAAACAGCCTTAGCGACCCTGCCTTTCTCAGCATGAGCGACATAACGCGCCACTTCGCCACCGCCGGTAGAGTGGCCAATGTGAATGGCGTTCTTCAAATTCAGCACTCTGGCAAGTTCGGCCACGTCCGCCGCATAAGTCGTCATATCGTTACCGGTATCTGTTTGATCGGAACGTCCGTGACCGCGGCGGTCATGGGCAATAACGCGATAACCTTCAGATAAAAAGAACAGCATCTGATTGTCCCAGTCGTCAGCACTTAACGGCCAGCCATGGTGGAAGACGACAGGCTGTGCACTTTTTGGACCCCAGTCTTTGTAAAAAATACGGGTGCCATCTTTGGTAGTAATGATGCCGTTACTCATAGGAATATCTCCTGAAGTTAATGATAATAAGGTTATACCCTGGGCGAGGGATGTGTGAGAGAGCCCAATACTTGCCGACAGTGTGCTGCCAAGGATCAACAGTTCACGCCTTGATATAGGTAACTTTTCAATTTCTGCGCCTGACATATGCGCTCCTTTACTATTTTTAAGGTCATCTTAGTGATGGCTTGTTGAACACATTGTCAGGCAATACGTAAGCGGATACACTTGTCATATATGACATTATAAGTGTTAAAAGTGACAAAAATGAATTCTGTAAAAAGTACGGTAGTCGCCGAAATTGGGCTGTTAATTTACCGGGACTGTCAGCTCGCAGCCGTGTACGGACTAACCGACATGTTCAGGATAGCCGCTGAGTGGGCTGAGAGCATTTCTGGAGAGGATCGCAAACTGGCGATACGCGTTTCGCATTGGCAGGTAAATGAAGGGATTGATACGGTGGAATGTGTCTGGGACAGCCATCCGGATGAACCTCACCGCATAAGCTATCTGGTTGTACCGCCAAGTCTGGTGATGCCCGCGCGGATGACATCAATGAAGGTGCCTGCTGACTGGATGAGCATACTCTATGATCAAGGTGTTGTTCTGTGTTCCGTTTGTGCAGGTGCATTTGTTCTGGCAGAAACCGGGTTAATTAATCACCGCCGGGCAACAACGCACTGGGCCTTTGCGCAAACATTAGCCGACCGTTTTCCAGCGATAGACGTTGTTGCGGAGAAAATGGTTATCGACGATGGCGATATAATTACCGCTGGCGGCATTCTTGCCTGGATAGATCTGGGGCTAACGTTGATTGAGAAAATATCAGGAACCAGCACAATGATTGCCACTGCCCGATTTTTGCTGGTCGATCCCCCAAGACGTGAACAAAGTCCTTATAGCGTATTTATCCCTAATTTTGAGCATGGCGACAGCAAGATTTTGCTTGTCCAGCATCACTTACATGCCTGCTATTCCGAGCAGCACAGCATTGAAACGCTAGCCGCACGGGTGTCCTTGTCACCCCGGACCTTTCTCCGCCATTTCCAGAAAGCGACGGGATTAAGGCCGACGGATTATTTACAACAGGTCAGGATAATGAAAGCGCGGGACGCGCTGGAGCTTACAGGGCGTCCTGTTGATGTGATTGCGTGGGAAGTGGGATACACCGACTCTTCAGCCTTCCGCAAGATCTTCCGCAAAATTGTGGGCGTGACGCCTGGCCAGCATCGGCAACGTTTTAGCACTGATTGATTTGTTGCTATTGTTTTAAACCAGGGTGGCCAGCCTGATAAGGTTAGGCGAGGAGCGCTTATCGTTTATCGGGGTTTCCCAGCCATCCTGTGTGCAAAGCACTGTAATATTGCGCTAGTTCAGAATCGCCTGTTCTTATGACTACCCAAAACGCTCACGTTGTAAGCTTCACCTTTGAGTGATGTCGGCTCATGGCACATAGCGGACGCTAAGGAATCCGTTTTGTCCCCGGTGTACTTTCCAGTTTTGGTTGTATTCAGCCTTCGCGTGCCGGTTTTCTATGCAACACCCAACAAAAAATCCACGCCTGAGCGTGGATTTTCGTAATTCAGCCTGACTGCGCAAAAAGCTATCCTTTCGCGCAGCTTTGGAAATCAGACATTAAACAGGAAGTTCATAATATCGCCGTCTTTGACGATATACTCTTTTCCTTCGGCGCGCATTTTGCCGGCTTCTTTGGCACCTTGTTCACCTTTGCAGGCTACAAAGTCATCAAAGGCGATGGTCTGGGCGCGGATAAAGCCTTTTTCGAAGTCGGTGTGGATTTTACCGGCAGCCTGTGGGGCGGTAGCGCCGACAGGGATGGTCCAGGCACGGACTTCTTTAACACCGGCAGTGAAGTAGGTCTGCAGGTTAAGCAGGGCATAACCGGCGCGGATGACGCGGTTCAGACCAGGTTCTTCCAGACCCAGTTCGGCCATAAACTCTTCACGGTCAGCGTCGTCCAGTTCAGCGATATCAGATTCAACCGCCGCACATACCGGAACGACTACAGAACCTTCCTGATCGGCAATCTCACGTACTTTATCGAGGAACGGGTTGTTCTCGAAACCATCTTCGGTGACGTTGGCAATGTACATGGTCGGTTTCAGGGTCAGGAAACTCAGGTAGCGAATCAGCGCTTTTTCGTCTTCATCCAGGCCCAGGGAACGCAGCATACCGGCGTTTTCCAGTTGTGGCAGACATTTTTCCAGAACTTCCAGCTCAGCTTTAGCGTCTTTATCGCCGCCTTTAGCTTTCTTCTGTAAACGGTGAATCGCACGCTCACAAGTGTCCAGGTCAGACAGGGCGAGTTCGGTGTTAATCACTTCGATATCGTCGGCAGGGCTGACTTTGCCGGCAACGTGAATGATATTGTCATCTTCAAAACAACGAACCACGTGACCGATAGCTTCGGTTTCACGGATGTTGGTCAGGAACTGGTTACCCAGGCCTTCACCTTTGGAAGCGCCTTTCACCAGACCGGCGATATCGACAAATTCCATGGTGGTGGCGATGGTGCGCTGCGGTTTTACGATTTCTGCCAGCTTGTCCAGACGCGGGTCAGGCATGGGAACCACACCGGTATTGGGTTCGATGGTACAGAACGGAAAGTTAGCCGCCTCGATACCTGCTTTGGTCAGCGCGTTAAACAGGGTGGATTTACCAACATTTGGCAGGCCCACGATACCGCATTTAAATCCCATGCTTGAGTTACCTTATAACGTTTTGGCGGCTGCATATCAGGCAGCCGTCGGATCTGTAAAATTTCGCCGCATTATACACACAACCGGCCATGAAGGCGCGGATTTCCGGCAGGGTTCAGCCGGCTTTAAATGCGTGCAGGCGATTCATCGCTTTCAGGAGATCGTGTTTTAGCCACACTTCGGTACAACGTGCCGCTTCATCAATCGCCTCATCAATGAGTTTCTGTTCACTCTGCGGTGGCTTGCCGAGGACAAAACCGGTGACTTTATTACGATCGCCCGG
Source organism: Tatumella citrea (assembly GCF_002163585.1). NCBI lineage: Bacteria > Pseudomonadati > Pseudomonadota > Gammaproteobacteria > Enterobacterales > Erwiniaceae > Tatumella > Tatumella citrea. The sequence continues at coordinate 1,759,716 of NZ_CP015579.1, forward strand.
ATGACCAATACCGATGCGCAGGCGGTGAAAGTTAGGGTTGTTGCCCAGTTTACTGATGATATCTTTCAGCCCGTTATGGCCACCGTGTCCGCCACCCAGCTTAAATTTTGCGACGCCTGGTGGCATATCCAGTTCATCATGAGCCACCAGAATCTCTTCGGGGGCAATACGATAAAAGGTAGCCATCGCAGCAACAGCTTTACCACTCAGGTTCATAAAGGTGGTGGGTACCAGCAGACGGACGTCATTACCGGCCAGGTTCAGCCGCGCGGTATAGCCATAAAATTTAGGCTCTTCCTTTAATGACTGATTATGCCGTTCTGCCAAAAGATCCAGGTACCAGGCCCCTGCATTGTGCCGTGTAGCGGCATATTCCGCACCAGGGTTTGCCAGTCCCACAATCAGTTTAATGCTGCTCACTATGTCGTTCCTGCCGTGATTACAAAACGCTATTTTACTGTGTGACTGTCAGAAGCACAAAGGGCTGTGACGATCGCATGAAATGTTCATTAACTTCCCGGTTTGTGATCTGTGTAGCAGTGTGTTGTAAAGTTGTTAATTAAAATTTTATTTAATTGTTCAACTGTTTCGCAGTGTGGGGAGAGACATCATGAAACATAAACAGTGTCTGATGTACGGAAATACATTAATGGGTGCAGGACTGGTGGTCATTCTTGCCGGAATCGTGGTGGCGGTACTGAATCAGCTGCCATCCATTCACTTGCCGGATTTGGTGGTAGGACTGGCTATTTTTGCTATTTTCCTTGGGGCTTTGTTGTGGCTGACCGGTGCACAGTTAGGCGGTCGCGAAAAAGTCTGCGACCGCTATTTTCTGTTACGCTACAACGGCTGTAAGTTACATCCTCGCCATAAATAATTGGAAACACACACGGTTACGTCCGCTGGTTTTCGCCTTGTACAGAGCAAAATCAGCGGTTTCCAGCAGGCTGTTGACTGCAGGTTTCTGATGATCGACGATCGAACCGGTGGTAAATCCAATACTTACTGTATATGGGATCTGGCTACTGAGTGACTGTTCTGCCGCCTGACGAATTTGTTCACATAGCTCACCAGCCTGTTCCTGGCTGAGTAACCCGATTGCCGCAAATTCCTCGCCACCGAGACGTGCAAAGCACAGGTGCGGAGGGATTTTCTCACTGACTCGCTGACAAAAATCCAGCAGTATTTCGTCGCCTTTGAAATGACCGTGGGTGTCATTAATTGATTTAAAATGGTCCAGGTCAAAAATAATGGCAGTGCAGGGCCGTTGCTGGCTGCGTCTGATAATTTCAGCAGCCACCAGATATAACCCTCGCCGGTTTAAAGTATTAGTCAACGGATCAATCTGCGACATCCGATCCAGTTTCAACTGGCTGCGTTCATTCACCATTGCCAGCAGAGTAAAGGATAACCCGATAATAAATAAAATAGACTCAAGAATAACGTATAAAGAAAAATGGCTGCCGGCAATAGCTCCGTTACGGTTGTCTGGCGCGAACTGATCAAACAACAGACGGGCGAACTGAAATAACAGATGAATAGAGACCAGTATAATCGCTGGCCAGAAAGTGGTTTTAATTATCTGCCTCAGGCGGCACAGCTCAAAAAAGAAGGCAGCACTGTACAGACCGCAAAGCAGTGTAATAGTGACAATGCGTGACGGCAAATTATGATAAAAAGCGGGGTACAGACAGAATACCGGCCAGAGCAGGCAACTGCTTAGCCACAAATAGCCGACCGGGCGTTCCCCCAGCGAACGCAGGATGTTAACCATCAGGCCATAGCTTAGTAACAGTAAGCTGTTGGAAACAACTACTGGCAGAAAATGGTAACCTTTGTTGCGCAGGCTGCTGAGAAATACTGCACTCATAGTAATAGCCAGAATTAATGCCATATGTCCCAGCTCTCGTTGGCGTTTTCCGCCAAGCCAGGCAAAAATATAAATAATAGTCAGAAAGCCCAGAATATATAATTCACAAACAAACAGTGTATAAATATCGAGTAACATATACATTCCCCGAATAAAGCGCTAAATAAAACCGTACGCTAATATAAGTAAATCATCTGACTTAATATCTGACAGATGGATTCTTTAGTTATTCCCGGCAAGACATTACAATAGAATATTAAAATATATGCATCGGAAGAGATTTTTTATTATTAACAGACAGGTAACACAGTCATTTGCAATCAAAAAGACCGGGCACGAAGCCCGGTCCTTTACTCGTCAATGAATAAGCAGTAATTAGTGCTCAAACATCGCCGAAATAGATTCTTCATTGCTGATACGACGAATCGCTTCAGCCAGCATACCGGATAATGTCAGAGTACGAACATTCGGCAGTGCTTTAATTTCCGGAGACAGTGGAATCGTGTCACAGACCACGACTTCATCAATCACTGAGTTACGCAGGTTTTCCAGCGCGTTTCCGGAGAAGATAGGGTGAGTCGCATAAGCAAATACACGCTTGGCACCACGGTCTTTCAGTGCTTCAGCCGCTTTGCACAGCGTGCCTCCGGTATCGATCATATCATCGACCAGAACACAGTCACGGCCGGCAACATCACCAATAATGTGCATGACCTGAGAAACGTTTGCCCGTGGACGACGTTTATCGATAATGGCCATATCCGCATCGTTCAGCAGCTTAGCGACTGCACGGGCGCGCACTACACCGCCGATATCCGGAGAAACCACAATTGGATTTTCCAGATTTAACTGCAGCATATCTTCCAGCAGAATCGGGCTGCCGAAAACGTTGTCTACCGGTACATCAAAGAAGCCCTGAATCTGCTCGGCATGCAGGTCTACCGTCAGAACACGGTCAACACCAACGCTGGACAGGAAGTCGGCGACTACTTTTGCTGTAATGGGGACACGCGCAGAACGAACGCGACGATCCTGGCGGGCATAACCAAAGTAAGGGATAACTGCGGTAATACGACCGGCAGAGGCACGACGCAACGCGTCAACCATGACCACCAGTTCCATCAGGTTATCGTTAGTTGGCGCACAGGTGGACTGAATGATAAAAATATCACCACCACGTACGTTTTCATTAATCTGAACACTGACTTCACCATCACTGAAACGGCCGACAGCGGCGTCCCCGAGGTTAGTGTAAAGACGGTTGGCTATGCGTTGCGCTAGTTCCGGGGTGGCGTTACCAGCAAAAAGCTTCATATCGGGCACGAGAAAAACCTCAGGCTTTACGTCCAGAGACCCCTCTGCGCGGTGTCGCAGAGCAGGTTCACACAGGTGTATAAATGCGATACGCGCAGTATCTGGAACAGGTTGATACTGTCACGCACACGCTGATCACTCAGATAACATTGTTTGTAGCGGTGAAGTATTCACTCCACGCGCAACAAAAGCCGTTATCCACTCAGGAGCGAGTTCAAGAACCTGCCGGGCAGCTTCCTCGGTGTCGAACTCGGCAAACACACAGGCGCCGGTCCCGGTCAGGCGTGATGGCGCGTATTCTAACAGCCAGACGAGCAATTCATCAACCTTACGAAAACGTTTTCTTACGACTGGCTCACAATCATTCAGCCAGTTGCTATTCATTAGCTGGTTTAATGTCCGGTGCGGGCTGTCACGGGTCAGCTGTGGATCACCAAATACCAGCGGGGTAGGGATACTTACCCCGGGATGTGCAACCAGATACCATTTCTCCGGAGGAGTCGCCGGGTGAAGTTGTTCACCGACACCTTCGGCAAAAGCGGCAAATCCGTGGACAAACACCGGCACATCGGCGCCGAGCTGCAGCCCCAGTTTTGCCAGAAATTCCGCGGAGTATCCGCATTGCCATAGGTGGTTGAGTGCTACCAGCACCGTGGCCGCATTCGATGACCCCCCCCCCAGACCACCGCCCATCGGAATTTTTTTCTGCACCGCAAATACAGCACCGGCACTTTCGGCCACCCGGTTTTCCGACAGCGCAGCAGCTTTGAGTAAACGTGCTGCACGAATAATTAAATTATCCTCATCGGCCACCGAGTCAACCGGTTGTGCCATTACCAACTGACCGTTGCTGGTAACTTCAATCTCAAGGCTGTCACCATAATCCAGAAACTGAAACAGAGTTTGCAGGTTGTGGTAGCCATCACTGCGTTGCCCGGTAATATAAAGGAACAGATTAAGTTTTGCCGGGCTGGGCCAGGTCGTCATCATGGCAATTTCCAGCTATCCATACGCAGTTTGATGGTTAAATCTCCGGTGGTGACTTCCAGATCTGCTGGCAGAGCTGGTTTCACATCCTGACGATACGCATTTATCGTCACATTCCAGGTCTGACCGTCCTGAGTATAAGTGGCAGTGCGCAGCTGGTAATTATCGTTCAGGGTATAGCTGCTGGCTGAACCTGGCAGACCCAGCATCCACTGACGCAGGTTCTCCAGTGGGATTTTCATCCCGGTCAGCTCAGAAATCATTTTGGTCGCATCATGGCTGAAATAGCGTTTACCGGTGTTATCCACCAGTTGTACGGTCCCGCCCTGAGTATCCAGCTGCATTTCGGTACTGCCCAGCGGGTTAGTTAACAGCAAGCGGTAGCGATCACCGGCGGTTTGCTGCCAGTTATAACGGGCATAGACTTTTTGCTGTGCAGACAGATAAGCAAATGCGCCTCTGGTCTGGAACGCGGTTACCTGTCTGACTTCACTGACATGTTGCTTCCATTGTGCGGAATCCGGGCTTTTACCAGGGCCCTGCGGGGCGGTTGTTACACAGGCGGTTAACAGCAGGCTGGCAAAAGGTAACAGCCGAACCAACCGGCGGGTATTAGTTAATCTCACGTAGTCATCTCCTCAGACCCGGATTTTACTGCAGATGGGCTAAACGCTACCGTCCCGGCATTTAACCGTCAATGCTATTCAGGGATTATTGTGTGGCATCAGGTTAATCTTATTACAGTCATAGCTTTTGTATGGCTTTTCTTGATCTGACTCATCTTGTAGAATGGTTGTATAACCCTGACATTATTGGGACAACCCAACCACAATCGCCATGACGCTTCTAGCACTCGGAATCAATCACAAAACGGCACCTGTCGCGTTGCGCGAACGGGTATCTTTTGGGCCGGACACACTTGATAAAGCGCTGGACAGCCTGTTATCACAGCCAAAAGTACAAAGTGGCGTGGTACTCTCAACCTGCAACCGCACTGAGTTATACCTGAGTGTGGATGAAAATGATGATATTCAGGAACAGCTGGTGCGCTGGCTGTGCAGTTATCATCAGCTGAAAGAGGAAGATGTCAGGCAGAGCCTGTACTGGCATGAAAATAATGCCGCAGTCAGCCATCTTATGCGGGTGGCCAGTGGCCTCGATTCGCTGGTGTTAGGTGAGCCGCAAATCCTCGGGCAGGTTAAAAAAGCCTTTGCTGAGTCACAACGCGGCCATGTGCTGAACAGCGAACTGGAACGGATGTTCCAGAAAACTTTCTCGGTAGCCAAGCGGGTTCGTACTGAAACTGAGATCGGTGCCAGTGCAGTGTCAGTGGCGTTTGCTGCCTGTACGCTGGCGCGGCAGATTTTCGAATCACTGTCTAAAGTTACGGTATTACTGGTTGGGGCAGGGGAAACAATTGAGCTGGTGGCTCGTCATCTGCGTGAGCACCAGGTTAAAAAACTGATTATTGCTAACCGCACCCGTGAGCGTGCGCAACGGCTGGCAGAAGAAGTGGATGCCGAGGTGATCGAAATCGGCGACATTACGTCACGCTTACAGGATGCCGATATTATTATTTCTTCCACCGCCAGCCCGCTGCCTATCATCGGTAAAGGCATGGTGGAAAGCGCACTGAAAGCCCGGCGCAACCAGCCGATGCTGCTGGTGGATATTGCGGTACCACGCGATGTGGAACCGGAAGCGGGTAAGCTGGCGAATGCCTATTTATATACCGTAGATGACTTACAGGCGATTATTCAGCAGAATATGGCCCAGCGTGAAGCTGCGGCCGTTGAAGCCGAAAGTATTGTGGTCTACGAAAGTGGTGAGTTTATGTCCTGGCTGCGCGCGCAGTCAGCGGTAACTACCATTCGTGATTATCGTTCTCATGCGGATCAAATCCGTGAAGAACTGGAATCACGCGCGATGCTGGCTCTGGAACAAGGACAGGACGCTAAAAAAGTCCTGCAGGATCTGGCCCATAAACTGACCAATCGCCTGATTCACGCCCCGACGAAATCCCTTCAGCAGGCTGCCCGCGACGGGGACGATGAACGTCTGCAAATTTTACGTGACGGTCTCGGCATTGAATAATGCCGGGCCGCCCTTTTCTGTGAATGGATAAACCTCAAATACATGAAGACATCAATTGTTGCCAAACTCGAAGCGCTGCAGGAACGCCATGAAGAAGTAGAAGCGTTATTGGGGGATGCCGGGGTTATTGCCGACCAGGAGCGTTTTCGGGCACTGTCCCGTGAGTACGCTCAGTTAACCGACGTGACCCAATGCTTTCGCCACTGGCAGCAGGTTCAGGAAGATATTGAAACCGCAACACTGATGCTCGATGACCCGGAAATGCGCGATATGGCGCATGATGAACTGCAGGAAGCCAAAAGTCGCAGTGAGAGCCTGGAACAGGAATTACAGGTTCTGTTGCTGCCAAAAGACCCGGACGATGAACGTCCTTGTTTCGTAGAAGTTCGTGCCGGTACCGGTGGTGACGAAGCCGCGCTGTTTGCCGGTGATCTGTTCCGCATGTACAGCCGTTATGCCGAAACCAACCGCTGGCGGGTTGAAATTGTCAGCGCCAACGAAGGTGAGCATGGCGGTTATAAAGAGGTGATTGCCAAAATTGCCGGTGATGGTGCCTATGGCCGGCTGAAATTTGAGTCTGGCGGACATCGCGTACAACGTGTCCCGGAAACCGAGTCACAGGGGCGAATTCACACCTCGGCTTGTACTGTCGCGGTTATGCCGGAGATTCCGGAAGCAGAACTGCCGGAAATTAACCCGTCAGACCTGAAAATTGATACTTTCCGTTCTTCAGGAGCGGGTGGTCAGCACGTTAACACCACCGATTCAGCCATCCGTATTACCCACCTGCCAACCGGCATTGTGGTGGAATGTCAGGATGAACGCTCGCAGCATAAGAACAAGGCCAAAGCACTGTCAGTGTTAGGGGCGCGTATCCATGCCGCTGAAATGGCACGCCGTCACGAAGCAGAAGCTTCAGCACGACGTAACCTGCTGGGCAGCGGCGACCGTTCTGACCGCATTCGTACTTATAACTTCCCACAGGGCCGTGTAACCGATCACCGGATTAACCTGACGATTTATCGTCTGGATGAAACGATGGAAGGCAAACTGGACAGCCTGATTGAACCTATTGTTCAGGAGTATCAGGCGGATCAGTTAGCTGCACTGGCAGGCCAGGATTAATGCGCATTCGCGACTGGCTGGCACACAGCCGTGTGGTTTTGCAACACAGTGAAAGCCCGAAACGGGATGGCGAAATCCTGCTCGGTTATGTGCTGGAAAAGTCCCGCAGCTGGCTAATCGCGTTTGATGATACCATCTTAACCGCCTCCCAGTTGGCGCAGCTGGATGAGCTGTTGAACCGCCGGCAGCAGGGCGAGCCGGTGGCTCATTTATTAGGTGAGCGTGAATTCTGGTCACTGCCGTTAAAGGTCAATAACAGCACCCTGATCCCTCGTCCGGATACCGAAGTACTGGTCGAAGTCGCGCTGGAATTACTGCCGGAAACACCCTGTGAAGTGCTGGACCTGGGGACCGGCAGCGGCGCGATTGCTCTGGCGCTCGGTTCAGAACGTCCGGACTGTGTGGTTACCGGTGTGGACCGGGTCGCAGAGGCGGTGGAACTGGCACAACAAAATGCGGCACAGCTGGCATTAAACCATTGCCATTTCAGGCAAAGTAACTGGTTCAGCCAACTACCCGCCAGCCGCTATCAGCTGATTGTCAGCAACCCTCCCTATATCGACGCTGATGATTACCACCTGCAACAGGGCGATGTGCGTTTTGAACCCCTGAGTGCGCTGGTGGCTGAAGAAGGGGGGCTGGCAGATTTACGACACATTATTGAACAAAGCCGCGACTGGCTGCACTCTGACGGCTGGCTGGTCCTTGAGCATGGCTGGCAGCAAGGTGAGGCAGTGCGCCAGTTGTTGCAGCACAGTGGCTACCGGCAGGTCGCAACCCGTAATGATTATGCAGGTAACCCGAGGGTTAGCTATGGTCAGTTTATTTCCGAACCGATGGCAGGATAAATGAGCTCTCTTTATACGCCGGTACTGACATTGCATATGATCACCGTTTTTCTGACGGTGATTTTGTTCGTCAGCCGTTTTTACTGGAAAACCGTCAATTCTGCGATGATGCAGCGTCGCTGGGTGAAAATCACCCCACATATTAATGATACGTTGCTGCTGCTGAGCGGGGTGTCACTGATTTTTATCACCCACTATTTTCCGTTTACTGAAGATGGTGGCTGGCTGACCGAAAAAATATTTGCGGTAGTTCTGTATATCGGCTTAGGATTTATCGCCTTTGGCGGTCGTGATTTTTCGCAGTTTACCCGCGGAATTGCATTTTGCGCCGCTCTGTTAATGCTGGGGATCATTCTCTGGCTGGCGATAAACAGAGTGCCGCTACTGGGGATGTTATGAGTTCCGCAACCGATTTTGATTTTACCGACTGCTCACTGTGTGAAGCGATGATCAGGGTGATGCAGCAGATACGCACTGATTTTCCGTCAGAAAGCGTGCGGCAGCAGCTGGCGCAGATGGTGGATGAAGCCCGTGTTCATCTGGCGCAGGAAACCGACGCAGAAAAACAGCTCGAACAACTGATGGAACTGTTCTACGGGCCGTGGGGCTTTGGCGGCGCCAGCGGGATTTACCGGTTATCTGATGTGCTGTGGCTGGATAATGTGCTAAAAACCCGTCAGGGCACGGCAGTGTCGCTGGGTGCATTGTTGCTCTATATTGCCGGTGAATTATCACTGCCGTTGTTACCGGTGATTTTTCCGACGCAACTGATTGTGCGCGCAGACTGGGTGGACGGTGAGATGTGGTTAATCAATCCATTCAACGGCGATACTCTGGATGAACATACTCTGGATGTCTGGGTCAAAGGCAGTATGGGGCCGACCTCCGCGTTGTATGACGAGGATCTCGATGAATCGGAAGTCTCTCTGGTGATCCGTAAAATGCTCGATACCCTGAAGGCCTCCCTGATGGATGAGCAGCAGCTTGAACTGGCGTTAAATGTCAGTGGAGTGTTACTGCAACTGGACCCCGAAGACCCTTACGAAATACGTGACCGTGGACTGATTTACGCACAGCTTGAGTGTGAACATATCGCACTGAGTGATTTGAATTATTTTATTGAACAGTGTCCTGAAGATCCTGTCAGTGAAATGATTAAGGTGCAGATCCACGCCATTGAAAATAAACAAATCACGCTGCACTAAGCCGTGTTGATATCAGTAACTAAAGGAACAACGGTATGACAGAGAAAGTAGTCTCTATTGGTGACATCCGGGTAGCAAATGATCTGCCATTTGTGTTGTTCGGTGGTATGAATGTTCTCGAATCCCGCGAACTTGCCATGCGTATCTGCGAACACTATGTCAAAGTCACCGATAAGCTTGGCATCCCATACGTATTTAAAGCGTCTTTCGATAAAGCAAACCGTTCCTCTATCCATTCTTATCGTGGCCCGGGCCTGGAAGAGGGAATGAAGATTTTTGCTGAGCTGAAAAGTACTTTTGGCGTGAAAATCATTACTGATGTGCATGAAGCTGCACAGGCTCAGCCAGTTTCAGAAGTGGTGGATGTGATTCAGTTGCCGGCGTTTCTCGCCCGTCAGACTGACCTGGTAGAAGCTATGGCTAAAACCGGTGCCGTGATTAACGTTAAAAAGCCACAGTTCGTGAGCCCGGGACAGATGGGTAATATCGTCGATAAATTTGCCGAAGGCGGCAATGACAAAGTGATCCTTTGCGACCGTGGCAGCAACTTTGGTTACGATAATCTGGTCGTGGATATGCTGGGCTTTAATGTGATGAAGAAAGTGACCAATAATTCACCGGTTATTTTCGATGTCACTCATGCATTGCAGACCCGTGACCCGTTTGGTGCTGCATCGGGTGGGCGTCGTGCTCAGGTAGCTGAACTGGCGCGTGCCGGGATGGCAGTTGGTATTGCTGGTTTGTTTATTGAAGCTCACCCGGATCCGGATCACGCTAAATGTGACGGTCCTTCTGCACTGCCGCTGGATAAGCTGGAACCATTCCTGGTGCAGATGAAAGCCATTGATGAACTGGTGAAATCATTCCCTGCTCTGGATACCAGCCGCTAATTTCGCTGGCTGACTGATTTTATAGTTAAATTGTTCAACTCAATTGTTTAACTATATTGTTTAACTACAGCGACAGCCTGTCTGTCGCTGTAGTCTTTTCTGAGCCTCTTCGCTGATCTTTGTTCACATCGTCCTGAAAATGTCAGGCAGATTCCCGTATTCAGTCTTCAATCATTAGCACAGCATTTGAGCAATGACGGCTGAGGGAGGGCAACTGCGTTAACCATTACTGACTAATGACCGATGGATTTAGCCGCCGCCTCTTTGACTAGTTTATCGATATTGCCGGAAGTCCGTTGCTGGTCGACAAATTTATCCAGTAATGCCAGGTCGGCAGCAGAGATATCTTTGCGCAGACCAAAGCCAGCTGGTAACGGAGACAGCGCCGGTTTAGGTTCATAGACAGCCAGATTTGCCGGATGCGCCGCCACTACAATCATATTGGTGCCTATATCATCGGCATAAACATCAGCACGGTGCGACAGAAGTGCCATTGTGGCTTCCTGGGCTCCTGGCAAACGCATAATATGTGCTTTTTTCAATGTCTGAGTGACAGTTGAGTCGGCAATCGACCCTGACATTACTGCAACTGTCAGATCAGGGCGGTCAAAATCTGCGACGCTATCGGGCTTCGATAATTTTGAATTATGTTTGTCATACGAGAAGGTGACGCTGGAATAGATAACCGGAGAAGAGAATTCGATACTTTTCTCACGTTCAGGGGTCTGCGACAGAGACATCCCCATATCCCAGCGATTGGCCTGAATACCCGCGACCATGGTATCCCAGGTGGTGTTGACCATCTCAGCCTTTACATGCAACACGTTAGTGGCAAATTCCTGACAAAGCTGAACAAAAGGGCCGCCCCATTGCTGCGTCAGCGGGTCATGAATGATATACGGTGGTGTTACGGCTGTGGCACATTTCAGTACCCCGCGCGCTTTTACCTCCTTCCATAAATCATAGTTACCCTGCGCCTGTGCCGGAGCAGCAATCAGATAACCGGCCATCAAAGTAGTGCATAGCAGTGAACCGTACTTCAGAATGCGGGTGAAATGAGTTTTCATTGTTTTTCCTCGGCGTTAACGTGATGACGGATGATAGTTTTTCGGGCTATGTTTGCTGAGTCAGCGCGCTGGCAGCAGGCTTTCGTCGGCACAATCTCTGTAGTGTGAAAATGTCAGGTGCTTTGTTCCAGATTGCGGAAATAGAGCACCTCCAGCTGTCTGAGAATCTCTTTAGGTTCCCCCGGATACTCTTCCTGAAATACTCCCGCATCAGATTCAACAGTGATCATCCATTGCTGCGTCTGCCGGGTCATTAAACAGTGCGGGAAATTCATATGGTGATGCCAGGCAACACCCTGTTCGTTGAGTTGACGGACTCGTTGTAACAATTCTGACTCGATGTCCTGTTCACTCTGCGTAAAGCGGATATCCGGGTTAAGAATGTCGTCACCATGCAGCAGCCTGACCAGCTGCTTATCAGCCTCAGGAAAACTGACCGAGGGGGATATATACGCAATATTGTGCTGGTTATCTTCGACAACCACGGCATACAAATCCGGGTAGGGATTGAAATGGCAGCCTGGTGAGATGGCATGGGAATGCCACGGCCTTCCGTCAGCAATAAATGACATTGCCAGCGGAATAACTTCGTCCATTTCAATTTCATGGTACGTCAGTAATGAGTGGCTAATGATCTTAGGCATGGTATTCCTTATTCTCAGGAGAGTTTCAGCCGGTCTTTCGCTTTGTATAACGGGAAAATCAGCCCGCTGGCGTACTGTTTAACTGACTGGAAAAGGATGTCCCGTTGTTGTTTCACGAACAGCGGAGATTCTGCCGCAGTGATCTGCTCACTGAGGATGTCAGCAATAATTTTTCCGGCAGCGACACTCATCGCCACACCGCGGGTAGAAAAACCGATACAGGAATAAAAACCCTGATCATGAATCTGCAACGACGGGATCCATTCATCTGCAATGGCGCAATAGCCTTCCCAGTAATATTCCAGCTCAATTCCGGCCAGTGACGGAAACAGAGTTTTCATCCGCAGCTTTGCGTGCTCCATACCGTAATTTTTGCCACCGGGAGTAAAAACTGCGCCACCTGACTGTAAGCGTCCTAAAGAGTCGAGCCGGCCAAAACCGCCAGATTTCCTCAGGTCGGTAAAGGTAATCCCTTCGGGTAACACTGTGCGCCGCTCCTGTTCTGTTAGCGGGCGGGTCATGGTGTGATAGAGGCGGACAGGAATGACTGACTTGCCCAAAGGCGCTGCCAGATGGCGGGTATAGGCATTAGTAGCAATCAGTACTTTAGTGGCATTGAACTGACCGCGTTCGGTGGTCACCCTGTACTGGGCCTGCTGTTTGTCTATGGCAGTCACCTGATGATTTTCCAGAATTTCGCAGCCGGCAGTCAGAGCTGCCCTGGCCAGCCCCTGGGCTAATGCAAATGGCTCGACCGTGCCACCGGTTTTCTGAAACCAGCCACCGAGATAGCCATGAGCGCCGGTAGATTGTTTAACCTCGTCGCCTGACAGCCATTGAATATCAATTCCGCGTTGCTGCCATGACTGATAAACACGTTTCACTCTGGCCAGTGATTTTTCTGAGTGTCCCGGCTGGATAAATCCCCGCTGAACCGGATGGCACTGAATCTGATGCTGTTCAATTAAGCGGAACAGATATTCAGGCGCTGCCACCACCTGAGCTGCATACTGTTCACCTTTGGCATTGCCAATACGCAGCTTAATATCATCTGCGGTCAGGGCGCCCGGAAACGTGGGTACCACCGCGCCACCATTTCTTCCGGAGGCGCCTGAGCCAACGGTGGCCGCTTCCAGAAGTAATACCGACATTCCCTGATTTGCCGCGTGAAGTGCGACAGACAGCCCACAGTAACCGGCACCGATCACTACCAGGTCGTAGCTATCACGGCTCGCCCGGTCAGTGGGTTGTATTCTCTCTTTACTGACTACCGACCAGTAAACGTCGTTTATGTCACCATCACGTCGGCTGAACATAGTAAACTCCGGAAACCATTAAAATTTACATTAGCTACGGGCTGTACTCCCGGAATTTAACTTCCGGCAGGAAACGGGTTAACTGCTGAATAAGCTGCGAATTTTATTCAGATATTCGCCCGGAGGCGGGGCAAAGGTCAGCGCCTGACTTTTTGCCAGCCCAATGTTCTGATGGATGCCAATCATGGCTTCCAGATACTTGATGGCGACTGCCGACGAGTCCATCACAGGAACCGTCGTCCCGGAGACCAACTGATAACCTGCTTTACGTAGTAACGGGCCGTAGTAGGCACATCCCACCAGAATGATTTCAGCGCCATCGGCAATACACTCACGGGCGGCCTCTTCAAACAGTGGGATAAACTGCTGATGGGGTGACGTCACTGCGCTTTTCAGCATGTCGGCGGTGGAGAAGGGGTTAATAGTCCGGACCGGATCCTCAATACCCCGGGCGGATAAGCCGTAAGCCATGATGTCGCGTTCGATGGCTACACGGGTTTTATCAGAGACGGTGATCACGGCAAATTTGCGGGCCATGGCCAGCGAGGCCAGCAGAGATTGCTCCCCGACTGATGCAACAGGAATATCGAGAATTTCCCTGGCTTCCCAGAGCGCATCATTCCAGCAACCGAGAAAAATGCCGTCATAGCCTGCATCCCGTGCCTGCAGGGCTTCTTCAAGTATCAGTACCGAATTCATATGTTCGGCATACAAAGAACGGGTAAACCCGACACTTGATGCCGGAAAGCGGAAGTCAACAGTGGTGCCCGGGGCCATCACCGAACGGATACTTTGTTCCAGTGTGGGCCATAAATCATTAAGCGATTCTGAGCGGGCAGTCGGGTGAATCCAGCAAATTTTCATATAACCCCTGAACGGAACAATAAGTATGTGTAGTGACACGGTGGCCGTCTGTCGGCCACCACCGCTTAGCGCATGCAGACACCACCGGAAATCACCAGGGTCTCACCGGTGACATACCCCGGGGCTTCACACAATTTCCAGACCCACTGTGCAATCTCTTCAACTCTGGCTGCTCGTTTCATCGGTACTTCCATGACACCAGCTTCCAGCCTGCCACCCGCCAGTGTGCCTTCGGTTTCCACCCAGCCGGGTGCAATGGCATTCACTACGATTCCCCGGTCAACCAGCTCAATCGCCAGAGATTTAGTCAGTGCGACCACGGCGGCTTTCGAGGCGCAGTACAGTAACTGATTGCGTGATACCGCAAAGGCATCGACTGAGGCAAAAAACAGCATGCAACCGCCAGACTCCGCCATGAAATCACGGCCGGTGCGGGCCACATTTAAGGTGCCAAGCACATTGATATCGAAAATGCGGCGATAAATAGCACTGGTATAGCTTTCGAGACTGGATACGGGGAAAATCCCCGCTGCGTTGATCACTGCCGATAATTTTCTACCTGCCAGCGCATCAGCAATTGCGGCGTTCAGTGCTTCCTGATCGGTAATGTCAGCCTGAACCGCAGTAAAATATTCGCTGCTCTCCTGCACCGTCAGATCGACCCCGATAACCTGCCAGCCTGAGTGCATAAAATGGGTGGCTACGGCCTTGCCCATGCCCGATGCGGTGCCGGTAACCAGTGCTACAGGATGAGTACGTTCAGTCATGATGGTTCCTTATAAAGAAGCGAAATCAGAAGAGGGGACTGCAGCTAACCCGGGATGCACTTTTTCCAGCAAATCCAGGGTTTTTACCGTGTCATCAAAATTTTGTTGCCAGAGGCGGCGTACAATATCGATTCGAGTGTCCGGTTGTTGGTGCTCTGCCATCAGCGCGGCAATATTGCTCACGCCCCGCTGCTGTAACTTAATCATTCGCGCAATTAACGTGGTCTGCTGGCAGTAGACCGGCCACTGTGCACCGCGTGGCGCTGCCAGTCCGACAAAATAGAGATTTTCACTGCGGGTAGGCAGAGTCATTGCAGCGGTGCGTAAAGGAACGCCTTCCTGCCAGTCAAGCTGCGACTGATCGAGAAATGGCAGGCTGACATTAAAGCCGGTAGCCCACAGGACTGAGTTATATTCGGCAGTGCTGCCATCGGTGAAGGTCACGACCTTACCGCAAATATCAGCGATGCCGGGCCGTACTTTGATGCGCCCATGCTGAATCCAGTAGAGCAGCAGGTTGTTCACTACCGGTGGTTGCTTTTCAAGATCCCAGGTTTCCGGTTCCGGCATGCCCGGATAATTCTTCCAGTTACCCAATGACACCAGGGTCAGAGCCTGAGCCAGTGAGTTTTGCAATTCCGGCGGCAGTTGATTAATAAACGGAAGTTCGGCCCGTGGCAGGCCAAACAAGGCTTTGGGCTGAAATACCTGACCACGACGGATAACAACATCGGTCTCAAACCGGTGTTGTGCAGCATCCACAGCCAGGTCACAGCCTGAATTTCCACATCCCACAACCAGCACTTTACCTGCCAGCTGTCCGGTATTGTTGTACTGGCAGGAGTGTAATGAAATACCGGTGTAATTTTCAGCACCGTCCGGAAAAGCAGGGTCCCATAAATGGCCGTTGGCAACGATAACTCCGGCAAAGTGATGGCTTTCGCCATTCACCGTTACCGTCCAGCCATCTTCTCCCTGTTTGCCTGCCGGCACTATCTGTTCGACACAGGAATTAAAGCGAATCAGCGGATATAAATTAAAATGAGTGGCATAACTTTCAATATAGGCTTTGACCTGATCCCGGCCCGGATAGAGCGGATAATCATCAGGCATTGGAAAACCGTCAAAACAGGAAGTACTTTTTGGCGTAATTAAATGCAGTGCCTGATAGTCATCGTGCCAGTGTCCGCCAACCTGTTGTGATTTTTCGAAACAGACAGCTTCAATATTCTGGTCCCGCAGTGTTTTCAGGGCTGCAAGCCCTGCAGCGCCGGCACCAATAATACAATATTGCAATACCATAGTAATTTCTCCTGATATAAAACTTAATATTCACCAAGCTGTGCTTATATAAATAAGCTGATTATTTTCTGTGGTGAAGAGCGAAAAACTATTGCGTTGTATAGCTGTTGCCTATGCCTGTTTTATTGACGTGATAATACCCATTCCGCCGCCTGTGCGGGTGTGTTTATTTTGTGGTTAATCAGAATCACTGAAAAGTTTTCAGATATATATAACTCGCCGTAAATAATATTTAATCCGGCATGGGTTATAGTTTTATTTTGTTTAATAAAATTTTTTCATAATAAGTCACCGCGCGGGTGAGCGTGAAGGCAATAATAAAATAGATCAGTGCTACGGTGGTCAGTATCTCAACCGGTCGGGCGGTGGAATCAGCAATCATTTGTCCCTGATACATCAGATCGCCCATACCAACCGCTGATATCAACGCGCTCTCTTTAAACAGAGTGACGCTGTTGGAAAGCAATGTTGGTACTGAGCGAATCAGCATTTGTGGCAGGAAAACAAATAACAACATGACCGGAAGTGACATTCCCAGTGAGACACAGGCATCTTTTTGTTCTTCTCCCACCGACTTAAGGGCTGAACGGAAACTTTCACTGGAGATAGCTCCCATATATAAGGTCATGGTCAGAATGGTCGATACCTGATTCCCCAGATTAATACCCAAAATCGCCGGGAGACAAAAAAAGAACCAGAACAGCTGGACCAGAATAGGGGTGCCGCGAAATACTTCCACATAAGTGCCGGAGATTGTTTTGAGTAATATATTTCCAGACTGGCGCAGCATGCTGACAATAAAGCCTAATGCCAGGCCGAGAACCAGACTAATTGCGGTATAATAGAGGGTATTTAATAATCCTGAAAGCAGTGCGTTTTTATAGGCAAAGATAAAACTGAATGCGGTTGAGAAATCGACCATTATGCTCTCCTACCTGCTCATTTTACGCAGACGTTTTTCAAACATTCCGACAATTTGTGATAATGGCAATGACACCACAAAGTAAATAATAGCGACGGTGGTGTAGACCTCTATCGGACGATAATATTGTGTCGCCAGAGTTTTCCCCTGATACATCAGATCGGCAATCGCCACGATAGCCACCAGGGATGTCTGCTGTAATAAACCAATGGTATTAGTGAGCAGCACCGGAATCGCAATCATAAATGCTTGTGGAAAAATAACGTACAACGTCTTTTTCAGTGGACTGAGACCGAGAGCAACACAGGCATCATGATGCGACTGCGGGATAGTTTGAATTGCCGCCCGGTAAGCCTCAGCATTAAACGCTGATACATTCATGCTCAGTGCCAGAATTGCCATGGTAAAGGCATCCCAGTAAACATTGAAAAAGATAGGCACGCAGTAAAATATCCAGACAATCTGCACCAGAGCAGGGGTACAACGAAATATCTCGATAAAAACCACCGCCGGCCAGCGGACGATCCGCCAGCGACACAGCGTCAGCAGGCACAGTAAAAAGCCTGCAACGATGCCGATGGAGGCAGAAATCAGGGTCAGTTTAATTGTCATGATAAGACCGCTGAGTAACTGCGGCCAGCCGTTGATAATAACGCTCATATCCCATGAAAATGATGTCATAACCGGGCCTCAGGATATTGATTCAACATGGAGTATTTTTTTCAGGAAATTTGCGGTTCGGGGTTCTGCCGGGCGGGTAAAAATTACCTCAGGAGGTGCGTCTTCCACCACCTGACCGTCAGCGCAAAATACCACCCGGGTAGCGATACGTTTGGCAAACCCCATGTCATGAGTGACTATCATCATTGACATATTTTGTGCCGCCAGCTCCATCATCACTCCTTCAACTTCAGAAACCAGTTCCGGGTCCAGTGCCGAGGTGACCTCATCGAACAGAATAATTCCGGGGTCTAGCATTAAAGCTCTGGCAATGGCGACCCGCTGTTTCTGGCCTCCGGACAACATTCCCGGATAGGCTTCTGCGCGATTTTGCAGGCCAAGACGCGCCAGTAGCTGCATTGCACGCTGAGTCGCCAGTGCCTTATTTTCGCCACGGGATCTCACCGGGGTAAGGATCAGGTTTCCGAGTACCGTCAGATGAGGAAACAGAGTGTAATGCTGGAAAACCATACCGATTTTCCGCTGGGATTCTTTGTGGATTTTGTTCGGCATTTGCAGATTGACGTCTGCAGAGATATAGCGCTGACCGGAAAAGTCGATAGTGCCGGAGTCGATTTTTTCCAGTCCCATAATACACCGCAACAGGGTACTTTTGCCGCTACCGCTGGGACCGATAACCACCACCCGCTCACCGGGTTCCATGTGAAAATTCATTCCATTCAGTATCGGTAATACGCCGTTGTTAAAAGATTTAACTAAGTTTTGTACAGACAGAAATGACGATGTCATCAGCACTCTCCAGAATTCATTGTTATTCCCGGAAACGGGCACGTAATACTTACGCCAGCGAATAAACGGGTATCACCCGGTATATAACTGGCAGAAAGAATGCAGTTATCCGATATTGCGGGAATTAATGGTTAAGAATACCCTGCCAGGTCATTTCCCCGAATAACCAGTGCTTCACAATACAATTACATTAATAGGGTTTATCAGGAAAACAATGAAGCAGGTGATGCCTTTCCTTTTTACAGGATCTGGCTATACCTGCAAAGCTTTATCAGACATTCCTATGGCAAAAAAGGGCGTTTAACCCTCATTTTAATATGTGCCATTACTTAATATTCATTAGGAATCATAGGTATGTATTTTTACTGCAGGCAGGAAATGAACAGAAACAGCCTATACACACTATGCCTTACCACTCATCATTCATATTTCCTATATGACAACCCTATGGAAATATCAGATGCTAAGTTTAATCGCAGCACCGTAGTAAAAGACGGTGCCTGTCAGATTATTTTATGAAATAACATGATAAATGTTCTGTGCGCTAACGGCACCCGGTTGAATAAGGGTTTTCATCTATTCGGAGATGTTGGTTCTATGACTTTACAGCAACTGCAATATTTTCTTTCTGCCGTAGAGTACGGCACATTATCGAAAGCAGCAGAGCATCTCAATATTGCTCAGCCTTCATTATCTGATCAGATTCTGCGACTCGAAAACTCTTTAGGAACACATCTGTTTATTCGTACTAACCGTAAACTGATTCTGACTGAGGCGGGGCATTGTCTGCTGCCACATGCCAGAATTTCGGTGAATGCGGCTCAGGAAGCGCACAATGTGGTGCAGTCGGTACGAAAGTTAAAAGGCGGAGCCGTTAGTTTTGGGACTTTTGGTAGCTCTTATCTCTATTTTCTGACAGACCTGATTGAAGAATTTCACCAGGCGTTCCCTGATGTAAAACTTAAAGTTGCCGGTCTTAATTCCAGTGAAGTGGCGGATGCTGTGATGGATGGCCAAATAGAGGCCGGATTAGTAATGTTACCGGTGAATAATAAAAGCTTAATTGCCAGTGAACCGGTCTGGTCGTCACAGGTCGGTTATATCAGTGCCAGTGAAAAACGCCTGGAAGGGGAGAAAACTATTGAAGCACTGCTGGATGCTCCGCTTATTCTGAGTGAAGTTAAATGGCGAAATACTGATCCCATCAGAAAACTACTGGCAAAACGTGCCAGCAGTATCGGTAAACAGCTCGAACCTATTATTGAAGTTGAATATCAGCAGACCGCATTTGAACTTGCCGCCAGAGGAATAGGCGATGTCATTGCCACCCGGCCTATAATGCATCAGTTAGGCTACGAAAAGAAATTAAAATGGGTGCCAATAACACCACCGGTGTATGAAGTATTTGGCTTTATTTATCGCTCAGATACTGCAATATCCAGCGGTACCCGGGAAATAATATCCATGATGAGAAAATACCTGGCAAAAATACAGTCTATTTACGATCATATTGAACAGTAATATGTCGACTGACTGACTAGATAATATATCCGTTCGCCAGCCATCCACCGTCAACCGGTAATATATGTCCGGTAATCATTGCCGCCTGATCACTGGAAAGAAAATAACAGGCATTCGCTACTTCTTCAGGCTCAGCCAGCCTGCCTAACGGGGTTCTGGCTTCGACACCACGCAGATTATACTGGCCTTGTTCGATGAGTGACTGCACCATCCGGCTGCGGATACCGGTCGGGGCCACAGCATTCACCCGGATACCATATCTGCCCCATTCAACGGACAGACTCTCGGTGAGCGTATGCAATGCTCCCTTCGAGGCGCAGTATGCGGCCCTTTGTGGCGCTCCGGACTCTCCATATACAGAACTGATAAAAGTAATACTCCCACCGCCGTGGGTGGCCATTTGCCTGCCTGCGGCCTGAGCGACGAGAAAACTCCCTAACACATTGACCTCCAGAATATGACTGAAAGTCTGTGCACTGACCTCAAGAGAAGGGCCAACAACATTAATTCCCGCGCAGGAGATTGCGCAATCGATGCCGCCAAAAGCATCACACATTCTCTGTATTGCATGCTCAATATCTTCACTTCGGGTCACGGAACCCGTGACCCCGATAGCCGCGGGCCCTGTAGATTCAAGCGCGCTCTGTATCGAGGCTTCACTCTGGCTAAGCAGGCAGACCTGGTCTCCGGCATTAAGATAACGTCTGGCAATCTCCAGCCCAAGTCCGCTGGCCCCGGTCACAAGCACTCTTTTCATTTCCGCCAATACTCCTGTCTGTAGTTTACTGGTGTTCCGGCGCCGAAAAATAGAGTGACTCGATCACCGATAACTGACTTACGGGTTCCGCTTCATAGACTTCACAGAGCCGGGTTGAAGCCGATTCCACGCTAATTGCCCACTGTCCGGGTTGCGGGTTAAGCAGGCAGTCAGGGAAATGCATATGATGGTGCCAGGCGTGATGGTGATTATGAAGCTGCTGAACTACAGCCACTGCACTGCTGTCTGCCTCTGATGACTCATGGCAATCGCAGGAAGCGTCCAGAATATCGTCACCATGCAGCAGTTTTACCAGGACTTTATCTGCTTCAGGAAATGCTGCGGACTTGCCAAGATATGCAACTCCGTGGGTGTTATCTTCGACCACCATACAGAACAGATCGCCATACGGATTGTACTGACAGCCTGGTGACAGCACATGAATATGCCAGTTGCACTGGCTGTTGTGCAGGTGCCGGCCAATGTCGACACAGCTTTCTGCAGGGACAATGCTGTATTCAATTCCGCCAACATTGATTGTTTCCAGAATCGTGATTTCCATAAATGTCTCCTCACAGAAAATTAATTTCTAAGAAATTCCATATATTGCCGGGTGTTCAATGCGATTTTGTCCTGATATTCAGGATCATCAGCATCGTCCTGAGTGCCGTAAAACGCGTGGAATCCGTCGTAGTGCGCATCAATAAACTTGCATACGCATTCAAAAGGGAGCAGCAGCCCGGCCAGAGTGCAGGCCATCCGGCCCTGAACTGAATAGGACTGTTCCCTCATCCCGGCGGATACCGCCAGACGGACTCGTTTACCGCGCATTGCTGTCCCGCCACCAAATGCCCAGCCTCTGCGGATAACATCATCCTGCCATTGTTTGAGGAGAGGGGGAGTACTGAACCAGAAGCAGGGAAACTGGATAATCAGCTCATCGTGATTTTCGATCAGTTGCTGCTCACTGAGGATATCGATATTGCCATCGGGGTAGGCTGTGCAGATATTATGCAGCGTATAATTTTCAGGTTGTTTAGCTGCTTCGGCCATCCATTGTTTATGCACTACCGATTCATCGGGTCGGGGGTGCGCAATCAGAATTAATTTTTTCATCTGACACCTTAGTTAAATTGCAGTTAAACTCTGTGCTCTGTGAAACAGGAATGCTGACCCCGGTCGTTTCAGGCCGGTATATTTACTGTGTAATGGCCCGCGGTTCGGTTGTGCTGAAAGGCATCTTCCTTACCGGAGATAAAGTTATTCTGCACATTCATGCCAAAAGGATGAATAACCGATGCGCTATAGCGAAGATAGGTTGTCCCTATAGGGGAATGCAGACTCAGCAATAATTCAGAGAGATATCCAACCGCAATCAACGGTGATCTGGTGTGGGGCTATGGTGAGTCCGCGACTGAGGAACGATGAAAAATATGTGGCAGGAAGTGTTCAGCCCGGCGGGGTTCCGGGCTGAAATCGGTTTTACAGCATGATAGTAATCAGATAGCCGACAAACAATGCCAGGTGTGCCGCGCCATTGAGTACATTGGTACGGCCGGTTGAGAAGGAGATTTGGCACAGTAATAACACGCTGCCCATGATCACCATCTGAGGCGCTTCCAGCCCGAAAATAAGTGGCTGTCCGGTAAAGACCGCAATCAGTGTTACCACCGGGACAGTTAATGAAATCGTCGCCAGTACTGAGCCAAAGAACAGATTCATTGCCCGTTGGACCTGGTTGGCCAGCACCGCCTTTATCGCACCTAACCCTTCAGGGGATAAAATTAACAGCGCAATCAGGAAACCAGTAAACTGCTCTGGTGCATTCAGGTCTCCCAGCAATTGTTCCAGCACCGGGGCATTCATTTTGGTCACGCTGATAACTGCCAGCAGGTGAATGATCAGCCAGACGGCATGCCAGCCACTACTGTGGGCCGAAGGCTTACCATGATGCGGGTCACCGTCATCGCTTTCATCCTCGTGCTCGTAGATAAACAGACTCTGATGGGTTTTGGTCTGAATAAGCAGAAATACCCCATACATGGCAGCAGAGACCGCGGCGATTAACAATGCCTGCCCGGTGGTAAAATTGCCGCCGGGTAATGCATCCGGGAACACCAGAACCAGAATCGCTAACGGGAAAATAGCAATCAGATATTGTTTGACCCCAGCCAGGTTGACGTACTGAGTGGCAAATTTTCGGCCTCCCAGCAGCAAGGCAAAACCGACCAGACCGCCGGTCACAATCATAATGATCGAATACAGGGTGTCACGCATAAGTCCGGGGGTGGCGTTGCCGGTGGCCATCAGCGCAGAAATCAGGCTGACTTCCAGAATCACTACCGACAGTGTCAGTATCAGTGATCCGAAGGGCTCACCCAACCGGTGAGCCAACACATCGGCATGGCGTACGACACTGAACGCACTGCACAAAATGGCGACCAGCGTAAGAATATTAATGGCAATAACGACGGGCATTGAGGTCTGATGGCTGAAAAACCATAAGACGATCAGAGCAACGATCGGGAAAATGAGCGAGTATTCCGTATGACGGGTTTTTTCATGCGCTGGCATTCTGCTTCCTCACGCGTTATATAATGGGCTGCTTGCGGTTTTGTTCTGCCTCAGGATAGAGATACACAATACAGTTGACACTGTATCATTAAATTCTGATTTTGATACATTTATTTACTTTCATTTACCACAGAATTGTAATGCCGTTAATTAAGCATCTTCCCACCTATCACTCTGTTTTATTGTGATTTTCATGATTCATTTATGCTAACAATCCTGGCGTTGTCGTGGCGTTATCGTTATTTATCATGCAATTTTAACGATGAAATCCTGATTTCTATTGTTTTAACCTATTTGCGATTTTTATCGTTACAGTTCATTGTTTTTCTGAGGGTTATCAGATATTCGTTTTCGCTGGTCATCGTTGGATGCAGTAAAAGATTATCAATTTTTGGGATTGTGAGGCTCTTCACATAATTAACTGTTTGCTGTAATGATAGCAGTGTTCACCATCAGTATTGCTTAGCGGTTGAGGAGGGCGGTGTGCTGACACGGGATTTTTTAATTAATGCGGACTGCCAGTCATCGTTTGGCCGAATCGATCATGAGCTGTTATTAACTCCGGAACAACGTAAGGCAAACCTGACTGAGTTTCTGGCGTTACTGCCCGCAGGCTTACCTGTCTGGGTGTTTGGCTATGGCTCACTGATGTGGAACCCTGCGCTTGATTACAGCGATGTACAGCCGGCGATCCTCGATGGCTGGCATCGGGCATTTTGCATTCGTCTGGTAGCGGGGCGCGGTACGGAGTGTCGGCCTGGCAGGATGCTGGCATTGCAGGCGGGTGGTAAAACCCGCGGGCTGGTCTTTCGTCTGAGCGAAGCTAATAAAGCTGAAGAGCTTGAGTTGCTGTGGAAAAGAGAAATGCTCACCGGCTGTTACTGCCCTCGCTGGCAACAGGTGACTCTGGACTGCGGGCAACAGATCATTGCACTGGTATTCACCATTAATACGCTACATCCGTTATTTGAAGCCGATGAATGCCCGACAGTAGTCGCTCCTCTGATTGCTGCGGCTCAGGGGCCGCTCGGGTCTAATGCTCAGTATTTGTTCGAACTGGTCAAAAGCCTGGCCGCGCTGGGCGAACAGGATGAAAAACTGCTGTCACTGGCAAGCCAGGTCAGACAACTACAACAATCGCCTCAGAAGTAATCTGTTGATCTCTGATGTGATTTGTCCCATCCATTAACATACATTTAGTGAATACTTCTGCTATCGTCACCTGGTCTGCGATTTAGTTCCGGACATGCTATACTGAGTGACACGTGTTTCCATTTAACTACAGGCCCCTGACGTCGTATAAAATTGCACTGAAACGGTTAAACTGAACTTATGCCTTTAAACCGCTCCCGTCTTTACTGTTGTTCTGCGTTGTTGATTTCTGCTTGCTGGTGGCTGCCTTCAGCACTGGCGGATATCACCGACACAATTTCGCAAACTCCGTTCACTGATGCCGGGCAGTCTGTTTCTGATGACAGTGAATTGCCTGATCTTGGCAGTTCTGCCAGTCAGAGTAATTTCTCCCAGCAGTTAGCAGAGATAGCGAAATCTATCGCAGAACAAAACGACACCGATACCGACACCAGCCTCGGGCACAGCGCCGGTTTATGGGCATTCAACCACTTCCGGGATAAATTATCCGATAAACTCAATCAGGAAAGTCAGAGCCTGCTGTCACCTTATGGCAGGGCTAACGTTAACCTGGATGTGGATGTCGATGGCAATTTCGACGGAACTTCAGCCAGGCTCCTGAGCCCACTGGAAGATAATAAGCGTTATCTGTTATTCAGCCAGGTAGGTATCAGTCGTAGCGTTCCCGGCACCACCGGCAGCTTTGGTCTGGGACAACGCTGGAATGCCGGTAGCTGGATGTTCGGTTATAACTCGTTTCTTGACCATCTGTTTGAACAGCATCTGGACCGTGCTTCCTTTGGTACTGAAGCGTGGGGTGATTTTCTGCGTTTTTCCGCCAACTATTATCTGCCGGTCTCCGGCTGGAGAGACAGCGACAGCACGACGATGACGCGGATGGCCCATGGTTATGACATTACCAGTCAGGGCTATTTGCCATTTTATCGTCAGCTGGGAGTTACGGTCAGTTGGGAGCAGTACCTGGGTGACAATATTGATGCGTTTAACAGCGGGAATTATTACCACAACCCTTCAGCACTCTCACTGGGGTTCACTTATACCCCGATACCGTTAATCACACTCTCTGCCAGCCATAAAACCGGGACCGGGGGTGAAAGCCAGGATCTGTTTGGTCTGAATTTTAATTACCATTTTGGTGAGTCACTGGCAAAACAACTCTCTCCGGATGAAGTGGCATCTGCTCACTCGCTTCGCGGCAGCCGTTATGACGCGGTAACCCGCAGCAGTACTCCGGTATTAGCCAGACGAACCAAAACACAGCTCAGCGTGTTCCTGGCAACGCCGCCGTGGCAGTTAACCGGCGGGGAAACACTCATGTTAAAATTACAGGTGAGTCCGTCGGGCGATATCCGCAGTGTTCACTGGCTGGGGGATACCCGTGAACTGAGCCTGACAGCCCCGGCGAATCCTACTGATTTACAGGGCTGGAGTATCATTTTGCCAGCGTGGGATAACGATCCTCAGGCATCGAACGAATACCATCTGGCGGTCACTGTAGAAAACAGTCAGCACCAGGCCACTTCAAACTGGATCACCCTGAAAATAGACCAGCCGTTTATTCTGCCTGAAATCTCTGATACCCCGCAGTTTGATCTGATGGCACCCTGAGCTCTGATTCACGGCCTTTAATAACCTCGCCCTGTTTCAGGGCGCGTGTTGCACCATGATGTGACATTAAGCACCTTTATGGTGCTTTTTGTGTTTGATGAACGGAACAGATTTGTGAGTTATCACAAAAATAAAATATTTATCTGTTTCTGCATAATTGTTCTCTTCTGCACCCTCCCTCGCCAGCCCACCTTAGAGTGCCATTCACTACTTATGCAAAATAAGTGAATAGTGTAAAGATGTAACCTATTGATTTATTTTGCTATGCATTTTTTTATGCAATATTTTTCTTGGCTGGCACGTTGTCTGCAATCTACAGTAGCTGCCAGCACTGCTGTGCATGCCTATTTTAAAAATAATATTCACATCACAACACAACACACAAAACCGAGGTTGTTATGCAAGCACCGATCACCCGCCAGAACTTCGACCAGTGGATCCTGCCGGTTTATGCCCCTGCAGATTTTATCCCTGTGCGGGCCGCAGGTTCACGGTTATGGGATCAGCAGCAGAAAGAGTACGTTGATTTTGCGGGCGGCATTGCAGTTAACGCACTGGGACATTGTCATCCACAGTTGCAGCAGGCACTGACTGAACAGGCCGCTAAGGTCTGGCATACCGGTAACGGATATACCAATGAACCGGTATTACGGCTGGCAAAACAGTTGATTGATGCCACATTCGCTGACCGGGTATTTTTCTGTAATTCGGGGGCAGAAGCTAATGAGGCTGCGCTAAAGTTGGCGAGAAAATATGCTCATGACCAGGGGAATCCGGGCAAGCGCGGTATTGTTGCATTTAATAATGCCTTCCATGGCCGTACGTTGTTTACGGTGACCGCCGGGGGGCAGCCATCTTATTCCGCAGATTTTGCACCACTGCCACCACAAATCAGTCACGCAGAATTTAATGATCTGAGCTCGGCAACCGCAGCGATTAACGATGATACCTGCGCAGTCATTGTAGAACCTATCCAGGGAGAGGGCGGTGTGATTCCGGCCAGCCGAAGTTTTCTGCAGGGCTTAAGGGAATTATGCGATAAACACGGCGCATTACTGATTTTTGATGAGGTTCAGACCGGTGTCGGGCGTACCGGTGCTTTGTATGCTTATATGAAATACGGCGTGGTTCCGGATGTGATGACCACTGCGAAAGCACTCGGTGGTGGCTTTCCGGTTGGCGCGATGCTGGCTACAGAACGTTGTGCAAAAGTGATGACAGTAGGGACTCACGGCACCACTTATGGTGGCAATCCACTGGCCGCGGCAGTGGCGGACAAAGCATTTTCCCTGATTAATACCCCTGAATTGCTGGAGGGTGTCAGCCAGCGGCATGACTATTTTCGTCAGCGTTTGCAGGAAATCACCGGTGAGCTGGAGATATTTTCTGATATCCGTGGTGAAGGT
Organism: Tatumella citrea; assembly: GCF_002163585.1. Taxonomy (NCBI): domain Bacteria; kingdom Pseudomonadati; phylum Pseudomonadota; class Gammaproteobacteria; order Enterobacterales; family Erwiniaceae; genus Tatumella; species Tatumella citrea. The sequence goes on from NZ_CP015579.1 coordinate 1,787,419, forward strand.
CTGCTAATGGGTTGCCAGCTGACAGAGCGTTTTCAGGGGAAAGCCAAAGCGATAAGTCAGGCTGCAGCCCGGGAAGGGGTGATGATCCTGATTGCCGGAGCCAGCGTGCTGCGTTTTGCACCGGCACTGAATATCCCGTTTGCTGATATTGATGAAGGGCTGAACCGGTTGCAACGCGCCCTGTGGGCATTTGTTCAGGAGGCCGGATAATGTCAGTGATTCGTCCGGTGAGCCATGATGACCTGCCGGGGCTGATGGCGCTTGCCGGAAAAACCGGCGGCGGTCTGACATCTCTGCCGCAGGATGAGCGTACTTTATCGGAGCGGATAGAGCGTTCACTGAAAACCTGGCGCGGGGAGTGCCCGCCAGCACATCAGGGTTACGTTTTTGTACTGGAGCAGCCAGGCAGCCACCAAATCGCGGGTATTTGTGCGATTGAGGTTGCGGTGGGTCTGGAAGAGCCCTGGTACAATTATCGGGTGGGTTCACAGGTTCATGCTTCCCGCCAGTTAGAGGTCTATAACCATCTGGCTACGCTGTCACTAAGTAATGACCATACCGGTGCCAGTGAGCTATGCACCTTGTTCCTCGATCCCGACCGCAGAGAAAATAAAAATGGCCAGTTGCTGTCAAAATCGCGGCTGTTATTTATGGCGAATTTTCCAAAACTGTTCTCACCCCGTGTAGTTGCCGAGATGCGTGGAGTGAGCGACGAACAGGAACACTCTCCCTTCTGGGACAGTGTAGGCAGACATTTTTTCTCAATGGAATTTAGCCGTGCTGATTTTCTTAGCGGCACTGGTCACAAGGCATTTATCGCCGAGCTGATGCCAAAACATCCGCTATATGTTCATTACCTGTCACCGGAAGCCCGTGCGGTTATCGGCCAGGTACATCCTAATACTGCACCCGCCCGGGCGATGCTGGAAGCGGAAGGTTTTCGCTATCGTAATTATGTCGATATTTTTGACGGCGGGCCGACGCTGGAATGCGATCTTAATGAGATCCGTTCGGTCCGCGACAGCCGGTTAGTTACCACCACTCTTGATAAAGCCAATACTGACGGGCCATTGTGCCTGGTTGCAAATCAGGATTATCAGAATTTCAGGGCGATGCTGATACCGGCTGATCCAACGGCTGAGTCCGTCTCACTTACCACGGCTCAGGCCGAATATTTACAGACAGGCGCTGGTGAACCGTTGCGTATTGTCAGCCTCAGTGCAAAGGAAAACAGTGATGACACTATTAATTAATGGTCAGTGGCAGGAAGGACATGGACCGCTGCTGAGCAAGAATGACCCTGTCAGCGGGCAACCTGTCTGGCAAGGAACGACTGCCCTGCAACAGGATGTGACTGCCGCTTGTCAGGCAGCCACGGCTGCGCTTCGTGACTGGTCGCGCCGCAGTTTTTCTGACCGTCTGGTACTGGTGACAGAGTTTGGCCGACAACTGACAGAAAACAAAGCTGCTCTGGCAGAAGTGATTAGCCGTGAAACGGGAAAACCTCTGTGGGAATCACTCACCGAAGTGACCTCAATGATCAATAAGATCACTATTTCTGAGCAGTCATGGCATCAGCGTACCGGCAACTCGCAACAAGGGGATAACAGCCTGCGTCACCGGCCTCACGGTGTTATGGCAGTTTTTGGGCCATATAATTTTCCCGGACATTTGCCGAACGGGCATATTGTCCCTGCGCTGCTGGCCGGAAATACCGTGGTATTTAAACCCAGCGAACTCACCCCGGCGACAGCACAGCTGACCACAGAGTTGTGGCAGAAAGCGGGCCTGCCTGCCGGGGTCATTAACCTGCTACAGGGAGGAAAGGAGACTGGTCAGGCATTACTGGCAGATCCTTTACTGGCAGGGGTGTTATTTACCGGCAGTGCAGCCACGGGCTACCACATTCATCGCCAGTTTGCCGGTCGTCCGGAAGTGATGCTGGCACTGGAAATGGGTGGTAACAATGCATTGATTGTTGACGATCAAGAACAAACGGACGCGGCCGTAAATCTGACCATCCAGTCGGCCTTTATTAGTGCGGGGCAGCGTTGTACCTGTGCACGCCGTTTACTGGTCAGACGCGGAGAAGCCGGTGACAGATTCCTGGAACGGCTGGCCGAAGTGGCGGGGAAAATTGTCCCTGCGCCGTGGGATGCTACTCCGGCGCCATTTATGGGGGGAGTGATTTCTCCGCATGCTGCTGAGCTTATCTGGCAGCACTGGAACAAATTAACCGCGGAGGGAGCGAAAGTACTGCTGGAAATGCGCTGGCCGGACAAGTCATCTGCGCTGCTTACTCCCGGAATTATTGATATTACAGATCTGCCACCTCAGCCTGACGAGGAAGTCTTTGGCCCATTGCTGAACGTGATTCGTTATGACGATTTTGATCAGGCGATTGTTATGGCAAATCAGACCCGTTACGGCCTGTCCTGCGGGTTGATCTCCCGTGATCGTCAGAAATTCGATCAACTACTGAATGAAGCTCATGCAGGAATCGTTAACTGGAATAAACCCCTGACCGGGGCGGCCAGTAACGCGCCGTTTGGTGGCGTGGGTGCTTCCGGAAACCACCGCCCGGGCGCCTGGTATGCAGCTGACTATTGCGCCTGGCCTATGGCCTCGATGGAAAGCGAGCAACTGGTTCTGCCGGAACAACTCTCTCCCGGCCTTGATTTCTCCACGTCAGATGAATGAGACCTGTATCAGTATGGATATTCAGAAAGCAGAAGCGAATTTTGATGGTCTGGTTGGCCTGACTCACCATTACGCCGGGCTCTCGTTTGGTAATGAAGCCTCGGCACGCAATCAGTTTCAGCCCTCGAACCCGCTTAAAGCGGTGAAACAGGGGCTGGCAAAAATGAAAGCGCTGGCGGACCAGGGATTTGTTCAGGGAGTGATCCCGCCACTTTCCCGGCCGAATGTCGGATTATTGCGGCAACTCGGTTTTTCCGGTAACGACCAACAGGTACTACAAAAAGCATTACAACAGGCGCCGGATTTACTGTCTGCTGCCTGCTCGGCGTCGTCAATGTGGGTGGCAAACTCTTCCACTGTCAGCCCTTCAACAGATACGGCGGACGGAAAGGTACATTTCACGGTTGCCAATCTGAACAATAAACTGCACCGGATGAGCGAAGCCGACGGAACCACCCGGCTGCTGCGGGCAATTTTCTCTGACCCTCAGCACTTTACCGTTCATGAGGCGTTACCGCAGATTGCCTGTTTCGGTGATGAAGGTGCGGCGAACCATAACCGGTTGTGTGCCAGGGACGGTACTTCACCACTGGAACTGTTTGTTTACGGCCGTGATGAGCGTTATCCGGGACAGGGACCGGTTCGTTATCCGGCCAGACAGACATTACAGGCCAGCCAGGCAGTGGCCCGTCTGCATCAGTTGGAGGAGGACAGAACACTGTTTGTGCAACAGACCCCGGCTGTGATCGACCAGGGAGTGTTTCATAATGATGTGATAGCGGTCAGTCATCGTCAGGTGCTGTTTTGTCATGAACTGGCATTTGTTGACCAGCAACAGTTGTTCGGGAAAATTCGTGAACGATTAGCGGATTTTGTTCCGGTGGTGGTTCCGGATAATCGTGTCTCTGTAAGTGATGCAGTAAATACCTACCTGTTTAACAGCCAGTTACTGAGCCGCAGCGATGGCAGCATGACACTGATTTTACCTCAGGAAACAGAGCAGCATCCGGAAGTCTGGCGTTATCTGCAGCAGGTTCTGGCCGAAGATAACCCGATAGCAGAGTTGCAGGTATTTGACCTGCGGGAAAGTATGCGCAACGGTGGTGGTCCTGCCTGCCTGCGTTTAAGAGTGGCGCTTAATGCGCAGGAGTTGCAGGCGGTTAACCCTGCGGTACTGATGAACGACCAGCTGTTTACACGGCTAAACCAGTGGGCCGAAAAGTATTATCGTGATCGGCTGACGGTGGAAGATCTGGCGGATCCTCAGCTACTGAGCGAAAATAACCATGCACTGGATGATTTAACGAAACTGTTAAATCTTGGCAGTGTCTATGAGTTTCAGCGCTAAGTCTCTTGGAATGGAAACAGCCAAATTATGAATGATTATCTGCAACATGTTTTGTCCGGCCAGTCGTCGGATTTATCAGAGGGTAAAAACAAGTTTCTCAGCTGGCGCGAAACCGGCGAGGGTATTCTGGAACTGACGCCGTCCGGCCCTGTTGCAGGTAATTCATTAGTTATTTCGGCAGGGATTCATGGTAACGAAACCGCCCCGGTAGAAATTATTAATCCGATTGTCAGCCAGCTACTGGCAGGAGAACGCCCGCTGACCAGCCGGTTACTGATAATTTATGGTAATCCTGCAGCTCTGCGGGCGGGCAGTCGTTTCACCGACTATGATCTTAACCGGTTGTTTTCCAGTGGCTGGAAGACCATAGCGCCTTGCTACGAGTCACGGCGTGCCAGTGAGTTAGAACAGGCTGTGCAACGTTTTATGGACGGGGCCACAGAGAGCGGCATTTGCTGGCATCTTGATTTGCATACAGCAATTCGTGGATCGTTGTATCAGAAATTTGGAATGCTGCCGGTCAGCCCGCGTCCCTGGAGTGAACCATTTATTGACTGGCTGAATCGTGCCGGTGCCGGGGCTCTGGTTTTTCACCGTTCACCTGGCGGTACATTTACGCATTTCAGCTGCAATACGCTGCAGGCAGAAAGCTGCACGCTGGAGCTCGGCAAGGCACTGCCATTTGGTCGTAATAGCTTGTCGGACTTCACCAGCACGCAACAGGCGCTGTTGGCATTGATTTGCGGTGATACCGCACTGCCAGATGCACCGGCGGTGCCGGCTAAACATTTCCGGGTTGCGCAACAAATCACACGGCTTAGTGATGAGTTCCGGTTGCATATGGCTGACAGTACTCTGAACTTCACTGAGTTTGCTGCCGGAACCCTACTGGCAGAAGACGGTGAACAACAATACCTGGTGGAAAACCCCGGTGGAGAAAGGGTGTTGTTCCCTAATCCGCGGGTGGCCCACGGCCTGCGTGCGGGGCTGATGCTGGTCGAACAGTAATAAGCGTATTATCATGACGTTCCTGCTGCCAGGCCGGAACGTCGTCTTCACATTGCGTACATTATCTGACTACAGGTAACCGCTCTTATCACCTCAGTGTGACTTCATCCATGATTTCTCCATGATCGCTGTGATTTTAGCTTTTTCGTTTTCAGTCATTTACGCAGTTACTGAGTAATTGACGTTGTTGCGGGTAGACTTTATCTCAACGGCGACAGTGTCGTCAGACAATTAAAAACAGTAAGGATAAAGATATGCGTAAACTCACTTCACTGATTCTGGCTTCATCTCTGGCTTTCGGAGCCGCGTCTGTTGTTCATGCCGAAGCCGACAATTTAACACCACTACCGGCAGCCGCGGAGCAACACAAACATCCTCATCATGAAAAAGGCCACCACGGGCCAATGATGTTTAAAGGTCTGAACCTGACAGAGGCTCAGAAACAGCAGATTCGTGAAATTATGAAAGCCAGCCATGATCAGATGCATCGTCCGACCGTTGAACAACGCCGTGCTGCACATGCGATTATTGCATCAGACAGCTTTGACCGTAGTAAAGCCGAAGCTGAAGCAGCTCAGATGACCGCAAATGCGAAAGACAGAGCGCTGCAGAGACTGGAAACGGAAAACAAACTGTATAACGTGTTGACTGCCGATCAGAAAAAGCAATATAACGCCAATTTTGAGAAGCATCTGACAGACAAACCAGGTAAGGGCGAGCATCATCAGCCTCGTAACGCTGACTAAGTTTTAATTCTGCGTTAAACCTATTGAGACCGCCGTTGCGGCTGACGAGTGATAGTACCCGTCAGCCGCTCCGGCGGTTTTACCTTACAGGCATTTTGTCGCCGCTATTTCGGTCAGGCCTTTTTCCAGAAATCATCAAAAACAGTGATAGGTGGCTGACGTTTATGTTCCGTCTTCAGGTACCATCCTTCGATAATCTTAGCGGCTGCCGGGTCGATACTCTGACCTTCAAGATAATCATCAATCTGCTGGTAGGTGACGCCCAGTGCAACTTCATCCTGTAATCCCGGACGGCCATCTTCCAGATCGGCGGTAGGGTGTTTCAGATACAGATGTTCCGGACAGCCCATAGCCTTGAGTAATTGTTTACCCTGACGTTTATTCAGACGGAAAATGGGATTGATATCCGTACCACCATCCCCGTATTTGGTAAAGAATCCGGTGACGGCCTCAGCAGCGTGATCGGTTCCCACCACAACTCCGGCTGTCATGCCGGCAATGCTGTATTGGGTTTTCATTCGTTCGCGGGCTTTATCATTACCCCGCACAAAATCAGACAACACAATACCGGCATCTTTTAACGCCGCTTCGCTGGCTAATACCGCCTGACGAATATTCACTGTCAGAGACCGGTCGGGTTGAATGAACGCCAGTGCATCCTGACAATCCTGTTCATCAGCCTGATTACCGTAGGGCAGGCGCACAGCGATAAAACAGTAATGGTTATTACCTGTCTCTGCGCGCAATTCAGAAATTGCAGTCTGGCAGAGTTTACCTGTCAGTGTTGAGTCCTGCCCGCCGCTAATGCCTAACACCAGACTTTTTAGTCCCGGATAGGTTTTCATATAGGCTTTGAGGAAATCTACACTGGTGCGGATTTCCTGCTGAACATCAATCACCGGTTTGACACCCAGTGCCCGGATAATTTCCTGTTGTAATGCCATACAAGTTTCCTCAGCTCAAAAGCGGCCTTTCAGACCGCCGTGTCACAACATCAAAAATTCAGATAAGTTTACTCTGCCAGGCTGGCCGACGCAGCAACGGCAATTATTTTGTCTGCGGTACAGGTCTCTTAGCCACAAAGATAAACATCAGTATGGCCAGCACAAAACAACCAAAGATAGTGGCGGTCATACTAAACACCGATGTTCCGCCAATACCGGTTACCGGAACACTTAGCGATCCTAAGGTAAACATAGTTACACCAATCACGGCAGAAGCACTCCCGGCCCGTTTCCCCTGGCTTTGCATGGCCAGCGATGATGCAGTGGTAGAGATAACTGCGTTACTGGCAATACTAAAGAACAGGGCCAGCAGGACAATCGCTAAAGGCGCGTGGCTAAGCCCGGCAATAAACAGGCACAGAGATGCCACAAAAGCCAGTATCAGACCACCTTTCAGAACGGAGTATTCCCCAAAATGGCGGCTTAGCCGGGCACTGGTTTGTGATGCAATAATCAGTCCAAGACCATTAAGCGCAAAACACAGGCTGAATGTTTGTGGAGTCATTCCGTAGAGCTGTTGCAGAACAAAAGGTGAGGACCCGATATAGGCAAACATACCCGCCATCATAAAGCCCTGGGTAAGACAGAAACCCATAAATGACCGATGGGTAATGACCTGACCTAACGCCGCCCAGGCTGAGAGTATAGACCCCTGGCTGCGGCGCTCGTGGGCCAGAGATTCATGAATTCGTAACCGGGAAAGAATGAACAGCAGTACCGAAACACCTGCCAGCACCATAAAAATACCTCTCCAGTTCATGATGCTCATCAGTGAGCCACCAATTACCGGCGCTGCGATTGGCGCTACACCATTCACCAGCATCAGCAGTGCAAAGAATTTTGTCAGTTCATGTCCCTGATACATGTCACGGGCAATGGCGCGCGATAACACGGCACCACCAGCACCTCCCAGCCCCTGCAGCAGCCTTGCCACCAGTAACTGATCGATATTCTGTGCCAGTGAGCAGCCAATGGAAGCCAGAAAAAGTACCAGCAGTGACAGGGCAAGCGGACCGGTACGTCCATATTTATCGCTCATCGGACCGAACAGTAATTGTCCGAGGCCGAGCCCGAGCAGACCGGCAGTGAGGCTTAGCTGAGCGATAGCGGTGCTGATATGTAAGGATCCTGCGAGCTGTGGTAAAGCCGGAAGATACAAATCAATGCACAGTGGACCCAGACCAGCCATCAGGCCGAGGGTAATAGCAAATGCGATGCGATGGGGGGGAGCTTTGGACATTTTTCCTCTGAAAGTAAACCCGCTAATAATAACGTGAGAAAGTTATAAGGTTGAAAACTAATATGTTTATTCTTTTTTGTAGCACCGGAGCCTTCACCACCGGGCTTTACAGGCTGTGAGAATATCGGTTTATAAATCATCCGTCCATTCTAACCATTTGTTTTATCATGATTAGCGGCTACACTTAAAGGATATCCACTGAAGATTACAGAGGATATTTCTTGTGTATTACAATTACAGTGAGGTAAATAATGCATAAAATCACCGGATTTCTGGCTGCCGGTCTGGCTCTGGCGGTGCTTTCTGGCTGTACTACCTATCACCAGGCAGAAAGTTATGTCACCCAGCCTGTCGTAAAAGATGTAAAAAAAGGCATGACCCGTGAACAGGTTCGTCAGATAGGCGGCCGTCCGGCGTCTCAGATCACGATGATCCATGCCCGTGGTACCTGTGATACCTACATTATTGGTGAAAGTAACGGCAAGCCACTGACTTATTTTGTCAGCTTTAATGATACCGGACACGTTATGAACTACGGTTTCCAGAGCTGCGCCGAATATGATACAGACCCACAGGCCCCTCAGAGCTGATTATCTGTAACAAATGCGCGTAACAAAAAGGCCAGCATTGCTGGCCTTTTCTGTTTTACAGTCCGGCAGGGCGCGGAACCTCAATGTATTCGCCATTAATATCGCGCTGATAGTAATGACCGGCCTGCACATAATAACGTTTGCCGCCGTAATCCAGTACCCGGGTACTTTGTGGTGAGCTCTGTGGAGGCGGATTCACTGCCACATATTCGTTCCCCTGACGCTGGTAGTACTGCCCGTTCAGCAGGTAATAGGTGAGGCCACCAATCAGAACACCCGTGGCAAGGTCAGGCAGGAAACTACCGCGACCACCCCATCCCGGGCCACCACCACCCCAACCCGGACCACCGCCACCCCAGCCCGGACCACCGCCACCCCAGCCCGGATGGGCCATGGCAACACCGGGAAGAACCAGGCTTAATGCCAGCAAAGGCGCGATAACTTTTTTCATCTTTCATCTCCAACTATTGCATGGTGAAGTTATAGCGTTGCCGTGTAAAAACTCAAGTGCCGGGGCTCTGAATTTTCCTCCAATTACACTACTTAACGCTTTCTTAACGGCCCGTCACGCTCTGTTAAAGCTGAACTTATAACTGCTGGTTTAAACAGCGATGAATAACGCCTGTACTTGCTTTCGGCAGGCTGGAGACTGGTCAGTCAGAGACGCCAGACTACGGTTACTGCAAGGACAGACTGATTTGTTTTTGCCATGATACGGCCGTCGTATAGAGTTGCCTGCCGGTAGTATTGATAAACTGTTTAGTCAGCTGACCTGGTAAGCAAACTGCGCACATTACCAGTGATATGCAGAATAGCCGTTCCAGTTGGTTATTTTTTTGAGAGTAGAGCAGCGGCAGGCAGAAGCGCCAGCGACAAGGCCATAGCAAGGGCACACCGGCTGGCGTCAGCATATCGGCCACAATATGACTCAGGTAGCCGAGAATCATCCCTTGCATCACATCGGCCGGTAGCCACAATACTTCCGGAAATTTAATCCGCAGCAGCCAGATGCCACCAACAATCGCAATCAGGCTATGGGTAAATCCCCGATGGCCAAATGCTCTGGCAATCGGTTTAGAAATCCAGCGTAATCGTTGGCCGAGCAAAGAACCCGGGTGATCGATATCCGGCAGCAGACAGGTCAGTAATGTGGCCGGAATCAGATGCCACCAGTCAGCCGCAGCGATCACCGGAGTTAATGCGCTACGTTTGGCGATGATTGCGCTGGCAAACGCGAAAAGGATGTGGCCTTCGGCCGTCATGATATACCTGCAACTACCCATAAACTGTCAATGCATACAGTATAGGTATTTATACAGTTAAAGTATATGTGACGCTGTAACAATTATTATCGCAGACAGGCAGAGGAATGCAGCGGGAAGAGCTATCTTCCCGCCCGGGGATTATGGCTGAGTCGGAACTCCAAGTAAGGCAGGGGTCAAATTGTTAAGCGAATCGAGACGAGCTGTAGCCAGGCTCCATACCGGCAGTGCAGCTTCACTGGCGGCAGGCACTACCAGTACCCGCATTCTGGCCGCTTTAGCAGCGACCATCCCATTCAGAGAATCCTCCAGTGCGACACAGTGCAACGGGTTGACGTTGAGTTCGCTGGCGGCATTTAGGTAAACCTGAGGATGAGGTTTGCTGTAAGGTAAGTCTTCAGCAGATACCACCACGTTGAAAAAGTGACGGATTGAGAACAACTCCAGCACCATTTCAATCAGAGATAAGGGCGAAGCGGACGCCAGACCTATTTTCAGGCCCAGGGAATGGCAAAGCGTAAGCGCTTCACGAACTCCCGGCATCAGTGGCTTTTGCTGTTCGATAAGCTCTGCAACCCGTGCAAAAATTTGATCCGCGACCTGTTGCTCCGAAAGATGGGTCACCTGGCAGGCTTCGAACCACATGCTGACAACCTGATCGATACGAAGTCCGGTGGTTTCAGGAAAACTGTCCCGCAGGCTGATATCCAGTCCGGCGGTAGAAAAAATCTCTAATTCAGCTTGCTGCCAGAACGGCTCGGTATCAATCAGCAGTCCGTCCATATCAAATATTGCTGCTTTTACCGGGCGTTGATAAGCCATATATCCTCCATTAGATTAAATCAGCACGTGAGGCCGCGACACCCTATTATAAGTGTCCGGGTTGAGGAAAAATTCGTCAGCGACAGCTATTGTAACAGGATAAAACAGGAAAAATAGTCAAGGCACAGGTAGACTTGTACCATAAAACCCGCTTCAGGAGAGAGCATGAATTACCAACAGACAGGCCGGATAGCGATAGCCAAAAAAATTGCCGGCTGGGTACTCTTTATTCCGGCTGTAATATCCACCGTGGTATCGGTGCTTAATTTTCTGTTCATTCACAGTGACAAGCAGCCGGGTATTGATGCCGTACTATCCGATTTCCTGCATGTCATGATTGATATGATTAAATTTAATACTCATTTCCTGGATATGTTCTGGAACAACTCTCCGGTACCGGAGTTCCATACCCAGCCAAATGTGATGTTCTGGATAATTTATGCGGTGATTTTTATTGGTCTGGCATTGCAGGCATCCGGAGCACGGATGTGGCGTCAGTCGCGTTTCCTGAAGGAGAATATTGAAGATCAGTTAATCATTGAACAGGCTAAGGAGACTGGCGGCCTGACGCGTCAACAATTGACTGAAAAGTATCAGGCTCATAACCACTCCATTTTCCGTCAGTATTTCCCGTTGTATGTGCTGCCGATCATTATTATTGTGATTGGCTATTTTATCCTGCGAATCACAGGCTTGCTCTACGTTTAAGCCTTATACGTATCTGCGCAACAGAGCATTGATCGTCTGTTGTGCAGCTTCCCGCCAGGGGTCACCAAAGGCACAGGCCCGGTTCAAAAGGTAGTAAAGGCGATAGGCAGGTTGTCGCTGCTGATAGCCTTCCGGAAAAGGCGTTTCCGCCTGATAACTGCTAATCAGTTCCTGAGTCAGCAAATTATCGGGTTCCCACAATGCCAGATCACACTCTCTGTCTCCCCAGTAACAGGCCGGATTAAACAACCACGGACTGCTATGTGCTTCGGCGCAGTGCCCTGGCCACAAATCTCCGTGGAGCAATGAAGGCGCAGGGTGGTGATTCTCCAGACAGCGCTCAATACAGGCGACGATTTTCTCCGTATCCCCAAAATGAAGTCCTTTCTCTGCGGCAATCTGTAACTGCCAGCCAATACGCTGTTCAGAAAAGAACGATGCCCAGCGTTGCTGCCAGTTATTTGGCTGAGGTGACAGTGTCACAGAGTTGTCAAAATCCAGACCGAATTTGGGCTGTTCACTCCATTGATGCAGCTGAGAAAGTTGCTTACCCAGCAGCACAGCGGAGTTGACTGATAAGGGGGCGGGGGGAAGATATTCAAGGATCAGGAAGCTCTGGTGCCTGGAAGTGCCGGTACCATACACTTTGGGTACCCTGACACAATCGGTTCGTTGCAGGAGCTCCAGCTGGTCAGCTTCTTCGATAAAAGCGGTGAGCATCGCCTCGTGATTCGATTTCACAAAGTAATGTTTATCACCGCATATCAGCTGCCAGGACTGGTTAACTTCGCCACCATGACACTGATGATAGTGGGATATTCCTGCAAAATCCTGTTGTTGCTGTTCTAACAGTCGAGTAATGGCTGACCACATGGAGTTGTCCTCACTTTTCGCTGTGTGGTCAAATTGTAACCTGTGTCAGGCAATGAATTCCAGCCGTAATAACCTGATTTGCGATCTACCGTAGGTAACAGGGATTTTATTGCATTGCGGCCACCTGAAATCATTCGCCGGCTATGATTAAAACTCATTAATTCCGGCTAAAAGATAAGCATTACGACTGAAATTAACAAAGCCCTTACCGATGAAATATTTAGAAACATTCCGCTGGCTGTTTTATGTAATTTTTCTTCCTATTTTTTTTTTCGGGCATATGATACGCAGCGTTGTTCAGATTGATCTGAATAACGTTAAGGCCTGTCACTTTTTTTTGACAATCAATGTCAACTAATGGTTTTTTACAAAAGGCAGGCTTAAAGCATTTAATGCTGTTTGGAAGTATTCGGGCTTAGCTTTTAACAACGTCGTCGCTACAGGTCTTATTAATGAAAGTTTTCAATAAAATTTCTACAGCATTACTGCTGACTGCAGGGGTTTTGGGGCATCAGGCTTTTGCAGATAACTCCGTTTTTACGTCCATGGATGATCCTTCAACCGCTAAAAAACCGTTTGTCGGAACCGCGGCGGCAGGTTACCTGGCTCAGACAGGGAACACCACCAGTTCCTCACTGACTGCTCAGACTAATATGACCTGGTATAAGTCTGATATGGCGTACAGTCTTTGGGGTAATGCGTCTAACACCTCTTCTGATGATCAACGTTCATCCGAGACATATACCATTGGTGGACGTACCCGTTATAACCTGAACAGCAGTGATTACCTGTTTGGTCAGGCCAGCTGGTTAAGCGACCGTTTTAACGGTTACAGAAGTCGTGACACACTGGCTACCGGTTATGGTCGTCAGATTCTTAACGGGCCTGTGCATTCACTGCGTGTTGAATTCGGTCCGGGTGTACGTTATGACGAGTACCAGGGCGGAGGCCATGCGACCAAAGCCCTGGCTTATGGTGCTATGAGTTATCAGTACCAACTGACTGACACGACCAAATTTATTCAGGGTGTCTCTGCGCTGAGTACCTTAGGTGATGATACTACTCTGAACTCCGAAACCGGGATCCAGGTGGCTATCAATACTGATTTTTCTCTGAAAGTGGCGTATGACGTGACCTGGAACAATACTCCGCCAGCCAGTGCACCGGATCATACCGATACCAAAACTACCGTTATGCTGAGCTACAATATGTAATAACGGACTAACCGCAGCGCTGCATAGCAGTGTCATGGTTAACAGAAACAGGCTCCCTTAGTCGCCAGCGAACTTCATCTCGCACAGGCCGTACAGAAAGGGGGCCTGTTTTTTTTTCCGGCTAATTCACCTTGCACAAATCAACGCGCAGTAAAAAGATTAAGTTCCGGAGTTAAGGAGGACAGTATTTAAGCTGCAACAGAGCAAGCGTGGAAGAGTAAGCCGGGCAGTATGGGAGTAAAGCATTGAATACGGTTGCCGGATGATTTTCCGACAACCGTTCTTATACAGAAGGGCAGTAATTTTCAGACCGCAGAGCGGCAAAAATTAACCGTTTGCCTGTTGTTGCTGTTGCTGTTTTTGTTGAGCTGCTTTCTCGGCTGCCGCTTTTTTCGCCATATGATGGCCGATAACACAGCCAGATACTGCGCCAAGCACTGCATGGTGGTGGGCCATATGACCAGCCACGCCGCCTACAACTGCACCTTTAATACAACCGGCTGCCATAGCAGCCTGAGACATCACTAATGCGCTGGCCAGAGCCAGTGTAACTACGTACTTTTTCATTAAAAAACTCTCCTGCAATAACTGATCAAAGAGTAGCACCAGCCTTGACGATTGCTATGACAGTTTTTATTAATTTCATAGAGTAATTGTTTCAGAACGGAAACTTTGTAACCTGCAGATAACTCTGTTGCGAAACTGTAATCATTCTGCATCATTGATTCGGTTATGCTGGTGCTGTTGTAGGCTGGCGTGGAAGACCGCTCGTTGTGTTAACCTTTTGTTCAGGCGGAGGTTGTTATTTCAGCGGCCATCCACTAATCTGGATAACGTATACGATGGGTGGCGATTAGCTGCCTGCTATCGGTTGCAGCAACCTGGTGATTTTTGGTTTGTTACCGCACAGTCTGTTATTCAAAGCTGATGTGCAGAAAGGTTGTTGCAGGGAACCGGCAGGGGATAATGTGACCATTTTCCCGCCTGTCCGGACTGCCACAGGGAAATGTGACCAGGTGAGTTATCACCTGGTTTGCGGAACAATAAATTACGTCAGATTCAGAGGCAAACAGAGTTGAAATTGAAAGCAGATATTCCTGATATTGGTTCAACGCCTTCCGCGTCAGTCATTATTGCTAAATATTTACGGGAAGCCATCATCTCCGGAGAGATGAGTGAAAATGAACCTATCCGCCAGGATGTCATTGCCGGATTATTTAATGTCAGCAAAATACCGGTTCGTGAAGCGCTAAAACTGCTTGAGGCGGAAGGGCTGGTAATTTTCTATCGTAACCGGGGGGCGGTGGTGGCGACCATTACTGAACCTGAACTGGCGCAGATGTTTGAAGTCAGGGTGTTACTGGAATCTAAGCTGATGCAGCTTGCTGTAGCACAAATGACAGATGGTCACATTGTCCGAATCAGTGATGCCTGTGACCGCTTTATTGCAGAACAGGACCCCAGTCGTTGGGCTGAACTAAACTGGGATATCCATGCAGCCTTCTATGCAGCAGCTAATCGTCCTTTTATGATGGACATGCTACGTTCAATCCACGATAAAATTGAGCGTTATATGCGTCTGCAATTGACGGTAGCTGAAGGTCTGACAAATGCTGATATTGAGCACCGTGCAATTCTGGCAGCCTGCAAACACAGGGATGCAGATAAGGCTGTTGAACTGATGAAACAGCACATTATTGGTGTCTGTCGCGATCTCTACGCTCATCTTCCGGGGTTTACCGGCTTTGATGATGAAGTCAGCTAATTTCTGTCATCTGCCAGTGGTTTCGACCGCTGGTTTGTTTTCTGTTGGGTGATTTCCTCAGACTTTTCGGTGAGTTCAATCTTCACATCCTGATGAACACGGCAGGCAGAGTCTTGCAAACTCCGGTTGTCAGCAAACAAACTGCACTATCTCTCCTATGGATTAGGTAGCTGAATTTACTGTTAGCTGTTTCATCTTTCGCAGTACTTTAACGCTGATTCAGCAACATCGCAGACAGTGGAAACAAACTCGCCGCCAACTTTAGACTCAACGGACATTTCATTACGTAATGCCCTCTACCATAGCAACTCCTGTAGCTGAAGAGAGAAGATAAACTGTGCTAAACAGAATGGCAATTGCCGGGTTATTGCTGGTGGTTTCATTCAGCGGAATTGCAGAGGGTATTCATCCTCAGCCGCTAAAGAATGACAAGGGAGCGATGGCTCATTACCGGATAATTGATACTTCAGAACGTGCGGATGAACACATCAGTGAGAAAGTACCAGAGTTGGTAGCTAAACGCTGAAAAATAGTCTATTGGAATAAGTCCTCGTAAGGTGCGAGGGCTTTTTCATATTTGTGAATTGATTTACCGTAATTTGATAAATCTGGTGATGTAAGGTCGAATTTTAAAAAATATCTGTTGTGATTTTCCCGAAAAAGACAGTAACTCTGACAGCATAACAGGCGCCATTTTCCTGTGAGACTGCAATTTGTATTTTTGTCAGAAATTTTATTATAAAAAGCTATCAATTAACCTTTATGGCGCTTATGATGAATGGCATTCCCCGACAAATGGAAATTGCGATAGCTAATTTATATAGATATATCGCGTCAAAATTGCAGGAGAAAAGGAAAAGTCATTCTGAAAGAAATAATCATATTTTAGAACTCGTTGACCTCGGGAACAAAATTTTTGTTTCATATGAAAGCCTTTTAACCTCTCCTTCCGAAGCTGTTAATTATTCAGCTTTCATCAGCGATTTTAGATACGACGACTACGAGTCTGTAAACCTGTATGGCTTGCCGGTCGGTGCCGACAGGCATTTGCACTTCAACATTATCACGGCCCATAAAACGGTGCATGATAAGCTCGATTTTTTTGGTGTTAAGGTGGAAATATTTAAAGAGTCAGATGACTTTTTTTGTCTCTTTAGGTGTCGAAAATTGTGTGGTTTTTGAATTTCCTGTCACTAAGGCTGAAGAGTATCTGATAAAAATGTCATTAGTCATCGGGCAGTTTGTCAGCCAAATGAATAAAGAAAGAGTCCTCATTTGATTTTTTGGGGCTGGTTCTATTTCAGCCTTTTAATCATTACTGTCTGAAGGGTATCGGCTGATCACTTTTTTCTGAAATTGTGAGCGAAACCTTAATTATTTAAATTTCCTGAAAATAATTTTTGAGGTTGTTTTGTTCTCCGGGGGATTCGTTTTCTTGATTGAACATTTTTCCTGTTCCTGACATTTAATTTTATCCCCGGGGATTTAAATATCAGACCTAAAAAACGACTTTTTTTCTTCCCCCAAAATGGCATATCACCGTAAAACCGGCCGGTTAAATCGAAAAAAACCGAATAGTAACCGGATAACTGAACCCGCTACTTGTGGCGGAAAAGTTTGCGAAACAGGATTACACTGCCGGTGGACCGGTGAGTCCGTGGCAGTATCAGGACCCCCGCTCAGGTGAAGGATGTGGTTAAGTTGGTACAGAAGAGCTTTTGACTTCCAAAGAGTTATCTCCGTTTGCTGAAATGATTTTAAAGCGAATCTCTCCCTTTTCGTACCAGCCATTAACATGTAACATTACTGCTGTTGCTTCCGTTTTAAGGTAACAGGGATAATGTTTTGTGTACCCGTTGGTGTACCAAATCCTAAAAACATCAATCGGAAAGTGATGTAAGTTTTTGAATTTAAATTAAAATCAATCTTTGTATGTAGCCTTTCGTGTGGGTTACCACTGCAATTAAGGATATGAAATGCCAGTTATTACTCTTCCTGATGGAAGTCAGCGTTCTTATGACCATGCGGTCAGTGTAATGGATATTGCGCAGGATATTGGTCCTGGTCTGGCGAAAGCCTGTATCGCAGGTCGGGTGAATGGTGAACTGGTTGACGCCGTCGATCCGATTACCGACGATGCAACTGTTGCCATTATTACCGCCAAAGATGAAGCGGGTATCGAAATTATTCGCCACTCCTGTGCTCACCTGTTAGGTCATGCAATCAAGCAACTGTGGCCAGATACCAAAATGGCTATCGGTCCGGTGATTGACCACGGTTTCTATTATGATGTCGATATGGATCATACCCTGACCCAGGAAGATCTGGAACTGCTTGAAAAGCGGATGCATCAACTGGCAGAAACCAATTACGACGTGATTAAAAAGAAAGTCAGCTGGCAGGAAGCGCGTGACACTTTCGAATCACGCGGAGAAGGCTACAAGATAGCGATTCTCGATGAAAATATCAGCCATGATGACCGGCCAGGCCTGTACCATCATGAAGAATATATCGACATGTGCCGTGGACCGCACGTGCCGAATATGCGTTTCTGTCACCATTTCAAACTGCAGAAAACTTCGGGTGCTTACTGGCGTGGTGACAGCAATAATAAAATGCTGCAACGTATCTACGGTACTGCATGGGCTGATAAAAAGCAGCTGGCAGCCTATCTGAAGCGTCTGGAAGAAGCGGCTAAACGTGACCACCGCAAAATCGGAAAACAGCTCGACCTGTACCATATGCAGGAAGAAGCTCCTGGTATGGTGTTCTGGCATAACGATGGCTGGACTATCTTCCGTGAACTGGAAGTCTTTGTTCGTACCAAGCTGAAAGAGTACCAGTACCAGGAAGTGAAAGGTCCGTTTATGATGGACCGTGTTCTGTGGGAAAAAACAGGGCACTGGGAAAACTACAAAGAAGCGATGTTCACCACTTCCTCGGAAAACCGTGAATATTGCATCAAGCCGATGAACTGTCCGGGCCATGTACAGATCTTTAATCAGGGTCTGAAATCATACCGTGATTTGCCACTGCGAATGGCTGAATTTGGTAGCTGTCACCGTAATGAGCCGTCTGGTGCGTTGCACGGGCTGATGCGTGTGCGTGGCTTTACTCAGGATGACGCGCATATCTTCTGTACTGAAGAGCAAATTCTGGATGAAGTGAACAGCTGTATCCGGATGATCTACGATATGTATGGTACATTTGGCTTCGAAAAAATCGTGGTTAAATTATCTACCCGTCCGGAAAAACGTATCGGCAGCGAAGATTTATGGGATCGCGCTGAGCAAAATCTGGCCGAAGCTTTGAATTCAAATAACATCGAATTTGAATATCAGCCAGGTGAAGGGGCATTTTATGGCCCGAAAATTGAATTTACTTTATATGATTGTCTGGATCGTGCGTGGCAGTGTGGTACAGTACAGCTCGATTTTTCTCTGCCATCACGTCTTGATGCCACTTATGTGGGCGAAAACAACGATCGCCAGACTCCGGTAATGATTCACCGGGCAATTCTGGGTTCGATGGAACGCTTTATTGGTATACTGACTGAAGAATATGCGGGCTTCTTCCCAAGCTGGCTGGCACCATTACAAGTGGTATTAATGAATATCACCGACAGCCAGGCAGATTATGTCAACGAATTAACCCAAAAATTACAAAAAGCGGGCATTCGTGTAAAAGCAGACTTGAGAAACGAGAAGATAGGCTTTAAAATCCGCGAACACACATTACGTCGTGTCCCCTATATGTTAGTCTGCGGTGAAAAAGAAGTGGAAGCCGGCAAAGTTGCTGTGCGTACCCGCCGTGGCGTTGACTTAGGTTCTATGGACGTCGATGTATTTATAGATAAGCTGCAGCAAGAAATACGCAGCAGACATCTTCATCAATTGGAGGAGTAAGGTATTAAAGGCGGAAAACGAGTACAACCAACGCGTCCGAATCGTATCAACGGCGAAATCCGTGCCACTGAAGTACGTCTGACGGGTGTTGACGGTGAGCAGTTAGGCATTGTCAGTCTGCGTGAAGCTTTAGAAAAATCTGAAGAAGCAGGCGTGGATTTAGTTGAAATCAGCCCTAACGCCGAGCCGCCGGTTTGCCGAATTATGGATTACGGCAAATTCCTCTATGAAAAAAGCAAATCTTCTAAGGAACAGAAGAAAAAGCAAAAAATTGTCCAGGTTAAGGAAATTAAATTCCGTCCTGGTACAGATGAAGGCGACTATCAGGTCAAACTACGCAACCTGGTTCGTTTTCTCGAAGAGGGCGATAAAGCTAAAATCACTCTGCGTTTTCGTGGACGTGAGATGGCGCACCAACAGATCGGTATGGAAGTGCTTAACCGCGTGAAAGACGATCTGGCTGAACTGGCAGTTGTAGAATCCTTTCCAACAAGGATCGAAGGCCGCCAGATGATCATGGTGCTCGCACCTAAGAAGAAGCAGTAGGCTTTCAAGTCATCCTTCTGTCCGGCCGGTAATGGCAGGGCGGAAGGATGCGCCTGCTGATTCATTTTATTAACAATGCGAAGTGGATATTTTAAAAAATGCCAAAGATTAAAACTGTACGTGGAGCGGCTAAACGCTTCAAGAAGACCGCTTCTGGCGGCTTCAAGCGTAAACGCGCTAACCTGCGTCATATTCTGACTAAAAAGTCTACTAAGCGTAAACGTCACCTGCGCCCTAAAGGCATGGTTTCTAAAGGCGATCTGGGTCTGGTTGTTGCCTGCCTGCCGTACGCATAAGTTAACTTTTTTTTTCACAGAATATAAAACAGGAGAGCTATTATGGCTCGTGTAAAACGTGGTGTAATTGCCCGCGCACGTCACAAAAAAATCTTAAAACAAGCTAAAGGTTACTACGGTGCACGTTCACGTGTTTATCGTGTTGCCTTCCAGGCCGTTATCAAAGCTGGTCAGTACGCATACCGCGACCGTCGTCAACGTAAGCGTCAGTTCCGCCAGCTGTGGATTGCACGTATCAACGCTGCAGCCCGTCAGAATGGTCTGTCTTACAGCCGTTTCATCAATGGCCTGAAAAAAGCCTCAATTGAAATCGACCGTAAGATTCTGGCTGACATCGCAGTATTCGACAAAGTAGCATTTGCTGCTTTAGTTGAAAAAGCGAAATCAGTTCTGGCATAAGTCAGATAAAAAAGGGAGCTTGCTCCCTTTTTTATTATCTCTGATAAATACTAACTATTTGACTTCAATCTGCTATTATAGCGTTCCAGTGATTAATTCTGACAAAACAAAGGTAACGCAAGAATGAACCCTGCTATTTTCCGTTTCTTTTTTTACTTTAGCACCTGATCCCGGGGGCTTTTGCGCAGCAGAAAAGAAACGAAAAATCGCGCTGAAAGCCTCCCTGGTGGAGGCTTTGTTGTTTCTGGCGAACACTATCAGGGCTCCGGTCCACACAAGAACAGAACACCAGACTAACTGAGAAGAAGAGGAAAACATGTCCCAACTCGCAGATTTAGTTGCCCGCGCCCGGGCCGCTATAGACGAGGCGACGGATATCGCCACCCTGGATGCTGTACGCGTCGAATACCTGGGTAAAAAAGGCCATCTGACTCTGCAGATGACGACACTCCGTGAGTTACCTGCTGAAGACCGTCCTGCAGCCGGTGCTGTAATCAATGAAGCCAAACAGCAGGTTCAGGAACTGTTAAACACCCGTAAACAGACCCTTGAATCCGCGGCGCTGAATGCGCGGCTGTCTGCAGAGACGATTGATGTCTCTCTGCCAGGCCGTCGGATTGAGAACGGCGGGTTACATCCTGTCACCCGTACCATTGACCGTATTGAAAGCTTTTTTGGTGAGCTGGGCTTTAGCACTGTCACTGGTCCGGAAATCGAAGATGCCTATTACAACTTCGATGCGCTGAATATTCCGGCCCATCACCCGGCCCGTGCTGATCACGATACTTTCTGGTTTGATGCTCAGCGTTTGTTGCGTACCCAGACTTCCGGTATGCAGATCCGCACCATGGAAAAGAGCGCACCGCCAATTCGTATCATCGTGCCTGGACGTGTTTATCGTAATGATTACGACCAGACACACACTCCAATGTTCCATCAGATGGAAGGGCTGCTGGTCGATAAGAACATCAGCTTTACTAACCTGAAAGGCACGCTGCACGATTTCCTGAACAACTTCTTTGAAGAAGATTTGCAGATCCGTTTCCGTCCTTCTTATTTCCCGTTTACTGAACCTTCAGCAGAAGTCGATGTTATGGGTAAAAATGGTAAATGGCTGGAAGTGTTGGGCTGCGGGATGGTTCACCCGAACGTATTACGTAACGTAGGTATTGATCCTGAAGTTTATTCCGGATTTGCCTTCGGTATGGGTATGGAGCGTCTGACCATGCTGCGCTATGGCGTTTCAGATTTACGTGCATTCTTCGAAAACGATCTGCGTTTTCTCAAACAGTTTAAATAAGGGCAGGTTATCCAATGAAATTCAGTGAGCTTTGGTTACGTGAATGGGTAAATCCGGCCCTGAGCAGTGAGCAGCTGTCTGGTCAGATTACTATGGCTGGTTTGGAAGTTGACGGTGTCGCACCGGTTGCCGGAGCTTTCCACGGTGTGGTCGTGGGCGAAGTGGTCGAATGTGGTCAACATCCTAACGCTGATAAATTACGCGTCACTAAAATTAATGTCGGTGGCGATCGCCTGCTGGACATCGTTTGTGGTGCGCCAAATTGCCGTCAGGGGTTGAAAGTTGCGGTAGCAACGGTTGGTGCGGTACTGCCAGGTGATTTTAAAATTAAGGCAGCAAAACTGCGTGGTGAGCCTTCAGAAGGGATGCTGTGTTCCTATTCTGAATTAGGTATCAACGTTGAGTCTGACGGCATTATGGAACTGCCAGCCGATGCTATTCCTGGCACTAACTTCCGTGAATACCTGAAACTGGACGACACTACCATTGAAATCAGTGTTACCCCGAACCGTGCAGATTGTCTGGGTATTATCGGGATTGCCCGTGATGTGGCGGTACTGAATGATTTAGCACTCAATCAGCCGGTCATTGAACCTGTAGCCGCAACTACTGACCGCAGTTTCCCGATTGAAATTCAGGCGACAGATGCCTGCCCACGCTATCTGGGCCGTGTGATCACCGGGATTAACGTTGCTGCTGCAACCCCGTTATGGATGACTGAAAAATTACGTCGTTGTGGCATCCGTTCTATCGATGCAGTCGTTGATATCACTAACTACGTATTACTGGAACTTGGCCAGCCAATGCACGCCTTCGATCTGGATCGTCTGCAGGGCGGGATTGTGGTTCGCCAGGCGACTGAAGGTGAGAAGCTAACCCTGCTGGATGGCAGTGAAGCAACACTGAGTAGTGATACTCTGGTGATTGCAGATCAACAAAAAGCGCTGGCGATGGCGGGTATTTTCGGTGGTGCTGATTCTGGCGTTAACGAGCAGACACAAAATGTGCTGTTGGAAAGCGCCTGGTTTAATCCGCTGGCTATCACCGGTCGTGCCCGCCGTCAGGGACTGCATACTGATGCTTCCCACCGTTATGAGCGTGGTGTCGATCCGACTCTGCAACACACTGCGATTGAAAGAGCGACCCGTTTACTGCTGGATATCTGTGGCGGTGAAGCTGGTCCGGTCATTGATCGCACCCACAAGGATGCATTACCTGTCCCGGCAACCATCACTCTGCGCCGTGAAAAACTGGATCGGCTGATTGGCCATCATATTGCTGACCAGCAGGTCACAGATATCCTGCAACGTCTGGGTTGTGATGTGACTGTCGGCCAGGATCAGTGGACCGCAGTAGCACCAGGATGGCGTTTCGATATGGAAATCGAAGAAGATCTGGTAGAAGAAGTTGCCCGTGTTTACGGCTACAACAACATCCCTGATGTGCCGGTGAAAGCCGATCTGGTAATGCCGGTTCACCGTGAAGCCAACCTGCCACTTAAACGTGTTAAAGCGATGCTGGTAGATAAAGGCTATCAGGAAGCCATTACTTATAGTTTTGTTGACCCGAAACTGCAGGGACAGGTTCACCCGGGACAGGAAGCTCTGATTCTGCCTAACCCGATTTCCAGTGAAATGTCAGCAATGCGTCTGTCATTGTTGACAGGTCTGCTGGGCGCGGTGGTGTATAACCAAAACCGCCAACAGAGCCGGGTCCGGTTGTTTGAAAGCGGTCTGCGTTTTGTGCCGGACAGCAGTGCTGATCTTGGAATTAAACAGCAAACAATGCTGGCTGGAGTGATCACCGGAGCCCGTAATGAAGAGCACTGGGATCAGGAACGTGCAACGGTCGATTTCTTCGATCTGAAAGGCGACCTTGAGTCAGTTTTAGAACTGACCGGCAAACTGGCACAAACTGAGTTCCGGGCTGAAGCACATCCGGCACTGCATCCGGGACAAAGTGCTGCGATTTATTTGCAGGATCAATACATTGGTTTTATCGGAGTAGTGCATCCGGAGCTGGAACGTAAGCTTTCACTCAATGGCCGGACAGTCGTGTTTGAAGTTGAGTGGGATCGCCTCGCAGACCGCGTCCTGCCTGCTGCGAAGGAGATTTCTCGCTTCCCGGCAAACCGTCGTGATATCGCTGTTGTAGTGGCCGAAAACGTGCCTGCAGCCGATATAATTGCAGAGTGCAGGAAAGTTGGCGTAAATCAGATAGTTGGCGTAAACTTGTTTGACGTGTACCGCGGTAAGGGTGTGAGCGAGGGTTATAAGAGCCTTGCGATCAGCCTGGTTTTGCAGGATACCAGCCGGACACTCGAAGAAGACGAAATCGCCGCGACTGTTGCTAACTGTGTTGCGGCATTAAAAGAGCGATTCCAGGCAACCTTGAGGGATTGAACTTATGGCGCTTACAAAAGCTGAAATGTCAGAGTACCTGTTTGAAAAACTTGGTCTGAGCAAGCGTGATGCGAAAGATCTTGTTGAACTGTTTTTTGAAGAAGTCCGCAGGGCATTAGAGAATGGTGAGCAGGTTAAACTGTCAGGCTTTGGCAATTTTGACTTACGTGATAAGAACCAACGTCCGGGAAGAAATCCGAAAACCGGGGAAGATATCCCGATTACGGCCCGTCGTGTTGTGACTTTCCGTCCGGGGCAGAAATTGAAAAGCCGTGTAGAAAACGCCGCTCCGAAGAAAGGTTAATTTCTTTTACGAGGCAATGTGAAAAAGGCCGCAATTGCGGCCTTTTTTTTTCCGGGAATATCGGGCAGGTTTAAGCAACTAACGATGGCTAAAACCAGCTGCTGAAAACACCCCCGGAGTTGAATGACACGATTAATCCCCGGTAATCGGATATGGTTATCCGTCAGGGGGAAATGACCGTTAACCGACAGGCACTGTAGCTGGCCAGAGCAGGCCACAAAGCGGCGTCTGTGTTCGCTGGATTGCTTATTCGGAGCCCCGGGTATGATACGTATTGCAGTTGCTTTATTGGTATTAATACTGGCCGGTTGTAGTAGCCATGCGCCTTCCCCCGATGCACGCTTATCTGACCCTGGCAGGGTGATGACACAGCTTAATGCTCAGTTGAGCGAATGGCATGGTACCCCTTATCGTCTGGGGGGAATGAGTCGTCGTGGCATTGATTGTTCTGGTTTTGTTCTTTTGACCTTCCGTAACCGTTTTGATATCCAGCTTCCCCGTACCACCAGTCAGCAAAGCCGAATCGGCACCCGCATCAGTAAAAAAGATCTTAAACCCGGTGATTTGGTATTTTTCAAAACCGGCTGGGGAGAAGACGGGTTGCATGTCGGTATTTACGATCATAACAATTTATTTATTCATGCCTCGACCAGTCGGGGAGTGATGCGTTCTTCTCTCAACAATGTTTACTGGCGAAAGGTGTTCTGGCAGGCGAGACGGATTTAATCGCCTGAGGCACTGCATTCCGGTACAGAAGTAGCCCTGTGTGCGGGACAATCTGTTGCCGCTGTCATACTCTTAACTGACAGGGTAAAATGCCCGCCCGACAGCACTACAGATGCTGATTTTTCACCGGATGACCTGCGGAGTTGCTATGCAGTTTAATAATACCTGGTTCAATGAGTTGCCTGATTTTTTCAGTGCAGTCACCCCGACGCCGCTGCAAAAAGGCCGTCTGCTCTATCATAATCAGCCGCTGGCTCAAGCCTTGCAACTCGACCCGCAGTTGTTTGCCGGTGACGGTCACCCGCTGTTTTATGGTGCAGGGCTGGCTGAAGGTATGGCGCCGTTGGCACAGGTGTACAGCGGTCATCAGTTTGGTGTCTGGGCCGGGCAATTAGGTGACGGGCGCGGATTACTTCTGGGTGAACAACAGCTGGCTAATGGTCAGAAATATGACTGGCATCTGAAAGGTGCCGGGCTGACTCCTTATTCCCGCAGTGGTGACGGACGGGCGGTGATCCGTTCTACGGTCAGAGAGTTTCTGGCCTCAGAAGCAATGCAGGGGCTGGGAATACCCACCAGTCGCGCGCTCAGTCTGGCAATCAGTGACGAGCCGGTCTATCGCGAACAGACTGAACGTGGCGCTATGCTGGTACGTATTGCTGAAAGCCATCTGCGGTTTGGTCATTTCGAACATTTTTTCTATCGTAATCAGCCGGAGAAGGTCAGGGCACTGGCAGACTATGCTATCCGCCATCACTGGCCGTCGCTGGTAAATGAGGCGGATCGCTACCTGTTATGGTTTAGCGATGTGGTGAAACGAACCGCAGTAATGATCGCTCACTGGCAGGCGGTGGGCTTTTCTCACGGGGTAATGAATACCGATAATATGTCGTTACTGGGACTGACGCTGGATTATGGTCCCTACGGCTTTATGGATGACTACAACCCGGAGTTTATCTGCAACCATAGCGATTATCAGGGACGCTACAGCTTTGAAAATCAGCCTATGGCCGCATTATGGAACCTCAACCGACTGGCCCATGCCTTATCCCCACTGATGAGTGCTGAGCAGCTTAAACAGGCACTGGCGGGCTATGAAGGGGCTCTGATGTCAACCTGGGGTACTCTGATGCGCGGTAAGCTCGGGTTGTTCAGTCAACAGTCACTGGATAATGACCTGCTCAGTGAGCTTCTGGCACTGATGGCGGGCGAGGGAAGTGATTACAGCCGGACTTTCCGCCTGCTTTCTGAAACGGAACAACTTCAGTCTTATTCTCCGTTGCGTGATGAGTTTATTGATCGAGCTTCGTTTGACCATTGGTTTGCTAAGTACCGCCAGCGTCTGGCTGACGATCAAATCAGTGATCAGCAGCGCCGTGAAGCGATGCTGCAGGCTAACCCGGCGGTTATTCTGCGCAACTACCTGGCGCAACAGGTGATAGAAGAGACTGAGAAGGGAGAAAGCAGTGCACTGGCTGCATTGCATCAGGCTTTGCAAAATCCCTTTCAGCTGCAGGACCATCAGTTGGCCCTGTTTAACCGTCCACCGGAATGGGGTAAAACCCTGGAAGTCAGCTGTTCAAGCTAACTTCCGGTCAGTGATGTTACCTGCTGGCAGCCACTGCGTCTGCCAGTAGTGCTAATACGCTTTCGGTATCTGACCAGCCAATACAAGGGTCGGTGATCGACTTGCCATAGACCAGCGGTTGGCCTGGCACTACACTTTGTTGTCCTTCTTCAATAAAGCTTTCAATCATTACCCCGGCGATGGCCGTTTCCCCGCTTTTTAGCTGTTGTGCTACATCTTCAGCAACCAGTAACTGACGCTGGTGTTGTTTCAGGCAGTTACCGTGACTGAAATCAACCACCAGCCTGGGGGTCAGATGAAACTCTTCCAGTGACTGACGTGTTGCCGCAATATGCTCGCTGGTGTAATTAGGCTGCTTACCTCCCCGCAGGATGATGTGACCGTCGGGATTGCCGCTGGTCTGGTAAATCGTCATCTGCCCTTGTTTATCCGGAGAAAGAAACATATGGCTGGCACGGGCAGCGCGGATAGCATCAATAGCAATGCGTACATTGCCGTCGGTACCATTCTTGAAGCCGACAGGACAGGAGAGTGCTGAAGCCATTTCACGATGGATTTGGCTTTCCGTCGTCCGTGCACCAATTGCACCCCAGCTGATGAGGTCAGCAATAAACTGTCCGTTCACCATATCAAGGAATTCTGTTGCGGTTGGCATTCCAAGAGTGTTGATGTCCACCAGCAGTTTTCGGGCGATAGCCAGGCCCCGATTGATGTCATAGCTGCCGTCAAGGCCAGGATCATTAATCAGTCCTTTCCAGCCGGTTACGGTACGGGGCTTTTCAAAATAAGCACGCATGACGATTTCTAACTGATCACTGTAACGCTCACGCAATGCCATCAGGCGCTGCGCATAGTCAGTAGCAGCCTGCGGATGGTGAAGTGAACAGGGGCCGATAACCACCAGCAGTCGGTGGTCATTGCCCTGTAATATACGGCTAATCCGCTGGCGGGTAGCCAGAATATTTTCAGTGACAGACGGGGGTAACGGAAAGCGGCTGGTTAGTTCCGCCGGAGTAATTAACTGCGCCACCGGAGCAGTTCGTAGTTCATCTGTTTTATTCATTTCGGTCTCAAAATTTTTGCTTCTCATCGGCAGAATACCGGGAAGATATGGGACAAAAGATAACCGAACAGTGGATGATTTCAACTGAAAGAAGCAAAAAGATACGAGTTATTGACTGAAAGGCAGGGTTCAGAGAGTAGAAGATAAAAAAAATGCCCATTCGGAGAAGGGCAAAGACTACACACAGCAATTCAGGGACCCAGCACAATAGGGTGCCGTAGTGAAAATGTTAATTGTTATCATATGGTTATTTGTATTAATGGTCTGTAGGAATCATCCCATTACCGGACAGGGGATATTGCAGAGAGGAAGCAACAATGCCCCTGAACGATTTCAGGGGCAGAAACAACGCTTATTCAGAGGCCGACGGGGAACGGGCGTTCCGCGCTTCTTCGGCGGTTCTACGGGCATCTTCTATCAGTTCTTCTACCACCAGATGAGGATCATCATGCGGCTCAGGCGCTTCATGCATCCAGACGGATACCAGACGGTAAGATACTGCCAGCACGACCGGACCAATAAACAAGCCAATCATCCCGAAAGAGATTAATCCACCGATAACTCCCGAGAGGATAATCAGCATTGGCAAATCAGCTCCAAGGCGAATCAGCATCGGCCGGACAAAACTGTCCATCGTACCCACCACGCAACTCCATACCAGCAACACGGTACCCCAGGTAGTATCTCCGCTCCAGTAAAGCCAGATAATTGCCGGAATCAGCACCAGCAACGGACCAATCTGAATCAGACAACAGAAGATCATCACCACAGTCAGGATGGTCGCGTAAGGGATGCCGGATATGGCAAGACCCACACCGCCCACCACGCCCTGTAACAGCGCGGTAACTACCACGCCCAGTGCCACGGCCCGGATAGCCTGACTGGCCAACAGAACCACCGCATCACCGCGTCGACCCGCAAGCCGGTATGCAAAATGACGGATGCCCTGGCCGACCCGCTCTCCTCGCCAGTAAAGCAGGGCGCTGAACAACAACATCAGAGCCAGGTGAACCACAATACGGCCAAAATGCCCGGCCTGGGCAACAAAGAAGCTGGTGGTTTGTCCGACATAGGGCTGTATTTTTGCCATCATAGCGCTGCCACCACCGGCGACCATTTTCTGGTAGTACTCTGCGAGCTTATCGCCAATCAGCGGGATATTGCTTAACCACTCCAGTTTTGGGATTTCGATATGTCCCGAAGTCGCCCAGGAAACCACCGGTCCGATGTTATCGATGACGCTGCTTATCAGCAGGGCGATGGGCAGAATAAATACCAGCAATATAATCAGTGTCATTACCAGAACTGCCAGTGACCGACGTCCCCAAAGATATTTCTGGATACGCAGCATTAATCCCCAGGTTGCTATCACCACCATGCCGGCCCATGCAAAACCGAGAATAAATGGCTCTACCACCCAAAAGCTGGCAGCAGTCATCAGAATAAAAAACATCAGTGTAAATAACTTTTGCGGTAAGTCCCTGTCCTGCGGCAGTGCTCTCATAACAACCTTTTACCTCAATTAATTCACCCGACATCGGGGATCACGCTAATGATGCGGTATTTCGCTCCATTACAACAGAGGTAGTCGCTAAACTTTTTCACACAGTAACAAAAGCAGCTACGGCGAAAATATGGTAAAACCAATTATGGTAACTATTACAACAACACAACATCCTGGTTTTTAATACATGATCCCACAAATAAGCCAGGCACCGGGGCT
This sequence comes from Tatumella citrea, assembly GCF_002163585.1. Lineage (NCBI taxonomy): Bacteria > Pseudomonadati > Pseudomonadota > Gammaproteobacteria > Enterobacterales > Erwiniaceae > Tatumella > Tatumella citrea. The sequence goes on from NZ_CP015579.1 coordinate 1,816,951, forward strand.
GAGTCCTCAGGTGCTGTCATTTATTGAGACACTCACAAAGCAGGGTTTTACCGGTGATATTGCGACCGATTACGGCGCACGTTTGAGCATGTCTGTCGACAACAGTATTTATCAGTGCCTGCCTGATGCCATTGTATTTCCGCGATCTGTGGCTGATGTCACACTGGTCAGCCGGATTGCGGGTCAGGCAGAGTTTGCCGGGCTGACTTTTACTGCCCGTGGCGGGGGAACCGGTACAAATGGTCAGTCGCTGAATCAGGGGGTGATTGTCGATTTATCCCGGCATATGAACCATATCCTCGAAATCAATACCGAAGAAGGCTGGGTTAAGGTTCAGGCCGGAGTGGTTAAAGATCAACTTAATCAGTGGCTGAAGCCTTATGGTTTCTTCTTTTCACCGGAATTATCCACCAGCAACCGTGCCACCATTGGTGGCATGATTAATACCGATGCTTCCGGACAGGGGTCGCTGGTTTACGGTAAAACTTCAGATCATGTCCTGGGGTTAAGGGCAGTTCTTGAAGGCGGGGAGCTGATTGATACCCGTGCTATGCCGGTGAGTCTGGCGGAAAATATTGCTGCAGAGCAGACCCGTGAAGGCAATATTTATAGCGAAGTACTGAGTGCCTGTCGCGATAACCGGCAGCTGATTATTGATAAATTCCCTAAGCTAAACCGCTTTCTTACCGGTTACGACCTGCGGCATGTGCTGAGTGATGATTTACAGACCTTTGATCTGACCAGAATACTCTGTGGATCAGAAGGAACGCTGGCTTTTATTACTGAAGCCCGGCTGGATATCACACGAATCCCGAAAATCCGCCAGCTGGTCAATATCAAGTATGACAGTTTTGACTCAGCGCTGCGCAATGCACCGTTCCTGGTTCAGGCGAAAGCGTTATCGGTTGAGACGGTCGACTCGAAAGTGCTGAATCTCGCCCGTGAAGATATTGTCTGGCATTCAGTGAGTGAGTTGATTACCGATGTTCCCGGTGAGGAGATGCTCGGTCTGAATCTGGTTGAGTTTGCCGGTGATGATATTGAACTGGCCAACCGCCAGGTTAGTGACTTGTGTGAGCGTCTTGACCAACTGATGGCTGACAAACAGGCCGGTATTATTGGCTATCAGTTATGTACGCAGCTGGATGAAGTGGAACGCATCTATGCGATGCGTAAAAAAGCGGTCGGACTGTTGGGCAATGCCAAAGGGCATGCCAAGCCTATCCCGTTTGTAGAAGACACTGCCGTACCTCCGGAGCACCTGGCAGACTACATTACCGATTTCCGGGCGTTGCTGGATGGCCATGGGCTCAGTTACGGAATGTTTGGCCATGTGGATGCCGGGGTATTGCATGTTCGTCCGGCGCTCGATATGTGCGATCCGCAGCAGGAAGTGTTGATGAAACGTATTTCTGACCAGGTGGTTGCTCTGACGGCCAGCTACGGCGGCCTGTTATGGGGGGAGCACGGAAAAGGGTATCGTGGCGCTTATACGGCAGATTTCTTTGGTCCTGAACTGTTTCACCAGGTCCGTCGTATCAAACGGGCATTTGACCCGCGGAACCGACTAAATCCCGGAAAAATTTGTACGCCGCTGGGCAGTAATGAACAGCTGAAACCGATAGAAAGTCCGACCCGGGGCAGCTTTGACCGGCAGATTCCGGTGACTGTGCGTGACGAGTGGCGCGGGGCGATGGAGTGTAATGGTAACGGGTTATGTTTTAACTTTGATGTAAACAGCCCGATGTGTCCGTCGATGAAAATCACCCGTAACCGTCTCCATTCCCCTAAAGGGCGTGCAACTCTGACGCGTGAATGGCTGCGTTTGCTGGCTGACCAGGGAATTAATCCACAACAACTGGAACAAACCTTACCGCAAAATGTACTGAGTCTGCGGGGCTTTATCAGCAAGCTTAAAAATACCCGTCAGGCTGCGAAAGGTAGCTATGATTTCTCGCATGAGGTGAAAGAGGCAATGTCCGGCTGTCTGGGATGTAAAGCCTGTTCGACCCAGTGCCCGATTAAAATTGATGTGCCGTCATTCCGCTCACGCTTTCTGCAACTTTATCATAGCCGTTATCTGCGTCCGGTCAGTGACCATCTGGTTGCAGCGGTAGAGAGTTATACGCCATTAATGGCTAAAGCGCCGCGTCTGTTTAACTTCTTCCTGACCAATCCTCAGGTGCAGGCGTTAAGCAGGAAACATATCGGGATGGTGGATCTGCCGGCATTGTCCTCGCCAACCCTGAAACAGCAGTTGGCAGGTCATCAGGCGTTACAGACAACACCTCAGGATTTACGGGGTATGACTGCGGCTCAACGGCAGGAACATGTGCTGGTGGTGCAGGATCCGTTTACCAGCTATTACGAAGCCAGTCTGGTAAACGATTTAATCCGGCTGATTAGCAAGCTGGGCTTTAAGCCGGTATTGTTACCCTTTACCCCTAACGGTAAGGCACAGCACGTTAAAGGATTCCTGCAGCGTTTCGCCAAAACTGCACAAAAAAGTGCCGACTTTCTGAATGAGATCGCGGAGCTGGGCATCCCCATGGTGGGCACTGATCCGGCACTGGTTCTCTGTTATCGCGATGAGTATCAGCAGGTACTGGGGGATAAGCGGGGCGACTTTAAGGTTCTGCTGGCCCATGAATGGCTGGATCAGGTGACTGCTGACAGGGCCGAGCAGCAACCGGACGGCGACGCCTGGTATCTGTTCCCGCACTGTACTGAAAACACCGCGCTACCGATGGCAGCACCGCGCTGGAAATCTATTTTTAGTCGTTTTGGTGCGAATCTGGAAACCGTGAATGCCGGTTGTTGTGGTATGGCAGGGACCTATGGTCATGAAACCAAAAACCTGGAGAATTCGCTGGGTATTTATCAGTTGTCCTGGCAGCCACATATGGAGAAACGTTCACGCAACCGCTGTCTGGCAACCGGCTATTCGTGCCGTAGTCAGGTGAAAAGGATTGAAGGCGAGGCCGTACGTCATCCGGTACAGGCGTTACTGGAAATCGTCCGCTAAACCCTGGTATCAGAGGGACCGCTGCGTCCCTCTGCTACTGTTCAGGGAAGTTGTTCGGAGTAACAAAAGAACTGTTCCTGCAAACTACACACCTGCTCCCATTCCCCTTCCTGCATCAGCAGATGGCTCAGCCTGCTAAGTGAATAGCGTGCCAGTTGCAATGCCTGTAAACGAAACAGTGTCTCACGTTGCTCATCGGCCATTTCATGAATTAATTGCTGGTGGAGATCCAGCAGTATTGAGGTATAACGCGCATCATCCCCTTGCATCTGACATTTATCAGCCATACTCAGGCAGAGATCATTAAACCCGCGTAATACCGCCAGTGAACTGTCTGCGGCTTTTAATTCGGCTTTACTGGTGTGAAACTCCCTGCACATATTTCTGAGTGTCTGATGATATTCTTCAAGGTGCTGATTTATCCAACCGGAAAATGAGATCATCATAACAAACCCTTTAACAATAATGATAATCATTATCATATCTTTGTCGGGGCTATTGCAAGTATAAAATGCCCGGATAATCATTTTATCCGGGGCGTTCTGTTCCTGAGTGGCAGGCTACGGGTCAGGTGATTAATCAGTTCGACTGCCGGCAGGCTATTGGGTAAATGCTGCCGCAAAGGAAGGGTCAGTGACCTTTTGAATATCAAAGGCTGACGGCAGGGTCCCGGTCTGATGTAAAAAATCGGCGGTTTGCTGGAAATCGCGCGCTGCCTGAGGGTCAACAGGCCCGACGGTCATATTGGCATTGCTGATCCAGTGCAGTGACACTGTGGGATCCAGGTTTGCCTTTTTCGCCCAGATAGCCGCGTATTCAGTTTTGTGGGTTGCTACCCACTGACGGGCCAGAACCAGCCGTTTCAGGAAGTCGCTGATTTCCGCCCGGTGATTATCGATAGCCTGATTGCTGGCCGCAATCGCTGAAATTCCCGGCATGAGTCCCCGGGCAGTAAGCAGCGTTTTTGCCCCGGAAAATACAATCTGCTGAGAGACATAAGGTTCCCAGACCGGAAAAGCATCGATACTGCCGTTAATCAGTGCCGAAGAAGCATCCAGCGGCATCAGCTTAACGAATTTGACATAGTCATCCGGCAACCCGGCCTGCGCCAGTGCCCGCAGGATCAATTGCTGGCTCCAGGCACCTGGCCAGTACGCCACTTTTTTTCCTTTGAGGTCACGAATACTTTTTGCCGGTGAATTTTTAGCCACCAGTAGTGCAATGGTGTCCGGATTCTGACGTGAAACACCGATTAACCGTACCGGGGCATTTTTGGCGGCCAGAAAAGTAAACCCTGAATCACCCAGAAATCCGATATCCAGCGCCCCGGCATCCAGCGCTTCTGCCAGCGGGGCTGCCGACTGGAAGTGTTTCCATGATACGGTATAGGGCGCTCCCTTCAGTACGCCGGACGCTTCCACAGAGGCTTCTACATTATAGTAATTCTGATCACCAATATTCAGGGTGGTCTGTGCGCTGGCCTGAGCGGCAACTGCCGCAAGAGATGCTAACAACAGGCTGCGCCATATAACATTCAGTTTCATCAGTGCTGCTCCGCAAGAGGTGTAAGGCTGGAAAGGTGATCGCGTAATGCAGGAATAAGCCCGGTACCGTAACGGATAGTGTCCTCTAATGGGTCAAAACCGCGCAGTAAGAAGGCAGAGGCTCCCTGTTGATAATATTTACCCAGTGCTGTGGCAACCTGTTCCGGTGTGCCGACCAGTGCGGTAGAGTTCCACTGGGCACCGGTCAGTTGAGCTATTCCCATCCATAAGCGCTCGTCCAGAACTTCCCCGCGTTTTGCCGCGGCAAGCAGCCGTTGCGAACCAGCGTTGGCAGGGGCATGGTTACTGACCGGAAGGCCTAGTCGCTGGCGATTTTCGCGCATTCGTTCGAGAATTTCGTGGGCCCGTGCCCATGCCTGTTGTTCGGTATCTGCAACTATCGGCCGGAAAGAGACTGAGAAGCGCGGATCACGGCCTCTTGCTCTGGCAGCCTGACGTACCTGCTGCGTATGTCTGGTAAAATCGGCCAGTGGCTCTCCCCACAGCATATAGGTATCAGCATGGTCAGCGGCTACTTCAACAGCGGCAGCTGAGGCGCCACTGAAGTACACAGGAATATGGGGGTGCTGCAGAGGTTTCACGTCTGTCAGTGCGCCGACAAAGCGGTAAAACTCTCCGTGATAATCGACCGGGGTCGATGAAGTCCAGATCGTTTTCAGGATTTCAAGATACTCGCGGGTACGCTGATAGCGTTGGTCATGATTCAGAAAATCACCGTCCCGTTGCTGGTCGGTGTCGCTACCGCCAGTAATAACGTTCAGAGATAAACGACCACGACTGAAATGATCCAAGGTCGCTAACTGACGAGCGGCCAGTGGCGGAGCGATAACTCCCGGGCGGTAGGCCAGTAAAATGCCCAGCTTCTCGGTGGCAGCTGCAATAAATGAACTCACTACTGCGCCTTCGGCACCATTTGAAAAATAACCGACCAGAACTTTGTCAAATCCTGCAGCCTCGTGTGCTTTGGCAAAGCGGCTGACATACTCCGGATCTACCGCCCCGGCGATGGGCTGATCAACTTCTGTGGATGGTGTGGCTGTCACCATACCAATGATTTCCGCACTCATGAAAACTCCCGACAAATCATCTTCTGACAGGTAACCCGCTGACCGGGGTTAGTAAGTGGGGCAGACTATAACGCAACTGGTAATATTCATTAAATTCATTATAAGGATAATGAATATGCGAAAATGTGATTTAATGGTGGCAGGGTGTTGAACTCAGTGCAGCAGGTACATGGCAGGCATTCGGGAAAAGTCAGGTCAGACAGAGACAGCGGTAAGCAATCAGGGAGGTACCAGGAAGAAGATGGCAGATAAAATAGGGCGCAGGAAAATCTGAACCGGAAGCCGGAACAAAAAAAATGGCGCCCCTGGGGCGCCATTTTCATTACCAGGACGCTTACTTACGGTATGCGTGAGCCTGGTTATCCAGACGCTGGTTAGCGCGAGCTGCGTCGTCTTTAGCAGCCTGAACGTCAGAACGCACTGCGTTCACGTCGTTGCTCAGCTGGTCAACTTTGGTGTTCAGAGTCTGAACATCGCTTGACAGTTGGTCGATTTTAGCATTGCTAGAACAACCAGCCAGCAGAGTTGAACCCAGAATTACCGCGCCCAGTACCAGTTTAGTACGATTCATTATTTTACCCTCTAGATTGAGTTAATCTCCATGTAGCCCGATAAGTATTACACAAAGCTTTTTGAGTTGAGAATATATTTTTTATGAGAACATGCTTAATTTTGCTTATTCGGTCAAAGAAACAGCGATTAAAAAATTATGATAAATTTTTTAGTAAAAACATTAGGTTTTAATCGGATTTTCCTTAATCTAAAATCGCATTTTTAGTAGATTTTTATTTTTTTTAGCTCTGAATTAAAATAAAAAGGAATAAAAAAGGCGCCCCGCAGGATAATGCCGGTCACTTAAGGTGACCGGCATTGTTTTTAAAGGGATATTTCGACCTTTTCTCCCTCACTTCTCTCACATATTCCCGTTCTCGTCGTGGTGGCAGTTTCAGCATCCCGGCATTACTGTAAAAGTGTTTAAGGTGACCCGGGATGGCTCCCGGTGAAGCCCACGGCAGACCGATCAGTAGCCGTAATATCTCTGATACTGCACCGCTGAAGCTCAACTGGTAAGGCAGGTAATTTCCTTTCAGGCTGAACGCCATTTTAATCATCTGGTAACGCACCAGGTTATACGTCAGCAGTATTCCCCATAACTCCTGCTTCACCAGATCGGGCAACCGGCTTCTCAGCGTCCAGCGGTTTCCCAGTAAAAACTGCTTTGCCTCACGATATCCCAGCTCGATTTCCCAGCGATGCTTATAAAGTTCTGCCACGTCAGTCGCCGGATAACGCATCGCATCTGTCATGGAAGTGACTACCTGCCGTTCCGTCCCGTTCACTTTCCGCCTGATTAGCCTCACTATGAGTTCTTCCGGCAGGCCTTTCCATTGCTTTCTGGCCTGAGGCGTGGTTTTCAGTCGTATCAGTTCGTCCTGCCTGCCGAGCTTTCGTACCACTTCATACTGAGTGTTCTTTTTCAGCGGCGTTAGCCAGTGGCGATTTTCACCTGCATTATGCCAGTCATGTAACAACCCTAAAGAGTAAAAGCCCTTATCAAACAGCGTAATACTGTTATCCGGTGCATTTTCTGCCAGCTGAGCGGCCAGCCGCATTTCGTTGATATCGTAGCGACCTGACACACTTGCACGCAGCAGATGGCTGCTGAGTTCCATCAGACACACCATACGAACCTGAGGATAACCGCGTTCACCATGCTGATTAGATGCTTTGCCGAAGGCCTCTGCATTTTCAGGAGTGTCCCGGGTATGCCAGACAACGCCATCAACAGCATTAAGCGTCAACCCGTGCCAGAGAGGATGTCTGGCTTCTTCGTGCCAGTGTTGTTGAGTGAGATCAAACAGGACCCGGATGGCATCTTCGCCCAGTGTTTTTCGGCGGGCAATCACAGAGCTGGGTGCGGTAAATGACCGTCCGGTCCGGTCAACAATATCCATCAAATTCACGATATGGCTCATGGGCTTATTGTTGAATATGGCCATACCGATAACCAGCCAGACCATCGACTCAAGGGGAAGTTTACGCTTACGCAGCGTGACGGTATCAGTGAGGGAAAACGCCTGTAGGATGAGGTCAGGAGAGAGCAGGTCAGAGAGGCTCTGTACTTCTTCGGGAGCAGTGAGATTAATAATGCCGAGAGCTTGCGAAAGTTCCATTTAAAAAGGGTCCATGTCTGCACATGAACCCTTTTTACACCAACCACCGGATCGGTCAAATGATCCTTAAACGATCGGCATTACCCCGCAGGACGCCTTTTAACGCAAATAGATTAAATACGGTGAACTGAAGCGGTGTTTGTTGTTCCGCTTGGTACTAATGCACCGGAAACCATCACCACAACATCACCTTCCTGAGCAAATCCTGAACTCAGGGCAATTTCTTTACCGATACGGTAAAAGTCATCGGTTGAAGCAATTTCTTTCACCAGATGTGTTTCGACACCTTTAGTCACTAACAGCTGACGGGCAGTAGTTTCGTTGGTAGTCAGCGCCAGAATCCTGGCCGCAGGGAAATATTTGCGGATAGATTTAGCTGATTTACCGCCCTGAGTGGCAACAATAATCAGTGAGGATTCCAGTTTCTCGGCCGTTTCTACTGCACCGCGACAGACGGCTTCAGTAATACGCAACTTGTGACTATCGTGCAGAGTATCAATACGGCTGCCCATTACACGGTCGGTACGGTCACAAATGGTGGCCATAATGGTGACGGCTTCCAGAGGATATTTACCTTTGGCGCTTTCACCGGATAACATTACCGCATCAGTTCCGTCGAGGATGGCGTTCGCCACGTCACCGGCTTCAGCACGGGTAGGGCGAGGGTTCTTAATCATGGAATCCAGCATCTGAGTGGCAGTGATAACCACTTTGCGTGCTTTATTACATTTTTTGATCATCATTTTCTGGGCGAAGATAACTTCTTCAACCGGAATTTCTACCCCAAGGTCGCCCCTGGCTACCATGATGCCATCAGAAGCTTCGAGGATTTCATCGAAGTTATTCAGGCCTTCCTGGTTTTCAATTTTAGAAATGATCTGGATATGTTCGCCGCCATGCTGTTTCAGATGCTCGCGAATTTCCAGAACATCAGAGCGTTTACGGATGAATGAGGCAGCAACAAAGTCTACTCCCTGCTCACAACCAAAAATCAGGTCGCGTTTATCTTTTTCGGCCAGCGCCGGTAACTGGATAGAAACGCCAGGCAGGTTAACCCCTTTATTTTCACCCAGGTCTCCGTTATTCAGGACTTTACAGACAACAGTCTGCTCAGTCACTGAAACTACTTCCATGCCCAACAAACCGTCGTCAACCAGCACGGTATTTCCGACAGCCAGGTCAGCAGCAAAACCAGGATAGGTAACAGCAACCTGTTGATTATTACCAATCACTGTCTGATCAGTGGTGAAAGTGAATGTCTGGCCAGCCTGTAAGGACACGTCATTTCCGCCTTCCAGTTTCATGGTGCGGATTTCAGGGCCTTTGGTATCCAGCAGAATAGCAGCACTGTGTTTGGTTTTAGCTACGACAGCGCGCAGGTTGGCAATACGCTGTCCATGTTCAGCGTAATCACCGTGAGAGAAATTCAGACGCATCACATTCATACCTGCATCCAGCAGGCGGGTCAGCATCTCTTCAGATTCAGTTTTTGGACCGATGGTACAGACGATTTTGGTTTTTTTCATGACGGGTTATCTATAAGTTGTAATGGATGAGAATACAGAGACCGCCGGCGAGGCTCGCCAGCGGCACGAAATTTGGTCCTGGACAGCACAAACTCACAGGGGCGAATACGATAATAAGACGGATAAAAGGGGGGTAATGCGTAACAGACTGCATTACACACAGGCAGATCAGAAAAGGATGTTGCGCAAACTTCAGCCGTTAATACTCTTATCACGTTATTCGCGGACACCGTTCAAGTGGACAACGAGGTTATTATAGTCACTAAGTGAGCGGAAACCAAACAGAAATCGGTGGGGGGGCTGACTGAACGGTTAAAGAATGATATTGCGCAACAGACAGTCATATTTCATGTTGTACTACGGGCGCGGGCTCCGGGGATAAACTGATGATGGCAAACAACCTTTTTTCGTTTCCTTGCTCAGCGACCGGAAACCGCCGGCAACCTGTTACAGCAACAGGCTACCGGTGGTGCCGGATGCCGGTTAGTGGCTCTTTTGCGGTGTAAATAACCACCATGCTGCCTGATAAGGGCTGAGCTGAAGGTGCTCCGGGGATGCTGGCGTGCTGTCGGAATTGGTGATAATCAGTTGATACTCACCGGCACCCGGAGCGGCAGGTGGCTGCCAGTCAATAACCTGGTCACTGAGGTTAGCAACAACCAGTAACAGCTGGCCTTGCCACTGACGGGAATAGCACCACAGTTCAGGATCAGCAGGGCACAGGTCCTGGTAATCACCAAACTGAAGTACCGGCAGTTGTTTACGCAGACGAATGAGCTCGCGATAGGTGTAAACAATGGATTGCGGGTCCGCCAGAGCATCAGCAACGTTAATTTCGTGACTGTTAGCCACACAACTGATCCACGGAGTACCCCGGGTAAATCCGGCATGCTGGCTGTTATCCCATTGCATTGGCGTCCGGCTGTTATCACGGGACTTCGATGCCAGAATGGCAAGGGTTTCCTGCAGAGATTTACCGCCACTCAGTAACAGATCGAACATTGTCAGGCTTTCGACGTCCCGGTACTGATGAATGTCGGTAAACCCGGCATTGGTCATGCCGATTTCTTCTCCCTGATAGAGATAAGGAGTACCCTGCATTCCGTAGAGCACCAGAGCAAGCATTTTGGCTGAGATTTCGCGGTATTGCGCGGAATCATTCCCGAAGCGTGACACTACCCGCGGCTGATCGTGATTTCCCCAGAATAATGCGCCGTTAGCCCGTTGGTGCATGCCCTGTTGCCAGTCAGTAAACAGCTTTTTTAGTGCCACAAAATCGGGTTTCGCCAGCGTCCATTTTTCACCATTGATGTAATCGACTTTCAGGTGATGAAAGTTAAACGCCATCGACAGTTCAGCATTATCCAGTGATGCGTACTGCAGACAGTGTTGCAGGGTAGTTGACGACATTTCCCCGACAGTAATCAGTTTAAGTGGAGTAAATACATCCCGGTTCATTTCCCGCAGAAACTCATGTACCCGGGGCCCGTCGGTATAATATTTCCTTCCGTCGCCGTCAGGATCGTCGATAAACTGCTCTGGTTTGGAAATAAGATTTACGACATCTAACCGCAAAGCCTCCACCCCTTTAGCAGCCCAGAAACGACAAACCTCTTTCAGCGCCTCTCTTACCGGGGGATGTTCCCAGTTGAGATCAGCCTGCTCACGACTAAACAGATGCAAATAATGCTGACCACATTCCGGTTGCCATTGCCAAGCCGGACCACCAAATTTGGATAACCAGTTAGTGGGTGGTTGATCCGGCGGGGAGTCCCGCCAGATATAATAGGGATGGTAAGGGCTGTCAGGGTCACACGCCTGAATAAACCAGGGGTGCTGCGTGGAGGTATGGTTAAACACCATGTCCATCATAATTGACATTCCACGCGCTCTGGCTTCACTGACCAGGCGTTCGAAATCTTCCATGGTTCCGTAGCCTGGCTCAATTGCACAGTAATCGGCAACATCGTATCCATTGTCGACCTGAGGTGAAGGGTACACCGGTGTCAGCCAGAGAATATCAACCCCAAGAAACTGCAGGTAATCCAGGCGGCTGATAATGCCGGGAATGTCTCCGATGCCATTGCCGGTAGTGTCCTGGAAACTTTTTGGGTAAATCTGATAAACGACTTTGTCCTGTGTCCATGGTTTTTCCATGACTGCAACCTGCCTTGTAATATCAAAATGATCAGTCAGCTACCGGCGTTGCAACAGACGCCTGTACTTTGCTTTCTTTACGTGCATGAATCCGGGCCATAATCATGGTCAGAATCAGCGGGACGGCGATCGCAATCATCATTGCGATGGCGTAGACGCTCCAGAATTTAGGTTGAATAGAGAGAATGCCTGGCAGACCACCGACACCAATTCCGTTAGCCAGCACATGATTCAGGCCACAGAACAGGGCTGCCAGCGCAGATCCAATCATTGCGCACAGCATCGGATAGCGGAATTTAAGATTCACACCATACATGGCCGGCTCGGTAACTCCGAGGTAGGCAGCAATGGCGGCAGGAACCGAAACAGAGCGTTCTTTAGGGGAGCGATGGATAATGATCATCGCCAGTACGGCAGATGCCTGAGCGATATTCGACAGCGCAATCAACGGCCACACCGGGGTACCGCCCATACTCTGAATCATCTGCATATCTATCGCGAGGGTGGTCTGGTGGATACCGGTAATTACCAGCGGTGCATACAGGAAGCCGAACAGTGCTGAACCAATAGGAGCAAAGCTACCGGTCATCGCCAGTTGTACGGCATGCGCAACACCGTCACCCAGTAAACGGCCAAACGGTCCAATCAGGCCATGAGCCAGTGGAATTGCGATTAACAATGAAGTGACCGGAACAATCACCAGAGTGAGTGAAGCGGGAACAATTCGTTTTAGCTGGCGTTCAAGAATTGCCAGCGCCATTCCGGCCAGTATGGAAGGAATCACCTGGGCCTGATAACCGACTTTTTCGACCGTAAACCAGCCAAAATTCCAGACCTCAGCGGCGTGTTGTCCTAACTGATAAGAGTTCATCAGTTGTGGAGAAACCAGGGTAATCCCGAGAATAATACCTAACACCGGGGTGCCGCCCATCTTCACCATGGTAGACCAGCAAACGGCCACCGGTAAGAACATAAAGATAGCTTCACCTGGCAACCATAACAGGTCATAGATGGTTTGCCACACCTGCGAGGATTGGGCGAGTGTCTTGCCATCGCCAAACGGAATATCACCAATGACATTACGAAAGCCCAGGATCAAACCACCACTAATCAGGGCAGGGAGTAACGGAAAGAAGATATCGGCAATATGTGATAAGGCGCGCTCGCCAAAGGACATATTTTTGCGTGCAGCCTCGCGTTGCTGGCTACGATCAGCACCCTGCAGGCCGATAGTGGACATCATCGCCTTATAGTAGTCATCAACTTCAGGACCAATTACCACCTGGAACTGGCCGGCATTGGTGAAACAGCCTTTCACCATTGGCAGCGATTCCAGGTCAGGAGTACTGGCCTTTGAGGGATCGTTAAGCACTAATCTCAGACGAGTTATACAGTGGGTGGCGCTGACAATATTGTCACGGCCACCCAGGAATTCAATCAGATTATCAATATCCTGCTGTTGCACTTTGCTCATGGCAAATCCTTAATGGTTGTCCCTGACGAAACATTTTCAGGCCGACTGGCCTCGCCATGAAAAATAATAATTCAAATTGTAGCAAAAAGTGTCGGGAACGTTCCCGGAACTGAATGTTGATCACAAATTCGCCGCATTTTATCTTCAGGAATCGGAGATAAGTTTACCTTTCAGCAGAAAGTTTTGGCCGGGGACTGCCCGTGACAGGTGGGATAGCAGCTGTCTGGCAGCCAGTTTGCCGGCGGTGGCATAACCAAACTCCAGCATCACCACATCCGGGAATAAGAAACCCAGCAACGGGGTATTACCGATTGCGGCAACCTGCATAGTAATGTCGGGATTCTGGCGCAGATATTTATAGACCCCAAGGGCAAGGGTATCGGTTGCACAAATCACGGCACTGGTTTCCGGGGTGCATACCTTCGAGGCCAGGGTGTAGCCGCTGTGGTAATCCAGGCTGCCAAGTGCATAGTGAGGAGTCAGGGCCAGTTTGTCGCAGGCATCAAGGTAGGCCCGGTAACGATCGCCCCCGGTCGTTTTATCGTCTTCGGTTACCCCCAGGTAACTGATAGTACGATGGCCGAGCTGATAAAGGTGGCTGGCCAGCAGATTGACAGCCCCGGCATCGTCATAACAGACTGATGAGAACCCTTCACAGGGGTGGACCATCAGGACCATTTTATTTTCCCAGCCACTGAGCATATCGGCGGTTAATCCTGTGAAGCTAAACAGAATGACTCCATCGACCTCACGCCGTTGTAATACCCGTAAATGTTCCGAGACTTTATCGGTACTGAAACGACTCTCGAGCACGATGGCGTCATAACCATGCTGATACAGGAGAGGCAGCATGGCACTGACAGCCTGGTTCTCGGCAGCTGAATCCAGCCTGGCAAGGATAACTCCAATCACCCGGCTTTCGTTAACCCTCATGGAACGTGCCGAGCGTGACGGCACAAACTGATGCTCCTTGATCACAGCCTCAATCCGTTCACGGGTTTGCGGATGCACATCACCTTGCTGGTTAAGAACCCGCGAAACAGTAGATTTACCCGTACCGCTCAGGCGGGCAATATCTTTAATGGTCAGACGTTTCGGCATAGATGTTTTCCATAAGCTGTCCGGAGCAACCTTGCGGTGGCCTGAAACATAATGGCTTATAGTAACCGATATTGTGCTTAAAAGGGACTGTACATCAGCTTGTTAAGCGGGAAGGCATTGCAGAAGGAACTGAAACTGAATGGTGCGTTCTAGTGGACTCGAACCACCGACCCCCACCATGTCAAGGTGGTGCTCTAACCAACTGAGCTAAGAACGCATAACGAAATGGTGCGTCCGAGTGGACTCGAACCACCGACCCCCACCATGTCAAGGTGGTGCTCTAACCAACTGAGCTACGGACGCACTGGTGCGTTCTAGTGGACTCGAACCACCGACCCCCACCATGTCAAGGTGGTGCTCTAACCAACTGAGCTAAGAACGCTTTTGCTGTCAGTGAGTGCCTGACAGCGGGGACGAATATTAACGGCACAAACTGTTACTGGCAAGGAGAATAATTGTTTTTTATGACTAACTGAGCAGCAACTGCGCTAAGCGCGCTAATTTTAATCAGGGGAGGGGGTGAACCCCCCGCCATCAGCCCTTATCTGGCCGCCCGTTGTAAAATTACACCCTGCGGCATGCGCTGTACCCGAAGGATTCGCCAGCTCATCATTATTGCAGCAGCGCTGAGCCCCATAATAAAGCCACACCAGAACCCCGCCGGCCCCATAGCAGGGACCAGAATATTGGTCAGCGCCAGGGTATAGCCAAACGGTAATCCAAGTACCCAGTACGAGACCAGAGTGATAAAGAAGATAGCCCGGGTATCTTTATAGCCACGCAGGATGCCACTGCCAATAACCTGAACGCTGTCGGAAAACTGATAGATGGCAGCCAGTAGCATCAGATGAGCTGCCAGCATTACTACCTGCGGATCATCGTTGTATAACAGGGCGATTTTATGACGAAAAACCACGGTGCATAAAGCGGTTATACTGGCCAGCGATAACCCGACCCCCTGTGAGGTCCATGCCGCAACTTTAGCTGCATCAGCATCTCCCTGGCCTAAACGGTAGCCGACACGGATGGTGGCTGCCACGCCCATAGACATCGGCAGTACAAACATCATTGAACTGAAATTGAGCGCAATCTGATGACCGGCAACATCCACAATACCCAACGGTGATACCAGTAATGCGACAACAGCAAACAGCGTGACTTCAAAAAATAACGCCAGTGCAACCGGTAAACCAAGGCCCACCAGTCGTTTGAGTATCTGTAAATCAGGGGCAGAGCGGTGAGTAATGTGGTGAATATCTCTCATCACGGGCATCCGGTTCACCCAGAAACGCATAATCAGGAACATCACCCAGTACACTGTGGCGGTAGCCACACCACAGCCGACTCCGCCGAGCGCCGGCATGCCAAAATGGCCATAGATGAAAATATAATTAAGCGGGATGTTACATAACAACCCGATAAAACCCAGCACCATTCCTGGTTTGGTTTTCGATAACCCCTCACACTGGTTACGCAGGGTCTGGAACAGCAGATAGCCCGGGGCTCCCCACATTAATGCATGCAGATAGCGTTCTGCTTTATCTGCCAGTTCCGGATTAATGGCAGGCATATAGCGAATAAGTACCCCGGCATTCCATAACAGAATTATTGTAAATACCGATAAAAATACACCCAGCCACAATGCCTGGTGGACCTGGTAGATAATTTTATCCCGGCGGCCAGAGCCATTAAGCTGTGCGACCGTAGGAGTCAGTGCCAGTAATAATCCTTGTCCAAACAGGATCACGGGTAGCCAGATTGAGGTACCAATAGCTACAGCGGCCATATCAGTTGCACTGACAGAACCAGCCATAATGGTGTCAACAAATCCCATAGCAGTCTGAGCGACCTGAGCCAGAATAACCGGAATAGCAAGCCCGAGAAGCTGACGCGCCTCAGTAAAATACTTCTGCACAAATACACCTGTTTAAGAACGGGAAAGTGGGAGGAGATAAATCCTTATCTGCGCCTAGTGTAACGAGGTATAAAAAGTTAGCAACCCGGCAAAACAAACTATTTTTGCGATTATCAAGCCACATTAATCGATAAACAGCCGTCAGCGGTTGTGGTAATCTGCGGCTAAATGCTCAGGGAGTTTAATTATGTTTACAGGTATTGTGCAGGGGACGGCAGAAGTGGTTGCTGTTGAAGAAAAACCACTGTTTCGCACCCATACACTGAAGTTTCCTCCGCAGTGGCTCGAAGGTCTTGAGATTGGTGCATCTGTAGCTCATAACGGTTGTTGTCTGACAGTCACCGCAATCCGTGATGAGCTGGTCAGCTTTGATCTGATTAAAGAAACATTACGGGTTACCAATCTGAATGATATTACTCCGGGCAGTCGGGTCAATATTGAACGTGCAGCTAAATTTTCTGATGAAATTGGCGGGCATCTGATGTCAGGCCACATTATGACGACGGCGGAAATATCAAAGATAATTCAGTCAGAAAATAACCGCGAAGTCTGGTTTCGTTTGCAGGACAGTTCATTAATTAAATATATTTTGCATAAAGGCTTTGTCGGAATTGATGGTTGTAGCCTGACCGTCGGTGATGTCGTCGGAAGTAAGTTCTGTGTGCACCTGATTCCGGAAACCCTGCAACGGACATTACTTGGTGAGAAAAAAATTGGTGCCAGGGTGAATATCGAAATTGACCCTCAGACTCAGGCGGTAGTGGATACCGTTGAGCGGGTACTGGCTGCACGTGAAGTGGCGAAGGGGACAGAAGAGGCGTAAAACAGCATTGTGACTGCAGGCTGTTAATAACCCTTTTTCCAAAAACAAACCCGGAGTTTTGCAGGCAAAAGCTCCGGGTCAGATATGCAGTATTACACCATCCTGTTACGGTTAACGGGCGACCCGTAAACCGCCATCTACCCCACGGGTAAACACAACCTGCCATAGCTGAATGTCACGAGCGCGGAAAGCTCCGGCACACGCATTCAGATAATAGGTAAACATGCGTTTAAAGCGTTCATTATAATTATGTTCCAGCTGTGGCCAGCTGGCGAGGAAACGCTCATACCAGGCCATGAGTGTTCTGTCGTAATCAACACCAATATTATGCCAGTCTTCCATCACAAAATGAGGTTCGCTGGTTTGTGCAATATGGGTCACAGACGGCAGACAACCATTTGGGAAAATATATTTATCAATCCACGGATCGACATTTAAATCAGTATGATTTGAACCAATGGTATGCAGTAAAAATATACCGTCCGGTTTCAGATTACGGGCAACCACATCAAAATAGGTTGCGTAATTTTTTGGACCGACATGTTCAAACATTCCGACAGAAACAATCCGGTCAAAGCTCAGATTCAGGTCACGGTAATCCTGTAGCAGGATAGTGACATCCAGACCTTTACACCGTTCCTGGGCCATTTTCTGTTGTTCTGCAGAGATGGTAACTCCGTGAACACTGACACCATAACGACGGGCTGCAAACTCAGATAATCCACCCCAACCACAACCGATATCCAGCAGGGTCATGCCTGGCTCCAGTTGCAGCTTACGGCAGATCATATCCAGTTTTGCTTCCTGTGCAGCTTCCAGAGTGGTTGCGTCTTTCCAGTAACCACAGGAATACTGCATAAAAGGATCAAGCATCAGGCTGAACAGATCATTACCCAGATCGTAATGCTCTTTACCGACTATCCAGGCGCGTTTTTTAGATTGCAGATTTTTAAGGCGGGCAGTAGCAATACGAAGGGTATCTTTAAAATGATGCGGCAATTGTTTATCAAGTTTATTTTTCAGCACCCGATAAAAAAACTGGTCAAGCCGTTCACATTCCCACCAGCCATCCATATAACTCTCACCTAATCCCAGAGAGCCTTCCTGCAAAACCCGTTTAAAAAAATCAGGATTTTTAACCTGAATATCCCAAGGGCGATCACCATTGATAGCAATATCGGCCATCGACAGCATTTCATTGGCAATACGGTACCAATGATTTTCCTTAAGGCTAACTTCTGCTACACATGATGAACTCATACGCTTCTTATCACCTGTTCTATTTGAACCTGAAGAAAGAATAGACAACTTTCGTTGGTTCGTGAGTAAACTCACAAAAAACGTGCATTTATAAGTAAAGACAAAACAGAGGTGCTAGTAAATATCGAAAAATGCGGTTCTGCAGAGAAAGCACAAACCAAATTAGTCAGCATACGTGGTGACTTATAATAAAAAATTTGTCACCAGAGTGATTATATGCCTGACAATCTGAATGTTCAATGACTGATGGTTAGGTCGCTAATTGTGCAGATATAATTAACCCGCCGGTTTAACAGCGGGTGAAATTACTGACAGGAATGTTTGCGATGCTGGAGACAAAAACCGGCGAGAGCGAGCAGAACTGTTATTCCCATCGCGGTCGCAGTTGTCAGTAGTGGCTGGGACAGGTGATAAGACACCAGTAAGCTGAATACGAAGCATAACCCCAGCTGCAATGCATTCTGCAGAGCTGCGGCTTTGCCACTGGCAGCCGGAAACATCCGGAGCGCTGCAGAGACCACAATTGGATAAATAGCCCCGTTAGCCATCGCCATGCCACAGAAGGGCAGTAATAAACTAAATAATCCGGGCTGCCCCAGGAAACTCACCACAACAACGCCACCAATACTCAACGTATAAAGCACTAATAACCAGGGCAGCAGTTGACGACCACTAAATTTGTTCAGCAGAGCACGACAGCCAAAGCCGCCAGCAAGGAACGTCAAAGTTTGCGGAATATAGCTCAGTCCGATATCTCCGGCAGAAAGCCCCAGGCCGGAAAGAATAAAGGGAGAACCGGTCAGCCAGGCAAAGAAACTTGCGGAACAGGCAGAATAGATCAGTACATTACCGCTGTACTGGCGCTCAGACAGTAACTGCAAAAATCCCGGGGGAACGGTGCTCGCTGACAGGGGAACTTGTGGTGGTCTGGCCGGTAAACCCAGGGTAGCCACAATTAATCCGCAGGTGAGTGCAGCAAGTACCAAAAATATTGAATGCCAGTGGAAATGAGCCAGCAACCATGAACCCAGCAACGGAGCTAGCGCCGGAGACAGAGCAACCATTGGCATAATCGTGGCGAAAATCTTCTGGCTACGCGAAGCCGGATAGTAATCCAGCACCAGAGACTGCCAGCTGACTGCGGCGGCACAGACTCCGGCGGCCTGAATAAATCTCAGAGCCAGCAGTGCGTGTGGCGTGGTTACCCACAACATCGCCAGACAGCTGATGGCAAATATCGCCAGACCACTGACCAGCACTGGTTTTCTGCCAATCTTATCCGACAACGGTCCCCAGAACAGTTGTGCGCAGGCAAAGCCAGCCAGGAACAGGCTAAGACTGGCGCTGATGACTCCTGCGTCAGTATTCAGATCCTGTTTCATCGCTTCAAAAGCGGGCAGATACATGTCTGTAGCCAGGAATCCCAGCATACTCAGTAGTGACAGATAAACTAAAAAAATGACCGGATGACGCATTGCTCCTCCCTGTGAAAATGTGCGCAAAGAGTTTAAAAGGGTGCACCGGGAGTTGTGAACCGTTAATATTTGCAATCAACTGTGAAAAAAATTGAAAGGTCGCTATGTGGTCAGAATATGCACTGGAAGTCGTGGATGCAGTGGCAAGAAATGGCAGCTTTAGTGCAGCAGCCAGGGAGTTGCACCGGGTGCCATCTGCGATCAGTTATACCGTCCGACAACAGGAGGAGTGGCTGGCAGTTGAGTTATTCGAACGACAACACCGCGATGTGATACTGACGGCCGCAGGTGAACATTTTGTTCGTGAAGGTCGGGGGATTATCAAAAAAATGCAGGAAACCCGACGTCAGTGCCAACAACTGGCAAATGGCTGGCGCGGTGAACTGAGTATTGCGGTGGACTGTATTGTAAAACGTTCCAGGATGCAGCAACTGACCATCGATTTTTATCGCCACTTTCCCGATGTAGAGCTGCATATTCGCGAAGAGGTGTTTAACGGTGTCTGGGACGCACTGGCCGCAGGACGCGTTGATATGGCGATTGGTGCGACCCAGGCAATCCCGGTCGCCGGACGTTTCGCTTTCCAGGATATGGGGCGTCTGAACTGGCGGTGTATTGTCAGTGCTGATCATCCACTGGCAGCTGAAACCCATCCGGGAGAGGAGCAGCTTCGGGCATGGCCATCACTGGTGCTGGAAGATACCTCCAGGGAACTGCCACGAAGGATGACCTGGACACTGGATAATCAACGGCGAATGACTGTGCCGGACTGGCAAACCGGTCTGGATTGCGTTCGGGCAGGATTATGCGTGGCAATGGTGCCAGGGCATCTGGCACGGCCGTTACTAGAGAGCGAAAAAGTAAAAGAACTAAAACTGCCGGCGCCGTTTCCGGAAAGTCCCTGCTGTGTAAGCTGGGCAGAACAGCGTATTTCTCCGGCATTGCGATGGTTACTTGATTACCTGGGGGACACTGCCACCCTGAACCATGAATGGCTCAGGGAGTGAACCGGGGACTTACCGGCGATAGTCACGGAACGGACCGTCGCCGACCGAACGACGTTCAATCAGGGTCGGATGGATTTCAAGGGTTTGCGGATCTTCACGTTTATTCACTATACGATCCAGTAACATCTCCAGCGCTTTTTCGCCTAACTCACTCTTTGGCTGGTGAACTGTAGTCAGTGCCGGGGTGAAATAACGCGAGTTGCGCACGTTATCATAACCAATAATAGAAATATCCTGGGGAACGCGCAGTCCCTGTTCATCGGCGGCGCAAATGGCTCCCATGGCCATAATATCCCCGCCACAAAAAACGGCTGTCGGGAGTTGCGGTTGCGCAAGTATTTTCTGCATCGCCTGATAACCGGACTCTGGTTCGAAATTCCCCTGAACAGTCCACTCCTCACGATGTGAGATTCCAGCCTCTTCCAGAGCTTTCAGAAAGCCTGCCAACCGGCCACCACCGGTGTTTCTTTCCATTTGTCCCGGAATACAACCAATATCACGATGACCGCGCTCAATCAGGTAGCGACCGGCCATATATCCACCATGAAAAGCGTTATCCAGCACGGTGTCGGTAAAGTCACCCTGTGAAACTCCCCAGTCCAGCACGACCATCGGGATATTGCGGTTTTCTTCCAGCATATCCAGCAACTCCTGCGGATATTCGGCACACATCACCAGTAATCCATCAACACGTTTGCGCGCCATCATGGCTAAATATGCGCGTTGCTTTTGCAAATCGTTATGAGCATTACCCAGAATCAGTGTGTAGCCATGGTCAAAACATTTTTTTTCGATAGCTTCAATGATTTCAGCAAAGTAAGGCGCTTCGAGTGTTGTCGAGAGTAAGCCCAGCGTCTTGGTGTTATTGACCTTAAGGCTTCTGGCGACTGCACTGGGGGAGTAGTGCAACTCGTTTATTGCTTCCCAGACCGCTTTCCGTGTGTTTTCCGCAACAAAACGGGTCTGATTAATGACATGGGACACGGTGGTGGTTGAAACACCGGCGCGTTTTGCCACGTCTTTAATAGTTGCCATTCAGTGAGTACTCCTGGTTTAAAAAAATAAGATATTGATTTTTTATAGGTTAATCGTTTGCGTCAGCTCAGCGTTTCACTGTCTCGTCATTAAAATGAACCCGAAGGCCAGAGGAGAGTCCTGCGAAGAAAGCCGGATATAAAACCAGCAGCTGAGGAGGTTGCGCAACAAAGACCGGCAATTCTAACAAGGCTGCTGCAATAAAACGAGATTTTTGCGCAGCAGTATGGGAATATAACTATTACCCCACAATTAGTGTGCCTAAAGGAGTTCTGATGGATACCGATCTTAAGCTTGCACTGACCACTACAGTTGTAGCGTTGCTGATGATTATGGCCTTCAGTTTTACCGCCATCCTGCATTAATGTTAGCCTGCTGGCCCGACTGACCGCGCCCGGTCAGCCATATGCTGTTATCAAAACCGGTACCGGATACTTCCCGCGCCGGTTTTTGCTTTTAAGCTACAAAAAATGCAATTAACGGATACGTGTGAGGACCAGGAGAGATTTACGATTTTTTGGGTAAGCCAGCAGAATAAGGGCAGTGGCATGACAGATATCTGTCAGCATAAAAAAACTGCACCTTAGTTCGCAGGATAACCAGCGTTTGGGGTGCAGTCTGTACCGAGCAGGATGACTAATTAACGGACGGTACTCGGGGTTACCATGCGGCGCGCGCCAATGTAGTGACGTTGCCAGTATTCATTGCTCAGAGCCGTAATCTGGATGTCTTTACCGGTACGTGGTGACTGAATAAATTTGCCATCACCCAGATAAACGCCTACATGGTCTGCAGCGCCATGGCGGTGGATACGGAAGAATACCAGATCACCTTTTTCCAGCTCATCACGTTTTACCGGTGCAGCATCACGCAGATGGTACATTTCGTTGGCGGTACGGGGTATTTTGAAATTTACCAGGTCTTTGTAGGCATAATAAACCAGACCACTGCAGTCAAATCCGGATTTTGGAGAAGTTCCTCCCCACTGATAAGGCTTCCCTAACTGATCCATCAGTTTCACCATCGCTGTTGCACGCGCTTTCTGATAACGCAGACGGTGCTGTTTGCTCATCCGGATAGCGGCCAGTGTGGCAGAAGGGTGGCGTGTCGTCTTTTTAGCTGCGGGGCGATGACGACCATATTTTTTAGTTTCCGGCGTGTGATTCTTTGCCAGATGACGGGATTCTTTAGCCGTACGACTGTTTTTAACTTTACGCTGACTGGTGAAGTGTTTAACCCGGTGAATCAGGGGCTGGCGGGCTTTATGTCGGGTACTGGTCGTCTTAATAGGCCTTCGTTTACGGCGGGCATCTTCTTCAGTCACTGCTTTACGGGTGGTTTTATGAAAAGTGGCATTAACCGCAGTTCGAGGCGAAGCCTCTGCGACATTGAAAAAAAGCTGTGCTAAAGCCAAAATAAAAAGCGTGATCAGTAGACGCATAGTTGTCAGGTTACAGGTTAAATGTCCTGAAAAAATACGGACAAAATAAAAAAATAACATCTGACCTTTCAGTCAGCCCCAAAATCATTCTAATCCAGAAATTTATGAAATGTTAAGGTCTTTTTTCCGGAATCTGTTACGAGAAGTTTTTTGACGTAAAATTGAGCGTAAACAGTTAATTAAGTCACATTTTACTGATGAAGTTTCAGGCGACTGTTTTTTTCATCCCGCAGTTGTTACTGGTTTAACGCTAAATGCCATATAACTGAACTTTTATGTAGCAGATGAAAAATGTCGTTTTCACTGGCGGGTTGATATCGCTACAATAACAAAACATGTCGTTTTGTCCCGAAGGAAGTACTATGAGCACTCTCGAAAAAATTCAGACTCAGATTTCTGAAAACCCTATTCTGCTGTACATGAAAGGTTCTCCTAAATTACCAAGCTGTGGTTTCTCAGCTCAGGCAGTTCAGGCGCTTTCTGCCTGCGGGCAACGTTTTGCCTATGTGGATATTCTGCAGAATCCGGACATTCGTGCCGAATTACCAAAATATGCAAACTGGCCAACCTTCCCACAACTTTGGGTTGACGGGGAGCTGGTAGGTGGTTGCGATATCATTATTGAAATGTATCAGCGCGGCGAATTGCAGCAGCTGATTAAAGAAACTGCAGAGAAATTCCCTGCGGCAGAATAACTGTCACGGATGGTGATTCTGATGCCCGCGTAATTACGCGGGCATTTTTTTATGCGTGTTCCTCAGAACCGGCAGATTCCCCGGCTTCGTCATCTGCGCCGACAGGCAGCGGCCAGCCTCCCAGTCTTTTCCAGCGGTTAACCAGCTCACAGAACAGGGTTGCCGTCTGTTGGGTATCATACAGTGCGGAATGGGCCTGGTGGCTATCGAAGGTCATGCCTGCCGCTTTACAGGCTTTCGCAAGCACCGTCTGACCCAAAACCAGCCCGCTGAGCGCGGCGGTATCGAAAGTCGCAAACGGATGGAAAGGGTTGCGTTTCAGGAGGCTGCGCTGAGCTGCTGCCATGACAAAACTTTGGTCAAAATGGGCATTGTGCGCCACGATAACCGCTCTGGCACAGTCACTGCCTTTCATGCCTTTGCGTACCATCTTGAAAATAGCGTGCAGAGCATCGTGTTCACTGACCGCATTCCGCTCAGGATCATTGGGATCGATACCGGTAAAAGCCAGTGCTTCCGGGTGCAACAGGGCTCCTTCAAACGGCGTAACATTGAAATGCAGGGTCTGGTCAGGCTGCAGCCAGCCATCCTCATCCATTTTCAGGGTTATTGCAGCAATTTCCAGTAACGCATCAGTGCCGGCATTAAAACCTGCGGTTTCGACATCAATCACGACAGGGTAAAAGCCCCGGAAACGTTGATTCAGTGCATTGAGCGAAGAAGTTTCGGACATCAGTATCTCATTGGACAAAAAGAGCAGTCGGTAGTGTGACTAAAACTACCGTGAAACAATAGCGGAAAATATCACTCCCGCAGGAAAAGTCTGCCTGTTGCAGGCAGACATCGCCTGTCAGTTACCGAGTCCCTGACCTGCATGTTTTTTTTCGATTAATTCAATTTTATAGCCATCCGGGTCTTCAACAAAGGCAATCACTGTGGTGCCGCCTTTAACCGGACCGGCTTCACGGGATACCTTACCACCGTCCTGGCGAATACGTTCACAGGCTTCCGCTGCATTATCCACTTCAATGGCGATATGCCCGTAAGCATTTCCCAGGTCATAGCTATCGACGCCCCAGTTATAGGTCAGTTCAAGCACTGCACCTTCGCTTTCTTCTGTGTAACCGACAAAGGCTAAAGTGTATTTGTATTCAGTGTTTTCACTTTGACGTAACAGGCGCATGCCGAAAATACGGGTATAGAAATCAACAGAGCGTTGCAGAGAGCCAACACGCAGCATGGTATGAAGTAGACGCATATCATCCTCTATAATTCAGGTCAGCCATCAATAAAACACCAATGGCCGGAAAGTTAACCGGCCATTAGTGTAACAGGGAAATTGATGTGGGTGTGCTTAGTTATCGTTCAGGAAAGGGTAATCGGTGTATCCCTGAGCAGCACCACCGTAAAATGTCTCCGGATGCTGCGGGTTAAGCGGGGCATTCGTCTGCAAACGTTCTACCAAATCCGGATTAGCAATATAATCACGGCCGAACGCTACGGCATCAATCAACCGGCGTTTAATTAAATCTTCGGCTTTCTCCCTGGTGTAGGCTCCGGCACCGATAATGACTCCCGGGAATACTGCGCGAACTTTACGGCGGAATTCATCACTGTACGGAGCACCACCGGCCCAGTCTGGTTCAGACAAATGCAGGTAAGCAATGTTACGTTTCGCCAGTTCACTGATAAGCCACAGTGCTTCTGATTCTTCATCAGGGCCATTGCCCAGAGCCTGAAATTCACCTACCGGCGACAGTCGGATAGCGATCCGGTTTTGCGCCCAGGCCTCTCCCATAGCATCGACAATTTCCAGAACCAGCCGGGCACGATTTTCCAGACTGCCACCGTACTCGTCGGTACGTTTATTTGACTGTGCAGACAGAAACTGATGAATCAGATAGCCATGAGCACCATGAATTTCCGCTAAGTCCAGACCTGCTTCTGCAGCATTAACTGCAGCCTGGCGATAATCTGCAACGACCTGGCGGATATCGCTAAGACTCATTTCACGGGGCAGTGAGGTATCTTCACGGTAGACTTTACCTTCAGCATTTTTCAGTGAAGTACGGGTCCCGGAGGCTAATGCAGAAGGTGCCAGCGGCGCCAGTTCTCCCGGCTGCAGGGAGGTATGGGAAATACGTCCGGTATGCCACAGTTGTACGGCAATATGGCCACCGGCAGCGTGGACTTCAGAGGTTATCGCTTTCCAGCCGGCAATTTGTTCCGGAGTATGCAGTCCCGGGGCTCCGGCATAGCCTTTTGCCTGAAATGAGACCTGAGTGGCTTCAGAGATAATCAAACCGGCACTGGCACGCTGGCGATAATAGGTTGCCATTAGTTCAGTAGGGATATCTCCCGGCTCAATACTGCGCAGACGGGTCAGGGGAGCCATAAAAATGCGGTTTGGAACAGTAATGGCACCGACGGTTAACGGAGTAAAAAGCGTGCTGTCAGTCATAATATTCTCCTGGAAAAAGGTGACCGGGATAACCCGGACGAAAAGTGTCATGTCAGGGTTTTTACCTGACCATAGCGGAAGTTAAACCCGGAATGTAACGAAACACTCATGCAATGCAGAGTAATGACCTGTCCTGCGGATGACAATGCAACAACGGCATCAACGCACAAACGGGTAACCGGATTCCGCCCGGCAGACTGAGGGATTGCCAGTTACAGAGTGAGAGGCTAAAGTTTATTCAATAAACAAGGCCAGTACCGTGGAGTTACCGCCAAACGGGCTGGTGGATCAGGAGAGCGCACTGAGGGGATTATGGCCGAGCAACTGGAGTTTTTCCCTGTTCCGAATCCCTGTAGGGGGATTTGCCGGACAGACAGCCGGGGCTATTGCCTTGGCTGCCTGCGAAGCCGTGAAGAGCGATTTAACTGGATGTCACTAAGTGACGGGCAAAAACGGGATGTGATTCGAATATGCCATCAACGGCGATTACGAATGCAACGGGTACAAAAAACTCCGGAAAGTGAAGACCCGCAACAACCGTCTCTGTTCTGAAACCCGCAGCGATATAGCATTATTCCGGCACGGCTGCACTCAGTTGTGCCAGAGAACATTGTAAACGCCACAATATGCCTGCCAGTTGTCTGGCATCGGGCTCACCGACACTTAGCAACTGTTTTATCATCTCTTCCAGCTCAGCCAGGGTAGTACTCAGTGCATTATGCCTCACTCCATGCAGGCTCATCACATCATGCAGGGAATGAAAACATTGATCTCTGACTAAAGTCAGACTGGCGGAGTCTGAACGCCAGCTTCGCAACTGCCAGACGATATGTGAACAGTTCAGTAACACCACACCCCAGCGTAACAGCCATAGCCGGGCCTGCTGATTATTGCTACTTTTTAACTGGCTGACCAGGTGATAAACCCGGGATTCAAATACGCTTTCTTTGAGCGCCGGACGTAAACGTAACTGATCCAGAAACACATGGCGTAATGCGCGGATGTTTCTGTGAGCTTTGCGGTCATCAGAGGTGGGGCGCAGCATCTGAAAAGCCAGCCATGCCAGCAACACTCCGCAAATCTTCGCCACATTGTCATTAAGAAAATCACTGTAATCCCATTCTGGCGGATTGGTTACCGAAATAAACGAGCCCATAAATACGACCGATTGTCCCCAGAAACCCGCATTGGCGGGCTGTTGAAGTTTCAGCAAGTGGCAGGTAATCAGTAAAGGGAACAGGAACAGCATAAACTGCCACAGAGCACTAATCTGAATCATCAGACCAAATTTCAGTGCCAGGCTAAAGAATGCCAGCACCAAGAGGGTTTTCAGAAGTCCGAGAATTGTCCCTGCCGGAGAAGGAGACGACGAATAGAGGACGCAGGCAATGGATGTCAGAGTCAGCGCTGCTGCGCCGTTTTCCCAGTGACTGTTAATCCAGAAAGTGCCGCCGATAACAATGGCCGTAAAGGTCCTCAGAGCACTTAATGCCGCTTCCGTGCTGTCATTTTCGCGGGCGAGAGAGGGCACTCGTGGCGGCTGGAACCGGGTATCTGCATCTGCTGTTTCCAGCAGATGAATCCAGCGACTGACATTAAGATACAGCCAGCAAAAATAACGTAACCGGTCACAAAATGCCTGTTGGCGATAATCTCTACCACCATCCACCATCATCTGCCGGAGAATCACTGCCAGCCGGTATTTATCTGCGTCAGGACGGGCCAGTTCATCGAACATCTGCTCAATTCCCTGATACAGACTGTCAGGGGCTTCCGGCCAGTTCAGTAACATCCTGCGCAGTCCTGATAATACACTGGTCAGCCTCAGTTGCTGGTGCAGTACATAATTCAGCACATTATTTTGCCGCCGAAACCGGTAATGGCTCCAGAAGGCCTGAACCCGCAACAGGTTCATCGTCAGAATCTGCGAGATCACCCGCTCATGAGCAGTGCTGGCGTTAGCAGCGCTGTCACGGTTTAACAGAGATGCTGCATGATTGTACAATTCATGGTGCAACTGGCGTAATGACACCATCAGCTTGTCGCCATCTGAGGTACTGGGCAGGATCATCATCATCAGTCCGGCGCAAAGAATACCTGTGATAACTTCACAAACCCTGGCCTGTGCAATATCCCAGACCTGATTAACATCGGTCACATTGACGGTGCTGAAAGCAATAATGGCTGCTGTGTATCCGGATAAGCAGAAGGCGTAAGCGACATTGTTCTGGTAATGGCTGGAGATCCAGGTAAAGAAAGCCAGCCAACCAGCAATGGTAAACACGAACAGCCAGGGGTCGTTCAGCGTATGTCCCGCCACAATCAATGCGGCAGTCGCGCCTATCAGGCTGCCACAGATTCTGCCGAGGCTTTTGCTGATGGCGCCGCCAATGGTCGGAAAACTGACCACAGCGGCAGAGGTCATCGCCCAGTAGGGTTGGTCCAGTTGAAAAGAGTAAGCAAAACTCAGGGCGAGGCACATGGCCAGGCTATTACGTAATGCATAACGCCACTGTTGATTGTCTGCTTTTATCCATGGCAACTGCTGCCATTCCAGCCAGTTAAGATTCATTAGCGACTCACTGGCTGATGATAATGGTACAGGTGGTGCCTGCAACCAGAGGAATTCCGGCCGGCAGAGCATCCAGCTGGATTCTTACCGGAACCCTCTGTGCCAGTCTGACCCAGGGAACAGTAGGTTTAATCTCCGGGATCAGGCCCTCAGATTCCACATTCTGGTCATAGATAGCCCGCCCGATGCTCAGTACTTTACCGGTAAGAGGGGTGTTGTTGCTGTACAGCACAATTTTGGCCGGTGCTCCTTCATGAATATGGCGTAATTTGGTTTCTTCGAAATATCCCATGACGTAGTAAGAATGGCTGTCGAGCAGCGCAAACAAAGGAGTGCCTTCAGTGGCATAGTCACCGGTACGGAGTGAAAGGTTTGTGATCCAGCCATCCGTTGGGGCATAGATATTTGCATGCTGCAAATCCCAGCGTGTTTTATCCAGGGTAGCCTGAGCGGCTTTTACGCTGGCTACCATCGCCGCCGCAGTCTGGCTCGCAATATCCATATCTTCGGCGGAAATGACGGTGCGTGGCAATTTCGCGCGGCGCTGTTGTTCATGCTGTGCTTTTAATAAATCGGCCTGCGCTTTTGCCAGTAACGCCTGAGCATTATCTTCTGCGATTTGCAGTGGCACAGTATCCAGATTTACCAGCAGATCACCTTTATGAACAAACTGGTTATCACTGATGTGAACCGTGACGACCCGACCAGATACCTCAGGGGTAATATTGACAATTTCGGCTCTGATTTTGCCGTCTCTGGTCCAGGGCGACTGCATGTAATAGTTCCACATCCACCAACCGGCAATCAGGGCAATAGCGAAGACAAACAACGTGGTGAAGTACTTCAGAAGATTTACTTTCATTATTCATTATCCCAGACTGAGCAGGCCAAATGAGGCAACAACGCACAGAATAAACAGTGACAGGTCCATCAGGGTCGGATGCCAGAAAACCCCTGAGTACATCCTTGTCCGAATCAACGGATGAATCACCAACCACAGAAAAAAACCCAGCAACACGGGCTTAAACATTGGCGGGAAGAAAAGTGAATCGCCGAACACCAGCTCGGTCAGTGAGGATAACGGGGGATGGTTACTTATATCCATGTCCGGCATTCCTTGTCAGTAATATCCACAGTGAGAATTATGAAAATGATTTCTGCATCAGGCATTTGTATTTACTGCCTGAAAGCCGCAAAATAGTGTAAGATCGACAATGATGCTTAGCAAGCTAATTATAAGGAGGTTATATGGAATCTTCATTAGGCACCGATCTTGCCAGGTTGGTGCGTATGTGGCGGGCAGTCATTGATAACAGACTGAAACCCCTTGGCCTGACCCAGACTCTTTGGGTGACACTACACAATATACATCAGTTACCTCCGGAACAGTCGCAGATTCAGTTGGCTAAAGCGATAGGTATCGAACAGCCTTCGCTGGTCAGAACACTTGATCAGCTGGAACATAAGGGGCTTATCAGCAGGATCCCGTGCGCAGATGATCGGCGTGCAAAACGCATCACTCTGACAGATGCCGCGGCACCGGTCATTTCTGAGCTGGAAGGTGTTATTGACCGTAGTCGTGAAGATATTCTTAGCGGTTTGTCCGCAGAAGAAATCGGCACACTGATAAAGCTTATCAGCAGGCTGGAAAAAAACATTGTCGAACTGCAAGGAAAAGAGAGTTAGCCGGGAGTTTACTGGCTGGTTTTAGGGGTTGAATGAACACAGTATTATAAATAATAAAAAACCCGTCTCAGGACGGGTTTTTTATACTGAGAGGATGATCAGCGTGGAGAAACGGTCACCTGGCTGCCATTGCTGGCGATGGCAACGCGCATACCTACAGAATAACGGGTAGCAGCTTGTTTCTGGACCACTAAAATAGTGTTGCCGTCATCTTTACGGATTTCCAGCTCAACACCCTGTGAGGTGTTCAGGCCGCTCTGAACCTGTTGTCCGGCCAGACCACCCAGTACTGCACCACCGGCAGTTGCCAGGCTACGACCC
Organism: Tatumella citrea; assembly: GCF_002163585.1. Classification (NCBI taxonomy): domain Bacteria; kingdom Pseudomonadati; phylum Pseudomonadota; class Gammaproteobacteria; order Enterobacterales; family Erwiniaceae; genus Tatumella; species Tatumella citrea. The sequence continues at coordinate 1,847,731 of NZ_CP015579.1, forward strand.
GCACCACCACCGACAGTATTTCCGAGGAAACCACCGAGTACAGCACCACCAATGGCACCAACAACGTTACTGTTATCGTCGCCCTGGATTTTAACCGCACGAACAGAAACCAGTGTCCCGTAAGAAACGCTCTGGATTTGTTTGGCTTCGCTGGCGCTGTATGTATCGCCCGACAGATCGTTATTGTTAACACATCCGGTCAGTGCCAGCGCGATTGCTGCGACAGCAGTTAAACGTTTAATCATCAGAAACTCCTTTCAAAAACCGGCGCAATGTGCGCACTCTTGACAACGTTATCATCCTATTATAAAGCAATTTGTGCATATTGAGGCGATTTTTGCAAACACCTAAGCGCCATTGTGGGACTACAGTAATAAACGATAATTCAATCAGCCATAAAATGTATTCATTTAATTGATGATCAATTGTTATCCTATTCATAGTATTAGCCACTTAAGCAGACTACTGACAGTCTGCGAAGCCGCAAAATTGAGGTCAATATGAAGTCGGGACGCTATATCGGAGTGATGTCAGGCACCAGCCTTGACGGGGTGGATGTGGTACTGGCTGCCATAGATGAACATATCGTGGCGCAGCAAGCCAGCTATTGCCATCCGATGCCACTCGACATCCGACAGCAAATACTGGATGTGTGTCAGGGACAGCCAGTGACGTTGTCACAACTGGGCCGCCTTGACTCACGACTGGGTCGCTTGTTTAGTGAGGCTATAGAAACCCTGATGCGCAGGGAGTCACTGACTGCCCGGGACATTGTCGGGATTGGCTGCCACGGGCAAACGGTCTGGCATGAACCGGACAGTGATGCACCGTTCAGTATGCAACTGGGTGATAATAACCAGATTGCTGCCCGCACCGGGGTGACCGTGGTCGGTGATTTCCGTCGTCGTGATATGGCTCTGGGCGGACAAGGGGCTCCTTTGGTCCCGGCGTTTCACCGTGCCATTCTGATGCATCCGGGAGAGCGGCGGATAGTCCTGAATATTGGTGGTATCGCCAATTTATCCCTGCTGTTTCCAGGTCAGACAATACGTGGGTTTGATACCGGGCCGGGAAATATTCTGATGGATGCCTGGGTGTGGCGCAACCGGCAGCAACGTTTTGACAGAGACGGGCGCTGGGCCCGAAGCGGGCAGGTGATTCCGGTGCTGTTGAAGCAGATGCTGGATGACCCCTGGTTTGCACTACCGACCCCGAAAAGTACCGGGCGTGAATATTTTAATCTCTCCTGGATAGAAAAACAGCTAATGCAGTTTCCGGGTCTGGCAGCACAGGATATTCAGGCGACATTATTGGAACTTACTGCAGTCAGTATCGTTCAGCAAATCCAGCTTAACGGCAACTGTGACCGTTTGCTGGTGTGTGGCGGCGGTAATCATAATGTTGAATTAATGCAGCGTATCTCGGCTTTATTGCCGGGTACCGAAGTGGGTAAAACCGACGATGTCGGTATCAGTAGCGACGATATGGAAGCGCTGGCCTTTGCCTGGCTGGCATTCCGCACGTTGTCCGGATTACCAGGCAACTTACCGGCGGTTACCGGAGCCCGTGATTTCACTACACTGGGAGCCATTTTCCCTGCGAATCTGGCAGCCAGTAAGTAGTCAGGCCCGTAGTCGCAATAACCTGAATAACAGGGCGGCGACGGTCATCAGTAGTATAGATTGTATAGTTAATGAGTCTGAAAAAATGGCGAATGAGAATGATCTTTTACAAAATATAGCTGATCTGCGGCGGGAGTATACCCAGGGTGGACTGAGGCGCAAGGATTTACCGGAACATCCTATGGCGTTGTTCGGTCAGTGGCTGAATCAGGCCTGCGAAGCCAGGTTACCTGATCCGACAGCGATGTGCGTCGCTACGGTCGATGAACAGGGACAGCCATATCAGCGGATTGTATTGCTGAAACAATACGACGATAACAGCATGATTTTTTATACCAACCTTGGCAGTCGCAAGGCTCAGCATCTGGCCCACAATCCTAAAATCTCGCTGCATTTTCCGTGGCATATGCTGGAGCGGCAGGTAATGGTGCTGGGAGAAGCCGAAAAACTCAGTCCGGGTGAGGTGATTAAATATTTTCACAGCCGTCCGCGTGACAGTCAGATAGGGGCCTGGGTTTCTAAGCAGTCGAGCCGGATTTCAGCCCGCGGTATTCTGGAGGGTAAATTCCTCGAAATCAGCCAGAAATTTATGCGCGGTGAAGTTCCGTTGCCTGATTTTTGGGGCGGCTATCGGGTCAGATTCCATACTATGGAATTCTGGCAGGGTGGTGCCCGGCGTCTGCATGATCGTTTTATTTACCAGTTAGAAGATAACTGCTGGAAAATTGATCGTCTGGCACCCTGATTTTGTGAAATAAGCTGTTTCTCTACTGGAACAGTTGGCCCGTGCGTTTTATTCTATGCACCTTATTTTTTCGCCGTTGGCGAAAAGCTGTGTACCAGCGAAGGTGCAGTCTGTTCAATTTGGAGTCGTTAATGACCAGCAGTAACCTGATACAACAATTGCAGGAAAGGGGCCTGATCGCCCAGGTAACGGATGAAGATGCGTTATCAGAGCGACTGGCCAAAGGTCCCGTTGCACTGTATTGCGGCTTTGATCCTACCGCAGACAGCCTCCATCTGGGCCATCTGGTACCGTTACTTTGCCTGAAACGTTTTCAGGATGCTGGCCATAAACCAGTTGCACTGGTCGGCGGTGCCACAGGCTTAATCGGTGACCCGAGTTTTAAAGCCAGTGAGCGTAAGCTTAATACTTCCGAAACTGTCGGTGAGTGGGTGGAAAAAATTCGTCATCAGGTGTCCCCGTTCCTGAACTTTGACTGCGGTGCTAACAGCGCAGTTGCGGCGAATAACTACGACTGGTTTGGCAGCATGAATGTGCTCACCTTCCTGCGGGATATAGGTAAGCACTTCTCGGTTAATCAGATGATCAACAAAGAAGCCGTCAAACAACGTCTGAACCGTGATGACCAGGGAATTTCGTTCACCGAATTTTCCTATAACCTGTTACAGGGTTATGATTTTGCCTGTCTGAACAAATTACATGATGTTTGTCTGCAAATTGGTGGCTCTGACCAGTGGGGAAATATTACCTCTGGTATCGATTTGACCCGCCGTTTGCATCAGAACCAGGTCTTTGGTCTGACAGTACCGTTAATCACCAAGTCGGATGGCACCAAATTCGGTAAAACCGAAGGTGGAGCAGTGTGGCTGGATGCGAAGAAAACCAGCCCGTATAAATTTTATCAGTTCTGGATTAACACCGCGGACGCAGATGTTTATCGCTTCCTGAAGTTTTTCACCTTTATGAGTATTGATGAGATCAATGCGCTACAGGAAGAAGACCAGCAGAGTGGTAAAGCTCCACGTGCTCAGTATGTGTTGGCCGAACAGGTAACACAGCTGGTGCATGGTGAAGAAGGTCTGGCTGCTGCAAGACGTATCACAGAAAGCCTGTTCTCAGGTGCACTGAGTTCACTGACTGAAGAAGATTTCGCTCAGTTGGCGCAGGATGGTATGCCGGCAGTCACTCTTTCACAAGGGGATGATCTGCAACAAGCTCTGGTTGCTGCAGAACTGGTACCTTCCCGTGGTCAGGCTCGTACTTTAATCTCTTCAAATGCAGTAGCGATAAATGGCGAAAAACAGTTCGATGCTGAATATCATTTCAGTGATGCGGATAAGCTGTTCGGTCGTTACACCGTGTTGCGTCGGGGTAAAAAACATTACTGCCTGATTAACTGGCAATAAACAACAGATGAAAAGGCCGGTCTCCGGCCTTTTTTTTAGGTCAAATTACAGCAAAGACGTCGTTCAATAATGAAAAATATTCTCGCAATTCAATCCCATGTCGTTTACGGACATGCAGGTAACGCTGCCGCAGAATTTCCGATGCGGCGAATGGGGGCTAATGTCTGGCCTCTTAATACCGTCCAGTTTTCTAACCATACCCAGTACGGGCACTGGACCGGCACTGTTATGCCGGCATCTCACCTGACCGATATCGTCAAAGGTATTGCAGAAATTGATCGGCTGAAAACCTGTGATGCAGTACTGAGCGGTTATCTGGGATCTGCGGAGCAGGGTGAGAAAATACTCGAAATCGTCCGTCAGGTGAAGGAAGCCAATCCAAAGGCCTGGTATTTTTGTGATCCGGTGATGGGACATCCGGAAAAAGGTTGTATCGTTGCTCCGGGCGTCGCGGAATTCCATTGCCGTCTGGCACTGCCTGCCAGCGATATCATTGCCCCAAATTTGCTGGAACTGGAAATGCTCAGTGAACGCCAGTTGAGCAATATCGATGAATGTGTCGATGCCAGTCGTCAGTTGATTGCCCGCGGGCCACGCATTGTTCTGGTTAAGCATCTCTCCCGGGCAGGCAGGCGCAGTGATCAGTTCGAAATGTTGCTGGTGACTGCCACAGAAGCCTGGCATATCAGTCGTCCGTTGGTCGATTTTGGTGTCCGTCAGCCGGTGGGCGTGGGTGATTTAACCAGCGGGTTGCTGCTGGTGGACCTGCTGCACGGAAAATCACTTCAGGATGCTCTTGAGCATGTGACTGCGGCAGTCTATGAAGTGATGATTAAAACTCATGAAATGGGTGAATACGAGCTACAACTGGTGGCCGCTCAGGATCAGATTGCTCGTCCTGAGCATCACTTTGTCGCTGAACGACTCAGTTAAGCGACCTTAATCGCCGGGCAGTTGCCTCAGTGAGGCTCTGTCCGGCAACGAAAAATCTACTGCCACTGCTTTTCACTTCACTTCACTTCCTGCAATCCACATTAATAATTTTATCAGTCAAATTGCCAGCGTCCATTAATAACTATTATTCATCGTTCTATGAATAGCAATGCCGTAAAAAATAAATATTAATAACAATCACCAGGTATTTACTTACATATTGTCATCGAACCCGATTGATTATTATTCTCATTATTCGAAATTAAATAGGTGATTATTGGTTGTTTATAAATCAGTTAAATTTAAATTCAGCACCCCTAAAATGATCTTGTTAATTAATGACTAAATGTAATTCAATGTTATTAACAATAAAATAACGTATCATTAATATGTAAGATATTGATTTTGGTGAAGTAATTAATTTGTTATTAAAATTCACTGCCTGGTTACTTTATTTAAACATACTCGTATAATGCCCCACTTCTTGGGCGGGTATTGGTTTGTTTATATATTCGTCTTTTTCAGATATCCAGGAGAAATATAGAGTGAAGCGCAGGCGTTTTTTGGCTTCTCTCGGAGTATTGCTTATCAGCACTGCTCTGAAAGTTAAAGCAAAGATTATTTCCGGCGGTATGCCGTGGGTCGTGCATGCTGTTAAGCCACCGCAACCAGTAGTCGCGGGGGAATGGCAGTTTTTTACACCAGAAGAAGTGGCGATAATTGAAGCTATTGCTGACCGGATAATCCCTCAGGATGAACTGAGTATTGGCGGAAAAGAAGCGGGTTGCGCATTATTTCTCGACCGCCAGTTAGCGGGAGATTACGGCAAAGCAGTCAGTATATATCGTCTTGGACCGTTTATTCAGAATGGTTTACCGGAGGCGGGCCCGCAATATAAAGATGTCCCTGCAGAACGTTACCGGTTGGGTCTGGCGTCAGTAAATGAAATCAGCCAGGCCAAATACAATGGTAAAAAGTTCAATGAAATCAGTGAAGAACAACAGGATGATTTACTGGGTAAAATCGAATCGGGAGTATTACCACTCACCGGAGTCGACGGTAAGTTATTTTTTGATCAGTTGGTCATAAATATGCGTGAAGGATTTTTTGCCGATCCATTATATGGCGGAAATAAAGATATGGCTGGCTGGAAAATGCTCGGTTTTCCCGGCGCGCAATATGATTTCCGTGATGTGATTGATAAACGAGGCGAAGAATTGAATATCAAGCCGGTCAGCATGGTAACTAACAACGATCAATCTTAATACCAGACCGCAGTACGCACTATTTATTGGAGATAATTATGAGCAAAATCAGGCCAAAGGCCGACGCAGTGATTGTGGGCCTGGGATGGGCAGGATCGTTAATGGCAAATGAACTGACCCAGGCCGGGTTAAATGTTGTTGCCATTGAAAGGGGGTCATGGCGTGACACCAGTACCGATTTCCCAACCTCAATTGATACTGACGAATTACGTTTCGTCAGCCGCAGAGCAATAATGCAGCCCACTGCTGTAGAAACTATGACCTTCAGGAATAATCCTCTGCAGCAGGCTCTTCCACTGCGTGAGTTTAATACCTATCAGTTTGGTATGAATGTCGGCGGTGCCGGTACACACTGGAACGCCATGACATGGCGCTTTTTACCTAATGACTTCCAGACATACACCAATACTGTTGAACGTTACGGTAAAAACAAATTCCTGGAAGGGATGCAGGTTCAGGACTGGGGCGTGACCTATGATGACCTTGAACCTTTTTATGATAAATTTGAGCGCTTTGCAGGAACTTCAGGAAAAGCCGGAAATATTAAAGGCGAAAAAATCGACGGCGGAAATGTATTTGAAGGACCGCGCAGCAGGGACTATCCGTTGCCACCACTGAAACGCACTCAGTTATCGATGATATTTGACAAAGCGACCCGCGAAATGGGGCTACACCCGTTTGCGGTACCTGCCGGAAATACTTCAGGGGCTTATACCAATACTCTGGGCATTAATATGGCCCCTTGTACTTATTGTGGGTTCTGTGAATTTTTCGGTTGTGGTAACTGGTCGAAAAGTAGTCCGAACGCCTGTATTTTGCCAGCAGTGATGCAACGCAGTAATTTCTCAGTGATCACCGAGTCGGAAGTGTTACGGGTGAATAAAGCGGCAGACGGCAAGACCGCCACCGGTGTCACTTTTATCGGAAGCGATGGTGTTGAGTGGGAACAACCTGCCGATATCGTGATCATTTCTGCCTACCAGTTTGATAATGTCCGTCTGATGTTACTGTCAGGAATTGGCGAGCCTTATAACTATAAAACCGGCACTGGTGTGGTTGGCCGTAATTACGCTTATCAGACTATCTCTGGTGCAGGTGTATTCTTTGAAAATGAAAATCTGAATCCATTTATTGGTGCTGGTGCACTGGCTCAGGCAGTGGATGATTACAACAGCGATAACTTCGATCACTCAAACCTGGACTTTATCGGAGGCGGTGTGGCCCTGGTTCACTCCAGCAATGGTCGCCCGATTGCATTATCCGGTGCGGTGCCTCCGGGAACACCAAAATGGGGTTCTAAATGGAAGCAGGCTGCTCAGCAGAGTTACCAGAATTACAACTCCGTCTATGTGATGGGCAACAGCTATCCACATCGTGATGTTTTCCTCGATCTCGACCCCGAATATAAAGACCGCCACGGACAACCGCTGCTCCGGGTTACCTTCGACTGGATCGAAAATGATAAGCGCTCAGGCCACTTTATGGCCGATCGCTCGGTAGAAATTGGCCATGCGATGGGAGCAAAAACCGTAGTACGTCAGGAACCTACGGCCCGTAATTTCTCGCCAATGGACAATCTTTCTTCGCATACCACCGGAGGCGCCTGCATGGGAGATGATCCTAAGACCAGTGCGGTTAACCGTTACCTCCAAAGCTGGGATGTGCATAACGTTTTTGTCTGTGGTGCCTCTGCTTTCGCGAATAATGGCGGTTACAACCCAACCGGTACCGTAGGCGCGTTAACTTTATGGGCTGCTGAAGCCATCAAAAATCAGTACCTCAAATCTCCCGGCCCGCTGGTGAGGATCTGACCATGACGATTAAAAAATATATTGCTTCAGTTGTCGGAGTGGCTGTAGTGGCCGGACTCGGATTCACTGGCTGGAAATGCTGGCATAACGCTCATCAGGATCACAGTTTTGTAGCCCCTGCATCTGCCGGGGATACCGGCAGCACGGCGATTGCACGTGGTAAATATCTGGCCACGGCCGGGGATTGTGTTGCCTGTCACACTGCGCCTGGCGGTAAGCCTTATGCGGGTGGACTGGGACTCAATACGCCGTTTGGTACCATCTATGCGACCAATATCACCCCGGATAAAGAGACCGGAATTGGCGGCTGGACTGATCAGCAGTTTATGAACGCTGTTCGTAACGGTAAAGGTGCTAACGGTGAGAATCTCTATCCGGCAATGCCTTATAATGTTTATGCTCAGGTCAGCGATCAGGATCTGAAAGATATTAAAGCCTATCTGGACAGCGTACCGGCAGTACATTACACCGGACCAAAAACAGATTTACCATTTCCGTATAATATCCGGCTGATGATGATGGGCTGGAACCTGCTGTTCCTGAATACCGCAGCGTTCAAAGCTGACCCTGCACAATCTGCCCAGTGGAACCGTGGCGCTTACTTAGTTGAAGGGCTCGGGCATTGTACTTCCTGTCACACACCAAAGAATATGCTGGGTGCGGATAAAATGGGGGTTCATCTGCAAGGTGGTGAGCTGGAAGGGTGGCTGGCTCCGGAAATTACCGGCAACACGCGTCAGGGAATCGGTGGCTGGAGTGATGATGAATTAGTGCATTACCTGAAAACCGGAGCAAACGATAAAACGGTTGCTGCAGGTCCAATGGCTGAAGCGGTTCATAATTCACTGCAACATTTGAACGATCAGGACTTAACGGCAATGGCAACTTACCTGAAAAGCTTGCCAGGCAGTGAAGACAAATCAGTTGCTCTGAGTGGAATGGATGATGTGATGGCCCGCGGACAGAGTATTTATCAGGCGAACTGCTCTGCCTGCCATCAGTCGGATGGTGCTGGTGTCCGGGATATGGTGCCGGCGTTAAGGGGTAACAACGGGCTACAGGCATTTGAACCGACCAACGTGTTGCATGTACTGATGATTGGGGCACAGGGCGCAGCCACCGCCAGCAATCCTACCAGCGCGGCGATGCCAGAGTTTGGCTGGAAACTGACTGACCAGCAAATGGCAGATGTCAGTACTTATGTCCGTAACAGTTGGGGAAATAAGGCGCCAGCTGTCACCGCATCACAGGCGGCGGCTGCACGGAAACTGCTGTCAGGTTCACCGGCATTGCATAATCCAGCGGCAAACTGATGATCGTGAAATAACAACGCTCTGTCAGATGAAATCACGGGTTTATACCTTCTGGTATAAACCCGTTTTTTATAAAAGCTTTGACGCTAACACGGGCTGATTTCCCTGAGCCTGTGATTACAGAGACTGGCCGCCTGAAGCTTCAATACGTTGTGCAGTAATCCAGCCTGTTTCATCACTCAGTATGGCACTGATGGCATCGCCGATATCATCGGGTAAGCCAACACGGCCTAATGCGGTCAGCGATGCAATCGTATCGTTGATGTCGCGGGTATCACGAACCCGTCCGCCACCGAAATCAGTCTCTATAGCACCTGGTGCCAGAATATTAACCCGGATACGACGCTCTCCCAGTTCTTTTGCCTGGTATCGGGTCAGAACTTCCATCGCACCTTTCATTGCCGCATAAGTAGATGATCCGGGATGGGTCATTCGGGTCAGCCCGCTGGAAATATTCAGAATCCGCCCGCCATCGATAATCAGTGGCAGCAATTTCTGCGTAAGAAAGTAGGGGCCTTTAAAATGCACATTCACCAGTGCGTCAAACTCCTGCTCAGTTGTCTCACTAAACAGTTTGTAATGACCATGGCCGGCGTTGTTCACTAAATAGTCAAAGTTGTCACGTTGCCAGTGATCTTTCAGCAATTTCGAAACTTGCTGCGTAAAGGCTGCAAACTGTGAACTGTCACCGACATCCAGCTGTAATGCGGCTGCACGGGCACCCAGCGCTTCAATTTCTTTCACAACCGCCTGAGCTTCTTCGGGGTGACTGCGGTAGGTAAAAATGATATCTGTACCGCGGGCAGCCAGTTTTAAGGCCCCATTCCTGCCAAGACCACGATTTCCACCGGTAATTAATGCAATTTTCTGGCTCATAATAACTCCGCTGATTAATTAACATGACGTGACAGATGATATTCATCAATAATAAAACAATAAACCGGCTGCTGCGGATATCAGTGTTTCATTTACGACAACAATAAGGGTGGGCGATGGATAAAATTCAGGCAATGCAGGTATTTGTCCGGGTGGCTGAGATGGGAAGTTTTACCCGGGCAGCCGAAAGCCTCGGGTTGCCTAAAGCCAGTGTATCACGGCAAATCCAGACGCTGGAAAATCAGATGGGAACCCGGTTGTTGCATCGCACGACGCGTCAGGTGCAACTGACCCATGACGGGCAGGTTTGTTATGAACGTTGTATTGAACTGTTGTCGATGCTGGATGATATGGACAGCCTGTTTCAGATGGAGCCTGCCACCCTCAGTGGCAAACTGCGGGTTGATATGTCAGTAGCGATGGCGACCGGATTTATTCTGCCGAGGTTGCCAGAATTCCTGCAGCAATATCCGGGAGTGGAGATCGAACTCAGCAGCAGTGATCGTCAGGTTGATATTGTCGGTGAAGGATTCGACTGTGTTATCAGAGCCGGAGAACTCAAAGATTCCGGCATGATAGTCCGGCCACTTGGCGTTCATCAGATGATTAACTGTGCCAGTCCGGGTTATCTGGCGCGTTTTGGTATACCTGTGCAGTCAGAGGAGCTTTCGCAGCATGCGATGGTGCACTATAGCCAGCATCTGGGACAGCCTTCCCCGGGATTTGAATATTTTGATGGTAAACAGAATCACTATTACCCGGTGGGAGGTGCAGTCACCGTCAACAGTACGGAAACCTATCGCGCTGCCTGCCTGGCAGGGTTAGGGATTATCCAGGTTCCTGCCAGTGGCGTCCGGCCACTGTTGAAGAGCGGGCAATTGCAGGAAATACTTCCGCTGTTGCCAGCAAAGCCGATGCCAGTTTCATTGCTCTATCCAAACCGGCGCAACGTACCACGCAGGGTCAGGGTGTTTATGGAGTGGCTAAGTCGTACTGTGGCTGATTATCTTCAGCCATGAGGTCACCGGATAACCAGGGTAAAAAAAATCCCCGTCAGTTGCCTGGCGAGGATTTTTGATATCCGGATAAGTTAGTTACGGATCATTCTGTTCAGCAACGGTGCTGAAAGCAGCATAATGACGGCAATCACCAGCGTGCTGATGCCAATCTGTTTAAACACATGACCATATACCTGCAACGACATCAGCGGGTCATTTACATTATCAGGTACTGCCATCAGTGCAGCGATTTTCCCTGCGATTACTGCCGCACCTGCGGTTGTCAGGAACCATGAACCCATAATAAAGCCCATCAGTCTCTGGGGAACCAGTTGCGCGACCATCGCCAGTCCAAGTCCGGAGATCATCAGCTCACCGACACTTTGCAGTGCATAACTCAAAATCAACCAGTTGACCGATACAATGCCTTGCTGACTGGCATACATTGCACCCAGTGGCAGCACCAGGAACGCGGCAGAACACAAGAACATACCAATAGTAAATTTAAACGGCATTGGTAGCCGGTCACCCATTTTGTTGTACAGTATCGCCAGCAACGGACTGGCAACCATAATCCAGAAAGGGTTCAGGGCCTGGAACTGTTCAGGTTCAAAGGTGATGCCGAAAATCTGGTGTCCGACGTTACGGATAGCAAAGAAATTCAGCGAAGTCGGCATCTGCATATACAGAACAAAGAACACCACCGCTTCAAGCATCAGGATAAAGGCAACAATCATTTTGCGCCGTTCATTGCCTTGCAGAGCAAAGGTTTCTTTAGCAAATAGCAGCACAATCGCAATAGCAATCACCAGTAACGCGATACGCGCGATGTGCTGGTAGTGCAGTAACCAGGTAGCGATGGCGACCAGCACTACAATACCAACCAGAGTGGTCAGCAGTTTACCAAAATGCAGTGGACGGAAGTCAGCAGCAGAGCCCTGTTGTTTAACCACGGATTGCATACTCAGGAAGTTAATCAGAGTAATGGCGAGTCCGACAACCGAGAGTGAAAAAGCAACACTCCAGCCATATTTGCTTGCCAGCCAGGGGGTAAGCATCATCGAGAACAGTGAGCCGACATTAATCGACATGTAGAACATGGTGAAAGCACCATCAATACGCGGATCATCCTTCTGATAGCAGGTAGATAATAACGATGAAGGGTTAGCTTTAAACAGACCGCTACCAACAGCAATGGTCGCCATGCCGATATAGACCATGCTGACATTATGTCCTGAGTAGGCAATCATGGCATAGCCCAGCGCCAGTACAATCACGCCAAGTGTTATCACCCGCTTAGTCCCGAGGACTTTGTCTCCGAGCCATCCGCCAATGGAGATAAGGCCGTAGACCAGGGCGCTAAATGAGGAGAACAGGGTGACGGAATCAGCTTCTGACATGCCCAGTTGTTTGACCAGGTAAACAGCCATAATGGCTTGTAAACCGTAATAGCCGAAACGCTCCCACAGTTCGATGGTGAAGATTAGATAGAAGGCTTTGGGTTGCCTGAAAGCATTCAGGCTGGGCTGGTTTTCCGGATTATTTGCAGTAGACACTTGTACCTCGGTGTTTTTACCCTGTTTTACGGCAGGAATTAAGTGTGTGCCATGCGTCTGGTTGCGCATGATCGTCATTTTTTCAGGCTGCGGGACGACAAAAGCAGACAACAAAAACAATATAACGACGACATCATAAAATATGTGACGAAGTGCGTTATATAGATTTTAAGTTTGTTAATGATGTGATGCGTATAATTATATATCGAAAAATTCTCACTGCCTGTCTCAAAGGATAATGAATGTTGACAGTTAATGCAATGATGGGTGGTTTAGGATAAATTGCTATTAAATTAGTTATAAATAGTCCTATGTACTACATGATTGGATTTTATTTGGATTTAAAAGTTATTGTAAGGTTAGTTGGCAGGATATTTTTGAGGTTTTTTTCATCATGGGGAAAGACCGTTGTTCGCTGATTAAATCAGCGTACAAAGCAGGGATAGTTTACGATTAAAATTAAGTGGCGGTGCAACTTTATGATTTAATGTAAAAAATAAGTCAGATGCACTGATAAGTACATCTGCATAAAAAGAGGGAAATAAAGAGAATTTTCTGGCAGATTTAGTCAGTTTTTTCGCGATATTCGCATAAATCTTCAATAAGACAGGAACCACAACGAGGTTTACGGGCAATGCAAGTGTAGCGTCCATGTAAAATTAGCCAGTGGTGGCAGTCTACTTTGAACTCAGCAGGGACAACTTTCAGTAATTTATGCTCAACCAGGTCGACATTTTTACCCGGTGCGAAGCCTGTTCTGTTTGATACCCGAAAAATATGAGTATCTACCGCGATAGTCGGCCAGCCAAAGGCTGTGTTCAGGACAACATTCGCCGTTTTCCGGCCAACACCTGGCAACGCTTCTAACGCTTCCCGGTTTTCCGGAACCTGGCTTTGGTGTTGAGTGACAAGGATCTGGCAGGTCTTAATTACATTTGCGGCTTTGCTGTTAAACAGACCGATAGTTTTTATACATTCACGGACACCGTCTTCACCGAGTTCCAGCATTTTTTCCGGTGTAGGCGCTTTTGCGAATAACCCTATAGTGGCTTTATTTACACTCACATCTGTTGCCTGAGCAGACAACAGCACCGCTATTAACAGTTCAAACGGGGAAGAAAAATTTAATTCAGTCGTCGGATGCGGATTGTTGTCCCGCAACCGGCTAAGAATCTGATAACGTTTCTCTTTATTCACGACACTTTCCCGGCCGGCAGCGGGGCAGACGCAACTGAGGCGCTCTGAGGGACAGTTTTGGCAGCACTGGCTGCGATAGCGGCTTTACGTTCCGCATGCTGCCGGGTGCGCTGATCAATAAGATACTTTAATGCCAGCAGCATACCGAGGCCGATAAAGGCGCCTGGCGGCAACATTGCCAGTAACATCGGAGAATCAAAGTGGAACACCTGAACCCGTAACACTTTAGCCCAGGGACCAAGCAGCTGATCGGCTCCGTTAAAGATGGTGCCGTTACCAATAATCTCACGGATAGATCCCAGTGTTACCATGGCACAGGTCGCACCCATTCCGATAGAAAATCCGTCCAGCGCAGAAAGTGCCACATTAGATTTGGAAGCAACGGCTTCTGCACGACCCACCACAATACAGTTCGTCACAATCAACGGGATAAAGATTCCGAGTGACTGGTACAGGCTGTGAGCATAGGCACTGATCAGCATCTGAACACAACTGACCACTGAGGCAATGATCATGACATAAATCGGGATACGAATTTCCGTAGGCATCCAGCGGCGGGACAGCGAAATGGCACTGTTAGTAATAGTGAGTACCAGTGTGGTCGCCAGACCCAGCCCCAGAGCATTGGTCGCTGTCGATGTGACGGCCAGTAACGGGCATAATCCCAGTAACTGTACCAGTGCGGAGTTGTTTTTCCACAAGCCGCCAATCAGTAGTTTTTTTGCTTCACTCATTGAGTTTCTCCACAATCAGGCAGCGATGACAGCTGCGATGGCAGTGTTTCAATATACAGGGTAGTACGTTTTGTGGCATTCACGACCGCCCGGGGTGTAATAGTCGCACCGGTGAACTGATCAAAATCACCACCATCTTTTTTAACCGCAAAATGTGTGTCATCAGGGCCATGTAATACCACTCCGGAAAAATGAGTGATCCAGTCCGAGATGCGCAATTCAATTTTATCACCCAGGCCCGGTGTTTCGTGTTGTTCAACAACCCTGACACCAAGCACTTTACCGTGAAAATCGGCGCCGACCAGCATCTGGATTGCACCGGAATAGCCATCAGGTGCAGTGGTTTCCAGTGCGACAGCGACCGGTTTACCGTCTTTACGGGCCAGGTAGAGGTGGTGCGGGTCCATATTCCCAAGGGCTTTGTCCCGAACCACATAACATTCCTGTTGCAGCTTATTATTATACAACGACGGAGGAATGACCTGGTCGAACAGTGCTTTTTGTTCCAGCGCCATCTGATGTTCAACGGTGGGTTTGGTCACCATATTAATCACTGCGGTCATGCCGGTAGTGACCGCAGCAAACACTGCCAGAGTCACACCATTTTTTCGGATAGCATCGAGCATCGGTTAATCCTTACGATGGCCATACACCCGAGGCTGAGTGTAATAATCAATTAACGGAACACAAATATTTGCCAGTAATACGGCAAATGCTACACCATCCGGATAACCACCAAAACTGCGGATAAGCCAGGTCAACAGGCCTATCAGTGCACCATAAACCAGCCGCCCTTTATCGGTGGTAGAGGCAGAAATAGGGTCAGTAGCAATGAAAAACGCGCCAAGCATTGTGCCGCCGGAAAACAGGTGCATCATCGGCGACGCCAGGCTGCCCGGGGATAGCCACCATCCAAGACAGGCACAGAAGGCCAGAGCAACCAGATAACTGACTGGTATCTGCCAGCGAATTGTGCCGGTAGCTAACATAAACAAGCCACCCGCCAGGAAGCCGACATTCACCCATTGCCAACCTTGCCCGGCGATAATGCCGTGGAAAATTGGCTGTTCCAGTAACTGGGCGGCGGTGTGACCGGCACGCAGACCGGTTTTAAAGCCATCCAGCGGGGTTGCCTGGCTGATACCATCTACACCGATTTGCAGTGCCTGCATCGACAAGCCACCACTGGTGTGAGCCGTAAAGATCATGCTCAGGCTGTCGAGCAGACCAGGTTTAACGGTTTGCAGAGTTTCCGGTGGCAGCCAGCTGGTCATCTGTACAGGGAATGAAATCAGCAACACGACATAACCCACCATTGCAGGGTTAAACGGATTCTGACCCAGTCCGCCATACAGTTGTTTGGCAATAATAATGGCAAATGCTGTGCCCAGTACGATCAACCACCAGGGGGCAAGAGGTGGCAGGCTGACGCCAAGTAACAGCGCTGTCAGTAAGGCTGAGTTATCTGCTAACACCGGTAGTACCGGTTGGCGACGCAGACGCAATACTAATCCTTCAGCCACCCATGCAGTCAGCGCGGCAATGGCCACCTGAATCAGGTTTCCGTAACCGAAGAAATACCATTGTGCTGCCAGACCCGGAATTGCCGCCAGCAGCACAAGGGTCATAATCCGGTTGGTACTGCGCCGGTTATGGGTATAAGGAGAACTTGCAATACGAAAAGCCATTTATTCCTCAGATGTCGTATTCTGCAACACAGGCGTCGCGGGGTGTTGTGATTCTGAATGTGTTGCCGGGGTCGCTAATGCATTGCCTTGCTGGCCTGCTTTTTTGGCTTTCGCACGGGCAATGGCAGCGGCGATAGCGGCTTTACGCGGGTCAACTTCTGGTTCACGGATGACAGGAGCATCTTCCGCTACAGCCGGTTCGTCAGGCTGTTCAGCCTGGGCCGCTTTTTTGGCTTTAGCACGGGCAATCGCCGCAGCGACAGCCGCTTTACGCGGATCAACTTCGGTATCAGCGACAACCGGTTCAGGTTCATTCACCGGTTCAGCCTGAGCGGCTTTTTTGGCTTTCGCCCGGGCAATCGCGGCAGCGACAGCCGCTTTACGCGGGTCAACTTCGGTATCAGCGGCAACCGGTTCAGCCTGAGCGGCTTTTTCGGCTTTAGCACGGGCAATCGCCGCAGCGACAGCCGCTTTACGGGGATCAACTTCGGTTTCAGCGACAACCGGTTCTGGCTCATTCACCGGCTCAGCCTGAGCGGCTTTTTTGGCTTTAGCCCGGGCAATCGCCGCAGCGACAGCCGCTTTACGCGGGTCAACTTCGGTATCAGCGACAACCGGTTCTGGCTCACTCGCTGGTTCAGCCTGAGCGGCTTTTTTGGCTTTCGCCCGGGCAATCGCCGCGGCGACAGCCGCTTTACGGGGATCATTTTCGCTATCAGTAGCAACCGTCGCGGGTTCAGCCACCGGTTCAGCATGATCTGCTTTCTTAGCTTTAGCACGGGCTATCGCCGCGGCAACAGCAGCCTTACGAGGATCGTCAACACTATCAGGTACTGCTTCTGCCTGAGCGGCCTTTTCAGCCTGGCGGGCTCTGGCCTGGGCTTTCCTGGCCTCCCGTTGAGCAATAACAGCAGTGTTGTCAGGTACTGCACCGGCTTTGACTTCAACTTCTTCACCGGCAGCAGCTGATTTAGCTTTTACTCTGGCGATTGCTGCATTAATTTCATTCGACTCGCTGGAAGAGACCCGGCGTTTTGCTTCTGCATGTTTAGCTTCACGGGCCTGTTTATCACGTTCCAGTCGCTGCTGACGAGCTTCAAAGCGGGCTTTCGCTTCGGCAGTGCGTTGTGCTTCCAGGTCAATTTGATGTAATTCAGCCTTTTCCTGGCGATAATACTGCACCAGCGGAATATTGCTTGGGCAGACATACGCGCACGCACCGCATTCGATACAGTCATTCAGATTATAAGCACGGGCTTTGTCATGGTCTGCGCCCTGGCAGTACCAGAACAATTGCTGTGGCAACAATCCAGCCGGACAAGCATCAGCACAGGCGCTGCAACGAATACAGGACTGTTCTGATTCGTTATTGCCCATTTCGGAGGCCGAAGGTGCCAGCAGGCAGTTGGTGATTTTCACCATCGGAACATCAAGCGATGGCAGGGTAAAGCCCATCAGAGGCCCGCCCATAATCACCAGTTGCTGATCACTGGCTAAAAATCCACCCTGCTGCAGCAGATGACTGACAGGAGTACCAATACGTCCCCAAACATTACGCGGCCGGGCCATGGCTTCACCGGTCAGTGTCACAACACGCTCTGTCAGTGGTTCACCGTTAATGACCGCGCGTTTTACGGCAAAAGCTGTACCTACGTTTTGCATCAGAACGCCGATATCTGCTGAGCGTCCACCGTGAGGAACTTCGAGTCCGGTAAGAATTTTGGTCAGCTGTTTGGCGCCCCCGGAAGGGTATTTGGTAGGAATCACCCGGATTATCAGATCCGTGTTTTTTCCCAGAGCCTGTTTCAGACTGCGGATCGCTTCCGGCTTATTATCCTCAATACCAATCAGCACCTGGTCGGCATGTAGCAACCAGCTCAGTATCCGGCATCCGGTGAGAATTTCATCAGCATAATCCTGCATCAGCCGGTCATCGGCGGTGATATAGGGTTCGCATTCAGCCGCATTAATAATCAGGGTTTTAACTCCCTGCAGGCCGCCATTGAGTTTGGTGGCTGTCGGGAATCCGGCGCCGCCGAGTCCGGCAACACCTGCTTCATGGATAATACGGATAATGTCACGACGATCGTGCTGCTGATAGTCAGCTATTGGCTGGCGCTCTGTCCAGCGGTCTTCACCATCAGGACGAATAAACACACAGGCTTCAGATAACCCGGAAGGATGGGCGGTAATATGTGGGGTAATTGCAGTCACTGTACCGGATGTTGGCGCATGCACCGGTAACATCCGGCCCCGGCCAAAGGTCAGTGGCTGGCCACGCAGCACTTTATCGCCTGGCTGGACAAGGATTTCACCTTCCTGACCTAAGTGTTGCTTTAACGGAATAATAAACTGTGCCGGTAACGGCAGTTCTGCCAGCGGTGTGCCGTTAGACTGAGTCTTCATTTCCGGCGGGTGAATTCCCCCTTTGAAGTCCCAAATCTTTTCGCTGCGAAAACGAGAAAACAGATTAAGCATGATGTTCTACCGGAATAACACGGACAGGAATGGTGTTTAAATCCCATTTCCAGTTAGCAGTGGTGGTTGCCACGGGGCGCATTTCTATACAGTCCGTCGGGCAAGGGGCGACACATAAATCACAACCCGTGCACAAATCCGTCAGCACAGTGTGCATTGCCCGCGTTGAACCGACAATCGCATCCACCGGACATGCCTGAATACACTTGGTACAGCCAATACAGTTAGCTTCGTCGATCCAGGCAACCTTGCGCTCAGGAGTTTTAGCTTCTTCATCGCCGTCGATAGGTTGCGGTTCAACGTTCAGCAGTGCAGCCAGTTTCAGCATGGTCTGCTCACCACCAGGGGCACATTTATTAATCATTTCGCCATGATTACCCACTGCATCCGCATAAGGACGGCAACCGGGGTAACCACATTGCCCGCACTGGCTTTGAGGCAGTAACTCATCTATCTGTTCAACAATCGGATCTTCTTCAACTTTAAAACGGCGTGAAGCATAGCCCAGCAGGGCGCCAAACACTAACCCGAGAATACTTAGTGAAACAATAGCAATCCAGATAGCGGTCATCAGAATTTCACCAGCCCCGTAAAGCCCATAAATGCCAGAGCCATCAGGCCAGCGGTCACCAGTGCGATAGATGAACCTTTAAATGGAGCCGGGACATTCGCCAGCACCAGACGTTCGCGGATTCCGGCAAACAGCACCATTACCAGAGAAAAACCGAGCGATGCACTGAAACCATACAGAGCAGCCTGCAGAAAGGTATGTTTCAGGTTAACACTGAGTAATGGCACACCCAGCACTGCACAGTTAGTAGTAATCAGTGGCAGGAAGATACCGAGCAACCGGTATAGAGACGGACTGGTTTTGCGCACCACCATCTCGGTAAACTGAACGGTAACGGCAATCACCAGGATATACGCCATGGTTCTGAGGTAGACCAGATCCAGCGGAACCAGAATAAGGTGATTCACCAGCCACGCACAGATCGAAGCCAGAGTGATTACAAATGTTGTCGCCAGACCCATTCCGATAGCGGTTTCCAGCTTTTTGGAAACACCCATGAAAGGGCAGAGGCCTAGAAACTTTACCAGCACAAAGTTATTTACCAATACGGTGCCAACAAAGAGTAATAGATAGTCAGTCATTGTCATGCCATGGGGGTTGAAAGGTAGTATTATCAGGGATTAGACCCTGTATAACAACCATGCCGGTTTTATTGTCGCGGGGTTTCGCACTCAGAATTAAATTTAATGCGCAGAAATGAATCGGGATAGTTGAAAACCGGCCAGACAGCCTGTGCATTTTACAGAGACTTTGGCCGGTAATCGTCGTTTAACCGCTGACTTTCTGTCGTAAGGCTTGTTTTTCGGCCTGACTCAGAAATGCCATATACAAACCGTTTTCCTGGGCCTGACGAATTTCATCTGCTGTCAGGCCGGCTGCCGGTGCGGCGACCAGATATTCATGTGGCAATTCAATGCCCTGTACCGCAGGATCATCAGTGTTCAGGCAAGCCATAACGCCATGTTGCAGGAAACGCTTCAGTGGATGGACCTGCAGTGACGGCACTGTGCTGGTCTGAATATTCGAGGTAAGGCAGGATTCGATACCAATGCCATACTCAGCCATATAATCCATCAGAGCCGGGTCTTCGATAGCTTTAACGCCGTGGCCAATGCGCTCAGCACCCAGTTCACGAATCGCCTGCCAGATACTTTCCGGACCAGCAGCTTCACCGGCATGGACGGTTACACGAAAACCGGCATCACGGGCTTTATTAAAATGGTTCAGAAACTGGCTGCCGGGAAAACCGAGCTCGTCGCCCGCCAGATCCACAGCAGTAATATGATCGCGATGGGCCAGTAATGCATCCAGTTCCTGCTGGCAGGCAGCTTCGCCAAAAGTCCGGCTCATAATACCTATCAGATTCACTTGCACATCGTATTTCTCGCATCCCTGGCGGACACCTTCAACCACAGCTTCAACTACTCCGGCGACGGGTAGCTGGTGGGTCATTGCCATATATCCCGGTGAAAAACGTAACTCAGCATAATGAATGCCGGCTGCCGCAAGATCGGCCACATTTTCCAGAGCGACCCGGCGACAGGCATCCAGCGATCCCAGTACCTTGACGCCCCAGTCCAGTTTCTGCAGAAAACTGACCAGATCTGGTTCAGTACTCATTACCTGAACGTGAGGCAGCAGAGCAGAAAGATCACTGGCCGGCAGGGCAATGTTAAATTCTCTGCCCAGGTCAAGAATGGTCTGCGCACGGATATTACCGTCGAGGTGCCGGTGGAGGTCTGTGAGGGGGAAAGTGGTATCTATCATCGTGCACTCATTAATTCTAAAAAAAGTGCGTAATAGTATAAAAATATCCGGGGGTAAAACACCAGTATTTTACCCTCTGGTGGGGCAGTATAAATGGCCAGGTGAATGAATAGACTGGTTTTTTATTTTTTAATTCCATCATGTTAGTAAGGTCATTTCGATTAACAGATTCGATTGAATGGATAAATGTTTCGCAATATGATGAGCGAAGTCAATCGGGAGTCAGCAAAATGTTAACAGATTATCTGAAAATTGAAGAAGGTGATGAGCTTAAGCATGCTCACCGTGTACAGCATAAAAATCGTGGTCAGGAAGAAGTGAATCAATGGATCATTGTCGGGAAAGATGGTCAGCATAAAGGTACGGTAAATCTTTCCGATAAGCTCAACTGCCGTCGTTCTTACTCAGCGAACTATCGGGTTACTCAGCGTGACCTGCAGGGCCGGATTGTTGTTGACCGCTTAACCGACGTTCTGTAATTCTGTTCAGCCTGTTGCTGAGTGCAGCATTCACCGGGTCTCTGTGCCTGTTGTCCGGTTATCGTCACAAGCCGCAATACTGAAGATTAACAATAAACCTTTACAGTGTATTGTCGGAATCCGGAGGACACAGTTGCCGGAATAAGCGAACCTTAACAGGTTCGTTTTTTTTTGCCGCTGCCAAAGAAAAGGGCGCTGCAAAGCAGCGCCCCCGGAGTGCTGAGGCCAGATATTACTGAGCCTCTCCACCCTGCAGCAGCGGGATATATTGCTGGATGAACTGGTCGAGCGGGATTTTATCCCCGTTGACTGACACTTCACCCTGAGCGTAATGCACTTCACTGACAATATTCTGGTCTTTAACCGTCGTCAGCCGGAACATCTGCCCCATCGCCGCCAGGCCTTTAATCTGCTGCTCAGCAGATTTTTGCGCATCATCGGCACTGTAACCCTGAGTCTGACCAATCACTGATACCAGTTGTTGAGCCATCGGCATATTGATTGACAGGGTAGCATTCAGATCTTTCATATAGCTGTCAGCTACCTGACCATCAGACTGTGGAGCTGCAGTCACCGTTGACGGGTCATTAAAATCAGCTTTCAGAGAAAAACTGCTTTCGCCTTTGCTGTTTTTCAGTGTCAGAGAATCGACCGAGACCACAGGCGCACCTTTCAGAAGCAGCGGCAGATTCTGCAACACAGCGGCATTGACGGACTGCTGCATTTGTTGCGGGCTCTGCTGGCCACCTGACGCCACTTCTGCAATATTCTGTTTTACCACCTGGTTGTAATTGTCATAAAACTGTTTCACTGACCGGGTGTCAAAATTGCTCAGCGTGACAGACAGCGCAGCGCTGCCAATGGATTGCTGTTTCAGCTGTAAATCATCAACGTTATAGGTCAGTTTACCATCAGTTTTACCTTGCTTGTCATCAAAGTTGCTGTCGATAGTTGCCCCTTTCAGGGACACTGCAGGCTGGGCATTAACTTTGGTATCCAGTGATGTCAGGGTCAGTTTCTGGCTACCCAGTCGTAATCCTTCGCTGGTCAGGTGGGTATTGCCAGAGAAATTCAGCCCGTTAAGTGCCATCTCGACAGGAAGCTTTTGATCATTGGTGAAATTCAGCAATAGATTACCAATCACCGCATTGAACGTAATGTGGTTCTGATCACCATCAGCGTCAATATCGATGACTGACGGCTCTGCAGCAACTTTTCCGGTATCATCCGAGTAATGCAGAGGCCGGATGTTCAGACGGGTAGCGGTAGATTTACCGTAACCCAGACGGGTGTCGGCGGTGACCGGTGACTGACCATCGGAAAGATCAAACAGGCCTTTCAGGGTATCGTTATTCACCAGTTCGGAATGTACCGAGGCCGCTGCGGGCAGCAGGTTAAACTGCTTCAGTTGTGACAGCGGGAACGGACCGTGATCGATAGTTTCATTCAGAATAACTGATTTACCCGGAGGTAACAGACTGTCCGCGGTGGCATCAGAAGATCCCTGCAACACCAGTTGTAACTCTGAACTGAAGATATGGCGCTGGTAATTTTGTTTACTTAGCTGCAGGTGGCTACCAGGGTAATTTTTGGCAATGAGCTGGTTCGCCTGATCAATCAGTTGATCAATATTCGATTCCACTTGTTTACCGGTGAACCATGACGCGCCGGTCCAGACTACACCCAGTGCAATAACTACACCCAGGGCAACATTGGCTTTTTTCATCTGTGAGTTGTCCTTTTATCTCTTATCAGTAACCGCCGGCATTGTTCGGGCCGCAGACACCGGCGAAGGCAGAGGTAACATTTGCCGGTCATTATTGTCTGTGCCGCCTGTTGTGTCTGCAGACGGTTCAGTATTCGCGGAAAAAACGTTAAACACCCAAAAGATAACACTGTTTTGTCAATAAACCGAACAGAAGATGTCAGCTATTTGCCATTATTTACGCAGAAAAAACTGTTCAGGGGCCAGGAAATGGCATGCCCAACATCCGGGAACAATTAAAAACAATAAATGATGCTAAATGAGAATGCATTCCAGTTACGCACGGCGCATAATGTTAAAATATTGTAGCATTTCAACCCGTCGGCAACTGACCCTTGCAGGTGGCATTTGCCGGTCTGTTTATCACGACAATCGTCAGGAGAGAGTGAAATGGCAGTTCATCGTATCGAAAAGGATTCTATGGGGCCGATTGAAGTTCCGGCCGATAAACTGTGGGGGGCTCAGACCCAACGTTCACTGGAGCATTTTCGGATTTCAACAGAAAAAATGCCGGTGGCACTGATCGACGCATTAGCCATTACTAAACGAGCAGCCGCAGTGGTAAACCAGCAACTGGGGCTGTTACCGGAACAACGTAGCCAGGCAATCATTAAGGCAGCAGACGAAGTGCTGGACGGAAAACATGCCACAGAATTTCCGCTGGCCATCTGGCAAACCGGGTCCGGCACTCAGACCAATATGAACATGAATGAAGTGCTGGCCAACCGTGCCAGTGAGATTCTGGGAGGAGAGCGCGGCATGGAACGGCTGGTGCATCCCAATGATGATGTTAACAAGAGCCAGAGTTCCAATGATGTTTTCCCGACCGCCATGCATGTCGCTGCTGTGATAGCCCTGCGTGAGCATCTGATTCCGCAACTTAACTCACTGAGCGGTGTACTGAGCGACAAATCCCGGGAATTTAACGATATTGTTAAAATTGGACGTACTCATTTGCAGGATGCCACGCCGCTGACACTGGGCCAGGAGATTTCTGGCTGGGTTGCCATGCTGCAACATAACCTGCGCCACCTGGAACAGAGTATTCCTCATCTGGCAGAACTGGCATTAGGCGGTACGGCGGTGGGTACCGGGCTGAACACTCACCCTGAATACGCGGTGCGGGTTGCTGCTGAACTGGCGGATTATACCGGCCAGCCTTTTGTTACCGCCCCGAACAAATTTGAAGCGCTGTCTGGCTGTGATGCTCTGGTTCATGCTCATGGTTCACTGAAAGGTCTGGCAGCATCGCTGATGAAAATTGCCAATGACGTTCGCTGGCTGGCTTCCGGTCCGCGCTGCGGGATTGGTGAACTTTCGATTCCGGAAAATGAACCGGGCAGTTCAATCATGCCTGGTAAAGTGAATCCGACTCAGTGTGAAGCTCTGACCATGGTGTGCTGCCAGGTGATAGGCAACGATGTGGCGGTGAACATTGGCGGCGCATCCGGTAATTTTGAGCTGAATGTCTACCGGCCAATGATTATCGATAATTTCCTGCAATCAGTCCGGCTGCTGGCTGATGGTATGGACAGTTTTAACCACCATTGTGCCAGTGGTATAGAGCCAAATCGCCAACGCATCAGTCAGCTGCTTAATGAGTCGCTGATGCTGGTAACCGCGCTGAATACCCATATTGGCTACGATAAAGCCGCTGAAATTGCCAAAACCGCCCATAAACAGGGAACAACGCTGAAAGATGCAGCGTTAAAACTGGGCTATCTGACTGCCGAAGAGTTCGACCTGTGGGTGCGGCCGGAAGATATGGTTGGCAGTATGAAGCAGTAATTAGGGTTTGCCGGGCAGGCTGTCAGTTTTATAAGGCCTGCCATAACCACAAACGTGGGATCAGCAGATTCATCGGTCTGGCTTCGGGTTTATAGCGATAGTTTATGCTTTCCTGATCGTAATCTGACAGTTCCCCGGTAACCGGAATCTGGTTATCCGGACTAAAAAATATTAATGGCGTCGGGCAGGATAGCTGGCGCTGTTTCTTCTGCTGCGCATCCCAGATCCTGGCAACCGGTTGAACCTTCACTGGCCGTTTTATCTTCAATACGGCATCCGTCGGTAATGCGGTAATTATCTCCAGTTCCTGTGTAACCTTTTCAGCCCATTGTTCCCGGGTCCAGGGTGCCCTGGCGCGCCCGGCACTGAGGCTTTTCTCCAGCTGGCGACAAATATCATCACGACTGACATTCTTTATTATATGTTTGTTGGCCCAGCCAAAATGGACCGATGCCGGTGCCGGCAGCAATGTCACTGAACGGTAGGCATTGAGTGTAATCAGCCCGGGGAAGTGCTGGTGGACAAACGGAAACCGTGCTTCAGAAGAAAGCCCGGAATCGCGGGTTATCAGTTGTTCCAGCAATT
Source organism: Tatumella citrea (assembly GCF_002163585.1). Lineage (NCBI taxonomy): Bacteria > Pseudomonadati > Pseudomonadota > Gammaproteobacteria > Enterobacterales > Erwiniaceae > Tatumella > Tatumella citrea. Next base: position 1,873,308 of record NZ_CP015579.1, read on the forward strand.
TTTTTAACTGATTAATTTCCGTTACCCACTGCTCTGACTGCTGATAACAGGCAGCATCTGCTTTCACACACAACATGCCGGGCAGCCTGACGGCGGAACGGGTACTGACAGACTCTGATTGTTGTTGCATAAACAGTCGGCTGAGATGTTTGACCGACAGCTTCAGGGCCGTTTCACCAGTGATTTGTCGGACCGAAATTCGTTCCACGGCCTGCTGTTCATCGCCCTTCATCACTGCAGGCAAAGCAAAAACTCTGGCGGATAATAACGGCAGTTGCTGCAATTGCTGTGATAACTGGCCAAGTAGCCATTCCATTCGGTCAATACAATCACGCATCTCAGAGACCAGTGTATAGCGCATGGTGTGTTCCTGACAGATAAACTAGTTACAACATACTCTATTATTGCGACAGAAAGCCAGCTTTGATAATAGTGCGGTGATTTGTAAGGCAGCAAAGGCGAGGGAAGCCGAACAGATTGCCAGAAGGACGTATTAATCCTTCAGCGAATCAGCATGTTCCCGCGTCGGAAATCGCTTTATACTGTCCTGGTAATAAAACAGGGCTGGCGACGGAGTTGGGCAATGAAATCAGCAGTAATGTGCTTTGATATTGGTGGTTCGTTTATAAAAAGTGCCGTGATGACGACAGTCGATCAGCTGCATATGACCGGCAGCTTGCCAATGCCGGCCAGCGACTGGGATGCTTTTTGTCGTGCGTTGGTACAGTTAATCACCGGGGCTGCCCACTTGCTGGATAGTGATTCGCCGGTTGCTATCTCTGCCGCAGGGGTGGTCGATAACGAAACTGACCGAATTCTTGCCGGAAATATTCCTGCGTTTAATGGCCATTTAGTCAGCACAGAACTAGCCGCGCTACTTAACCGACAGGTGGTGATTGCCAATGATGCTGACTGCTTCACGCTGGCGGAAGCCATGCTGGGCAGCGGACAAGGAACGCCGCTGGTACTGGGCATTATTCTCGGCAGCGGAGTGGGTGGCGGACTGGTATTTCAGCAACAAATCATTCGTGGGACCGGGGGGCTGACCGGTGAGTGGGGACACGGGCCGGTCACGGCGACAGAATTCAGTTATCAGGGGCAACAGATTCATCTGCCAAGGCTCAAATGTGGCTGCGGGCAGCAAGGTTGCCTGGATACTCTGGGAGCAGCCCGCGGTCTGGAAAGAATCTGGCAACACTGTTTTTCAGAGGAAAAAGATAGCCGTTACATTATCGACGCCTGGCATGGTGAAGATCCTGCGGCAAAGCAGGTTGTCTGGCTGTGGAGTCAGTTGGTGAGTGACGTGCTTTCAGTCGTGGTTAATACACTGGGGCCTGGCAAAGTTGTGGCCGGAGGCGGGTTGGCTTCGGATGCTGCGCTGATAGCACTGCTGGATAGTGAAGTGAGGGCCAAAATTCTGCGCCGCAGTGATGAGCCGTTGATTGTGCCAGCCACCTTACATCAGCAGGGCGGGTTGATGGGCGCTGCTATGCTCGGGCGAAGTCTGAATTAACCCGGTGAAAGTTGTCTGGCAGCGCAGTAAATGCACTGCTCACTGTTCTTCTGTTTACACTGAGCGCGAATGGAGGGTCTGTTGCCAAAACCAGGCTGTTGCTGCTGCGCGTCGATACGGCCGTAAAGGCTGGCGGACTTAACCTTAGTTGCGGTAGAGGGCGGGGCTTGCTTCTCACTCTGGGGAATTTTTGCTAGGATATCGGAGTCAGATGTTGTTTGTTACCGGATTTTACCTCGCAGAGGAACTTAAATGTTAGATTATCGCTTTCCTACAGCACTACAGATGGTTCTCAGTGTTGCTATGGCAGAGCAACTGGGAAAACGCTCCACCAGTGCAATCCTTGCTCAGGGCCTGGAATCTAATCCCAGTTTAATCCGTAAGCTGATGGTACCGCTGACCCGTGACGGAATTATTGCAACGACTCTGGGTCGCACCGGCTCAGTTCATCTTGGTCGCCCGGCGGCTGAAATCTCTTTGCGTGATATCTATTTAGCCGTCACCGAAGAGAAGAAATTGCTTAACTCTCGTCCGGACGTTAAAAAACCCTGCTGTGTTGTCAGTGCTAATGTCTGTTGGTACTTTAAATCTCTGGCCGATGAGGCCGAACAGGCTTCGCTGAATGTTCTGGCAACCCGTTCAGTTGCCGACGCGCTGGCTGAAATAACTGACAGAGCAGCGCACGCCTCTGCAGAACGCACCGATGACGTCTGTGACAAGGTTCCTGCCGAAGAAACCGGGCGCGCATAGTTCAACAATCATCATTGCTGGTGCCATCGCACCGGCATACTCCGTAAAGCTTTTCTTTCCCTGATTTTCCGCAGCCTGTCTGGCCTGAGTAATTCCCCTTAACCTGTAAGGCATTTAATGTATCAATAATGTTTGCATTTAATACGAAATTGGCGCAACATTAAATGCAACTGCAACAGATACTATTTCTTTTAGTCCGGATGGAGAGACCAATGAACAATGCCTTTTTCCATGATTTAATCAGCTGGATTGATAATCATATTGAAAGTCGCCTGAACCTGGATTTGGTGGCTGAGCGGGCAGGGTATTCCAAGTGGCATTTACAGCGTATGTTCAAAGAGCATACCGGCTATGCGCTGGGTGAATACATCCGCAAGAAAAAACTGGAAAAATCGGCGGCGCGCCTGACAACTACAGATGAGCCTATCCTGAGTGTTGCCATTTCAATGGGTTTTGATTCTCAGCAGTCATTTAACCGAAGCTTTAAACGTGAATTTGGTATGGCTCCGGGAACCTGGCGTCGTTCATCCGGTGATCCGGTACAACCGACCCTGCACTAATCACTGTTTTCTCAGTGTAAATTGTCTGATGGCCATAACTTACCCTATGGCCTTCGGTCAGACAGTGAACATTGCGCAACAGTGCCTGTCACAGCAACATTGCAGGTCGGTTATTGATCCTGCCAGTACCCGTATTGAATATCAGCCTGTACAGTGTTTCACACTGCCAGAATGACAAAAAACAGGTATAGTAAATTCGCTTATCTAAGGAATTTATTATGTCGAAAAAACTTTGGGGCGCGTTAATTATCGCTCTGATTGCCTGCTGGGTTGGAATTAAACCTTCGCTTACTGGTACTCATCACTCTTCCGGGCACACCTCCGGTTACTCTTCTTCTGACGCACCGCGTTCTTCGGGAACGGGGCAATCTGCGTCTGATATTACTGCACTGACCTCGCCGAATCAGGTCGCTGCGTGGATACACCAGCATCATCGTCTGCCGGACTATTATCTGACCAAGGGGCAGGCGCGCAGAGAAGGCTGGGATCCCTCCAGTGCCAATTTATGTGATGTCCTGCCAGGTAAGGCGATTGGCGGCGATCACTTTTCTAACCGTGAAGGACGCCTGCCGGATGCCAGTGGTCGGCGCTGGTTTGAGGCTGATGTGAACTACCAGTGCGGACACCGCAATGCTGACCGTTTACTTTACTCTTCAGACGGCCTGGTATTTGTAACTACCGACCATTACCGGACTTTCACAAGGATCCCCTGATATGCTGACTGCGGTCTTTGATTTCCGGAAAATTCATCAGGAGTCCCGGTTTTACCAGCAACTGCTGAAACAAACACACGGGCCTGACAGTTTCGGTCATAATCTGGATGCCCTGTGGGACTGGTTAACCGGCGGAATGGCGTTGCCCGTTGTGCTGGAGCTTAACCAGTTGCCCGCTTTTCCACATCACATGCTACAGCGTATTTTGCCGGTATTAGTTCAGGCAGCGGCGGAGTTACCAGGACAAATTATCCTGAGTTTTGACGGAAATCCTCAGCCTGCTTCTGACTGGCAGCAATGGCTGGCAGATAAACATCCTCCATCACAGTAATACGCCCGTCGTCAGTCCAGTATGCCGGAAATTGCTCACCGTGAGTGGCAAGACTGTTTAGTCTGATGCCAATCAGCCGGGTGGGCAGTTTATCCTGTCGGCTACCCGTGACCTGTTCTACAACCGGCAGTGTGCTGAACTGGCCGTCACTATCTGCCTGCCAGCACAGAGTGACGGTGACTCCGTCATCACACTCATATTCACTCCTTAACTCCGGGTCTATAAATAAGTTAAACAGCGGGCTGGCCGGCAGTTGCTCATCCTGACTGGTGCGATAACCCAGTGACAGCCTGAGTTGTAAAAATACGCTGAAGCTGAAAAGTGCATTTGCAGAGATAATTCCCGGCAGTTGCAGAACTACCTGCGAGGCAGGCAGAGATAAATCTGTATTTAGCCGTCCCAGCTCGCAAATAATGTTTGCCGGGCGCAGTTGTCCGGCGACCAGATAGCGTGGATAGAGCCGTTGAGTACGGGTTAAATGGTGAATTAATGCACCCGTAATGGCACTGCATTTTCCGTCAGCCAGTACACCTTCACGACAAAATGGGATACTTTCACTGGCAGTCATCCCCCCCAGCGTGATGATATGACTGTCGGGAAGGGCAGAATGACGGGTAAGTACACGACGGATAGCCGGAAGCGCTGCAGTTTTGCCACTAATTAGCAGTATATCAGGATGTTTTTCTGTGACGTTGTCACATATGTTTTGCAGTAATTTACCTGACCTGAAATGTTCTGAGGCAAAGAAAGCGTCGATCTCTTCACGGGTAACCGCCAGAGGCATCGCCAGCAACCGGCACTCAGCGCTGCTTCCGGAAATCTCAGCCACCCGAAGTGCAAAATAGTTCATTACCTGATATTCAGGGAGGGTGGATAACCAGTCGCGTGCCGTTCCTGCTACTTCTTTATGCTCCATCTTGCCGGAAGCCGCCTGCTGTGAAAACGCCAGCAGGCTTATTGCTAACGGCCGGAAAAATTGCCGGGTAAATTGCAGTCGCCAGGGAGTATCTCCCTCACAACTGGCTCCCGGGGCAAACAACTGGCGGATAATCGCCGGACTCCGGTCAAAGCCCTGGCATGTCAGATGGAGCTCTAATGCCGGTAGCAGGAAAAACCTGATGATGTCATAAAGCAGATCTTCTCCCGCCAACGGATAACCCGCACGGTATACGAGTCCGGGCCGCAGCGCTGCAGGCGTCGGAGTTGACGACGCTACTGGCAGATAATCTGTGACCGACACATCAGTCGTGCCACCGCCAATATCAATCAGGGCAATCCTTAACCCGTTGGGCGGGAAGTTATGATCAGGCCGTTGCCAGCGACTTAGTAGCCGGCTACAGGGATCGCCAGTCACCAGAGTCCCGTAAAGCTGCTGGTATAGCCAGGTCAGTTGGCCACAACTGGCTTCATCCACATCAGCACGAACCTGCGGCATTTGTCGCCAGTAATCCGCCACTGAGCGTCTGCCTGATGCATCGGTACTGTAGGTCATTGATTGCCTGATAAGCGACAGTGCCTGGCGGGTTAGCTGCAACACTCGTTGCTTTTCTATGGCACTCATGGCCGCCGGTAAAGTCATCACCACCGAATGAAGCTGCCGGGGGGCTGAGTATTCGGGCATCAGCAGTCGATGATGATGGCTGTTCATCTGGCTGAATGCCTGGCTTATCAGTTCACAAATCATAAACATCAGCAGGCTGCTGCGTGGATAACTGGCATGGAATACCGGAAATTGCTGTTCCTGTGTGAGTTCGCGTAGTAATTCGGCCTGATCATTAATCAGTAAGGTAAAAGGCGAGAGAACCGCCGGAACCGGTTCATCGCCATCACCGGCCGGATAATACCAGCGGGAAACGGATGCATTGTCATCCCACAGATAACGACGCGGGCTGCTGACTCCCTGCATTCCTTCGCTACGGTTAAGCTTTCGCGTCAGCCGCACAGCTTCATCACCGGTTCTGACCAGCGATGGCCAGAGAAACGCGGAAGAACGGCCACTGGCTACCGAACAGTCACGAATATCCAGTGGACAGGGTGCGAAAGCGATATTGCTGCTGAACAGTAAGCTCCCTTTTTCTGCTGGCATCGACAAATCACGCAGCATTAACTCGCGACTGTGTAGCAGAGGATTATTGTCGCTCTGGTGTTGCTCGCTGATGATGCCACAGCTGTGGCTGTTACCCAGGTCGAGAAACAGATCCACATTCACCGGCTGAATAGTTTCGTCAGCCGGGAGTAGGGTAATTTCGTGACAGGGTAACGTGTTGGCGATCAGCTCCAGCAAATTCAGATAGTGTGCCTGATAGGTAAAGCGCGTGGCACTTGTCAGATTCTCTTCTTCCTGCCGGAGAAATGCGGATGCAATCCAGTCATTCAGCCAGCCGGGCTCCAGAAACCCTGCAATTTGCCCGACCTGCCAGCCAGCCACAAAACTTTGACCGTCATCGCAATCACAATCGTCGGGTTGTAAATGTCTGGTGGCAGCACTTCCGGTGGTTGTATCGAAAGCGAGTGTCATTGCCCGTGACTCGTTAGCGGATGTGGGTGCTGAGATAAATACCCGTACCCAGTTATCGGGGCCGCTATCGTACCGGCCTTCTGGCGACAATCGCAGAAAGGGTACCGGTAGCCAGGTTCCGGCATATAAATTAAGGCAGTCATAAAGCGGATACTGATACTCAGGTCTGACAACTTCATCATCACCACCGTTAACCGAAGGCAGATGAAAGGCACCAGACAGTTGATCGGCAACAGCATGAACCAGTGGCCCGCTGGCTTTGCTGCGGACAAAATAGCGCATTGGATTATCTGCCGTCTGCTGAATGCTCCAGTCGAGAAACTGGATGCCACTGTCAGCCAGCAGAGAATAGCGTTGGTTTTTCAGGTCAGAATACATTACCGGCCCCCGGCAGCTGAAAGTATCACTGTCTGGCCGGGTGGAACGGCATCTGTAGTGGTTTTACACAGGGTACCTGTGGCAGTCAGAGTACAGTTAACCGGTGGCACACGGGTGCGGCTGCCATCGTGACAGGAAGCCCGGAAACGGCTGCGGATTGCCAGTGTCCCTGAAGGCAAAAAACCGCTTCGGCTTTCGGCTTTGCACGGCCCGTGGCCTGTAATATTAGTCCGGACTTCACCACGTCCTTGCTGAAAGTGAAATAACAGCACCTGCGAATTTCCTGCCGGATCAGCGATAACAGCCCGCCAGTCTCCGTCCATCACACTGATATCCCCCATTTTTACTGCACTGGCAGGCAGTTGCAGAAGATGTTCTGGTACCTGCGGTATGGGCCTGATCACCACCGGGGATGGACTGAGCGTGACTGGCTTTTGCAGGGTAGAAAACTGCACAGGCAACCGGATGTCAGGCAATGTAATAGGTGACGGTGTCACAACTATCTCCGGAGAGAGTGCAGGGATGGCTGGCTCCGGGAGCTGGTGAGCTGTTTGCAGCAAACCACCTGAAAAGTAACCTCCGACCGCCACCAGCATTGCACCGACAATTAAAGCGGTGGCCAGCCAGGCGGCTGATCGTGGTGGGTTTATGGTCTGATCTGTTGCAGGCACCGGCAGTCCGTTATCCTCAGCCGGTAAAAACAGCGATACGGGTTGCAGAACAGACTGGCTTTTTTCAGGGGGTTCTGGCTGTGGTGGCAGGGTTGCCGATAACCTCTTTGTAATCTCACGCCCGGAAAGCGGACGATCGGTCTGGCGGTAGCTCCAGAAAGTAATGACCGGATCATTGTTGACCAGGTAAATCGCTTCTTCCCCCGGGAAACTGTCCATCTTCTCCAGTAGTCTGGCGAAAAAGACACCCGCGGGAGTTTTCGCGGCCTGGCAAAGTTCTGATAACTGTTCAATCGCGGCATATGCCTGTTCCAGCATCAATAATGCCCGCTGTTTTTGCTGTATATCCGCCTCAGACCAACGGATAACGACGCCACGCAGCGGGCTGTACCACTGAAGCTCGTGTTGCGGGCGACTGCGCAGAGGAACCGCAAAACAATCGGCAATTTTGTGCATACCACGCAGGCATAACAGCGCATGAATCTGTTCGCTGTAATCAGTCACCGGTAATCCACGTACCCCCTGAGCACGCAAACCAGCCACGGGGTGCCCGGTGAGAAATGTTTGTATCATCTGAAAGCCTCAAACCGAATGCCGGCAGAAATCCCGGCGACCGGAAACAGATGTTACTCAGGAGCAGACGACAGATAACGGCAAATTAACCGGCAAAACTGGCGGTTAACCCGTGAATAGTGGCTGACGGAGTGCTGTTACAGAATGAAAAGGTAAGATTAATACTTTGCCCTGCAATAAACCACACAGAGAAACTGCCAGGCTTTACCTGCAGCATCTCCGGGGCTTTCAGTGCTGATTACAGTGATGAACTGGCAGGACGCTTGCGACGGGGCAACCCCGGGCGAATTTCACTGACAATCACCCCGGTGACAATCAGTGCTGCACCGGCAATCGCCAGACCTGGCAGCACATCCCCGGCTATCCGTCCAAAAACACCAGCCCAGACAGGCTCACCGGCATAAATAATTGTAGCTTTGGTGGGAGAGACAGATTTCTGCGCCCAGTTCATGGTGAACTGAATAATGGCACTGGCTGTCGCCAGAGATACGCCACAGATAAACCAGTACCATGAGAAGGCAGGTAACTGTTCTCCGGTTAATGGCATGGCGGCGAGAGATAGAATACCCGCCGCAAATAATTGCACGACGGTCACCCGCCGGAGATCTACCTGACCGGCAAATTTACTGATCAGAATAATTTCACTGGCAATGGCCAGTGCACTGAACAGGGTGGCAATTTCTCCGGGGCTAAGGCTGCCCGCACCGGTTCCCGCGCCTGATAACAGTACCAGACCGCTAAAGGCCAGTAATACCCCCAGCCAGCTCATAATATGCGGTGCACGCTTTAATACCAGCCATTGCAGCAGCGGAACCATCGGTACATACAGTGCGGTGATAAAACCGGACAAACTGCCAGGGATTGTCTGTAAACCCCAGGTCTGTAGACCATACCCGAGGCTGATGGCCGCACCTATGGCTATTCCGGCCGCTAACTCCCGTAAAGTCAGCCCGGGCAAATAACGGCGAAACGCCAGCGCACTGATAAGCCCCGCAGTAACAAAGCGAAATCCAACAAAAAAGAACGGCGGCGAATATTCAACGGCAAGATGTACGGTAAGGAATGTTCCTCCCCAGACCATTGTGACGATGATCAGGGCTATTTCCTGGCGGGAAATATTAAATATGCCGCGTGAACGGCGCTCAGAGTTATTCATGGTTAAACAGAAACCTGTAAGGTTAGATTTTCGGGCGCTGTGCCACGGCAGTCAGGCTGAAACTGGTCTGCGATAATACCAGGTTGTGGCTGACTGTCATACTTATTTACTGATTTTTGCGGGGCAGATTGTAGCGTCTGACCAATGAATATCTCCGTCTGTCGGACCTGCCACGGAATACCGGACAGGCGAAGACAGAAATCAGGCTAAACTTTGCGTCGGCTGAGCAGCAAATGGCAAAAAATGCCACCAGCCATCCCCCAGAATGCAGAACCTATTCCGGCGATAGAGACTCCGGACGCAGTGATCAGGAAAGTGACGATAGCGGTATCACGTTCACCGGGATTCTCCAGACTACGTTGCAGGCTGACCGACAGTGTGGTCAGTAATGCCAGACCGGCAATTGTGTGAATAAACACTGGTGGAAGGGCGCTGAACAGCAAGGCAATGGCTGCACCGAATACCCCGGTGATCAGATAAAAAATACCGGCAATGGCCGCCGCCATCCAGCGTTTCTCCGGCTGAGGATGTACGTCCTCACCCATACAAATCGCTGCAGTAATGGCTGCGATACACACCGAAAACCCACCGAATGGCGACAATAACAGTGCAACGCCACCGGTAGCGGTGGTTACCTTTGAGACCGGGACGTCATAGCCATGAGCTTTCAGGGTGGCTATCCCCGGAGCATTTTGCGAGGCCATGCTGACCAGAAAATAGGGGATTCCTACGCCAAGTAACAGTGACAGATTAAATGACGGGGTAATAAATACCGGAGGCGACCATGTCCAGTGGACTTCTGACAGCTGGCTGTTTCCCTGCCAGGCGACAATCACTAACCCTGCCAGCAGAGTATAAAATACTGCATAGCGCGGTTGCAGGCGTCTGGCCACCAGGTAGCAAACACACATCGTCAGGCATAATGGCAGATCCTGGCTCAGACCACTGAATGCCTGTAAGCCAAAGTGCAGCAGAATTCCTGCCAGCATAGCGGAAGCAATAGATACCGGAATATAGCGCATCAGTCGGGCAAACAGCCCGGTAACACCGCAAATAACAATCAGCAGATTGGTGAAAACAAAAATACCAATAGTTTCGGGCAGAGTCGCGCCGGAGAGGCTGGTCGCCAGCATAGCAGCGCCCGGGGTAGACCAGGCTGTCAGAATCGGCATACGGTAGCGTACTGAAAGCCAGAAAGAGGTGATACCCATACCAAATCCCAGCATTCCCAGCCAGCTGCCGGTGAGTTGCGTGTCTGCACCAGCTGCACTCGCTGCCTGGAAAATAATGGCGGCAGAACTGGTATATCCGACCAGAACGGCCACCATTCCGGAAATGACCATTGGCAGTGTGATCTGCCGTATGTCGGAACGAAAAGACATCCGCTAAACTCCGCTGTAACAAATGGCGCACAACATAGCATCGTGCGTTATAACGCACAAGAGACGCAGACAGCATCTTTATCAGGGAGTTTGTATGGAAACTGTCGAGGATTTTCTGGCGACAGCATTGAAAGAGGTTCGTAAACAGCGACAGCTGAGTCTGGCGCAATGCGCCGAAAAGACCGGAGTGAGTAAAACGATGCTCGGACAGATAGAGCGCTGTGAGTCCAGCCCTACGGTGGCAACATTGTGGAAAATTGCCAGTGGGTTGAAATTACCGTTCTCCTGGTTTATTCCCCGGGAAGAGATTCCGGACAGGTCGCAGGCGTTAAAGGAGCCCTCACAGATGCAGGCAAGGCCATTGCTGCCATATGATCCGCAACTGGCTTTTGATTTGCTGTTCGTGACTCTGCCGGGTGGGGTATCCAGTCATTCTTCGCCGCATGTCGCCGGAGTGACTGAACAGGTCATTGTAATTTCTGGTACATTGTTACTGGTCTGTGAAAATTCCCGGCAATTACTGGCACCAGGACAAGCTTACCAGTTTGCCGGTGACCAGCCTCATAGCTATATCAACCCGGGCACCGAACTCTGCTGCTTTCATAGCCTGATACATTATCCACGTCCGGTGGAGCCTGTTGTTGAACAGGCCGGACTGCTGTGATGTTGCAGACAACATGCGACGTACCTAAAACCGTGAATTATAGTGTCATCACCGAATAGTTGTGACTGAAAATCCGCTTGTTAATTAAGGAGATATTAATGGCCGTTACCCCGCTTGATGAAAATGTAGCGTTGATTGTGATTGATTTACAGAAAGGCATTGTTGCATTGCCACTGATGGACGAACCACAGCAGGTAATTCACCAGGCAGGAAAACTGATCAGTGCTTTCCGTAAACGTCAGAAACCCGTCGTGCTGGTAAATGTCCGCGGAGGAGCACCGGGACGGAATGAATTGCCAAAACACACTGCCGCACTACCGTCTGACTGGAGTGATTTTATTCCGGAAGTGGTGCCACAGCCAGAAGACTGGTTAATCACTAAACGCAGCTGGGGAGCCTTTGCCCATACCACTCTGGATGAGCAGCTACGCGCTGCAGGTGTCACGCAGGTAGTGATCTGTGGCATTGCCACCAGTATCGGCGTGGAGTCTACTGCCCGTCAGGCCTACGAACTGGGATACAATGTTTGTCTGGCCACGGATGCCATGCTGGATTTGAATGCAGAAGCGCATCACAACAGCCTGACCCGAATTTTTCCACGACTCGGTGAATCCGCGACAACCAGTCAATTATTACAGTTGCTGGCATGACCGGCATGCAGGAAACCCAACCTAAACCTGCAGGCGTGACGCGCTGGCTGTTACTGATTGTCTGCTCGGTACTGGCCGTCGCATTTCTCGAACACTTCCATCTGCCGGCAGCACTGCTGTTGGGGCCCATGTTTGCGGCCATCGTATTTTCGGCAACCCGCCATCCTGTCCGGCTGCCCAAAATTACCCAGCAGCTGTCTCAGGCTGTGGTGGGAACGATGATTGCCAGGGCGATGCCGGCCAGCGTATTCACTGAAATGCAGCATAACTGGCCATTATTTATTCTGAGTGTGGTGAGTGTTATTGCTGCCAGTACCTTACTGGGCTGGCTGCTGGCAAAGCTAAATGTGTTGCCAGGCAGTACCGCTCTGTGGGGATCGTCACCGGGGGCAGCCACCGTGATGACGCTGATGGCCGGGGATTTTGGAGCTGATACCCGGCTGGTGGCGTTTATGCAGTACCTGCGGGTGCTGATGGTGGCGTTGCTGGCAACACTGGTCAGCCACTATTTTACTGTCGGATCCAGTCAGAAACCCCCTCCGTTGATATTGTTTCCGGCGATAAATTATCCGGCTTTCCTGATGACGTTGGGAGTCATTCTGGCCTGTACCTTGCTGGCCAGAGTGGTCCGCATTCCGGCGGGGCCGATGTTAATTAGTCTGGTGATTGGCTGTTTATTGCAGAACTTTTGTGGCCTGCATATTGAACTGCCGTTATGGTTCCTGGCGCTTGCCTATGCAGGCATTGGCTGGAGTATTGGATTGCGTTTTACGGCGGATATTTTGCGTTACGCAGTACATGCTTTACCGGGGATTTTATTGTCAGTCTGTACATTACTGGCGATATGCTGTGGTTTTGCCTGGATGCTGGTGCATTATGCCGGTATCGATCCGTTGACCGCCTACCTGGCAACCAGCCCTGGTGGAGCCGATTCGGTGGCGATTATCGCCTCATCAACGCATGTCGATCAGCCTTTTGTGATGTCGATGCAGACAGGGCGCTTTATTGTGGTGTTGATTATGGGGCCCGCGATGTCACGGCTGGTGGTTCGCTGGCTGTAGAAGAGTCCCCCGGACGACACAGCACGTCCGGGGGAAGGTGGCATTAACGAAATGCGTAACTGACGTTCATCCCGACACCGTAATTACGACCGGGTGCAGGTTCGTAGTAACGGCCATTACTTTCATCGACAATGACTGAACCTACGTATTTCTTATTAAACAGGTTATCGACGGTCCCGGAAACATCGATGGTCCAGTTCTGTACCAGCCACTTGTAGCCGGTGTTCAGTGAGGTAATGGTATACGCCGGAGCACTGACTGTGTTCTGGTCATTGGCTTCAATATGACTCATATAGCGAATATCGGCACCCGCATACCAGCCCGATTCAGGCGCATATTCCAGACCTGCATAAGCCATATTTTTGGCAATTCCCGGAATCCGGTTACCGGTACAGTCTGCTTTAGTACAGCTGTTACTCAGGTAACGGGCATCCAGCAAGGTCCAGGCCATTTTCAGCTGCCAGTTTTCGGCAAGCTGCTGTTCTAAGCCCAGTTCCAGACCACGACGCCTGGTTTTACCAGCATTCGTATAAGTGGAACGACCATCGGTATTGGTATCGGCCACAATTTCATTTTTAGTATCGGTCTGGAACACCGCAGCGGTTAACAGACCATAGCCAATCCGTTTTTTGGTTCCCCATTCAATCGTTTTATTGGTGGAGGGCTTAAGACCGAGATTGAGACCGCTCTTACCGTCAGGGCGATAAGAAAGTTCGGTGATAGTCGGAGTCTCGAAGCCTTTACCGGCAGACAGATAGGTATTCCAGCTGTCATCAATGGCGTATTTCAGGGAAGCGGCCGGCAGCCATTGGTGATAACGGGTACTGCCACTGTCATCGCCATTCGACAGATAATGGTCATGAGAAGAGAAACTGACGCTGCTATAACGCAATCCGGCATCCAGCGACCACTGACTGGAAAGCTGCCAGGCTGTTTGCAGATAAGGGTCGAGGTTCCACATCTTGTTATTTTCGTTACGCCGCAAATCACCTTCTTCCCCGTAATCCTGGATGCCGGTGGATGTAGTGGTGTAGTTGTTATAACCTTTGCGTAACTCTGTCATGGTTTCATAATCCAGCCCGCCAGTAATACTTAACGGGATGCTGAATAATGTATCGCGATGCGTCCAGCGGGTATCAATACCCTGATAATGGCGGGTTAGGTCAATAACGCTACCTGGGTAACCTATATAGTCGGTTTTGGTGCTCTTTGGAATAGACTGATACTGTACGGTGCTACGAATGCCCGCATAAGTCATCACACTCAGATCATCATTATCACCAAAGGATCGTACGTAATGCAGCCCTGCCTGGGTCTGGTCAACTGACTTACGGGCATTGTACAGGTCCACATTAGAGGCGACCTGTTTTGGATTAGCCTTCCACATATCGGGGGTCAGTCCGCCCGGATCATAAGCGTTGATATGTACAGTATTAAACAGCAGGGTCAGGGTGCTATCGTCGTCAATCCGGACTCCCAGCCGGGCATTCGCCAGATTTTTCGATGCACTGCTGTGATTTCGATAACCATGAGTGGTAAAGCGGGAAACCGAAGCCGTGTAATCCACATCCCCGGCATGGGTTCCGTCACCTACCGAACCGCTGGCTTTCATACTGTTACGCCAACTACCATAGCTGCCATACCAACTGCCTACTGAGATGGTATCCGGTTTTTCTCCTTTCTGAGTGACAACATTAATCACTCCTCCGGAACTGTTGCCATACAGGGCAGAGAACGGGCCGCGCAACACATCAACATGGTCGATAGTGGTGATATCGATATTAGATGTCTGTCCCTGGCCATCCGGCATAGTCGCAGGAATACCATCGACATAAATACGCAAGCCGCGGACACCAAACGTCGAACGGGCGCCAAAACCGCGCACCGATAGTTGCAGATCCTGTGCATAATTTTGCCGGTTAAGGATTTGCAGACCCGGAATGCCGGCAAGCCCTTCAGATAAATTCACCTGTGGTGCTGCCTGGCGCATCTCGTCGCCATAGGCCACGCTGACGGCCGCCGGAGTGTCCAGTTCAGACAACCCGGTCGACCCGGGGATCGCCGTGACAATCATCGTCGGTGACTTATCATGTTTTGTCTGGCTGACTGACGTCGTGGTTGTGGTAGTCGCCGCCATAACGCTGGCCGGTAATAATACCGGTAACATCAGCGTGGCTTTAAGCTGTGGTAATTTAATAATTTTCATTGTTGAAAGGCTCGCAAAAAGTTTATGCGTAGCAGGAAAAATTCCCCCTAAAGAAAGGGAATGCTACCTCTTTTTATTACACTTGTTAAAGTGTAATCGGTTTTATTTAAAAAAAACGGCGAACATCTAAACAGGATTGTCAGCATCTGGCTGAATATTATTAAATTTTACCAACCTGATTCAGAAAGAAAGTTCTTATTAATAATAAATGTATGGTTATATTAAGACACACTAATTATATGTATTTGCCGGATAAATATCCCACAGGTAACATGTAATAAACATTTCCGGACATTATCGGGAAATATTATCCATTAACGGGGGTCAGATGAGTCAACAACCGAAAGTATCCGTACTGGGATTAGGCGCGATGGGGCATGCATTTGCCGCGAACCTGCTGAAAAAAGGCTTTGCTGTTCGCGGATGGAACCGAAGCCCGGGTAAGGGTGATGATCTGGTCGCCAGTGGATTACTGCAGGCGGCATCCGTCAGCGAGGCAGTCAGTGATACAGAGGTAGTCATTGCGATGCTTTCTGACGGTGAAACGACATTAGCGGTGGTTAAACAGGCTGCAGCGGCTCTGCCACCGAAAGCGACGCTTTGCCAGATGGGAACTATCGGGGTGGAAGCGACCCAACAAATTCAGGATTATCTGGCTGAACACCGCCCGGACGTATTGCTGCTGGATGCACCCGTCTCAGGGACCAAAGCTCCGGCGGAAAATGCACAGATTACTATCTTCGCCAGCGGTGATCGCAGCCGTGCCGCAGCGGCTGAAACAGTTTTTGCAGCTATCAGTAAAGGGACGTTGTGGCTGGGCGACACTGGCGCCGGGTCTAAAATGAAACTGGTGGTAAACAGCTGGCTGATTGGTTTAATGCAAAGCCTGGCCGAAAGTGAGTTACTGGCTGAGTCATTCGGTTTTACTCCGGACGACCTCTGGCAGGCGCTGGAGGGCGGACCACTGGCCCCGGGTTATGCCAAAGTGAAGTTGCAGATGATCAGTAGCGGTGATTTTACCCCTCAAATGCAGCTGATCTGGGCGCTAAAAGATGCACAGCTGGCAGTAGAAGCGGGTAATGCGAAACAATTGCCCGCCCTGACCAATATCACCAGTCTGTGGCAGCAGGCAGTGGATGACGGATTTGGTGAGCAGGATCTGGCCGTTATTAGTCAGTTTCTGGCTAACCGCAGTAAATAATAGCACTCTGGCGAAGCCGGTAACGGCTTCGCCAGTGCCAGCAGCAATTTAATAGCGAATGAATATGTATATCGATGGTCACAATGATCTGCTGATGCAGTTATGGCTGAAATATCCCGATCAACCGGAAGCATTTTTTTTCGGTCACAATAGTGAAGGGCATCTGGATTATCAGCGGATAATGCGTGGCCGGTTAGGCGCTGCGTTATTTGCTATCTTTGTTCCTCCCGAAAGCTACGTTGCACAACATTTTCCCCATCGCTTGCCTGCCTTGCAGGATAAAGTGCAGGTGATGTGGCAACAACTGACTATTCTTGAGCGGTTGGAGCGTTTTTCCGCGGGCAGGGCGAAGATCTGCCGGACCGCAGCCGATCTGCAACAGTGCCTGCAGAATGGGGTTTTCGGGATGATTGCGCATATCGAAGGGGCTGATGCGCTGGATACTGATGGTGAGTTATTGCAGGCTTTTCAGCAAGCCGGAGTGCGAAGTTGTGGCCCGTTCTGGAATACCCCGAACGCTTTTGGTGAAGGTATTACCGGAAGTTTCCCGGGTTCCCCGGACAGCGGACCGGGGCTGACAGCTGATGGCATCAGGCTGATTCGTCAGTTGCAATCCCTGAAAATGTTAACTGATGTATCACATATGAATCAGCGGGCATTTTATGATACTGCTCATTACAGTCAGCAGCCGCTGGTGGCGACCCATTCAAATGCCCATGCTCTTTGTCCGCAACCACGTAACCTGACCGATGAACAGTTAAAAGTCATCGCACAGAGCGGTGGAATGGTGGGCGTGAATTTCGGCAACGCCTTTCTTCGGGCAGATGGCCGCAGAGATGAAAGTACCCCTCTGACAGAGATTACCCGCCATTTATGCTATCTGATCGATATCGCCGGAGAAGACCACGTCGGGTTCGGTTCCGACTTCGACGGTACTGCGGTACCGTTCTCTCTTAAAGATGTCACCGGAATGACCCTTATAGAACAAAGCCTTTATGATGAAGGGGTTAGTGAAACGGTGGTCGGTAAAGTATGCCACGGTAACTGGTTACGAATTCTTAATCATTTTCTGCAGTAATGTGTAAAACCAGCCATCTTTTCATTGACCTTGGTTTGACATTGGCGCAACATTTGTCTGGCTGAAATGCAAATGGCTGGTGGCTTATGCTGCCGATAGCCGGTATTTTAGCCGGTTTTGTATCTTTTACTATGCAACATTGAGGTCAACATTATGTGGAAAAAACCTGAATTTATCGATATGCGTCTGGGCATGGAAGTGACTCTGTACATTTCTAACCGTTAATTATTTCGGTTCCCCGATGGCCGCCTGTGGGCGGCCGTTATCGTTAAGTCAAAGAGTAATCTATGTTTATCAAAGTGCTTGGCTCTGCTGCCGGCGGTGGTTTCCCGCAGTGGAACTGTAATTGCACCAACTGCAAAGGGCTGCGTGACGGTTCACTGAACGCCCATGCCCGCACCCAGTCTTCAATAATTATTAGTGATAATGGTGAAGACTGGGTGTTATGTAACGCATCCCCTGATATTTCACGACAAATCTTCCAGACCCCGGAGCTGATTAAACGGGATGTTCTGCGCGGGACTGCTATTGGCGATATTATTCTGACTGATAGTCAGATAGACCATACCACGGGTTTACTCAGTCTGCGTGAAGGTTGTCCGCACCGTGTGTGGTGTACCGATGAAGTCCATCAGGATTTAAGCACCGGCTTTCCGGTTTTCCCCATGCTGAAACACTGGAACGGCGGCCTGCAACACCATCCGGTCAGCCCGTTGCAACCGTTTCGAACTACGGTATGCAGCAGTCTGCAGTTTACTGCTGTACCTATACTCAGTAATGCGCCACCGTATTCCCCTTATCGCGATAAACCGCTGCCTGGTCATAATGTGGCTTTGTTTGTAGAAAACAGTGCCAATGGGAAAACCCTGTTTTATGCCCCGGGGCTGGGTGAACCGGATGAGGTGATTTTGCCGTGGCTGAAAAAAGCAGATTGCCTGCTGATTGACGGCACAGTGTGGCAGGATGATGAGTTGCTAAGCACCGGCGTGGGTAAAAACACCGGTCGTGCCATGGGGCATCTGGCGCTCTCTGAAGAACAGGGGCTGATGAGCCTGCTGGCAACCTTACCGGCAAGCCGAAAAATTCTTATTCATATTAATAACACCAATCCAATCCTCAATGAGGACTCAGTTCAACGCCGGTTCCTGCAACAACAGGGAATTGAAGTGAGCTTTGACGGAATGGCTATCCAGCTGCAGGATTAAACGATGATCATTACATCAACACTGAATCGTGAGCAGTTTGAACAGGCTCTGCGTGATAAAGGTGCGTACTACCATATTCATCATCCTTATCATATTGCGATGCATAACGGCGAAGCCACGCCGCAACAGATCCGTGGCTGGGTCGCTAACCGCTTTTATTACCAGACCAATATCCCGTTAAAAGATGCGGCCATCATGGCGAATTGTCCGGACCCGGCGACGCGACGTAAATGGGTACAACGTATTCTTGACCATGACGGTGATGCCGAACATGAAGGCGGTATTGAAGCCTGGATGCAACTGGGTGAAGCGGTGGGGTTATCCCGCGAAGACCTGTTGTCTGATAAGCACGTATTACCGGGTGTCAGGTTTGCGGTGGATGCTTATGTGAATTTTGCCCGCCGGGCTAGCTGGGAAGAGGCTGCCTGTAGCTCGCTGACCGAATTGTTTGCTCCGCAAATTCACCAGTCGCGGCTGGACAGCTGGCCACAACATTATCCGTGGATCAAAGAGCAGGGATATTTCTATTTCCGCAGTCGTCTTAGTCAGGCTCGCCGTGACGTAGAACATGGCCTGGAACTGGCACTGGATTACTTTGATACTGCGGCAAAACAGAACCGAATGCTGGAAATACTACAGTTCAAACTGGATATTCTCTGGACCATGCTGGATGCCATGACAATGGCCTATGCGCTTGACAGACCTCCGTACCACACAGTGACAGACCAACAGGCCTGGCACACAACCCGTCTGGTGTAATAATGACTACTCAATCTTCGGTGGTTAAATTTCGGCGCGGCTACCGGTTACAGTGGGAAGCCGCACAGGACTGTCATGTGATCCTCTACCCGGAAGGCATGGCGAAACTCAACGAAACCGCGGCTATGATCCTCGAACTGGTGGACGGTCAGCGCAGTGTGTTGCAGATAATTACTGAACTGAATCAGCGTTTTCCTGAAGCCGGTGGGGTAGACGACGATGTAACCGATTTCCTGCAGGCTGCGGTGAAACAGAAATGGATAATGATGCATGAGTCTGAGTAAATCTGACATTAAAGCCCCTTTGTGGTTGCTGGCAGAACTGACTTACCGTTGTCCGTTACAATGTCCGTATTGTTCAAACCCGCTGGATTTTGCCAGACAGAAAGAAGAACTGACCACCGAACAATGGCTGACGGTTTTCCGCCAGGCCAGAGAAATGGGCAGTGTGCAGCTGGGCTTCTCCGGCGGCGAGCCTCTGGTACGTAAAGATTTGGCGGAGCTGATTGCCGGCGCGCGCGAACTGGGTTTCTATACCAACCTGATCACTTCGGGTATTGGTCTGACTCATGAAAAACTGGATACCTTTGCTGAAGCCGGACTTGACCATATTCAGGTGAGTTTCCAGGCCAGTGATGAAACCCTGAATGCGGCTCTCGCCGGTTCAGAAAAGGCGTTTCATCAGAAACTTGAGATGGCAAAGGCTATCAAAGCGCACGGCTATCCGATGGTACTCAATTTTGTGTTACACCGTCACAATATTGACCAGATGGACCGGATCATCGAACTGTGCATTCAGCTGGAAGCCGATGATGTTGAACTGGCAACCTGTCAGTTTTATGGCTGGGCACAGCTTAACCGTGAAGGTCTGCTGCCAACCCGTGAACAGATTGCCAGAGCCGAAGCCGTGGTCGCGCGTTACCGTGAAAAGATGCGGGCAGAGGGGAATCTGACCAATCTGCTGTTTGTCACGCCAGACTATTATGAAGAACGGCCAAAAGGCTGTATGGGTGGCTGGGGGGCTATCTTTATGAATGTCACCCCGGACGGTATGGCGCTGCCATGTCACAGTGCCCGACAGTTGCCGATTGAGTTTCCTTCGGTGCTGGATAATAGTCTGCAGCATATCTGGTATAACTCCTTTGGTTTTAACCGCTACCGTGGCTATGACTGGATGCCGGAACCTTGCCGATCCTGTGATGAAAAAGAGAAAGATTTTGGCGGATGTCGTTGCCAGGCATTTATGCTGACCGGTAATGCTGATAATGCAGACCCGGTATGCAGTAAATCGGCCCATCATGACAAAATTTTGCAGGCCCGCCGCGAAGCGGATTGCAGTGATATTAAGGTTTCCCAGCTGCGTTTTCGTAATCAGAGAAACTCTAAAGTGATTTTTACTTCTCAGGGTTAACCGATGGCAGAGCATTGCATCACACAGGTTCTCAGTCACGGAATGACGGTTCGCCTGATCGAATCCCCCGGATTGTCTGCAGCCTCTGCCTGCCTGAGCACCGGTGCCGGTAGCTTTGATGAACCTGACCGCTGGCCCGGACTTGCCCATTTGCTGGAGCACCTATTATTTCAGTGTGGCCAGGAATTTCAGGGTGATCAGCGGCTGATGCCGTGGATTTCTGCCCGTCAGGGCAGAGTCAATGCAACCACCGGACTCTGTCAGACACTGTACTATTTCGACTGTGTGACAGATGATTTAGAGGGGGGGCTGGCCCGTTTACTGGATATGGTGAGTTCGCCATTGTTCAGTACGGAAACCGCCGAACGTGAGATCGGTGTTATTGATGCAGAATACCGGTTACTGAGCCAGCAAGCCCGCACGTTAATCACTGCCAGTTTTCATGATCTGGTTATTTCACCTGCAGTTTATCGCAGATTTATTGTCGGTAATCGTCACAGCCTGTCCGGGGATTTACCGGCACTGTTGCAGGCACTGAATGATTTCTTCCGGCAGCATTACCGCGCGGATAAACTGACTCTGACGATACGTGCGCCACTCTCACACGCTGTGATGCAACAAATGCTGCAACGTCTGCTGCCACTGGCGGTGGCGGAACCCCCGGGTAGTTCTGACAGTGCTGTCACTACTGTTCGTTTACCCGTGTTGTCCCGGACAGATTGCCCTGCACAGTTGCTGCAACTGTCCGGAGGTGTGCACCACTGCCTGGCGGTCGTCGTCGCTGATCCTGATGGTGAATTGCTGACGGCGGTTCCGTTGCTGCGGGCGTTTATAGAAGATGCCGCTCCCGGCTCTCTTCGCTATCACTGGACTAAGCAAGGGCTTTGCCGGGAGATGTCCTTAGAGCTGGTGAGTGCCGCAGCTGGCAGCTTGTGGCTGATGGTCCATCTGATACGTCCGGCGTCACTTCCTCTGCCGGCCGGTTTACTGACAGCCGCCTGGCAGCGATGGCTGCAGCAACTGACGGAATTATCTGCCGAACGGGTAGCTCACTACCGGCAACTGGCACAACGTCAGTTCTGTTTACTAAGCCCGATGGAACAAATTCGCAGGATTGTCAGCGGCCAGGCAGTCTCTGAACAGCCCGTCAGGGCGCTGGCTCTGGCGTTACTGTCGCAGGTACCCAATGAATTACAGACCTGCGAGCAACTAAACAGCGTGCCACGCAGTGTCTGCGGTTTTCCCTGTGTGACAGAATTACAGACTAATGGCAGTGAATCTGGCCGGTTAGCGGACAGCGACTTTATCTTTTATCCGCAAACTCCCGCGGCTCCTGTTACGGCCGTACTTAACACCAGGCAGTCTCCACATGGATGGCAATATCTTCGTGCCCCGGGGCCTCAAATCCAAATCGTTATGCGCCCGGCACAGGGAACTGTTCTGACTCCGGCGCAGACAGCACAGCTGGAACAAGCCTTACAACCGGTATTCAGCCTGGTACGCCATGCCGGGGGTGAGGCTGCCGTTATTACCCTGCATGGAGTGTGCTGGTTAACCGTCTCGTTAGCTGATGCGACTGAAGCCGAAACCGTTTGCTGCTGGCTGGCAAAACTGTGGCCGACAGCTTTCTCTGCTACCGGTACGGATCCACAGCAGATTCTCATCCGCCGGTTGCTTTCTGAGTTTCCGGCGATGCTGGCATCCACAGCTGAATACCCGGACTGGTCCGGCGTCATACAGTGTAGCGACCAGCAACTGTTTCTACGGCTGAGTGATATTTTACAGCAAAGTCTGCCGGTATCGACATTGGCCGAAACATATCCGTTAACCGTCAGTACCGGGCGTTGCCAGCATCAGCCTGACACGCAGGGCGATAATGGCCTGTTGTTCTTTTTGCCATTGCCTGGTGGAGCAGAGGGTGACATTGTGGCAGCCAAAGCGTTGGCCGCGCTTTATCAGCCGGCATTTTATCACTGGCTACGTGAGGAACGTTCGGTAGGTTATGTTGTTTCCTGCCAGTATCAGCAGTTTGCCAATATTCCGGGGATTCTGTGTGCGTTACAGTCTCCGGAGTACGATTGCCACCAGCTTTCTTTGTGGTGCCAGCAATTTTTCAGCCGGATGAATTCAGCGTTAGCCACGCTTAAGAAGGCGCCTCAGGTCAATGTTCCCATGCCATTACACTCTGAGCCGTTAATTCTGCAGGCAATGGAACAACTCTGTCCGGAAATTCGCAGTGCGGCGCAACCGGAGCAGCCAGAAATTCCGGCGCTGACCCGGCTTCTGGAACTGCATAATTACTGGATGGCGCATACCGGCCAGGCAATTCAACTGAGTTGCGGTTTATTGCCGCAGGAATAAACATTCGGGCACCCGTCAGAGTGCCCGGAGTGTTTACTTACTCTGCCCAGAATTTTTTACGACTGGTTTTACCAATGCCCGGGTTGCAGGTATTGGTCGGGTCCAGCTCACGCCAGTGCTGTGCATGGTCGCAGGAGGCATGATAAAGGTGACCAACATTATGCTCTGCAGGGTAGCGGGCACCACGCTTTTCCAGGTAATCCATCACGTCCTGTTTAAATTTCTTCGCATCAACTCCCGCTTTAAGCACATAGTCCTGGTGGTTGACGAAGCAGAAAAAATGGCCGCAGCAGGAGTCAGCCTGAACCTGGGCTGCAAGATGTGGCGGCAGATCAATACGCCAGCGAGTGTCATTCCGGCGTAAAGCAACATCGAAAGCAATCAGCCGTTCATTGGTGTTATAACCCAGATAATCACAGTAAGAGACTGTGCAGCCACCGACCGCAAAACGGACCAGGAAGGCATCCGCCGCTTCCCGTTCATCACACAGGAAATACTCACCGGGACGATGGCTGAAAAACTCCTCCAGCAGGGCTGTCAGTTGCGCGGACTGGCGTTCTTCCACCTTGATCATCAGGTGATGAACGAAACGCTGGCGATAGGCCATAATTCGTGGGGCGACAAAAGCCGGAGTAATCTGGTTAAATCCCTGGATCAGTTTGTCGACAAAATTATGTGGCAGTACCCGGGCATGTTTTACCCGCACATCCCAGCGTGCCTTATTGGCCATCAAGCCCGGCAGAGCCTGCGGTCCAAGTTTACGAATCGCCAGGAACATATGTTTGGCATAACGCAGTGTCAGGTCAAAAGCACCGGCATGGATATATTCAGCCTGCAGAGGTAACTCTTCCATTTTTTCCAGCAGGAATTTACGCAGTGCAACCAGCTCGGTTTCATCATTACTGCCGATATAGAAAGTTTTGGTAGCTTCACTGGCTTCAAACGTGGGCAGACGCGCTGCAAATACCACCAGTTTTCCGGCGCAACCGGCGCTGTCATGCAGATAGCGTTTGTCACCATTAAACCGTGCAGGAGAGGCCGATTCAGTGTCACGCAGCTGTTCGGCGTAGTCATCTGCCCAGATTTTACCCTGCCAGTCATCAGCATCGCCGGTGGTATACTCGCGGGTTTCCAGGGCATTAATCATTCTTTCCGGCGTATCCCCCAGGTGAATACCCAGATGATTGACCAGCTCCAGCCTGCCGTCTTCAGTAATGCGGGCAAACAGTGATTTTTCGGTAAAGGCTGGTCCACGACGGATCAGCGAACCCCCTGAGTTATTGCACAAACCACCGATCACCGATGCACCGATACATGAGGAACCAATGACCGAATGGGGTTCACGATGCAGGGGTTTCAGGGCATCTTCAAGTTCAGTCAGCGTGGTGCCCGGGAACGCAATCACCTGCTGGTGGTTGTCAATAATCTGGACGCCTTTAAGCAACCGGGTGCTGATGATCACAATATCACGATCATAGTCATTACCGTCCGGAGTTGAACCACCGGTAACGCCGGTATTAGAAGCCTGCATCAGAATAATTACATCTTCTGCAACGCAGATTTCCAGCAGCTGCCAGAGTTGTAATAATGTCTGGGGAAGAGCGACAGCCAGTGCTTCGCCCTGGCCGATACGGAATCCTTTGGTGTAAAACGCTTTGTCATCTTCACTGACTAAAACCTGTTTCTCTCCCGCGATTTCATGCAGCTTGCGGATCAGCTCCTGACGGTTATTCATCTATCCTTTCTGCCTTTTATTCTTCATTTTGCTTTGATGCCTGTGGACGGATTGAGGTGATACTGCGGAAAGCAGCGGCCCATAACGTTTCTGCGGATGCAGTGCGATAGCGTTATGGATCACCAATATATGAAAGCGCTTTTTTCACCGGGAAGAAAGGGGCGGAATAAAAAAAACTTATCAGGCTGACAGAATATCTCTGAGATAGCACAAAAGTGTGCAAATGGTGATGCCAACGGGGGGAGATTAAAACAACTTGTTTACATTTCTGAGCGGAGAACCGGAGAGGAAGTGCGGCAGAATTCCCCTGCAGGAAGCAGGGGAAACAGGATTACAGTTCAGTAATCACATCCTGCTCACTGAAACGAGATTTAGGCAGTGACGCATTGAAGTCTTTTTCGCTGTTAAAACCTACTGAAGCCACGACCAGGCTGTGCAGACCTTTCTCTTTCAGTCCCAGCACTTCATCCATTTTTTCAGGGTCAAAACCTTCAATCGGAGTTGCATTCAGCCCAAGGGAGGCCGCACCCAGCAGCAGAAAACCAAGAGAAATATACGCCTGGCGCTCCAGCCAGTGGCGCTGGTACTGTTCATTGCCGGTAAAGGCAGCAACATATTGACGGCGACCATTATCATTAGCATCGCCACTGGCCTGGTCTTTAAACCGGCCATCTTTGGTTTCCTGAGAGTGAACGGCAGCAAGGTGTTGCTCATCTAACTGGTCAACTGTCGCAAACACCACGACCATCGCGGCATTTTGTACTTTGGCCGCGTTAAATTCACGAATGCCTGGTAAAATCTGCGCTTTACCTTCATCGCTGGTGACGACAAAAAAGTGCCAGGGTTGCAGATTCAGTGATGAAGGGCTGTAACGTAACAGGTCCAGCAGTTGCTGGTGTTGTTCTGCCGTCAGTTTTTTCTCTGAATCGTAGGCTTTTGTGGTGAAACGCTGTTTAGCAACCTCAACAATATTCATCTGAACCACCTCTTAAATTTCAAATATCTGAAAGGGATAAAAATAGTGGCGCTAAACTAACAACTTCAAAACAAGACGACCAGTCTAATTAGCCGCTCCGGCACTAAAGGTTAAAGCCAGCCGCCCGGGCTAGAAATATTTATTGGCGATCGTCTTTAGCGTAATGTTGTACTTAAGCGACAGTAGTCTGATCAGAGTACAAACCACGATAGAGATCCAGATACTGTATTGCTCAGGGATAATTCCCGCAGACCCCAGCAGTTCGATTCCTGCCCCGATCAATGCAGCGCTGGCATAAATTTCTTTGGTGAAAATCACCGGAGTTTTTCCGACCAGCACATCACGCAAACAACCGCCGCCAACGGCACTAATACAGCCCATCAGAATTGAGAA
This sequence comes from Tatumella citrea, assembly GCF_002163585.1. Classification (NCBI taxonomy): domain Bacteria; kingdom Pseudomonadati; phylum Pseudomonadota; class Gammaproteobacteria; order Enterobacterales; family Erwiniaceae; genus Tatumella; species Tatumella citrea. The sequence continues at coordinate 1,899,552 of NZ_CP015579.1, forward strand.
TTCGACATTTCCGGTATAAAGCCAGGCTTTATTGGCACCAAAGGCGGCAAAAAAGCCGAGACCCAGAGCATCAAAGAACATGGCCGGCTTTTCGAAGGAAAACACCAGTTTCTGGAAATAAGAGAGCAGGGTAATCGCCAGGATAACGCAGCCAAAATATTCAATATTAACCAGACCGGCCGGAGGGGTGGCACCCAGACAGAGATCACGGATACATCCGCCGCCAATAGCAGTGACAAATGACAGTGCGAAAACACCGAACAAATCAAAACGGTTTCTGACACCGACTGTTGCGCCACTCAGTGCAAACACAAAAGTACCAAACAGATCGATGAAATGTAAAAGTAAGCTCATAAGTTCTCAGTAAACAGGGCTGCGGATGAGTTGGCCGGGCTTACCGGCAGCACCGGCCTGCCAGCCAGCGCAGGCACAATAAAGGTTTCGGCCCGGCAGCGCAATCCTTTCAACACCGGCCTTATCCCTGCCTTAACTGGCTCTCAGAGGATTTTGCCGGGAGCCCCTGCAATGATTAACTTAGTGGTAACAAAACTACCATGAAAAGCGTGACAGCCGTTCAGGCGGCAGATACTCTGGTGCACCTGTGAAATTTACTTATTCTTTCTGCCCCCGCAGTCGCGCCGGTCTGTGCAGGCTGGCTATTGCTGATAGTCTTCCGGGTTATGGTAAGAGTTTTGAATGATGAGAATGATTAATGAGTTCTGCTAAAGCGACCCTGATTGGCTTAGCCGCCATTGTGCTGTGGAGTGCTAATGTCGGTTTAATAAAACATGTCAGTGAAGGTTTTGGTGCAGTGGGCGGTGCCGCTCTGATTTATACCTGTAGTTCTCTGGTTCTGCTCTTCACGGCGGGTTTTCCGAATCTGAAAGCTTTTCCACGCCGCTATTTACTGACAGGCCCAGTATTGTTCGTGAGCTATGAAGTCTGTTTGTCGCTGTCGCTGGGTTTTTCTCAGAATGCTCAACAGGCTATTGAAGTGGGTATGGTGAATTACCTGTGGCCTGCAATGACGGTGGTATTAGGTATTATCGTTAACCGGCAACGGGTTCACTGGATGATTATCCCGGGGATTGTGGTTTCACTGGCGGGCATTTTACTGGTGCTTTCGGGTGATAAACCGCTGTCATTACAACAAATCATCGCTAATATCAGTATCAACCCACTGAGTTATGGTCTGGCATTTGCCGGAGCGATTATCTGGGCTGTTTACTGTGCCGTGACGCAAAAACTTGCCAACGGTAATAACGGGATAACCTTCTTTTTTATTCTCACTGCCGTGACACTGTGGGTGAAATACCTGTTTACTCAGGATGCCGGTTTCAGTTTTTCTGTGCCTTCCACCATCAGTCTGGTTCTGGCGGCCCTGGCGATGGGGCTGGGTTACGGAGCATGGAATATTGGTATTTTGCGCGGTAATGCCAGCCTGCTGGCCACTGTTTCCTATTTTATTCCGGTACTTTCGTCATTACTGGCATCGATGATGCTGCGTTCAGCACTGACACTCTCTTTCTGGCAAGGTACTGCGATGGTTTGCCTGGGTTCACTGGTTTGCTGGCTGGCAACCAGAACTGCAGGCAAAAGAAGATCAGCCACTGCCTGAAAATAGCAGTGAATTATGTAATTTCTGGTTGTCCGGAGGCTGTAATGATTGAAATCTGGGGACGTAAAACCTCGTCCAATGTTCAGGCCGTCATGTGGGCGGTAGCTGAGTTAGAGCAGCACTACAAACGTTATGATATCGGCCACCGGTTTGGTGGTAATGATACTCCCGAATTTCTTGCCATGAATCCCAATGGCACCGTGCCGGTGATAAAAGTAAATGGCGGCGAACCGGTGTGGGAGAGCGGGGCAATTCTGCGCTATCTGGCCTCACTTTACGGTGATGGCAAATTCTGGCCGGAAAAACCGTCGCAACGTTGTATCGTTGATCAGTGGGCAGAATGGTCAAAAATTAATATTGCGCTGAATTTTACTGCGCCGGTTTTTTGGGTACTGGTGCGCACACCTGCGGAACAACGCAATATCCAGGCACTGACTGCCGGTGTTCAGAAACTGGTCCATTTTCTGAAAATTGCAGAACAGCAACTGAGTAAACATCAATATCTGGCCGGGCCAAATCTGACACTGGCAGATATTCAGTTCGGACACACACTGTACCGCTATTTCGATCTGGATTTTCAGCGCCCCGAACTTCCTGCGCTGGCCGCTTACTATCAACGTATGACCGAACGTCCGGCTTACCGTGCACATGTCATGGTAAGCTACGAAGAACTGCGTGCCTGAACCGCATCCGGCCGTCGTTCCGGCGGCCAAGCGCGGCTCTGTTTTTTCCTGAATTTCCCCTCTGACCTTAGCAAATAGCAAGTAAGCAGTTGTCTGCATTTCGCTCAAATGAGACTAACTCGCATTTTTGGCTTTCCATTCTGAATTAAACTCTATTACTCTTTGCTTCATAAGATTATTAAACAAGGAGTCAACAATGCTGAAAAATCAGCTGCGTTATGACGATGTTATCTTTACGTTGCCTCTCACTGACTGGGCAGGGGGAGATAACTTCAGCAGCCAGGCATTGTCAGCGCTGGAGCAAGGTTCGGTACTCAGCCTGCCTCAGCTCGGTTTTCCGCTGACCGACGAAGAACAGTTGCGATTAAGGGAAGAAACTGTTGAACCTGGACGTAAAAATATCAGTTACCGGGCACAAAGCGATCAACTGTTTGGTGTGGCAAATAAGGCCGATGAGCCGGTGATCCGTGGATTGTTGCAACGTCATTATCAGGCCTGCAACCAGCTGATCTCCAGCCTGCTCCCGGCCTATGTCCCTGTGTTGCATACCCCGATCAATACATTACGGGTGCATCCGGTAGCGGTCTGGAAAAAGGGCAGCTCATGGCGAAAAGATGACAGCCGTCTGCATGTGGATGCTTTCCCTTCACGCCCTATTCAGGGTCAGCGGATATTAAGGATCTTCACCAATATTAACCCTAATGGTGAGTCTCGTGTCTGGCGCGTCGGAGAGCCGTTTCCGTCACTGGCTAAACATTTCCTGCCACAGGTTGGGCGTTACCACGCACTGAGCAGCTGGGTTCAGCAAAAACTGGGTATCACTAAGAGTTACCGGACCCGTTATGATTATATTATGCTGGGTCTGCACGATGCTATGAAGGCAGATACGGATTACCAGAAATCCGGACTCCAGCTTGAAGTTCAGTTTCCGCCGGGCAGCAGTTGGATCTGCTTTTCAGACCAGACGCCTCATGCGGCAATGTCGGGGCAGTTTATGCTGGAGCAAACCTTTTTGTTACCTGCTAAAGATATGGTTAACCCACAGTATTCGCCATTGCGTACCCTCGAAGCGATGCTGGGCAAATCGTTAATCTGAATCCAAAGGGGCGGCGGTGTTTCGCCGACCCTTTGGCATAATAACTTACTGTTTTTTCACTGACTGTCCTGTTCTGCTGCTATCTTCTGGCGCGGTTTTTAGTCGTGACCACTATCCACTTCCTTGCTCTTTTCCGACATCATTTGTTTTGTCATAAAAATTACATATTTAGTTCACCTGTCTGACATCAGATACGCGTAGCCTGGCTGCGTATGTTTTTAGTCGGATATCTTTATGACTTATCTGGTATTACATCAGCTTCAAACCACCCGGGGACACAAAGTCATCCTCAATGATATGAACTTCCAGGTGGCTGAAGGCGAATTTATGGCAATCCTCGGCCCTTCAGGCTGCGGCAAAACCACCTTACTCCGAACTCTCGCAGGGCTGGAAACAGCTGATCACGGGCAGATTTACCTGCAACAGCAGGAAGTCGGCCACCTGCCTCCGTCGCAACGCAAGTTATCCATGGTGTTTCAGTCCTATGCACTGTTCCCGCATTTGAGCATACGCGAGAACCTGCTTTTCGGGCTGAGAGCACGACGGGAAGATAAACAGAGTTTTCAGCAACGGCTGAATGAGGTCGTTGAATTACTGGAGCTGGGCAACTATCTCGACCGTCGGCCCGGCGAGCTCTCAGGCGGCCAGCAGCAGCGGGTTGCCCTTGGCAGGGCGATTATTGCACGCCCTAAACTCTGTCTGATGGACGAACCACTGTCGAATCTGGATGCCCGGTTACGCCAGACAATGCGCCGTGAAATCCGTCAGCTACAACAAAAACTTGGTCTGACCATGTTATACGTCACCCATGACCAGACTGAAGCCATGAGTATGGCCGACCGCATTCTGCTGATGAATCAGGGTCGTACAGAACAACTGGGAACTCCCGCAGAACTCTACCTGCAACCGGCCTCTGAGTTTGTCGCCGGATTTATCGGAGCACCCCCGATGAACTTATTTCCTTTGTCGCTGGTTAACCCGCAACGTTGCTTCCCTCCGACTGTCGCCGATGCTGAATCAGTCACTCTGGGATTGCGGGCCGAATCACTGACGCTTACAGCGCCGACCGATGGCCGGTTAAAAGTCACCATTATCAGCCATGAGTTTATGGGCGCGGATACCCGGATACTCTGCCAGCCGCAGGGCAACCATGCGGTGCTTACGGTGAAAATGAACGGGCTTCGTCATTTCACCCCCGGAACCCTGGCCGGACTGGACTGGCCGGCGCAGGCAGAATACCGCTTCGATCGTTCCACCGGCTTGCGGATCCCGGGGCCAGTGAGCACAACGGATCACGGTCTTACTTTTCATGCGTTTTCTTAACTCAACTTTGTTCACTTTCTGACACTCTGAGGAATTTATGGCTCCATTACGTCTGTCGCTGATGGCGGCACTGTTTGCAACAAGCTGTGCCTGTGCGGCTGAACCCGTCACTCTGCAAATGTATTATCCGATAGCGGTAGGCGGAAAAATTACCGCCACTGTTGACGGTCTGGTGTCAGATTTTGAGAAAACTCATCCGGATATTGTGATTAAGCCAGTTTATACCGGAGACTATTCGACCACGGTCACTAAGGCTCTGACGGCCTTCCGTGGAGGAAATCCGCCTCAACTGGCGGTAATTGGTGATATTGAGGTCTATTCCCTGAAAGATGCCGGAGCGATTATTCCGGTTTCTGATCTGGCCAGCGATGCCGACGGTAAAAAATGGATTAATGGGTTTTATCCGGCATTTATCCGTCATATTGACGGAAAGGTCTGGAGTATCCCGTTCCAGCGTTCAACCGTGGTGTTGTACTGGAATAAAGATGCCTTTAAGCGTGCCGGACTAAACCCGGAAAAAGCGCCACAAACCTGGCAAGAGGTCGAAGATTTTGGCCGCAAGTTGGTGGTAAAGCAGGGCGATACTGTCAGCCAGTGGGGAATTGAACTGCCATCCACGCCGATAGGCTACTGGGTATTACAGGCAATAGCGGCAACCAATGGCGCGACGCTGGATAATAACAAAGGGACAGCGGTCACGTTCAACACCCCGCAAACCGTGGAAGCCCTTAACTGGATGCACGAACTGGCCAGTAAATACGCCGTTTCTCCTCCGGGGGCGATAAACTGGGGCACGACGCCGCAGGATTTCCTCGAAGGCAAAACTGCCATGATGGTAACCACAACAGGTAACCTCGGTACGGTACGCAACAGTGCTAAGTTCCCGTTTGGTGTGGCGATGTTGCCTGAAAAAACTCAACGTGGCAGTCCGACCGGCGGCGGCAACCTTTATCTGTTTAAAGGGGCAACTCCGGCACAACAGCAGGCAGCATTAAGCTTTATACGCTGGGTTTCAGCACCGGAACAGGCTGCGCGCTGGAGCATTGCCACCGGCTATGTGGCTACCTCACCTGCGGCATGGGAAACCACGCAAATGAAGGACTATGTTAAACAGTTCCCTCAGGCGCTGGTGGCCCGTGATCAGTTGAAATACTCACAACCCGAGTTATCAACCTATAACAGTGTCCAGATTCAGGATCTGTTAAATCGTGCCGTAGAAGCGGTGGTTACCGGTAGTAAAACTGCGCCGCAGGCACTGGAATCGGCCCAGAAACAGGCTGACCGGATTCTGAAGCGCTACCAATGACTCAGCTAACCTCCACACTGAGCTTTGCCAGGACAATACGGTCAGCGTCGGCCTTAAGAACCCAGCTGTATGGCTATCTGTTGTTAATGCCGGCACTGGTTTTTCTGCTGGCATTTACCCACTACCCGGCACTGGCAACACTGTGGGACAGCCTCAGAAGTGCACCGCATGGCACAACCCCCGGCAAGTTTGTCGGGGCAGCCAACTATCTGTCGATATTCAGTGATGATGTGTTCCGCCAGTCATTAATGAATAACCTGCAATACGCCCTGATTACCATCCCGGCCTCGGTAGTGCTGGCGTTGCTGATGGCGCTGGCGGTCAACCGGGGAATGAAAGGCAATGGCTGGATAAGAACCATATTTTTCATGCCTGCCTTGCTGCCGATGGTCGCTATTGCCAACCTGTGGTTGTTCTTCTACTCACCGCAAACTGGTTTATTAAACCAGATGATGGCCTGGCTGGGATTACCGGCACATAACTGGCTGGGTGATCCGGACAGCGCGTTGTACTGCCTGATGGCCGTCACTGTCTGGCGGGAAGCCGGATTTTTTATGATTTTCTACCTGGCCGGATTACAGCAGATAGATCCACGTCTGGCTGAAGTGGCACGGGTAGAAGGCGCTGGCAGGGGCTATTTCTTTCGACGGGTGCAGTGGCCACTGCTGATGCCCACCACTTTGTTTATTCTGATTAATGCCACGATGAATGCCTTCCGTATTGTTGATCAGGTGATAGCCATGACCAATGGTGGTCCGGATAACAGTACCAGTCTGTTGCTGTTTTATATCTATCAGACTGCCTTTAGTTTCTGGGACACCTCCTCAGCGGCAGCCATGACTATGGTATTGCTGGTGCTGCTTGGAACGGTTGCCATCCTCAAATTTCGTTTTATGGATAAACGCGCATGGTATCAATAGCCGTTTCCGGACGCAGTTCCCGTCGCCCCGGACTGAATCTGCTGGTCAGTCTGTTGATTTGGGGCGGCGCACTTTTCTGGGCTTTGCCGCTGTTAATCGCAGTGTGGGTTGCTTTTCATCCGGTCAGCGATCAGGCCAGCTTTCGGTTGTTCTCTCCGGTGACGTTACAAAACTTTGTCACGGCATGGCACAGCGCTCCTTTCGCACAGTACTTTATTAACACCACATTGCAGGTTCTGCTGATTGTCTCGGCACAGTTGGTGCTGGCGACTCTGGCAGCCTATGCACTGGTGAGGTTTCGCCTCAGGGGCGGGGGCTTTATCTTTGCGCTAATTCTGCTGCAACTGATGATAAGCCCCGACGTACTGATTCTGAATAACTACAAAACCATCAGTGCGCTGGGTCTCAGGGATACTCTCACCGGAATTGCTTTACCGTATTTTGCCTCGGCCTTTGCCATCTTTTTGCTGCGTCAGACCTTTAAAGGGATTCCTCTGGTGCTGGAAGAGGCTGCAATTATCGAAGGTGCCAGCCGGATGATGATTCTGTGGCGAGTCTATGTCCCGCTGGCCTTTCCGGTGTATGTCGCCTTTATCCTGGTATCAGTCAGCTTCCACTGGAATGATTTTCTGTGGCCGTTGGTGATTACCGATTCTGTTAACGTCAGACCGCTGACCGTGGGATTACAGCTGTTTTCGGCGCCGGAACAGGGTATTCAGTGGGCGCTGATCAGCGCCGGTACGCTGATGACTTCTGCGCCGTTACTGGTGATGTTTCTGCTGTTTCAGCGACAGTTTGTTCAGTCATTTATGCGGGCAGGGATCCGCTAACCGGAGTATTGCATGTGTGAGTTAAGTGCTGCCCAATGGCAGGTTCTGGCAGAGATTGCGCCGGTCTATCAGTTACCGGAGATCGGCGAAAAACAATCACAGCGTTTAAGGGTAGCTCTGCTGGCCGACCCGCAGTTTGCCGATATTAGCCCGGATTATGGCAAAGGATTATATTATCCTTCGGCACTGAAAAAACTTCCCACATTGTTTAGCCAGCTAAATGCTATGGATCTCGATCTGGTGGTGACACTGGGAGATATTATTGATCGCGAATGGCAGGATTATCAGCAGATATTACCGCTTTATGATCAGCTGAAACATCCGCATCTGTTTATTACCGGTAATCATGATGCGGCGGTGATCAGCCGCCAGCTGGAGCAACATTCCCCGGTATTACCGCTACCTAAACATTATTTTGCCCTGCAGACCCCAAATTATCGGTTACTGGCGCTGGATGGCAACGATATCAGTTTTTATGCCACCTCTGCCCAACCCGAAGATCGCCGCCAGGCAGAGCAGTTTTATGCAGCTCTCTCCATTGCCCGCGAACCGCAAGCGCAAACCTGGAATGGTGGCATCGGACAGCAGCAGTACCTGTGGCTTGAGCAGCAACTGAAGGAAGCACACCGCGAGCAACAGCAGGTGATAGTGATGGGACATTTTCCGTTGGCCCCGGCAGGTATCCATCGCCTGTGGAATGGTGAACAAATTGCTGAGTTATTGACCCGTCACCAGGTGGTCGCCAGTTTTCACGGCCACGATCATCGGGGTAGTCTTGAAACCCGGCATAAAACCCGGTTTGTCACATTGCGTGGCTTACTGGACGGAGCAAGTTGTGTTCCCTTTATGGTGGCTGATTTCAGTGAGCAGGGGATGACGCTGACTGAACACCAGATACTGATTACCCCCGACAGCGAAGAAAACTGATTAGTTATCGTTAACTTTGCAGATGAATTGTCTGCTTTCGGCAGGTTAAACGGTTGTTTTGAACTGTGATCGGTACATGAGAACGGAGTAAACGTGACATGGTAACGTTACCTTTCTCCGGGAATGTACCGATAACAGGACTTAACAATGACAAAAAAATCGACGGCGTTACTTATTTCAGCTTTGCTTTTTAGTGTGACAGCAGGTGCAGCAGTCAATCCTGCAGGGGATGATGCCACCACTAAACCCCATCTCTATTACCTTACCAACAGTCAGTCAATTGATAGTCTTGCTCTGTTGCCACCTCCGCCAGCTATCGGCAGTATTGCTTTTCTTAATGATCAGGCGATGTATGAGCAGGGCCGTTTACTGCGTAATACACCACGCGGGAAACTGGCTGCGGAAGATGCCAACTTAGACAGTGGCGGTATTGCGACGGCATTTTCGGGTGCTTTTGGTCGGGATATTACGGCTAAAGATACCCCGCAACTGCACAAACTACTCACCAATATGATTGAAGATGCCGGTGATCTGGCAACACGTTCAGCCAAACAGCATTACATGCGAATCCGTCCGTTTGCTTTTTATCAGGTTTCTACCTGTAACACCCGTCAGCAGGGGGAACTGTCCACCAACGGGTCATATCCGTCCGGACATACCTCTATAGGCTGGGCAACTGCTCTGGTGCTGGCAGAAATCAATCCACAGCGGCAGAATCAGATTCTGAAACGTGGTTATGAACTGGGTGAAAGTCGGGTGATTTGCGGTTATCACTGGCAGAGTGATGTGGATGCTGCAAGGATAGTGGCGTCGGCGATTGTGGCTGCTTTACATACTTCTCCGGCCTTTATGCAGCAACTGGCGAAAGCTAAGACGGAATTTGCGGCGCACTAATATGGCCGGCAAACTGAAGTTTTTTATTAGCTTAATATTTTCTTAATTTTTAACCGCGATACTCTCCTGACAAACCAGACAGGAGAGTACGATGAACAAAGCGATTGCTGTTTCTTTTTCTGAATTAAGTGCCACATTGTTTAGTCTGTGTGTGGTAGCCACTTTTCTGGCGGTCTGGTTTAGCAGTTACTAGTCGGATACTACCGCCGGGGCATGGAATCTGACGGTTGCCCGGCAGCCCTGTCGGTCAGTACGGTTGGCCAGATAAAAACTGGCATCATGTAACTGACAGATACGGGTGACAATACTCAATCCCAGTCCTATCCCGCCATAACGGCTGTCCATCCGGCTAAATGCTTTGCTCAGTTCGCCGGCTTTAGTTTCATCAATTCCCGGACCTTCATCTTCCACGGCCAGTTCAATCTGTGGGCTGCCATCTTCTGCTGTTACCCGTTGAACACTGACCTGCAACGTAGTATTTTCCGGGCTATACCGATAGGCATTTTCCACCAGGTTACGCACTATCAGCTGAATTAAGGTTGGATCACCTTTCACCGTATAATCGGCAGGCTGCTCAGGCAGAATCAGCTGCTGGTGCCGCAACTTAATCATCGTCAGCAAACTGTCACGCAGTGGCTGAGTTACTGCACTGACCAGCGGAACCTGTTGATAGCTGCCGGCATCGAAAGACTGGCCGATACGAGCCAGTTGCAGCAACTGAGAAACACTGCTGGTCATCTGATCCAGACGCAGTATCAATGCTGACATATCAATATGTTGCTGTTTAGCGATCAGTTCCAGGTGCAGGCGCAGACCCGCAAGCGGGGTGCGTAGCTCATGCGCCACATCGGCAGTAAATAACCTTTCACGTTCCAGGGTTGCGGTCATCCGCTCGACCATTTCATTAATCGAATGGATAACTGCATCGACTTCCAGAATGGCACTCTGGTATTCAATCGGTTGCAGGTTAAATTCGGTACGTTTTTCCAGATGCCAGCGCAGTTCGGTGAGTGGCCGGGTAATACGTTTCACTGCCTGCCAGCACAGCAATAAGGCAATAGAAATCATAATCAGGCTGGGCAGTGCCAGGCTGGCAACCGCTTCGTGGATCTCCTTTTCCACATGTGAGTGCTCGTTCTGATGTTGCAGCACGCCTTTCACCAGCAGGTCTATCTGCTCTTTACTCTCATGCCACAGCCACAGTACACATATGGCCTGACAAAACAGTAAAATGGAGCCGATGGTGATCAGCAGCCGGCGACGCAGAGTGGTGGGTTTACGGTTCTTTTTCAACGTTGCCGGAGCCTCAGTAGATGGTGCGCTTATTTAATCAATGCATAGCCGAAGCCGCGTACGGTACGGATACGGGTTTTGCCGATTTTATCGCGCAGATTATGAATATGCACTTCCAGCGTGTTGGTGGAAGGCTCATTGTCCCAGTTATAGATATCGTTATACAGAATTTCACGGTGTACCGGGCTGCCGGCTTTCATCATTAGCCGGGCCAGCAAAGCGTACTCTTTGGGCGTCAGTTCCAGTAATTCCCCTTCGCGAAATACCTGACGATGGGTGGTATCCAGTGACAGATCATCCACCGTCAGCAGGTTAATGCTTTGGTTATTGTGACGGCGAATAAGTGCCCGGATACGGGCATTCAGTTCTTCCAGAGCAAATGGCTTAATCAGATAATCATCTGCGCCACTGTCGAGTCCGATAATACGGTCACTGAGGGTATCTCTGGCCGTCAGAATAAGTACCGGCACGCTAACTTTCTGGCGGCGCAGTCTCAGTAACAAATGAATACCATCTTCATCCGGCAGCCCGAGATCAAGTATCACCAGACTGTACTGGGAAGCTTTCAGGCTCTGTTCCGCATCACGTGCATTTGTCACGCCGTCACAGGTGTATCCCTCATCGTGCATTGCGATGATCAATCCCTGCAACAACAAGGCATCATCTTCAACAATCAGTATTTTCATTGGCTGCTCCTGCATGGCTGTAATAAATCATCTGACGGGTGATATTGCGTAGTTTCGACACCAAACAAACCCAGTAGTGTGGAGAACAGATTATCCTGTGAATATTGCTGACTCTGGCTCATTTTTTCCATACAGGTCTGGCTGATATGATAGCGTTGTTGATAATCCGGTGATAACCATAACAACATCGGGACATGGGTCTGCTGGGAAGGAGCAATTGAATAGGGCATACCATGCAGCCATGCGCCATTTTCGCCGAGCGATTCACCATGGTCAGACAGATACACCAGACTGGTGGTGAATTTATCCTGATGTGATTTTAGGATATTAATCGCTTTATCAACAATATAGTCGACATAGAGAATAGTGTTGTCATAGGTATTAACCAGCTGCTCACGGGAACAGCTCTGAATCTGATTGGTCTGGCAATCAGGCAAGAATTTTCTGAACTGTGGCGGATAGCGGTTGTAATAGGTCGGTCCGTGGCTGCCGATGGTATGCAGCACAATCATCCCGTCACCCTGTAAATGGCTGATGTAGTCTTCAATCTGGTGGAACAGCACCTCGTCATAACATTCACCGTCAATACACTGGCCCGGCAAATTCAGAGCTGTCATATCCTGATGTGGCAGTCGGTCACAGGCGCCTTTACAGCCACCGTCATTATCGTTCCACAGTACCTGGACTCCGGCACGATGCAGGATATCCAGCACACCTTCCTGATGACTGGCCAGCTCATCGTCATAGTTTACCCGCGGCATATTCGAGAACATGCAGGGCACAGAGACGGCCGTCGAGGTGCCACAGGAAGAGGTATGCGGATAATAGATGACCTGATCCTGACTCAGCCGTGGATTGGTGTCGCGGTTATAGCCGGACAATGAGAAATCCTGTGCACGGGAGGTTTCCCCTAGCACCATAATGGTCAGATTGGGTTTACCCTGACGCATCAAAGGGTTCTGGTGCGCATCTTCACCAATATGCACCAGTGGCAGATGAGCCAGTCGCTGATGTTTGTACCAGGAAAGGGTCGCAACAATCGAATTTGAAGGGCTGAGAGTTTTCACCAGCTCCTTATTGTTGCGGAACAGCGAGGCATAATCTTTATAGAAAAAGGTCGCCACCAGCACAATACAGGCCACACTGAGGATAATGCTTACTACCCGTTTGCCGAGGCTGCGTAACAGCGATTTTTCCGGACGGAATTTTATCCACCAGGCGAGGATCACTGCAGGCACAATAGTTAACAGCAGAGTGATAAACATCTGCGGGGTTAACAACGCCATACTTTCTGATGCCGTGGTATCCTGCATATTCACGATCATTGAACGATCTAACACAATGGCGTAGTGAATAATAAAGTATTGTGCTGCTGCACTGACAATCACAAACAGGGAAGCCAGCAGGCGGCTTAACCAGAGAAAAGATGACAGGCTGAGCAGTATGTTAATAACACTGAAAGCCACCAGCGGCATAGACAGGAAAAACAGCCCGTGAGACAGCGAGTCAAACGGGACCAGTTTCCAGGCCTGCCGGTAATAGGCAATATTCAGACAGATGCTGATATAAGCAGCGAACAGCAGTAAAAAGCTTAAACGACTTAGTTGCGGTCGTTTGAACAGAGAATAGGACATCGATACACCTGACAGGATTATTTTCGCCGTATTGTGAAAGATGAAGATTAGGAAAACCTTAAGTAACTTAATATTACAGGCCGTTCTTAATCGCTAAGCTGTTGATTTATTATATTTCGGAACAGTTGCCGGGATTAAGAGGCTTAAGCTTTTAGCTGTTTCACATTTTAAGCCCCGTAACCCTGAGGCAGGGCGCCGTCAGATTGCAGACCCGGAGAGTATTCATGGCTGATGTTCACGACCCCGCGACCCGTAGCAAAAATATGCGCGCTATCCGCCCACAGGGCACCCGCATAGAGAAGCAACTATTGCAGGTGCTTCAGTCTTTAGGGGTAGCGGCCTGCCAGCAGGTTAAGGAATTACCGGGCCGTCCGGATTTTGTGATACCGGAGAGAAAAAAAATCATTTTTACTCATGGTTGTTTCTGGCACCGGCATCACTGTGGTTTGTATAAACCGCCGGCTACCCGCAGAGAGTTCTGGCTGGATAAAATTGGCCGAAATGTGGTTCGTGATCAGCAGAATCTTGCCAGATTGCAGGAGCAGGGCTGGACGGTGCTGATTATCTGGGAATGTGCCCTGAAGGGCAAAAACCGGCTGAGTGAAAGCCAACTGAGTGATCGGGTTGAAGAGTGGATTTGCGTTTCAGAGTTGTCGGCGGAAATTGGTGAGCAGGGGATTAGCCTGCTTAATCGTCAGACGATTCCTCCGGCCGATCAACAGCAACCGGAGGAACACTGACTATTTCTTGCCGGAAGCTCGTGCCGCCGTTACCCTGGCAGCAATCTGATCACCGGTGGTACGATCAATATTACGCCAGTAGTCAAAAGCCCGTGACAATACGGGTTCTTCGACGCCATTGAGCAAATGCCCGCTGACATTTTCGACCAGACGCTGACGGGCCGCTTCATCCATCACCTGATTAATCAATGTATTCGCCTGGCCTACATCATCATCTTCCGCATGCAGAGTGTAAGGCTGGCGGACCAAATCGCCACTGGTTTTCCAGGAAGAATCGGTAGGGTAATTCTGACCATCAGCCTGCGGGCCACCTTTGGAGTTAGGGGCATACACCGGATCGCTCACCGGGGTCATTCTCATGGCACCATCTTTACTGTAGCTGTGCACCGGAGACTGTGGGGCGTTTACCGGAATTTGCTTATAGTTTACCCCCAGTCTGGCGCGGTGGGCATCCGCATAGGCAAATACGCGACCCAGAAGCATTTTGTCCGGGCTAAGCCCGATGCCTGGTACCAGATTATTGGGTTCAAAAGCCGCCTGCTCAATCTGGGCATGGTTATCGGTCGGATTGCGGTCCAGGGTCAGCGTGCCAACTTTAATTAACGGGTAATCGGCGTGTGGCCAGACTTTTGTCAGGTCAAACGGGTTAAACCGGTAATTTTCGGCCTCTGCAAACGGCATGATCTGCATATATAAAGTCCATTGCGGAAACTCACCCTGTTTAATGGCATTGAACAGGTCACGGACATGAAAATCGCCGTCAGCCCCCGCCAACTGGTCGGCCTGCTGTTGAGTCAGAAAATCAACGCCCTGGCAGGTTTTAAAATGATACTTAACCCAGAATTTCTCACCAGCGGCATTTACCCACATATAGGTATGGCTGGAATAGCCGTTCATATGACGCCAGCTTTTAGGAATACCGCGGTCACCCATCAGCCAGGTTACCTGATGTGAAGACTCCGGAGATAATGTCCAGAAATCCCACTGCATTTCATTGTCGCGCAGGTTGTTGTCAGCCCGGCGTTTTTGAGAACGGATAAAATGCTGAAACTTCATCGGGTCGCGGATAAAGAAAACCGGAGTATTGTTGCCCACCAAATCGTAATTGCCTTCAGTGGTATAAAATTTCACGGCGAAACCACGCGGATCACGCCAGGTATCGGGGCTACCTCGCTCGCCGGCGACGGTCGAAAATCTCATCACTACATCTGTTTTAACGCCTGGCTGGAACAGCGCCGCACGGGTGTACTGGCTGACATCTTCGGTAACCTCAAACCGGCCAAAAGCACCACTGCCTTTGGCATGAGGCTGGCGTTCTGCAATGCGTTCACGGTTAAAGTTCGCCATCTGTTCAATCAGATAGTGATCATGTAATACCAGCGGGCCGTCAGGCCCTACGGACAGGGAATGTTCATCACTGGCTACCGGAATACCAGCGTCGGTTGTTGTTATTTTAGGTTTATTATCATTGCTCATGCTGCTTCTCCATACTTATTTCAGGTTTATCAGACACCGTCTAAGCATAGCTGAAATGTAGGGCTAGTCAGAAAATAGTGTAAAAAAGCACCGTGGCAGGTTTAGGAAAAGGGTACGGGCGCCGATTTGTGCGGTTGTGGAAATAATTATGACTATCTGTTCTTTAGTTTGAGGGAACGGATGCGTTATTCTTGCCTGCTAATTATAACCCTGCATATTAATCTGGAGTTTTGCTATGGACTCTTCCTCCGGAGAGCCTTCGTCACGTATTTTCCATCATCCGGGTTTCCGCGCTTATGTAGTGGCACAAACCTGTTCGACACTTAGTTTTCAGATTATTTCTCTCGCTGTCAGCTGGGAACTGTATGCCATGACCCACAGCGCTTTTATGCTGGGGATGATTGGGCTGATGCAGTTTGTACCTTCAGTGTTACTGGCGCTTCCCGCAGGCCATCTGGCCGATCAGTATAACCGTAAGACATTGATTATCGGTGGGCAGACGGTCGAGTTATTGTCGGTCGCAGGGCTGGCATTACTGCCGTTTTTGGCAGCCAACAGTACAACACTCTTGCTGGCACTGGTATTTCTGTTCTCACTGGCTCGCGCGTTTGAGAGCCCGTCCATGACGTCACTGCTGCCCGCGCTGTTGCCCGCCGGGTTATTACCGAAGGGAATGGCTACCACTCAGGTCTGCCGCCAGGCGATGGTGATTGCCGGCCCTATGGCGGGTGGCATACTGTTTGTGGTTTCGCCGCTGGCGGCCTATGGTACAGCGGCAGTCGCTTACGTGATTTCTTTACTGTTTATCCGTGGGCTGCGTTATGAACGTGAAGCGGTGAAACCTCTGCCGATGAATTTCACTAATCTGTTTGCCGGTCTGGATTTCATTTTTAAACGTAAAGATGTGCTTGGGGTGATTTCTCTGGATCTGTTTGCTGTATTGCTGGGCGGGGTGACGGCACTGTTACCGGTATTTGCCCACGATGTACTGCATACCGGAGCCTGGGGGCTGGGTGCTTTACGGGCCGCTCCTTCTGTCGGGGCATTGCTCACCGGCATCTGGATTAGCCGCAACAGTTTTCACAAACATACCGGGATGATTATGTTCGGCTGTGTTGCTGGCTTTGGCCTGGCAACCCTGGTCTTCGCTTTATCTCATAATGTGGTGCTATCACTGCTGGCGCTGGTGGCGTTAGGCGGGTTTGACATGGTCAGCATGGTGATTCGTGGAGCAATGGTCCAGCTGGATACTCCTGATGAAATGCGGGGCAGGGTCAATGCGGTCAACTCTATCTTTATTAATACCTCTAATCAGCTTGGTGAGTTTGAGACCGGATTAATGGCAAGTGCCATTGGTGCCGTCCCGGCATCGGTACTGGGAGGAATCGGGACTATTGTCGTGGTTGGTTTATGGATGGTGATGTTTCCTCAACTCCGCCGTCGGCAAAAGCTGGCAGAAAATCACTGATCCTGACCTCCGCATTTACGGTTCATAAAGCGGCAAGATTCGTCTCGCCGCTTTTTGATCAATATTTTACACTGCTTCCTTATTTCTGAATAAGGAGCGGCGGATGTCCACTGATCATTATACCTATCAGCCCCGTCAGGGCCACGGGCTACCACACGACCCATTGAATGCGATTATTGGCCCCCGGCCCATTGGCTGGATAAGTTCACATGACGGGGAGGGTAACCATAATCTTGCACCCTACAGTTTTTTTAACTGTTTTAATTACACCCCCCCGCTGATTGGCTTCTCCAGCACTGGCTGGAAAGACAGTATCGCCAATATTGATAAGACCGGCGAATTTGTCTGGAATCTGGCCACCAGGCCACTGGCCGAATCAATGAATGCCAGTTCAGCTCCTTTGCCGGCGGATCAGGATGAATTCCGTTTCGCAGGACTGACCACACTGCCTTCGCAACAGGTATCCGCATTACGGGTGGCGGAAAGCCCTGTGCATTTTGAATGCCGGTTAACCCAGTGTCTGCGTCTGCAGGACGCGGATGGCAATGCGTTGCAAACCTGGCTGGTGCTGGGTGAAGTCGTGCGGGTGCATATTGACAAGCATCTGCTGGAAGAAGGTATTTACCAGACCAGTCGCGCCCAGCCAATCCTTCGAGCAGGCGGACCATCGGCTTATTACGGCATTAGTGAAGAACAGCGTTTCGACCTGTTCCGGCCAACCCTGTAACCGGACTATCGCCGGGTCAGTGGCAGCGAAGGTTATGCCTGCCGGATGCCGTGACTGGCAATTCAGCCCACCAGGCACTATACATGATCATTCAGACGTTCACTCAATTGCTGGTTAAACAACCAGCCCCGGAGAAAAACGATGAAGAGCCTGAAAATTGATGGTCAAACCCTGCCGGCAATCGGTATGGGTAGCTGGCGTTTGGGACAAGGACGATATCCGGCAGCAGAGGAATCCGCAGCACTCAATTACGGTCTGTCACATGGACTAAAGGTCATTGATACCGCAGAAATGTATGGCGACGGTGACTCAGAAATCCTGATAGGTAATACGCTGAAAAATCAGCGTGAAAAAGCGTTTCTGGTTTCCAAAGTTTATCCCTGGAATGCTTCGCGATCTGGAATGCAGGCGGCCTGTGAACAGAGCCTGAAACGATTGCAGACCGATTACCTCGATCTCTATCTGCTGCACTGGGCTTCGGAATATCCGCTGGAAGAAATCGTCGACAGATTTCAGCAACTGCAACAGCAGGGTAAAATCAAAGGCTGGGGCGTTTCCAATTTTGATACCCGGGCAATGAAACAGCTCTGGCAGACTCCGGGGGGGCAGCAGTGTCAGGTCAATCAGATTTTCTACAATCCGCAGGCGCGTGGCACTGAGTTCTCTTTGTTACCCTGGTGTGCTGAACATCAGGTAGCCGTTATGGCGTATTCCCCTTTGGGAGGGCATGGCGGAGAGTTACTGAATCATCCTTTAGTCTGTCAGCTGGCGGATAAGTATCAGTGCAGCCGTGCCGCCATCGTGCTGAGCTGGGTTATCCGTGAGGGTAACGTGCTGGCCATTCCTGAATCGGGCTCGGCTACTCATATCGCGGCAAATCTGCAGGCGCTGAATATTGAGCTCAGTGATGCGGATTTTCAGGAGATAGACAGGCACTTCCCGCCTCCGGGGCGTGAACAGCCGTTAGAAATACGTTAGCTGGCTGTTGATACCGGCTAAGCAGGCTGAAAGGCAGAATTTTAAGCGGATAATTTGCCAGAAAACAGCTCCCCGTGATCGTGGGGAGCTGTAGCTAACGCTTTGTATGGACTCTGATTTACAGCGCCATATCCTGTTGAGGACTCGGCTGGCGAGCCGGAGCGGTTTCTGTGGCGGTGGTTTCAGCGCCTGGCATCACAATAACAGGTGGTTTAGTCAGTTGCAGGGCCTGTGCAGTGTTGTCCCAGACCTGCTGCGTGAGCTGGACATTACCATTCAGTTTTTGTCCGTAAGTCGGAACGATGTCGCGTATTTTTTGTTGCCACTCTGGTGTTTTTACCTGTGCAGGGAACAGTTGTTCAATCACATTCAGTGTGATCGGTGCTGCAGTAGATGCTCCTGGTGATGCTCCCAGCAATGCAGCGATAGTTTTTTGCTGGTCGGTGACCACTTCGGTACCCAGTTTCAGAACACCGCCTTTCTGCGGATCTTTTTTGACGATCTGCACACGTTGTCCGGCCTGCCACAGATGCCAGTCAGCCTGTCTGGCTTGCGGATAGTACTCTTTTAATGCTGCAAAACGATCGTCATCAGACAGCATCACCTGGCCTATCAGATACTTCACCAGGTCAAAGTTATCGATACCGACATGAGCCATTGGCAGGAAGTTATGAGTGGTAGTGGCACTCAGCAGATCAAACAATGAGCCATTTTTCAGGTATTTGGTTGAGAAGGTCGCGAAAGGGCCAAACAGCACCACTTTTTTCCCGTCAAGATTACGAATATCGATATGTGGAACTGACATTGGTGGTGCGCCAACCGACGCCTGGCCATACACTTTCACGGCATGACGTTCGGTAACCTCCGGGTTTTCTGTGACCAGGAAAGAACCGCCCACCGGGAAACCACCATAATTTTCGGCTTCCGGAATACCGGTTTCCTGTAACAGCTTCAGTGCAGCACCACCGGCCCCGATGAATACATAACGGGCATCAATTTCATGGCTGGTATGATTTTTCAAATCATTCACAGTGACATGCCAGCTGTTATCCGGATTACGACTAAATGCAGTCACTTCGGTGGACAGTTCCAGGCGGAATCCCGGACGGGTTTTCAGCGAGGAAACCAGCTGGCGGGTAATTTCACCATAGTTCACATCTGTACCCAGTGGCGTCCATGTGGCTGCGACTTTCTGCGCCGGGTCACGGCCTTCAATAACCAGTGGAGCCCACTGTTTGATCTGATTCTGGTCGGTGGAAAACTTCATGCCCTGGAACAGAGTGCTGGTCTGCAAAGCCTGATAACGTTTAGTCAGGTACTCCACATTAGCATCACCCCAGACAAAACTCATATGTGGTGCTGAATTGATAAAAGAGTGGGGGTTGTTAAGCGCTCCCTGTCTGACCAGCGAAGACCAGAACTGGCGTGAAACCATAAACGATTCATTAATCTCCAGCGCTTTGCTGATATCAATCGAACCATCGGCACGCTGCGGCGTATAGTTAAGCTCCATATTCGCCGAGTGACCGGTACCGGCATTATTCCAGCCATTCGATGATTCTTCGGCAACACCGTCCAGCCTTTCCACCATGATCTGTTTCCAGTCTGGCTGGAGTTCGTTCAGCCATGTGCCCAGGGAGGCACTCATAATTCCGCCGCCAATCAGTAACACATCGGTTTTTTCGCTGGTAGCGCTGACGCTCTGGCTAACGGTGGTCAGGGCGAGCAGGGAGAGGCTAAAAGCCATTTTTTTTGAAAAAGTCATATTACGCCTGGTCATTGTGAAAAACTGGGCAGAAGTGTAACGGTAATTATGTCTATATGTGAATTAGTTTATCTGTTTATTTTAATTGATATCTGTATGTAAATTAATCTATTTTTGTTATGTTGTTGATTTTAAGTGATTATATTGAATTTCGGTATCCGGTGGCGTGGATGTGTCTTATAACACCTCCGGGGGGGGCCGGATAAATGTTACAGATATTCTGATGGAATTTTCAACATCATCCCCTGAATGTGAACAGAGAATTGAGTGCTGTCCGGAGAAATTTTACTCTGTTCAGGCAGCTTGCCGGTGCTGCGTCACATCAGATTTATTGTATAATCCTTTAAATTCAATGCCTGAAATTAAGTAATTATGATTATCCGTAAACCTCAGCACTGGTTTCTTCGCCTGTTTGACTGGCATGGTTCTGTTCTGCCAAAAATTTCTTTTCAACTGACGCTCAATATTATGATGTCAGTGATCGCACTGTTTAGCCTGCCGTGGTATGAAACCCTGAATGTCAGGCTAACCACGGCTCCTTTCAGCCTGCTCGGAGTATCTATCGCGGTGTTTCTTGGCTTCAGAAATAACGCCAGCTATTCGCGTTTTCTTGAGGCTCGCTTGTTATGGGGAACGTTGCTGATTCATAACCGGATATTACTTCGACAGTTGCATTCAGTATTGCCGAAAAACTCTCCGGAATTTATTAAGTTTGCTAAATTACTGACCGCGTTTGCCTATGCCTTAAAACATCAGCTCAGGAAAACCGGATCGGATGAGGATTTGTTACGCTTGCTCCCCGAAGAATATCACCAGCAGGTCATGGAAAGCCCGTTTCGCGCCAATCGCATATTGCTGGTTACCGGAATGTTTCTGGGTGAATTACGTCGCCAGGGCGCTATCTCTGATATTATTTTTATCGAAATGGATCAGGCCTTTCGACAGCTGGAAATCATTCTGGGTGCCTGCGAACGGTTGGCAAACACCCCTATACCGTTTGCTTACACCCTGATTCTCCACCGGACGGTGTATCTGTTTTGTTCCCTGTTGCCGTTTGCTCTGATTACCGAATTACACTATCTGACCATCCTGGTATCGGTATTTATTTCTTATACTTTCCTGTCGCTGGAAGCGTTAGCAGAAGAGCTTGAACATCCGTTTGGCACCGAATCTAATCAACTGCCACTGGATGCGATGTGTATTGTCATTGAACGGCATATGCTGGAGATGAATGATCAGTCACCGCTGCCAGAGATGTGGATGCCGGACAGTAAATTTAATCTGACCTGATGGCAGGAAAACGGGTGGAGCGATGGCGCCCGGAGAGCCGCAGCAGGATCAGTGACTGGCGGCCAGCAGGTCGCCAGGACTGGAAGGGAGTTACTCCGAAGCAATCAGTTTTCCGGCCTGTTTAGCTGAGCGGAATGTAATGCTCAGATAAATCAGGTTTATCAGGATAACTACCGCCGAAGCGAGAAACACCCAGCGCATTCCCAGGGCTGCCGAAGTGACCGAACCTAACAGCGGACCGGTCACATTGCCCAGATTCATAAACGACTGGTTGTAACCAAAAACCCGCCCGGACACTTCCCGTGAAGAGTAGGTCAGCAACAGCGACTGAATGGCCGGGAACATGGCTCCGTCAGCAAATCCCAGTAAAAAGCGCAATATCGAGAACTGCGGTATGCTGTTAACCAGTGACATCAACGTCAGTAAAATGATGAACATCACAAAGGCTACCGAAATAATACGCTTCGGTCCTATTCTGTCGCTCATTCGCCCCCAGATGGGTGCTGATATCAGGGCTGACATGCCAGGTAATGCAGCAATAAAACCACTGATAAAGGCGATGTTATTACTGTCCGGTGACAGATGCTGGACATATAAATAGAGAATAGGATTGACTGAGCCGTTACATAACTGCACCACCAGGGTACAGAACAGCAGGCACAGGATGATTCTTGCTGAGGGAACTGTTTTCCACACTGAAACCGGCTTACTGCGTTGTACATTTTGCGGAACGACGCGAGGTTCTTCTTTAATAAACGCGATGGTAACCAGCGTTGCCAGTACCAACAGTGAGGTCGTCACGTGAAAAACGGGGCGTAAACCGACGTGGTCAGCCAGATAGCCACCGAGTAGTGGGCCGCCAAGAAACCCACTGATCTGGGCTGTAGATAAAATGCTGAGTGCCCAGCCACTTTTTCCTTTCGGAACCTGGGTGGCGATAAGCGCCATCGCATTAGGAATATAGCCTGAAGCCAGGCCCATTAACCCTCGCAGCATAAACAGCTGCCAGGCATGGGTGACCATCCCCTGGAAAAAAATCGCAATTGCCATTCCGACAGCAGCCCGGATAAGCATCAGTTTTCGGCCTTTACTGTCAGCCAGACGTCCCCACATCGGAGAAACTATGGCAGAGACCAGGAAAGTAATACTGAACGTCATCCCGGACCAGAGAGTTAAACTGGCGGTGTCGTAACTCCCTAATTGTGAAATATAGAGCGGAAGGAACGGTAGAATCTGGCTAGTGCCTAAACCTGTAATAAAACATCCCAGCCAGAGGGAAAACAGGTTCTTTTTCCAGGAAATCATAAGCAACAAAAGGGTCTGTTCAGCTGTCGGAGGAAAAAGTATACGTCAGCTCCGCAATAATTGGCAGAGTGAACCCGGATTAACCCCTTGAAAATCAGTGGCCGGCAGCAAAATAAGCATTTTTTAGCTTTCCTCCCGCATTACCAGCCCTCTTTCCACGACGACGGATAACTGAAGTCCCGCCGGACAGCTGCAATTCAAAAACGATATTGTGCTGTGATTTGCTCCGCTGCTGCCTCCAACACCGGAGGGGTTAACACTCAGTGATGCCATCACTACTCAGAATTAGCATCTCAGTTTTTTATTAATCCGAAATACTCCTATTTAATTCCCTGGGGGATATGACGTTCGTCACAATAATAATTTTCGCCATGCAAATCAGGTTTTCAGCAGTCTGTCGGATGGTAAAGTGGTAAGGCAGTTTTCGCAGAGATATTCCGTATTATCAGCATGATACCAGTGAGTTATATTAGTTTTTATTGATAATTATTTTTCGAGGTAATTAGTCGTCGCCATTCATATTATTTTACTGGCTGGCGGGTTTTTGATAACTGATGTCACTAATAAGCTGTTGCTGATTTATTCATTCCGCAGACGCGGAGTTATGGACCAGGTTAATTTCAGGATGAGATGATGAATATATCAAATAAGCAAAGATATCTCCGGCCATTATCAGCCGCAATTATGCTATGTATGTTTTCTTCACCGGGGCATGCCGGACAATGGGACGGGACAGCTCTGGGTTTTGAAGCTCCTCAGCAGGGACTGCTGGGCAATATGTTTGGACTTCGCAGCGACTTAACCGATGCGGGTTTTAATTTTAATCTTGGCTATCTCAGCCAGGCAGCGACCAATATCGGCGGAGGGTACAACCATAAGCAGAAACTGGCCTATATTGACCAGTTAGCTCTGACCTTTAGTCAGGATCTGCAACAGCTTACGGGGATTCCCGATGCAAAGATTGAAGGTAATATCGTCAACCGTAACCATAACAGTAATCTGACGGTTGATCGGTTGCAAAACCCGGGATTACCTATCAACGATCTGGCGCAGGAAAGCTGGGGAGGGCAATCGATAACCCGGCTGGGCTGGCTGACCTTCTCGCGTAGCTTCTTCGATCAACAGCTGTTCTGGCGGGTCGGGATGATGAACAAAGTTCAGACCTTTGACCAGTCGATTCCCTGTGATTTTCAGGTACTGACTCAGTGTGGCGGAAAATCAGCTAATGCCATGCTATGGAATAACTGGAATGTGCACAGCTGGGGAACCACTCTGGCCTGGCGTGTCACCCCGCAACTGACACTTAAAGGCGGGGTGATGGAACAGAATCCGCAGGTCGCTGACCGTAACCATGCGTGGAGCTGGTCTACCCGTGGCAGTCGTGGTGCACTGTTTCCGCTGGAAGCTGAACTCAAGACCACGCTTAATCAGTTGCCAGGTGTTTATAACATCGGTGTTCTGCTGACCAATGCCAGCCAGCAGCATTTGTCACGGGGAAATTCACAAATCGATGGCAGTACAGACCCGGCAGGCTATCGTCGGTACTCCTCCACCGGATTTATCTGGGCTTCAGCGAATCAGCAGGTGACCCGGCATAAGGACGACGCACAACGAGGAATGAGTCTTTCGTGGAGCGGCAGTCTTTCTGATCACCGCAGCAATCGTGTACAGATCAGTACTTCCCTGTCAATGCGTTACCGTGGGATGTTAGACGCTCGTCCGGAGGACTGGTTAGGGTTAGGTGTCGGTTATATTAAAATGAGCCGTTATGCCAATGAACAACTGCAATATGCCGCACCACAAGGTGGAATGCCGGGGCAGCAAATTGCCGATCTCAGCCACTCGGTGAATGCTGAAATCTATTACCGGATTCGGGCTGCATCCTGGCTGGAACTGCAACCGGATCTGCAATACTGGCATAACCCAGCCGGTGATCGAAATACTTCAGATGGCTGGGTTGCGGGTTTTAAAACCGTGGTGACATTCTGAACAAACACCGCCCGTCACCGACGGGCGGTTAACCCTTATCCGCTGCTTTTACGACATAACAGCCAGACAAATACCGGCGTTCCAAGCAGTACCGCCATTACCCCTGCCGGAATCTGAAACGGCCAGATGACCATCCGCCCCAGAGTATCTGCCAGAATCATCAGAACTGCGCCTGTCGTCGCTGCGACAGGTAATGCCACGGCTACATGCCGGACGCCTGTCTGGCGGGTTACCTGGGGTGCCAGTAATCCGATAAAACTCATCGGGCCGAGCAGCAAAGTGGCGCAGGCACTCAGCACTGCACAGTAGACCAACAGCACCCCGGTGACCGGGCGCAACGCCAGGCCGAGCGAAGATGCCACCTGACTACCCAGCGGCAACAGCGTCAGCCAGCGGCTGAACAGCAGGGAGAGTGGCAGGGCAATAACCACAATCAGCAAGCCGCTCAGTGCCATCTGCGGAGTGGCTCCCCAGGCCGAACCGGAAAGCCAGCTGATAATCTGACTGGCATTAGGGGCACCACTGGCCAGTAACAGACTAATCACCGCTGCGGCCAGCGCACTTAACGCGGTACCAGCCAGCAGAATACGTGAAGACGATGAATAACTGCCGAAGGCAAAACAGATGATTATGGCGAGGCTCAGTAACGCGCCTGCCAGTGCCGCAGGGAAAATACCGATACTGCCGGTAGCAGGGAAAAAGATCAGCATTAACACCACGCCGCAAGCCGCACCACTGTTGACCCCCAGAACTTCCGGACTGGCGAGCGGGTTAGCGGTCAGCCGCTGCAAAATCACCCCGCCGATAGCCAGCAGAGCGCCGCAACTGCCTGCGACCACAGCCCGCGGCCACCGGAAAGCCAGAGGATCATGCCAGTTAAGTACCAGCCCATGAGCGTTGCGGGTAATACTTTCGGCCAGTAAAGTGACCAGCAGCAGTAACAGACCTGTCAGTACGTATTTTGTACCGGTCATCATCACGGTATGACGAACCGGGGGTCGTAAATCAGGAGTGGTTATAAACCGCGCTTTAGCAATGATAAACAGCATCAGCGGAATACCACCAATAGCCGTAATATTACCTGCGGTAAACTGGTAGCCGGCATACTGGCTGAGTACCGAGAGCTGATCACAGGCCAGCAGGACTAACGCACCAAACATCATCACCAGCAGCAGATGGCTGATAAAACGTTTATGAGGCAACAACCGACAGATCTGTGGGGCAAACAGCCCGATAAAACCGATGATGCCCACCTGGCTGACCGTCCAGCCTGCGGCCAGAGTGACCAGCAACAATCCCCCCAGCCGGATACGCTGGCTGCGTCCCCCGAGGCTGTTAACCATAGTGTCGGACAATCGCAGCAGATTCAGCGGTCTGGAAAAGAGTAACACCAGCAGCACGATCAGCAGCAGGACAGGAGCCAGCACCTTTGCGACCGACCAGTCATTCTGAGTCAGATTACCGCTGCTCCAGATAAACAGGCTTTGCAATTGTTCATGTCTGAACAAGGCAATACCGTTTTGCAATGCAGAACAAAACAAACCGATAATCAGTCCGGTCAGCAGCAGGGTCAGTGGGGATAACTGACGCTGGCTACTCAGCACAAAAATGATCAAAGCGCTGATCATCGCACCGGTCAGGGACAGGCCCTGACTCAGCATGACGCTGCCACCCAGCAGTGTAGCGACGGTCAGCCCCAGTTGCGCCCCCGATGCAATCCCAAGTGTGGCCGGTTCAGCTAACGGGTTTTTTAGCAACAGCTGGCATAACCATCCGGCCAGACCCAGGGAGGCTCCGGCCAGTAACGCAACGGCAATCCGTGGCAGGAAGCTGTATTGGAACAACAGCATACTTTGCAGCTGCAGATTGTGTGCCGCCAGGGGAGACAGAGACTCGCCATGCCCCGGAAAAAAATAGTGCAGGGTGTTAATTACCAGCAAAGTCACAACCACGGCAACTAACAGTAGAATAATCGGGACTACCGTGGATTTACGCATGCCACTCCTTTGATACCTGCGTCAGTGTTGCTGCAAAGCGCTGTGCTGAATAAAGACTGCCGTACAGCCAAACCGGCTCGACCAGCCAGCGCCGGTGATTCTGATTAAACGGCATTTTTTGCCAGACCGGTGAACCGGCCAGGCTGTCCAGTAAGGACTGATCATTATGAGAAAACTGCAAAACATAGTCAGCGTCACAAGTGAGTAACTGTTCTATCCCTATAATCACGCTGCCCCAGATACTGGTCGCTCCTTGCCACGCACATTGCAGGCCAAGATGTTGCAGTACTTCGCCAAAAATACTGTCCGGGGTTAAAACCAGCGCCTGGCGTGATGACATCAACGAAAACATCAGTATTTTCTTACCGGCAAAAGGTTGCAGTTGCTGGCGGTAAAGATCCTGTTGCTGTGCATAACCGGACAAATATTGTCGGGCCTGAGTTTGCCGGTCCAGTCGTGATGCCAGTTGCAGGATGTTATCTGTGGCTACACTGAGCAGCGATTTGCCGGCAACAGCAAACGGGTATTGCCACACCGGGGCAATCTGTTGCAGGCGGGGCACTGATAACGGCGAATGTTCAGGAAGGATCAGTAAATCCGGGGCTAAACTGGCCAGCAGTTCGAGGTTAGGTTCGGTACGTAACCCGAGTTCTGCAACCTGTGGGGGGATTGCCGGTTGGGAAACCCAGTTGTTGTAACCGGTAATATCACTCATTGCCACCGGAGTCAGCCCCAGAGCATACAGCGTTTCTACTGCGGACCATTCCAGTGCCACGGTACGAGGTGAAGTCCTGCCGGATAACTGACCGGCACGGGCAAAGGCGGGTAATCCCGCGGCAGCCAGCAGCAGAGCCGATTTCGAGATTAACTGCCTGCGGCTGTAATTACCTGACAGCAAAGGGTGGTAAACACTATCTGACATAACTGATCAGATCCCCGCTATCCGGATGATGAATAACTCCCATCGGGACGCTGTAAATCTGTTCCAGTCGTTGCTCAGTCATCAGGTCGGCCACACTGCCGTGGAAGATCTGCTCACCCTGTTTCAGGGCGACAAATTCGTCGCAAAAACGCGCCGCCATATTGATATCATGCAACACCATAATAACGGTTAACTGCCGCTGGCGGCACAGTTGCTGAATCACCGATAACACTTCTTTTTGATGAGCGATATCCAGAGCGGAAGTCGGTTCATCCAGTAATAAGCAGTGGCTGCCCTGAACCACACACATCGCAATCCATGCACGCTGACGCTCACCACCCGAGAGATTTTCGACCAGATGGTCGGTAGCCCAGCTCAGATCAACACTGGCAATCGCCTGGTCGATGGACTGCCGGTCATGCTCACTCATTTTACCGAGCGCACCGTGCCAGGCGTAACGACCAAGGGCGACCAGTTCTGCAACCGTCATTCCCTCAGCGGCAGGCAGACTTTGCGGCAGGTAAGCAACCTGGCGGGCAAATTCTCTGGCACCCCACTCAGAAAGCGGTTTGCCGTTCCATTGCACGGTACCGGAGAACCCCGGGTTTTGCCGGCTGAGCAACTTGATAAGCGTAGATTTTCCCGAGCCGTTATGACCAATTAATCCTGTCACCCGGTGAGGAGTAAATTCCAGGGATAGCGGTTTAAGTAACTGGCGATTATCAATACTGACCTGCGCCTGTGTCAGGCTAAAAGTTGCTGCCGCAGCAGCAGTTTGCTGATTATTCACGTGATGTCTCATGGGATTAATTTTTGGTGCATTTCTGCAACGGACAGGAGGGACATTTCTCAAATTCATCCAGCCGGAATATCAGGCAGCAATGGCGGCGCTGCATCTGTTCAGTGCCATCTTCCTTCACCACACTGCGCAGAGGAGAAAATAGCCGGTTGACCTGGTCATCGGCCAGACGAGGGGCAGAGAACAGCTCCTGCAATACCCTGACATCAGCCTGTTTCTCAATAGCTCGTTGCATTCCCTGCCATAGCCGGACGGCAGCATTGCTCCAGAACACGGTGAGATTATCGGCGGCAAATGCTGCCAGGGTCTGGCAGACAGGGGTGATAAAGCGGTGGATCAGAAGATCCAAATGCTGACGTTGCTGGCTTTCGGTCGGCGAGGCGCTGAGATTGCCACGATTAAGCCAGTGTTCCGGGCAGCCCCGGTCATTAATCTGCAGTTGTCCTCTGAATTCCCAGAGCGGGCAGGACTGATGTTCGCTACATAACTGATCCGCCCAGCCTAAAAGAGTGCCGGCGAAGTACCACTGTGACCATAATGACATCCAGGCAGTCTTCCCTGCGGCAGAGAGCGTCTGCCAGTGAGCAGGCAACAGGCTGCTGAACGTTTCCGGCTGGCAAACGATGCTGGCAGGAACCCCAGTAAATACCGGTTCAGCGGTGGTCTCCATTAATGACATGGCCTTTTTCCGTTATGCGCATTAAAATCTGATGAATAATAATGCAAATGATAAATAGTTACATTACTATCTTACGTTTTGTACCATTTTTAATACCTACTGTTGGAATATTTACATGCGACGACCATTGTCCTCGCTATTTGTGATTTTATTTCTTAACCAGGCAAAAAAATGAACAAACGCAACAACTCTTTTAAACCGGCAATGTTGAGTCAGGCGGTGCTGATGGCACTGCTACCGATCAGTACTTATGCGCTGGCGGCAGACAATACCAACACCAGCTCTGCCAGTAATACGCTGGTGGTGCGTGCCAAACCAAATGCAGATACTACTAATAACGGACAGGACCCGGTTCCGGCGTTCCTTGATGGCGGGATTGCCAACGGTGCACGGCTGGGCGCGCTCGGTGAGCAGAAAGCGCTGGATGTGCCGTTTAACGTAATCAGCTATACCTCAAAACTGATCGACAGCCAGCAGGCCAGAACCCTGGAAGATATCGTAACCAATGATGCTTCTATCCAGAACGTCCGTGGTTTCGGTAACTTTGCGCAGGGGTTCCGTATTCGTGGTTTTGATCTGGATGCGGATGATGTTTCGCTGAATGGTCTGTACGGTATTCTGCCGCGCCAGATTCTGCCACTGGAAGATGTGGATCGTGTGGAAGTGATTAAAGGCTCCAGTGCCTTTATGAATGGCGTCCCTGCTGCGGGCTCCGGGGTAGGCGGCAATATTAATATTGAATCAAAACACGCTAACAGCCTGCCAACCCGCCGTGTGACAGTGGATTACACCTCACGTAAACAGCCAGGGATTAGTGCCGATATCGGTCAACGCTTCGGTGACAACGATCAGTTTGGCGTCAGGTTTAACGTGGTTCACCGCGAAGGTGAAACTGAGATTCATAAAGAGAAGGATCGTACTACTGCTGCGTTCATTGGTCTGGATTATCATGGCGATAAACTGGAAAGCTCGCTGGATCTTGGTTACGTTAAATCGACCATCCATCACGGTCGCCAGGGAATTACGCTGGACAGCGGATTAACCGGCATTCCGGACGTACCCAGCCCACGCACTAACTATGGTCAGTCATGGAACTATTCTGATCTGACTACCCGTTATGCGATGATGAAAAATGACTATCATCTGAATGATGACTGGGTATTTTATACTGCGGTCGGTGCCAGTCATAACAATGAATGGTCGGCTACCGGCTCACCGATTGTCGAAGATTTAAAAGGTAATACACAGCTCTACCGGCTGGATACGCATTATACCACCGATACTATCAGTGGCCAGGCGGGGATTCGCGGTAAGTTTTACACTGGTGACGTCAGCCATCAGGTTAACCTGAGCTATTCCGGAATCTATAACCGGGCGGCCAGCGGATATCTGATGACCGGTTATATCCCGGGACCTAATATTTATAATCCAGGCTATGCGAATACTGAGGACTGGATATATTCAGGTAGTAATCTGAAGGCCCCTACAGTGAGTAGTCGTGCCGCCAATAACGGTATTTCACTGTCTGACACACTTGGTGTGCTGAACGATACATTGCTGTTTACTGCTGGTGCGCGCTATCAGACGTTGCGGGTGATTAACTACAATTATACTCCGGTGATTGCAAGTCAGTTTAATACACACCGCTGGTCTCCGGTTTACGGAGTAGTCTGGAAAGCTCAGGACTGGTTATCTCTGTATGCCAACCATGTGGAAGGTTTGCAGGCAGCTTCTTCAGCACCTTACGGTGATTCTAATTACGGTCAGATTCCAGGTATTATGCGCACCAGGCAAAACGAAGTGGGCATCAAAGTTCAGCGTGAGCGCTTCGGCGGAAACCTGGCTGTGTTCGATATGCGCAAAATGTACGGCACAAGCGTGAAGCAGACAGATGGCACCACGCTTTATACTCTGGATGGTGAACAACGTAACCAGGGCGTTGAGTTTAACGTATTTGGTGAGCCGATTCTCGGCTGGCGCATCAATGCCGGAAGTACCTGGCTAAAACCGGTGGTTCATAATACTCAGGATGGCAACGATGGTAAGGATGCGGTCGGTGTACCACGTAATCAGTGGGTACTGGGTTCTGAATGGGATCTGCCTGGGGTGCAGGGAGTGACTGTTTCCGGTAAGCTGCTGCATACCAGTCACCAGTACTACAATGATTCAAATACGATGAAGCTGCCATCCTGGACGCGGTTGGATCTGGGCGTGCAATATGTGATGCCGTTGCAGAATAACCGTCTGACCTGGCGTGCAGGTATCGAAAACGTGACCAATAAGAAATACTGGGCTCAGGTCGATCAGGCCGATGGTTATCTGGTGCAGGGAGACCCACGTACTCTGAAACTGTCAATGAGTGTCGATTTCTAATCCGCCCGTTGATATTCCTGTTAACCCGCCGGTATTCCCGGCGGGATTTTTTTACTGTGAATTATGTCGCTACTAAAATCGATTCTTAAACAACATTTCCTGGCGATCAGCGGCATTATCCTGCTGAATCTGCTCAGTGCCTGCCTTGGCATCTTCACCATTTCTTATATCAATCAGACACTGTCTCATGAAAGTTCACTGTATGGCGGGCTGGCCCGACTGGCAGGGTTGCTGATTCTGCTGTTATTGATCACCCTGGCGGCACAATGGACACTCACGGCACTTGGTCATCATTTTATCTGGCAAAAACGAAGCCGGATGATTTTACAAATGATGGCAACCCCACTGGATAAACTGGAACAGCAGGGCAATGGTGAATTACTGTCGCTGCTGGGGCCGGATATTCGTAATATTACTCTGGCATTTGTCCGGTTGCCGGAACTGATTCAGGGTGTGGTGCTGGGTGGCGTGGCTGTTATCTATCTTGGCTATCTGTCATTACCGGTACTGGCGATTGTGGTGGTCTGGATGGGCCTCACTTTTTATCTGGGATACCGGATGGTCGCCAGGGTCTATGAACATATCCGCCATGTCCGTGATTTTGAGAGTGATTTGCAGGATGTGTTTCAGGTAGTGATTCACGGTAAAAAAGAGCTGGGGCTGAATCCGGCCAGAGCCAGACATTTCTATGATAATGACTACCAGCAGGCAGCTCTGGGATACCGGCAACATATTATTCGTGCCGATAGTTTTCATCTGTCGGCTATTAACTGGTCAAATATCATGATGCTGGGGCTGATTGGCCTGATTTTCCTGGCATCTCAGGCACTGGGCTGGATCTCAGAAACCATTGCCACCTCGTTCTCACTCACTGTGCTGTTTATGCGTTCCCCGCTGTTGCAGGCGATAGGCGCCTGGCCGACCTTGCTGACCGGCGAGCTGGCGTTTAAAAAGATTAATGAGATTTTTCCGCCTCAGCCTGCGGAACAGCAGCGGGCTGCTGCACCGGTGCCGTCAGACTGGAAAACTCTGCACTGGGAGAATCTTCGCTGGAACTATCCGAAAACCGGATTTCAGGTAGGCCCGGTCAATGCCACTCTGCAACGTGGTGAAATCGTATTTATTATCGGAGCTAACGGTTCGGGGAAATCTACAGTCAGTCTGATGCTGGCCGGGTTATATCATGATCCACAGGCGCGGGTCTGGCTGGACGGAGAGCCGCTTGACAATGCGCGATTAAAATCGCTGTTTTCGGTGGTATTCACTCAACCCTATCTGTTTAAAACCTTGTTTGTCGATCCACAGCCGGGCGATCAGGCTCTGATGGAACAGTGGCTGGAAAAGATGGGGATGCAGGGCAAAATCAGTGTGGAAAACCATCATCTGAGTACCCTGGAACTGTCTCAGGGACAGAAAAAGCGGGTAGCATTGTTGCTGGCACTGGCCGAAAAACGCGACATTCTGTTTCTTGATGAATGGGCCGCCGAGCAGGACCCACAGTTCCGGCGCTATTTTTACCGCGAATTACTGCCGTGGTTCCAGGCTCAGGGCAAAACATTAATTATTATCAGTCACGATGATGATTACTTCGATGTTGCAGACCGGATTCTGGAAATGCACCAGGGACAGTTAAGCGAATTAACCGCTGAGCAACGGCTTAATGTTTCCAGAGATGTGATTTCTCAGCTGGGGCGCCGTCACACAGAACAGGGGTAACTAAACGGGCGCCCGGAGTCAGCCGGGCGCCTGCAGCAGAATCGTCTGTGAGTGCAGTTTGCGCCACAATTCCACCATCATTTCACCCGCTTTCAACTGCAAAGCTACGGTAACCTCCGCTATCATTCCGTTTTTTGTCATTACCAACAACAAACAGGCTACGCAGCCTTCCGGTAATATCCTGACACTGCCAGTGGTGCAGGGAGAAGGGGCCAAAATACAACACGTTAACCCTTTTATGCCGGTTAAGTGGTTATTTCAAATGCGTGAAATGGCCTTTTCTGCTGTCCGCAATAAAATCATCTGAATATTAATGCAAATGATAACAAGTTACATTACTATCTTACGCTTTATACCAATTGTTACCGGTTATGTTTAAAAACTTACACTTTGAAGGCATTCCCTTTCCGGTTAGTTCATAATTTTAAACCAGGCAAACAGATGAAAAGACGTGGCAGTAACCTTAAACCCGGCAAGCTGAGACAGGCAGTGTTAATGGCATTATTGCCGATCAGTACCTACGCGCTGGCGGCAGATAACAACAGTGCTAACAGCAAAGATAATACGCTGG
Organism: Tatumella citrea; assembly: GCF_002163585.1. NCBI lineage: Bacteria > Pseudomonadati > Pseudomonadota > Gammaproteobacteria > Enterobacterales > Erwiniaceae > Tatumella > Tatumella citrea. The sequence continues at coordinate 1,933,557 of NZ_CP015579.1, forward strand.
TGGTTCGGGCCAAACCAAATTCAGATACTACCAATAACGGACAGGATCAGGTGCCGGCCTTTCTTGACGGGGGCATTGCTAACGGAGCCAGACTTGGGGTGCTGGGTGAGCAGAAAGCGCTGGATGTACCGTTTAATGTCATCAGCTATACCTCAAAACTGATAGTCAGCCAGCAGGCCAGAACGCTTCAGGATGTAGTTAAGAACGATTCATCCATTCAGAACGTCCGGGGCTATGGTAACTTTTCACAAGGTTTCCGAATCCGTGGCTTTGATCTGTACGGTGACGATATTGCAATGAATGGTCTGTACGGAATTTTGCCGCGACAAATTCTGCCACTGGAAGATGTGGAACGGGTCGAAGTTATTAAAGGTTCCAGTGCCTTTATGAACGGTGTCCCGGCTGCCGGAACCGGAGTGGGTGGTAATATTAATATCGAATCTAAACATGCCACCAGCGTTCCGACCCGCCGGGTGAGCGTGGATTACACTTCGCGTAAGCAGCCAGGTGTCAGTGCCGATATCGGACAACGCTTCGGTGATAATGATCAGTTTGGTGTGCGGTTCAACGTCGTTGATCGTGAAGGTGAAACTGAAATCCACAACGAGAAAGATCGTACTACCGGAGCCTTCCTCGGTCTGGATTATCATGGAGATAAACTGGAAAGCTCGCTGGATCTTGGCTACGTCAAAAGCTCAATTCATAACGGCCGCCAGGGTATTAAACTAAAAAGTACTTTGACCGAAATACCGGCAGTACCTGACCCGCGTACCAATTACGGTCAACCCTGGAATTATGCCGACCTGACGACCCGTTATGCAATGCTGAAGAATGACTATCATCTGAATGATGACTGGGTTTTCTACAGTGCAATCGGTGCTAACCATACCAATGAATGGTCAGCCAGTGCCTCTCCTGTGGTATCGGATCTGCAGGGCGATTCCACCATGAACCGGCTGGATACTCACTACACCGCCGACACACTGACAGGAATGGCAGGAGTTCGTGGTAAGTTCTATACTGGCCCGGTCAGCCATCAAATCAACGTCGGATACTCAGGAATTTATAATCGGGCGGCAAGTGCCTATGAGATGTCAGGTGCTTTTACAGGGCCAAATATCTATAACCCGTCAAATGTTTATGCCGGAGATATGATCTATTTCGGCGGCCACATGCAGGCACCATCAGTACGTAGTCGTACCACCAATAACGGTGCTTCATTCTCTGATACCGTTGGTGTATTAGACGATAAACTGCTGTTTACCGTAGGGACCCGTTACCAGAAAATTAGGGTACGTAATTATGAGTACACAGGAGCTGAAGATACCGATGCTGCGTTCGATGCACACCGCTGGTCACCGGTGTACGGAGTGGTGTGGAAAGCACAGGACTGGTTATCTTTGTATGCTAACCATATCGAAGGTTTACAGGCATCACCGGCGGCACCATCCAATTCACTGAATGCCGGACAGGTTCCCGGGATCGGTCGTACCCGGCAAAATGAAGTCGGACTTAAAGTACAAAGAGAGATATTTGGCGGAAATCTGGCCGTATTTGATATGCGTAAAATGGTGGGGCGGCTGGACAGTGACCAGTATTACCGTCTGACCGGAGAGCAGCGAAACCAGGGTATTGAAGTTAACGTATTTGGTGAACCGATCCTTGGCTGGCGTGTTAATGCTGGCAGCACGTGGCTGAGACCAGTAATGCATAATACCAGTGACGGCTCCAGTGGTAAGGATGCCGTGGGTGTTGCACATAATCAGTGGGTGCTGGGTTCGGAATGGGATCTGCCAGGTCTGCAAGGCGTAACGGTCTCTGGTACATTAATTCATACCAGCCACCAGTATTATGATATTGAAAACACGATGAAGTTGCCTTCCTGGACGAGACTTGATCTTGGGGTACAGTACGTGATGCCGTTGCAGTCTACCCGACTGACCTGGCGTGCAGGTCTTGAAAACGTCACCAATAAGAAATACTGGGAAACCGTTGGTCAGAGCAATGGCTATCTGACTCAGGGCGATCCGCGTACGGTGAAACTGTCAATGAGTGTCGATTTCTAATCTCCTCCTGCTATATTTCTGTTAACCCGTCGGTAACTCTGGCGGGTGTTTACTTAGATAAAAAAGGCGTCCGGGGTTAACCGGACGCCTGTGTCACTCAGCAAAGTTAAGCCGGTTTAACGGCGTTTACGCCGCGATTTAACCATCACTCCGCCCACTATCAGCAGTAATACCACGATCACCGCAGCTATCATCCCGCCTTTGGCAATCGCCAGTAACGGAGATGGTGCTCCACCTTCCCGTAATACCTTAACTCTGTCTGCGGTGGTCTGAACACCGGCATCGCCAAAGGTTTTAAACAGGTAGTTGGTCAGGGTGGCAATCTGTTGATCATTCATGGCAGTTTTAAACGACGGCATAGCCTGGCCCTGAGTCGGAGTCAGGCCGTCCAGGATAGCCATGACTGCGTTATCCGCTACCGGACGATGCAGCGCGGCGTTACCATATAAAGCCGGTAAGCCATTGCTGCCCTGACCAGAGGCCTGGTGGCAGGTGGAGCAGTGAGCTTCATACAGCTTCGCGCCATCAGAAGCTGTTCCATTCATCAGCGCAAAATCGGACACTACCGGGGCACTGGCAGGTACCTGGCCCGGAGCGGCATTGGCTGACTGAGGCTTCACGGAACGCACATAGGTCACTATCGCATTAATATCTGACTGAGAAAGTTTACTAAAGCTTTTATCGATAGCTTCCAGCATCGGGCCGCCAGCCTGAGAACCGTTCGGTGAACGACCGGTAGACAGATAAGTGGCTAAATCACTGGCTGACCATTTGCCAATCCCTGCATGGGCATCCGGGGTAATATTTGGTGCAAACCAGGTACCGAGAGAAGCACCAGCCAGCGCCTGGCCAGACTCTTCAGCCATCAAAGCATTACGCGGGGTATGGCAGGTGGAGCAGTGAGCCAGACCCTGAACCAGATAAGCGCCGCGGTTCCATTCTGCTGACTGGTTACTGTCTGGCGTAAATGGTTTGTCTCCGGCAAAAATCAGGTTCCAGCCCGCCATCGACAGACGAATATTGAACGGGAATGGCAGGGCAGTTTGCGGGCCTTTCTCATCCACAGGCGCAACGCCATGCATGAAATAAGCATACAGAGCCTGCATATCCTCATCGGAAATTTTGGCATAAGAAGTGTAAGGCATCGCCGGATAGAGATTGGCGCCGTCTTTTCTTACTCCCTGACGAACCGCTTTTTCAAACTCCTGCAGCGAGTAATCGCCAATGCCGGAGGTTTTTGACGGAGTGATATTGGTGGAGAATATCTTGCCAATCGGTGTGGCAATAGCCAGACCGCCGGCAAAAGGTTTTCCTCCGCTGGTGGTATGACAGGCAGCACAGTCACCGGCTACCGAAAGATACTGTCCTTTTGCGATCAGGCTCTGAGCATTGCTGTCTTCAGCCATGGCGGCACTATTCAGCATGATCCCGGCCAGGGCACCCGCGATACACAGGGAAAGCAGTTTTTTCATGATGGCTCTCCTCAGATTTTGCCAAGAATGGCGTCAGCGGTGCGTAAGCCCAGAGCACAGGCGGTCAGCGTGGAGTTAGCAGTGGCCACTGTTGGCATCACCCCGGTAGACACCATATACAGGTTGTCGTATTCCCAGGCTTTACCCACATGGTCGGTCACTGAGGTTTTTTCATCGGTGCCCATTGCCAGGGTTCCGGTGATGTGTTGGTTGTTGCTATACACACCCGGAGTCGAATAACGGACATTCGTGGCACCCAGCATGCGGGCGATATCGGCATAGACTTCCAGCGAGTGCTGCATGCCTTTCTCGATATATTCATCAAAAGAGTACGAGAACGCAGGAACCGGCAGACCGAGGGCATCTTTTTTACGGGTGCTCAGCATGGTGCGGTTTTTCGGATCAGGTAACTGCTCCAGAACGTTTTTAATGCTCAGTTCATGTGAGGCGCGATACAGAATAGCGCTGTCCAGATCGGCTCCGGTCAGGCCTTCTTTAATCGCTCCGGCAGTAACACCGGCAACCCGTGAGGAGTTAGAGATATCAATACGGAAAGCCGCTGACTCTGAACGGAATGCACCATCACGCAATTGCTGGATAGATGAAGGGCTCATCGGTCCACGACCTGGCCAGAGAGGCTCGTCTACGTAGAAAGTTGCGGAATTCGACGGGTGATCCATCAGATTACGTCCCAGCTGATCATAGTTATTGCATAACCCATTCGGGTTTTTATCATCGGCTGACAGCATCAGAATACGTGGGGTTTCGACAGCGTTAGCCGCCATCACGAAGATTTCAGCTTCGACACGATGCGATTGTTTATTCCAGTCATAGTAGTGCAGAGCAGTAATTTTACCGTGACTGTTATGTTCAAGCTTATAAACAACTGCCTGAGGGATCAGTTTAACCCCGGCAATCTCAGCGGCAGCAGCAGCAATACCGCCGTGATACTGTGCATCAATCGGGCAGATTGGCATACAGTTATTATTGCCGCAACACTGTGGACGACCGTCATAAGGAACGGAGTTACGACCGGTGGTGTTGGTCAGAACTTCATATTTGGGTGCCAGTCGCGCGGTGACCCGTTGTTCAAGATAAGACATTTTCACCCCTTCCATCGGATAGGGATGCTTGCGCGGCGAGTATTTAGCCATTTCTGCAGGACCGGAAACACCCCACAAAATCTCGGCTTCATAATAATAGGGTTCCAGATCTTCATAACTGATCGGCCAGTCACGACCCACGCCATACTGTGATTTCAGTCGAAAATCATTCGGAACCAGGCGCCAGGCCTGAGCTGCCCAGTGCCAGCTGGTGCCACCGACAACACGCAAATATTCCGGCTTGTAATCTTTAGGCCCTGTCTGGTCTAAATAGCCGTTATCTTCCGGCTTATAGTCAGGAAATGGTGCGATTTCAGAGTTTGGGTACGGGGCGATAAAATCGTCTTTACGTGCCGAATGGCGAAAATTGCTGACAATCTGGTCACGCTGAATACGCGGACCTGCTTCCAGCATCAGAACTTTACGTCCTGCCAAAGCCAGTTTTCTGGCTGTTAACGAACCTACAACGCCGGAACCAATCACGACGATGTCAGTAGAAATAGTCTCAGACATTCCTTCACTTCTCACAGTTTATAAGTTTGATCACGCTTGCTGAGCGTCGGAGTTAAAAAGGTTTTGTGGCCCAACTGCCATAGGCGCCATAGGCGTAGGTAGGCGGGTTCAGCACCGATGCAACTTCCTGATTTGCCAGAGCATCGACATAGGTGACGCAGACAGCTTTGTCGCCGCTGCCGGCAATACCCAGATACCAGCCGGTCAGAATCAGTGCCGGTAATCCGGCCAGATCCGCGACAGAGCTGTCGGCGGTCAGACGTTTCTGCAGGTCAGCTGCCGGGACGGAATTAGCAGTGATCCACTGTTTCAGGCGAGCCAGTTGCTGTGGGAAGCGGCTATCAATTTTCGTGAAGGCAGAAAAAAGCGCGCTACTAAATTCAGCCGATAAAGTATTGCGGCCGGTTAACAACCTGGATATATCGTTAAAGTCGCTGTTTGCAGGAGTATCCGCGAATGCCGGTAAAATACCAGACGGAAGTAATGTTGTGGCGGCCAATGCCCCCATCCCCTGCAATATGCGCCTGCGCGATATCATATTTAACATATCAATCATTCAGGCTTCCTGATGTTATTTATTTTGCTCACTGAAAAGTGTGTAAAAAGAGACACGTTGCGTATTTAAAGTTAACAATTTTGCATCGGTTAACTAATAACGGCCGTTAGTATAATCATTTGCGTAACGCCAAAACACACAGATTTTAACAGTGCTGTTAAGCAAAAACGGACAGGGGGTGGAGAATAGGTGATCTTGTGGAAGCGGTTACACTGCCTGGTACAGAGCGTTTTTGGAAAATAAATCAATAAATCATGTTGTTGCACAGGCTGTCTGATGCGACGACTATCATTCCTGAAATGTTAAAAGGATAACAAAAACCCCACAGACTGTAATGTAACAAAATAATACAGAAATGGTTGCTACCGGGTGCAATTTTTTCGCTACCGGGTGCAATAAATTTACGCAATCGGGTGCAAAAAAAATGCCGACGGTTGCAAAGTTTTTCACCGGCGGTGAACAGCTGAAAACTATTCAGGGCGATATATTTTATCTTTTTTAAACCCCATATTTTTATCGCAGCTAATAAGATTAAAAAAAACGATAAAATATAAGCTGCAGGCGGCGAATTCTGCTTATTTTTTAGAAAATGCCTGATATTCTGAGAGTGGAAATGCAAACACAATAAACAGAACAAGAGAGAGCACTATGTCAGACTTTGTTATTCCGGGAATTAAACGCTATGAACCCGAGATGATTGCTATTCGCCGCCATCTGCATGCACACCCGGAACTGAGCCTTGAAGAATATGAAACCAGTCAGTTTGTGGCAGAAAAACTGACAGAGTGGGGTTATCAGGTAACCCGTGAGCTCGGGAAAACCGGGCTGGTAGGGTCTCTGAAAAAAGGCACTTCTGACAAATCGATTGGCCTGCGTGCTGATATGGATGCACTACCGGTTCAGGAAGCGACAGGATTAAGCTACGCCAGTACCCATCCTGGCAGAATGCATGCCTGTGGCCATGATGGTCACACCACCATATTACTGGCCGCTGCCAGGTACCTGGCGGAGGATGAGTGTCAGTTTGACGGTACTGTACATCTTATTTTTCAGCCGGCAGAAGAGGCGATTGGCGGGGCAGACCTGATGATTAAAGACGGTCTGTTTGAGCGATTTCCCTGTGATGCAGTCTATGCGCTGCATAACCGTCCGGGTTTAACCGCCGGTAAATTTGGTTTTTATGCCGGACATTTTATGGCCTCGGCAGATACAGTGAAAGTGACGGTGCAGGGCAAAGGGGGCCACGGCGCTCATCCGGAAACCACGGTTGACCCTATTCTGGTTGCTTCAGCGCTGGTTATGTCACTGCAAACGATTGTTTCCCGTAATGTTACCCCGGGTGAAACGGCTATTGTTACTGTGGGTACCTTTCATGCAGGATTTGCCTCAAACGTAATTCCGGAAACTGCGGAAATGGAACTGACAGTAAGAGCAATGAAGCCGGAGGTGCGTGAATTACTGATCCGCCGGATTCACGAAATTTGTGAGCTGACTGCGAAAAGCTATGGTGCCAGCGCCAGTCTGCAGGTCTATGAGTCTTATCCTGTGCTGACCAACAGCGATAAGCATACGGCTGAGGCCAAAGCACTGGCTATCGAAGTTTTTGGCCGCGATGCAGTTGAAGACAATATTATTCCATCTACCGGTAGCGAAGATTTCTCCTTTATGCTGGAAAAACGTCCGGGAACCTATTTTTTGTTGGGGAACGACGGGGAAGGGAAACAGGGATGTTCACTGCATAATCCGGGCTATGATTTTAACGATCAGATTATCTCTGCCGGAGCATCATTTTTTGTGAAACTGGTTCAGCAACATTGCCGTTAACCGGCCTGGCCGGTCGCTGTTTTGTGGTTACAGATTAAATCCCCGGCCAGCAGGCCGGGGTAAATATTACATCTTCGGATAGACACTGAAGGTGAAGTATTTTTTCTCAATACGATCGTATTCACCGCTTTTATGAATCGCAGCAATCGCATTGTTGATTAGCGTCAGACGCGCGGTATCTCCCTTGCGCAGGCCAATCCCTGATCCCTGACCAAAGAACGCCTTATCTTCCGGTTTCGCGCTGATAAAATAACCTTTGCCTTGCGGGGTTTTCAGGAAGCCATTATCCGCGGTCACTGCATCAGTCAGCGTACCATCCAGACGACCTGCCACTAAATCAGGATAGACCTGATCCTGGTTCGCATAAGAAACCACCTGAACTCCGGCTGGTGCCCATTTGGCTTTAGCCCAGGCTTCCTGGGTTGTTCCCTGAGCAACACCGATAGTTTTGCCTTTCATGGTCGCGACATCGTCGGTGATTTTACTACCCTCTGGCACGACCAGAGCATTTGGGGTGTGATAGATCATGTCAGAGAAGGCAATCTGTTGTTCACGTTTTTCAGTGCGTGACATGGAAGAAAGGATGGCATCAAACTTTTTGGCCTTCAGAGCAGGGATAAGTGCATCAAACCCCAGTTCTGTCCATTCACATTTTACCTGTGCCTGTTTGCAAATCGCATTACCGATATCAATATCGAATCCCTGCAGAGAACCATCGGCGCCTTTAAATTCGAATGGCGGAAACGTCGGATCGACGGCAAAACGTAATACTTCCTGAGCGCTGGCAGTAGCACTGACACAAAACAAGCCGGCCAGAAAAACGGCAGATACGATTTTTTTCACTGAATTATTACCTTACTGAGTTATGAATACCCTGAACCGTGATATTCCGCTTCCGGAGAAGCAGACCACGAAATCACACTATCCGGCGAGTGTCTGTCCACGCTCACCGGACATTCGATAGTAAAACAATCGTATATTGTGAACAATCATTAATGGATGTTTACATCTCAGGCAGGGTTGAGCCTGTTTTCCGCCGCCTGGCGGTGACAAAGATGATTTACCCCAAACGGTTAAGCGCTTATGCTGAAGCTCAGCTTATGTTCTGGCTGTGGAAATGAAAATCGTCTAAGGAGTCCGGATGAGTTTTGAGTTGCGTCGTATGGAGCCGGAGGATTTACCTGCCGGATACCGGCTGACCCAAATGATGCACTGGCCACACCGGCTGCAAGACTGGCAACAGGCACTTTCACTCGGAGAGGGCGTGGTTGCTGTTCAGGATCAACAGATTGTCGGTTGTGCGCTGGTCTGGCGTTGGGGAGAACAGCGCAGCACCCTGGGGCTGGTGATTGTTGATCCTGCGGTTCAGGGCGCCGGGATTGGTAAAGCAATGTTAAGTACTCTGCTGGAAAAAGTCGCCGGCACCAATGTTCGGCTGCATGCGACTGAGGCAGGTAAAGGCTTGTATCAGAAATTTGGTTTTACTGTACAGGGTACTGTCCACCAGCATCAGTTTGCACAACTGCCGGTTTTGCCAGCACCAGTGCTCGCAAAAGAACAGCAGATTCGCCGTCTGAATGAAGGGGAACTGCCACAGATTATTGATTTTGACCAGCAGGCTCACGGGCTTTATCGACCGGCACTGTATCAGCAATTATTTGCCTCAGAAGCCTTGTGGGTGCTGGAGCAACAAGGAAAGATCGACGGTTTTGTTTGTCTGCGTAAATTTGGACATGGATATCAGGCTGGCCCCTTAATCGCCCGCAATGAGCGGGATGCGAGACTGTTATTTAGTCATTGTGCCGCTTCGCTGGCGGGCGAGTTTTTGCGTATTGATACGCATGGAGATACCTCATTTTCTGAGTGGCTGACAGTGTGCGGGCTGCCGATAGTTGACACCCCGTTACTGATGATTCGTGGTATGCCACCCGTTAAAACTGAAGGTGGCATGCTGGACTTTGGGTTTATGACACAAGCGATGGGCTAATGAGCATTGTTTATTATCATTCGAACACAGAACGCGGACAAATCTGGAAAACCTGGCTGGCAGAACATGCCCCGGACCAACAATTTTTTATCTGGCCGGAGGCCGGAGACCCACAGGCAGTAAAGTATCTGGTGTGCTGGGAAATCCCGCCTGATTTACAACAGTTATTTCCTAATCTGCAGGTGATCTTTTCGGTAGGCGCCGGAGCAGACCAGTTCAATTATTCATTGTTACCGGAAGGTGTCAAAGTAGTAAGAATGATTGAGCCAGGCCTCAAACAGGATATGGTGGGCTATATTACTTTTTCGGTGCTTGCCTTACAGCGTGGTATGCCTCGTTATCTGCAACAACAGCAACAACAACTCTGGCAAAAACATCCGGCACCACAGGCGGAGCACTGTCGGGTCGGCATTCTGGGGTTGGGAACGCTGGGTCAGGCAGCGGCCAGTCAGTTAATCTCGCTGGGATTCAGCTGTGCCGGCTGGAGTCGCACGGAGAAAACCATTTCCGGGGTACGTTGCTGGCATGGTGATGAGCAACTGGCAGAATTTCTGGCGAACACTGATATTCTGGTGTGTTTGTTGCCACTGACCGCACTCACCCGTGGGATTTTATGCAGCTCTTTGTTTGACCAGTTACCAACAGGAGCTTCGCTGGTTCATGCCGGAAGAGGCCAGCAACTGAATCATGACGATTTGCTGCTGGCACTGGATAGCGGGCAGTTAAGCCATGCGATAGTCGATGTGACCGATCCCGAGCCATTACCGGTAGGCCATCCGTTCTGGTCTCATCCCGGAATCTGGCTGACGCCTCATATGGCCAGTGAAACCCGCTCTGAATCTTCAGTAAAAGTGTTACTGGAAAACATTCTTCGCCATGACCGTGGAGAAGAAATGAGCGGGGTGATTGATCCCCACCGCGGCTACTAAATCATCAGTAGCGTGAACGCATTTTTCGGGTCGCTGTCACAGCGTGCTGCTGGCAGCGACCTGCAATTATGCGATTCCGTCAGTCAGTACGACGCGATACTTCGCACCTTTCAGACGGTGCTGCTTCGCTTCCTGGTAAGCAGGGCTGTAATACCAGGCTTTAGCCGCCTCCATATCCGGAAACTTCAGTAATACCACACCTTCAGTTCCCGGGCCTTCCAGTGCTTCTGCCGCGCCGTAAAAAGCCAGCGGGGTCATCGGATGGTCGCCGCGTGCTGCAGAGGCTTTTTCGCTGTAAACCTGCATTTCGTCCTGATCAACGGTTTCATCGCGAATAAAAATTACGTAAGCAGTCATCTTATTGTCCTTCTGATTTACCAGATTAAATTTCAAAGTTACTGCGCAATCGGCCAGTAGCGTTTGGTATTCACCGCCGGATGACCGGAGGCTTTACTGTGACTATCCGTCTTTGCGGTTGTCAGTCAGCAGCGACTCGTATCACCAGCTTACCGTGATTGTGACCCTGTAACATTCCACTAAATGCCTGTGGGGCTTGTTCCAGCCCCTCAACAATATCCTCGCGATAATAAATTTTATCCTGACGCAGCCATTCTGCCATCATGGTACGAAACGCGGGGAAATGCGGGGCATAGTCATCAAAAATGATAAAACCCTGAATGCGGATACGTTTTTTTAACAGAGAGCTAATAAATGCCGGCAGTCTGTCAGGACCCTGCGGTGAATCAGTATTGTTATAACGTGCAGCCACACCACAGACCGGAATTCTGGCTTTGGGATTGAGTAAAGGAACTACCGCGTCAAATACCGCTCCGCCGACATTTTCAAAATAGATATCGATACCTTGCGGGCAAGCCTGGCGTAGTTTTTGCGAAAAGTCCGGGTCCCGATGGTTGAGACAGAGGTCGAAACCGGCATTCTCTGTGGCGTCACGGCATTTTTCATCACTACCGGCAATACCGACTACGCGACAGCCTTTCATTTTAGCTATCTGACCCACCGTACTTCCTACCGGCCCGGTGGCGGCTGCAACCACCAGCGTTTCGCCGGATTTCGGCTGACCGATATCGGTCAGACCCATCCAGGCGGTAAAGCCTGGCATACCAGCCACACCCAGTGACAATGAAGGATGGTCAGGGTGGGAACCCAGATTTATCACCGTCCCTGCATCTGCCACCGCGTAATCCTGCCAGCCTGCATAAGCCAGTACCCAGTCATTGGGCTTAAAATCAGGATGCCCGGAACTCACCACGCGACTAATCGTGCCGCCAACCATTACTGCGCCAACCTCGACAGGGGCAGCATAAGAAGGAGCATCGCTCATCCGGCCCCGCATATAGGGGTCGAGTGACAAATAAACCGTTCTCAGTAACAACTGACCATCTTCAGGCTGCGGGATATCAATGGTTTCCAGACGAAAATTATCTTCAGTCGGACTGCCGTGTGGTCGCGAAGCCAATACCCAGCGGCGGTTAGTCCCTGTTGTCTGTTGCATAAATACTCCTGCTTTCAATTAGACCAGTCGTCTTGATGTTAAGCAAAAAGCGTCTGTTGAGTAAGAGCAGAGGCACTCAGTCGCACTAATTGGCAAGTGAAATCAGCACTCCAGCAAGCGCCGGGTCAGGGTCATTGCGGACTGCAAAGGTAAAATATCTCCGGAAATTTTCCCTAACATACTGGCGCCTATCCATAACTGGTAGAGATTTCTGGCGAACATCAGGCTGCCTTCCGGCGGTATACGGAAATTTTCCTGGTTTGCCAGCATATCCACCAGCATTGACAGGCGACGAATAATTTCACCGGTGCCGCGGTCCAGCACTTCACGCATGCTGTCAGACAGATCACTGACTTCTGAACCCAGTTTGACCGCCAGGCATTTATGCCCTTTAGGAATATGCTGACTGTCCGTTTCCAGCCAGTCTTGCCAGTAAATCATCAGGCTCTCTCTGGCACTCAGATTCAGGCTCATCAGCCGGTCCATATCTTCCATATAACGGCTGAAATAGTCCTCCAGCATCGCAGCACCAAACTCTTCTTTAGAGGAGAAATAGTAATAAAAAGAGCCTTTCGGTATGCCGGCGGCGGTGAGGATTTCGTTGAGTCCGACCGCAGCAAACCCCTTGCAGCTGATTATGTCTTTTGCAACCTGCAGAACACGCTGCCGGTTTTCGGCAACGGAGGATGATGTATTCATAGGACTATATACCTCTTAACGCGCTTGCGGTCCGGTAAACCGCCGGGCCCGGTGCCGGTAATCCGGTCGGCCCGCAGTATAGGGGACTGACCGGATAACAGGGTAGCCCGGCTGTGCGATACTGCGAATTCGCGGGGGAGAATCATAAAACAGCAGCAGGCTGGAAGTCTGCTGTGCGGGATAATGACCAGCATGATCAGGCAGTGAACCACTCACATCATAATCTGCTTCAGACTGACGGGTGATTATGCGCGTGGTCCGGCACCACCGTTTAGTCAGCTATCTGAGCCGGGTGACTTTTGTAGACCGGCTATGGGTTAAATCCGGGACAAGGGTGAAGCCGTAACAGAATGCCTTACGGCAGGGTCAGCTTCAGTATTGTCTGGCGAATATCATCAGCCTGTTGCAGGGAGAATCCGGATTTACCCAGCACCCGCAACCCCTGAGAAACAGCCACCAGTAGTGACGCGGTGGCCTGCGGGTCAAGATCTGCTCTGACCGAACCGTCAGTAATCCCTTGCTGCAGGTAGCGCACAAACCGCTGATGGTAGCGTTTCATCAGCCGGGCTATCTGAGCGGCAATCTCAGGGTCTCCGGAGGCCAGTTCGCTGGCGCTGGTAACCACCAGACAACCAAGCCTGCCTGTTTCACCACTGCTGTTGGCCAGGTAGTGATCCAGCAAAATCCTGATATGTTGCATGCCATTACCGGCAGTTGACAGGGATGTTTCAAGACGCTGATTGTTAATATCCACATAGCGGGTCAGTGCCGCCAGAAACAGCCCGCGCTTGTCGGTGAAGGCTTTATACAGGCTTCCGGCTGTCAGCCCGGTTGCCTGACTAAGCAGGCTGATTGATGAACCGTGATAACCGGCCACAGTAAACTGGCGGATTGCTGCATCCAGTACCTGGTCATAATCAAATTCACGGGGACGGCCAACGGCACGTTGAGTTTCAGAAGAGGTTTTCATCCGGATATATTAGGAACCGATCAGATCCTAATCAAGCCGTATTTGTCGCATCTGAAAAAATCATTCACTGCCTGGCTGCTGGCGGGTAATTTTTCGCAGGTAATCACTCAGACCGTTGTACAGTTGCCGAACGGCGGGGGAAAGTTGCTGGCGATGTGGGCAGATCAGATACAGCGGGGCCGCTTCACCGGGGATTTCCGGCAAGACAATCTCAAGCCGCCCGGCCTGCACATCACTGCTGACATCAAGCCAGGATTTATAAACGATTCCACGCCCGTCCACCGCCCAGCGCCGGACAATGTCGGCATCATCACATTGCCAGCGACTGTTTAAACTTAACTGACGAAGCTTACCCTGTTCAGGGAATTGCCATTTGTCATAGACGTGACCATTCAGGCTATACACCAGGCACTGATGATGATGTAGGTCATCCAGTGACCCGGGAGTGCCATGTTTTTTCAGATATTCCGGCGAGGCTGCCAGAACCCGACGATTACTGTCAGCCAGTACTCTGGCCACATAACTCCGGTTGTCCGGAATGCCATAGCGTATTGCAACATCAATGGGATCACGAAAAACATCACTCAGTTGATCTGATACCGATAACTGTAGTGTTAATCCCTGATGTTGCTGACAGAAATCGCTGATCCAGGGTAATAACAGATTACGTCCACAGTCTGAAGGCAGGGCAATCCGCAATGTTCCCTGTAGCTGATCTGTGCCGCTTTTCAGACTTTGCTGGCCTGCCTGCATAACGGATAACATTTCACTGGCAAACGGCAGATACTTTTCGCCTTCTGCGGTCAGTCGCAGATTACGGGTAGAGCGGGCAAATAAACGCGTATCCAGCCGCTGCTCCAGTCTGGCGATAGCGGCACTGACCTGACCTGGCAGCAAACCCGCCTCTCTGGCAGCATTAGAAAAACTGCCGAGTGCGGCCACGCGGGTAAATAACCAGATATCTTCAAGACGTACCATTTCAGCTCCGTAATCTGTTTTTCCGGTGAATTAATTACAATATTTTTCGCCGGAATGTATAGCTATTTTCACAATAATAGTGAAAGTGCTACCCGGCAAAGCGGCTGTTTCTTCCGCGTAAGGAGGGTAAAAATGGGGACAACGGCGGGAAACTGCCAACCTATGTTAACGATATCCGGAGAGAATTATGAAAGCGATTGTTTATCAAAAAGCCGGTTTGCCACTGACCGATCCACAGTCACTGTATGAAACAGAAACGACTAAACCGCAGCCTGCAGGACATGATTTGTTGGTTAAAATAAATGCCATATCGGTCAATCCGGTCGATACCAAGGTACGTAATGGCGGCGATCCTGAACAGCCACGGATTCTGGGATGGGATGCCAGTGGTGTAGTGGAAGCGATAGGTGACGGTGTCACACTTTTTGCACCAGGAGATGAAGTATTTTACGCCGGATCCCTGGTTCGTCCCGGCACTTATGCCGAATATCATCTGGTGGATGAACGAATTACGGGGCGTAAACCTGCCAGTCTTAACAATGCGGAAGCGGCAGCACTGCCACTGACTTCACTGACCGCCTGGGAGCTGTTGTTTGACCGGCTGGAAGTGGGTGACGGTCAGGGAAAATCATTACTGATTGTCGGTGCCGGAGGCGGAGTTGGATCAATAATGACGCAACTGGCATCGAAGCTGACGGGGCTGACAGTGATTGGAACTGCCTCACGCTCAGAAACTACCGACTGGGTCAAATCACTGGGCGCGGACCATGTGATTGATCACCGCCAGCCGATGAAACAGCAGTTGCAGGCTGTGGGTCTCGAGGCGGTCGATTATGTGGCAAGTCTGACTCATACCGATTTGCATTACCCGCAACTGGTCGATATTGTCGCCCCGCAAGGTCGTATCGGACTGATTGATGACCCACAAACACTCGATGCGTTACCGTTGAAACGCAAGGCTGTGTCACTGCACTGGGAGTTGATGTTTACCCGTTCACTTTACACTACCCCGGATATTCAACGGCAGCATGAAATTCTTAATGAAGTTGCCGGGCTGGTGGATGCCGGAACACTGAAGACCACTCTTGGTGAGCATTACGGGAAAATCAGTGCCGAAAATCTGCGGAAAGCACATCAGTTGATTGAAAGTGGTCGTGCACGCGGGAAAATTGTGCTGGAAGGTTTTTAAACACTTATCCGGCACTGACTTTCACCGCCACTGTTTTTCTGTATGATAATTCCGGCGCGGCAAGTCCGCCTGCGCCGGACTGGTTCCTCTGACCAGGAGCCGTGAAAAAATTGTACGGGAGAATTGCGCGTGGAAAGACTGGATTGCGATCGGATGTTTATTGCCGTGGTAGAGTCAGGCAGTTTTACTGCTGCCGCTCAACGTCTGCACACCAGCCACGGTCAGGCATCCAAATTAATTTCCAGGCTGGAACAAATTCTGGGAGTGCAGTTATTTCGCCGCAGTACCCGTTCCCTGACTATTACTGATGTTGGTGTGGCCTACTATGAAAGGATTCGCACTCTGATTGGCGAGTACGATGCTCTGAACGATGCTATCCGCAATACTTCAGATTCTCCTGCCGGTCGGTTACGAATTTCCGCGCCTGTCACCTTTGGTACAACCCAACTCACCACCCATCTGATTGATTTTGCTCAACGCTTTCCGGATATCGAACTGGATGTCAGTTATGCGGACCGGCTGGTGAATATTATTGATGAAGGCTTTGATCTTGCCCTGCGTATCGGGGCGCTGGCTGACAGCAGTCTGATGGCAAGAAAACTCTGTGATATCCGAATCCTGCTGGTGGCTTCACCAGAATATCTGGCCCGCAAGGGGACGCCAAAGCACTGGTCGGAACTGGCAGATCATGACTGTATTGTTGATACCAATTTCCGTGATCCTTATCGCTGGCCCTTCGTTGGCCCGGAGAAGCAGTTGCAGGAACAGGCCATTCACGGCAGGCTCAAATTTTCCAATGCTGAGGTGTGTCTGCAGGCAGTGACTGCCGGGCTGGGAATCGGTCGTTTACCTACGTTTATTGCCGGTGATGCGCTGAAAAAGCATCGGGTCGTGACGGTGCTGGATGAGTTTGCGCCTGCACCGCTGGGACTGTTTGCTCTCTATCCACCGGCCAGATATCTGGCACATAAATCCAGAGCAATGATTGATTATCTGGCCAGTGCTTTTGCCGGTCAGCCAGCGTGGGAGCAGGGCTGGTGATTGTTTCCAAAATGGAAACTAACATGCGCTTTCAGGGCGTCTAATCGGGACTCAGTAATTCAGGTAGTCTTTTCCTCAACAACACTTTACTGAGGAAATAATCATGACTGATACCCGTACAACCCCTTATGCAGCTCTGCTGTTACGTATTGCTCTCGGCATCCTGTTCCTTGCCCATCTGGGTCTGAAATTATTCGTATTCACCCCGGCGGGTACCGCGAAATATTTTGAATCACTGGGACTGCCAGGTGGACTGGCTTACCTGGTTATGGTGATTGAATTTGTTGGCGCACTGGCACTTATTCTGGGGGTTTATGCGCGTATTGCGGCTGTTGCCTTAATTCCGTTACTGTTAGGGACTATTATTACGGTACACGGCCATGCCGGCTTCTTCTTTACCGATCCTAATGGTGGCTGGGAATTCCCTGGTTTCTGGATTATTGGTCTGCTGGCACTGGCGTTAACCGGTGACGGAAAATACGCATTAAAACCAACATTTAGTCACTGATTCAGGAGGATATATGCTGGTAAATGGTCAATGGAGCGCTGACTGGCATCCGGTGCAGGCTGTAGATAAAAAAGGCGGATTCGTCCGCCAGACTTCGGGATTTCGGCATCAGATTACCCCCGGGGGCGAAACCGGCTTTGCGGCAGAAGCGGGACGTTACCATTTATATGTCGCATACATCTGTCCCTGGGCTTCCCGGACACTGATGGCACGTAAGCTTAAAGGGCTCGAAGAAGTGATCAGCGTTTCGGTCGTCGAGCCGTGGTTGCTCGATCAGGGCTGGCATTTCGGTGATTATCCTGGTGCCGTGGCAGATGATGTCAATCACAGTCAGTGGATCCATCAGATATATACCCTGGCTGACCCTCACTACACCGGACGGGCCACAGTGCCGGTGTTGTGGGATAAAAAGACTGGCACGATTGTGAATAATGAATCCGCCGATATTGTCCGGATAATGAATCAGGGGTTCGGCAGCCTGGCTCGCAATGACATCGATCTTTATCCGGCGGCATTACGGGAAGAGATTGATGACCTGAATGCAGAGATCTATCCAAAACTGAATAACGGGGTTTACCGGGCCGGATTTGCCACCACACAACTGAGTTATCAGGAAGCGTTCAGCGATGTATTTGCCATGCTGGCCAGCCTTGAACAACGGATGAGTGACGGGCGTGAATTTCTGGTCGGTGGCCAGTTAACCGAGGCAGATATCCGGTTATTTGTCACTCTGATACGTTTTGATGCGGCTTATTACGGTCTGTTTAAGTGCAACCAGCAGCACCTTAGTGATTATCCGGCGCTTAGCCGCTATACCCGAAGAATTCTGGATATTCCGGGTATTCGTGAGACAGTAAATATTGATCATATAAAACAGGGCTATTATTCTATTAAAGCACTGAATCCAAATGGTATTGTTCCCGAAGGTCCTTCACTTGTGGATCTGGGACTGTGAGAGGCAAAGATGAGTAAAAAAATAGTCATACTGTTACACGGCGTGGGCAGTAATGGTGCCGATTTGCAGGGATTAGGTGATTTCTGGGAAGCGGCCATGCCTGATGTGATTTTCGTTTCACCGGATGCGCCACATCGTTGTGATATGGGTTCTGGCTATCAATGGTTTAGCGTAAATGGTGTGACAGAGCAGAATCGTGCTTCACGCATTGCAGATGCCCGGGCGTCGTTTGATGCCACACTACAAAAGATCCTGAATGATCACCAGATTACCGCGGCGGACCAACTGATCCTGGTCGGGTTCTCTCAGGGCAGTATTATGTCTCTGGATGCGCTGGTGCGTAATGCATTACCGCTGGTCGGGGTAGTGGCGTTTTCAGGACGTTTAGCATCACCTGAGCCTTTTCACCCAGCAGCAGGTGTGGCAGCACTGTTGGTTCATGGTCAGTCTGACCCGGTTATCCCGTGGACTGAGAGTCGCCATGCGCAGCAGGTGCTGGAAGGACTGGGAGTAGAGGTCAACGCGGTATTCGAGCCAGGGGTTCCACATACTATCTCTGCCGAAGGAGTCACACTGGCTGCTGATTTTATCCGCCAACGTTTCTCACTGTAATCCGGCGTTAAGATAACCGATCACAATATCTGTCCGCTGACCGGTCATGTTTATCAGGCCGGCAGCGGATTTTTTATTCAGCCAGTTCTGCGCTGACTCCCGCGCCCTGATTCCATTGAAATAACACCAGGTGCCACAGTCCAGGCGCTTTGCGCGAAGGATCTATCAGTCCTGCGGCCCCTAATGCTTCCAGCTGACGCCGTACCCGCCATGAACGGGGAGTATTGCCGGCAGCGATAATCTCCTGCCACGGGGCAATCGCATCATCAATATTAATTCCGGCATATTGCAGAGCCAGCGGGTCGCGTAGATCGAAAATATTGTTGGCAGTCACCCGAATCCACAGTATTTCAGTGACTGCTGAGCGCTGATTACGATGTGCCTGCATGGCAACTTCTACGCCTTCGGGTGATGAACTGAGATAAAGTGTCGGCTGGCCGATGGCAGAATAGCGGCCAGCGGTGACCGGGCCGGACAGCGCATATTGCCGGAAAGCCGGGGCTGTCGCAGGATAAAACAGGCCATCGACACGGGTAAAAATAGTGTGAGTTGTCATATCACCTGCAGTACAACGATTTATACCAGTACAACCTCGACACCCTGTGCCCGGAGTTGTTGCACGATCTGTGCATCGGCTTGTTGCCCGGTAATGACCAGATCAATATTTTCAGTGTTGCTAAACAGCATGCCGGCACGCTGTCCCAGCTTACTGCTGTCCACCAGCACACCCAGCTTCCCAACCATACCGAGCATTCTCTGTTCGGAAACTGCGGTCAGCATATCTGTTTTATACAGGCCCTCGGCTGTCAGCCCCTTACCGCTGGTAAACATCCAGTGTCCGGCATAAAGAGAGTTGCTGCTTTCCTGGGCTGGCAGGATGATTGACTGTTTTTTACTATACTGCCCACCGATAATCACCACGTTTTCATGATCATGCTCAATCAGGTAGTTGGCTAACGGCAGGTAATTGGTGATGATTTGTACGGGTTTATTGCAAATCTCCTGGCCCAACAGGAAGGCCGTGGAACCACAGTTTATCACCACACTATCCTCGGGACGGATAAAGGTCGCCGCTGTTCTGGCAATTCGTACTTTCTCGTCATGATTAGAAGCCTGATGTGGATTAAGCGGTACCCAGTGCTCACGTTCCGGAATTACCGCTTCAGCGCCGTTGCGAATTTTTCGAACTTTTCCTTCTTTATCCAGCCGTGCGATATCCCGCCGTGCGGTTGCCGGAGAAGTACCCAACAATTCAGTAATCTGGCTGACACTGAGAACATTGTGTTCACGCAGTAAATCCAGCAAAAGATAATGTCTCTGTGTTTCCGTCATAATGGCACCGGTTCACGTTGATCGGCCGTCATGGCCGGAGCCGGATTATCCGGCCCCTGAGTGTTAAAGAAAAGACTTAAAGGGTAAATCGGGTTCAATAGTAAAACAATCATCAAAACCACGAGGATAATGATACTCGAGATTATCTTTATCCAGTGGCCAGATGAATTTGCCGCCAACCTGCCAGATAAACGGTTTGAAGCCATATTTTAGCCGGTCTTTTTTCATTTCCCAGAGCACGCGAATTTCCTGAGGATCGGCCTGGAAATTTGACCAGATATCATGATGGAAAGGGATCACGACCTTAGTGTTTAACGATTCTGCCATGCGCAGCATATCGGCGCTGGTCATTTTGTCTGTAACACCCCGTGGGTTTTCCCCGTAAGAACCCAGTGCCACATCAATCTGATATTCGTTACCGTGCCTGGCGTAATAGTTAGAGTAATGAGAGTCACCGCTGTGATACAGATTTCCGCCAGGCGTGTTAAACAGATAGTTCACTGCGCGCTGATCCATGCCATCCGGCAGCGTACCTGCGGCGGTTTGTTCCACCGGTAAGGTGATCAAAGCCGTCCGGTCAAAGGCCTCAAGTGCATGTATCGCCACATCTTTAATCTTTACGACATCTCCGGGCTTCATCACGATGCAGCGCTCTTTGGGAACCCCCCAGGCTGTCCACATATCTACACAGGTTTGCGGGCCAATAAAGGGGACGTCACTGGCACAGTTTTGCATCACTGCGGCAGCTACGTTGACATCGATATGATCGTTATGATCATGGGTGGCAAGTACTGCATCAATCTGGCGGATTGCAAACGGATCAAGGACAAAAGGGGTAGTACGCAGGTTGGGCTGGAGTTTTTTTACTCCCGCCATACTTTGCATCTGATGCCCTTGTTTCATCAGTAAATTCCCATGGCTCTGTTTGCCTGTGCCACACCAGAAGTCGACACAAATATTGGCTCCTCCTTCAGATTTCAGCCAGATTCCGGTGCACCCCAACCACCACATGGCAAACGTTCCCTGAGCAACCTGTTCCTGCTCAATCTCTTCGTTCAGCCAACAACCCCATTCCGGGAACGTACTCAGAATCCATGATTCTCGGGTGATGGTAGTCACTTTACTCATTGTGTATCTCCTTTGTCATAAGTAATCATTAAATGATTATTATTGATTAATAACCATCCCTGTAATTAAAGAAGCCCCCTCGGTAATCAGTTATAAACTGCTATAAAGTTTACGTTTAACATCGCGCTACTCTATGTTCACTCAAATGTAATTTAATCATAATGTTGTATTATAAGGATTTAATTTCAATGTTATTGATTCCGATATAACCATACAATAACCATGGAAATAATTTGCGGGTTTTGTCACAAATAATCACATAAGATCTTTTTTGATTTTTTCTGATTGGTAGAGTTGCGGTGGCAATCATTCAGAGATTGCCCTCGTGTTCTCATTTCTGGAGAGAATTATGGAGATCCTCTATAGCGTTTTTACCGTATTTTTTAATCAGGTAATGACTAACGCGCCGTTGTTGCTGGGTATCGTGACCTGTCTGGGCTATATCCTGCTGCGCAAAAGTGTGAGCGTAATTATTAAAGGCACCATTAAAACCATCATTGGTTTTATGTTGTTGCAGGCCGGTTCAGGAATTCTGACCAGCACCTTTAAGCCGGTTGTCGCCAGAATGTCGGAAGTGTATGGAATAAGCGGAGCTATCTCTGATACCTACGCCTCAATGATGGCCGCCATCGAGCGAATGGGGGATGCCTACAGTTGGGTAGGGTATGCCGTTCTGCTGGCGCTGGCACTGAATATTATCTATGTATTACTGCGCCGTCTGACCGGTATTCGCACTATCATGCTGACGGGGCACATCATGTTTCAGCAGGCCGGATTGATCGCGGTTACTTTCTATATCTTCGGCTACCCCATGTGGACCACCATCATTTGTACTGCGGTTCTGGTTTCGCTTTACTGGGGCATCACCTCCAACATGATGTATCGGCCGACACAGGAAGTCACCGACGGCTGTGGTTTCTCCATCGGTCACCAACAGCAGTTTGCCTCCTGGATTGCCTGTAAAGTTGCCCCTTTCCTCGGTAAAAAAGAAGAGAGTGTTGAAGAGCTTAAGTTACCCGGCTGGCTAAATATATTCCATGACAATATCGTGTCGACGGCCATTGTGATGACCGTTTTCTTCGGCGTCATTCTACTCTCCTTTGGTATTGATGTGGTCCAGGCGATGGCCGGGAAAACCCACTGGACCGTCTATATCCTGCAGACCGGATTCTCCTTTGCTGTGGCTATTTTTATCATCACCCAGGGTGTGCGCATGTTTGTTGCCGAGTTGTCTGAGGCCTTTAATGGTATTTCTCAAAGGCTTATCCCGGGGGCAGTGTTGGCGATTGACTGCGCGGCCATTTACAGCTTTGCGCCAAACGCAGTGGTGTGGGGTTTTATGTGGGGCACCATCGGCCAGTTGATCGCGGTAGGTATTTTGGTGGGATGTGGCTCCACTGTGCTGATTATTCCGGGTTTCATTCCTATGTTTTTCTCTAATGCGACCATCGGTGTCTTTGCCAATCATTTTGGTGGCTGGCGGGCAGCTATCAAAATTTGCCTGATTATGGGGATGGTAGAAATATTCGGGTGCGTCTGGGCGATAAAGCTGACGGGCATGAGTGCCTGGATGGGAATGGCGGACTGGTCGATTCTTGCGCCGCCAATGATGCAGGGTTTCTTCACCCTGGGACTGGCATTTATCAGTGCCATTATTCTGATAGCTCTGGCTTATATGTTCTTCGCAGGACGTGAACTGAGAGCTGAAGAAGCCGCAGAAAAATCAAAAACAGACATTTCTGTTTACTAGGGAGTATCGAATATGACCGTACGGATCCTGGCTGTGTGTGGTAATGGACAAGGCAGTTCTATGATTATGAAAATGAAAGTTGACCAGTTTTTAACCCAGTCAAATATTGACCATACAGTGAACAGCTGTGCCGTGGGCGAATACAAAAGTGAACTAAATGGCGCGGATATCATCATTGCCTCTACTCATATCGCGGGCGAAATCACGGTGACAGGTAATAAATATGTCGTGGGGGTTCGCAACATGTTATCGCCGGCGGATTTCGGACCAAAATTGGTGGAAGTGATTAAGACCCATTTTCCGCAGGATGTGAAGTAAGGACACGCCATGAAATTACGTGATTCTCTGACAGATAATAATTCCATTCTGCTACAGGCTGAAGCTGGCAACTGGCAAGAAGCGGTAAAACTGGGGGTAGATTTGCTGGTTAAGGCAGATGTTGTGGAACCCCGGTATTACCAGTCAATTCTGGATGGCGTTGCGCAGCACGGGCCGTATTTTGTTATTGCACCCGGACTGGCGATGCCCCATGGACGTCCGGAAGAGGGTGTCAAAAAGACGGGGTTTTCGCTGGTCACACTGAAAACTCCACTTATCTTTAATCACGAAGACAATGACCCGGTCGACATTGTTATCACGATGGCCGCCGTAGATGCCACTACCCACCAGGAGGTAGGCATTATGCAGATTGTCAGCCTGTTTGAAGATGAAGCTAATTTTGATCGGTTACGAGCCTGTCGGACAGAACAGGAGGTACTTGATTTAATTGATCATGCCACGCAGGCAGAAATACAGAAGGAATTGAATATGCCATTACCTATGTTGCAGGTTGCACTGGATAATCAGACGTTATCAGACGCCTATGAAACAACCCGGCTGATTGCTGAGGAGGTGGATATTATTGAGGTCGGCACTATCCTCTGTGTGGGCGAAGGTGTACGGGCAGTACGTGATCTGAAGTCGCTTTATCCGCATAAAATTGTACTGGCAGACGCAAAAATTGCTGACGCAGGCAAAATTCTCTCCCGGATGTGTTTTGAAGCTAATGCTGATTGGGTCACCGTGATCTGTTGTGCTGATATAAACACGGCAGGTGGCGCTCTGGAAGTGGCAAAAGAGTTTGGCGGTGATGTGCAGATTGAACTGACCGGCCACTGGACCTGGGAGCAGGCTGAGGCATGGCATGATGCAGGTATTCAGCAGGTGGTCTATCACCGCAGTCGTGATGCACAGGCGGCGGGCGTGGCCTGGGGAGATCAGGATATCCGGTCGATTAAACGTCTGAACGATATGGGTTTTAAAGTCACTGTTACCGGAGGGCTGGCGCTGGAAGATTTACCGATGTTTAAGGAGATTCCGATCCATGTATTTATCGCGGGACGCAGTATTCGCGATGCAGCATCTCCGGTGGAGGCCGCCCGCCAGTTCAAACGCTCAATCGCTGAGATCTGGGGCTAAGGAGCTGCTATGTTGTCGCAACAGGTTCCACTGGGTATCTATGAAAAAGCACTCCCTGCGGGGGAGTGCTGGCTTCAGCGTCTGCAGCAGGCAAAACAACTGGGTTTTGATTTTGTTGAAATGTCAGTGGATGAGACGGACGCACGTCTTGCCAGGCTCAACTGGAGCCGGCAACAGCGCCTGCAACTGGTGAACGCTATATCGGAAACCGGAGTGAAGGTTCCTTCGATGTGTCTCAGTGCACACCGCCGTTTTCCTCTGGGAAGTGAAAATGATGAGGTACGGGAAAAAGCGCTGGAGATTATGCGAAAGGCGATCGGTTTTGCCCAGGATGTCGGCATCCGCGTCATCCAGCTTGCAGGCTATGACGTTTATTACCAGCAGGCGAATGACGAGACCCGCCGCCGTTTTCGTGAGGGGCTTAAAGAGAGCATAGTGATGGCCAGTCGTGCTCAGGTCACGCTGGCAATGGAGATTATGGATTATCCGTTAATGAACTCTGTCAGTAAGGCGTTGGGGTATACACATTACCTGAACAACCCATGGTTCCAGATCTATCCTGATCTCGGCAACCTGTCAGCATGGGATAACGACGTACAGCTCGAACTGGAGGCCGGGACAGGGCATATCGTGGCGGTACATGTTAAAGATACCCTGCCGGGGGTGTTCAAAAATGTCCCTTTCGGTAGCGGCGTGGTGGATTTCGTGCACTGCTTCCGTACCCTGAAACAGGCAGGTTATTCCGGACCTTATCTGATAGAGATGTGGAGTGAAACCGCGAAAGACCCGGTGGCTGAAGTGATAAAAGCCCGTGCATGGGTACGTGAACGCATGGTACAGGCTGGATTGCTGGAGGCAGAAGATGATAACCCTGAAACAGCAGGTATTTGAGGCAAACAAGGACCTTCCTCGCTATGGTCTGGTCACTTTCACCTGGGGGAATGTCAGCGCTATTGATCGCCATCAGGGGCTGGTGGTGATTAAGCCGAGTGGCGTTGCGTATGACGCGATGACCGTCGATGATATGGTCGTGCTGGATACTGAAGGGAATATCGTTGATGGTAAATGGCGACCTTCCTCAGATACCGCCACCCATCTGGAATTGTACCGGCGCTATCCTTCACTGGGGGGGATTGTTCACACTCACTCGACACATGCCACCGCCTGGGCACAGGCAGGGCTGTCAATTCCGGCACTCGGCACCACACATGCTGACTATTTCCTGGGGAATATTCCCTGCACCAGGGCATTAACACAACAGGAAGTTGAGGGAGAGTACGAGCTGAATACCGGTAAAGTGATTATCGAAACCCTGGCAGAGCAAAACCCTCTGCATAACCCCGGGGTCATTGTTTACCAGCATGGCCCCTTTGCCTGGGGGAAAGATGCTCATGATGCCGTGCATAATGCGGTAGTTCTTGAAGAAGTGGCACGAATCGCCTGGATTGCCTGCGGGATTAATCCCGGTCTTCGGCACATCGAACCTTATCTGATGAAAAAACATTTTATGCGGAAACATGGGCCTGATGCCTGTTACGGGCAGAAATAACGGTGGTGAAGGTAGTTATTTGCAGGGAGTTTTTTGCCGCCAGATGACAGGCATCAGATGCCAGGATTCAGATACCAGATACCAGGATGGTGATTATACAGATAATAGTGCTGGCTACCCGGGTAGCCAGCAGATATACAGGGTGGTTATTTACCCGAAGGCGTAACCAGTGTTGGAGGATTGTCTGTTGCTGCTGATTTTCTCCGGCTAAGGAAGGCATTAAGTAATATCGCACCGAAGGTTGCAGTGCCGATACCGCCCAGGGTGAAACTACCGATTTTCAGGGCAAAATCACCTGCACCCAGTACCAGCGTTACCGCGACCATAATCAGGTTGCCGTTGCGGTTCAGATCAACATTATTCTGTACCCAGATCCTTGCGCCAGCGACCGCTATCAGCCCGAAAACAACAATTGAAGCTCCGCCAATCACGGGGCCCGGGATGGTGTGGATCAGTGCTCCAAACTTCGGTGAAAATCCGAGTAGCAGGGCGATGACAGAGGCTGCCACAAAAGCCAGGGTTGAATAGACTTTGGTGACTGCCATCACGCCGATGTTCTCAGCATAGGTAGTCACACCGCTGCCGCCGACACCGCCGGACAGCATGGTGGCCAGTCCATCGGCGAAGAAAGCCCGGCCAACGTACGGGTCAAGATTACGTCCGGTCATACCCGCCACCGCTTTCATATGACCAAGGTTTTCAGCTACCAGAATAATCGCCACGGGTGCAATCATAACAATCGCCTGCCAGTCAAACACAGGCGCTGTGGTGGCAGGCAGTCCAAACCAGGGAGCAGCTGACAGTTGTGAGAAGTCTACGGGTTTACCCAGCCCCAGGCCATTTGTCAGCACAGCATAGACAGCCCAGGCCAGACAAAGACCGACCAGCAGTAACAGTTTCTGGATAAGCCCGCGGGTAAACACTGCCACGATACCAATACAAACCACGGTAATCACAGCCATCCAGCTGTCAAACATCGAGCCAGAAACACTGTGAATAGCGATGGGGGCCAGATTGAGACCAATAGCCATCACCACCGCGCCGGTGACGACCGGAGGCATAAGCTTTTCGATCCACAGGGCACCGGATTTCATAACCACCAGGCCTATCACTGCGTATACTGCACCGCAGGCAATAATACCGCCGAGCGCCAGCCCAAGATGAGGATTCAGCCCTTGCCCGGTAAATCCTGTTACAGCAATCACCACACCAACAAAAGAGGCGCTGGAGCCGAGATAACTGGGAACCCGTCCGCCGGTAATCAGAAAGAACAGCAGGGTGCCTATGCCGGACATCAGAATGCTGAGATTAGGGTCCAGACCCATCAGTAATGGCATCAGTACCGTCGCACCAAACATCGCAACCGCATGTTGCAACCCCATAACCACCGTTGGGCCGAAGGGCAGCGTTTCATCAGGAGCGATGACACCATCTCCGCTGAGAGTTGTTTTTTTACGCCATACAGGAAACCAGCTCATAGACTTTGTACTCCGGTAAAGTGGAAAAGCAATGAATGCCAGCAACTGGCTTCGTCATCAGGCTTCCTGCCGGGTCAGGGAGTGATAGCGTCGGTCGAACCACACCAGTCCATGCGGTGTGTGGTCACAGACCAGGGCCTGCACCTGACAAAACAAAATATCGTGTGTCCCGACGCTGACACTTTGGGTAATTTCACAGTCAAAAGAAGCAACAGCCCCCGTCAGTACCGGGCAACCGGTAATCAGTTCAGACCATTGTGCTGCCGCAAACCGATCGGTCATTGGGGTTTTACCCCCAAACAGCCCCGACAGCTCCTGATGATCGCCAGACAGGGTATTGACACATAACCGACCATTGGCGTGGAAAACTGGCCAAACCGATGCTGAACGATTCAGGCAAACCAGCAGTGTTGGCGGTGTATCTGTCACACTGCATACTGCCGATGCGGTAAAACCGGCCTGGCCCGCAGGTCCGTCGGTGGTGATAATATTGACGGCTGCCCCAAGACGTGACATCGCATTACGAAACTGCTGTTGATCAACCCCGTCCGGTAACGGGGCCAGCTCAGAAACGTTCATCTGTGCTCCTTATCTGAAATCAATACGTTTCAGGCTGCATGCTGTTCAAGCCAAGGTAACAGCAACTGGTTAAATTCATCAGGGTAAGTGACACTCATTGCATGTCCCCCCCTGGCCATCGCTGCCACGCTGGATTGCGGCAGAGCATCTGCCAGCACGACAGAACAGCCCCAGGGCACCAGTAAGTCATCCTGGCTATAGAAAACTAACACCGGCAGGTTGAGAGTGGGTGCGATCCGGGTGAAATCGCAGGCCATAAGTGCATTCAGACGACGCAGCAGGTTGTCAGTACCCTGGAAATGCTCTGCATGACTGATATCTTCAGCTTCAAGCCGCTGTTGATTGTCAGCCATCCAGTCAGCAGGATAGAGAAACAGTGGCTGGGCGCGGACAAAGGCTTCCACTCCAACATTCAGCAACAGTTGCTGGCGGACCTCAAAACAGCGACGGGTATGTGCATTCAGAGAGATCCAGCCATTAATCACTACCACACCAGTCACTCGTTGCGGATAGCTGGCCGCCAGTTGCAAACCAATCAGCCCGCCCAGAGCGTGGCCTGCCACGCAATAGCGGTGAATACCGTGGGCTTCGAGTGCGGCGGCCAGTTCATCCGCCATTTGTTGCATAGAGTAATTTTCAGGCAGCGAGTCCGGGTTATTCCCGGTTCCGCGCTGGTCATAAGTTACCACTTTATATTTACCGGTCAGCGCAGCCATCTGGGGTTTCCAGAAAGCCGCCGCGCCGCCCAGCCCGGCGGATAGCACCACCACCGGAGCGTCAGGAGAATCAACACCGGAGATCTGTATCTGCATATTTAAGCCTGCTTACCGACATGGGCGATGGTGGCAATCTCTACCAATGCGTCCGGTTTCACCAGACCACACTGGATACAGAAACGGGCCGGCTTTTCACCCAGGAAAAATTCGGCATACACCTGATTTACCGCCGCATAGTTTTGCCAGTCAGTAATAAAAATGGAATTGAATGTCACGTCATCCATAGTCCCACCCGCTGTTTCAATCACATTTTTAATAATGGTCAGTACGTGCCGGGTTTGAGCTGCAGCATCACCTACATGAACCACGTTATTATTTTCATCGAAGGGAAGCGTCCCGGACACATAAACGACACCATCTGCCAGCGTTCCCGGAACAAACGGGGCGATAGGGGTGCTGGTACCGGCGGGGATGATCACAGACTTTGGCATATTAATGTTCCTTTTATTATCAGTTGCAGGTGATGAAAATCCGGAATTCAGGCAGCCGGACGTTCCTGTTCAGAAACCGGCGCAATGGCGCTACAAAAACTGCTGACATCAGAGACCCAGCCGAAAAATGTCTGGATATTAAACAGAGCAGCTTCATGGGCTGAAGATGGGCCAGCCTGATAGGTAGCGTCTTCCAGCACAATGCCAAAATATTCGAGGAAAAAGCCGTCACGCAGCGTGGATTCCACACAAACATTGGTGGCGATGCCGGTAAATATCAGATGGCGGATACCACGGCTACGCAGCATGCTGTCCAGCGGAGTGTTATAGAAACCGCTGTAGCGGATCTTCGGGATAATAATGTCTTCCGGCTCAGGCACCAGTTCATCAACCAACTGATAGTCCCAGCCGCCTTTTGACAGCAGTTTTCCCTGTAAATCGGGATTTTTGCGCATGGTTTTTAGCGCATTCGATTTATGGAAATTGGGTGATCCTGCGTCACCGGCTTCAACATACTGGTCATCCCAGCCATTCTGGAACCAGATAATCTGAATACCGGCAGCACGCGCGGCCTCAACGGCTGTTTTGATATTGGCAATCACCGGTTTGGTTGCGGATACATCGAATCCTGCCAGATCCAGATAACCGCCGGTAGTGGCGTAGGCATTTTGCATATCCACAACAATCAACGCTGTCTGGTGGGGCGGGAAAGCAATGGATTCAGGCTTTGCAGCGACAACCACATTATTTAACTGACTGGCAGTAGAACAAATCACAGTATTCATCAGGCCACCTCTTTCATTGCTTCAGTTACGGCGCTCCGGCTGGTCATCAACGGCTGGATACGCTGTCCAAAATTCTCAATACCCTGAACAAAATCATCAAATGTCAGCAAAATCCCTTCGGCACCTTCCACGGTAGCCACTTCATCCAGCATTTTTGCAACTGAGGCATAAGACCCTACCAGGGTGCCCATATTGATGTTCACTGCTGAAGTTGGATCGGCCATCTGGCGCACATTGGTGTCACTTCCGGAACGGGTATCCTGCTGGCTCTGGGTGGTCAGCCAGGCGAGCGCTTCCTGATCTGCACCGGCTTTATAGTGTTCCCACTTAGCACGCGCTGCTTCATCGGTTTCGTCGGCAATAATCATAAACAGCACATAGGAACCGACATCACGACCGGCTTTATCCGCGGCACTTTTCATGCGTGCCGCAGTTGGAGCAAAGGCGGTTGGGGTATTTACTCCCTTACCAAAACAGAAATTGTAATCGGCATATTGTGCAGAGAAGGCCATTCCGGCATCACTCTGCCCGGCACAAATAACTTTCATTGGTTTCTGTGGCTGAGGACTCAGACGACAATCATTCATCGTCAGAAAATCCCCTTTGAAATCAGATTTACCGGTACCCCATAAATCGCGCAGTACCGTGACATATTCGGTCAGATAGTCGTAACGACGGGAAAAGTACTCTTCACCCGGCCAGAGGCCCATCTGGTCGTACTCTGGCTTTTGCCAGCCGGTCACCAGATTCACGCCGAAGCGACCACCAGAAATGCTGTCAACGGTGCTGGCCATTCTGGCAACAATGGCGGGTGGCAGGGTCAGAGTGGCTGCCGTGGCATAAATCTCGATGCGCGAAGTTACCGCAGCCAGACCAGCCATCAGAGTGAAGGACTCCAGATTGTGGTCCCAGAATTCAGTTTTACCGCCGAAACCACGTAGTTTGATCATCGACAGTGCGAAATCGAAATGGTAATGCTCGGCCCGCTGAACGATGGTTTTGTTCAGTTCAAAACTTGGCATATATTGCGGGGCGTTTTCAGAAATCAGCCAGCCATTATTACCAATCGGGATAAAGACGCCTATTTTCATGTCAAACCTCGTCTGATGAATGTTTAAAGTTTCACCTGTCGGCGGCGGTGCATCCTGCATCTCCATGGGTCGTCGCTGAGTCGTGTGTACCTGTATTGTTAAGCAAAGCTTGTGCCATGTTTAAATAATTGTTAATAAACAATGGGGTGAGTGATTTTTTACAATTACGGCCGGTAATAAATGGTCCAAAACAGACCATTTGGTAAAAAAAGAGTGCAAAACCTGACGCGGATTGCGCAGAAAAAGGGCAGCTCTGTGCAGTGGTGCATTAAGGGCAGTCTGTTATGATGCTGCAAACGGACAGATAAGAGGTTAGTCAGTGAAAGTAAGCGAAAAAAAACCGGGACGTCGCTCCCTGGCGGTAGCGGCTAAACGTACGGCGATTGTCAACGCTGCATTATCTCTCTTTTCGCAGTTTGGCCTGCACGGAACCCGGGTTGAGCAGGTGGCGGCACTGGCTGAAGTTTCTAAAACCAACCTGCTGTATTATTTCCCGTCAAAAGAGCAGCTCTATCTGGCGGTACTGCAGGAAATTCTTGCAGTCTGGCTGGCCCCGCTCAGAGCACTGCAGGCCGATCAGCAACCTCTGGAAGCGATTAACCATTACATCCGCCTGAAACTGGAAGTATCGCGGGATCATCCTGAGGCTTCGCGCCTGTTCTGTCTGGAAATTTTACAGGGTGCCCCGGTGTTGCAGGGAGAACTGGAAGGTGGGTTACGTGAGCTGGTTAATGAGAAAGCTGAACTGATCCGGTTCTGGATTAGTCGCGGGCAACTGGCAGAAACCGATCCCTGTCAGCTGATTTTTATGCTGTGGTCAGTTACCCAGCATTATGCAGACTTCGCAATTCAGGTGCAGGCCATTACCGGTAAAACTCTACAGGATGAAGCCTTCTTTAACCAGACACTCAATAATATTCAGAGTGTGATCACTGAAGGTCTTCGTCCGCGCTGAGGCTTTCTGCCTGCGTTGCGGCAATTGCTGTTTTTGTAAAATGCAGTACCGGAATTGATATTTCCCTTCAGTCACTATTTAGGCTGAACTGTAGCTATCGACACTTCAGCGGGAAAATATTATGGCACTGCAGATCTGGAAAAAAATTGTCAGTATTACCGGACTGGTGGAACGCAGTCCGGCGGCAGAACGGGCCAAAGACAGCCATTTGTTGCTGGAATCTATGATCCCTATCCTGGGGCTTTATGGTATCGGGCCTGGTTATCTTGATCCTCAATGGTTGCATGATGAACAAAAATAAACAGCACCGTTTACTGCGGGTTACCTACTGGAATGAGCTGTGCTTTACCAATACTCACCGTTATCATCCAATCCACTGACTGTGACAATGCCACAGTCAGTGTAACGTCATCAGGCAAACCGACAGGCATCATCAAAATCAAGCCGCGGTAAACGACCATGAAGTTTTTCGCTGTTGCCGTAACCCAGATTGATTAATAAATTGACCCGCCAGTCACTGCCGTGGAAGAATTCTGCATTAATCTTATCAGCATCAAATCCCGACATCGGACCCACATCCAGTCCCAGAGCACGTGCAGCCACCACCATATAACCTGCCTGCAGGCTACTGTTACGAAATGCAGTTTCCTGAGCCAGTGCTTCGCTGCTGGTGAACCAGCTCCGGGCATCGGCATAAGGGAACAGGCCCGGCAGTTTTTCATAAAAAGCCATATCTGATGCGACAATTACTGTCACCGGAGCTGACATGGTTTTATCAATATTACCTGAGGAAAGTGCTGGTTTAAGTTTCTCTTTACCGGCATCGCTGGTAACAAAGACAAACCGGCCAGGAGAACAGTTAGCTGAGGTCGGGCCAAGCCGGGTCAGCTCATACAGTGTTTGCAGCGTTTTTTCCGTTACTGGTTTATCCAGCCAGTAACTGTGGGTACGGGCCTGATTGAATAATGAATCGAGTGCGGACTGCTCAACCGGTATAGTCATAATATTCTCCAAATCCCGTTAACTGTCATGTCGTTGTACCTTAAACCGGCACCAGTGTGAAAGCGTTATTTCAGAGTCTGTGTTGCCATACAGTCAGTACGGATGACTATTGTCAGTTGCCGGGATTGTCTGATGACGTGGGGTTCTCAGAGAGAAAATGTGCCCAGCAAATTTCCGGCCTGGCACTGTATAACCAACTGATAACCCGCAGCACTGTTTTTCCAGTGTTTTAATTCCGGAGCCTGCTTGGTCGCCGGGCCGAAACTGGTTATCAGGCGGGTATACTCTTTTTGCAGGGTATTCTGACATTGCGCCGGATTAAGAGAGTCATCGGAAGCCATCACCTGCACGATTCGGCCATCGCTGAGTAGTACATGCGGTTGCTTAAACGGACTGGCAGCCTGCCGGGATTTAACAAAAACCACTCCGTTGTAATGAGCCAGATTTTGGTCGGTGAGCAGCGTATCACTGTTGTTGTTCATCACAGTGTCGGTATCTGCCAGAGTCAGCCTGCTGTTCAGCTGATAGCCGAGAAATGCCGGGCTGGCGGGCAGTGCGGCTAAAGCAGTTAACGGTGTGGTAGTCAGACATGCCAGCATCAACAGGGTGGCAGCATTTCCGAATTTTTCAGAAGTAAGGTGCATAATAGTCCTTAACTAAAGTGCAATAATCACAATCTCCTGCAGGCTGAGCAGACGGTCAGCCTTTTACAGGGGGACATTTCAGTGGCTGGCATTGTGCTGGTCAGTCAGCGATCAGCTTGTGGAAAAATGTTGCCTGATTTTAGTGGTTAGTGCTTCGGCCGCCGCGGCTGGCTGTTTTGCGGAACGATAGAGATTAATCGCAAACGCCGGTAGCGCGGGTAAGGTCTCTGTTTCACTGAGAATAACCAGATCGGCCGGTACTGTGGTTCTCAGCCAAACCGTTACCGCCAGGTCAGCCCGCACGGTGGCGCGGGTGGCATCAATACTGCCATTTTCTGATAAGGTTCGCCACGTTAGCCCACTGTTTTCCAGTGCCGTTAATACAACTGGCCGAAATGCACAGGTATCGGCAACCATCGACACCGGTAAGGGGTTTTTCATGCAGGCATTACCGCCTCTGGCGCCGACCCAGACCAGGGAATCAATTTTCAGGCATTCCACCGCAACCTGGCCAGTCGGTTCCTCAATCAGCGCAATATCGAGCGTTGCAGAGTCTATAGCAGAACGTAATTCTGGCGATGAGAGGCATACCAGCCGGATATCCACTCCCGGATAGTCGTCAGCAAACTGACGTAACAGCGTTGTCAGCCATTCACCTGTCAGGTCATAGGGAACACCTAGCCGGACCTGGCCTGCTACCTGACCGGCGGACATTTCACTCCACAACGCATCATTCAGCGCCACCATCTGGCGGGCTTTAGCCAGCAACCGTTCACCATTGGCAGAAAGACGGAGTCTGCGGCTGTTGCGGATAAATAACTCGCCACTCAGTTCTTCAAGCCGGGCAACTTGCTGGCTGACTGCACTTTGAGTCAGGTGTAATGCGTTAGCAGCGGCTGTCATACCACTGTGGTCTGCAACACAGACGAAGGTTCTCAGCAGGGTGATATCCAAATTACGGCGCATCTGTCTATTACCAGTGTTAATGGATGATATGCATAATAGTTGATTCTGTAATCAAATCTACCGGTATACAGTCTCTCTGTGAACTGCGGAGGGAAAAATGTTATCGACTGATTATCTGCCATTACTGTTATTTGTGATTGTTTCAACAGTGACTCCGGGGGGAGCCACCACTCTGGCGACAGCTTCAGGAGCAAATTTTGGGCTGCGACGCTCATTACCCTTTATCGGTGGTGTTGCTGTCGGTCTGGCCAGCATGGCGGCTGTGGCTGCTACCGGGTTGGGGGCGCTGGTACTCGTGGTTCCGTCATTACAATGGGTAATGAAGCTTGCCGGGAGTGCCTGGTTACTATGGCAGGCCTGGAAAATTTCCCGTCAGCTGCCACCTCATTTAAGCGGAAAAACCCTTAAGCCGGTGGGCGTAATCAGTGCGTTATGGATGGTCTGGCATAACCCTAAAGGCTGGACAATGAGTCTGGGCGCCGTCGCTTCATTTGCTTCACTGTCAGCATCACCTTATACACTGGCAATGGTGCTAAGCCTGTTATTCGGCGTGTTCGCACTTATCTCGCTCTGTTTATGGTGTCTGGCAGGCTGGTGGCTGGCGGCACGACTTCGCCATCGCTGGCAGTGGCAACTGCTGAATACGGTGCTGGCATTGATGCTGGTACTGTCACTGGTACCGGTCTGGATGGAGTAACAGGAAGGGTGATGAAATCGCGGTGGTAGCGGGGCGAAACACCTGCGGGTGACCCGCAGGTAAAACGGCCGAAGGAGGCCGGCAGGTTGTCTGTTATTCGAAACAAACATCCGGGTTTGCCGCCAGAGGGACAAATTTATTGCCACCTTTATCCAGCGCCTGAACTTCTCCGCTTTCGATATCGTAAACCCAGCCATGCAGATGAATAGCATTGTTGCGTAACGCAACCGCAACTGACGGGTGAGTTTTGATATTGTTCAGCTGTGCGATAACATTTTCCCGCACCATCGCACTCACTTTCTGATCTTCATCAGCGTAGTCGTTTTTCTCTACTACCGCTTTTGCTGCATCAGCATAACGCAGCCAGTGAGCGACAGCCGGCATGGTGTCCATGCACTGGCATTTTGCAATCGCCCCCATTGCTCCGCAATTGGAATGACCACAAATAATAATATCCTTCACGCCCAGAGCCACCACAGCATACTCAATGGTAGCAGAGACACCACCAGGTTCCGGACCGAAAGAAGGGACGATGTTCCCTGCGTTACGGATGACAAATAACTGGCCAGGTTCTTGCTGTGTCACCAGCTCCGGGACCAGACGGCTGTCTGAACAGGAAATAAACAAGGCCTTAGGATTCTGACTGCCCGCCAGGCTACGGAATAACTCTTTTCGCTCAGGAAAAACTTCTTTCTGAAAGTTCAGAAACCCTTGAATAATCGTTTTCATAACTCGCCCAAATGATAAAAAATCGGCTTAATCATAGAACGAATATCCGGAGGGGGGAAGTCCCGGCAGGCAAAAGCCGTGGCTCAGAGGTGATATCGGCAGCTACTGATAACTGATTAAGTGACGCTGTCACCAGTTAATGCTTATCCGCTGACGAATTTTATAAGGTGAAAATCGGTATATAGCGACATCTTGTATGATTAATAAATTTCAGCTATCAATACATAATATTACTTCATCTGGCCTTGAGATGCCGGGGCAGCAGGAATTTAAGTTATGAGTCAGCCGTCGATCATTATTATTCAAACCGGAACTCCGCCAGAGGATATACGTCAGAATTACGGAGATTTGCCAGACTGGTTCAGCCGTGCGATTGGTATTCCGTTGCAGGAGATTGAAGTGGTGAGAGTTTTTGAAGGCCAACCACTGCCTGCGCCGGATAATTCGAGGCTGGCAGTGATTACCGGTTCCTGGGCAATGGTGACAGAAAAATTACCCTGGAGTGAGCTGACCGCAGAATGGATCCGCCAGGCAATGGCAATTAACATGCCACTGTTTGGGGTGTGTTATGGTCATCAGTTGATGTCTTATGCTCTGGGCGGCGAAGTGCGCTATCTGGATTGTATCCGTGAAACAGGCTGCCTGCCGGTCTCTCTGAATGAGCAAGCCCGCCATGATCCCCTGGTAAAACATTTGCCTGAGCATTTCCCTGCACATCTGACCCATATGCAGACCGTGAGTCGTCTGCCTGAGGGCGCCGCCGTACTGGCCAGTTCGACATCAGATACTCATCAGATTGTGCGTTACGGGCCGAATGCCATTTCAACTCAGTTTCATCCGGAATTTACGGTGGCCGCTGCCAAAGCAATGATTGAACGCCGTAGCACAGAGTTAGATAAAGAAGGTCGCGACAGTCAGTCGCTGATTGCGGGGGTGACACAGACACCCGATGCCAGCGGTCTGCTGACCCGGTTTATTGCCCTGCATCTGAAAAATTATGCACCGGCAGCGCTGACTGCCTGAATACTGCCCGCCGGTAACTACCGGCGGGAGAAGAGACTATTTTTTACGTAACCGGCTGATACTAAGAATAATTGCCAGTACGCTGGAGACAACCGCCAGCCACAATCCGGTCTGTACACCGTGATACTCATTTAGCAGGTTTTTCTGACCAAATAACGCCAGAATCACTCCGACGATTGCCGTTCCCAGACACTGACCAAACATTCGCATTATCGCCAGAATGCCGGACGCATAGCTGCTATTTTCACGGGCAACGTTGGACAGCATTTCGCGGTTATTTGGACTCTGGAAACATCCAAAACCAATGCCACACACCAGGCTACGCAAGCAGATATCCCACGCGGCCGCATTTTCCGGTAACAGTGCCAGCAGCACCAGACCGACCACGAAAATCGCCAGTCCGACGGTTGAAATTATTGCCGGCGGAAAGCGGTCAGACAACCGTCCGGAATGCGGGGCCGCCAGAATAATGCCGACCGGCCAGGGAGTGAATAACAATGCTGAGACAAAAGCACTGTAGCCATAGACGTTCTGAAACAGGAATGGCAGTGCGATAAAAGTGATCCCCTGGCTAACGAATGAAGCCATTGAGGTCATCGCGGCCAGTGAAAACCGGGAAGAGGCAAAAATTGATAGCGGCAATAACGGTTTGCTGGCCCGACGTTCACACCAGACAAATGCAGTACCTGCCAACAGTGCCAGTATCGCATAACCCACTGCCATCAACAGCGAATGCGCCGTGAAACCCTGGCCGTTGGTGTTGGCAAAGCTGTCCGCTGCCATTATCAGTGCCCCGGGAATGATGGCAGAGAGTACCGCCCCCGTGATATCAAAGCGTTCGGTGATTTTTTGTACCCGGCCTGGCAGTACACGGACCGTCAGCATCACTGCAATGATGCCCGGCGGCAGATTAATGGCAAATAACCACTGCCAGCTCATGGCAGATAACAATGAGCCGCCGAGCATGGGCGCAATGGCAGTACTGGATGCGACCAGTAGCGCATTCATTCCCAGAATGCGGCCCAGTAGCCGGTTAGGGAAGACCGAACGCAGAATGGCAGGACCAATGCTCAGGGTGGCGGCCCCGCCAATCCCCTGGAGAATACGCATAATGATCAGTGTTTTGGGGTCAGATGACAATGCACAGCCAAGTGAGGACAGAGTAAAAATCACCTGTCCGGTGGCAAACAGATTTCTGAATCCCATCCGGGTGGCCAGGGCCGCGAAGATAGCCAGGGTCATGGCGGCTGCCAGTAAATAACCGTTGGATACCCAGACAATTTCGGCGGCCGGTACCTGCATTGCTTTGGCTATCTGAGGCAGGGCGATGTTCACCATTGAGCCATCGAACACCGACATCGCTGTGGTCATCATTACCGCAATCATCGCCAGTCGTCGCTGGCGGCCGGGTAAACCTTCATCACCCGGTAAATCTGAAAATAACATCCTTTGCTTCTCCGCAATCACCAGAAACTATTGTGCTAAGGCCTGTCACGGTTGCCCGCCGGCAGGTCGTTGATTTGCCTGTGACAGAAATATACTCTGTCAGGATATAAGGCGGAAGACGCAGCATTTGCAGTTATAACCTGCACCAAACGCCTGCTCACAGAATCATCAGGAATAACTGTTATGAAAGACGCCGACTTAAATCTGTTAACAGCACTGGATGTCCTGCTGGCTACCCGTTCGGTAGCCGCTGCTGCCCGCCGTTTGGGGTTGAGTGCTTCGGCGATGAGCCGGACGTTAAGCCGCTTACGTAGTGTCACGGGGGACCCGTTGCTGGTGCGTGCGGGCAGGGAGATGGTGTTGACACCCTATGCCGAAGCGATCCGCGAGCGTACCCGTGAAACTGTTTTAGCAGCCAGGGATTTATTGCGTCCGGATGTTTCCGGCGTCAACCTGGCGGTTCTGGAAAGAACATTTACCCTGCGTGCCAATGACGGCTTTATTAATACCTTTGGCGCTATACTGATTGCTGCTGTAGCTGCCCGGGCACCCGGCATACGTCTGCGCTTTGCACCGAAGCCGGAAAAAAGTGCTCATTATCTGCGGGAAGGGCTGGTTGATATAGAAATTGGTGTTTTGGGGGACTCGGGGCCGGAAATCCGGGTGCAGGCGTTGTTCCGTGACAGATTTGTCGGAGTGGTCAGCAGCCGCCATCCACTGGCATCACAGCCGGAGGTGACATTACAGGATTATGTGAGCTGGCAGCATATTGCCTCTTCCCGCCGTGGTAAATATCACGGGCCGGTAGATACCGCACTGGCAGAACTGGGGCTAACCCGTAACGTGGTGGCAGTGGTGCCTGGTTTTGCCGCGGCACTAGCGGTGGTCAGAGAATCTGAACTGATCGCCCTGGTTCCTGCGTCCTTTATGAAAAATCAGCCAGGTATGGAAGGAAACTCTGGCAGCCCGGCGCTGCATATGTTCAGTCTGCCGGTGGTCACCCAGACCATTACTGTGTCGCAGATGTGGCATCCGAGGTCGGAAAATGATCCCGCACATCGCTGGTTACGCCAGCAACTGCTCCAGGTTTGCCAGCAGTAAGCCGGAAAATCCCCGGCGGCAGAGTGCGCGCCGGGGTGACTCACTTATCGACGTTTTTTACGGCTGCGTGCCGCCAGTAACGCAATAATGATAATAACGACAATCACTATCCCGCCAATGGTCAGGCCGCCTGCATTTTTAATCAGGAACGGAACATTGCTGTTGCCGTTACGGATTTTCTCAACATCGGCACCGGTCAGACCGGCATTTCCGTGACCAAATTTTTCGGTGACGTAGTTAGTCACTGCCGCAATCTGATCATTATTCAGCCATGAGTGAATGGCCTGAGTTTCTGAAGAGAACGCTGGCATAACCGCTTCACCCTCCGGGGTTTTACGGTGAATACCATCAACAATCGCCATAACCAGATTTGACGGGTCCGCTGCACCAACCGCACTGTTATGGGTCAGAGACGGGAAGTAATGGTCGTCTGAACCCTGGCCACTCGATTGATGGCAGGCCGCACAACTGCTGTCAAACAGTACGGCTCCGTCGGTAGTGGACGAGTCACGGTACGCCGGAGAATTATTCTTCCCGCCCCCGGTTTGATAACTTGTCCAGTCTACCTTACTGGCTGGCGCGGCAGCCCATGAAGGTTGTGTCTGGCCCGGAGTGCGGATGGCTGGTACTGTTTTCAGCCATGTGGCAATACTGGCTAAATCACTGTCTGATAAGTGACTGAAACTGTGCTCGATGGCATCAGCCATAGGACCACCGGCCTGAGCTTTCCCTTCCACATGGCCGGTTTTCAGATATTCGGTCAGTTCCTGCTGGCTCCAGCCACCGATGCCGCTGACAGCATCAGAGGTTATGTTTGGTGCCAGCCAGCCATCCACATGATTGCCTGCAAGCAACTGATGAGTATCCTCGGCCATCATCTGATTGCGTGGACTGTGACAGGTTGAACAGTGAGCCAGCCCTTCGGCCAGATATTTCCCCCGGTTTTGCTCAGCAGTTAATGCCGGATCGGCTTTAAATGGCGCATCACTGGCAAACAAAGCATTCCAGATCCCCATCAGGCCTGGCAGGTTAAACGGAAATTTCAGGTCGTTTTTATCTGCCGGGGCTTTATCTACTGCCGGAACGGTTTTGAAGAAAGCATATAACGCCTGCATATCTTCATCGGTAACTGTGGCGTAAGAGGTATATGGCATTGCCGGATAGAGATGAGAACCATCAGGGCGTACCCCTTGCCTTACTGCTTTGGCAAAATCGGCTTCAGACCAGTTACCAATACCGTATTGCACTGAAGAGGTAATATTCGGTGCTACGATAGTGCCCATAGGCATATTAAATTTATACCCGCCGGCATATTCGGCACCACCTGCGGCAGTGTGGCATGCAGTACAGTCACCGGCCCGCGCCAGATATTCACCGCGACTGACTAAATCGCTATTGCTGCTGGTGGCCGCCAGAGCGAGGGGGGAGAACAGGAATGCAGCTGACAAAGTCAGAAGAGCTGAGTATTTTTTCATCTCACACCTCCTTTGCAATGATGTCAGCAGAACGGATTGCCAGAGCCACACCGGTCAGTGTCGGGTTAACGACACCGGCAGCAGGGATTACGCCAACTGATGCAATAAACAGGTTCGGATGGTCGTGGCTGCGGCATTCATGGTTAACCACGGAGTCCTTAGGATTATCACCCATAATCATGGTGCCCATCAGGTGGTCATGGTTTTCGAACGCAGTATTTAAATCAATGATTTGACCGTTCATCAGCC
Organism: Tatumella citrea; assembly: GCF_002163585.1. Taxonomy (NCBI): domain Bacteria; kingdom Pseudomonadati; phylum Pseudomonadota; class Gammaproteobacteria; order Enterobacterales; family Erwiniaceae; genus Tatumella; species Tatumella citrea. The sequence continues at coordinate 1,975,116 of NZ_CP015579.1, forward strand.
CGGCAATCTGCTTATATTGTTCGACCATGTGCTTAGCACCCAGTTTGGTATAGTCATCGACATCAAAGGTCACTTTGATACCAGGTAAACCAAGGCTGTCTTTCCAGGCCGGGTTCGGCTGTACACGGTTAGCCGGATTAGGCAATGGTTCCAGAAAGCTATAGATCGACATCCAGCGGGATGACCAGTCAAGGATACGAGCATCCAGCTCTTTACCCATCAATCCCTCGTTAATAGCACGTTGGGCGATATCGATTTGTGGGTTGTTATTGGCTAAAGAGTGCTTGTTGGCTGAATATTTGGAACGAAAATCACCGTCACGCCAGGTCATAATAGTCGCCTGCTGCACCGGGCCGCGTCCTGCCCACATTGGTTCATCGGCAAGGAAATTCATACTCAGGCCAATATGGTCCATCAGATTACGACCCACCATATCAGAGGAGTTACCGATATCGTTCATCAGCATCAGCTTTGAAGTTTCGAAACTGTGTGCCGCCAGAACAAAATATTTAGCAGTCAGCGTGTGTTCTTCACCAGCAGGGGTCAGGTAACTGACAGAAGTGATTTTACCTTGTTCACCCTTGGTAATTTTGTGTACTACCGCATCGGTAATCAGTTTTGCGCCGTTACGCACGGCTTTATCTGCATGAACTGAACCGTTATACAAGGTACCTATTGGACAGACCTGGTCACAGTTATTATTCCCCTGGCATCCCGGACGACCATCATAAGGGCGATGGATACGCACTGTGGGTTCGTGTACTACGCTATGGCCATGCGGTAACAGTGCTGCTTTAAGTTTGGCGTTACTGTAGATATCAGCTTCCGGATCTACAGGGTAAGCTTTGGAACGTGGAGGAAAAGAGATCCCCGGGTTCTGACCTGACTGGTCTTCTGTGTCTGAGCCGGCAACCCCGATAGCATATTCGGCACGGGTATAGAAGGGTTCCAGATCGCTGTAACTGATCGGCCAGTCGCGACCCACACCGTACATAGTCTTCAGTTTAAAATCATTTGGAATGTACCGCCAGGTGGCGCCACCCCAGTGCCATGTGGTGCCACCCACCAGTTTTAGCATGCCAGGCTGTTCACGAAATTCACCAACGTTCTCTATATAGCCGGGGGTATTACTGGTCGGAGACCACGGATTATTTGGGTATGCATTATTCCGGTCATAATGGCGGCCTGAATTACGGAAGTTTTCGAGGATTTTCCAGCGCGGCACATTGGCACCTGCTTCCAGCAGAATCACCGATTTCCCTTTTACCGCCAGTTCGTTTGCCAGGTTAGAGCCACAGGCTCCTGACCCTACGACAATCACATCTGCATCAAATTCTGTAGCCAAAGTAGTAACCCTTTATATTCATTGAAATGTTTTATGATTTACTCTTTTAAATTAAACGCCTGCCGGCAAATGCGCCCAGTAGCCACTTTTCCAGCGGGAGTAGCTGGGGACCGGGGTGAAATCTTTGGTGAGCTGATACGTGCGTGCCTGGGCATAGGCAACAAACACGACATTATCTTCCGATGACAACATCACCGGTGTTCCGGCATAGCCAAGATATAAGGCAGACAAAATGTCTTTCGCGGTTTGCTGTGGTTTGCCCTCAAAAAGATTTGAGGTTTTGAGGTCTTTTAAGTTGGCTATGTGATTGTCTGCAATCAATGAAGAAAGCTGTTGCAGATCACCGGCAAAATTACTGTTAACTTTTAGCAGGGCGTTAGCTGCACGGATAATCAGTTGAGGATCCTGCTGGCTTTCGGTTAAGAATTGAGCGGTTGTCTGTAACTGCGATATCACTGATGCACCAACGTCAGCTGGAGTGGTAATAACAGCATGTGCCGGAATCAAGGTGAATGAGGCTAATAATGCAGTTATTTTTATCAGGAAACTACGGCGTGATGCAGAGATTTCCCCTGTATCAGATTCCTGATCTATAACAAATTTCATTGCTGTTGATCCTTTATTGGAGAGGGTGGTTTATCTTTCTGGTGACGCGTAATAGAATTATCTGTTACCCGACGTGGACCTGGACGGCATTGGCAGTCAGAACCTCTGGTTCTGAGGTCATTAGCAATAAAAACCATCAAAACAGCAGGTTGCTTTCTGTTTCAGACGTCACGACAGTGTTAATAAAAGTGAAAATTGTTAACACCTCATTGACAGGATTTTAGAATTGTTAAATTTAAAGATCTATTGTCATCATGAATTCAGTGGTTAAATTTATTTTTTTAAAATCATACGGTTACGTTAATTGCATTATTATGTTACAACTTTGAGGTGTATTTTGATGTTAATACCTCAAAAATAATGAGGTTAAAATGGAATGTCTGAACTGAAGAACAAATTCGCCAGAAAGGTCACGCTGAAAGATATTGCCAGAGAAGCAGGCGTGGGAGCTGCGACGGTAGACCGTTATCTGAACAGCCGAAGCCAGGTAAAACAAGCTACTGCCGATAAGATCCGAACGGCAATGACAACACTAAACTATCAGGGGGCAGGGCAGCACGGGAGTCTCGCGATGGTGGCGGGTCAAACAATACGTATCGGGATGATAGTTCCGCGGGTCGAAGGCAGTATTTATGAAATGCTTACTCAGCAGATTATCCAGGGCATGAGCCAGCATTATCAGCAGGAAGTGGTGCCGGTAATGGTGGATTGTGACATTCGTGATCTTAACACTGTCAGTGCCACTATTATCCGGCTGGCAAAAGAGGTGGATGTGCTGGGCATGGTGGTGCTGGATGACCCGCAGGTCAAACTGGCTATCAGCAAAGCGGCCGATAATGGTGCGCGGATATTTACCCTGTTTTCCCCGCTGTCCCACTCCGGGCAGATAGCTCACATCGGACTGGATGACCGTAAAGCGGGGCGTGCTGCGGCCTGGCTGGCACAACGGTTGAGCGGTGAGCAACTCAATATTGCGATATTTCAGGGGAACAATCGATTTCTGTGTCAGGAAGATTGTGAAAGCAGTTTCCGGTCATGGTTCCGTGAACAAAATTTACGGCCGCAGATTACCGGCCCGTTGCATACTCTGGAAGATGTGCGTTATGCAGAGATACAAACCAATAAATTGCTGCAAGAACATCCTGAGCTGAATCTGATTTATGCTCCCTGTGGAGGTGTCGGTGGAATTATTGATTCTCTGCGCAATCACCCACGTAAAGATGAAATATTTATGATTTGCCATGGCCCGTTTGTTGGCTGGGAACAGGCACTGGTCGATGGTACCGTCGATGTAATTATTTATCAGGATCTGACAACAGTTTGTGATCTTATTTCCAGACTGCTGGATGAACCCGCCGGCCAGTCCGGAGTAGTCAGGTATTTACCGTTAGAGTTTTCGATTAAAATCAGAGAAAGTCTGTGACTTTCTCTGCCTGAGAGTTATTCGCCTTCAGTGACAACAGACGCGTTTTTTCCGATGTTGCCAAGGTGGGTAAAACCAAAACCACGCCGGTATTTCAGCCCGTAGCCAAGCATCCGGTCAAAACCAATATGTGCCATCCAGATTATGCCGACCGGCAGGGCGACAGCAGAGTGCGATATCACTGCAATAGCAATCAGCAGCAAAGCGCCTGTATAAGAATGGGTCAGATTATACAAAACAGCACCCACTTTGGTGCCCAGGGCATAACCCACCATTGCCAGATCCGGTACGAAAAACCACAATGCAAACTCCCCCCAATGTGCGGTGGTCTGGCTGTATAGCAGCACGCTGACTAACAGGAACGCTAAACCTTCCAGCCTGAGCAGTATTTTTATTGCATCGATGTGTTTTGTCATAACTATTCCCGGGCGCTAAGTTTCAGTAAAAACAGTGGATTAGCTTTAACCTGTTTAACGGATGGCTGCAATATTTCAGTTATGTCTGTTTATGAATATATCGATTACTGTGCGGCTAATTTTGGCGATGAACAATGAACACAATATTTCGCCTGTATCCTGGCGAAGTACTTACCGCACGTTATGTTACATATTCATCCTGCAGTGATTTGGCATCACTATTGATGCATGGCATTATATGAAACATATACGTTTTATATAGGCTGATTATGGGCATTGTTAAAATCAATGAGTTGATGCATAGCAATCTGCGGATTGCCAGTAATGCAATGAGCCGTTCAATAAACGCTCAGGCGGAGCACTGGATGAAAGTTGGTATGCTGGCAGAGATGTATCCGCAGTTAACCTACCCGCAACTGGCCCGTGAATTAGTGCGTATCGAATTAGAAAATGGTGAGGCCGCGATCAGTATGCTGGTCAGTCAACATCCACCATTGTCCACGACCACAGAGAGCATTTAATGTCAGAGATAAAACTACATACTCAGGACGAAATTGAACTGGCCCGTGCGGCAGGCCATGCGGCTGCCAAAGTCCTTGAAATGATCACCCCTTATGTGGTGCCCGGAGTCACGACAGAAGAACTGGATCAGCGTTGCCATGATTATATTGTCAATGTTCAGGGACTGATTCCGGCCAATATTGGCTACCACGGTTACACCAAAACTGTCTGTACCTCTGTTAACCACGTGGTTTGCCACGGAATACCCGCGCCAAAAGTTCTGAAAAAGGGCGATATCGTAAATATTGATGTGGCCGTGATTAAAGATGGCTGGTATGGCGATACCAGCCGTATGTATTACGTAGGTGAACCTTCTATCCGTGCGAAACGGCTGGTTGAGACAACTTATGACTCAATGGTTGCCGGTATCCGTGCAGTTCGCCCTGGCGCTACGCTGGGGGATATCGGCGCAGCTATTCAGTCTGTTGCAGAAAGCGCGGGTTTCTCAGTAGTGAGAGAGTATTGCGGTCACGGGGTGGGCGAGATTTATCATACCGAACCTCAGGTTCTGCATTACGGCACTCCTGGCACCGGAACCGTGCTGGAAGAAGGGATGATTTTCACCATTGAGCCAATGATTAATGCCGGTAAAGCAGCGACCAGTGTGCTGTCTGATGGCTGGACGGTGGTGACAAAAGACCGTTCGTTGTCTGCTCAGTGGGAACATACCATTGCAGTGACAGCAGAGGGATACGACCTGTTAACTCCGTGGCCTGAAGGTACCGGCGAATACGCTGATCTCTAGTTTTCCTGCCCGGCAGGTGCCGGGCATTGCCGCTTTATTCGTCACCCGGTGATCCCGGAGCTGTTCTGCGTGTATTTGCGATATTTCCTGTCTGTTTGTCGCCATTATCAGGCGTTTTATCACCAAAATTTGCCATTTTTACAAAAAATGACCGTATGAAAGATGTTGAAAAAAATCCATACATTTCATAGGCTTGAAAAAAATTGTGATGTTTATCGCAAGCTTAATGTTAATATGTTTACTGAACAGCATTTTCCTGCTGGATCAGCGGTAACTAAACCGTAATAATATCCTCCATCCTTACGAAGATAAGAACAGTTATTTAATATGCAGTTATGTAGTTTTAAAATTAAAGCCACTGGCCACCACAGTTTTGGAATTATCAGGGACAATGGTGTGACCGATGCAGGCAAATATACCGGCTATGCTGACCTGAAAGCGGTACTTACAGCACAGGCTGTTGATGAACTGCGTGGTCTGCTGGATTATCCGGCCGACTATACACTGGATGAGATTTCATTTTTGCCGGTGATTGAATCTCCGGGCAAAATTCTGTGTGTCGGAATGAATTATTCTGAGAAGCGCAAAGAATTTGGTGAAACTAATCCGGCTCCGACCTTGTTTGTCCGGTTTGCTGACACTTTGTCTGCGCACCAGGCTCCCTTGCAAAAACCAGCCAGCAGCGAACAGTTCGATTATGAAGGTGAACTGGCGGTGATTATCGGCAAGCCAGCCCATCAGGTGCCTGCTGAAGAGGCATTGCAGTACGTTGCCGGATACAGCTGCTTTATGGATGCGACGGTGCGGGATATGCAGTTTACCTGGTTTACTGCCGGAAAAAACTGGCCGCAAACCGGTGGGTTTGGACCTTCTATGACCACCAGTGATGAGATTCCTGATCCGCAACAACTGGATATCCGGACTTTCCTGAACGGTCAGCAGGTTCAGCATGATTCTACGGCGAATATGATTCATACCGTGGCAAATATTATCGCTTATGTTACCTGTTTTACTCCGCTGGCTGCAGGGGATGTGATTATCACCGGATCGCCTGGTGGAGTAGGTAAATCGCGAACTCCTCAGCTATTTATGTTCCCCGGGGATAATATTGCTGTTGAAATCAGCCAGATTGGTAAATTGTCTCACACGATTGTCTGATCCGATTATCAATAATGACCGTGGTTGTATGCCGCTACGGTCAGCCTGCACGGTCTGATTACAGGTGTTTCTTCTCGGTCTGTCCCGCTCTATTAGAAAATTTTCCCGCTAAATCCCCTTGGTTAACTCTGCATATAATCAGCAAAGACCGTGCCTCTTTAGCGATTTAAGTGGAGCTTTGACCTGACTGGGGGATGGGGATGGTCACTGCCGGGTAGCAGAAGTTGTATACCCGACAGTTAGCAGAAGGGAGGTTTAATCTGAAAACTCAGGCCTTGACTGGCAGAGAGGTACTGACACGAAACAGCCGCCGGCAAAAATCGAGAAAATAACCATAGGCAGCGCCCATAATCATCGAGACCAGAATGTTGGAACTGACGGCCGCGGTGATCTGATGCCAGTCAGCACCAACAAACAGCAGAATGGCTACATAGACCGGTGACTGAAACGTCACGTAACTTACGATATCCGCCACACTTTTTATCCATCCCGCAGGGCTTATATGTTGTGCTCTGCGCATCAGAAAATCCCGGTACACCCCGTAAGGCACTGCAATCAGAATGTTAACCGGAATACCTACCAGACGGGATGAGAGTGATTGCTGGAATGTCATGCCTGACAAAAAAATCTCGATCATCATATTAACGATGGTGCAATAAACCACCATCGCAAAGGTATCTGCAACCGCATGACGCAGGCGGGATTGTGCAGAGAACATGGCTGTAATCCTCGGTATATAAAGTCTGATGTATTGGGTAATTTGCCAGATGACAGAGATATCATCGGGCGTATTGAATTGCGTGTAGAATATATCCCTGCATCAAAACTGGCAACTAGCTTAAAATCTTTATTTAAAGGCTTTTTGTCGATAAAATTCTCTGCAGTTGACTGTTTTTTAGCTAAGGCGCTATTTTCGTTGCCGTTATTTTTTTTAATTGTTTTATATCAGATGGTTATCGTGTGAATTCTGTTGTGGGATAAGCTGGGGGTAACAGGTAACCTGATGGTTTTAAAGTAATCTCTTTGTAAGTACCTAATAGCATGATTATCTGCCGGATAAGAAGATCAGTAAAATAATCTCCGGCAGACATTCTGATAATCATCTCTGTGTTTCATAACCCGTCACTGTTCTGACACCTCAGGGAGTGACATTAATGTGCGGTGGAAACCCACTTCATTGCTATTCAGGTATATACTGCGAATTCCTGCATGCTGATTACTCTGATGTCATTTCATATAATACAAACCTACTATCAGGCGCTGATGCTATGAAAAAAATAGGATTTTTATCTTTTGGTCACTGGACACCTTCTTCCCATTCCGCCACTGCCAGTGCTGCAGATGCGCTGACTCAGTCAATTGAACTGGCGGTAGCTGCCGAAGAAATTGGTGTTGATGGTGCGTATTTTCGTGTTCATCATTTCGCGCGCCAGCTGAGTGCCCCTTTCCCGTTGCTGGCTGCTGCCGGTGCCCGCACCCGGAAAATAGAAATAGGCACCGGGGTAATTGATATGCGTTATGAAAATCCACTTTATATGGCAGAGGAAGCTTCAGCGGCAGATTTGATCAGTGGTGGTCGGCTGCAGTTGGGTATCAGCCGTGGTTCGGGTGAGCAGGTGATTGATGGATGGAGTTATTTTGGCTACCGTCCTCAGGAAGGCGAATCTGACGCGGATATGGGCCGCCGCCATACTGAGGTATTCCTCGATGCACTTCGCGGGGAAGGATTTGCCAAACCTAACCCGCAGCCAATGTTCCCTAATCCGCCGGGGCTATTGCGTACAGAACCTTTTTCTGAAGGGTTAAGAAGCCGAATCTGGTGGGGGTCTGGCTCAAATGCGACGGCTCGCTGGGCGGCAGAGCAGGGTATGAACCTGCAAAGCTCAACACTGAAGGACGATGAAACCGGCGAACCCTTCCATGTGCAGCAGGCTCAGCAAATCCGTATCTACCAGGAGGCCTGGAAGCAGGCAGGGCACACGCATACTCCGAGGGTATCGGTCAGTCGCAGTATTTTTGCACTGACCAACCAGCAGGATAAAGCCTATTTCGGGGGAATGGCTCAGGGAGGGGACCAGATAGGTTATCTGGATGAAAAGACCCGGGCGATTTTTGGACGTAGCTATGCCGCTGAACCGGACAAACTGATTGAACAGTTAAAGGCAGATGAGGCGATTGCTCTGGCAGATACCCTGTTGTTAACCATACCTAACCAGTTGGGCGTTGATTATTGTGTACATGTGATGGAGTCAATTCTTAAACATGTTGCACCGGCTCTGGGCTGGCGTTAATTCTCACCGGTTTAGTGGCCACGACACTGTGTTCCGACGCAGTGTCTGGCAGTCATCTTCCAGCCATTTGTTTTTCGGCCTGTCGTTTAATAATACACCGCCTGGCCGATTAACCCCTGTAAGCTGCAGAACTCATCTTCGGGAGCAGGACTTCTCCGACCTGAATCCGGAGGTAATATCAGTGGCTTACCAGACTATTTCCCCGTATTTCCTGTAAATTCCCGTCATTTATTATCATGTTTTTCATTGTTTTTCACAAATTGTGAATGCCGCTCCTCAATAAAAATTAATACGCTATATCTTATCTGCTTCTACACTTCATCAGGTAGTACTGGTTTGCTTACCCTACTTTATGGAGAGAATTATGATTACTTTAAACGTTTTTTTTAAGGTCAATCCACAAAAGAAAAGTGAATTTCTGAAAGAACTCACTCATATGGTGACTGAGTCAAATAAAGAATCGGGTTGTGAGTTTTATCAGTTATGGCAAGACCATGATAATCATAACTTCTATGTGTTGATCGAGCACTGGAAAGATAAAGAATCTCTCGGCGGGCATCAGAAAACGGCGCACTGGCAGCATTTTGATAGTGTAGTAAATAGTTATCTTACCGAACCTTATGATGAACATCATTATAAAGAGATTGAACAGTAATTAGGTTGCAGGGAGTCTGAGGCTCCCTGCTTTAGTCACTGCCATGCCTGTTTCTGTTATATCAAAAAATTAATTTCTGAATCTGATGAACTGTGAGCAAACCAGATACACAGCGGCGCATCCGGCATAATAAACCAGCATAGCCTGATAACCGTAATGTTGCACAATTATACCTGATGCAATACCTACAGTTGCCCCGCCAATTTGCCCTGCAAAGTTAAGCACGCCGCCAACAAAACCAAGATTTTTATGAGAGGTTATCATTCCCGGAATTAACCAGTAAAGACCGCCAAACATTTCAAAATAAAAACCAAGACAGATTATGGCAACGGCTAAGGTTACACTATGTATATAACCAATTGAGGCGAGGGAGGCGAGGGAAACAACGCCTGATACCAGAAACAATATTCTAAGAACCCATGGAAAGATTAAACTACCCCGAAATTTGTCTGAAATAAATCCACCACTTATTTCACCTAAGGTACCAGCAAGAAAAATGCAAAAAGTAGCAAGTCCTGAATATTGCAAACTCAACCCACGCTCATGAACCAGATAGCTGGGTCCCCATGTCACCAGTCCAAAGAAAACCATCGCGAAGCCCATACGGCCAAAAAACATAAATATCAGTGAAACAATATCCAGTTTTCGTTCGGTAGCAGTCTGTTGATTTACCGGGAGTGCATTCGTCGTTGCCGCTTGAGTGATGATCTGCAACTCATGTTCCGTAATACCAGGATGCTGATGAGGGAACTCTTTAACTTTACGAAACACGATGTAGGCGACAATCATGCTGATAATACCAGTAACAAGGAATGCCGCACGCCATGAACCGAACCAGATGATCAGCGAAGACACTATGATTGCACCGACCGCAGAACCGAGCGCAGCACCACTATCAATTAAGGTGATACCCCGGCTACGTTCCTTATCGGGTAACCATTGGCTGACAATCTTGTTGGCGGCAGGCATAAACGGGGCTTCGAAAGCGCCCAGACCAAGCCTGCTTAAAATAAGTGTAAAACCTCCCATAGCCAGGCCACCAATAGCAGCAAATACCCCCCAAAATATAGAGGTCACACCCAGAATTTTTTTTGCTCCTATCTTATCAATCAGATAACCACCTGGTAACTGAAATGCACAATATGCCCAAAAAAATGAACTTAGTATTATCCCCTGAACCTCCGGTGATAAATTAAATTCTTTGGTGACATCCGGCATTGCAAGAGACAGAGAGATCCTGTCAATGCAGTTAATAGTGTACAGGATAAAAATTAATGAAATCATTCGCCAGCGGATAGTATATTTCCTGGCATTCCTGGTGCTGCTTTCATAAGCTAGTGACATAATTCAGGCCTCACATAAATGAATTACCTGGTAGAGAGGTTTGATTTATTATATTTTATTAAAGTTCAGTTAAGGCAAACGCTTCTGCTTCAAATAAAAAATCAGGGTGCGCGAGAGCGGATACCTCGACAAAAGTATTTGATGCTCTCATTGTTGGCGGCATAATTTCCTCGCGAATTTTTCTCATTAGCGGGAGTGCGGTTGAAATATCAGTCGAGTAGTAAGTTATTTTTGCTACATGCTGCCAGTCAGTATTGAGAGACTTAAGACAGAGCTCAAGATTATAATAGACCTGGCGAATTTGTGCCTCCATATCACCAGCACCAATAACAGCTCCTTGCTGATCGACAGATACCTGGCCTGATATAAATGCCGGGATACCATTTCCTGAAACCGTATGAGACCAGCCATTACCTGCGGCCAGTCCGTCCGGTTGGACATTATGCTTAATGTTTTTCATTTTACCTCCACCAAAGTTAACGTAATAATTCACAGTGAATTTATAACTATTATCCCTTTGCCCCGGGAGACGCAGGGGGTCATTAATGTTTTTCTCTCCTCTTCTGTCAGGCAATGATCTTTATGCTGAATTTCTCCGGAAATTATATCAATAATGCAACTCCGGCAGGTTCCGGCTTCACATGCATAATCAATATCAACGCCATCGTCGAGTAAAACCTGTAGTAATGTTTTTTCAGCGGAAACCTGCAACGTATGGCCACTACGTGGAATTTCGGCAATAAAGGGCTCACCTAATATAGCCCCTTGTTGAGGTGGTGAAGAGAAATTTTCAGAGAAAGCCGTTCCGGTCGGCCAGTGCTGACAAGCCAGTGAAATACTCTGATTAAATCGCGCAGATCCACAATAGTAAAGTACGGTATTTTCGGGACAGATATTTAATAATCGTTCAATATCCAGTCTGGAACCTTCATTTGAGCAATGCAGAACAACATCAACGGGTAAGTTATTCAGTTCATCCAGAAAAATAGCATCCTGCCGATGGCGAACACAATAATGAAGTGTCATTTTCTTTTCTTTGTCTGCGAGTTCATAGATAAAACTAAGGATTGGGGTGATTCCAATTCCACCGGCAATAAATATATACTCTGAAAATAACGGGTTGATACTAAAATCTGGTTGCGGATACGAAATGAAATAATGTTCCTTTTCCCGGACATGTTCATGAACGTACTGAGAGCCGCCTCTTCCTGACGGATCTAATTTTACTGCAATGCGATAGTTTTGAGGATCATGACTATTGCATACAGAATATTGCCGGCTTAGTCCTTTTTTCATTCTGAATATGATGTTGGAACCTGCAGCGCAAACCGGAAAGTATTCCCGATCAGCCGGGGTAAATTCTATGGTCTTAATATCTGGAGAAACAGAGGATATCTTATCGACTCTGACTTTCATAAGCAGTCGTACTGTCATTATTTAGCCTCTTTTATCTCATCGCCCGGGAAAACTATTCCGCCGGTTAAGATCTCGCAATTTAACCCTGAACGACCTAGCAGAGGTTCCATGACAGGTTTGTCGATCAATCTTTCCAGATACCGGCAGGGGTGATTTAGTTTAGTGGCCAGAATAATCACTGTATTGCCTATTGAAATTCTTTTGCCAATGAGCAGGTTAAGATCTATACCTTCGGTAATAATATTTCTCCTGCATTCCCGGGCACTAAAATTTATACCTAACGTCTGACTAATATCGGTAAGAACTTCGTCAGCAATTAGTGTCAGTTGATGTTCAGGTTTCGGTCTGTCTGACCATCGTCCTTCTTGTTTAGCATATCTGTCACCCTCTATTCCAATGCCTTTAATTAGCCTTACCGATGCTTGTTGCTGCATTTCATGTGCCGCAATTTCAGCAGTAAATAAGCTCAATACTCTGCCAGCGAGCAATGTCTTTTTTGCTGATCCAGTTGTTTGATCAGTGAGTCCGACTGCAGTCATTGAATATCCCCATACTTACCTAATGATATTTGCTAAACACAGCGACGAGGTCTGCAAAATTATATCGACGTTAGTTCCATATGTGGTTTATAGTTCCAAATGCTGTACTAAGCAATCGTTCATTTAGCCATCGGTAAGAGGAAATTATTATGGATAGCACGACAACCCAGGTCATTACTGTGCCGGATAAGTCTCTGGCTGAAGCACTACAATCGGGTGCCGGAGAGGTCAGAATTGTATTTTGGCCCGATGGCTCGGAACTGCCTGAAGATGTTAAAAAGGAAGTCACGGGGGTTGTTTTACCCTATCAACACGACAGCCATACTCTGCATGTTTTACATGATTTACCTGGATTAAAATGGGTTCAGACACAAAGTACCGGTTATGACAATGTACTGGCCTGTCTGCCTGTGGGGGTGAGATTATCGAATGCAGCTGGTGTCCATGCTTCATCAACAGCAGAACTGGCGATTGGCCTCGTTATTGCTTCACTCAGGAATATCGATACTGCTGCAAAGGACATGCTACAGGGAGTCTGGCGTGAAAAGCGGCATAAGTCACTGGAGCATCGTAAGGTCTTAGTCATAGGCGCCGGTAACATCGGGGATGCTATTGTCAGAAGATTAATTCCTTTCGGTGTGACTTTGTCACGGATCAGCCGTACTGCCAGAAGGGACGAGTTGGGGGAAGTGATGACATTTGCCGGGCTAAATGATTCTCTGGCTGATGCCGAAATAGTCATACTTGCTCTGCCACTGACTGAGGAAACCAAAAGTCTGGTTAATCATCAATTTTTATCCCGGATGCCGGACGAGGCTCTGTTAGTCAATGTAGGGCGTGGTGGGGTTGTGGTTACAGAAGATTTGATCAGTGAACTGAACACGGGGAGATTGCACGCCGCTCTGGATGTTGTCGATCCTGAACCGTTATTGCCTGAGCATCCACTGTGGAAATGCCCAAATCTGTTGATAACTCCTCACCTGGGCGGTAACACAACGGCATTTGTCCCCGGAATACACAAACTTCTGGCAGATCAAACTGAACGATTAAAGCACGGCCAGCTGCCGTTAAATCTGGTTAACTGACCAGCTGGCTCCTGTTCTGTCACAGGACAGGGGCTCAACTATCTTTCTGTATATCAATTCTGGTATGCAGAGGATTCCCCAGTAATGCGGCGAGCGTATCCAGTTCAGATAAAAGACTTTGTTTTCGTTTTTCATCAAAAGTCACGGTGACTGAGCTGACCGAAACTCCCAGTTTAGGGCCGTTGATTCCACGGGACGGAACAGCAATACCCAGGCAGACCACACCCAGAGCGCTTTCCTGATTTTCCAGGGCAAATCCTTGTTGCCTGATATCAATAAGTTCTTGTTTTAACTCTGTTACCGTGCGCAGAGAAAACTCAGTAAGCACCGGTAATTCTGTGAAACTGGCATATAACAAGTCAACGTCTTCAGTGTCCAGTTTTGCCAGCATTGCTTTACCTACAGCACAAAGCGATGCTGGCATACGGTCGCCAATACTCGGTGTCAGGTGGTTTGCAGCATGACCCTCAAAACGGGCCAGATAAATAACATCTGTTTTATCGAGTAACGCTATTCTGACTGTTTCGGTACTCAGCACCGGAGAGGCTTTACAGAAGCGATAAAACTCCTGAACGGTATCCAGTCGGTTAAGATAGGCACTTGCCAGACCGACAAGTTTCCGTCCCAACATATAACCTTCAGCTGTACGATGAACCAGGTCAGCATCTTCAAGACTACTTAACAGATGTGCTGTCGATGATTTCGCCAGATCAAGCGCAACTGATATTTCGGTCTGCGTCAAACACCCTGTTTTAGATGCAGCAAGTAAATCGAGGATTTTCACTGCCCGGGTAATCGCCGGTGAACGGGAATTAGCTTCTTTCTTGTCAGTAAAATCAGTCATACATACATAACCTACCTCTCAGACTGCCGCCATCACAGGAGAGAGCATTGTGAAAGTAATTATATAACGCATGCTAACATAACCTGCTGAGTGCGAAACTATTTTAAAGCCAATGCCTGATGTTTTTTTAAGCGACCAGGCGCTGAGCGTGTCCGGACAGTCTGAACAGTCTTCTCTGCTTATACTCTGGCAGAGGAAAATCCCAACCGACAAACTCACCGCCGTCAGATAAATGATTGCGAGCAGTGTTAAATCGGTGGATAGGGCAATAATCAACAGGTGATTTTCTAAATCTGGCAGAGGGATTTTGGAGGATCACCGGGGCTACTGAGTCAGTTATTGGTCTGATTGTGTAGTTAACACAATCTGCACTTTACGATCCGGTTATCAGCTCTCATTTATTGGTTGTTGCTCACTTGTCATTCACAAATATTTTAATCCCTGAATTGGTGCAATAAAATAATTTCCCTGGTGCAGACAGAAAGCATGTTTCAAAAATGCAGTGCCATTTCTTCATACAAATACTATGTTGGCTACAGATTATAACCTTTTAGCTGTCCGTTCTGTTGCACCAATAAAGTGAATTCTGTCGCTGATTTTCTGTATAAATATCATTTATATGTGCTATTAATAATCTTGTTTTGCTAAGTGACATAATTATCTTCATAACTAACAGCATGTGTTTTTCGGATGTTTTCTACTGCGAATTAAATGAATGTTAGTAAGGAATAATATGTCGATAAAAAACAAAGTTAGCTTACAGGAGTGGGAGTTACGGTGTGAACTTGCTGCTCTGTATCGTATTGTTGCTCATTTTAAAATGACAGACATGATCGACACCCATATTTCACTGCGTATTCCTGGCGAGGAAAACTATTTCCTGATTAATAAATATGGTGTTTTATTTGAGAAAATGACCGCCTCGGATTTGGTGAAAATAAATTGTGACGGAGGGATTGTCGAGGCTTACGAACAGGATAAAAAGGTGAACGTCGCAGGATTTATTATTCATTCTGCGATTCATCAGCACCGGCATGATCTGAACTGTATTATTCATACTCATACAGCTGATGGTATGGCGGTAGCTGCTCAACAGGCAGGGTTATTACCGCTGACGCAACATGCGTTAAAGTTTTTCGATAACCTTGGCTATCACACTTATGAAGGTATTGCGTTATCCAGGGAAGAACAGCTTCGGCTGGTGCATGATTTATCCGTCCACAATGCAATGATTTTACGAAATCATGGCCTGATTGGTGCAGGTCATACGATTGCCAGCGCATTCCACGAAATTTATTTTCTGGAGAGAGCCTGTCAGGCGCAGGTAAAAGCCCTGTCAGGTGGGCAACCTTTGAATTTTCCTTCGGAAGAGGTCTGCCGCCATACCGCCCGCCAGTTTAAACGAGAGGGTATTGAGGTCATCATTAATGATGGCTGGAATGCGGCACTGAGCCTGATTGAAGATCAGCGGAGTGCCTACTGTTTATGACTGACGTCGTCATTCTGAGCTCATCAGAACAATTTTCCCGTGAGTTACGCCAGGCATTTAGTTTGCAGCGTCCGGATATCACACCGTTATTTGCCGATGATCCTGCGGCTTCAGGGGCTGAGATTGCTGCATGTTGGTTTCCGGAAAGCGGCACTCTTAATCGTTATCCGCAGCTGAAATTAATTCACTCCGTGGCGGCGGGTGTTGACCATTTAGGAGCGGAACTTCTTCAGTCTGGCAAAGTTATATGTCGGGTGGTGGATGAAAATCAAAAGCAGGGGATGTTTGAATATATCCTGTGGGCCGTACTTTATTTTCATCGTGATTTAAACAAGGTACTGAAAAATAACCAGCACCGGCACTGGCAGAGATATCCTCAACGGCTTGCCTCAGAAATTTGCATTGGAATTATGGGATTAGGTGAGATCGGCCGTTATGTTGGCGAGAAACTGGCGCAACTGGGTTACCGGGTGAATGGCTGGTCCCGCAGCCGGAAAAATCTCCCCGAAATACGCTGTTTTAGTGGTGATTCTGAGCGGGAGCAGTTTCTGAATGAGAGCAACATTCTGATTAACCTGCTGCCATTAACCCCTGAAACACAAGGCATTCTGTGTGCTGCGACTCTTAGTCAATTACCTCAGTCTGCAGCATTAATCAATTGCGGGCGGGGGGGACATATGGTGGCTCAGGATATTATTTATGCGACAGAATCTGGCTGGTTACAGGGGGCAGTTCTTGATGTATTTCCACATGAACCACTGCCTGCAGAAGATCCGTTATGGACAACCCCCGGAATTATTGTGACCCCGCATATGGCATCGGCCGCATCGTTTCGTACGATTGCCCGGCAAATTGGGGAAAATGTCGACCGGTTTAACTCAGGGAGTTCTCCTCAAAATACCATCAACCCAATATCCGGCTATTAACCGGCCATGATCAACGATTTTTGTCAGTTGAATTACGACTGACGGACCACCGGAGTTAAAAATGACAATTGAATCTGCTGTTTCACCATACCCTTCTTTATTACACGGCAACGGGCAGAGACTATGGGATAGCCTGATGTCGATGGCACGCATTGGCGCTACATCGGGTGGAGGAAGTTCCAGGCTGGCGCTCTCTTCAGAAGACAGTGCCGGTCGCCATCAGTTTATTACTGCCTGCCAGGCGCTTGGCATGAGTGTAACCTCAGATGCGATTGGTAATCTGTTCTGTCGTTTTCAGGGGCAGGATCCGGAATTATTGCCGGTCACAATGGGGAGTCATCTTGATACTCAGCCTAAGGGTGGACGTTTTGACGGAGTTTATGGAGTTCTGGCAGCACTGGAAGTGGTGACTACTTTGCACCAGTTGCAGCTGACTCCACGACGTACTATCGAAATTATTGTCTGGACCAACGAAGAAGGTGCCAGATTCACTCCGGCGATGATGGGCTCAGCAGTATTCACAGGCAAGATGTCTTTAGACGATGCTTTATCCCGATGTGACAGTAGCAATATCGTACTGGCCGACGCACTGCTACAACAAGGTTGGCGTGGAGAGGCACCGGCTGGTCGGCCATTCGATGCCTATTTTGAAGCGCATATAGAGCAAGGTCCGGTACTGGAAGATGAGTCTCTGAGCATTGGAATTGTGACTGGTGGGCAGGCTATTCGCTGGCTGGATATTACGGTCTGTGGCCAGGCAGCACATGCCGGGACGACCCCCATGAAAAACCGCCGCGATGCGATGTTCGCTACCAGCGAGATAATTTCTGCACTGGAAAGCCAGGCTGCTCTGTTTGCACCACAAGGGCTGATGACTATCGGTGAACTCGATATCTCGTCTGCGTCACGAAATACAATCGCAGGTAATATTCGATTTACCCTGGATATTCGTCATCCGGATGATGCGACGCTGCAAACATTTGACAGGCAATGCAGGGAGGTTATGCAACAGGTCGCCAGTCAGCGCCATGTCGGAATAAATATCAGCGAGCATTGGGTTAGCCCGGCAGTACCGTTTGATGATCAGTGCGTCTCGCTGGTGGAAAAAATGACCCTGCAACTGGGGTATCCCGGTCGTAAAATGATCAGTGGTGCAGGGCATGATGCGATTAATATTGCAGGGCACTGTCCTACTGCGATGATATTTATTCCCTGCGCTGGTGGAATTAGCCATAACGAAGCCGAAAGTATTACGCCTGAAGACGCAGCATATGGGTTGGATGTATTACTTAATTCAGTCTGGCAACGAGCTAACCGGTAATTGTTAAAGTTATTTTCATGACTATTAATATTTAATTTTTCAGCCTGAATTTATTAATGCTGAGGGGTGAACGTGGGTGACAGAGTGAACTATAAAAAAGAAACAGACATTCGGCAGTTAATTCCACAGATGAATGCCATTGAGACGGCAACTTTTGGCCATATTCTGGATGAGGGGTTTATGGCCCCGGAAATACAGTCATTATTTCCGCAGTCCAGGTGTTTTGGTCCGGTAGTCACTGTCTCATTGCCGGACGATAATGGTTATATCCTTCCTGCCGCACTGGATGAAGTAAAGCCCGGAGATGTACTGGTGATTACCTGTCCTGACAGTGACCGCCATGCCTGCTGGGGGGAAGTGATGGCCACCGCAGCGAAATGTTCCGGCATAGCAGGAGTGATTATTGATGGCTTTGTGACTGACCTGCATGCACTGACCAACATTGGATTACCGGTATGGTGTAAAGGACGATCGCCGCTGACGACTAAACGTCGTCAAAAAGAAGGGACAATTAATCAGCCAGTGGTCTGTGGAGGTATCGTGGTTACTCCGGGTGACTGGATTCTGGCCGACGAAAACGGAGTGCTCTGTCTTGCTCCGGATATATTTATCGGAAATTTAGATGAAGTTACTGAAATACAACGTCGTGAGCCCTCTTTGATTGAAAGGATAAATAAAGGAGAGCGGCTAAGTAAAATTTATCAATAAATTAACTCCTGCTTTATCTGACTTATTTAACCGGAGAGTATTATGACAAGTTCTGTTGAATTTGAGGCATTTTCATTGCCTGAAAAAAAAGTAAATATGCGAAAGGTGGCTTTAGCCAGTGTTATCGGAACGACCATTGAATGGTATGATCTGTTTATATTCGCCACAGCATCGGCGTTAGTTTTTAATAAAGTGTTTTTTCCGACATTTACGCCGTTAATCGGGACATTACTCGCGTTTGCAACTTTTGCTTCTGCCTACGGAGCCCGAATAGTAGGGGCTGCACTGTTCGGCCATTTTGGGGATAAACTTGGCCGGAAATCGATGCTACTGATTTCACTTCTGGCGATGGGATTATCCACCTTCGCGATTGGTCTGTTACCTGGTTATGAGAGTTTAGGGATTTGGGCCCCGGTTCTGCTGCTGACGCTGCGCCTGATTCAGGGACTGGCACTGGGGGGAGAATGGGGCGGCGCAGTGCTGATGGCAATAGAACATGCCCCTGAAAAAAAACGAGGGCTGTATGGTTCCTGGGTGCAGATTGGCGTACCGGTCGGCACGCTGATTGCTAATCTGGCGTTCCTCGCGATGTCTGCCGGTTTTACCGGAGACACCTTGCAAAGCTGGGGCTGGCGAATTCCGTTTCTCGCGAGCTCATTGCTGATTATCATTGGAATCTATATACGCCTCAGTATTCATGAAACACCTGTGTTCGAACAGACCCGCAGGACCGAACCCGAAGTCAAAATCCCGTTAGTTACCTTGATTCGTAAGTACTGGAAAGAAGTGCTGCTGGGGGGAATTGCTACCATGTCGACCGGGTCATCGTTCAATATTATTGTAGCGTTTGGCCTGACTTATGGTACCCGCACCCTGGATTTTACTCGCAGTGAAATGCTTTCGGTGGTTTTAGCCTCCTGCGCACTCTGTATTCTGCTGCTGCCACTGTTTGGCGCACTTTCTGATCGTATCGGTCGAAAACCGGTAATCATCGGCGGAATTATTGCAGAAGCGGTTGTCGCGTTCCCAATGTTCTGGCTGATGGATACCCGCGAACTCTGGCTGGTGTATATAGGCTATGGATTGCTGATGACCGCTTTTGCTGCAAATTACGGTCCGATTGCCACCTTTCTGGCCGAACTGTTTGGCACCAGAGTTCGTTACTCCGGGCTTTCCGTAGCCTATATGCTTTCCGGGCTACTTGGCAGCGCCACCACACCGGTGGTGACTACAGCACTTCTTTCGTGGACCGGAAAGGGATCATCGGTTGCCTGGTACATGATAGGTTCGGCACTGATTTCACTGCTGGCTTTATTACTGCTAAGTGAAACTTTTCGTCGCCAGCTTAATTCCTCTGCTCACCGTTAATTTTATTCCTGATAACCCGGGCCCGACTGTTATTTGCAGCCGGGCTTTTCACAGAGAATCACTATGATAAAGCGTTTTCAGTCAATTCCCGGTACTCCCGCAGTGGCCGGTCCATATTCTCAGGCTGTCGTCAGTGGAGGTTTTGTGTTTACGGCGGGCCAGATTCCGGTATCTCCACTGGATAATCAGTCACCACCAGATTTTGAACAACAGGTACGGCAAATTATGAATAACCTCCGGCAGACATTACTGGCTGCCGGTTCAGATTTACAACACGTGGTTAAGATGAATGGTTATCTGACAGATCCTGACCAGCTTGAAACTTATAATCGTGTCTACCGGGAATTTATGGGTGATACTCTCCCGGCCAGAACTACAGTATGTGTCAGTTTGTGGGGAGTCTCTATGGAGATTGACTGCATTGCGGAGTGTATCAGTCCAGATCAGCAGTCAGAGTAATTCCGGTTGAACAGTTAACCGGAAGCTGAAGTGATTTTTTCCCGGAGAAAGCAGAGAAAAGCATGCTCTGCTTTATTCATTTTTAACACCTCATTCCACATCAGATACAGGGTAACTTTTGCTACTCCTTCATACGGGGGCAGACGCCAGAGTTGACCTTGTGTTTCTTCATGTTTTACCACATGTTCAGGGAGTGCTCCGATACCCAGGCCGCACCGAATCATTCTGATCACCTCATGAATATCAGGACTGACACCACGAGTAGTACCCTGCAAATTGTAGCGTATCCGAAAGCTGGTCAGAGGGGCCAGAACACCGTCCGGCTGATCTCCGGAAAACGAAACAAAGTGTTCATGAGTTAGATCATCGGTGGTTATCTGACGCAAACCGGACAAGCGGTGGGATTTACCGCAATAGAGATAGTAGTTCTGGGCAAGCAGCGGCATATCTGCAATACCCGGGATATAGCGGTGCTTTAGTGCGATCCCCAGAGCTGCCTGGTAATGGAGCAAAGCATGCTGGACATCTGAACTGGAACCGCTAGAAATATCAAAAGTTACCCGCGGGTGCTGCTGGTGAAATTCAGCCATTGCATCGTCCAGAATCGTACTTTGTACGGCAGAAACAGAACAAAGTCGGACAGTTCCGGTGAGATCCTTCGGAGTGTCCTGTACAGCAACGGACAGACGGGCCAGGGTACCATAAATGGTTAGCGCTTCTTTATAGACCAGTTCGCCGGCGGCAGTCAGGCTAAATGAGGAGCCATTACGCAGGATCAGTGCTTCGTCCAGTTGCTCTTCCAGCCGCTTTAGCGCCAAGCTGACTGCTGGTTGCGTCAGATGCAGGCGGATTGCTGCTTTGCTGATGCTTTTTTCCTGCACAATAGCGAGAAAAGTACGTAACAGATTCCAGT
This sequence comes from Tatumella citrea, assembly GCF_002163585.1. NCBI lineage: Bacteria > Pseudomonadati > Pseudomonadota > Gammaproteobacteria > Enterobacterales > Erwiniaceae > Tatumella > Tatumella citrea. The sequence goes on from NZ_CP015579.1 coordinate 1,996,728, forward strand.
CCAGACGGTCATGGGTGCGGGACATAACAATAATTCACAGATTTAAAGCAGCTACAGTCGCTGCAGAGCAGAAAATACGATAAGTAATAGTAATGTTGAATCTCACCAAAGCAGTAATACATTTTGCCTATCCCCCGGTTAGCCACGACCTGAATTAATTTTTCAGTGCGCTATAGCTACAGGAATACGAGATACTGTATATATATACAGTATCTCGTATTTTACTTATCCCTGGTCATTTATTCGGCGCTGTGGGTGGTTTATTGAACAATCTCTGGTTCAATTATGACCTGAATTGACTGCGCCATGTGAAATGTAACCAATTCGCAAGTTGTCAGCTTGTGGCTGAGGGGAGTCTGATAACGTTACATCCAGTAATTCCCGGCGGCTGACATCCCATCCGGCAAGCTGTCCGCTGAGCGGCAGGCCTGAGGGATCAGCTTCCGGGCTGAGGATCTGACTGGTGATTGACAGATGTTTTGCTGAACTGAGCTGCGAAATATCCGGTGTGCGCAGGGCCATCCAGCGGCGGATATCAGGCTGACCGAAGCTATTGACTGCACCGGCAAACAACGGGCCGGATAAAAATGTATCCATCGCCTCACTGCTTTCCCAGACATAGAGAGGTGCGTAGCAGTTGCGGGTTTCCGGTTGCAATGGTTGGTCGCGACGGCTGTACAACCAGCTTTTAAACACTAAACCGGGATGATTTTCAAATAAGGGGCCTTTATCGGCAATGCGTTGTTCTATCAACGCCATATCGTAATCGTCCGCCAGTTCGAAGCGGTATTGCATAATAATCATATCTTAACCTCGCTTAGCATGACGCCCCGGCTGAAACTCCAGTCATCACTGCTGTTAAAAGTGATGATGATCATTACATCATCAGGGCGAATACCGACGGACTGTTGAAGTTCCCTGGTCAGCATCCGGTAAAATTGCTGCTTCTGTACCCGGCTGCGAGGGCGGCCTGCGGTAATTTCAAATAAAATACATTGCTCACTCCGGCCGTCGCTCAGGTAACCCGTGTCAAAACTGAACTCAGTCGCAGTCAGCTGGTTGATTATCTGAAACCGGTCATCTGGCGGTACCTCAAATTCAGCAACCAGACAACGATGAAGTACATCACTGATAGTCTGTAACTGTTCACGGCTGTAACAATGTCGGGTACTTATTCGGGTAACAGGCATCAGTCTGGTTCTCCTTCCATACAATCGAGGCCGGATGCGGCAGCCGGCCACCCGGCATAGAAGGCCAGATGAGTGAACAGCTCACTCAGTTCATCCCGGGTAACACCATTTTGTTGTGCAAAGCCAATGTGCCAGCGTAGCTGTGGTAAACGTCCCATCGCAGCCAGTGTCGCGACCGTTATCAGGCTCCGGTCACGGGCTGAAAGGCCGGGTCGTTGCCAGATATTACCGAACAGTAACTGCTCGCTGATTTCTGCCAGCTCCGGGGCAAGGCGACGTAATGAATCGGGTATGCTGTGGCTACTCATCTGATTCTCCTGTGAAGTTGCTCGCTATTATCTGCGGCCTGCTTTATCCTGAAAATCAAATCATTTGGAATTAACCATCCCGATTATCAGGATTATTAATGGATAAAATTATTCCTGCGCTGGACAGCGATGCGTTGCGCAGCTTTGTCACCGGTATTGAATGTGGCAGTTTTGCTCAGGCGGCGGTGCTACTGTGCCGGTCAACCTCAGCTGTCAGTGCTCAGTTAAAAAAACTCGAATCACAGTGTGGGACCCCGTTGGTGGTGAAACAGGGAAGACACCTGCAACTCACTCCCCGGGGAGAGCTGTTGATGAGTTATGCGAGAAGGCTGCTGGCCATCAATGATGAAGCGTTGCGTGCAATAAAAGGTGAGCTACTGAGTGGAGAGATTCGTATCGGATTACAGGAGGATTTCGGGGAATCACTGATGCCCGGAATACTTGGGCAGTTTAAAAGACATCACCCGGATCTGCGAATTTTTGCCAGAGTCGATCGCCAGCAGGCTCTGAATCGTGGACTGCAGGAAAATGACCTGGATTTGGCATTGCTCTGGCAGTCGGAGAGGGCGCCGACCGACCAATGGCTGACGGAGTGCCAGCTGGAATGGATCTATCACCCTGATTTTGATCCGCAACATTATCTGCAACGGGGTGAGCCACTGCCGCTGGTAATGTTTGAAAGCCCGTGTGTCATGCGCCGTCATGCCATCGATTGTCTTGATAAAGCCGGGATCCCCTGGCGGGTGATGTTTGTCAGCCACAGCCTGCAGGGGATCCGCGCTGCCGTTCAGGCCGGTCTGGGAATCACCGTCCGTAGTCGCCTGGGAATGCCTGAATCATTGCAGTTTGGACATCCGCACCTGCCGTCCCCCGGAAAATTGGGGATCAGTCTGCAACGGAGTATGCATGCTCAGGAAAATCAGGCGGCCAGCGATTTGCTGAGCAATCTGATAGTGAGTTCACTTTCAGGGATTCATTAGGAGTGGGTGTCAGGGATGTGCAGCGAAAATGATTAACCGGTCTGTATAATTGCAAGGGGTAATATTCCTTTTTCAGACAGCCGTAGCGGTACAACGACCCAGCGTCGGGCCGGAAGGCGACTCTTTACAATAGAAATGCAGGGAATAAGTGCCGGATATTTTATGGTGAACAACTTAGGTTTATAAGCTGTTATCTCTTAAGACTGTTATTTGTAACTTTATTTTCACAAGCATTGATGGTTTTTAACTTTAAAGTGTAATTATTTCTATGCATTTGTAAATTTTAAGTTACTTTTTGAGATTTCAGGTGCCATTGAACGTTAGTATAAAACCGCGTGAGTACTGTCGTCGCGGGCAGAAAATAATACTAAGCATCAAGGAAATTTATGAATAACCATAATGCACCTGAAACACAGCCTGAGCTGAGTGAAGAGGGGTTGCGTCGCCGAAAGCTGTTCGGACAGACGGGCGGGTTGGTGGCTTCCTTCGCCATTGGCTCCGCAATAGCTGGCAGCACACTCAGTAATGGTGCCAATGCAGCAACCACTTCTGCCGGGCCTGATACTCAGACCCTGAATCAGTTTATGAAAACCTCCCGTCTTCTTACCGGCCATCAGAACCTCGATCTTACCCTGGGTCAACGTCTGTACGTGGCATTCAGCGAGAAGGACCCACAGTTCATTACCCAGCTGTCAGCCTTGAATCAGTGGATTGCCGATAAACAACCGGCAGATGTAGAGGCCCTTGACAGCCAGTTGTCAGGACAGCCGCTGCATGCCCTGATGATGTCGGTGATTAAAGGCTGGTATCTCGGAGTCATTGATGACAGTCACCATGCCAAAGTCTATGCCTATCAGAATGCCCTGATGTACCAGGTACCGCGTGATGGCATGGTCATCCCTACCTATGCGCATAACGGACCGGACTACTGGACTGCAGATCCACCACCGGTCGATCGACTTCTGAACTTCTGAACAGAAAACAGCAGGTTAAACAGTATTTACCTCATTCTATGGCATTTTTTTTGTCTGCTATTGTTACCGGTAACAGTTCGGGATAGCAGAATTTTCCGGAGTTAATGTGAAACAACAACACAAGCTAAACGCGCATAAAGCCGCAGGTTTCCGCCGAAAGCTACTGAGTCTTTGTCTGGGACTGAGTGCATTAAGCGCGGTTCCTGTGATGGCAGCTGAGCAGGTGCCGGTCAGTCAGCCTTCTGTGGATAACAGTGCTGATGCATTGTTGAAACAGGGGCATTATCTGGCCATTGCTGCTGACTGTGCCGCCTGTCATACCGATCCTCAAACCAAAAAGACTTTCGCCGGTGGTTACGCCATTCACTCTCCAATGGGGGTGATTTATTCCACCAACATCACTCCTTCACGGCAGTATGGTATCGGTTCCTACAGCGAAGCTCAGTTTGAACAGGCAGTTCGCCATGGTATTCGCGGTGACGGGAGCCACCTGTATCCGGCCATGCCATACACTTCCTATTCGGGTCTGACCGATCAGGATATTCATGCGTTGTATTACTATTTCACTCACGGCGTACAACCGGTAGAACAGGCTAATCGTCCGACAGAACTCAGCTTTCCGTTTAATATCCGCGAAGCTATGTGGGGCTGGAATTTACTGTTCCTGAAACAAAAACCTTTCCGTGACGACCCCTCCCAAAGCCCGCAATGGAACCGTGGTAAGTATCTGGTCGCGAACCTTGAACACTGTGGAGAGTGTCACACCCCACGTAATACATTGATGGGCAGCGAAACCGGGTCGGCACAGTATAGCGGTGCAGCCCTGGGAAGCTGGTTTGCACCAAATCTGACTTCTGACCAGCAGAGCGGTCTGGGCAGCTGGCAACGTGATCAGCTCATCACCTATCTGAAAACAGGTCATGTTGCCGGTAAAGCTCAGGCTGCCGGACCGATGGCGGAAGCTGTCACCAATAGCCTGCAATATCTGAGTGATGATGATATCGGGGCCATTGTGACGTATTTGCAAAGTCTGCCACCGGTCAGTGAACCAGACCAGGCGAAAGCTACCGGTGATTTCGGCAGTTCCGCTGGTAACAGTTCAGATTCTGAGGTTCGTGGTACTCAGCCTATGGGATCTGTACTGCCGGACGACATTACCGGTAAAGCCCTTTACGACACAACCTGTGCCAGCTGCCATCAGTCTTCCGGAGCGGGTACTACGGATAATTTCTATCCATCACTGTTCCACAACACTGCCACCGGCGGAAATACCCCGAACAATCTGGTCTCCGCGATTCTGTTTGGTGTGCAACGTGAAGTGAACGGCAAGCAGGTACTGATGCCAGCCTTTGGTCCGGGATCAGACGTGCAATCGCTGAATGATGAGCAGGTAGCAAAACTTAGTAATTACATCTTCAAACAATTCGGCAATCCACAACTGTCGGTGACTGCTGATCAGGTAAAAACACTACGTGAAGGCGGCCCACAGCCGTTCCTCGCCAAATACGCTGCATCAGGATCGGCAGTGGGTGGTGTGATCCTGTTACTGATTATTGTGCTGATTATTGTCCGCATTTCGCGCAAACGTCGCTGAAATTGCAGGAATTTTTGAATTTGTAGTCTTTAGAGGTGGTTATGTCTGAACAATATAGCGCAGATGTGGTAGTTGTTGGTGGCGGTATTTGTGGTGGAACCGTGGCAAAAGAGCTGGCAGAAGCTGGTTTATCCGTACTGGTACTGGATGCAGGCCCTCGCTGGGAAAGAGGGGAAGTGGTAGAGAACTGGCGAAATCTGCCGCCAGTGAATAAATCTGAATCTGATTACGCAACGCCATATCCGGCGGAACCGTGGGCAGTTCATCCGCAGCTCTATCCATATAATAATTATCCGGAAGTTTCCGGTCCGGATGCTTCTGCATTTCGTCAGGGTATGATCAAAGGCGTCGGCGGGACAACCTGGCACTGGGCAGCTTCCTGCTGGCGTTTCCTGCCTGCAGATATGCAGCTCCAGACCACTTATGGTGTGGGCCGTGACTGGGTGGTGACTTATGACGAAATGGAAGATTATTACTATCGTGCCGAGGTGCTGATTGGTGTTAATGGCCCTAACGACACATCACTGAAGTACGTTGCTCCACGTAAAAAGCCATTCCCGATGGAGCCAATGCCATACGGTCCGGCCGATCGTCGGTTTACCGAAGTCGTGGCAACTGCCGGTTATGAAAACACCCCGGTACCCCAGGGACGTAACAGCCGGCCATATGACGGGCGTCCGCAGTGCTGCGGTAACAATAACTGTATGCCTATCTGTCCAATCGGCGCCATGTTCAATGGTATTCACAGTATTATTAAAGCCGAAAAAGCAGGTGCTAAGGTTCTGCCAAATGCGGTGGTCTATAAGTTTGATACCGACGAAAACAACAACATTACAGCGTTGTACTACTACGATCCGGACAAAAACTCGCACCGCGTAACAGCACGGACTTTTGTGCTGGCAGGTAACGGTATCGAAACACCGAAACTGCTGCTAATGGCGGCTAATGACCGTAACCCGAATGGTATCGCGAACAGTTCAGGAATGGTGGGGCGGAATATGATGGATCACCCGGGTATTCTGATGAGCTTCCAGTCAGCAGAGCCTATCTGGACCGGCGGTGGTTCGGTACAGATGAGTTCAATCACTAACTATCGTGATGGTGATTTCCGTCGTGAGCATTCGGCAATTCAGATCGGGATGAACAATACTTCTCAGAACCATAAAGCCGGGGTGAAAGCGCTGCAAATGGGGCTGGTAGGTAAGAAACTGGATGAGGAGATTCGTCGCCGGGCCGCCTGTGGAATGGATATCTATGTTAACCACGATATTCTGGCCAATCCGGACAACCGTCTGACACTCAGCACCGTGCATAAAGATAAACTGGGTATCCCATACCCGCATGTTACCTATGATGTGGGTGATTATGTGCGTAAGGCCGCGGTTTCATCCCGTGAGCATCTGATGACTATTGCCAAACTGTTTGGCGCGACCGAAATCGAAATGACTCCGTATTTTAACCCGAACAACCACATTATGGGCGGGACTATCGGGGGACATGATCCGAAAGATTCAGTGGTCGATAAATGGATGCGAACCCACGATCATCAGAACCTGTATATCGCTTCCGGTGGTGTGATGGCAGCCGCAGGGACTGTTAACTCAACCCTGAGTATGGTGGCGTTATCTTTGCGCGCTACTGACAGTATCAAACGCGATCTGCAACACGGTTAATTCAGTATCAATAATCAAAAGGCCCCGTTGCGGGTAATGCCGATCGTTTAAGGATCATTTGACCGATCCGGTGGTTGGTGTAAAAAGGGTTCATGTGCAGACATGGACCCTTTTTAAATGGAACTTTCGCAAGCTCTCGGCATTATTAATCTCACTGCTCCCGAAGAAGTACAGAGCCTCTCTGACCTGCTCTCTCCTGACCTCATCCGACAGGCGTTTTCCCTCACTGATACCGTCACGCTGCGTAAGCGTAAACTTCCCCTTGAGTCGATGGTCTGGCTGGTTATCGGTATGGCCATATTCAACAATAAGCCCATGAGCCATATCGTGAATTTGATGGATATTGTTGACCGGACCGGACGGTCATTTACCGCACCCAGCTCTGTGATTGCCCGCCGAAAAACACTGGGCGAAGATGCCATCCGGGTCCTGTTTGATCTCACTCAACAACACTGGCACGAAGAAGCCAGACATCCTCTCTGGCACGGGTTGACGCTTAATGCTGTTGATGGCGTTGTCTGGCATACCCGGGACACTCCTGAAAATGCAGAGGCCTTCGGCAAAGCATCTAATCAGCATGGTGAACGCGGTTATCCTCAGGTTCGTATGGTGTGTCTGATGGAACTCAGCAGCCATCTGCTGCGTGCAAGTGTGTCAGGTCGCTACGATATCAACGAAATGCGGCTGGCCGCTCAGCTGGCAGAAAATGCACCGGATAACAGTATTACGCTGTTTGATAAGGGCTTTTACTCTTTAGGGTTGTTACATGACTGGCATAATGCAGGTGAAAATCGCCACTGGCTAACGCCGCTGAAAAAGAACACTCAGTATGAAGTGGTACGAAAGCTCGGCAGGCAGGACGAACTGATACGACTGAAAACCACGCCTCAGGCCAGAAAGCAATGGAAAGGCCTGCCGGAAGAACTCATAGTGAGGCTAATCAGGCGGAAAGTGAACGGGACGGAACGGCAGGTAGTCACTTCCATGACAGATGCGATGCGTTATCCGGCGACTGACGTGGCAGAACTTTATAAGCATCGCTGGGAAATCGAGCTGGGATATCGTGAGGCAAAGCAGTTTTTACTGGGAAACCGCTGGACGCTGAGAAGCCGGTTGCCCGATCTGGTGAAGCAGGAGTTATGGGGAATACTGCTGACGTATAACCTGGTGCGTTACCAGATGATTAAAATGGCGTTCAGCCTGAAAGGAAATTACCTGCCTTACCAGTTGAGCTTCAGCGGTGCAGTATCAGAGATATTACGGCTACTGATCGGTCTGCCGTGGGCTTCACCGGGAGCCATCCCGGGTCACCTTAAACACTTTTACAGTAATGCCGGGATGCTGAAACTGCCACCACGACGAGAACGGGAATATGTGAGAGAAGTGAGGGAGAAAAGGTCGAAATATCCCTTTAAAAACAATGCCGGTCACCTTAAGTGACCGGCATTACCCGTTGCGGGGCCTTTTTTGTGGCATCCAAACACCTCCGGAGAGGTGATGGCTGATTACTTCTCTAAAGTACTGCGCATATTCTTCACATCGCTGGCGGTGACAGACGGTGCTGCATTCCCCCAACTGTTACGAATATAGGTCAGCACATCGGCGACGTTCTGATCCGTCATGTTCCAGCCAAATGCAGGCATAGCAGGAGCCGTTGGAGCCGCAGCGGTCCCTCCGGCGCGACTGCCCGCCAGCACTACATGAATCAGTGATGCAGGGTCGACTGCATTAACCAGTGGTGCATTAGCCAGTTGCGGGAACAGATGTGAGACTCCCTGACCTTGTGACACATGGCAGGCACTGCAACGGTCCGCGTAAATCGCTTTACCATTCACCATCTGGCCATTATCCGCCGCCAGAGGTTGTGGTTGGCTACTATCGTTTTTCAGCGATTTCAGGTACACCGCAGCCGCATTCAGGTCTTCATCTTTCCAGTACTGAGTCGAATGCTCTACAGCTTCAGCCATCGGACCTGAAGCGATATCGTATTTATTAGCACCGGTTTTCAGGTATTCGACAATTTCCTGCTGGGTCCACTGACCAATACCGCTGTGGGTATTGGCGGTAATATCCGGAGCAAACCAGACACCCAGTGAGCCGCCTTGCAGGAACTTGCTGTCTTTATCACCACCCAGCATATTTTTAGGTGTATGGCAGGTACTGCAATGCCCCAGACCCTGAACCAGATAAGCGCCCCGGTTCCATTCGGCTGATTGTTTAGGGTCCGGCTTATATTCACCTTCGGTAAAATTCAGCATATCCCAGACATGCAGTGAAGTACGGATATTGAACGGGAATGGCAACTGGTTGGTGTTAACCACCCGGTTTACCGGCTGAACAGTTTGCAGATAAGACCACAGTGCCCGGTTATCGTCGGTAGTTACTTTGGTGTAGGCCGTGAAAGGCATGGCACCGTAAAGCAACTGACCGTCACGGCTGTGGCCTTTACGCATCGCGTTCTGGAAGTCTTCAAAGGTCCATTTACCAATGCCGGTTTCCGGATCAGGGGTAATATTCGCGCCTACCAGTTTTCCAAAAGGTGTCTCAATCGCGACCCCGCCGGAAAACAGAGGATGTCCCGGCTCTGTATGACAGGCGGTACAGTCACCCAGTTGCGCAATGTAACGGCCTTTACTTACCAGGTCCCAGGAATCGCCACCGCTGTCAGCATGTGCGTAACCGGCTGTCAGCAACAGTAAACTGCCGGCAGTCAGCATTAACTTTTTCATCATACCATCATCTCCCCGGGCTGTTTGAGGTACTGAGTACGGATATAGTGAGCGGTACGGAAGGCAAGGGCGCCAACAGTACCGGTCGGGTTATACCCGGGGTTATTTGGAACCGCAGAACCACCCACCACGAACAGATTTGGAATATCCCAGACCTGGCAAAACTTATTGACCGCACTGGTAGACGGGTCAGCGCCCATCACAAAGCCGCCAACCACGTGAGATGACTGGTAGTCGTTGTTGGCCCACGGGGCAGTACGTGGTTGTTTCTGGATTTGCACCGGATTCATACGTAAGGCAATTTCACCAACTTTATTGGTGACATACTGTGCCATCCGCATATCATTGTCCGGGAAATCAAACGTTATCCGTAATAACGGCCGGCCATGCGGGTCGGTATAGTTTGGATCGAGCGACAGATAGTTGGTGCGCTGCGGATAGCTGCTGGCCTCGCAACCAATACTCATATTGGTCAGATAATGTTCCACGGTTGCTTTCTTCCAGGCCGATCCCCAGCGCGGAGTGCCCGGCGGCACCGGACGCGAAGCAATAGGTGCAGCACCGATAGGTGTCACCCGGGTAGAACCACCGCCAACAAACCCTAATCCGGAGTGATCAAAGTTGTCGTTGTTGAATTCGTCGATTCCCATCCCGATGGCGCCACCGCCGATAAACGGGTTGAAGATTTGATCTTTGAAGAACAGACGGACACCATTCGCTGTCTGGTAACAGTAGTTACGGCCGGTAGTTCCTTTGCCGGTGACAGGGTCATAAGGCACACCAACATTCGACAGCAGCATCAGACGCACGTTTTCAAAAGTAAAGGCGGCCACAATCACGATAGACGCTGGCTGTTCATAACGTTCGCCATTACTGTCGATATACACCACTCCGGTAGCCTTTTTGCCGCTGCTGTCTTTCAGAACTTCCATGACTTCACAGTTGGTGCGTGCTTCAAAGTTGGGCATGCTGACTACTGCCGGTAAAACGTTAACGATAGCACTGGCTTTCGAATAGTTGGCGCAGCCGTAGTTGGTACAGAAACCACAATAGGTACAAGGGCCCATCGTCACACCATACTGGTTGGTATAACCCTGAGAGGCCAGTGCAGAAGGAACGTTAAAAGGTTTGTAACCCATTTCGGTGGCAGTTTTGGCAAAGAATGTTTGCGCAATGGTCTGAATATTTGGCGGATTTGGATAATCACGGGCGCGCGGACCTTCGAACGGGTTTCCGCCTTCGATAATACTGCCTTTGATGTTACCGGCTTTCCCTGAAATTCCGGCAACCCGTTCAAAAGAGTCATAAAAGGGTTCCATCTCTTCCCAGGTGATCCCCCAGTCCTGTAAGGTCAGAGCCGGATCAACTTCTTTGCCGTAGCGCTCACGCAGATGGCTCGCCAGCCGGAAATCGGCAGGCTGATAGCGGAAAGTAATACCCGCCCAGTGGTTACCGGCGCCACCGGTACCGTTACCCGGGTGGAAAGAGCCCCAGAACCGCATTGGCAGTGCAGTTTCTGAAGGGTTATTACGCATGGTACAGGTGTTCTGTGCCGGCCGGAGCATCAGTTCCTCGCGGGCGTTGTAACGCAATTCATCCGGCGCGGTGGCTACGTTAAAATCTTTGGCAGTATCGCGCCACGGGCCACGTTCCAGACCAATCACATTCAGACCCTGATCGCAGAGTTCTTTGGCTAAAATTGAACCGGCCCAGCCGAGGCCAACAATCACCACATCAGTGGCAGGGAGTTTTTTTGTCATCGTCTTATACCTTCGCGTTCCAGGCGGTGCTGCCCATGATGGAAATCGGGACTAAATCCAGTTTCTGATCGGTTTTGGTCAGATAGTCGCGATAGTCATAACGAGCGCCAGGGAAACCAATCATTTTCCAGCTGACCATATTGCGGTTGCCGCCATACACCGGATCGGAGAAGAAGCCCTCCATGGTGTTGGTTAGAACCTGATCAAAAAACATCTTGCCGCTGATGCCGGTAAGATTGATTTTTCCCTGTTCCAGTCCGGTCAACACTTCATCCCGGGTTGCGCTGTCCAGTTGGCTGAACAGTTTCTGGTATTTTTGCTGGCAATAGTCACTCAAGCCCGCCAGTCCAAGACGGTAACGCTCGCGGGGTACTAACGGAGACTGATCACCCTGGGCCGGAGTTCCTTCCCGGAAAGGGCCACGCATATAGTTGCGGCTGGCATCGCCATAGCTGCCAGCCAGTTGCCGGTCGATAAATACCGTACAACCGGCATCTTTACCGCTCACCGACAACTCATCCGCAGGGATCAACTGACTGACGATAGCATCCACTTCAGTCGCTTCTTCCTGAGTCAGGAACTTAAGGCCGGGGCTGGTGGGAGTGATGGGGCTGTTATGGTCAAACAGCATCCAGCGAGGGATGCCGGTGATAGTGGTGGCATTAGCACTGCTTACCGCGGCAACGGTTAAACCTGCGGCAGAGCCAGAGAGCAGCCGTCGCCGGCTAATCCCTTTCGATGAAGGATCAGACATTTGATACTCCTGTGTCGACATTGCACAATTCCGGAGATATCCGGAAATAAAAAAACTGTGGTTTGTAAACCATCTTCAATAAATGTTAATTTATATTTACGTTTTTGTGTAATTTTATTGTGCGATAACAGGCAGAAAAACAACCCGTGGTAGGTTGACAGGGACGTGCCGGAAAAATTTTGCAGGATAAATAGCAGGTCGCTGTGCAACTCTGATGAAGGTGATTAATCCGGGGAGAACAGAGAATTCAGGAACCGGAGAAGGGGCAAAGGCTGGAAACCGGATAAGAGGAAAGACACAGCAACGTCTGTTACTGTGCCTTTTCTGGTCAGTCAGGCTGAGGAAGGGGCTGAGCTGATGCCCGGGGACGGGTAGGGTGTCGGTAATTAATACCGATCGCGATAGCAATTAAACAACAACCAGCCGCCAGTCGCAGCAGCGGAACATCATTGCCCCACAGCAGCATATTAATCACCAGGCCGACGGGCACATGCAGCTCGTTAAACACCGACAAAGTAGCCACGGAAACCAGCGTACTGCCTTTGGCCAGCCAGTAACTGCCTAGTGCTGTGGCCACCACACTCAGATAAATAAGCACTGACCATTGTGCGGTAGTTTGTGGCAGATGGCCCTGTTGACCAAACAGATAGTAGAGCGGTCCGGTAATACAGATAGCGCCAAGGAAGAAGTGACCAAACAATCTTGGCAGGGCAACTTCCGGCTTATATTTCAGCAGCAGTCGACGGCACAGCACCTGCCCGGCAGCGAAGGTCAGATTCGCCAGTTGCAACAACCAGAATCCTTTCCAGAAATGCCCGGTGAGCGGATGGTAGTGAATCACTATCCCACCGGAAACCGCAAACATAGCTGCCAGCAGCGTCCACGGGTTAAAGCGCCTTTCCAGAGCATTATTAATGAGGCTGATATACAACGGAGTCTGGGTGGTAAACAGCAGCATCTCCGGTACGGTCAGCATGGTATAACTCTGGTATGACAACGCATATGTCACGCCAAACTGAAGTGCACCGGCTGCCCACAGGCCTGCCACCAGCCGTGCAGGAAGATTGCGCCATACCATAAAAGGCAGGAAAATCAGGGTGCCTGCCAGTGTACGGATGAACACGGCAAAGTAACTGTCCACCTGGCCCGCCAGAAAATGCCCGGTCAGACTGAAAGAGGATCCCCAGAGGAAGGTAACGATCGCAAGATACCACACAGACTTGTAAACCTATAACCATGAAATTAGTTTACGATTATAATGAGACTCTTCACTCCTGTGCAAGTGTCCGGTATCCTTTGCTGCTTATTCTCATGTTCCAGGTTCAGGCTGTCCCTTGATGCAAAACTCAGATATTTCACTGCCGGCATTTCTGGCTAACCGCTCTTCCTGCCGCGCGTTTTTACCCGATCCTGTGAAACTGTCTGATGTGCAGATCATGCTGAACGCTGCACGCAGTGCTCCCAGTGGTGCCAACCTGCAACCTGGCGCGTTTCACGTCTATACCGGGCAGCCTCTGTCAGCAATGACTGAGCAGTTATCCCACATCGTACAGACAACTCCCCCGGAAGAAGAACTGTACAGTTACTTTCCACAACCCATGTCTGCTGTACTGAAACAACGGCAGCGTGATGCCGGTTATGCGCTTTATCAGGCGCTTGGTATCGAAAAACGCGATATTGCCGGACGGCGTCGTCAGTTTGACGCCAATTACCGTTTCTTTGACGCGCCCGTGGGTATTGTGGTCACTATTCAGCGCGACATGGGAGCCGGTTGCTTTATGGATCTTGGAATGGCGCTGATGAATTTCTTCCTGACCGCCGGGCACCTCGGCTATGGCTGTTGTGGTATTGGTGCATTAGCTAATTACGGCCGACATATTCATCAGTTACTGCAGTTACCCGATGAACAGCTGGTGGTGTGCGGAATTGCGCTGGGCAAAGCCGATACTGATGCACCAGTGAATCAGTTCCGTACCCGTCGCGCGGGTTTAGAGGAATTTACCACGCTGCATGGTTTTTCCGCACAGGAGGCAGAGTGAACATTAATCCCCTGAACGTTATCAGTTTTCACGGGCAGCTACTGGCGGACAGTCAGGGTGAACAACCCGATGCCCTGCGACGTTTGCTCGCAGCCTGGCAGCAGGGTACGACCTTTCGTGCCATTAACCAGGCTCCGTGGATTGAGACGACTGAAGATGAGCAATACATAGAATGTACTACCTGTGGAAGCAGTGGGTTGCCGAAAGTAATCCGCCGCCACCGGCTCTCCTGGCAGCGCACTTTTGAGATTAACCGGCAACTTTTTAGCCTGACCGCAGCTGATCATAGTGCGGTTTTTGGCGGGCTTAACCACTCTTTGTCGTTGTACGGAGTCTGTGAATCGCTGGGCCTGGGGATGCCGGTCGAAGTGATGGTGGGTATGCGACCGCGTAATCAGGTGCGGCTGCTGGCTGATGCCGGAGTGACCGTTCTCTATATTACTCCGACACAATTACGTCTGCTGACCAGCAGTGGTGATATTTTGCCTAAGGTGCGCCTGATTCTGTGTGGGGGTGGCAAACTGGACAGCAAAACCCGTCAGCGGGCGGCGGAATGCTTTCCGGACGCCGCTATCCATGAGTTCTACGGTGCCTCTGAAACCAGCTTTATCACGCTGGCAGACCAGCAGACACCGGAAGGGTCTGTCGGTAAAGCTTATCCGGGGGTAACTATTGAGATCCGCCATGCCTGTCAGGGGATTGGTGAGGTGTGGGTCAGCAGTCCCTATCTGTTCCGTGGCTATGCGTTAGGTGGCAGCAGTGAAACCCGCAGCGACGGTGATTTTATGACGGTCGGAGAACTGGGCTGGCTGGATGAGCAGGGATATCTGTGGCTGGCCGGACGCCGCAGCCGGATGGTCACTATCGCTGACCAGAATGTATTTCCTGAAGCAGTCGAAAACGTGATCAGCCAGCGGCTGGAACAGGGTGCCGTCGCGGTGATTGCCTGTCCTGATACGCAGCGTGGCCATCTGCTGCATGCATTTATCCAGGGTGAAAGCGACCCGCAGCTGGAAAAGCAGCTACGCAGTGATATCACCCGACAACTGGGAAGTGCGATGGTGCCACGACATTTTCATTTTCTGGCTGAATTTCCGTTACTGAATGGCGGGAAAGCAGATCTGCAACGTTTAACGGCGTTACTGAATCCATGAGTGCCATCATTGCGGCCTTACGGACTGCGGTGGTTCCGCGCGGCGGAGCATTCAACGAGTTATTGCCCCACCAGCTGGCAGAACTGGTGATCCGCGCTCTGTTATCGCAGACCGGCATTGCTGCTGCAGAAGTGTCGCAGTTAGTTATGGCAAATTCGCTGGGCGCGGGCGGTAATCCGGCACGGGTCGCCGCGCTGGCTGCCGGGCTGGACCATGTTTCCGGGCTGAGTATTGATACCCAGTGTGCCGGCGGACTGGACGCGGTAGCGCTTGCCGCGGCACTGGTCGATGCAGGGACCGCAGAAATTGTGATTGCCGGAGGCGCAGAGAGTTATTCACGTCGCCCGCTGCGGGCCAAAACATTTGCTGATCAGCGACCTGCCGAGTTTTATACCCGCCCGTCGTTTACACCCGATCCCGAAGCGGATCCGGACATGACTATGGCTGCCGGTGAACTGGCCGACCGTTTTCATCTTACGCGGCAGGAACAGGACCAGTTTGCTATCGACAGTCATCATAAAGCGTTAGCTGCGGCCAGCCGGTTAACTGCAGAGATTGTGCCACTGGCCGGGGTGACCGGTGATGTCTACCCCCGGGCTCTCAGCCTGCGGCTGGCACAACGCACTCCGGCATTAGCCGGTACGGTCAGTCTGGCGTCCACTGCCGTTGAAGCCGATGGTGCTGCTTTCTGTGTGGTGGTTTCGGATAAGACTGCAGCCCGATTAGGCTGTGGGTTTGCTTTAACAGTCGCGGGATATCAGACGCTGGGGGCAGATACCCGGTTACCCGGTTATGCGCCGGTGGAAGCTATTCGTCGGTTGTTTGAGCGTAATCCTCAGTATCAGCCACAACACTGTCTAACTGAAATGATGGAAGCCTATGCAGCGCAGGCCATGGTTTGTATTCGGCAGAGTGGCCTGGCGATGGACAATGTAAATGTCGGAGGAGGGGCACTGGCCAGAGGCCATCCGATTGGTGCTTCAGGTGCGGTTCTGTTGTGCAGAATGTTTCATGAACTCAGACAACGTAACGGGCAAACCGGGTTATGTGCTATCGCGGCGGCCGGAGGGCTGGGGTCAGCAATGCTGCTTTCCCCGTGGGGAACACAGGGTTAACCCGTGGCTGTTACCGGTTAACCCTGTTATCTGTGGCCGATTTCTGCGGTGATTACGGCTAATCAGGCCTGAGCGTAACGTTTCACCCAGCGCCTGATACCGACTAATGCCAGGGCCTGGGTGGGTGCGTTGGTATTACCGCTGGTGATATTCGGCATGACAGAAGCATCCATCACATGCAAATTATCGACACCATGCACCTGCAGGTTGGCATCCACGACTGACATCTCGTCCAGTCCCATCCGGCAGGTACCTACCGGATGCCACATGGTGGTGGCGACTGCTTTAACAAATTCAGCAATCTGTTCATCGGTTTTTACCCCGTCACCAGGCATCAGCTCTTCTTCCAGCACCGGGGCCAGAGATTGCTGTTTCATCACTTCACGAATCGATTTAACAGCTTTAATTCCGATATCTAAATCATAGTCATCGCCGATAAAATTCGGGTCAATCAGCGGCATGGATAATGGATCTGCATCGGCGAGGCGGACAGAACCTCTGCTGCGCGGTTGTAGTACAACCAGTGCGAATGTGACCCCGGAACGGCTGCCGGTCGGGCTGAGTCCGTTAGTCGAAATAATTGGCTCGTGATAACACTGCACAGTAGGCTCGGCATCGAGCTGGTCCGGATTCCAGTACGAAACAGTTTCGATACCGTTACCGGAAGCGGGACCGTCTTTGGTGATGTAATAACGCATACCGGCTTTGACCGTGCCAAAACCAAGCGCGGCATTCTGGTAACCGAGCACGCCTTTCACATAGGCGCTGACAGGGATAATAGGGTGGTCATGCAGGTTCTCACCCACACCTGGCAGGTTAACTTTAACCGGAATATTGAACTGAGAGAGTTGTTGTTCCGGGCCAATTCCTGAATGCATCAGAATTTTCGGTGACTGCACCGCACCGGCTGACAGAATGACATGGCTGGCTGAGATTTTCTGTGTCTGATTACTGGTTATCACTTCGACGCCGGTGGCCCGTTTTCCTTCCAGAATTACCCGCGCTACGGCCATATCTGTCAACAGTTCAACCCGACCGGAATCCACATGGCGTTTAAGGTGAGCGACATAAGCACTGCAACGCTTCTGATCGGCGACATTGCTCTGCACCGGTGAAACACCGACCTGGCTGTCGCCATTGTAGTCAGCATTGTAGGGAAGGCCATATTCCTGGAACGCCTTCATGCAGTACTGATTCAGGCTGTTAATTCCCTTCGGCAGTTGTACCGCCAGATTACCGTCGATACCATGATGCTGGTTGTGGAAGGTGTCATTTTTTTCCTGGCTGATAAACGTCTGCCACAGTGATTCAAAAGACCAGTCACTGTCATTACCACTGGCCTGGTACCAGCTGTCAAAATCCCGTTTCTGTCCCCGCACGTAGCACATCGCGTTTACAGAGGTGCCGCCACCGACGACTTTACCCATTCTGAAACGTCTGACGGACCCATGCTGAGGTATGGTGTCATAAGGCCAGACATGGTGATCTTTCGCCAGAATTTGTCCGTAACCGGCGGGAATATGAATCATCGGATCTTTATCCGTGCTACCGGCTTCAATAACGGCAACGGATAACCGGGTATTTTCTGCGAGATAGCCTGCGGCAACACAACCCGCGGCGCCACTTCCGATAATAATTACATCATATTTGTTTTGCATATTTTATTCCTTAGCAAATATCCGTGACGAATATTGCTGCGACAGAAGAAGACGGGTTTTTATTATTTGTGAATTAATAATATTAAAAATGTAAAAAACATCAATGTTAAAAATATAATTCAGGCACAAAAAATCAAAATGAATAAATATATAACTATCTAATAAATAACAATTTAAAATTTAAGGCACAACAGGGGATAATCAAATGCACTGCTCAGACAAAAATATTGTTTCAAAGTTGTTAGATTCGATTGGGTGGATACCAATAATTAATAACTCACCTAAAAAGTAGAGTGACCCTATGAAAAATAAAGTCTGGTGCGCTGCTCTGGGAATTAGTTGTTTATACAGTGCCGCGGGATATGCCGTTGATGTTAACAGCGGTGATTATGATGCCTTACCGGCAGGCAGTAATATTGCAGCCCTGTATCTGCAATACAGTGAATCCAACGATTACTACCAGCAACATCAGCGTCAGGACGGTTATGCCCGTACCGAAATGTCGATTTTGCGTTTGATTCATTACACCACGATCGGCGGCATGGTGGTTGACCCGCAGATATTATTGCCGTTTGGTTCGGTCAGTAATGCCAGCGTGGGTGGACAGTCTCTGGGGAGTACCACCGGTTTCAGCGACCCGATTATCGGAGCCACATTTTGGGTGGTCAATCAGCCGCAGGTGGGTTATGTGGGGCGCTATGTCGGGATAACCCCGTTAGTCACGCTGCCCTGGGGAAAATATGATCGTAATAAGTCACTAAACATTGGTGAGAATCGCTATAAGTTTGATTTACAGCTGGGTTGGGTTGAACCGATATACCGGCAACTTAGCCTGGAAATGTTTCAGGATTCGGTATTTTACGGACACAACACCTCGGCCGGTGATGGCAGCCAGACGCTGAAACAACATGCCGGTTATCAGTGGCAGACTAATCTGCGTTACGACTTCAATCATCAACAGAAAGTCGCACTGGGTTATTCGGTTACCGCTGGCGGCCGGCAGTACCTGGACGGAGAGTACAACGGTACCAAAACGTCAGCACAACAAATGCGACTGGAGTATCAGCAACTGTTTGGTGGCCATTTTCAGGTCAGTACACAGTTGGTCCGTGATTTCGATGTCAGTAGTGGCTACAAAAAAGATACCGGCGTTAACCTCAGATTACTCTATGTATTCTGAACAGATTGAGTGAGGCAATGATGAGTACAGAACAGACGATTAATGATATTTTTGCGGCCCAGAAGCAATGGTTTCAGGCAGGTAACACCCGTGATATTACGGTGCGGATGGCGGCACTGCGTAAATTACGCCAGGTGATTCTGGATAACAAACCGGCAATTTATGCGGCACTGGAAAGTGATCTGGGTAAAACCCCGGAAATTGTCGATCTGGCTGAAATCGGCGCTGTGGTTGAAGAAATAGACAGTATGCTGGCAGGTCTTCCGGAATGGTCTAAGGACCAGGTGTTTCCGTTAGAAGGAACCCTGGCAGGTTCACAAGGGCGTATCCGTGCTGAACCCTATGGTGTCAGCTATGTTATCGGTCCGTTTAATTATCCGTTTAACCTGACGCTGACCCCTCTGGCAGGCATTATCGCAGCCGGTAACACGGCTATTCTGAAGCCCTCAGAAGCAACTCCTGCCACCTCCGCGGTGATTCGTCAGGTCATTGAACAGGCATTTCCTGCACAGTACGTGGCCGTTGTGGAAGGGGCCAGGCAGGAAAATGAGTGGCTGCTGGCGAAACCATTCGATTTTATCTTCTTTACCGGCAGCCCGGGGGTAGGGAAAGTGGTGATGAAAGCCGCGGCAGAGCAACTGGCTCCGGTAGTACTGGAGTTGGGAGGTAAATGCCCGGTGGTCGTGATGGAAGATGCGGATATTCCACAACTGGTAGAACGGATTTGTTTCGCCAAATACCTTAACAGCGGCCAGACCTGTGTGGCTCCGGATTATCTGCTGGTTCCTGAGTCACTACAAACTGAGGTTACCCGTCAGCTTAAACAAGCCCTGGATAATATGCAGGGGCAAAATATTGGCAAAGTGGTCAGTGAAAGGCAGATTGATAAACTGGCGGGTTACTTATCACGGACCGGTGGTCAGGTGATCAGTGGTGGCAGTTTTGATAAGGCAACCCGCCAGTTTGCGCCAACGGTGGTCAGCCATGTCGGCTGGGAGGATGCACTAATGCAGGAGGAAATCTTCGGACCAATCCTGCCGGTACTCAGCTACCGTGATCTGAATGAATGCCGGGAAAACATTGTGCGTTATCATGACAAACCACTGGCACTGTATGTATTCAGCTGTGACACCACACGGGCGCTGGAATTTATCAGTACTGTTCAGTCAGGTGATGCACAGATTAATGATGCACTGTCCCATGTCTTATCAACGCAATTACCGTTTGGCGGTATCGGTCCTTCAGGAATGGGCAAATACCACGGAAAAGCCAGTTTCGATACCTGTTCACACCAGCGTTCTGTCAGGACGGTGACCCTGAGTTAACTGTGACAGTTGCGGGCCATCGGTCCGCATCTGTTTCGGGCTGATGCCAAAATGCTTTTTAAACGCATGAGAGAAATGGGACTGACTGGCAAAACCACAATTCCAGGCAATTTCTGCCAGCTGCAAATGCTGCATGGCAGGGCTGTTCAGTAACCGTCTGGCTTCCTCCAGACGCAGCTGCCACACCCATTTCATCAGAGACAGTTGCTCGCTGTGCAGCAGACGATTCATATAGTTAACGCTCAGTCTCATATGGGCGGCGATCATCTCACCGTCTAATGCCGGGTCATGCAGATTATCACTGATAAATTCACGAATCTCACTAATAGTACGTTGTCGTGCCAGTTGCGGATTGGTGTTTTTCTGCGGACCATTCAACAACATTTCGCAGAGTGTGGTGATAATTGACTGGCTACTGATGGCTGACAAGCCGGGACTGAGAAACTGATGATTGCTCAGATACTGGCGGATCAGTGACTGCAGCCAGATAAAATCTTGCGGTTCAGGTGTGGTACTGTGGCCGCCGCTTTTGCGTAGCAAAGGCAGAACCCGTTGGCACAAGGCACTGTCGCATCCAATCACCAGTAACGAGGTCGGGGAGATAAAACTCTCTTCAAAATTACGCTGTTGAGTCAGCAACGACAAAGAACCATCCGGTAACCAGTACTCGCCACTGGCATTACGAATACGAATATTCCCGCGTGTCACCAGTTTGAAAATTAACTGTTCTTTGTGCGGATGGTTCTGGCTTGGGCCGAGAGTCGGGCGAAACGCCTCTATCTGCGAAAAGATACCCGCAGGGGTTTGGGTAAACTGCAGTTTATGGAAGGCATCCGGCGCGGTTTCCTGTGGGTCACCGGTGAGCTGCAGTCCGTAAGCATTAGCTAAAAACTGCGTTAACTGGTTCTCCTGCATAGGCAACGATCCTTTCACTGGTTTATAGCGTTACTTCTCACGCTGTCGCGCAAGCTTCTGCCGTTCAGGGACTGATATGTTACAAAAATATCACATTTCGGCCCTGGTGTCGCGTGCGGAGTTATACCGTCAATGGGAAATCATGCTGTCTTTTATCGCAGAATACCCCCGCCAGTTATGGGTTTTTATGATCGGGATCTGGTTTGTTGTACTCAGGGAAATGGCTTTTTGTTTGTTAATAAAAAGTTATGCATGAATCACAAAATCAGAGTTTAGGGTTTTACTCAGGTTGCAGTCAACGGGTAGTGTTCATATGAACATTTAATAAACTTATGCTCATCTGTAGTTACCCGCTCCCCGGGAAGGACTTTTCAGACAGCGATATGTCTCTGATGCAGGGATACTGCAAAGCCGTAATAGCAGATGGGCGGTTAATGGCACGGTCTCTGTCGTATTCTCAGTCTCTGCTGAGCATTCTGTGACAGTGACCGGCAACCAGAAGGAAGCTCTGATGATTCGCATAGCCGCTAATCTGACCATGCTCTATAACGAATATGATTTTTTTGACCGCTTTGCCGTGGCCGCGGAAGATGGATTTCATGCCGTAGAGTTCTTTTTTCCTTACCACTGGCCGGCAGAGAAAATCGGCCAGGCACTGGATAAACATCACCTGCAGCTGGTGTTATTCAATATGCCGCTGGGTGACTGGGATGCCGGAGATCGGGGATTCGCCGGTCAGGCAGGGAGGGTGGCTGAATATCAGCAGGCGGTCAGTCTGGCGCGGGACTATGGACGGCAGTTACAACCGCCGCGGATCAATTGTCCGTCTGGTCCGGCCGAAGATACCCCTGAGTCCATGAATACCCTGAAGCAGAACTTTGAATATGCGGCTGAGAGCCTGAAAGCGGAAGGGATCCGCATGGTGGTGGAACCGATAAACCATAACGATGTTCCCGGCGCTTTATTATCGGGTACCGAACAAACAGTACGTTTTCTGGACTCTGTGAATTCTGACAATCTGCGGGTTCAGTACGACCTTTATCATTCGCTGCGTGCCGGGGAAGACCCGTTTAAAGTGTTACCGGCCTTTATTGACCGGATAGATCACATCCAGATCGCCGATGTTCCTGGCCGTCATCAGCCGGGTACCGGAGCTGTGGATTTTGACAAACTGTTTTCTCTGCTTGAACAGCTTAACTATCAGGGCTGGATCAGCATGGAATACCATCCACAGGGTGATACCCGGGAAAGTTTCTTGCAGCTCAGAGAAATGGGGTTGCTACCACGCTGAGTATCACAAACCCTCTTTCCGGAACGCCAGTCTGATGGCAGTAATGTTTAACGGTAATGGACTTCGGCTAGCCAGTCGCCATTACCGCCAACAGAAAATCTGCCACTGCACGAACACGGGCTGATTCCAGCAAATCGCCATGACTCACCATCCATACCGTTTCACGATAAATCTGTTGTCTGCCATCAGCTGCCTGTAACTGAGAATAGTGTCGGGTCACAAAGTCCGGGAGTACTGCCACACCCAGCCCGGCATTGGCAGCGGCTATCTGATGGTTCAGGCTGGTGGTGATCAGCGCTGACTCATTGTGGGGGAAATGTTCACTGACCCAACGGGCTGATGGCAGATGATCCCACGCACTGTCCCAGCAAATAAATTGCCACTGCGACTCTGACGGATAGCTATTCAGATACTCCTGATGCCCCAGTACCGACCAGGGAATTTCCCCGGCGCGCCGCACTTTCAGTGAGTTTTGTTGTGGCCTTACCATCCTTAATGCCAGGTCTGCATCATGCCGGGACATAGAAACCTCAGAAATACCGGTGATTATCTCCAGCCTGATACGGGGATACTGGTGCATAAATTCCGGTAATGCCGGAATAATCAGCTGGCTGGCCAGTAGATCGGTAGTGGCCAGCCGGACGGTGCCTTCGGGCCGGCGGTCAGTGCCGGTCAGATGACTTTCCAGCTGCAGAATGCTCTCTTCGGTCTGCTCAGCATATTGTAACAGCGCACTCCCTGATTCGGTCAGATAGTAGCCGGACTGGTGGCGGGTGAACAACCGGACCTGTAAGCGTTGTTCCAGAGACTGGATCCTTCTTGACACCGTAGACTGGCTGACATTGAGTTGGGCTGAAGTTTTGGTCAGGCTCTGGCTGCGGGCAACATTAAGAAAAAAACGGATATCATCCCAGTCAGGGGCGTAAGATGGCATGCTGTTTTCCTTTTATGGAAAATGATTTGCCGATAGTAGTGGTTTTTCTCCGTAAATAGCAAACATATACTTTTCGCCATCAGCTCGTACTAAGTACGTCAACGAAAAGGGGTTATGTATGCAGACAACAACATCACAGGATTTTTCTGCCAGTCGTCAGGTAACAGAAAACTGGTTCAGTGCTTTTGCCGCAGGAGATATTGCCAGACTGACACAATTGCTCTGTGAAGATGTGGTATGGCATGTGGACGGGGATCCCGGGGTCAGTACCGCAGGATTATTACAGGGTAGAAATAAGGTCGTCGCATGGCTCAGGAGCTTCCCACAAAACTTTCTCGCCAGAGAGTTTGTGATTAGCCATTACTATGGTGACCATGAAAATGTTCTGGCGGTAGGTCGCTTCCGGCACACTATTCTTTCCACCGGGCAAACTGTTGGCAGCGATATGGTGATCCGCTTTACTGTCAGAGGACAGCAGATATCCCGTTATCAGATCTATGAAGATTCTCTGTTGCTGAAACAGGCATTCACTGTACAGCCACAACCAGTGCATCAGCAGGTGCGGATTAATGGCACCGTGTATCGTTATCTGGATATCGGGGAAGGGCCAATACTGCTGTTTGCACACGGACTGTTTCTGGGCGGGCAGGCTTTCCGCGCACAATATTCCGGACTAAGTCAAAACTACCGCTGCATAGTGATTGATATGCCAGGGCACGGGCAGAGTGGCCACTCGCCGTCAGGCTGGACCCTCGATGATATTGCCGAAGATTTGGCTCTGATGATTGAGGAGCTATTTCAGCAGCCCGTCACTTTTATTGGTCAGAGTCAGGGAGGAATGGCAGGGATACGGCTGGCGGCACGTTTTCCTCAACGGATACAGCGCATGATCCTGTTGGGGACCAGTGCCCGCGAGGAGCCTGCAGACAGAATGGCTGTCTGGCAGCAACGGCGCGAGATTTTGCACAGTGGAACGCAACAACAACGCAGTCAATTGTTTACCAGCCTTCAACAGACGTTGAACAGCTCCCGCTGGCTGGAGAATTCACCGCATGAGGCTCTGGAAGAACGGCAATTAATGCTGCAACAGGACCCACAGGCGATGGCGCTGGCAGCCACCGCAGCAGTATTTACCCGTGGAGATATACGACCGTTGCTGGCTGATATTAGGGTACCGGTACTGGTCATCTGTGGTGAAAAAGACCCTGCGACGCCACCGGAACTCAGTATAGAGATTGCAGATACACTGCCATCAGGTGAGCTGGCTCTGTTGCCTGAGACCGGGCATCACCCAATGCTGGAATCCGCAGAGCAGGTCACGGGGCTTATCCGGCAGTTTCTCAGTAAAACTGACCACTAAGACAGATAACCGCTGTTTATTGCTGGTGGTGTGCTTGCAACAGGCAGCGGTGATTATTTTTTATTCATGGAAAATTCTGATGCTGTACTGACATAGTACTCACCAGAAATGAGTCTGGTTCCCAGGATGCTGTCTGAACCGGCTAATGAGGTTGAATTCGGATGTTTTATCAGGTCGCTGATGACCTTATCCGGCTGCCTGTCCGGTAAGCTATCCCTTGAATCACGGGTACTTTCGCAGATATGTCCTTATAACCGATGACGAGATACCAAAGATTGTCGGCTTCTATACACTTTCAGGCAGCAGTTTTGAGCGCGACTCTTTGCCAACCAAAAGCCAGCAAAAGGAGATCCCTTATTCTAATGCTCCGGCTATCACTCTGGGCAGGTTGGCAATAGACATATCGCTTCAGGGAAATGGCTACGGGGCGGTACTTGTTGCCCATGCAATAAAAGTTGTGTCAAAAGCTTCTGATGCGGTCGGCATACACGGTATGTTTGTTGATGCTTTGAATGAAGCAGCAAGAAAATTGTACCGCCAGTTGGGTTTTACCGAACTTAAATCGCCCAATGACAATTCACTCTTCATCTCAACTTCATCCATAAAACTACTTTATCCCTAATCTGAGATAAATCCAGCGAAGGTGGGCAATGGTCTGGTTTATTTAAAAAAACTCATAACACTGCCCGGTCTGTTTAGCCATGCAGGTAATCAATCCGGATAGTCGACAGATAATCTAAAATAATCTCATCTTCAATAGTGAAATCATATCCATGGATTGCGCTTTCATTATTTACGGGAAAAAGGGGTTTTCCGGTACGTTCAGTCCCAGTGTATCGCGCAAGGTTTTGCCAGGGTATTCCTTACGGAAAACACCGGACCGTTGCAGTCTGGGAACAACCTCGTCCAGGAACAGGTTGCCGTCAGTTTCCAGATAAGCGGGTAGGATCACAAAACCATCACAGGCTCCGGCCTGATACCATTCTGTCATCATTGCCGCAATTTCGTCAGCGGTACCTGCCGGGGACGGGAATGACAGGCTTTCTGCATAACGTAGCGCCATTTCCCCTAAGGTCAGTCGCTGTTCAAGTGCCTGACTGATCACAAAATTAAACCGGCCTTTGCTGCCGGTGATAAAATCACGAATATCCGGCACGGGTTGGTCAACCGGATAGCGTCCCAGATCATGATTCATGCTGGCGGACATAAAACTCAACGCAGAATCCACCGTGATCAGAGAATCAAGATGATGCTTTTTCTCCTTCGCTGCCGCGCGTGTTTCTGCAATCACCGGAACCAGACCGGGTAAAATGCGCGCATGCTGTGGCTGACGTCCGGCCAGCGCCACTTTCTGCTTAATCCGCTGACAGAAACTGGCTGCTCGTTGCAGATCCGGTTGTACGACGAACATTACCTCGGCAAAGTGTGCGGCAAGATCAATGAATTCATCAGACACTCCCGCCTGAATGGTGACCGGGTAGCCCTGCGGCGGCCGTGGGATATTCAATGGTCCACGGACACTAAACCATTCACTGTGATGATGCAGATAACGAAAGCGTTCCGGATTAGCAAACAACGCATTTTGCTGGTCATTAACTACCGCATCGGCGGCGAAACTGTCCCACAATTGACGGACCAGAGGGATAAATTCGGCGGCACGCCGGTAGCGTTCGCTGTGTGAATAGTGTTGTGAACGTCCGTAATTACGTGCCTCGGCATCGCTGACCGAAGTCACTACATTCCAGGCAGCCCGGCCTTCGCTGATATGGTCAATATTTGCCAGTTGGCGAGCCACGGTATAAGGCAGAGAATATGAGGATGAGACGGTGCCACCGAGTCCGATTTGCGTAGTGACCGCCGCCAGTGCAGCCAGCAGAGTCAACGGTTCCGACCATCCCTGGGGCCGGCTTCTGACGGTTGCTGACAGGTCACCGCCATAGATATCATCAATGGCCAACTTATCTGCAATAAACACCATATCCAGTTTTGCTGCTTCTGCACGCAATGCAATATTGCGCAGTAACGGCCAGCGACTGCCGTTATCCCTGGCTGCCTGTGGATAGCGCCATCCGCCCTGGTGGATACCCGCATCGAGATATAACGCAAGGTTCATCATGGCTGGAGTCCCTTTGACGCTGTAAAAAATCCGGCACTGAGT
The DNA here is from genome assembly GCF_002163585.1 of Tatumella citrea. Taxonomy (NCBI): domain Bacteria; kingdom Pseudomonadati; phylum Pseudomonadota; class Gammaproteobacteria; order Enterobacterales; family Erwiniaceae; genus Tatumella; species Tatumella citrea. Next base: position 2,023,819 of record NZ_CP015579.1, read on the forward strand.
AAACTCCTGGCTTTCAGACCTGGCTTAATCAGGCCACTTTGAGTGAAGGTATCTATTGCCGCCTGTTGACGGGCGATCAGCAGGTTAAAATTGCTCACCGGTGAGTTGTCTTCACGTTTTACCTTACTTAATGCGACGTTTTCCGGGATACCCAGAATCCGGCTGATGGTTTGAGAATAAGCTTCCGGGTGTTGTAACCCCCAGATTCTGGCTCTGGATAATCGCTGGCTAAAATCCTGTAACTCATCGTGTTTATCAGCAATTGCCTGATCGGTCGCCACCAGGTAATTGGATACAGGGAAGTTTTTGCCGTCTACCAGAAGACGGTCGCCAGACTGGTATAAACCGAATGAAACATAAGGTTCCCAACTGGCAACGGCATCCACTGAACCATTATCCAGCGCCGGTGAGGCATCTGCCGGGGAAAGGAAGACAAACCGGACACTGTTCGCAGGCATACCAGCTTTGGCCAGCGCCGAGAGCACCAGATTTTGCCCCGCAGAGCCTTTCACCGTAGCGACTGTCTTACCCTGAAGCTGATGGATGTTATGTATCGGGCTGTTCTGTTTAACGATAATTCCGTTACCCAGGTATTGAGATGCCTGCACAGCTTTAACCGAGGCTCCCGCCGCGACGGCAAATGCCAGCGGGCCATCACCTACCATACCTGCATCCAGATGACCGGAATTCAGTGATTCCAGTAGTGGGGCTGCATTGGGAAACTCGACCCATTTCACCGTATATGACAGATGACTGATTTCACCGGCAGCTTCCATCACGGCCCTGGCATTGCCTTTCTGATCACCGATAGTCAGTTGTGTGGCCTGAACTGTTGCGCTGCAAAACAACAATGCACAGATAAATAATTTCATTTACTATTTCCCTGTTAAATTCACAGCTTAACCAGCGGCATCATGGCGGCAAAATAACGATATCTGACAAGCTTTTCCGCCAGATGGCAGAAACCGATATCCTATCCCTGAAGGAGCAGAAATGACTGCCACCCGGAGTTTACCTGTTGTACTACTGCCCGGTTTTATGCTGGATGAAACGCTTTGGGATGATTACCTGGAAAAAATGACAACAGACCGCAGCTATTTGCGGCTGCCATTGTCACCGGGTGAAACGTTGCAGGAAATTGCCGCCGGTTATGCAGACCGTCTGCCTGAACGCTTTGTGATTGTGGGCTTTTCGATGGGTGGTTATGTCGCCCGTACTTTAGCTGCGCAATACGGGGAGCGGGTGACAGGAATGATACTGATAGCCACCTCGTTGCGTGACGATACACCGCTACAGAAACAGCGGAAGCGGGACGCTGCTGCTGCAACCCTGAATGGGAGTTTTCAGGGATTAAGTCCGTCCGCGATTAAAACCTCACTGCACCCGGAACATGCTGCTGATCCTCAACTGGTACAGCGAATCAGAAACATGGGTAAAACGCTGGGAGCACAAGTGTTCCGTAATCAGTCTCTGCTCGACCGGACAGATATTCCGCTTAACAGTATCAACTGTCCGGTGCTGGTGATCAGCGCACGTCAGGATAATCTGCGTCTGCCGGAGGAAGCCGTTGAGCTGGCAGAGCGGTTTACTCAGGCTGAATCGCTGGTGGTTGAGCACTGTGGACATATGATCCCTCTGGAACAACCGGCAAAACTGGCAGAAATTACCACCAACTGGCTGGCGAAACACCGGCTGTAAAACAGTCTGTCCCCCGGTGCTGGTGAGGCTTGTTTCCCGGGGGAAAGTTTACTGCATTTTTGATCAACCCTTCTGAACGTTTAACTTTTCTTCGCTGTCTGCTCCTGATAGTGCAATGCACTGTACAGGAGCACCATGATGGGAAATTTCCGACTAACTCACGGTAATCACTGGCGATGTCGGGCAGCATAGTTTTGGCATTCTGCTTGCATGGGATTGTCTATACATGGCCGGATAACCCCGGTCTTCTGCTGACTCTGACGGAAGGGTACCTTTATGTTTTCAGTGCGTAATTTGACAAAAACAGTGGCTGTACTGTGTTGGGCAGGTGCAATGGGGATGTCGGCAACGGCAGCGCAGGCAGCGGATACCACTGAAGTCAAAATGGGTATCGAACCCTGGCTCGGCTATGGACAGTGGTATGTCGCTGCCGGCCAGAACATATTTGAAAAACAGGGCCTGAAAAAGGTCAATATTATTAATTTTACCGAAGATAAAGATATTAACGCAGCACTGGCCAGCGGGCAGATCGATGTGGCAAATATCGCCACTCATACCGCAATGGGAATGATTTCGGCAGGGTTGCCGGTCAAAATCGTTATGATGCTCGATCAGAGTAATACTGCAGATGCCATGCTGGCGGGTAAAGGTGTTGCCAGCATTAAAGATCTGAAAGGTAAGCAGGTGGCCTATGAAGAGGGCAGTACCAGCGATATTCTGCTGCGCAGTGCACTGGCCGCCGCGGGGCTGAAATATTCAGATATTAAACCGGTGCCAATGCCAGCGGCCTCCGCCGGGGATTCTATTATTGCCGGACGGGTTCCGGTCGCAGTGACTTACGAACCTTATCTGACAGTAGCGCGTAAGGGGAATCCTGATCTGAAGGTTATCTATAGCGGGGCATCTGACCCGGGGCTTATCAGTGACGTGCTGGTAGTCCGTGATGATTATATTACTGCGCACCCGCAGGAAATTAAGGCACTGATTAAATCATGGGGTGAGGCTCTGGATTATTATAACGCTCATACCAGTGAGGGACGGGCAGTAATTTCCAAAGCGGTGGGTGCTTCCCCGGATGATCTGAAAACTGCATTTGACGGTATTCATTACTATTCACTGGCCGACAATAAAAAGTTCCTGTCACATGATTTTACGACCAAAACCTTCCCACACATTCTGAAAGCGGCTACCGAAGCAGGTATTGTCAGTGCTCCGGTGACCCCGGCACAAACGATAGATGCCAGCTTTGTTGATGCACCGTAATTCTCTGTTTGATCTGCAGCTCTGTCGGATAACGGCAGAGTTTTGCCTTTGTGTGGAGTCACTATGAGTACCCCTCAACCTCAGCAGTCGGGGCGTCAGCCTGTTCGTAAAAAACGTGGCAATTTGCTGACTATCGGTAAAACCCCGTCGCGGGCACAGTTTTTGTCAATTTCCGTGGCAGTCTTTGTTTTCTTATTGCTGGCCTGGTGGCTGGCCACTTCCGGCGGGTATGTGAAGCCGATTTTCCTGCCAGGTATCGACAGGGTCTGGGATCGCATGGTTGCCCTGGCGCTGAATGGCACTTTACTCAGCGATATTGGCAGCAGTCTTTACCGGATTGTTATTGCCTTCGCTATCTCTTCGGTGATGGCGATTATTATCGGGGTGCTGGCGGGCTGTTACGGACTGTTTAAAGCTATTTTCGAACCGCTGGTCGATTTTATCCGGTATATGCCAGTGGTGGCCTTTGTCCCGCTGACTATTCTCTGGACAGGGACTGATGACAGCCAGAAATTTCTGGTGATCTGGATTGGTACCTTTTTCCAGCAGGTACTGATGATGATGGATGCTGTTAAGCGTGTGCCTGGCGATTTTGTCGGACTCGGCAGAACGCTTGGTATGCCTGATCATAAGATCCTGTTACGGATCGTCATTCCGTCAGCATTACCAGCTATCTGGGATGCGCTGCGTATCAGTCTCGGATGGGCATGGACGTGGCTGGTACTTGCCGAGCTGGTGGCTTCCACCTCCGGACTGGGCTACCGGATCGTGGTCTCTCAGCGTTATTTTCAGACCGATACCATCATCGGTTACATCCTGCTGCTTGGCATTCTGGGGCTGATTACCGATCAGTTAATGCGCGGTGCTGAGCGAATTCTGTTTCGTTACAACCGGAGACGTTCCTAATGGCTACCCTCGAACTTCATCAGCTTGAAAAAAGCTTCCCTATGGGTAAAAGCCGTCGTCGGGTGTTGAAAGAAATCGATCTGACGCTGAATGATAATGAATTTGTCTCGGTGGTTGGCACTTCCGGCTGCGGTAAAAGTACCTTGCTGTCGATTGCTGCGGGACTGGAAGAATTTGACAGCGGCGATGTGCGGGTGGACGGCCAGTCGATCACCGGACCCGGGCTGGATCGCGGCGTGGTATTTCAGTCTTATACCTTGCTTCCCTGGCTGACCGCGCGGGGCAATATTGAATTCGCCCTGAAAGCCGCGGGTACACCTGCCCGGGACTGTCGGGAGATTGCTCAGCAGCATCTGGAACTGGTGAAGCTTGGTGCTGCGGCCGATCGCTGGCCAGGCGAGCTTTCCGGCGGGATGAAACAGCGCGTCGCTATCGCCAGAGCGCTGTCATATCGCCCGAAAATCCTGCTAATGGATGAACCGTTCGGTGCGCTGGATGCAATGACCCGTCATCAGATGCAGCAGTTGCTGATCGAAATCTGGGAAAAGCACCGTCTGACGGTGATGTTTGTCACCCATGATATTGAAGAGGCGGTCTGGTTATCCGACCGGATAGTGGTCATGGGTCAGGGGCATATCGATACTACTTTCGAGGTAGGGCTACAGCGACCAAGGCATGAGGGGATTAACCGAACCTCTGAATTTACCGATCTGCAGCACGAAGTTCTGCATCGTATCCATCAACATTCTACTGTTTATTGATAATTAAGGATTGGTTATGTCTGTTTCTTTTCACGATCTTTCACTGGCAGATGAATTACCGGCCCAACTGTTTCGCCGGACTGAATCTGATTTGTCGTTTTTTACCGAAAAAGTTAAACCGATTATTGAAGCAGTTCGAACCGAAGGCGATCAGGCATTAATCCGCTTTGGTCGGGAGTTCGATGGCGTGGTGCCGGAACATTTTTCTCTGAAAGCGACCGAAGAAGAATTTGAGCAGGCGTTTGCCCGCATGGATCCTGAAATTATCGAAACGCTGCGTATGTCGGTCGCCAATGTACGTGTTTTCCATGAAGCACAAAAACCGGAAGAGATGTGGTTTAAAGAAATGCTGCCAGGCGCATTTGCCGGGGATCGTCATGTGCCAATTGATTCAGTTGCCTGTTATGTGCCGCGGGGTAAAGGTTCGTTTCCCAGTGTACTGATTATGACCGCGGTTCCTGCTGTGGTTGCCGGAGTTCCTCTGCCGGTTGTGATTACTCCGCCGGGACCGGATGGGCGGGTTGATGATGCCACGCTGGTGGCTGCCCGGCTGGTGGGTATTAACGATATTTATAAATGTGGCGGCGCCCAGGGAGTGGCAGCGGTGGCGTATGGCACGGCAACAGTGCCCAAATGCCTGAAAATTGTCGGTCCCGGTAGCCCGTGGGTGGTTGCGGCAAAACGACAGTTGTCCGGACTTATCGATCCGGGCGTTCCTGCCGGCCCAAGTGAAAGTATTATTCTGGCTGATGATTCAGTTAACGGAGCACTGGCTGCGCTGGATCTGTTAATTGAATCGGAACACGGTCCGGACTCATCGGCTTATCTGGTGACCTCCAGCCCGGAAGTTGCCCGTGAAGCGATCGAAGCTCTGCCTGGTTACTGGCAGACCATAGGTGAGAAGCGCGCTGGTTTTTCACAGGCAGTGCTGGGTGGAACTCATGGCGGTGTAGTGTTAACTAAAGATTTCGCCACGGCAATAGAGTTCGTCAATAGTTATGCGCCGGAACATCTGGAGATTCTCGCCAGTGAACCCATGGAAGTCATGATGCGTATCCGCAACGCAGGCGAAATTTTGCTCGGGCCGCATACTCCGATCACTCTGGGGAATTTTATGCTCGGTCCGAACGCGGTCCTGCCGACCAATGGCGCAGCGAAAACTGCCGGACCGCTGTCGGTGTTTGATTATATGAAACGGATATCGGTAGCCTGGGTGACCCCGACGGGGTATCAGACGCTGGCGCCAAACGCTAGACGTTTTGCCGGGTATGAAGGATTCCCTGGCCATGCACTGGCGGTATCTGATATTCGTCAGGATTTACTGAAGGGTCGTGGCGATGAGTGAGTGCCGGCGCCCACCACTGGCTGCCGAAGCCAGGCTGTTAACCCGGCAGGGGGAGTGGCAGGCAGCCGCCGAAAAGCTGAAACAATTGATCAGTGAAGTTACCGGTCGTAAGGCGGTAACACTGACCATAAATCGCGATCAATACAGCCTTAACTCACTGAACGGCCGGGTTACTCTGGACGATCAGCAGACCTTCTTTTTCAAGTATCACCACGAAGAGGGAGAAGAGAGTACGGTAGAAGAATATTACCGGGCTGAATTGTTACGGGAACATGGGTTTCCGGTGGATGTGCCGTTGTTCACCTGTGGCGAACCCGGGCGACAAATCCTGTTGTACAGTTTGCGTGATGACCGCCGGCTGGCCGATGTCTGCCGCGACCTGGAAACCCGGCACGACTGGCAGGCCATAGTGCCGGTGGTCAAAGCGCAACGCGAAGCGGATGAACTGCTGCTAAGACAAACATTACCGACCCTTCGACAGGCTTCCTCAGAAGAAATCGCGGGTGAAGCCATTCATCAGTTGTTTTATCACCGGCTGATTTCTGACGGAGTGACTCCTGGACTGGGTGGCAGGGTTGCGGCTTTCTATATCGGGAAAAGTTTTCTGTTAGGTGACCAGCAGATTGAGTGGCAGCAGCTGAAAGATATGCACTGGTGTATTAATGGTGTGTTATATCCGCACACTCTGGAATCACTGTTCCTTGAATCCGGCCAGCGGCTAAATCCGGATTATCTGAACGGGCAGGGAGTGGTGGTAGCACACGGTGACGCTCATAATGCCAATGTCTGGTATGAAGAGAGTGACCCTCCGCGACTGGTTAGTTTTGACCCCGCCTTTGCCGGAAGTGCCATCCCGTCACTGCTGGCTGAAATTAAAGCCACATTTCATAATATTTTTGCTCATCCTTGCTGGTTATACGAGCCTCAGGATGCGGAAGAACGTTACAGTGTCACAGTAACTTTGCAGGATAATCAAATCAACGTGACTCATAACTGGCAGCTCACTCCGTTACGTGAAGCATTTCTGGCCAGCAAAGGTGATTTGTACTGGAAGCCATTGCTGGCCACGCTGAAAGACAAAGGCTGGTTACCGGATGACTGGCAGCGGATTGTCCGGCTGGCATTATTTTGTTGCCCGACGCTGGTCATGGATTTACGTGCCGGAGCGGCGGGCCAACATAACCCGGTCAGCTCAGCAATCGGTTTGTCAGTGGCTGTCATGCTGGGCAGTGGCGGCGACTCACACTTCAGTGAATGGCTAAACAGCCTAATCTGAATTCCCTACATGAGGAACAGAGAATGAAAGTCGTAGTTCTTTATGCACCAGGTGATCTCAGAGTTGAGCAGAAAACATCGCGTATCCCGCCCGAAGGCTGGGTGCAGGTAAAAGTCTTACGTGCCGGGATTTGTGGTTCCGACCTGCATAATTTCAGAACAGGTAAATGGATGACCGGTCAGCCAGTCACTCCGGGACATGAACTGTTCGGTGTGGTAACCGGTCAACAGAACAGCGCGACATTCGCCAATGGTTGTCGGGTTGTTGCCGATTCGCGGGTTTGGTGCGAGGAGTGTGATGCCTGCCAGCGGCAGGACTTCCAGCTTTGCCAGAAGCTCGGTTTTGTCGGAGAGGTTTTTGACGGTGGATTTGCTGAACAGGTGTGGTTGCCTGAACGTAATTTACTACGGGTTCCCGACGAGGTTCCGGACGACATTGCTGTTCTCAGTGAGCCGCTGGGGGTGGCATTACGGGTCGTCACTCAACTGAATCCTCCCAACGGTGCAACGGTGAAAGTTGCCGGAGGTGGCACCATTGGTGGTCTGGTCGCATTGTTGTTGCACCACCTTAAAGGGTGCAAAATACAGCTTGCCGAACCTAACAGTGAACGTTACCAACGGCTGGCAGCGGTGATTCCGTTGCAACCGGCGGGGCAATTTAGTTATGCCGTAGAAGCTACCGGCATCGCTTCGGTGCTGCGCCAGCTCAGTGAGCAAATTTCCGCGGGAGGGAAGATTGCTCTGGTGGGGATCTTCCATGATTCCGCCGGGCTGGATTTTAACTACTGGGTGGAGCGGGAAATCAGCCTGGTAGGCTGCAGTGTATTCCGTGATGAGCAACGTGATGCACTGGGGATAATGGCAGAACTGACAGCGGAGTTACGACAGCTGACTGCTCCGGTTATTCCACTGGATGATGTTCCGGCAGCTTACCAGCGCTTACTGGCCGGGCAATCCGGCTACCTCAAAACGGTGATCCAACCATGAATAAAATGAATGCTTTTTCGCTCAGTGGCCAGCGGGCATTGATAACCGGAGCGACGAGAGGTATAGGCCTGGCGATTGCCACAGGACTGGCAGAGGCTGGAGCTGAGTTAGTTATCAGCGGTCGTCATCAGCAGAGTGTCGATCAGGCTGTTGACCAGCTGCGCAGTCAGGGATATCAGGCTGATGGTATCATACTGGATGTCACCGATATTCCCGCGATAGAAACCGCAATTGCTGCTGCCGGTGTGATAGATATTTTGATTAACAATGCCGGAACTGAACAGGTGTGTGCCTCGGAAAACGTGACTGAACAGCTCTGGGATACCATTGTCGGAACAAATCTGAAAGGTGCATTTTTCTGTGCTCAGGCCGTCGCAAAATCGATGCTGGCCGCGGGACGCAGTGGCAGCATTATTAATATCTGTTCACTGACCAGCCTGGTCGGTGTTGCCGGGGCAGCCGCTTACGGCAGTTCTAAATCGGGGCTGGCGGGGTTAACCCGGGCACTGAGCACCGAGTGGGCCGGGCGGGGAATTCGTGTTAATGGTATTGGACCGGGTTATTTTGAAACCGAATTAACCGAAGTGTTCTACCGTGACACTCAATGGCGTGAAACCATGCAGCAAAAAATACCGCAGCAACGGTTCGGGGAACTTGAAGATTTAAAAGGGGCCGCTGTGTTTCTGAGTTCAGCAGCAGCCCGCTATATCACCGGTCAGATACTTTATGTTGATGGTGGTTATCTGGCGGCACTCTGACCCGACGGGGTATAGAGTAAGTCAGGTGTCAGTTCTCCAGGTGATGTACAGCCCAGCTGCGCAAGTGTCTGCGAGGTCTCGCCGATTAGCGCAGCAATGGTTTTATCAAGTTGCGCCCGCCCGCCAACAGCGAGTGCATACAGTAATGGCCGGCCAAGTAAAACCGCATCTGCGCCAAGAGCCAGCGCTTTCACGATATCTGTGCCGCGACGAAACCCGCTGTCGATCAGTAAAGTGAAACCGGGTCCCGTCTGACGGCGGATTTCCGGTAACACGGTTAACGGGCTGAGTGTGCCGTCGAGTTGCCGTCCACCGTGGTTTGAAATGACAATACCAGTAGCGCCGATACTTTTTGCCAGTAAAGCATCCTGTGGTGTCATCAGGCCTTTAATGTATAAATCTCCCTGCCACAGTGAGCGTATCCACTTCAGGATCTCCCAGTTTAAAGTTGTATCCATCTGACTGGCAAAATAGCCCGCTCCGCCAGCGCCTTTTTGGTATTCCGGCGGCAAATAGGGCAGCAGATTACCGAATCCGGGCATTCCTGCGGGAAGCAGGGTTGAACAAAACCAGCGTGGTTTCATGGCAACTTCGGCCATTGCCCTGTACGACAACTTCATTGGGCGTCGGTAATGGCGTTTATCTCTTTCACGGTTGCCGAAATGAACGGCATCAACAGAGACCACCAGAGCACTGCAGCCAGCACGGGTAGCTCTTTCAAGCAGATCCCGGGTGACCTGTCGGTCTTTTAGTACATACAACTGAAACCAGCGGTCTCCGGGGGAAGCCTCTGCGACTGACTCCATCGCGGCAGTAGATACAGTACTCTGGATATAGCCGATACCTGCCTGTGCTGCTGACTGAGCAAGCATCAGATCGGCGTTATGCCGCAGCATACCGTTATAGCCAGTGGGGGCAACCAGCAGTGGCGCTGATAAACGGCTGTTACCCAGGCTGACAGAAAGATCTCTCTGGCTGGCATCCCGTAATACCGACGGCGCAAACAGCCACTGGTCAAATGCACGACGGTTAATTTGCAGGGTTTTCTCATCCTCTGCGCCGCCATCAATATAATCAAAAACAAAGCCTGGCAGTATGCGTTTTGCCTGGTTACGCAGATCGTCAGTATTAAGAATCATAGCAATTTTATTAAGCCTCGCTTTGTCAGGTATCACGGAAGTGAAAATCCACCTCCGGAATGGAAAACTTTAGTTATCTTCTGGCAACCGTAATTGCCGGGTACAGAGCGCAATAACCTGAATATATTCAGGAACGGTATCCGTTTTGCATAAAACATCTTCAGAATGAAGCATTGAGCGGTATTGTCTGATCATGTGTAGACAACCTGGCCAGTACTATGCAAGAGATGCGCCATGATTCTCAGTGACTGATTTATTGCCAGAGGGCGTTACTTAGTGCCGTACTGGCAGAAAGCTGCTCCGGCACGGTGCAGTGTGCAGCAAACAGGGGCAAAACAAACGGCTCTGCGGGACGATTTTAGGGGTGGAATCCGCCGTCGGAAAATATCAGTCAGACGTGACACAGGAAAATACTATGACCGTGAAAAGTGCGATTACACAGCTGACGGAAGCAATGAGTGATCTGCCCGCGCCAATTTATCTGCGGGTAAAACAAGCCATTATCAGTCAGATCTCTGAAGGTGTCTGGAAACCTAATCAGAAAATACCTTCGGAAAATGAGCTGGTCAGTAGCCTGGGTGTCAGCAGGATGACTATCAACCGCGCGCTGCGTGAACTGACCAGCGAAGGTTTTCTGCTACGAATGCAGGGCGTCGGAACCTTTGTAGCAGAAAGCAAAGGCTATACCGAGATGCTGGAAGTGCACAATATTGCTGAAGAGATAAAATTGCGCGGCCATCAGCATACCAGTCGTACCATCTGGCTGGAGGAGGTCAAAGCCAGTGCGGAACAGGCTGCATTGCTCGGGCTGCGTGCAGGGCAAAACGTTTTTAGTTCACGGATTATCCATTATGAGAATAGTGTGCCGGTACAGCTGGAAGACCGACTGGTAAATCCACAGGGTGCACCAGACTATCTTAACCACGATTACCAGACTCAAACGCCTTACACCTATCTGATGAATGTGGCACCGTTGTCGGCGGGAGAGCATATTGTCGAGGCAGTTATGGCAGACAGTGAACAACAACAGTTACTGGATATTGATGACCGGGAACCTTGTTTATTGATTCGCCGCCAGACCTGGAGCCAGTCTACGGTGGTGACCTACTCGAAATTTCTCTATCCCGGAACGCGTTATAAGTTACTGGGTAAATTTAGCGGGCGGGGGCAGTGATAAGCAACAACGGGTATCGATAATCCGGAGACTTACTATTTGATTCTCTTCCAGCACCAGAACCAGTTGCTTGTGATGATTTACTAAACAAACTTACTCTCCCGACTCCGTTTATCAACCCCTTGGTCAAATCAGTGATCAGGGTAGCGACAGAGCGGTTTAGCACCGCTCAGAAACGTCCGGCCACAGCCTCATAGTTATCCCGATGCCGTATTGTCATCTAACTGTCTAAAATAATTGTTTATCCTGACTGCTGATTTGTCAGGACCGATTGTTCAGCGAATCACGATGCCCGGACTGGAAAATAAGGGGAGGAGAGTGACCGTAGTTGATTTTACCGGCATTAACACCAGGGGTGTTTAGAGGTTTTTGTGTGCCATTTCGCACTGAATGTACAACCAAATCACGTCTGAACACTATTAGTTACAAAGCAACAAATAATTTGTGCTCAGCCATTAAGTTCTTTGTGACTGATTTATATAGATATGTCGTGAGTATCTGCAAAAATTAACTATTGAGCCCGGGGGTAAAAAAAACTATATTAGCCGCGTTTTATATACATACTTTTTTAACCTATTTTTCAATCCGGCCAACATGAGGTCCGGGTTGTAGGAGAGATATGATGACGGATAAAGTCCGTATTAATACTTTGAGCGCTAATTCATTACCGCAAAGCAATGAAAGCCTTCTGTCCAGACAAGCCAGTTTCGAATCTAATGTCAGAAGCTATCCACGTAAATTACCTTTAGCGATTACCAAAGCGCAGGGTGTGTGGATTACTGATGCAGACAATAAGCAGTATCTGGACTGTCTTGCCGGTGCAGGAACACTGGCTCTGGGCCATAATCACCCGGAAGTGCTTCAGGCCATCCAAAGTGTCATTACCAGTGGCTTACCGTTACATACGCTCGACCTGACAACTCCGTTAAAAGATGAGTTCTCAGCTTACCTGCTTTCGCTGTTACCTGGCGAAGGTAAAGATTATTGCCTGCAGTTTACCGGACCTTCCGGAGCTGATGCGGTTGAAGCAGCACTGAAACTGGCTAAGAAAGCCACTGGTCGCAGCGGCGTTATCAGCTTCTCAGGCGGTTATCACGGAATGACCCACGGTGCCTTATCAGTGACAGGTAACCTGTCACCGAAAGAAGCTGTTGATGGCCTGATGCCGGAAGTTCAGTTTATGCCGTACCCGAGCCTGTACCGTTGCCCACTGGGCATTGGCGGCGAAGCCGGGGTAAAAGCGCTTAGCTATTACTTCGAAAACCTGATCAACGATGTTGAAAGTGGTGTACGTAAACCAGCGGCAGTAATCCTCGAAGCCGTTCAGGGTGAGGGTGGTGTTAACCCGGCCCCGATAGAGTGGCTGCAACGTATTCGTAAAGTGACCCGTGAACACGGCATCGTTATGATTGTTGATGAAGTGCAGGCTGGTTTTGCCCGTACCGGTAAACTGTTTGCCTTCGAACACGCCGGTATCGAGCCAGATATCATTGTGATGTCTAAAGCCGTAGGCGGCAGCCTGCCACTGGCAGTACTTGGCATCAAAAAAGAGATCGATGTCTGGTCACCAGGCCATCACACCGGCACTTTCCGCGGAAACCAGATGGCAATGGCTACCGGCCTGACCACGCTGAAAATCCTGAAAGAAGAGAAAATTGCCGATAAAGTTGCCGCTCAGGGCGAATGGCTGACCGGCAAACTGAAATCTTTACAGCAGCGTTATCCGGTGATTGGTCAGGTTCGTGGACCAGGCCTGATGATTGGTATTGAAATCGTTAAACCACATGAAGCTGCTGACCATATGGGTAGTTTCCCTGCCGATGGTGAACTTTCTGCATTACTGCAGAAGAAATGCTTCGAACAGGGACTGATCCTGGAGCGTGGTGGTCGTAACGGTGCTGTGCTGCGTCTTCTGCCATCCCTGCTGATCACCAACGATGAGCTGGGTATTTTCCTGGATAAATTTGAGCAGGCGCTGTTAAGTGCCGGTGTTCAGCCTGCTTAAGCGGAGCCGTAGTATGTCAGAGTTAAACCCGATCCTTAGCGGATCGGCTGAAAGTGTCGCCGCCTACCAGGCGGCCATTGAACAAAGTTCAAAGGCCGTCGCACAATGGCTGCAACAGCCTGAAATGTACCAGGGGAAAACCGTAGCTGAGTTGCGCGAGCGCATTCAGCTGCAGTTCACCCGGCAAGGGCTGGGGAATGAGTCGGCAATTGCCCGTGCAGTAGATTTATTTCTGCATGACAGTCTGTCGGTACATAACCCGCAGTGTGTGGCGCATCTGCATTGCCCGAGCCTGGTGATTAGCCAGGCCGCGGAAGTGTTGATTAATGCGACCAACCAGAGCATGGACTCCTGGGATCAGAGCCCGTCAGCCACTATCATTGAAGTTAAACTGATTGAATGGCTGCGTGAGCGTGTAGGTTATCCGGCTGGCGATGCCGGTGTATTCACCAGTGGTGGTACACAGAGTAATCTGATGGGCTTAATGCTGGCCCGTGATGCTCACTTCGCTCGTCAGGGGCATTCTGTTCAGCAGGATGGTCTGACCGGAGACCTGAGCAAAATTAAAGTATTTTGTTCAGAGCATGCGCATTTTTCAGTGCAGAAAAACATGGCGCTGATGGGGCTGGGCTATCGTTCAGTCACTCAGGTGAAAACTGATGCCTTCTCCCGTATGGATCTTAATGATCTGCAGGAGAAACTGGCCGAAGCGAAAGCCCGCGGTGAACAGGTAATGGCAATTGTTGCTACGGCCGGAACTACCGACGCCGGAGCTATCGACCCGTTACCGGAAATCACAGCGCTGGCTGCCCGCGAAGGCATCTGGGTTCATGTTGATGCTGCATGGGGAGGGGCGTTAGTGCTTTCTGAGCAGTATCGTCATTACCTGAATGGCCTGGAAGCAGCAGATTCAGTTACTCTGGATTTCCACAAGCAATTTTTCCAGACCATCAGTTGTGGTGCTTTCCTGCTGAAAGATGCACGCCACTATGAACTGATGCGTTATCAGGCAGCTTACCTGAACTCCGATTTTGATGAAGAGCAGGGCGTTCCTAACCTGGTTTCGAAATCATTACAGACTACCCGTCGTTTTGATGCACTGAAATTATGGATGGGACTGGAAGCGCTGGGACAGGCTAAATATGCTGAAATCATCGATGGCGGTGTGACTCTGGCACAGCAGGTGGCTGAATACATTACGACTCAGCCATCTCTGCAACTGGTCATGCAGCCACAACTGGCCAGTGTGTTGTTCCGCTTCACTCCTGCCGCGCCAGTGGATGACGCAGCTCTCGGTCTGCTGAATCAACATATTGGTGATACTTTGCTGGCATCAGGAAGTGCAAACGTTGGGGTAACGGAAGCAGATGGTATTACCTGTCTGAAAATGACGTTGCTGAACCCGATTGTTACTCTGGATGATGTGAAGAAATTACTGGGTAGTGTACAGCAATGTGCTGAACAACTACTAAGTCACTGATAATTCAGTGAAAGAAGCCGGTGACTCAGGTCGCCGGCTTTTTTTAGACTCTATTAGTTACAACATACATATGGTGATCATTCTATGGTGCCAAATGAGATTTAATACCCGCCTGAGGGAACGGTGCGATAAAAACCATCAGCAAGACGTATGACGCCAGATATCTTATTGCTCACGTCAGTTTCTTCACTGTTGATTCACTATCCTGCAGGTTGCCAGCCTTTTTTCTCCATAACCCGGGTGAAATATTAGCGGATTGCCCGGTTTTGACGGGGTAACTTTGGTGCTGCTACGTGAATTCTGCTTCAACTGCTTAGCCTCTCCCTGATGTTTTTCATCACACCGCGACATGGACCCGGGTGTAATTGGTGAGAATTCTTCGATCAGCCCATGTTATGCTGTTGATTATCACAGCATGAACCGACAAATAGCGGGGCAGGTAATGAACGACAAAAAAATGATATCGATCGACCAGTTTACTCCTCAGGAACGCGAAGAGATTGATGTTATTTATCAGTCTTTAGTCGAAAAATACCGTCAGCGAACCAGTAAAGAGCCTGATAGCAAGAAAGATAAAGAGTTCACGCTCGATGCCAGACAGCAGGTAATGGAACTTAAACTGAGTAAAGAAAAAGCGTTAGCTGCTAAAGCCAAAAAACCTGTACGCAGAAAAAAACCTGAATCTTTGTCTGCCAGCGAAGTTTCAGATTTTAACTGGTCGGCATCAGTGGCCAAAGGTCGTCGTCGTTAATTTCACCCTAAGGGCAGCAATATGCTGCCTGAATCTTAAAAACTCATTGCCAGCTGTAATCACTCTTCAATTTATATTTCCCGGCACGCTGCTTTCTGTTTTGTCGGGTATTATTTCGATCCTGAACACGTTATTATAAGTATTCAGGCTATTATGCCGTAGGGTATTTCTTCCAGCCAGCGATGAGGTTAATGATGAACAGTGAACAAAAAATTCTGCAGGCAGCGGAACGTTGCATGCGAGAAAAAGGATTTCATCAGACCTCAATTCAAAATGTTGCTGCCAGCGCAAACGTTAGTGTCGGATTAATTTATAAATATTTCACCAATAAAGACGCTATTATCGAAGCTCTGGTGCTGGATGTTGTCAGGCGCATGAAGCAGCTATTAAATGCCGACTTCGAAAAAATATCTCATTCTTTTCCTGAAATTTATTCAGCAGATGATCTTCTGCCGCCGGCAGTTGAACAGAGCATCGTTTTGTTAATGGAAATTTCGGCTGAATCAACCCGGAATGAACGAATTAGCGATATTATGTATGACGCGTGGAATGATCTTAAACAGAACTTCATTGTTGAAACCCAGGGACGCTATCCCGGGGTTGATGCCAGCGTTATTAATACCAGGCTTTATATGATGTCATTGATTATCGACGGAATAATTATCCGCCGCTGCATGAAGAAAAGTAGTGTTCCGGATGATTTTATGCATTTATTTAATACTATTGCCAGGGAAGTTAATCTGACTGACAGCCGTTAGTTGTGACATGCAGTTGATGACTGAATATTCCATTAATTCTTTTGATTTCATCAGAATTCAATGAGTTATCTGTAAACCTTCGGCAGATGATCCCGTCAGTCAGGAGTATCAGCAACAAGATTTTCTGGCGGCGTGCTTGTTGAGAGCTTTCCGGCATTGAGATTAAAAATTTTTCATCAAGTCCGGCAAATAATTTTTGTTCTGCCCGATTCACGATCTGTCTTACTGTGTCATTACGTGAAGCTTCTGAATAAGTTTCAATTAACAACCTGCGCTGGTCTTCCGGCCATTCATCCCAGAAAGCTGAGTTAATATCAATAATATTGTCTGTCTTAGTTTCTTGTGGAAGATTTTTTAACAAAAATGCACACCAGTGTTCCGTAATATAGCGGATAGACTCATTGACGATTATCTCTTTGCCTGAATAATGACGATATATCTGACCGGCACTTAATCCGCACTCCTGAATAATATCAGCCATGCTGGTACTATGAAATCCTGTCTGGCTAAAACACAGGCTTGCGGCCGAAATTATCTGTTTCCTGCGGCGGGTGGCTAAAAGGTCATCAGGCTTACTCAAGGTATCTCCGACATTGTGTTGAATTCCAGTGTTATTTTTATGCTCAGGTTTAATGACAAAAACCATCGTCTGATATACCCAGGATAAGTGCTAATGTCTGATCAATTTTGTCAGAAAAAATCACAGCAGGGCGATATGAACCGACCCGCTGTAATTCACTTACTGTTTTATCTGTGACTCATTCAAATCAGAACCGCCACCCATCACCTTATATAAAGTGATTAGGTTGACATAATAAGCTTCCTGAGTCGTAACCAGACTGGTCCGTGCGGTATACAACGTCCGCTGCGCAGTCAACGCGTCCAGATAAGTATCAATCCCGTTACGATATCGTAAATCGGCAAGGTGATAGTAGGTCTGTGATGCTGCTACATTTTTCCGTTCACGGTCTAACTGTTCATCAATTGTGCCGCGACGGGCCAGGGCGTCAGCAACCTCAGAAAATGCTGTCTGAATGGTCTTTTCGTAGGTTGCAACATACAGCTCTTTTTCCGCTTTGGTGTATTTTAAGTAAGAGACATTGTAGCCGCCACTGAAAATTGGCAGTGAAATACTGGGCGCAAATGACCAGATTCCCGCACCATTTTTAAATAATGAACTCAGCTCAGAACTACCAACACCGCCACTTGCGGTCAGTGAGATTGAAGGGAAGAAATTTGCCCTTGCCGCGCCAATGCTGGCATTAGCAGATTTAAGGTTATGCTCTGCTTCCAGCACATCTGGCCGGTTTTCCAGTACCGCAGAAGTGATCCCACCAGGAACTTCACGCAATGCCTGACCAATCGACTCGATATCTTTTGGTAACAGGTTTTCTGGTACGCTCTGTCCCACCACCAGATCCAGGGCATTTTTGTCCTGAGCAACATCAGTGGTGTAACTGGCTACATCGGCAGCCGCCGACTGGTAGGTGGTTTCTGCGGAAGAAACATCCACCATCGAAGCAGTACCGTGATCCATCTGTTTTTGTGTGACTTCCCACGACTGACGGGCACTTTCAGCTGTCTGTCTGGCAATCTCGAGATTACTGCGGTCAGCAGCCAGCAACAGCCAGTAGTAGACGGTGTTATATAATACCGTCAGTCGTGTACTGCGGGCACCTTCCAGTGTACCGAGGTAGGTTTCATACTGTTCACGGGTCAGACTTTGATTTTTACCAAACAGATCCAGTTCAAACGAACTGGTGCTTCCTTCCGCGCTGTAACTGCTGCTGAGGGCTGTCTGATTGCCTTCTCCGGTCAAAGCACGGGAGCGGGTTCCGCTAAGGCCGGCAGTAACGGTCGGGAACAGATAGGAACGTTCCTCTCCATACTGCGCATGAGCCGCTTTCACACTGGCAACCGCTTCACGTAAATCGCGGCTACTGTTGAGTGACATGGCCACAACCTGACGTAACTGATCATTCAGGACATAATCACGCCATGCCAGAGAGCGATAATTATTAGTGTTGGTATCCTGCAATTTGTTATAGGCATCACCGGCCGGCAGTTGGTTGCTGACCGCCCCAGTGGGGCGATCATAATGCGGATCCAGTGAAACACACCCTGCCAGAAAGCAGGGTAAAAAGAGCATTAAGGCTTTTGCTGACATATCATTCTCCTGCCTTATCTACAGAGGCTTGCGATTCGTCATCCTTTGGAAGCCCCGGGAAGCGGCGACGAACTAAAACAAAGAACAGTGGCACAAAGAAGATAGCCAGTAAGGTTGCTGTGATTGTCCCGCCAATGATGCCGGTACCAATTTCGATACGACTGTTGGCACCAGCTCCTGAAGAAATGGCCAGTGGGAATACCCCTGCGGTAAATGCCAGTGATGTCATAATGATTGGTCGCAGACGCATAGAGGCGGCATGAACGGCAGCTTTAACCAGTCCTTCGCCTTTCTGGTAATTCTCTTCCGCAAATTCAACAATCAGAATGGCGTTTTTCGCCGACAAACCGATGATGGTCAGTAACGCAACCTGGAAGTAAACGTCATTTTCCAGCCCACGCAGGGTCACCGACAGTAATGAACCAAGCACTCCCAACGGAACGACCAACATGACAGAGAAGGGAATAGCCCAGCTTTCATAAAGTGCAGCCAGACACAGGAATACCACAATCAGCGAAATGGCATACAATGACATCGCCTGACCGCCGGACAGTTTTTCCTGATAAGACAATCCGCTCCAGGAGAAGGTCGCGCCGGATGGCAGCTTGGCTGCCAGTTTTTCCATGGCATTCATTGCTTCACCTGAACTTTGACCTGCAGCAGCTGAACCTTCAATCTCGTAGGAAGAAAGGCCGTTGTAGCGTGACAGCACATCCGGACCATAGGTCCAGTGAGA
Source organism: Tatumella citrea (assembly GCF_002163585.1). NCBI lineage: Bacteria > Pseudomonadati > Pseudomonadota > Gammaproteobacteria > Enterobacterales > Erwiniaceae > Tatumella > Tatumella citrea. Next base: position 2,043,022 of record NZ_CP015579.1, read on the forward strand.
GCTGGCGAAGGCCGAGAAAGGCACCATGGTGGCATCGCCTGAGCTGTCTTCTCCGCGCACATACCAGCGGTCGATATCCTCAGGTTTACTCCGGTACTGTTCATCCCCCTGCATATACACTTTCTTCACCCGTCCACGATCAACGAAGTCATTGACGTAGGAGCCACCGATAGCATCTCCCAGGGTGGTATTAATATCACTGATAGTTAATCCCAGCGCCTGAGCTTTCTGATCATCGATATCTACCTGTAACTGAGGTAAATCGGGCAGGGTGTTGGCACGTACTGCGCTCATTGCAGGATCTTTATTAGCCTCAGCAATCAGCTGGTTGCGCCAGGCCAGCAGTTGATCCCGGCTGGTTGCTCCGCGCCCCTGCAGTTCGAATGTAAAGCCATCAGACTGGCCAAGACCCGATACAGAGGGTGGTGTCAGAACGAAAATCTGCGCATCACGAATCGATGAGAGGTTTGCCATGGCTCTGGCAGCTATCGCATTGGCGGTATTTGCAGCGCCCGGACGATCGCTCCAGTTCTTCAGTGCAATAAATCCAATACCGGCGTTCTGGCCACTGCCTGAAAAGCTGAAGCCATTGACCAGCATGCTGACGTTGACGTTGTTTTTCTCTTTGGTGGAAAAGTACTCCTGCACCTGACGGCGAACTTCAGACGTACGGTTATCCGTGGCTCCCGGTGCCAGCTGGTACTGCACCATGATATAACCCTGGTCTTCGGTCGGCAGGAAGCTGGTCGGCAGGCGGGTATATAAGACAGCACAGCCAATCACCAACACGCCATAGACCAGCATATAACGCCATTTGCCAGCAATGACACGGCCTACACCATTCTGATAGCGCGACTGAACTTTATCGTAACTGCGGTTAAACCAGCCAAAAAAGCCTTTCGAGGTGCTTTCAGAATTATGAGGTTTAAGGATAGTGGCACATAACGCAGGGGTAAGGGTCAGTGCGACAATCACAGACAACACCATTGAGGAGACAATAGTGATGGAGAACTGCCGGTAAATAACCCCGGTTGAGCCACTGAAAAAGGTCATTGGCAGGAATACCGCCGACAGCACCATCGCAATACCAATCAGTGCGCCGGTGATTTCTTTCATCGATTTCTCGGTGGCTTTGCGGGGAGACAGGCCTTCTTCACGCATCACGCGCTCAACGTTTTCTACCACCACGATGGCGTCATCAACTAATAGCCCGATGGCCAGTACCACCCCGAACATCGTCAGGGTATTAATGGAATAGCCAAATACGGCCAGTACCCCAAAAGTACCAAGCAGAACTACCGGTACCGCGATAGCAGGGATTAAGGTGGTACGGATGTTTTGCAGGAACACAAACATCACGATAATCACCAGAATAATCGCCTCAATCAGGGTTTTTACTACTTCCTCGATAGATATTTTGACGAAATCGGTACTGTCCATCGGATACGCAACTTCGTATCCGGCGGGCATGCTGCTACGGAAAGTATCAACTGCCGCTTTGACTTTCTCTGCAGTGGTCAGGGCATTAGCACCCGAAGCCAGCTGAACTGCCATCCCTGATGCCGGATGTCCGTTAGCCAGTACGTTGGCACTATAATCTTCATCACCCATTTCGACGCGAGCGACATCACTCAGATGTACCAGTGACCCGTCAGTCTCACTTTTGAGCACAATATTGCGGAACTGTTCAGGGGTTTGTAACCGGGAACGGGACTGCACGGTGGCGACTAATTGCTGTTCTTTTCCTGAGGGCAGCGAGCCTAACTGACCCGAAGAGACCTGGGTATTCTGAGCTTCCAGCGCGGTTGCCACGTCTGATGGCATCAGAGAGTAGGATGCCAGTTTTACCGGGTCCAGCCAGATCCGCATGGCATATTCACCACCAAACACCTGCACTGTGCCCACCCCTGACACACGCGCCAGCGTATCTTCCATATTACTGACCAGATAATCAGAAATATCAGAGGAGGTACTTTTATTGGTTTTATCATACAGGGCCAGCACCAGCAGGAAGTCACTCTGGGCTTTTTCTACGGTCACACCCTGATCTGTAACCGCAGTTGGCAGGCGGCTTTCCGCTTGTTGTACTTTGTTCTGGACCTGAACCTGAGCAATATCGGGGTCAGTTCCCTGCTGGAAGGTGACATTGATTTTCACCTGGCCGGTTGATGCGGTACTGGTAGAACTGAAATAGAGCAGCCCGTCCAGTCCGGTCAGTTGTTGTTCAATGACCTGGGTAACACTGCTTTCCAGAGTAGCGGCGGAGGCACCGGTATACGTTGCCTGAATACTAATCTGCGGAGGGGCAACATCCGGATACTGGGCAATCGGCAGACTGCGGATACTCAGTACCCCGAACATCATAATGCAGATTGCGATTACCCATGCAAAAACAGGGCGGCGAATAAAAAACTGAGCCAGCATAATTAGTTGTCTCCGTTTGTCGCTGTAGTGGCATCCGGATTGACTTCAACCGGTTTTACGGTCATCCCGGCCTGGACTTTAGCGGTGCCCTGAACGATCAGACGATCCCCGTCTTTCAGTCCACTATTAATCAGCCACTTATTGCCAATGACCTGAGTCGTTGCCACAGACCGGTTTTCAACTTTATTCTCTGAATCGACAACTAACGCGGTAGCGTCACCTTTGGCATCGCGGGTAATGCCTTGTTGCGGGGCCAGAATGGCATCTGTTTTCACGCCATTGGTTACACTCGCCCTGACATACATTCCGGGTAACAGAATATGTTGAGGGTTAGGGAAGATGGCCCGCATAGTCACGCTTCCGGTCGATTCATCAACCGCAATTTCGGTAAGCTCCAGCTTCCCGGTCTGGTTATATGTGGAACCATCTTCCAGCTTCACTGTGACCGGAACGGTATCCGTTTCCTGCTTCAGAGAGCTTTTTTGTTGACGCAATTTCAGCAGTTGCATGCTGGATTGAGTAAGATCGACATAGATAGGGTCAAGTGTACGGATGGTGGCCAGCGCAGTTGACTGGCTGGCTGTCACTAATGCACCAGGCGTGACCGATGAAATACCAATCCGGCCACTAATCGGAGCCGTGACTCGCGTGTAGTTAAGATTAATTCGCGCGCTTTCTACCGCGGCCCGGTACTGTTCAACGGAAGCAACATTTTGCAGATAAGTAGCTTCTGCATCATCAGCATCCTGTTTTGACACTCCGTTTTCTTTGACCAGAGCAGCATAACGTTGCGCTTTTAATTTGCTGCTTTTTACCACGGCCTGAGCATATTTTAATTCAGCCAGAGCCTGATCATAAGTGGCCTGATAGGTGGCGGGGTCAATCTGATAGAGAACCTGACCGGCCTTAACATCATCACCTTCAGTAAACAGACGTTTTTGGATAATCCCTCCGACCTGAGGGATTACCGCTGAAACCATAGTTCCTGTGACACGCCCGGTAACATCACTGTTAATATTCACAGGTTGCGTATGCAAAGTAGTTACGCCGACTTCTGTAACAGCAGCTGCTTGCTGAGTAGAACTACTCTGGTCGCAACCGGCACATAATAATACCAGCCCTGCGATAACACTGCGCTGAATTGACTTCATGATTAATCCTGTAGTGAACGTTCATTCCCATTTGTCAGATTAACAAATCTACACATCTGTGTATGTCAGGAAAATGAAAAAGAACTCACAAAATTCAGTGGCCCCCGGCAGTGTCAGAAGGAAACAGCTTTTCAACTGCCAGCAAACAGGCTGCTAAGCGATAAGTATCAGAAGAGATGGAACAGGGTGGTGATTAACTAACGGACTGTTTCTAATGTTTTTTTTTGAAGAGTGACAGCGGAGTTACCGCTGTCACTGGTGTATAGCGGATCAATACTGATCAGTTGCTGGTCCAGTAGGTACCGTTTTCAGGAAGAGACAGAAATTGCTGATTCATTTGCTGCAGAGTGCGGGCAGGGGAAACATCCTGAAATAACTGAGGATGGAAGATAACGGCGAACTGTTCAACTGCCAGTAAGTGCCAGGGACTCATATAAAAGTTTTGCCACAGCGCGAAAGCCTGGTGGTTTTTAACCGCGGGCAGCAGGGCAAGAGTACTATTTTTGTTCAGTGCCGCAGTAAAAGAATTTTTTGCCTGATCTGCCGTGACATCCGGCCCCAATTGTAACTGGTCAGGATGATCAGGACCGGAAGAACCAGTCGCAATGTAGATATCTGGTTTCTCCACCAGCAGAGTTTCAGGGCTGACCTTACCATACACAGCAGGGAAATGGCCGGCAGCAATATTATCGCCACCTGCAAAAGCCATCATATCCGCCAGGTTACCATGTGCTACGGTCGTACAACAATCTCTGTTGCGGTCCAGATGCAGTTGTAAAAACACCCTGGGTTTCCGGCCTTGCCAGTGCTCCAGTCGGTCATGAATAATCTGCATATGCTGTTGATAAAACTTAATAAATCTTTCCGCCTTGGGCTGATCATCGAGAGCTTCTCCCAGTGTTCTCAGACTGCTGACAGTATTCGCCAGCGGATTAACGCGAAAGTCGAGAAAGATGACCGGAATATGCGCGGCAGACAGTTGTTGTAACAACGAAGAACTGTCAGGCGGAGTGCGGGCATACACTGGAAAAATGACCAGATCGGGCCGAAGTGAAATGATCTTTTCAGAGTTAAGTTGTGAAAAATTAGAATTGCCAATTAATGGAATATCGGCAATTTTTGGCCATGCATGCAAGTAGCGCTGCCATGTCTGATTATCAAAATTGCGCAAATCTGCTGGCCAGCCAACCACCCGTTTCGCAGGATTACCGTCCTCAACCAATGCTAAGGTATACAACATGCGGCTTTCACCCAACACAATACGCTGTGGATTATCAGGGACTGTGACCTGACGTTGCAGGCTGTCGGTGACAACTTTGCTCTGTGCGATAAAAGGGGCCATCAGCAGTAGTGTCGCGACAAGCATATTTTTTCTGAAAACTGGCTTAAACATAATAAGTTCCGGCAATACGGGGGCAACAGTATCAGAAAAAACACCTCTGAAAACAATAGAAATGCGTCCCATTCTCTGTTGGAAAGCCATCGGCATCTGCAATGACCGCAGTTTTACCAGCATACAGTGCGATTACCTGGTATCTTGTAGTGCTGATATTCATGCGCAAACACAAAGACCTTGCACGTGGATATGAATATTGGTTTCTTGTTAACCCGGTTTTTTACTGAGAAAACGACGATTAATCCCCTGAAAGGACCGCGAAACGTGCAGCCATCGATGCCAAACTGGAATGATTTACGAATTTTTTTAGAAGTCTACCGGGCCGGAAGTTTATCCGGTGCTGCCAGACACCTGAGGATTGATGTTTCTACCGTAAGTCGCCGGATTGCCAGTCTTGAAAGGTCGTTATCCGCACCAGTATTTGAACGTCATCCATCCGGGTTAAAACTGACATTCAAAGGAAAGGAAATACTAACCAGCGTTGAAGCCATGGAATCACAGCTCCTGGCGACTGCAGGGGCCGGAGTAGCATCATTAAATCAGCACCTCAAAGGGGAGGTCAGAATTGGTACCATGGAAGGTATTGCTTCTTTTTACCTGGCCAAAAAACTCTCTGACTTTAGCCATCAATATCCTGACCTGCATGTCGAACTCATTACTTCGCCACATCAGGTTCATGTGAATCGTCGTGAAGCGGATGTATTTTTAAGTTTTTATCCCTACGAAGCAAAAGGTCTGGATATCATGCCAGTAGGTAAATTTAAATTGTATTTATATGCGTCTGATGAATATATCCGTAATCACGGGATTCCTGAAAATAAAGAACAACTAAAACAGCATAAATTTGTCAGCTATATCGATGATTTAGTCGAACTGGATACTGTGCGCTGGCTGGATGAAATAATTGCTAATCCACAGATAGTATTCAGTTCGAGCAGCATGATTGCACAGATGTTTGCTGCCAGCGGAGGGTGCGGCCTGGTGATGTTACCTGACTTTATGCATGCAGAACATTATGGCATGCAAAAGGTATTGGATCAGACGCTATTTAGTGAACGTGTTATCTGGCTTTCTGTACATAAAGAGTTGCGTTTTTTGCCTAAAATTAAAACAGTTATTCATTTTCTGGTCGAATCTTTTAAACAGGATTATCCAAACACACCAGGTATTACCATCGTCTGATACTCTGTATGCACCGCAAGGGTGCATGTATTCAGTGCCAGTGGCTGAGCAGAGAAATTCAGTTATCTTATTATTTCAGGTACTCCTTTCATCCGGGCAACTCATCGTTTCAACGTCGGTTTCTTTTCATTAATTCTTCACCAAACTGGTGCGTATTTTCCTTTGCAAAAATGCAATGGCCTGTGCGAAATCACGACTTTTTAGCCTTAAAAAGCTCTGTTAATGTGCAAAAATCACCAAAGGGGGGGATATGAATGACGTCATAAGCAGCAAAAAAACATCTATAAATGACATCTATAACAGCAAGCAATACCGGCAGTATTCGCGACATAAACTCATTGTTATCTGGACATTGATTGGAATTACTTTGGCGTTCTACTTCTCTGTTCCGGTACTTAATTTTCTGGCTCCGGGGATGATGAATTACCGGATAACAGGATCTGTAAATGTCGGTCTGATTTGGGTAATTATGCAATATCCATTAGGGGGGCTGATTGCCTGTTATTACGTCAAAAAAATGAGGCAACTGGATAATCACCAGTGGCCTGAAACACTCACTGACAGGTCGTCATTTTAAATGAAAGCTAAAACTATATTATTATCAGTTCTGCCTGCGCTTATTACCTGCCCGGTATATGCAGCAGATAATGCCCTGGTGGATAATAGTCATAAAGGAATAACTTTTACTATATTCGCTGTTTTATTTCTTTTTTCATTATCTATTACCTGGTTAGCCTCTAAAAAGAATGCCACTGCAGATGATTTTTATACCGCCGGTGGGGGTATCGGTCCGGTTCAAAACGGTCTGGCTATTGCCGGAGATTACCTTTCAGCAGCCGCATTTCTTGGCGTTTCCGGATTGATTGCGCTGTATGGTTTTGATGGGGTGAGTTATATCGTTGGCTTTTTTATCGCCTTTATTCCGGTGTTAATTCTTGTCGCAGAACCTTGCCGGCATCTTGGGAAGTTTACTCTCGGTGATGTGCTGGCCTGGAGAAATTCATTCAGGGCAACGAAAACTGTTGCTGCATTTTCCAGTGTGATTGTAGCTTTGTTTTATATGGTACCGCAGATAGCCGGTGGAGCAGTGATTGTCAGGGCGCTTATTGGTATTCCATATGAAATATCCGTGATTGCCGTGGGCGTATTAATGATGATCTATGTTGCGTTTGGAGGTATGCGTGCCACAACCGCAGTTCAGGTCACTAAAGCCATATTACTCATTAGTTGCTGTTTTGTATTAGTCGTTCTTTCATGGCTGCCGTTTGGTTTTAATGGCGTCAGTTTTATCAACCATATCACCAGCGACGTCAGGATTCAGCATTACGTTTTATCCCTGTTCCGGGATTCATCAATGACGCCAGAACAAGCAGGACAACGCTTTCTGGAGCCAGGTTTGTACCTGAAAAAACCGGTAGAACAAATTTCGCTGGGGCTGGCCCTGGTGCTTGGTACGGCCGCTATGCCGCATGTTCTGATGCGATTCTTTGCTGTTCGTAGTGCAGTTGATGCCCGAAAATCTGTGCTATGGAGCATGTTGTTTATCGGTGTATGCCACCTGTTCATCATCATTATTGGTTTTGCCTGTGCTCATTTCCTTGGCGCAGAAGCCATACGTAGCGCTGAAAAGGGCGGTAACCTGGCGGCTCCTTTACTTGCGCAATACCTGGGCGGCGGACCGGACAGTATGGGCGGAAATTTCCTGTTAGCTCTGGTCTCTGCAATTTCATTCGCCACAATTGTTGCTGTGGTGGCAGGTTTGACCCTGGCAGCCGCATCTGCCATGGCACATGATGTTTATGTCGGGGCAATCAAAAAAGAGAAAGCCTCTGAGCAGGAGCAGGTTATTGCCGCCCGGATAGCCACACTGATCATGGCTGTAATCGCCGTTATCGCGGGCATTGCTGCCAAAGGCCAAAATGTGGCTTATCTGGTAGGGTTGGGATATGCCGTTGCTGCCTCAGCAAACCTGCCGGCTCTTATCCTGTCACTTTACTGGCGCCGGTGTAATACCGCAGGGGTAGTGGCTGGAATTGTTGGCGGCACTCTCTTATCCATTGGTTTGGTACTGGTCTCTCCGGGGATGAATTATCCTCTGATTCAAAAAGAGCAGTTAGTCAGCCAGCTTCATTTAGCAGAGCTCCAACCCAATTCTTCAACACAGAATCTGAAATTGCGTACTGAGTTGCAGCAGAAGATTGATGCAATTCCGGATAACGCAACCAGCATTATAGGACTGAAAAAGCCACTGACCTCTCTGAACAATCCGGGAATCATCACAATACCTGCAGGATTTTTATTGGTAATCGTTTTTTCACTGCTGTTTCGTGACGAGCGGGCTCTGCAGCGTTGGCCAGAACTCGCTATTCGCCGGGATTTAGGAAGTCGCATCCAGTCATAGTACCCCATATATTTGTTAATAATTTCGAGGAAAAAATGCAATTACCCACTGTTAAAGCAGCATCTGTCCATGCCTCACCTGTTTATATGAATGCCCGGGCTACACTTGAAAAAGCGTTAAATCTGATAGCAGAAGCCAGCAACAATGGCGCCGAACTGGTGGTTTTTCCGGAATCATTTATACCTGGTTTTCCTGTGTGGGCCGCGCTTTGGGGGCCAATTTATAACCACCAGTGGTTCAGGAAAATGGCAGAGAATAGTTTGCTTATTGATGGACCAGAAATTAAAGCACTGTGCAGTGCAGCAGCCCGTCATGACATCCTGATATGTGTAGGTTTTAGTGAACGCAGCCCTGTCAGTGTCGGGTGTTTGTGGAACTCATCGGTATTGATTGATCAGACAGGAAAAATTATTAATCATCACCGAAAACTAGTGCCTACTTTCTACGAGAAAATGGTGTGGGCTGCCGGTGATGGTGCCGGGCTGAATGTATGTGACACCCGTATAGGCAAGATCGGGGGATTAATCTGTGGAGAAAATACCAATCCGTTGGCCCGTTACTCTCTGATGGCGCAGGGTGAGCAAATCCATATCTCACAATGGCCTTCTGTCTGGCCTACTAAAAAACCAACGGCAGGTGGCAATTTTGATAATCTTGCGGCGAACCGTATACGCGCAGGTGCTCATTCTTTCGAAGCTAAATGCTTCGGCATTATGAGTGCATCTCTTATGGATAATGAAATGATCAGCATGCTGACAGATTTTGACAGCAGCGTTGGAGAGATTCTCGAAAATACGCCGCAGGCAGTGACAATGTTTGTTGACCCGACGGGAACCCAGATCGGGGATATGTTGCAGCATGAAGAAGGCATAGCATATGCGACCTTTGACCTCACTCAAATCATTGAATTAAAACAACTGCATGATGTAGTTGGATATTATAATCGTTTTGATGTGTTCAGCCTGAATGTCAACAGGCATCGCCTGGTCCCGGCCAGATTTACAGAACACCCATCGGTCGAAAATAGCTATCCGGTGATTGCCGGCGATAACGGCGAACAACAAACCGAAATATAAGCGGGTTATCCCTGCGTCTGCCCCCAGTCAGTGATAGCAAAATGAAATGCTGCCACTGACGCGTTCCCCGGCATCAGAGAGTTTCATCAATTCCTTGTTGTTCATCAGGGAGAGTCTGTTTAAGGGCAGACAGCAGAAAGCTGACCGGCTCATCCGGCGGGGCGAGATCCTGGCGCAAAATGACGTGTAAAGGGGTCATCCTGTGAGCACCATGGCTGAGGGGTAACGGTTTTAGTTCACCCTCTGCCAGTTGTTTCCCGATATGCGTACGTGGCAGCCAGCCATAACCTAACCCGGCAATAATGGCCCCGGCTGCGGCATCTACTGTCGAAAAATTCCAGGCATGTCCTGCGGTTGCTGCGGCCTGCTGACCATCAGCAATCTGAATCCGGGGCCAGCGGCTTAACAACGCCTCTGTCAGGGGTTCAGTGTTGGCAAATAACGGATGGTCGTAACGGGCAACCGCAATAAAATCAACATTCATCAGCCATTCACCGCGCCCGGTGAGATTTTGCCGTGCAGTTACAATCTGGATATCAGCATCATTAAATGCTGTGATTTCCTGCGTACTACCCTCGAGTATTTCGGTCAGCTGAATCTGCAAATGAGGCCAGCGTTCGCGAAACTGATTCAGTGCCCGATATAACAGCCCGCGCGGACATATAGCGTCGACTACCATATTTAACTGTGTCCGCTGTCCGTCATGCATGGTTGCGGCAAGGGCCTCCACGTAGCCAAATGCTTTGAGTAATGGCCGCATTTGCAAAAGTAAAGCAGACCCGGCAGTAGTGAGTACACTGCGGCGCCCATCAGCAACCAACAATGTAACCCCGAGCTGTTCCTGTAGCTGTGAAAGATTATAACTGACTGATGACTGGCTGCGATGAAGCTGCAGTGCAGCCCGGGCAAAACTACCTGTAGCCACAACACAATCGAGAATTGCCCATTGTTCCAGAGTGGTACGTTGCATGATTGTTTCACTTTTTGGATGAATTAAATCATAAATTAGCGTTATTCATCGGAAATTTAAAGGCGTAGCATTCAGGTATTGAAACCGGGGAGCACGAAAATGAGCACATTTGATAAACACGATTTAAGCAAATTTGTCGGTAAACACCTGGTCTATACCTATGATAATGGCTGGAATTACGAAATTTATGTAAAAAACGAGCATACTCTGGATTACCGTATCCACAGTGGTCTGGTGGGGAATCGTTGGGTAAAAGATCAGCAGGCGTATATTGTCCGGGTAGGGGAAAGCGTTTATAAAATTTCCTGGACAGAGCCCACCGGCACCGATGTCAGCCTGATCGTTAATTTTGCCGATAAACTTTTCCATGGAACTATCTTTTTCCCGCGCTGGGTGATGAATAATCCGGAAAAAACGGTCTGTTTCCAGAATGACCACATTCCGCTAATGAACCAGTATCGTGATGCCGGCCCGGCTTACCCGACTGAGGTGATTGATGAATTTGCCACTATCACCTTTGTACGGGATTGCGGCGCCAATAATGATTCAGTGATTGCCTGTGCCGCCAGCGAGCTACCGGCAGATTTTCCTGAAAACCTGCGGTAATGACGACAGTAACCATAACCGGCCCCGGGCCTAATGCCGATCGTTTAAGGATCATTTGACCGATCCGGTGGCTGGTGTAAAAAGGGTTCATATGCAGACATGGACCCTTTTTAAATGGAACTTTCGCAAGCTCTCGGCATTATTAATCTCACTGCTCCCGAAGAAGTACAGAGCCTCTCTGACCTGCTCTCTCCTGACCTCATCCGACAGGCGTTTTCCCTCACTCATACCGTCACGCTGCGTAAGCGTAAACTTCCCCTTGAGTCGATGGTCTGGCTGGTTATCGGTATGGCCATATTCAACAATAAGCCCATGAGCCATATCGTGAATTTGATGGATATTGTTGACCGGACCGGACGGTCATTTACCGCACCCAGCTCTGTGATTGCCCGCCGAAAAACACTGGGCGAAGATGCCATCCGGGTCCTGTTTGATCTCACTCAACAACACTGGCACGAAGAAGCCAGACATCCCCTCTGGCACGGGTTGACGCTTAATGCTGTTGATGGCGTTGTCTGGCATACCCGGGACACTCCTGAAAATGCAGAGGCCTTCGGCAAAGCATCTAATCAGCATGGTGAACGCGGTTATCCTCAGGTTCGTATGGTGTGTCTGATGGAACTCAGCAGCCATCTGCTGCGTGCAAGTGTGTCAGGTCGCTACGATATCAACGAAATGCGGCTGGCCGCTCAGCTGGCAGAAAATGCACCGGATAACAGTATTACGCTGTTTGATAAGGGCTTTTACTCTTTAGGGTTGTTACATGACTGGCATAATGCAGGTGAAAATCGCCACTGGCTAACACCGCTGAAAAAGAACACTCAGTATGAAGTGGTACGAAAGCTCGGCAGGCAGGACGAACTGATACGACTGAAAACCACGCCTCAGGCCAGAAAGCAATGGAAAGGCCTGCCGGAAGAACTCATAGTGAGGCTAATCAGGCGGAAAGTGAACGGGACGGAACGGCAGGTAGTCACTTCCATGACAGATGCGATGCGTCATCCGGCGACTGACGTGGCAGAACTTTATAAGCATCGCTGGGAAATCGAGCTGGGATATCGTGAGGCAAAGCAGTTTTTACTGGGAAACCGCTGGACGCTGAGAAGCCGGTTGCCCGATTTGGTGAAGCAGGAGCTATGGGGAATGCTGACGTATAACCTGGTGCGTTACCAGATGATTAAAATGGCGTTCAGCCTGAAAGGAAATTACCTGCCTTACCAGTTGAGCTTCAGCGGTGCAGTATCAGAGATATTACGGCTACTGATCGGTCTGACGTGGGCTTCACCGGGAGCCATCCCGGGTCACCTTAAACACTTTTACAGTAATGCCGGGATGCTGAAACTGCCACCACGACGAGAACGGGAATATGTGAGAGAAGTGAGGGAGAAAAGGTCGAAATATCCCTTTAAAAACAATGCCGGTCACCTTAAGTGACCGGCATTAGCCCCGGGCCGGTTTTTTTAAACGTAAAACCGGGCTTTCGATCGTGGCCAGGAATACAGTGTTAGCATTTAACCTGTAGTAAATTTTGTCTATCATAAAACCCGCAATGGCCCGTGCTAAAGCCCTGGGCATTGATGTGTACGGCCCGTACCCCGCCGATACCACCTATAAAGCCGTAGAAACTCAACAGTTAAATGCAGTGGTTTCTATGTATCACGATCAGTTTGCCACGGCGCTTAAGATGCTCGGTTTCGAGCGTGGTATTACCGTGCAGGGCGGCCTTCCTGTTCCTATTGCTACTGCTAACCATGGTACAGCTTATAACCTGTACGGACAGGGCATTGCCTCTCCATCGGCATTTGAAAGTGCCCTGAAACTGCTGGTTCGTATGGCCGGATCTACCGCGCAGTAATCCTTCTCCAGGCCGGTAACTACGGCCTTCTCATGACTAAATCTGCTGGCAGGCAGATTTCTCCAACTCCGATATATTCCAAACACGTGGTTTATTTATTTACTTTTTAGGGTATTATTAATACCTTAAAATAATTATATATAAACCTTCCCGTTGATGTAGGTTTATAAAAAAAGGTACAGGGGTATTATGACTACCCAAATAATCTCTAAATTAAACCATCTCCTGAGTACCACACCTGATGGTGTGGTACTGACATCGTCGTGGCTGGCTGAGCAGGGCTATAGTCAGGAGCTGTTAAAGCAATACCGGAAAAGTCAGTGGTATAAATCCATCGGAACAGGTGCGCTGCAAAGGGAAGGTGATGAGATTGATTATCTGGGGGGGATTTATGCCCTGCAGACGCAACTTGGTATGGCAATACATCCGGGGGCTAAAACAGCACTGGCACTCCAGGGTCGTGCGCATTACCTTGGTTTTAATGAACATCGGGTAACGCTGTTTGGTCCGCCGGGCGAGAAACTTCCAAAATGGTATCAGGAATACAACTGGGGAATAGAGATAAATTCAAAATCCTCAGATTTTTTGCCGCGGGAACAGGGGCTTATCGAACTTGGGCATAAATCATTTAACGTGCTGATTTCCGGTCCGGCACGTGCTGTTATGGAATGTCTTTACCTCGCACCTGCACATCAGCCGTTGCTGGAAACATACGAACTGATGCAAGGATTAAACAATCTGCGCCCGCTTTCTGTTCAAAAACTGCTTGAGAGTTGCAGGTCGGTTAAGGTGAAACGCCTGTTCCTTTACATGGCTGAGAAAGCAGGGCACGACTGGTTCAGCTTTGTTAACACAGAAAAAGTCGATCTGGGCAGTGGCAAAAGAATGATCACCCCGGGTGGGGTCCTGAACGTAAAATACCAGATCACTGTCCCGGAAGAACTGGAATCAGCAAAATGAAAGAGATTTACAAAAAGCAGGTACAGTTACTACTTGATGTGCTTCCTGAAGTGGCAAAAGAAGATTGTTTCGCTATGCATGGTGGTACGGCTATCAATCTTTTCTATCACGATATGCCGAGACTGTCGGTTGATATCGACCTGACATACGTACCGGTTGCTGACCGCAATAGCAGTCTCGAAGGAATCAATCAGGCTTTATTGCGTGTTAAGGGCAATATTCAAAACGTGAGGTCTGGTATACAGATAGAGCACAGGGCGGATGTCTGCAAGCTTCAGGTGACGGAACAAGGTGTACTGATCAAAATAGAGGTCAACACCGTCGGCAGAGGACTGATCGCTAACGCAGTTAAGATGCCACTGTGCAATACAGCCCAGGAGATCTTTGATGCATTCTGTGCGATGCCCGTGGTCTCCAGGTCACAACTTTATGGTGGTAAATTGTGTGCGGCTCTTGACCGCCAACATCCTCGCGATTTGTTCGACGTCAAACTGATGCTTCAGGAGACAGGATTTACGGACGACATCAGGCACGGGCTAATCTATGGGTTGGCCAGCAGTACCCGGCCGGTACACGAAATGCTAGACCCACATTTGCTTGACCAACGTAGTGCTTATGAAAATCAGTTCCAGGGAATGAGTGACATTCCTTTTAGCTATGAGGATTACGAGCAGACGAGAAAGCAACTGGTATCAATGATACGTGAAAGCCTGACGACTGAAGATAAAGCATTTCTCCTGAGTTTCAGTCGTGCAGAACCCGACTGGTCTCTGTATGAATTCAGGCATTTTCCCTCGGTCAAATGGAAACTGCACAACCTTGAAAAACTGCGAACGGAGAAACCCCTGAAATGGCAGGAACAACTTGATAAAGCAGAAGCGCTACTGAGTCAGTGACCTGCAACATATCAGTGATGATTTAAAATGTATCTTCCGCTGAATGATGCATCATGTGGTGGAAAAGTGGCAAGGGCATACTGTCCTGCTGCTATGCTGATGTTCAGACGAAATAGTCACTGTTCACCAGAAACTGATTAATGTAACGCCATTATTCCCCGAAACCTAAGCTGTCATGTGATGAATTACCACTATCCGGTAACAGATTAATCCCCCCCTTTAGCTCAGATACATATCCCCCTGCATAAGAACTCAGGAGTTCGGATTTTCTAAATCAACAGCTCAGGAAATGCTGTTTTCACCCATGCTGTATGGCGTGTATATCTGACCTCAAATCCATTTGTTATCAGGGGCAGATGAGTACTGATATTTATATGCGACAACCCAATGCTAAATCTCATGTCCGGATTCGCTTCAGGGGAACGAACTTTCCCCGTCAGGCGTCGCGGGCAATTATGTTTATCGCCGGTATTCACTGTACATGTCAGCCACTTTACGGAATGCAATCATGACGTTTTCAATTATTGGACACTGTCCGGACTCCGGTCAGTTGGGTATTGCGGTGTGTTCAGACGGTGTGGCTGTCGGAGCCCGTAGTCTGCTACTGCGCAGCCAGGTCGGGGTGGTTTCGAGCCTGAACTCCCGCTTACCGTTTCCGGGCAGGCATATTCTGGACCTTATAGAACAGGGTGTATCACCCGATATTGCGCTCAAAACCGGACTTAATGACGATAAATACCTGCCGTTTCACCAGGTGGTGGTGTTTGCCAGTAACGGGCTCAGGGCTTTTTACAGTGGCCAACACATCCCGGCAATCAGTAATGTGGCCATTGGTGAAAACTGTGTCGCAGCGGGTCATTCGTTGGTAAGTCAGCAGGTTATTACCGATATGACCAATGCGTTCGAAAAGCAGCAGGGGCAACTGACCGAGCGACTGATCGCTGCGATGATCGCAGGAGTGAAAGCTGGCGGAGAGACCGGGCGTGTACACTCATCTGCGTTATCGGTGATTGGTGAACTTCTGTGGCCTGTCGTCGATTTACGTGTTGACTGGACTGAGGGAGATCCTGTTCAGGAACTTGATCTGCTATGGCAGGCTTACAAGCCACAGATGCAGGATTATATCACCCGCGCGCTAAATCCTGAGAGTGCTCCGGGCTATGGGGTTCCCGGCGACGAATAAGAGTAGCGAGGACTTATACATGACGAGAAAAGCAGGTCTGAAAACGGGGAGCAACGCTATCGAACTGGCGGTTAAACAATTGACTTCCCGCGCTACCAGCCCCCCGGGTTAAACATCAGAGACTGCTTTATCTTTTCAAAACGTCAGCTTCAGGAAGCACTAACAGCCTGGTATCGCCAGAAACCGTATGCTGGTGACAGAAATCTTAAGTCTGAATCGTGGAGATTATATGGTTAGTGCAGAAATCACCCCATTTCCTCAGTCAAAAACAGAACACCTGAAATCTGGTAAACAGCACATCGCTGTACGGCTGGATGGTGTATTGAAACGTTTTGGAGAGTCCGTTGCGTTGCATAAAATTTCCTTAATCATTGAGGAAGGGGAATTCATTACATTACTTGGCCCTTCAGGTTGTGGAAAAACGACGCTACTCAATTTAATGGCAGGGTTTACCGAAACGGATGGCGGGGAAATCTTCATCGATGGTGAGCCAGTGACGGAAATCCCTCCTTACCAGCGCGAGATCGGGATTGTCTTCCAGAATTATGCGCTATTCCCACATATGTCAGTAGAGAAAAACGTGGGCTACGGTTTACGCATGCGTGGTGTCTCAAAAACAGAAATCACTGAACGGGTTGAACAGGCACTGGCACTGGTGAAACTTGCTGGCTACGGTCAACGAAAACCGCGTGAACTCTCAGGCGGACAGCAGCAACGTGTGGCACTTGCGAGGGCGCTGGTTATTCGTCCTAAAGTACTGCTGTTGGATGAGCCATTTTCAGCGTTAGATAAGAATCTGCGTTTGTCGATGCAAGTCGAACTAAAAGCAATTCAGCGTAAGCTTGGAGTGACCACTGTTTTCGTCACCCATGACCAGGGGGAAGCCCTGAGTATGAGTGACCGCATCGTTGTTATGTCGGCAGGCCACGTGCGCCAGATCGGCACTCCAAATGTGGTTTATCATCATCCTGCCGATCCGTTCGTTGCAGGATTTGTGGGTGATGTAAATATCCTGCCTGGTGTCTATGCCGGGCGTGACAGCACAGCAATCATCGAACTGGGAGGAAATACAGTACGCCTGCCTGCCGAGCGCGTGAATGCGACCGTTGGTGATCGTCTGGATGTATATGTTCGTCCGGAAAATATCCGCTTAGTCTCCCTCGGGCCGGATGCGCTGTTCAGTGCAACTGTAATTACTCACGTATTTCAGGGTGATCATGTTGATGTGTACCTTGATGTACCTTCCCTTAATACAGCATCACTGTTTGTGAGGCAGTCCGGTCTGGATTCATTAAATGACTGGCCGGTCGGTCGGGTTGCCGGAATCAGTTTTGATGAGAAAAGTATCTCTGCATTCAGATCCACAGAATCGGAGGGAAAGTAATTATGCTGCCGGAAATAATGAATGCAGTCATTGCCCGCCAACCCGGTGGAGCGGACATGTTAGAGCTGGTGCAGCGTCCTGTCCCACAACCGGCTTTCGGTGAAGTCCTGATTCAGGTTATTTATGCGGGTGTCAATCGTCCCGATATTATGCAACGCAATGGAATCGCGGTTCCGCCCGGCGTTACTGATATTTTAGGGCTGGAAGTTTCAGGAAATATCGTCGCAGTAGGGGCCGGGGTCGAACACCTCTCTGTCGGAACACCGGTAATGGCCCTGCTGAATGGTGGAGGCTATGCAGGCTACTGCATAGCCCGCGCTGAACTATGTTTAATTCTCCCCGAAAGCTTATCGTTGGCAGAAGCAGCAGGCGTCCCTGAAGCTGCATTTACGGTCTGGCATAATTTGTTTGAACTTGGACGGTTGCAACCTGGCGAAACCGTACTTATCCATGGCGCTGCAAGTGGCGTCGGTACTTTTGCATTGCAATGTGCACAGGCGTGCGGTGCACAGGTTATTGCCACCGCCGGTGGCAGGGAAAAGATTGCCGCCCTCCGGGAATTGGGGGTATGGCGAGCTATCGATCGCCATAATGAAGATTTTGTGGAGGTGATTAACCAGATAACTAATGGGCAGGGCGTAGATATAGTGCTGGATAATGTCGGCGGCGATTACGTCTCCCGTAACCTCCGTGTATTAGCACCGCAAGGGCGTCATGTGAGTTTAGGGTTTATGCAGGGGGCCAGAATTGAGCTGGATTTACAACTGATTATGCGCAAAGGATTGAGCCTGACCTCCTCAACGCTTCGACCGAAAAGCAGTGCAGAGAAAGCTCGTCTTGCACGATGCATTGAAAAGCATCTGTTGCCATTGATGAGTGCCGGTAAAATCTCACCGGTTCTGCATCAAATTGTTCCGCTTGCCGATGTTGCTCAGGCTCACCGGATTCTGGAAACGAATGCTAATACCGGTAAGGTCCTGTTAGAGGTGGCTCCGGAGGCGGTCGTATGATGCAACTTTACTTCGCAACGACATCAACATTTGTCCGAAAAGTGATGGTCTGCGCCCGACTGTTAAATCTTAGCGATGATATTGAGTTGCTGGATTCTGCCGCACACCCGGTCGATCGCGACGAACGTATTGCCTCCTTCAACCCTCTGGCGAAGGTACCGGCGTTACGTACAGCAGAGGGTTTATGTCTCTACGATAGCCGGGTCATTTGTGAATATCTCAATTCTCTTGCTCAGGGGACATTAATTCCTCATAGCGGAGAAGCACGCTGGATAAGCCTGACACGTCAGGCTCTGGGAGACGGACTCGCCGATGCGGCGCTGTTAGCGCATTATGAATTCAACGCCCGGCCACCGGAAAAGCAGTGGCAGGGATGGGCTGATGCCCAACTGAAGAAGGTTAACGCAGCGCTGGCAGAAAGTGAGAGACAGGCGACAGGTTTTAGCCGGCAACCTGATGATATCGGACTGATCTCGATTGGTTGTGCTCTGGGCTACCTTGATTTTCGTTTTGCTCAGTTTCACTGGCGTGAAAACCACCCGCAACTTGCTGCATGGTTTGCTGTTTTCGATACACATCCGGCAATGGTTGAATCGCGTCCGCACGTATAATCTGGAGCTGATATGTTACAACAGATCTATTTTCTGAATGGGCCGAATGCCAATCTTTATGGTCTCGATAAGAACGGTACCTATGGGAGTGAAAGCTTTGTCAGTATTGGTGAACGTTGCCAGAAACGCGCGGAAACTCAGGGAGTTGCCTTGCAATTCCGGCAAAGTAATCATGAAGGCGTACTGGTTGACTGGATTCAGGAAGCACGACAACACGCGTCAGGTCTGATTATCAATGCTGCAGGTCTGACTTACAGCTCAGTCCCAATTCTTGATGCGTTGTTGATGTTCGAAGGCCCCGTCATTGAAGTTCACATGAGCAATATCTGGAAACGCGAACCGTTCCGCCATCATTCGATGGTCTCCAAAGCGGCCACCGGAGTAATTGCCGGACTTGGGGCAACAGGCTATGAACTGGCGATTGACGCGGTAATCAATTTGCTCGGGGACCCTGCCATATGAGTACTTTAGTTTTTTACAGTGAATTCGACAGTTTTGAACAATGGTCTGCCTTACTCGCTCCTTATTTGCCAGGTGTAACCATCTGCCGGGCCGAAGCAGTGAATGATACGGATGACGTACACTATGCGTTGGCATGGAAACCACCACGCAACTTTTTTGCGCCTTATCCTAATCTGAAACTGCTGGTCAATCTGGGGGCAGGTGTTGATTCACTGACCGGCAGGGATGATTTACCGGATATACCTATCCTCCGGCTGTCTGACCCGGAGATGGCCCAAATGATGGCAGGGTATGTACTGTTTGCTGTTTTGCGTTATGCCCGCGATATTCCTGTTTTTGAACGTGCTCAACGCCAAAGGCGCTGGCACTATCTGCATCCACGGGTTCCTGGCAGTATCCGTGTGGGAGTCCTGGGACTCGGAGAGCTGGGATCCAGAAGCGCGCAGGAGCTGGCGAGACAGGGCTTTGATGTACGGGGCTGGTCGCGGACACAGAAAGAGATAGCGGGAATTCTGTGCAGCAGCGGCCTTTCAGAACTGGATAGTTTCCTGTCAGAAAGTGATATTCTGGTAGTGATGCTGCCGTTAACGCCACAGACACAAGGGCTGCTTACTGCTGAACGTCTGAAAAAATTACCGCATGGTGCGTCATTTATAAATGTTTCACGGGGCGCAATTGTTGATCAGCCAGCGCTGACAGCGGCATTACAGTGCGGACAGATTGCCGAAGCGACACTGGATGTATTTGATCGAGAGCCGCTTCCGCCAGAAGATCCGCTGTGGCAAATGGAAAACGTTCTGATTACCCCTCATCTTGCGTCGGTGGCTATTCCCGCCAGTGCCGCACTTCAGGTGGCCGAAAATATTCTGCGATCCATGCGCGGGGAACCAGTCACTAATCAGGTATTTCCTGAACGGGGCTATTAACTGTATTTCGGCGGGCGGTTGTGCCGCCCGCCATGCCCGCTGATCATGCAACACGAACGGCCTGTGGATCGAAATAGCTGGGTGCAGCCATTCCCGGAATATATTGATCGGAGATAAACATCCGGCAACGTTCGGCGAAAGCATTCACCACCATAGAATGATGAGCACTGGCTACAGTGGCATACCCAAGTTGCATAGGCTGGTTGACACCCGCCAGTCGCACACGAATTAATCGTTTCCCATCCTGTGACAGGTTTGCTTTAGGGCGAACATTAGTGATGGCAAAGCCCACGCCATTTGCCACCATCGCACGCACTACCTCCAGATTACCTGAGCGCATTACTATATTCGGGGTGATACCGGCCTGACTAAACAAACTAAGGAAATATTCCCTGCTGCACGGCATATCGAGTAAAACCATCGGCATTTCTGCCAGGTCCTGGAGAGTAGCTGCAGGCTGGTTGGCCAGTGGATGGTGTTCCCCAACCATAAGGTAGGGCGGAAGTTTGGCAAGTGGCTGAAATTCAATATCATTAACTGGTACCAAATCATAAGTCAGTGCAATATCGATATCTGCACTGCGCAATTGCCTGAGTAACTGTTCATGATTACCTTCAATCAACGTGATACGTACTCCCGGGAAAGCACGACCATACCCAAATACCAGTTCAGGAGTCAGCATTGGGGCGAGCGTATCAAGGCAGCCCACGCGTAAAGGGCCACGAACATTATTCAGCGATTCTGAAGCGATAGTATAGAGGTTAGACATTTGCGACAGAATCAGTCTTGCCTCTCTTAATACCTGCTGACCAATGGCTGTCAGAGATACGCCCTGAGCATGGTGGCGGACAAATAACTGAACGCCCAGCTCCGACTCAATATGAGTAATTGCAGCAGAGATTGATGGCGAGGAAACGTGGATACGTTCCGAGGCACCAATAATACTGCCCGCTTCGCCGGAGGCGACAAAGTATTCCAGCTGACGCTGAGTAATGCGACTGAGCATACAGGTTCTCCCGGGATCGCCGACATGATTGTTATCACGCCAGTCATTATGATATTGCCATTTACCCTGCATTTATCATGCCAAATACCAGGTAAGAGAATCATCACTTGCCTGATAGCGGCTGACTATTCGCTTCTCCCTTATTAGTAGTTAAGTAAATCCTCACTTGTTCACCGTTATTTATAGCGTCAGAAATCCTGATGCAACGACGCAGAAAAGCCTGTTTTACCGAAGAGTGAGCCGGGGGCAGAATCGTAATAACACCAGAGCCAGTTACGGCGGTCGACGGTGGTTACAGATAACTTCACCAGCCTGTTAATTCAATGGGGACAAAATATGTTGCGTAAGATTTGTACCATAACGTTATTGACCACCAGCATATTAAGTGCCGGCAACGCAATGGCAGCCGACACCTTGATAGTCAGCACCTGGGGGGGAGGTTTTAAAGATCTTATTGATCAGACAATTGCTAAAGAATTTACCAAAGAAACCGGAGCAAACGTGCAATTTGTCACCGGCGGGACAATAGACAGACTGAATAAAGCTAAACTCGCCGGTGATACTCCCGAAACGGACGTCACCTTTACCACGGCCCAGGTCGGTTATCTGTATGCAAACAGTGGGCTGTTTGAGAAGTTAGACATGAGTAAAATCCCAAATGCGGTGAATCTGGTCAGCGAGGCCAAAGTCAGTCCATATCATCTTGGTGTTTGGGGCTATGTATATACCATTGCTTATCGACCTGATCTGGTACCTAAAGGCATCACTTTCAACAGCTGGAATGACCTTTGGAACCCGGCACTGAAGAATATGATAGCGTTACCTGACTGGGACCCAAGCCATATTATTACTGTTGCCGCCAAACTTTCGGGAGCGGATGCTGCACACTGGCAACAAGGGCAGGCGAAACTAAAAGCATTGATCCCAAATATAAAATCTTTCTACACCGATGACGCTAACAGTCAGCAACTGATTTCGACCGGTGAAACACCGGTACAGGTGATGCTATCGATGAACGCATACACCATGATGGCTGAGGGGGTAAATATCAAACTGGCTATTCCTAAGGAAGGTGCAGTTCTTGGGGTGGATACTATAGGTATAAATAAAGGCACAAAACATGCTGACCTGGCCTACAAATTTATCAATATTGCGTTGAATCCCAAAATTCAGGAGCAGGTGGCGAAGATCTATCGGGGAAGCCCGACGGTAACCAATGCACATATTGATCCGAACCTGGCAAAACTGCCCGGTATGTTAACCACCGCAGCGCAGTGGGATGCCACAATCAATACTGACCCACAACTACGGGCAGAAAAAACCGCGGAATGGCGGCAATGGTTCTCAGAGAACATTATGTCTCATTAATATAAATCCGGGCGGCTTCTCCTGGCGTCCGTATCTTATAGTTTCTTCAGGCAGCAGATCTATGACGAGAAAACCTACATTTTTACCCTGGTTCATCCTGCCGGCAACGCTGACTGCATTTGGATTAATCATCGCCATGTTAGCTGTGATGCAATTCAGCATCCGTGCATATATTCCCGGTTCACTGGATGTCGGAAGATTTACCCTGGCAAACTTCAGTGGATTGTTTAAACGCATCTTTGCTGAAGCGTTTATTAATACCGTGGTATTAAGCGCTAAAACGGCCATTTATGGTCTGATAATGAGTTATCCGCTGGCCTATGCCCTTGTCCGCACCCGTACCCGATGGATCAAGTCAGCTATTCTTATTATCGCTATTACTCCGTTATTTCTCGGGGAAGTGGTGCGTACCTATTCATGGATTATTGTGCTTGGCAACACGGGTTTTCTGAACAGTCTGCTTCTGGCAACAGGGTTTATTGCTAAACCTGTACAGTTTATGTTCACCCAAGGTGGCGTGGTAGTGGCGCTGGTACACGTGACCATGCCGGTTATGGTACTCATGCTGGCGACTGCACTATCGCATATCAGCCCTGATTATGAAAAAGCGGCTGCCAGCCTGGGAGCCGGTCCAATACGCAGATTGATAACTGTAACGATCCCTCTTTCATTACCCGGGATTATTTCAAGTCTGACCACTGCTTTTGCCTGGACGTTCAGTGCCTTCGCGACCCCACAACTGATCGGTGGCGGTCGGGTAGCAACGATTGCCACTATGGTATATCAGCTCGGTTTCTCTTCATTGAATTTTCCGTTTGCAGCAGCTCTTAGCATTGCTGGTCTCGGTCTGACGATTCTTCTGCTGATGGCTCTGAAACGCATTACCCGATTCCTGCCTGCGATGGGAGAGAAATGATATGACCAGGACACTGAACGATAAACTTGTAATACTGGCTGGGCGAGTACTAGTCTCTGCGATTCTGGTTTTTGTGTTATTACCCACTGTCGTCGTATTTATCTCGTCATTCAGTAGCACGTCGATACTGTTTTTCCCACCCAGGGGCTGGTCACTTCGCTGGTTTGCGCGCGCTGTCAGTTATGATGATTTCCGCCAAGGTTTTTATTCCGGTCTGTGGGTGACTGCATGGGCATCATCGCTGGCAGTGATTATTGGGTCGACACTGGCGATTGCCATTGAACGCTACACGTTCTCCTGCAAACAAGTGCTGGAAGGCATTTTGCTGTCGCCGTTATTTATTCCGCATTTCAGTATCGGTCTTGGATTACTCATGCTGGTATCACAACTGAATCTGGGACGGGGCTATTCAGTAGTTGTATTCTGCCATATTGTTTTGGTTCTGCCGTTTGTATTGCGAAGCGTTTATGTCTCTTTAAAAAACCTCGAACAGCGTACAGAACTGGCCGCAGCCAGTCTGGGAGCATCGCCATTACGGGTTATATGGACTATTACGGTGCCACTGATTTTACCAGGTCTGTTCGGGGGATGGTTATTTGCAGCGATAATGTCATTCAATGAATTCACCGCATCTTTATTTATTACCACTCAGGCAACACAGACCCTGCCAGTGGCCATGTATAACTATGTACGCGAATTCGCTGACCCAACGTTGTCAGCATTATCAGTGATTTATATTGTGGTTACTGCGGCCATATTAATTATTGCCAATCAGTTCTTTGGGCTGGGGAAAATATTGAATGTGGAGTCCGTGCATTAATTCATTCAGGTGAAGTCATTCGCTTTTAGTTTTCCGAAGCTTTGAATCTAAAAAGTCTGATTAGTGATAGCCCAGGGGCAGGCTATGCTGGTTAATAACCAAAGAACTCGTATCAAAAACACTCAGGAATGAAAAATGTCGGCAGAAAAAATTAACACTATTGTGGTGGGTGCGGGGCAGGCGGGTATTGCTATGAGTGAACATCTTACTCAGATGGGGGTTGCACATGTGGTGTTTGAACGCAACCGCATTGCCGAACGTTGGCGTTCAGAACGTTGGGATTCTCTGGTCGCCAACGGACCCGCCTGGCATGATCGTTTTCCTTCACTTAAATTTGATAATATCCCTCAGGAGATGTTTCCGCCCAAAGAGCGTATGGCCCAATACTTTGAAGATTATGTGAAAATGCTTAATGCACCAGTACGTACCGGTGTCGAAGTATACAAAGTTGAACGTTTAGCGGGCCGCAGTGGCTTCAGTGTACAGACCTCAGTTGGAGAATTTGAAGCAGACAATGTAGTGGCGGCTACAGGCCCGTTTCAGAAGCCCTCATTTCCGCAGATTGTTCCTGAAAATTCAGCCGTCCATCAGATTCATTCTTCAGTCTACAAAAATCCGAATCAATTGCCCGAAGGTGGTGTTCTGGTTGTGGGTGCCGGTGCCTCCGGTTCACAAATTGCCGAAGAGTTGCGCAAATCCGGGCGCGATGTGTACCTGTCAGTTGGAGAACATTACCGTCCACCACGCGCATACCGGGACCGCGATTACTGTTGGTGGCTTGGTGCTTTGGGATTGTGGGACGAGGTAAAAATTAAACCCAAAAAAGAACATGTTGCCTTTGCTGTAAGTGGGTATGAGGGTGGCAAAACAGTGGATTTTCGCCGTCTGGCGCATATGGGAATCACACTGACCGGAATCACACAACGGTGGGAAAATGGAGTTCTGAGTTTTGCTGAGGGTTTGGCAGAAAATATTGCCGAAGGAGACAAAGCTTATTTCGAAGTACTGCATGATGCAGATGTCTATATTGAACGTAATGGTCTCGGATTACCGCCTGAACCAGAAGCCTGGACATTGTTGCCTGATCCGGAATGCCTGACCAACCCGGTCAGGGAATTGAATTTACAAGCTACAGGGATCACCAACATTGTCTGGGCAACAGGTTTCAGATTCGATTTCAGCTGGTTGCAGGTGGATGCGTTTGATGAAAAAGGGCTGCCATTTCACAAACGAGGGATCTCGGCAGAACGTGGCATTTACTTTGTCGGGTTGCCAAACCTGGTTAACCGGGCATCTTCGTTTATCTATGGTGTCTGGCACGATGCAAAATATATTGCAGACCACATAGCATTGCAAAACGCTTACAGCGACTACGAGAAAGAGTAATTTTCTGCCGGACCGGGAAAGAGGTTGAACCGTCAGATTTGTAAGCATCAAAAATGCAGGTGGTTACGATATATTGCGGATATTCAGTATAATTTTCAGCGAAAACTGGCAGGACCGAACGGTGAAGATGAATGATAAGCGATGGCCGCTCACGGAATTCGATAAATTTCTGGTCAGCCCTTGATGGTGCTAAGCGCTATAAAATTGCTGCCCGCGAAAAAGATATGGATTTGATTGGCCCGGATAATTGTGTCGATCGTTCCGCACGAATCAGGTCAGGTTGATTCCGTTCTGACTGTTTGACTTTGGGGTTGATACCTGTGTAACACACCACCCGGCATAACGCCGGGTGATATTCCGGTAATTCAGGCATTGCGAACCGGAGCGCCATTGGCAACGTAATAAGGCACGTTAACCCGGGGCAGTGGTGCCCGGCCGCGAATCATATCGGCAATTTTCTCGGCTATCATAATGGTAGGTGCATTCAAATTCCCGGTAGTAATCTGTGGCATAATTGATGCGTCCACCACGCGTAAACCTTCAACTCCATGAACCTTACCGTCATTACCCACTACCGCCATATCGTGGTATCCCATAGCATTGGAGCAGGAAGGGTGAAAGGCTGTTTCTGCATGCTCACGGATAAACTTATCTAATTCAGCATCAGATTGCAGATGAGCCCCGGGGGATATCTCCTCGCCGCGGTAAGGATCTAAGGCCCGCTGTTGCATGATTTCACGGGTAATCCGAATACCCGCCCGAAATTCACGCCAGTCCTGATCATGCGCCATGTAGTTAAACAGGATTCCGGGATGCTGGTATGGATCTTTAGACTTCAGTTGTACACGTCCGCGACTTAACGAGCGCATTGAACCGACATGAGCCTGAAAACTATGGGTTTTTATTGGATTTGAACCGTTATAGTTAATCGCTACCGGCAGAAAATGAAACTGAATATTTGGCCACTCAAATTCGTCGTGGGTCCGAATAAATCCACCGGCTTCAAACTGGTTACTGGCACCAATCCCCGAACCGTTAATCAGCCATTCGGCACCAATGGCGGGCTGATTATGCATTTTAAGGGCAGGGGCCAATGATACCGGTTGCCGGCATTCATACTGCAAGTACATTTCAAGATGGTCCTGAAGGTTCGATCCTACTCCTGGTAAATCCTGAACTACTTCAATATCCAGGTTACTCAATAACTGACCAGGCCCGACACCAGAACGTTGCAGAATTTGCGGGGAAGCAATGGCTCCCGCACACAACAGAACCTCCCGTTGTGCGCAGGCCATCTGCTGCTTGCCGTTGCGCAGCCAACTCACCGCGTAAGCACGATGATTATCAAACAAAATACGGTCTGTGGTCGCATGAACTTCAATAGTCAGGTTAGGCCGGGAGCGTGACTGGTCAAGGTAACCACGGGCAGTGCTGGAACGACGTCCCTTCGGGGTTACGGTACGGTCCATTGGACCAAAACCTTCCTGCTGATAGCCGTTAAGGTCATCAGTACGCGGATATCCGGCCTGAACACCAGCTTCTACCATGGCATGGAACAGAACATTATTACCTGATTTTGGTGTAGCCACGCTGACAGGGCCCCTATCGCCATGATAATCATTGCCGCCTGTATCGCGGCATTCTGCAGTTTTAAAATACGGCAGACAATCCAGATAACTCCAGTTTTCCAGCCCTGATTGCCTGGCCCAGTTATCATAATCCATGGCATTCCCACGGATATAACACATACCATTAATCAGTGAAGAACCACCCAGACCTTTGCCCCGGCCACATTCCATTTGGCGGTTATTCATATAAGGTTCAGGATCAGTAACATATGCCCAGTTATAGCGACGGCCCTGTAAGGGATAGGCCAATGCTGCTGGCATTTGTGTGCGAAAATCCATGCGATAGTCAGGGCCTCCGGCTTCCAGTAGCAGTACCTTAATATCCGGATCTTCTGTTAAGCGGGTGGCCAGTACATTACCTGCTGAGCCCGCACCAATAATGATATAGTCGTATTCACTAGTACTCATTCACTCATCCTTAAAAAATTGAAATGAATGGTTTCAGTTCAACCTGAACAGATTTCGTCCGGGTATAGTGGGCGAGAGTTTCAATACCATTTTCACGGCCAACCCCGGATTGTTTGTAGCCGCCCACCGGCATTTGAGCGGGAGATTCGCCCCAGCTGTTTATCCAGCAAATACCAGCCTGCAACTGATGAATCACACGGTGAGCTGCACTCAGGTCAGAAGTCACCACGCCGGCTGCCAGGCCAAAATGGGTCGAATTGGCTCGCTGAATCACTTCCTGCTCATCGCCGTAGCTGAGAATACTCATAACAGGGCCAAAAATTTCCTCGCGGGAAATGGTGTAGTGATCCTGGCAATTGGTAAAAATGGTGGGTTGTACAAAGGCTCCACGACCAAAATCTCCTGAAACGACACGTTCACCTCCCGCCAGCAATGTTGCACCTTCACGTTTGCCCAGTTCGATATAGCGCAACACATTTTCCATATGAGCAAAACTAACCAGAGGACCAAAGTTAGTCTCTGGGTTATCAGGAAGTCCAAGGCGGATACGTTCCACGCGTGTCAGTAAAGCCTTTTCCAATGCCTGCTTTTGGCTGTGGTGAACAAAAACCCGCGTGCCGTTGGTACAAACCTGACCTGAACTGTAAAAGTTCGCCATCATCGCAATATCTGCAGCCTGATCAATATCAGCATCCGGCAGAATAATTAGCGGCGACTTACCACCGAGTTCCATGGTGACTTCTTTTAGTGAGCTTGCTGCTGCACTGGCCATCACTTTTTTGCCGGTAGTGATGCCGCCAGTGAAAGAGATTTTTTCTATCCGTGGATGTTCTGTCAGCCATTGTCCGACATCGCTTCCTAAGCCCTGTAATACATTGAATACGCCATCAGGAACACCAGCCTCGGTATAGATTTGGGCCAGTGCCAGGGCTGACAAAGGTGTCACTTCACTCGGTTTAAAAATCATTGAATTCCCGGCGGCCAGGGCAGGGGCAGACTTCCATAACGCAATCTGAATAGGGTAATTCCAGGCACCGATACCAGCGGTAACACCCAGTGGTTCGCGCCTGGTATAAAAGAAACTGCCTTCACGCAACGGATACTGAGTACCTTCAATAGCACTGGCCAGTCCGGCGTAGTACTCCAGTACATCAGCACCAGTCACAATATCGACCACCGAGGTTTCTGAGAGCGGTTTGCCTGTATCGAGCGTTTCCAGCACTGCGAGTTCATCATTCCTGTCCCTTAAAATGGCCACGGCTCGTAACAATATGCGTGAACGCTGAGTTGCTGTCATCGCAGCCCACTCACGCTGTCCCTGCTCAGCACTGACGACAGCACGTTCGACATCGGCCTGCGTGGCACGCTGAACCTGAGCCAGGATTTCACCATTTGCCGGATTCACGCTCTGGAATGTTTCATTACCACTAGCATCAGTTAATTTACCGTGGATATACAACTTCTGAAGAGGAAATTGAGGCACTGATTGGTCTCCTTAATGAGTGAAATCTGCCAGTTTTTGCACCACGTAATCACGGGCAATCAGGCTTGCTTGCTGAACATCAAAGTTATCGCCGGACAAACTGCCTCGCAGCCACAACCCATCAATTAGTGCGGCCAGCCCACGGGATGCCGATCTGGCCGACTCTGCTGGCATCAGCCGTTTAAACTGAACGCAAATATTAGAAAACAGGCGATGATCGTTTATGCGCTGTAAGCGGTGTAATTCAGGGCTATGCATGCTGGCTGCCCAAAAATCGAGCCAGGAACGCATTGAAACTTCGCTGATTTGTGACGGATCAAAGTTACCATCAATAATGGCAAACAACTGAGAACGCACATCCTTATCCGCCTGAGCACGACACTTCGCCACAGCTTCATGAAGATCTCTTAATATTTTCCTCATGATTGCAAGAATCAGCCCCTCTTTGTCGCCAAAATAATGACTGACAATCCCTGTTGACATACCAGCTTGTTTAGCGACCTGTGACAACGTAACTCCGGCCAGGCCGACGACGCTAATCATTTCAACTGCAGCATTTATCAGCTGTTGTTTGCGTTGCTCAGGGATATCTTTGCGCGACATACCACTTCTCCGTAAATTCTTTTACGCCATCACTTTATTGGTTGAACGTTCAATCAATGAATTAAATGATACATGAATATAAAGTAAAAGTAATGTTTAACTATGTATAAGCTGTAGGTTCGGGTTAATCAGGGATTTTCTGCAGGCAAGGGAGCATGGATTTGAGCGCCTGAAATATTGTTAGCGGACAGGTGTGGCAGAACAAAATGAAGGGTAAGGATATCGGCTGCCTTTGGCAGGAAAAAAATATTTAAATAGTCTGTCCATTATTAAAGAACTCTTTAATAAGATGTGTCACAATTAAAAATTCCTTTAATAACGTTGTTCTCAGTGAAAGGATTTTTTATGAAGCGTGCTTCCGGCCAAATCATCACAACAACCAGTTATGATGAGACGGTCCGTTCATTTCTGCCAGCTCCCTTACCACCTGTTTCTCCTGAACTGGACCCAACGTCTTTTAAGGAGCTAAATGAAAAGGCAGAAAAATCACTGGCAAGACTTTCTGGCATGTCAGGACTGGTATCTTCGAGTGAATGGCTGGTCTACAGCGCAATTCGTAAGGAAGCACTGCTAACATCTCAACTGGAAGGCACACAGGCAACCCTGACCGATATCTTCGACGAAGAGGCCGGACTTGCCGTCACAAATGTTGATGATGTTGAAGAAGTAACTAGCTACCTGCGGGCCTATAAATTCGTACATGACGAGATGAACTCTCCCTCTGGTCTGCCGGTTTGCGTTCGTCTGCTAAAAAATGCGCACGAGGTGCTTTTATCCGGTGCCCGGGGTGCAGCGAAACAGCCAGGAGAGGTACGAACCACCCAAAACTGGATTGGAGGAACGAGACCGGGGAATGCATCTTATGTTCCGCTGCCGCCAGAGGAAGTGGGGAACTTGCTGTTTGACCTCGAAAAGTTCATTCACTCCCCAGACCAATCTCTGCCGCCGCTTGTCAGAATTGCGCTCGTACATGCTCAGTTTGAAACTATTCACCCCTTCCTTGACGGTAACGGGAGAATAGGGCGTCTTCTGATAGCCATGTTGCTGGAAGAATGGAAGCTGTTGAATGAACCTCTACTGTATGTTTCCGGCTACCTGAAACAACATCAGAGATACTACTACCAGTGTCTTACTGATATCCGGACGAGCGGGAACTGGGAGCAGTGGATTGCTTTTTTCCTGGAAGCAGTCACTTATTCAGCCGAGGAAGCACAAAAGGGCATTATCAGAATAGCGACTCTTTTTGCAGATGACAGAAAGCGAATGTTGTTTCAGAAGTCGGTATCCGTACACAGCATCCGCTTGTTCGAGTTTTTACCAACGATGCCAAAGTTGACCGTTGACCGTGCCGTTGAGCTGCTTGATGTTACTTACCCGACAGCGAACAATGCCGTGAAAAGCCTCGTAGAGGCAGGGGTGCTGGTTGAAACGTCCGGCAGATCCCGTCATAGGAGTTACGAATACAGACGGTACGTAGAACTTCTTCGTGAGTAATCGCACTCAGCTACATTATGATCGTGCGTATCAGCTGTATTAGCTCAGACCTAATCTGACAGTTACCAGTTATTTATACAGGTATCTGTCAGATTACATCTGGCTTAAATTTTTCTCAGCCCAGATGCGTTTTCCATCAAGTAATGTTTCCATTGGCGTCCGGCCACAGCACATTTTTCCCTGATGGGTTCGCTCATATCAAGATCTGATTGTAATGTATCGAGTTCGCCATACAGTTTCTTGCGGAACGCTACCTGATAAAATCCCTGCAATATCGTCCTGTGGAACCGTTCGCAGATGCCGTTTGTCTGCGGCGACATTGCTTTGGTTTGGGTCCGTACGGCTGAAACAAATGATCCTTAATTTCAGGGGTTCTTATTTATCGATCGCAATGCCGGCTTTGTTTTAGTTTTCGGTGATGGACAGCGGCTGATGCCGGATTTATGTCAGTACTGCGTTAAGCGGCTGCTGAGTGAATGGCTGGTTATTGCATACAAGAGATAATCACTGGCTGGTTAAACCGGTGGCTCATTGAAGCCGCCGGTCATTGTCTAAAATTACTGATAAAGGCCGGATTATAATGTCGGGGATTTATGCCGATATTACATCAGAATCCATCCTCCTTAACCTTGGTGCGCATAATGTATATTATGTTAAATTGCATAATTCAGTATGGTACCAGATAATCCTGATCCTGCTATCTCCTGCCTTGGGGTCATTACAAGTTTATCTGTAGCTGCCATGACGTAAATGGTCTGTTTCTTAATTATCTCCGCGATTGAGTTGCTCCGGAACTGAATTCACTTTGGTAGCAACTAACTTAGCAGTCTGGTGACCCATCGCGTTAGTCGCACGTGTAATGTTGCCCGGTCACGCAAAACTACTACGAAGCCAGGAACTTAGTAAACTGGCTGGTATTGGAAATCAGTTTCATAGCGGCTTTTGCACAACGGTTTATAAATCAACGGTGCTTCTCATCTGATTACCGTTCTGTCGCAGAAATCAGAAAATCAATCAGAGCCTTCACTTTTTTAGTTTTACCTGCATTTTTTGGATAATAGAGATAAACCGACGGATAAGTTTGCCAGTACTTGTCCATTACAGGTATCAATTGCTCGTTGTTGGGCTGCAATCGCCAGATCGGTTCAAACAAACGCCCGATGCCAAGGCCGTTACGGATTCCATCTGCCATAACATCAATATCGTTGCTGATTAGCTGCCCGGGCATCTCAATGGTCAACTGTTCTCCGCGATCGTTCAGGATCAACGGAAGTATTCGGTTGTTCGTGATAAAACGGTAACCAATAAGCTGATGATGACAAAGGTCAGCCGGCACTTCCGGGATTCCATACTTACTAAGATAGGCTGAGGATGCATATAACCCTTCACGAAAAGGCTTCATTAACGGCCGTGCTACCACCCCACCCTCCAGAATATCGCCAAAACGGATCCCCAGATCAAAACGCTCTTCGATAACATTCACGGTACCGTCGTAAACCGATATTTCCAGCTGTATACCCGGATATTGCTGACAGAATTTCGCCATTGCAGGCTTAAGAATTAACAGATAGGCAAAACGCGAGAGCGTGATTCGCACGATACCAGAGGGCTCCTGATTCTGGTCGCGAATGCTTTCAAGCGAATGTTCCAGCGACTCCACCGCCGCAGCGGTCTGTTCCAGCAACAGCTGCCCGGTTTCCGTCAGCTCAATACGGCGGGTCGTACGCACAAAAAGCGGATGGCCAATATGATCTTCCAGCAGCTTAAGCGCATTGCTGACGGAGGGAGGCGTAATTTCCAGTTTTCTTGCGGCTGCTGAAATATTGCCCTCACGTGCAATGCTCTGAAAGATGCGTATCTGGTTATACAGGGCGTTATTCATAATGTGTTCCTAAAGCAATCTCCGCCTGATTATTAAGTACAGTCTAAAGATGCTTAAGTCAATGCTCCTCTAATATTCGTGAAATTCGCCTCTTAAACTTTTATCTCTTTCTACAACGACCTGAGTTCAGGAGACTATGATGCGAATTTTATGTCTGGATATCCCCGCACCTGGAGCATCGCTGGAAAAATATGCTCCACACCTTAACGCTGAAGCGCTACACGCCTGGGGATTGTATAAATCCGGCTTCATCCGCGACATCTACTTCCGTCAGGACAGACCTGGCGTCGCTATTTTTCTTGAATGTGACTCTATCGATGAGGCGATGAACGTTATGGCCGAATTCCCGCTGGCAAAAGCAGGCTTACTAAGCTTCGAGTGCATTCCGCTTGGCTCCTTTATTAACTGGGAAAATCTCTTTGCCGCTGAATTTAAAAATAAAGAGTGAGGCCCGATATGAAACCTGCAGATAAACCCGTGCTGTGTGTCGTTTCAAGCCACCCGATGAAAGGCGCATCCGGCGTACCGACCGGTACAATGAGAACAGTCGACCATTATTAGTTTTTGTCTAAAAGTGAATGAGTCTTTACTGCTCTAAAAAAAATAATGGTGTCACTCTATACTGGGTTAAACATTCACCAAATATATTTAACTCATTGAAATGAAAAATATCCTTATTGTTTCAGGCCATCCTGAGCTTACCCATTCCGTCGCCAATGCCACGATCCTTGATGAAGTGGCGACCGCCCTTCCCGATGCTGAAATTCGTCGTCTGGACTGGCTCTATCCGGACGGCAAATTCAATATCGCTGCGGAGCAGGAAAGCCTGCTCAGGGCCGATGTGATTGTCTGGCAGTTTCCTTTTTCCTGGTATGGGCTGCCCGGGTTAATGAAACAATGGCTGGACGAGGTCTTTGTCCACGGCTTCGCGCATGGCTCAACGGCGAAACTGGGCGGTAAAAAGCTGCTCCTCTCCTTCACTACAGGGGCGCCACAGGCGCTCTATACCGCTGACGGTTTCTTTGGCCATACCATTGAAGAGTATCTTATTCCGTTCGAGACCACGGCAAAACTGTGCAATCTTGAGCTGCTGGCGCCGGTTTATACCTGCGGTATCAGCTATGCCGACCGGGATGCCGACAAAATCGCGCAGCAAGAAACGCTTGCCCGGGAACACGCTTCAAGGCTTGTCGATCTGCTCAATTCCGTCGTGAATAATCCAGAGGGAGAATAACGATGCAGTATACCCGGCTCGGTAAAAGTGACTTACTGGTCTCCCGCATCTGTATGGGATGTATGGGGTTTGGCGACCCGTTAACGGGCCAGCATCGCTGGACGCTGGACGAAACAGCAAGCCGGGACATCATCCGCTACGGTCTCGAAAAGGGTATCAATTTTTACGATACCGCCATCGCCTATCAGAACGGCTCCAGCGAGCGATACGTTGGCCGGGCGCTGCGGGAGATGGCAAAACGCGAGGACGTGGTGCTGGCCACCAAGTTTCTGCCACGAACCGCCGCGCAAATTGCCGCGGGGATCGGCGGAAAAGAGACAATAGCCCGATCGCTCGACCAGAGCCTGCAGAATCTGGGGATGGACTACATCGACCTCTACATTTACCACATCTGGGATTACAACACGCCAGTTATTGAGGTGCTTGAAGCGCTTCATGCCGCCGTTACTGCGGGCAAAGTGCGCGCTATTGGTATTTCCAATTGCTATGCCTGGCAGCTTGCGAAAGCGAACGCCCTTGCCGAACGCGAAGGGTTGACGGCCTTTGTTTCCATGCAAAGCCACTACAACCTGATTATGCGTGAAGATGAACGAGAGCTCTTCGGTCTGTGCGCTGAAGATGATATCGCCATGACCCCCTATAGCGCGCTGGCCAGCGGTCGTCTCTCCCGGAAAGAAGGCCACACGCGGCGAGCCTTCGAGGATGCCTATGCCCGCGGAAAATATGACAGCACGGCTGAACAGGATCGGAGCATTATCGAGCGCATCGCCGAGCTTGCTGAACGACATCAGGTGTCCATGACGGAAATCTCACTCGTCTGGCTGCTGACAAAAGTCACGTCACCTGTCGTAGGGGCCACAAAAAAAGATCACGTCGATGGCGCGGTAAACGCCGTAAATCTTAAACTAAGCCCGGAGGAAATCCGGTTTCTGGAAGAAACCTACCAGCCGCACGCTCTGACGGGGATCATGGCGCAAAACACGCCGCAAACGAAAGACGCCAGGCAGGTCTGGACGCGGTAGCCCTTATTCACTTTCATTTTTGCCAATGCTGAGGAAACAAGAGGAATACACGCAAAACTACTATGGAGCCAGGAATTACCCCACTGTTATTTTATCGGTGTTGCGACAGATCTTCCGGTTTGTCTATGTCCCGTAAACATCCGGAATCCTTCAGCAGTAATTTATGTGGTGGATGGATCTTCAACACTTCCCGTGCTCCGTTATCCCCCTTTAGTGCGACCAAATCAGCTAAACATTCATGTCGAAAACCAACCGGATGGCCCGGTGTTCCACCAATAACCGGGCGCACGGACTTATACTGATTTAGTGCAGCAGCAACTGCATGGAAAATGTCGGATTTAATCCAGGGCATATCTCCAAGAGCGATTATCCATCCATCATATCCGGAAGTAGCCTGAACTCCTGCAGCGATCGATTCACCCAGTCCATTACTCAGGCAATAAATTAACTGTCCCGGTTGAATAAGTCCATGCAGGCTAACGTCCTCAGGACGAGTGACAACGTACAGATCCATACCTGTAGATGCTGCATTGATCAGTGAATGCGTGATGACAGGAATTCCGTCAAGTTCAGCCAGCAATTTCTGCCCGCCCCCCTCTGCTGCAAACCTGCGACCTAATCCTGCCGCCATGACCAATATGGCCAGATTCATTGTTTTCACTCTTAGAGTTGATCGTGAGAAGAAATTAATGAGCCTGAATGACTCCAGACTCATAATGTATTATTTCTCCGGGTAAAAGACTTACTGCTTGCGTTGCTCTGCTACTTGTTTAGGAGTCACTGTACCTGATTTTTTAGTACACAGTTAAGCCAGTCCTGCCAGCAACGTTTCAGAACTGGCGACCGCGCCAAAAATACCGCCCTGCATATGAATCATACTCAGTGCCGCTTCATGGTGTTTTAACTCAGTCGCAGCGCAGCAATCAGACAGTACCAGGCATTCGAAGCCACGGTCATTGGCTTCGCGCAATGTTGTGTGCACACAGACATCTGTAGTGATACCTGTGATTATCAAATTTCGAATCCCCTGACTGCGCAGGATCAATTCAAGGTCAGTGGCATAAAAAGAACCTTTGCCTGGCTTATCAATTATCGTTTCACCGGCCAGCGGTGCCAACTCTGGTATAATTTCCCATCCAGGTTCACCGCGTACCAGAATCCTGCCACAGGGACCGGACGATCCAATTTCTGCCTGCATCCGTCTTGAACGCCAGCGTTTATTGGCCGGTAAATCACTGAGATCGGGACGATGACCTTCGCGCGTATGAATGACAGGGAAACCTAATTCCCGCATACGTTCCAGCACAAGCCGCAACGGAACAATCGGTGCCCGGGTCAATGCGATGTCATAACCCATACTATCGACGTAGCCGCCCTTTCCACAAAAATCGGTTTGCATATCGATAATGATTAATGCGGTATCGGCAGGCGTGCAATGACCATCAAATGGCCAGGGATAAGGTGTTGAATCAATAGTAAACTTAGACATTTTTCTGCACCACCAGACTTTCAATGCTTTCGCGTTTCAGTATGACAATCAGGGTGTAACCGGCAGCAGCCGTCACCATACCTATCACCGCTTCACCAAACTGCGGGAATTCAATGTGGGCAATGACCGCGCACAAACTGCCAATTGCCCATGCAGCAAAA
This sequence comes from Tatumella citrea, assembly GCF_002163585.1. Taxonomy (NCBI): domain Bacteria; kingdom Pseudomonadati; phylum Pseudomonadota; class Gammaproteobacteria; order Enterobacterales; family Erwiniaceae; genus Tatumella; species Tatumella citrea. The sequence goes on from NZ_CP015579.1 coordinate 2,080,415, forward strand.
GCACTACCACGAAGGCGACGAGTTTTACGCTTCTCACTGATTTTTGCCATGAATATTAAATCAACTATCATCACGGCGCCAAAAGGTGGCACCACAATACCAAGTAAACTCAGCCATTCAAGGAAGTAAGACCAGACTCCGGCCAATGCCAGGGCCCCACCGATCGCCCCGAGAATCAATGTCCAGATGCGCATTTTGCTGCTAAACAGATGGCTAAAACCAACAGCACCATTGTACAAACAATGGGTGCAAACCGAGCCAAGATTAATAAATACAAACAGGAAAGCGATGACAGAGAGTAACGTGCTGTGGTTCATTAGTATGGGCAGAAAATTACCACCGTTACTGGCGGGATCAACTGCTGCGCCTACTGACACAATCACCACTCCGAACAGATAAGAAATCACGTTCGCCAGAGGAAAAGCGGAGAACGCGGCGATAACTGCTGATTTTCCATCTTTAGACCAGCGGGTAAAGTCTGCTGTCATGGTGCCTGAATCGGCAAATCCAGCCACCACCATGGTCACTGCCGTTCCCATGCTCATAACACCAACCGCGCCAGCCCCTCCCTGAAAGTGAGTGATGGTACTGAAATCGTGATTCTGAGCAATCAGCCACAGTGCTACCAAACCTAGCGCTACAAATAATGGTGCGGCAACCATTCCAAGAATCGACAACGCACGTACTCCGAGAAATGTGACACCGGTGTACAACACCATAGCGATTGCCGTCACTGCCAGTGCGTTCCAGCCGAAGGTCTGGTTTATCACCGTACCCGTTAAACCAGTCTGAAATGCATACCAGCCAATAACCACGGTGGAGAGAAAACCAGAAACCAGGATATAGCCTTTGGTACCAAATGTGCGTTTAGCCTGTAGCGCAAAGTTCATACCCGTATTGCCGGCAAACCAACTGAGTGCGCCAACGTAGGCGAACAGCACCAGATTACCTAACAGGATAGCAGTCAGTGCAGGCCAGAAGCCCAGATGCCATGTAATGATGCCGCCAAACAATGCATTAGTGAGTATCATTGGGAAACCGAACCAGACTGCTGACACCGAACGGGTCGAGTGGCGATGGCTTAGAGGAACAGGTTCGTGTTCAAATTCCTGCTCGAGAGCAGGAGATGATTTGTTATTCATGAGCAACTCCAATTGAGGCAGGATACAGGTGATTCCAGGGTTGGATACGTTCAAAAGCGGCACTGACTGCCAGTACCAGAGCATCGTCCAGATGGCGACCGACGATTTGCAGGCCAATCGGTAACCCGCTGGCGGTAAATCCTGCAGGGATTGAGGCTGCCGGTTGACCAGTGAAATTAAAGGGATAACAGAACGATAACCAGTGATCACTGCGCACCATGCGCCCGTCAATTATTTCAGGCCCCTGCATGTTAAGAGGGAATGGTGGTACTGCAAGTGTCGGTGTTAACAGCAAATCGTAGTGCTGCATAAACCTCCACAACTGGTTGCAGATCTTTTTACGTGCGGTATTTGCGTCTGTAAAATTTTCCGCATGCCATTTATGCTGTAGCATGGCGCTGAGATGTGGAGACATGCGTGAACCTAAATCCTGTTGCATCTGACGCATACCGGAAAGATCGCTTTCAAACGCCACAATTGCGGCAAATGTAGCCCCTTCATCGGTAATCTCTGGATCAGCCTCTTCCAGTTCCGCGCCTAACTCGCGGGCTAAATATTGCGCGGCTTTAGTGACAACGTCACGAACCTCCTTATCAACGGCGATATAACCAAAATCGACACTAAATGCAATGCGCAGTCCATTCAGTGGTTTGTCCAGAGCAGAGAGCCAGTCTACATCATTGCAAGGAATCGAATGGCGATCGCGCATATCTGGTCCTGCCATCACCGACATCATGAGTGCGCTGTCACGTACAGTGCGCGTCATGGGACCAATATGCTCCAATGATTCCCAACTTGAGACGCCTGGATAGCGTTCGTCCCGGCAACCAGGCCATAACGGTACCCGGCCCATCGATGCTTTAAATCCATAAACACCACAATGAGCCGCTGGAATACGCACTGACCCGCCGCCGTCACTGCCCAATGCAATTGGACAGAGGCGAGCTGCAAGAGCTGCACCCGACCCGGCACTGGAACCACCTGGTGTTTTGTTTAAATCCCAGGGATTACGTGGTGAAGGAAATAAAGGATTATGCCCCACACCGCTGTAACCAAACTCAGGAGCCGTAGTTTTACCGAGCAGTATCGCATCTGCAGCCAGTAAGCGCTCGACGGTAATGTCGTCATCTTCAGGGATAAAATCTGCATAAGCTGCAGAGCCCGAGGTAGTTTTTACCCCTGCTGTACATATCAAATCCTTGACAGCTAAAGGGACCCCGGCAAATGGACCAAGCGTGTCACCACGTGCACGTTTCGCATCCACCGCGGATGCCTGTTGCAATGCTAATTCTGGTGTGGCCGTACAAAAAGCCTGTATCAGCGGCTCTCGTTGTTCCAGTCTGTCCAGTGCGGCCTGCGTTAACTCACGAGCTGACACCTCACCATTACGAATCAGCGATGCTAATGAAGTAGCATCGCCATCAAGCAAAGCCTCAAACATGGTATTCCCCTGTTTTAGTTACCTGACAGAATTAATGCAGTTTACGTGCCAGAAGATATGGGTAAATGGTGATGGGGGGTTAATGGCAAGTGGAATACGGGCTTGGATACAAGATCGAATTCTTATGTTTCTGCGGAACACATTAAATTTCATAGCCAGCACAATAAGAGCACAGCGTTGTGCCATTTTAGTGAAAACTGGGGCTGGTTAATCTCAATATCGTTTAAAGCCAGCATGTAATTCAAAACAGCGCTGGGAAAGCAGAGTTGCACCACATGATCTTTACACAGGTAAATTACAATGTTGGTTTAGAGCATAGAGTCAGTGCTACCTCAGTCCTGTGTGATCATTTAGCTCACGAACATAATCAATAAATACTTTTAGCGGTGCCGGAACTAACCGCCTGTCATTGTAATACAGCCATAATCCGGGGAAACTTAGCCACCAGTCGGATAAAATCGGCTGTAATTTCCCTTGATTAAACGCGGGTTTAAGCCAGTCTTCAAACAGATATACCACACCAGCACCAGCGATAGCGGCTTCTACCGTTAGATCCATTGCCGCGCCTATGCTACAAACCAGTGGGCCTTTCGGTTGCAGACATATCCGTTCTCCGTCACAACTAAACTCCCATTCGGCAACCACTCCCGTGGCATATCGGCCATGCAAACATCGATGCTGCATTAACTCACGCGGATGCTGAGGTATGCCATGCTGGCTCAGATAAACTGGCGCCGCTGCGGCAGCAAATCTTTGGGTACGCGGACCAATTGGCATGGCCACCATATCCTGCTCAAGATGGTCGTCGTAGCGAATACCGGCATCGCAGCTATCGCGGAAGATATCCTGCACGTTACTTTCTGCGACTACTTCGAGCTGAATATCCGGATAACGCTGTAAAAAACCAGGGACTATAGCCGGCAAAACCAGTCGTGCTGCGCTTACCGGAACATTCAGACGCAGTGTTCCGCCAGGTGTCGTTCGAAACGTATTGAGGGCATCAAGTGCAGCGTCTACTTCGTTCATCGCGGGCAGAAGTCGTGACATCAGTGCTCTGCCCGCTTCAGTTAATACAACAGTTCTCGTTGTACGATTAAATAACCGTACATTCAGTTGCTCTTCAGCTCGTCGCACCGCATCACTTAAACGGGAAGGATTACTGCCGGTCATACGTGCCGCTTCCCGAAATCCCCCTGCTTTAGCCACTGCAACCACTGCATGCAATAATGACATGTCGATCGCCATTGTCCGTCACTCCGTACACTGTGTCCTGATTTGCATGGATAGTTGCACAACACTTCGTCAGTTACAATCGCAGCTATCAACGATGAGGAGGTATTATGCTGCAGCCACTAAAAACGTTTATTCTTGGAGACCGTGAAGTTTCCCGTCTCGGTTATGGCGCCATGCAATTAGCAGGGGCTGGTGTATTTGGGCCACCGGCAGATGAAGACCGTGCCTTGCAGGTATTACGCGATGCAATCGCCGCCGGAGTGAATCATATCGACACCAGCGATTTTTATGGCCCTCATATTACCAATCAGCTGATTAAAAAAGCGCTTCATCCCTACAAGGATAACCTGGTGATTGTCACCAAAGTGGGCGCAAGGCGTGATGAAAAAGGAGGCTGGCATCCGGCCACAAGCCCTGAAGAAATAACTAATGCAGTAGAAGATAATCTGCGCAATCTGGGGCTTGAGGTGCTGGAAGTTGTAAATCTTCGCTCAATGCTTAACGTTCACGCCCCCGCTGAAGGGTCACTTGAGCCACAGATTGAAGCCTTGTTAAAGCTTAAACAGCGCGGCCTGGTGCGCCATATCGGTTTGAGTAATGTGACGGAAAAGCAAGTCCGGGAAGCACGAACAATGACGCCAGTCGCCTGCGTGCAAAATCTGTATAATCTGGCGAACCGACAGGATGAGGCAATGATCAATCTGCTTGCAGCAGATGGCATTCCTTATGTGCCCTTCTTCCCGCTTGGCGGCTTTTCGCCATTACAGTCAGAGCAACTGAATAGCGTTGCTGAGGCTTTGAATGCGACCACCTTACAGGTTGCGCTGGCCTGGTTGTTACAAAGATCACCGAACATATTACTCATTCCCGGGACATCATCGCCTGAACATCTGAAACAGAATCTTGCCAGTGGGGATTTGGTACTGTCACCTGGAATCATCCAGCAGCTGGACAGTATCGGGTAAGCAAGTTAGTACATTTGAGCCGTCACAGACGGCTCCTGTTACCCGACAGATATTTCCTTTTATCTCGTATTAAACGGCATTACGCAGCTCTGTTCCGGAGTCACTACTGGCTTTATTTAAAAGTTATACAATGAAAAAAATACCAACAGCACTCCGCCGGAAATATTAACGTATTTTTTAACATCAGAGGGTTAGCTCTGCTGACAGAGAAGATTAGGAGGTAGCTAACCAGTAAAATCCAGACACTCATGACAATCACATGAACAGAAGCCAGTACCAGAAAGTTATTCAGCCCTCCCTGATTACCGGCGAATTGTGACACCACCGTCAGATAAAAGATTATGGCTTTAGGATTAAGAACATTGGCCGCCCAGGCTTCTTTTAGCGTTACGGAAGTACTGGCTGTTGAAAACACGGCTTGTCCTGGCCGTAATCCGCTCCTGATAAGCATAAAACCTAACCAAAACAGATATAAAGTTCCTGCCATTTTTAGCAAGCCAAATAAGGCCGGTGATGACGCAATCACCGCTGTTGTACCAAGTCCTATAAGGGTTGCATGGGTGTAAATGCCAGGCGCAGTACCACCAAGCGTTTTGAACAGACCTTTCCGCCCCCCGGTCAAAGCACTGCTCATCACTAACGAGAAACTCGCGCCAGGGGAAAGTGCTACCGGGAGTAGCGCAGGGATAAATCCGGTAATATTTATATCCATACAATTGAATTCAGGAGGAAAATGTTCAGAGAAGCAGGTTTAATCAATGGTAGCAGTTGGTGTTTCACTTTCCGGTGACCAGTATCCGCCACTGCCATGGTACGTTTCAGCACCCAAAACAAATTGGGTACCGCAAGTGTTGCAGGCGAAATGATAATCGACAATATCACCCCATATCATTTTCTCTGCACACTCATCAAAACTGAACTGATTCCAGTCAGTCTCTGGTTTAACCTCAACCAGTGTTCCGTCAGCCAGGGAATCCCGTGCAATACGAATGGCCTTACGTAACTGTTCTGGCTGACGGATAATATATTTAACACATAAATCCTGGCACCGATGGCAGCTCATTCAATGTTCCTTAATCCGGAGCTACTGTTGTTCAACCCATCTTACAATCTTAATTGTTGAATAACTAACCTGGAAAGGCGAGATATCTGGCTACTTTATAAATGACTGCGCTACGTAAAAAACCGGTCACTCACCCTCCGGGATTTTCCGGGATTTCATGTAGCGACGCCTGGGGGAACTCCACACGTCAGTAGGTTTTATTACACAACAATCACGCAGTTTCAGGTATTACCAGCTTTTCTTCTATACTGGCTTAGTGGCTAATCAGTAAGGAATCAATATGGCAAGTGGTTGGTCTGACGACGGAGCTGTAAATAAACAAATTGATGACACGGTCGAAGATGCCGTTGCCAGGGCGCGTGAGCATCTCGGCCGTGGTGAAAGCGCTGAAATTTGTGAAGAGTGTGGTGACCCCATTCCGGAAGCCCGGCGAAAAGCCCTTGCTGGTGTCAGATATTGTCTAAAATGCCAGAATGAAAAGGAGAAGAAGGATGAGTTTAACAGCGGATACAACCGGAGAGGCAGTAAGGACAGTCAGTTGAGATAGGTAAACGCTGATTAAATTATACCTATTAAGTGACGTTGTCACTTAATAGTGCTGAATTACAAAGTCCGCCTGTTAGTTCAGCTCCGGTCGTTCTTCGGATATTTTTATTCTTATATTGCTTATCTGCTCCACTACCGTTGATACAAATTTTGCCGTCATAGCCCTGAACACAGGTTCTCCGGTGGGTGCCATAAGTGTATAATCACTTGTTTATTCTCCCACTTCACGTTCTAATGACACAGTTAAAGTACCTCAACGGTTATCCCCCTGCGATTATCAGCCAGGTTCAGAGTCTGGCTGATCAGGGAAAGCTTGGCCGCTGGCTGGAAAAAAAGTATGCCTCTCGTCACGATATCCAGAGTGATAAGTCTCTGTATCAGTTTGTGGCTGAATATAAGCAGCGTTACCTTAAAAATGCCCCCGCACTGTCTAAAGTCTACTATGACAACAAACAAAATCCTGTCAGTGGCACACTGGGTACCAATACCTTTGTATCGAGGGTTCAGGGCGGCAAGCTTAAATCAAATAATGAAATCAGGATTGCGACATTGTTTCGCGAAGGCCCGGAAGATTTCCTGAGGATGATTGTGGTACATGAACTGGCACATCTGAAAGAAAAAGATCATAACAAAGCCTTTTACCAACTCTGTTGCCATATGGAACCAGACTACCACCAGCTGGAATTTGATCTTCGGCTATGGCTGAACTGGCGTGATCAACAGTAGCTCATCGATCCATTAAAAAATAAAACAGCCTGTTGTTGTTTAATGCCAACAGCCTGTTTTGTTGTTCGGTTTCTAACCTACAGTTAAAAGGGCGTCCGGCTAACCCTGAATCTGCCTTCCTGTATGAACCAATAAAACTGATGATCAATAACTGATTCCCGGTGATCATCAGTTTTTCAATGTAACACCGAAAGCCCCTTCTCTGCTGTTGGCGCCGATGAATAATTAATCACACTTACTTATGAAAATTCCCTGTAACCACCCTGACCATAGATTATCGTAATGATTACATTATCTTTGCATCTCTCTGCCCCCTCTAAAAAACACAAATAAAACATTTTAATTCAGATGCTTATAATGATCTGCCGTCATCTGATTTTATGCATGATGGACTGTTGTTAGTGCATTTTGCGTGATATGCAAAAAAAAACTGAAAAATTGCAAAATCAATGATTGCCAAAAAACATAAACAGCGCTAACTTAAACACAGAAGTCGCAGCAAACATCAATTACTTTAAGAATTACCGGTCATATTAAGCCGGAAATTGCTTTGTTATATATTATAAAAATAGATCCCTGACTCTCTGGGCTCACCATTTTAATTTTTAAAAGACACAACTTTGTGGGAATTTTATTATTACTGTAATATAAACCTGTAATAATCTGGTTTTTAGCCAGTCACTGGTTTATATACGCATGATCAATGTGATTTTTAATAAACTTCATTATATTGTTTGTGATCCACAATAATATTGGGTAGCACACGATGCGGGGAGTCATAAATGAAATCACTCAGTGGTCTGGGATTTTTATTCCTGTTATTTTTGTTGCCATCGGCTGCTTATTCATATACCGGCAGGATAATATTTACCGGCTATATATACCAGTCACCTTGCATGCACAGTATCAGTTCAACCTCGGTGACTTTTAGCTGTCAGAAAGGCACGCATAAAACCAGTAAAAAGATAGAGTTATCATCAGATAGTAGCTATCTTCCTATGGGGCTGGGTACCAGTAAACTTAAATGGGTTAACCGTGAACATTCTCTGGGGGTTCTGGTGATTGCTTATCGTTGACGCTAATTAATTTCACCTGGTTCAAAAGAAAGCGCCCGGTATCACCGCGAAATTTATTTTCGTATAATATTCCGCAAGCGACATTGACTTGCGGAATGAATAATTTTATAGCGATTGCATATCAGCTGCTGAATGACCATTAAGAATTTAACGGTATATTTCTGCAACAAACAAAAAATCCGATCTTTGATTTTCCAGGGAGAGATATTTTGACGCAGAGAATTATTTTTGAATGTTAACTGCAATGATTTCAGATTATCTGATGGCTGAAATCAGTGGTAATAGCCTCATTACGTGATCCCTTTGCTTATTTAAAACTGCCTGCCATGACTGGTTAATAAATCGTACTGGCACAGAACCTGACTAAACAGATTATCTCCTGCCTGCGTTCAATTCTGGCAACCTTTTATATTAATTTTCCTAATAATTAATGCAGGCTGTGGCCTTTCCAGACCTTCTGCTGTCGGGTATCAGAAAACTGGGAAAAGAAGGTATCAGCCCTTATGGCATAGAATCCGTACTTGTTGGTTATTAAATCATCACAAATGATTAATGTTAAGTTTTCCTTGTTAATTTTCTATGAGAGTCAATGTAAATGTTGTATACATAAATAACTTATAATTACCGTTGTTAACACAAAGATGAAAACCCAAACACATCACCGGATAAAAAAAGCGTTAAATCTCTCTTTAATTTCTTTAATCTTTTCCACCAGCATCAGTTATGCTGAAAACAGCTCTTTGCTAGCTCAGCCAGCTCATAATTTACCTGCTCAGACTTTCCTGGTGGGTTCATGGACCGGGCAGGACACTGGCGATTTGGTTCAAAAAGCCATTTATCCGAGCCAGGGTATCTACCGTGTCCGCCTGAATAGTGATGGTTCTTTACTCCCGCTGGATGTGTTGAAGCTATCAAGCCCGTCATGGATTGTATTTAGCCATAACCATAAATTTGCTTACACCACCAATGAAAATGATGCCGGTTCTGTTACTGCGCTAAAAGTGGGTAAACAAGGCAAGCTAAGTACCATTAATCAGGCAGACAGTCTGGGTTCGCAGCCAACCCATGCAACAATCACCTTAGATGATAAATATTTAATCGCGGCAAACTACTCTGTTGCACCCCGTAATGCCGGTATTACCCTGTTCCCTCTGCGGGCTGATGGTAGTTTAGGAGAAGCTGTTCAGCATGTTCCCTTTATCGAGGGATCGCACATAGTCAAAGATCGTCAGGATGGTGGCCACGCTCATTCGGTCAATATTACCCCGGATGGTAAAATGCTATTTGTTGCCGACCTGGGTGCCGATACTGTGCACGCATTCAGCTATCATGCGGATAAATCACAGCCACTGACTGCAGAACCCGGTTTTGATTTACACTTCAAACCAGGTGAAGGTCCCCGCCATATGACCTTTTCCGCTAACGGGAAATTCGCTTATCTCAGTACAGAGATGTCGGCGAAGGTTCATGTCTATCGTATAGATAACGATAAGCTTACCGAAATTCAGGTTGCTGACCTGACCGATAGCACTAATCCGGATGACAAAGGTGGCGCAGGTATCCTGTTCAGCCCTGACCATAAATTCCTATATGTAGGTAACCGTCGTAAGGTTAATGAAATTGTGGTGTTTAAGGCGGATCCAACAACCGGAAAATTAACCCTCACCAAACGCTTCTCTTCTGGCGGTATTGAACCTCGCGCCTTTGCGTTCGATAAGACAGGTCAGTACATGATTATTGCCAATGTGTACTCAAACAATGTGGTTGAGTTAAGAAGAAATGCCGAAACCGGTGAGCTGACTCCTACCGCAGTTACATTACAGATTGGTACCCCGACAGATATCAAGTTCGTTAATTAAAACAGCAACCTCAGGGTAATACTGTTCAGTAACTGAACCGTTGAATGAACCCGTGGTTAAGTAAAAGTCCGAAAACACTGCCAGTTTTCGGACTTTTTTCTCCCTGCCAGACAGTTTCCCGTTCTCATCACAGGCAGATGTGAACTAATTTCACGCTTTTTGGCATAACCAGGAACCCCTGGCGAGATAATAGTGCCCGCCATCGTTGTGGTCTCATCCTGATATCAATGCAGCTGTAGCCTTAGATACGCCATATCTCCGGTCCTTATATCAACCTGTGCTTATTCAAAGACGATTTTTCAGGATGAAACCAGCCTTGATACTTTCCTGAAAGACAGACCTGACTGACTAAATGGCTTTATACCGTTGTGCAACTTCACTTTGTTTAATGTCAGAGAACAGAGCCTGACGCGATGTATTGAGGGTATCCCAGGATTCAGCATTCTGTAATGGAGGGATAGTAATCAGCTCACGGCGATCAAAACCAACCAGCGCAGCATCCACTAACTCACCTACTTCCATAAATTTTACTGAGTCACTGGTACCAATACCTGAACGATCCCAGATTTCGGTGTAAGTGCCGGCAGGCAGCACCGCCTGAATATAAACGCCTTTAGATGCCAGTTCGACATTCAATCCCTGAGACAGGAAAAGAACAAAAGCTTTGGTTGCGCCATACACCGTTAAGCCATATTCCGGCGCAAGTCCGAGTACAGAACTAATGTTGACTATAGATCCCTCACCTGCTTCCGCAAATCGTGGCGCCGCTGCTCTGGCCAATCTTGTCAGGGCCGTGATATTAAGTGCGATCACTTTGTCGATAGATTCAGGTGTCTGTTCTGTAAAACTTCCGGACTGCGCCATACCCGCATTGTTAATAAGAATACCAATGCCGGAGTCTTCACGAAGGCGAGCTTCAACAGCAGCTAAATCACCCGCTACTGTAAGGTCGGCAGGCAGTACATCGACAGAAATTCCATTTTCCTGACGCAGACGATCAGCCAGGGTCTCTAATTTTGCTTTGTCACGCGCGACCAGAATAAGGTCATGGCCGCGACGCGCAAATCGTTCAGCGTACACTGCCCCAATGCCCGTAGATGCACCCGTAATCAGAACTGAAGTTTTAGTCATGCTGACCTCTTTAATGAAGGGTTAAACAGAATTCGTAATACGCGTCCCGCACAGAAACGTGAGAGAGCCGTTGCTGCCTTTTTTAACTTTACGGCCAGGTCCGGAGTACCGGCCAACGTGTGGCGGGATGCCATCGGTTTGTCAGCATCCAGGCCTGATCTGTCTCTTTTCGCTTTAATGATGCTATTGCGATGTAATTTGCAGGAGCCATTAGCCTGAGCACACATTGATGAATTAGTGGTTGGTTCGTCATGTTTATATGCCTGGCAATGGTTGCTTTAACTGTCTTTTAATGATGATGATCATAATCATTAAAGTCAACCGGTTTGATTACGACCATCATCAATGTATAATTGAGCCCTGTTTTTTAGGGGGTAATAACGTGAAGGTGTCAAAAGAACAGGTACGCGAGAACAGGATGCGGGTTGTTGAAACGGCCTCAAAACTTTTTCGTGAACGCGGCTACGATGGAATCGGAATATCTGAGTTGATGTCGGAGGCTGGATTAACTCACGGTGGCTTCTACAAGCACTTTAGCTCTAAGTCTGATTTGTTGTCTGAAGCGATGAACTGTGGTTTTACTCAGTCAGCAGAAAAAACGGAAAACATTGACAGGGACAAATTCATTAGACTTTATCTCTCCCGGGAACATCGTGATCATATGGGTGAAGGTTGCGTAATGTCGGCTCTGAGTACTGATGCAGCTCGCCAGCCTGAGCCTGTTAAGGAAGCATTTGCTGCGGGAATTGAACAGCAACTGGCTGCTTTTGGTGCTGATAAAGACACCCGAGCTGACCTGATAAATACAATTTCTCATCTTGTTGGTGCTCTGATACTGTCCCGTGCCTGTCCGGATAATTCGTCCCTGTCTGATGAAATTCTGGAGGTCTGTCGTGCCGACTTAACAGTTCCCCGCCGCAAACCAACCTGACCCAGTTTCACAGAGACAAAACAAAACCGCCCGGTGCCTATCCGTAAAGATAAGTTTTCAGAACTTATTTATCGCGGCGACAAACAAGGTAAAGTAACAGAAGAGGCTGTACCTTCACTGCTACAGGACAGAAATCAGCATTCGGCACTTCCAATGTGCCGCCCTTTGTCTTTATCAGACTTTACCCCTGCTCATTCAACAACGATTCTGAAATACCTCTCCGGCAAATGAAACAGTTGATTCACAATGGATCATTAAAGTGCATTTAAAGCCTGTGCAAATCTCTCGTGGCACAGTAATGGTGCATAAAAAACAGCGATTAAAATCAACCTTATTCTTTAATTATCTGATTTATATACTTTTAAAATCAAATCACTCTCTCACCCCTAACTGGTACAAAAGTTGCAGAAGCTGTGTAGCCTTAAAAAAGGAGATTCAGATGAAAGCAATAGTTATTGGCGCGGGTATCGGCGGGATGAGTTCGGCACTGGCGTTAAGTCGTTGCGGTTATGAAACCGAAGTCTTTGAAGCAGTGAAACAAATGAAACCCGTTGGGGCAGCAATTTCTATCTGGCCCAATGGTGTCAAATGTCTGAATGCCCTCGGACTGAGAGATGAACTCAGGGCTCTTGGCGGGAATATGGCCTGGATGGCTTACAACGATTATGCCAGCGGCGACCAGTTGACCAGATTCAGCCTGTCACCACTGGTTGAACGTGTCGGTGAGTACCCCTATCCCGTAGCCAGAGCAGAGTTACAACAAATGCTTATTGACAGCTATGGCGCAGAAAAGATCAATTTTGGTAAACGTGTTACGCGCGTGAAACAGGATAGTCATGGTGTACAGGTATGGTTTGAAGATGGTAGCGAAGCTCAGGGGGATTTCCTGATTGCCGCCGACGGTACCCACTCTGTTGTCCGTGAATATGTGCGTGGCCAGTCCACTGAACGCCGTTATGCTGGTTATGTTAACTGGAACGGACTGGTGACTATTGATGAATCGATAGCCCCGGCCGATCAATGGACCACTTTTGTTGGTGAAGGCAAGCGGGTCTCCCTGATGCCGGTCAGTGGAAACCGCTTCTATTTCTTCTTTGATGTCCCACTGGAAAAAGGTCTCGCTGAAGACAGAGAAACCCTCAAAGATGACCTGAGTGGCTACTTTAAAGGATGGGCTGAGCCTGTTCAGCAGCTGATTAAACTTATAGACCCACAGACGACCAATCGTGTCGAAATTCACGACATTGAACCGTTTATGGAATTCGTTAAAGGCAGGGTCGCGTTATTAGGTGATGCTGCCCACAGTACGACCCCAGATATCGGTCAGGGTGGATGTGCCGCGATGGAGGATGCCATTGTACTGGCATCGGTTCTGGCTTCACATTCCCTGGGTATTGAAGACAGCCTGCTGCGTTACCAGAACCGCCGTAATCTGCGGGTTAAAGATCTGATCCTGAAAGCCCGTAAGCGTTGTGATGTGACCCACGGTAAAGACCCTCAGGCCACTGCTGACTGGTATAGTGAGCTGCGTGAAGAAACCGGTGAGCGTGTGCTTGGCGGGATGTGTGAAACCATTGAAGGCGGCCCTTTAGGCTGAAGACATTGTAACGGTTGTTCCGGCAGGTCTGATGCACCTGCCTGCCGGATAACCGTTGCGGAATAAAATACTCTCAGTTATCTGCCTGTCCCTGACGCCACACGCATTGCCCGTTGACCCACGTCTGAACAATATTTCGTTCATCTCCCAGCGTCATCAAAACAAACAGCTGTTCGTAAATATCCTTGCTGTTACTACTGCGCAGTGCCTGTAAGGGTGTTGCCTGTAAATCCAGAACAATAAAGTCAGCTTCTTTACCGGCATTAAAATTCCCAATCTGCTGATGCAGATCCAGTGCATGAGCACCGCCAAGGGTTGCATGATAAAAAGCTTCGCAGGCATTAAACTTGTAATTCTGCAGTTGCTGTACTTTATAAGCATCTCCTAATGTACGTAACAGGCTGAAACTGGTGCCTGCACCGACATCAGTGCCCATTCCTACCGGTATTTTTTGTTGCCGGGCCCGTTGCAGATTAAACAACCCACTCCCCAGGAAAAGATTAGAGGTTGGGCAGAATGAAATTGCTGACTCCGTTTGTTGCAGACAATCCCACTCCGTGTCCTGCAAATGAATGCAGTGAGCAAACACACAACGTTTTCCGGTTAACTGATAATGGTGATATACCCCCAGATAACTACTTTGCTGCGGGAACAGTTCCCTCACCCATTCTGTCTCGCGAAGGTTTTCGCTCAGATGCGTTTGCATCCACACCCCGGGATATTTGTTGCGTAATTCACCCGCCTGTTGCAATAACTCAGGAGTCGAGGTCGGGGCAAAACGAGGAGTAATGGCATATCCCAACCTGCCCTTGCCATGCCAGCGCTCGATTAGCTGCTGGCTTTGTAAAGCGCTTTGTTCAGGAGTTTCCAGTAAGTTCTCCGGAGCATGGCGATCCATCATGACTTTACCGGCGATCAACCGCATGGCATATTTTTCAGCTTCTGTGAACAGCGCATCAACAGACTCCGGATGAACTGAGGCAAACACCAGAGCGGTGGTTGTTCCATGGCTGAATAACTGATGGATAAAGAATTTAGCCATCTCAGCGGCATAACCCGGATCACCATACTGGCTTTCTACCGGAAAAGTATATTGCTGTAACCACTCCAGCAATTGCTCACCATAGGCAGCTATCATTTCAGTCTGTGGATAGTGAATATGAGTATCAATAAAGCCAGGCATGATCAGTTTGCCCCGCAAATCGGTAAACACCGCATTTGCCGGGATCTGAGCGTCATCACTCCAGGCAGTCAGTGAACATACTTTGCCGTTATCGGTCAGCAGTAAACCGTCTGGCAGATAACGAAACTGTTCGGTTATTGGCTGTTTTTCATTGGCAATATCCACAAAATGAACGAATGCGCCACGAATCGCCTGCAAGCCTGGTTGAGACATATTTTTCCTCTGTCACCCCCCGGAACATCAGGGGATCTGGTAATCGGGATAAATGCCGGTTGAAACGCCGGTTACAACTTTGACTGCTCTATCCCTGGTATCATCGCTTACTGCAATCATTGTGTTGCAATCATTGTGCCACTCATCATTATTGATTAAATTCATTTATTTTCAATAAGATATAGTTCCATTTTGCATTATCCGAGGAATAATAAACGATATTCTCTTCGCAATCGTTTGCTTTAACCCCGCAACCGGTTGCCTGGCTGTTTTATAAACACACCTCACCTGTTCTCCCGGAAACCCTGCAAATATTCGCACCAACACGCGTATATCTGCACCATCAGAGGGCAATCATCAACATTCTCTCACAGTCAAATGATGACGATTAAGAGGCAACGTCGCTCTATCAATGCTATGTTGTAATCTGTCATTCAGTAACTGAACAAAAGGTGTGGATATGATTATTCTTGTCACAGGCGCTACCGCTGGTTTTGGTGAAACGATTACTGCCCGTTTTATCGATGCAGGGCACAAAGTTATCGCTACCGGCCGCAGAACTGAGCGTCTGGAAAAACTGAAAGAAAAATATGGCGACAAGGTGTTACCACTACAGCTGGACGTCAGGGATCGTGCCGCTATTGAGCAGGCCATCAGCCAGTTACCTGCAGAATGGCAGGCTATTGATATACTGGTAAACAATGCCGGCCTGGCTCTGGGGCTGGAACCTGCGCAGAATGCTAATCCGGATGACTGGGAAACCATGATTGACACCAATGCCAAGGGGCTGGTGCTGGTTACCCGTGCCGTATTACCCGGTATGGTCGCCCGTAATAAAGGTCACATTATTAATATTGGTTCCACCGCCGGCAGCTGGCCTTATCAGGGGGGTAATGTCTATGGTGCGACTAAAGCATTTGTGCGTCAGTTCAGTCTGAACCTGCGTACCGATTTGCATGGCACTGCGGTTCGTGTGACCAATATTGAACCGGGTCTGGTTGGCGGTACTGAGTTTTCAAATGTACGTTTTAAAGGCGATGATGGTAAAGCCAGTTCAGTCTATGACGGTACTCAGGCACTCACACCGGAAGATGTGACCGAAGCCGTGTTTTGGGTTTCAGCCCTCCCTGCACATGTGAATATTAACACCCTTGAAATGATGCCTGTCAGTCAGACTTATGGCGGACTGAAGGTAGCAAAACAGTAACAGCTTACTGCGCTTTAGATAGCTGCCATTGACCGTAGCAAACTGTGATAGCGTAGTCATGCCGGCAAAAGTGTTATACTTTTGCCGGCCGGAACAGCAATGAATAGCTTTCCGGAAAATGATAAAAGGAAATCAATATGAAAATAACTTCAAAAATGTTGCCTGTTATTCTGAGTGCTATTCTTGGCGGTGGATTACTTTTCACAGCCGCGGGAAGCCTGGCGGCAACACAGCATATTGTTATCGACAGCGGTGATAATGCGATGACGAAAGAGGATGCCCGTCAAAGCCAACAACAGTGGGATGATACCCAGGCTCTGCGGCATAAAGTCAATCAGCGGGCGGAAAAAGAATTTAATAAAGTAGATAAAGCTTTTGATACCCGTGATAAATGTGAACAGAGCGAGAATCTTAACGCTTACTGGGAACCGAATACCCTGCGGTGTCTTGATCGCCGTACCGGTCGTCCTGTTAACCCCTGATTCCGTTTTGGGTAACAGTTTTATCAGCATAAAGGAGCTAAGTATGAAAAAGTCAGTTCTGTTAACCAGTGCGTTGTTAATTGCTTTCCCTTTGCTGGCACAGGCATCCTGTGAATCAGTGAAGGCCGATATCAGTAAAAAGATTATTGCTAACGGGGTTCCTGAATCCGGATTCAGTCTTGATATCGTGCCAAGTGATCAGGCCGATCAGAAAGATGGTCTGGTCGTTGGTCATTGTCAGAATGATACTCAGAAGATCGTCTATAAGCGTCTGGCTGATGACGGTAGTACTCCGTCTTCCTGATAGCCTGCAGCAGGAACATTGCGAATGTTCCTGCTCACTCCCGCCCTGCCGTTAAATAACAAATTCCGGTTCGCGTATCCGTGACAAATCAATATATTTTGTTAAATCACGCTGTTCAGCCCTGGGCAGATAGGGTATTTCTCCCACCAACGGTGCTCCAAGGTGTTTTTGTAATACATCAATAATACTGGCATATTCGGCCAGTCCGGGGTTAATCCGGTTAGCCACCCACCCGCACAATGACAGACCATCACCAATAATCGACTCCGCAGTCAACAGTGCGTGATTAATACACCCCAGTTTGATGCCTACCACCATGACCACCGGTAAATTCTGGCTGATAACCCAGTCAGAAAGCGGTTGCTCATTATTCATCAGACAGTGCCATCCGCCGGTGCCCTCGATAACCACCTGTTCAGCCTGGCGGCTGATTTCTGCCAGCCCACGACTGAGCACACCGTAATCAACCCGGCATCCCGGGCTGGTGCTGATTTCATCACCTTCCAGCGCGAACGGATTAATGGTCTGATAAGGCAAATCCAGTGACGATGCCTGTTGCAGCAACAGTGCATCATTGTTACGCATCCCTTCGTCCGTCTGTCTGGCATTTTTCGCAACCGGCTTATAACCGACACATTTCATTCCTTGTTGTGCCGCAGCCTGTAAGAATGCCAGAGATACAACGGTTTTACCCACGGCGGTATCCGTGCCTGTAATAAACACTCTTTTCACGTATGCTCCCAGGATTCACCAGTACGTTTTTTAAAAATACAGAATGCATTCTAGGTCACTGAACAACATCATGAATTGCGCTAACGCAAGTTTATGCCAGCTATCCCTGTAAAAGCCTGACCAATAACTCCCCACTGTACAATGCATCTTTAACCAGAGCCGTACCAGGTAAGGTGCCCGGCTGATTAAATTCGGCAGGTCGCAGACTGACCTGCTCACTGTAGGCGGGTAATGCTTCACGACAAATCGCAGCAGTTATGGCCGGAAACAAAATTTCTGCTGCACTATTCAGTGGAGAACCAATAAGAATATATTGCGGATTGAAAATATTGACCATCATTGCCAGACTACGGCCAACCAGCTCCCCTGCGGTGGTAATAATTTCGCAGGCCAGAGGATCACCATCCATAGCAGCACGGCACAACCAACGAGTATCCCTTTCTTCATCGTGCTTATGTAACAGGCTGTCGGGTGTAGTAAGCATACGTTCGTGTGCCTGTTTTAACAGACTTTCGGTGCCAACAACGGTTTCAAGACAGCCGCGATTACCGCAGTAACATGCCTCTCCACTGGCATCAACCCGGGTATGCCCAATCTCAACCAGCGCAGAGCTGTTTTTATGCAGAAGTTGTCCCGCAGTGATCACCGCAGCCCCGACCTGCTTATCCATCACCAGTAATATGGCATCCCTGACGCCCCTGGCAGCCCCAAAATAATGCTCGGCCAGCATTCTCGCCGATATATCGTGCTGAATATAGACGCTTAATCCGGTCTGGCGGTTCAGGCTCCGGGCCAGAGGGATATCTTTTTCCTGATGTTCTGGCAGCCGGTGCACCACGCCACTACGGGCATTGATAAGCCCGGGTAACGTAATTGTAATGGCGGTAAGACGTTCAAGCACTGACTGATGGCGACTGAAAAACTGCTCAACTGCACCGATGATAAAATCTGCGAGCGGCATTAAAGGGTCTGTCGGGAAGTCTACCACTCCTCCGGTGACTGTTTTGCCACTCAGATCGCGCAGAGTCATCAGCAGACTACGGTTATGCAAGCGTATTGCCAGAAAATGCCAGCCCTCACAATCCAGCTCCAGCCCGGTCGCGGGACGACCACGGTTGCCTGGCTCGGCTATTTCACATTCACGGACCAGATGAGCTTCCATCATCTCACGAACAATTTTGGTAATACTTGCCGGGGCGAGTTGAGCCAGTTTCGAAAGTTCAATTCGTGATACCGGCCCGTGCTGATCAATCAGGCGGTAAACAACGCCTGCGTTAATCTGCTTAATATGATCAATATGCCCAGGCTGGCTTTCTTCAAACACTCACCGCCCCTTTGGTTTTATTCGCTGATCGAAATAAAAAGAGTATGAGGTTTTCTACTAACAGTTACGTCAGGGGCCGGTGGAAATGTGACTGACTTCACAGAAGATTTATGACAGTCAGTTGACAGAGGACATCAGTTCCAGCATATGCCGTAAAGGCGCCGTAATCTGCCGCTGTGCTGACCAGACCAGCCAGACCTCGGAACGAGCATCCGGTTCTGATAACTCCAGCCAGACAATTTCATTAAGCTTTGCACGACGAAATGAAGCCGGCAGAATAGAAACACCGAGTCCGGTCGCTACCAGGCCCAGAATAGCCATCGCATCTTCGACTTCCAGAGTGATATTTGGGGTAATCTGGTAACGCAGCAGCAACCCCAGAATTTCCCCATACAGTGCAGTTCCCCCCTGATGGTCAAAAAACACAAATGGCTCATCACGTAAATCAGTGACAGAAATTTTACGTTGTCTGGCCAAATGGTGGTCGCGGTGAACTACCGCATACATGGCTTCTTTTTGCAGCAGGCAATACTGTAAATCATCCGGCAGTTCAGTATTGCGCATAATGGCCAAATCCAGCCTGCCTTCCTGTAACGGCAGGAGCAACTGACGACTGTTCATTTCCTGCATGTGCAGATGCACGTCAGGGTATGCCAGACGGTACTGATAAACCACTTCGGAAATCCGTTTGATTAAGGGGGCTGACGAAGTAAAACCCAGCCTTAATTCCCCGCTGTCACCATAGTGCAATCGTGAGGCACGCTCGCTGGCCTGTTTCACCTGAGCCAGAATGGCCCTGGCATCATTCAAAAATTGTTTACCGGCAGACGTCAGCTCAACACGACGGTTATTACGGGCGAATAATCGTGCATCCACCGTCTCTTCCAGTTGTCTGATTTGCTGGCTTAGTGGAGGTTGAGAAATATTGAGCCGGCTGGCTGCCCGGCCAAAATGTAACTCTTCTGCCACTGCAATGAAGTAACGTAAGTGCCTCAGTTCAAGATTCATATTTTAGAAATATCATTTGAGATTATTAATATATTAGACAACTTATTTGGCTTTTCCTAGAGTGAGCGGATACTAATCACTGAGGAATGTTCATGAACAGCACGTCCCGGGCGACAACTCTTCCGTCAGCGGAAGAAGAGAGTCCTGCCCAACGCAGCGGTAAATCGCCTTATATTACCCGCGGCACTTCGTCATTTATCCAGGTTACCGTAGCTCTTTTTTCCGCCGGCCTTGCCACCTTTGCCCAGCTTTATTGTGTTCAGCCAATATTGCCGGTTCTTTCCCATCAGTTTGATATTTCCCCGGCGCTCAGTTCAGTATCACTTTCTGTCTCTACCGCATGTATGGCACTTGGCCTGTTAATTACTGGGGCCATATCTGATGCTATCGGCCGTAAATCGATGATGGTTGGTGCCCTGATTCTGGCTGCCTGCTGTACTCTGGCTTCAGGGCTGATGACCAGCTGGACCGGCATACTTATCATGCGCGCACTGATTGGTTTATCACTCAGTGGTGTTGCTGCGGTGGCGATGACCTACCTTAGTGAAGAAATTCATCCCGGCGTGCTGGCCTTTACCATGGGCCTTTATATCAGCGGGAATTCCATCGGAGGGATGAGCGGACGTTTACTGACCGGTGTGATTACTGATTTTTTTAACTGGCGGATAGCAATTCTCAGTATTGGTTGCTGTGCACTGGCTGCAGCGTTTATGTTCTGGAAAATCTTACCTGATTCACGGCATTTCAGAGCCGTTCGATTACGCCCGAAAGTATTACTGATTAATTTCAGACTTCATTTCCGGGATAAAGGGTTGCCGCTGCTGTTTCTTATCGGTTTCCTGGTCATGGGGGCATTTGTCACCCTGTTTAATTATATCGGTTACCGTTTACTGCATGCGCCCTATTCTATGAGCCAGGCGACCGTCGGATTAATTTCGATCGTTTATCTTGCCGGCTCGTGGAGTTCGCCTAAAGCAGGTGCCATGAGTGTAAGGTTTGGCCGCGGTCCGGTATTCTTATTTTCAACCGGCCTGATGCTGGCTGGTGTGCTGATCACGCTGTTTTCTTCGGTCTGGATGATCCTGCCGGGTCTGTTGATGTTCACCGGTGGCTTTTTCGCCGCACACTCCATTGCCAGTAGCTGGATTGGACTTCGTGCTAAACGGGCTAAAGGCCAGGCATCTTCGATGTACCTGTTCAGTTATTACCTGGGTTCGAGTGTTGCAGGCACTTCCGGTGGTATCTTCTGGCGCAATTATGGCTGGCCGGGTGTTACCGCATTTATTGCCGTGCTGTTGGTTTTAGCACTCTTTGTTGGTTATAAACTGATGCAACGGGTACAAACAGTTCCCCGCTAAATCTCCTGCCTGCTGCCGGTACTATTCAGATTACCGGCAGCAAACCCGCCCATGTTGATAATTTCAGCCCGTAATAATTTTTAATTAAAATTATAATCCTGCCTATACTTTTCTTCACATTGTTCATTGTAACATGTCGATAACATTGACACCTGAACTGCCTGATTGCAGACGGAGAACGCTATGCCGGATTTTCAGAATAAATATCAGCACTGGCAAATCCGCCTGCACTGGTTAACATTACTGTTACTGATCATCGTTTACAGTACTATTGAGCTGCGCGGGTTTGCGACACGGGGATCCTGGCAGGGTAAAACGATAATCGTAACTCATTTCAGTTGCGGCATTCTGGTGTTTGCGGTGATGTGTGTCCGGCTATTACTTCGTTTTCGTTATCCGGCACCACCGGTAACACCACCTTTGAAACAGTGGCAGCATCTGCTTTCTTCTCTGGCTCATAAACTCTTATATCTGTTATTTCTGGTATTACCGATACTGGGTGTATCTTCCCGCTATGTCCGTGGCCAACAATGGCTGGTGTTTGGTATTCCTATGCCGGTGACGGATCATCCGGATTTCACCCTCAGCCGCCAAATCATTAACTGGCATGAGACACTGGCTAATTTTGGCTACTGGCTGATTGGATTACATGCCCTTGCCGCTATCGCACACCATTTTCTGTTCCGCGATGACACACTGCTAAGAATGATGCCAACACGGCGTCGTTCATCACGTAAATGAATCGTTTTTGCAGAAGATAAGCTGAATTAAGGGTTTAATCCTGTCTTTAAATTCGTCACAATAGCAGCACTTTGTGAGTTAGATCACTTAATGCTGAGGAAAACCCTTTTTCTTATGACCGCCGAATCACCCTCCGTCAATGAAAGTCCGTTACATTCCCGTCCCGTGTCCCGCAAAACAGCGTGGCTACGGGTACTGTTGATGGCTGTCGCCGCCTTTATCTTTAATACCACGGAGTTTGTACCCGTCGGTTTACTGTCTGATATTGGAACCAGTTTCGGTATGCAAACTGCCGATGTGGGGATTATGCTGACGATCTACGCCTGGTGTGTAGCTCTGTTGTCACTGCCATTAATGTTGCTTACCCGCAATGTTGAGCGACGAATTTTACTGGTTATTCTGTTTTCAATTTTTATTGCCAGCCATGTGCTCTCAGCTGTCGCCTGGAACTTCAATGCATTACTGGTTTCCCGCATCGGGATCGCGGTAACCCATGCGGTTTTCTGGTCAATTAACGCATCGCTGGCTATCCGGATTGCACCTCCGGGTAAAAAAACCCAGGCCCTGAGTATGATTGCAACAGGAACTGCACTGGCTATGGTTCTGGGTGTCCCGCTTGGGCGGATAATCGGACAGACCATGGGCTGGCGTACAACCTTTGGCATTATTGCGGTTTCTTCACTGGTGTTGATGGTAATGCTTGCCAGACTGCTGCCAAAACTGCCAAGTGAACATACTGGTTCGTTAAAAAGCCTGCCAATGCTGATTCGCCGTCCGGCGCTGATGAGCATGTATCTGCTGGTTACACTGGTAGTGACAGCCCATTATACCGCTTACAGCTACATTGAACCCTTTATGCAGCAACTGGCTCAACAGGGTGCTAATTTCACTACCCTGCTGTTACTGCTGTTCGGGGCTGCAGGTATCTTTGGCAGCGTGCTGTTCAGTACCCTGGGTAAACGCTTTCCTTCGTCACTCCTTTCCGGAGCGATAGCAGCCATAACTCTTTGCATGGGGCTGTTCTTAGTCACCTCAACGCATGCTCCGGCAATCATGACCGTCTGTATTGTCTGGGGAATTGCAATGATGCTGATTAACCTGTCGATGCAGGTGCGGGTTTTGTCACTGGCACCGGATGCAACCGATGTGTCAATGTCACTGATGTCAGGCATTTATAATATTGGGATTGGTGCTGGCGCGTTGATCGGTAATCAGGTCATCAGCCATCTGGGAATGAATCTCGTAGGCTATGTAGGATCTGCATTTGCACTGATTAGCCTGGTGTGGTGTCTGTACAGTCTGAAAAAATACCCGCAACTTCGTTCTAATCTGTGAAATTATCCCAGGCCAGCCGGGGATAATGCCATTATATTTAGTGCGCCGGCAGTTCGTTAATCGTGCTACTGGCGCCATTTTTTTTCACTGACTAAATGCCTTTTTCCCGTGCAGCAACGGAGCTGTACATCTCACTACGGCCAATAACCTGATGATTCGCGGCTTTCAGCGTAAAGTAAGGGGCATCATTTTTGGCTGTCAGACGTTCATAATTATGATCTTCGGGACTATTTTTCTGTACCGAGGCAATGCCATTCAGACAACCGCTTTTATTCACATAGCCCTCACTGCTGAGGATCACTTCTCCGTTAGCAGCTTTCAGACGGAAATAGTATTGCTGATCTTTTCCCAGAAAAACTTCATACTTTCCACTCATCGTTGAATCTCCGAAGTAAATGTACCCCGCTAAGTGTTTTCCGTGATGACTGAGAATGCAATGTTGCCCGCTAAAAAATCGCAGCGATTATTCTGAAAACACAGTCTGGTCGGCCAGAGATATCAGCCAGCAGGCAAAATCATGCAGTGCTGAATGTTCCTGCCCGACAGTGGCTGGCAGTATCAGACAGAAAGTTTTACTGAGTAAGGCCGAATGGCTCCAGGGAGAAACCAGTTGCCCCGTAGCAAGCTCTCTTTGAACATACACTTCCGGAATCAATGCCACCCCGTCACCGGCAACAGCAACGGCTATCGCCATCTCATGCAGATCCACAATAGCGCCCTGCAACGGATGATCGAGGTGAATACCTGCGATATCAGCGAAATGTGCCCAGGCGTCGGGATTTTGCCGGCGATGAATCCGCGGTAACCGGTTCAGTAATTGCTGAGGGTCTTCTCCGGTCATTAACTGCGGGTGACACACCGCGATCAGCCGTTCGCGGAACAAATGCCTGACCTGCATGCCTGCCCAGGCAGGATGGTCAAAATGGAGAGCAGCATCCAGCCCACTGCCACTGAGAATAAACGGGTCACTACTGGCGGTGATATTCAGGGTAATGTCCGGATGCTGTTGTCTGAAACTTTTCAGTCTGGGGATCAACCAGCGGCTGGCAAAGGTAGGTGATACTGCCAGTTCAAGATTTCGCTGGCTGGCGATACTGCCGCTTACCGAACGGGTATCCCGGTCAAAACGTTCGAGGGTCTCCCGGACCGACTTGGCATAGCGTGCCCCGGTAGCATTCAGGCTAACCCGGTTTCCGGAGCGCTCAAACAACCTGCACTCCAGTAACGTTTCCAGCCGGGCTATCTGCCGGCTGATGGCACCTTCAGTCAGAGCGAGCTCATCGGCTGCCCTGGCAAAATTACCGTGCCTGGCAGCAGCTTCAAATGCCAGTAATGACGCAGTGCCGGGAATCTTTTTACGCATCCAAATCCTGTTTTGCTGAAAAATTGAGTGTGGTTTAGGCCACGTGCCACCGCATGTATTCGGATGTACCGGAGTCATGCTGCTTAAAGTGACTGATGAATCAGCAAACCGCCGACAGATTGCCGTCTCGGCTCAACCGCAGATAAAAAGGTAGTCAGCTCCACTGAGATAAAGCACTGGCAAAGGTCTGCAGGTCAGAAGCCGTTATCTGCTGCGCCCGCCATGGAGTTCACGATTTTGCTCACGTAACTCTTCTGGTTTGCGTAAGGAGACGTACATTGCACCGCTGCCCCCGTGCCGTTGATGAGCCACGCAAAATGCCTGAACCTGAGAAAACTGAGGTAACCAGTGGGTCAGATAACTGCGGATGATATTACTGTGGCTGGTCTCCTCGCGGGATTTTCCATGAATGATCAGTACATTCCTCCCGCCCCTGCGGATGATTTCAGTCATAAATTCATAGACAGATTGCCTGGCCTGTTCGACGCTCTGGCGGATCAGAAACAAGCTGCCATCCAGTGAATAAGCTCCACGGCGCAATTTATCAACAACTCCGGTTTGCAGCCCTTCAGCCCGAAAGGTTGCCGGGGTCATCAGTGACAAAGGGGTAATCCGGTCTTTGAGCAGGAAATTTGTATTTATCGTTTCACTGCGCGGCAGAACCTTGTTAACCGAACGGGGAATGTGGATCTTCTGGTTATTTTTTATCGGATTAACATCATTAACCGCCAGGCTAAATAATGTGTGATCATCAGGATTCGTCATAACCACTCCTGTAGGGGAAGTAACACTAAGCGACCGATCAAAGAATAGCGTTTCTAACGTCGATTTTCAGCATTAAAGCGCTTATCTTCGATCAATTACCCTCCGGACAATCAGCGTAGAGTGACCGTGCGGGTAACAATTTGCATTATTTGGATAACCACATTTATCTTGTGGCAACAAATTAGTTTATACTCCTCAGCAGATAAGCAGATGAATTTACAGGTCATTTACAAAATTATTTGAAATTATAAAAATATTTTAGAAAACGATGTAATGTAAGCCTGTTTTTCTTCGCGAAAAATGTTAAAATTCGTACAAGTTAATAACTACCGGAACTGAATTATGATTCCAGAAAAAAGGATTATTCGTCGCGTTCAATCTGGCGGTTGTGCCATCCACTGCCAGGACTGTAGCATTAACCAGTTATGCATTCCCTTCACGCTTAACGAGCATGAACTGGATCAGCTGGATAATATTATCGAACGTAAGAAACCTATCCAGAAAGGCCAGTCTTTGTTCAAGGCAGGTGATGAGCTGAAATCCCTTTACGCTATTCGTTCCGGTACGTTAAAAAGTTACACCATTACCGAACAGGGCGATGAGCAAATTACCGGGTTCCATCTGGCCGGTGATTTAGTAGGTTTCGATGCCATTATCAGCAGCCACCATCCAAGCTTTTCTCAGGCTCTCGAAACGTCGATGGTCTGTGAAATCCCGTTTGAAACACTGGACGATCTCTCCGGAAAAATGCCGGCACTACGTCAGCAAATGATGCGTCTGATGAGCGGTGAAATTAAAAGTGACCAGGACATGATTCTTTTATTGTCGAAAAAGAGCGCTGAAGAGCGTCTGGCTGCTTTTATCTGGAACCTGTCTCGTCGCTTTGCACAGCGAGGTTTCTCACAGCGTGAGTTCCGTCTGACCATGACCCGTGGAGATATCGGAAATTACCTGGGGCTTACCGTTGAGACCATCAGCCGCCTGCTGGGTCGTTTTCAGAAGAGCGGGATGTTGGCAGTGAAAGGTAAATACATCACTATCGAAAATCATCCGATGCTGACCGAACTGGCCGGACAGACAGTTCCCTGTCACTCCTGAGCCAGAGATAAGCAGAACAGCGTGACATCCTGTCACTCTGCTCTGCTTTTAATTTCTCCTCTTCTCCCGCAAGGCAACTTAGGCTATCTTTAAGTGAATTAAGCCTTTTGCAAGGAGATGTCATTATGTCCAGATATCAAAATGTCCTGGTAGCTATTGACTCAGAGCAGGATGACCAGCCAGCGCTGCGGCGTGCGGTATATCTGAATCAACGCATCGGCGGCAAGATTAAAGCCTTCCTCGCTATTTATGATTTCTCGTATGAGATGACTACCCTGCTGTCTCCTGATGAACGAACCAGTATGCGTCAGGGCGTAATTAATCAGCGTACTGAATGGATCCGCCAACAAGCTAAGGCCTATATAGATTCTGGTGTCGATATTGAAATCAAAGTGGTCTGGCATAACCGGCCACACGAAGCCATTATTCAGGAAGTATTGCAGTTTAAACATGATTTAGTCCTGAAAATGGCCCACCAGTATGACCGGCTGGAATCCGTGATTTTCACTCCCACCGACTGGCATATATTACGTAAATGTCCGAGCCCGGTCTGGATGGTTAAAGACCAGCCATGGCCAGAAGGTGGTAAAGCGCTGGTGGCAGTAAACCTTGCCAGCGAAGAACCACAGCATGACGCGCTGAACCAGAAACTGGTCAGAGAAAGCCAGTTACTGGCCGATATGGTCAACCATACTGAAGTTCATCTGGTCGGGGCCTATCCGCTCACCCCCGTGAACATAGCCATTGAACTCCCTGACTTTGATCCGCAAACTTATAATGATGCCATCCGTGGTCAGCACCTGATCGCTATGAAAACACTGCGTCAAAAATTCTCTATTGCCGATGAGTTTACTCATGTCGATAAAGGCGAACCTGATGAAGTGATTCCTGCACTGGCCAGCAGTCTGGATGCAGGGGTTGTGGTGCTGGGAACAGTAGGCCGTACAGGACTCTCCGCAGCTTTCCTCGGGAATACCGCGGAACAGGTGATCGATCATCTGCGCTGTGACCTGCTGGTGTTTAAACCTGACGACTTTGTTGCTCCGGAACTGGACAACGAAGAAGAAACGCCATCGGCCTGATTTTTTCTCTGCCCTGCTGCTGCCAGGCTGGCAGCAGCAACACCAATTGTACTTAACCCACCTTATTTTCCTGCTACAGTGCGTTTTAAGTCTGCTTCATCGTAATGTCATAATATTTCCGCAATCTCCTGAATCTTCTTTTTTTATCTGTGGCAGGATAAATGCATAAATTGACTGAGACAGCACAATTATTACATGCAATAATCGAAACCAAACAGGTTACACATCAACGTCCGGGACGGTTTCGTACTCTTTTGAGCAAGGCGAAGGATTATTTTTATGAAGCTAAAGAACACCCTTTTGGCAGCAGCTCTTTTTTCTGTCACTGCTGTTAATGCATTTGCAGCCCAGGAGCTGTCACCACAGAAAGCAGCAGAGTTACAGCCTTTTAAACGTATTAATCTCAGCGGACGTTTTAATTCACTGATTGATGTCAGTGACGCTGTGTCAAAACGCGCAGATGAAATGGGCGCAGCATCTTTCTTTATTCAGGGTGTCAGCGATGCCACAGGTAATAGTGGTAACTGGCGTGTGACTGCCGATTTGTATCGCAGTGATGCACCTGCTGCTGTAAAAGAAACCCATTACAGCCGTTACAATGGCGTGAATGAATTACCGAAAAATGTCGCTTACCGGTTAGAGCCTTTCGATACTGTTACCGTGAGCGGTTATTTCCCAAGTCAACCGGATGCGGTTGATGCTATTTCCCGTGCAGCGAAAGATAAAGGTGCAGCATCATTCTTTATCGTACGTCAGATTGATACTAATAATGGCGGTAACCAGTTCATCACTGCTTATGTCTACAAGGCAGATGCTAAAGAACGTCGTGTGCAGAGCCCGGATGCTATCCCTGCCGATTCTCAGGCCGGTAAAGCAGCACTGGCTGCTGGCGGTGCTGCTGCCGCTAAAGTGGAAATTCCGGGAGTTGCCTCTTCTGAAGCGCCAGACAGAAGTGTCGGTCGTTTCTTCGAAACACAGAATACTACTGGCCAGCGTTACACTGTCCGGTTGCCTGGTGGTAAATCAGTGCAGGAACTGAGTGATCTCACTGCGGCTCAGATGACGCCATTTGATACAGTGACAATTACTAATCACTTTGGTACCCCGACAGAAATGTCAGACGCCATAGGCCGCCTGGCTGCGGCGAAAGGTGCTAAGTACTACCACATTACCCGCCAGTGGCAAAACCAGAGCGGCGGTAACCTGACAGTTACGGCGGAACTGTTTAAATAAACCACCGCTAAGATCACGGGTAATATTCTGTTACCCGTGATCTTCTGCTTTAATCCGATTCCACGTTTTACGCGTTGCGTTCCTGCCGGCCTCTCCGTAAAATCTCCGCCCTGCTGTTCTGGTGGATAATTCCATCCGAATTTACTAACTCAGCAATTTCCGCTGGTTTTACGTGCGAATAAGCGCTCATGCGCTGAAGTTTTACTCAGGAACAACATGTCTGAAAAGAAATTAGGCCTCGCGGCACTGACAGCCCTGGTACTCAGTTCTATGCTGGGTGCAGGAGTATTTAGCCTGCCACAAAATATGGCAGCGGTCGCAGGCCCCGCAGCTTTGTTAGGTGGCTGGCTGATTACCGGTATTGGCATACTTTTCCTGGCAATGGCCATGTTGTTACTGTCGCGTCTGCGTCCGGATCTTGATGGCGGTATCTTCACCTATGCCCGCGAAGGTTTCGGTGAGGTGACAGGATTTTGTTCTGCCTGGGGATACTGGCTGTGTGCGGTAATTGCCAATGTCTCCTATCTGGTTATCGTATTTTCGGCGTTAAGTTTTTTTACCGACTCGCCGGGGCATATTGTATTCGGTTCAGGTAATACCTGGCCTGCAATTTGCGGTGCCTCGCTGCTATTATGGCTGGTCCATTTCCTGGTACTGCGTGGAGTACAGACTGCAGCGACCATTAATATTCTGGCCACCCTGGGTAAACTGGTACCGTTATGTCTGTTTATGGTAGTTGCACTGCTGGCCTTTCGGTTTGCCAATTTCAGCCATGATTTTCGCGGGCTGAGTCTGGGACACCCGCTCTGGTATCAAATCAAACAAACCATGCTTATCACCTTATGGGTATTTATCGGGGTTGAAGGTGCAATTGTTATTTCTGCCAGGGCAAGACAGCGGCGGGACGTTGGAAGGGCAACGTTAACCGCGGTGTTGGCCGCACTGGTGGTCTACCTGTTAGTAACACTGTTGTCGTTAGGTATTGTGCCACGCGAGCAACTGGCAGGAATGCATAACCCTTCGATGGCAGGGTTGCTGGCTGGGATCGTTGGCCCGTGGGGAACCGTGGTCATTGTCGGCGGACTGGTGTTGTCAGTCTCAGGAGCTTATCTGAGCTGGACCATAATGGCTGCAGAAATCCCCTTCCTTGCCGCAAAAACCGATACATTCCCGCGTATCATTAGCCGACAAAATCGCTATGCGGCTCCTGCGGCTTCGTTATGGCTGACCAACGGCAGTGTCCAGATTTGCCTGCTGATTATCGGTATAACTCATGCCGGCTATGACAATCTTCTGAACATTGCCTCAGAGATGGTATTGGTACCGTACCTACTGGTTGGATTGTTTTTAATGAAAACAGCTCAGCGCAAAATTTCTAAAGAGATGCTGACAGGAACCGGGGCTTCTTTGTACGGATTATGGTTGTTATATGCGTCCGGTCCCGAAAACCTGGTGATGTCACTGATGCTCTATGCTCCGGGATTATTGCTGTTTGTTGTCGCACGCTACACAGCTCCGCAGCCGGTGCCTCTGGTGCGCAAAGAAGTACTGATAATCGCTGGTATTTTACTGGCGGCGGTCGCTATCGCGATCAGGCTGATGCTGACCTGAGGGCCAGCAGTGACACCTGGAAGCTTAAGGAAGAACGATGTTCAGACAGTCATCATACTGTCTGAGTGTCAGTGGTTTGCGGTATTCGTCGTGAATGCCAGCCAGCTGAAGCTCGGAGAGTGGATATGGTAGCTGGATTTCAAAGCTGACAATTTTTTGCTGCTCGGCTAAAGCAATCAGCCGCGCAATATTAATTTCGTCACTCACCTGTGTCGAAATTATCTGTAAGGCCATGGCTTTAAACAGTTCGGCCTCGGTCTCTGAATTTCTGTTACGCGCAGATTTACGTGTTACCATTCCGAAAATAGGCAGCACACCGTAGATCGCATCAACAAAACTCCAGTGCTTCTTACAGGAAGCTGAAAGATAATCACTGTAATTAAAACAAATGCGCTGGTTATCTGCGCCTGAAGCCAGTTTATCATCAGACACTCAAACTCCCCCTGTTACTATGATCCCTGGGAAACTCATATTTCCGGGATTTATAATGACATATTTAGTAGGGGATATACCAGCAACAGATGCCTTTTTCGTGTTAACGTAGCAGTAGTTTAAGGGCCGGGTAATTTCGTTGTTAAATATTAATAATTATTGTTAATTATGAATAAAATTGTTTACGTAGAAGATGAACCTGAAGTTGGCGAATTGATCGCTGCTTACCTCGGAAAACACGACTTTGACGTGGTGGTTGAAACCCGTGGAGATCGTGCTGAACAGCGTATTGTTGAAGAAGATCCGGATTTGGTCATGCTGGACATTATGCTGCCCGGAAAAGATGGTATGACTCTCTGTCGTGATCTGCGTGCCCGCTGGTCAGGACCTATTGTGCTGCTCACTTCACTCGATAGTGACATGAACCATATCCTGGCACTGGAGATGGGTGCCAATGACTATATTCTTAAAACGACGCCGCCTGCGGTACTACTGGCCCGTTTACGCTTACACCTGCGTCAGGCACTGCAAAGTACTAACAGTGAAGAACAACAACATTCCGGATCTGCCCCAGCCCGGCTGATCCGGTTTGGTACCCTGACCATTGATATGCTTAACCGCGAAGTAACGCTGGCAGATGAGCAAATTCCGTTATCTACTGCCGACTTCGACCTGCTCTGGGAGCTGGCCAGCCATGCAGGTCAGATACTTAACCGCGATGCGTTGCTTAAAACACTGCGCGGTGTCAGTTATGACGGCCTGGATCGCAGTATTGATGTGGCTATTTCCCGGCTACGTAAAAAACTCCATGACAATGCGACAGAACCGTTTCGGATTAAAACCATCCGTAATAAAGGATACCTGTTTGCACCGCAGGCCTGGGATACCCACTCCGAATGAAGAAACTGTTTATCCAGTTCTATCTGTTATTGTTCGTCTGCTTTCTGGTAATGACACTGCTGGTAGGCCTTGTCTATAAAATGACGGCGGAGCGTGCTGGCCGGCAGTCTATGAATGATCTGATGGCCAGTTCTCTTTATCTGATGCGCAGTGAGCTGCGTGAGATTCCTCCGCGGGACTGGAACAAAACGATTGATAATCTGGATTTGAACCTGTCCTTCAAGCTGCATATCGAACCCATGACCCGCTATGATCTGCCACCGGATGAAATGCGCCGTTTACGGGCCGGAGAAATCGTTGCTCTGGATGATCAGTATACTTTCCTGCAACACATTCCTCGCAGCCACTACGTGTTATCTGTCGGCCCTATTCCTTATCTGTTTTATCTGCATCAGATGAGATTACTGGATATTGCTTTGCTGGCATTTATCGGGATGTCACTGGCACTGCCGGTGTTTATCTGGATGCGTCCTCACTGGAAAGAGATGCAAAGACTGGAACGTGCCGCACAACGTTTTGGCCAGGGTGATCTCGATTCACGAACTAATTTTGATAACACTTCCAGTCTTTACCGGTTAGGAATTGCCTTTAACCAGATGGCAGAGAATATTAAGGTGCTGGTCGCCAGTAAAAAACAGCTTATCGATGGAATCGCCCATGAGTTACGTACTCCTCTGGTGCGGCTGCGCTACCGGCTGGAAATGAGCGAAAACCTGAGCGAAAGTGAAGCCGCAGCGCTGAATCGTGATATCAGCCAGTTGGAAGGATTAATCGAGGAACTACTGACCTATGCCCGCCTCGACCGCCCGAAAGTAGATATGAAATTACAGCAGTTTGACCTGGCTCACTGGCTGGCAGAACGGGTGGAAGACGCTCGTTCCCTTCACCCGGACCAGCAGATAGAACTGGATATTCCGCAACAGGAAAACCGGGGTTATGCCGATTTACGCCTGATGGAACGGGTACTGGATAATCTGGTGAACAACGGTTTACGTTACTCATCACAACGTATGCGGATCAGTTTATGGTTTGACGGCAACACCGGTTTGCTGCAGGTGGAAGATGACGGTCCGGGCATCCCCCCTGAAGAACGTGAGCATGTGTTCGAACCTTTTGTCAGACTAGACCCGAGCCGCGACCGGGCCACCGGTGGATGTGGTCTCGGACTGGCGATTGTTCACTCTATTGCTCAGGCATTTCGCGGTACCGTCTCTATCGACAGCAGCCCACTGGGCGGTGCCAGTGTACGGTTCTGCTGGCCGGTTAACCAGCCAGATGAAGCTTATCTTTCTTCAGTCAGTCCCCGGAGGGATTAATATGAACGACGCTTACCAACAGCTATGTCAACGATTCCGCCGCCTGTCCCGGTTTGAGCATTTATCCGCTATTGCTGGCTGGGATATGCAGACCATGATGCCCCCGGGAGGGAGTTCAGCACGTGGAGAAGCATTGGCTGAGCTTAGTTTACTTCGTCATGAATTACTCACCGACAAACAAGTGGGTGAATGGCTGAAAGCTGCAGAACAACAAGAGCTGACGGAGACAGAACGGGCCAGCCTGAATGAAATGTCTCGCCAGTGGCAGCAGGCTTCAGTGTTGCCAGCGTCACTGGTGGAAGCCAAAGCTATTGCAGGCTCACGTTGCGAACATGCATGGCGGACACAACGCCCGGCCAATGACTGGCAGGGGTTTTCAGCCAATCTGCGTGAAGTGGTTAAACTAACCCGTCAGGAAGCAGATATCCGTGCCAGTGCCAACGGTACATCGCGCTATGATGCACTGCTGGACCTTTATGAGCCGGGAATGACCAGCACTAAACTGGACACCATTTTTACCGACCTCAAACAATGGCTGCCTTCACTGTTACAACAAGTGGTCACGAAACAATCACATAATTTGCCTCTGCCGCCAACCGGCACTTTCCCGGTTGCCGCACAAAAGAAACTTGGCCTTGAAACCATGGCATTACTTGGTTTCGATTTTGACCATGGCCGGCTCGATGTCAGCGCACACCCGTTCTGCGGAGGCGTTCCACAGGATGTACGAATTACTACCCGCTATCATGACACGTTGTTCCTGAGTGCGCTGATGGGCGTTATTCATGAAACCGGACATGCGCGCTATGAACAGAATCTGCCTGCCAGTCTGGCTGGTTTACCTGCAGGTCTTGCCCGTTCCACTGCAGTTCATGAATCACAGAGCTTAATGCTTGAGATGCAGCTGGCACGCAGCACGCAATTCCTGCAACTGATTCACCCCCGTGTTGTTGATGCTTTCGGCGCTCAGCCGGCCCTGGAAATGGACAATTTTATCCGGCTGGCACAGCAGGTGAAACCCGGACTGATTCGTGTTGAGGCAGATGAAGTCAGTTACCCCGCACATGTCATGTTACGTTATGAAATTGAGCGGGCTTTAACTGAAGGTGATATTGAAGTTGCTGATATACCGGCGTTGTGGGACGAAAAGATGCAGCACTATCTGGGGCTTGATACCCGGGGTGATTACCAGAATGGATGCATGCAGGATATTCACTGGACCGACGGCGCATTTGGATATTTCCCGACTTACACTCTCGGCGCTATGTATGCAGCTCAGTTGTTTGCAGCTTTCCGACAACAGCACCCTTCTGTTACCGATGAAATTTCACGCGGTGAACTGACGCCTCTTTTCAGCTGGCTGAAACAAAATATCTGGCAACATGGTAGTCTGTTATCGGTTGAACAATTGCTGACAAATGCCACCGGAGAGCCATTAAACAGCCAGTTTTTCCGCCAACATCTCGAGCAACGTTACCTCGCCTAACCTTCTGTCCGGTCAGCTTTTTTTAGCTGATCGGACTCGGAAAAATCCTAGTCCTGACACTTTGTACAATCGGTTACACAGCGATACCATTCCGCAACGGACGTCCTGAAAATATTCTCATATATTCATTTCACCGGCCCCGCAGTGGGCTATTAAATGAAATGAATTCGAGGATTTTGCAATGAAAAAATTATTTGCACTGGTAGTTGCCGCTGCTATGGGTCTGTCATCTGTTGCTTTCGCTGCAGAAACTACTGCAACTCCGGCACCAGCTGCTGCAGCAACTACTGCTGCTCCGGTTGCTCATACAACTACTACCAAACATCATAAGAAAAGCCATCACAAAAAAGCTTCCAAGAAAAAAGCTGCTGCACAGAAAGCTCAGGCTGCTAAAAAGCACCACAAAAAAGTAGCTAAAAAAGCTGCTGCTCAGAAAGCTCAGGCTGCTAAAAAGCACCACAAAAAAGTAGCTAAGAAAGCTGCTGCTCAGAAAGCTCAGGCTGCTAAAAAACATCACCACAAAAAAGTAGCTAAGAAAGCTGCTGCTCAGAAAGCTCAGGCTGCTAAAAAACACCACCACAAAAAAGCAGTAGCTAAAAAAGCACCAGCTCAGAAAGCTCAGGCTGCTAAAAAACACCACAAAGCTGCTAAAAAATCAGTAAAAAAATAAGCACCTGACCGCCAGGAACACTCCTGAATCCGCGTCATAGTGATTAAAACACCCGGTTATGCCGGGTGTTTCTTTCCCGGAGTTACTAGTATGGTGCGTCGTTATCGTTTCGAAATCATTCTGGTCGTGGTCATAATGTGTGGTGTGGTTGCTGCCAGCTTTTTTATTTAACTTCAGACCGTAAATACGCAATATCTCTCCCTTTTTATCACCTTACGGACTATAGTAATCATTCAATAATTTGAAGATTAATCTACATACTTCCCGCAGTTGAGAGAATTATGCGCCTGCTGACTGTATTTGTTTTAAGTTTGTTCTGTTTGAGTGTGCAGGTTCACGCTGATGACGATGACACACCGACTCCCGGCGAAATAAAAACCCTGTTCTTTGGTAAAGATCATCGTAAGGCTATCACTGACATTGACAGTGCGCCCTGGGATGCGATTGGCCAGTTAGAAACTGACAGCGGCAATTTATGTACTGCCACGCTTATTTCCCCCCATATTGCCCTGACAGCGGGTCACTGCCTGCTTGCCCCTCCCGGAAAATTTGATCCTCCGGTCGCAATTCGTTTTATGGCTACGGCTAAAGGCTGGCGCTATGAGATCCATGATATTGATGCCAGGGTTGAACCCCTGCTAATGGGTAAACTGAAAGCGGACGGAGATGGCTGGATAGTTCCCCCTTCGGCAGCACCTTACGATTACGCGGTGGTTATTATTCATAATCCCCCTTCCGCGATTCAGCCGGTGCCGGTATTTTCAGGAAGTCGCGCAGAGTTGATTGCTGCACTAAAAGCCAAAGATAATCTGGTGACTCAGGCGGGATATCCTGCTGACCATCTGGATAATCTGTATGCACATCAGGATTGCCAGATCACTGGCTGGGCGCAGAAATCGGTATTATCTCACCGTTGCGATACCCTGCCGGGTGATAGTGGTTCTCCTCTGATGCTAAACACCGAAAACGGCTGGCAGATTATAGCGGTACAGAGTTCTGCTCCGGGTGCTCAGGATCGTTATCGCGCCGATAACCGTGCCATTGCGGTAACTTCATTTTATAGCAAGTTACAACAATTAGCTCACGAGTGACCCGTCAGCGCAGCAGCCAGTGCTGCTGCGCTTTTCCTTGCTGTTACGACTTTTGCTCCATCGCCTGCAAAACCCTCTTTTCAGACACCGGATATGGCGTTCCCAGTTGCTGAGCAAACAGGCTCACCCGCAACTCTTCCAGCATCCAGCGAACCGCAGTGACATCTTCATCATCCTGTTGTTGAGGCGGCAGTTTGCCACGCCATTGTTGCCACTGTTGCTCCATCGCCTGAACTTTCATCATCCTGCTACGATCACTGTGTGGATCCACGGGCAACTTATCGAGCCTGCGTTCAATCGCCTGTAAATAGCGCAGAGTATCGTTCAGATGCTGCCAGCCATTCCCTGTAACAAAGCCGCGATAAATCAAGCCGGACATCTGAGCTTTAATATCTGATAATGCCAGTGCCTGACTCATATCGACCTTACCTTTCAGACGTTTGTTAATCTGAAATACGGTGGTCAGAATCTGTTCAGTCTGTATTGCAATAGCCACCACTGTCTCATTAAGTTCCGCACGAATGGTCTCTTTCAGCCGGCTAAAGTCCTTCTCCGTCCATGCCGGTCCGCCATGCTCTGCCATCAGCTTATCTATACCGCATGAGATACAGTCATCAATTAATTCGGTGACTTTACCGTAAGGATTAAAGTAGAGACCAAGCTTGGCTTTATTCGGCAGTTTCTCGTGCAAATATTTCACCGGTGACGGAATGTTTAGCCACAGCAGACGTCGCTGGCCACGCCACATATGCTTGCTTTGCTCTGCCGGGCTGTCAAATAAACGGATCGCTACGCTGTCTTTTTCATCGACCAGTGCAGGCCAGGCCTGCAGCTGGTAGTTACCACGTTTTTGCTGATAACTTTGCGGTAAGTCGCCAAAACTCCAGACATGCAGCCCTTGCTGCTCGACTCCGTCATCCGCAACATCCGATAATGTGGCCTGGACCTTATCTTTCAGTGAGTCTTTGAGCGCTGTCAGACTTTTCCCTTCCGCCAGCGTCTTGTTATTCTCGTCAGCTATCCGGAAAGTAATTTTCAGATGATCGGGTATCGCATCCCACTGCCAGTCTTCACGGCTCACCGTGACCCCGGTCATCCGACGAAATTCACGTTCCAGTCGATCAACCAGTGGCTGGTCGGTATCGGTTACCCGCTGTAAAAATGCTTCTGCATAATTAGGAGCGGGTACAAAATTTCGGCGTAATGGTTTAGCCAGGGATTTGATCAGCGCAATAACCAGTTCACGCCGGACACCCGGAATTTGCCATTCGAAACCACTGTCCTCAACCTGATTAAGTAACGGCAATGGAATATGTACTGTGACGCCATCCGCACCCGTACCGGGTTCAAACTGATAACTCAGGCGTAGTTTCAGATTTCCCTGATGCCAGAAATTTGGGTAATCCAGTTGGCTAACCTGTGATGCGCCATCTTTGATCAGCATCTGTTTATCGAAACTGAGCAGTTCCGGCTGCTGCTGACTTACCAGTTTCCACCACTGATCAAAATGCCGGGCTGAAACTACCTCATGACCAATACGCTGGTCATAAAACGCAAACAGCGTTTCATCATCGACCAAAATATCTCTGCGCCGGGACTTATGCTCGAGATCTTCTATTTCGTTCAGCAGTTTACGGTTATTTTTCAGGAAAGCATGACGGCTTTGCCAGTCACCTTCCACCAGCGCGTGACGAATAAACAGCTCTCTTGATAACGGAGGATCAATCTTGCTGTAATTAACTTTTCTGCCGCTGATTAACGGCAAACCATAGAGAGTGACTTTTTCAACCGCCATCACGGCTCCCTGGCTTTTTTCCCAGTGAGGTTCGCTATAGTGGTATTTCAGCAGATGCTTAGCCAGCGGTTCAATCCATTCCGGGTCAATCCGTGCCGCAATACGGCCCCACAACCTGCTGGTCTCCACCAGCTCAGCTACCATCACCCATTTAGGCGGTTTTTTAAATAATCCGGAGCCCGGAAAGATCGAAAAGCGTGCATTTCTTGCCCCGGTAAACTCCTGTTTCTCTAGGTCTTTCTGACCAATATGTGACAGTAAACCACATAACAGTGCACTGTGTACTTCGCGATAAGGAGCGGGTTCACTGTTAATCGGCAAGCGCAGCTCTTTGACTACCTGACGCAGTTGTGTGTAGATATCCTGCCATTCACGAACCCGCAGATAGTTGAGATAATCAAGTTTACACTGGCGCCGGAACTGGTTGCCGGATAGCAACTGCTGCTGTTCCTGAAGATAATTCCACAGATTTACCCAGGCCTGAAAATCGGACTCTTTATCCGCAAAGCGCCGGTGTTTCTCGTCAGAAGCCTGTTGACGATCGGCCGGACGCTCACGCGGATCCTGAATCGATAATGCAGCAGTGATAATCATCATTTCCCGCACACACCCAAACTGCTGTGCCGCCAGCACCATACGTGCCAGCCGCGGATCTACCGGCAACTGAGCCAGCTGTCGGCCAAGTGGTGTAAGTTTGTAATGACCATCCACTGCCGGCAAAATCCCGCCCAGCTCTTCGAGCAGGCGAACACCGTCCTGGATATGTCGTTTATCTGGCGCTTCAACAAATGGAAAGGCAGCGATATCCCCCAGACCCAGCGCCGTCATCTGTAAAATCACTGAGGCCAGGTTAGTACGGAGGATCTCCGGGTCAGTAAACGCCGGACGATTATCAAAATCCTGTTCAGAGTAGAGACGAATACAAATCCCTTCTGAAACGCGTCCGCAGCGCCCTTTTCGCTGATTAGCTGAAGCCTGAGAGACAGGCTCAATAGGTAATCGCTGAACCTTGGTACGATAGCTGTAACGGCTGATTCGGGCGGTTCCCGGATCAATAACATATTTGATACCAGGTACGGTCAACGAGGTTTCTGCTACGTTAGTCGCCAGTACAATGCGCCTTCCTGCATGAGACTGAAATACACGGTTCTGTTCACTGTTCGACAGTCGGGCATACAACGGCAGAATTTCTGTATGCCTCAGTTCCCGACGGTTCAGTGCATCCGCAGTATCACGAATTTCCCGCTCTCCGCTCATAAAAATCAGAATATCACCGGGAGCTTCCCGCATTAACTCATCTACAGCATCGAAAATAGCCTGTAACTGGTCACGGTCACCGTCGCTGGAATCTTCTGAAACCGGACGATAACGAACCTCTACCGGATACGTCCGGCCTGACACTTCAATTACGGGCGCATTGTAGAAGTGACGTGAGAATCGCTGTGGATCGATGGTCGCAGAAGTAATAATCACATTCAGATCAGGCCGACGCGGCAATAACTCACGCAGGTAGCCAAGCAAAAAATCGATATTCAGACTGCGTTCATGTGCTTCATCGATAATCAGAGTGTCATATTGCAACAACAGTCTGTCCTGCTGGATTTCGGCCAACAAAATACCGTCAGTCATCAGTTTGACGCGGGTATTGTCACTGACCTGATCATTAAACCTGACTTTATAACCTACGTAATCGCCCAGTGGAGATTTCATCTCTTCAGCGATCCGGGTAGCAACTGTTCTTGCGGCCAGGCG
The DNA here is from genome assembly GCF_002163585.1 of Tatumella citrea. Lineage (NCBI taxonomy): Bacteria > Pseudomonadati > Pseudomonadota > Gammaproteobacteria > Enterobacterales > Erwiniaceae > Tatumella > Tatumella citrea. The sequence continues at coordinate 2,120,606 of NZ_CP015579.1, forward strand.
TCGTGGCTGGGTGTGGCCGATAAGTCCACGGTTTCCCCGCCCCAGTGTCAGGCAGATCTTCGGGATTTGAGTTGTTTTCCCTGACCCGGTTTCTCCGGCAATTATCACCACCTGATGATCGCGGATAGCGGCGGCAATTTCCTGTTGCTTCTGACTGACCGGCAAATTGTCCGGAAATTCTATCTGTTGTGGGGCTGATGCTATACGCAGCGACAAACGGGTTTCGGCTTCAACGATTTCCTGTTCAATCTTACTGGCTATTTCCGCACGTTCCTGTGGGTTTTTCACCTTTTCGGCACCGACGAGTCGTCGCTTCAGCTGCTGACGATCACGCAGAATCAACGGTTCCAGCCGCTGACGAAGAGAGGTTAATGGTGAAAAATCCTGAGAAGACATAATAATCTGTTACCTTGATTTTATATGACAAAATGACCGGGTGACGAAGAATAATGCTGGCTCTGTCCGGCAGTCTGTGATTACTGCTGATTGTAACATAATCGCTGTTTAGCCGTTATCTCTGAACATCGAAGTCGGTGAAGAAGTTGTTCAGATTTTTCGAATATAGGTCGCGAAATTTTCTGCTTTTCTCCGGGCCGGAAGCCCCGTAGAGTGTTTGTAATTCAGCGGATGTATGTTCCGCCTTACAGACAGGAAAATATCAAATGAGTAAAGTTCTGATCCTTAAATCAAGTATCCTTGCCGGTTATTCTCAGTCAGGCCAGCTGGCTGATTTTTATGCCGCTCAGGCAACCGCGAAAGGTGACACTGTCACTGTGCGCGATTTAGCGGATCAGGCAATCCCTGTTCTGGATGGTGAACTGGTTGGTGGCCTGCGTCCTTCAGAAGCACCACTGTCACAGCGTCAGAAAGATGTTGCAGCATTATCTGACGAACTGATCAACGAATTGCAGGCTCACGATGTTATTGTAATTACTGCACCAATGTATAACTTCAACATCCCTACCCAGCTGAAAACCTATTTCGATCTGGTGGCTCGCGCCGGTGTGACCTTCCGCTACACCGAATCAGGCCCTGAAGGTCTGATTAAAGGCAAACGTGTAGTAGTTATCTCCAGTCGTGGTGGTGTTCATAAAGATACACCTGCTGACTTACTGACACCTTACCTGAAATTGTTCCTGGGCTTCCTGGGAATGACCGACGTGAACTTTGTGTTTGCTGAAGGTTACGGTTATGGCCCGGAAGTTGCTGCTAAAGCTACTACCGACGCTAAAAGTGCTATCGAGTCAATTCTGGCTGCCTGATAGTCTGCTGCCGGACCTGCGGGTCCGGCACGGTTATTCTGTATCTGTCGAATGCTTCTCTGCTTTCCCGTCCTGTGGCTGTTTATTATTCGTATCCGCCGTGTCATCTTCCAGCAACGTCTGCACATCCTTATCTGCTTTTATCGTGATTTGATGCTCTATTTTCACATTCATATTAATAGTAATCGGTTCTTTTGGCGCGGCCACTTCGATGCGCGGGATACATCCGCTCAGGAGGAAAGCCGGCACCAGGCAGACCATCAGGTATACGGTTTTCACTGATTCAGTTCCTTTTCTGCAGGTAATTTCAGATGTTGCGACAATTGCGATTGCAGGTTGTCAGCAAAACTCAGGCTGCGCCACAGCATGAACACATTTTCCTGGTGAGTGTAATTCAGATTCACCCGCTGGTCTTTATTACTAAAGCGGCTGGTGCCCTGCACCTTCGACTTCATTGTCAGCTCGCCGTTGCTGGTGAGCTGTAATGTTGCCTCCGAACGACTGATTTCCATATAACGAAGCCAGTCTACCGCCACTCCGGCAGCCATATTGTTACTGGTAATTGAATCAATCAGGTCTTTATCTACCCGCAGAGTCAACGGACCGTTATTTTTTATCCAGCCATTACGGACCACGTAGTGTGGGTCATCCACCAGTAAAGGCAGTTCTCCGTCAACCCGACCGGACATGGCGATCTGTTTTGGGTGTAATGCGGTAATCAACGGGCTGAGGCTGATGTTTTCTGCCTTAAGCACTGCTGGCTGATGTTGTGGCAACCTTAAGTCACTCAGGCTCATGGTACCGTCGAGTAACGACATGCTGACATCAGTAAGTGCCAGGGGATGTGATTCACTCCAGGGATAATAGCCCTGCAGACTTGCAGTAATATGGCTGATAGCTATCTGATTTGTCACCCTGCCAATTGTCAGATGCACCGGTTGGTGATATCCAAACTGCCAGCGCTGCCGGTGATAACGAAACGGCAATGAGAAATCGACTCCGCTGATCTGATTATCCGGAGTCCACAAACTGCCCTGGCTTATCACCCAGTGACCGCCCGCCTGAAATCCCTCTTCTCCGGATACAGAAAATGCGGCCTGCCCACGAAGCGTCCCGCCTGTCAGTTTCATTTTAACCGTTGGCTTAGCCAGTGACTGGAATACCTGTAGTGGCTGAGACGGCCACCAGAGTTGACCACGTAACCGTTGACCATCCCAGCGACCTCGTGAAATTAGTGGTCCGGCTTCACCGGCAGTCAGCTGAGCCTGGTACTGAAAATTATCAGGACTGCTTCCGCGGATCGTCACGGGTAATTTCCCTGCAGCCAGCGACCCACCATAACCAAAACGTGAAACTCCGGTAGTCAGTAAAAATTCACCACTAAATTCCGGAGTCCTGATGTCCCGCGACCAGTGCAGAGGTTTACTAAGCAACAGCCGGGGTGACTCTGCGGTAATATCTGCAAACTTTATCCGATCCAGTCCGGTCGACAGAGTCTGTACGGTAATGAGCTTATCATCCCACAGCCCTTGTCCATGAATATCCCAGTGAGCCTGTAACGGTCTCAGGTAACCATTTCCCCAGTAGCGCCACGCCCAGCGACCGTTATCTGGCCAAAAATGGTCGGCCTTACCGGAGAGTTGTAAGCGATACTGGCCGTAAGCCGGCTCATGCAACTTAAGTATTGCCTGTAATGGCCCGCTGACCCCCGCGGTACTCAGACGAACTCCTGCCAGCGGCCAGCGTGCTTCGTCTACCTGTAACGTATCGAGTATTCTTCCACGAACCCGCAGCAATGCACCACTCAGGAAACGCACTTCCGGCATCAACAAAGGTCCGGTTAACCGGGCTGGCAGGCTGGCAAAAAACTGCAACTTTTCCGCGCCGCCATTGCCTGTCAGTCTGAGCGGCAAATCACTCTCCGCCAACGATAGTTTGCCAGGGCCGAAACTTAGCACCGCGTTACCCTTACCGCCAAGCCCGGAGGTCAGTACATTCATCCGCCCACTAAACCGGATATTATCCAGGCCGGAAGACCAGTTTTCTGCCGACACAGCCAGCCCGCCCTGCAGAGGCTGGCCGGCAAATGGCCAGAACCATTGTCCCTGATGAATATCCACCGACTGTGGCGTTACAGTCCAGGGCAGATTCAGTAACGGTCGTGATTGCCCCGGGGTAGTCAGTGTGAGTTCGCCCTGTTGCTGTTGCCAGTGAAATGCCAGGCTGAGTGGAATTTCAGCTATCGATAGCTGACCATTTAACCTGCCTGTCTGTGGTAGTTGATTGGTCAATTCTGCCAGCGTGATACTGCCGGAAACGTTAAGGGGCTGAGATAAACCAGCAACTGTCAGACTCAACTGACGAAGCAGTAGTTGCTTCTGATTCAGTTCAGCGTCCAGGTGTAGCTGTTCACCCTCCAGCGTCAGGGTTTGCCTGCCGTGCTGGCTCAGTAAATGCACGCTGGCTGAATACTGCGACCAGGGGCGTATCTGCAACTGACTAATGCTTAACTAAAACGCTGGCAACATTGACTGCCAGCTGGCCAGTGTTTTCGCCGTGGATGTCGATGACGGTGACTCTGGCAGTTTTGCAAGGCATTGGGAGTCAAGGCGCACCTGTTCAGCAGTTATCTGCCATAACTGATCCCGATAACCGAAATCAGGTGCATGCAGAACCGCAGCCTCACAGTCGCCTGCACGTAACGTGATATCGGGGAGTTTCAGATGGTTAAACCCGGGCCGAAGATGTCCGTGCATCTCCAGAGTGACCCCTTTCGGCAGCCAGAAGACAGCCAGACGGGGCAACCATAAGTTAACTGTCCCTACCGCAGCCAGAAACAGCAGCAGTAATAGGGGCACAGCCACCAGTATGCCTGTTGCCTTACCTTTCATAAATAATTGATTCCGTATCCAGATCCTGTGTCCGATTCAGCGCTTTCCCTAGCATCCGTAACGGTTAAGTACAGACACTCTGTCTGCTACCAGTTTAGGTAAAATTATCACTTAGCGCTATTATCACACACTGTTCCCTGTAAAGTTTTCCGGAGTCCGGTAATGAACATCGCTATTTACAGTACAAAAAATTACGACCAGCATTCCCTGCAACAGATTAATCAGTCTTTTGGATTTTCGTTAACTTTCTATGATTTTAAACTTGATCGTCATACAGCAAAAAACGCCGCGGGATTCGATGCGGTTTGTATTTTTGTCAATGACGAGTGTACTGCAGAAGTTATTCATGAGCTGGCTTCTCTGGGTGTGCGTTATATTGCCTTACGCTGTGCCGGCTTTGATAACGTTGATTTACCTGCGGCTGACGCTGCTGGAATTAGTGTAGTCAGGGTCCCGGCTTACTCTCCCGAAGCCGTTGCTGAACATGCCGTCGGATTGATGATGGCGCTAAACCGGCGTATCCACCGTGCTTACCAGAGAACACGTGATGCCAATTTCTCGCTGGAAGGACTGACCGGGTTCACAATGCATGGAAAGACGGCCGGTATTATCGGTACCGGCAAAATTGGGCTGGCGACACTACGAATTCTGAAAGGTTTTGGCATGCGACTGCTCGCCAGCGATCCTTTTCCGTCACAACTGGCTCTGGATATGCAGGTGGAATACACCGATATTCCATCACTTTTACGGCAGTCAGATATTATTTCCCTGCACTGTCCGTTAAATACCGATAACCATCATTTATTGAATGCTGCAGCATTTGCACAGATGAAAGACGGAGTGATGATCATTAATACCAGCCGTGGGGGTCTGATTGATTCACAGGCCGCTATTGAAGCACTTAAACAACAAAAAATTGGCTCGCTGGGGATGGATGTTTACGAAAACGAACGTGATCTGTTTTTTGAGGATAAATCGAATGATGTTATTCAGGACGATGTATTCCGTCGGCTGTCATCCTGCCATAACGTATTATTTACCGGGCACCAGGCTTTTCTGACCACCGAAGCCCTGAGCTCTATTGCCCGGGTCACCCTGGATAATCTTCAGCAGTTGTCACGGGGAGAAGAATGTCCCAACCAGCTACCGGGACAGTGACCGGAAACCAGCCAACGCAGTCAGTAATTGTGCTTAATTAACACCATCCCTGGCCTGAACCGGCAGGCCGGGTTGGCCTATTGCGGGATTTCGTTTCATAGGCATCCAACAAAAAGGAATTGCAAATCGGAATCCGTCAAACCTTTGTGATGATACCTTTCACAATGGGCTTTGCATTCTGAAGAGTGAAATCAGCGCGCTGTGATTCAGGGACTGGCACAGTCATAGCCAGGCCCGCAAATTTTTAACGGCTTCCCTCTGACCATCCCATACCGGCCGAATGTCGATGAATAGCCCTGCGCATCAATGGTTTAACGGGCGCAGGATCCACCAATTAATGCCGATTCGCTGCAACGTTTGCCATTGGCCAGCTGACACATACCAATTCTGCTGCCATCCAGTTGTCGGGAATAAGCGAGAATCCCGCCTGCACCGGCACAGTTACTTTCGGCTAAAGAGGACATAACCACGGGCTGAATATGTGCGGCTGTTGCCTGCTGAGGAGGTTCATTATTATCGTTGGGGCTGCTACAGGCAGAAAGTAACACAGAGGCACTTACCAGCAACAATGCGGCTATTTTCATCAATCGACTCCGGGAATATTGTCAGTTCGCACCACAGAATATGTCAGCAAACTGTCTGCCGTCGATACCTGTTACACGAATTTACGATTTATTCTGACGAAAATTACCAGCAGATTTATCCCGGATAATATTTGTGCAGATTTATCACCGAAAATATTGCAATAAACCAGCACCAATTACAGTGATATAACATTTTCCTGCGGCTGTTTACACCGCAGGAAAATATCAGGCCATCAATAAAAACAGGCTCAAAGATTGGTCACATTAATAAACAAGGATTCATCAATGTTGGTAGAAGATACGGTAGCTTCTGTGAACGCATAAGCTTCGCGTTCACCCTGCCTGTCGAGCGGCAGGTTTTCGAAATCAAACAGTTCACGGTCGGCGAGCTGGCTTGGGCTGACATTTTGCAGCGACTTAAATACGCTTTCCACACGGCCAGGTTCTTTTTTGTCCCATTCAGAAAGCATGGATTTAATCGCCTGGCGTTGCAGGTTTTCCTGAGAACCGCAAAGATTGCACGGAATAATCGGGAAATCTTTTTGCTCAGCAAAACTAATCAGATCTTTTTCACGGCAGTATGTTAACGGGCGGATAACCACATTTCGCCCGTCATCGGAACGTAATTTTGGTGGCATGGCTTTCATACGTGCGCCGTGAAACATATTCAGAAACAGCGTTTCGACAATATCGTCCATATGATGACCCAGAGCAATTTTTGTCGCCCCTATCTTTTCGGCAAAAGAATAGAGTGTCCCTCTGCGTAATCTTGAACATAAACCGCAGGTGGTTTTCCCTTCAGGAATTTTTTCCTTAACCACGGAATAGGTGTCTTTATCCACAATATAGTAAGGAATATTCAGCCGTTCGAAATAATCAGGCAGAATATGCTCAGGGAATCCGGGTTGTTTCTGGTCCAGGTTGACGGCAATCACCTCAAATTTGATCGGGGCAACCTTCTGCAGGCTCAGCAGAATATCTAACATTGCAAATGAATCTTTGCCGCCGCTCATACAGGCCATCACAACATCATTGTCTTCTATCATCTGGTAATCAGTAATAGCATTACCGACATTCCGGCGAAGACGTTTCTGAAGTTTGTTGAATTCGAGCGTTTCTTTTCTGGTATCTGTCTGAATCATAGCTTCTGTTCACATCGCCGGGCGAACCGGCAGTTATTTCCTGGTTGGATGCCTGCATGGCAGCGGATTATACGGATTTTTATTCAACGGGGAAATCTCCTTATCAGGCTGTATCAGAGAAAAGCATTTGTGGGGAAGTGAACTGAGAGTACCGGTCAGAGCAGACAGCAGAAGTGTTACGGATATTAGCCGCAAAAAAAAACCGGCGTCAGAAACGCCGGGGTCATAAGAATTAAATGTGCTATGCAGTAATTCAAAAGTAAGACAATGTGGAGCACAACGCCCATCGCTTGACGTTGCATTCACCTGCGGAAAGAAGTATCTGCTTTTTACAGCAACGGTGAGTTGATTGAGATCATACTTTTTCCGGTTATATCCACATCGCCTGTTACAGCCATTTTCTGTCTTTCAGCCACCAGGTAATACCCACAGCGATAATCACCAGCACAACACAGAATACTGTGAAACCTAAGTGCCACTGGTTCCCGGGGATGCCTCCGAGGTTTACCCCAAACAAGCCGGTCAGAAAGGTTGATGGTAAAAAGACCATCGCCAGTAGTGACATAATATAGGTACGGCGGTTCATTGCTTCGGCACGCTGTGAGTCGATTTCATCATTCAGTACAGCGGTACGCGCGACACTGGCATCCAGGTCTTCCAGCCCTCTTCCCAGTCTTTCAGAGATATCCTGCATCAGCCGGCGCTGAGCATCATCCATCCACTGAAATTTTTCACTGGCAATTCGTGCCAGAACATCCCGTTGCGGGGCCATATACCGGCGCATAACAATAAGTTGCTTACGCAATAATGCCATCTGACCACGTTGAGGGCTTTTCCCTGTCAGCAGAGCATCTTCCATATCGATAATTTTATCGTGCAAATCTTCAATAAACTCACTGATATGGTCCGTCAGTGAGTCACAAAACTCGACCAGCCAGTCCCCGGCATTATCCGGACCCACGCTGTTTTTCAGATTTGACCAGACATCTTCGACTGCTGCTACCTTACGCTGCCGGGTAGAAACAATCAGCCGGTCATTAATAAAGATTCTGACCGCAACCAGCTCATCCGGTCTTGAGTCATGATTGAAATTAATACTGCGTAGCGTGATCATAAAACCGTCAGCCAGTTTACTGACCCGTGGACGCATACTTTCTCCGGCCAGGGCATCACGGACCGAATCCGGGAGCAACGGGGTAGCCTGTAACCATTCAGCACTTCCCTGCTGAGCATAATTCAAGTGCAGCCAGCATGGGCGTTCACAATTTACCATCTCAGTATCACTGATTGGCAACATGCCCCCTTGCCCGTCCAGCTGACAGGAAATAATCGCATCCGGGATATGCAGTTCTTTACCGTCAATAATGCTCACAAATTCCCCTTACTTCATTCTGACTGTTTTCATAAAACTGTATTGTAGTGGATTGCTGAATAATAAAGATGTTTAAAACGTAAAGGTGCGTTTCAGAGTTAAAAAATCCTGCTGAATAATAACTCATTAAATCAACATGATATTTAAAGATGCCGCCACACTTTATTCTGTCTGTTGCTCAATCCACAACTCCCGGCTGTTGGAATACCCCAGCGGGTTATCCTGTGAATAGCCCTGTACTTCAGGAGCAACCAGTCGCTGCGTAACATACTGAAAAATCGGGGCTACTGGTACCTGTTCAGCAATCAGATGCTCTGCCTGTTGATAGTCCTGATTTCGGAGCGGCTCCGAGGACTCTCTTTCCGCTCTGAGAATCAGAGAGTCATACGCCGCATTACTGAATCCGGAGATATTTTGTGGGTGACCGGTGGTCAGTTGATTAAGAAATGCTGCCGGATGATTAAACTCTGCGTGAACCGTGGCAGTCGTCACATCCGCCCCTGAGAACCGGGGTTGACCCGATGACTGTGGCTTCAGGGTGACTTGTGCATTGAGCTGTTTTTGCCACATTGCGGCAATGGCATGAGCAACCTCCGGTTCATCCCCGCTATCACGGTAACTGAATGTCAGGTTAAGCGGCCGCGAAGGGCCGTAGCCTGCGGCCAGCAGCAAGGATTTAGCCTGGCTAATTCTGCCCTGAGGTGGATGTTGTTCAGCAGACAATAATGGCGGTGTAAAATTTCCTGCCGCTGAAGGCGTCATTCGCCAGCCAGCTATCGCTTTGTTTTGCAGGGTATCTGTAGTGATGGCTTGTCTGTCGATACTCCATGATAATGCTTTTCTGACCCGCACATCAGATGTCGGACCGTTAACACGGTCAAATACCAGCACCTGAGCAGAGAGCCGTGGGGAGCGGTGAAGTTGATCGGCGAGTTTTGCCGTCAGTTGCGGGGGAGTTTTTAGTGGTGCAGAAATCTGAACCGCTCCCCTGGAGTAACGCTGTAACAACTCCTGAGTGTTGCTTATTTCAATGTAGGTCACTTTTGACAGTATTGTCTGCTCAGCATGGTGGTAATGGGGATTAGGAACGAGGCTGACTGAGTGCGGTTGCTGGCTGTTTAACTGCCATGCTCCGTTGAATTGCCGGGGTTGCCTGCTGACCGGAGCTTCAGGAGTACCTGCCGGGGGTTTATCCGGAAAAAAGGCCGGATGGGCCGTCATTACAGGAAAATAAGCCAGCGGTCGTGACAAGGTGATTTTCAGATGCCAATCATCGATGGCAGTAATTCCTAAAACCTGCCCTGGCAGCTCACCGCTAAGCACTTCAGGGGCATTGTACACCCCGCTTTGCAGCAAATAATTCTGGTAACGTTCAGGTGTGCCCGGCGCGGCAAGTTGCTGCCAGCTATTGACAAAATCACTGGATGTGACCCGGCTTCCGTCTGACCATCGGGCATTTTTCCGCAACGTAAAAATCCAGTGCCGGTTATCATTACTGCTCCAGCTGACTGCGACCCCCGGCTGAATATTTCCCTGGTGATCAACAACGGTCAGCCCTTCAAACAGATCCTGTAACCAAGGTGCATCTTCAGGGTGACTTTGCTTCAAACGTTCGTCTACCGGTGGCAGAGACGTTACCTGCCTGACCAGTTGCTGGTTACCTGCCGGCACTTTACCGGCCGGAATATCCGCTGCTCCGGCCGAAACTGCCAGCGCCAGCAGACCTAATATCAGCTTTCTAACCATCATTCCCTCCCTGTTCCGTCGTGCAGATGACGGTATTGACGATACTTGCTGCTGCCTGCTCCCTTAACCGGTCTGCCAGTGTCCGTCTGGCGGTTATCTTCCCGGTCGCGGGCGTTACCGGTACGCCGCAATGATTGCGGATATCCGGGCGTTCCGGTGAACAGGAACTGCCTTTTGCCCGGATTTCTGTGAGCCTGACTCGTAAAACGCAGCAGAATGTGGGATAAATTAGCAGGTCACTTGCACTGTTACCTGAACCCACAGCGTAACAGTAAATTACTTATGATTAAAAGGAACAGCAAATGTCTCAGACAGTTAACTTTAAAGGCCAGCCTGTTGCAGTCGCAGGCCAGTTTCCGGTTGCCGGTAAAACTGCCCCTGACTTCACCTTAGTGGCAAAAGATCTGAGTGAAGTTTCTCTTGGTGATTACGCCGGGAAGCGGAAAGTCCTGAACATTTTCCCAAGTATTGATACCAGCACCTGTGCTACATCAGTACGTAAATTTAACCAGCTGGCTTCACAGCTGGCGGATACGGTGGTGTTATGTATCTCTGCTGACCTGCCGTTTGCCCAAAGCCGTTTTTGTGGTGCTGACGGCCTCGATAATGTGATTACCCTGTCAACTCTGCGCGGTAGCGATTTTAAACAGGATTACGGTGTCGAAATTGAACAAGGCCCACTGAAGGCCCTGACTGCGCGCGCTGTGCTGGTTCTGGATGAAAACAATACTGTACTGCATGCTGAACTGGTTTCAGAGATTGCTAACGAGCCTGATTACGATGCTGCGCTGGCAGTACTGAAGTAACGGTTTTTCGGTCCGGGGAATCTTCCCCGGACCTGATTTAATACTGCTCCGGATTACTCCGCTTCTTCTGCCGCACCCTTCTTATTATTCAGTCCGTACTCGCGCAGTTTATTGGCAATAGCGGTATGAGATACTCCGAGTCGTTTAGCCAGTTTACGGGTACTTGGATAGTGGTCATATAAACGGGTCAGTACTGCTCTTTCATAACGGCTGGTAATATCATCCAGTGAACCCTCAAGATTATCATCCAGAGTCAGGTCTGCAATATACTGTTCCGGCAACACAATATCCCTGGGTTGCAGTTCATCACCTTCCAGTTGGGTCATAGCGCGATACAGGATGTTTTTTAACTGTCTGATATTTCCCGGCCAGCTGTAACGCCCCAAAAATGCCGGTAATTGTGGTGAGATAGCCGGGCAACGAATCCCCTGTTCATCTGCAAAACGGGCAACAAACATCTCTGTCAATGGCAGTATATCCTGAGGATGTTCCCGTAATGCAGGCAGATTAAGCGTCAGTACATTCAGCCGGTAAAATAAATCTTCCCTGAATTCCCCACGGGTCACCAGCTCCTGGAGATTTTTCTGAGTTGCACAAATAACCCGGACGTCAACGTGAACCTCGTGTTCTTCACCAACCCGACGGAATGTACCGTCGTTCAGAAAGCGCAGCAGTTTGGTTTGCATTCTGGGTGACATTTCACCAATTTCATCGAGTAATACTGAACCGCCACTGGCCTGCTCGAAGAATCCTTTCTTATACTCTAAAGCATTAGGGTAGGCTCCGGCAGCATGGCCAAACAGCTCACTTTCAGCTACATCGTCAGGGAGTGATGCGCAATTCAACGCCAGAAAGGGTTTAGCACTCCGCTTGCTGTGCATATGACAGGCTCTGGCCAGAACATCTTTTCCGGTCCCGGTATCACCAATAATCAGCAACGGGGCATCATGCATAGCCAGTTTTTTTGCCTGATTTACCAGCTGACGCATGACAGGGCTGACAGCCACAATATGCGCAAAACCGGAGTCATCAGAACTGCTGAGATTTTGTAGCTGATGCCCCATCCGCGCCGTAGATTTCAGCATAATCATGGCGCCTACCGGTGAAACCTGCTGTTCCTGGTTATCCGGTAAATAGATAGGTATCAGTTCCATCAGGAAATCACGGCCATGAATCAAAACACATTGCGTCAGCTGCGTGACAGTGTCACCTTCACTGACCAGTGGGAAATGAAAATCATCAATCAACTGGCTGATATTATGCTGGCGGATTTTTTTCTCATCCTGAGCAAATAAGCTCAACGCTGCCGGGTTCGCCAACTCTATCCGTCCTTTTAAATCCACGGAAAGTACAGGTTCAGGCATCGCCACCAGTAACGAATTCAGCACCCGGTTCTCTCGTTCAGAAGGCATGTCGGTGACTGTCCGGACATCGGTTACCCCGGGCGTGCGACGGATTTCCGCCATCAGAGAACTGAACTCATCAAAAGCAATAGGACTAAAGCGCAGGTACAGGCGCTCCAGTGCAACTATTTCAATGCCATATAAATCAATTTTTCTGGTGACCAGCAGATCGAGCAATTCACGTACCAGCCCTAACCTGTCTTTGCATATTATTTCGAGGCGCATCAGTCTGTTTCCCGGCCATGACATTAATCTGTCATAATAACCCGGCAACTGACGCAGCAGAAGAGATGTGTCATGAAAAGTTGACAGCAATGTACAACTCCACCGCTTCACAGGGAGGAGTTGTATCATTTAATTGACGTAAGTCCTGAATTATTGGTCAGACCGGTTATCCGTTTTTGACCCTGCCGGAGTTTTCTTTTTCATCGATTCACGCAACTGAGTCAGTAACTCACCACGAAAATCAGCCAGCCGTGGTTTATCGTCGTTGAGCCAGGGTAACGGACGGCAGAGCTCCATCGCTTTAATGCCCAGTCGGGCCGTCAGCAGCCCAGCACCGATCCCCTGGGCAGCCCTGGCAGATAATCTGGCCATAATGTCCTGAGACATCCAGTCCAGGCCAACCTCACGTACCAGCTCACTGGCCCCGGCAAATGCAATGTTAAACAGCACGCCCCGGAACAGCCGTAACCTGCTGAAATAACCTAATTCAATGCCATAGATACGGGCAATCTGATTGATCATCCGGATATTACGCCAGGCAATAAACGCCATATCAACCATTGCCAGTGGACTCACCGCAATCATCAGTGTCGATTCGGCAGCATAGCGACTGATTTTAGCCCTGGCCTGTTTATCTGCGACCGGCTGCACCCTGGCGGCATACAGTACCATCACTTCCCTGTCATTATGAGTGTCCTGTAACTCTGCCTGCCAGCGGCGCAAGGCCGGATGAGCAGCATCTATTCCAGCCTGCGCAGCCAACTTTTCACAAAAGGCTCTGGCCTTACCGTTGCCGTGACTGCTCAGTAATTCCTGAGCCTCATCGCGCTCCTGAGCCCTGTGTCGCAATACAAATAACCGCCGCCACTCAACTGCCAGACTCCCAAGTCCGGCAATAACCACCAGGCCAAGTGCCGTGGCAGCACCCAGTTCTGCCCATTGCCGGCTTTGCCAGGCGGTAACCAGCCAGTTGACCGTCTGACCGGCCACGCTGACCAGAAATATAACCACGGCAAGTAGTACAATTTTTTGCCACAGTGACCGGCGCGGACGTAAGGCAGCGACCACGGGTTCTTCGTCAGCAGCCTCTTCCTCAGGGAAATCACTGAGTGGTGCTAATGCTGTAAACGAGGTATCGTCGCCGTCAAAATGCTGTGCCGGCCTCAGTTCTTCAGGGCGGGCTTCACTGGAGGCATTAAAGTCAACACGCGGTTTGATGGGTGTCTGTTCGCTCATCGCAATTTATCTCCCAGTAAAAACTCCAACGCACTGTCCATACGGATATGCGGCAGAGGCGCATCACTGTCCATTTCAGCCGGACGAAACGCTTCAAAATGAAATCCCTGGGTTTGCCAGAATCCGGGGGCTGGCAGCCTGGACGGCACTTCACCGGGATAAAAAGTCAGTGGCTGACCATCAGCTAACCGGTGACCACGTAACGCGGGTAACACCTGTTGCTGATGGCTGATATTGCCTGATTCCGTTGCCCGAATAGCCGACAACCCCAGGCAATCTATTTTAATACCTTCGAAAGCTGCATTCTGCCAGGCATCCTGAACCATTTGCTGTAAAAGCGACACCAGATTCACATGCTGATCATGAGTGATATGGTCTGCTTTACTGGCCGCAAAAAGAAGCTTATCAATCACTGGCGAAAACAACCGGCGTAATAATGTCCGCTGCCCGTAATGAAAACTCTGCATCAGTTGGGTTAATGCCAGTCGCATATCATTGAACGATTGCGGTCCACTGTTGAGTGGCTGCAGGCAATCGACCAGCACAATTTGCCGGTCGAATTTCACAAAGTAGTCTTTATAGAAACGGCGGACCACATGCTGACAATAGTAGTCATAGCGGGCCTGCAACATACCAAAGGTAGAGTGTTTATCCGCCCGGTTGAGCCCGGACAGGGAAAGATCATCAACAAAAGGCCAGGGAAAAAACTGTAAAGCCGGGGCTCCGGCCATATCGCCAGGCATCACACAACGGCCTGGTTGAATAAAATGTAAACCACTCTCTTTGCAGTCATGCAGATAGGCGGTCCAGGCGGCTGAAATATCGGCCAGCTGTTGTTCATCAGCAACCGTTCCGGCTTCAAGCCCTGCGACCAGGCTACGCCAGTGAGCCGCACGTTCACCTCGCTCGCCCTGCAACAGCCCCATCATCTGCTGTGACCAGCGAAGATAATCCTGGTCCAGCATGGGTAAATCCAGTAGCCACTCCCCCGGATAATCAATAATTTCCAGGTAAAGAGTGGACGTTTCTTTAAAATAACGCAGCAGCGAATCCTGAGACCGGAAACGCAGTGCAAGCCGCATCTCGCTGATGCCGCGGGTCGGAGTCGGCCATTCCGGTGGTTGCTGATATAACTGCGCCAGTCCGCTGTCATAATTAAACCGCGCAATGCCCATATCCCGCTGAGGAATACGTTTTACACCCAACAACCGCTCCTCTCTGACTACCGAAAATAACGGTAACCGGGCGCCATTATGGATATTAAGTAGCTGATTCACCAGTGAAGTGATAAACGCTGTTTTGCCACTGCGGCTGAGTCCGGTGACCGCCAGCCGCAGATGTTTATCTGCCCCGCGGTTCACCAGCGAAACTATCTCATTTTGCAGCTTCTTCATGTTTCTCCCTGAACAGGCGCGACGACAATTTCTTCATTATTGCAGACAACGCCGGTTCAAGCACCAGTGCCAGCGCGATACGTAATGGTTTCCGGGCTACCCGGTTCAGAACCCTGGCGCTGATCCCCGCCGGAGTCCGGCTGATCACTGTAAGAATGATAAACTTTACCACCGAAAGTAACGCCGGCATCAGGCGTTGCCATCTGCTCTGCGACTGCTGATATTTCATAATTCACCTCCGACGGAAATCACCTGTGGTTCCCTACAACTGTCGAAACCGGCTACGCACTGAAAAAGTCTCTGAAGTGACGTAGCGTTCAATTTCTCTGACTCTTTGCTCACCCTGTTGCATCTGCTGTTCCAACTGACTCAGCAGTTCCCCTGCCGTTGGAGTGTCTGCTGTGAAGTCCTCCGAGACTGGCTTTTTATCAAGAAAGAATCCAAGGGCGAAATAAACGACCACTGTAATAAAAAACAGTCCGATAAACAGCGAGATAATCACCATTATGCGGATCAGATTGGCGGGGACATTCAGATATTCCGCCATCCCTGCACACACACCCATCAGTTTACCGTTCTGCGGATCACGCCATAACCGGCGTGAAGTCACAGTCTGCTGGTTCATTGCTGCTGCCTCCATTGCGGATTTTCTGCATCCAGTATCGCTTCAAGGGCCCGGATTCGCTCCTGCATCCGGCTGGCGTCTACTGTCAGCTGTTGCAGACGCTGCATTTCCTGAGGTGACAGTTGACTACCGTTGCTGTTTTTATTGCTGTAATGCAGCCACAGCCAGATCGGGGCCACAAACAGTACAAATATAGTCAGCGGGATCATAAAAAGTATCATTGCGCTCATGAACTCTCCTTACCTGAGTCGCGGTTTAGCCAGAGTAAACAACGGACCTTACTGTCCGTCATTACGCTGCATTTTTTCTTTCAATGCAGCCAGCTGCTGGCTGATATCATCGTCAGCCTTCAGGCTGGCAAACTGCTGGTCAAGTGTCTGAGGCTTACCAAAACGCTGACTTTCGGCTTCTGCTTCCATATGATCGATACGACGTTCAAAAGATTCGAAACGGGCCATTGCCTGATCTATTTTGCCATTATCAAGCTGACGACGAATATCGCGTGAATTCGAAGCTGCCTGGTGGCGCAGTGTTAAAGCCTGTTGGCGTGCACGGGTTTCTGTCAGTTTGTTTTCCAGCTCTGTAATTTCACATTTCATACGCTCCAGAGTATCGTCAGTCTGGGCAATTTCCTGATGTAGCGAAGTAGTTAGCGCATCCAGTTTCTGTTTTTCCAGTAATGCCGCACGTGCCAGATCTTCTTTATCCTTGCGAATAGCCAGTTCAGCTTTTTCCTGCCATTCCAGCGACTGTGCCGCTGACTGTTCCGCCCGACGAGTCAGTTGTTTCTTTTCTGCCAGCGCACGGGCTGACGTGGTACGGACCTCAACCAGAGTATCTTCCATCTCCTGAATCATCAGGCGCACCAGCTTCTGTGGATCTTCAGCCCGTTCCAGCAGTGAATTAATGTTGGCATTCACGATGTCGGTAAAACGAGAAAAAATACCCATGTCATATCTCCTGAAATCAGCCGGCACTATTGCCGGGATTAAAAAATCATTCGCAAATATAATAGCAATCAGCGTGCCAATTATTATCTAACTGTTTTATATGCATTTAATTAAATTGCCCGCTGATGCTGTTCGCGTAAAATGGTGATATTCATCATTAAGTGGTTAATTTCATCATGAATGAGCGTCAGGATAACCTGCTGGGTGAGTCAAACAATTTCCTTGAAATGCTGGAGCAGGTTTCGGCGCTGGCACCACTCAATAAGCCGGTACTGGTAATTGGTGAAAGGGGAACCGGTAAAGAGCTGATTGCCAGCCGGCTTCACTATCTCTCCTCACGCTGGCAGGGGCCGTTTATCTCTCTGAACTGTGCGGCACTGAATGATAATCTGCTCGACTCTGAGCTGTTTGGCCATGAAGCCGGAGCCTTTACCGGGGCTCAGAAACGCCATCTGGGTCGATTTGAACGAGCGGATGGCGGCACCCTGTTTCTTGACGAGCTGGCCACCGCGCCAATGATTGTCCAGGAAAAGCTGTTGCGGGTAATAGAGTATGGTCAGTTAGAGCGTGTCGGCGGAAACCAATCGCTGCAGGTCAATGTCCGGCTGGTATGCGCGACCAATGAGGATCTTCCTGGTCTGGCGGCCAGGGGTAAATTTCGCGCCGACTTACTCGACCGGCTGGCATTTGATGTTGTAAATATCCCACCCTTACGTGAACGCCAGTCAGATATTCTGGTGATGGGAGAACATTTTGCTATCCAAATGTGCCGTGAACTGGGATTACCGCTTTTTCCCGGGTTTAGCGAAAAAGCCCGCAGACAGTTGCTTGCCTGGCACTGGCCTGGCAATGTCAGAGAACTGAAAAACGTTATCGAACGCTCGGTCTACCGACATAACAACAGTGATGAAGTGCTTGATCAGATTATTTTTAATCCGTTTCGTCCGGATTTTACGCCAGATTCATCAGCAGCCGCTGAGCCACAGCCCAGTAATGACAGCAACACTGTTTTGCCTGCCCTGCCTCTGGATTTGCGCGAATGGCAAAACCATCAGGAATTTCTGATCACTGAAATGAGCTTACGGCAAAATCACTTCCATCAACGTAAGGCTGCTGAAGCCCTTGGTCTGACCTACCATCAGCTAAGAGCATTGCTAAAAAAACATCAGATTCCGACAGAACGTTAATGACTTCCCTTGGTTGCGGCTGGTTACCAGACGATTCAGGTTAATTCCGCCACCATTTAATTCTGTCACCATAAAGAAAAAATATCACGGGCCGGTCAGCAAATTTGGGGTCACAGCCGGGTTTGCGATACACTCCCTGTAAACAACAAAACATCTTTGAGTACTATGTCGAAAATATTATCTGCGTCGAAAATACTATCTGCGCTGAGCCTGGGACTGAGCCTGTGTTGCAGTACAGCTTTCGCCGCGGAGACCCACGACATCCGGCAAAGTGGCTTTGTCTATTGTGTAAACGGTGTACTGAATACCTTTAATCCGCAACTTGCCAGCAGCGGCCTGACGGTAGATACCTTATCGGCACAGTTATATGATCGCCTGCTGGATGTGGACCCCTATACTTACCGGCTGATCCCTGAACTGGCTGACAGCTGGGAAGTCAAAGATAATGGCGCCACCTATATTTTCCATCTGCGTCATGGTGTCAGCTTCCAGACCACCTCCTGGTTCACTCCGCACAGAACAATGAACGCCGATGACGTGGTGTTTAGCTTTTCACGCATGTTCGACCGCAATAATCCATGGCATGACGTTGGCGGTGGCAGTTATCCCTATTTTGACAGCCTGCAGTTTGCGGACAGTGTTCTGAGCATCAAAAAACTGGATAACTACACGGTTGAATTCAGGCTGGCCAATCCTGATGCCTCATTTTTATGGCACATTGCTACCCATTATGCGCCGGTGTTGTCAAAAGAATATGCTGATCAACTGACTGCCAGCGGCCATCAGGAACAGATGGATCGCCAGCCTGTGGGCACTGGCCCTTTTCAGCTCAGTGCCTATCGCGCCGGTCTGTTTATCCGTCTGCTCCGAAATCCGCAGTACTGGAAAGGGATTCCTCGCCTGCAGCAGGTAGTGATTGATATCGGAGCCGGTGGCACCGGACGTTTATCCAAACTGTTGACCGGGGAGTGCGATGTACTGGCTTACCCTGCCGCCAGCCAGCTACCTATTTTACGTGATGACCCCAGACTGCGCATGACACTGCGTCCCGGGATGAACATTGCCT
This sequence comes from Tatumella citrea, assembly GCF_002163585.1. Lineage (NCBI taxonomy): Bacteria > Pseudomonadati > Pseudomonadota > Gammaproteobacteria > Enterobacterales > Erwiniaceae > Tatumella > Tatumella citrea. Next base: position 2,139,653 of record NZ_CP015579.1, read on the forward strand.
ATCTGGCGTTTAATACCCGCAAACCGCCGCTGGATAACCCCGAGGTGCGCAAGGCGCTCTCTCTGGCGATTAATAATGAACGGCTGATGACGTCTATTTATTACGGGACCGCCGAAACTGCAGCATCTATTCTGCCCCGCGCCTCCTGGGCTTACGATAATCAGGCCAGTATCTCTGATTATGATCCGGACAAGGCCAGGGAACAGCTGAAACAACTCAAAATTCAGGATCTCCATCTCCGGCTGATGGTCCCTACCGAGTCTCAGCCGTGGAACCCCAGCCCGCTTAAAATGGCCGAACTGATCCAGGCTGACCTTGCACGCATCGGTGTCACAGTGGATATTATTCCGGTTGAAGGTCGTTTCCAGGAAGCGCAGTTAATGGCGCTGAACCATGATATGACGCTTTCCGGCTGGGCAACCGACAGTAATGATCCGGACAGTTTTTTCCGTCCATTACTCAGTTGTGCCGCCATCGGCTCGGCGACTAACTATGCTCACTGGTGTAATCCGCAATTTGACCAGATACTGCATAACGCCTTAACTTCTCAGCAACTGGCTGACCGGATTGACAGTTATGACCAGGCTCAGCAAATGCTGGCAGCGCAGCTACCGGTGTTACCACTGGCCTCGTCTCTGAGATTGCAGGCTTACCGCTATGATATTAAAGGACTGGTGCTAAGTCCGTTTGGTAATACCTCTTTCGCCGGGGTATACCGTGATGATTCCGAAGAGAACACACCATGATCATCTTTATTTTACGCCGACTGGTTTTGCTGCTGGTGACACTGTTTATGCTGTCACTGGTAGCTTTCAGCCTGAGCTATTTTACCCCGCACGCCCCGCTGGAAGGAGCGTCGCTGACGGATGCCTGGTGGTTCTGGTTCAAAGGCATGTTGCAGCTTGATTTCGGTGTATCCAATGTCAACGGACAGCCCATTTTCCAACAGCTGACCGAAGTTGTTCCGGCCACCCTGGAACTCTGTGTGCTGGCTTTTGCCATGGCGCTGCTGCTGGGAATTCCGCTCGGTATTATTGCGGCTGTGATGCGAAAGAAATGGCAGGATAAACTGATCAGCGCGCTGGCACTGATTGGCTTTTCACTGCCAGTTTTCTGGCTGGCATTACTGCTGACGCTGTTCTTTTCACTCACTCTTGGCTGGTTGCCGGTTTCCGGCCGGCTGAATCTGCTCTATCCGCTACCTCATGTCACAGGGTTTGTGCTGATTGATACCCTGCTTTCTCATTCTGTGTGGCGCCACCAGATGCTGATCAGTATTTTTCAGCATTTGCTGTTACCGGTGATTACCCTGGCGGTAGCTCCGATGACTGAGGTGATTCGGTTGATTCGCAACAGCACTCTGGACGTGATTGATAAAAGCTACATCAAAGCAGCCATCACCCGTGGCTTGTCACGATTTACGGTTATCCGCCGTCATGTATTGCATAATGCCCTGCCTCCGGTAATACCGCATCTCGGCCTGCAATTTTCAACCATGCTGACACTGACCATGATCACCGAAGTGGTTTTCAACTGGCCAGGTATTGGTCACTGGCTGATAGGGGCGATTCGTCAGCAGGATTATACGGCGATATCAGCAGGGGTGATGGTGATTGGCAGCATGGTCGTGATTGTGAATGTCCTGTCTGACATCATCGGTGCGGCGCTAAATCCGCTGAAACACAAAGAGTGGTATGCACTTCGTTAGTGATACCAGTTCAGACAGGCTTGCAGGTTAAAGGGAGTGCCCGTAGTGGCAACCCCATCCTCAGGGCCTGAAAAACAACGTTATAATCAGGGTATCGGGTCTTAAGATGTTTGTCCGCTCCGCAGGCAGCGGCAAATTACCGGTGACCCTCTTAATGATTAACCGACTCAACACGAGTGGAATAGCACCGGAATATCCGGAGCAATAAACAACAAAGCGACAAACATGATAAATAACAGAAGTAAAACGGTGATATATGCCCGCAGATAATATTTATCAGGAAAAACGACTGCCCGGTACCTTTCGTCAATCCTGGGGTAAGTTTTATCACGATACAGCGGCAATGGTGGGCCTGTACGGTTTTGCCGCCCTGTTGCTGCTTTGTCTTTTTGGCGGGCTGCTGGCGCCTTATGGCGTGGATCAGCAATTTATGGGTTATCAGCTATTGCCGCCCTCCTGGTCACGTTACGGTGATGTGTCATTCTTTATGGGGACCGATGATTTAGGCAGAGATCTGCTCAGTCGTCTGTTGAGTGGTGCCGCCCCGACGGTAGGTTCAGCCATTCTGGTCACACTATTGTCTGCGATTTGCGCTCTGGTACTCGGGATACTTGCCGGTCTGACTCATGGTTTCCGTTCTGCTGTTATGAACCATATTCTGGATACCCTGCTATCTATTCCTTCTCTGCTGCTGGCAATTATCGTGGTTGCGTTTGCCGGGCCAAGCCTGTTTCACGCACTGATAGCTGTCTGGCTGGCACTGATGCCACGGCTAGTCAGGGCGATTTATATTGCCATTCATGACCAGATGGAAAAAGAGTATGTAGTGGCTGCCAGGCTGGATGGTGCCAGTCAACTGATACTACTTAAAGACACTATTTTACCGAACGTACTTCCGCTGCTGGTTAGTGAATTTACCCGTGGACTGTCGATGGCGATTCTGGATATTGCCGCACTGGGTTTCCTGGGCCTCGGGGCTCAGTTGCCTTCGCCTGAATGGGGAGCCATGCTGGGCGATTCACTGGAGTTAATTTACGTAGCGCCCTGGACTGTTATGTTACCCGGGGTGCTGCTGATGATAAGCGTATTAATTATTAATTTATTAGGCGACGGTATTCGTCGTGCTATCGAGGCCGGGGTGAAATAATGCCATTACTGGATATACGTAACCTCACTATCGAATTTTTTACTTCGGAAGGTCCGGTGAAAGCCGTAGACCGGGTCAACCTGATCCTTAACGAAGGTGAAATTCGTGGCCTGGTCGGTGAGTCTGGCTCCGGAAAAAGCCTGATAGCGAAAGCTATTTGTGGCGTGACTTCAGACAACTGGCGGGTGACCGCTGACCGGATGCGTTTCAATGATATCGACCTGTTACGCCTTTCTCCCCGCGAGCGTCGTAAGATCATCGGCCGTAATATTTCGATGATTTTTCAGGAACCGCAGTCGTGTCTTGATCCTTCAGAGAGTATTGGCCGTCAGTTAATCCAGGCGATTCCTCGCTGGACGTTGAAAGGACACTGGTATCGGCGTTTCTGGTTCTGGCGGAAAAAGCGAGCGATTGAGCTGTTACATCGGGTCGGTATTAAAGATCACAAAGACATTATGCGCAGCTTTCCCTATGAGCTGACCGAAGGTGAATGTCAGAAAGTCATGATTGCGATTGCTCTGGCGAATAAGCCAACATTGCTGATTGCCGATGAACCAACAAATGCAATGGAACCAACTACTCAGGCCCAGATTTTCAGGCTGCTGAGCCGGCTGAACCAGAATAACAATACGACTATTTTGTTGATTAGCCACGACCTGCGTACCATGAGCCAGTGGGCAAACCGGATCAATGTGATGTACTGCGGCCAGACGGTGGAAACCGCGCAGAGCGAAGAGCTGATCAGTACTCCTAATCACCCTTATACACAGGCGTTGATCCGTTCAATGCCCGATTTTGGCAGAGCGTTACCGCATAAAAGCCGGCTGAATACACTGTCCGGTGCCATACCTTCGCTGGAACATTTGCCGGTTGGTTGCCGTCTGGGCCCCCGCTGTCCCTATGCACAGCGGGAATGTATTATCGCACCACGGTTGACCGGCAATAAGACGCATTTATATGCCTGCCACTTCCCGTTGAACAAAGAGCCGCAGTAATTATGGAAACCTTACTCGAAGTCCGTGATTTATCTAAAACCTACCGCTATAAAACCGGACTGTTCCGGCCACAGCTGGTGGATGCGGTTAAAAATGTCAGTTTCACGCTGCGGGAAAAACAAACTCTGGCGATTATCGGAGAGAATGGTTCCGGTAAATCGACGCTGGCGAAAATGCTGAGTGGCATGATCGCGCCGACTTCCGGAGAAATCATTATCAATAATCACCCGCTGGAATTCGGAGATTACGGCTACCGTAGCCAGGTCATTCGGATGATCTTCCAGGATCCGGGGACATCTCTTAACCCACGGCAGCGCGTCAGCCAGATTCTGGATTTACCTCTACGGCTAAATACCGGACTGACTCCGGAAGAGCGTGAACAACGAATTATTGAGACACTGCGTAAAGTCGGCCTGCTTCGTGATCACGCAGGCTATTACCCGCATATGCTGGCTCCCGGCCAGAAACAGCGCCTGGCTCTGGCACGAGCACTGATATTACAGCCTAAAGTCATTGTTGCTGATGAAGCACTGGCTTCTCTGGATATGACCATGCGTTCACAGCTGGTGAATCTGATGCTGGAACTGCAGGAACGGGATGGATTGTCCTATATCTACGTGACTCAGCATATCGGAATGATGAAACATATCAGTGATCTGGTGATGGTGATGCATCAGGGACAGGTTGTCGAACGTGGTGGTACCGCTGACGTACTGGCCTCACCGCTACACGATCTGACGAAAAGGCTTATTACCAGCCACTTTGGTGAAGCCCTGACCGCCGAAGCCTGGCGACGAAATGACCGATAAATCACAGAATTTTGCCCTGAGCGTTCGTGACTTTACCTGATAACCCATTGTCGTGTTAGAATCCCCGGATTGAACATTGCGGACTGGCTGAAAAAACAACCAGCCACCGCCGACAACAATAACCATATTAAGGATTACAGCTATGGGTTTTCTTTCCGGTAAGCGCATTCTGGTCACTGGCGTTGCCAGTAAACTGTCTATTGCATGGGGTATCGCTCAGGCGATGCATAAGCAGGGTGCTGAACTGGCATTCACTTACCAAAACGAAAAGTTAAAAGCGCGCGTTGAAGAGTTTGCCAAAGATCTGGGTTCAGACATCGTTCTGCCTTGTGATGTGGCTGAAGACGAGAGCATCAAAGCGTTATTCACCGATCTGGCTAAAGTATGGCCTAAATTTGATGGCTTTGTTCACTCTATCGGCTTTGCGCCAGGTGACCAGCTTGACGGTGACTATGTTAACGCCGTGACCCGCGAAGGCTTTAAAATCGCCCATGACATCAGTGCCTACAGCTTTGTAGCTATGGCAAAAGAGTGTCGTGCTATGCTGAACCCTAACTCAGCATTGTTAACCCTGTCTTACCTGGGTGCAGAGCGTGCTATCCCTAACTATAACGTTATGGGTCTGGCTAAAGCGTCTCTGGAAGCCAATGTCCGTTACATGGCTAACGCGATGGGTCCTGAAGGTGTTCGTGTTAACGCCGTTTCTGCAGGTCCAATCCGTACTCTGGCAGCATCAGGCATTAAAGATTTCCGTAAAATGCTGTCACATTGCGAATCTGTAACGCCAATCCGCCGTACTGTGACTATCGAAGATGTAGGTAATTCTGCAGCATTCCTGTGTTCAGACCTGGCCGGTGGTATCACTGGTGAAGTTGTCCACGTTGATGGCGGCTTCAGCATTGCAGCTATGAACGAGCTGGAACTGAAATAAGTTCCTTCGGCAGGTGGTTATTCCGCCTGCCGTTACTTTATCCCCCTCTTCTGCAACCCGCATAAATTCATTCATATATCAGCTTGTTATTAGTTAGTCGCTAACATTCCTTCTGCCGTTCCTTCAGCTAAGTCACTATAGGCTTATGACCGTTTGCAGGTGAGCCTTTTCCGGAATTCATCTGCCTGACATCAGAAGGAATTACTATGGAATTACGCCAGCGTCAAAGTAACTACACCCTGATGAGTGAATCACACCAGGGAACACATCAGACCTGTCTGCCTTCGGGTTCGGCGAAAAGCCCCCTGCGAAACCCCGCAGATTTGTTTGCCGGGCTGCTACAGCATACCGCTGTTTCGGTGGCACTCAGGCAATTATTGCTGCCTGTCACCCGCCACACTGCTGCCATTTATAGCCGTTTTTTCCCGGAAAGTCCCTGTCCGGAGTCTGACTGTTCGCTGACTCTTTATGACCGCCTTAATATCGCCCTCACAGTGGCCCAGCTAACCGATATTAGCCTGTTATGTGATTTTTACGCCAACCGCCTGAGCCCGCTAACCGGCCCCTCCGGAACCAAAGAAAATAACAACCGTCTGACCGAAATCACTCAATATGCCCGCCAGTTGGCTTGCTACCCGGCGACGGCATCTGCCCCGGTAGTATCACGTTTACAAAACGTGGGTCTGAACGCCTCAGATATTCTGACACTGCACCATATTTGTGGTTTTATCAGTTGGCAGTCCCGGATGATGACGGGGATTATGGCGCTGTCCGGAATCAAACTTCCGGCCTATTTTATGCTGACCAGCGCCCCTGTGTTCCCAGACCTGCTGGCAGAAAAAAATGCAACACAGAGAGTGCCGCCAGCAGAGTTCAGTCTCCTGCGTGCTCCTGCTGTAGAAATAATCAGGGAGTTATCACGGTTAAATCACCCGGTACTCAAACCATTGGTGATTGCGCATGCACCGGCTGCCGCGGAAGCCTGGCTTAGTTTACGTATGATTCAGGTGACTACACTTTCTGAAGCTCAGTCGTTTGAACTTAATGCAGCGGTTCACTTATCGACAGACAGTGCCAGTGACATCATAAAACCCGGCACTGCCAGTCACCTGTTCAGTCAGTTGATACAGATACCGGCACGGGATTGTTTTACAGAGACTCAACAACTTAACCGTCATGGCTGGAAAACAGAGGCGATACTGCAACTGCTGCTTGTCGCCGCCGGGCTGGGCTGGGATCAGGCACTGATCCCTCTGGGTTAAAAACTGTTTAATGACAGCAGCAGAGGCCTGGCTTCATCAAAAAAATGCTGAGTTAACGCTGTCGCCCTGCTGCTGCCGGCAATTACCATTGCACCCTGTCTGGACATCTTCGGGATGTCCACCGCAACCTGCGAGAGTTCACCAAGCATTGCCGGTAAAACATTCCCTTTAGGTGCAAGCATAATGCCGATACCCTGGTGTGCTGACTCCAGTAGCTGTAGCACAGAGGGGCTTTCAATAATGACCCGGAATGGCACACCGGCCTGACGGAAACTGTTATCCAGATAGCGGCGGAAATATCGTGTTTGCGCGGCCAGACATAACGGATATTCAGCGATTTTAGCGAGAGCAACCGGCGAATTATTTTCAGCTAAGTCAAAAGTATTACTGCAATAGAGTGCCACAACACCCTGGTCAGGAAACAGCGCATCCTGAAACTGCAACTCACGTAATGTACTCATTTCAAAGAAACCAAAAGCCACATCCACCGTATGGCTGTTAATGGCTTCCAACAGTTGATCGGCACTCATCACATCAATCCGGTAGTTTATCTCCGGATAATGCCGGGAGACGGCCTGTAATACCCCGGACAGAGACATACTACACTGCGGGACAACTCCGATACGAAGTGTTCCCTGAATGCCATGCTTCATGGCATCAACTTCTAGTTTAAGCCCCTGATAAACTGAAACTATTTCACGTGCCCAGCTTAACACCCGCTCACCTTCAGGCGTGAAGCCGGAAAAGTTATTGCTTCGGTTGATCAGTGACACTCCCAGCTCTTTTTCAAGATTTTTCAGGCGCAAAGACAGTGTCGGCTGGCTGACAAAACTGGCTTCCGCGGCACGTCCGAAATGCTTTTCGCGCTCCAGATTGCACAAATAGACCAGTTGTTTTAAATCCATTACCTTTGCACTCCTCTGCTTAATGCTGATTTTAACTTCTCTGCCGTAGCTCTGGCACAGAGCTACTGATGTACTTCTCTCAGGATCACGCGGTTTCACCGGATACGCAAGCGATCAACCCGCGATAAAGTTCATCTATTGCTTGTTTATTGTAATCAATTAGACATTTCGCAAACACGAAAGCACAATTTCGTTTATATAATCAATACACGACAATAACAATCAGGTCACATGAGTAGCTTATTATGAAATTTAAACGCCAGATTAAACCTTATCGCGCTGCAGCCGGTGGCTGGGGATCGCTGGAAGCTACTACCCGCTATGTATTTGAAAGTAAGTCAGTTTTAAAAAATATGCGCAACCTGCTGCGCATGAATAAAGCCCGTGGTTTTGACTGTCCGGGCTGTGCCTGGGGCGATGATAACAAAAGCACCTTCAGCTTTTGTGAGAACGGAGCTAAAGCCGTTACCTGGGAAGCAACCCGCCGCGTAGTGGATAATGAGTTTTTCGCTGCCCATTCGGTCAGTCGTCTGTATCTGGAAAGTGATTATTTTCTGGAATATCAGGGACGCCTGACTCACCCTCTGTCATACAATGCAGAAACCGACCACTATGAGCCTATTAGTTGGGACGATGCATTTGCACTGATAGCACAACATATCGGTGAGATGGATAATCCGGACCAAATCGAACTTTATACTTCTGGCCGGGCCAGTAATGAAGCGTCATGGTTGTATCAGCTGTTTGGCAGAATGCTCGGCACCAATAACTTCCCCGATTGCTCAAATATGTGCCACGAAGCCAGTGGTACCGGTCTGAAGCGTAGTATCGGTGTAGGTAAAGGCACCATCCGACTCGATGACTTCGATCATGCCAATGCCATTTTTGTTTTCGGCCAGAATCCGGGAACTAACCACCCACGTATGTTACATAGCCTGCGCCATGCAGCAGACCATGGAGCTAAAATCGTCACGTTCAACACGCTGCGTGAGCGCGGTCTGGAACGTTTCGCCGATCCACAAAAGCCGTTAGAAGTTGTCACCTCGATGGCGGGACAAATCAGCTCATCGTATTATCAGCCAAAGCTTGGCGGTGATATGGCTGCGGTTCGCGGGATGGTGAAAACCTTACTCGAGCAGCATCGCAATAATATTGCTGAGGGCAAGCCAGGCATCTTTGATGATGAATTTATCAACACGCACACTGTCGGTGTGGATGCCTATCTGGCCGCTGTTGATGCTACTCAGTGGGAACAGATTACTTTCCAGTCGGGTCTGTCAGAAGAAGAAATTCGTCAGGCTGCTGCTATCTATCAGAGTGCTGAACGGGTTATTTGTACCTGGGCCATGGGCGTTACTCAACATAAACACTCCGTAGATACTGTACGTGAAATTGTTAACCTTCAGCTGTTGTTTGGTCAGTTAGGTAAAAAAGGCGCTGGCTTATGCCCTGTCCGTGGTCACAGTAACGTTCAGGGTAACCGGACCATGGGGATTGATGAAAAACCTAATGCCCCGTTCCTCAATGCGATGGCCAGCCACTTTGACTTCCAGCCACCACGGGAAGCTGGTCATAATACTGTTGAAGCCATCGAAGCCATGCTGCGGGATGAAATCCGGGTTCTGATCACTCTGGGAGGAAATCTGGCTGCTGCTGCTCCGGATTCACCGCGTACCGAAGAGGCCATTCAGCGTTGTGGACTGACCGTGCATATCAGCACTAAACTCAACCGGACCCATCTGGTGCCTGGCTTCCGTAACAGTCTGATTCTGCCAACACTGGGACGTACCGAACGCGATATCCGCGCCACCGGTTCACAGTTTATTACCGTGGAAGACTCTTTCAGCATGGTACATGCGTCTGAAGGCGTGGGCGTTCCACTGGCTGATACTCAACGTTCAGAAACCGCAATAGTCGCCGGAATTGCAGACGCTGTACTGGGTGCTGAAAAACTCGACTGGCTGGAAATGGCCGATGATTACAACATCATTCGTGACCATATCGCAGCGACTATTCCGGGTTTCAGTGATTTTAATCAGAAATGTGACCAGCCTGGAGGATTCTATCTGGGTAATGCGGCAGCTCGTTTAGAATTCAATACCCCGTCCCGTAAAGCTGAATTCAATGCTTCTGCGCTGCCAGCATCCCTGTTTCCGCAACTGGCTGGTGAAACTGCGCCGTTTGTATTGCAGACATTACGTTCACATGATCAGTACAACACTACCATTTACGGCCTGGATGACCGCTATCGTGGAGTCTATGGTCAGCGAAAAGTGGTGTTCATTAACCCTGAAGATATGAGTGCCCAGGGGTTAACCGAAGGTCAACAGGTTGATATTGAGACGCTGTGGAACGACGGCATTACCCGTCAGGTACAGGGGTTTGTTCTGGTGCCTTATAACATCCCACGCGGGAATCTGGCTGCGTATTACCCTGAGACTAACCCTCTGGTACCACTCTCCAGTTTCGGTGACGATAGCGGTACTCCGACATCAAAATCGGTACCGGTAAAACTGTCACTGACCACAGAACAGCCATCTCTCAGAATCGCCTGAGTAATTTAGTAAAAAAGCCGGAAATGTTTCCGGCTTTTTTTATCTTTCGCCGTTTGGCTCTTGCCCGAGTGCTATGATTCGCGTAAAACTGTCAGCCGCTGTTAGGCCACGAAACTAAAAAACTATGTTCCAGGATAATCCGCTGCTGTCGCAGCTTAAACAAACGCTTCATGCCCAGACTCCTCGTGCTGAGGGTGTGGTAAAAGGTACCGATAAAGGGTTCGGCTTTCTGGAAGTCGATGCTCAGAAAAGTTACTTTATCCCGCCTCCGCAAATGAAAAAAGTGATGCACGGCGATCGAATCATCGCTGTCATCCAGACCAATAATGGTAAAGAGAGCGCCGAGCCGGAAACTCTGGTTGAACCGTTCCTGACCCGGTTTGTCGGACGAATCCAGAAAAAAGATGACCGGTTATCGATTATCCCTGACCATCCGTTGCTGAAAGAGGCAATTCAGTGCCGTCCTGCCCGGAATGTGGAACATAACTTCCAGGCTGGTGACTGGGCCGTTGCTGAGATGCGCCGCCACCCGTTAAAAGGTGATCGCAGTTTCTATGCAGAGCTAACGGAATTCATTACTTACGCTGATGACCATCTGGCACCATGGTGGGTGACACTGTCACGTCACAATCTTGAACGCGCGGCCCCGGAAATTACTTTCGGAGAGATGATGGATGAAAAACTGGAGCGCGAAGATCTGTCCGCCCTGGAATTTATCACCATTGACAGCGCCAGCACCGAAGATATGGATGATGCACTGTTCACTGAAGAGTTGCCTGGTGGCAAGCTCCGCCTGACGGTCGCGATTGCTGACCCGACTGCCTATGTTGCAGAAGGCAGTGAACTGGATAAACTGGCTTCACTCCGGGCCTTTACCAATTATCTGCCTGGCTTCAATATTCCTATGCTGCCGCGTCAGTTATCTGACGATGTCTGTTCTCTGCGACCAGGTGTTCGCCGCCCGGTACTGGCCTGCCACATCACCATCGCCGCTGATGGTACGCCGGAAGATAACGTCCATTTCTTTGCTGCCTGGATTGAATCTAAAGCCAAACTGGCTTATGACGATGTGTCTGACTGGCTGGAAAATAGTGGTGAATGGCAGCCAGCCAGCGAAGCTATTGCACAACAGATCACTCTGCTTCATCGTTTCTGCCTGGCTCGCAGTGAATGGCGTAAGACTCATTCACTGGTATTTAAAGATCGCCCTGATTATCGTTTCCTGCTGGGTGAGAAAGGTGAAGTGCTGGAGATTATTGCTGAACCACGCCGGATTGCTAACCGGATGATTGAAGAAGCGATGATTACAGCTAATATCTGCGCCGCTAAAGTGCTGAGTGAATCTCTGGGTTACGGTATTTATAACGTACATGCGGGCTTCGATGAAGCGAATGCAGAACAGGTTGCAGGTGTTCTTGCGGGTCATGGAATTACGGTTGATCCGAAAGAAATTTCTACTCTCGAAGGTTTCAAAGTGATGCGTCGTGAGTTAGACAACCAGCCAACACAGTATCTGGATAGCCGGATTCGTCGTTTCCAGTCATTTGCCGAGATTAGTACCCAGCCAGGACCACATTTTGGCTTAGGACTTGATGCGTACGCTACCTGGACTTCACCTATCCGTAAATATGGCGATATGGTGAATCATCGTTTGCTGAAAGCCATTATCCTTGGACAGCAACCTGAGCAGCCAGCCGCAGAACTCACGACTATCATGGGAGAAAGGCGTCGCCTGAACCGGATGGCAGAGCGTGATGTAGGCGACTGGTTATATGCCCGCTATCTGGCTCCATATGCAGGGACTGACCACAAATTTACCGCTGAGATTATTGATGTCTCGCGTGGTGGAATGCGTGTAAGGCTAACTGATACCGGAGCTGTTGCATTTATTCCTGCACCTTTCATCCACAGCGTTCGTGATGAATTAGTCTGTTCGCAGGAGAGTGGTACGGTACAGATCAAAGGTGAAGAACGCTATCGTGTGACCGATATTATTGAAGTCACAATTGCGGAAGTCCGTATGGAAAACCGTAATGTGGTAGCACGCCCTGTAGCCTGAGATTAAATCAGCTGCGTACCGGTCAGCCGGTACGCACTTTTTCCTGCCTCTGCAAAATATGCCCTTCCCGGCCCTCAACAGCAACAACTCCAGGGTCAATGCCAGTAGCTAACGTAGTACGCCACTGCAAATTTTCAAAATCCGCCTAAACTAAGAAAATGCTGAACTCTGATTAGGAATAATCACTCTTCTCCCTCATCAGGTAATGCATAAAATAGGGCCAGTTATTGCTACCGGGCTTACCCGGGGCATAACAGGGTTTAATACCATAGCACCTGAATTCAGGTGGATATCAATATAATTCAGTCGTCTTATCTGCCGGGAACACGGTGAATAATTAAGGAGTTGACTGTGATAATCACAAAAAAAAGCATTGCCTCTGCCCTGATTGCAACACTGATTTTATGCAGCCTGGCGGGCTGTTCTAACTGGTCTAAACGTGACAGAAATACAGCTCTGGGTGCCGGAGTCGGCGCTATCGGCGGAAATATTCTGACCGGTGGTAGTACCTTAGGAACTCTGGGCGGTGCAGCGGTCGGTGGCGTGGTCGGTCATCAGGTCCATTAATACTGCAGGCCGGAAAAGAGCATATTGCCCTTTTCCGGCTATTCTCTGGTTAGCCGCCAGCCAGTTTGACTTTGAAACCTTTCGCTTCCAACAATGTTTTCAGAAGATCTCGTTTATCGCCCTGAATTTCAATTTCACCCTCTTTAACCGCTCCACCGCAGCCACATTTCTTTTTTAACTCGGCTGCCAGCTTAGAAAGCTCATTATCATCAAGATCCAGCCCGCTGATAATACAAACGCCCTTGCCTTTTCTGCCGCTGGTCTGACGTGAGATTCGCACAATACCATCACCTTTAGGGCGTTCAACCGGTGTCTGCTGTGGTGTGATGCGACCCGTTTCTGTGGAATACACCAGGTTATCTTTGCTCATTATGACACCTGCAGAGAATGTAAAATTGCAGTCAGTGACGCAGAAGGATCAGTAGTCTGAGTCACCGGCCGACCAATGACCATATAATCAACACCGGCAACTTTAGCCTGAGGCGGAGTCATTATCCGGCGCTGGTCTTGTGCATCCGAACCGGCCGGACGAATTCCCGGTGTGACCAGCAGAAAATCGCTGCCAAATTGTTGTTTAAAAGCCACTGCTTCATGGGCAGAACATACCACACCGTCCAGCCCGCAATTACGTGTCAGACTGGCCAGTAATAACGCCTGCTCTGCAGGGGTGCGGTTAATACCTAAATCATGCAGGTCACTGGCTTCCATGCTGGTAAGCACTGTAACAGCTATCAGTAAAGGCGCATCTTTCCCCATTGGTAGCAGAGCTTCGCAGGCGGCATTCATCATCCTGGCGCCACCGCTGGCATGCACATTGACCATCCACACGCCTAAATCTGCCGCAGCAGCAACAGCATGCGCCACCGTGTTAGGAATATCATGAAATTTCAGGTCCAGAAATACTTCGAAACCACGGGCATGCAGTGTTTTAACCCACTCTGGTCCAAAACGGGTAAACATCTCTTTTCCCACTTTCAGACGGCAGCTGTTCGGATCAATCTGGTCAACCAGCGACAATGCCCGATGCATATCGTCAAAATCAAGAGCGACTACTACCGGTGAAGTAACAGAAGATGGCGATAAATCAGTCATTGCAGTGTTCCTTTTAAATCAGGCAGGCGAAAAATATGGGCAAACGGCGCTTATTCTACCTGCCTGACCTGCGATGTCACCTGTTTTGCACGTTGCTGAGGCTGGCATATAAATAACATTCTAGTATGTTGTAACTAATGTTAGTGTAAAAAAACAGAACCCGAAGGCTCTGTCATTTTACTGGCCATCGAGGCCACGAATCGGTTTAACCGTTGCCCAGCTTCTGCATGAGGGACAATGCCAGTAGATAGCGTGGGCAGTAAAACCGCATTTATGGCAGCGATAACGCGGCTTGATTCGAATTTGTTCCCCTACCATATCCCGCAACACAACCAGGCTTTGTTTAGCTCTGCCGTCTTCTGCATCCTGCAGATAATAATTAATCAGCCGGTGAAAACCGCGGGTGGTTGGGTGTTGTTCAAGTTGTTTCATCAGGAACAGCTGTGCTGCCTCAGAACCCTCGTTGTTATCGATAATGTCGGCCAGGTAGAGTTCAGCCGCATTGCCGGTTTCAAGAGCGACGCACTGTTGCAGGAACTCCAGCCACAGTTGCGGGGAATTCAGCCTTTGATAGCAACCTTCCAGTAACGATAAAACTTCGCTGACTAAATCAGGGTCCTGCTGTAATACCCGTTGCAGAGACTGCACTGCTTTTTGCTCTTCACCCTGTTCAATGAATATTCGGCCCATCATAATCGATACCCGGGCACACTGTTTATCTGCTGACTCACCTTTGCGCAACAGACTCATCGCCTTATCCAGATCATCACTGCTCATGGCCTGCAGAGCCAGTTCACAATAGAAATGTGCGATTTCGGTAGCCTGTTTATTTTTGCCCAGTTTAACCAGACGTTCAGCTGTTTCAATCGCTTGTGTCCAGTCACTGGTTTGCTGATAAATCAGTAATAATTGCTGCAACGCGCCTTCACGAAAATCGGTTTCATCCGTCAGCTGGCTGAACATATCTTCGGCTCTGTCATACAACCCCGCAGCCAGATAATCACGGCCGAGCTGCTGAATAGCCAGCAGTCGCTGATCATAGTCGAGCGAAGCACTTTCCATCAGCGACTGGTGAATTCGGATCGCGCGGTCAACTTCACCACGGGAACGAAACAGGTTACCAAGAGTCAGGTGAGCCTCAATGGCCCCACTGTCCTCTTTAAGCATATCAAGGAACAAATCGACCGCTTTATCCTGCTGATTCGAAAGTAAAAAGTTAACGCCGGTGACATAATCACGAGACAGGCGGTTCGCTTCCTGTTGTTTATCCTGATGCGCACTTCGACGGCCCATATACCAACCATAGGCCGCAGCAACCGGCAATAACAGAAACAGCAGTTCGAGCATAGCTGATTATTCCTTCACCACAACTTTACCATTGGCAGTGGTGACAGCAGCAGACGGCGTATTAAACTGAGTTTCAAGACGTTTAATTTTTCTCTGTGCACGAGATAACGATAAACGTACACGCAACCAGAACAGACCACAAATAACCCAGCCGAGAATAAATCCCGCACCAAACAGACTGGCCAGCAATGTAGACACACGAAAGTCGCCCTGGGCCAGCAGATAATTAAAGGTTACGACCTGATCATTTTTCGCCCCAAGGGTGATTGAGATAATAAAAATGACCAGAACCACTAAAAAAATGACTAAATATTTCACAATGCATCCTGTTATCGTATTTTCCGTAAGCGCTATCGCCGGAGGGCTTATGTTGCTGACGGTTAACATTCCGGCACACCTGCATCTTTCTATTATGGGGATGCAGAACATATTTACAATATAGCTTTACGTTTCAGCGCATCATTCCATGCTTTTACGGGTGATATAAGGTGAATTAATTGCCATTCCGGCAATTATCATCAGCACACCGGCATTAATGACAGACATAATGACATCCTGCGGCCAGTGCATACCCAGGGCCATTCGACTCCAGATCACCAGAATGGCCCAAACAAACGTCACCATCACGGTAAAAACATTGCCACGTGGCCACAACCAGAACAGCATAAGCAGGGACCAGCAGGCAGCAAACATACTATGTCCCGACGGAAACGAATAGCCTGTTTCTGCCGCCCAGTGCCGGGTTAACCAGCCAGGCAACATCCGGTTGTCCCGGGTTAACTCAAGTACCTGTGCACTGCGCTCTGCGGTCGGCATCTGATAGAATTGCTCGGCAGGACGCGCAGTTTCTGACGCTAACCAGACCACATAGGGCCTTGCTTCTCTGACCTGCAATTTAATCAGCGTGTTGATTCCCTGCCCGCCCCACACCACAACAATTATACTCAATACAACCACCAGTCTTTGCCGGGTACTACGCTGGTCATGACGTAATTTCCACAATAGCCAACTTCCTAACAACCCAGTGGTGATAAGCCCTGCCGGACGAGTGACGGTTTCTGTGAAAGCAAATAATATAAGTTGCCAGTCATCTGATTTTGTCGGGACCCAGTGCCAGCCATACAGCCACAGACCAAGTGGCAGTATCAGTAAAATAAGCATTCCGCTACAGATAAGTTTAACCTGTTTTAACATCGTATATACTTTTTCTCCGCAGCTAAATCGATAATTATCATTTTCTGAGTTTCCGGAAATACGTTAATCTGCGCCACTAGTCGGATTGTGCTTTATCTGTGATCTGCTTCTCAGAGTATTACGCAGACTACCGATGATTGTGGCACAATATTCAATTCAACTCTGGTTTCAGAGTACTGATAATAATACGTTTTGACAGCGGAGTTTGCATGAAACTTAAGCGGGTGGCACAAGCCACACTGCCCACACCATGGGGTGATTTCCAGATGGTGGGTTTTGAAGAGATCAGCACCGGCAAAGATCATGTTGCACTGGTTTTTGGTGATATTTCTGGCCCTGAGCCTGTACTTGCCCGGGTTCATTCAGAATGTCTTACGGGCGATGCGTTATTCAGCCTGAGGTGTGATTGTGGTTTTCAGCTGGAGTCCGCGCTGAATGCCATTGCCACTGAAGGGCGCGGAGTCCTGCTATATCATCGTCAGGAAGGCCGTAATATTGGTTTGCTGAACAAAATCCGTGCTTACTCGCTTCAGGACCAGGGATATGACACCGTTGAGGCTAACCTGAAATTAGGGTTTGCTGCCGATGAACGCGATTTCACTCTCTGTGCTGATATGTTTAAACTGCTGGAAGTTTCAGAAGTACGGTTACTGACCAACAATCCGAAAAAAGTGAAAGTCCTGACTGAAGCCGGCATTAATATTGCTGAGCGGGTTCCTCTCGAAGTTGGCAGAAATCCAAAAAATACCGGATATCTGGACACCAAAGCGTTGAAAATGGGCCACCTGCTTCACCATAACGACGATTAGTTTTTTTCCGCCCCTGGCCTCTCAGGGGCGGTATCTTCATCTGCAGGTTATTTTTCCTGTAGCAGTTTTCGAATCACATAATGCAGTATTCCACCATTACGGTAATACAATAATTCCGTAGCAGTATCTATCCGGCAATGCATGTTCACCTGCTGAACCTGACCACTGGTTGTTGTCAGTGTTACAGGAACACTCGCCCCCGGGGTAATTCCGGCTAAGTCCTGAATATCGATAGTTTCCTCACCCGTCAGTTGCAGCGTTTTACGGCTAACACCCGCAGGAAACTCCAACGGAAGAATTCCCATTCCAATCAGATTAGAGCGGTGAATTCTCTCGAAGGACTCGGCAATCACAACCCGTACCCCCTGCAACCTCGGCCCTTTCGCGGCCCAGTCACGGCTGGAGCCGGAACCGTACTCTTTACCTGCGATAATCGCCAGTGGCGTGCCGTCCTGCTGATATTTCATTGCCGCATCGTAGATCGAAAGCTGTTGTTGCTGCGGAAAATAACGGGTGTAACCACCTTCAGTGCCAGGGACAATTTCATTACGGATACGAATGTTAGCAAAAGTACCCCGCATCATAACTTCATGGTTACCTCGCCGGGACCCATAAGAATTATAATCCTGTGGGGCAACCCCCTGCTCTGCCAGATATCGGCCAGCAGGACTGTCTGCTTTAATATTGCCGGCAGGCGAAATATGGTCTGTAGTTACAGAATCACCAAGCATCGCCAGCACACGAGCAGACCGTATATCTTCGACTTCCGGCACCGTACTATCCATAACATCGAAGAACGGTGCTTTACGGATATATGTCGAGGCGGAATCCCATGGATACAGGGCACTGTTACTGACCGATATTTTTTGCCATTCTTCGGTCCCCTGAAAAACTTCCGCGTACTCTTTATGGAACATACTGCTGTTGACTTTCTGCACCGCTGCGTCGGTTTCACCGGGAGTTGGCCAGATGTCTTTCAGCCAGACAGGATTACCATCGCTGCCGACTCCGAGCGGGGATTCCTCCAGATTAATCTTCAGATTACCCGCCAGAGCATAGGCAACCACCAGTGGCGGAGAAGCCAGCCAGTTGGTTTTTACCAACGGATGAATGCGTCCTTCAAAATTACGGTTTCCTGATAATACCGCCCCGACAGTCAGGTCGGCGGTTTTAATCGCATTTTCTACTTCATCAGATAACGGTCCGGAGTTACCAATACAGGTGGTACAACCGTATCCCACCAGATTGAATCCCAGTTGGTCCAGCGATTCAGTTAATCCGGCGACAGCCAGATAGTCGGTCACCACTTTTGAACCTGGCGCCAGAGAGGCTTTAACCCACGGCTGACGTTTAAGTCCCCGGGCAACGGCGTTTTTAGCCAGTAAGCCTGCGGTCATCATAACCGCCGGATTTGAGGTGTTAGTACAGGAAGTAATTGCTGCTATCACTACCGCACCATCCACAGGGAGCTTCGCATCATCAACTTTCGTATCAGTTGCAGGATGGCTGACCTGAGATGCCAGCTCAAACGCTTCAGGAACTTTATTAAGTGCTACCCGGTCCTGCGGACGTTTAGGCCCTGCCA
The DNA here is from genome assembly GCF_002163585.1 of Tatumella citrea. Taxonomy (NCBI): domain Bacteria; kingdom Pseudomonadati; phylum Pseudomonadota; class Gammaproteobacteria; order Enterobacterales; family Erwiniaceae; genus Tatumella; species Tatumella citrea. Next base: position 2,158,618 of record NZ_CP015579.1, read on the forward strand.
GGCTACTCACTACTTCCGACATATCGAGAGATAAACTACTGGTGAACACCGGTTCATCACCGGCTTCACGCCATAAGCCCTGTGCTTTGGCATAAGCTTCTGTAAGTGCAATCTGTTGGCTGCTTCGACCGGTCAGGGTCATATAATTAAGCGTCACCTGATCTATCGGGAAAAATCCGCATGTCGCGCCATATTCCGGAGCCATATTGGCAATAGTTGCCCTGTCTGCCAAAGGCAGGTCTGCCAGTCCGTCACCATAAAACTCAACAAATTTGCCCACCACCCCGTGCTTCCTGAGCATCTGAGTGACGGTTAATACCAGATCAGTTGCAGTGATACCCGGACGAAGTTTACCGCTAAGCCGAAATCCAACTACTTCCGGAATCAGCATCGACACCGGCTGCCCAAGCATTGCCGCCTCTGCCTCAATGCCTCCCACGCCCCAGCCCAACACTCCCAGGCCGTTGATCATGGTGGTATGAGAATCGGTACCAACCAGGGTGTCGGGATAGATCAGCGTGCCGTTATCTGTTTCCTGTTGCCACACGGCCTGTCCAAGGTATTCAAGATTGACCTGATGACAGATTCCGGTTCCGGGTGGAACAACACGAAACTGCCTGAATGCCTGCTGTCCCCAACGCAGAAAAATATAACGCTCGTGATTTCGCTGCATTTCCAGACCGACATTTTGCTCAAAAGCACTCTGCTGACCGGCAAAATCGACAGTCACTGAGTGGTCAATTACCAGATCGACCGGAGAAAGTGGATTCACTTTACTGACATCTCCCCCCAGCCGGTCGACAGCTTCACGCATCGCAGCGAGGTCAACGACTGCAGGTACGCCAGTGAAATCCTGCATCAATACACGTGCCGGACGGTAGGCTATTTCGCGATCGGCTTTACCCGCATTCAGCCAGTCAATAATCGCAAGGATATCCTGCTGTGTAACAGTTTCGTCGTCCTGCCAGCGCAGGAGATTTTCCAGTAAAATTTTTAGTGATTTGGGAAGTGCAGCACAGGGCCGGGTGAGCGACTCCAGTTCGGGAAGGCTGTAATAGCTGTAGTTTTTGCCATTAACCGCCAGTATCTTCTGGCTGCTTTCACGTAATGATAACGACATAGCTCCTCCTTTGCAGTGGCAAAGACCCCGTAAAAAAACAGGGTTTATTTAAAAATAGACTAAATAAAGGGAGCTGTTCTTCGTATAACACTAAATAACAAATAAGACACAGACAATTAACACAAAAACAACTGCCGGAGGATTAACCCGACCATCAGCCAGAACAGAACACAAATCAATAAGGCAATCAGCCAGACCCGGCGACGGTATTGATGGAGGGAAATTATCGGATTATTACGGGGATAAAAACGACGTATTGAATGGATAAGATCTGAAAAAAGCATAGTACCTCCCTGTTAAACATCAGAATAACGCCCTGCAGTTTCAGACTGATACGGGCGTTACTGCTTTGCGAGTCATCCTTGACAGGCACGGTTAGCATAAGAGAAAACCGCCGGCTCCGCAGAAGAAAAAATGCGGTCCGGAAAACTATATTTATTTCACCGGCAGGCGAATATCTTTAAACATCGCTTCGATGTCTTCGTTTGATCGTAAGGCAATGGCTGTATCGACCACGTCGCGGGTAAGATGCGGAGCGAAACGCTGGATAAAGTCATACATGTAGGTTCGCAGGAAGCTACTGCTACGGAAGCCAATTTTAGTTGTGCTGAAAGTGAAAATATCTGATGCATCAATTTTCACCAGATCCGGATCAGAAACCGGATCAATCGCCATACTGGCTATCACCCCGATACCTAACCCCAGACGAACGTAGGTTTTAATGACGTCAGCATCTGTTGCAGTGAACACGATTTTTGGCGTCAGACCAGCCTGGTTAAACGCAGAATCCAGCTCTGAACGTCCGGTAAAGCCAAATGTGTAAGTCACCAACGGATACTCGGCTAAATCCTGAATCGTCACATGGGATTTTTCGCTGAGAGGATGTCCGGGCGGAACGACAATCGCGCGATTCCAGTGGTAGCAAGGAAGCATCACCAGGTCGTCATACAGATGCAGAGCTTCAGTCGCAATCGCAAAATCCGCGTTCCCTTTAGAAACGGCTTCAGCAATCTGCATCGGTGATCCCTGGTGCATATGCAGTGAAACACGAGGATAACGCTGGATAAAGCCTTTAATCACCGGAGGAAGTGCGTAGCGGGCCTGAGTATGGGTGGTAGCCACATACAGTGAACCCTGGTCAGGCCAGGTATGTTCGCCAGCCACCGATTTTATGGCATCAACTTTTGACAGAACTTCGCGGGCAATTCGGATGATTTCGTCGCCGGCCGGAGTTACCTGGGTCAGATGCTTACCACTACGGGAAAATATCTGTACACCGAGCTCATCTTCCAGCATCCGGACTTGTTTACTGATACCAGGCTGTGAGGTATACAACCCTTCAGCCGTCGAGGAAACATTAAGATTATGGTTTACGACTTCGACGATATAGCGCAATTGCTGTAATTTCATAGCCCACCATTCTGGACAAGGGGCACTCAGTGCCTGCATTCCTGCAAATAGTTATCTGGTAAAAATTGTCGAATCCTTAACAGACAGCACATACATTTTTTCTATAACCACTATAGCATTAAAATATTCTCAACAGAACAAATAGCTATATAAGTTAAAAGCAAAAAGGCCAGCAAAAGCTGGCCTGTTTCACAGAAAAAAACTATTTCTTAGCTTCCTGCCATTTTCCGTCAATATAGAACATTGACCAGCCTGTCGCTTTCCCGTCTTTTTCAGACGAAATATATTGCTGCTTTGTTTTGCGACTAAAGCGAACCATCGCTTTATTACCTTCCGGGTCAGCTACAGGTGCTTCAGTCAGGTAACTGAATTTTTCCGGTAACCGGTCGCTAAACCGTTGCAATTCTTCCACCAGCGGCGCACGGGTTTCGCGTGATTTAGGGAAGGTATTGGCCGCCAGAAAAATACCAGCAGCTCCATCACGCAATACGAAATAAGCATCTGATTTTTCACACGCAAGTTCAGGTAACGGAACCGGATCTTCTTTCGGCGGAGCTACATCACCATTACGCAGAATTTTACGGGTGTTTTTACAGGCTTCATTGGTACAGGCCATATATTTACCAAAACGCCCCATTTTCAGGTGCATTTCACTGCCGCATTTTTCACATTCTACGATTGGACCGTCATAGCCCTTAATGCGGAATTCACCCTCTTCAATTTCATAGCCATCACAGGAAGGGTTATTACCACAAACGTGCAGTTTCCGTTTGTCATCAATCAGGTAACTGTCCATCGCGGTACCACATTTCTGGCAGCGCGGGCGAGCACGTAATGCATTAGTCTCTGCGTCATCGCCTTCCAGGATATTGAGTACTTCATTTTCCGGAATCAGATTGATGGTCTGCTTACAGCGCTCTTTTGGTGGCAAAGCATAACCAGAACATCCCAGGAATACACCGGTAGTTGCAGTACGAATACCCATATGGCGCTGACAGGTCGGACATTCAATGGAAGTCACCACCATCTGGTTTGGCTGCATACCGCCATCCTGAGGGTCTTTATCTGCCTGTTCCAGTTGCTGACTAAAATCAGTGAAGAAGTGGTCCAGCACAGCACGCCACTCCGCCTGATTATTGGCGACCTGGTCAAGATTATCTTCCATGCGCGCAGTAAAATCGTAATTCATCAGCTCACGGAAATTATCTTCCAGTCGGTCGGTAACGATTTCACCCATTTTCTCAGCATAAAAGCGGCGGCTTTCAGTTCTGACATAACCACGATCCTGGATGGTCGAGATAATCGAGGCATAGGTTGAAGGACGACCAATTCCCCGTTTCTCCAGTTCACGAACCAGTGAAGCCTCACTGAATCGGGCCGGTGGTTTGGTAAAGTGTTGTGCAGGAACAACATCCAGTAACGCTGGTGATTCACCGACATCCACCGCTGGCAGAGTCAAATCATCATCGTTTTTACGCAGTGCCGGCATCACACGGGTCCAGCCATCGAAACGCAATGTACGGCCTTTCGCCTTCAGGCGATACTCTCCTGCCTGAACGGTCAGAGTTGTAGAATCGTATTTCGCTGCCACCATCTGACAGGCAACAAACTGGCGCCAGATCAGTTGATAAAGTTTCTGCGCATCAGCTTCCATATCTTTCAGCTGATCAGCCTCTACATTGACATCAGAAGGACGAATCGCTTCATGCGCTTCCTGCGAATTATCCTTATTGGTATATACCGTGGCGGTATTCGGTAAATAGCTATTACCAAAATTGCCTTCGATATAGCCACGAGCCATCTCGATCGCATCCTGACTCAGGTTGGTTGAGTCAGTACGCATGTAAGTTATATGCCCTGCCTCATACAGACGCTGAGCCATCATCATGGTTTTTTTCACGCCGAAGCCCAGGCGCGTACTCGCAGCCTGTTGCAACGTAGAGGTAATAAACGGTGCGCCTGGTTTGCTACTGGTTGGCTTATCTTCGCGCTCAGTCACCTGATAGCTGGCTTTTTCCAGCAGAGCGACAGCAGCCTGAGTGGTTGCTTTATTTTCAGGACGGAATGCAGTTTCGCCCTGATGAGTGACCCGCATCAGAAGTTCGTCACCCTTAGGAGTATTCAGGCGCACGTCGACTTCCCAATACTCTTCCGGAACGAAAGCCTTGATTTCGCGTTCACGCTCCACCACCAGTCGTACAGCAACTGACTGGACACGACCGGCAGATAAGCCGCGCGCCACTTTTTTCCATAGCAGAGGTGAGACCATGTAGCCCACAACACGGTCCATAAACCGCCGCGCCTGCTGTGCATTTACGCGGTCGATGTTCAGTTCACCAGGCTGTTCAAATGCCTGGCGAATCGCATTTTTAGTAATTTCATTAAACACCACGCGGCTGAACCGCTTGTCATCTCCGCCAATAACTTCACGCAGATGCCAGGCAATAGCTTCCCCTTCTCTGTCCAAATCCGTTGCGAGATAAATGTGGTCAGCATCAGCAGCCAGTGCCTGCAGTTCAGAAACAACTTTTTCTTTACCCGGTAAAATCTGGTAATTAGCTTTCCAGCCATGCCAGGGATCAACGCCCATACGGTTGACCAGCGCGCTTTTCTCGTCTTTCTTACCGGTTTTAGTTGTTTTCGTTGTTTTCGGCTTGCCAGTCTCAGCTGTCTTTTTTGCCAGCGAACCACTGGTCGGCAAATCACGAATGTGACCCACACTTGATTTAACAACGTAGCCACTGCCAAGGTATTTATTAATAGTTTTAGCCTTTGCAGGTGACTCAACAATAACGAGTGCTTTACCCATAGATAACTTTACCTAATAAAAACGTCCTGAAGAACGGGAGAGGTTTACTCCCCTGATTTGCAACAACCATAGCTGCTGCCGACTCCTGCTTATCACGCCAGATCATCGATCACTGAACATTGCCCGAATATTAACAGCATGATTACAATAATATTTTACTCAGGAATTCAACCTGTTTTTGGCCTCAATAGCCTGATATTGAAATCGTCCACACTGTACCTGATAAAATCTGTTACGCAACTTTATTAGCATCCCGGCGTATTTCACGCCACTAATCGCACCAATAATTTTGTTTCCGCGGTGACACTCTTTTACAATAACCACAAGGTTTGTAATGTCACTTATCACCCGGAGTTAAAAATGAACACAACCCCTGAAACACTCGATGCTACCGCCCTGATTACGCTGGCCAATCAGAAGTTGCAACAGCACAAAGATTACTTTCCTGCGATGAAAATCACCTCGGTCCGTCAGCAGGGACCATTATTGATTTTTAGTGGCCCGTGGTTTGCAGACACACAGGGAATGCCTACCCAACAGAGCACACTGGCCTTCAATATGTTCAAATTTCTGACCGTGGAACTGTCTCCGCATTATTACCTGAAAGAATAACCCCGGCGAAGGCCGGGGCAGATGTGTTTCAGAAAACGGCGGGGCATTATTACAACAGCGGTTTTTCGCCTTTCTGCCACCATTTCAGCAGCAGACGTTCAGCCACACTGGCACCACTTTGGGTAAACCGTTCAATAATGCTTTTCTTTTTACTGTAACTGACTGACAGCAGATTAAACTCATCCATTTTCTTAATGATGATGTCATCACTGGTAGCAATCTCGTCAATCAGCCCGTTTTCAAGAGCCTGTTGCCCGTACCAGTGTTCACCGGTTGCCACGGCATCAATATCCAGTGACGGTCGCATCTGATGAACAAATGATTTAAACAACTGATGGGTTTCGTTTAAATCTTCACGGAATTTTTCACGACCGGCATCGGTATTTTCACCAAGAAGTGTCAGTGTCCTTTTATACTGACCCGCCGTGTGAAGTTCGATATCAATATCGTTACGTTTCAGTAAACGGTTGAAGTTAGGTACCTGAGCAACAACGCCAATCGAACCAATAATGGCAAACGGTGCGGCAACAATATGCGAGGCAACACATGCCATCATGTAACCACCACTGGCTGCAACTTTATCAACTGCCGCGGTCAATGGAATGCCATGATCACGTAACCGTTGCAACTGGGACGCAGCCAGACCATATCCGTGCACCACTCCGCCAGGACTTTCCAGTTTCAGCAGCACCTCATCTCCGGGCACAGCAACGGATAACACCGCTGAAATCTCTTTACGCAATGAAGCGACTTCGCCGGCATCCATACTTCCTTTAAAATCAAGCAGAAAGAGAGTTTTAGCAGCAGCACTGATATTTCCCTGTTTCGCACGGGCTTTCTCAGCCTTAGCTTTGGCTTTTTGCTGCTTTTTCTGCTCTTTTAACCAGGGTTTCTGTGCATGTTCCGGGAGTTTTGCCACAGACAGCGTCTGTTTAAGCGTTTGATAGTCTTCCCCGGGGTGTCCCAGATTCAGTTGTCCCTGGGTGCCCTTTTTACGCGAAGATACTCCAACAACGACCAGTACCAGCGCAATAATTGCCACTACCACCGTGACAATTTTGGCTAAAAATAGCCCGTACTCTGCAATAAAACTCACTCAGCCCACCTTAGTCAAGATCCGTTGAAATGTCTGAATTCCCGGCCAGTAGTGTAAATCAATCTGGGTAACACCCTGGCAAATCAGGAAAGTAACAGCCTGTCATCAAAGTCTATCATATGATAATTTACGACATAACTGCATGAAATCTAATAAAACAAAGGACCGTCCGTGAACAGTATCCCTGACAGCAGCCTGCTGAAAAACCGCACTATTTTAGTCACCGGAGCCTCAGATGGTATTGGCCGTGAAGCCGCAATCACCTACGCCAGGCAGGGTGCCAGAGTAATACTCACCGGCCGCAATCCACAAAAACTGGAGCAGGTGCGCCAGACAATCAATGCCCTGCAGCAACAACCCGCCAGTGTACTGGTACTGGACCTGGCAACCGCCACAGCTGAAGACTGCCAGCAATTTGCCCGCGAGGTTGCAGCTATCACCCCGACGCTGGAAGGGTTACTGCATAATGCCGGTATACTTGGCACCCTCCAACCTATGTCGGAAATTAGCGCGGAAGAGTGGCAGCAGGTGATGAAAATAAACCTTGATGCCTGTTTCTTTCTGACCCGGGCTTTGCTGCCGCTCCTGCTTAACGCCACCTCAGCATCGCTGGTGTTTACCAGTTCCAGTGTCGGCCGCCAGGGCCGTGCTGGCTGGGGAACCTATTCAGTGTCTAAATTTGCCACTGAAGGGATGATGCAGGTGCTGGCCGCCGAATACAGAGACAGTGGCTTGCGGGTAAACTGTATCAACCCGGGCGGAACCCGGACTACCATGCGTGCCAGTGCATTCCCTGAAGAGAACGCCAGCCTGCTGAGAACACCCGCTGATATCATGCCGGTTTACCTGCATGTGATGAGTGATGCCAGCATCGGCGAGACAGGCATCAGTTTTGATGCTCAGCCCGGACGTAAAGCGGGCCCTGCCAGCTAATATGATAAAAAAACCCCGGAAATCCGGGGTTTCTGATAACACCTGAAACTATAACTCAGCCGTTACCATTATTACGTTTAGATGTCGGGCGTGCCACAGCACTGCGACCTGATGCAGGACGACGGTTAGCGGAAGTTTTGCTACCCAGCTGACTGTGTTTTTTCACCGCACGACGAATCTGATTAGCTTTGGTCCGACGACGATCTTTTTCTACTGCCAGTTTAGTTACCGTCTCTTCCGGCATTTCAACCAGCTGGCGCAGATAGTTGACTGATGTCAGGTCCATCTCCATATATCCGCCTCGTGGCAAGCCTTTTGGTAACACAATATCGCCGTAACGAACACGAATCAGTCTGCTGACCTGTACTCCGACAGCTTCCCACAAACGACGAACTTCACGGTTACGCCCTTCGGTCAGTGTGACGTTATACCACTGGTTAAGGCCTTCTCCGCCGCCAAACTTCAACGTTTTGAACGCCGCAGGACCATCTTCCAGCTGAACACCCAGGCTAAGCTGACGAATTTTGTCATCATCAATTTGCCCGAATACCCTTACCGCGTACTCACGTTCAACTTCACGGCTCGGGTGCATCAGACGGTTCGCCAGCTCACCATCAGTGGTAAACAGCATCAAACCGCAGGTGTTAACATCAAGACGCCCGACCGCAATCCAGCGGGCACCGTTCAGACGAGGTAAACGATCAAAAACTGTTGGCCGGCCTTCAGGATCATTACGGGTACATAACTCACCTTCAGGTTTATAGTAAGCCAGAACCCGACATACTTCACTGGAGGTCTCAGCGATACGAACCAGATGACCATCAATTCGGATTTTAAGAGAACTTCCGGTTTCTACACGGTCGCCCAGAGTGGCAATTTTTCCGTCCACACTGACCCGTCCGGCAGAGATAATTGCTTCAATTTCACGACGGGAACCATGTCCGGCACGCGCTAAAACTTTTTGTAACTTTTCGCTCATGGAGCAGCCTCACTGTCGCCTTCCCAGGCCTCAGGTTTAGGGTATATTTAATATAAAAATCAAATACTTACGTAAATACTGACTGCCATTATACAGGATCGCAGTCACAATGTAACGATTTTTTATTTTTCAGTGACTGCGGTTTATGGCTGTCACAGGGCGGTTTTAACGGAAAGGAGCCGGGTCGCCGGCACCTTCCCGCAGCACTTCCGGAGCATCACCGGTTAAGTCCACGACGGTCGTCGGTTGCTGACCGATGGTTCCGCCATTCAGAATAAGATCCACCTGCTTACCAATACTCATCTGAATTTCTTCAGGATCTGATTCAGCAAAATCATTACCCGGTAGCATCAGGGTGGTAGACATCATTGGCTCGTTGAGTGCCTCGAGCAGAGCCTGAGCCACCGGGTGAGAAGTTACACGTAAGCCGATAGTCTTACGTTTTTCGTTCATTAAACGCCGCGGAACCTCTTTAGTCGCTTTAAGCAAAAAGGTGTAGCTGCCGGGAGTATTATTTTTGATCAGCCGGAACGCACTGTTATCCACCTGTGCATAGGTCGACAGTTCTGATAAGTCACGGCACATTAAAGTAAAATTATGATGGTCATCCAGCTGACGCAGGCGACAAATTCTCTCCAGCGCAGATTTATCTTCCAGACGACAACCAAGCGCATATCCGGAATCCGTCGGGTAAACAATAACCCCGCCCTTGTTAAGATAATCGACTGCCTGACTTATCAGGCGCGGCTGTGGATTTTCCGGATGGATATAAAAAAACTGACTCATACTTCACTCCCTGCACCATTGAATACCGGTGCAACACTTTGAATTTCAGGAAAACGTAACCATACAGCTTCAGCATCTGCCGGTAACCAGAGTTTACGCCCCAGTTCTATCCAGGCGCAGGGTTGGTGAAAGTCCGACCCCTGTGAAGCCGCCAGCCCGTACTCCTGAGAATATTTTGCCAGTTGCTGTCGCTCATCAGGAGGTTGCTGACATTGCGCCACCTCCATTGCATCACCACCAGCTTCTGCAAAAAATTTAAGTAATCGTTTTAACCATTTGGCAGACAAATCATAGCGGCCAGGATGGGCAACCACCGCTCTGCCTCCCGACTGATGTATGGCATCAATCGCCTGTTCTATTGTACACCATTGTGCCGGGACATATCCGGTTTTGCCCCGCGCCAGATATTGTTTAAACACCTGAGCCATAGTTGTTGCTTTACCGCACTCCATAAGATAGCGCGCAAAATGGCCGCGGGTAATCTGCCCTTCCCCGGCCAGCACTGTAGCGCCTTCCAGTGCACCAGCAATACCTGCCTTTTCCAGCCGGCGGGCGATTTCTTCTGCACGAAATCGACGTTTCTGGTGCTGATTTTCCAGTAACTCACAGATAGCAGGATGGCCAATATCCATCCCCAAACCCACAATATGAATTTCATGGTTCTCCCATAACGTTGATATTTCTACGCCGGTTATCAATGTCAGGGGTAACTGGTGCTGAATAATCGCCTGTTGCGCGGGAAGAATCGCGGAAGTAGTGTCATGGTCTGTAATCGCCAGTACATTAACACCACGGTCATGTGCGCGAATTACCAGTTCTTCAGGACTTAAGACACCGTCAGATGCCCGGGTATGACTATGTAAATCGTATAGCTGAAATGCCGTTCGCTCGGTCAAATTAACTCCAATAGCTATTGTGCTCTGACGTATTGTGGCATTTTAGCAATAAGTGAAAAAGATGTATTGACAATCCGCTCATGAACCAGTTAACTAGTACACAAGTTCAGATAAGGATACTTCTCATGTTGGTTAATACTTTGCATTCTTTCCGTTGGTGGCGCATGACTCTCCCTTAAAGGGCGATGTTGTCGTGCACCGTAAGTATAACCACAGTGCAGATTTCAGGGCCCGCGAATCGCGGGCTTTTTTTTGAAAAAAATTCAGAGAAATAACCATGGCTACAGCAAAACCAGAATTAAAACTTATTACCGGTGATGCCCCTTATCGGCATGACCCGGCAGCGGTTTTCAACCAGCTTTGCGGTGCACGCCCGGCCACTTTGCTGCTGGAATCTGCCGATGTTGACAGTAAAAATAATCTACAAAGCCTGCTGATTACGGACAGCGCGCTGCGTATCAGCGCCATGGGCCGTCAGGTTTCGGTTCAGGCCCTGTCTGAAAACGGCGCCAGCCTGCTGCCATTACTGGATGCAGCATTACCGGACAGCGTAGAAATTCAGGTCAGACCGGACGGGCGTGAACTGTTTTTCCCTGTGATTGACCCACTCCAGGATGAAGATTCCCGACTGAAATCTGTTTCAGTGCTTGATGCCTTGCGGTTAATCCCTGCGCTGATTAATCACAGCGAAAATCACCGTGAAGCGGTTATGTTGGGCGGCTTATTTGCCTACGACCTGGTCGCCGGATTTGAAACGTTACCGGACCTGGATAATCATCAGCGTTGCCCAGATTACTGTTTCTATCTGGCTGAAACATTGTTGGTTATTGATCATCAGTCACAAACCGCACGTTTACAGGCCAGTGTATTTACCCCGTCAGCCAGCGAATTTCAGCGGTTGCAACAGCGCATTCATCAGCTGCATCAACAAATGCAGCAATCTGCACCGGCACTGGTGGCTCAGAAAGTTGAGCAAATGGAACTCAGCTGTAATCAAAGCGATGAAGTCTATTGTGAGGTTGTCAGCCGTTTACAACACGCTATTCGTATTGGTGAAATTTTTCAGGTTGTCCCGTCTCGTCGCTTCTCTTTACCCTGTCCGTCTCCTCTGGCAGCCTACGACACACTGAAAAACAGTAACCCGAGTCCCTACATGTTTTTTATGCAGGACAATGATTTTACTCTGTTTGGTGCATCACCGGAGAGCTCTCTGAAATACTCCGCCACCTCGCGTCAGATAGAGATTTACCCGATAGCAGGTACCCGTCCGCGTGGCCGTAATGCTGCCGGTGAGCTGGACCGCGATCTCGATAGCCGTATCGAACTGGAGATGCGTACCGATCATAAGGAACTCGCTGAGCACCTGATGCTGGTCGATTTGGCACGTAATGATCTGGCCAGAATTTGCGTGCCGGGCACTCGTCACGTTGCTGACCTGACCAAAGTTGACCGGTACACCTTTGTAATGCATCTGGTCTCCCGGGTCATTGGTACATTGCGCGAAGATCTTGATGTTCTGCACGCTTACCGCGCGGTAATGAATATGGGGACATTAAGTGGAGCACCGAAAGTCAGAGCAATGCAACTGATTGCCGAATCTGAAGGGACCCGTCGCGGATCTTATGGTGGAGCCGTCGGATATTTCACCGGTACCGGCGATTTTGATACCTGTATTGTTATTCGTTCGGCCTATGTTGAAGACGGAATTGCGACTGTGCAGGCCGGTGGTGGCGTGGTGCTGGACTCAGTACCACAAGCAGAAGCCGACGAAAGCCGCAATAAAGCACGTGCCGTATTACGCGCCATCGCAACAGCCCATCACTGCAAGGAGATTTTCTGATGGCCGATATTTTACTGCTGGATAACTTTGACTCCTTTACTTACAACCTGGTCGATCAGCTACGGACCTTTGGTCATCATGTCGTGGTTTATCGCAATAACCTGCCGGTTGAAACGTTGACTGAACGTCTGAGCAGCATGGAAAACCCGGTTCTGATGCTGTCTCCTGGCCCGGGAGCTCCTGCTGATGCAGGCTCAATGCCCGCTTTACTAAAAGCAATGCGCGGTAAAGTGCCTATTATCGGTATTTGTCTGGGCCACCAGGCCATCGTCGAAAGCTATGGCGGCGTTGTCGGTCAGGCCGGTGAAATTCTGCACGGTAAAGCATCTGCTATCAGCCATGATGGTCAGGCAATGTTTAGTGGTTTACCTAACCCGCTGCCGGTTGCCCGCTATCACTCTCTGGTAGGCAGCAATATTCCGGCGGATGTAACAGTAAACGCCACCTTCAACGGTATGGTGATGGCCATCCGTAATGATGAAGACAAAGTTTGTGGCTTCCAGTTTCACCCGGAGTCAATTCTGACAACCCAGGGGGCAAAATTACTTGAACAGACCCTCGCCTGGGCGCTTGGTAAATAAGGACGAAGAAATGCAGCAGATTCTGGAACAGTTATATCAGGGCAAAGTCATCAGCCAGACAGAAAGCGAACAACTTTTTTCGGCCATAGTTACCGGCGAAATGGATCCGGTGTCTCTGGGTGCTGCGCTGATTGCGATGAAAGTTCGCGGTGAAACCCCTGAAGAAATAGCCGGCGCTGCCACTGCGCTACTGGCCAATGCCCGTGAATTCCCTCGTCCTGATTATATGTTTGCGGACATTGTCGGAACCGGAGGTGACGGCAGTAACAGTATTAATATCTCAACCGCCAGTGCCTTTGTCGCTGCCGCCTGTGGACTTAAAGTTGCCAAACATGGCAACCGCAGCGTTTCCAGTAAGTCCGGTTCATCTGACCTGCTGGCTGCGTTTGGCATTAATCTGGATATGACACCAGAAAATGCCCGTCAGGCACTGGACGATCAGAACGTCTGTTTCCTGTTTGCCCCGCAATATCACAGTGGGTTTCGCTATGCGATGCCGGTGCGCAAACAGTTACAGACGAGGACATTATTTAACGTGCTTGGCCCGCTGATTAATCCGGCTCGCCCTCCGTTAGCGTTAATTGGCGTCTACAGTCCACAACTGATTCAGCCGGTTGCTGAAACTCTTAAAGTATTGGGCTACCGTCGCGCAGCAGTCGTTCATGGCGGAGGAATGGATGAAATCGCGATTCATGCACCGACAATGGTGGCTGAATTGCGTGACGGTGAAATTACCCGTTATGAAATCAGTCCTCCGGATTTCGGGCTTGATTTTCATGATAAAGAGTCACTGGCGGGCGGTACGCCTGAGGAAAATCGTGATATTTTACGTCAGTTACTTCAGGGTCATGGCCAGCCAGCCCATGAACAGGCGATTGCAGCCAATGTTGCTATGCTGATGAAATTATTCGGCAATGAAGATTTGCGCGAAAACGCAGAACAGGCAATCGCTGTCATCCGTAGTGGCCGGGCTTACGAATTAGTGACTGCACTGGCAGCAAGAGGATAATCATGAAGGGTACTGTTTTAGAGAAGATTGTTGCAGACAAAGCCATCTGGATCGAAGCTCGTAAAGCACAACAGCCGTTGGCAGATTTCCAGTCTCAGCTTGTGCCATCAACACGTGACTTTTATAAGGCGTTACAACGTAACAAAAGCGCATTTATCCTGGAATGCAAAAAAGCGTCACCTTCTAAAGGATTAATCCGCGAAGACTTTGACCCGGTAGCCATCGCTACGGTGTACCGTGACTACGCATCCGCCGTTTCCGTGCTGACGGATGAAAAATACTTTCAGGGCAATTTTGAATTTCTGCCACTGGTCAGTGCCGCTATCACCCAGCCTGTGCTGTGCAAAGATTTTGTTATTGACCCGTATCAGATCTATCTGGCCCGTTACTATCAGGCGGATGCTATTTTACTGATGCTGTCGGTACTGGATGATCAGCAGTATCTGGCACTGGCCGAAGTTGCTCATTCACTTAATATGGGCATACTGACCGAAATCAGTAATCAGGAAGAGCTGGAACGAGCACTGGTACTGAAACCTCGCGTTGCAGGGATTAACAACCGCGATCTGCGTGATCTTTCGGTTCATCTTGATAAGACACGCCAGTTAGCACCGCAGCTCCCGAAAGATACCACTATTATCAGTGAATCGGGCATCTACGATTACAGTCAGATCTGTGAGTTAAGGGATTATGCCAATGGTTTCCTGATTGGTTCTTCTCTGATGTCAGAGGATAATCTTGCCGCAGCCGTTCGCCGTGTACTGATTGGCGATAATAAAGTATGCGGCCTGACCCGCAGCGAAGATGTGAGTGCCGCCTGGCAGGCTGGTGCAGTCTATGGCGGGCTAATTTTTGCCGAAGGATCGCCAAGACAAATCAGCATTGAGCAGGCAGAAACATTGATCACTGCTGCACCGCTTAAATTCGTTGGTGTATTCCGTAATGCTTCACAGGACGAAGTTGTCAGCACTGCCACCCGGTTGTCACTGAATACAGTTCAGTTGCATGGTGATGAATCTGCAGAGTGGATTGCTACTCTGCGCAAGCAACTGCCAGACAACATTGCTATCTGGAAAGCCTTCAGTATTCGTGACCATCTGCCAGCCCGTGATATCCCTCATGTTGACCGGTATCTGTTCGACAATGGTCAGGGGGGCAGCGGACAGCGTTTCGACTGGTCATTATTGAAAGGTGAGGATCTGCATAATGTCATGCTGGCCGGCGGTCTCTCTCCCGATAATTGTGCCGAGGCAGCTCTGACCGGTTGCATTGGGCTGGATTTTAATTCTGGCGTAGAAAGTGCTCCCGGAATTAAAAATCCGCAAAAACTGGCAGATGTATTCCAACAATTACGCGCTTATTAATCAGGACGCGTCGATCTGACGATACAGGAAACTGAGTTATGACTTTACTGAACCCCTATTTTGGTGAATTTGGCGGTATGTATGTGCCGCAAATTCTGATGCCTGCCCTGACTCAACTGGAAGAAGCTTTTGTCAGTGCCCAGCGAGACCCGGAATTTCAGGAGGAATTTACCCAACTGTTGAAAGATTATGCAGGTCGCCCGACAGCACTGACTTTGTGCCGCAATCTGACTGCCGGAACCCGCACCCGTCTGTACCTGAAACGTGAAGATTTGCTGCACGGTGGTGCCCATAAAACTAACCAGGTTCTGGGTCAGGCGCTATTAGCAAAGCGGATGGGGAAAAATGAAATTATCGCTGAAACCGGTGCCGGACAACACGGTGTCGCCTCAGCAATTGCCTGTGCCCTGCTGGGCATGAAGTGCCGGATTTATATGGGTGCTAAAGATGTCGAACGCCAGTCGCCAAACGTCTTCCGTATGCGCCTGATGGGAGCTGAAGTTATTCCTGTGCACAGCGGCTCAGCAACTCTGAAAGATGCCTGTAATGAAGCCCTGCGTGACTGGTCTGGCAGCTATGAGAAAGCTCACTATATGCTGGGCACCGCTGCCGGCCCGCATCCCTTCCCAACCATCGTGCGTGAATTCCAGCGGATGATTGGCGAAGAGACCCGTGCCCAGATCCTTGAACATGAAGGTCGTCTGCCGGATGCCGTAATTGCCTGTGTCGGTGGTGGTTCGAATGCTATCGGAATGTTTGCTGATTTTATTGATGAGACATCCGTCGGGTTAATCGGTGTCGAACCGGCAGGTCTGGGTATTGAAACCGGACAACACGGCGCACCACTCAAACACGGCAAAGTAGGCATTTATTTTGGTATGAAATCGCCAATGATGCAGACAGAAGATGGGCAGATTGAAGAGTCTTACTCCATCTCTGCCGGTCTGGATTTCCCGTCAGTTGGGCCACAACATGCCTACCTTAACAGCACAGGACGCGCAGAATATGTGTCAGTGACTGACGATGAGGCTCTGGAAGCATTTAAAGAACTGTCACGTCATGAAGGGATTATTCCGGCACTGGAATCCTCACATGCACTGGCCCATGCTCTGAAAATGGCTCGTGAAAATCCTGAAAAAGAGCAGCTGTTAGTTGTCAGCCTGTCAGGGCGTGGCGATAAAGATATTTTTACTGTGCACGATATTTTGAAGCAGCGTGGAGAAATCTGATGGAACGTTACTCTTTATTATTTAACCGCCTCGCAGAGCGTAAAGAAGGCGCGTTTGTCCCGTTTGTCACGCTGGGCGATCCTTCGTTCGAATTATCCCTGCAGATTATCGATGCTCTGGTCGAAGGTGGCGCAGACGCGCTTGAACTGGGTTTTCCATTCTCCGATCCGCTGGCAGACGGTCCGACCATTCAGGCGGCTAATCTGCGGGCGTTCAGTGCCGGAATGAATACCGAAAAGAGCTTTGAAATTATTGCTCAGGTCCGTAGCAAATACCCTGAACTCCCGATTGGTCTGCTGATTTATGCCAACCTGGTTTTCAGCCCGGGAATTGACAACTTTTATGCCCGTTGTCAGAAAGCTGGCGTAGATTCCGTGCTGGTCGCGGATGTTCCGATGGAAGAGTCTCAACCCTTCCGCCAGGCAGCAACCCGACATAATATTGCGCCTATTTTTGTCTGCCCGCCAAATGCCAGTGATGATTTGCTGCGTGAAATCGCTTCTCATGGACGCGGATACACCTATCTGCTGTCACGTGCCGGGGTTACCGGAACGGAAAATAAAGCCGCGCGGCCACTGCATCATATCATCAGCAAACTGCATGAATACCATGCAGCGCCTCCGGTCCAGGGATTTGGAATTTCTGAGCCTTCACAGGTCAAAGATTCTATCGGGGCCGGTGCAGCAGGTGCAATTTCTGGCTCTGCCGTGGTCAAAATTATCGAACAGAATTTGCAGCAACCCGCAGTGATGCTGCAGAAACTGACTGATTTTGCTGCCTCACTCAAAGCGGCTACCCGCTGATTAATCAGGCCTTCACTTTTCAGGTGAAGGCCTTTTTAACGTAAAACTGGTAGATTCCTGAATTACAGTTAAACTACAAATGTACCGGAACTCACCGGGGTATGATGTTTAAAATACAGGGAGACATTAAATGAAGTTTATTAAAGGTTTAGCCAGTGCTGTGCTGGCATCTGTGGTAGCACTGTCATTAGCAGGTTGTGCTCCGGGCCCTAAAAAAGAAGGCACCGGCGGTTACATCGATGACACCGTAATTACCACAAAAGTAAAAGCACAATTGTTGGGTACTAAAGAACTAAAATCTACCGAAATTAATGTTGAGACATTTAAAGGACGCGTACAGCTGAGCGGTTTCGTAGCAACCCCATCGGCAGCCAGTCGCGCAGTAGAAGTTACCCGTGAAGTACCGGGCGTAACTTCTGTTGTTAATAACATTCAGATCAAGTAGTTATTCTGTTTCGCAAAAAAGGCCGGGAAATCCGGCCTTTTTTATAGCAGTTAAGCATGCTTTATCAGAAGTTGTAACCGACACCGAAGAAGAATACCCACGGGTTGATATTGGTTTTAATACTTTCCTGATCATCACCCGCTTTGAATTTAACTTTGGTATTAATATCCATGTACCAGACTGAAGCATTCAGCATCCAGTGCTGGTTAATCTGATAATCCATACCCAGTTGTCCTGCAACACCTACCGAATCTTTCACATGCAAATCACTCAGCCCTGCTGCGCGACCAGTATCATTGAATTTATTATTAAAGAAGGTGGTGTAATTTAATCCAATACCGGCATAAGGCTGGAATTTTGAGGTATTGTCCAGAAAGTAATATTGCGCCATTAATGTAGGAGGCAGTTGGTGTACGGTTGCCAGGGTTCCTGTCGGTCCAAGCCCTACTTTATGACGGAAAGGTGTAGCTGCCAGTAATTCCACACCAATATGGTCAGTTGCCATATAAGTAAAAGTTAATCCCAGCTGGGTATTATTGCTGACATTAAACTCACCAAGGCCAAGTACATTATCGGACCCACCGGTCGGACGTACTGTTGCACTCCCTGCCCTGATAAAGAAATCACCAGCCTGATGCGCTGAAGCTACCGCTGGTAGCAGGGCCGCAATTAGTAACCCAATTTTTCCGATTTTCATAGCCACTCCTCTCCTGAAACGCCATCGCTTTATAGTTTTCAATGTGAACAATCGTTAAATTGTCATTGGTTGTTGCTATGTTTAACGCGAATCACACAGAAAATCATGTCTTTCCGGGGATAAAAAATAGTTAAAAAACAAAGCCTTGATTTAGATCAATTTTCACCACTACGCAATCGCGCTTTTTGGATAAAAAAATTGTCTTAGCGCGTCTCCGTAGCTCAGTGAACCTCCAGCCGGATTTTGCTAATGGAATTGCTCAGAGTGGTTAAGGAAACAGCGACCAGCGATAAAAACGGAAAGTTATGTAAGTCAGGGTGCCCGTCAGCAGGGTTAACATGTACAATCTTCCGGTTAATTCATTTGTTTCCCAAAGGAGTGTACATGTCTCTCACGGCCAGCTCGTTATACCGTGATACTGCAAATTTTTTGCGCCACCAGCTGCCAGCGATCACCCTTATTGCACTTGCCAGCGCTCTGGTCACAGTAATACTGGGGACTGTTTTCTCTCCGGGGGCTGATCAGGTTGCGGCTCTGATGCAAGGGGATGACAATACCGGATCGCTGATTTCCGTTCTGCAGAATATGACACCGGATCAACAGAAGATTTTATTGCACACTTCTGCTGTAGGTACGCTGTCGGCATTGATTGGCAATACCTTATTACTCGGTGGAATGCTGGTGTTAATTCCGTCGGTATCTGCGGGTAAAAAAATCAGTGCCCTGGGAGCTATCGGAGCATCAGTAGGATTTCTGCCAGCATTACTGATTCAGACATTTCTGGTGACGTTAATTGTTCAGATTGGTTTTATGGCCCTTATGGTGCCGGGTATTTTCCTGACCATTCTGTTTGCTCTGGCACCAGTGTTACTTAGCCAGAAACGCGGCGGTATTATCGGAGCCATGAAACTTAGTGTTCCGCTGGCCTGGAAAAACCTTAAATCACTGGCCCCTGCAGTGGTTTGCTGGCTGGCTGGTAAGGTACTGCTGATGTTTATTTTTGCGTCACAGACACTGTTGCCTGCCACCACAGCAGCAGTCATTGCCACTACTCTGGGTAATTTGCTGTCAGCGGTACTGGTCATTTACCTGTTCCGCCTGTATATGCTGATTCGTTAATCATCTGTATTATTTTTCGGCTTACTCGCAGGTAAGCCGTATTATTCGGACTTGTTATGAAACAATTACTGGACTTTCTGCCACTTGTCGTCTTTTTTGTGTTTTACAAGTTATATGACATCTTCGTCGCTTCAGGGGCACTGATTGCAGCTACGGCGATCGCACTGGTTGTCAGTTGGGTGCTGTATCGCAAGCTGGAAAAAATGACAATTATCACTTTCCTGCTGGTGACTGTATTTGGCTCACTGACGCTCATTTTCCATAATGACGAATTTATTAAATGGAAAGTGACCGTTATCTATACTCTGTTTGCTGCAGCGTTGCTTTTCAGTCAGTGTTGGATGGAAAAACCATTGATTCAGTCAATGCTTGGGAAAGAACTCGAATTACCTGCTCCCGTCTGGCGCAAGCTCAATGCTGCATGGGCAGTTTTCTTCTTTGTTTGCGGATTAGTAAATATTTATGTCGCTTTTTGGTTGCCTGAATCATTATGGGTTAACTTTAAAGTGTTCGGTCTGACAGCATTAACACTGCTGTTTACCGCGGCCAGTGGTTTATATATCTGGCGTCATCTGCCACGTGAAGAAAAATAATCCCGCCGTGGTCTGCCTGCAGGCCACAGGGAATAATACAGAGAATAAAAATGACTGAAAGTCTGAGGCAACCGCAAGGTGAGATGGTGTTGCGTACGCTGGCCATGCCGGCGGATACCAACGCAAATGGCGATATTTTTGGTGGCTGGTTGATGTCCCAGATGGACATGGGTGGAGCAATTCTGGCTAAAGAAATCGCAAATGGTCGTGTCGTCACTGTTCGTGTCGATGGTATGACATTTCTGAAACCGGTTGCGATAGGCGATGTGGTGAGCTGCCATGCCCGCTGTATTCGTACCGGCACCAGTTCAATTACCATCAATGTAGAAGTCTGGATTAAAAAAGTGTCTTCTGAGCCTATCGGCCAGACTTACTGTACTACTGAGGCAGTATTTATCTACGTTGCGGTAGATGACCACGGTAAATCAAGGGCGTTGAGTGAGCCAGTAGCTAACAAGACTTACCCCTGAGAAAAATATCTATCGCACAAAAAAAGCGCATCTCTGCGCTTTTTTTTCGAATCATCCTGCTATTCAACAGATGAGCTGCCATCAATTTTAAACAAAATGTTCATTGTCAGACCTTTACCTGGCTTACCGCTTTGATAACGCCAGTGCCTCATGGCCTGTTTGACTTCACGATCGAACATATTTTGTGGCTGGGCTTCAATAATCCGTGCATTTACCACATTACCAGCATCATCCACATCGAACTGAACTTTAACCCGCCCTTCCAGATGGAAAGCCAGTGCACGTGCCGGATAGGTCGGACTGGTAATACTGACAGATTGTGGTTTGCCCTGGGAAATACTCTGTTGATCAGTTTTAGACTTTTGCGGTGCTGTCTGGGCTTTGGTCTGATCTGCCGGATTAGTTTTTTGCTGAGCCGTCAGATCTTCTTTTTTCTCCGTCGGCTTCTCTTCATGTTTCACCACAGGTTTAGGTTTAACTGCTTTTTTCTTCACCTCATGATGCTTCTTGACCTCAGGCTTAGGCTTCGGCTTAGGTTCAGGCTTTTCAATAGGTACCGGTTTATCCAGCTGAGGTGTCGGTGTAGGTTCTGGCTCCGGCTCAGGTGCCGGCTGAGGCTGAACCTCCTGTGGTGGAGGAGTTACAGGCTGCGGAACCGGCAGAGGCTGACTAATCGCGGCCTGGGTCTGAACTTCCGGCGCTACCATAGAGACATCGATAGCAGCCTGAGGCGTAGGCACATTCAGAACCTGATTGAATGATGCATACAACAGTCCGGCAACTACCACGCCATGTAAAGCGACTGATACCAGCATGGATAATGATAAACGTTTAGGAAATTCTTCTGTCAAAGTGCTCATAGCGATCTGGTCAGTTCAGTGATGATTCATTTTAAATGCAAATAGCAATCAGTTTCAATACGTATTCCTGACTCAGTTGTGCCATTTTATTTGCACTGATGTCACGCTTAGCATAACTTTGAGTTTTCAACTTATTGCTGCAAGAGATAATCGCCGTGTTATACGTCATTTACGCTGAAGATTTTCCAGAATCACTTGAAAAACGTTTGTCCGTTCGCCCAGCTCATCTGGCACGTCTGCAACTGTTACAGGATGAAGGCAGGCTGATTGTTGCCGGCCCTCTGCCAGCAGTTGACAGTAATGAGCCGGGAGTAGCCGGCTTCACTGGTTCAACGGTGATTGCAGAGTTTCCGTCACTGGAATCCGCTCAGTCATGGGCCAATGATGATCCTTATGTTGCAGCGGGTGTCTATCAGAATGTCACTGTAAAACCCTTTAAGCGGGTGTTCTGATACAATAGTAAACGCCATTAAAACAATTCGTTAAATAAAAAGCATCGGACATTAAATTAAAAAAGGTACTCAATTAGGTACACAAAATATTTTTTGTCCGGGCTTTCAAATTCGAGTTGCGCACCCTGCTCATCAAAAACTCTTCACCATAAACGTCCCCCCCTCTTCAGCGCTTTAGACGTGGTACCAGGTGCGATTACCATATCAGCCTTATTATGGTAGTGATGATTAACGAGCCATTGCCACCCATGACGGGTCACGCCAGGGGGCATCATAGTCATCGTTTGTCTTAGTGATGCTCGTCCGCCAGTTTGCCCAGACGAATAATGTGGCTTTAGAGTCACTATATCCTGGCTTATTGATTTCATTAAACAACAGCCGATAGGATACTCTGTGATAGCTGGCTACACTTATAAATATCTGAGGAGGGTGAGTTGACTAAATTAATTTATTTGTCATTTGCAATATTTTCGCTCACTGCATGTGCTCATCAGAAGCATCATGCAGAAACAACACCAGAATGCATGACTTACAGGAAGATGATGACGGCTCCCATGCCACCGGATGCTGTCAGAAGGCTTCAGGATAAGTGTTTCGAATCTCAGAAACACCTGTAATGGCACCAGTCCGAAGGTTGCCGTAAACCCGCACGGTCTCCCTGACGGGTTTTCCCTTGTTCTAACCATAGTGATTAGAGTTATTTAGCTTCCCTGGCAGGAGTTCCCCCCGGACAGCGTCGAATTAACAACCATCAATACAGTGGAATTACAGCAACGGACTATTATTCAAAGCCCGGCACATAGACAGTCAATCAATTTAGGGGCTCAGTTAACTGCGATTGATCCACATCAATATCACTGCCTCCGGGATTTTTATACTGAATCCCGTAACCTGTTTAACATCAAACAAGGCCTTCCGGAGACTACTATTATGAACACAAAATTCTTTCTGGGTGCTGGTGTCATTATCTGGCTGGCATATATTGTATGGATAGCCGGTTTTTACGGCCATGTGCTGAGTAGTTTTTAAGAAACGTTGAGGTTTCCGCTACTGAAGAACCAGCAGCGGAGATCTGATATCAGAAATAATGTTTTGACGAGGGACTACTTTCAGACAGTTTAAACAGTAAAGACCTGCGTTGTAGCTTTGCCAACTGGTGTCTTATCAGACGGATATGGGTATAACGCCTGGATTGTGCTTCAAGCCAGCGTACTTTACGCCGGTTGGTCTGGCGTGCCATTCTCCAGCGTCCGACTTCATTTCTGCTTCTTTTCATCACTCTCTCCCCTGAGTATTACAGCAACAGTATACGCGCTTAATGCCGGGATCCAACGCTGGTTTCAGAAAAGGTTTTACAATAACGCAACTCAACGTACACTCAGATGACGAAAGCGTGAACCGGACTTCCACTTAATGACGATATTTTATTCACTGGTTAACGGGTTGATATTGTTTGGCTACTGGCTGTTAATTGCCAGCGTCACCCTCAGAATCCTGATGAAACGACGGACAGTTTCCTCTTCAATGGTCTGGTTGCTCATCATCTACATTCTGCCATTGGTGGGAATTATTGCTTATCTTAGCTTTGGTGAACTATATCTGGGTAAGCGCCGGGCAGAGCGTGCCAGAACTATGTGGCCGGCTACTGCCCGCTGGATGACAGAATTAAAGAACTCTTCACATATTTTCGCGACCAGCACCAGTAGTGTTGCCAGCGCAATATTTCGGTTATGCGAACATCGACACGGCATCCCCGGTGTAAAAGGTAATCATCTGGAATTACTGACCAGTTCCGATGATGTTATGCACGCTCTGATTCGTGATATTGGTAAAGCGCAGCATAATATTGAGATGGTTTTTTATATCTGGCAGCCTGGCGGATTGGCAGATGAGGTAGCTGAAGCCTTCATTGAGGCCGCCGGACGCGGAGTTTTCTGCCGGCTAATGCTCGACTCTGCCGGCAGCCGGACATTTTTTCGCAGCGGTTGGCCAAAAAAATTCCGTGACGCCGGAATAGAAGTGGTTGAATCACTTCAGGTCAATCTGTTCAGGATGTTTCTGCGACGCATGGATCTGCGTCAGCACCGTAAAATTGTTCTGATAGATAATTCGATTGCCTATACCGGCAGTATGAATCTGGTTGACCCTCGTTTCTTCAAACAGGATGCAGGTGTGGGACAATGGGTAGACCTGATGGCCCGGATGGAAGGTCCTGTTGCTATCACTCTGGGAATCGTCTTCTCCTGCGACTGGGAGATTGAAACCGGTAAGCGTATTTTGCCCCCTCAGCCTGACCAGGTAGTGATGCCTTTTGAAGAGGCCAGCGGGCATATTATTCAGGTGATTGCTTCCGGCCCTGGCTTTCCTGAAGATATGATCCATCAGGCCCTGCTGACTGCTATATACTCAGCGCGCGAAGAGTTGGTGATGACAACACCTTACTTTGTACCCAGTGATGACCTGTTACATGCAATCTGCACTGCGGCGCTGCGTGGCGTAGATGTCAGCCTGATCGTTCCAAAGAAAAATGATTCACTGCTGGTCGGCTGGGCAAGTCGGGCTTTTTTTACCGAGCTGCTGGAAGCCGGAGTTAAAATCTATCAGTTCTCAGACGGTTTACTGCATACCAAAAGTGTCCTGGCAGACGGGGAACTCTGCCTGGTAGGAACCGTAAATCTGGATATGCGCAGTCTGTGGTTAAATTTTGAAGTCACACTGGTCATTGATGATATCGATTTTGGGAATGATGTCTCACTTGTTCAACAGGACTATATTCAGCGCTCAGAACTGCTGGATGCTAAAGAATGGGCAAAACGTCCATATTGGCGCCGCATAGTAGAACGACTGTTTTACTTCTTCAGTCCTTTGCTGTAAAAAAGGCCGCATACACACTATTAAAAGTACAGGCTCATCATGGATCTCAACAATCGTCTTACTGAAGATGAAACGCTGGAGCAGGCGTACGATATATTTCTTGAACTGGCAGGGGACAATCTGGACCCGGCAGATATTATTCTGTTTAATTTACAGTTCGAAGAGCGCGGTGGCGCAGAATTGTTCGATCCTTCAGAAGACTGGAATGAACATGTCGACTTCGATTTAAATCCGGACTTTTTTGCCGAAGTAGTTATTGGTCTGGGTGAAGCCGATGGTGAACCTATTACCGATGTTTTCGCCCGGGTTTTGTTGTGTCGTGAAAAAGACCATAAACTCTGCCATATCCTGTGGCGTGAATAAATTCCAGGTGCCCTTCAGGGCACCGTATTCAGCTCTGTACCCGCTCTGATTTATTTATCGCTGCGCTCAACCAGGCTCCTGAACCCTTACTGCAATCATTTTTTCTGTTCAGTAACACTGACCTCCCCCCTGTTCTTCCCGGAACAAAACAGATTAGCTTTATTTAACATTTCCCTGTTCGGGCTTATGAAGCCCTGGCATGAAATAAACATACAACTAAACTAAACTTAACACTTAAGGCACAAATACAGAGTTTTAGCGCAGCTGAAAGGTATCAGCTTGCGCATAATTTGATCTGTATCAGTACCCGCTTTGCAACATCCCGGTAATCTATTCTCAACCAGACTTCATAACTTCATGCCGATATGAGATTCTTTTAGTAAGCACCGTGTTATCACGGGCAGTAGCAGAAATCTGACACGTATGTTTACTAAAAAAGTTTAATTTTCCTTCAGGAGATAAGCATGACTGTAACAAACGTTGCTGAACTGAATGCGCTGGTAGCCAGAGTAAAACACGCGCAACAACAGTATGCAGATTTTAGTCAGGAGCAGGTTGATAAAATCTTTCGGGCAGCAGCACTGGCTGCCGCAGATGCCCGAATACCGTTGGCAAAAATGGCGGTGGCGGAATCCGGAATGGGGATCGTCGAAGATAAAGTTATTAAAAATCATTTTGCCTCCGAATACATCTATAACGCTTACAAAGATGAAAAAACCTGCGGCATCCTGGAAACGGATGATACTTTCGGTACTATCACCATTGCTGAACCCATCGGCCTGATCTGCGGTATCGTCCCAACCACTAACCCGACCTCCACTGCTATTTTCAAAGCACTAATCAGCCTTAAAACCCGTAACGGTATTATTTTCTCCCCTCATCCACGGGCAAAAAATGCAACTAATAAAGCTGCAGATATTGTGCTGCAGGCTGCTATTGCTGCGGGAGCACCTAAAGATCTGATCGGCTGGATTGATGAACCTTCTGTAGAGCTGTCTAACCAGCTAATGCATCACCCGGATATTAATCTGATTCTTGCTACGGGTGGCCCGGGCATGGTGAAAGCCGCTTACAGTTCAGGTAAACCGGCTATCGGTGTAGGTGCGGGTAACACTCCGGTAGTTATCGACAACACTGCGGATATTAAGCGTGCGGTTGCCTCTATCCTGATGTCAAAAACCTTCGACAACGGGGTCATCTGCGCCTCTGAACAATCAGTCATCGTCGATGATACTGTCTATGATGCAGTCCGTGAACGTTTCTCCAGTCACGGCGGTTATCTGTTACAAGGCAGTGAATTACAGGCAGTACAAAACATCATTCTAAAAAATGGTGGTCTCAACGCGGCCATTGTTGGTCAGCCGGCAACCCAAATTGCTGAGATGGCTGGTATTAACGTACCTGCAGACACCAAGATATTAATTGGTGAAGTCAGTGTTATTGATGAGTCTGAGCCTTTTGCTCACGAAAAATTATCACCAACACTCGCCATGTATCGTGCCAAAGACTTTAACGATGCTTTGCTTAAAGCCGAAAAACTGGTCGAAATGGGTGGTATCGGACATACCTCATGTCTGTATACCGACCAGGATAATCAGCCGGAACGGGTAAAATTGTTTGGTGAGAAAATGAAAACCGCCAGGATACTGATTAACACTCCTGCATCTCAGGGGGGTATCGGCGATTTATACAACTTTAAACTGGCCCCTTCCCTGACATTAGGCTGTGGTTCCTGGGGTGGTAACTCTATTTCAGAAAACGTCGGGCCTAAACACCTGATCAACAAAAAAACCGTCGCTAAACGGGCTGAAAATATGTTGTGGCATAAACTTCCTAAATCCATCTATTTTCGTCGTGGTTCACTGCCGATTGCTCTGGAAGAAATCGCCGGAGATGGTGCAAAACGGGCATTTATCGTTACCGACCGCTTCCTGTTTAACAATGGCTATGCGGACCAGGTTACCCGGGTATTAAAAGCGCATGGTGTTGAAACTGAGATATTTTTTGAAGTTGAAGCCGATCCGACGCTCAGCATTGTTCGTAAAGGCGCAGCTCAGATGCATAGTTTCAAACCTGATGTCATTATTGCCTTAGGTGGTGGTTCCCCGATGGATGCGGCGAAAATCATGTGGGTGATGTATGAGCATCCGGAAACTCACTTTGAAGAACTGGCTCTGCGATTTATGGATATCCGCAAACGTATCTATAAATTCCCTAAAATGGGCGTTAAAGCCAGCCTCGTCGCTATTACCACAACTTCCGGTACCGGTTCAGAAGTGACACCTTTTGCAGTGGTTACCGATGATGCCACCGGACTGAAATACCCTCTGGCGGACTATGCTCTGACACCGGACATGGCCATTGTCGATGCAAACCTGGTCATGGATATGCCAAAATCACTGTGTGCTTTTGGTGGTCTGGATGCAGTGACGCATGCACTTGAAGCTTATGTCTCAGTACTGGCGAACGAGTATTCCGATGGACAGGCACTGCAGGCGTTGAAATTGCTGAAAGAGAACCTGCCAGCCAGCTATCATGAAGGTGCGAAAAATCCGATTGCCCGCGAACGGGTACATAATGCCGCCACAATAGCAGGTATTGCCTTTGCTAACGCCTTCCTTGGGGTATGTCACTCAATGGCGCATAAGCTGGGTTCTGAATTCCATATCCCGCACGGGCTGGCAAATGCCCTGCTGATTTCGAATGTTATCCGCTATAACGCAAATGATAACCCTACTAAGCAGACCGCTTTTAGCCAGTATGACCGCCCTCAGGCACGTCGTCGTTATGCTGAAATTGCGGATCATCTGGGCTTAGGTCAGCCAGGCGATCGCACCGCAGCTAAAATTGCCGCCCTGTTGAAATGGCTGGATGAAATTAAAACAGACCTGGGAATTCCTAAATCAATTCGGGAAGCAGGCGTTCAGGAGGCCGATTTCCTCGCAAAAATTGATAAGCTGGCAGAAGATGCTTTCGACGACCAGTGTACAGGAGCTAACCCACGTTACCCTCTGATTGCCGAATTAAAACAGATAATGCTGGATAGTTTTTACGGCAGGGAATTCAGCGAAGGAGCATCTGCGACTTCTGAAGAAACTGAAAAACCTGCGGCTGCATCCCGCAGTAAAAAGAAAGTAAAATAACCTGAAAACAAAAACCGCCAGCTTGAACTGACCCCATAAAGTTGGACGGTTCATGTTAAGCGGCTACCAGGGCCTGGGTTCGGTACTCTACCGGACTCACCCCTTTTAGTTTCAGTTTTATTCTTTCATGATTGTAATAGTGGATATACTCATCGATTGCTATGCGTAACTCTTTTATATCTCTATATTCACTGAGGTAAAAGCATTCCGCCTTTAATGTCCCGAAGAAGCTTTCTATTACCGCAT
The DNA here is from genome assembly GCF_002163585.1 of Tatumella citrea. Taxonomy (NCBI): domain Bacteria; kingdom Pseudomonadati; phylum Pseudomonadota; class Gammaproteobacteria; order Enterobacterales; family Erwiniaceae; genus Tatumella; species Tatumella citrea. The sequence goes on from NZ_CP015579.1 coordinate 2,187,347, forward strand.
TGTCATAGCAGTTGCCCTTTCGTGACATGCTCTGTTTCAGCCCTGCTTCCTTAAGTCGCTTCTGATATTGCACCATTTGATACTGCCAACCCTGATCTGAATGGAGCAACGGGTATTCACCTTCGTTCAGCACTGATAACGCTTTAGTCAACATATCATCTACCATCGACAACCGGGGCGATGTTCCATTTGATATGCCACGATTTCACCGTTATAAAGATCAAGTATCGGAGATAAGTACAGCTTTTCCCCGCCAACTTTAAATTCCGTAACGTCCGTGACCCACTTCTGATTTGGTCTGTCCGCAGTAAACTTACGATCCAGCACATTACCGGCAGCTTTGCCGTATCGGCCTTTGTAAGAGTTGTACTTTTTCACTCTGATACAGGATGCCAGCTGTAACTGCTTCATGAGCCTCTGAACCGTTTTATGATTCAGTAAACACCCCGACCCGCAAGCGTGATCCTGCGATATCCATATCGCCCTTTATGGTGATGGAACAACGCCAGGATCCGACGCTTATCATCGGCATATTTATCTGCCTTTTTGCCGCATGACAACTGCCAGTAAAACGTACTTCTGGCTAACTCAGCGGCTTTCAGCAAACGCGCCAAAGGAAATTGTGACCTTAGCTCATTCACGACTTGCGTTTTATCCCGCGTTTTGGCGTGTTTTTTTCCCTGAGTAAGGCTTGAAGCTTTTTTAAGTAAGCCACTTCGACGCGTAGTTGCTCAAGCTCTTCGCGTTCGTCCGTATTGAGGGTGGTCTGAGAAAGGTTAACCGCTTTCTTTTCAGGTGTATCTGGCATCGTTTTTTTCCTGCCGCGGTTGACTTTGAGGGCTTCAATACCCCCCTCATCATACAACCGTTCCCACAGACATACTGAGGAAAAAGCAGGGATAGCGAATTTGGCACAGACTTCGCGAACAGACAGACGGTGTTCACGCATAGACAAGATAACAGACTCTTTGAAAGCCGGAGAATAGGTGAAGCACCGCATAGTCAGCCCGGCTTCGCCATGAAGCTGCCATAAAGCAGTCCACTTTCTTACGGCACTGTTATCGATACCAAACCGTTTTGCTGTCGCTTTCTGTCCCTCCAGTCCGGAAAGGTAGTGCTGCACGACCTCAAGTTTGAAGCTGAGAGAATACTTACTCATAAAAACTGCACCTTACTCAGTTGGGTGTCCAACTTTTGGGGTGCAGTTCATCCGAGCGGTTTTTTTATGGCTGAATAAGTTCCGGGCCATTCCCCGCACCATGTATAGCGCTGAGATCATTTTGTTCAATTGCCTGCCAGTAGTGTTTGCGGCAGACTGAGATATAACTTTCATTCCCGCCTATAACCACCTGTTCTCCCTGTCTGAACGGTTCACCCTGCGCGTCAAGGCGTAATACCATACTGGCTTTACGGCCACAGTGGCAGATGGTTTTCAGCTCAACTAATTTATCTGCCCAGGCCAACAGATACTGACTCCCTTCGAATAACTCCCCGCGAAAATCCGTTCGCAATCCATAGCACAGCACAGGAATATCCAGAAAGTCAGTCACCCAGGTCAGTGATTTCACTTGCTGGCGGGTTAGAAACTGGCTTTCATCAACCAGCACACAATGTAACCGGGCTTCCTGATGTAGCCGGTGAATATCATCACCTATATCAGTTTGCTGGTTATAAAGCCTGGCTTCAGAGGATAATCCTATACGGGAACTGACTTTACCTTTTCCGAAGCGGTTATCAATTTCAGCGGTATAAATGACCGTTTTCATTCCGCGTTCATGATAGTTATACGACGATTGCAGCAATGAAGTGGATTTCCCTGCATTCATTGCAGAGTAATAAAAGTAAAGCTGTGCCATGTCACCTGCTCTCTGGAGTACAAAGTAATTGATTTCATCTTAACATATCCCGTGCATACAAAATGTGCATCATCAGATATATCTGTATTTTTCGCATTTGCTTTGCGAATATTTAACGCTTGTCCGTTATTTTGCCGACAGTTATCTGTTTGTTTCTAAAGTCACCGGGATATTAATTTGTTAATGATGTCATAGTTATTAGTTGCAGTAAATTTTACCTGAGACTATGATTATAATCTTCTGCATAATAACCAATTAATTGTGAGATCCGGACAATGAGCGATGCGATTAAATCGTTGAATAATATTCGTACACTGCGTGCGCAAGCCAGAGAATATAGTATTGAAACTCTGGAAGAGATGCTTGAGAAATTTGAAGTTATTGTTAACGAGCGTCGTGAAGAAGAATCCCAGGCTGTTGCACAAAACTCAGAACGTTTACGCAAACTGGAACAATATCGTGAAATGCTGATTGCAGATGGTATTGATCCAAATGAACTTCTGCAGGCTGTTGCAGCAGCTAAACCTGCGGTTAAAGCGCGTCGTGCCGCACGTCCTGCCAAATATCAGTATACTGATGAAGCGGGTGAACTTCGTACCTGGACTGGCCAGGGCCGTACACCAGCAGTGATCAGAAAAGCCATCGAATCAGACGGTAAAAAACTGGAAGACTTTGCTCTTTAATCTGACTGATTAGCTTTCATTCTCCGGTAAATTTTCCTGTTGCCGGTTATCCGGCAACATTAAAGGAGGGTAATTACCCTCCTTTTTTATACTTTGTAATAATCCCGATACCAGCTAACAAACTTCTTAACGCCTTCACGTACTGAAGTATCCGGCTTAAAGTTAATCAGGTTATATAATTCCGCTGTATCTGCACTGGTATCCAGAACATCCCCTGCCTGCAAAGGTAACATATTCTTTTTAGCCGTAATTCCTAAGGCGTCTTCAAGTGCATTGATGTAATCCATCAGAGCCACCGGCTGGCTGTTGCCTATATTATAAATACTGTAGGGGGCAGAGCTTTTCGCTGCTGAACCGCTTTCCACCGTCCAGTCAGGGTCTGGTTGTGGGATTTTATCCTGCAGCAGAAAAATGGCTTCCACAATATCATCAATATATGTGAAATCTCGTTGCATTTGCCCGTAGTTATATACATCGATGGATTCACCGGCCAGTATCGCACGGGTAAATTTAAACAGCGCCATGTCAGGCCGGCCCCACGGACCATAAACTGTAAAAAAGCGCAATCCTGTCACTGGCAACTGATATAAATGAGAATAACTATGACTCATCAGTTCATTAGCTTTTTTGGTCGCAGCATATAATGAGACCGGATGATCGACACTGTCTTCCGTGGAAAACGGTAATTTACGGTTTAACCCATAGACAGAGCTTGAACTGGCATAGAGCAGATGCCCAATTTTATGATGTCGACAACCTTCCAGCACATTGAGGTGCCCGACAACGTTTGAATCTACATAGACATGTGGATTTTCCAGTGAATAACGAACACCTGCCTGAGCGGCAAGATGAATGACACGCTGGAAAGAATGGCGGCTGAATAATGAATCCATCGCGGCCCTGTCAGCAATATCAACCTGCTCAAAAGTGAAACCAGGAAATGCCTTTAGCAACTCTACCCGGTCCTGTTTCAGCCGGACATCATAATAATCATTCAGATTATCGATACCCACAACACGGAGCCCGGCTTCCAGCAAACGCCGGCAGACAGTAAAACCGATAAACCCTGCTGCGCCTGTCACCAGATAGTTCATATTTCCCTCTTTTCAGCTTATACAGATGGCTGTTTTCATTCCCGCCATTACGACCGACAGAATGATACAGGTTTCGCGATACAAAAATCACGGATTGTTTTAGCTTTCCGCCATTTATGGCGCTCTGAGCTCTGACAATAAAAAAAAAGGTCATACACAATGGCATGACCCTGAATATCTGACTGATGTAATTCCACTGCGGTTAGCAAGGCAACCAGCGCCGCCCTGCTACTTTATCAGCTTACAGTTTTGCTCAACCAGTTTTTGAAATCTTCGCCAAGAACAGGGTGACGAACACCGTATTCAACAAACGCCTGCATATAACCCAGCTTGTTACCACAATCGTGACTAAGACCTTTGAGGTGGTAAGCTTCGACAGTTTCTTTCTCCATCAGCATAGCGATAGAGTCAGTTAACTGTACTTCACCACCTGCTCCCGGAGGAGTTTTCGCCAGCAGAGGCCAGATATGTTCAGAAAGTACATAGCGACCCACAACGGCCAGGTTTGAAGGTGCTTCAGAAGCTTTAGGCTTCTCGACCACTCCAACCATTGGTGCACTCTGGCCAGGTTGTAAGTCCGCGCCCTGGCAGTCAACTACACCGTATGCAGTGACATCGGCAACCGGCTCAACCATAATCTGACTACGACCGGTCTCATCGAACCGGTGTAACATCTCTGCCAGGTTCTCCTGCTGCAGGTTTGATTCGTATTCATCAATGATCACATCTGGCAGGATAACCGCAAAAGGTTCATCACCTACCAGCGGATGTGCACACATCACAGCATGCCCCAGTCCTTTTGCAACACCCTGACGCACCTGCATAATGGTGACGTGAGGAGGACAGATGCTTTGAATTTCATCGAGTAACTGACGTTTAACACGTTTTTCCAGCATAGCTTCTAACTCGAAGCTGGTATCAAAGTGGTTTTCGATAGAATTTTTTGAAGAGTGCGTTACCAGAATAATTTCATGAATACCGGCAGCAATACATTCATTCACCACATACTGGATCAACGGCTTATCAACCAGTGGCAGCATCTCTTTTGGAATTGCCTTGGTTGCCGGCAACATACGGGTTCCTAATCCCGCCACCGGAATTACCGCTTTTTTTACTTTTGATTTATAAGCAGACATCAAATTACCTCACTCGTGGGCGAGTATTGCCCATAGGATTTTTTGTTTTGAACAGCCACAGTATATCAGTTGATCCCCCCCGGATTTCGCCTGAAAGCGCAATCACGGGAAATTTAGGAATTATACTAACCGGTAATTTACCCTGACAGATAAGAAACTTACATCATTATTGTTCATGGAAGCTGATCATTTGCACAGAGCATCAGTTTGAGCTTTCCACCAGCTCCACTGATACTACATTCGCACGCTGTCAAAGAAAAACTGTGCTGTGTCGCATGTATTTGTTCAAATGTTCCTGGCGGGATGCCGGTATCCAGTTCGTGCTGAACACCGTCAATATCAATAACACTGTGTAACCCTGCAGGGACCAGTAGCAATTGTCTCTGAGTATGGTGATAGTATCCTACCAGCAAAGGAAACTGCCCCGTCATCCCGGCATCCTGAAGTAATTTATTGATATCATTAAGAATGCTACTGAGTTCAGGCAACTGCTGACGCTGATCAGCAATTTTTTTCTGCAGCAATTCATTAAACATAACCCGCAGTAACAACGCCGCCATAATGCCGTTGTTGCCGGCACGAGTCACGTCCAGTACATAGAAGCCAATCTGAGAGTCAGAAAGTGCCGCAATATCAAAGACTAAACCGGGTTCACCGGTACAGGTCAGCTGACGGTAATTCACCTGAGTGTTAGCAAGAGACTGACGGATGGGGGGCTGGAGTTGTTTAATCAGCCGGATTGCTTTGTCCGGCTGTTGAATCAAATCATCCCAACTGTCGAAAAGTTGCTCATCCTCTTTGATTTTGGAGGCAAACATTGATGGATAGAGGCATTCCAGAATGACATCCCGCACCCGCTCCAGGTCATCAAGAGGTTTCAGCAGTACATCCTGTACACCCAGCCGGAGCATGCCAGCAATTTCAGATACATCCTCACTGGCGGTAATAATTACAACCGGGAGAGCATTGCCACGAATACGTAATTGCTGAACAAATTCATCACCCCGCATCACCGGCATGTTGAGATCACAAATGACCAGATCAACCGGATAATGGTCGATCAGGTTAAGTGCCACTTTTCCATCGCTGGCAGGCAGAGTTTTCCCCCCCATACTCTCAACAAAACCACAAATCAGCGAAGAGAAGACGACTTCATCTTCAACAACTAAGATATTTTTACCGGACAATGGGTTACTCATTACAAATACCTGTTCTTGTTCTCAGAGTTATAACGTTCCTCTCTGCAGGAATAGATACCCGACAGTTTTAAGCGCAGTCTTCTGGCAATGTGAACTTTTGTCAGTAAGAGAATCTGCTGCTTTTGTATAGTATAGTTCATCCTCGGCCTTTCACCTGTCAGCCTGTTTTAGCTGAATCAGGCCGCAAAAAGCATTAAACATTTTAGATAAAACGGAGATAAAGTGTCCACCGAACCCTGTCCTTGTGGAAGCCAGCAGAATTATGACCATTGTTGTGGCCGGTATATCAGCGGAACACAGATTGCGCCTGATGCACAATCGCTCATGCGTTCCCGCTATACTGCGTATCAACGTGGTAATGTGCCATGGCTGATAGAAAGCTGGCATCAATCTCAGAGAAGTCCCGGACTCGAACAACTTATTTCCGCCAATCTGTCTGAGACCCAATGGCTCGGGCTGAACGTTATCTCACATGACTATAATAATGATAGTAATGAAGCATTTGTTACTTTTTTTGCCCGATATTGCGAAAAAAATCAAACTTCGGCGATTTACGAACGGTCTCGCTTTATCAGGGAAGAGCAACACTGGTATTATGTTGACGGCGTTCATCTGCAGGCGGGCAGAAACGATACCTGCCCTTGCGGTTCCGGCAGGAAATATAAAAAATGTTGTGGTCAGTAGCAAATCAGCCACATTGCACGACTGAAATTAGATTCGACAGGATAATGCGCACAATGCAAGCCCAGACGTTACAGAGAAAAGTTTTACGAACCATCTGTCCTGATGCTAAAGGACTCATCGCTAAAATTACCAATATTTGTTACAAGCACGAACTAAATATTGTCCAGAATAATGAATTTGTCGATCACCGTACCGGCCGCTTTTTTATGCGTACCGAGCTGGAAGGCATTTTTAATGACACCACATTACTGGCAGATTTAGACAGCGCTTTACCTGGCGGATCGGTGCGTGAACTGCAACCTGCAGGGCGCCGTCGTGTCGTAATTATGGTCACCAAAGAGGCTCATTGCCTTGGTGATTTGCTGATGAAAAGCACCTTTGGTGGCCTGGATATGGAGATTGCGGCGGTCATAGGTAACCATGAGACACTGCGTTCTCTGGTAGAACGGTTTGATATCCCGTTCGTACTGGTCAGTCATGAGGGTTTGACCCGTGAAGATCACGACATGCGTATGGCAGACGAAATTGAGCGTTATCAGCCTGACTATGTAGTACTGGCAAAATATATGCGTGTTCTGACCCCGGAATTTGTAAAACGGTTTCCAAATCAGATTATTAATATCCATCATTCTTTCCTGCCTGCCTTTATTGGCGCACGTCCATACCATCAGGCCTATGAACGCGGCGTGAAGATTATTGGCGCCACTGCGCACTACGTGAATGATAATCTGGATGAGGGTCCAATCATTATGCAGGACGTTATTCATGTTGATCACAGCTTTACGGCTGACGATATGATGCGTGCGGGACGTGATGTAGAAAAGAATGCTCTCAGCCGTGCCCTGGATAAGGTGCTTGCTCAGCGGGTATTTGTTTACGGCAACCGGACTATTATTCTGTAAAAATTGACTGCAAAATACGCATGTCATTCATTTACCGTGTAAAAAACAGGCAAGCGATGAAAAATATCCGTTTTGCCTGTTTACACATTCAGAAGTTCTGTTAATATGCACCCCGCTTCGACAGGTTAAGAAGCATCACAATCAGGTGGGATTCCCGAGCGGCCAAAGGGAGCAGACTGTAAATCTGCCGTCACAGACTTCGAAGGTTCGAATCCTTCTCCCACCACCATCTTATTATGGCGCTTCAGCCAAACAATTCAGACCAGCTTATATATTCTCCACGGAGAAGGACGAGAACCTTCGACAAGGTTTGAGCCGAACAACGTGAGGCAACGTGCTTTAGCCCGGCCCGCAGGGCGAGCCGGTACGGCGAGTCATCCTTCTCCCACCACCATTCTAAATGGCGTTTCAGCCAGATATTCCGGGCAAGCTTATATATTCTCCACTGAGAAGGACGAGAACCTTCGACAAGGTTCGAGCCGAACAACGTGAGGCAACGTGCTTTAGCACGGCCCGCAGGGCGAGCCGGTACGGCGAGTCATCCTTCTCCCACCACCATATTATTATGGCGCTTCAGCCAAACAATTCAGACCAGCTTATATATTCTCCACGGAGAAGGACGAGAACCTTCGACAAGGTTCGGGCCGAACAACGTGAGGCAACGTGCTTTAGCACGGCCCGCAGGGCGAGCTGGTACAGCGAGTCATCCTTCTCCCACCACCATTCTAAATGGCGTTTCAGCCAGATATTCCAGACAAGCTTATATATTCTCCACGGAGAAGGACGAGAACCTTCGACAAGGTTCGGGCCGAACAGCGTGAGGCAACGTGCTTTAGCACGGCCCGCAGGGCGAGCTGGAACAGCGAGTCATCCTTCTCCCACCACCATTTCAAATGGCGTTTCAGCCAGACATCCCGGGCAAGCTTATATATTCTCCACGGAGAAAGACGAGAACCTTCGACAAGCTTCGGGCCGAACAACGTGAGGCAACGTACTTTGGCACGGCCCGCTAGATACGCTTTGTTTATCTGAACAATAACCACCGATGTTAATATTCTCACAATCTGATCTGAAGCTGCAGTCCACCCTCCTGTTTTCCGCGAAATGCGCAATCGCTCTCCCTGCCCTTGCTTACGGTGACATTCGGGGAAAAAATCGCTACCATCGCGGTTAAATTCTATGAAAGTGGTAAAAACATGAAATTTGTTTCTTTCAATATCAACGGGCTCAGAGCACGTCCACACCAGTTAGCCGCGCTGGTCGAGAACCTTCAGCCAGATGTTATCGGATTACAGGAAACCAAAGTCCACGATGATATGTTTCCTCTGGAAGAGGTTCTGAAACTGGGTTACCACGTCTTTTACCATGGTCAGAAAGGACATTACGGAGTCGCATTACTGACCAAAGCTGAACCGGTTAGTGTACAGCGTGGTTTTTTGACCGATGATGAAGATGCTCAGCGTCGGATTATTATGGCTGAAATCCCCTCACCAATTGGTAACATCACCGTGATTAACGGTTATTTCCCACAGGGCGAAAGCCGTGACCATCCGATAAAATTTCCGGCTAAAGATAAATTCTATCAGGATTTGCAAAGTCATCTGGAAACTCATTTAAGTACCGAAAATCCGGTGCTGATTATGGGGGATATGAATATCAGTTGTACCGACAAAGACATCGGTATTGGAGAAGACAACCGCAAACGTTGGCTGAGAACCGGAAAATGCTCATTCCTTCCGGAAGAACGCGAATGGATGGATAAATTGTTAGGCTGGGGTCTGACAGATACATGGCGCGCAGCTAATCCACAGGTGGAAGATCGTTTCTCATGGTTTGACTACCGTTCAAAAGGCTTTGATGACAACCGTGGTCTGCGTATCGATTTGCTGTTGGCCAGCCAGCCTTTGGCATCCAGATGCGTTGCCACTGGTATCGACTATGATATCCGCAGTATGGAAAAACCTTCTGACCATGCTCCTGTCTGGGCTGAATTCAAACTCTGATCAGTTGTTTGCCGGAATATCGCTGAGTCTTAACGGCTCAGCGGTTTCCAGATCAGAGGTTCCGTTCCTGTAACATTCTGCTCGCGGCTGCACTGTATCAACACCGGTCCTGCCTTAATCACCGCACCTTCAGAATAACGCTGACTATTATAGAAACAGACCCGGTCGCTATTCTGCCAGTCTGCACGACCTGTTTGTCCAACAGACATAATTTGCCCTGTATCAATATCCAGCCGGACCGCCCCCCGGCTGTTGGCATCGACCGAACAGAATGCAGAAAAACAACAGAATCCAGCTGAAATCAGCACTAAACAGCGCATATTTATTCCTCCGTGACAGGTTTTTTCTTCCTTTTTGGCCCCCCTTTGCGTGGAGCGGCGGGCAGTTGTCTTAAAATTTGTACCGGAGGAGCGCGTCGTGCCTCACCGATCAGGCTTTGCAATGTATTCACCAGAGGATGCATAAAATCCTGGTAGCGAAAGTTCTTTTCGCTGATGCTGGTAAGCATTGATTCCCAGTGTGCAGTCATATCCGGGCTGGCCGCCGGCTGAGGAAGTGCATGAATCAGCGCTTTTCCTATTGCAGTTGAATGAATATAGCGCCCTTTCTTCTCCAGAAAACCCCGTTTAAACAGTAGTTCGATAATCCCGGCACGCGTCGCCTCCGTACCTAAACCATCGGTCTCTCTCAGCACTTTCTTTAGTGCTTTATCCTGAACAAAGCGCGCAATACCTGTCATGGCTGACAATAATGTGGCATCAGTAAAGTAACGCGGTGGCTGAGTTTTCTTTTCCAGCACCTCTCCCTGCTCGCACAGTAATTCCTGACCTTTTTTAACTTCAGGCAACGGTGTACCGTCGTTTTCTTCGTCACGCTCTTTCGCGCCTAACAGCACCCGCCAACCAGAGACCGCCAGGAATCTGGCTTTGGCGACGAATTTCCCGCCAGCAATTTCCAGTTCAATCACGCATTTGCGGTAAACAGCCTCAGGGCAAAACTGCATCAGGTACTGCCGGGCAATCAGCCCGTAAATATTCTGTTCATTTTCCGTCAACCGGGTATTCGTTCGTCTTGCGGTTGGAATAATTGCGTGGTGAGCATCAACCTTTTTATTATCCCAGCAACGATTACGTAAATCCGGATTAAGTTCTTCCGGCATTGCCTGCTGAGGCAGATGGCTGCTGATAGCCTCCATCACTGCATGTCGCCCGGCAAAGTGTTCTTCCGGTAAATAACGGCAATCAGAACGCGGATAAGTGATCAGTTTATGGGTTTCATATAACTTCTGGCAGATATCCAGTACATTCTGCGCACTCAGTCCAAAGCGTCGCGCAGCTTCAATTTGCAGACTGGAAAGCGAGAACGGAAGCGGAGCAATCTCTGACTCACGTTTATCCTGATAGCTGGTGACCAGAGCTGGTTGACCAGTAATACGCTTACACACATGATCGGCCAGCGAACGGTTAAGCAAACGCCCTTCTTCATCCTGCCAGGATTCACAGGCATCACTCGGTACCCATAATGCTGTAAACCTTTGCTCGTTTTCGGCCAGAATATGCGCTCTGACTTCAAAAAAATCTTTAGCGACGAAACCGGCAATATCTTCATCACGACGAACCACCAGCCCGAGAACGGGAGTCTGAACCCGCCCAACCGATAATACCCCGTTATAGCCCGCATTACGGCCAAACAAGGTATAAGCACGGGTCATATTAATGCCATAAAGCCAGTCAGCCCGGGCTCTGGCAAGCGCCGAGATGCAGAGTGGAACAAAATCCCGGTTTTCACGCAGTTTCTCTATGGCCCGCTCCACAGCCTGAGGATTAAGATCATTAATCAGGCAGCGCTGAACCGTTGCTTTTTTTTCACCGCTCAGTTTCAGATAGTCCAGCACTTCATCCACCAGCAACTGACCTTCGCGATCAGGGTCACCAGCATGAACTACCTGAGACGCCTGCTGGAGCAGTTCTTCTATCACCCGTAACTGCTTAGCAACTTCCGGGCGAGGCTTAAGCAGCCATTTTTCAGGAACTATCGGTAAATCGGCCAGCGACCAGCGGGCATAACGTGGATCATAATTTTCAGGCTGAGCCTGTTCCAGCAGGTGGCCAACACACCAGGTGACAACCTGATCATTCCCACAGGCAATAAATCCCTGCCCGCGTCGGTGCGGTTTAGGTAGTACATCTGCAATAGCCCGCGCAAGACTGGGCTTTTCGGCAATAAACAAACGCATTAACCGCGATATTCCTTTCAGTCGGGTGGCTGTAAATCATCTGTATTTGGCCCGGAACTAACGGCTTACCGGGCCTTCAGTAACCAATCTAATGCCGGTTACTGGCTTCCTTTAACGCAGCAGAAAAGCCGCCTGAATAGTGCCAGATTTCGCGGCTTTTTTCTGTCAGAAATAACTGACAAAAGCTGCGGTATCTTCCGCTGCCACTGGTGGAGCTTTTAATTGTGGTGTCCCCAGGTAAAGAAAACCGACAATTTTGTCCTGTGCCCGACAGCCAAATGCCTCGCGGACGCTCTCGCTTTCAGTCCATGCACCGCTACGCCAGATACCATTAAATCCCTGAGCCTGTGCGGCCATCTGCATTGCCATCACTGCACAACCCGCAGAAACCACCTGTTCCCACTCAGGAACTTTCGGGTGTTCTTCGCAACGGGCAATCACGGTGATAATCAACGGAGCACGAAATGGCGCAGTTTTGGCTTTCTCAATAGCTTTTTCATCCTGACCTTCCGCAACCGCTGCAGCTGACAGCACCTGGCTAAAACGTTCCCGCCCTTCCTGTTCAATAATAACAAAGTGCCAGGGCTTCAGCGCTCCATGATCCGGAGCCCGTAACCCGGCCTGCAAAATATGGTTTAACACTTCACCTTGTGGCGCAGGTTCAGTGAGGCGTCCCGCAGAGCGGCGTTGCAGTAACAGTTCAAGTGCGTCCATAAATTCCCCTGATAATGCGATGAATAGTGCTCAGTCTGGCATAACAACGACATTTGTAACAGTCTGCCGGTGATTTCCTGCTGACATTTAGAGCAGTGCTCTTTAGGATGATGCCTGAATGATCAGAACTCAGGCAAAAGATCAGCCTGTAGAAATATTAACGGAGAAATTATGCGCACATTGGGGCGATTCATCGTCAGGCTGTTTTCAGTCGTCTGGCGGGTATTGAATTTTATCAGGGAGTTCATTCTCAACCTGTTTCTTTTATTACTGATTGTTGTTGGCGTCGGTATCTGGTTGCAGGTCAGCGGTGGTTCCTCCGGTTCAGCGAAGACCCTGACCGGCGGTGCTTTAAAAATTGACCTGGATGGCTCAATTGTTGATCAGCCTTCGGCCAAAAACCGTCTGAGCAAGATTGGTCGCGAAATCATTGGTAGTCGTAGTGAGACACTGCAGCAAAACTCTGTGTTTGATATTGTCGATGCCATTCGCCAGGCGAAAGATGATGATAAAATCACCGGAATCGTGCTGGATCTGAGTAATTTCGCCGGCGGCGATCAACCTTCATTACGCTATATTGGTAAAGCGTTGCAGGAATTTCGTGATAAGGGCAAACCAGTATATGCCTACGGTGATAATTTCAGTCAGGCTCAGTACTATCTGGCCAGTTTTGCCAATACCATCTATCTGTCACCGCAAGGTGCTGTCGATATTCACGGGATGGCAACCAACAGCCTCTATTTCAAAACCCTGCTTGATACGCTGAAAGTGTCTTCTCATGTGTTCCGTGTGGGGACGTATAAATCTGCGGTTGAACCTTTCCTGCGTGACGATATGTCTCCGGCTGCAAAAGATGCCGATAGTCGCTGGATTAATCAGCTATGGGACAATTACCTGTCTACTGTGGCCGCTAATCGTAATATTACTCCGCAACAGGTATTCCCGGGTGCAGATAATCTGATTGCTGCGCTGAAAGCTGATGATGGTAATACCGCCACCTACGCCCTGAACAGTAAACTGGTTGACGGTTTGCAGTCGCGGGCTGCGGTGGACCAGATCCTGATTAAGAAATTTGGCTGGGATCCTCAGGCTAAAGATTACCGTAATGTCAGTATTTATAATTATCCGGTTAAAGATCCTCATGCCGGACAACAAGGCAATATCGCTGTGATTGTTGCTAACGGGGCCATTACTGACGGAGAGGCCAGCGCAGGCAACGTCGGCAGTGACACTACTGTTTCACAGATTCGTGAAGCCCGCCTGAACAAGGATATTAAGGCGATTATCCTGCGGGTGAACAGCCCGGGCGGAAGTGTTACCGCTTCTGAAGCTATTCGCGAGGAGCTGATGGCCGCCAAAACTGCCGGTAAACCAGTGGTTGTTTCAATGGGCGGTCTCGCGGCTTCCGGTGGCTACTGGATTTCCACCCCGGGCAGTTACATCATCGCCAGCCCGACAACGCTGACTGGTTCTATCGGAATTTTCGGGGTAATTAACACCATAGAAAATACGCTAAGCACCATTGGTGTGCATACCGACGGTGTTTCCACATCGCCGCTGGCTGATGTCTCAACGACCAAAGCCTTGCCGGATCAGGTGCAGCAGATGATGCAAATCAGTATCGAGAATGGCTACCGCAACTTCCTGAACCTGGTGGCTGAATCCAGGCATAAAACCCCGCAGCAGATAGACCAGATTGCTCAGGGGCATGTATGGACCGGTAGTGATGCAAAAGCCAATGGTCTGGTGGATCAGTTAGGTGACTTTGACGACGCAGTTAAAAAAGCCGCAGAACTGGCACATATCAGCTCTCCGGTTCTCGACTGGTATCAGGAACAGCCATCTTTCTTTGACCAGGTATTGGACCAGATGAGCGCTTCGGTGAGTGCAGTATTACCGGTGAGTGTCAAAGCATTACTACCGGCACCTCTGGTTGAAGTGATGAGTGATATTCAGAAGCAACCCGGCCTGACCGGCAATACCGCTGATCCTCAGAACCGTTATGCATACTGCATGAATTGTGGAGTGTTAAACTAAAAAGACGCAGCCTGAACCCTGTTCAGGCTGCTTTTCTCTCCGATTGCTTTTATACTGCCGCCATTCTGTCTCCTGATTAACACTACTGAATCTGACGCCCATGCAGAAAAAAAATATTTATGTCGCCTATACCGGCGGAACCATTGGTATGCAACGCTCAGCCCATGGCTATGTTCCAGTGTCCGGACATCTGCAACAACAGGTGCTGAACATGCCGGAATTCCACCGATCTGAAATGCCTGATTTTACTATCCATGAATATCAGCCATTAATGGATTCATCAGATATGACTCCGGGAGACTGGCAGGTCATTGCTGACGATATTCAACAGAATTATGAACGTTACGACGGTTTTGTGATTTTGCATGGTACAGACACCATGGCATTTACTGCCTCGGCCCTTTCATTCATGCTTGAGAATCTGGGTAAACCGGTCATTGTGACAGGGTCACAGATACCTCTGGCCGAACTGCGTTCCGATGGTCAGCAAAACCTGCTGAATGCACTGTTCGTGGCGGCTAATTATCCGATTAATGAGGTTTCGCTGTTTTTTAACAACACTCTGTATCGCGGTAACAGGACTACCAAGGCGCACGCGGATGGTTTTAATGCTTTTGCCTCACCTAACCTGACTCCGCTGCTGGAAGCCGGAATTCATATCCGCCGGTTAAACACTCCGCCAGCACCAGCGTCCAGCGGACCTTTGCAAGTCCATACGATTGAACCTCAACCGATCGGTGTAGTGACACTCTATCCGGGGATTTCGGCCGAAGTGATACGTAACTTCCTGCGCCAGCCGGTTAAAGCACTGATTCTTCGTTCTTACGGGGTTGGAAACGCACCGCAAAATCCTGAGTTTCTGAATGAATTACAACAGGCGTCCCAACGCGGTATCGTCGTGGTTAATCTGACCCAATGTATTTCGGGTAAGGTAAATATGGGGGGGTATGCAACAGGAAACGCACTGGAAAATGCCGGAGTCATCAGTGGCTATGATCTGACGGTTGAAGCAACGCTGACCAAACTGCACTACCTGCTCACTGCGGGTTACAATCCTGAAGAGATCAGGGCTCTGATGCAGAAAAACCTTCGGGGCGAATTAACTCCGGATTAAGCCTGTACTCTTGTGGCCGGTCAGTAAACCGGCCACTATGGCTGCCTACTCAGTTCAGAGTCAGCCTGACAGTGTCATCATCAATACCAAACTCCTGCCTCAGCTGTTGTTTGGTTTTAATCACCATATCGCCCTGCTGGCTGATAGTCATATGATCCGGATTATCATTGTGTTGCGCCTGCCAGAGCATAACAAGCTGTAAAGTATGCTCGCGCTGTTCAGGTGTTAATGCCACACCATCCGGCCATTTTCCTGTTTCACTTGCTGTGGCAAGCCGTTGATAAACTTCCGGAGTCATACCAGCCAGCAATGCCTGAAGAGTATTATTCATCGGTTATCCCGGAATCACTTTGCCCTGAGGATCGGTAAAATTCAGCGATGCTGAGTTCACACAATAACGCTCTCCGGTTGGCTGAGGGCCATCAGGAAACACATGTCCGAGGTGTGAATCACAGTTACCACAACGAATTTCAGTCCGGTGCATACCATGTGAATTGTCTTCAATGTAACGTATCGCATTGTCAGACACGGGTTCATAGAAACTCGGCCAACCGCAGCCTGAATCATATTTACTGTCAGAATAAAACAGCGGAGCATTGCAAACCAGGCAATGATAAACCCCTTCCTGTTTATTATGCAGCAGAGCCCCGCTGAACGGAGGTTCAGTTCCACGTTGTTGAGTCACGTACTGTTGCATTTCTGTCAGGTTCGAACCTGCAGAATTTTCGTTTTTATTCTCTGACGACATGCTGTATCCATTGACTATTAACAAAGCTAAATATGGCGTATTATAACAAACAGGCAACAAAACAGGGCTGGCATTTCGTGCTGACAGCTGAAATCCGGGAAGTGTTGTTTGAAACTGTGACTGCAATCTACTTTTTCCACTTTGCATGGCCGAAAATTGCCATACATTTGGTTAAGCATATTTATCAATCCCCAACGTGTAAACACAGACCCGGGGATTGATC
Source organism: Tatumella citrea (assembly GCF_002163585.1). Lineage (NCBI taxonomy): Bacteria > Pseudomonadati > Pseudomonadota > Gammaproteobacteria > Enterobacterales > Erwiniaceae > Tatumella > Tatumella citrea. Next base: position 2,203,976 of record NZ_CP015579.1, read on the forward strand.
TGCCACAACAATTGACACGATTAAGCTTGACGGCGAAAGCGGTTTTTGTAATTTTACAGCCAACCTTTTATTCAATAACCAATAGCTGGTGGAATATATGACTATCAAAGTAGGTATTAACGGTTTTGGCCGTATCGGTCGTGTTGTTTTTCGTGCTGCGCAACAGCGTTCAGATATCGAGATCGTTGCAATCAACGACCTGCTCGACGCGGAATACATGGCTTACATGCTGAAATATGACTCCACTCATGGTCGGTTTGACGGTACTGTTGAAGTAAAAGACGGTGCACTGATTGTTAACGGTAAAAAAATCCGTGTAACCAGCGAAAGAGACCCGGCGAACCTGAAGTGGGATGAAGTGGGTGTAGACGTAGTTGCAGAAGCAACCGGGATCTTCCTGACTGACGAAACTGCACGTAAACACATCGCTGCGGGCGCCAAAAAAGTGGTTCTGACCGGTCCTTCTAAAGATGACACCCCAATGTTTGTTCGTGGTGCTAACTTTGACAAATATGCCGGCCAGGACATCGTATCTAACGCTTCCTGTACCACTAACTGCCTGGCACCACTGGCTAAAGTGATCAACGACAACTTCGGTATCGTTGAAGGTCTGATGACCACAGTTCACGCAACCACAGCAACTCAGAAAACTGTTGATGGCCCGTCTCACAAAGACTGGCGTGGTGGTCGTGGCGCTTCTCAGAACATCATCCCGTCTTCTACCGGTGCAGCTAAAGCTGTAGGTAAAGTTCTGCCAGAACTGAACGGTAAACTGACTGGTATGTCACTGCGCGTCCCTACTCCAAACGTTTCTGTTGTTGACCTGACTGTACGTCTGGAAAAATCTGCAACTTACGAGCAGATTAAAGATGCGATTAAAGCTGCCTCTCAGGGTCCTATGAAAGGTGTTCTGGGTTATACCGAAGACGACGTTGTTTCTACCGATTTTAACGGTGAGTCACTGACTTCTGTCTTTGATGCGAAAGCTGGTATCGCTCTGAACGACAAATTTGTGAAACTGGTTTCCTGGTATGACAACGAAACTGGTTACTCTCACAAAGTTCTGGATCTGATTGCACTGGTTGCAGCTAAATAATTCTGATATTTGTTATTACAGATACAGCTATGGGCGACTTCGGTCGCCCTTTTCAATGTCAGGGTAACCATTTTTGAGGTGAGAAGATGCAGGACTCATTGTATAAACTGCCGGTCATCCGTCAGATAACCCCTTATATTTCTCAGCGTCAGAAAGATCAGCTACCGCTGATAGTTATTAATCATCCAAAGGTCCATGCTGTGATAGCCCTTCAGGGTGCACATCTTATTTCATGGCAACCCAAAGATGAGAAACCCGTCATCTGGCTAAGCAGTGAAACACTGTTCCAGGAAGGAAAAGCGTTACGGGGTGGCATTCCTGTCTGTTGGCCGTGGTTTGGTCCTGCCGGTAAGCCCGCGCATGGTTTTGCCCGTACTCTGCCATGGACACTTCTGGCTCACGACGAAAATGAACAAGGCGTCATTTTAACTTTTGAGCTTAAACATTCCCCACAAACCCTGAAACTGTGGCCACATGAGTTTTCATTAATTGCCCGTTTCAGGATGAGTAGTCACTGTGAAATAGAGCTGGAAGCTCATGGCGAATTTGAATCTATTGCAGCCCTGCACAGCTACTTCCAGGTAGAAGATATTGCCGGCGTTTCTGTCAGCGGCCTGGGTCAGCCATTTATCGATAAAGTGACGGATAACCCTGCGGGTCAGCAAACCACCGACCAGACTTATCCTGACCGGACGGACCGAATTTTTACTGCGGCAGACGATTGCAATGTGATTACTGACCGTAACGGTAAACGTCAGCTCGAAGTGTATCATCACCATAAAAGTGACGTTGTCACCTGGAACCCGGGCCCGGAACTCTCCTGCAGCATGTCGGATATGGCGAATGATGGCTATAAAACGATGGTTTGTGTTGAAACCGCACGTATTAGTACCCCGCTTATCAGTAAAGCTGATTTGCCAGGTCGTATGGGTGTGACTCTGCGGGTCTCAAAACATCTTTAAGACGTGATATCTGCTGCCGCACCAGCAGAAAGCACGCAGCACCAAAAAAAGGCGCCAGTGGCGCCTTTTTGGTGCACTTTATCAGAAGGTATAACTGACACCACTCCAGACCATCACCTGTCCGGATTTAGATACCATCGGGCTGTCTTTGACTGCGTTGTCAAACCACTGGTACCGGCCTCCTACCCCTAGCTGCCAACGGCTGGTCAGTGGATAGACCGCACTGACTTCAGCATATGGATTCCAGCTATCGCCGGAATGATACGAAGCAATACCCGAGCGGGAGGACTCATCCTGTGAAACCCCGTAGTAATAGCCGGTTTCACGTGCACTATTCCAGCTCAACCCTACACCCGGATTCAGCGTAAAACCACCCAGAGTCAATGGATAGTGCCAGTCAGTCGTCCAGATCATACCGTTGCTTTCACCAAGCACATCGCCCACCAGCGAGGTTTTCACTACCCCCCAGTCTGCGGTATGTCGCCACATTCCCCCCGCCATCAGGGTCAGGTGGCGTTTGTCAAGTTGGCGCATATCACTGAAATCATTCTTCTTAGGGCGGTATTCCTGACCAGAACTGGTGATAATAACAGACAACTGATCGCTGTTGTCTTTCCACAGATAATAGCCAGCCTGCCAGCCAGAAATAAAGAAATGATCCCCTTCATAGTTCAGCAAAGGGAACGGGTAATAACGGTCTTTATCACCGTGATAAGGGGATTGCATGTACAACACCGAAGCGCCGACTGTCAGTGGTGTGTTTTCAGCCAGAACCTGACCAGAGAAGCACGCTGATACCAGCGCGCTGAAGCAAAAAAGTGATTTTTTCAAAATGTAACAGTCCTGTAATTATTTTGACTGCCGCAGTCTATCCTTACAATGTCCTGACGAAAATGGTCAGCGCACACATTGATCATAAATCCGGGGTTATCTCTGCAACTTTCGCTGCTATTGCCCGTCCGGGCTCAGTGCAGCAGCCGATAGCACAGTTTGTTATTGATATATCGCGAAATAATTCAAATAACAGCAGCAAAACTGTCAGATAGTTACTACAGTTAAGTTATACGGCTCATTCAAAAACTAATTTTTACCCCTTTGCGGGAATTATCTTTTTATAAAATCATATCCTGGCATAAGGGTTGCTGTACTGATAGCAGAGCCGTATTTCCAGGAGCAGATCCTGCAGGAGCATGCTCCTTTACCTGTGCTAAAACTGAAAGGACGGGCATCGTTATGAATATATTCGATCACTATCGCCAGCGCTATGAAGCGGCCAAAGACGAAGAGTTCACATTGCAGGAATTTCTTTCAATCTGTAAACAGGACCGCAGTGCCTATGCAAATGCCGCCGAACGACTGCTGACCGCTATCGGTAAGCCGGTTATGGTAGACACGGCCCAGGATCCGCGACTGTCACGTATTTTCTCGAACCGCGTGGTCTCCCGCTATCCTGCGTTCGAAGAGTTCTACGGTATGGAAGACGCTATCGAACAAATTGTCTCTTATCTGAAACATGCCGCTCAGGGGCTTGAAGAGAAGAAACAGATACTTTATCTGCTGGGTCCCGTGGGTGGCGGTAAATCCTCACTGGCCGAGCGGCTGAAAGCCCTGATTCAACGGGTACCCATTTATGTACTGACGGCTAATGGTGAACGCAGCCCGGTCAATGACCATCCGTTATGCCTGTTTAATCCCCAGGAAGATGCCGCTATTCTTGAAAAAGAGTATGCCATCCCTCGCCGTTATCTTGGCACTATTATGTCGCCATGGGCGGCCAAGCGACTGCATGAATTTGGCGGCGATATCACCCGTTTTAAAGTCGTAAAAGTCTGGCCATCCATCCTGGAACAGCTGGCTATCGCTAAGACCGAACCAGGTGATGAAAATAACCAGGACATTTCCGCCCTGGTAGGTAAAGTGGATATCCGCAAACTGGAACACTTTGCCCAGAACGATCCTGATGCTTACAGTTATTCAGGTGCTCTGTGCCGGGCTAACCAGGGTGTCATGGAGTTTGTTGAGATGTTCAAAGCTCCGATTAAAGTTCTCCATCCATTGCTGACCGCAACTCAGGAAGGAAACTATAACGGTACTGAAGGTATCTCTGCCCTGCCATTTAATGGGATGATCCTCGCCCACTCCAATGAATCAGAGTGGGTGCAATTCCGTAACAACAAGAATAATGAAGCATTCCTTGACCGTGTATATATCGTCAAGGTGCCTTATTGCCTGCGGGTCTCTGAAGAGATACGTATCTATGAAAAACTGTTAAACAACAGTGAGCTGACCAGTGTTCCTTGCGCACCCGGGACTCTGGAGACCCTGGCCCGGTTCATTATCCTGTCACGGCTGAAATCTCCGGAAAACTCCAGCATTTACTCAAAAATGCGGGTGTATGACGGTGAAAGCCTTAAAGATACTGACCCGAAAGCCAAATCCTGGCAGGAATATCACGATTATGCCGGGGTTGACGAAGGTATGAATGGTTTGTCTACCCGTTTTGCCTTCAAAATTTTGTCACGGGTATTTAACTTCGACCATACCGAAGTCGCAGCCAACCCTGTTCACCTGTTTTATGTGCTGGAACAGCAAATTGAGCGTGAGCAATTCCCTCAGGAACAGGCGGATAAGTATCTTGAGTTCCTGAAAGGCTATCTGATTCCTAAATACGCTGAATTTATTGGCAAGGAAATTCAGACCGCCTATCTGGAATCCTACTCTGAGTATGGTCAGAACATTTTCGACCGTTATGTGACTTATGCAGACTTCTGGATTCAGGATCAGGAATACCGTGATCCGGACACCGGTCAGTTATTTGACCGTGAGTCACTGAATGCTGAGCTGGAAAAAATTGAGAAACCAGCAGGCATCAGTAATCCTAAAGATTTCCGTAATGAGATTGTCAATTTCGTATTGCGTGCCCGGGCTCAGAATGGCGGCCGTAACCCGAACTGGACCAGTTACGAGAAATTGCGGACGGTGATTGAGAAGAAAATGTTCTCTAACACAGAGGAGCTGTTACCGGTTATCTCGTTCAACACCAAAACCTCAACCGATGAGCAGAAAAAACACGATGATTTTGTCGACCGGATGATGGAAAAAGGATATACCCGTAAACAGGTACGACTGCTTTGTGAATGGTATTTACGCGTACGTAAATCCTCATAAGCCGTTAGTTGCGCCGGAGGACACTCTGTTCTCCGGCGCCGAACCGGCAAGAGCCGGTTCGTATCACAGTGATGTCCGGGAGTGTGCTATGTCCTATTTTATCGATCGGCGTCTGAACGGTAAAAATAAGAGTGCCGTTAACCGGCAGCGCTTTTTACGCCGTTACAAATCACAGATTAAGAAGTCGATCTCTGAAGCAATTAACAAACGCTCAGTGACTGATACCGGAAGCGGTGAATCTGTTTCCATTCCTGTCGACGATATTCGCGAACCGATGTTTCACCAGGGCGGTGGCGGCGAACGGGTCCGTGTTCATCCTGGAAATGACCATTTTGTAACCCGCGACCGTATTGAACGTAATCAGGGCGGTGGCGGCGGTGGCAGTGGTCAGGGAGAAGCCAGCCAACAGGGTGAAGGTCAGGATGAGTTCAGCTTTAATATATCCAAAGATGAATATCTGGATCTTTTGTTCGAAGATCTGGCGTTACCCAATCTGCAAAAAAATAACCATAACCAGGTGACTGAATTTAAAGTTCATCGCGCCGGTTATACTGCCAACGGCGTCCCGTCCAATATCAGTGTTGTGCGTTCACTGCAAAATTCACTGGCGCGCCGGACTGCCATGACAGCAGGTAAACGTCGTCAGCTACGGGAACTGGAACAGGCGCTTGAAACGATTCAGTCTAAGGAACCGATTCAGTTACTTGAAGAGGAGCGTTTATCCGCAGAGATTGCCGAACTCAGAGCCAGCATTGCCCGGGTTCCGTTTATTGACACCTTCGACCTGCGATATAAGAATTTTGAAAAACGCCCGGAACCTTCCAGCCAGGCAGTGATGTTCTGCCTGATGGATGTCTCTGGTTCTATGGATCAGCCGACCAAGGATATGGCTAAACGTTTCTATATCCTGTTATATCTGTTCCTCAGTCGCAGCTACAAAAATGTTGATGTGGTCTATATTCGGCACCATACCCAGGCCAAAGAGGTCGACGAACAGGAATTCTTTTACTCACAGGAAACGGGCGGAACCATAGTATCAAGTGCGCTTAAGCTGATGGATGAGGTAATCAGGGAGCGTTATGACCCGTTACAGTGGAATATTTATGCCGCACAGGCATCCGATGGCGACAACTGGGCTGACGATTCACCATTATGTCATCAGATTCTGGCCAGTCAGATCCTGCCGGTCGTCCGTTACTACAGCTATATCGAAATTACCCGGCGCGCCCATCAGACGTTGTGGCGTGAATATGAACAATTACAGAATCAGTTTGATAATTTTGCGATACAACATATCCGCGAGCCAGAAGATATTTATCCGGTATTCCGGGAACTGTTTCAACGGCAAACCGCGGACAATTAATCTCCCCTGCAACAGCCGACAGACAGTCGGCTGTTATTCAGACCTGTTGTCAGTTCAGACCTGACTATTTATACCCTCCTTTAACCAGAGTACCGGAAGAATCAGTTGTCCAGGTAATAGCTCCCGGACAACTGTCTGAACCATGGTTTAAACCACTGATACTCCCTGCAGCTGTACCGCCATTGCCTACCGGCGTCAAAAACTTCACCTCATAATACGGCCAGCCTTTATTATCACAGGTCAGTTTGAAGGAAGAGCTGTTCATTTTATAGTTCTCTATCCAGGAAACCTGGCTTCCGGCCAAAGATCCGGCACTGTCCCCGACTTCCCATTGACCAATAATATCTTTGCGGCCGGTAGTCTGATTTATCGCCGTTCCGGTCATCAGATTCCCCTCCTTTTTCACATCAAAGAGAAATGTATCTCCCGGCGCTCCTGGCACATATTTACGGCAGGTGACCCCGGACGGGCTGCCATCTGCTCCCCCTTTACAATTTTCATTACGTGCTATCGAATCTTTTCTAAAACTGCTAAACAGCACCATAAACTGGCTTTTTCCGTCCGGGGTATTCACCGTTGGCTGAATGCCGGTATAACCGATACCCCCACCGCCGGTAAAGCCAAACTGGTTGGCAAAATAGAACTCATCTTTCGGCGCAGCAGCGTTGATCTGTAAGCCAAAAGTTATTTCATTCAAAGGCTGTGTTGTACTCACTTTCCACGACATACTCGGTGTAGCAGCATGCGCCATCAGACATCCACTCAATCCGGCAATTAATAATCCTGTTTTGTAGTATTTCATCGTTCCTCCGGTCAATGCTCACAGGTAAGTTATGCGACAGGCTTCGCCCCACAACCACAAGATGCAACCCGAACCTTGCATATTCTAAGATTCTGCTATGCATCGTTTTCGTCGACTATGGGTTAATCATGGCTTCCGACCCTGTCAAGACTACCCGTCAGAGAGTGAATTGAGCGGCTAATCAAAGCATTTTTGCGGGGTGAATTTAAACGATAGCTTTATTGCAGCACACATTTCGCAAAAAGCGCGAAAGCGATGATTCAACTCAGTGGCAACAAAAGGTATAATAATCAGCATCCGGGTCACTGTGGAGTCAACAACGATGGCTGCGTGGATTTGTAATCATAAACTTGGCGTTATTCTGAGCCTGGTCATTATTCTCGAGCTGGTAATGTTTCTGCTGACTCATCACTGGTTACCGTGGAATACCTGACCTGTAGGCGCACTCTGCTGTCAATGAAAAGGTATTGAACATGAAGATTGGTTATCTGTTTCCTGTCGCTATTATCGTCGCCGGTGTGGTGTTACTGGGTTGGTTTATCGCCAGCGGTGCCTGGATGCCAGGCCAGTAACTTTCCTTCTGATAGCATGACCGTATTCCCTTCTTCTGTTTAATATCGCGCCATGCAATGGTAGTCTGACATCAGGTTTACGGCACATAATTCACGGTAAACCAGCTGTATTTACCCTTTCTGTCGCTGTAGTTCAGTTTAAATATCAGGGTGGCAGTGTATTGTGTGACCAGGGTCTGCAATTCCCCTCGCCATTCCCGACCCTCTTCAGTAAATCATCTACCTTCAGGGAGCTGTCATTTGGAAACCAGCATGATTTATAGTCTTTTTGTTATTGGCTCAGTGCTGGTAGCGTCAAGTATTATTCTCAGTGCCTTTTCGTCCCGCCTGGGTATTCCTATCCTGGTGATATTTCTTGCACTCGGCATGCTGGCTGGCGAGGATGGCATCGGCGGTATAGCCTTTGATAATTACCCGGCGGCTTACTTAATTTCCAATCTTGCACTGGCTGTTATTCTGCTCGATGGCGGGATGCGAACCAAAGCCGGATCACTAAAAGTGGCACTCTGGCCCTCGTTATCGCTGGCCACCATAGGTGTGCTAATCACGGCCGGTCTGACGGGGATGATGGCTGCCTGGTTATTTAACCTGGACCTGATGCAGGGATTTTTGATTGGCGCCATTATCGGCTCTACCGATGCTGCCGCGGTATTCTCACTGCTGGGCGGTAAAGGTCTGAATGAAAGGGTCAGTTCTACCCTGGAAATAGAATCCGGCAGTAACGATCCGATGGCAGTTTTCCTGACCATCACGCTTATCGATATGATAAGCAAAGGCAAAAGCGGGCTGGATATGATGTTCCTGGTTCATCTGGTGCAGGAATTCGGTCTGGGTATTGTGTTCGGCATTGGCGGTGGCTTCGCTATTCAGCAACTGATTAACCGCATCACGCTGTCAGCAGGATTGTATCCGCTGTTGGCCGTAAGTGGCGGGATTCTGGTGTTTTCATTCACGACACTCATGGAAGGCAGCGGTATTCTGGCCGTCTATTTATGTGGTTGCTGGCTGGGGAATACCCCGGTGCGAAACCGTCACGGCATTCTGCAAACCTTCGATGGTATGGCCTGGTTAAGTCAGATTGGTATGTTTATCGTGCTGGGTCTGCTGGTTGTTCCCAGTGACTTATGGCATATCGCCGTACCGGCCATGCTGCTTTCTTTATGGCTAATTTTTATTGCCAGACCATTGTCAGTATTTGCTGGATTGCTGCCGTTCAAAAATTTCACCATCCGTGAGCGTTTCTTTATCAGTTGGGTCGGACTGCGCGGCGCGGTACCTATTATTCTGGCTGTTTTCCCGATGATGGCCGGTCTGGATAACGCTAAACTCTACTTTAATATCGCCTTCTTTGTGGTTCTGGTGTCTTTAATGCTCCAGGGCACTTCTCTTACCCGGGCCGCGAAACTGGCCAGAGTGGTCGTCCCTCCGGCGGCTGAGCCTATTCAGCGTATCGGCCTGGATATTCATCCACACAGCCCGTGGGAAGAGTTCGTTTATCAGTTAAGTGACGATAAATGGTGTATTGGCGCCGCGCTAAGAGAGCTGGAAATGCCGGCTGAAACCAGGATTGCTGCGCTGTTCCGGGATAATGTTCTGATGCACCCGTCAGGGTCAACCCGACTTATGGAAGGTGATATTTTATGTGTTATTGGCCGGGAGAAAGACTTACCGGCACTGGGTAAAATGTTCAGTGAAAGCCCCCCTGTCGCGCTGGAACAACGATTTTTTGGTGATTTTATTCTGGATGCCAGAACTGATTTGTATGATGTCGCTCAGGTCTATGGACTGGAACTCGATCAGGATATCCAGGCGCATCAGCCACTGGCGAAGATGATCATTCAACAACTGGGAGGTACCCCGGTGGTAGGTGACCAGCTGGAATGGATGAACGTTATATGGACCATTGCTGAAAAAGAAGACAATAACATTGTCAAAGTAGGTGTCAGGATGATAGATAACCAGTCCTGACCCCGTGCCGGTTGCCATCCACCATCATCCAGGTGAACCAGCTAAATTTAATCATTCATCTACCGGTTTAGAAACTAAACCGGTACTCTTTTGCGTTTTTTTGCGGAACCTCTGCTTATTTCATGAATAGATACACTCTGTTATTACTCACGCTGGTTCTGCTGGCACCTCTGGGAATTGACCTGTATTTACCGACACTGCCACAGATTGCAGTCGGTCTGGCCACCCCGGTGGAAAATATTCAGTCCACCATTCCTCTGTTCCTGTTGGTCATGGGGTTGGGACAACTGGTGACCGGCCCCCTTGTGGACAACTTCGGCCGGAAACCGGTCGCAATTGCGGGACTGATCTTATATGTGGTCGGCAGCCTGGTTGCCGTTTTCGCTGTTAGTTGGCCGTGGTTTTTGACAGCACGGATTATTCAGGGCTGTGCCGTATGTTGTACAGCGGTAGTGGCTTTTAGCGGAGTCCGTGACCGCCTGAGTGGTGATGAAGCGGCTAAAACCTTTGGATTCCTTAATGGGGCGTTAAACATTGTACCCGCACTGGCTCCTATGCTGGGCGGTACTTTAGCCGGATTATTTGGCTGGCGGGCACCTTTTGGATTTCTGGCACTCTACGGCCTGGTGGTCGGTTTGCTGATCATTTTACGCTTACCCGAAACCCGCCCTGAGAACACCTTAAAAGTCTCATTTTTTCCGTTGAAACAATATGCAGGAATACTGTCCAGTCCTCGTTTTATCTGTTTTTCACTGGCTAATGCCGGTGCGCTGGGAATGGTGCTGACTTATGTGTCACTGGCTCCGGGAGTACTGATGGAGCAAGGTGGTTTATCTCCACTGACTTTCGCACTGGTTTTTGGTGCTAACGGGTTGTGGATTATGCTGGTCAGTAATGTGGTCAGTTACGTTATCCGCAAAGCCGGCAGGCCCTTCTGCCTGTTATCCGGCAGTATTCTGATGCTGGTTGCTTCAGCCATGATGACCGGTGAAATCCTGTTTTTCAGTACGACACTGCAACATTTTTGGCTGTGTTATATGTTGCCGGTTGCCATTGCAGTGGCCGGGTTAGCGTTTATTATCGGACCGGCAACCAGTTATGCACTGGAGCCTTATCAACAACAGGCGGGTGTCGCCTCTGCATTGCAGGGGTTTATTCAGATGGCCGGAGGTGCCGGAGGCAGCCTGGCAATCATTGCTTTGCCGGTTGACCCACGGATTGCTTTAACCGTAATGATGCTCACTGGTGCCCTGCTGGCATTGTTAGCATGGCGTTGCAGCCATCGGGTGAAAGGTACATTGCAGGCGTTGTAACTAAATAGTCACCCCGGAAATTTACCGGGGTGACTGACGTGACAAAACTTAGGGTTCAATCCGGAAAGGTACACGCGGAGCCACCGCACACATCAGTTCATATCCGACAGTACCGGATGACTGTGCCACATCATCCACTGGCACCTGTTCACCCCATAATTCCACAGATGAACCGATGGTTGCCTGTGGGCAGGGAGTCAGATCGACCATGATCATATCCATGGATACAGCTCCGAGGGTTTGCGTGACGACACCGTCGACTGCCACCGGCGTTCCGGTAGGCGCATGCCGTGGGTAGCCATCAGCATAACCGCAGGCAACGACCCCGATGCGCTGAGAAGTCGTCGAACGGTAACGATACCCGTAACCTACCCCTTCTCCTGGTTGTAACTGCTGAATGCCAATAATCTCGCTGTTCAGACGCATAGCCGGCTTCAGTCCGGTGCCTACGATATCCTGCCAGCGTCCGGAAGGCGACGCACCATACAGAATGATACCAGGTCGCACCCACTGATGATGCGTTTGTGGATGCCAGAGTGTGGCGGCTGAATTCGCCAGACAACGGGCAGGAATTTCAGGCAAGGCAGTCACAATCTCGTCAATTTTTGCCAGTGGCGTATCAACACCATCGCTGTCCTCGGCCCGGGCGAAATGGGTCATTAATGTCATTTCACCCACATTCGGTAAAGCCGCCAGCCGCTGCCATACTGCAGCGACCTGATCGGGACGGAAGCCGAGGCGATTCATTCCTGTGTTTACTTTGACATAAATGTTGAGTGGCGCAGTCAGGCGGGCATTCGCCAGCGCATCAATCTGCCATTCACTGTGAACACTGGTGCTCAGCCGGTATTTATCGAGCAGAGCAAGATCAGCCGCTTTAAAAAACCCTTCAAGCAGTAACACCGGCTTTTCCCAGCCATGCTCCCGCAGCAAAATTGCTTCTTCATAATTCAGTAACGCAAAACCATCCGTGGCAGACAATGCAGGTAAGCATCGGGCGATACCATGCCCGTAAGCATTAGATTTCACAACGGACCAGACTTTTGCTCCTGAAGCCGCCTCTCTGACCACCGAGAGGTTATGTTTCAGGGCCTGATGACTGACAGTTGCGATAATCGGTCGTGACATACTCTTCTCCTGGAATCCTTAACGGGCAACACTGACTTTAGGCTGTGATGAACTGACATCAAAACCTGGCAGGTAGCGCATGACCGATAAGTCATCGACTGCGATATCCGGTGTATTACCGGAAATAATATCAGCGATTAATTTTCCGGACCCACAAGCCATAGTCCAGCCCAGCGTGCCATGGCCTGTATTCAGAAACAGATTAGATAACGGTGTGCGTCCGACGATCGGAGTACCATCCGGCGTCATTGGTCGTAAACCAGTCCAGAATGTCGCCTGTTCAATCTGGCCACCTTCAGGATAAAGATCACTGACTACCATCTCCAGTGTTTCTCTGCGGGCAGGTAATAGTTTGGTGTTAAATCCAACAATTTCTGCCATTCCGCCGACACGGATACGGTCATCGAACCTGGTGACTGCGATTTTGTAAGTTTCATCCAGTACGGTAGAAACCGGGGCAGCAGCATAATCTTTGATCGGTATTGTCAGTGAATAGCCTTTCAACGGGTAGACCGGAATGGTCACAATATCTTTTAACAACGCAGTGGAATAAGAACCGCAGGCAACAATATAACGATCTGCAGTGAGCGTTTCACTGCCGCAACGGACACCACTGATACTGTTGCCCTCACGTAACAGCTGATCAATTGTCACGTTATAACGGAAGGTTACTCCGGCCTTCTCTGCCATAGCAGCCAGCCGTTGGGTAAACAGTTTACAGTCGCCGGTTTCATCATTTGGCAGTTGCAGACCGCCGGTCAGTTTGTGACGTGTTGCTGACAACGCGGATTCAATAGACGGTAGTTCGGCAGATTCCACCAGCCGGTAAGGGACTCCCGCCTCTCTGAGCACTTCGATATCTTTAGCCGCGTTCGCATACTGCTGTTCAGTACGAAACAGTTGCAAAGTACCGCCCTGACGCCCTTCGTATTCAATGCCTGTGGTGGCTCGCAATTCTTTAATACAGTCACGACTGTACTCTGCAATACGTACCATACGGCTCTTATTTTCATGGTAATGTGGCAAAGTACAATTCTTCAGCATTTCCCACATCCACTGTAACTGGAAAGCAGAACCGTCAGGACGAATCGACAGTGGTGAGTGGCGCTGGAACATCCACTTAACTGCTTTCAATGGAATTCCCGGGGCGGCCCATGGTGACGCATAACCAGGAGAAATCTGTCCGGCATTACCTGCGCTGGTCTCCTCTGCAGGGCCACTGGTGCGATCAATGACGGTAACTTCGTGACCCGCCTGTGCCAGATACCAGGCACTGGCAACCCCGACAACTCCACTTCCAAGAATAAGTACTTTCATCGCGCCCCCACAGCATAAAACCCCGAATTATTGTCAACGATGCAGTGATATTAACTATCCTGACCGAAAACCTTGTATACAGTCTATTTCACCTTGTTTTTACCGTTTTGATAACAAAAATTAGCATCAGGATGAATATTCAGTAGTTAAACTGGTTTTAAATTAAAAATCGGCAGTTAATTATGCGGGAAACGTTTTTATTAATAGATGTCAGAATTTTTAAATGTTGCCATATAATATGCTTATATACAGGATTTTATTCTGTTTTTTAGGTCAATTACTGACATTTGGCAGAAAAAATCGTCCGGGATAAATCTGTACCTTCTTTTGTATCCGTTTTCGGGGTAGCCTGTCATTGCAACCTAAAAGAATCAGCTATCCTTAAACAGTTACCCGAAAAAATTTTTCCTCATCAGGATGATGAGTCTGATACCAGGTGATGACTTACTGTAGACAGACCACTGTAGATAGACGAGGTGCGCTATGACAACTGTTTTTGATGCCCCTTCGCTCCGGCCTGAACGACTGAGCGATGGTCCGGACTGGACCTTTGGACTGCTTGAGACATACCTGGCTGAAATTGACCGTGTGGCTAAGTCATACCGGCTGGATACTTACCCGCATCAGATAGAAGTAATTACCTCAGAACAAATGATGGATGCTTATTCCAGCATCGGTATGCCCATCAACTATGCCCACTGGTCCTTTGGAAAAAAATTCATCGAAACCGAGCAGCTCTACAAGCAAGGGCAACAGGGACTGGCGTACGAAATAGTTATTAATTCCAATCCGTGTATTGCCTACCTGATGGAAGAAAATACGATGACCATGCAGGCACTGGTCATGGCTCATGCGTGTTATGGTCATAACTCTTTCTTTAAAAATAACTATCTGTTTCGCAGCTGGACTGACGCAGGGTCTATCGTAGATTACCTGCTGTTTGCCCGTAATTACATTTCCGGTTGTGAGGAAAAATACGGTATTGAAGCGGTTGAACGACTGTTAGATTCCTGCCACGCCTTGATGAACTATGGCGTAGACCGTTATAAACGACCGCAAAAGATTTCTCTTCAGGAAGAAAAGGCACGGCAAGAGAGCCGCGAAGCCTACCTGCAAAGCCAGGTAAATACCTTATGGAGAACTTTGCCGCGCAGAGAGAAAGAAGAAACTGCAGCCGAACGACCACGTTATCCGGCTGAGCCACAGGAAAACCTGCTCTATTTCATGGAAAAAAATGCGCCATTACTGGAGCCGTGGCAACGCGAAATTCTGCGTATCGTGCGCAAAATCAGTCAGTATTTCTATCCACAAAAACAAACCCAGGTCATGAATGAGGGTTGGGCGACATTCTGGCACTACACTATCCTCAACCATCTGTATGATGAAGGAAAAGTGACCGAGCGGTTTATGCTGGAGTTTCTGCACAGCCATACCAATGTTGTGGCACAACCGCCTTACAACAGCCAGTGGTATAGCGGTATTAACCCTTATGCCCTGGGGTTCGCCATGTTTCAGGACATTAAACGGATCTGTCAGTCTCCGACTGAGGAAGACCGTGTATGGTTCCCGGATATTTCCGGCAGCGACTGGCTGGAAACGTTACACTTCGCAATGCGCGAGTTTAAAGATGAAAGCTTTATCAGCCAGTTCCTGTCTCCCAAAGTTATCCGTGATTTCCATCTGTTTTCAGTTGCCGATGATGACCGGAAAAACTTCCTGGAAATATCGGCGATACATGATGATGAAGGCTACCGCACAATACGTCAGCAGCTGTCAGCTCAGTATAATCTGAGCAACATTGAGCCTAATATTCAGGTGTGGGATGTCGATTTACGGGGTGACCGTTCTCTGACATTACGTTATATACCGCAAAACCGCGCTTCACTGGGGGATAGCCGTAGTGAAGTGATGAAACATGTGCACCGGTTATGGGGATTTGATGTGAAGCTGGAACAACTGAATGATGACGGTAGTGTCGACATGCTTGAACGCTGCCCTCCCCGCCAACAGGTCTAGATCCTGTCCGGCCGGAAACGGCCGGATTTTCTTTTATCACGCAGCAGGTTTTTGCATGCTGTGCCAGATTTTTCCACTGTCACGTCCGTAATCCCGTACCAGTTCAGTGATTTTCTCATTGGTCGTTTCCGGGTCACATAACTCATACAGAGCCATGTAAAACTCATGCGCCCTTTCTTTAGCCTGCGGGTTCGCAAAATACTGTTTACCGACCCGGGTGTAGAGCCCTTTGAGTCCGTTAATAATCAGCCCGTAAATTGGGTTACCGGAGGCAAATGCCAACCCGCGAAATACCTGGTAATCGATATCTGAGTAATCGTCACCACGCAGTTCAGCTTCATGAGCTGTGGCCAGCACGGCGCGTGACTGTTCAGGATAGTGACGAAGAGAGCGGCTGATAAAGATGGTCGCAATATTTGTACGCACTGCCAAAAGATTATCAATCAGCTGCGGTACGCTTTCATGGTCAAGTCGGGCGAGTGTTTCAAGAATGTTCAGGCCTGAAGTTTCCCAAAAATCATTCACCCGGGTCGGCTTACCATGCTGAATTGTCAGCCACCCATCCCGGGATAATCGTTGCAGAACTTCACGCAGTGTCGTGCGGGTGACACCAATCAGCTCAGACAGCTCACGCTCGGCAGGCAGAATAGATCCCGGCGGAAAACGGCTATTCCAGATACTTTCGATAATATATTCTTCAGCGAACCCTGCCGGGCTTTGCGCCTTAATGACCATAGCAAGTTATCTCTTTTACCAACTGTCGGTTTATTGATTCATCATAACAAAACCGCCATCAGCCATACAGCATTGCTGATTATTAAAACACGATCAACATCAATAAATTCCTATATCAGTGGGCGTTTTACCGTACAATTCCTAAACGTCCACCAGCGCAACAAAGGGTGACATTTTCATCCCGGGTTTGTATGGGATATTGGTGGATTATCTGCCGTTTTGGTTTACACTGCAGGATATCTGATTTAAACAAGGAAAACAGCATGTTACGAATGTTAAACCGTTGTTCCAAAGGCCGCACAGCATGGTTGCTTTTGGCGTTGACAGCCTTTGCGTTAGAACTTACCGCTCTTTGGTTTCAGCATGTGATGGGGCTGAAACCTTGTGTTATGTGTATTTATGAACGATGCGCCTTATTAGGTGTGTTACTGGCAGGATTAGTGGGCGCGCTTGCTCCCTCAACACCCTTTCGCTTCGTCGGAATTATTGTCTGGCTGATAGGTGCAGGTGAAGGTGTGCGTTTGTCCTGGGAACATACCATGTTACAGGTTCATCCACCTTTGTTTGCTACCTGTGATTTTATGGCGAGATTCCCGTCCTGGTTGCCGCTCGATAAATGGGTACCAGGCATGTTTGTTGCAACCGGCGACTGTCTGGACCGTAGCTGGACTCTCTTCAACCTGAGTATGCCAGAGTGGCTACTGGGCGTATTTGTGGTTTATCTGCTGGTTGCGGTGTTAGTACTGATTGCGCAGCTTAGTGTCTTTAGCAACAAAAAATACTAAACCGCTTTTAATGCCCGGAACTATGGCTGCTGTTCTCAGCAGCCATTCTGATCAGGCCTGTCGATAATATGGTCTTCCCAGTTCCTCACTTCACTTTCACGCACTGCGATGTACCTGACGGAAATACGCTTTGCATGCATCTCTTTGGCTGAGCCTGTGAGCAACGGATGCCAGTCCGGCAGTGATTTTCCTTCTGCCAGTAACCGGTAACCACAGGTCCTGGGTAACCAGGAGAAGGTTGGCAGGTTTTCCCGTGTGAGTTTGATACAATCCGGCTCGTACTCGAAACGAGTTTCATAATGCTTGCAACGACAGCTTTTTATATTCAGTAAATTACAGGCGACATTGGTGAAGTAAATTTCATCGGTATCTGCGTCCTGTAATTTGTTCAGGCAGCACTGCCCGCAACCATCACAAACAGACTCCCACTCCTCATCTGTCATTTGATCAAGACTTTTGGTTTGCCAGAAAGGAGGATTGGTTATCATAATTTTGGTCTCTTTATATAAATCAGCCGCCCGTTATAAAGAGTCGTCACCGGATATGCAAGTATTACGACACCCGGGTACTGACACCATAGTCAGCAAATGACACTTTTAACGAATCTCCGGAAGCTAACGGTCCAACACCCTCAGGGGTTCCGGTCAGAATGATGTCTCCCGGGCGTAACGTAAAGAAGCGCGACATGTAGGCAATCAACGGCACAATCTTATACATCATATCGCTGGTATTTCCGGACTGACGAACTTCGCCGTTAATTTCGAGTTTCAGGGGCGTGTTCTGAGGATCGCTGCTAAATTCAGCGGCCGGAATAAACCCGGACACCGGGCAGGAATTATCAAAACCTTTCGATTTTTCCCAAGGTTGCCCTTTCTTCTTCAGGCCGGCCTGTACTGAACGCAGCGTTAAATCCAGTGCAACACCATAGCCGGCAATTGCTGGCATAACCTGCTCATCACGGGCTTGCTGCAAGGTACTGCCAATCAGGACGGCAAGTTCCACTTCATGATGAATTTCACCAAAACCCGACAGCAGAGACAGCGGCTGACGAAGATCACAGAGCGCAGTTTCTGGCTTGATGAACACTACCGGCTCTTCCGGAGTAATACTGCCCATTTCACTGATGTGTTTAGCGTAGTTGCTTCCGACACAAACTACTTTTCCGGCTGGTAAATTCAGTAATTCTCCCTGCCAGTTACGATGCTGATACATGACGTCCCCTTGTTTAGTATAAGAAAGCATTCACCTCCGTTATACTTAGCAAGAAAACCAGTAAAAGAAAATAGCGGTACTGCATGCTTGTTAACCACAACCATGGACAATAAGTAACAAAGTCTTACCTGCTGTCAGTGCTGTTCCGGCAGAAAGAACTTTGCCGAATAAATCATGAGTTAACTGTTTTGCGCAGGAACATCGAAAAAATGACTGGGGTAAACAGAAATAATGCTCTGCAAATAATACTGGTTATATTTACAGAGAAATCTTAATAATTAATTTTCGTTTGCAGCCAGATGCATTTTAAGTAAGTTTTCCACCGGCGGAGGCACCTGCAAATAATAACCTTTATCCTGCAATTCTTGTCTGACTTTCACAATATCAGCACTGCCCAGTTTCTCGCGGCTCGCGAGTGAAATCACCATAGCCAGAACCGGTTTGCCGAAGCCTTTCAACAACTCAGCCGGCACGCGGGAAAAGTCATCTTTTTTTTCGATATACAGATAAGTCTGATCACGAAGTGGACTTCTGTAAATGGCGCAAAACATATTTTTCTCCGAATTAATCTCTGTGGTGACTTGCCTCTATAATAGTGTAACTATAACATGACATGAGTCATTCGAATATTGAACCTTCTGGACCAGGAGCGGATATTTTTATCGCTTGTTCAGAAATGAAACTGTCAAAACAGGACTGAGTCGGGACAGATGCCGCAAACGCCAATCGAACTAAAAGGCAGCAGTTTTACTTTATCTGTTGTCCATCTTCACCATTCACAACCCGAGGTGATTCGTCAGGCGCTTCAGGAAAAAATTGATCAGGCTCCGGCGTTTCTAAAAAATGCCCCGGTGGTCCTGAATATTTCATCATTATCATCAGCGGTTAACTGGCCACAAATGCAACAGGCTGTGACTTCCACTGGTTTACGGATTATGGGAGTCAGTGGCTGTAAAGACGAGCAACTGAAGTCACTGATTCAGGCTGCGGGTTTACCTGTACTGACCGAAGGTAAAGAAGCAAGAAAACCCAGAGAAAGTGCACCCACTCCCGTTGCAGCAGAACCTGTCGCTCCGGCTCCGGTCGTTGACAGTGAAAAATTTGCCAGAACCCGCATAATTAATACCCCGGTGCGGTCCGGACAGCAGATTTATGCTAAAAATGCTGACTTAATCGTCACCAGTAGTGTCAGCGCAGGCGCAGAACTGGTTGCTGATGGTAATATCCATATTTACGGAATGATGCGCGGCCGAGCTCTTGCCGGAGCCGGAGGGGATCAAAATGCCGGAATATTTTGTACAAATTTAGCAGCTGAGCTGGTTTCTATTGCAGGTGAATACTGGATCATGGATCAAATTCCTGCAGAGTTTTTTGGCCAGGCTGCACGACTGACATTAACCGACGGTGTATTGTCGATAAAGACACTAAATTAGACCCCTTTTCTATTGTTAAGGAAATCATTATATATGGCACGCATTATTGTAGTTACATCTGGTAAAGGGGGCGTTGGCAAGACAACGTCAAGCGCGGCCATCGCAACCGGTTTAGCGCAAAAGGGAAAAAAGACCGTCGTTATCGATTTCGATATCGGTTTGCGTAATCTGGATTTAATCATGGGCTGTGAACGTCGCGTTGTTTACGACTTCGTTAACGTTATTCAGGGTGATGCCACACTGAACCAGGCACTGATTAAAGATAAGCGAACCGAAAACCTGTTTATCCTGCCTGCTTCACAGACACGCGATAAAGATGCTCTGAATTATGAAGGTGTTGGTAAGGTTCTGGATGAACTGGCAACCATGGACTTTGATTTTATTGTCTGTGATTCACCAGCCGGTATTGAAACCGGGGCATTAATGGCGCTCTATTTTGCAGATGAAGCCGTTATTACCACCAACCCTGAAGTCTCTTCGGTCCGTGACTCTGACCGTATCCTTGGCATTATTGCTTCTAAATCACGCCGGGCCGAAAAAGGTCAGGATCCAGTGAAAGAACACCTGCTACTGACCCGCTATAATCCGGGACGTGTTAGCCGTGGCGATATGCTTAGCATGGAAGATGTGCTGGAAATCCTGCGCATTCCTCTGGTTGGTGTGATTCCTGAAGACCAGTCAGTGCTCCGTGCCTCTAACCAGGGGGAACCTGTCATTCTGGATACCGTTTCAGATGCAGGCAAAGCCTATGCTGATACCGTCGATCGCTTACTCGGCGAAGAACGTCCCTTCCGCTTTATTGAAGAAGAGAAGAAGGGTTTCCTAAAACGCCTGTTCGGGGGATAAGCCATGGCATTACTTGATTTCTTTTTATCCCGTAAAAAAAATACTGCAAATATCGCCAAAGAAAGATTGCAGATTATTGTGGCAGAACGTCGTCGTGGGGACAGTGAACCACATTATCTGCCACAGCTGAAACGCGATATTCTGGAAGTGATTTGTAAGTATGTGAAGATTGATCCGGATATGGTGACAGTCCAGCTGGATCAAAAGGGAGAGGACATTTCGATTCTTGAACTGAATGTGACTTTACCGGAAACGGAAGAAGCACCGAAATGATCCTCCGGGAGAGACAGAAGATGCCGCATTTATTTGCGGCATCTTTTTCAGGATTACTTAACGTTGATAATGGCGGCAATCTTTTCCGCCATTAATTCACCCCGCCAGCCCTTCAACAATTCCGGTGTTTTCTCGCGAGGCTTGATCTGCCAGTGCGCTGACAGTACCTGGTTTATTTGCCTGCGTGATGCCAAAAGCTCCTGACTAAAGCCCGTCTGTTCACTTATCTGCTTAATACAGGCTTTCAAATCCTTAAACAGTGACTTGTAACCCGGGCAATCGATAAGATTTTTCATGACTGCCGGTAACTGTTCTTCCGGTTCTTCCAGGGCTTCTGCCACCAGCTGTAACATCGTCTGTCCATGAAACCGAATTTCCGGACCAATCAGCCCCAGCTGTTGCAATTCTCCCAACGACCCCGGCAGATAACGCGCAACCTTCCACAGGTGTTCTTCTTTAACCACAAAATTCACAGCCATATCTTTACGGCGTGCATAGGTTAACCGCCAGCCCGCCAGTTTCTGCAGTGCTACCAGCTGACGTGGTCGTAACTGACAGGCCTGGCTGATTTCGGCCCATGCATACTCTGCCGGCAAAATATCCTGACGCCGTTCACACAGCATCTCGCATTCACTCAATGCTTTACTCAGCACCTGTTGCTCGCTGGCCTGCTGATGCAGTTTTAGCGCTATGGGCAGCAGATATTCCACATCAGCCGCAGCATATTCGCACTGACGCTCGGTTAACGGGCGGGCAAGCCAGTCAGTCCGGGATTCACTTTTATCCAGCTCAACGCCGGTAAACTCCGCCACCATTGCAGCAAACCCAAGTGACATGGGATAACCAAGAAAAGCCGCCAGAATTTGAGTATCGACCATCGGTGTTGGTAACACAGAAAAGCGATTCAGAAAAACCTCGAGATCCTCACCGCCGGCGTGCAGATATTTAACCACTCGCGTGTCAGTTAACAGGGTTATGAAGGGTGACCAGTCGGTGATAGTGAGCGGGTCTATCAGAGTAACCGCCTCACCATCAAACAGCTGAATCAACCCTAATTGTGGATAGTAGGTACGGGTACGGACAAATTCGGTATCCAGAGCGACGGCAGAATGGTTCAGAGCGGCCTGGCAAACTTGAGCCAGCTGTTGATCAGTGTCGATAAGTTGATAATTCAAAGCAACATTCTCTCTTACTGTGGAAATACTTCACAGCGATGATATAAAACAAAACGCCGGATTACCCGGCGTTGGCATAAAAATGCTTCGCCCTGTCAGTCATGGTGGCGTTGCGCCGCTGCTTCTGTGCGTAATTCGCGGCGCAAAATTTTCCCGACATTGCTTTTCGGCAAAGCATCACGAAATTCAACGTACTTCGGAATTTTATAGCCTGTCAGATTTTTACGACAGTGGTCAAGTAACTCTTCACGGGTCAGCGACTTATCTTTGGCGACCACAAATACTTTGATAGCCTCGCCGGTAGCTTCACTTGGGACACTCACAGCAGCGACTTCGGAAACTTTAGAATAAGACATAATAACTTCTTCGATTTCACTGGGATAGACATTAAACCCGGAGACCAGAATCATATCTTTTTTACGGTCAACAATCCGGATAAACCCTTCACTGTCTACCGTAACTATATCCCCGCTGTGCAACCAGCCATCGGTCATGACCTCGCGTGTAGCTTCCGGCTGCTGCCAGTAACCCGCCATCACCTGAGGCCCGCGAATCAGTAATTCACCCTGCTCTCCATCCCGCAGCTCATTACCGTTATCGTCTACCACTTTTATCTCGGTAGAAGGCACCGGCACCCCGATACTGCCAGTATAGCTGGTAATATTGCAGGGATTGACTGAAACCAGAGGAGAACACTCCGTCAGGCCGTAACCTTCCAGCAGATAGTTGCCGGTCAGCGCCTCCCAGCGTTCAGCAACGACTTTATTCACGGTCATCCCGCCCCCCACAGTCAGCTTCAGAGCTGAAAAATCCAGTTTTCTGAATTCAGGGTTCGCCAGTAAGGTGTTAAATAAAGTATTTACTCCGCTTAAGGTGGTAAACCGATAACGCCCGAGGGTTTTAATCATGGTTTTAGAATCAAACGGATTGGTGATGAGAAGATTACTGCCTCCAACCTCCAGAAACAGCAGGCAGTTAACGGTCAGCGCGAAGATGTGGTACAGAGGCAAGGCAGTGACTACCATCTCTTCGCCCGGAGTTAACAAGCCTCCGTACATTGCTTTGCACTGTTCAAGATTCGCCTGCAGATTCCGGTGAGTCAGCATTGCTCCTTTTGCCAGACCTGTGGTACCTCCGGTGTATTGCAGAAACGCGAGGTCATTGTTACTCAGTTGAGGTCTGGCGTAAGTCAATTGGTGGCCACGTTTCAGGCAGTCACGATAAGAATGAGCACCGGGCAGGTTCCAGGCAGGCACCAGACGTTTAACATACTTAACAGCCAGGTTTACCAGCGCCCGTTTAGGCCAACGCAAACCGTCGCCCAGGTCAGAAACAATCACATGTTTCAGTCGGGTTTCCCCGATAACCTGCTGCAGAGTATTCACAAAATTACTGACGATCACGATAGCTTCGGCACCACTGTCAGACAACTGATGGCGTAACTCTCTGGGCTTATACAGCGGGTTAACATTCACTACCACCATTCCTGCCCGCAGGATACCAAACAACACTATCGGAAACTGAAGAGTATTAGGCATCATCAGAGCAACTCTGGTGCCTTTTTCCAGTTTCAGCTCCTGTTGCAGAAAGGCCGCGAAGGCGCAACTCTGCTCTTCCAGCTGGCGGAATGTTAGTTCCTCCCCCATGCTGATATAGGCAGGTTTGTCGTTGTAACGCAGTACAGCGTGTTCGAAAAGATCAATCAATGAGTTATAGTGATCGGCATCGATCTCCGGCGGTACCCCGTCAGGATAATGTGCTAACCAGGCCTTCGTCCTTGCTGGCGTCTGAAAATCATATTGTAACACCATGTTAAATCCCTCCTGCCTGTTTAACATTATTTTAACTCATTGTACCAGTTTGCTAAAAACACGATCTCCGTGTTGCGATATCTGTCACTAATTACTCAATCCCGATACTGTCCGGCATATAAAAAAACCCGGAACCATACTGGCTCCGGGCCGGATGTATCACTTACCTTTGTGCGGTGGCGGAGGCGGAGGTGGCCTTCGCGCTGGCTGGCCTGGACCTCTATTCGGTAAGGTATGTCTGAACCGTGGCGGGGCCGGGGCTATAAAAACCCCACCAGGGATTCCCCCAGTAGCCATGGCGATAACGGCCAGGACCAGGACCATACCAAATCCACGGATCCATCGGCATCGGCGGACTTACCACCTGGCTGGCCAGGTGCCAGCGTTGGTAACCCGTTACATCAATAACCAGGAAGTCATAGGTTGCCTGGCCAATCTGGCCTTTTTCAGTACCACGAATATTCCCTAATACTGTCAGGTACTGATTGTTCAGATTAACCGGGTCTACAAATCCATGCACATCTGCATAAATACGTCCGGTGGATGCCGAACCCAGAACCGGACGTGCACTATCGTCCAGCGGCTGGACCGCCAGTTCAATACGGGTCATACCATTACTGTTGGTGACATTCACCACCTGGCCACCAAAACGTGATTCCTGACCGACATACAGCTGCGGGGCGTTCATCACCCGAACCAAATCCTGCTGCGGCTGAGGTGAAGTTCCGCGGATACTTTGCGGTACAGTTGCACATCCGGCAAGCAATAACACGGATGCCAGCATCAATGCAGAACAACCATTTCGTAAACTGAGCATAATAATCTCCTGAGTATTATCAGTTTAGACCTCTTAAATCACCGCGGGTTGCAGCAAAGCATCATCTGCCGGGTAATTTTTTCCATGTAACTTCGTTACGTAAATAAACAGGTTCAATTTCCGCGACTGCGGATACTTCACCGCGTTGCCACTGGCTGACAGCCAGCGGTAACATATCCTGCGATGTCGGAAGCTCAGCCCCGCTAACCGTCAGCTCCAGTGCATGACCCTGCTGTAATTCAGGATAAGCCTGCCAGCCAGTGCCTGCCATCGCCCAGCGTCCGGAGAGTTGTTGCATGCGTTCAACAGCCTGAGCCGGGCTTAGCACCTGCTCCGTGTTATCACCCTGCCATTCTCCGTCAGCCGAGCGTTGATATTCGGCCCAGTAAACTTCTCCCATTCTGGCATCAATCGCTGCCAGAACCCGGTCTGCCTGTTGCAATCGCCAGGCTCCTTCGGCCAGAGTCGCCAGGGTAGAGACACCAATCATCGGCAATTCTGCGCCCAATGCGAGCCCCTGCGCGATACCAATACCAATTCTTACGCCGGTAAAGCTGCCTGGCCCACGACAAAACACCAGAGCATCCAAATCCGTGAGCGCCAGCCCCTGACCTGCCAGCAGTTCGGCAACCAGCGGCAATATCCTGCGGGTATGGTCGCGTGGAGCAATCTCAAACCGGGCATCAAGTTGCTGACGGTTTAAAATTGCTGCAGAACAGGCTTCAGTTGCGGTATCAAGAGCCAGTAATTTTAAAGCTGAGATATCTTGCATAATAGTTCGTAATTGATAAAAGTTAACATTCCGGCTGCCGGAAAAAAGAGTTCCCACAACCCGTTTATCTGTTATCTGCTGGTCAGTTACACAACATCTCACAGCAGATAGTATAGCGTGTCACAAATTAACTAAATGAAACTCATTCGCAACAAAATACTACAATCGTAAACCTGTCCGAATAAGACTACTCAGTTGACCTGCCTTCAGTAATAAACTGCTCGGCCCTGACTAAATCACGGGTACGCGGACAATCCGGCAGACTGTTGACGAATAAGGCGCCATAAGGTCGTGATACCAGGCGCGAATCACAAATCACCAACACCCCACGGTCAGTTTCATCACGAATCAGACGACCCGCCCCCTGTTTCAGGGTAATAACAGCATCAGGGAGTTGAACTTCATCAAACGGATCAAGCCCCCGGTGTCTGGCATCTTCCATTCGTGCTTTCAGCAGTGGATCTTCCGGCGAGGTAAAAGGTAGTTTATCAATAATAACTAATGATAAGGCATCTCCCCGCACATCAACTCCTTCCCAGAAGCTACTGGTCGCCACCAGCAATGCATTTCCGGCTTCGATAAACTGCTGCAGTATTTGTCCTTTGCTGGTTTCCCCTTGCAACAGCACCGGAAGGCTCAGCACCGCTCTGAACTCTGCGGCCAGTTCTCTCATCATCTGATAAGAAGTACATAAAAAGAAACATCTGCCGCGATTAGCTTCTATCAGAGGTGTCAGTATCTTAACCAATTGTTTTGCCGCGCCTGGCCGGTGTGTTTCTGGTAAATTTCTCGGAACACATAATAAAGCCTGGCGGGCATAATCAAACGGACTATTGAGAATGATCTGTCTGGCCGAAGTGACCCCCAGACGTCCCGCAAAGTGCTGCATCTGGCCATTGACTGCTAATGTCGCAGAGGTAAATATCCAGGCTGCATTCCGGGCATCGACCACTTCACGAAAACGTTCAGCGACTGATAACGGCGTCAGTGCCAGGGTGAAATGTCGCGAAGTACATTCATACCAGTAACTGAAACCTGGCTGATCGGTATTAATGATACGTTTAAGCCGCGTCCGGTACTGCGCGGCTCGTTCAAACGCTGCATCCAGCAGCGCGGATCGCCCGAGAGACAGTTTTATTACGTCATAGCAGAGTTCCAGTGCATCATCGAGCAGCACCAGCATCCGCGATATATTTTGTTGCTGTAGTAACTCACGCAGATTCCCACGAAATCCGGGTTCGCCAAGAATCATACGAAAATCCTGGCTTGCCTGAGATAACCGGTCTGCTGCTTTCTGCAACTGTTGCATATCCCGCACTTCGGTGCGGTAAGCGATGATAATGTCTTTGGCTAAATCCTGGAGTTGACGGCCGGAGATCTGTTGCCCGAAATACTGACTGGCGATATCCGGAAGCTGATGGGCTTCGTCAAATATCATGACCTGAGCATCAGGAATTAATTCAGCAAATCCGCTCTCTTTAACTACCAGATCTGCCAGAAACAGATGGTGATTGACAACAACGACATCTGAATCCATTGCTCTTTTACGGGCTTTTACCACAAAGCATTCACTGTAACGCGGGCAATCGCTGCCAAGACAGTTATCATTGGTGCTGGTCACCAGTGGCCAAAGCGCACTATCCTCTGCCACACTGGCACACTGACTGATGTCTCCGTCAACGGTGACCGAAGACCAGCCCCGGACACTGACCAAATCGGTGAGTGACTGTACCGGCAAATCACCACCCGTCAGGTTCTGTTGATCCATCCGTTCCAGGCAGAGATAATTTGAACGCCCTTTCAGGATAGCCGTTTTACCTTTAAACCCCAGAGCACGCACAATGGTCGGTAAATCCCGGCTGTACAGCTGATCCTGTAATGCCCGCGAACCGGTCGATACAATCACTTTTTTACCGGATCGCAGAGCGGGTACCAGATAAGCATAGGTTTTTCCGGTCCCGGTACCGGCTTCTACCACCAGTTCGCCGCCATCATTAATTGCTTCTGCCACAGCCCCGGCCATTTGCCGCTGGGCCTCGCGTGGCCGAAACCCCGGGATTGCGGTTGTCAGCGCCCCTTCAGGGGAAAAATCATCTGTCACATCGCCTCCCGATGCAGCTTAAAACCGCGCAATTATGTCAGTTTTCCATAAGACGGACTACCAGGGATGACATATTCATTACGTTATGGCAGGCTGACTGCCGGAAACTAAAGGAGCCCATAATGACTATTACCCGGATTGACCCGGAACACCGGATGTCAGAAGCCGTTATTCATAACGAAACAGTGTATTACACCAGTGTCCCTGAAGACCTTGAGGGCGATGCTTTTGCCCAGACAGCCGATGCCCTGGCGGTTATCGACCGGTTACTGGCTCGCGTTGGCTCTGATAAAACTAAAATACTCGATGCCACTATTTTTCTGACCGACAAAGACGACTTTGCCGCCATGAACAAAGCCTGGGATGCGTGGGTTGCCCCTGATAACGCACCAGTACGCTGTACTGTTCAGGCCGGTCTGATGCATCCTAAGTACAAAGTCGAAATCAAGATTATTGCCGCCCGCTAAGACGAAAACCGCTGTCACTCATGCTCGTCAGCGTCGTCGTCTTCATCTTCAAAACGTGCCAGACTCTGCCCGCCCTGGTGCGTTTTGCGTATTTCTGCAGCAACCAGCGCAATGGCTTCGCCGCTTGACATACCTTCCGCAATCAGTTGATGAATACGCTCAACAGCCTGCTGCTGCTGTTGATGAGAAAGTGCGGGTAATCCATTAAACATACAAACCTCTGTCAGCCAGTCAGTTTCCCGTCATTAGTGAAGAGATAACTGATGTCAGTAATTAAAAAATATGTCAGGCTTATGACCAGTTTATTGCTACAGCCCGACGTTTATGACTCTGAATACCATCTCTCTCGAATACTCACCGGATGCACTTAATCACTGGTTTTCCCGTGTGGAACAACTGCCGTGGGCCATATTACTGAGCTCTTCAGCGGCCGAACATCACGATAACCGCTTTGATATTTTCAGTGCTTCTCCCCTGATAACGCTGTCGACGACCGGTGATACCACACGGATAAGTGACGGAGATACAATTCATCACTCTACCCGTGACCCGCTGGACTTACTGCAGGAAGCCTTACAGACGCTTCCGGAAGTGACAACATCACTCCCCGACCTGCCTTTTACCGGCGGCGCTCTGGGACTGTTTGGTTATGATTTAGGACGGCGGTTCGAACAGCTTCCGGAGACAGCTATCAGCGAGTTACACACTGCTGATATGGCAGTGGGGATCTACGACTGGGCTATGATAGCAGATCATCATAAACAACGCCTTACTCTGGTCAGCCTCAGTGACAGCAGCCAGCGACTGGAGTGGTTAAATTCGCAGCAATCACGCCCTTCCTCTGCTTTCAGACTGGTTTCGGAATGGCAAAGCAATCTTTCCTGTGAACAGTATCAACAGCGTTTTAGTCGGGTAAAAAATTATATTGATGCCGGAGACTGTTATCAGATAAACCTGGCCCAACGGTTCTCTGCAGATTACCAGGGCAGCGAGTGGCAGGCTTTTGAATATCTAAGCCGTCAGAACCGGGCTCCGTTCAGTGCGTTTATGCGCCTGCCAGGTAGCTGTTTACTCAGTTTATCTCCTGAACGCTTTCTAAATGTTAAAGACAGCCAGGTGGAAACCCGTCCCATCAAAGGGACCCGACCACGCCTTGATGATCCACAAGCGGATGCAGAACAAGCCCGACAACTGGCAACCGCAGAAAAAGACCGTGCTGAGAATCTGATGATTGTTGACCTGTTGCGCAATGACATCGGGCGAGTGGCCGAACCCGGCAGTGTCAGTGTACCGCAGTTATTTGAGGTCGAGACGTTTCCGGCGGTCTATCATCTGGTCAGCACCGTACGTGGCAGACTGCCTGTCGGTACCGAAAACAGCGATCTGCTACGTGCCTGTTTTCCGGGAGGCTCGATAACCGGAGCACCAAAAATTCGCGCCATGGAAATTATTGATGAACTTGAACCTCACCGACGTAATGCCTGGTGTGGCAGCATCGGTTACTTAAGCCGTTGCGGTACTATGGATACCAATATCACAATCCGTACCCTGATTGCCGAGCAACAGAAACTCTATTGTACCGCCGGAGGCGGAATTGTTGCTGACAGTGTGATGGAAGATGAATACCAGGAAACATTACACAAATTACAACGTATTTTGCCGGCACTGACCCGCTTATCGGCGATAAACTCTGATGAATATTGAACAATTCCGGCAGCGCTTCCTGTTGCAGCTTCCTCAGGCAAAACCGGTAGGGAAAGCGAGCGATCGCCAGGCTGCGGTGCTGCTACCGGTTATCGATCGTCCGGAGCCAACACTGTTACTAACCCTTCGTTCTGCTCATCTCCGAAATCATCCCGGACAGGTTGCTTTTCCAGGCGGTAAACAGGATTTCAGTGATCGTTCACTTAAAGAGACAGCGCTCAGAGAAACGCACGAAGAACTGGGACTGACGGGCGATAAGATAGAAGTCATTGGCCAGTTGCCAACAGTCAGCAGCCAGACCGGGTTCCGCGTGACGCCATTTGTGGCAATACTTCCGGCGGATTTACCTGTCAGAGTTGAAGCGGCAGAAGTTGCAATGGTGTTCGAAGTCCCGTTATTACCACTGCTTGATAGTCGTCATTTTTCACCACTGATAGTGACCCGCAATGGAAAATCACGTCAGGTCTGGGTATCAGACTATCCGCACCAGTTTATCTGGGGCATGACTGCTGGTATCATCCGCGATCTTGGTAAGCAATTACTCGGCATATAGTCACTCCTCCAGCCGATGTAAGTGCTAAAATCTACAGAATAAGTTATTTGTACTGCAGCCCTGAGGGTTCAGTACAATTTGTTATACCGCTCTCGCTGCCTGTACAGTGGAGTCCGGTATATCGATCGCTATTTGGCTGTTAAGTCAGGAGTTCAGGTTGTGATAAGTGTCTTCGACATGTTCAAAATTGGTATTGGCCCTTCCAGTTCCCATACCGTGGGGCCAATGAAAGCAGGTAAACAGTTTGTCGATGAACTGCTGGCTGAGGATAAATTATTTCTTACCACCCGGATCGCGGTTGATGTTTATGGCTCTTTGTCGCTCACCGGACACGGGCATCATACTGATATTGCGATTATTATGGGACTGGCCGGGGCTACACCTGATAGCGTTGATATTGACAGCATCCCCGCGTTTGTTGCCGATGTGAATCAGCGTCAGCGTTTGCTGCTGGCAGGTGGTCAGCATGAGGTAAGCTTCCCTCGCGAAGGCGGAATGGTGTTCCGCAGTGATAATCTGCCACTGCATGAAAACGGACTGACTCTCACCGCCTGGAATGATGATCACTGCCTGCTGAAAAAAACTTACTATTCAGTCGGAGGTGGATTTATTGTCGAAGAGCAGCATTTTGGCCAGTCGGCATTAGATACCGTCGAAGTACCTTATGCGTTTCATTCAGCTAAAGAGTTACTCTCTCACTGTCACTCTACCGGTTTATCGGTTTCAGGCCTGGTACTGAAAAATGAGCTGGCGTTGCACAGCCGTGATGATATCAGTCATTACTTTGCCGCTGTCTGGCAGACCATGCAGGCTTGTATTGATCGCGGTCTGAATACTGAGGGGGTATTGCCTGGACCTTTACGTGTCCCCCGCCGCGCGGCGGCATTACGTCGTCTTTTGGTTTCCGGAAGTAAGAACTCGACCGACCCGATGAACGTTATCGACTGGGTCAATATGTTTGCGTTGGCAGTGAATGAAGAAAATGCGGCCGGCGGCCGTGTAGTTACGGCACCGACCAATGGCGCCTGTGGCATTATTCCGGCAGTTCTTTCTTATTACGACCAGTTTATCTCACCGGTGAATAATGAAGTGGCCCTGCGCTATTTCCTGGCCTCCGGAGCTGTAGGGATTTTGTATAAAATGAATGCGTCGATTTCCGGCGCAGAAGTTGGATGCCAGGGAGAAGTGGGTGTTGCCTGTTCGATGGCTGCAGCCGGTCTGGCCGAATTATCCGGAGCCAGCCCTGAGCAGGTCTGTGTTGCCGCAGAAATTGGCATGGAACACAATCTTGGCCTGACCTGTGACCCGGTGGCCGGACAGGTTCAGGTCCCCTGCATCGAACGAAATGCCATTGCCTCAGTGAAAGCCATTAATGCGGCACGTATGGCGCTCAGACGTACGACAGAACCCAGAGTTTCGCTCGATAAGGTCATCGAAACCATGTACGAAACGGGTAAAGATATGAATGCTAAGTATCGGGAAACTTCGCGTGGCGGGTTGGCGATAAAAGTACAGTGTGACTAACTGTCATCGCTGTTAAAAACGGCCCTGAGGAAAAATCCCCGGGGCCGTTGAATTATTCAGCCTCGTCTTCGTCAGTCTCTGACGGGTCTTTGGTCACCCGCACCAGATCGATACGATAATCAGTAGCCTCCAGAATAGTGAAGTGCAGATTTTCAATATCTATAACTTCACCTGCCCGTGGAATCTGATCCCGGTGACTGATTAACCGACCGGCGATTGACGCATAATCTTCCGCCGGGTCAACCAGACAGTGCACATCAAGTAACTGTTCCAGTGAATGCAGGTCTGTTCCCCCTTTGACCAGCCAGCCGTCACCATCGGGCACAATATCAGGTGTTTCATCTTCGTCCGGAAATTCACCGGCAATAGCTTCCAGCACGTCCAGTGGTGTTACCAGCCCCTGAACAACGCCAAACTCATTGCTCACAATCACAATACTGCCCCGGGCTCTGCGTAGCACTCCTAACAGATTTATCGGATCCAGTGTTTCAGGAACAATGATTGCGGGGTTTTCCGACGCAAACGCGCTGACATCGACCTGTTGCTCCAGTGCCACCAGCAACTCTTTAGCTCTGACAACCCCGATAATCTCATCCAGCTCTCCACGACATACCGGGAACAGACTGTGCGGAGTATCCAACAGTTGACGACGAATTTCCTCTGCAGAGCTTTCTGAGTTAACCCAGGAAATATCACCGCGCGGAGTCATCAGGCTACGGACCGAACGCGATGCCAGGGTCAATACTCCGGTAATCATATACCGCTCTTCATCTTTAAAGCTTTCGGTCGCCATAACCTGGTTTTGTGGCTGTGAGGTGTCACCTGATGATTGCGATTGTTTGCCACCCATCAGCCGCACAATCACTTCCGCCGTGCGTTCACGCAAAGGCCGGCGAGACTGATGGCGGAGGAAGTTACGTCTGGCTATCTGGTTAAACATCTCAATGATGATTGAGAAACCAATCGCTGCATACAGGTAACCTTTCGGGATATGAAAACCAAATCCTTCTGCTACCAGACTCAGACCGATCATTAACAGGAAGCTGAGACACAACACGACTACCGTCGGATGAGCATTCACAAAGCGTGTTAACGGCTTCGATGCAAGCAGCATAATGCCCATGGCAATGACCACCGCGGTCATCATGACCCATAAATGGCTGACCATTCCGACAGCTGTCACTACCGCATCAAGTGAGAATACGGCGTCGAGTACTACAATCTGGGCAACAACAGACCAGAAACTGGCGTAACTTTTATTTCCCTGATGAGTTTCCGGCTGGTTTTCCAGTCGCTCATGCAGTTCGGTGGTTGCCTTGAATAACAGGAAGATCCCTCCCGCCAGCATGATCAGATCGCGCCCGGCAAAGCCAAAATCTCCGATGTGGAACAATGGCCGTGTCAGTGTCACCATCCACGAAATCAGCGACAGCAGCCCCAGACGCATCACCAGTGCAAGACTAAGCCCGATGACTCTCGCTTTATCCCGCTGCCTCGGGGGTAATTTATCGGCGATAATCGCAATAAACACCAGGTTATCAATACCAAGAACAATCTCGAGAACAATCAGTGTCAGCAACCCTGCCCAGATGGAGGGGTCCAGAAATATTTCCATTAATGGCTCCTTGAGGACAAAAATAGCGTGGCAACAGAGGTCCGGCCAAATATTGTGGCAATAACCGGTTGCGGGTAAATACAGGGATGGTCGATCGAAAAATTGCAGGCACTACAATGCAGCTGCGGGAAAACTGAACGGCGTCGGTGAGGGTCCATAAACCGGGCTAAGCCCGTTACTCCTGAATAATAAACAGAGAATCACTGTATCAGTATCTGCTACGTCGTCAAAAAAAATTTTTACATTTACACACTAAATGACATTACATTACGTTAGATGTGGCTTTCGTTGCCACAGACGAAGTCTGAAGTCAGCATCGCAGCAGAACTTCTGAACAGACGCCAGCTGTTGCCAGACCTGCTCAGACGCTCGCCAGGCAAAGGGGGTCATCTGTAGCAAGGCAGTAGCAGCTTCCGACGTTAAGTCCATTGAGTAAGTCAGTCGGGTCTCTTTGACCTGAACAAAATCTGCCAACGGATGTTCATTGTCTTCATGTTGCTGAACATCGGAATAAATTAGTGCTTTTAATTGCTGCAAATGGTCCGGTCCCGGAGTCACTGTCAGCAAATAGCCACCCGAGACTATTGTCCTTGCCAGTTCTTCGTCTTTACAGGGCGCATAGATTCTGAGAACAGCGTTAAGACTTTGATCAGCAAATGGCAGACGGTAGCTTGAGGCGACACAGAAGCGAATCGCTTTATAACGTTTAGCCGCATATTTAATTGCTACCCTGGCCACATCCAACCCATACACTTCAGCACCCTGACGTTCTGCAAAGCAACGGGCAATTTCTGCGGTGTAATACCCTTCCCCGCAACCGATATCAAGAATCTGTACATCCGTTTGTGGGAGGTGTTCCGCCAACATATCAGTCACGGCACTGCGCATTGGCTGATAATAGCCCTGGTCCAGAAAACGGCGTCTGGCCTGCATCATTTCCGGGCTGTCTCCCGGGATTTTTGACCCTTTATGCTGCACCGGCAAAAGGTTGACATAACCCTCTTTGGCCTGGTCAAAATGGTGATTGTCGGCACACCGCCATCCGCCTTGCTGTTGTAACAATGGCTGATGGCATAACGGACATATATACACTGCGGATACCCCACTGATAAAAACTGCCGCAAGTGTACCTGTTCGTTGCCGGAGGCTAAAGTAAAAAACCCCGCTCACTGAGCGGGGTTTTACAATTCATCATTTCAGGAAGTGATTCCGGAAAGCGATTCGTTTAATCAGATAGCAGTTACGTTAACCGCTGCTGGTCCTTTCTGACCGTCCTGAATTTCGAACTCTACGTTCTGGCCTTCAGCCAGAGTTTTGAAGCCGTTACCCTGGATTGCAGAGAAGTGTACGAATACATCTTTGCTGCCGTCAGCAGGAGTAATGAAACCAAAACCTTTAGACTCGTTGAACCACTTAACCTGACCTTTAATCTTTGCCATTTTGCAAATTCCTTTAAATGTTTATTTTGCCCGAAGGCAGTGTTACAGAAAAACGCGGGACATTACTGAATGAGGCACTAATATTTGGTTCGGCAAAGGAAGCAGTTCTAACGATAACGTCTTTACTCATATCTTCTTTACTGATAATGCCATACATAAACAGAATCGCACCTCGATTAATCTATGAATTGTTATTACATATCCCTTAATTAATGGCAAGCCATTTTTAATACCCGGACAGAACTTAACGCATATTTATTGATGTAAAACACAGTTTAAACATCACGCAGACCGTGCGGGCTGGGTTGTTAACAACATCACAGCGAAATGCATATGGTCATTTTTGCTAAGAAAATACCAAAAAATGCTATCACTCTGCCAAATATTGTACAGTAATATAAATACATTACCTGATATCAAACAGTACGGTGAATAAACATAAACCACGTTTCGCTTTATAGCAAATATAGTGACTGTTGTTATTATCAGCAGCGCCCTGAGAGAAATAATACCGTCACAAAACTGTCAATCATGTTATATCTTTTTATTATGACGCTGTGGTAAACCGGCCTGCTTAGCCTGATGGCATTCAGGCGAAGCGCAATTTAGGATAATGGTCTGCTCTCTCCGATTTTCCATGCAGAAAACCGCGCTGCTACAGGTTGTGGATATTGGCTCATGGCATCTGACAGCGCCAGGGGTGGAGTATCCAGCCCTTCATCACCAAGCTCAAAGACACCCCAGTGAATAGGTACCGTTTCAGGTTGCCCTGCAGCTTCAAACAGCACAACAGCCTCTGCAGGAGACATATGGTGATTTTTCATAAACCACTCAGGGGCATAAGCACCTACCGGTAATGCCGCATGGGTAAATGGCCCCAGTTGTTGTGGGATAGCCAACAGGCTACGGGTAAAGCCACTGTCGCCGGAGAACCAGAACCGGAAACGACTATTGCTGATAACCCAGCCACACCATAATGAGCGATTCTTGTCGAACAGACTTCGCCGGCTCCAGTGACGGGCAGGCACAGCGTGAATTTCTGCACCGGCGACCATGCCGCTTTGCCACCAGTCTAAACTCACAACATTACGAGCTCCCAGACTTTTAAACCAGCGCTCCAGCCCCAACGGAACAAAAAACTGCACTGCCGGAAAGGCTGCAATTATCTGACGAATAGTGGGTTTATCCAGATGATCATAGTGATTATGAGAGATCAATACTGCATCAAGATGCGGCAGTTCACTCACCGTCAGCGGTGTCGGAGTTTTCCTTTCAGGACCGGCAAATGGCAGCGGCGATGCTCTGCGTGAAAAAACCGGATCAATTAACAGGTAACGACCCGTGATTCTTAACATCAGTGAGGCATGTCCGAGCCACCACAGACGGTCATCTTCACCGTCAAGTGACAGCGTCGTCACCCACTGTCGGCTGAAGGCAGCATAGCCTTCGGCCGGTGGGTGCGGAACCCCCTGCTGCTTTCGCATTTTTCTCCATTTTTTCAGGTCGCCCTTCTCTCTGCTATCGGGTTCCGAATTCCGGAATCCGTGCGGATTATGATGAGATTTCGCGGGGTCATACCAGGGGTTACGCCATGCCATCAATCATAAACCTCGTGACAACTTATCTTTCCGGAACAAATTTAAGATAGCCATTCTCTTCTGGCTCAGCGACCACTGGTGCTTCTTCCGGGACCTCTTCTTCTACAGGTTCCGGCGGCAAATTCAGTTCCAGCAGACGTTTCAGCAATGCATTCTGTTTTTTCTGCTCACGCAATAATGCTTCGAGCAGATGTACACGGTCATTCGCACGAACACTCGCCCGGTTAATAAAGAACCATATAATCAGGGCAAAAATCACAGCTACTGCAATTAATGCAGGTAGCATAAACGGCCCCATTCCTAATGAAATATCATTCATATACTTGCCTCAACACCCTGAATCACTGAAATAACCCTTAAAATGTGATTCTACTCCGGGAAACAAAAATGATCATCTGCTGTCAGTTTAGCGGCAACAATTTGGCAAAAATAATTCAGTTATCTCTGATCCTCTTCTGTAGCGATTTATTGCATTCTGCATTAAACACACAAAACGTTGATTATCGTTAATTTCAGGAGCGAAAACAGATGATAGTACGTGTTGTAATCGTGTTAGCTTTCCTCTGGCTGGCAATGCTGTTGAGTGGCTACGGTGTGCTGACAGGTAGTCATAGAATTGCTGCCGGGCTGGGGTTAAGTTGTCAGTACCTTACTGCAAAAGGGTTGACGGTTTCGCACTATCTCAGAACAGATAGCGGTGTCATTGGTAAATCCAGTTGCCCGTGGCTGAATAAAAGTGATGGTTTGAATGAAGTGCAGGCCAATCCACTGGCTGTCAGATAATCCGCCAGCCGGGTGGCTGGCGGAACAAAAGGATTATTTCAGGTAATCACCACGACGTAACGCATCAATACGTTTATCTAATGGTGGGTGAGACATAAACAGTTCACTCAGTGATTTCCCTTTACCATTAATACAGAACGCCATCATGTTTCCTGGCTCCTGTGGCTCGTAGCTGGTTTTCAGACGCTGCAGAGCTGCGATCATTTTTTCACGGCCGACCAGCTTCGCTGACCCGGCATCGGCATGAAACTCCCGATGGCGTGAGAACCACATAGTGATAATGCTGGCCAGAATACCGAACACCAGTTCCAGAACCGTTGCCACTGCAAAATAGACCAGTGGATTGCCATTACTGTTCTCTTCTCCGTCACGATCGGAAGAGAGAAAGCCGGAGGCTATCTGAGCAATAATTCGCGAAATAAAGATCACAAAGGTATTTACGATCCCCTGGATCAGGGTCATGGTCACCATATCACCATTCGCAATATGACTTATTTCGTGAGCCAGTACAGCCTCAGCCTCATCACGGTTCATATTTTGCAATAAGCCGGTAGAGACTGCGACCAGTGAAGCATCACGACGAGCTCCGGTAGCAAAAGCATTGATATCCGGGGCATGGTAGATAGCCACCTGTGGCATGGCAATGCCAGCCTGACGCGCCTGTTGCGCGATCGTAGTCATCAGCCAGTTTTCGGTTTCGTTGCGCGGCTGTTCAATAACTTCACCGCCCACTGAACGCAGTGCCATCCATTTCGACATCAGCAACGAGACAAATGCGCCACCAAAACCAAACAGGCCAGCCATCACCATCAGCCCCTGAACACTCCCTGATCGAATGCCAGTCAGACTCAGGATCAGACCAAACACCAGCATCACTGCAAGGTTAGTCAGCAAGAAAAGAGCTATACGCATCATAGACGTCGGTTATCCTCATTATTAACGCAGGTTTTCTGTCACCTATCCTATGTGCATTACACCGGTTTTCAAGAGAGTAATCGCTCCAGATACCTGAAAAGACATAACTTTACACTATCAGAGACAGTTTTCCGCGCTCCTCAGGCAGTTCCTGACAAAACACAGAAGATCTTTGCTGTCTCTGGACGACAGGCAAAAAAAAACACCGGAAAACCGGTGTTTTTTCCAGACAAGAAACAGCTTATTTAGTGGCCGGTTTTGCCGGAGTCGCATCTTCCAACTGAGCAAGGTCATTGGCAATATCAACCGTCTCATCCAGGTACGGATCAGGTTCTTTATAATCTTTCGGCAACTGGTCAAGGCTGGTTAACGGCTTTTTACCTTCAGCCTGGTAACGCGCGTTAATCCGGTCAAGACGTTCTGTATCTTCTTCTTTGTTCTCTTTCTCACGCTCAGCGTAATTCAGGGAAACAATATCAATTTTATCTTTCATCGCATCAAAACGTTTAATGTCCTGAAGGATATACTGGAACTCACGATCTTTAGCGATTCGGGCGTTGTGTTCAGCCAACAGTTCCGGCAGATAAGGTTTAATATCACCGGTTTTCTGATAAGTCGCCGCAGGGATGCTGTCCCATGGCAGTGCATTATCTTCAAACTTCTCACCAGTTTTAACGGCTTCAACTCCGGTAGGCATCAGAAGATCAG
The DNA here is from genome assembly GCF_002163585.1 of Tatumella citrea. Classification (NCBI taxonomy): domain Bacteria; kingdom Pseudomonadati; phylum Pseudomonadota; class Gammaproteobacteria; order Enterobacterales; family Erwiniaceae; genus Tatumella; species Tatumella citrea. The sequence goes on from NZ_CP015579.1 coordinate 2,242,947, forward strand.
GTGTGACCCCTTTCAACTGGGTACTGCCACCATTGATACGGTAAAACTTCTGAATGGTGTACTGAACCGAACCTAATGCCGGCCATTCAGGACGCAGCATCTGGTCATAAATGCGGTTAAGCGAACGGTACTGCTGAACAGTCCCTTTACCAAAGGTCGGTTCGCCGACAATCAGAGCCCGGCCATAATCCTGCATTGCAGCGGCGAAAATCTCAGAAGCTGAAGCACTGAAACGGTCGACCAGAACCACCAACGGTCCCTTATAATACACAATGCCGTCATTATCGCTGTCCTGACGGATTTTACCGGTATTGTCACGCACCTGAACTACAGGGCCGGAAGGAATAAACAATCCGGAGAGTGATACCGCTTCGGTCAGCGCACCACCGCCATTGGTTCTTAAATCAATAACGATGCTGTCAACATGCTGTTTTTCCAGCTTCTGAAGCTGGACTTTCACATCATCTGTCAGACCTACGTAGAAACCAGGAATATCCAGAACACCGACTTTCTCGTTGCCGACATTATGTACAGACATCTGTACAGCACGATCTTCAAGACGGATTTTCTCACGCGTCAGAGTAATAATGCGAGTTTTACTGCCCTTACCTGCTGGCAGAATTTCCAGCCGGACACGGCTACCTTTCGGGCCTTTAATTTTCTCAACCACATCATCAAGACGCCAGCCGATAATATCTTCCATCGGTTTACCTGGCTGTCCAACACCTACAATCCGGTCACCCACAGACAGGAGTTTACTGCGGGCAGCCGGGCCGCCGGCAACCATAGAATTGATGACGACGTAATCATCATCTGACTGCAACACAGCACCAATCCCTTCCAGAGACAGACTCATCTCTGTATTAAACTGTTCAGTATTACGTGGTGACAGATAATTAGTGTGTGGATCTATCTGATGAGCAAAGGAGTTCATTGCCAGCTGGAATACATCTTCGCTATTAGTCTGAGCCAGGCGGCGAATAGCAAAGTTGTAACGTTTGGTCAGCGTATCTCTGATTTCGGCATCGGTTTTACCGGCCAGTTTCAGACTTAACTCGTCATATTTGACTTTTGCATCCCACAGGCTGTTCAGCTCTGCGGTAGATGTTGGCCACGGCGCTTTTGAACGGTCAAGGTTGATGGTTTCGTTTGACGAAAAATCCATCGGACGTTTCAGAACTTCCAGCGCGTACTGGTAGCGTTCGAAGCGGCGTCTTTGAGAGAGGTTGAACAGGTCATAAAAAACATCCAGTTTTCCGGTTTTCAGTTCGTCGCCAACCGTTGCTGCCTTACCTGAATACTGAGCAATATCCGATGCCAGTAATACATTATGGTTGTAGTCCAGCATATTCAGGTAACGGTCAAAAATCTTCTTCGAAAAATCGCTGTTCAGATCAATCTGCCGGTAATGTGATTGTGTAAAACGAGTCGTAACCCGCTCACTGACCGTCACATGTTGCGGTTCTTCATGCAGAACAGGAATTTGATCTTCACGGGTAATCGTATCTGCCGCGAAAACCTGACCTGCAATCAGCAGGCCAGCGATAATATTCAACTTAAAAAAGGTGTTCATGCCCTGGTCACTCTCCGTTTCAGAACTGCAAGTGTTCTGCGCGTACAATCATTGCCATGCCGGATGAAAGCTGAACCCGCACACCCTCTTTTGATACTTCCAGGACGGTTGCATCCATTGCATTTTGTCCGGCTTTAACTTTAATCGCCTGACCTGCCTGCAGTACGGAAGTATCTGTCACCGGTTTACGGGATTCGACAGCCTGAGGTGCCCGTGGAGCTGCGGTTTTTTTGGCATTTTCACGGGGTTTGCGTGGAGCTTCATCTGAAGCGGCTTTACGAGGCGCGGGTTTACGCGGTTTGCGTACTTCGGCAGTCTCTTCTCCGGCCTCTGCTTTACGGGCACGCTGTTGGGCTCTGTGCGCCTGTACTCTGGCTTTGGCTTCTTCCAGTTGCTTACGTGCATGTTCCACATGCTGCTCATCCAGCACACCACACGCATTACCATCAAGATCTACCCTTGTGGCACCGGCTTTAATGCCGTGCAGGTAACGCCAACTGGAGGTATACAGGCGAAGTGCGGAACGCAACTGGGTTTTACTGATAGCAGAATCCCCCGGCACACGCTCAACGATATCCTGAAAAATACCAATTTTCAGTGGTTTAGCTTCACCTTCAATGCAAAAACATTGCGGGAATTGCTGTGCCAGAAAGGCGATAACTTCTTTACTGCTATTCAACTTAGGTTGATTTTCCATGAAATTTCCTGATTACAACGGTTTTGCCGACCAAAGAAGGCATGAACAGGCGTCATTATAATGACAACGTTGCTAAATGCTATGCATCCTGTCAATTAGCTGCCGTTCTGTTGCAAAAATCTTTCAATTTCTGTGGCAGACAAGGCGGCAGACAACGTTTCCGTCAGGGTACGCAAGCCTTTTTCATCTTCGGCATCAAAACGGCCATAGGCAGTACTGTCAATATCCAGCACCCCGATAGTTTGTCCGTTTACCGCCACCGGTAACACAATTTCAGAGTTACTTGCAGCGTCACAGGCAATGTGTCCGGCAAAAGCATGGACATCGGCCACCCGTTGTACGGCATTTTCCGCGACGGCTGTTCCGCAAACACCTCGCCCGACAGGAATACGAACACAGGCGATCTTGCCCTGGAACGGCCCCAGCACCAGCGTTTCCGGTTCGCTGAGCAAATAGAAACCAGCCCAGTTAACCTCTGATAACCGTTCGAACAACAACGCACTGCAGTTGCCCATCAGTGCAAGGAATGAGGTTTCGCCAGAAATCAATGCGCCGAAATCACGGTTAAGCTCATCATAAAATGCTTGTTTGCTCATACACCAACCATATACATTAACAAAATATTATCGCCCTCTGTGCCATCCGATAGCACGAAAACATACACAGACATAATGAATCAATAACAGAGTTACTATACTCTTAGCAATCTGTTGTCCGGGAAATCTCTTCATTATCGTCGGCAGAAATATAGCAGACATGCGCTGAGATAATTCAGGATTTTATGCCGCCACACCGGGTAACCATCAAATTTTTTTATGAAAATACTCAAAATCAGGCATCCATTATTACACAGTGACACTCACCGGTGTCCTCAATGCGATATCATTTTTTGCCTGTCAGAGGTGAATTCGCACGAAACAGCGTATTGCCCCCGTTGTATGGCTAAAATCCGCAGTGGCCGCGAATGGTCTCTCCTGCGACTGGTTGTCATTGCCGCTATGATGTTGTGCCTGATGCCTTTGGCTTACAGCCTGCCTTTAATTCGTATTTCTCTGCTGGGCATGACTATCAATGCCAGTCTCACCGAAGGTATTTACCAGATTGTCGCTCAGGGCGATGTTCTGACGGCTTCTATGGTGATGTTCGGCGCAATTGGTGCCCCTCTCACTCTTGTTTTGTCGATGATTTATCTGGTGGTTGGGCACTGGCTGGGGATGAATCTGCGACCGGTATTACTGATGCTGGACAAGCTTAAAGAGTGGGTAATGCTGGATATTTATCTGGTTGGCATTGCTGTCGCCGCGATCAAAGTTCAGGATTATGCCTCTCTGGAAGCAGGCTACGGGCTGGTTGCATTTATCTCGCTGACACTGCTCAGCCTGATTATGCTGATTAACCTGAACCCGGAATCTTTATGGCAACATTTTTACCCTCAGCCTCCGAGCGCACTGGCCAAAGATAAGATAATCGTCTGCCTGAACTGCCATTTCAGTGGCGGCGCAGACAGCAAAGGACGCTGTCCGCGCTGCCATACACAGCTATCCCGACGTATGCCGTACAGCCTGCAGAAGACCTGGGCGGCACTGATATCTTCCATAGTATTGCTCTTCCCGGCGAACCTGTTGCCCATCTCAGTAATTTATCTGAATGGTGCCCGTCAGCAGGACACTATTTTTTCAGGTATTTTATCGCTGGGTTCAGGTAATATCCCCGTCGCGATGGTGGTATTTATCGCCAGTATTCTGGTACCGTTCAGCAAAGTCCTTATCATGCTGTCGTTACTGCTGAGCATTCATTTTAAATGTGTTCAGGGCCTGAAAACCAGGATTCGCCTGCTACGAGCCATAAAATGGATTGGCCGCTGGTCTATGCTAGATTTGTTTGTCATTTCGCTGACGATGTCGCTGGTTAACCGTGACCAATTGTTAGCTTTCACCATGGGACCGGCAGCATTTTACTTCGGTTCTGCCGTAATCCTGACGATACTTGCCGCCGAATGGCTGGACAGTCGTTTAATCTGGGATGCATATGCAACAGGAAACGCCGAATATGCCGATTAGTTCTGCGGTAACAAAAAAGCGCAAAATCTCCCCGTTCTGGCTGCTGCCACTGGTCGCTTTACTGATCACTGGCTGGTTGCTGTGGCAGAACTACCAGGAACGCGGAACCACTATCACCATCAATTTTCAGACTGCAGATGGTATTGTGCCGGGGCGTACACCTATCCGCTATCAGGGCGTGCAGGTGGGGACTGTTGAAGGTATTGTGCTCAGCGACGATTACCGGACTATTCGTATTAAGGCCAGCATCAAAAGCGATATGAAAGAGGCGCTGCGCGAGAAAACTCAGTTCTGGCTGGTGACCCCACAAGCATCACTGGCCGGAGTCTCCGGTCTGGACGCTTTGGTGGGAGGTAACTATATCTCGATGATGCCAGGCAGTGGTAAGCCTCAGGAGAATTTTACCGCGCTGGACTCGCAACCCAAATTTAATACCAACGTTTCCGGTTTAATGTTGCATCTTAATGCCTCAGATCTGGGCTCTCTCTCCACCGGCTCCCTGGTCTATTACCGTAAAATCCCCGTAGGTAAGGTCTATAATTACAGCGTTAACGGCGACAACCGGGGCGTGGTTATCGATGTACTGATTGAGCGCCGCTACGGTAATCTGGTGAAAAAAGACAGCCGCTTCTGGAACGTTTCCGGGATAGATGCCAGCATCGGTCTGAATGGCGTTAACGTGCGGATGGATAGCCTGCCTGCATTGATAAATGGTGCCATTGCTTTTGATTCACCAACCACCAGTCCGGCAGCCACCGCGGACGAGACTTATAACCTTTATCCTAATCTGGCAGAAAGTCACCGTGGTGTGAAAATTTCCCTCGATCTCCCTGACGGCAATAATCTGACGGCAGGGTCGACACCGCTGATGTATCAGGGACTGCAGGTAGGTACCCTGACTAAACTGAACCTGGCCGATCCACAGCATGTCAGTGGTGAACTGACTATAGACCCGTCAGTAACTGACCTGATGCGCAGCCAGACCCGGATTGAATTACGTTCGCCAAAACTCAGTCTGGCGGACACCTCGGTGAGCAGTTTGCTGACCGGTGATACTTTAGTGCTGGTACCGGGAGCCGGTGATCCACAGTCTCACTTTACCGTATACCCATCGACTCAAACCCTGATGCGTACTCCGGGGACACTGAATGTGCAACTGACTGCTGATGACAGCTACGGCATTACTCCGGGCCAGCCATTGATTCTTAACGGCGTGCCGATTGGTACAGTTTCAGAGCGCCAGCTGACGGATAGCGGAGTACATTTTATTGTTTCTGTTTCCGGTGCCTATCGCCAGTTTGTTCACGCTGACAGTAAATTTGTCGCCGATAGCCAGATTCGGGTGAATGTCAGTCTGGACGGTATTCAGATGGTCGGTGCCAGTCCCGGGGAGTGGTTACAGGGCGGCATCCGTTTGTTGCCTGGCAATAAAGGGCAACCTGGTACCAGCTATCCTTTATATGCTGATGCTAATAAAGCGGCCGAAGGTGTGACCGGTGACAAACCATCCACGACGCTGACGCTGACAGCTGCCAGCCTGCCGGATATCCAGGCCGGTTCAGTGGTTCTGTATCGCCGTTTCCAGGTGGGTGAAATTGTTGCAGTGACGCCACTCAGAGATAACTTCCTGGTGGCAGTGCATATTAACCCTGCATACCGGAATCTGATCACCAAAGACAGCGTGTTCTGGGCCGAAGGGGGTGCACGGGTACAGTTAAATACCAGTGGTATTACTGTACAGGCTACCCCGTTGAACCGTGCCCTCAAAGGGGCAATTAGTTTTGATAATCTGGACGGAGTCAATCATCAGTCCGGACAGACCCGTATCCTCTATCCGACCGAAACAGCGGCCCGGGCAATTGGCAGCCAGATTACGTTGCGTACTTATGACGGCAGTAAACTGTCAACCGGCATGCCTATCCGCTATCTGGGGATCACCATCGGTCAGATTGAGTCATTATCACTGAATGCAGCCAACAACCAGGTACTGGCTAAAGCTGTGCTGTACCCAGAATATGTTAATGACTTTGCCCGTTCCGGCAGTCGTTTCTCGGTAATTTCACCTGAAATTTCTCCGACCGGGGTTAATCATCTGGAATCGATTTTACAACCTTATGTGAATGTTGATCCTGGCAAAGGTTCCGTCACACGCAGTTTTGAACTGCAACAGGCTACCATCACCGATTCCCGCTATCTGAACGGCAGAACATTCTATGTTGATGCGCCGGAAGCCGGTTCGCTGACCATTGGTACACCGGTGCTGTTCCGTGGTGTTGAGGTCGGTACTGTGACCGGAACATCATTGGGCGCACTGGCCGATCGTGTTCAGGTGGCTCTGCGTATCAGCCAGCGTTATCAGTATCTGGTCAGAAATAATTCAGTATTCTGGCTGGCCTCCGGCTATACCCTGAATTTCGGTCTGGTCGGCGGCGTAGTCAAAACCGGAACATTCCAACAGTTTATTCGTGGCGGGATAGAATTTGCCACCCCGCCAACAGTTCCGCTGGCTCCGGAGGCAACCCCGGAGAAACACTTCCTGTTGCTTAACGAAGCACCGAAAAACTGGCAGCAATGGGGCACCGCCATTTCCCACTGACATGGCGAACAAGGATAACGGGCAGCAAAGCTGCCCGTTATCATGTTAGAATGGTGGATTATTTTCTGACGGTAGCCTGCTGTGTCCGACTCATCTCTGTTTTTCCCCGAAGAATTTCTTTTGCAGATGCAACAACTGCTGGCTGATGAACAGCAGTTTTCTCAGTTTAAAGCACTCTGCCATCAGCCTTTACGCCGCAGCATTCGTGTAAATACGTTGAAAATCTCTGTTGCCGATTTCCTGAAGCAGGTTTCAGTCTATGACTGGCAACTCACCCCGGTACCCTGGTGTGAAGAAGGATTTTGGCTAAGCCGCGCCGATGAATCTCTGCCCCTGGGGAGCGTTGCCGAGCATTTAAGCGGGCTGTTTTATATTCAGGAAGCCAGTTCTATGCTGCCGGTCACTGCCTTGTTTGCTCACAGTGAAACACCAGATTATGTGATGGATATGGCTGCAGCTCCGGGGTCGAAAACTACACAAATCGCTGCCCGGATGAATAACCAGGGGATGATCCTGGCAAACGAATATTCTGCCAGCAGAGTGAAAGTGTTGCATGCCAATATCAGCCGTTGTGGAGTCACTCATAGCGCGCTAACCCACTTCGATGCCGCAGTCTTCGGTCCGGCACTGCCTGAACAGTTCGATGCCATCCTGCTTGATGCACCCTGTTCCGGTGAAGGTGTGATTCGCAAAGATCCTCAGGCGCTTAAGAACTGGAGTGTGGAGAGCTGCAGACAGATAGCAGCGACACAACAACAATTGCTGGAGAGTGCCTTTCATGCGCTGAAATCCGGAGGCACGCTGGTCTACTCGACCTGTACGCTGAATACCCTGGAGAATCAGCAGGTCATTAATTCTTTACTGACCCGTTATCCGGATGCAGTCGAAGCCGTTGCTCTGAATGAATTGTTCGAAGGAGCAGAGCGTGTGGCTACAGAGGAAGGTTATCTTCATGTTTTCCCTCACCGTTTCGACAGTGAAGGTTTCTTTGTCGCCTGCTTACGCAAAACTGCCAGCGTCGCCCCACTCCCGGCCCCGACTTATAAAGTGGGTAAATTTCCATTCAACCCGCTGAACAGAAAACAGGCTACAGAAGTCCGCACGCATGCGGCAGCTTCCGGATTACGCTGGGATGACAGCCTGGAGCTGTGGGCCCGGGATAAGGAGATCTGGTTATTTCCACAGGCAGCCGTACCTTTGTTTGGACGGGTCCGTTTCTCAAGAATCGGCCTAAAACTGGCCGAAACTTTCGCCAAAGGCTACCGTTGGCAACATGAGGCAGTGGTTGCGCTGGCAGATTTAAACAATGCCGCCACTGTTGAACTGGCTGATAACGAGGCTCAAGAGTGGTACCGCGGCAGAGACATTTATCCGGAACACCCTCTGCCGGCAGATGAAATGCTGGTGCTACACCGTGGACAACCACTGGGGCTGGCGAAAAAAGTCGGTAACCGGATAAAAAACAGTTATCCACGCGAACTTGTGAGAGACGGACGATTATTTCGCTAATCCGGTGACAAAAAAAGACCGGGCACAAATCCTGTGACCGGTCCAGGGAAATGGCTCAGAGAGCCGTGCGCTAAAAATTGGCATCACGAGGTAGTTGACCTCACAATGTAATCATAGTTGAGATTTGCCTTATTTCCAGCGCAGCCATTTCACCGCGTATATTCAGTGCTTAAGATCATTTTCCACACAGCGATTGTGCTTTAGTAATGAATGGCTTAAGGCTCATTTTCTGTCCCGGATGATTTTTGTCATCAGCCACCAGCTGAGTAATGTCCGCCCCCTGTGACAAGCCCTGTTTCACCCTGTTCAGCGCTTTATCATTTAGCGGATAGTTCATCAGAGTTGAAGGGTTAATTGCAAACAACGCACCATCCTGTTCACAGGTCAGCATAATCTCATCGCGGTCACGCAACGGCCAGATGCTCTTGCCAGTTTCCAGCCGGTTAATCGTGATGACCTGTGTCGCCAGAGCCTGACTGCTGACAATTAGCAATAACAGCATGGGAAGTAATTTTTTCATTCGATATAAACCTTCAATACACAGTGATGACGGGATAAACATTACACCGGTGATAGTGTGGCAAACAAACTCACCACCGCAATCACTACCAGTGAAATTAGTAATTCCAGCTGAGTCAGCCGGATAAACCAGCGGTGACTCTGATAAGGTGGCCGGTTAAAACGAGGCACCAGCCAGTAACGATTAAACAGCGCAATAGCCACCATCACCAGCACAAGCGTGACTTTAATTAATAACCATTGCAGCCAGGCAGACCAGTGCAGTGGAAAACCGGCAATCAGTAGCGTATTCAGCATTCCGCTAATAATTGTCATAGCCACAGCCCAGTGACCAAAGCGAGAAAACTTCATCATCGTCCGGATAGCATTCCTGTTGTCAGGTTCATCAGCCGCCTGTTTCATCAGTCGTAACAGTGGCAACAAACCTCCGCACCAGAAGGCGGCGGCGGTCAGATGAATCGCCTGGCTCAGTTGGCCAGCTATTCCCCGTCCCCCGTCATGCATAGCGGCGTGACCAGTGGTAGCCATAAACATCAGTCCAACCACACAACCCGTCAGCAACAGTAATCCGACCCGCCGGCCACTGAAACAATGCAATAATACAGAAAACAGCGCCAGCAACATTACCGGCAACCAGGCCTGACCGAAACGGGTGCCGGATACGGCATACCACACCGAAGCCTGCCATATCGCGTCAGTTTCACCACTCATCAGTATTGTCTGTACCGCAAACATAGCCACGGCAGAGATAAATGCAATCACGGCCGCCCACAATGAGCAAACTTTAATCCGGGACCAAAGTCGTCCGGCATACTCACCCGGAGCAAGAATGGCCCGGTAACTGGCGCATCCCGTCAGTAATATCAGGCTGGTGAAGTGAACAAATCTCAGCAAAATATAGCTGGCAGCGATCACGCGTGACTCCGCACAGAGGAAAATATGAATATATTACGAAGGGTAAATACAGTCTCTCTGCCCGGCATGCTGATACGCAACACGCTGATCTCCTGATGCTATTAGTGAGCTTTCGTATAATGCAGCCAAGGATACGCCGCTAATATGCTGCTGTCGAGTTTGGCGGTTTTGGGCAGGGGTTGATTGCAGACCGATAAAGATTTACTTTGTGGCTAAATAATCAGGAGTTGCCGATGAGTTTTAATTTAGCCCTGCTTTCTGCAGAAGAGAAAGACCAAATCAATACTGATCTGGCTGCGTCCGGCGTCGCTTTTAAAGAGCGGTATAATATGCCGGTGGTGGCTGAGATTGTAGAAAAAGAACAACCCGCCGCAATGCAGGAGTGGTTCCGTCAGCGACTGAGTGTTTTCCGCCAAACCTCCCTGACATTGTCACGTTTGCCTTATGAACCGAAACAGAAAAACTGATGCTACGGGTGATTGATACCGAAACCTGCGATCTGCAGGGAGGGATTGTCGAAATTGCCTCGGTAGATGTGGTCAACGGTCAGATAGTTAACCCAATGAGTGATTTGGTGTGCCCTGACCGACCGATCAGCCATCAGGCAATGGCAATTCACCGGATAACCCCACAGATGGTGGCAGACAAACCACCACTGGAGCAGGTCATTACCCGCTATCAGGGCAGTGACTGCTATGTCGCGCATAATGCCAGTTTTGACCGCCGGGTGTTGCCTGAAATGGGTGGGCAGTGGTTGTGTACTCTAAAAATGGCCCGAAAACTGTGGCCAGGCATGAAGTATGGTAATCAGGCTTTACGTCACAGCCTGAACCTGGAAGTGACTCCGCCGCCCGATTTGCATGCTCACCGGGCCTTATATGATTGTTATATCACTGCCGCGTTGCTGCTGAGAATTATTGATGATTCCGGCTGGAACCCGTCGCAAATGCTGGAAATTTGCCAGCCGGCTCCTGTCGCAGGCGAAGAGGATGTTTTTCCGTTTGGTAAATATCGTGGACAGCCTGTCGCACTGATAGCCCGTAAAAATCCCAGCTACCTGCGCTGGATGCTGGACAATCTGACGGACCTGCGCCCTGCTTTCCGCCAGACGTTGCAGCGCTATCTTAAGGGTCAGCCCTGATGTTCTGCCGGCGGAAGCTTACCTTCCGCCAGGGCAATCAGAAATGAGCTTTCCATCGCAGTGTCTTCGTAAGCCTTGAAGCGCCCCGATTTCCCGCCATGTCCGGCATCTAAGTCTGTCCAGAGTAACAGCAGGTTATCACCGGTTTTTGTATCGCGTAATTTAGCCACCCATTTGGCAGGTTCCCAGTATTGCACCTGAGAGTCATGCAGCCCCGTGGTCACCAGCATATGCGGATAGTCCTGAGCAACCACATTATCGTAAGGACTGTAGGCACGGATAATGGCGTAGCTGTCGGCTTGCTGCGGATTTCCCCATTCATCGTATTCTCCGGTAGTCAGCGGAATACTCTCATCGAGCATGGTTGTCACCACATCGACGAAAGGCACCTGGGCCACCACTCCGTGATAGAGCTCAGGAGCCTGATTGACCACCGCCCCCATCAACAACCCACCGGCACTTCCGCCCATGGCATAACAACGCTGCGGCTGGCCGTAACCCCGCTCCAGTAGCTGACGGGTAGACTGAATGAAATCGCTGAAACTATGCTGCTTATTTGCCAACCGGCCTGCATCATACCAGGCCTGTCCCAACTCTCCTCCGCCACGAATATGAATCAATGCATAAACAAATCCGCGGTCAAGCAGGCTAAGACGGCTGCTACTGAAATCCGCATCCATACTGCTGCCATAAGCGCCGTATCCGTAAACCAGCAATGGATTTTCTCCGTGCCGGAACAGGTCTTTACGGTAAACAAGTGATACCGGAACCTGACAGCCATCATCCATTGTCAACCAGAGGTACTCACTGTGATACTTATCGGCTGAAAAACCTTTCACCGTGCTCTGTTTCAGCGTCTTTCGCTCACCACTGTCAAGATCGAGCTGATAGGTGGTTGCCGGGGTAGTCATTGAAGAATATCCGTAACGCAGCTGCGAAGTTTCCGGTGACGGATTGTAACCGAGCCAGGTCACATAGGTCGGATCATCAAAACTGATCAGCCGCTGCTCATCACGGAAACGGTGATATTGCGACAGACAACTTAAGCCGTTCTCCCGTTCCTCTGTCACCAGCCAGTCACGAAACACCTGAAAATCTTCCAGCACTCTGTGTTCTCTGACGGGTATCAGTGTTTTCCACTGTGCTTCATCACGTTGTGACTGTTCGGCGCTGTACAGGGCAAAGTTAATACCTGCCGCGTTTGAACGGATATAGAATTGCTGCTGGTAATGATCCAGCCCGTATTCATGCCCTTCACGGCGAGGCAGAAAGCACTCAGGCGCGGAATGAGGAAGGCTGGCATCCACCAGCCAGATTTCGCTGGTTGTGGTACTGTCGATGATAATTTCAATGAAGTCTTCTGAAGTTGTTTTCCCGAGACTGACGTAAAAGCTGTCATCATCTTCCTGATATACCAGCTGGTCCTGGTCCACGGAGGTACCCGCTTCATGGCGCCATACCTGCCAGGGCAGCAGGGTTTCAGGATCCTGACGGACGTAAAATAAAGTACGACCATCATTGGCCCACATTAGTGAAGGAGAAACGCCCTCCAGTACTTCCGGAAACCAGCGTTTCTCACGCAAATCATACAGACGGATTTCATACTGACGCCGTGAAAGGAAATCTTCCGCCACCGCCATCAGAGAATTATCCGTGGTGATATCCAGCGCCCCAAGACTATAGAACGGATGTCCTTCCGCTCTTTTATTGCAATCAATCAGACACTGCCAGCGTGGTTCACCCTGGGTAGTTTCCCGGGCGCGATACCATAACGGGTATTCGCCCCCTGCTTCAAAACGCTGCTGATACAAAAAGCCATTCTTCAGATAAGGCACCGAGTGATCTTTCGGGGGAATACGAGCAACCATTTCCTGGTAAAGCGCCTCTTCCAGTGCTTTCAGCGGGGCCAGTTGCTGCTGACAATAGTCATTTTCCTGTCGCAGATAATCCAGTACTTCCGGACGGGTTCTTTCATCATCCCGTAACCAGTAGTAGTCATCGGTCCTGATATCACCGTGCATCACCATCGTATGAGGATGTTTTGCCGCTTTTGGAATTGTCATAGCATCTGTCCTGAAAAATTGGTCGCAGTCCGCCGGAAAAACACCGGTCATAGCAGGCTTTAAGTGACACTGTCACCGTAGTGCTCACCTGTCTCAGAATAGGACTTTACCATTATAAAAAAGAAATCGCCTGCTAATGCCTGCGCAATCGTTTTCCTTTATACTGTGCGGCAGTTTTTGAACAGAATTAACGGGTGGAAATAATGGTAACTCTCGGAACTGCACTGCGTCCGTCAGCAACACGTGTCATGTTATTGGGCTCAGGTGAACTGGGGAAAGAAGTCGCACTGGAATGCCAGCGGCTTGGCGTGGAAGTCATCGCGGTTGACCGCTATGCAGATGCGCCGGCAATGCATGTGGCACATCGTAGCTATGTCATCAATATGCTGGATGGCGAAGCTCTGGCGGCAATTATTGCTAAAGAAAAACCTGATTATGTAGTTCCGGAAATTGAAGCTATTGCCACAGATAAGTTACTGGAACTCGAACAACAGGGTGTGCATGTTGTTCCTACTGCCCGTGCAGCTAAGCTGACGATGAACCGGGAAGGTATCCGTCGTCTGGCTGCCGAAGAACTGGCCCTACCGACTTCCGGCTATCGCTTCGCTGACAGTCAGCAGGCGTTTGTCGATGCCGCCAATGAAATCGGCTTTCCGTGCATTGTAAAACCGGTGATGAGCTCTTCAGGTAAAGGACAGAGTTTTATCCGTGATGCATCCGGTCTGGAGAAAGCCTGGCAGTACGCCCAGCAAGGCGGCCGTGCCGGTGCCGGGCGGGTTATCGTCGAGGCCGTAGTTAAGTTTGATTTCGAAATTACGTTGCTTACCGTACATGCGGTCGACGGCATTCATTTCTGCGCCCCTATCGGCCACCGCCAGGAAGACGGTGATTACCGTGAATCATGGCAACCTCAGGCCATGAGTGACTTAGCATTACAACGAGCGCAACAAATTGCAGAGTCAGTGGTTAAGGCACTCGGCGGTTATGGTCTGTTTGGGGTTGAGTTGTTTGTCTGTGGTGATGAGGTCATCTTTAGCGAAGTCTCTCCTCGCCCGCATGATACCGGAATGGTAACGCTGATTTCTCAGGACCTGTCAGAGTTTGCACTGCACGTTCGTGCTTTCCTTGGCTTACCGGTCGGAGGCGTTCGTCAGTATGGCCCGTCAGCATCCGCGGTAATACTGCCTGAGTTAACCAGCCAGGACGTTCGTTTTTCATCGGTAGAACAGGCACTAGGGGCCGGCTTACAATTACGTTTGTTCGGCAAACCTGAAATTGAAGGTCGTCGTCGGCTTGGTGTTGCTTTAGCCACGGGCGAAACCACTGATGAAGCGGTAAGCCGCGCGATTACTGCTGCCAAAGCAGTCAGCGTAACCGGGAAGTAACCTGCCCTTTAGTTCAGCGGATAATGCCATTGTGTCGGCACTATCCGCTGTCTCTTCTGCTTAATTATCTGCTCTGCCAGAACTCACTCTGTAGTTGATGCGTTTCTTCTTCTAATTCTTTGAATGGACCGGTAAGTACTATCGCCTTCTGACCATGCCTGAAGACCTCTTCTGCCGCTAAACTCATTGTCGGGTTTTGGGGATGGCTGCCGGTGCATTCCAGTAAGCTCTGTTCTGACATCCCAAAGACTACATTTCCAATGTTTGCCCAGTAAATGGTTCCTGCACACATACAACAGGGCTCTACTGCGGTGTATAGCGTGCAGTTCCAGAGATAGTCAGCCGGATAGTTTGCAGCAGCAATACGCGCCAGTGTGGATTCCGCGTGGTTTACCGTATCAATATTACATTGTGTCATTAACACTGTCTGATTATCCGGGGCCACCAGCACGGCACCAAACGGATGATTGCCCATTGCCATCGCGCGCCTGCCTACATCGTTTGACAGGCGGAGGAACCGAATCATTTGTGGATGTGTCGCTTTCATACTCTGCTGCTCCCTGTTTTTTCGATACCATTCTCATCCTGTTTACCACTGCCATTAATTACGGCGTTAAGCAGAACTGCGGTGAAGCCCCCGATAAAAATACCACTGTCCAGCAGTAACTTAAGCGATGCAGGCAGACCATTAAACAGACCTGGAAATGCCACCGGTAATGTACCAACACTGACCGATGTCGCGATAATCAGCGCATTTTTCTCTTTTTCACATCCTGCGCGGCACAGTTCCTGTATTCCTGCGACCAGCGTCATTCCAAACATCAGAATACCGACACCTCCCAAAACCGGCCGTGGGATAGTGGCTACCACAGCACCGACTTTAGGGAAAACGCCCAATACGATAAGAATGATACCGGCAATGGTGAGCACTTTTCGGTTGTAGACCCGGGTCAGCATCAGCAGTCCGGCATTCTGAGAGAATGCGTTATACGGAAAGCTGTTCAGACATCCTCCAACGATGGTGGATAACCCATCGGCCCGTAAAGTATCAGCCAGGCGAGTCGGTGTTGTTTTTTGCCCCATCAGGCGGTCAATCAGCAACACATTCCCGGTGGTTTCAGTCATAACAATCACCATCGACAGGCAGGCAACCAGCACTGGCGTTAAGGAGAACTGAGGCATTCCGAAACTGAACGGAGTGCTGATTCC
This sequence comes from Tatumella citrea, assembly GCF_002163585.1. Classification (NCBI taxonomy): domain Bacteria; kingdom Pseudomonadati; phylum Pseudomonadota; class Gammaproteobacteria; order Enterobacterales; family Erwiniaceae; genus Tatumella; species Tatumella citrea. The sequence continues at coordinate 2,258,614 of NZ_CP015579.1, forward strand.
CAGCCAGGACGCCTCAGCCACGGCAGCAAAATGTGTCATGCCTAACGGAATCGCCACCACTGTACCGGCCAGCATGCCCAGCAATGTGCTCAGGTTACGCAACAACCCACGGCCCTTACAATACAGACAAAGGGTGAGTATCAGAGTCACCCCACCGACCAGAAGATATTTCGGAGCGGCAAAATCCGGAGCCCCGGGATTACCCCCGCCGAGCCATATCGCGGCAGCAGGAATGAGTGAGATTCCAATAATAGTAATCACGCAGCCGATCACCAGAGGTGGAAAAAAACGGACCAGTTTGCTGAATAACGATGCAAACCCGACAGTGAACAGTCCGGCGGCTATTGCCGATCCAAACACCGTCGGCAACCCATACTGTTGGCCGATCAACGCCATCGGTGCCAATACCACAAATGAACATCCCTGAATTAATGGCAATCGTGCACCAAAGCGTCCGACACCAACCGACTGAAGTAAAGTCGCCAGCCCTGACGTCAGCAGGCTGGCATTGACCAGCACTATCGTCTGCTGACTGTTCAGATTCATTACCGACGCGATAATTAAGGGGACGGTGACAGTTCCGGCATACATAATCATCACATGCTGCAATCCCAACGACAGTAAGCGACGAACCGACAAAGCATTCGGCTCACCGGATGAAGCCTGAAGGTTACTCATGGATAAACTCCGAAGATATTGATTGAAGTTTTCCAATTTATGTCAGAAAAATAGTTAAACAGAGTTATCAGCTGTCAGTTTTTCTGACAGGTTGGAGAATTAATGCGCTATACATTTGATCAGCTTATGACCTTTGAAAGGGTCGCCCGTACCCGCTCATTTTCAGCCGCTGCCAGAGAATTAAAACGTGCCCCGTCGGCGGTCAGTATGGCAATAGCAAACCTTGAAATTGAACTGAATGTGGTGTTATTTGTTCGCACTCCCCGACAGGTTGAGCTGACTGCAGAGGGACACTCCCTGCTGGCCTACACCCGGGTGGTGCTGGAAAGTTGCCAGGCACTGGAGCAACGCTCTTTGTCCTTCAGCCAGCAAATTGAGAGTAAAATCAGCCTGGCCATCGAAATTCCCTGGTCATTAATTGCCCCGGTGTTATATGAATTTTCTATGACCTTCCCACAAACCGACATTCATATCAGAGAACCTTTCCATGGGGATGTTGAAGCCATGGTCGCCAGCGGGGACGCAGATATCGGGATTGCGATATCCAGACCCATCGATACCGATAAAGTGCAGTTTGTTCAGTTGGGAAAAATTGTCATGGTACATGTGGTCAGCGCTGAACACCCGCTGGCACAAAAGATCCCTGTGACCACCCGGGACCTGCAAACGCACCGCCAGATAACATTTGGTGATGCGGCTAAATCCATTGCCACCACCGAATATCTAACCGGCCCTTCACAATGGCGGGTTGAAAGTTACTATGCCATGCTCGACGCTGTACGGGCAGGCATTGGCTGGGCTTCTATTCCGGCAGAATTTATCCGGCAGGAGCTTAATCACGGTGATCTGGTTGAGTTACGTCAGCAGGAATACCCGCATACAGACTGGCTGGTCGGGATAGATATGTTGTGGGGTAAACGACAGGCTCAGGGCAAAGCTGCCGGCTGGTTAAGAACCCGACTGATGCATCATAAGATTTCAGATCAGGATACTGCTGGTAACAGGACAACACTGTAGCGGAACTACAGATATTATCCTGTACCACAAGATACGTTCACCGGGTTCCCCGTGGCGCACACCACGGGAACCGGCTGTTACTGTCAGAAGTGAACGTTGGCCGTCAGCATCCAGGTCCGCGGGGTACCTGGTGTATAGCGATAACCACTGCGGTTCAGTGCAGCAATGTATTTCTTATTGAACATGTTATACAGGTTGAATTGCAGGTCCAGAGTGGAATTCACCCGCCAGGTGGCCATAGAGTCTGCAACCCAGTAATGATCAACACTGGCAGGGGTTCCTGAAGCACTGTCTTTAATCTTATGCATACTGCCGGTATAACGTGCTCCCAGCCCGACGGTGACCGCATCAGAAACATCCCAGGTCGCCCATGAGGTGAATGCATGTCTTGGGGTAAATGGTATGTAGTCAGACCCGTCACTGGTGGAAGAGGTCTGGTCGGTACGGGTATTTTGCAATGTATAACCCGCCATCAGATGTACTGTATCGGTAATATCTCCCTGAGCGGTCAGCTCATACCCTTCTACCCGTTTTGAGCCTATCTGCACATACTCATTAGTCGTTGCATCCAGTTCGGCATCATTCTTAATATTGGTTCGGAACAGTGCAGCACTGAGTAACAGCTTTTTATTCAGTAATGACCATTTGGTCCCGAATTCTGAGGTTTCTGCCCGCTCAGGTTTAAAATCGATGTTTTCACCGCCACGTGACACGCGGTCGGCAGAATTATCGGTCAGTTTAAAGTCGGTTCCACCTGGTGGTTGCTGGGAGACACCGTAGTTAAGATAGAGATTGCCTTCACTGGTCAGGTGATAAAGCACACCAGCCTTCCAGTTAACCAGATTTCCGGAGTGGCTGAGGTCACTGGTCCCGGTCGCACTTCCTGCCGTGTAATGCGTTTTATAACTATCCAGCCTTAATCCGCCGTTAATCTCAAAGCGGTACGGCAACTTAAGCGTATCAAACGCATATACACCGAGTGTATTAGTACGCGCTTTCGAACCATAGCCGGTGGTACGGGTCACTGAAGTATCAGAGTCAGGATCCAGCAGGTTTACGGCATTAGTACTAAAAGCGTAAGGATAAGAAACATAGTTTTCCTGAGTCAGCTCAAGTCCGGTACTGACATTATGGTGAATACCATAGGTATCGAATTTAGTGGTCAGGTTAGTCTGGTTGGTCAGAATTTTATCGACAGTATCGCTGGAGTTCATATTTCTGGTTCCCCAGACCGAACCGTCAGCATCTTCGGTGACAGTCCCCGCCGTAACCGCAGAAAGCAGGTAACGCTGGCGCGTCTCAGACCAGCGCGTGGTATTACGCAATGTCGTTTGATCGTTAAAGTCGTGTTCCACCCGTGAGGTGAAAGTATCGATCATGTCATGTTCATAATCTGAATCAGTGCCGTAAAATGTTTTAGACGACACGGCACTGGCATTGTTTAACACGCTGTTTGCGTTGGTATATCCCGGCAATCCGACGGTATAAACGCCGCCATCCGGGGTATTATCCTGTTGTTCATGAAAGTAATCCAGGTACCAACGGGTGGATGTGCCCAGACCAAAGGCCAGTGAAGGTGCAATACCATATTTTTCATGATTAACGTCATTACGACCTTTAGTATTCCCTTTGTCCCCCATCACATTGACCCGGAACGCAGAAGTGTCACTAAGCATCTGGTTGTAGTCGAGGGTTGCCCGTCGTTCGGAGGCACTACCATATCCCACAGATCCGTCAACTCCGGTATAGAGTTCAGGCTGTTTGCTTACCATATTTATGGAACCGGAAGGCGCCGTACGTCCATAGTCCGATCCGGACGGACCTTTAATTACTTCGATACTTTGGGTATTAAAGGTATCGCGGGTGACACTTTCAATATCACGTATGCCGTCGATATAGATGCTATTTGAGGTATCAATTCCCCGCATCATGATGGCATCACCCATATTGGTGGTGCCGTTTTCTCCCGAGAAAAAGGCCCCTACGCCAGGAGAGTTTTTCAAAGCATCCGTCAGAGTTGTCGCCTGCTGTTCCTGAATAACTTTATGTGGAATGACTGTCACAGTCCGGGTGGTGTCTGCCAGCGGTGCGGTAAATTTCGGGTCAGTGAGTGTCTGTGGAAGATACAACGACGGTAAGCTCTCCCCTGTCACTACCAGGGTATTTCCGGCATCGGTTTTAGCGATATCGTTATTCTTCTGTCGGGTAGCCGGTTTGCTAACTGTTGAATTACCGGTAGTTGTTGCTTGCTGTGTAGTCTGAGCCTGAACCGCGACTGGCAGTGCACATATACCCGCAAAAACGCCTAATGTACTCATGGTTTTAAACGCAGGTGCCACATTATTTTTCTTTTTCAAGGAACTATTCGCTCAATGTAATGATTGTGATAATCATTCTTATTTATATTTCATTTTTATGTAAGCTCAGTTTTACATTTCTTTTCAATTTAATGAAATATGAAGTAAATGAGGAGTTAAAGCTTATAATTTGTCTGTTTTACAACCAGTTAAAGTTCAAAAAACAATCTTATTTTGCAGGGCTGTGCATGGGGTAAGGATATTTGTCGGTAGTCTGCACGGCTTCCGGCACCATCAGGCTGAGCAGCAGCGCCAGTGAGAGATTTTGACATTTTGTCCTCTCTGCCGTCTTCTCAGGAATAACCAGGATAAATACAAACCGATACCCTAAACAGAGTGCCGGTTTATCTTTGATAATGTGTTGCGGGTCAGAGGGTAAAAGTGAAACCCGGCAGTATGATTAACGGCAAGGATTGCTGTCCGGACGAACAGTAATTACGCCGCTGCTGTGCATCAGAATTTAACTCCGACACCCAGACTGAGAACATTTAAGTTATAGCGTGTATCACCGACTTTTGGCCTTGCGACAGAGTAGGAAAAATCGACAACCACAGAAGAGAGCGGATTAATCTGGGTACCCAGGCTTATTACCGGCGATAAATGTTGAAAAGTATCGGTAAACTGCTGTTCTGTAAGAGTACCGTTACCGTCTGTCCGGTTCATTTTCCATTGCTGGTTCAGCCTTACTTTATTTAACCCGGCCAAACCATACAAACTGAAAAATTCATTGAAACGCAAAGCGGGTCCCGCCATCAGTGAAGCCATTTTTACCCTGCCCGACCCACTGGTTATCGCTTGCTGCCCGGCACTGATATTCCCGATTTCTTTTGTCTGAAAACTGAGCGAGGAAATCACACTCCACGGAGATCCCCATTCAAAGCGATACTTAATATCTGCCCCGTGCAATTTAACTGAATCCAGTTTTTCCTGTGTGTATCCCAGGCTCAGACTGTGCTCAGCCGCGTTTAGTGTAGAACTGTACGTAAGAAGTGCAGCAATCATTGCCGCCAGTGAAACCGTAAGTTTCATTGCGAATCATCCCTAATCATTTTCTGTGAGTGTTACCTGTACCTGTGTAACGCACCACAGTTTAGCGATTCAGCATATTTTGTCGCTGTTGCCCGGAATGAATTGTGACCTGACAAAGAAGGAATTGATCTGTCGCGTGGACCTTACACAAAGAACAATTTTTTTATAACTTAAAAACAATAAGTTATAAAAATTATTAGCGAAGTTTATCGCCGTAAAAGCGCAGTTCAGACAAAACCAGAGGTGTGTGATGGCAGTTTGCTGTTCGGTTTGTGGCAAAAAAAATGGCCTGCAAAGCAGGCCATTAGTCAGTTCAACAGGACGAATTACTCGAATTCATTCCATGAACGCCCGTCACGGGTGATCATAGCCACGGAAGCCACTGGCCCCCAGGTTCCTGCCTGATAAGGTTTAGCACCTTCACCGTCTACTGCCCATGCTTCAACGATGGAGTCAACCCAGGTCCAGGCTGCTTCAACTTCGTCACGACGCACAAACAGTGCCTGAATGCCGCGCATAGTTTCCAGCAACAGACGCTCATAGGCATCAGCCAGGTGCGACTGGTTGAAGGTCTCTGAAAAACTCAGATCCAGCTTGGTGGTCTGAAGTTTGTGTTTGTGATCCAGCCCCGGCACTTTATTCAGAATCTCGATAGCAACACCTTCATCGGGTTGCAGACGAATAGTCAGCTTGTTCTGAGGCAGTTCTGTGTAGGAATCTTTGAACAGGTTCAGTTCAGGGTTTTTGAAATAAACCACAACTTCAGAGCACTTGGACGGGAGACGTTTGCCGGTTCTCAGATAGAACGGTACGCCAGCCCAACGCCAGTTATCAATATCCACCCGGATAGAAACAAACGTTTCTGTGGTACTGGTTTTATTAGCACCCTCTTCTTCCAGATAGCCAGGCACTTTTTTGCCCTGAACAAAACCAGCAGTATACTGGCCGCGTACTGTCTTATCACGGACGTTAGTCTGATCGATACGGCGCAGAGAGCGCAGCACTTTAACTTTCTCATCACGGATACTGTCGGCACCCAGATCGGATGGAGGAGACATCGCGATCATTGTCAGAATCTGCAACAGGTGGTTCTGAATCATATCCCGCATCTGACCTGCCTGGTCGAAATAACCCCAGCGACCTTCAATGCCCACTTCTTCAGCAACGGTGATTTGCACACTATCAATAGTGCGGTTATCCCAGTTGTTAACGAAGATTGAGTTTGCAAAACGCAGTGCCAGCAGATTCAGTACGGTCTCTTTGCCCAGATAGTGGTCGATACGGAAAACCTGGCTCTCTTCAAAGTACTCACCAACACTGTCGTTGATTTCACGGGAAGTTTCCAGCGAGGTACCCAGTGGCTTCTCCATAACAACGCGGGCAGGCCTGGCATTCAGTTTCGCCTGTCCCAGCCCTTTACAGATGGCACCAAAGGTATTCGGTGGCATTGCAAAGTAGTTAATGGTGGTACGTTTCTTCTGATCCAGCATCTTTCCTAAACGGACGAAGTGGGCGCTGTCGTTGACATCCAGGTTACAAAAATCGAGGCGATTGCTGAGTTTATCCCACAGCGTTTCATCGATTTTTTCCTTCATAAAGGTTTCCAGGGCTTCGCGAACCACTTTGGTGTAAGCAGCTTTATCCCAGTCTGCTCTTCCCACACCAATGATGCGTGAATCTTCATGGATCTGTCCGGCTTTTTCCAGCTGATAAAGGGATGGCAACAGCTTGCGGCGCGCGAGATCACCTTTGGCACCGAAAATGACCAGATCACATGCCTGGGCCTGATGGGTTACCGACATTCTATTCTCCTCGTTGCAGAATTACCGTCACTGTCTGCTGACATTGTCGGACTCTTTCATTATTCAATTGCGTTACACTGTACTGCTTTCATAACACCAGGTAAATACAAGGTTAATCCCCTGATGTTTCAATGGGTTCTGTAGTGGCGTTTGCAATCTGACTTCGGCAGACAGAAACACAGTCATCATATCTACGTGAAACTGTTAGTGATAACTTATCCATTAGGGCGATTTTATCATTTCTGCATTGTTTTTAGTGAGTGACTAAGATTGAAATTGCCTCTGCCAATAATAGCCGGTGACTTTTTTTGTGCCACAGTTTAGGGTGGTAGCGTCATTTTTTTCACACTGTCTCAGCCAGAAAAAAATAAATCATCTTTCGTTGCACCGAATCAAAGATCTGCTGTTCAAATCGCGCTGTGATAATAACAGTTCGGGCAGTGTCTTATTTAACATTATGACAACATTTTAGCTCGAAACAGATAACATATTTCGGCTAGAATACCGGCATAAATTCCGCTGTGGCGACTATCCCGCAGTTTTTTTGTCAATGGAGTCCTTCAATGTCACGACGTCTCAGAAGAACCAAAATTGTTACTACCCTTGGTCCGGCCACTGATCGCGATAATAATCTTGAAAAGATCATTGCTGCAGGTGCCAACGTAGTCCGTCTGAATTTCTCGCATGGAAGCCCTGGAGATCACCAGGCCCGTGCAGATAAAACACGGGAAATTGCGGCAAAACTGGGGCGCCATGTGGCTATTCTCGGGGATTTACAGGGTCCTAAAATCCGCGTTTCCACCTTTAAAGACGGTAAGGTATTCCTGAATGTAGGCGATGCCTTCCTGCTGGATGCTGACCTGGGTAAAGGTGAAGGCGATAAAGATAAGGTCGGGATTGATTATAAGGGCCTGCCACAGGATGTTGTCCCGGGTGATATTTTATTACTCGACGACGGTCGCGTTCAGTTAAAAGTGTTGCGGGTCAATGACTCTCAGGTGTTTACCGAAGTGACTGTTGGTGGTCCGCTGTCAAATAACAAAGGCATCAATAAGCTGGGTGGCGGATTATCTGCTGCGGCTCTGACCGAGAAAGATAAAGCGGATATTCATACTGCCGCCAAAATCGGAGTCGATTATCTGGCGGTCTCTTTCCCTCGTTCCGGTGCTGATCTGCAATACGCCCGTAAGCTGGCACAGGAAGCGGGTTGCGAAGCGCAGATTGTGGCCAAGGTGGAACGCGCAGAAGCCGTGGCAACCCAGGCAGCCATGGATGACATAATTCTGGCTTGTGATGTGGTGATGGTCGCCCGTGGTGATCTTGGCGTGGAAATTGGCGATCCGGAACTGGTGGGTATTCAAAAAACACTGATCCGCCGGGCTCGTCAGCTTAACAGAACCGTAATTACCGCGACCCAGATGATGGAGTCGATGATCACCAACCCGATGCCAACCCGTGCTGAAGTTATGGACGTAGCTAACGCCGTGCTGGACGGGACCGATGCCGTTATGCTGTCAGCAGAAACTGCCGCCGGTCAGTATCCCGCAGAAACTGTCAGTGCCATGGCTAAAGTCTGTCTCGGTGCGGAGAAAATCCCTAGCGTAAACGTCTCGAAACATCGTCTGGATGTACAGTTTGACAATATCGAAGAAGCCATAGCCATGTCTGCCATGTATGCCGCGAATCATCTTCGCGGAGTGACCGCCATTATCACAATGACCGAGTCTGGCAGAACGGCACTGATGACTTCACGTATAACCTCAGGATTACCCATTTTTGCGATGTCCCGTCATCCGAAAACACTGAGCCTGACCGCGCTGTACCGCGGTGTTACGCCGGTAGCCTTCAAAAGCTACACCGACGGTGTCGCAGCTGCCTACGACGCTGTAACGCTGTTACGTGATAAAGGTTATCTGATGACAGGCGACCTGGTGATTGTGACTCAGGGAGATGTGATGGGCGCCAGCGGAACGACCAATACCAGCCGTGTCCTTCGGGTAGAGTAATCTGGTTTATTCTGCGGACAATCTCATTGTCCGCAGAATATCTGTAGCACGAATTCAGTGGTTAAAGATCTTTACGCACATAGGGTTCAGTATCCCCTTCCCGCCGGGTTTTCAGTAACTTAAGTATCCACGTGTACTGTTCCGGATGCGGTCTGACAAAAATTTCCACTTCCTCATTCATCCGCCGTGCCAGGGTAGGATCATCGGCCTGTTCCAGACCTTCCATCGGCGGGCGGATATAGATATCAAGCTGATGTGTTTTTCCATTGTACACCGGGAATAATGGTACCACCTGCGCGCGGCATACCTTCATCAGCCGGCCAATCGCCGGCAGTGTGGCTTTATAAGTTGCAAAAAAGTCAACGAATTCACTGTGTTCAGCACCGTGGTCCTGGTCAGGAAGATAATAACCCCAGTAACCCTGTCGGACTGAGCTGATAAAGGGTTTAATCCCGTCATTTCGGGCATGCATACGTCCGCCATATCCGCGACGTAAGCGATTCCAGATATAATCCATCAGCTGGTTTTTCTGATTATGGAACATCGCGGCCATTTTCTGACCTTCAGAAGCAAGCAACATGGCAGGGATATCCACGCCCCAGCCATGCGGGACCAGAAAGATAACATTCTGCTGTTGTTCCTGTAGCTGACTGATTATCTCCCGGCCATGCCAGACTACCCGCTTGCGAACCGGCTCCGGCTTTTTCAACGCAAGTTCTGCCATCATCACCATCGCTTGTGGTGCGGTAGCAAACATCTGATCAATAATCAGCTCACGTTGTTCTTCCGACAATTCAGGCAGGCAATACAACAGATTAATTCGGGCACGTCGGCGGGCACTTTTCGCCAGCCGGCCAACCCACTTCCCCAGCGTCCCCAGCACAGGGTCGCGAACAGTGACCGGCAGCAAAGCCATACCACCCAAAGCAGCAATAGCTACCCAGTTACCCCAATACCGGGGTTTCAGAAATTCCGTCTTAAATTGCGGAATAAATTCGACATTGTTCTTTTTTTCATTCTTCATGCACTGGCCTCTGTAGATACCGGGATCATGATAGTGCTGAAGGGATATTTTGCAATAATCATCTGCATAAATGAAAAAAGCCGGATGAAAATACACCGGCTTGATCAGAGGGGAACTCTTCGGTCTATAAAGTCAGTTGCTTCTGCCAGCCTTTCACATCTGCCAGGTACTGCTTACGTGCACCGCCATTCAGCCCTTCCATTCTTGGCATCTGCGCTGTCAGCGGATTCACTGCCTGGTTGTTGATCCAGATTTCAAAATGCAGGTGCGGTCCGGTCGAACGGCCGGTATTACCGGACAACGCTATCCGGTCACCACGTTTCACTTTCTGTCCGGGTTTAACCAGTACACGGCTGAGGTGCATATAACGGGTCATATACTGGCGACCATGGCGCAGTGCCACATAGTTTCCGGCTGCGCCTCCGTTTTTCGCAGTAATCACCTCTCCGTCGCCAACTGCCAGCACCGGCGTACCTACCGGCAGAGCAAAATCGACGCCTCGATGCGGAGCAATCCGGCCAGTAACCGGGTTGAGGCGACGCGGGTTGAAATTAGAGGAGACACGGTACTGTTTCACCGTCGGAAAGCGTAAGAAGCCTCGTGACAACCCGGAACCGCTACGATCATAAAATTTTCCGTCATCTGCGCGGAAAGCATAATAATCTTTACCTGAGGAACGTAATCGTACCCCCAATAACTGGCTCTGCATGGTTTTACCATCAAGATTTTCACGGGACATCAGGACGCTGAATTTATCCCCTGCCCGTAATTTGCGAAAATCCATTTGCCACTGTAGCGCCTTAATTACCGCACTGGCTTCCGCCGCCGACAGTCCCGCACGCTGAGCGCTCTGAGAGAAGCTACCCTGCACCGAGCCCCGCAGAACGCTGTCCTGCCAGATCCCTTTCTGAATGGTCGGCGTCATGGTAAAACCGCCCTGAGCAGTACGCTGATAATCACGGGTTTCTCTGCGCGAAATTTCCCAGCTCAGCGTTTGTAACTGACCATCTGCATTGAGTGTCCAGCTAAGGCTCTGCCCTACGTTGACATTACGCAACGCTTTATCGCTGCTTACCAGAGCATTGATATCGGTGAGATCAATTCCGTACTGATTCAGGATACTGCTTAGCGTATCACCAGAGGATACTGTGTAATCACGCCCTGTCGGGGTATCACTGTCCGGGGTGTCATCCGGCGGAACATCTTCTTCATCTGCTGCTGAGTTATTCTGGTCCAGTGGTTCACTGGCTTCCGGCAATATATGGCTGAGTTGTTCTGTGTCGGTTTCAATATTTCTGACTATCGATTCTGATGCATCACCGTGCGGGTAAAACGGCGGCCGCCATACTGCGACAGCCAACGTTATTACGCTGAGCGACCCCAGGATAATGCGATGAGGTCGCGGCAGGTTATTAAATGCCAGGGCGACAGAGCGGGCAATCTGTTGCACTAAATTGTTTTCCTTTTATGCTCCTTTCAGGCAGCTCGTGTACTGAACAGACAGCTGTGACAAAAATTGCACATAACTCTCTCGGGTGACACTGATATTCATTCCCAGCGGGTCAAGAGTACCTTTACGCACCGACGTACCACGGGCAACCGCATCTATAACGGCTGGCCTGAATTGTGGCTCAGCAAAGACACATACGGCCTTTTGCTCAACCAACTGTGTTCTGATTTGATGTAATCGCTGAGCTCCGGGCTGGATTTCAGGATTCACAGTAAAATGTCCCAGCGGTGAAAGACCGAAATAGTTTTCAAAATAGCCATAAGCATCATGAAAAACGAAGTAACCTTCGTGAGCTACCGGTGCCAGCCGGGCACGTATTTGTTTATCGGTCTGAGCCAGCCCGGCTTTAAATAATTCCAGGTTGGCATCCAGTTGGTCTTTACGATTTGGTATAAGTTCCAACAATTTATCATGAATTGCAATCGCCGATGCTTCCGCTATCTGCGGTGACATCCAGATATGCATATTATATTCACCATGAGAATGATGAACATCAGAGTTCTCCGTAGCTGAGGATACGTGCTCATCATGATGAAGACCGTGATCATGATCATCATCATCTCCTTTGATTAATAGCGGGGTTACCGCGGGTAGTGCGGCAAGTTGCATACTTTTCCCGGCCGGTAAGCCCGCCACTGCACGGGTCATAAAAGCTTCCATCTCCGGCCCAACCCATATCACTAACTCTGCGTTTTTTATACGTTTTATCTCAGAAGGCCGCAGTGCATATTCATGCTCAGATGCACCATCAGGCAGTACCACACTTACCGGGGTCACCCCGTCGGCAATGGCTGCAGCAATAAAGGCCAGAGGTTTGACAGAAGTGACCACTTCACTGTGAACAGTTGCCGGAAATAACCCGCTGAAACCCAGCACAGACAGCAGCGAAAAATAGCACGATTTTAAATGTAACATTTTGATTCAAACCTTCAGAATACCGACAATAATTGTGATATTATAACATTATAATTTTGTTGCAAACTGTAAAAGCCATGACTGAACTGGTCGCATTAGACAATATCTCGGTAGACTTTGGTCACCGTAATGTTTTGAGCAATATCACCCTGTCAATTGAAGCCGGGAGAATTCTGACACTGATGGGGCCAAACGGCGCCGGGAAATCGACACTGGTGCGCCTGATACTGGGTTTACTGAAGCCCGACAAGGGCTCCGTTCGCCGGTTAAATGGTCTGACGACCGGCTATGTCCCTCAAAAACTGCATATAGATCCTACACTGCCACTCACAGTAGACCGTTTTATGCGTCTCTCCCCTCGGGTGAAAGCCGCCGATGTATTACCGGCACTGATCCGGGTGCAGGCAGCGCATCTGCAATACTCCGCGTTACAGACACTTTCCGGTGGAGAACTGCAACGGGTACTGCTGGCCCGCACATTACCCGGTCGTCCGCAATTACTGGTGTTAGATGAACCGACGCAGGGTGTTGATGTTAATGGTCAGGTTGCACTTTACGATCTGATTAATCAGCTGCGCCATGAATTGAACTGCGGAGTGCTGATGGTCTCCCATGACCTGCATCTGGTAATGGCAAGGACAGATGATGTGCTCTGTCTCAATCATCACATTTGCTGTTCAGGCACTCCGGAAGTCGTTACACAGCATCCGGAATTTATCGCCCTGTTTGGCCCGCGTGGGGCAGAAGAGCTGACCATCTATCGCCACCACCATAATCATCGCCATGACCTGCAAGGCCGGATTGTGTTACGTAAAAGGAATGAGCACTGATGATTGAACTCCTGTTGCCTGGCTGGCTGGGCGGTATGTTACTGACGCTGGCGGCCGGTCCGCTCGGCTCATTTGTTGTCTGGCGCCGCATGTCCTATTTTGGCGATACCCTGGCCCATGCTTCATTACTTGGGGTAGCTTTCGGCCTGCTGCTAAATATTAATCCCTATTATGCCGTGATTGGAATCACACTGTTGCTGGCGTTGTTGCTGGTATTGCTTGAGCACCGACAGCAGCTGGCTATCGATACTTTGCTGGGAATCATGGCCCATAGTGCATTATCACTCGGCCTGGTGGTAGTCAGCCTGATGTCGAACATCAGAGTGAATCTGATGGCCTATTTGTTCGGAGACTTATTGTCGGTAACACCCGACGATTTGTGGATAATTGGGGGTGGCGTACTGGCGGTGGTTGCAATCTTGCTGTGGCAGTGGCGTTCACTGCTCTCCATGACCATTAGTCCTGAACTTGCACAGACAGAAGGCATTAATCTGCAACGTTGCCGAATCCTGTTAATGCTGACCACAGCGCTGACGATAGGAGTAGCCATGAAGTTCGTCGGGGCACTGATTATCACTTCATTACTGATTATCCCTGCGGCTGCGGCACGGCGCTTCTCACGTTCACCTGAGCAAATGGCCGGATTCGCAGTAATCTGCGGGATGCTGGCTGTCACCGGAGGAATGGCTTTTTCCGCCTTCTATGATACCCCTGCGGGTCCGTCAGTGGTGCTCAGTGCAACATTGCTGTTTATGCTGAGTCTGCTCAAAAAGAACGCCGTGTAAATCGCTTTCAGAAGGTGCGCTCTGCACCTTCTGAAATTATCTGTCGTTTACTCGTCACGAACAATATTAAAATGCCGGTAGGCGTGCTGTGTGGCCATCCGGCCCCGGGGAGTGCGCTGAATAAAGCCCTGCTGAATCAAATAGGGTTCGATAACATCTTCAATCGTTTCCCGCTCTTCACCGATGGCCGCCGCCAGATTATCCAGCCCTACCGGCCCGCCGGTGAACTTGTCGATAATTGCCAGCAGCAGTTTACGGTCCATATAATCAAAACCTTCACTGTCAACATTCAGCATATCCAGTGCGCTGGCAGTGATATTTCCACTCATCTCTCCGTCGGCCCGCACTTCTGCGTAATCACGGACGCGGCGCAATAAGCGGTTAGCAATACGTGGTGTACCCCGCGCACGGCGTGCTATTTCCAGAGCCCCTTCCGGAGACAGTGGTAAGCCCAGACAGGCTGCACTGCGCGCCACAATTTTCTGTAAGTCAGCAACCTGATAAAACTCCAGCCTCTGCACAATTCCGAAGCGGTCACGCAGCGGTGATGTCAGTGAACCGGCCCGGGTGGTGGCACCAATCAGAGTAAACGGGGGTAAATCGATTTTGATCGATCTGGCCGCAGGCCCTTCGCCGATCATAATATCCAGCTGATAATCTTCCATCGCCGGATAGAGCACCTCTTCAACTACCGGTGATAAGCGGTGGATCTCATCGATAAACAGCACATCGTGGGGTTCAAGGTTAGTCAGCATCGCTGCCAGGTCCCCTGCTTTCTCCAGGACCGGACCGGAAGTGGTACGCAGGTTAACGCCCATTTCGTTGGCGACAATATTGGCCAGCGTGGTTTTCCCCAGACCGGGTGGCCCGAAAATCAGCAAATGGTCCAGAGCATCATTGCGCATTTTGGCCGCTTTGATAAAGATTTCCATCTGCTCCCGCACCTGGGGCTGCCCGACATATTCATCAAGCAACTTCGGGCGAATAGCACGGTCCAGACTTTCTTCTTCGCTCTGCGGCGCAGCGGAGATCAGACGGTCAGCTTCTATCATAGTGGTCCTTATATCGCTGCACGTAATGCTTCACGGATTAATGTCTCACAATCAGCGCCGGGCTGCCCGACTTTACTGACCATCCGGCTGGCTTCCTGAGGCTTATAGCCCAGTGCCACCAATGCAGATACTGCTTCGGCTTCGGCATCATTCGCTTCTGACGGTGCGGATGAAGGTGCAGACAACTCAAACGGCGTGTCACCGGAGAACAGATCGCCATGCATCCCTATAAAGCGGTCTTTCATTTCTACCACCAGCCGTTCAGCGGTTTTTTTACCCACACCAGGCAGTTTAATCAGCGCACCAATTTCCTGCTGTTCAACAGCATGAACAAACTGCTGAGCCGACATGCCGGACAGAATAGCCAGTGCCAGTTTTGGCCCAACGCCGTTAACCTTAATCAGTTCACGGAACAGGGTTCTCTCCTGTCGGTTGTTGAAACCAAACAGTAACTGAGCATCTTCTCTGACCACAAAATGGGTAAAGACTGATGCTTCCTGCTGCAGTTCCGGCAATTCATAAAAGCAAGTCATTGGCATATGAACTTCATAACCCACCCCGTTCGCTTCAATTAATACCAGCGGCGGTTGTTTTTCCAGTATAAGACCCCGAAGCCGACCAATCACTCTGCGTATCCTTCTGTTTTAAGCACTGCTGTGGGTTATAGCATAAAAAAGGCTGGATGAATATCCAGCCTTCGTCTTGTGTTCTGCTTTTTCAGCGCAATCTGCCACGTGCCAGTAATAACGCATTATCACTGACCCGTATTGCATTCTGACTGATATGACAATGGGTAATGGCAATTGCCAGAGCATCGGCAGCATCGGCCTGAGGATTCGCAGGGAGTTTCAACAAATTACGAACCATATGCTGAACCTGCGCTTTTTCCGCTGCTCCGGTGCCAGTGACCGTCTGCTTTACCTGACGTGCGGCATATTCAAACACCGGCACTTCATTATTTACCGCAGCCACAATCGCCGCTCCGCGGGCTTGCCCCAGTTTTAATGCCGAATCTGCATTCTTCGCCATAAACACCTGTTCGATGGCGAAATAGTTCGGCGAAAACTGAGTAATGATCTCGCTAACCCCGGCATAAATCAGTCGCAGGCGCTCAGGTAACGCCGGGGTATTAGTGCGAATACAACCACTGCCCAGATAAGTCAGTTGCCTGCCAACCTGGCGGATAACTCCATATCCGGTAATGCGTGACCCAGGGTCAATCCCCAGAATTATCGCCATAGTAACGGCCCTGTGTCGCGGTTATTGTGCATGACAGATTACAGGGTTTCTGCAATCTCATCAGAAATTTCACCGTTATGGTAAACTTCCTGCACATCGTCACAGTCTTCCAGCATATCGATCAGTCGCAACAGTTTAGGAGCAGTGTCGGCATCCATTTCTGCTTTGGTCGATGGAATCATAGTCACTTCAGCGTTATCTGCTTTCAGTCCACCAGCTTCCAGAGCATCACGAACTTTGCCTAACTCTTCCCAGGCAGTGAACACATCGATAGCGCCGTCATCATAGCTCATCACATCTTCTGCGCCGGCTTCCAGTGCAGCTTCCATGATAGTGTCTTCGTCCTGGCCTGGTGCGTAAGAAATCACACCTTTACGGCTAAACAGATAAGCCACTGAACCATCAGTCCCCAGGTTACCCCCGGTCTTAGTAAACGCGTGACGCACTTCAGAAACGGTACGGTTGCGGTTATCACTCAGACATTCCACCATCACGGCGCTGCCACCAGGACCGTAACCTTCATAGATGATGGTTTCCATGTTGCTGTCATCTTCGCCGCCCACGCCACGTGCGATAGCACGGTTCATCGTGTCACGGGTCATGTTGTTGGACAGCGCTTTATCCATCGCAGCACGAAGACGCGGGTTAGAACCGGCATCGCCACCACCCAGTTTGGCGGCGGTAACCAGTTCACGGATAATTTTGGTAAAAATCTTCCCGCGTTTGGCATCCTGTGCCGCTTTACGGTGTTTGGTGTTAGCCCATTTACTGTGTCCGGCCATATGTTTGGTCTCTCACTATCTCGTTATCAGATAATCGGGTACAAAGCGCGTAAAACTGAATGCGCTTTTCATCCAATGACATCGCCCTGACGCATTAGCGGGCGATAAATTTTTCAATTGCTTCGCGGTTACTCCACGACTTAGTCAGCTCAGCTGCCTCATCCGCAGGCAGCCACTGGCTGGCTAAATGTTCGGTCAGTATCACCGCCTGTTCATCCGGCAGTGGCAACAAAAACCAGTGTTCCTGATTATGTGTCACTCCCGGAGCATAGCGATGCCGGTAATGCGGGAAGATCTCAAAACTAATCTGCTGCCTGCAATCAGTCAGCGCCAGCCCCTGTGCCGGGATATCGATCCCCAGCTCTTCCTTTATTTCCCGGACCGCTGCCTCGCCAGGCTGCTCACCGGGCTCCAGGCTGCCGGTCACCGACTGCCAGAACCCGGGATCATCCCGGCGCTGTAACATCAACACCCTGCCAGTATCCCGGGCATAAATTACGACCAGGACCGAGACCGGATGCTTATATTTCATTATTTGTTCTCAGATGATGGCTTTTCTTTCTTCACCACCTGCAGAGCCAGCTCTTCCAGGGCATCCGGATTAGCCGGGCCAGGTGCATCGGTCAGCAGACACGCGGCTGCGGTAGTTTTCGGGAACGCAATCACATCACGGATGTTATCGGTACCGGTCAGCAGCATAGTCAGGCGGTCCAGACCAAATGCCAGGCCAGCGTGCGGTGGTGCACCATATTTCAGTGCATCCAACAGGAAGCCAAATTTTTCCTGTTGTTGCTGTTCGTCAATACCTAACAGGCCAAATACTGCCTGCTGCATCTTACCGTTATGGATACGCACAGATCCACCGCCCACCTCATAACCATTGATAACCATGTCGTAAGCATTGGCAATGGCATCTGTAGGTGATGCAGTCAGCTGTTCAGGCGTCAGGTCACGTGGTGCGGTGAACGGATGATGCATTGCTGACATCCGGCCCTCTGCATCTTCTTCAAACATTGGGAAATCAACCACCCACAGAGGTGCCCAGCTGTTTTCATTTGTCAGTTGCAGGTCACGACCGGTTTTCAGACGCAGCGCACCAATGGCATCAGCCACCACACTGGCTTTATCTGCGCCGAAGAAAATCAGGTCACCGTCTGCTGCCGAAGTACGTTGCAGAATTTCCTCAATAATTTCATTACTCAGGAACTTCGCTACCGGGCTCTGAATACCTTCAGGAACCGCATCACGCTGGTTCACTTTCATCCACGCCAGGCCTTTAGCACCGTAGTTACCGACGAATTTGGTGTACTCATCAATCTGTTTACGGGTCAGTTGCGCTCCGCCCGGAACCCGCAGCGCGGCAACCCGGCCTTTAGGATCATTTGCCGGTCCGGAGAACACAGCAAACTCCACTTCTTTCAGCAGATCAGCAATATCAACCAGTTCCATCGGGTTACGCAGATCCGGTTTGTCCGACCCAAAACGACGCATCGCTTCTGCGAAAGTCATCTGTGGGAACTCACCCAAATCGACCTGACGAATTTCCTGCCATAATTCGCGAATCATCCGCTCCATGATTTCACGCACCTGTGGTGCGGTCATAAACGAGGTTTCTACGTCAATCTGAGTGAATTCAGGCTGACGGTCAGCACGTAAATCTTCATCACGGAAACATTTAACAATCTGATAGTAGCGGTCAAAGCCGGAGATCATCAGCAGCTGTTTGAACAGCTGAGGTGACTGAGGCAGAGCATAGAACTCGCCCTTATGCACACGGCTTGGCACCAGATAATCACGAGCCCCTTCCGGCGTTGCCTTGGTAAGCATCGGGGTTTCGATATCCAGAAACTCATTAGCATCCATAAAGCGACGTACAAAACTGCTGACGCGGGCGCGGGTTTTGAAGCGCTGAGCCATTTCCGGACGACGTAAATCCAGATAGCGGTATTTCAGCCGTGCTTCCTCGGTATTCACGTGGTTGGAATCCAGCGGCAGTGGTTCTGAGCGATTGATAATCGTCAGGCTGGTTGCCAGTACTTCAACATCACCGGTGGCCATATCTTTATTTCTGTTGCGCTCTTCGCGGGCACGTACTGTACCTTCGATGGTGATACAGAATTCGTTGCGTAATTCAGACGCCAGCGTAAAAGCCTGCTGGTAATCCGGGTCGAAAAACACCTGCACGATGCCTTCACGATCACGCATATCAATAAACACCAGGCTGCCGAGATCACGGCGGCGGTTAACCCATCCTGAGAGAGTGACCTTCTGACCCACATGGGACAGATTGAGCTTTCCGCAATATTCTGTACGCATAACGCTATCCTTTTTTGACCTTGCCGCAGCGGCCTGAACTGTGTCGGGAATCTTTACCGAAAATCACCGGCTGCAAAATGGGGCGTATTATACTGGAAAAACTGCCACAGGATAAGTATGCCAACATGAAAGCGGTTGATTACTCAACAATCAGTGCCTAAAGCTTTCGTTTTTGCGCAGTTTCAGGCTACTCTGCCCCGCCTGTCACTATAAAATGCTGTCTGAAAAGGAGAACCGGTGACTCTGCGAATTGGCTTGCCTCAGTGGCAACATCCCTGGTGGAAACGCGCCGGGCTGCATACTCTCGAAGATTACGCCCGGCATTTTGACTGTGTGGAGGGTAATACCACACTTTACGCCTTGCCGGATGCCGACACAGTGATGCGCTGGCGGGCGATGACCGGCAGTCAGTTCCGGTTTTGCTTTAAATTTCCGGCCACCATAAGCCACGGCGCCGAACTACGTGATAGTGCAGAACTGCTCAACGAATTTTTCCGCCGGATGGATCCGCTGTCAGACCGGATCGCCCAATACTGGCTGCAATTGCCCGCCCGCTTTTCCCCGGCACAGTTACCACAGTTATGGATCTTTTTGCAGCAACTGCCTGCTGCATTCAGTTATGGCGTGGAAGTCCGCCATCCTGAATTTTTTGCCCGCGGGGAGGCAGAACGAGCGTTGAACCGGGGGCTGGCGGATCGCGGCGTTAACCGGGTGATCCTCGACAGTCGGGCCGTGCATGCCTCAGCTTCCGTCAGCGCAGCGGCGCTCGATGCCAAAGCCAAAAAGCCCAAAGTTCCGGTTCATGCATTGCGCACAGCCGGACAACCGATGATTCGCTTTATTGGCAGTGACGAAACCCTGGCATCCGTCAATCTGTTTCATGACTGGTCTGCCCGGCTTCAGCAGTGGCAGTCCGAATCTTCACCTCTGCTGTTTATTCACACTCCGGAGATGGGCGAAGTGTTTCCGTTACTCCACCAGTTATGGCCTGAATTACAGCCACTCACAGCGGGTTTGCCGGCGTTACCGGAATGGCCGGACCAGCCGGCCCTGTTCTGAGTCTGTGGTCAGTTGTGGGCCATTCATCATGGCATTTCTGCCGGGCGGAGACTAAAAGTAACCGTGACGGATGCAGCCAGCGCCAGTTTCTGCGACAATAGCCGCTTTTAGGACCTTGCGGATAGTGTGATGTCTGACCGTGATACACTTTTTTCGGCGCCGATTGATAAATTAGGCGACTGGACTTTCGATGAACGGGTTGCTGAAGTTTTCCCTGATATGATTCAGCGTTCAGTACCCGGATATTCTAATATCATTTCAATGATAGGCATGCTGGCGGAGCGTTTTGTCCGGCCGGATACCCGTGTCTATGATCTGGGCTGTTCATTAGGCGCAGCCACCCTGTCAGTACGGCGGAATATTCACCATCCGGGTTGTGAAATTATTGCCGTCGATAATTCCCCGGCCATGGTAGAACGCTGCCGTCGGCATATCGATGCTTTCCGGGCACAAACACCGGTTCAGGTTATCGAGGATGATATTCGCCAGGTGGAAATCAGCAATGCCTCACTGGTGGTGCTGAATTTTACGTTGCAGTTTCTTGAACCGGCAGAACGTCAGCAATTACTGAATAAAATCTATCAGGGTCTGCTGCCGGGCGGAGCGCTGGTTCTCTCAGAAAAATTTAGTTTTGAAGACCAGACAATGGGTGACCTGCTGTTTAATATGCACCATGATTTCAAACGCGCCAACGGCTACAGTGAACTGGAAATCAGCCAGAAACGAAGCATGCTGGAGAACGTGATGCTAACCGACAGCGTCGCGACCCATAAGTCACGGCTGACTGCCGCCGGATTCCGGCATGCCGAACAATGGTTTCAGTGTTTTAATTTTGGTTCACTTGTGGCAATAAAATGATTGATTTTGGACGTTTTTATCAGCAAATCGCTACCGGCCCACTGGCTCCGTGGCTTGAGGTGTTACCGGCGCAACTGAGTCAGTGGCAGCGTGAAAATCTTCACGGGCATTTCCGTTTGTGGAAAAAGGCCATCGATCACCTGCCCCAACTCACCCCGGAACGTTGTGATCTGAAAAATGGTGTAACGGCCGACAGCGATAATCTGACACCACGCCAGCGCCAGGGCATCGAAACTCTGCTGCGCCAGTTAATGCCGTGGCGTAAAGGCCCTTATTCTCTGTATGGCACCGACATTGATACCGAATGGCGTTCCGACTGGAAATGGCAGCGTGTACTGCCGCATATTTCCCCGTTGGCTGGCCGTACAGTACTTGATGTCGGCTGCGGCAGTGGCTACCACATGTGGCGAATGCTGGGCGAAGGCGCGGCTCAGGTAGTCGGCATTGACCCGATGCAACTGTTTTTGTGCCAGTTTGAAGCTGTTCGCAAGCTGTTGGGCGATGATAACCGCGCACACCTGTTACCCGTAGGAATTGAGCAGCTTCCGGAACTGAACGCGTTTGATACCGTATTTTCAATGGGCGTTCTTTACCATCGTCGTTCACCACTCGATCATCTGATGCAGTTAAAAAATCAGCTGGTCAGCGGGGGGGAACTGGTACTGGAAACGTTGGTGGTCGAAGGCGATGAACATACCGTTCTGGTGCCCGGTGAACGCTATGCCCAGATGCGTAATGTCTATTTCCTGCCTTCCGCAGCCGCGCTGAAAAACTGGCTACAGAAATGCGGTTTTACTGATGTACGTATCGTAGATCACGCTCTGACCTCTACCGACGAACAGCGCAGGACCGACTGGATGACCAGTGAATCACTGGCGGAGTTTCTCGATCCGGATGATCAACAACTGACTGTAGAAGGCTACCCGGCACCATTGCGGGCAGTGCTGATCGCCAGTAAACCCTGAGTCAAGGTAACCGGCGACCTGCCGGTTACTGCATCATACTTTTCATTGCTGCCACCATTTCACCATCGACCACATAACGCGTGAATTCGTCTTCAGGTGAAATTGAACTCATGCTGACCCCGGCTTTACGATAATGCATTGGTGAACTGACCGGTTTGCTGGCTGAACTGTGAACCTCGGTCAGCCCCGCGCCGGTAAAGCGGTGCAGATTACTCAGCCTGACGCCTGAACCGGCCATAATTACCGGTCCCCGGCTACGAACGTTAAGTTCAGCCAGTAATGCCAGGCCATTCTCTGCCCGCTCCTGTTGGCCTGACGTCAGTATCCGCGCAACTCCAAGATCGGTCAGTTCCTCCAGGGCACGGTAAGGATTCTGGCATTGATCAAATGCACGATGGAAGGTCACTGGGATACCCTCACACAACGCCATAATCTGCTGCATCCGCGCTATATCAATGTGTGCATGCTGATCAAGAATTCCGACGACCAGTCCTGCAAAACCCAGCTCTTTTACCTGAGCAATATCCGATTTAATCGCCCGGAACTCAGCCTCGCTGTAACAAAAGTCACCACCACGGGGACGAATAATCGGATGTACCGGTACTGAAACCTGTGTTATCACTTCCTGTAATACGCCCAGTGACGGGGTCAGTCCGCCTTCATGGGGTGCAGCGCAGAGCTCGATACGGTCAGCTCCGGCCTCAGCTGCCTGTATTACACAATCCGGACCGTAACAACAGATTTCCAACGTAGTCATGACCCTCTCCTTATCAAATGTCGTTGTGTCTGTAGCATTGATACGTCGCGGTGCCTACTCACCTGTAAGCAGACCGTCTAACGTGACGGCTAATAATGACACCAGATGGCAGAGAAAGGATCGACCGGTATCACAGTGACAGCGATAAGCAGGTAATTTTTCATAGAAAAATGAAATAACTGCCAGAATAATCTGATGGTTATTCTCACAATGTCCCCGCTGCGTTATTACCGGGGCTGACAGTAAGTTGCCGGAGGCAGAACTCTGCCCCCGTTTCTGTCCGGGCTACTGTTGCTTAGCGCTGTTGTTCGCTGGCAACAATCTGTTCGAGGGTATAAGGATGAAATTTGATGGTGGTTTTACCGTCAGTTACTGCCAGGGTTGGATTTGGCAGACAATCGTGCTGGCCCGCGGGAGTACTGGTTTTAAAAGAGATTCCCGGCTGGGTCAAACCGTGGTCAGCAATCAGCGCCATCGCCCGTTGCCCGACAGTTTCCGGCTCCCCGGGCAGTACCACTTCAATATGTTCCCAGCCTTCATGCGGGTAATGCTTATTACCAGGCCAGGGTAGCTCTATAATATGCATATGCCAGTTAAGTAAACGCAGTGGCTGATGTAACCTGAACAGGCAAACCGGGCGCTGGTTAATTTCCGCACGGGAAAACATCTCTCCCAGTTGCGAAAGTCCCTCAAACCAGCGTTCTGCCGTCGTATTCTGGTGACAACGTACCGAGATGTGATCAGGCTGTAAGTCTGCCAGGGAGAGTCCCAGCCGATGGGCAAGCTGGCTGAGATCGCCGGCAAAACGTTGCAGGTCATCCGCAAGATCCGGCAGCAACCGGGCAAAAGAAGCAAAATCGCTCATAGTATTCCGTCAATAATAAAATCCGCGCCGCTATTTTTGCGGGTCCGCTGTCACATGTAAAGTCTGGCGATTAAACCGGCTCACAGGCTTCTGCCCACAGATCCCATCAGACTACTGACGTCCGCCGGGCTTTCACGTATACTGCCCGACTAAATTTCGATTACTGCCTCTTATGTTATCTGCAGCAGCCTGTTGCAGGTACGGTAAGAGGTTATAACAGCTTATGAAGGTAATTCGGTGAATATTCAGGCTATTCTTTCAGAAAAAATCAGTCAGGCAATGATTGCAGCCGGCGCTCCTGCCGACTGTGAAGCACAGGTTCGTCAGTCCGCAAAAGCACAGTTCGGTGACTATCAGGCCAATGGTATTATGGCTGTAGCCAAAAAACTGGGCCAGGCCCCGCGACAACTGGCAGAACAGGTGCTGAGTCATCTTGACCTGAACGGAATTGCCGTAAAAACCGAAATCGCAGGCCCCGGGTTTATTAATATCTTCCTGGACCCGCACTGGCTGGCCGCTCAGGCAGAACAGGCACTGGCTTCCGATAATCTGAATGTTGCACCGGTCAAACCTCAGACTATCGTGATTGACTATTCTGCACCGAACGTCGCGAAAGAGATGCACGTGGGTCACTTACGCTCAACCATTATTGGTGATGCTTCAGTCCGTACCCTGGAATTTCTTGGCCACCATGTGATCCGCGCCAACCATATCGGTGACTGGGGAACTCAGTTCGGTATGCTGATTGCCTTCCTGGAGAAGAAACAACAGGAACAGCAGACAGAAATCGCCCTGTCCGACCTGGAAGCTTTTTATCGCGAAGCTAAACAGCTGTACGATCAGGATGAAGCTTTCGCTGAACGCGCCCGCAGTTACGTGGTGAAACTTCAGGGTGGCGATGAATACTGTGCTCAGATGTGGAAAAAACTGGTGGATATCACCATGGCACAGAACCAGCATAACTATGACCGTCTGAATGTGAGTCTGACCCGCGACGATGTGATGGGTGAAAGTCTGTATAACTCTATGTTGCCGGGAATTGTCGCTGATCTCGAACAAAAGGGCCTTGCGGTTGAAAGTGAAGGTGCCGTTGTGGTTTACCTTGATGAGTATAAAACCAAAGAAGGCGAACCTATGGGCGTCATCATCCGTAAAAAAGATGGCGGCTACCTGTACACCACCACCGATATTGCCTGCGCCAAATATCGTTATGAGACACTGAAAGCAGACCGCGTACTCTATTATATTGACTCGCGTCAGCACCAGCACCTGATGCAGGCCTGGACCATTGTCCGCAAAGCCGGTTATGTGCCGGACAGTGTGCCTCTTGAACACCATATGTTCGGCATGATGCTGGGTAAAGATGGTCGTCCGTTCAAAACCCGTGCGGGAGGGACGATTAAGCTGGCAGATCTGTTAGATGAAGCACATGAACGTGCCCTGAAACTGGTCAGTGATAAAAATCCTGATATGCCGGCAGATGAGTTGCAGCAACTGGCGGAAGTTATTGGTATTGGTGCGGTAAAATATGCCGACCTGTCGAAAAGCCGTACCACTGATTACGTGTTCGACTGGGATAATATGCTGGCATTTGAAGGTAACACTGCCCCGTATCTCCTGTATGCCTATTCCCGGGTGCTGTCAGTGTTCCGCAAAGCGGGCATCAGTGAGCAGGCTACCGAAGGTAAGATTATCCTTGGTGAAACACGTGAAGCCGCACTGGCTACCCGTCTGTTACAGTTCGAAGAGACAGTATTGCAGGTAGCCCGTGAAGGCACGCCACATGTGATGTGTTCTTACCTCTACGAACTGGCGGTACTGTTTTCTGGCTTTTATGAACACTGCCCGATTCTGGCAGCAGAAGATGAAGCCACCCGCCAGAGCCGCCTGAAACTGGCCAGTCTGACTGCCAGAACTCTGAAAACCGGTCTGGATACCCTGGGTATTAATACCGTCGAACGGATGTAACTGGCGACCCTGTGCCAGCGCGCAGGGTGCTTTGCTGACCGGCAGTCCTGTCGCGGGATTGCCGGTAAGTCACCTGGATTTCTGCACAACTCACCCGCAGTGCAGGCGGGATAACCGCCCCGCTCTCTGTACGAAATCGTAAATAAAACACCTCGCCGGAATGGCTGTCGTTGAACCAGCGACTGATCCCTCGTGCTGCATCCGTCAGAATACAATCTCTTCCCCTGCAGATCTGTGCCTGAAAACCTGCCGGAGCGGCAGCAGTTAACTGATAAAACCAACCTGTGTTAATAATCCGGGCATCAAGCGGCAAACTGATTCGAAACGGTAATGTAGCCACCCATCGCCCTCTGGCAGTCACTGCCGGCCCCGCAACACGGTCGCTGACAGTGATATCAGCAGCAGACACGGGCCCCGACAGCAGAGCAGTCAGCAACAGTATTAGCTGTCTCGCGTTCACAGAGAATTGCCGATGGTGGCAGTCTGACGGATTTGCCGGTGTGCATTCACTTCTGCCGCTGACATCACCACCAGTTGTGGAAAACTGCGGCGTAAATATCGGGACAACAACTGGCGCAAACCTGGCTGCACGACCAGGACCGGGGAAACGCCCTGCGCTTCCTGGGTGGTGATAGCAGCAGCCGTCTGCAGTGTCAGTTGTTCAGCTAATCCCGGTTCCAGACCACTGCCACTCTGAATTACCTGTAGCAGTAAAGTTTCGGTGGCGGGTTGCAGACCAATCACCAGCATCTCATCATTGCCCGGAAACCATTGCTGAGTTATCGCTCTGCCGAGGCTGATACGTACTGCGCTGGTCAGCAGATCACTGTCAGTAGTCACCGGACTGTGTTCTGCCAGCGTTTCAACAATAGTACGCATATCACGGACAGAAACCTGCTCACTCAACAGATTTTGCAGCACTTTATGCAGCGTGGTCAGGGTTAACAGATCAGGGATCAGACCTTCGGTGAGTTTAGGCATTTCACGACTCACTCGCTCCAGCAACAGCCGGGCTTCCTCACGACCGAACAGTTCACTGGCGTACTGACTGATCAGGTGATTAAGGTGGGTAGCGACTACGGTACTGGCTTCTACCACGGTATATCCCAGGGTCTGAGCCTGATCCCGTAACGCACCATCAATCCATTTTGCCTGCAGCCCAAACGCGGGGTCATGGGTGATATCACCGGGCAATTCCCCGCTGGCTCCGCCGGGATTAATCGCCAGCCACCGTCCTGGCCAGACATCCCCACGGCCAATTTCAACACCTTTCATGATTATTCGGTAGCCGGAAGCCGGCAGGCTCAGGTTGTCACTGATATGCACGGCCGGGGGCAGAAAACCCATCGCCTGGGCAAATTTTTTACGAATACCCCGAATCCTGCCAGGTAAATCACCCTGTTGCAGTTCATCCACCAGCGGAATCAGCCGGTAACCAACCTCCATCGCCAGCGGATCTTCAAGTGCCACATCTTCCCAACTTACGTCGGTTATCACGGGTTCTGGAGTTTTGGTGCGTTGCTGTTGCTGACGACTGGCTGTCTGTAGTTCCTCCCGCCCTTTCAGCCACCAGGCAAGCAGCAGCAACCCGGCGGTAAACAGTAAAAACACCAGATTAGGCATTCCGGGAACAATCCCTAACAGTCCAAGCACTGCTGCACTCAGTAACATCACCCGTGGATGACTGAACAACTGCGTGACCATCTGTTCACCGACATTACTGTCAGTACTGACCCGGGTCACTATCACCCCGGCCGCTGTAGAGATCACCAGCGCAGGAATCTGGGCGACCAGCCCGTCACCGATAGTCAACAATGTGTAGCTGGCGGCGGCCTGACCGACATCCAGGCCATGCTGTACCACGCCCACCAACAGTCCGCCGATGATGTTAATTACCATAATCAAAATGCCGGCAACGGCATCGCCACGAACAAATTTACTGGCACCATCCATTGAGCCATAGAAATCGGCCTCCTGCGTCACTTCATTTCGCCGGGCTTTGGCTTCATCTTCACCAATCAGACCCGCATTTAAATCGGCGTCGATAGCCATTTGTTTGCCCGGCATACCGTCCAGCACAAAACGCGCCCCAACCTCGGCAATACGTCCTGCGCCTTTGGTAATTACCATAAAATTAATCACCACCAGGATAACAAACACTACAATTCCGATAGCAAAATTACCGCCCACCAGGAAATGGCCAAAGGCTTCCACAACTTTACCTGCCGCTGCTGCTCCGGTATGTCCCTGCAATAAAATGATTCGCGTCGAAGCAATATTCAGTGCCAGTCGCAATAACGTCGCAAACAGCAGTACGGTAGGAAAAGCCGCAAACTCCAGCGTTTTACGGGTAAACATGGCTACCAACAAAACCATCACTGACAGCGCGATATTAAATGTAAACAGCAGATCGAGCAGAAACGGGGGTAACGGCAATACCATCATTGCCAGTATCATCAGAATCATTACCGGCCCTGCCAGTACCTGCCACTCTACATCGCTCCAGCGTGCAGGCAGCCGTAGTTTCTTTGCCAGATTATCCATGCTGTGAAAACTCTCCTGTCATATCCATTTGTTGTGGTACCTGCAAATTTTGGGGGGCTACCGGACGACTTCCGCCCACGGTACTCCAGCGACGAAGTTGCCAGACCCATGCCATTACTTCTGCAACCGCGCCATATAACGCTCCGGGAATAAAATCTCCAGGTTCTGTATGGCGATACAGCGCCCTGGCCAGTGGTGGAGCCTCAAGCATAGGAATATGGTGCTGGCCAGCCATCTCACGAATTCGGGCAGCCAGTTTGTCACGCCCTTTGGCGACAACCTTAGGTGCATGCATCTTCCCTTCCTGATATTGCAGAGCCACGGCAAAGTGAGTCGGGTTTGTCACAATCACATCCGCTGTGGGTACTGCCGCCATCATCCTGCGTCTGGCTGCCGCACGCATTTGCTGGCGAATCCGGCTTTTAACCTGTGGATCACCTTCCTGCTGTTTATACTCATCCCGCAAATCCTGGCGCGACATTCGTAACTTTTTTTGATAGCTATATAACTGCCAGAACACATCAAATCCGACCATCGGAATCATGCTTAGCACCACCCAGATACCGCATGGCAGCACCAGTGACAGTCCGCAGGGGATAGCTTCACTGACCGGCATTGCCAGTAACGCCAGAAAAGCATCCCAGTGACTGAACAGGTAGCTACCGGCGGTGCAGCAACTGACTACCACTTTGAGTAATCCCTTGGTCAGTTCTGCAACCATCTGCCCGCTGAACAATCGTGCGAAACCACTGACCGGATTCATTCTGCCGGGATTAAATTTCAGGGATTTGCTGCTGAGCGAGATGCCACCCAGTAACATAGGTGCAGCGGCAGCAACCAGCATCACACCGCATAGTACCGGCAATACCGCCAGGCAACTTTGCCAGAGCAAACGGCTGCTCAGCAGCAACGGGTCACCATCACGAACCATTCTCTGACCAAAATGTAGCCCGCTGCGCATCATAGTTTTCATCGCACCGGCAACAGGTTCGGCACTGATGCGCAGTAGCAGCAAACCTGCCAGTAGCATCAGTAATGAGGTCAGTTCGCGTGAGCGGGGAATATCCCCCTCTTCACGGGCTTTCTCTATTCGCCGTGCACTGGGGGCTTCTGTTTTATCGTCCTTATCCTGATCTGCCACGAAAGTACTCTTAAAGATCAAAAATCAGAGCATGACAGAGTTCAGAGACGACTATCGGAGGTATATCCTGAGAAATTTCCGGCTATTCTGCGGATCAGCGGACCGCCACAGGCAACCCGCGATTTCCGCCGAAAAATCAGAATCCGAGACTGTCAAGCAGATCATCGACCTGATCCTGATTGGCGATGACCCCGCTGGCATTACTGTCAATCTGTGGGCCGTTAAGCAGGCTGTCTTCACGGGCAGTGGAAGGGCTCACTGAGTCCGGAATATTCTCCAGCAACACGACCAGTAATTGCCGTTCAATTTCCTGAATCACCTCCATCATGCGTTTTATTACCTGACCGGTAAGATCCTGGAAATCCTGTGCCATCATGATTGACAGCAACTGCTGATTGGTAAATGCCGTATGCTCAGGTACCTCAGCCAGAAACTGGCGGGTATCTGTCACCAGTTGCCGGGCTTCGGTGAGCTCAATCGGGTCAGCAAACCACTGCTCCCAACGGCCCGATAATGCCGTTGCCTGTTGCTGTAACTGATCCTGATGAGGCTGTGCTGCTTCCACACAGCTTAATGCCCGGTTAGCAGCCTGAGCTGTCATCTGCACGACATAATCGAGCCGGTCCCTTGCGTCCGGAATGGCTTCTGCAGCATCGGCGATTGCCTGTTCAAGGCCCAGTTCCCGCAGATTGTCCCGTAACATTCGTGTCAGCGACCCCACTTTAGTGACAATGTCACGTACCGACCTGTCATTATCTGGCAGTGGAACATGGCTCATTAGCGCCCCCTAAATACCGAGTTTTTCGAAGATTTTATTCAGCTTCTCTTCCAGGATAGCCGCCGTAAACGGCTTAACTACATACCCGCTGGCACCTGCCTGTGCAGCTGCGATGATATTCTCTTTCCTGGCTTCCGCAGTGACCATCAGTACCGGCATTTCTGATAATTTTGCGTCGCCACGAATGCTGTGGAGCAGTTCCAGCCCGTCCATATTGGGCATATTCCAGTCTGTAATTACGAAATCAAAAGCACCGGCCTGGAGTTTATGCAGAGCATCGGCACCGTCCTCCGCTTCTTCAACGTTGGTGTAACCCAGTTCTTTTAATAAATTACGCACGATGCGCCGCATCGTATTGAAATCATCAACAACCAGAAAATGTAAATTACTGTCCGCCATGGTTCTTTCCTTTAAGTTTGGCCCGGTTCACTAAATACGAATCGATTGTCCGTGGCTGATGTGTGTCAGCATCTGCTGACTAATTTTTTCGAGATCGACCACATCACAGGCGGCCTCCAGCAATATCGCTTCGCGCGGCATGCCGAAAACCACGCAGGTGGATTCGCTCTGAGCTATCGTCCAGGCGTTTGCCTGACGCATTTTCAGCAATCCCGCCGCGCCGTCATTCCCCATTCCGGTCAGGATCACCCCAACGGCATTGCGCCCTGCGTAACGTGCTACCGAGTCAAATAACACATCTACCGACGGGCGATGGCGATTGACCGGTTCTCCTTCATGCAGCTTTATCTGGTAATTAGCACCGCTGCGTCCCAGTTCCATATGCATCGACCCCGGAGCAATATAGGCGTAGCCGGGTAATACCCGCTCCCCGTCCTCAGCCTCTTTTACCGTGATCTGGCAGATGCGGTTCAGGCGTTCGGCAAAGGAATGAGTAAACCCAGGGGGCATGTGCTGAGTGATTAATACTGCCGGAGAAGCTGCCGGTAAGGTCTCAAGGACTACCCGCAGCGCTTCTGTGCCTCCGGTCGAAGAACCGATGGCTATCAGTTTCTCACTGCTCAGAATAGGGGTAGTGTTCAGGACCCGGGGAGCTGCTCCGGTAACCGGACGATACAGCCTCGCCCGGGCCGCGACGCGAATTTTTTCGGCAATCACCTGACAATAGGCCAGCATACCTTCTCGCAATCCCAACTGGGGTTTGGTGACAAAATCCACAGCGCCCAGCTCAAGCGCCCGCAGGGTGACTTCGGATCCTTTTCCCGTCAGGGAAGAGACCATAATCACCGGCATCGGCCGTAGCCTCATCAGTTTTTCCAGAAACTCCAGTCCGTCCATGCGTGGCATTTCCACATCCAGGGTGAGCACAGCAGGATTAAATTGCTTAATCAGCTCACGTGCCACCAGCGGGTCCGGAGCCGTGGCAACCATCTCCATATCTGGCTGACTGTTCACGATTTCTGTCATCAGCTGGCGCATTAATGCCGAATCATCGACACTTAACACAGAAATTTTGTTCATTGCCTTTCCTTAGCAAGGCTGTAGACCGTCTTGCCTCGTAGCCAAAAATCCTGACTTATCTGACTAAAGTTTTCTGAATGACCGGCAAACAACAAACCGCCAGGCTTCAGATAGCGAACCATTTGACGGAGTATGGCTACCTGCGTAGATTTATCGAAATAAATCATAATATTGCGACAAAATATCGCATCGAACTTCTCCGACAGTTTCCAGTCAGGACTCAGCAGATTAAGCTGGAAAAAATGCACCAGATTACCCAGTTCAGGCCGGATACGAACCTGCCCCTGCTGCGGCCCTTTCCCGTTCAGGAAAAATCGCTGTAATTGCTCCGACGACAGCGCATCCAGAGCTTCTTTGCGGTAAATCCCGTTGCGTGCTTTCTCCAGTACCTGAGTATCAATATCACTGGCATACACCTGAAACTTACCCGGGCCGGCCCCCAGCGTTTCGGCGAGGGTAATGGCTATTGAATAAGGTTCTTCTCCTGTCGATGCCGCACAACTCCATACCTGGTAGCATCCCTGACGCTGGCGGGCATGTTCGGCCAGCAGTGGAAAATGATGGGCTTCGCGGAAAAATGAAGTCAGATTGGTGGTTAACGCATTGATAAATTCCTGCCATTCGCTGCTGTTCGGCTGACTTTCAAGTAAGGCCAGATACTGGCTGAAATCATTCATCTGCAACAGACGCAGCCGCCTCATTAACCGGTTGTAGACCATTTCCCTTTTATGAGAAGCCAGTACAATCCCCGCTCTTTGATAGATTAGCTGGCAAAGACGCTGAAAATTCGCTTCGGATAACAGCAGTTTATGTGACTGGCTGGCAACAGGTTTGGTCTGCCGTACAGAGCTGTTTACTTGTTTTTCCATGAGTTCCTAACGCCATCCTTTACGTCATTCAACGGAGAACCGTTCCGTTTATGATTACCCGGACACAAAACCAGAGGCGGTCCGTGACGGATGCCGGGTGCTGCCCGGCACTCACAGTTTGCTTAAAAAGTTTCCCAGTTATCAGCCGAATTCCCGCTGTCCTGCCCGCGTACCACCGGCGATCTGAGGCCAGAGTTTCCGGGTAACAGCCTGACTTCACTTTCCGGTAGCGCCTGCCCGATACGGAAGACAGCAACTGCCTGTTTCAGTAAGCCGGCCTGTTCTTCGAGTGTGGCCGCCGCAGTAGCAGACTCTTCAACCAGGGTCGCGTTTTGCTGGGTCACCTGATCCATTTCGGTCACCGCAGTACTCACCAGGTCAATACCACGACTCTGTTCTTCTGAGGCCGAGGCAATTTCGCCCATGATATCGGTCACCCGGGTCACTGCATTCACGATTTCACCCATGGTGGTACCTGCGTTTTCCACCAGTTGTGAGCCGGAGTCGATACGATTAACCGAGTCTTCTATCAGGATTTTAATTTCTTTAGCCGCCTGAGCACTACGTTGTGCAAGATTACGTACTTCACCAGCAACCACCGCAAAACCACGCCCCTGCTCACCGGCACGTGCGGCTTCAACGGCAGCATTCAGTGCCAGGATATTAGTCTGGAAAGCAATTCCATCGATCACGCTGGTGATATCGGCAATCTTTTTAGAACTGCCGGCAATGTCTTTCATAGTGGTCACTACGTTATCAACCACATTTCCGCCATGACGTGCAGTATCAGATGCGTTCAGAGCCAGTTGTGACGCCTGACGGGCGTTTTCCGCATTCTGTTTTACAGTTGCCGTCAGCTGTTCCATGCTTGATGCGGTTTCTTCCAGAGAGGCCGCCTGCTGTTCGGTGCGGGCTGAAAGATCGGTACTGCCATTAGCGATTTCACTGGCTCCGGTGTAAATAGACTCTGAGCTATCACGGACCATACCTACGGTATTTCTCAGCTCCTGCTGCATAAACCGCACGGTGCTGAGCAGTTCACCCATTTCATTACTGCTGGTCACTTCTATGACATGAGTAAGATCACCATTAGCCACGTGGCGAATATGTTCGATACCCTGACGTAGTGGTTTCAGCAAAATACGGTGCATTCCCATCCATACCAGCCCCACCACCAGTATGGTGACAAGCAGCATCCCTGCCAGCATCCATTCAGCATGCAGGAAATCTTCGTTGCTTTGGTCAATTCCCTTATCAGTCAGCTCATCATTGCGTTTGATCCAACCGTTGTAATGCCCTTCAAACAATTTTT
Organism: Tatumella citrea; assembly: GCF_002163585.1. NCBI lineage: Bacteria > Pseudomonadati > Pseudomonadota > Gammaproteobacteria > Enterobacterales > Erwiniaceae > Tatumella > Tatumella citrea. Next base: position 2,292,551 of record NZ_CP015579.1, read on the forward strand.
GTTTATCCAGTACTGGTAAATTAACAAATTCGGAAATTCTTCCTTCATCAACCAGCGTCAGTAAACTGAATAACCCTTCGCGGTAACTTTTGTAGCTTTTCTGCAGTTCATGCTGGCGGGAATCCTTCTGGCCGCTTTCGGTCAGTGCACCAAGATAATTTTGATACTCTTCATCCGCCAGTTTCATCTGGCTGCCGGCATTCTTCAGCAAATCTGAAACCATTTTGCTGCGTTGCTGCTGGTCGGTAACCTGTTGTGAACTAATCGCAGCAAGGCTGATATCATTTCTGGCTTCGAGTAACGCATTACTCATTCCGGTAATATATTGCTGCTGATCACGCAATACCTGACTAAACGAAAAGTTGTCTTTACTGTGTTTGAGCATCTGAAAAAAGATGCCCCCGCTTAATATCTGTAATATAGCCATCAGGCAAAGCACACATAACAGACTGGTGACGATTTTCATCCGACTGAACATAATGACCTCTGTAATAAGCATGATTCTGCTTATATCGGCAACCCGAAATAAATCTTTATTTACTACCCGCTATTATTTACAGAAATAAAAAAGGCGACATTATGTCGCCCGGATAAGGATGGCTATCTGGTTATTTATCGGAGTGTATCTACCAGCGCCATTTCGTCACTGCTGAGTAATTTTTCTATATCAACCAGAATCAACATCCGGTCCCCCCTGGCCCCTAATCCGGTCAGATATTCAGTGGCCAGAGTCACTGTAAACTCAGGAGCTGCACGGATATCATCCTTGCTGAGCGCCAGCACATCTGACACTCCGTCAACCACAATGCCCACTACTCTGTTTTTCAGATTGAGCACAATCACCACTGTGTTTTCATTATAGTCGACATTATGCTGCAAAAATTTAATTCGCATATCCAGAATAGGGACAATCACTCCCCGAAGATTTGTCACTCCTTTAATAAAAGAAGGCGTATTGGCTATTCTTGTGACGTGATCATAACCACGAATCTCCTGAACTTTTAGTATATCAATACCATATTCTTCATCGCCAAGCGTAAAGATAAGAAATTCCTGAGCAGCTATTTCTTCAGCTATTTTTTCCACATACCCCCCGCATATTCACTTATTCTCAGAGATTACCCGGCTTTGCGGATAAACATTTATCCCGGTGAAATGACTGCAATACCGCAATATCGACGATAAATGCGACGCTGCCGTCTCCCATAATGGTTGCTGCAGAAATGCCTTCAACTTTCCGGTAATTACTTTCAAGATTTTTTACCACCACCTGATGCTGACCAATAAGCTGATCAACCAGCAGAGCGTATCGCTTACCGGCAGTTTGTAAGATAATGGCAATACCCCGGGTTGGGTCCTGATGAGCATTCTCAACTTCAAATACCGCCGATAACGCCACCAGAGGCAGATATTCTCCACGAACTTCCAGCACCCGTTCTCCCCCGGCCAGTGCTTTCAGGAAGTCACGTTCCGGCTGCAACGACTCCATAACCGCGTTGAGAGGCAGGATAAAAACTTCATTACCCACTCTCACCGACATACCATCGAGAATAGCCAGCGTCAGAGGCAACAGAATGCGAATGGTCGTCCCCTGTCGTGGCTTTGAACTGATTTCGACATGGCCACCCATTTGCTGGATATTTCGTTTTACTACATCCATACCTACGCCACGACCTGACACATCAGTGACCTGTTCGGCGGTAGAAAAGCCCGGTGCAAATATGAGTAAGCCGATATCGTCATCACTCATGTTATCGTGCAGTGGAATGCCCGATGAACGAGCTTTTGCCAGTATTTTTTCGTGGTTTAGTCCCGCACCATCATCTGTGACTTCGATACAAATATTGCCGCCACGGTGCTCGGCCGACAGTATCAGGTGGCCGGTTTCTGATTTACCACTTTCCAGACGCTGCCGGGGGGACTCTACACCATGATCCAGGCTGTTTCGCACCAGATGGGTCAGTGGGTCAATAATGCGCTCTATCAGGCTTTTATCCAGCTCCGTTGAGCTGCCCTGCAGTGTCAGTTCGACTTTTTTCTCCAGTTTTGCAGCCAGATCTCTGACCAACCGTGGAAAACGGCTAAACACGTATTCCATCGGCATCATCCTGATCGACATGACAGATTCCTGAAGATCGCGGGCATTACGTTCCAGCTGACTCATGCTGTTAAGTAAGTCACCATGAATTCCTGGTTCCAGGGTATTCGCATGCTGTTGTAGCATCGACTGGGTAATGACCAGTTCCCCTACCAGGTTAATCAGCTGGTCAACCTTCTCTACTGCCACCCTGATACTGCCGGATTCGCTGGTTTTCATCGCCGGGGCGGATTGCCTGGCGGATTTTACCGGCGGTTCGCCAGCGGCTTTAGCAGGATTATCGCCCGTCACTTTTTCGTCGCGCGGTAACTGAAGAAAACGAACCTGTTGCTCATCGATAACAAAGCAGAGTACTGCGAACAAATCGCCTTCACTCACCCCGCTGATAGTCGCCTCCAGAGTGTCCGGTTGCTGCACAATCTCTGAGACCTTACCAAGATTTTGCAATTCGCTGAGCAGGAGTTCAGCTTCATTATTTTTCAGTGACTCCAGCCTTAACCGCACCGGTTTATCACTGCCACTCTTGTTATCGGAGCCTGCATCAGCACCGGTATCGGAAGGTTCTGCAGAGAATTGCCGGTCCGCTTTTTCGGGCGCGGTTTCTGCGTTGCTGTGACCGGAATCATTACCAAGAGCTATCTGGCGTAGCATTTCGCAAACATAGCGAAAACTCTCTTCATCTGGTTTTTGCGACGATTTATAAGCATTTAGCTGCTCTTGCATAATATCTTTGGTTTCCAGAAACATATTAATGATAGCGCTGCTCAGTGACAGCTCACTGCGCCTGGCACTGTCGAGTATATTTTCCAGGATATGCGTCGTTTCCTGTAATACAGTGAAACCAAACGTCGCCGCCCCCCCTTTAATCGAATGAGCTGCCCTGAAAATAGCATTTAGCTGTTCAGAGTCGGGGCTCTCAGGGTCCAAAGCCAACAGGTGCTGTTCCATATCAGCCAGTAACTCGTCGGCTTCATCAAAAAATGTCTGATAAAAATCACTGATATCCATTGTCACGTAAGCTGCCTTTATTGGTCTGTTGAGGGCGTTACTGCCGCGGGTGTGGGTTCAGCTTCTGCCGACGCTGGCGCTGGTTGCTGAATCGTGGTCTCAGGCGCAGACGGCAAGGTATTTACTGCGGACCCCGGGGTAGCCTGATGAGGTTCTTCCGGTGCAATGGTGCCATCTGTACCACTTTCGGACGGCGCCGGTGTCGGCGCTGGTGTAGTATTATCGGGCACAGGTTCTGACAGTTGCAGCTGATCCGGTTCTGACACAGTGATGGCCTGCTCTTCACTGTTTTCTTTTTCAATTGCCTCCTGCGCATCCTCAGTCAACACCAACAGACTGATCCGCCGGTTTTCCGCGTTGTCACCGTGCACATTTTTTAATTTCATCGTATTAGCCATACCAAGCACGCGCAGCACTTTCCCCTCATTCAGTCCACCACGCACCAGTTCCCTGCGGGACGCATTGGCGCGGTTAGCAGAGAGTTCCCAGTTACTGAAACCTTTTTCACCGGCCTGATACTGATAATCATCGGTATGCCCGGCAATGCTGATATCATTGGGAACATCATTAAGTATCGGTGCTATCGCCTGCATGATAGTGCGCATATACGGTTCGACTTCTGAGCTGCCACTTAAAAACATCGGTCGTTGTTTACTGTCGATGATCTGAATCCGCAGACCACTACTGACCATAGTGATTAACAGATGTGGGCGCAGAGCTTTCAGTCGCGGATCTTTCAACAGCATGTTTTCCAGTTTCTGTTGCAGATGTTTCAAACGACGATTGTCCTGCTGATGTTTGCTATCTGCTTTTGGGGCAACATGATTGACCTCTCCTTCCTGGCGCGTCACATCCTCTCCGCCACCTGGCACCACACTGACACTGTCGCTACTACGGCGACCGCCGGATAACGCAACCTTCAGCGGCGTCTTAAAATACTCGGCAATCTGCTGAAGCTCTTTCGGGGTAGATACCGACACCAGCCACATCACCATAAAGAAAGCCATCATTGCGGTCATAAAATCGGCATAGGCTATTTTCCAGGAGCCGTGACTCCCGTGATGTTCTGAGGATTTGCCCTTTTTGACTACGATTATCTGGCGTTCATTCGTTTTCATGCGTCGGCTTCCGCTGAGGATTTATTCACTGACTTGTTATCACGCACATGATCTTCCAGCTCTGTAAATGAAGGCCGTTCACTTGAATAGAGGACTTTACGGCCAAACTCGACCGCTATCTGTGGCGGATAACCATGCATATTCGATAACAGGGTGATTTTTATACACTGCATCATTTTGGTATTTTCGGCATATTTCTGTCGCAGTACTGAGGCCAGCGGTGTGATAAAGTCATATGACAAAAGGATCCCCAGGAATGTCCCGACCATCGCATGGGCAATTAATTCGCCCAACTCAGCCGCCGGACGATCTGCGGAAGCCAGCGCATGAACAACCCCCATCACCGCAGCGACAATCCCAAAAGCCGGTAATCCGTCACCGGCAGCAGCAATACTCTGCGCCGGAGCGTCGCTTTCATGTTCGTAGGTTTCTATTTCTTCATCCATTAATGATTCGATTTCAAATGCACTCATATTGCCACTGATGATCAACCGCAAATAATCAGTCATAAAATCAATAATCATTTTGTCAGACAGAAGTCTCGGGTAGAGCGTAAATAATTCGCTTTCAGCAGGAACTTCAATATCTTTCTCCAGAGCCAGCACCCCTTGCTGACGTGCCTTAGACAACAACTGAAATAACAATGTCATCAAATCAAGATAATGTGCTTTGGTATACTTTGAGCCACGTAATAATAACGGTAACGCTTTGAGCGTTTTTTTGATCGACTTACCGTTATTCCCGACAAAAAAAGCCCCAACGCCAGCACCGCCGATTATTAACAACTCTGTCGGCTGATACAAGGCACCCATTTCCCCGCCGACCAGTGCATATCCTCCCAGCACTGAACCGATAACCACAATATATCCCAGAACAATTAACACGGAGAACCCCTTACGTTACCGATAACTCTGCGAATTTAATTGTGCCGGAAATATTAAAAACTAATAAAAAAGCAGCGAAATACAACGCTGCCGGATATTGAATAAAGTTAATACAGATTAGTTTTTAATTTTCTCATCCAGCACATATAAGCTGTTATCGGCACTCTCTTCCGGAAGTTTACGTTTTTTAACTGCCCTTGAAGGAGGCTGGCATAAACTACAAATAAAACTGCCCCTGGGCTGATGGGCATGATTTACAAACTCTCCATGGCAGCAGCGACAGGGAGAGAGTTCCAGCATTCCACTTTCCACAAAACGAATTAATGTCCAGGCACGGGTCAGTGCCAGTAAAGGCCCTTCATCAGCGGGTGGACATTGTTCAAGATACAAGCGGTAAGCGGCTATCAGCGCGTCAACACCTTCTGTTAAATGAGTTTTTTGCATAAACAACCAGGCGTGAAAAAAAACCGTGGCATGAATATTATGCTCCCACGTCATAAACCAGTCTGTGGAAAATGGCAGCATTCCTTTCGGTGGCGGGCAGCCTTTAATTTCTTTGTATAACCGGATTAAACGACCACGACTCAGCACGGTTTCACTTTCCAGCAATTGCAGCCGTGCGCCAAGCCTGATCAGTTCAGTGGCCAGCTGAATATCATGCCCTTCCTGTATAACGCTGTGTGCTTTCATCTCTTCCTCCTGAATTTTGCCGGTAAGTTATCTAAGAAACTGATTGCAGGAGTTCACTGGCCAGCATAATTCCGGTATGAATTTGCTGCATATCATCTACTCTCGACTCACGGGTCAGACGTTGAATAATAGTGTAATCCATAAACCGTAGTTTGCATATTAACTGGTTAGTTTCTGCAAGTTTGACTAAACCTGGTAGCGTCAGTTCAGCCAGTTTATTCGCCATTGGTTCGTCGATTCCCAGACGAAACATCGCTGAAGTTTTATCCTGGCTAATTAACTGCTGGGCCAAAAGTAAATATGAAAGATTAATGTCGTAAATATGTTTCACCAGACTAACTGTATTCATTTTATTTTCCTCTCGATTAAATTATGAACTGACGCACAAAGACTGGCCGGATTGGGCATTTTATCGGCAACACCCTTCCAGAAAACTTATCTCTTCGAAACTAACTCACAAGATTAGATAATAAGATATAACCCAAAAACAACAGTTAACGGATAAGTGACGCTTCTGCAAAAAACACACAACTTCCTTTTTTCCTGTTTTATGGGATTTATCTTATTTGAATTTAACTGTTCGCTGACGCGCGCACAATGACTTTTTCTATTTATTTACCAGTGAAATTGACTTGGATCATTTTATAAACACCACTGTATTCTTTTGAGAGTAATCCACCTGGTTATAATTTTTTATCAAAAACTGCTGTGAATAGCCAAATACATATAATAACAAACCAGATATAATCATGTTTACTGACAAAATGGTAAATAAAATTTCTGTTTTTATTAAATAAACAACAAATATACCTACTTTATTCAACTGCATAAGTATTCAGTGGTTTATTTTCGTTAGTGATTACAGTGTTGTGCCACCCGGAATTAAAGATAGCAGTACAAAATAAATACCCACCACGACACTGCATGACTATTTAAATCCAACAACAGACGAAATAAATTCCCCTTCCTCGTTAAAGTTTTTATTAAACGAAATCGATCAATCTAATAAGTCAGAAATATGCATCGCAGAAAGATATTTACCACTGGTATAAAAATAAAAGCTATTATGCCGATATAGTCATGCTCAACTGGCAGTAAACTGCATGCCGGCAGAACGCACTCTGACCGGCATAGATATTGATGTCTGGTGAATGGCGGGGCTAATCAGACCGAAGATTTCACTTTGTCTCATCTGCTAACTGCTTAAGATCATGCAGAAAGCGGTCCCGCCAGCGATCAATCGTTTGCAAGGTTAACACTGACATCATCTGCTGATATCTTTCCCTGCGTTCATCCAGCGGCATAGTTGTCGCCTGATTTATGGCTGCGGCGACTTCGCCCCGATCATAAGGGTTCACAATCAATGCACCACTTAGTTCATCAGCAGCACCCGCAAAACGGGAAAGTATCAGCACTCCCGGGTCATCAGCATCCTGTGCCGCGACGTATTCTTTTGCCACCAGATTCATGCCATCACGTAACGGTGTTACCAGAGCAATATCTGTCAGCCGGAAGATTTTCATCAGCAACCGTCGGTCAAAATGCTGATTAAGGTAATAAAGAGGTGTCCAGCTTAAGGTGCCATATTTACCGTTGATCCTCCCTGCTTCTGATTCCAGTTGTTGGCGGATTTTTTGATAGGCCTGTACTTCCCCCCGGGAGGTGGGCGCTATCTGAGTAAAGCGGATCCTGCCACGGTGTTGCGGATAGTTCTCCAGAAACTCTTCATATGCCTGAAACCGCTCCGGCAGCCCTTTTGAATAATCCAGTCGTTCACAGGCAATAATATTTTTTGCTTCTCCCAGAGAATTACGAATCGCAGCGATCTTTGGTGGTAAAGGACCGCTGGCCAACTGTCGGATAGCTTCGGGTTCAATACCAATCGGATAATGCCCGACACTGAACGTCTTGCCATAAGCCTGCCATCGCCCGTCAGGGGTAGGTGTCAGCGGCGTCAGCTGAGCAAGAGAACTTAGAAAAGACTGTTTATCTCCTTCCGTCTGAAACCCAAGCAAATCATAGGCACACAGCATCTGCATAATTTGTTGATGATCAGGTAATGCGGTAAAAACTTCCGGAGCAGGGAACGGAATATGCAAAAAGAACCCGACAGGTTGCTGGTTACCCAGTTTTCGTAATTCGTCGGCCAGTGGCATCAGATGGTAATCATGCGCCCAGATAATATCCTGTGACTCAAGTAAAGGTTGCAACCTCTGCGCCAGCAGTTTGTTCACGCGACAATACCCTTCCCAGGCAGTGCGTTGATAATCCACTAAATCAAGCCGGTAGTGAAAAGCTGGCCAGATAACAGCATTGGAATACTGAGTGTAATAGAGGTCATAATCATTTTGATCCAGACTGAAGGACGCATAAGTAATCCCGTCACTGACCATCACCTCCAGCGGCTCTTCCTCTCCGGAAATTTCGGCAATCTCTCCGTTCCAGCCGAACCATACCCCGCCACTATGTTTAAGGGCATCCAGTATTCCGACTGCCAGACCACCAGCACTGGCTTTTCCTCCCACTGGCAGGACAATACGGTTTGATACCACAACTAATCTGCCCATCAGGTTGACTCCTTATATTGATCAATTGCCGGAGCTGCCTGAACACCGGCATTTAGCATGCTGGCTATCCACTGATGAACCTCAGTTGTGCTCTCCAGCCGATATTTTGCCAGTGTTTTACCCTGGCCAATTTTGACAGAAATCCCTCCGAGGCTGTTGACAATACTGAACCCCCGTTCGTCCGTCAGGTCATCTCCCAGAAACACCGGAATCCGGCCGTGGAATGGCGAGGTTTGCATAAATTCTTCAATCGCTTTTCCTTTATCAATGTTGGAAGGTTTCAGTTCGACCACACATTTACCCGCGATCAGAGTCAGCGCGGGTATCTGGCTGACAACCTGACGGGCCAGTGCTTCTGTTTGTTCAGCAAAATTCCGGGCCTGGCGGTAATGCAAAGCAAACGCGATACCCTTTTTTTCCAGCCGGACACCGGGTAAGTCTGCAATTCCTTGTTTTAGTTGCCGCTCAGCTTCTGTCAGCAACTCAGCTTCGGGCATCATCCGGTTAACTATGCCGTGATTATCTCTGCGCTCCGCGCCGTGAACCCCTGCGGCTGGCAGTAGCGCCGGGGCCAGTAGTTGATCAATCTGAATTAACGGCCGGCCGGAAATAATGGCAACCGCCCCGCAGGATTTCTGAAACAATAACTGCAGGTTGTTGCAGACGTCAGCCGGTACCGTCACCAGCTCGGGTGTTGGCTGTAGCGATGCCAGGGTTCCGTCTACATCAAAGAAAAAAGCATTTTCTCCGGGATTCATCACCGGAAGTGATCGTTGGTGTTGTTGCACATTTAGCTCCTGTCTGTAGTGCTAACCGGAAGCGAGCAGTGCTAAGCCACTGAGTAACGGCAAACACGCCGTAACAGTAAAACTGCTCGTCGTGCCGGGAGATACCAGAATGAACGCGTAAACAGGTATCAGGCAGGCCTGGCAATGATGCCAGTGAATCTCAGCCATTATTTGATGACTGCATCCTCAGGGAAATTCTGATGATATACAGTCAAAATAATTTGCTGAATAATTATCAAAACCGATTTAAGTATAGACGTTTTTCCCATCTTTACCTTCCGGGACGATGCCCGCAACTATATTCAGGAAAATAACGCGCAACCTGTGCCATCTGAGCCGTAGCCTGTCAGCAGAGATAATTGTGTTTCATGTGGATGCTTTAAAACATTAGTAAAAGTTATGATGAAATTGCATTTTCGTACTGACGGCACTTTCTGTTACCACAATAACGACCACAAGTTATGCAGAGTGAGAATAAGCATCAGAATAGCCCCTTGAAAAATGGTATGGCGCACACATCTGATATACTAATAACTATTATTCAGCGCGAAACAGAGGAATTGAGTATGACGATTGAATACGCAGTGATTGCAGGAGGATGTTTCTGGTGTACCGAGGCGGTGTTTAAAAGCATCAATGGCGTTGAATCGGTAGAAAGTGGCTACACCGGCGGTAGCGTCGAAAATCCGACTTATCCTCAGGTTTGTGAAGGTACCACCGGACATGCTGAGGCAATCCGTATTGGCTTTGACCCTGCCGTGGTAGGTTATGGTGATCTGCTGGATATCAGTTTCGCTACCCATGATCCAACCCAGCTCAACCGTCAGGGCAATGATATTGGTACTCAATACCGTTCTGCCATTTTTCCAGCCACAGCGGAACAAGAACAGGAAGCGAAGGCAGCTATTCAGCGTGCCTCAGAAGATCATACAGCGCCGATTGTGACCACCATTGAACCTCTGCAGACCTGGTATCCGGCAGAAGATTACCACCAGAACTACTGGGATGGTGAAGGACAGCGTAACGGATATTGCATGGCTGTGATCCCTCCGAAGTTACAAAAGCTGCGTAAGCGTTTCGCAGCCCAGGTAAAAGAGTAGTCCAAAAGACCGCAATCCCGGCTAAAATGGCTGCAGATTGCGGTCAAATAAACCAATTAGCTCATGAGTTAAGCGGGCAAAACAAAAGAAGAAAATAATTCTTGACCGTTAGCAGCTGACTCCCTATAGTACCGCCCCGTTAGCCGCTACAGCGGTTGACAGGAAAAATGTGGTGAGGTGTCCGAGTGGCTGAAGGAGCACGCCTGGAAAGTGTGTATACGGCAACGTATCGAGGGTTCGAATCCCTCCCTCACCGCCATCATTTAAAGAAGAGCTCGCATATCACTGCGGGCTTTTTTTTTTGCATAGTGTCCGGGAGGGAGGGTGAGAACCCTCGCAGGGTTCGACAAAACGGAGTTTTGGATGGCCGCAGGCCACCCGCAGGGCGTGCTGCAACGCAGCGCGTCAATCCCTCCCTCACCGCCATCATTTAAAGAAGAGCTCGCATATCAATGCGGGCTTTTTTTTGCATAGTGTCCGGGAGGGAGGGTGAGAACCCTCGCAGGGTTCGACAAAACGAAGTTTTGGATGGCCAGAGGCCACCCGCAGGGCGTGCTGCAACGCAGCGCGTCAATCCCTCCCTCACCGCCATCATTTATTAAGAGAGCCTGAATGCAAGTTCAGGCTTTTTTATTGCCTGCAGACTGGATTACTTTGCCGCACGAAAAAGCTTAGCGAGATATCAAAGGTAACTTCCGGTAGGATGGTCAGTAAAGGTAACCGGTACTCAGCCGGAGTGCGCCTGGCCCGGTATCATGCAGCTTACAAACGAGCTGCAATACAGTAATACTTTCATTTTTCAGTTAAAAACAGCGAAGGGAGAAAGTTAATGACACTCCAGAAATCCCGCACGTTACCTCACCTGCTGGTGATTGGAGGAGGAACGGCCGGAATCGGTGTGATAGCAAGCCTGAAAAAGCGCCTCAGGAATCTGCAGATTACCGTCGTTGATCCTTCAGAAAATCACTACTATCAGCCAGGCTGGACCCTGGTGGGTGGCGGACTTTATGATTATCTGAAAACAGTCCGGCCACTGCGCGAAGTTCTGCCTTCGGATGTCAGTTGGGTTCAGGAAAGTGTCACTGCCATTGATCCTGTGAATAAACTGGTCACTACCGGGTCGGGTAAACAGATGCACTATGACTTTCTGGTGGTCGCCTGCGGGGTTGTATTACGCTGGGACAAAATCGAAGGGCTGGAAGAAACTCTGGGTCGCAATGGTGTGACTTCAAATTACCGGCCAGGTCTGGCGCCCTATACCTGGCAGCTGGCGAGCAATCTTTCCACCGGTAACGCCATCTTTTGTCAGCCCATGACGCCCTTCAAATGTGCGGGTGCACCGCAGAAAGCGCTGTATCTCTCCTGCGAACACTGGCAAAAAAAAGGGGTGCTCAGCAATATCAATGTCAGCTTTAATGTGGCCGGAAAAGCCATTTTCAGCGTCCCTTATTTTATCCCGATTCTTAAATCGTACCTGGATCGTTATACTGCCACCGTCAGTTACTCGTCTGAACTGATCAAAGTTGACGGTGATAAACAACTGGCCACCTTCCGTATCAGCGATGAAGGCCAGCCAGACCGCGAAGAAACCTATCCGTTTGATATGTTGCACGCCGTTCCCCCACAGACGCCACCGGTTTTTATTGCCGACAGTGGCCTTGCCAACTCAGATGGCTGGTGCGATGTCGACCAGAACACACTGCAACACCAAAAATATCCGGAGATTTTTGCTCTGGGCGACTGTTGCTCGGCCCCGGCATCAAAAACAGCTGCCGCAGCACGTAAGCAAATAGTGGTAGTCGCCGAAAATTTACGTAATGTCATTCAGGGGGATTCCTCCCGTACCCATTACGATGGATATGGTTCCTGCCCTTTGACTGTTGCAAGAGGTCGGGTGGTACTGGCTGAGTATGGTTATCAAAACAAACTGCTGCCCACATTTGCGGGTGAACCTGCGCGCGCCAGTCGCTTCGCCTGGTTCCTGACCGCGCGGTTTCTGCCATTTTTCTACTGGCGCGGCATGCTAAAAGGCGTTGAATGGTTTGCCCGAAGCAAACCTGAAAAGCAGTAATATCGCCTGGTATGCCGAAAAAAATAACGGCCCCTGAGGGGCCGTTATTGCATGATTAGCACTATTGCAGGACTTAGTTAAAGGTCATACCACCGTCAATGATCAATGCCTGACCGGTCATATAATCTGAATCACTGCCGGCAAGATAAGAAACACATGCTGCGACATCCTCAGGCTCAGAAATACGACCAAGAGTCACATTTTTAGCCCACTGCTGCAGGCCCCACTCCAGTGACTGACCATTTTCGTCAGCTACTTTCTGCGCAATGCCTTCCATCATTGGGGTACGCACAATTCCCGGGCAGTAAGCGTTAACAGTGACACCAAATTTGGCCAGATCTTTAGCCGCCGTCTGAGTAATACCGCGCACTGCAAATTTGGTGGCTCCGTAGACTGCCAGATCCGGATTTCCCACCTGGCCCGCCTGGGATGAAGCATTGATAATTTTACCAATGACATCACCGGTTTTCGCCGGGGTTCTTTTCTTAAAGTGTTTCAGTGCTGCCTGAGTTCCCCAGTACACACCGCCCACGTTAACATCGAAGACTTTATGATAGATTTCCGGAGTAATATCTTCGATGGGTGTGGTCGGGCCGAGGCCGGCATTATTCACGATGACATCCAGACGACCGAATTTTTCAACCACTTTGTCTACAGCCGCAAACACCTGGTCGCGGTTAGCCACATCAACAATTACCGCGACAGCTTCGCCACCTGCTTTAGTGATCAGATTAACGGTTTCCTGAGCTGAATCGCCGTTGAAATCCAGGCTACCAATTCTGAAACCATCTTTTGCCAGTCGTAACGCAACAGATCTGCCAATGCCCTGACCTGCGCCGGTTACTACTGCAACTTTTTTCTCTGAACTCATGGTTATTTCCTTTTGAAATTACTTAAAGTTATCTTGTATATCGTTCGGATTTATTACCAAAGCATGAAAAATTTGTTATGCCCCTAAGGTAATCCTCTGTGTACAGAAAAAGGTGATCCAGATCAGGTTTTATTGTTTTTGAGACCAGCAACCATTAGTAACCGCATTAAATATTAAAGCAGCGTGATTTTAAAACCATAGTAATCACATGGGGTTATCACTACTTTCACCGATTCAGTTCCCAGCAAACCAAAATTCACTCAAGGGCATATCCGGAGTCTGAGATTACTATTGCAACGATTTTGATTTACAGCTCCCGGTCTGACCTGCAGATATCATCTAATGCCTGAAATTTTTTTAATAAAAAAACCTGAACAAATGTCCAGGCTTTTACAGGGAACTATCATTTGTTTTTACAGAGCAGAAGATGTCTGCTCAGTACAGCAGGTAATTCACCAGCAGCATTGCCAGTGCCCCGCCAATCGCCGGAATCAACGTCCGGCGAACAATCTCGAACGGTGAACACTCACCGGCTTTACTGACCGCAATAATCACACCTGCAACCGGAGATACTGCCCTGCCCATACCGGCCATCATTTGCATGGGCAACAGAATTTTTACTGCACTTTCGCCAAATTTAGCCGCAATGGCCGGCGCCATTCCTGAGAATGAGAAAAAGGCAGCAACACCAGAACCGGTCAGGACAGCAATCAACCCCACCAGCAAGGTCATCACCAGTGTCATACTGTTAAAACCAAAACCGGCGCCCTGTACGGTGCTTAACAGATAATCTACGGCCCCAATCTTTTGCATTCCCTGCGCATAGATATCAGCACACACCAGTAACGAGACAATACTGGTGAACATACTGCCCATACCTTTGAAGAAGGCCTGTACGCCCTTACAGCAACGGGTCAGATCACGGGTGACTATCAGTTCGCAGGCAAAGGCAAATAAAGTCCCGGCAATCATCGCTGTGACCACGTCAATTTTCACCGATTTAATCAGTAACGGGCTGAAAACCAGCACCAGAATCACCGGAAACACCGGTAAAAAAGCATAAAAGGCTGGCGCACGACCTGCTGTGGCATCACCACTTCTCTCTGCGGATACCTCTACTGTATTCACCTGATGTCCGGCCTTTTTATCATAATAGCGGGCAGAGAAATAAATCAGCACAGCCACCGCCAGCATAACCGCGATGGCTACCGGCATCTGATAACGGGCGAAATAGACCGCGGCTTCCATCCCCGCATGGCTGGCTGCCAGATTAGCGGTACCCACTGCTGGACCCAGATCCATAAAGGCCGACATACCAATCATGGCTGCGGCAGCCGTTTTACTCACCCCAAGGCGAACCAGCACCGGAAAAAACGTCACCAACAGTAGCATCGCCAGACCGGCAGCACTGGAAATTGCCACATGCAGTAACTGCGCACAAATATATCCCAGCGCCAAAATGACATAAGGTGCTTTGATCAGTTTCAACGGCCGGATACAGGCATTTACCATGGCATCAGAAGCATGTATTTCATCCATATAACTGGCAAAACCACCAGCCGCCATGATAATCAGTCCAATACCGGCCACCTGAGTCGACAGCGATTCACGGGCGAAGGCAAAAATATCCAGCCATACGGATCCCGTAGTGGCAGACTTGCCATAAAGAATGGAACGGTCCGGATAAAGAACAACCGTCAGTGTCAGTAAAATCAGCCCTGCCAGCAGCAACACGGTCTGGGGCTGAACATTTTTAATAATTAACCATGCAGCAATAATGGTAATAACAATCGCGATGATAAATGCAGTCATGGGTTGTTCCTTATTGTTCAGCAAAGTGCAGGCACTGTGCTGCGGCTGTTCACATTGAATTAACAATTCCTGGCAGAATAATTAGCCGCAACCTGTAATAATATGAGAAAGCGGGTTTCCCGCATAAAACTGTGCAGATGATCTCATTGCCAGACAGGTCATCCCCGCAGTCGCGTTTAACCGTCTGCCGTTTGCTACGTTTTTATCCTTGCGGAGAGTTTTTATGAAGGAACACCCCTTACTGACGCTAAGCCATTATCAGAACGGGATTGCGCAGCTTCCGGTATTAACCGAATCTGAAGTTCGTCTGAATGAATATCTGCAGCACCATTTCAATGAAATTCCGTTTCACGGCATTGTTGATATTGCGCAGAACGCCGGGGTTAGCAAGGCAACCATCGGCCGCTTTCTGGCACGGCTGGGATATACCGGCTATGCGGAGTTTCGTCGTAATGTCGAAGCGGCGTTGCAGTCTCAGAAGATGGACTCCCCTTTTGATGTCGCCACCCGAACCCCGCCAGTATCTGAGGCCACCGCCCCACAGATTGTGGCTAATTTTAGTGATGCTGTTGGCAGACTGTTTACAGAATTTCAGCAGTCGCTGAATATCAACAGCCTGGAAGAATTTACTGCTCTGCTGCTGGACGAAGAACGACATCTGTATGTAGTCGGTCCCTCTTCATCGCTGGCAATGGCTACCCATTTTGTCACCCTGATAAAATACTTTCGCACTCAGGTAACGCTACTGAGTCTCGACAGCGGTGAATTACCGAAATCACTGTTGTCAGTAGCCCCCGGGGATGTGCTGATCGTATTTTCATACTACCGGTTTAACAACATGGCGCTAAGGGTTGCCGGCTGGTTTCGTAACCGCCAGGCCAGCGTGGTCCTGATTACCAACTCAGAATCGAACCCTTACGGTAAGTACTGCAATCAGCAATTTATTCTGCCAAGCGAAACCGGCTCGGTATTTAAGAGCCGGTTGATAGGGTTCGCTTTTATTGAGCTGGTGTTACATATGGCCTTTGCCAGCGGTGCAGGCCAGGGAAATTTTGCTGAGCTGGAAGAATTATTCAGTTACTTTGAAACCTTCTCCCCCGGAGTGTGACGTTTAAGTTCCGGCCTTCTGTTTTTGATGATCAAAAGCGACAATTGCTTCATCTATTAACAGATCATTACTCCCCAGCCATGATTCCGGCTGGCAGGCCTCGCGGATTTCAGATTCGCTGAGTATTTCGCGAATTTCATGACAAGCCAGCACTGCACTCAGTAAGTCTCTTGAGCCATCTTCATGTTTGAGCAGATTTTTTACTAAATCATAGGCGGCCTGGCGACCTGTTTTTTCCGCCAGCTTCATCGATACTGATTCAGACAAAACAAAATTATGTGATGCCGAAAAATTATGCCGCATCTGTTGCTTATCCACCACCAGATGACTGATTAGTCCGACAGCCCGTTGCAAACTGGTAGACAGGCATAATGAAGCCTCAGGGGCCAGACTCCAGTTAAGCACCCGCATCGATGCTGAGCGAACATCCTGTTGATCGAGCAAATTCGGCGCGCCTGCGGCATACATCCAGCCCATTCTGGATAAGGTCTGAATCATGTTACTGGCGCGGGGATTTGTCTTATGGGGCATAGCACTGGATCCCCCACCTTCTTCACCTTCACGGAGCTCGCCAATCGAAGCTCTTCCCTGAGTTTCAACATCGTTGGCTATCCGACACAGTGTGCCGTGGACTAAACCATAAAACTGAATAACTTCCGTCACATGGTCCTGACTGGCATTCAGCATTCCGGAAGGACATGTCAGCCCCAGCCTCTCCATTAACCGGTTACGTACTTCAATACCTCCGGCACCACAGGAAGAAAGATTACCAACTGCACCGCCGTACATCCCGGTAATTGCCACCGGATAAAGATTATCCAGCCGGTAAATGTGTCGTGTCAGTTCAGCCAGATAACTGCTGACCTGTAATCCCCAGCTGGTCGCCGAGGCATCAACAGCATTGGTCCGGGCAACCATCACTGTATTACGGTGCTGGCTGGCCATCTGTTTAAGTAACTCTCCAAGCTGTACCAGTTGGCGACGCAGCAACTGAAGTGACTGTTTCAGGCGCATTGCCAACCCGCTATCCAACAGATCCTGGGTGGTTGACCCCCAGTGCAGATATTTTTTTACCAGTTCACTTCCGGCATCGGCAATCTGATCAATCAGTGGTTTAACCGGCATGCCCACCAGTCGGGTCTCAGTCGACAGGCGATCCCAGTCGGGAACCAGAGTCTGACAGGCCGTGGCAATATCCAGAGCTGCCTGTTCAGGAATAATCTCCAGCTCAGCCTGTACCGCCGCCAGAGTTGTCTCAAATGTCAGCCAGCACTCAATCAGATGGCTGTCCGACCAGATAGTTTTCATCTCCGGTTGCGTGAACAGAGATGAATAGAGTTCTGAATCAAACACTGAACTTTGGTTACCACGCATAATCAGCTCCTGCATTATCAAGCCCGTCGGTGTTCCGTTTGCTGACGAGTGTGCAGCAAGCGAGTCGGGTAAACTGCAAAAAGTGTGCGAAAATGACGGGCAAAAAAAAACGGGAATCTGATATTCCCGTTTATTGATGGCAAAACCAGCACTGATTTTGTGAGCAGGGTTACAAAAGACCACGTAATCGCCCCGTGGTTATGTGGGATATCAGAGGGTTTGCCAGTTATGCAGCCAGTACTGATAATGCGATGGCCATTCCATCGTCGGTGTCCCTGGTTTCCCCATACCAAAACCGTGCCCTCCTGTCGTATAACGGTACAATTCTACCGGCACATGGTGTTTCTCACAGGCAGCTTTCAAAATCAGTGTATTTTCAGGGTTTGAAATCGGATCGTCTTTCGCCTGAACCAGAAAAAAAGGCGGTGAATCTGGCTTCACAAAATTCTGAACCGACCACGCTTCATCCTGTTGTGCCGTCGCATGATTACCCACCAGAATTTTATGAGTCGAGGTATGAGTATACGGAGCCTCCAGAGTGATGACCGGATAGATTAATGCCACTCTGTCGGCCGTGGCTGGCAGGCTGTCGAGGCTATCAACGGCAGTATAGCTGGCGAAATCAGGCCGGGTCGCCGCCATACCCAGCAGGTGTCCTCCAGCGGAAAACCCCAGCACACTGACATTTTTTTCCCGCTGACGAATGAGTCGTAACGCCCGTTGTGCATCCTGCAATGCCACCATGTTCCCGTCTTTCCAGCCTTCAGCGGGTAAACGATAGCTCAACACATAGGCTGTAAAACCCCGCTGGTTCAGCCAACGGGCTGCAGGCAACGCTTCACTGTCCATTTCGATACGCTTATATCCCCCACCAGCTGCAATCAGCACCGCATAGCCATTGGGTTTTGCCGGCGAATACACCGACAACGATGGTTCAGCAATATGACTTTCTGCTCCTTTTGCAGACCATTTCACTTCGCCCTGTGGTCCGCCACCACCTGGTGGCATACCTGGCCATAAACGTATTGTCTGAGGCGTACCGGCAGAGGTTGAGGTTGCTGTTTCAGCAGCAAAACTGCTGCCACTCCGGCTAATGAGCAATCCTGCCGCAACGGTCCCCAGAAACTGACGACGATCCATAGTGACTCCTGGTATGCAAATGAGGCTTTAATAACAGCATAACAATGAGCAGATATTATGAAAAAAATACCACCTGATGTTTCATTACTGACAAAGATCCTCTGGTTAAATCAGAAAATCTTAATGTTCATCAGATATGTTACCCCGCCGGAAACCGTGCTCCGTTGTTATTCTGTCTTCTGATAGTGACAAATGGCTGGCTCTGCCTGCCGGTGAGTGTTAGCGGGTAGTAATACTGTCGGGGCCGTTAAACGGTGAGTTAACCAACTGTAGAAATGGTCTGAAAAATGACGGAAGTGGTTAATTTAAGATTATAACCCGGATACAAATACAGGATAAAAAAGCTACCTTAGCCCCGGCTACATTACTCCAGGTCTTTGATTTAACGAGCTGAGATCCTGTTTTTTACATTTATTAAGGGTTGATCAGTATGATGAATTTCCTGTTACTGGCTATTGCCATAATTTTGTTAATCATTGCCGGGTTTTCACTGTTTTCTTATCTGAGGGACAAGAGGAAACACACGATTTCAGGGAGAAATAAGCGCCGTTAACCCGCGATTTACCATCGGCCTCTGAGGGGGAAATCACCGGGGCTGCTCTGTCGCGACAGCCCCGGTGATTTAATCCGCTAATGGAAAAATGATTAACATTAGTAAACAACCTCAACGCAAGAGTCGGCGAAATATTGTCTGGTATCATTAGCTGCCACTGGTTTCGCCGATACTTAGCCAACGGTTTGTTTATCAAAATCCAAAACTGTCGAGTTCCGGATGATCGTCAGGGCGCACGTTTCCGGTCCAGAAGAAACGACGCTCATCCTCTGTAACCGGTTTATCATTAATACAGGCGTAACGGTTGATCATAAGACCCTGAGCATCAAACTCCCAGTTTTCGTTACCATAACTGCGATACCACTGCCCCGCATCATCGCGCCATTCGTAAGCAAACCGCACTGCTATCTTATTCCCGCCAAATGCCCAGAGCTGTTTAATCAGCCGGTATTCGAGTTCTTTATTCCATTTACGTTGTAAAAACTGAACGACCTGCTCCCTGCCCCTGACTTCCTCGCTACGATTACGCCAGAAAGTATCCGGGCTATAGACCAGGCTGACGCGCTGTGGGTCCTTACTGTTCCAGGCATTTTCTGCCAGTCTGACTTTTTCGGCCGCAGTTTCGGCAGTAAACGGAGGTACGGGCTGTCTGATTTCCATGATGACTCCTGATTAAATAATAATGTAGACAACTTTGTCTACATGCAGACTAACTTATGCAGACAACTCTGTCTACATAAGTTATAATTTATCTCAAAGGAGACTACTGATGACTAAACCCTCTGCTGCCCGCGAGCGTATACTCGAAACTGCACATCAACTGTTTTACCGCGCCGGAATCCGTGCCACTGGCATTGACCTGATTATTCGCGAGGCGGCTGTCACCAAAGTGACGTTTTACCGCCATTTCCCGTCGAAAAATCAACTTATTCTGGAGTTTCTTGATTATCGCCATCAGCGTTGGATGCGATGGTTCACAGAGACATTGCTGGATTTTCACGCCCGGGGAATGCCTCTGTCACAAGCTATCGGTCAGACGATGGCTCAGTGGTTTAACAGCGATGATTTCCGTGGCTGCGCATTTACTAATACAGCCGCAGAACTAGGTGATAGTTTGCCGGAGGCGCTTGAGCGGGTTCGTCAGCATAAACAGGATATGACAGCAGCTATTGCCAGCCTGCTGACAGCTCATGCCGGGGCAGAAGCACAGGCAGCAATGATAGCCATGGCGGTTGACGGAGCAATAGTCACCGCCCAGCGAGGCGATGCTGTCGGCCCGTGTGTTGCTCTGCTCAGTGAACTCACTCACAGAGTCGTTAGTCAGTAAAGCCGACTGTCTGCTGATAATTTTTGCCGGTTTCTGAAAAAATAAACGGGCCGCAACCTGTTAGCTGCGGCCCGTTGACTAAAATATTCAGTTAAACCGGCAGGCTGGCTGCCGGAAGGTTTCTGTAGTTAAATTAACTGTAGGCCAGTAATGTCCGTTGGCACAATTCTGAACGGACACAGTCCTCTTTATCAAAGCGTACCAGCCCAACCAGGTCGTCATCAGCAAAACGTGCTAATGCATCCCCCAGCCCCGAAGTGACTCCTGACGGCAGATCACACTGGGTAATGTCTCCGTTAACGATAACAGTTACATTCTCCCCTAAACGGGTCAGGAACATTTTCATTTGTGCTGCAGTGACATTCTGCGCTTCATCCAGAATGACGAAAGCATTTTCGAAGGTCCGGCCGCGCATATAAGCAAACGGAGCAATCTCAACCTTACCAATTTCCGGACGCAGACAATATTGCATAAACGAAGCACCGAGACGTTTCACCAGAACGTCATACACCGGACGGAAATAAGGGGCGAATTTCTCAGAAATATCACCAGGCAGAAAACCAAGATCCTCATCAGCCTGCAATACCGGACGAGTCACAATGATGCGTTCAACGTCTTTGTTAGACAACGCTTCTGCAGCTTTCGCGGCACTGATCCAGGTTTTACCACAACCAGCTTCCCCGGTGGCAAATATCAGTTGTTTGGTTTCAATCGCAGCCAGGTAACGGGCCTGAGCCTCGTTGCGGGCAGCAATCACAGAACGATCCCGGGTATCGCGAGCCATGCCAATAGAGTCCATTCCCCCCATCTGCACCAGCGATGTTACCGACTCTTCCTCACGCTGACGATGACTGCGTGAGTCATTACGGATTACCCGGCGCGCTTCACGACGCGCTTTAATCACTGCTTTCTGTCTTCCCATGTTGGCACCTTACAGTTGGTTTCATTTTCCGGGTCTGAACATCAGACACGTATACGTGAACGCTTTAGAGGTTTACCGGCTTCCTTTTAAGCCATGAACAGCCATAGAGAGCAGTACATCGTTCTGATAAACGTGTACCGGTTAAAGAGAGATGCAGTAATGAAAATAAGTGATAAAAAGACGAAGATTTTTGAGTGTAGCCTGTACCTATGCCTGGCGACATAAGCGAAATGTTTCTGATGTGATGCATACAACCACAATTCATGCACACTCTCCGAAAGAACTAACGGGGTAGAACTCATACTCTCAGTGAATAACTTGCACCTGACAGGCAGTGAAATGCAACAATATTTTTACTCTTCCACGAAAAAATAGTTACCCGGCTGCAAGAGATAATTAAATAAACCTTTTAAATCATAATATTATTATATTCCGGTCACAATAAATCTCATAAAAAAATAGTTGCCGCCTGTCACGACAATCTGTCTGGCGCCCTCTTTTTGCGCTGAAAATTTATTCGCCCTGGAAAAAAACAGATTAATTTTTGAACAATAAATCACTCACCTGCTACTGCCGTAGTTGCCGACGGGAAAAAGGCCAGCCAGTTGCTTAAATATATTTTCTCATCAGCGAAACGAAGAATGGTTTCATTCAGTGCTGTGACGCTCAGCAGGACATCCGCCATCTGTCAGTAAGCAGCAGTAACAAATTCCACGTCAGTCTTCAGGCAGACGCAGGTCAGCTGACAATGGCTGAGTTTGCTGCATAACCAGCTTGCTTCCCGTAACCAGCAGAACATAAAAAACCCGTGATATCGTCAATATCACGGGTGTCGGACTTCACCGCCAGACAATTTCAGGATTAATCGTTCATAAATTCCTGACGGGCAGTTTCAAAGCGCTGTAAAGCCTTCTGAGAAGGACGGGCACCCGTCTTACTAAAGATAACAATCGCCAGCAGCCCGACAATAAAACCAGGAATGATTTCATACAGACCAAATAACGCAAACTGTTTCCAGATAACCACGGTGGCAGCACCCGCAATCATCCCGGCCAGTGCGCCATTACGGGTCATATTTTTCCAGCAAACACTCAGGAGCACTACCGGACCAAATGCAGCACCAAACCCTGCCCACGCATAACTTACCAGTCCAAGAACCTTATTTTCCGGGTTACGTGCCAGCAGAATAGCCACCACAGCCACCAGCAGAACCATCAGCCGCCCTACCCAGACCCGTTCCCGCTGGCCGGCATTTTTGCGCAGAAAGGCTTTATAAAAATCTTCGGTTAACGCACTGGAGCAGACCAGCAACTGGCAACTTAACGTGGACATGACTGCCGCAAGAATCGCTGATAACAGTATTCCGGCAATCCAGGGATTAAACAGAATCTTCGCCAGTTCGATAAACACCCGTTCTGCGTTCTGATTAACGGCACCGGCCATTGCCGGGTGCGTATCAAAGTAGGCTATCCCAAAGAATCCAACAGCGACAGCACCAGCCAGACACAGGATCATCCAGCTCATACCAATCCGCCGTGCGGCACGCATAGAACGGTGCGAATCGGCGGCCATAAACCGCGCCAGAATGTGCGGCTGCCCAAAATATCCCAGTCCCCAGCCCAGTAATGAAATTATGCCAATAAAACTGGTGCGGTTAAATAAATCGGTGAAACCCGGACCGTGGGCTTCAATCACTTTCATAGCATCAGGAATACCGCCTACTGCAAAGATAACAATCACCGGAGTGAGGATCAGAGCAAAAATCATCAGGCTGGCCTGAACGGTATCAGTCCAGCTGACCGCCAGGAAACCTCCCAGGAAAGTATAAATAATGGTCGCAGCTGCCCCGGCCCACAGCGCTGTTTCGTAACTCATTCCGAAAGTGCTTTCAAATAACCGGGCTCCGGCCACAATGCCTGACGCACAATAGATGGTGAAAAACACCAGAATGATTAGCGCCGAAATTACCCGCAATACTTTACTGCTGTCTTCAAATCTGCTGGAAAAATAGTCGGGCAGAGTCAGGGCATTATTGTGATGCTCGGTCTGAACCCGTAAACGCCCTGCGACAATTTTCCAGTTCAACCAGGCGCCCAGGATCAGACCGATAGCTATCCAGCTTTCGGAGATCCCGGACAGGAATATGGCTCCTGGTAAGCCCATCAACAGCCAGCCACTCATGTCAGAGGCTCCGGCAGAAAGCGCGGTAACCAGGCTGCCGAGTGACCGGCCGCCAAGAATATAATCATCGAAGTTTTTGGTTGATCGCCAGGCAAAAAAACCAATCAACAGCATGCCAAAGATATAAACGATAAAAGTGATAAGTAACGGGGTACTGGCTGTCATGTTTGTCTCCATTTTTCTATTATTATCAGGCACAATTCGAGCAAATAGCACGACAAAATCATCGCTATACATGCTTTACGCACAGATAATGCGCATGTTGTGCATTTCTCCCTCACCCTGCCAGATGTAACAATGAAGTAACATGTTGTTACGTCGAACGCACTTATTTTTTATTCACAACCCGCGCCGGATCAAATTTTTCAACTTTGCAACTTTATGCAACCCTGTTTTACCGGCATAAATACCCTGTCAGCGTCTGCTGCAGAGGATTTACTGCTGACATTAACTTTCTTATTTTTTCAGCAGGGGTATTACCTTTAATATCCATAAGTTTTTCATAGTTGCAACAGGTTGCAACTTAATGGATATTGAGGTGCAACCTATAATAATTTAGCGCAAACGGAGACAGACATGGCCACCACCACCACGATGGGTGTAAAGCTGGACGAAGAAACCAGGGAGCGGCTTAAAAATGCCGCACAGAAAATAGACCGGACGCCCCACTGGCTGATTCGCCAGGCAGTGTTTAATTTACTGGAATCGATCGAGTCCGGTAACAGTCCCTTGTTTTCTGAGCAGCTTTCCGGCGGCCATGAATCAGACTCAACCCCGCTAAAAGATGAACCATTACCCCCTTTCCTGGATTTCGCTGAGCAGGTTCTGCCACAGTCTGTCATCCGTTCGGCTATCACTGCTGCATGGCGGCGCCCGGAAACCGATGCGGTCCCGATGATTCTTGAACAGGCCCGGTTCACTCCGGCAATGTCAGAAAAGACCCGTCATCTGGCCCTGCAACTGGCAGAAAAATTGCGTCTGCAAAAACTCAGCAGCGGACGAGCCGGAATGGTGCAAAGTCTGTTACAGGAATTTTCTCTTTCTTCTCAGGAAGGTGTGGCGCTGATGTGTCTGGCGGAAGCACTACTGCGTATCCCTGACAAGCCCACGAGAGATGCTCTAATCCGCGATAAAATCAGCCACGGTAACTGGCAGTCTCACCTCGGCAGGAGTTCTTCTCTGTTTGTAAACGCAGCGACCTGGGGATTACTGGTGACGGGCAAGCTAGTCGCTACCCATAATGAGGCCAGCCTGTCACGCTCGCTTAACCGAATTATCGGTAAAAGTGGTGAGCCGGTAGTGCGCAAAGGCGTTGATATGGCCATGCGTCTGATGGGTGAGCAGTTTGTCACCGGCGAAACCATTGCTGAAGCACTGGCTAACGCGCGGAAACTGGAAGATAAAGGTTTCCGTTACTCTTACGACATGTTGGGTGAAGCCGCTCTGACCAAAAAAGATGCCGAAGCTTACCTGCTGTCCTACCAGCAGGCTATTCACGCTATTGGTAAAGCCTCCAATGGTCGCGGCATTTATGAAGGACCGGGAATTTCCATCAAACTTTCGGCCCTACATCCCCGCTATCAGCGAGCGCAGTACGACCGCGTAATGTCAGAACTTTATCCGGTACTGAAATCCCTGACATTGCTGGCCCGGGAATATGATATTGGTATCAATATCGATGCTGAAGAAGCTGACAGGCTGGAATTGTCACTCGATTTACTCGAAAAACTCTGCTTTGAACCTGAACTGGAAGGCTGGAACGGTATTGGCTTTGTTATCCAGGCCTACCAGAAACGCTGCCCGTTCGTTATAGACTCGCTGATTGATCTGGCAGAGCGCAGCCACCGCAGGCTGATGATACGTCTGGTAAAAGGTGCCTACTGGGACAGTGAAATTAAACGCGCCCAGACAGAAGGACTGGAGGGCTATCCGGTCTATACGCGGAAAATCTATACCGATGTCTCTTATCTGGCCTGTGCCCGCAAACTGCTGTCGGTGCCAAACCTGATTTATCCGCAATTTGCCACTCACAATGCACAGAGTCTGGCGGCAATTTATCAGCTGGCTGGTAATAACTACTATCCCGGCCAGTACGAATTTCAGTGTCTGCATGGGATGGGGGAACCGCTGTATGAGCAGGTCGTAGGCCCGCTGTCGGAAGGTAAACTCAACCGCCCTTGCCGCATCTACGCTCCGGTCGGTACCCATGAAACACTGCTGGCTTATCTGGTCAGGCGTTTGCTGGAAAACGGTGCCAATACCTCGTTTGTTAACCGGATTGCCGATAAAACCCTGTCAATCGACGACCTGATTATCGACCCGGTGCTGGCTACCGAACAACTGGCCCGTGAAGAAGGCATTACCGGATTACCTCATCCAAAAATCCCGTTGCCGCGTGAGTTATACCACGGTGACCGGCAGAACTCTTCGGGTATTGATCTGGCCAATGAACATCGTCTGGCCTCGTTGTCGAGCGCCCTGTTAAACAGTGCCGCTAAACCCTGGCTGGCTGAGCCGCTTATTGATGCTGAGCCGCTGGCAGAACAGTTGCGTCCGGCGGCCCTGCCCGTGACCAATCCGTCATCAGCGCAGGACATCGTTGGTTATGTCAGGGAGTCCACCGAACAGGAAGTCAGTGCAGCTCTGAAAGCCAGTAACGCTGCCTGTACTATCTGGTTTGCTACACCTCCTCAGGAACGGGCAGCCATCCTCAATAATGCTGCCATGTTGATGGAAGATCAGATACAAACGCTGATCGGAATTCTGGTGCGTGAAGCAGGGAAAACATTCCAGAATGCCATTGCTGAAGTGCGCGAAGCTGTCGATTTTCTGCGTTATTACGCAGCAGCCGTGTCCGCTGATTTTGATAACGATACTCACCGTCCGCTGGGTCCGGTCGTCTGTATCAGTCCGTGGAATTTCCCGCTGGCCATTTTCACGGGCCAGATAGCTGCCGCGCTGGCCGCCGGTAATGCTGTGCTGGCAAAACCTGCCGAGCAGACACCGCTGATTGCAATGAGAGCCGTACAAATACTGCATGAAGCGGGAGTTCCGCATGGCGTGTTGCAGCTACTGCCTGGTCAGGGTGAAACCACCGGAGCGCAACTGGTGGCCGATCCTTCTGTCCGTGGGGTAATTTTCACCGGCTCGACGGCAGTGGCCTCGTTGTTGCAACGTAATATCTCCGGCCGGCTGGATCCTCAGGGACAACCGGTTCCGTTAATTGCGGAGACCGGCGGAGTTAACGCAATGATCGTCGATTCGTCCGCACTGACCGAGCAGGTAGTGGCTGATGTAATAGCTTCCGCTTTTGACAGTGCCGGACAACGTTGTTCTGCCCTGCGCTTGCTGTGTTTGCAGGAAGATATCGCCGACCATACTCTGGAGATGCTGCGGGGAGCGATGGCCGAATATCGCACCGGAAATCCGGAGCTTTTGACAACCGATATTGGCCCGGTCATTGATGAGGAAGCTCAGCAAATGATCGAGCAACATATTGCTTCAATGGCAGACCAGGGCTTTAAAGTCAGCCGGATTACCCATCCGGACAGCGGGAAACTGACAGCACTGAACAACGGACGCTTTGTTGTCCCGACACTGATTGAGGCTGAACGTCCGACTGATTTACAACGCGAGGTGTTCGGTCCGGTACTGCATGTCGTGCGTTATGCCCGCAACCAACTCTCATCGCTGATTGATGAGATTAATGCCACCGGATATGGCCTGACATTCGGCGTTCATACCCGCATTGATGAAACTATCAATCATGTTACCCGTGATATCTGTGCAGGTAACCTGTATGTGAACCGTAATATGGTCGGCGCGGTAGTAGGAGTTCAACCCTTTGGCGGTGAAGGACTCTCCGGGACAGGGCCAAAAGCTGGCGGGCCTCTTTATCTCTACCGGTTACTCTCTTCACGTCCCGACAACGGACCTAAAGTGACATTGTCACGACTGGCTGCACCACAGACTGAACAGGTTGTTCCTGCTCCGTTTACTGCCCTCAGCAACTTTGCGGCAACTCTGGACAATCAGTTACTGACCGCACAATGCCGGCAGTTTGCTGATAATAATCAAAGCCATACTCTCAGACTGCTCAATGGCCCGACCGGCGAACGCAACAGCTATGCACTATTGCCACGCGAGCGTATCTGGTGCGTCGCGGACAATCAGCAGGATGCTTTTTGCCAGCTGGCTGCCGTCACCTGCACCGGTTGCCGGGTACTATGGAATGATAATGAGCTGAGCCGCAGCTGGCTGGAACAACTGCCTGTGGAAGTCCGTCAGCAAATTGACCTGAGTGATAAAGCAGTCAGTGAGCAGTATGATGCGGTTATCTTTCATGGTGATGCGGATCAACTCAGTTTGTTGTGCCAGCAGGTTGCCGTACGCAACGGCCCTATTGTCTCAGTACAAGGGTTTTCGCGGGGTGAAACTTCAATCCTGACCGAAAGGTTGTTGCTGGAACGGGCGGTCAGTGTGAATACTGCCGCCGCCGGGGGTAATGCAAGCCTGATGACTATCGGCTAACCGGACTTTCCCATGGCGTTCTTCAGCGCCATGGGATATCGCAGTTTTATTCCTGTTTGTTCATTCCCCGGCCACATTTCCCCCCGGGCGCCCTGTTTTCTCTGCTTCCTCTACTTTCTCTGCCAGCTGATGCCCGTTGACCAGTCTTGAGGCTAAACGCTGTTTACCGCGTTATTATTTGAAATCATAGTAGTCAGCACTTTCTCCGTGTGTGATTCCGTCTGTTCAGCCGGGAATAAATTACGCCGGAGCAAACCCTTTCTCTGTGTTATTTTATGCCAAGGATAAAGTACTGATGAACTTAACTACCGCAGCTTTATTAATCATTGCTGTTATTTTAGTCGCCACAGCCATCTACAGTTTATATTCATATCTGAAAGAAAGAAGATACAAAAAATTTCCGACATATCGACGTTAACTCTGCAAAAGTTAAACTTACAGAATAACTGATAACATAATAACTACGGATGTAACAGAAAGTCACTCAGCATTTAACGAAGATATCCCGGAATGAGCACAATGGTAATCACGCCATAATTTTGGTGTCACCTGAAATCTTTCACGAAATAATTTACCAAACCGCGAGTGGCTGACAAATCCGCATTTCCAGGAAATAATTTCGATACGCATCTCAGGATGCGTTTCCAGTAATTCACGGGCGGCATTTAAACGACACTCACGTATTACAGCCATCACCGAAGTGTTTTGTTCCTGGAATGCCCGGTCAAGGCTGGCTCTGGAGCATTTCATCATCACAGACAATAAATCAGGATTTAAATCAGGCAGAGAATAGTTCTGTTGAATCAATGAGCTGGCGCTGTTAAATAACCACGCACGTTTCCCTGTAGCCTGCAATCCCTTCTCCTTAGCAATATCAGATAACAGCAGCAACCCCATATTCATTAAACCGTCCACTACTGTTTCGGTTTCCCGCTGTGACAGAAAATGTGAACTATTGTCCAGTAACTGCATATGGGATTTTATAAACCCGGCCAGCGGGTGTTTATCAGCCACCACTACAGGGGTATTTATTTTACCGCTGAATAATGGGGAGCTGAGTGCGGTCGAAGGAATAACATACAACTGCTTTACCCCTTTCGCATGATAATGATAGAAATTCGCGCGCTGATGAATAAATAAACTTCCCGGGCGGACACGTGCCGATACCGAACGGTCACGACCACTGACAATTTGTTCCCCTTCCATTAGCATGGAAATAAATACTGAAGTTTCGGACACGGCATGCGGGTCAAATATTGTCTGATTTTCCGACCCCATAGCGCTGCAGTAATCTCCACCAGTCGCGGAAATAGTTTTATGTTTGGCAATAATATCTTCTGGTCGTCGGTTATTAACTACACGAATACCATAACAGCTCAGGTTTTCTTCAATATCATGAAATCGCTTTTCCGGATCAATAGCCGAGGCTTCCAGAATATGCTGGGTATATAATGATGATGGCCGGGTCATATTAGCATTCTTATCTGCCAGCAAGTGGCAATGGGACTTTACGATTACCTTACAAAATTTCCCGGCCAAACACCATCAATGAATCATAAATTTTTCTTGTACAAGTAAGTCACAACAAGGTCAGACAAAAAATACAATATTGTGTCTGTTCAGCTTATCAGACTTTGATTACATTCCTGTTTCACTTGCTACTGCCGCCGTATCCTCAGCGGGTAAAATATCACGAATATTTACCAAAGCATTGCGCACTGCTGCCCCTCCGGCATAAAACAACAACTGTAATATGCTTTCGATGATCTCCACCCTGCTGGCACCGGCATTGAGTGCTGCCAGCGTGTGCGCCCTTAACTGTGGAACCGGATGACCCAGGGTGACACAAGAGGCTATAACAACCAGTTCACGAATTTTAGGTTCCAGTCCGGGACGGCTCAGAATCCCTCCCATCGCCCATTCAATAGAAATGTCAGTAAAGTCAGGACAGAGACCGGCCATATCCTGTTTCAATGCCTCTCCGGCTCCATTACCGTACAAACTTTCAAACAGTTGCATGCCGCGCTGACGTAATTCCGGGTGACTTATCATGTTCTGACTCCGTAATAGTGGTGATAGCGCTATTAAAATTGATTAACCTGACTTGATAAACAGCGATATACTTTTGTCTTTCACAAGTTTTACCTGGTAATTATGAACAAACTGGAAAGTATGGCGGTGTTTATCCGGGTCGCAGAGAAAGGCAGTTTTGCCGCAGTCGCTGAAGAGGCCGGGATCAGTGCCACCATGGTCGGCCTGCATATTAAAGCGCTGGAAAAATTGTTAGGAGTCAGGCTGTTGCATCGCACTACCCGGCGGCAAAGCCTGACTGAGTTTGGTCTGAGCTACTATCAACGCTGCTGTGACATCCTGTCCCGGGTTGAGGAAGCTGAATTACTGGCCGGAGAACTGCAAGCCACTCCCCGCGGACGGTTAAGGGTGGCTTCACCGGTGACTTTCGGCGCCCATGTTCTGTCTCCGCTATGCGCTGACTTTCTGACACAATACCCGCAGGTTAATATTGAACTGGTACTGAGTGATGTGATTCCTGATATGGCTGAACAGGCAATTGATATCGCAATTCGTATTGGCGAGACCGACAATATCAACGCCTTTTTTGCACGATCGCTGGCCCCTTATCGCTCTGTTATCTGTGCTTCTGCCAGTTACCTCAGACAATACGGGGTACCACAGCGCCCGGAAGATTTGAGCATTCATCGCTGTCTGGGATTTGCCCATCCACAAGCCAGTAAGTGCTGGACTTTGCAATCAGACGGTAAGCCACTGCGTATCCCTGTCAGTCTGTGTATGGCGGTTAATAATGGTGAAGCCCTGCGTGCTGCAGCCCTCAAAGGATTAGGGATTATCATGCAACCGGAAATTTTACTGGCCGAAGACATTCAGCAGCAACGGCTGATTCCGTTGCTGGATGCATTCCTTCCGCCCGCCAAACCTGTTCAGGTTGTCAGCTTCGCCGACCGGCAACCATTGCCGGCACACCGACGTTTTATTGAAATGCTGACGACACAGTTAGGAGAACAGCTATCTGTAATCCGCTGATGCCGCTTCCGGCGTCTCTGCCGGAAAGTAACAGGCATACTTTGCCAGAGCTATCCGGTAATTAATCCGGCTTTTTTCCGGCAACAGCTCATCCCACAATTCCGGAGACTGGTAGTCTGGCAATTTATCCGGGGTATAGCCCTGTTCAGTTAATGCCTGGTCAAGGCGCCGTAAACGCATCACATATTCTCTGACGGTCGCCAGACATAAACAGCCGTCAGCCAGCAGAGCCTGCTTAAAAGCCTGAATGTCGAACAGTGTTGGTTGGCGGCCATTGCTGACCGTGGAACAGAACCGGCAAACTGGTTCCAGCCGGGCCATAAATGCCTGCCACTGTGCCGCAGACACCGGGTGATCCATATGCATAATATCCTTGTGACTAATCAGTTTTCCGGACAGTAACAACCGCACCCGACTGAGCTCACTGCCACAACTGTTACAGTGGTGTTGTGCATATTTATAATCCCGAATATAGCGACTTAAACGCTGATAGTTAGTTTTCATAATAGTTACGCGCTCCGGCGCTAAGTATTCTTCCGTTAATCGTCTTTAAGACGAGCCCGCAGCCGTTTAATTGCCTGGCTGTGTAACTGGCTGACCCTTGATTCGCCGACATTCAGGACCGCGCCGATTTCTTTCAGGTTGAGCTCATCATGGTAGTAGAGGTTGAGGACTTGTTTTTCCCGTTCAGGCAGGCCATCAATCGCCTGTAACACCTGTTTTCGCAGACTGTTGTCGAGTAACTGACACAATGGATTACTCTCTTCGCGGTGCTCCATCATCAGTTCAGCGCCATCGCCATTGTCTTCACATAACGTTTCCAGTGAAAACAACTGGCTGGTATTGGTCTCCATCAGAATTTGCCGGTAATCAGCCAGGCTCATTTTCAGGTGGGCAGCTATCTCCTGCTCACCTGCCTGTTTGCCGGTCATTTGCTCCAGCTGAGCAATGGCTGCCGCCACCTCACGCGCTTCACGCCGGACCCGTCGTGGTACCCAGTCGCGACTACGTAACTCATCCAGCATCGCACCTCTGATCCTTTGGACCGCATAGGTGGTAAAGACCGTCCCTTGTGCCGCATCATAACGGTCTATTGCATTCAGCAGACCAATCCCTCCCGCCTGGATCAGGTCATCCAGGTCAACACTGGCGGGCAGTCTCACCTGCAGCCGCAAGGCCTCATGCCTTACCAGCTGTATATATTGCTGCCAGATATCCTGTTTATCAGTGACACCTTCGGCGGTGTATAAACTCTCCACTGTTCCGTCCTGATTTGCTAAGGCTGTAGAGAAATTATCGACCGGCAGGCATCGGAACTATCGAAGGAAAAAAGAGTTAAAATTAAATGTGTTAACCGGCTGAATAACCTGCCGGTAACCTGAAATAATTACCGGCACAGAGATTAATGGCGGGAAGAAAAACGCTGGCTGATGTTGCGTAGTGACTGAATAGCTTCCTGAGAACCGGCTAGCGGTAATGTTGAGAGTGAAAAACCATATTTTTCTTTGAATTGCAGGGCGGCTGTCATGCAGACAGCCCGAAACGTCAGCTGGCTACAGATGGTGGACTGACGGGGACTCCAACCCTCATCTCCCAGATAATCCCCTGAGTTTTCGATATCGGCAAAATAGGAGAACGGCGGGTGCATTCCCGCCTGTATGATGCGCCAGCTGTGTTCCACGTGCTCCAGCGCGTTATAAAAAATTTCATCCATCAGCCCTGCCTTTTGCAGACAACGGCGACTGTAATAAGAAAAAGCACCTACGCAACTGGGATAAAGTGGCAGGCAGAATGAAGCATAATTCACCTGCAACCTTGGCCGGGGCAGCCCCTGCTCATCCACGTTATAAGGCCCATGTAATCCAAAGTTGAAATGCTGTATGCCGGTTTCTTCAGAGGCGGCAATATAACGTTCAAAGACTTGTGGATCTTTAAGATAAATATCATCTTCTATCAGGAAAAAATGGTCGATATTCTGTGTCAGCAGATATCTGAGTGCAGTGTTTTTACTGCATCCTACCCCCTGGTTCTGCGGATTTTCTACCAGAGTCGCCTGCAGTGAGTGATATTCAGCTTCATGCTTCCCGTCATTCACGATAATCAGCGCATCAATCTGCTGTTTAGGTAAAGAGTTCCAGAGCCGGAGTAGCCCTGACTTACGATTGCAGGTCACAATTCCTACTCCGATACGTCCTCGTTGTCTGTTCATTACTGATTCCTGTAACTTATACAAATGCTGGACTATCCCAGCCAGGCCTGTTGCCATTCCGTCAGCGACTGCGGAGTCAACAGCCAGTCACAACGGACTGCCTGTTGTAATGCATCGCCTCTGGCGGCCAGTAGCTGTGGGTCAGATAAATGCTCATGAATTGCTTTCATCCAGTGCCTGAAATGGTTTTTTACCCGTGTTACCGGGAGTGAGCCACGATAAGGTTCAATATCACTGCAGATCACCGGAATACCACAGGCACCCAGTTCCAACAGGCGCAGGTTACTTTTACATTCATTAAACAGATTAATTTCCAGCGGGACTAAAGCCAGATCGAGACTGAGGCTGGCCAGCTTTTGAGGATACCAGTCAAACGGTACGCCACTGTGAAACTCACAACTGACCTGCGCCGGTTTCATCCCCATAAACACCCACTCCACCTGATTACCTAATACCTCAATCAGTGGCCGGAGAATAGCCAGGTCCCCGTCATGACTGTTTCCTCCCGCCCAACCCACGCGGGGTTTGCGCCCCTGATTCCGGGCACTGGATAATGCCCCCCATTGCAACGGGTTAAGCCGGTTCTGCGCGACACGGATATCACTGTGCAACTCTGAATAAGAGTCAGCCAGTGCTGTTGTAGATACCACCAGATGATCGGCCAGCTCCATAGTTCGTCTCAAACGGCTGGCAATGTCTTTAGGGAGCTTCTGACGGTTATGATTCTGTCGAGGCAGACAAAGGAAGTAGTCATCATATTCCATGATAATTTTTGCGCCGGATAACTGTCGGAACTGACGGACCGTTTCTTCAATCTGCGGATCGAACGGCATCTGTAGTAACAGAATGTCAGGCTGGAACGCGGCAACCTCCATAGCGGCAGGCAAACCATGGATCAAACCACCTTCGAGTTGCAACTGCTGTTCCAGTAACTGATAGGGTTCAATCACCCGATAGTGACCGCAGCCGGTATAATTAACATGTCCCGCTATCATCACCGGCAATGGCCGGCCCGGTAACGCGGGTTGCACTCTGGCGGTACGGTGTGACAGGCTGAAAGGTTGTCCGATCCGGCTAAAGTGTCGGTGGTAACGAATGTCCTGACATAACACGCCCTGCCAACGTTCACGCAATGCATCATTACCCCGCAGTTCTGCTTCAGCTTCGGCCGCATAACAGGTGGCGGAGAGCCGGGTAGCACCGCCCATATGTTGCAGCACCGCCTGCGGCGTCCAGACCACCAGATAGCCTTGCTGGCGAACTCTGAGGCAAAAATCGATATCGGCCGCTCCACCTGAAAAATGCTGTGCATCGAAACCGTTGACCTCATCAAACACACTGCGGCGAACTAACATACAGGACGCACTAATGGCCGAAACCTGCTGAGCCGTTTGCAGGTAATGAGCATATCCGGCAGTTGATGCGGGTGCGTCACGAAATATTTCAGTTACTCCGTTGCCAAAACCGGTGATAAATCCCGCATGCTGGATGCGACCGTCAGCATATCGCTGCTGAGCACCGGTCACTGCAACTTCCGGGCGGTGGGCAATTTCCAGCATGGCATTCAGCCAGCCGGAATCACTAAAACTGCAGTCATTGTTCAGAAACAGCAGATACTCACCAGACGCTTGCGTAGCGGCATAATTATTAATGGCTGCAAAATTAAAGGTTTCAGGCCAGCGTAGTATTTTCAGATTTCTGAGTTTCAGCGCCTGTAACTGATTCAGATAATCACAGGCGTCCGGCTGGCAGGAACCGTTATCCACAATCAGCAGTTCATAGTCAGGCCAACTGGTATTTTCCGTTAAACTGTCCAGACAACGCTGCAACAATGACTGGTTATCACGGGTAACAATAATGATGGATACACGGGCGGTGAGTGGTAAGGGATAACGCAACTGGTCCGGTCGGCCATCGGCCCCCGGTTCTATCCAGCCGTCACTGCAACAACGCTGCAGGTGCCGGTGGGTGATCTCCCTGCGCAGAGCCGTGTGAGTATCTTTCACCGGACGTTCCGGTATCAGTAGCAGCGCCTCCGGCAGGTGTCCGACTGCCGCCGGGCCTGAGTGTTCCAGTATCTGCCAGATAAGCTCACAGAAGATCAGTTCGTGTCTCACTGAGATTTGCGGCAGATAGCGTTTAATACACTCGCCAGTGACCAGCATCTCTTCCCCCGGATAATGCCGGCTGCGTAACAGGTCGATATTGCAGTCAGGTTTGAGCAACAACTGAGCATCCTCAACACTGTCTCCCTGTAAAGCATCGCTGTAGCAGACCTGAATTTCCGGATGCTGTAACCGATACCCGGCAAACAATAGCAGGCTGTCATTCAGACAACGGGTTCCGGCTTCAATGACCAGCCAACTGTTGGTCAGATAACCCGCGATTGCCTGCTGGAGCGCCTGTCCGTCAACCGGCAATGACAGTTGTCGTTCAGAGCCCTGCAACAACGACGGATAATCCTGTGTGCTAATCAGCAGACACTGGTCCGCTTTCAGTGACTGCTGGCGTACTGACAGCAGGCTGTTTTCACAGCATGTTCGATCATGTCCCCGGTCGAGAATAATCACCCCGATTCGCGCCGCCTCCCCCTGTCCTGCAATAATGGCTGACAGCACAGCCCTCCGGGTCTCGCTAATCTCCCGCTGCTTTAACCACTGAAGCAATGGACGGCTGTTATCTGCCTGCTGTGCCAGAATATTTCTCACCATTGTCCATTCTTTAGCCTGCGGATCACTCAGTGTCAGCATGACGGGAGCCGGAAGAGAATCAAGCAGTGGCGGTAACAGCGCCGATAATGACCAGTTCTGCAATGCAGTGGATTGAAATTCTACCGCCCATTGCTGTGCCCCGGCATAGCCGTTGATTAATGCGTCACAGTACTGTGGAATGTCAGGCAGGCCATCTCCCGTGGCAATGAAGAAATTGTCGCTATCCACTGTCAGTGACTGCTCTGTCAGATAACCATGCCAGCCTCCCTGTCCGGCAATACACGCCGGAATCCCCAGACACAGAGCGCGGGCCACCAGCTGATGTTCTGCCACCACCAGCTGATACTGGCTGAGTTGTTGATTAGTCAGTTCTGCGGTTTGCTGAGTAATCAACATCACATCCAGACGAATGCCCCGTAAACGGAGCAGCGTCGTCAGCTCTCCCAGTGCCGGAGTCAGATTCTGAGTTGCCCAAAGGATTTGCTTAAGTTCACCCGTGGGTGAACTGACGGTGCCGCTGTCGTCGTCATCGAATGCCAGAGGTAACAATCTCATGGCTGGACCCGATGATCCCCGTAAACGCTGAGCTGCATAGCAGAGCGGAGAATCAGTGACAATACGCCAGGCGAGTGGGTTTTCCAGCCCACAGATCTCTTCACTGATACCCGGCGTAGCTGCCGAAAAATGCTGAAACAGACATATTCCCTCCAGCTCCCCCTGATGCATAAGCTCAGTCAGCCTGGCAGACAGGTAGCCGTTACACACCCAGATAAGTTGATACTGATGGTAAAGATTGTCGGAGGATTTTGGTGACGAAGGTGAGTCGTTATCAATAAACAGCCGCAGTGGCCCTGTGGCAGAAAGTTCAGCCAGTTGTTGCCGGTAATCTCCGTCAATCAACCGCGCAGTAATATCTACTGACCAGCCTTGTCGCAGAAACCATCTGGCCAGTCGAGGAAGCAACGATTCCGCCGCTGTAAACTGTCGGAGTTTATCCAGCGAAAAAAGTATTCTCTGCATGCCTGTCTCCTGTCGGTGCAATACACAACAAAACCCCGCAAAGCGGGGTTAAGTCTTCACCACAATGTCTGATTAGCCTTGCAGCAGTGACAGGACAGTCTGTGGAACCTGGTTTGCTTTAGACAGCACAGAAGTACCGGCTTGTTGCAGGATTTGCGCGCGTGACATGCTGGAAACTTCGGTCGCATAATCCGCATCCTGGATACGAGACTGAGAAGCAGACAGGTTGTTTACAGTAGCATTCAGGTTATTGATGGTGGACTCGAAACGGTTCTGAATCGCACCCAGCCCGCTACGTGCAGTATCCACATCAGAGATACGCGCATCGATATCGGCCAGAGCAGTTGCACCGGTAACACTATAATCGCTACCCAGAGTCTGTGATTTAAAGCCGTTATCTGACAGAGAGATAGAGATAACGTTAGCGTCTGCGCTGTCGTTAGAGCCTACCTGGATGTTGATACTGGTGCTGGTGCTGTCGAACAACTGAATGTTGTTGAATGTTGTTGCACTACCGATACGTTTAATTTCTGACAGACGGGCATCCACCTCAGCCTGAATAGAATCGATATCTGCAGAGCTGTTGGTACCGTTTTTCGCCTGCACGGTCAACTCACGGATACGCTGTAAGTTGGTGTTCATTTCATTCAGTGCACCTTCTGCGGTTTGTGACAGTGAAATACCGTCATTCGCGTTACGTGATGCCTGAGTCAGACCACGGATATTAGATGACATACGGTTGGCAATAGCTTCACCGGCAGCATCATCTTTTGCACTGTTAATACGCAGACCAGAAGAGAGGCGCTCGATAGCAGTACCCAGAGCAGACTGCGCTTTGTTCAGGTTAGTCTGAGTAGTTAAAGACATGATGTTGGTATTAATAACAGCCATGATTTTTATCCTTCAATAAATGAATGTTCATTGAATAAGCAAAAAGGCTTCCCCCTTTGCGTTCATGACTGATATCGGTGATCGGCCGGTTAACTTTAGTCAGTCTCCTGAAAAAAACTGTTTCAGGGGAGTTGGCATACAGACTAAAGCCATCCTGCCGCGCAGGTTGTGGCTTAAACCTTTGCATTTTCAGGCCGATATTGGGGATACACCCTCTGTAAACACAGGATATAGTTATGACCGCTATCAGTAATCTGGATATCAGCAGTAATCTCAACCTGACTGATCTGTACAATAATCTGCAATCAGCAGAACAGGCTAAGCTGACCCCCATTACCAATGAAGCTACTGCCTGTAAAAACAAAATTTCCGCCTTTGGTCAGTTACAAAGTAGCCTGCAGAATCTGCAATCCGCTATTGATGCGCTGACCAAAACCACTACCTTTAATGCCACGGCCGTCACCAGCAACAATCTGTCATTTTCTGCATCAACCGACAGCAGTGCTATCCCGGGTAATTACCAGATAAAAGTGACACAACTGGCCACTGCACAGTCATTACTGTCCGGAAAAATCAGTAGCAGTGATACTGCGCTGGGTAGTTCAGACAGTGGCAGTCGTACGCTGACTCTGCAGACCGGTCAGGGCAGCCCGGTGACACTGACCCTGACAGATAAACAGACCTCGCTGAGTGGTATTGTCGATGCCATCAACCAGAGTGGTGCCGGCATTAACGCCACCAGCATCCGCGCCGCTGACGGGGAATATTATCTCAGCCTGACGGCTAAAGATTCCGGCGAGGGTAATGATATCTCGGTGAGCGTTAGCGGAGATGACCAGTTACAAAGCGTGATTGGATACTCTGCTGCGGACAGCAGTTCAGCCCTGCATCAGACCCGTGCTGCGCAAAATACAAAACTAACCGTAAATGGTATCGCTATCGACAGTAAGAGCAATACCGTCACCAACGCTCCGTCCGGGGTTACACTCAGTCTGAAATCGGTGTCGCAAACAGAAGAGACTCTGGAGATTGGGAATAACACCGATGATACAGTAAAAGCGGTTAAAAACTGGGTAACCGCTTATAACAAATTGCAATCCACTATCGCCAGCCTGACCAGCTTCTCAGGAACCGACACAGCCAGCACGGACTCAACCTCAAATGGCCCGTTAATTGGCGATGGCACCGTGCGAAATATCCAGGTCCGGTTGCAGTCAATGCTGACTCAGCCTCAACAGGGTGCTTATTCAATTCTGGCACAGCTTGGTATCAGCATGGACCCAAACGTGCAGGCCGATGGCTCGACTGGCATCCTGACGGTCGATGACAGCAAGCTGAATGATGCCCTGCAAAGTAATCCGCAGGCAGTCATCAGTTTCTTTACCGGTGATGGTAAAACCAGCGGCTTTGCCACCGCGATGAACAATACTCTCAGTGATATGTTAAATGACAGCGTCGGAAATAAAGGGATGCTGGCAAATGCTATCGATTCTCTGAACAGTAATTATGAAGATCTCAGCAAACGTTACGACAGTATGCAGTCGGGAATAGACAGCACAATGGCCCGTTACAAGACTCAGTTTACGCAGCTGAATAAACTGATGTCGCAGATGGATCAGACCAAGCAATATCTGACATCGCAGTTTGATAATTCATCGGATAAATAAGGAGCAGGCGGGTGAATACAATGACCGGTGCCAATGCGTATGCCAGGGTCAGTGTTGAGAGTGCCGTTCTCAGTGCCGATCAGACACAGCTTACCACCTTATTGTTTGACGGTGCGCTGGGTGCCCTCGCCCGCGCAAAATTATGTATCGGCAGTGGTGACATTGCTGCCCGGGGCCATAACCTGTCAAAAGCGATGGATATTATCGACAACGGCCTGAAAAGGCCGTTGCAGGAGTGGCCGGAGGATCCGCTGGCACAGCAACTCACGTCGCTTTATGACTACATCATCTACCGACTACTGCAGGCTAATCTGCATCAGGATATTGCCGCTGTCAGTGAAGCAGAAACCCTGTTGGGGGATATTGCCAGTGGCTGGAAACAAAGTCTGCAAACCGTCAGCTAGGATAATCAACGATGAATGGTTACTCAGAGTGGCTGGCAGAACTGGTCATGCTTAATCAGCAATTACAAAAGCTGGCGCAGCAGCAAGAATGGCAGGTGCTGGAGAGTTCGGTGACGGATTATCTGCTGCTGGCAGCAAATCCCCCCGTCAGCACAGCCACCGAACGGCAGCAAGGTCAGACAGGCTATCAACAGTTAATTGAAGCGCACCAGTGTCTGACCTCACTGATTAACGGTGCTCTGCAAAAGGCAGGCGAAAATCTCAGTCAGGGCCGGCAGCAGCAACAGCTACTGCAGGCCTATTTCTCTGTCTGACCGCAGTAACAAGGATCAGCTTGCCGGGGTTGCTTCACCGTTGGCAAAGTGATTAAGCAGTAATGTCGGCTGAATATCCTGGATAACCGGCTGATCCGGGTGGCTCTCAGACTCTGCCAGTGCTTTCTGGCATTCAATGGTTGGCTGGCTGACTTTTTTGAGTGTCAGTCCGTCATAGTGCAGAGTATCGCCGACCAGTTTCAGATGCATTGCCCGTAACTGCCGGTTGATGTTGACCATTTTGTCATCCACCATGGCCAGTTTCCCGGGTTTAGCAATCACCCGTTGCCACTGACGACAATCCAGGGTATCGCCCTGCGGGCTAATCAGTAAAGAGGCCATCGCCTGCGGGCTGATTAAACCTTTTTGCGGCCCGTCGGTTTGCCAGACACCGGCAATCCCTGCAGGTGCAGGCAGCTTCACTGCCTGCTGGTAATTGGTGATTTGCACGCAACCGGCCAGGGCCAGTACAGATAACAGCATCCATTTCTTCATATTTATTCTCGGCAAGCCAGGGGGCTGAATTCGGTAATTTGCGGCATAGTATATCGTGTCAGGGGGGGATTGCAGCCCCCTGCACATTTAAACAGGCAGTTTTTGCCGCTGAATTATCACAATCACAGACAGCTCCTGACATCCGGCAGCAGAAAAGTTACAATCCGGCGATGATTTTATTGAAACCTGAACCACGATGAAAACTCCTGAACAATATTATGCCATTGCCCGTGACATGTTTTTTTCTGCCCATCCCTCTTTTAGCGCGGCGCTGGACGAGATCAGTGAAACTGATGCACAACTGGCAGGAATGACTTTGCAACAATGCAGAGAAATGCAGGCTGAGCGTATCTACGCTGCGTTTTTGCGTCAGAAAAAACTGGATGGGATTATTTTCTCTATCCAGCTGGCAGAATCCGACAGACAGGTGGCAGCGGAAGCGATTGAAAACTATTTAAAATCTCATGCCAGTGCCCTCGGCATGACATGGGAAGAATTTTGTATTAAAAACGAACTCTGATCCGATAATCCTCACTCTCCGCAAGTCATTCAGACCGCAACCGGTGGCAGATTGCCAGCTGCCAGCGGGTCTGATAATGTGGCCTCTGCGGGGAATGACAATCCAGGAAAAGCTAAATGGCTAAGGTTATTGGTAAAAAATACGGAAAGATGATCCTTGTTCTGGTACTTATCTGTCTGGGCTTATTACTGCTGCGCTGGGCAGCGATGATCTGGGGCTAGCCTGTAGCGCCTTCATTGTTGCTGGTATAGCCGTCGGGCATTGACTCACAGGAAGCGATCCTTCTGAAGGCTGCCGGAGGCAGATGATATTTTCCTGAGAACGAACGGGTAAACGATTGTTGA
Organism: Tatumella citrea; assembly: GCF_002163585.1. NCBI lineage: Bacteria > Pseudomonadati > Pseudomonadota > Gammaproteobacteria > Enterobacterales > Erwiniaceae > Tatumella > Tatumella citrea. Next base: position 2,334,328 of record NZ_CP015579.1, read on the forward strand.
GATTCAAAACCATATCTCAGTGAAATTTCCATCACGGTCTCGTTGCTGTTTCGCAAATCTTCTGCCGCCCTCATCAGTTTTTTTTCACGAATATATTTGCCCAGGCTCTGTTTCATCACCTGGTAAAACATACGCTGCAGATGCCAGCGCGAATAGCCTGAACGCTCGGCAACCTGCTCTATTTTAAGTGGCAGATGGATGTTGTCATCGATCCAGTGAGTTAATGTCAGAATCAGTTGTTGTTTTCTGTCCATATTTTCCTCATCAGCAGATGTGATTATTATGAAGAGATTTCCTTGCAGAATTTTGTGCCAAAGGACTATTCCTTACCGGGGCATTATTCGGGCTTAAATAACAGCGACAGTAAGCGATAATCATAATCTGAAACCGCATGAAAAATAATGCACTAAAAAATCATTAGCGCTATGAATGACATTCATAAACAACGTTTCTGAACACGGGGATTTTATGCTCACTATAGTGTACTGATAATCTCAGCCAGCTATCTGCTGAGAGGCTGGTATACACGGAGCTGCGGGGAATTTTGGCTATCTGCTGAACACGAATTATTCTAAACACAAATCAGATAAAATGGGACTATTGCAGAGAAATATTTTCACCGGTGTCAGGCAAGCATATTCGCCGCTCAATCTAAAGAATTCAGAGCAAATAACAGCCCGTCACCCACCCTGCTTTCAGCTGAATATTTCAGAATCAAAAAAACACGATACTTCGAATGAATTCAGAAGATTATTCTGATAATTCATCAGCGAGAATTAAATTTGATTTATGATCCCGCTGTTGTTAGTTTTAAAATAACTGAACAACAGGAGCCACATGTGAATAAAAAAATAATTCTCCCTGCATTACTATTTTCGTTTTGCGGTAGTGTCGCTGCACAGGACCAGCCAGGCAAAGGAATATCTGTTCAGGCAGTGAAAAGCCCGCTGGCTGAGGAATCTTTCCAGACTGAATTAGTGAACCGTGCACTGGCAAAACTGGGATACGACGTGAAACCCACTCAGGAAGTGGATTACAGTGTTGCTTATGCGTCTATTGCCAGAGGCGACGCCACTTTCTCGGCTGTTGACTGGGAACCACTTCAGTCCGCGATGTATCAGGCTGCAGGCGGCGACAAAAGCTTTTTCCGTGCCGGACCCTATATCACCGGAGCTGCACAGGGTTATTTAATTGATAAAAAAACGGCTGATAAATACCATATTACTGATATCTCCCAACTGAAAGACCCGAAAATTGCCAGACTGTTTGATAATACCGGTGACGGCAAAGCCGGGCTTACCGGTTGTGAGCCTGGCTGGGCATGCGGTAAAGTAATTGATGCCCAGATCAAAGCTTACGGGCTGACAAATACTGTCGAACAAAACCAGGGGAGTTATTCGGCAATGATAGCGGATGTTATTTCACGCTATAAAGCCGGAAAACCAGTATTATATTATACCTGGACACCTTACTGGGTCAGTTTTGTATTAAAACCTGGCAAAGATGTTGTCTGGCTGACCGTTCCTTTTTCTGCCTCCCCGGCTGGCCAGCCCAAAGAGGACACCCGATTACCAAATGGTAAAAATTATGGCTTCAGTGTTAACACTGAAAACATTATTGCTAACAAAGCCTGGGCAGAAAAAAATCCTGCAGCGCGTAAACTATTTACTCTGATGAAAATTCCACTTCAGGATATCAGCCGTCAGAATCTCAGCATGCATAATGGTGAAAATAGCGCTGCTGATGTTTCGGCGCAGGTTGATGGCTGGATTAAAGCGCACCAGGCAGAATTTGATGGCTGGATTAATGCAGCTAAACAGGCAGCCGCGAAGTAATTTTCCTGAGCAGACCTGCTATTCTGTCACAGCTAACCGCCCTTCCGGGCGGTTTTTTTACAGCCATTGATTCTTAAATTTACCAATTATCAGAACTAAACTGCCTTCGCCATCAGAGTGATTATTCTGCAGGCAGTACCGGGGCATTTATCCGTCCCGGCACAAAGTTTTATCAGCGATTTGGCTACAGACTTCGGCTAAATCAGGATGACAGGCAGTGATTGATCTGGTCTGAAATCTGCGTGAACGCCGCCACTGTCTGTTGAGGGTTTGACCCGACCCATGAACTTAACGGACCGGTATCGGTTAACGAGCCGTTGTTGCTCTGAGCCTGTCTGATATCACTGAACACATAGTGTACTCCACTGCTGCTGGTACTCAGATTCAGTGAATAACCGACCACAAAGGTCACCGGGTTGCCTAACGAGGTAATGTGGTACGAAGTTGTTCCGCGGGTTGTATACAGGCTGCCAGTGATGGTTCCGTTGCTCCCACCCTCAGCACCGGATACGACTGCGACCGAACACTGCTGTAACTTTAACGCACCAGGAACGCCCTGGCCGGAGACCGGATAGTTTTTCACATACTGATAATGCCCGCTGTTATCGAGTTGTAGTCCGTTGACCGCTGCAGTTGAGTTTTTGTTGTTGCCAATGGCGGAACATCCGGATAATAACACTGCAGATAGTCCGGTGAACAAAAGTAACTTTTTCATCTCTTTCTCCTCAGATAACGTTAACTACATCCTGGAACCAAAAACTGTCAGGGGGAAGCCACACCCAACCACTTAACTGTGTAATCCTGTTACCCGGCAGCGAAACCAAAAGCCGGTGCCTTGCCGGGTTATGTCGTTGAAACCGGTCGTGGGCGCTATTTAATTCACCGCATCAGCACTGAGACAGCAAATCTGTAAAAAAATCACGTCATTATCTGAAACAGAAAAGTCTCTGCAGCCAGTGACTGCTTAACATGGTCGAAAACAACCGCCCTGATCTGACCTGTCAGGTATTACCGGTAAGCACTGGCAAAACGTACTACATTTCACCGGGTCTTCGGATTGGCGTTACCGTGGTTATGAAGCTTTACAGGCTACAGGCAGGCCCGGCACACAGATCACTAAATCTGGCGGAGCCCGGGTCAGCGGCCGGGGAGACAGAAAGCAGGGTAGACTGCGTCAGTATCTAAAAATGAGTGGGCTCACAGGGTTTTGTGACAGTGGGATACTAATGTTTTCTGTGAATTCCCCCGCGGGGATATGTCTACCCTGGCGGAAAAGGGTTATGGCGAACCAAACCGGTTGACTACAACACGGTGATCAACGATGCCACTGAGCGCTGACCTGCCCGGTTATCAGGCGAATCGTATCAATAAAATACGGTTCGCTGATAATGGCAATTTCCGGCGCAGATTATTTTTATTAAAATCAGTTTTATTATTACAGTCAGTCTCTGATAATTTTAAAATATTACACTGACATATTCATGATGTCGGTATAAGCATTCACCAGTTTATTTCTGACCTGCGTCCCCAGTTGTAATGAGAGACTTGCCTTTTGCATATTTAGCATCACATCATTGAGTGAAATATCACTGTCTCCTGCCTCAAATTTTTCCGATGTCGATACGGATTGTTGCACATGCTGGTTAAGCTGATTAAGTGCAGAATGAAATACACTCCCAAAGGCATCCTGCTGGCTGGCCGGGGCTTTACGCCCCTCCGCCATATCGGCAACCGCCGCCATTTGTTCTGTGACCGGTGTAATTAATGAAAACATAATGGGTTCTCTGTAACTGAAAGTCAGGTCATTAAAGCTACCTTATTCAGAAAATAATAAAGCGGAAATATACCCCTGAAAAAACCGGCTATTTCTCCCATCATTCTACCGCGGTGGGTAAATAATGCCTTTTATTCTACCGCAACCTTACCCCGTTATTCAGGAGAAGCATGTGTTGTTAATTAAAATTAGCTCGCTTCGGGCAACCAGGGTATCGCTATGACAGTCAGCCCTACCGATATTTCAGCCACGTTTTCCGGCAAAGCACAGCAATTGCTGAACAAGTTACGGACTTCCGCAGGGATTCCGCTGATTTTTGCCGCCGCTGTTTCGGCAGCCATTATTGTCGGCCTGGTCCTGTGGGCCAGAACTCCGGACTACACCATTCTCTACAGCAATATCTCTGCACAGGATGGTGGCAGTATCATCAGCCGCCTCAGCCAGATGAATGTTCCCTACCGGCTCGAAGAGGCCAGCGGTAATATTCTGGTCCCTGTCGGTCAGGCAGGTGAAGTTCGCCTGAAACTGGTGGAACAAGGATTGCCACGAGGCGGTTCAGCCGGATTTGAACTGCTGGATCACGAAAAGTTTGGCATCAGTCAGTTCAGTGAACAAATTAACTATCAGCGGGCACTGGAAGGCGAGTTATCCAGAACCATCGAAAGCCTTGGCGCAGTCAAAACTGCGCGGGTTCATCTGGCCATCCCGAAACCTTCGGTATTTATCCGCGATAATCAACTGCCGACGGCATCTGTCACTTTGCAGTTACAAGCGGGGCGTGCTCTGGATGAAGGCCAGGTCAATGCCATCGTGCATGTGGTTTCAAGTAGTGTCAGCCGCCTGCCCCCGGGTAATGTCACCGTGGTTGACCAGGACGGTTCGTTGCTGACCAGCGCTGCCGCCGGAGGTCAGGGAATGGACAGCACTCAGCTTAAATACACTGCGCAGATAGAACGCAATATGCGGCAGCGAATTGAGGATATTCTCGGCCCCGTGGTCGGTCGCGGTAATGTGCACGCTCAGGTAACGGCAGAAATCAATTTTGATAAGCAGGAACAAACGGATGAGCATTACAGCCCGAACAATGACCCGGCCAGCAAAGCTATCCGTTCACAACAGTCCAGTGACAGCCGTCAGTATGGCGGAATAGGCTCAGGAGGCGTACCCGGAGCACTGAGTAATCAGCCTACCCCGGTAGCAACCGCTCCGGTCAATCCACCGGCAACACAGACGACGACACAAAGCACAGCCGCCCCCCGCTCTGCCAGCCGCCCGGTGACAACCACACAACCTGCCGGCCAGCCACCTCAGAATCAGCAGTTGCACCAGGATTCTACCACTAACTATGAACTGGACCGGACCATCCGTCATACAAAGTTGAATACCGGCGATATTAAACGGCTCTCGGTCGCTGTGGTGGTGAATTACAGCAGCGGAGATGACGGTAAACCTCAGGCACTGACAGAACAACAGATGCAGCAGATTACCGCACTGACCAAAGAAGCCATGGGTTTTTCAGAAAAACGCGGCGATTCTGTCAATCTGGTGAATACCCCGTTCAGTGCTGCCGATAATGATAACAGCCCGGCTTACTGGAAAACGCCGCAATTCTTCACCTTGCTACTCTCCGCAGGCCGCTGGCTGGTAGTCATCATCGTGGCATTTATCCTCTACCGCAAAACATTACGGCCGATGCTTGAACAACGCCGTGTAAACGCAGAACGCGCCAGAGAAGCAGCCGCGTTGCAGCCAGTACCTCAACCGGTGGCGGAACAAACCAGCCATGACAGTGCGTTACAGGAAACGGCCCGCAAGGCACAGCAACGAATTAACAGTGAAATTTTGAGCCAGCGTATCCGCGAAATGTCGGATAACGATCCGCAGGTGGTTGCGCTGGTAGTCCGCGACTGGATGGGCAGTGAACTATGACTCTTAACGGAATAGACAAAAGCGCCATTCTGATGATGACGCTGGGAGAAGAACGGGCTGCCGAAGTTTTCCGGCACCTTAATCAACGGGAAGTACAGCATCTGAGTGCTGCGATGGCCACCATGAAGCAGGTTTCCCACCAGCAACTGACCAGCGTGTTACAGCAATTCGAAAAAGACGCCGGACAGTATTCTGCGCTCAGTATGAATAATAACGACTATTTGCGCAGCGTGCTGGTAAAAGCCCTGGGTGAAGAACGCGCCAGCAGCCTGCTGGAAGATATCCTGGATACCCGGGATACGACTTCCGGCATGGATGCTTTGAACCTGATGGATCCCCCTTCTGCGGCCGACCTTATCCGTGAGGAGCATCCGCAGATTATCGCCACCATTCTGGTGCACCTGAAACGTTCACAGGCCGCCGACATCCTGGCTCTGTTTGATGACAGGTTACGCCACGATGTGATGTTAAGGATTGCCACCTTTGGCGGTGTTCAGCCGGCAGCACTGGCTGAACTGACCGAAGTACTGAACAACCTGCTGGATGGCCAGAATCTTAAACGGGCCAAAATGGGGGGTGTCCGGACCGCCGCCGAGATACTTAACCTGATGAAATCACAACAGGAAGAGTCGGTTATCGAAGCCGTACGTGAATTTGATAATGAACTGGCACAGAAAATTATTGATGAAATGTTCCTGTTCGAAAATCTGGTGGATGTGGATGACCGCAGCATTCAGCGCCTGTTACAGGAAGTCGATTCCGAACAATTACTGGTGGCTCTGAAAGGTTCCGAACAGCCGCTGCGCGATAAATTCCTGAAAAATATGTCCTCACGGGCAGCCGATATTTTACGTGATGATTTAAGCAGCCGTGGCCCGGTACGTATGTCCGCCGTGGAAACCGAACAGAAAGTGATTCTGTTGATTGTAAGAAGACTGGCCGAAGCAGGCGATATTGTCATAGGAGGAGCCGATGAGACCTACGTCTGAGTTGCAGGAAACCGAACACTGGCAGAAATGGCAACCACAACAGTTCAGCGCCCTGCCCGGTCAGGAACCCGACGACGCTGTGCCGACAGACTTTAAACCGACTGAGGTTCCTGTGGTACAGCCAGTTGCGGAAGCCGCGCTGTTGAGTGACAGCATCAACCACCAGGCCCTGAACCAGCAGGAGCGCCAACAAAGCTGGCAGGAAGGTTATCAGCAGGGGCTTAATCAGGGCGAGCAGCATGGCCGGACCCTTGGCTTTCAGGAAGGCCAGCAGGCTGCCATTCGCCAGTCAGAACAACAGCAGCAGGCGCAGCAGCAACATATCACCCAGCTGGCTGACAGTTTTGACCGTTCACTACAGGTTCTGGACGGCGTTATTACTGGCCGCATTTTACAGCTTGCCCTGCAAATCGCCCTACAGATTAGCGGCGAGGCGATAAAGTGTGACAGCCACCAACTGACTGAACAGATTCGCAGCCTGCTGTCAGCAGATCCGTTATTCACTGGCACCCCACGATTGCGGGTTCATCCTCAGGATCTGCCGCTGGCTGAGCAATTATTTTCCGGACAGATAAGTTCCAGAGGCTGGAAGGCTGAGGCCGATCCGCATCTGCAACCTGGTGACTGCCTGCTGCAGGGTGAAGAAGGTGAGCTGGATTGCAGCATGTCTACCCGCTGGCTGGAGTTATGCCAGCGTGCACAGACGGGAGTTTACTGATGGATATGCCGTTTGGCCGCTGGATGCATCAACTTGACCAGTTCGAATCGTCGTTAACCTCTCTTCCTGCACTCCGCCGTTACGGGCGTCTGACACGAGCCACAGGGCTGGTTCTGGAAGCTACCGGGCTGGCTGTGCCTCTGGGGGCAGTCTGTCTGGTTGAACGTCAGGGGGAGCCACCCGCAGAAACTGAAGTGGTCGGTTTTAGCGGTAAAAAGTTGTTCCTGATGCCGCTGGAAAATACTGATGGACTGTTACCCGGAGCCAGGGTGTTTGCTGCCGCTGCTGATCCTGTGGCCCAGGGTGGAAAGCTGTTACCACTCGGACCGTCATTACTGGGACGAGTGCTGGACAGCAGTGGCAGACCTCTGGATAACCTGCCCGCGCCGCACAACTGTGATTATGGTTCCCTGAACAGCCGGCCAGTCAATCCTTTGCAACGCACCCCGATTAAGCAGGTTCTGGACACCGGGATTCGCGCTATCAACGGATTACTGACTGTCGGACGAGGTCAGCGGATGGGGCTGTTTGCCGGTTCAGGTGTCGGTAAGAGTGTTCTGCTCGGCATGATGGCTCGCTATACCCATGCAGATGTGATTGTGGTTGGACTGATTGGTGAACGAGGGCGTGAGGTTAAAGATTTTATCGAAAACATTCTCGGCAGCGAGGGGCTGGCACGTTCGGTGGTCATTGCTGCACCGGCCGATCTTTCTCCCCTGCTACGGTTACAGGGCGCCGCCTACGCCACCCGGATTGCCGAAGATTTTCGTGACCGGGGTCAGCATGTATTACTGATTATGGACTCTCTGACACGCTATGCCATGGCTCAACGGGAAATTGCGCTGGCTATCGGCGAGCCACCTGCCACCCGGGGCTATCCACCTTCGGTATTTGCCCGTTTGCCTGCACTGGTTGAACGGGCGGGTAACGGAGACAGCGGAGAGGGTTCAGTCACTGCTTTTTATACCGTGCTGGCCGAAGGTGATGATCAACAGGATCCGATTGCCGATGCCGCACGGGCCATACTCGACGGGCATATTGTGCTTTCCCGCCAACTGGCCGAGGCCGGGCATTATCCGGCAATTGATATTGAAGCTTCAATTAGCCGCGTCATGTTCGAGTTAGTCGGTGAATCGCAACTTCAGCAGTCACGCTACTGTAAACAGCTGCTCTCCGCCTGGCAACGTAACCATGATCTGATCAGTGTCGGGGCTTATGTCGCAGGCAGTGATCCTCTGCTCGATCAGGCGATAAAGCTGTATCCGGCTATCACGGCCTATTTGCAGCAGGGTATTCATCAGCGGTGCAACTATGAAACTGCCTGTGAGCAGTTACAACATTTGTTTAGCCATCCGGAGGAACTGTTATGAACCAGCCATCTGTCCTTGCCACTCTGTGCGAACTTGCCCGCGAAGAGTCTGGCCGGGCAGCAAAACAACTCGGACAATTGCAACATGCCCGACAACAGGCCCTGCAGCAACAACAACTACTGACTGGTTATCGTCAGGATTATCAATGCTCTTTGCTACACAAGGTAACGCCAGGCATGCCACTGAACCGCTGGGATGACTTTCAGCAATTTATTCCTGCGCTGCAACGTGCAATCCAGCAGCAGCAACAGATTTTACAACAGGGAGAACAGCAACTGTCACAGGCGAAAGTCCACTGGCAGAAAAAAAAGCAGCGGCAAAATGCATTACAGACCCTGCTTGACCGTCAGCAACTTCGGCTCAGAGTAGAAGCGGCCCGGCGCGAGCAAAAGCAAATGGATGAATTTTCCGCTCGTCATTTCAGGGGAGATATTTTATGTCAGGGTTAATTCTGCCGCCAGAATTGTCCGGAAAAGGCGCAGGGTATAATGCGGGGAAAAATAGCCCCAAAACGACCGCACAACAGCTGTTTACAGCCCTGTTTAACGGACAGTCTCATTTGCAGGAAGCTCTCTCCGGCCACAAAAAATCCCGTGTACCTGGCACCAGGCCAAAGGAAACCGGCACCGGTAAAAATGACAACGTCACTCAGGTATTCACCCTGCTCTCTCCCGTACAGACATCACAGCTCAGGCTACCGGTAGAAAGCCGGGGGCTCGCCGGAACTCAGGAGGGCCTGATGAGGAAACCGGGGATGAGTGCTGACAATATCCCGGTTCTGTCTCAGATGAATAATCACCTGGCATCAGGCGAGGATCTACTGCTTCAACAGCACAGCGATGCCCGGTTGCAACCAGCGTTGTCACAGCAACAGCCGCAGGGTTTAAACACAAATGCTCCGGCGGCGACGCGAACTCTGCACAACCCGGCACCAGCAATGACGGAAAAACAATCACGGAGCACGTCGCAGGCTAGCCCTGAACAACAAAACCCGCTGGTGCGCCATCCCGCCGGGGCACCGGTAACAATTGCTGTGGCGCAAAGCAGCCATCAAAGGCCAGCCACCACAGATGCAAAACCGGCACATCCTCAAACCACACTGCTGCTGACAGCGGGTTCAGAGACATTACCACGGGATGCAGTAAAACTTACGCCAGCCGCAGCGACTATCACTCCTGATAGCCCGCAATGGCAACAGCAACTCAGTCAGCAGATATTGATCATGCATCATAAAGGCATCCAGAGCGCCGAACTACGCCTGCATCCACAGGAACTTGGCAGCCTGAAAATCTCCCTGGTGATCAAAAGCGACCAGGCTGAGATGAGTTTTATCTCCGGTCACAGTCAGGTTCGTACTGCCATTGAAGCTGCCATGCCACATCTGAAAACGGCGCTGGCCGAAAACGGTATCAGTCTCGGGGAAAGCCATGTCGGCAGCGATGACTCTTCTTCCTCAATGTTTAACCCTTCCGGGAATTTTGGCGGGAAACAGCAAGATACCACAGGAGCCGGGCAACATTTTTCAGGGCAATCACCGACCTCCGCTATGTTGCTCACGGTTGAACGAACGCCCTCTGTGACAGTGCCTGTCGGTCGGGTCAATCTGTTTGCCTGACGGGCCTGCTTTCCATAGCTGCACAATGGCGAGCGGGCAGCAGCAACGGCATGCGATCCGCTCGTGCTTAACGGCGATTTCCTCCCGTAAACACGCTCTTTTCCGCCCATTGTTCAGTCATTAACACAGGATAATTTCAGGCAGCAGGACATGCTGTTTTTCATCACAGGAACTGATTTAACCAATGACTACTTTGCCAAAAAAGAAAACAGGGAAAAAGCTGTTACTTCCGGTCACTCTTTGCGTGATCACCCTGGCGGCCTGCGGGGCCGCTGCTTACAGCTATCTGCAACTAAGCAGTCTGAAAGATAAGCCTGCAACGGAAGCAGCTGCACCGGTAGTGAGCCCGCCCGCCAACCCGGTATTTCTTCCTCTGGAAGCCTTCACCGTTAATCTGCCTGCCAACGGCGATAATGATGAACGGGTACTTTATGCTGCCTTCACTCTGCGTTTGTCTGATGAAGCTACCCGCGAAAGGTTAAACCAGTATTTACCGGAAGTACGCAGCCGTTTGATTTTGCTACTAACCACCCAGAATCAACGGGAGCTGGCGACTCAGCAAGGTAAACAACAACTGGCAGATAAAATTAAAACCGTACTGACGCCGCCATTCGTCGCTAACCAGCCGCCTCAGCAGATTGACGATGTGTTGTTTACCACCTTTATTCTGAGATAACCCCATGGCTGACAACATTCTTTCTCAGGCGGAGATCGACAAATTGCTGAATGGCGACAACGCTAACAGTGATAACCCTGACCGGCCGGTACCCGGTGACGAGTCCGTGAAAGCATATGATCCTGCCACTCAGCGCCGCATCGTCCGTGAACGTTTGCAGGCGCTGGAGATTATTAATGAACGTTTCGCCAGACAGTTCCGGATGGGCTTATTTAACCTGTTGCGTCGCAGTCCCGATATCAGCGCCGGGCAGATCAATATTCAGCCCTATCAGGAGTTTGCCAGAAATCTTCCGGTGCCGACTAACCTGAACCTGATTCACCTTAAACCGCTGCGCGGCACAGCCTTACTGGTATTTTCTCCCAGCCTGGTATTTATCGCTGTGGATAATCTGTTTGGCGGTGATGGCCGTTTCCCGACCAAAGTGGAAGGCCGTGAATTTACCAATACCGAACAGCGGGTGATCCACCGGATGATGAAACTGGCACTGGAGAGCTACCGCGAAGCCTGGCAGGCGATTTATCCGTTATCTATCGAATTTGTTCGTTCCGAGATGCAGGTAAAATTTACCAATATCACCACCTCACCTAATGACATCGTGGTAAATACCGCATTTCAGGTGGAAATTGGCAATCTGGTGGGTGAATTCAGCATCTGTATTCCTTTCGCCATGATTGAGCCATTGCGTGAACTGCTGGTCAATCCGCCGCTGGAAAACTCTCAGCAGGAAGACAATCAGTGGCGCGAAACGCTGGTGAAAGAGGTGCAGCTTTCCGCGCTGGAACTTACCGCCCATTTTGCAGATATCCCGCTGACCTTGTCGCGCATTCTTGCGCTCAAAAGCGGCGATGTTCTGACACTGGATAAACCCGAACTGGTGACGGTACATGTAGATAACGTGCCGGTTTTCACCGGTGAACACGGCATTTTAAATGATCAGTATGCGCTGCGTGTAGCAAGCCTGATCAACCCGATCTTACACTCTTTGCACGAGGAGCAGCCTGATGAGTGATATACCACAACCTTCAGACAACACGGATTCCGATGCCAATACCGATATATGGGCTGAGGCACTTGAACAGCAGGCCAGAGCAGTGGAGGCCGAACCATCACTGAATTCTGAAATGCCGGAAAGCGCTGTACAGTCCGAAGAGCAGGATGTCAGCCTGATTATGGATATTCCGGTACGTCTGACCGTGGAGCTGGGCCGGACAAGGATGACCATAAAAGAGTTGCTACGACTGACCCGTGGATCGATTGTGCCGCTGGAAGGGCTGGCCGGTGAGCCACTGGATATCCTGATCAATAACTACCTGATTGCGCAGGGTGAAGTGGTAGTGGTCAACGATAAATACGGCGTAAGGATCACCGATATTATCACTCCGTCTGAACGTATGCGTCGTCTGAGTCGCTGACCATGTCGATTCTGTTAGCTGATGCAGTGCTGCCTCCCGACAGCACCCTCCCTTTCAACAGTTTGTGGCAGGCAGGCAGTGCAGTTGTGCTGGTCGTGGTACTGCTACTGGTGCTGCGCTGGCTTTGCAAAAGAGTGAATATGCCAGGCCGTGGCACTGAACCGCAGTTACAGATAACTGCCAGTCTGGCGATAGGACAGCACCAGCGGATCGTCATTTTGGATCTCTCTGACTGCCGGCTGGTATTGGGCGTCACTGCTCAGCAAATTAACCACCTTTATACCCTGCCTGCTGGCGGAGCGACTGACACCAAACCATCCCGTCCTCCGGTCAGCCAGGCATTTCTCAGCCAGCTGCAATCCCTGCTGGCCGGGAGAGGAAAATAAAACATGAAATTGTTGCTACGGTGCCTGTTACTGCTCTGTTTTCTGCCGTCAGCCGGGCATGCGGCTATTCCTTTGCAGTCACTGACCGCAAACAGCCCGGACTGGCCTTTGCCGGTTCAGACGTTGATCTTTATCGGTGCCCTGACCCTGCTTCCGGCCGCTTTTCTAATGATGACCAGTTTCACCCGCATTATCATTGTTTTTGGGCTGCTGCGCAGTGCCTTAGGGACCCCTTCCGCCCCGCCAAACCAGGTCATGCTCGGACTGGCACTGTTTCTGACACTGTTTGTTATGTCACCGACTCTCGATCAGGTTTATCAGCAGGCATGGTTGCCGTTTAGCGAAAATCAGATGCCGGCAGGAGAAGCGCTGGCAGTGGGAAGCCAGCCGTTGGCAAAATTTATGCTCAGGCAAACCCGCCAGTCTGATCTGGCCCTGTTTGTCAGGCTGGCACATCATCCGGCCCTGCAACGTCCGGAAGATGTACCAATGAGAATACTGATCCCTGCTTATATCACCAGCGAACTGAAAACTGCGTTCCGTATAGGGTTTACGATATTTATTCCTTTTATGATTATCGATTTGGTCGTCGCCAGCGTACTGATGGCGCTCGGTATGATGATGGTTCCCCCTGCCACCATTTCGTTGCCCTTTAAGCTGATGTTGTTTGTGCTGGCTAACGGCTGGCAGGTATTGATTGGCTCACTGGCGCAGAGTTTTGTTCAGTAACTGACATCCTCCGCTTAATGCAATAAGGAATTCACCATGTCTCCCGAATCTGTCATGACGCTTGGCCAGGGTGCCATGAAAATTGCGCTTTCTCTGGCCTCTCCCCCGTTGCTGGCAGCACTGCTAAGCGGACTATTGATCAGTCTGCTACAGGCAGCAACCCAGATAAACGAACAGACGCTGTCATTTATTCCTAAAATTCTGGCGGTTATTATGGCGCTGATGATTGCCGGCCCGTGGATGTTAAACAGCCTGCTGGAATATATGCGCACACTCTTTGCCTCTGTCGCCTTTGCCGCAGGGTAACCATTAATGATTTCTGGCAGCCTGAATCAGTTACCGGTACTGTTTAGTGATTATTTCTGGCCCTTTTGTCGGATTCTGGCGCTCATCAGCACAGCGCCGTTGCTCGGAGATAAACAGGTCAACAGCCGGGTGAAAACGGGTCTGGCACTGGCATTGTCAGTGCTACTTACCCCGTTGTTACCTGCCAGTGGTATTTCACTGTTTAGTCCGCAAGGATTACTGACTCTGTGCCAGCAACTGCTTATCGGCACCGGCCTTGGCTGGGGTATGACGCTGGCTTTTGCAGCCGTTCGTCTGGCAGGAGAAATCGCCGGTATGCAGATGGGGTTATCTTTTGCATCCTTTTATGACCCGTCATCACACAGTTCGCTGTCAATACTGGCCCGAATTTTTTATACCCTTGCCCTGCTGCTGTTTTTGAGCACTGACGGCCATTTGTGGTTACTGAGTATTCTCGCCGATACCTTTACAGCACTGCCGGTGGGTCATGAAGGATGGCAGCCGGATTTCTTTAATCGTTTGTGTCAGCTGGCTGTAATGATTTTCAGCAGCGCATTACGGCTGGCATTACCACTGATTATGCTGTTGCTGTCGCTAAACCTAACTCTCGGGCTACTTAACCGCATGTCACCTCAGCTATCGGTTTTTGTTGTCGGTTTCCCGATGACGCTGTTAGTGGGCATACTGAGTTGTCGTTTACTGCTCCCCTGGTTTATCCCCTACTCCAGCCAGCTGTTTCGCGGTCTGCTTGAACAACTGGCCACACTGTTACTCAGTTAATCCGGGTGATAGTCCGGCCTGACAATTATTAAATAAAATTAATAATGAGATTTTTCTCATGATACCGGTTCCTTTATCCGGGTATATTCGATCCGGAAAAAGATATCTCATTAATAATTTTCGTTTTTTAAAAAATAATTAACAACTATATTGCTACAACGCTTAAGTAAACACTGGATGCTTTTTGTTCAATTATATACTGATACTCCATCTGACTATTAAGGCAGATTTGTATTTTGTATTTCGTAATTCTGTAAGGTTTTTATTTGGTCAGGAACAGCCAGCATGACAAGTGTTATTATGGATCCATGTTTTTTTACCCAAACTGCTCTGAACGATTATCTGGGATCTAAAGGTGTTACCTGCCACAATTTTGACCAGCCGATACCCCCTGAACAACTGAATGCGGTTTTAGCGCGGGTGAACCCTGCCCTGGTCTTTATTTCAGAACACTGCCTCGGCAACAGCTGTGATGAAAATGATGCATTTAAGCAAATACTTTCCCGTTACCCTGACAGCACTTTCATTATATTTATGGCACTGTCTAACGGGCATTTTAGCGAGTATCTCCGCCTGCGTGAGAATATCATTGTCACCACTAAACAACTGGATAAGGCAACGCTGGAAGGACTGATCTACAGCTATCTGATAAAGAGAGGGAAAGCTCAGCCACGACGTAGTGCTACACCACTGTCGGGCCCGGTAGCACTAAGCCGTACCGAACATGAAATGCTGAGAATGTGGATGTCTGGTTATGATACCGTGCGGATTGCCGATCTGATGCAGATTAAAACCAAAACTATCTCGGCACATAAAGGGAACATTAAGAAGAAAATTAAGACTCAGAATAAACAGGTCATCCATCATCTGCTCAGGCTGACCCACACTCTGACTAACGGACTGAACTGCAGCCAGTGAATCTGAGTAAACAGTGACTACAGTTTATTAGCCGTGTAAGGCCACCGGTTCAACAAAGATGCCGTCCGGAGAGTTATTTTCGTTAAAAAACCAGACTCCCCGTGGATAATCGTCTAAAGCGACCAGGAACATCACGCCTTCACTGAATGATTCCACCGCCAGGACTTTACCTGTCCTGCGAGGACCACCGTCGGTTTTTACACTGACCCACTCATTGACCTGCATTTTCTGCTCCTGTTGATTATTCAGCATACGGTTACCCAAAGTAAAACAGGACAACCCTTCGGTTGTCCTGCTTAGATTATACGTGTCTGACATCGACCACAAATCAGATTTTACAGCCTTCGCAATCAGCTTCATCATTCAGGTCAGCCGGGATTTCACTGGCCTTTTCCTGAGCTTTAGCTTCTGCGTCTGCCAGCTGTGCATCAATATCAAATTCGAAAATATCGTCGCTCATCATCTACTCCGCTGCTTGATTCCTGACGGCAGTTATACCTGTTTACCGGTTATTTTTCCAAACAGTTTTACCAGGCACAGCACAATCGACCCAATCACTGCACCAATAACCAACGGTGCTGCAATACTGCCAGTGAGTGAGGCTAACAGGCCGCTGCTGTGACCGCTGAGCTGCTCAACGGTATGATGCAACCAGGGAATGCCATGAATCACAATCCCGCCGCCGACCAGAAACATCGCCAGAGTTCCCACCACAGAGAGCACTTTCATCAGTAACGGTGCCAGCACCAACAAACCATCGCCTGTTTTACGGGCCAGGAAAGACTGTTTTTTTTGCAGCCAGAATCCCAGGTCATCAATTTTGACAATCAGGGCAACAATGCCATAAACCCCGACGGTCACCAGCACGGCAATCCCCGCCAGGATTAGAATCTGATTAAGTAAAGGTGCTGATGAGACGATCCCCAACGTCAGCGCCACGATCTCCGCCGATAAAATAAAATCGGTACGTACTGCACCTTTGATTTTATCTTTTTCATAGCGGACTGCTTCCTGTTCGCTGAGTTTTTGTAACCGTTGCTGCCGGGCCTCGGGAGATTTACGGTGTTTATCTGCCGTCAGCCAGTGAACGATTTTCTCGACACCTTCATAGCTCAGGTAGGCCCCGCCCAGCATCAGTAACGGCGTAATCAGCCAGGGCGCAAAAGCTGAAATCAGTAACGCCAGAGGCACCAGAATGACTTTATTCAGCAGCGAACCTTTAGCGACGCCCCACACAACAGGCAGCTCACGATTGGCTTTGACTCCCGTCACCTGCTGGGCATTCAGCGACAAATCGTCGCCTAATACGCCGGCGGTTTTCTTAGCGGCAACTTTACCCATGACTGAAATATCATCCAGCAGGGTGGCTATATCATCGAGCAAAGCGAGTAAACTGGAACCTGCCAAAGAAATTTCCCTTCCTGTTTATTGAAATAACCACTCATCATAATGATGAGCACGACTGCAATTTAGTCCTCCGGCTCGCTGTGCCGGCAACACGGACAAACTTCCATTTCACTCACGGTCATATCGGCAATGCCCTGAGTTTGCCATTCGACCCGCACCGGCTGGCCGGGGGGCAGATCATGATGAATATACTTACTCACCGGCGTTTCGGTCAGGCCGCTGATCTCTTCTGTCGCGATCTGCTGCTCTCCAACAAAGATAGTTGCGGTTGCGCGGGTATTCACCATGCGTTCATTCTGCAGGGCATACAGCCGCTTAACCGTCAGTTTGATACTGGCCATATTCAGTTCCGGATAAAAGTTTCAGGACGATGGCCATCAGGTACAGCGCTCCGCCCTCTACAGACTTCACAGTTAGCAGTTAATCTGCTTATTGTTCAGACACAATTTGTAACAGCCCTGTGATTCAGAGTAAACCGTTTAAGCCTTACCTCGTCGAAAAAAAGCACCAGCGTCATGCTTTCGCCTCAGGCTGATACCCGCGCCCGGAGATCCATTTATGCCCTGCGGAATGTCTGAAACTGAGTGATAGCACCGAAAGTATAGTCAGACTGTTAAGGACTGGCGGTAAAAGATTCGGCCCCGCGCGGGGGCCGAAGAGAAAAGCCGGGCATCAGAGCCGACTGTAGTTAGCGTTTTTTAACCCGCGACATAAATTCTTCACGGATTGCTTCATCCGGATGCTGAACTCCTCCGGCTAATTCACTGCTTAGCCGGGCCATATACTCAACCAGAAAAGCTGCATGGTATTCGGCAATCGCCCTGCCGGTTTCAGTGTGCATTGTTGCGGGTAAGCCCAGCAGTTTGGTCTGAAAGTGATCGAGAGCCCAGCGGATATCATCCAGTGGGCGATGGCGGGCAAACGGGTCTTCACTGTCGAACAGTGCCCTGCCCAGTGCTCCGGAGGTGTAAAACACCCTGGCCAGTCCGATAGCTCCCAGCGACTCCAGACGGTCAGAGTCCTGCACAATTTTGGCTTCAATTGTTTCTGCGGGTATTCCGGCACTAAAGCTGTGTGCTTCAACCGCATGGCTTACTGCCGGGTAAAGTTCTGTCGGAAAATCGGTAAAGTCGGCCTGTAACACTCTTAGCGTTTCCCGCGCTGCATATCGGGAGGCGAGATGTCGCTCCGGATGGTTCTTAGGCAGATTCACGATGTCATGAAAATAGCAGGCAGTCAGCACAATCAGTGGATTAGCATCAGTGCCCTGCATAATCTTTTGCGCACTGGCCCAGACACGTTGCAGATGCGCCAAATCATGGGCTTTATCTTCATGGTCCCAGTTCTCCCTGAACCATTGGTCAAATCGGGACTGCCATTCAGTTAATAATGTCATTATTACGCTCCCCCTGTCCGACCTGTAGGACTTGCTGTCCTGAGTTAATCATAAGCCAGCATTCTTACACTGGTAAGAATACGGAAAAATTAAATGTAACAAACATGGCATTGTCACTGATGTTAAACGACATTGTTGTCGGTGACAATGTCACTGATAGTCATTATCCGGCTGCCCGGGATCCTCCCCTGCTAACTGGCGAAGTGCATGATTTCCCTGCGTGATAACATTTTTTATCTTTTATCTCTAAAACTGCAGTAAAACAGTTTTCAGCAGCCCTTTGTCGGGGTAGTCTCTTACCCCTGCATAAACTCCTGAGCTTTCCGCAACAACGACAGACAGCCACTTATGCATAAGAGATAAAAAAAACTAATGACTGGCAGGGCAACTATGGACTCAACACTTACATCAGACAGCCGTGAAACACATGGCCATTCTCTCTCACGGGCGAGACGTGCCGCCTGGGGAAGTTTTGCCGGTGCAGTGGTCGACTGGTATGACTTCCTATTATACGGCATCACTGCGGCGCTGGTGTTCAACCATGAATTTTTCCCACAAATCAGCCCTGCAATGGGCACACTTGCGGCATTCGCAACCTTTGGGGTTGGCTTTTTATTCCGTCCGCTAGGCGGCATTGTTTTTGGTCACTTTGGTGACCGGCTTGGCCGCAAACGTATGCTGATGCTCACCGTCTGGATAATGGGTTGTGCTACGGCCGCGATTGGACTGCTACCTTCCTTTGATCAAATCGGCTGGCTGGCACCGGTACTGCTGGTAACCCTGCGGGCGATTCAGGGCTTTGCAGTAGGCGGAGAATGGGGTGGCGCAGCGTTACTGTCTGTTGAAAGTGCCCCTGAAAATAAAAAAGCTTTTTACAGCAGCGGTGTCCAGGTGGGCTACGGGGTGGGTTTACTACTTTCCACCGGGCTTGTATCTCTGATAAGCCATTTCACCACCGACCAGCAGTTCCTCAGTTGGGGATGGCGGATACCTTTTATTTTCAGTGTACTACTGGTGGCAGGCGCATTGTGGATCCGCAACGGTATGCAGGAATCGGCCGAGTTTGAACAACAGGCAGCTCCGGAGCAACGCAGTGGTTTGCCGGTTTTTCAGGCGTTGATTAAGCACCCGGGCGCATTCTTACAGATTATCGCATTGCGGCTGTGTGAGCTGCTGACGATGTACATTGTCACTACCTTTGCCCTTAATTATTCGACTCAGAACCTGGGTCTGTCTCGCGACCTGTTTTTAAATATCGGTCTGCTGGTAGGTGCAATTAGCTGTGTAACAATCCCCTGCTTCGCCTGGCTGGCGGATAACTACGGCAGACGCCGGATTTATATCACCGGAGCACTGATCGGTACCCTGAGCGCTGTGCCCTTTTTTATGGCGCTGGAATCACAGTCGGTGGTGTGGATTATTTTCTTTTCGCTGATGCTGGCAAACATTGCCCATGACATGGTGGTGTGTGTACAACAACCTATGTTTACTGAAATGTTCGGTGCCGGCTTCCGTTACAGTGGTGCCGGGGTCGGCTATCAGGTCGCCAGTGTGGTCGGTGGCGGATTTACTCCCTTTATTGCTGCGGCATTAGTCACCTGGTCCGGCGGAAGCTGGCACAGTGTGGCCATTTATCTGAGTGTGGGTTGTCTGATATCGGTGCTGGTTGCTGCCCTGATGAAGACCCGTAACCACGGATAATTTCACAGCTTCCCGGCATTAGCCCGGGAAGCTTTTTCCTGCGGTACTACTGCTTTCAAATTCTGATAATTGCTGTATCACCTGAACTGCCCCTCTCACCCGCAATTTCTCTGTCAGATATTGATTCCGTCGCCAGGCTGTTCTGCTGCCAGACTTATCCTTTGATATCACTGATCTGTTTTAAAAATAACCGATATCCCGGGCGCGACTTCTGACCTGCCGCTATTTTATCCGTATAGCTGGCAATCGCTATTGACAGAACTGTCAGAAAGTATAGGATTAGCGCCGATATGAATTGTTATATTATAACATTACAAGAGCCAGTTCAGACTAACTCACGGGGATGTAAATGCACAACATGACACCATCAACAATGACTCACACTCACAATAAAAAACGCAAAGCTTCTGCCAGCAAACTGACCGGCTCACTGCTTCCGTTAGCAGCCATCATGGCTTCACTGTTGGGTTACAGCCAGATAAGCCATGCTGCAGATGCGCCGATCCACGCGATTGGTATCGAAAATCAATATGCCGATGTTATCAGCCAGATTGGTGGAAAGTATGTGGAGGTGACTTCTATTGTCTCCGATCCCAATACTGATCCGCACACCTTCGAAGCCAGCCCTGGCATTGCCCGCAAGATTGCCAGCGCTACACTGATTGTTGAAAATGGCGCCGGTTATGATGACTGGGCTGACAAACTTATTGCCGCGTCACCTAACGCAGAACGTAAAGTGATCAATGTTCATACCCTGCTGAAGTTGCCGAAAAATACCGAAAACCCACACCTGTGGTATGACCCGAAAACGATGCCTGCAGTCGCTGATGCTATTGCTGCTCAGCTGGCGGAAGCCCTTCCTGCCCACGCGGCAGAGTTCAACCAAAATGCCGCCTCTTTCCGTCAGTCAATGGAGCCGGTTGATGCCGCGATTCAGGCATTCAAAAAAGATTTCCCTGACACTCCGGTCGCAGTGACCGAACCCGTGGGTGACTACCTGTTGCAGGCAGCAGGCGCCAAAATCCTTACGCCTAAAACGCTGGAATACGGCATTATGAATGATGTTGACCCGGCACCACAGCTGGTGAGTGAGCAGAATGCGTTACTGACCGGTAAAAAAGTCCGCACATTTATCTACAATCAGCAGGTCACCGACCCAATTACTGAACATTTCCTCAGTCTGGCGAGAAAAAACAATATACCGGTAGTCGGTGTCTATGAAACAATGCCGGAACCAGGATATAACTATCAGTCCTGGATGCTGGCGGAAGTCAAAGCGTTACGTAAAGCACTGACAGATAAAGCCTCCACCGAATCATTGATTGCCGGTAAATAATTATATGTCTCACCAGTCTCAGGTACTGAGTGTCAGCCAGCTCGGGGTAAGTTACCCCGGGCGGCAGGTACTTCATGACGTCAGTTTTGATATCAACCACGGCGAATTCTGTGGTTTGATCGGTGCTAACGGTTCAGGGAAAACCACCCTGTTTCGTTCACTACTTGGCCTGCAACCGTTATCCAGCGGCCGGATACTACTGAACGGTCAACCGGTACAACAGGGGCTTTCTGCTGCGGGCTATGTCCCACAGAAAAATTTTCTGGACCCTGATATCCCTCTGACCGCCAGAGATGTGGTCGCCCTGGGCCTTGATGGCCATCGTCCTGGTTTCCGGCTATGGCCGAACCGTAATCGCCAGTTAATTGATGACACACTGGCTTCCGTAGATGCCCTCTCCTTCGCCAGCCAGCGAATCGGACGGCTGTCGGGCGGGCAGCAACAGCGGGTATTAATTGCCCATGCACTGGTCCGTCGTCCAAAAATTTTATTATTAGATGAACCGCTGGCTAATCTGGATATGGCGGCTGCCGCCGATATCATTGGGGTTCTGAAACGCCTGGTCCGTGAACAGCAGGTTTCGGTACTGTTGTCCGCTCATGATATTAATCCACTGCTACCAGTCATGGACAGAGTGGTCTATCTGGCTAATGGTCAGGCGGCCAGTGGTCCGACAGAGCAGGTTATCCGCACCAGCGTACTGAGTCAGTTATATGGCTATCATATTGACGTGATTCGGGTCCACGGCCGCATACTTGTGGTCGCGACCGATCGTGACAGTACCCTTCCCGACCCGGTTGACTGCCAGGCACCTCATGTAACCACCGTTCCTTAGGTATTCATTTATGTTTTCCGCGTTATTCAGCCACGGCTTCTTTAGCAGTGATACGGTGCATACCGCTCTTATCGTTGGCGGTGGTGCTGCAATAGTCTGTGGCATTACCGGTGTTTTCGCGTTAATCCGTGGTCATGCTTTTGCCGGGCATGCGTTGTCCGATATCAGCAGTGCGGGAGGTGCCGCGTCCTTCCTGCTGGGTATTAATGCGCTGGCAGGTTTTATTATTATGGCGCTGGCGGGTGCCGCAGGCATTGAACTGAGTGCGACCCGACGCAGCCGGGAGCGCAGCCTGGCGACGGGGATAGTGCTGAGTGCCGGGCTGGGATTTTCCGCCCTTTTCCTCTATTTTGCCGTAAAACAACATAACTCGTCCGGCGCCACATTATCTGTCATGTTCGGTTCCATCTGGACATTACCGGCATCAATTATTCCCTGGATTCTGGCCACCGGCGCGGCGGTACTGATACTGCTGGCGTTAATCTGGCGTCCGGTATTGTTATGTGCCATTGACCCTGAACTGGCGACAATCCGCGGCGTGGCTGTGCGTCGGGTGGGCATTATGCAACTGGCCGCCCTGGCTCTGGCTGTTGCCTTATCCTCGATGACTGTGGGCGCCATTTTGTCTACCGCATTGCTGACAGGACCGGCAGCGATTGCCCTGAAGTTTGCCCGTTCAGCGGTGTCGGCTCTGATTATCGCAGCCGTTACCGGTTTACTCTCTGTATGGTTTGGTGTCTGGCTGGCATGGGAAAGCTTTTACTGGACCGACGGCAGAGGCTGGCCGGTGAGTTTCTTTATTGTTGGTATTATTTTTGTGGTCTGGGCTGTCAGCGGAATACTGACCAGCCTTATCAGTCGTGAAAATCAGCTGTCAGGGCGTTTGTTCAGGAAGAAACAGCATGTTTAGCGGGTTTATGTTAACCGGATGGATTGCCGCCACTCTGGTGGCTGTCCTGTGCGGTATTGTCGGGTTTTTCGTTATTTTACGCGGTGAATCCTTTACCGCCCATGCTTTACCGATGGGGGCATTTCCAGGTGCTGCGGCGGCAGTGTTACTGGGGGTAAATCCGTTTTATGGGGTATTGCTGTTTGCTGCGTTAGGTGCCACCGGGATTAGCCTGTTCAGCCGTCATCACCGGCATGAAACTGCCACGGCACTCTGCCTGGTCACCCTGCTGGCCACCGGGACATTGTTGCTGAGCCTGAGCGGGCGGTATGCCCAGTCAGTGTATTCATTACTGTTTGGTGATCTGCTCGGGATTAGCCGTTCACAGTTACTACCTCTGGCAGTTGCCGTAGTTATCAGTATCTCGCTCACCATTGTTCTGTTTCGCCGACTGTTGCTCAGTTCACTCTCTGCTGAACTGGCCGTGGTACGCGGGATTTCGTTACGCGGAACGCAGGCAGGATTTCTGACCATTCTGGCGCTGACTACCAGCCTGGCCGTTCCTGTGGTCGGTTCATTGCTGGTATTCAGCCTGATGATTGCCCCTGCGGCTATTGCCCGTACCCTGTGCCGCAGACCCGGCAGTGCATTATTGCTCTCTGTAGTGATGGCGCTGGCTGTCGCCTGGAGTGCCATTGCCTTATCATGGTTCACCGACTGGCCTCCCGGATTTTTTGTTGGGACTCTCGGCGCACTGTTTTATCTTATCAGTCGTGGTGTCAGTGCCTTGCGCCACACGCCGGCATAACAACAGCCAGTCCCGAACACTTCTGATTCCGGCCCGGGCGCAGATTTGCTCTGCCAACCCGTGCCGAAATTTTTTGTAACACCCCCTTCTCCACGACATCTGTTGCTGGTTTTTTTATTCATCTAATCCCATGAATTCCCTGATTTGTCACGAATGTCATATTTCTATAATATCCATCCTGTAAACCATTGTTACTTTTTAAAAACCCCTATCCGGTATTAAACCGGAAGCGGGCCTTTTTTTTCATAAAACAGTGGCGATAATAATGATTAAAGGCAACTCTCTTGCGATTCTTATTTCAACATTACTCATTCCGGTGGCTTCTCATGCTGCGCTTATTTATGACAATGATGGCAACAAATTAAGTTTGTACGGCAAAGTGCGCGCCGAACATTATATTTCCAAATCTGCAGACAATGATGGTGACCAGAGTTATGTGCGGTTCGGATTTAAAGGCCGGACCAAAATTAATGACTGGCTGCAAGGTTATGGTCAGTGGGAATATGAAGCAGACAGCAGCGTTGCAGAATCTGAAGGCACTGATAATGACAAGACCAGGCTGGGATTTGCCGGTCTGAAAGCCAAAAAATGGGGTTCCATCGACTATGGTCGTAACTATGGTGCCACTTACGATATCGAGGCCTGGACCGATGTATTCCCGGAATTCGGCGGAGATGGCTATGTGAAAAAAGACCAGTTTATGACCAAACGTGCCAATGGCCTGCTGACCTGGCGCAACAATGATTTCTTTGACCTGGTCGATGGTCTGGATGTGGCATTGCAGTATCAGGGTAAGAACGAAAATGATGACCGGAAAGAGAAAACCACGAACGGTGACGGCTATGCGGCATCAGCCCGCTATCTGATTGGTGGCGGTGTCAGCGTTGGTGCGGCCTATGCGTCCTCTGACCGGACCCTGACCCAGAAAGAAGAAGACCTTGGTTCCGGAGACAGAGCTACCACCAGAACGGTAGGTATTCAGTATGACGCCAACCAGATTTACCTGGCAGCCACCTTTGCTCAAACCCGTAATACCATCCCGCTGACGGTACCTAAAGGGGTTTCCAGCCTGTCTAAGAAGAAAGTCACCGGTTATGCCCGCAAAACACAGACGATGGAACTGGCGGCTCAATATCAGTTTGACTCAGGATTCGCGCCTTCACTTGGTTATGTTTATACCCGCGCCGAAAATATTGAAGGTGTGGGTGATGCCGATTTAGTCAATTATATCGATGTCGCATTTACCTGGTACTTTAACAAAAATATGTCGGTATTTACTGACTACGAAATTAACCGTCTGTCATCTGATAATAAACTTCAGCTTGATAGCGATAACATCCTTGCGGTCGGTCTGACCTACAAATTCTGATTTACCTCCTTCCGGTCCTGCTTACGTCAGGGCCGGAAATTTCTCCCAATCTCCCCCTGCCATAATCCATTTTTCATCCATCACTATCGTTATTTTCCGGCAAATAAGATAATCCCGCGTGATTCAGGGTTCAGGTTTAAAAGCCTGCATCACATTATAAATAAAACTCATGCCCCGATAATAAAATTATGGCAGACAGATTCTGCAGCAGCCCCTAACGTGGTGAAAAGGGATAGTAATGAACAATTTTTAAATTATTGTTTATTAAACATATTAATAAAAATAGAGGGTCACTCTCTGGCAGGACGCAATGTGAGAATCACAATGATTTTTTTTAAATATCTTACCCCGATCACATATTAATAAAAAAAACAGAGAGCGTACTCTATGAACCAACACGATATTGTGGATGTAAAAGCCTGGATAGACAGCCGGCATATTTCACCCTGGCAGTGGATGGTGCTGGTGCTGTGTTTCATCATCATCATGTTCGATGGCTATGATGCCGCGGTAATGGGATTCATTGCCCCTGCACTGATTGAAGACTGGGGGATCAGCCGCAGCGAGATGGGCCCTATCCTTGGTGCTGCCATGTTTGGTGTGGCACTGGGCGCCCTGGTCGCAGGTCCTTATGCTGACCGTTTTGGTCGTAAAAAAATCTTATTAATATCGATACTCTGTTTCGCGGTATTCAGCCTGTTGAGCACCTTTGCCCGCACTCCACTGGAAATGGCTGGTTTGCGTTTCCTGACCGGTCTGGGCCTCGGAGCGGTAATGCCTAATACCGTAACCCTGGTCGCCGAGTACATGCCGGAACGCCGCCGTAGCCTGTTAATCACCGTTATGTACAGCGGATTTAACATCGGTTCCGGAGTGGGTGGGTTTATTGCTGCGGGCCTGTTACCCCATTTTGGCTGGCAGTCGGTACTGTTTGCTGGCGGGCTGATCCCGTTACTGCTACTGCCACTGTTGATTTGGTTATTACCTGAATCAGCCATGTACCTGGTCGTCCGTAATGTTGGTTACGAAAAAATTGCATCCGTGTTACAACGTGCCGGCGGTGTATTTTCTGCTAACACAAAATTTGTGTTAAAAGCGCCAATAATCCAGAAGAATGCCAAGGTTTTCCAGCTGTTCAGTCGTGGTTACGCCCGGGGCACCCTGGTATTATGGGTCACCTATTTTATGGGGCTGTTTGTTATCTATCTGTTAAATGGCTGGTTGCCGACCATTATGCATAACAGCGGATTCTCATTACAGCAATCCGCCATTGTTGCCGGTTTATTCCAGTTAGGCGGAACCTTTGGTGGTCTGCTGGTCGGCGGAATGATGGATAAATTACAGGCCCGTAAGGTGATTGCCGGTTTCTATCTGCTGGGTATGTGCTGTCTGATGGCACAAGGGTTTGGTCAGTTCGGACCGATGATCCTGGCGGTACTGGTATTCTGTAGTGGCGTCTGTATTAACGGTGCACAGACCGGTTTGCAGGCTTTTTCTCCGGCGTTCTATCCTACCGAAATTCGTTCGACCGGCGTGTGCTGGATGCACGGTGTAGGTCGTACCGGAGCAATAATCAGTTCTTCTTTAGGTGGTGTATTACTGGGCTTCTTTCCATCACAAAATGCAATTTTCCTGGTGCTGGCACTGCCGGCGCTGTTAGCCGGACTGTCGATTTTGGTTCACAGAGCGGCACGTCCTGCGATGATGATTAAAGGGATTGAGCTTGAAGACCTGCCCGGGTTGTCACGCACCATGAATCATCATTAATAAGCAGTTAACTAAAACGCATATTCCGGGGAAGGATCCCCTCACCCTACAAACACTATGCAGAGGTCTGAAATGGCAAAAATTATCGGCGGACTGGCAGTATCACATACTCCGACTATCGGCTTTGCAGTCGATCATAACAAACAACAGGAAAGTGCCTGGTCACCTATCTTTGAAAGTTTTGCTCCGATGCAAAAGTGGCTGGACGACAATAAGCCAGATGCGCTGGTGTATATCTTTAATGACCATGTTACATCATTCTTTTTCGACCATTATTCTGCCTTCTCACTGGGTATCGACGACCAGTATCTGGTGGCAGACGAAGGCGGTGGCCCGCGCGACTTACCGCCGGTTAAAGGCCATGCTGCGTTATCTCAGCATATTGGTGCCAGCCTGATGGCCGATGAATTTGATATGTCGTTCTTTATGGATAAGCCATTGGATCATGGTCTGTTCTCGCCATTATCCGCACTGCTGCCTTACCGCGAAAATGGCTGGCCGACTAAAATCGTCCCTCTGCAGGTAGGTGTTTTGCAGTTCCCGATTCCCAGCGCACGTCGCTGTTATAAACTGGGACAGGCACTGCGCCGTGCTGTAGAAAGCTTCCCGGAAGACTTAAAAGTTGCCATCGTGGCTACCGGTGGGGTTTCTCATCAGGTTCATGGCGAGCGTTGTGGTTTTAACAATCCCGAATGGGA
Organism: Tatumella citrea; assembly: GCF_002163585.1. NCBI lineage: Bacteria > Pseudomonadati > Pseudomonadota > Gammaproteobacteria > Enterobacterales > Erwiniaceae > Tatumella > Tatumella citrea. The sequence goes on from NZ_CP015579.1 coordinate 2,361,974, forward strand.
TGCTCAGTTTGTTGATATGCTGGTCAACGACCCTGAGTCACTGTGCGATATGACCATCGCCGAGTATGCCACCCTGAGTGGTATGGAAGGTTCAGAAGAAATTATGTGGCTGGTGATGCGCGGCGCACTCTCTGCAAATGTCACCCTTCGTCATCAGGCCTATTACCTGCCATCTATGACCGGCATAGCCACTCTGGTACTGGAAAACCAGGCCCGCGAAGCACCGGCTGATTTACGCCAGCGTCAGCGTGATAAAATTGCTCACCAGATGGCGGGTGTGGAGAAATTACAGGGCACCTATCCGTTTACTCAGGCGCGCAGCCTGAAGGGGTTACGGATTAACCGCTTCCTGCATCGTCTGATTCAGCCAGCCTGGCGTGAACGTTTTCGTAATGAACAACAGGCTTTGTTCGATGAAAATAAACTGACTCAGGAAGAGCAGACCATGATCCGTGAACTTAACTGGCGGGCCATGATTCAGTACGGTGTCAGTTTCTTTCTGCTGGAAAAACTCGGTGCCGTCGTAGGGGTGTCTAACCTGCATATTTATTCTGCAATGCGCGGTCAGACTCTGGAAGAATTCCAGAAAACCCGTAACCAACAGGTTCTTTATTCGGTCGCAGGAAAAGAAAAGTAATGCCAGATTTTAGCCAACCAAGGATCGATTCACATCACCATATTTTCGATCCGCAGAAGTTCCCCTATATCAGCGATACCCCTTACCGGCCCGAAGGGCACGAACTGGGTACCGTTGATTACTACCGCTATGTGATGGAAGCCTATAATATCCGTCATTCGGTAATTATCGGCCCGACTTCGGCTTATAACACCGATAACAGCTACCTGCTGGATACGCTGAAACACGGTGCCGGCCGGTTTAAAGGTATTGCTGTGGTGCCGCCAGATAGCAGCGTCGACTACCTTGCTGAGCTGAAACAGGCGGGTGTGTCCGGGATTGCCATGAATGTGGCGATGCTGGGGACAGATCGTTTTGCACAGTTTGATAGTATGCTGGCAAAGCTGCATGAACTCGGTTTGATTGCTGATATTCAGGTCACCAAAGATCAGTTACCGGATCTGATGCCTATGCTGTTGCGAAGCAAGACCCGGTTATTGTTTGATCACTCCGGCAGGCCGGACGTGGCGGCAGGTCTGAAGCAACCCGGTTTTCAGGCCCTGCTGTCACTGGCAGAGACTGACCGCTGCTGGGTTAAACTGTCCGGTTTATCACAATTCTGTGAGCCCCCTTTCCCGTATACCGAAGGGCACAAGTACCAACAAGCACTGCTTGCCGCTTTTGGTGCAGACCGTTGTATGTGGGGTTCAGACTGGCCGTTTTTACGCGCCAGACAACGGATGGATATTGGGACATTACTGGTGCTGGCGGACCAGCTGTTTGGTGATGCTGCCACACTGGATAAAATTATGTGGCAAACACCGAAAACATTGTTTGGTTTCGGTGAGCCACCCACAGTTTAAGCAGTAACAGCCGGCAGCATGCTCAGCGTATCAGCTGCTGCCGGATAGCATCGATCATCGCTTTCGCTGCCGGTGATAACAAACTACCCGCACGGCTGGTGATGCCTATCGCCCGGCGGGTATTCTCCATACTCAGCGGAATCGTCACCAGTTCACCATGAGACAGTTCATGTTCCAGCTGTCTGGCTGAAACTGCCGCCAGCATATCTGAACCCAGCAATAAACCACGGACTATGGCCAGATCGCCACTTTCCACCACCGGATTCGGGGCTGGAATCTGCATTGCTTCGAAGCTTCTGTCCAGCAGTTCACGTGCCGGGGTTTCTGAACGCGGCAACACCCAGCGCGCAGTACGCAAATCATCGGGAGTCACACCCTCACGGTTCAGAGGATGCCCGGGCCGGGCCAGTATCACCATCTCTTCCGAAAACAGGGTTTCTGTAACCATATCGGCGGCATAGTCACGGGTACGCAGCGCACCAATAATAAAATCCACTTCTCCTGAACGCAGACCGGTTGCCAGCTGGGCGAAAGCACTCTCGTTGGTGATAATACGGATGCCCGGATAGCGTTCGGTAACCGCGAGGATAGCCTGCGGTAACAGACGGCTGCGGCTCAGGGGTAATGCACCTATCTGCACCCGACCAACCAGCACCCCCTGCAACTCCGCAATATCTGCCGGAATATGCCGCAGTTCGTTTAGCGCACGGCGGATATAGGGCAAAATCTCCTGACCCGCGATCCCGGGGATCATCCCCTGAGGAGTACGTTGCAGTAACGGCATTTCCGCCCCGTTTTCCATCACTCTCAGAGCCGCAGACACGGCAGGCTGGCTCAGACCCAGCAGTTTCGCCACGGTCTGCATGTGTCTTGTCTGACACAGCGATACAAAAATTTGCAGGCGATTAACGTTAAACAGATATAAGGGCTCGGTCATTGAACGACTGTTGCCGTTTTTGCTCTGCAGTTTATGCAAAGTTACCGCCACCTGGTGCAACTCCTCTATCGCCCGCCGTGCCCGTGGAAGAATGCACTTACCAAAATCCGTCAGCATCATTCCGTTAGCATGGCGTTCAAACAGCGGCACTGCCAGCCGGGTCTCCAGATCACGAATGGCCCGGGTAATTGCCGACTGGGTACGATAAAGCTCATCTGCCGCACGGGAAACGCTGCCCTGATCAACCACCTGACAAAATGCGCGGATCTGCATCAGGTTTGACAGTTCCTGCCGGTTGTCCATTCATCCCTCTCTTGTTTCAGAATCGTTGCACAGCTCTCAATATAAATAAAACGCATACCTGCTGCAATTAAATGAATTTCCGACACCCGGTCGTCACTGTCAGCATAGAAAGCACTCAGTACCCGGCTGTCTGCCTCAGCCACCCTCAAAAAACATAAAAGGATCAGGCGAATGAACAAACCCGACAGCAGTTCCCAGGCTTCCGCTAAAACCGCACTGGTGGTCAGTGCCCATTCTGCAGATTTCGTCTGGCGCGCCGGCGGTGCTATCGCATTACATACCCAGGCAGGTTACCAGGTTCATATTGTTTGCCTGTCGTTTGGTGAGCGTGGCGAATCAGCCAAACTGTGGCGTAAAGGGGAAATGACCGAAGAGAAAGTCAAAGCCTCCCGTCGCCAGGAAGCAATTGCTGCAGCAGAAATTCTCGGAGCCAGCATCGAGTTTTTCGATATGGGCGATTATCCGTTACGTGCCGACAAAGAAGACCTGTTCCGTCTGGCTGATGTTTACCGCCGCGTACAGCCTCACTTTGTACTGACCCACTCTCTGAAAGATCCGTACAACTACGACCATCCACTGGCGACCAATCTGGCTCAGGAAGCCCGCATTATTGCTCAGGCTGAAGGTTATAAACCCGGGGAGAAAATTGTCGGTGCACCACCGGTCTATTGTTTTGAACCGCACCAACCAGAACAGTGTGAATGGCGACCCGACGTACTGCTCGACATTACCCCGGTGTGGGATAAAAAATACCAGGCCATTCAGTGCATGGCAGGCCAGGAACATCTGTGGGAATACTATACCCGTGTGGCGTTACAACGTGGTGTGCAGGCGAAACGTAATATCGGCATTACCGCTGCTAAAGAGATCATCTATGGCGAAGGCTACCAGAGTATCTTCCCGCGTGTGACAGGAGATTTATCATGAGTGATAACAGCGCACAGTGGGTGGGGAAAAAAGGCATAGTCATTCGTAATATTTCACGGACTGATGAGCAGGTACTGCATGAACTGGCCCACCTCGGTGTGGCTACGGTTCACGAAGCCCAGGGGCGTAAGGGATTACTGGACGGTTCCATTCGCCCGATTCAGCAAAATGTCAGCCGCTGCGGTAATGCCGTGACCGTGCTGGTCGCTCCCGGTGATAACTGGATGTTCCATGTGGCGGTAGAACAATGCCGTCCGGGCGATATTCTGGTGGTTGCACCGACCTCGCCTTGTAATGACGGATATTTTGGTGACCTGCTCGCCACTTCATTACAGGCCCGCGGCGTGATTGGCCTGATTGCTGATGTCGGCGTTCGGGATACCCAGACCCTGCGTAATATGGGCTTCCCGGTATGGTCTAAAGCGGTCTATGCACAAGGCACGGTGAAAGAGACCCTGGGGTCGGTAAATATCCCTGTGATCTGTGCAGGCCAGCTGATCATGCCTGGTGATGCCATAGTGGCAGATGACGACGGTGTTGTGGTTGTGCGCCATGCAGAAGCCGGCGAAGTTCTGCTGGCCGCCCGGAAACGTGAAGCGCTGGAAGAAAGTAAGCGTGCCCGTCTGGCGGCCGGTGAGCTGGGGCTGGATATTTACAATATGCGTCCGACCCTGGAACAAAAAGGCCTGAAGTATTACGACGACATCACAGAGCTGGAACAGTCAGCTAAAAAGTGAGGTGGCAATATGCGTCAGACCCGAATCCCCTGCATGCTAATGCGGGGCGGTACATCTAAAGGCGCTTTTTTCCTGGCTTCTGATCTGCCGGCAGATAAACAGCGGCGTGATGAAGTTTTGCTGGCGGTGATGGGTTCTCCTGACCCGCGGCAGATAGACGGTGTCGGTGGTGCCGACCCGCTAACCAGCAAAGTGGCGATAATCAGCCGCTCACAACGGGAAGATGCAGATGTTGATTATCTGTTTGCCCAGGTGAATGTTGATAAACCGGTAGTCGATTATGGCCAGAACTGCGGCAATATTCTGGCTGCCGTAGGCCCTTATGCGCTGGAAAAAGGATTACTGGCCGCCAGTGACGGCATGACACGGGTCAGGATTTTTATGGTCAATACCGGCCAGCTGGCTACCGCTCATGTTCCTACACCACAGGGAGAGGTGGACTATCAGGGAAATCTGCAAATTGATGGCGTACCGGGTACGGCTGCAGAAATTTTCCTGGAATTCGCCGATACCGCAGGTTCGGTTTGTGGTGCGTTGTTGCCCACCGGCAGTGTCATCAACCAGTATGACGGTATAGACGTGACCTGTATTGATAACGGCATGCCGGTGGTACTGCTGCGCGCAGCAGATCTCGGCCGCACTGGTGAGGAAACGCGTGAACAGCTGGACCATGATACCGAGCTGAAAGCACGTCTGGAATCGATTCGTCTGCAGGCTGGTCCGGCGATGAATCTCGGTGATGTAACCTCGCGCACCGTGCCAAAAATGACACTGATTTCAGCCCCGCGCTTTGGTGGCACACTTTCCACACGGACCTTTATTCCACACCGTTGCCACGCCTCTATCGGGGTACTGGGAGCCGTCAGTGTCGCCAGTGCCTGTCTGCTGCCTGGTTCCGTGACCGAAGGGCTGGCCGTTCTGTCAGACGACCCTCAGCCGCGAATCGGCGTGGAACATCCGACCGGAGAATTTAGCGTTAAATTGCGGACTGACCCTGCCCGCAGCGGCGCTGAACGGCTCACCGGAAGTGGCTTGTTGCGCACTGCACGCTTACTGTTTGATGGAAACGTCAGTATTCCCGGCACGGTCTGGGACGGGCAATCACAAGGAGATGTCGCATGAACCAGCCACAGGCATTAGTGGTCAAAAAAATCACCCTGATTGGGTTGGGTGAAGTCGGTACCTTGCTGGCACAGGAACTTCAGTCCCGATGGCCTGAAATCCGGTTAAGTGCCTATGACTGGCTGTACACTCAGCCGGCCATGCAGCAACGGGCTCAGACGCTGAATGTTACCCTGTGTGAAAATCTGGCAGATGCCCTGGCTGACAGTCAGTTGATTTTTTCGGTAGTCACTGCTGACAGTGCCCGCTGCGTTGCCGAACAAGCCGCAGCCTGGCTGGGTGAAGGCCAGTATTTTCTGGATCTAAACTCAGTGTCGCCACTAACCAAACAAAAAAACAGCCGTTCGGTCACCTCAGCGTCAGCTGAATATATCGATGTTGCAGTTATGGCACCCTTCCCGCCCGCCAGACTCGGCACCCCGTTACTGACTGGCGGACCATCCGCTGAACTGATCAGTCACTGGCTCAATGAACACGGCTTTAGCAGCAGTGTCCACAGCAAGGAAATCGGTGAAGCGTCGGCGATTAAAATGTGTCGCAGTGTGATGATCAAAGGGCTGGAAGCCCTGACTGTAGAATGCCTGAGTGCCGCCCGGATGTACGGGGTTGAAGAGGAAGTGCTAAGCTCGCTGCATCGTAGTTTCCCGTCACTGGGCTGGGACAAGCAACTGGGTGACTACCTGGTGAGCCGGGTGGCTGAACATGGTAAACGCCGTGCAGAAGAGATGGCTGAAGTAGCGAAGACTCTTAAGGATGTGGGCGTAACCCCTTCTCAGAGCCTGGCAACCCGTGAAACCCAGCAGCGATTTGTCGATGAACTGGCGGCTCTCCAGCTCAGTTGGGATCAACTACAGCCCTTTAGCTGGAAAAAAGTGATAGATCGGATCTACCGGACAGAAGCCAGCGAGCCTACAAAGTAACCGCTTATCCCAGCTATACACTGCAATAATGGTGGTTTTCCCACCATTATTTGCAGGAGTGCCGAAATATTCGGCATTCAGTGAACACCACTGCGAAAGGGCTTTGACAACCCTGCCAGCCGTGGTTAATATGCGCCTCGTCTTAACGACAATTCCTCTGTAGTTCAGTCGGTAGAACGGCGGACTGTTAATCCGTATGTCACTGGTTCGAGTCCAGTCAGAGGAGCCAATTTAAAAAAACCAGATGTCTGCGGGCGTCTGGTTTTTTGCTTTTTATCAATTAGCTACCCCATTACCTCGTCCACACGCCCATTAAACAGTATTTTAAGCTACGTCCCTTTGCTGGTAAAATTGTAGGAAATTCTCCCATTTCTAACAGCTGTGCTAAGAAGAATCAGGTCATGCGTTAAATATGCTGTTAACATCCCGGTAGTTGCCATGAATGGAGAATGTCTGGGATACAAATCGCAGTTAAATCATTCGCCGGTGATGACTGAAGCTATTACATTAAATATGGTCGATCACTGTAAGAAGTCAGAATCAGTCTGTCAGACTCTGACTTCTCATAAAAAATACCCGAAGATCCATAAGTTACATCATTTAAACGAAACACTTGATTCATGAGCAGGCGATTTACGATGGCGCTCGATGGTCAGCGTTAAAACCGCCGAGACCAATAGCATCCCCGCAATAAAATACATTGAGCCAGAGTAGTTGCCTGTTGTTTCGCGCAACCAACCGATAATAGCAGGTCCGGCAAAACCACCTAAATTACCAATCGAGTTGATTGTTGCTAGTCCCGCAGCTGCAGCCGGGCCATTCAGAAGGAGTGATGGAATACTCCACAATGGCGGTTTGCATGAAGAGATGCCAATATTAGCCATAATCAGTGCTAACAGAGCAAATCCTAATGTATGCACTGAACCTGCCACAACGAAGCCAGCACAAGCTAACAGACAAGCTGCAACTACATGCCATATACGTTCACGTGTTTTATCTGAATGTCGCGCCCAACTCACCATGGCAATAATCGAGAGTGCAGCAGGCAACGCATTAATCAAACCTGTCTGTATAGTAGTCAAACCAAAAGATTTCAGAAATTGTGGTGACCAGATATTCAGGGAATACAACCCAGCGGAGCTGCCAAAATAAACCACGGCTAAGGTCAATACGCGTTTATCTGCCAGGCCTCTCCAGATACTGGTTTTAACACCAGCATTTTTAATTATATTTTCCTTTTCAAGCGTATCCAGTAACCAGGAGGTTTCTTCAGGCTTTAACCAGTGATTTTTCTCTGGTCGGTCGTTAAGATAGAAAAAGGTAAAAACGCCTAACAAAATAGCGGCTATTGCATCCAGCATAAACATCAATTGCCAGCCTTTAAAGCCTAGAGCACCATTCATGCTGAGTATTATGGCTGCTAAAGGAGAACCTACCATCGCGGAAATGGGCGCTGCTGCCATAAACAAAGCAATAACCTGGGCGCGGCGTTTAATGGGAAACCATGTACTCAGATAGAGAATAATGCCTGAAAAGAAACCGGCTTCTGCCACCCCTAATAAAAAACGTAATACATAAAAACTGGTGGCACTTTTAACAAACATCATACAGGCAGCGATAATACCCCAGCTAACCATGATTCTTGCTAACCAGATGCGCGGCCCAACTTTTTGCAAAATTACATTAGAGGGTACATCGGTAATAAAGTATCCAATAAAAAATAACCCCGCACCTAAACCAAACACGGAAGCTGTAAATCCAAGATCCTGATTCATTGTTAATGCGGCAAAACCAATATTAATCCGGTCAAAAAAAGCAATAAAATAAGCAAACATTACGAAAGGAAGTACTTTCCATGTAATTCTTTTCAACGTGATACTTTCAATATCCTGATTCATAATCCCCTGCCTTTCACAATAGTGTATATGAGATTGTATGTTTACCGACTGGGGAACTATAAAGCGTTTCCAAAATTCAATAACTGTTAGCTTATTATATAAATAAATTAAATAATGCCATAGTAGGTCTCTTTTGTATTATTTATTTGAAGTAGATCACTTAATCAACCCTGGTTACACCCTGTTTTTCACATAATTAAACAGTTAATTACATGATTGATTACTATCAACCCACTAAATAAATGGTTAGATTTGAGATCTCGTTCACATTATAACGTTTAAAAAATAGATATTCGACCCTGCTTACCTTACATCGCTCCGCTGTTGATTAATGAATATTCTTAGCCTATATTTTCTCAGTCAGTTCAAAATCGTTATCGTTTAGCAGTTTCAGCATATTACGTAATAACTCATCTTCACTTCGCTCAGCTTACACTTAGCAGCAGCCCGTTTAATGAATGTATCTAATCCGATGAGATTGTAAGCCACGTTTGACTGTTGATAGTGTGGTAGGAGGCAGGTACCACTTCGTGACCTCACTCAGTGTTAACCTGGCCGGGATTGGTCTATTTACTCCGGGAACAATGGGTTATCTGAGGTAGCATACTTATCTGTTTAACAATGCCCATGGTCAGCTCGTGGCTATGTGGTCGGGTACGACGATCCGACATAATCATCACCTCATTCTTGATATCTGTTACATTCACATGTTATTTAGCTGCCAGCGGGTGATGGTGAATAAACCACCAACAGACAATTTTTATGCGTAATAGACCCCAACACCAGCGAACAATCTATTTTCAATAGTTCGCGAAAGAAGATCATATCCAACCATCATGATTTTAATTTTGGAATGAGACTGATGTTTTTTTCAATGTTGTGAATATTACTGACCGGATGAAGTGGGGAAAATACACGATAGACAGGGAGCTAATCTGTGAGTAGCTGTATCGATTGTTCCGATACGTAACCTTCATCGTTCATTTTTCATACGCACCATAAATCGCATCCCTGAAGTATCAAATTGTTCGTTGAATTTACCTGCCTCGCCAAAGAAAATTACACCGACTTCTGTTAATTACACATTGCGAGTTGAACGGTTTACCAGACGTATTCCAGTATTTTATTTCAACAACCGAATAAAGCGAAAAAGTGATACAGGTATCATTTCCATTCTTTAGGCTCGCCAGCCAAAATGGACCCATAGGCCCATGACAGCAAAGCAACCTAATTGATTTATATTAATTTATTCCCTCCACCATCAACCATTCAAATAATTTATATAATCCAGATATGATGATCTGCTCAGCTAAAAATGCATACTAAAATCAAGCGAGAAAAAATAGCAATGAATTAAAAAATGGAGATTTTAATATAAACATTCACTTTACAACTGGTACCGGTCGCAAAATTCTATAGCTCATCGTTTCAGCTCTGTTCAGCCAGAGTTTAAAAAAGTCGATATCAGGGGACTAAAGATTATTCATTGTTTTGCCTAATTTTCAATGCAACAGGTTTTACAAAGTGCTTTTACAACCACTATTTTCCGATAAAGGAAGGTTTACCGTCACAGTATTCAGATAACAACGAGCATTGTTATCAGCTTCTACATGCAGTGGCATTGCCTGACTGAAATATAGGTTAAAGACAGTATTGTTCACCAAACTCATTAAAATATACATTGATTAAGTTGGAGACTTGTTATGCGTAATTACTCTATTGCTGCTATCCCTGCAGACGGCATCGGTCCAGAAGTCATCTCTGCAGGCGTTGAAGTGCTTCAGGCGGTTACCCGTCAAAATCCTGAGTTACGCTTTGATGTACAGACTTTTAACTGGGGTTCTGATTACTACAAAAAGCACGGTATAATGATGCCGGAAGATGGGCTTGAAACCCTGAAAAAATTCGATGCCATTTATTTCGGCGCCGTTGGCGCACCCGATGTGCCTGACCACATCACTCTGTGGGGCCTGCGTCTGCCAATCTGCCAGGGCTTCGACCAGTATGCCAACGTTCGTCCAACCAAAATTTTACCTGGCGTGACTTCCCCTTTACGCAATCGCGGACCTGGCGATCTGGATTGGGTCATCGTGCGTGAAAACTCAGAAGGTGAATACTCAGGTAATGGCGGTCGTGCACATAAAGGTCTGCCGGAAGAGGTGGGCACCGAAGTCGCCATCTTTACCCGGGTGGGGGTCACCCGTATTATGCGTTACGCATTTAAACTGGCTCAATCCCGTCCTCGTAACCTACTGACCGTCGTCACCAAATCCAACGCACAGCGCCATGGAATGGTTATGTGGGATGAGATCGCGGCTGAGGTTGCCAAAGAGTTTCCGGATGTGACCTGGGATAAAATGCTGGTAGATGCAATGACGCACCGCATGACATTGCACCCGCAATCACTGGATACCATCGTCGCGACTAACCTGCATGCAGATATCCTGTCCGATCTGGCGGGCGCACTGGCGGGTAGCTTAGGTGTGGCACCGACTGCTAACATCGACCCGGAGCAGCGTTTCCCATCTATGTTTGAACCTATTCACGGCTCTGCATTCGATATCACCGGTAAAGGTATTGCTAACCCAATTGCAACCTTCTGGACAGCAGTGCAGATGCTGGAGCACTTAGGTGAGAAAGACGCTGCTGCTCTCATCATGGAAGGCATCGAGTATGTTTGTACCAAAGGCATTTTGACTCCAGATGTGGGTGGCACAGCGAATACCGCTGATGTGACTAAAGCCGTTGTTGAATTCATTGAGTCAAAAGCCACTGTTGCTGAAATGGTATAAAAATGAGAAATGAACTGGCCGCAGAAATTCTGAAGGATATTTTTCAGCAGGCCGTTGACAGTGCTCGCCCGGGGCCTGTCATTCCCCCTGCTCTGCCGAAAAAGCCTCAAGGCCGCTGCGTGGTCATTGGTGCAGGCAAAGCCTCAGCAGCCATGGCTGCTGCGGTGGATGCGGCCTGGCCAGATGTAGATGTCAGTGGTGTTGTGGTAACACGGTATGGTCATGCCGTACCTGCCGGACGCATCCACATACTGGAAGCTGCACATCCTGTAGCTGATGCCATGAGTGAAACCGCAGCGAAGCTTATCGTAGAATCGCTGCGTGGTCTAACAGCAGATGATTTAGTGCTGGCGTTAATCTCCGGTGGTGGTTCTGCTTTAATGGCGTTACCGATACAAGGCTTAACGCTGTCGGACAAACAAGCGATAACCCGGGCTCTGTTACACAGCGGTGCCAACATCAAAGAGATGAATCTGGTTCGTCGCCATCTGTCAGCAGTGAAAGGCGGGAAACTGGCCCTGATGGCGCAACCAGCTCACGTCGTTTCTCTGATTATCAGTGATGTTCCTGGTGATAACCCTGCAGATGTTGCCTCTGGCCCGACAGTCCCTGATAACAGCACCCCGGGCGATGCTCTGAAAGTGCTTGAGCGCTATGGTATTGCTGTCTCAGAACAGGTGGGATATGTACTACTTAACCAACCAGTGCAGGCGACATCGCAGGTGAAGAGTAACACGCGTTTAATTGCCACACCCGCTATGGCATTACAGGCCGCAGCAGAAAAAGCGCGTTGCCATGGTATTACCCCGTTAATTTTGGGTGATGCTCTGGAGGGTGAAAGCCGGGAAGTTGCAGTGGTGATGGCCGGTATTGCTAAGTCAGTGAAGCAGTATGGGCATCCTGTTAAAGGTCCTGCCGTGTTACTTTCGGGTGGCGAAACGACTGTTACCGTTTCCAATGGCCGTGCGGGTAAAGGTGGCCGCAACACTGAGTTTCTGCTCAGTCTTGCCTGTGCTTTGAATGGTGAGGAGGGCATATGGGCTATTGCAGGTGACACGGACGGTATTGACGGGACTGAGGACGCAGCCGGGGCTTTAATCACGCCGGATACGTTGGCTCGTGGTAAACAGACCGGACTCAATGCATCAAAATATCTGAATGAACATGATAGTTACAGCTTCTTCCACTCTTTGGATGATTTACTGATTACCGGCCCGACACTAACAAACGTTAACGACATCCGTGCGATTCTCATCGCCTGATGCAATTGCCCCTCTTCTAACATAGAGGGGGCTTATTCTGTAACAGCCTGCCTACCCAATACACACTTTTTAACAGTAATATTTGCGGGAATTAACTGCGATTCCTGCCGGGTAAACCGGCAGGTGCTACATTGCAATTCCCCGACCTCTGCTGCTTATGGCCGAATTCATAAGGATTTGAGTGGCATCATTGCCCTGCTGTAAGTATCCCTGCAAAAAGAACCATTCACTTTTAGAGATCTTCCTACATACTGAATAGGTTCCCTGAAGGAGATCGCTATGCGTAAAGCCCGATTAACTGAACACCAGATTATCGCCGTTCTGAAGCCTGTTGAAGCCGGCCGAACTGTAAAAGATGTCTGTGTAAGCAGACCTGTGCCTGCCAACAACTACCAGTATTCCAGTTTTAGTGCTCCAGTCGCCACCAGCAACAACGACAATGCCATACAGATAAATGCCACCGCCAGCCCATAACCGTGGGCGATAAAACCCAGCACCGCCGGTCCCATCAGAATACCGGGATAACCGACAGTAGCGACAAAAGCGACCGACATATTCGACGGCATGACCTGCTCTTTTCCTGCCAGAGTGGTAATCACCGGAGCAACATTCGCCGCCCCTATCCCGACCAGAATAAATCCACCCAGTGAGGATTCCCAGCCAGGTAACAGCACCGCCAGTGCATAACCTGCCGCTGCAAAAATACCACTGAGCATCAGGAGTTTTTTTCGTCCCAGTCGGCTGACCAGTCGATCACCGGTGAGTCGCATAACCGCCATCGCGCCACCAAACACCGCATAGCCTCAGCCTGCATGTTCAATAGCCAGACCGCGTTGTTCAGTTAGCCAGATACCACTCCAGTCCAGCATAGCACCTTCTGCCAGAAAGCAGAGCTGACACATCCCTGCCATCAGGATAAGCCGCAGATTCAGACGAAAAGCAGAATTTTGTTGTTCTTCATGAGAGGCTAAAGGTAATAAATACCGCAGGGCCAGTATCAGTATTACCAGCATTAATAATACTGCGGACACTACCATGGCCAATGGCGACATCCCCCTCACCCAGCACCAGACTCCCACCTGCCGCACCGGCAATCCCGCCCACGCTGAACAAACCATGAAACCCGGACATCAGAGGAACATCACTTTGCTGTTCAACCAAAGCGCCCTGAATATTTACAGTCACGTCAGTCAGACCCACTCCGGCACCGAACAGTAACAAGCTGGTAATCATTAAGGGAAGTGAGTCTGTAGTAGCCAACAGCGGCAAAGCCACACAGGCCAGCAGAGCACCCGCAATAATCATAGCCCGGCAACCAAAGCGGCTGGTGAGCTTACCCGAAAACAACATGGTGACCAGTGATCCGCTTCCCAGGCAAAGTAACAGCAGCCCAGGCATTCCGGCATCAAGCTGTAATCGTTGTTGAGCATAAGGCACCAGCGGCGCCCAGACACCCATAGCAAACCCTGCGATAAAAAATACTGCCCGTGTTGAGACTCTACGCGTAACAGTATTTACTGCCTGATGAAAACCTGCTTCCTGCATTCCCCCTCCGCTATACCCGCCTGAACGGCTGAATAAGTTTGCTTTTGCTGCCGGCGACACAAATGATCTCTGATGTGCCCTGGTTGGTCCTGTTGTCATATGCGGCCGGAACGAAAGTCTCAGGCCGTTACTCATCTACTAACTTAATTTGTTAATTGCTGGCTCAGACCGGCCACTGCTCAGGAGCCAGCTGATCAAGGGTCACTTCTGCAAAACGCTGCACAATAAGCGCGCGGGCTGCCTCCAGGGTTTGTTCAACTTGTTGATTCACTGCCTGTTCTATCTGACAATCCTGATGTTCGTTAGCCCAGCCTACAGTGAACAGCTCATTACTGCCAATGGCTGTAAACACCTCAAGCAGAGTGATTTCCTGTAACGGTTTTTCCAGTGTCCAGCCTCCGCCGTGGCCTTTTTCTGAATGAATCAGCCCGGCTTCCCGCAACCCCTGAAACAATCGTCGCACCACGACCGGATTGGTATTTATCATCAGTGCAATTTGCTCTGAGGTTACGGCCTCACTGGTGTTACCCATATGAATCAGGATATGTAACGCTCTGGAGAGCCGGTGATCTTTGCGCATTTTCCACTCCGGATCGGTTGCTGTTATTCATTTACGTAACTTTATTGGTTGCGTGAAAAAGTCTGTTTCATGTATCTTATATTATTACATGAAATGACCAATGTGAGTATTGCTTATGCTGTCTGAAAATCTGCTGCAAAATGTCTGGATATGCCTGGTTATTGCGCTGGTGTCCGCCTGTATCGCTATATCTGTGACCCAACAGGAAATGTTCCGGCCGTTACGCCAGTGGGCCGCACGAAAACATGCTATGGCAGGACATCTGTTCAGTTGCTTTTATTGTTTTAGTCACTGGGTGGTTTTTGCCGGCATTGTCATCTATCGGCCGGTAGTGGTGACCTCCGGCAATACCCTGGTAGATTCAGTGGTTACGGCCTTCTTTACTGTGGGTCTGTCTGCGCTATGCAGCGGTGTTATCCTTCAGGTAATACGCATTGCTATCGCTAAAGCCAGTGAAGAACTGGACCTGATAAATAAAACCGCAAAGTAACAGTGATGCCCTGAAGGTGAACCGGCAGGAGGCCATGACGGCTTATCCTGCCTCATCATTTATTCTAAATAAGAATATTAAAATTAAAATACGTTATTATTTTATATATACATACAACTAACCCCGCAGATAATAAACTCTGCCGGTTTAGTGTATTCATTTTCAGATAATATCATTGATATCAGAATGATATCCGGAACCATCTCTGCTAAACACCCCGTGATTAAGTTTGCCCTGATTTGTAACATGCACCAGATTGATTCCCCGGGGATCCAATGCTGGTGCGCCCTGCACCGGTCAGAGTGCAATGCCGGCTTGCCATCTTAATTTCAGATGACTGATATCATAACAAATCGCTACCCGTGATAGCGGTGTACTTTTAGAGTTTCTCCGAAGCCACGATTTTCCCCTGCTCACTCCGCTCCCGTCAGTTCCCCGTAATGTGCGGAAAATGTCAGGTTTAACTCTGCTTATGAGGAGACAAATTTTATGCGCCGTTCAGTTAACACCAGCAACAAGCCGTGGAATGACACATCGTCAGGCATCCTGTTTACCGCTGTGCAAATCATTATTTTTTTCACTTTTATCAAGCTGTGTGTATTTAACACCGGTGCCTTGCAGAAAAATTTTATGCAGACACAAATCCCGCTCTCTTTCGTGTTGGGAGCGGTGGTTATTGTCAGTGGAATTATCCTGACCACGCTGTATGTGGTGATAGCCAATCATCACGAGGATAACTGATATGAAAAAACTGCTGCCCCTGATCCTACTTAGCGCGGTTTCTGCTCCCGCACTGGCATCAGCCGGTTCGTCGACAGGCTCCGGTGGACTGGCGATTTTTTTCTTCATCGCAGTCATTCTGATGACGCTGGCAATTACCTGGCGGGCGGCCCGTCGGACCAAAACCGCCGGTGATTTTTACAGCGCTGGCGGGAAGATTACCGGCTTCCAGAATGGCCTGGCGATTGCGGGGGATGCAATGTCTGCCGGGGCATTACTGGGTCTGACGGCACTGGTCTTCTCCGGTGGTTTTGACGGCTTATTTTATGCCATCGGTTACACCACAGGGTTACCGGTAGTGGTCTTTCTGATGGCAGCTAAAATGCGCAAGCTGGGCAAATATACATTTACCGATGTGGTCTGCGCCCGGCTACAGGGTAAAGGTATCCGTATTTTCTCCGCCTGCGCCTCGCTGACCATTGTTCTGTTGTACCTGATTGCACAAATGGTAGGCGCAGGGCAATTAATTGAAGTCATGTTCGGCATTAACTACGTCTGGGCAGTCGCGCTGGTCGGGGTATTAATGGTGCTCTATGTCATGTTTGGCGGCATGATGGCTACTACCTGGGTACAGATGATCAAAGCCGTACTGATGATTCTCAGCTGTCTGCTGCTCTGTTTTCTGGTACTGCGAATGACCGGCTACAGCTTTAGTGAACTACTGAAAGGTGCGGTGAGCGTTCACCCGGCCGGCCGGCAAATTCTGGTTCCTGCCCTGCCCGCAAAAGACCCGTGGTCTGCATTTTCGCTTGGTATTGCATTAATGCTCGGCACTGCCGGTCTGCCTCATGTTCTGATGCGCTTCTTTACAGTGCCTGATGCAAAATCTGCACGCAGTTCGGTGTTATGGGCAACGCTGTTTATGAACGGATTTTATCTGATGATCTTTATCATCGGCTTTGGGGCACTCTATCTGCTGCGGACTCATAGTCTGCCTGGTGCCAGCGTCGGCGGTAATACTGCCGTCCTGCAACTTGCCGCATTACTTGGCGGAGAACCTCTGTTCGGTTTTCTGGCAGCAGTGGCTTTCGCCACTATTCTGGCGGTGGTTGCAGGGTTAACCCTCTCCGGGGCCTCGGCGGTGAGCCATGATATTTACGGCACTCTCAGCCGCACAGGCAGTATCAGTGATGCCAGCGAAGTAAAAATCATGCGTAGATCAGTGGTAGTGCTCGGGGTACTGGCAGTACTGCTTGCTATCCTGTTTAAAGGGCAAAACATTGCTTACATGATAAGCCTGGCGTTTTCGTTATCCTGCTCCTCCACCTTCCCTGTATTGCTTCTGGCTATCTACTGGCGTTCTCTCACCGCCCGCGGTGCATTGTGGGGAGGTGGCTGCGGATTAGTGTCATCACTGGTGTTCACCATTGCAGGGCCTTCTGTCTGGGTAAAAGTTCTCGGACACAGCACGCCGCTGTTTGCTATCGACCCACCCGCGATTGTTACCGTTCCTCTGGCATTTATCGTCTGCATCGCGGTTTCCCTGGCCGACAGGAAAAGCCTCGCCAGTTTCACAGCCGACAACGCTGCCTGATTTGTTCGCCGGTTTATTTATCAAATTATTATGGAGTCAGTCACCATGCTGGAAAACTTTACCGCGCAGTCCGGGGCTTTTGCCGAACTAATGGCCATCAGAGATGGCAAACCACTGGCAAATGACGAAGTTCAGGTCACCGGTCAGGATAACTTGTTTAACACTCCGTTTAAGGTAGGTGAAACCGCTGCGGCTTTACTCGCTGCCCGCGGTGTGGCGGCCAATGATCTGTGGCAACTGAAAACCGGCAGGCGGCAAAAAATCAGTATCAATATGCGCGCGGCAGCTGCAACATCGCTGGCCGGCGGCGACATGACACAGCAACGCGGTGAAGACGGTATCTTCCGGCCGATTGCCGTTTCTGAGGCTATGAAACATATGGTGTCGCTCACCCAGCCCTGGCAAACCGCTGATGGTCGCTGGTTGCTGCCACATACCAATCTTACGCATCTCGAAAAAAGAATTCTCGATCTTTTACAATGCAGTAGTTCACCGCAATCAGTTAGTGAAGGTGTCCGTCGCTGGCAGTCTGACAGGCTTGAACAGGCGATTGCCGATGCCATGGCTTGCGGTGGCAAAGTCCGTAGCCCGGAAGAATGGCTAAACCACCCGCACGGTCAATACCTCGCGGCACGTCCTGTGGTGGAAATTACCAAAGTCGCAGAAGGCAAACCTCAGCCTCTTCCTGCCGGAGCATTACCAGCTTCCGGGATTAAAGTGCTGGATCTGACACGAATTCTGGCTGGCCCGACCGCAGGTATCGGCTTTGTCGAACATGGTGCAGACGTTCTGATGGTCACCGCTCCTCATCTGCCTCAGGTGCCTGCCTTTGTCCGTGATACCAGCCACGGCAAACGCAGCTGTTTCCTGGATATGGATAATCCGCAGCAAGCCGGTCAGCTGAAACAACTGGTCGGCGATGCAGATATCTTTATTGACGGTTACCGGCCGGGCCGGCTCGAAGCGCATGGTTTTGGTGTCGATGAACTGATGAAACTGCGTCCCGGATTGATTCATATAGCGGTTAACTGCTTTGGGTCCGGGGGGCCATTCGCTTCCCGCGCCGGCTGGGATCAGGTCGCTCAGGCGGTCACCGGTATCTGCCACACTGAAGGGCAGCATCACGGGGATGGATCACCCAGGCTGATGCCGGTATTTACCTGTGATTTCCTGACCGGTTTCCTGGCGACCTTCGGCGGCCTGGTGGCCCTTGCCCGTCGGGCCACTGAAGGTGGCAGCTATCGGGTGCAGGTGTCGCTCTGTCAGTCTGCCATGCTGTTGCAACGCCAGGGACTACTGGAAGATTTCCGGCATGCGGCGGGACGATTAACCGCAGCAGAATTTGAACGGTGGGCGGTGTGTGATGAAGCTACCTGTTATGGAGACCTGAAAACACTGGGGCCGGTGTTGCGAATGTCTGAAACGCCCTGTCAGTGGCAGGGAACCACTCCGGCTTTGGGCAGCCATTCTCCGGCCTGGTAAACTTAAGGAGCGGAACGGCCATCCGGCTATGTCTCGCAGCCCTGTTCTGCTCCTGTCCGGTCAGGCCTTTTTTACAGGGCCTGTCGGTCATACTCTGCACTCTGGTTAATACACCGCCCGTCAGCGACGTAAATCAGTATCCTTATGGTGCAACGACGCCCACCTTACAGGCATTCCGCGGGTAACAGACAATGCGTTTTATTTATTCCCTCTAAAATACAGTCAATTAACTTACCGGTGATGGCTGGCCTGAAACTTGCTTACTTTTACTGCCATCTGAATTAACGATGACAGATTGCATTACGATTATAAAATTGCGATGGGAGTTTCTGATGAAAATCTGTGATCTGCTGACGTTCTCCGCGGTTGCCCGCTGTGCCAGCATTACTGCCGCGGCCAAAGAACTCAACACAGTTCAGTCTAACGTCACCAGCCGGATCCGCTCGCTGGAAGAATATATCGGTTTACCCCTGCTGGAACGTCATAGCCGTGGTGTCACACTGACCAGTGCCGGTAACCGCCTGCTACCCTACGCACAGCGTGCACTGGCTATTCTGGATGAAGCCTCCCGGGTGGCCAGAGATGAAGGAGAAGCCAGCGGGATGATCACCATAGGCTCGATGGAAACCACGCTGGCGGTACGACTGCCGGATATTCTGGCCAGCTTCCATGATTGCTATACCGAAGTACAACTGGCGATGACCATTGATGCTACCGCTTTTTTGATCGACAAAGTACTGAACTGCGAGGCAGACGGGGCCTTTGTGGCCGGACCGGTAGATCATCCGCTACTGGCAACAACACCGGTATTCAGTGAGGAACTGGTACTGGTGACTGCAGGCGGAATTCGCCATCCGCAGCAACTGAAAGACAACCCACGGGGTATTACCGCACTGATGTTTAAACAAGGCTGTGCTTACCGGCAACGCCTGGAACAGTATCTGACCTGGCTGGGCCGCCCGGCATTCCAGCGGCTGGAGTTTGGCTCGCTGGATGGTATGCTGGGATGTGTCAGTGCCGGAGTGGGCATCACTTTGTTACCTCGCTCGGTGGTTGAGAAATCCGGGCAGACAGACAGATTACAGATACATGAAGTGATCCCGACTATTTCGCGGGTACCAACCCTGTTTATTACCCGAAACGATGTACAACCAACGACCGCGCTAAAGCGATTTATTCGCTGCGTGAAGGAACACAAGCTGACAGAACGCACTGAGCAAATCACCGCGATTGCCGGTTAACTCCGGACTCAGGCGGTACAACACAAGAGCTGCTGACGGTTAGCTGTTCCGGTTTATTTTACAAACTCCTCCCGGACAGCTATTGCTCATCACCGGATTATACGGCGATACCGAAAATGCGCTTTACAGCCTTTTTGCCCTGTGGAGTGAAAGTCACTTCCCGGTAACCGGTCGTCCGGGTTACCCACTGATTTTGCAGCATCACAGATAATAACTGCGCCCCGGCATTTCCGCCCAGGTGGAAACGTCGTTCACTCCAGTCCAGACAGGCACAAGCCTCTTTTCGCCTGTGATTTGAGATTCCGTTTATCCCCATGAGTAAAAACTTCTCTTTACCCGTGGCAGACAAACATTCACTTTCCGGGCTTATCCACTGTTCAGCCTGCATAACATCATAGATCTCTACAGCGACTTCACCGGCCAGATGATCATAACAGGTGCGTGCCTTACGTAAATTTGCAGGAGTGCTGATCACCCTTGTCTTCACCGGTGCGGCAGAAAGCCCCATCAGTGTTTCCAGCAGACCCGCCACCTCTTCACCCGATAAGCGGTAATAACGATGACGCCCCTGAGACAGACAGGTAATAAGCCTGTTTTGTTGCAGTCTGGCCAGATGAGCGCTGGCAGTTGAGGGAGCAATACCGGCGACCACACTGAGTTCGGTCGCGGTCCACGCCCGGCCATCCATCAATGCACATAACATGCTGACCCGTGAAGGGTCAGCCATCGCGGCAGCAATTTCCGACACAGGCCGCAGCAGAGGATTTTCATCCTCCGGCAACGCAGACACCTGTGAATTTGTTCTACCCATTACACGCTCCAGCGGGTCGTCAGTTCGGCCGCCAGTTCATCATTGTCCGTCATCAGGATCAAGTGATTGCTGTGATCACTGTACTGAGTCACAATATTGATATTATGCTCCGCCAGCACCCCGGCTATTTCCCCCAGTTCACCACACCTTGTCTGACTCAGTTTTCTGATCAGAGGGGCCTTTACCTGCCTCACCTGTAAGCCAGCATTGCTAAGGATATCAGCGGCCTGCCTGCCCTCTGCCACCAGAAAATGGGCATGGCATTCCTGTCCGACAGTAAACACCCCGCCCCCTTCAATTCCGATATTCCCCTGTCCCAGCAACTGCCCCAGGCGCGACAGTTCACCGGGTTGATCCGCCAGTACTACCCAAATGTCATACATGGCTGACCTCACTTCCGGCAGAAGAATACTCACGAACCACAGTGGCCACTTTGATGCTGTAATGGGAAAAAATAGTTTGTCGCCCTTCGCTCTGCGCAGCCTGATGCCGCAGATGAGATTTCCATTCCTGCACTGCCTGTTCGTTCTCCCACCATGACAGAGAAAGAATTTTTCCGGGATTAGTCAGACTCTGAAAGCGCTCAATAGCAATAAATCCCTGAATGTTATCCAGTTCTGGTCTGAGTTCAGCCGCCAGTTGAAGGTAGCGTTGTTGATGTTCCGGGCGTGCATCGGCTTCAAATAGTACAGCAATCATGGTCGTCTCCTTTAGTTTGACGACGCTATTCTGACAACTCTGACCCGTGATGCTTCGTTGCATAACGAAATATGGAATATAAGTATCACCGGAATCTGCGTTTCTGCCGTCCCGAACTGACCATGCAGCACAGAGCAATCATAAGCCCTGCACCTGAAAGAAGAGCTCCTGCAAGATTCGGTGAAGCAAGCCCAAAGCCAGCGTCAATGGCCTTCCCTCCAAGTACGACTCCGCCCGCAGCGCCAAGGTTAAATGCTGAAATATTGGCTGCTGACGCCAGTGCAGATGCACCTTGTGCTTTTTTCATTACATACATCTGCAAAGGAGGAATAGTACCAAATCCAACGGCACCCAGCATAAAGACGTTAACCACTGCCATCCATCGAATATGCAATGTAAAATAAAACAACACCAGTAACGCTACCAGAGATGTTAGCAACACCAGTATAACCGGCTCCGGACGATGATTAGCGAATCTTGCAGAGACCAGATTTCCAGACACTAATCCAAGGCCATATACCACGAGAATCAGACTCAAATTCGTGGTGCTAAATCCACTGATTTCGGTCATCATCGGCGATATATAGGCGAAAGAAGCCAGTAAACCACTGAATCCGGTAGCAGTAATTAACAGTGCCAGCCAAACTTCAGCCCGCCGAAATACCGCCAGTTCTCTGCTCAGGCTTTGCTGACCCGGGGACTGGTCAGGTAATAGCCAAAACAGTCCCGCAAACCCTATACCACCCAACAGAGCGATTACCTGAAATGCAGAACGCCAGCCATAGTGTTGACCCAGCCAGGTGCCAGCCGGAACCCCCAGAACATTAGCCAGAGTCAGCCCGGTAAACATCAGTGCAATGGCGCTGGCTTGCTTATCTGCGGCAACCACACTGGCTGCCACAACAGCACCAATACCAAAAAATGCCCCATGACAGCATGCTGCAAGCACTCTGCCCGCCATCAGCATCTCCAGGTTGCCAGACAGAGATGAAATAATATTGCCCGTAATAAACAGCACTAACAGCAACAACAGGGTATGTTTCCTGTTAGCCCGGGCAGACAGCAAAGTGAGCAATGGAGCACTGATAACCACCCCCAGCGCATAGCCTGAAGTCATCATTCCGGCACGGGTAATCGAAATCTGCAGATCAGCGGCAATGGTTTGTAATAATCCGGTAGTTACGAATTCTGCTGTACCAATAGCAAAGGCACTGACGGCCAGTGCGAATAACGACAGAGGCATCATATGATCCTGTAAATATAATGGAGGAACAGATAATGCCTGTACGTCAGTATCTTAGCGAACGATGTTCCGGAATATAACCTGTGACAGAATGTCACAATGTTCTGCCATTCAGAGATTTCCGTCATACATTAGTGACAGTTTCTGACGACAAAAAGTAATCAGAAACTCGGAAAAAACATTGAGTCGTGCAGGCGAACCACGGTAGCTGGTACGAATGAGCCACAAACTACTGACTGATTCTTGCCATTCGGGTATCAGACGGATCAGTTGACCGCTCTGCAGGTAGTTATTAATGCTCCAGCTTTCTCTCAGCGCAATCCCCTGTCCCTGCAGGGCCCAGGTTAACAATGTCGTGCCGTCATCAGTCATCAACATTTTTTTCGGCCTGACTGACTGAACTTCGCCGTTTTCCTGGTGTTCCAGTGACCAGAGCGCAGATGGATAGCCGGGATAACCAAAAGTCACTGCCGGTAGCCGGGCTAAATCAGTCATATCCAGCGGAACCGCAAAACCTGACAACAAGTCAGGCGCGCACACCACCACCCTATGCTGGTCAAAAATTTTTCGGGCAATTAAACGTGAGTCGGTTAGTTCTGCAGAACGGATGGCAATATCGGTAGCGGAGGCATACAGGTCAACGATCCTGTCACAACTTTCCAGCGAAAAACTGACTTCAGGATGCATTTTTCTAAACGCATCTATGGCAGGTATCAGAAAGCAATGATTAAAAGTTGACGGACTGCTGATAGAGATTGAGCCTGACAGACTGTTCAGTCCATGCTCCGCGATCAGCTTCGCCTGATTAAAACTTTCTAAACCGGTTTTGAAATGTTCATAAATCTCAAGCCCGGCTACGGTGACACGAATTTTTCGGGTACTACGTTCAAATAAAGTAATACACAGTGACTGTTCCAGCCTTTTTATCTGTTTACTGACTGCCCCGGCCGTAACATTCATGACCCGTGCCGCACCGGTAAAGTCTCCGCATTCCACAACCCGCACAAATGCTTCAATATCATCCAGGTTTTTCATTGCTTTATCCCCGTCAATAAGCCAGTTGTAAATTGCTGGTTTTCATCTGAATATCGCAGGATATTCACTGGCTGAATCATTTCCGGAGTACAATACCTCCATGCCACAGGCACAATCAATATTATGCAGCCAGACTGAATCTGCCACTGGCGGTGAAATTCCCCAAAAAATCACAGAAAATATTTGCCGGTTAAAATACCGGGGCTTTTGCGCTATTTCCGCAATTTGTCTGTTGTTCGGGAGAAAATACCAGAAACAGGCAGAGTTTATTTGCGATGGAAATTAATGTCTTTTCAGCATAACCAATATTTATTCTGTGTGGTCTGCCGAATTAAAATCAGAATTTACCGGTAATTCATGAGGTTGAAATATCCTCTTTAATAAGACAGGATGATGCTAAATGTAAATAAAACCAACAGTGTTTCAGAATCAGACACGGTAAATTATGACCCTCAAGCCCGCAATTTATATCCTGTCCGCCGCCCTGTTGTCACCGGTCGCTATGGCAGAAACCAAAAGTATTAACAGTGAATTTGAGCCGGTAAAACAAGGCGAGGATGCCGCATGGTTACTGGACTGGCCAGTGGCCACCAGCGGAAAATTCACTCTGCGTTATCCTAATAATCAGCCCTATATTCAGGCAACCTTTAAAGACCTCCATGCCACGGACCTGCTGGCCAGCGATAATATGACCGGCAAATATAAGATGTTCTACCCTGACGGTAAGCTTAAAAAACAGGGAGAATGGGATCAGGACGGCGATTCGATCGGTATGGAAACCAGCTGGCGTGAAAACGGTAAGCCGGAAGAAGTCCGACGTTATCCTGAACCAGGCTGGTCTGTGCTCGAAAAAACCTGGTATCAGAATGGACAGCTCAGCTATGAGGGTCTGGGTTTTGACGGAAATAAATATCGGCAGTCCAGATACTATTATCCGGACGGCAGGCTGAAGCGCAGTGTGTACCAGAAAACGCAGCAACAGGTTGTCCGGCAATACGAAGATAGTTTCGACCAAAATGGCAAACTCGCCACCCGCGTTGAATCCTACGGCACTGACCCACAACTGACTCTGACTTACGGTCCTGATGGCCAGTTACAGGAAAAAGAAACCCTGCAGATTGCCGCACATCGCAGCATCAAAGAGTCCTTTGACAGTCATGGCAAACTGACGGGTCTGCAACAAAACCGCACCGATGGGGACTATGCCAAAGACGGACCACAAATTGATACCTACGATGACCACACCACTTACTCTTCCTGGAGCAACGGCAGGCAGCAGGGAGAGGAAAAAACGGTGCGTGACGGCAGAGTGATTCGCTACCAGACCTATCGTGATGGAAAAGAGAATGGTCCCGGATTTAGTATTGATGATGATAAAAAACAGGCAGTTTTTTTCAGTTACAAGGCGGGAGAAATCAGCGACAAAATCTATAGTGTCGGGCTGGACTACCTTAGTTTCGATAGCCAGGGGATGCCAAAAGTTACCCTGCCGTTCCATGCAGAAAAACGGGAACTACCCGCACCGGGTAACGTCTGGGAATACAGTTCCGACGGAAAACACAGTAGTGTGCTGACACTGGTCAGCAGCGATAATCAGACGGCAACCTGGCGTGTCGGTGACAGTGAGTTCAAAGAACGACTTAACAGTTACAGCCAGATATTACCTACACAACCTGCGACTGACAGGCAGTTACTTAATTTTCCGCTCACCTTAGGCAAAACCTGGCATACCCGCTATCAGATGCCGGTACACGTCAACCGTGGCAACGGGCTATCATGGCAATACACCTATCACGCCAGCGCCGACTCCAGGATTACCGGTATTGCTAAGTTAACCGTTGCAGGGGGTAGTTTTGATACGGTCATCATCACCCGGCATATTCACTGGAGCAAAACGAACCCACAGTTTTCCGGCCCCGGGGCGAGCGAGACCCATTGTCAAAGTAAAGAGTGTCGGGTGTCCGGCTATACTTTCGAGACCCTGTGGTATGCCCCGTCTGTAGGTCGTGCAGTGATGAAAGCTGTAGCTATTAATGGAATGTCAGACGTGTGGGCCAATGATGACCACTCGATATTACAGGATCCAAACGCGCTAATATCCGAACTGACCTGGTACGGTAAACAAGCCGCTCCGCAGGACCCGGCCTCTGATAGTAAATATGCTCATACGTTACCCGACAGTGCATTTATCCGGGGGTTTCCATTAATGATGAATAATACCGCTGAATTCGCGATGATTCACCACCCGGTAATTGAATAAACGGCGGAGAATGTTATATGCGCTTAGCCTTAGCGGTTAAGCGCATGTTGGTCTGCCTTATACCGAAAGTAATTTTTCAGTCAGTCGCGGAGCCAGTTGCTGGTCGTAGTCCAGTACGACTGTACAGTTAGCATCAGCCTGTGGTGGAAAACCGTTATATTTGCCCCGTAAATCGCATATTGTCTGACCTCGTGAAGGGCCGTGGGTGTCATCAATCACTACCCGCACTTTTGGCGCCAGACACCCTTCCAGTCCCTCAACAGCAAACCAGGCAGCGGCCGGATCATGTAAAGCGCAAGCTTTACGCCCCAGTTTATCTTCATAGAATCTGATATACAGAGTCAGCATTTCGCCAATGGCTCTGGCGAATGGCCGGTCAGAATCCAAAAGTTGCTGATGATGTTGCTGTTCGAGAACCTGTCGCATGGTGAGATCCAGCGGCACCATCACAATATTATCCAGTGCCTGAAATACCTGTGCAGCGGCTTCCGGATCCTCAGCAATATTGGCTTCTGCCACCGGCGAGCGGTTACCTGGTGCATTCGCTGCGCCCCCCATAATGGTCACCCGGGCTAATAACCCGGGCAGTGCCGGTTCCAGCAGTAATGCCCGGGCCAGATTAGTTAGCGGGCCGGTTGCCAGAATATGCAGTTCTCCGGGATATTGCCGGGCCAGTGAGACCAGCAACTCTGCGGCACTTTGCGCTTCAGGTTGCCGGGCCGCCGTAGTCAGCTCAACATCCCCGATACCATTATTGCCATGAATATGCTGACAACAGCTCACAAAGGTGCCGTATAACGGATCAGGGTTCCCCATTGCTACCGGAATATCACTTACTCCTGCCAGATTAAGCAGATTCAGTGTATTACGTGCCCCGGAGACCACATCAGTATTACCGCAGACCGTACCAATACCCACGATATCGACTTTTTGTTTTTCGGCCAGCAGATAACCGAGCGCCATAGCGTCATCAATGCCGGTATCACAGTCAAAGTAGAGCTTTATCGGTTGCATTTTTTACCTTTCATTTTACAGGAGCCCGCGACGACCAGAGCTGGTTAGGCGTCACGCATTTTCAGCATAAAGCCGCTGATCACCGCCAGAGCAGTCAGACCGGTGCTGATCATCAAACCATGGGTGAATCCCTGCAGGGTGCCACTGCCGATATGGGCGGCAATCAGGCCAATCCCCAGCCCTGCCCCTAAGCCAAAGGATGCGCCATTAACAGCAGTCAGTGATGATGGCGCTTCTTTGGGTGACAACAGGACACTCAGCCCGCTGATACAGCTTAGCACTACACCATAATAGGTAATGCCCAGCAGGGCTAATCCGACAATCAGCACCGGCTTGTTCACCGGATTCAGGGTAATGATCACCATCAGGATCAGGCATAGCACCAGACCGGTACGGAAGGTTTTTATCCAGCCGATTTTACCGGCCAGCCAACCGGCTGGCGGCGCGGAAACAAAGCCCATCAGTGCCGGAGGTGTCAGGAACAATAATGATGACATAGCCGCACTCATCCCCAGCCCGGCATGGGTATCCTGGGAAATCAGTATGATGGCAAAACCAATAACCGAAAAGACGCCAGCCAGTATCAGTATCGTCGTGGTGATTACCGGCCAGAAATGACGGGTGAAAAAGTGATCGATCGGTACCAGCGGAGTCTTCCGGCGTTTTTCAATGGCGCCGAACACCAGAATGGCTGCTACAAACAGTACCAGATACAGCAATGCACTGGCACTAAACCAGCCGACGGACGATCCTTTATTCAGATACATATTGATAAAAACAATGCTGACTGAAAGCACTGCCGCACCCCACCAGTCCATGCTTCCCCGGGTATCGCCCGGGATATCTTTCGGCAGCAGTGTGATTACAGCCAGTAATGCCAGCACACACACCGCCAGGGTGATGATAAAAATTGACTGATAACCGTAGTTGTCACTTAACAATCCTCCGATATAGCCATCAACCCCGCCAACACCGCCGTTAACTGCGGTGATCACCCCGATAGCCGTACCGAATAACCGACGGTTGATTTTCTGATGCAGTAGCAAATAGGAGAGCTGGAAAGTAGCACTGCTGGCTCCCTGTAACACTCGTCCCAGCAGCATCGTGTAATAGTCATGAGTGACCGCACTGAGCAGCGTTCCTGCGCTGCACAACAACATCACCACTATCAGCATCCTGCGCCGTCCGAAGAAATCACTGAACCGGCTGAGTACTACTCCGCAAATCGAACCCGACAGGAAAAACAGTGACGACACCTGAGAAATATCAGCCAGGCTAACGTGAATTTGTGCTGCCATCTCAGGTAATGCCGGAGAAATCATCGAGCAGTTAAGCTGAAATGCCAGTATTGCCAGCATCAGTGCTGCCACCAGCATTGCTGCACTTTTCCCTTCCAGACCACCGGAGTCCGGTGATACCGCCACAGAGTTCATAAAATTTCCTGTCATAGTTGTAATAAACCACATGTTATACCTGCTGGTATAATATCTTACAAATGGGTTTTACTTATCCGTGCGATGTCCTACTATTTCGCCTATTGTCTTGTCCGGAAAACCGCTCAATATGCCTGATATCACAGATTTTCTCAGTTCCCCGTTACCTGACAGTGCTGGTCAGCCATTACGGGTGATCATTTATTCAAGGCTTTCGGAAGCGATTCGCGGTGGCTTATTACCACCCGGATCCATGCTGCCTAAAGAAAGTGAGTTGGGTACGATGCTGGGAGTCAGCCGTACCGTGGTGCGGGAAGCTCTGATGTTGCTGGAAGAGGACGGGTTGCTGCTGACCAGGCGAGGAATTGGCCGGTTTGTCAGCAGTGTACTTCCCACTCCAGGGCTTGAAAATCTGTTACCTCCGGAAAAACTACTCAGCAACAGCCACAGTAAGATCAGCCTGAAACGTATAGATAACCGGCTACAAAAGCCATCAGACCTGACTCACGAGTTACTGCATATCAGCAAAAATGACGACAGCTGGTTTTGTGAAAGCCTGGTCTATCGCGACGAAAGCGTGATAGCGCTGGTTCAGGAACATCTGCCCGCCGGGGAAGCTCTTGACGCGGTAGACCCTCGCATTGCCCGGGCATTGTCGGACCCGCAACAACAGCATCTTTCGGTGCATGCCCTGCTTCTGACACTTACAGCTACAGCTCCGGGCCCCGGCTTATGTACTGTGCAGGCAGCAATTCCGGGCACTGATCGCGGTCAGAAACTGGGGATTGACCCAAACGCGCCGGTCATGGTGCAAACCCAGACATTTATGTACCAGGGTAACCCTTTCTATCTGGCAAAAATCATCATTACTCCGGGCAATCCTTTACGCATCAATCAGCCAGCCACGGGCCTGTAATCTTTTGCCGGTCAGCCCGCGGAAAGGTCAACGTTTTATACTATCAGGGATGATGAAATCCGGACCGGCGTGAGCGGTGAAACCAGCACCGCTGCTTCACCGCTCACCTTCCTCGCCGGTCATACACAGTGGCAGACGGGGAAGAAAATCATCTGATACTCTGTTATGCAGTTATCAGAGATCGAACCGGTCGAGATTCATCACTTTAGTCCATGCCTTGACGAAATCCCGGACAAATTTAGCGTTGGCATCCGCACTTGCGTAAACCTCAGCATTTGCCCGTAATACCGGATGGGAACCAAAGATCAGATCAGCACGACTGGCCTGGTATTTGACTTCGCCACTGACACGGTCGCGACCGTTAAACAATTCGGCAGTGGCATCTGTCGCCTGCCATTCAGTCCGCATATCCAGTAATTTCACAAAGAAGCTGTTATCCAGCAGCCCCGGAACATCACTAAATACCCCTGCCTTCCCACCGTCGAAATTCGCGCCCAGCGCCCGCATTCCGCCAATAAGCAGTGTAAGTTCAGGAACCGTCAGGGTCAGCTGCTGTGCTTTATCAATCAGTAAATCTTCGGTCCGTGAAGTTGCCTGACTGTCACGATAATTGCGGAACCCATCGGCTTCAGGACGCAGGAATTCGAAAGATTCAATATCTGTCTGCTGCTGGCTGGCATCCACACGTCCTGCGGTAAACGGCACTTCTACCGCATATCCGCTGTCTGCTATCGCGGTTTCCAGTCCCACCACACCGGCCAGTACAATGATATCAGCCAGCGAAGCCACCGACAGTTCGCGCTGAATGTTTTCCAGTACCGGCAGTACACCGGCAGCCACGGCATTCACCGGCCACTGGCGCTGTGGCAATAATGCCAGTCTTGCGCCATTGGCACCGCCGCGTTTATCACCGCCACGGAAGGTAGACGCTGAAGCCCAGGCCACATTCACCAGTTCAGCCACCGACAGTCCGGACGCTTTAATCCGCTGTTTCAGAGTTCGGATATCTTCCAGCGACGGATGGTACTTCGCCACCGGCAACGGGTCCTGCCAGATTAAATCTTCTGAAGGAACTTCCGGGCCAAAATAGCGGGATTTCGGCCCCATATCGCGATGCGTCAGCTTAAACCATGCTCTGGCAAAGGCTTCATTAAATGATTGCGGATCATTCAGGAAGCGCCGTGAAATTTTTTCAAATTCCGGGTCAAAACGCAGAGTCAGGTCAGTCACCAGCATCGTCGGTTTACGCTTAACCTCCGGATGGAATGGATCCGGAATCGATGCAGGGGCATCCGCGGCCTCAAACTGAATCGCACCTGCCGGGCTCCGGGTCTGAACCCACTGATAGTTGAACAGGTTTTCGAAGAAGTAGTGGCTCCACTGAGTTGGCGTTTGTGTCCAGATAACTTCCAGGCCTGAAGTAATGGCATCAGCCCCGGCACCGCTCTGGTAATCTGAAGCCCAGCCCAGTCCCTGTGATTCGATAGGGGCTGCCTGCGGATCTGCACCCACATGGCTGGCAGGGCCTGCACCGTGAGTTTTACCCAGGGTATGCCCTCCGGCAATCAGCGCAACAATCTCTTCATCGTTCATTCCCATATTGCCAAACGTGGCACGGATAGCCGGAGCGGCTGAAGCAGGGTCACCGCTATGCTCAGGACCTTCCGGGTTCACATAGATCAGGCCCATTTCGGTGGCCCCTAACGGTGAACCGGCCAGGGTTTCCGGATGACGATGAGCAAGCCAGGTTTTTTCCTCACCCCAGTTCACATCCAGATCGGCTTCCCAGACATCCTCACGACCAGCGGCAAAACCAAAGGTGCGAAATCCGGAATTTTCCAGCGCAACGTTACCCGCCAGAATATAGAGATCGGCCCATGAAATTTTCTGTCCGTACTGCTGTTTTACCGGCCAAAGCAGGCGCCGGGCTTTATCCAGGCTGACGTTATCCGGCCAGGAATTAAGGGGAGCAAAACGTTGCTGGCCTCGCCCTGAACCACCCCGACCGTCCACAGAACGGTAAGTACCCGCACTGTGCCAGGCCATACGGATAAACAACCCGATATAACTGCCCCAGTCTGCCGGCCACCATGACTGCGAATCCGTCAGTAGTTTTCTGAGATCAGCTTTCAGTGCGTAATAATCCAGGCTGGCAAATTCACGGCGGTAATCAAAGTCTTCGCCCAGTGGGTTGGAACGTGAAGAGTGTTGATTCAGTAAATCCACCCGCAGTTGCGCAGGCCACCAGTCACTATTACGGGTACCGCCACCAGCGACTTTATTCGTTTTGCCGTGTGGAAAAGGACATTTAGCCGCGCCTGACTCAGGCTCAGCGGCAGAAAAGGTGTTGTTATTCTGATCTTCGGAACGACTCATTGCTCTACCCCTTATAATATTTACCGGAGTTACCTTACCGTGAAGTTGCCTGAACGACTATCTGACGGATTCTATCTCTTTGATAGCTATTACCTTACCAGCCTGGTGCAAATAAGCCGGAGGTTGACGGGGAGAATTGAAACAGCGTGTCCCGGGCAAACGCCGGGAGCACGCATTGGCAGGATTAATCGCTTAACAGTAAGCCCTGACGGTCGTCCAGGGGTTCAGTTCCGGCAACTTTGCCGATAATTTTACCAGGCCAGGCATAGGTCTGGCTGTGACGGGCAAACAGTACCCCGTCGGTCTCAGCCAGTACTTCTGCGCTGCCATTCAGTGGATCGATAATTGTGGCGATCAGTTCGCCCTTTTTCACCGTATCCCCCAGCCGCAGATGATATGCCACCAGACCTGCCTGCGGCGCTTTTACCTGTGACATTGCCGCCAGAGGGGTCGCTTCACAACGCAATGCCGGAAGCGCCGATGCCTCAGGCCCGCTGATAACGCCGCGACGTTCGAGCAACCGGTAGAGCGCGGCGGCCTGATCCTGTGCCTGACGGATATCTACATCATCATTGCTGCCAAGTTCCAGGGTTGTCGCCAGACAGGCCGGAGGAATAGGGTTACCCGGGAAACGTTCCGCCAGTTGCCACCAGGGTGCGCTACAGGCTTCATCAAACGGATTTCCACCGGACAGATCGGCCAGTAATATCGCCCGTGCATCCAGTTCGGCGGCAATATCGCTGGCATCCGGCCACAGTGCCGGGCCGGTATACATATGTACCAGCGCCTGGTTATCTGCATGTAAATCAAATACCAGGTCGGCGTCATAAGCCAGAGTCAGCAGTGTATGACGCAGGCTGTCAATGGCAGTTTCAGGGGTTATCTCTGCTAATGCTGCGGACATTTCAGCCCGAATCAGCGCAATATTTTCCTGTGCATCCGCCCCTAACTTATCCGCCAGTTTTTCCCCGACAGCGGCCGCCAGATCAGGAAAATCACGGTTAAAATTACTACCGGTTTCGCTTTCATAGCGACCATTCAGAAACCCCTGATGGTGCTGAGTCAGCCCCAGAGGGTTTGCCTGAGGTAATAGCACAATTTCTCCGGTCAGCTTACCCCGTTGTTGGGCCTGTTCCAGCATTGGCAACAGATAGTGTAAAGCCAGCATGCCCGGAAACTCATCGGCGTGTAATCCGGCCTGCAGATAAGCTTTTGGCCTGGCACCCTGCTCACCAAACCGGTAAGCAGTCACCACATGTTCGGTACCTGATTCAAGTGCCACCAGCGGGTACTGGCTGGCGGTTACGGCGGTTTGATCATCATTGTTCATCATAAATTCCTGCGCTGTAAGACTGCTGGCTGATTTCGCGGTAATATGCCGAAACCTGAATAAAAATCATCGAATCTGTGGCTGTCTCCGGCAATGATTAGCCATGTTTATCCCGCAGACTTTCAATATCCAGTATTCCCTGACCACTGCCGGTGGATTGATAACGGAGTTGTATGGGGCCTCGTTTTGCATAACTGCTTCTGCCATCATCTCCGCAATCCTGAATCAGATCTGCGGTAAGCTGACTGAGCGTCTCATCTGCCTTTTCTACCGGCTGCTGGCGCAACACGGTTCCGGTATTCAGATTGATAACATCGCCGGGCAATGCGAAGGTCAGCTGATTGCCACTGGCAATAAACTCATCCGCCTGCAGGGTAATCTGCGAACGGTTAGTTTCTACCAGCACAACCCCTTTGGCGCCAATCACCGTCAGCAGTGAGTTATCGTGGCTGGTAATAAAACCGCTGTCATCACAGATACCCAGCCCGTAATGCACGCCTTCCTCAGCACAGGCCACCACCAGACGCCCGAGTCGCCCGGCAGAAATAAGGTTCTGATCAACCACGCCAACCCCAAACAACCCCAGTCCTTCCTGAATGACCAGACCGCGACGGCCCATATCTGAGGCAATACCAAAGCGCATTGCTTCATAGGAACTGCCGCCGGCAATCATAAATCCGGATAACGCCGCTGCCGCACCGCTGACCGCAATAATTGTGGCCCCGGCGGCATACGCCTGCACTATAGCCTGCAAAATCGGCGTCACTTCACCGCGATGTAATAAGGCTTCTGCCAGCCGAATCTGATTGCCGCCGGTCAGCAGAATTGTCTTCAAAGAAGCAATCTGCGCGACCAGTTCAGGATCAAGACCAATACGCTCGATGTTGTCGATAGTGACCCGTAAATCCACACTGGCAATTCCATGTTCTTCCAGCCGTCTGACATAACGTGCTGCCTCGCTGCGCGGTTCTGAGGAGGCTGCCGCAATAATGCCCACCGGCCCTGAGCAGGCATTCAACACCTCATCCAGCAACGGAGAGTCGTAAGCCAGCGGTGTGGAACCGAGCAGTATCATTCGCGAATCTACCTGCGGCTCAATGCCATAATCACGCGCCAGCGCACGATAATGGCTAGCGGTGAGCTGGGATGCATTTAACCGGAAGTGGTTCAGACTGGCACGGTAACCAATGGCCGTCATGCGTAATTCGTTATTTTTTATGGAGATAAGTGACTGAGAACTCCCGTCGAGGCGTTCAAATCCAACGCTGGTTGCCTCTCCACGGTTGGGATCGATCGCGCTGGCGCTGTCACTCTGGTAGCTTGTCGGGTCACCCAGTACCAGACGAGCCAGCAGGTCGTAAAGTGTGTAGGCGCCAAACACATTACGCAGTGAACGGGCCGGGGCGCGATATGCCACATCGGCATGAGAGACTGCGATTTTTGAAGGATGAGGTAGTGCCTGCAGCGTATCAAGCAGTAACCGGTCCCCATTGTCCAGATAACTGAAGCTGATATTTTCTGCGGTCCCGGCAGCGATATCATAACTGGCGTGTTGCATATCAATCACAAAAACGCCGTATTCTCCCACCACGCTGGCTTCATTGCCCTGGATAAACAGTGCAGTATTCTCGTCAACACCAAAACCTGTGGTGACCCCGCTGTTCATCATCGCAATCACCAGCCGGCCAAAACGTCCGCGCTTGATAAAGTGCTGATCGATAATACCGTGGCTGAAAAAGCCCAGCCCTTTACCCAGCAGCATTCCGGGCTGATCCTCATGCGGTATAATCCCGTAGGTAACCGCTTCCAGAGAGGTGCCGCCAACTATCATGGTGTCGGACATCATCGCCGCTCCGGCACTGGAGCCTGCCACCAGCCCGCCGGCGGCGTAGACTTCTCGAATACTCGCCAGTACCGGACTTTCCTCACCGTTCGGTGCCAGGGCTTCTGTAATAAAAACCTGATTGCCACCGGTAAAAAATACACTGCCGTAGTCACGAATTAACGCGACGGTTTCCGGCGAATGTGCTGCCTGAGCAGCCTGCTCACCGAACACCGGCGCCAGAACCGCATCAAAGCCATGAGCTCTGAAAACGGCCAGCGTTTCCTCGCCCACCGCTTCCGGCTCGGAAGAGGCTGTAGGAAACACCACAATTCTCCCGCCGGAACAGAGATGCATCTGCTGATAAACGGCGGCATTATCATCTTCCAGCCTGCCGCCGATTACCGCCAGTTTTGGTCTCTGATTTTTTTCTGAAGTCACGCAATTAGTCATAAATATCTCATCAGACCGGTCAGTCATTCGGTATTATTAGTACGCCGCGTTCACCCTGTGTTATCTGATAACCTGCAGGGATATCGGTGGTCTGAACCGGTAAAGCCTCCGGGGCGGCTGTCAGGGCAGCGTCGCCAAAGGCTGGTTTAAAATTGATAATCTGTTTCCAGCAACGGGTAATATTTTCGCAGAAGAACAATACCAAATCATTACGGTTTGCCATATTCAGTAAGGTGCTCAGCGCATCAACTTCCTGTTCAACAATCTGTATCGCCTCTTCTTTGACTCCCTGCGCCATCAGAGCCTGTTTCATCAGGCGTGGCATTTCGTCCGGACCTCTGTCCCGCAGGTCATCATCTCTGTGGCAGACGTAGCAGTCAAAGTGCCCCGCCACTTTGGCAGCAATAGCGGCTACGTCTTCGTCCCTACGGTCACCCGGGCAGGTCACGGCAACCAGCCGCCGTCCCTGTGGATTCAGGCGTTCCACCAGTTCTACCATTGCGCCAATAGCCGCTTCATTATGACCGTAATCGAGGATGGTCCGGAAGCCATGGCCGTCAAACACGTTCATTCGGCCCGGAGACTGGAAGAAGGTATTATCAAAGGTCCGTAAGCCACTGCGGATTTGATCAAGAGTTTTCCCCAGTGCATACGCCATTCCTGCAGCAAACATCGCATTTTCGACATTATGCAGTGCTTTCCCTTCCAGTGTGGCAGGAATCAGATGAGTCCAGGTTAACGGTATCTGCATACCATTATCGTAAATAACGATCTGCTCGCCATTCAGCCCCTGCTCCAGCACCACCGCCCGTTTACCCAGACGAATATGCTCGCGAACCAGCGTATGCTCCGGGTTACGGGTCACATACATAATGTGTTTCGCCGGAGAGTGTACGGCCATTTTCAGCGTATATTCATTATCCGCGTTAAGCACCACGGTATCACGGGTAACTTCGGCAATAACCCGTTTCACTTTGGCCAGCTCATCCAGAGTATCAACGCCTCCCAGCCCCAGATGGTCAGAGGTCACATTCAGCACTGCGCCAACATCACAGAACATATATCCCAGACCGGAGCGGACAATTCCGCCACGGGCAGTTTCCAGCACCGCAATATCGACCGACGGGTCACGCAATACCATTTTTGCCGATACCGGCCCGGTCATATCACCTTTAACAGTGACATTTCCGTCAATCAGCACCGCGTCTGTCGATGTCTGACCAACTACATGTCCTGCCATTTTCAGGATATGACTCAGCATCCGCGCACAGGTTGTTTTACCATTGGTGCCGGTTAATGCGGCAATTGGCACGCGGCACTGACTCCCTGCCGGAAACAGCATATCCATAATCTTGCCGCCCACATCACGGGGCTTACCTTCGGAAGGGGAAATATGCATCCGTAATCCGGGGCCTGCATTAATTTCACAGATTGCTCCCAGGGTTTCACGATAGCTTTTGGTAATATCCGTGGTCAGAAAATCTACCGCACCCACGTCCAGCCCGACCGCCAGAATAGCCCGCTCAGCCATCAGTTTATTATCCGGGTGAATCACATCAGTCACATCTACCGCCGTACCACCGGTGGAGATATTGGCTGTTTTCCGCAGATAAACTTCTTCACCGGCCGGAGGAATACTGTCTGCCGTATAATCATAGCTTTGTAATAATCTGAGTGCCTGTTCATCCAGCTCCAGCCGGGTGAGGACATTCTCATGCCCGACACCGCGCCGCGGGTCAAGATTCACCTGAGCCACCAGTTCGCGGATGGTATGAATCCCGTCTCCGGCAACATGGCCGGGAACCCGGCGGGCTGCAGCCACCAGTTCACCGTTAACCACCAGCAACCGGTGGTCATCACCACGGATCATACTTTCAACAATCACTGCACTGCCTTCCGGTTCAGCCAGCGCATAAGCAGTTTTCACCGACTCTTCATCTGTCAGGCTTACCGAGACTCCGCGTCCGTGATTACCATCCAGTGGCTTCACCACCACCGGGTAACCGATTCTGTTCGCTGCCGAGACCGCTTCATCTTCATCGTAAACCACCCGCTGTTTGGGAACCGGTAGTCCTAAATCTCCCAGCAACTGGTTACACATATTTTTGTCTGCCGCAATTTCGACCGCGATATGCGAAGTTTTACTGGTCAGCGCCGCTTCAATGCGCTTCTGATATTTCCCCTGACCTACCTGAATCAGGCTGGCATCATTCATCCGGTACCAGGGGATATCCCGTTCCTGTGCGGCTTTGACTAATTCCATCGCCGACGGGCCAAGTGTCCGTTTATCAGCATATCGCAGATAACGGGAAATATGGTTACTTAAATCCACTGTGCTGAGGTCATCTTCAGAACGGGCTAACGCCACCAGCATATCGCAGGCCACTTCACCGGCTTCCAGCCCGATGTTTTCGGTTTCGTAGCTGTAGAGTACTTCGGCTTCATCGACGTCCTGCGAAGGGGCGGTAAATGCTGTTCCTCCCTCCATTCCCGCCAGATGCTGTAATTTGAGCGCCAGTCGGGCAATCAGCATACCCGGGTCCTGATCAACGGTTTCGCTGCTGATGCCGGGAACAACCTGTTCCAGAGCCTGATAAACCGCAATT